>CAWJSX010000001.1:0-2071078 GCA_963845675.1 uncultured Actinomycetota bacterium | reverse complement strand
GTGCATGTTTTCTTGGTTCGGTTGGTATTGCTATGCGGCCGGGTTTGTGGGTGGCGCTGTGCGCGTTGGACGGAGCGGCGGCGCCTTGAGGCCCATCGCCCCTCAGTTCGATGAGGCGCTGGCCAGCTTCGGCTGGAAGCGATGGAGGTCGGCGGGCTCTGGACGCATCGGTCCTGGATCCTGTCCGCGCAAGCCGTTCGAGGGTGCTGGCTCCATCGAGAGTCTCCAACCGCGTGGCTCGCTGCTCGGCGTTGCCCGACCATCCGCAATCGAGACGATGGGTTCGATGCAGCGCTGACCGTCGCGCTGTGGCACGACAGCTACCTGCACGAGCACCGGCGGGAGGCGCAGGCCTCACACCCGGCATTCTTCGCCCTTGAGACGCTGGGCAACGCGTGGGTCTCACGAGAGCTCGCGACGATACTCGTGCAGCGCCGGCACGACGAGAGGGCAGGCACCGTCAGCCGCACGTTGGCTGACTCCAAGATGGCGTTCGCCAAGCACGTAGCCGAGCACGAGCGATGGGTGGCCGATTGGGGCGGGTACGGCGCCTCCTGGTTGAGCGCCTCCCGCCTCGGGTCCGGCACCGGGTCTTCCATTAGGTCGCCGGACTGCTTGCCCTGGTTGGGGCGGAGACCTGTCTGCGGCACCATATGGGGGAACACCTTGGCGCGCGTGGTGGGCGACGCGAATGCAACCGATTGGGGGACGCTACTTCACCTGGCGTCGCCTCGGTCGACGGTCGACTGGTCGTTTGTCGACTCGGGCCCCGACCATCAACGGTCGTTCGTGAGCGGCATGGAGTCGACTTCACTGTCTCCGTTCCTCCGCCGCTACGCGGCGGCCATGCTGGTCCGATTGCCGACCTCCATCGCTTTCCGTCGCCTCTGGTTCTGACGATCTCTGGGTGGCCATGGGCGAAGCGGCTCTGACAGCCGTTCTGGACGACTTGATCAAAGAACGCTGTTGAAGCGATGCCTGGCGGTGGCGCTGTGACCCTCGATTGGACGCACGACGACGGCTCGCGATCGTCGAGATCGCTGATGACGGGCCCGGTCTGCCTGAGTCCGTTCTGGCAGCGCTCACCTCGAACAGGTAGGGATTCGAGAGCACCAAGCCCGGCGGCAACGGACTCGGACTGTTGGGGGTGAGGTCATTGTTGCGCCGCGTAGGCGGAAGCTTCGAACTGGCTCAGTCGACAAGCGGGACCGTGTGGCACCTGACCGTTCCTCTGGGTGAAGAGGTATGGAGATGACTGAAAAGGGGGCTCGGATCTTGGTGGCCGACGATCAGCGCGACATCGCTTTCACTCTGACCTCTGGTCTGCGCGGTCGGCGCAGCCCTCACCTACACCCCCGATGGCGAAGGAGCAGGTCGACGCCTACCAGGCCGGTAGCGTCGACTTGATGCTGCTGGACATGAAGATGCCGCCCGGTGATTGGGGCGGCCTCCTGGGTCTTGTCCGAAATGCGAGAGCGCGGGCTCTCCGTCCCGGTCATCGTGCTGTCCGGCGAAGGAGGTCAACGACAGACAATCGAATCGATGAGACTCGGAGCGCACGACTGGGTGGACAAGGGCTGTCCGGGCTCAGAGCTGATTGAGCGGTGCATCGAGGTGCTAGGGAATGCCCGTCAAGGCGATGGCGGCACGGACCGCGTGGCGGATCTGCTCGGCCAACCGGTGGTGGTCGAGCTTCGGCAAGACCCGCCGCGGCAAGCGCGGCCGGCCAGGACCGCCGGTGCACGAGGACCTGGTCGAACGGGACTTCACCGCGACCGGGCCGAACGAGCTGTGGTTGACCGACATCACCGAGCACTGGACCGGCGAGGGCAAGCTCTACCTGTGCGCGATCAAGGACGTCTTCTCCGGCCGGATCGTGGGCTACTCGATCGACGACCGGATGAAGTCCCGCCTCGCCGTCCGAGCGCTGCAGTCCGCGGTCGCCCGACGCGGCGCTGAGAACGGCTCTGCAGCAACCGGTATCGCCGGATGCGTCGTCCACTCCGACCGTGGGTCGCAATTCCGCAGCAGGAAGTTCGTCCACGCCCGAACCGGCACGACCTGGTCGGGTCGATGGGCCGGGTCGGCGCCGCCGGCGACAACGCCGCCATGGAATCGTTCTTCGCGCTGCTGCAGAAGAACGTCCTGGACCGCCAACCCTGGGCCACCCGCCAGGACCTGCGGATCGCCATCGTGACCTGGATCGAGCGGACCTACCACCGCCGACGACGTCAGGAACGACTCGGCCGGTTGACCCCGATCGAGTTCGAAGCGATCATCACCAAACCCGCCGCACAGGCGGCCTGAGCCCGACGTGTCACCTGATCGTGCAGCAGTCCCAAGCGAGGACAGGCGGTTTAGCCGACACGTGCCGGACGGCGTCTCCGCAGGTCACGGCCCTGCACGGCCCGACACGGCACCAGCCGGACGGTTGTCGTGCTGGCTGTTGATTGGGTGTCTCGTGAGGAGGCAGTTCCTACTCGCGTTTGCGCGCCGTGAGGCGTCAGCGCATGAGCGCTGCGATGCGATCCGCCGCGTCCTCCTGCAGGCCGGGCAGGACGTGCGAGTAGACGTCGAGCGTGAACGCGACGGTCGCGTGGCCGAGCCGCTCGCTCACCACCTTGGCCGGGATGCCGGCCTGCAGCGCGAGGCTCGCGTGGGTGTGCCGTAGGTCGTGCAGCCGGATCGGGCTCAGGCCGGCACGGGCGACGTGCCGACCGAACCACTTCGTCAGCAGGTCGGGGTGGATCAGTGCGCCGTTCTCGCGCGTGAAGACCAGCCCGGTCGCCTCCCACGCGTCGCCCCAGGCCGCTCGCTCCGCCGACTGCTGGTCGCCGCCACGCCGCAAGGGCGTCGACGGTCTCCTGGTCGAGTGCGACGTTGCGCTTGCCGCGCTTGGTCTTCGGCTCTCCGAACATGACGCGAGAACTGATGCACGACACCGTCTGTCGAACCGCGAGCCGGCGAGCCGCGAGGTCGACGTCGGACCAGCGCAGGCCGAGCAGCTCGCCGCGCCGCATCCCTGTCGTGGCAGCGAGCCGCCAGAGCGCGAACAGTCGGTCGTCCGCCACCGACTCGAGGAAGGTCCGCACCTCATCAGCCGTCCACGTCGCGATGTCGCGGGAGCCGATCGTCGGCTGCATCGGCTTGACCGCCACCGAGGCCGGGTTCCGCTGCAGGTGTCCCCACCTGGTGGCGTCCCGGAGCGCCCGGTGCAGGGTGGCGTGCACTCGACGAACGGTGTTGGGGGAGAGCGACCCGCCGTCCTTCCCGCCGCTCAGCTGCAGCTCTCGGTAGAACCGGCTCAGCTGGTCGGGCGTGACGTTCTGCAGCTGCACCGCGCCGAGGTGCGGGGCGACGTAGGTCTCGACGTGGCTGCGGTAGCCGTTGAACGTCGTGGGCCGCACCGTCGACTCGATCGCCGGCAGCCAGTGCTCGGTCAGGTAGACGCCCAACGTGAGCTTGCGCGGCGCGACGTACGAGCCGTCGTCCCGGTCGGCGAGCATGCGCGCGAGCCCGCGCTCGGCGTCGCGCTTCGTGGCGAACCCCGAGTGCCACTTTCGCCGGCGCGCGCCGGTGCCGGGGTCACGATCGAGCTCGATGACCACGTACCAGCGGCCGGTCTTGGCCGGCTTCTGCACCACCGATCCGCGCACTCCACCACCCCTTCCACCCGAGTCGGGTAGAACTTTGGGTAGAAGTCTTGCACTCGGAGGCGGTCCCGTCGAGGCTTCAAGCCTCTGACCTGCAGAAACACTGGTGGGCCCCGTGGGGATCGAACCCACAACCCGCGGATTAAAAGTCCGCTGCTCTGCCAATTGAGCTAGAGGCCCGGGGGCGGGGCTCTGGGAGAACTCACGGGGCAGTTGCCCGTGCGTTCCACCTCTCCGACCCGCGGCTCAGGGTAGCCGCTGGAGCCCCTTGCCCCCCGGCGCCTCGACCGGTCCCCAGAGACACGGTCAGTCGTGCAGTGACCGGGTGATCGTCGAGCACTCTCCTGGGGCATCGGGCACGTCCTCGGGTCCTGAGGCGAAGCCGTCCGGACCGTCGAACGTCGTGCAACCGCCGAGGAAGCTGCTCAACTGATCGACGAGGGCGGTCCCGGTGGCGGCGGGGCCGTGGCTGTGCCGGGCGAGGACGACCTCGGCACCGAACGGGTCCGTCGGGGGTACGGACTCCATCGGCATGCCGATGGCGGCGAGCTCGGCCTTCCGGAGGCGCGGACCGTGTCGGTCCGCAGGTGGCCGGCGAACGTCCCGCGCACCCTCCTCGTTCCAGCTGCCGAGGAGGCCGCCGTGTCGCGCTTGGACGGCGGGATCCCCTTCCGCTCCGCGATCGAGGACGGCCTGGCGCAGGGCGAGGCCGTCGGCGCCGCGTGCGTCGACGCGCTGGTGCCCGTCCCGCCGTGACCGACGGGCGCTTCCGCGCAGGTGGGTCGGTGTGGGGACGCCGACATGCTCATGCCGGACCCCACTCGTGCGTCTCGCTGCGGAACAGGCGCTTGAAAGGTCTGCGGTACGAAGCCCTGCCGTCACTGCTCCTCATCACAGCGCGGACGACCTCTCCGGTGTCGTCGAACCAGAGCCTCTCCGTTGCGCCCTGGGCCACCCACGAGATCCATTCCATGGCCTCATCAAGGGCCTCGGCATCCGAAGCGGCTTCAACCATGAGCGGGAAGCCACGTCCGAGCACGAGGGTCACGTCAGGCCCAGGGCCGAGTAGCAGCCTCACCGGGCAACCGGTCCCGGAAGCCGGTTTCAGGACGAGCTCCTCCTCGTCCACGACGTCGACCGAGTAGCGCCCGACGGCTGCCGTCAGGGCTGCGACGAACCGATCGCGCCGGTCGCCGTCCGTCACGTCGTCTCCGTTCGCAGCAGCACGGGCGTGAGGAAGAGGAACGGGACAGTCCGCCGATAGCGTAGCGAGCATGGCATGGCCGACATGGTCCTCGGACGAGGTGGCGGCCCGGCCGGTGATCCGGGTCAACCAGCACGGCTACCTTCCCGGTCGGCCGATGGTGGCGACGCTGGTCGACGCGAGCGACCGGCCCGTGGACTTCGTCGTCCGTGACCGGAACGGCGGAGTCGTCGAGTGCCGGCCGGTCACGACCGTGGCACGAGCGACCCGAGCCGACGTCGGGGCTGTCACTCCACCAGCTCGAGTTCACGGGGCTCGGCGCCACCGGTGAGGGCTTCCACCTGGAGGCCGCGGGCCGGCGCAGCCATCCATTCCGCGTCTCGGCCGACCTGTACCGGACGCTCAGCGCGGACGCGCTGAGGTTCTTCACCCTGATGCGTTCAGGGACAGCGATTCTGGCCGACGAGCACCCTGGCTACGCCAGGCCAGGCGGCCACCTGGGTCAGCCGCCGAACCGAGGCGACACGGCTGTGCGGGCGTGGGCCGGCCCGGACGCGGAAAGGCTCTACCCCGGCTGGACGTGCGAGGGGAGCTTCGACGTCTCGGGCGGCTGGTACGACGCGGGGGACTACGGCAAGTACACGACCAGCGGCAGCGTCGCCGTGTGGCAGCTGCTCACGACGCTCGACCTGGTGCGCTCGGTCGGCACAGCACCGCCCACACAGGTCACGGCCCTCCTGGCGGAGTGCCGCTGGGAGCTCGACTGGCTGCTGCGGATGCAGGTGCCGTCCGGATACCCGCTGTCCGGCATGGCGTTCCACCGCGTCCACGGGACCGACGTGGTCACCGTTGCCCGGCTGGGCCCACGAGGACCCGACCGAGCGCGTGCTGCACCGTCCCTCGACCAGCGCCGACGCTGCACCTGGTCGCGGTCGCCGCCCAGGGCGCACGGCTGCTCCGTGGCGACGACTCCCGAGTACGCCGAACGGCTGCTGGGCGCGGCCCGTCTCGCCTACGCAGCGGCCGAGCGACACCCGCCGCTGGTCGCACCAGATGACCACGCGCTCTTCGGCGGTGGACCGTACGACGACGACGAGCTCGGGGACGACGTCTACTGGGCGGCCGCCGAGCTGTGGCTGGCCACCGGGGAGGACGCCTACCGCAACCGGGTCCTCGCGTCACCGCACCACCGAGACCACGCCTTCGACCCTGCCGGCCACGACTTCGACCGCGTGGCCGCCCTGCGCGGCTCGACCTGGCCCTGAGCGGCGACAACCTGCCCGACCACGACCGCGTCCGGGACAGCGTGTGCAACGGCGCCACCCGGCTGCTCGAGCTCCAGCGGCGCCAGCCGTGGGGCCAGCCCTACGCCCCGCCCGAGGGTTGGGGCTGGGGGTCGAACGGTCGGATCCTCAACAACCTCGTCGTCCTGGGCTCGGCGCACCTGCTCACGGGGGAGCGTCGCTTCCACGACGGTGTCGCGACCGGTGTCGACTACCTCCTGGGCCGGAACGCCCTCGGGCAGAGCTACGTCACCGGGTACGGCACCGACCGCACCCGCCACCTGCGGACCAGGCAGTTCGGCCACGACCTCGACCCGGCCTTGCCTCCGCCGCCGCCTGGGGCAGTCGCCGGCGGCGCGAACTCCATCCCAGCGCCGGACTTCCCCTACGACCAGAGGCTGGTCGGCCTGCCGCCCCAGTGCTGCTACCTCGACGAGCCGACCTCCGAGGTCACCAACGACGTCTGCATCCGGTGGAACGCCCCGCTGGTCTGGGTGGCGAGCTACCTGTCTCGAGACGCTCCCGCGGGTCGGAGCTCACGATGCGGTTGGGCGACTTCCGCGCCTTCCTGAGGTTCGCGGACCGAGTGGCCGCGGAAGACACCAAGCAGCCAGTCGGGTCCAGCCGACGGCTGGCGCAGTCGCCCCCCGCTATGCCTCGAGCTTCGCCTCGATCACCTCGAGGTCGCGGACGGCGTACCGGTGGTGCTCCCACTCCTCCTCGAGGATCGTGTGGAGGCACGACAGGACAGTCTCCGGGTACTCGGGGGCGTGGGGATTCCTGCGCGTCTCGGCCAGGTCCTCAGCCGTGACGGTGGCGAGGAGGTCCCGCACCATGGAGACACGGCCGGCCCGGACCTCGAGCACCTCGGCGTAGGACGGGGTGGCCGTCGTGAAGACCGACATGTCGCCGCCGTCGGTCTCGTACTCGGCATTCGGTTGACCGATGGGGTGGAACGGCTGCTCGACCTGCAGGATCGCCTTGCCCAGCCACGTGTCCGTGGCCATGACCAGGTGCCGCAGCGTCTGCGCGAACGACCACTCGCCGTCCACCGAGACGTCGACCGTGCCGGCCGGCATCGCCGCGACGCGCTCGAGCGTGGTCGTCCCACGTGCGTTCGAGCGCCGCCCAGGCTGCGCGTAGGCCGTCCGGATCGCCCGCGCGCCGGTCGGCGCGACCGGGGAAGCGGCGGTTGAGCTCGGCCTCGACGAACGGGACCACGTCGACGCCGTTGACGCGCAGGGCGTTCTCGCCGTCGAGGAGCCATGGGGCGTCGATGTCCGCCCCCGCCACATCGACCGCGCGCATCACGGCGCCGGACAGGTCAGCCCGGACGAACCGGGCCCCTCGTAGGTCCGCGTCGACGAACATCGCTGGCTGCTGGTCGTCGGACCGGGCGAACTCCCCCATGGCGGCGACCCTCTCACGGCGGAGCGACGCTCCGCCACGTCGCTACAGTCAGATGTCCGCCACCGCAACGATCGGGTCGAGGGGCCATGGGCAGCGACAACGTGCTCGGGGAGGCGCGGACGGCGTACGACGACGGCCGGTGGGCCGACGCCTACGCCGGCTTCGGGCGGGCTGCCGACAAGGGGTCGGAGCTCGACGCCGACGACCTGGGCCGGTTCGCTCGCGCGGCCTACCTCACCGGTCGCGACGAGGAGTGCGTCTCGCACCTCGAGGCCGCTTTCCGTCTGCACGACAGGGCAGGACGTGCCGACGCGGCGGCGGAGGCGGCCTTCTGGGCGGGCTTCACCCTGATGAACCGCGGCGAGACGGCACGGGGCGGCGGCTGGCTCGCCCGCGCCGAGCAGACCCTCGGCGACTCCCCGGAGTGCGCCGTCCACGGGTTGCTGATGCTGCCGCACGCGCTGGAGCGACTCAGGGCCGGCGACGGCGAGGCGGCGCTCGACCGGTTCCGTGCGGCCCGCGAGATCGCTCGGCGCCACTGGCATCCCGAGCTGACCGCGTTGAGCGGCCTCGGGACCGGCCAGGCCCTGGTCACCATGGGGGAGGTCGAGACGGGGCTTCGAACGCTCGACGAGGTGATGCTCGGCGTCGCAGGCGGCGAGACCTCGCCGCTGGTCACAGGGCTGGTCTACTGCGCGGTGATCATCGCCTGCCACGAGACCTACGAGGTGCGCCGCGCTGCCGAGTGGACGCAGGTGCTCAGCGGTTGGTGCGACAGCCAGCCCGGACTGGTCCCGTTCCGCGGGCAGTGCCTCGTGCACCGCGCGCAGGTGCTCCGGCTGCACGGCGCCTGGCCGGAGGCGCGGGAGCAGATCGACCTCGCCCGAGCGCGGCTCTCGGACCCGCCGGGCCAGCCCGCGGTGGGGATGGCGCTCTACGAGCTCGGCGAGATGCACCGGCTCCGCGGCGAGCACGGCCCCGCAGAGGAGGCCTATGCCGCGTCGTCCCGCTGCGGCCACGACGTACAGCCGGGGCTCGCGCTGCTGCGACTCGACCAGGGTGACGTCGGTGCGGCCCTCGCCGCCGTCCGCCGGGCGGTCGCGGAGCACGGCTCATGGCGCGGACGCGCCCACCTCCAGGCCGCGCGGGTCGAGATCGCCCTGGCTGCAGGGGAGCTCGCCGAAGCCGGTGAAGCCGCCGAGGCGATGGCCGCGACCGCTTCCGACCACGACACGGCCCTGCTCCGAGCGATGGCGGCGCAGGCGAGGGGTGCGGTTCTGCTCGCTGACGCACACCCCCGGCAGGCACTGGACGCACTGCGCCGGGCTGTCACGGAGTGGCGCGACCTCGACGCCCCCTACGACCTGGCCCGTACGCGGCTGCTGCTCGGCGAGGCGTGCCGGGCGCTCGCCGACGAGGACACGGCGCGCCTCGAGGTCGCGGCCGCAGTGGCGGTCTTCGACCAGCTCAGCGCCGGTCCGGACCTGGCTCGTGCAGAGCGGGCCGGATCGCGGACGGTGCACGCCGGACGGAGCAGCGCACCGGACGAGCTGACCGGCACGAACCTGACCGCCCGCGAGCTGGAGGTGCTCCGCGCGGTCGCCACCGGTCGCACGAACCGGGCCATCGCGCGCGACCTGCATCTGAGCGAGAAGACCGTCGCTCGCCACCTCAGCAACATCTTCGCCAAGCTCGACGTCGGCTCCCGCGCGGCTGCGACCGCCCACGCGTTCCAGCACGACCTCCTCTGACCACCACGGGGCGCCGAGCGCAGGCTACGCAGAACCACCCATCGTCTGGGCCGGTGAATGGGTCGTTCTCCCGACGCGCGCGCACCCGGCCGATTCCTAGCGTCGACACCACCTGATCGACGACGCGGAGGCCAGCATGAGCACCCTCGACAACACGACGAGCACCGGCACCACCACGGGCACCACCACCGGGGGCAGGCGGTCCCGGTCAGGCGCTCGCGAGAGGTTCGACACCGTCGTCATCGGTGGAGGTCAGGCGGGTCTGAGCGTGGGCTACCACCTGCAGCAGGCCGGTCGTGACTTCGTCATCCTCGACGCACACGAGCGCACCGGGGACACCTGGCGTGCGCACTGGGACTCGTTGCGGCTCTACAGCCCTGCAGCGCGGGACGGGCTCCCGGGGATGGACTTCCCGGCCCCGCCCCACCACTTCCCCGGCAAGGACGAGGTCGCGGACTACCTGGAGAGCTACGCCCGCACGTTCTCCCTGCCGGTCCGTCGCGGCAGCCGGGTCCGCAGGCTGAGCCGGGAGCTCGGCCGGTACGCCATCGACTGCGGTGACCGCACCCTCGAGGCCGACAACGTCGTCGTCGCCACCGGGACCTTCGGGGGCACGCCGCAGGTGCCGGGGTTCGCGGGCGAGCTGGACCCGCAGATCGTGCAGCTGCACTCGTCGCGGTACCGCTCCCCGGACGACCTGCCGGAGGGCCCGGTCCTCGTGGTCGGCGGCTCCCACTCCGGAGGCGACATCGCCTACGAGGTCGCCCGGTCGCACCCCACGATCCTGTGCGGCCGCGACACGGGGCAGATCCCGCCTCGCCTCGAGGGCGCGGCCATGCGGGCGCTCTTCCCGGTGCTGTGGTTCGTGTGGGGACACGTGCTGTCGATCAGCACCCCGGTCGGCCGCACGGTCCGCGGGCACGCGCGGCACCACGGCGCCCCCCTGCTGCGGGTCAAGCGCAGGGACCTCGCCGAGGCAGGCGTCGAGCGCGTCACCGACCGGGTCACCGGCGTCCGTGACGGCCGACCGGTTCTCGGTGAGGGCCGGGTCGTGGACGTCGCCTCGGTCGTCTGGTGCACCGGGTTCCGACACGACTACTCGTGGATCGACCTGCCGGTCATCGGCGACGACGGCTGGCCGCTCGAGGACCGCGGTGTCGTCCCGGACTGCCCCGGCCTCTACTTCACCGGGCTGTGCTTCCAGTCCTCGTTCCGGTCGATGCTGATCGGCGGCGCCGGGGCGGACGCCTCGCACGTGGTGGACCACCTGGTGCGGCACAGGCGCGTCGCCGCACCGGCGAGTTCCTGAGGGCAGCTGGGCGAGCGAGACGGCACGCAGAGCGGCAAGGGACCTCACTACCTCGACCGCCCATCCGAGCTCTACCCTCGTCGGGTGGAGGAGGCCACGATGCGCCTGCTGGTCGCGTTGTGGGACGGCGGAGGAACCGTCCCGGTCGAGCTGGGAGCCGTCCGCCGGCTCGTGGGGCACGGTCACGCGGTCACGGTCCTCGGGGACCCGACGCTCGCCCACGGTGCGACGGCGCTGGGGGCGACCTTCCGGCCGTGGACGACGGCACCCCACCGCGCCTCCCTCGAGATGCAGGACGACGTCATCAAGGACTGGGAGTGCCGGAGCCTGGTCGAGATCTTCGGACGGTTCCGCGACCGCATCGTCACCGGCGCCGCCGCCCGCTACGCCGCCGACACCCTGGCAGCGATGGCCGACGAGAAGATCGACGCCGTCATCTCCGACGCCGTCCTGGTCGGGGCGCAGATGGCTGCCGAGTCCCGGCAGATCCCGACCGCAGCGCTGATCCCGAACGTCTACTTCCTGCCCGCGCCCGGGCTGCCTCCCTTCGGTACCGGCTGGGCGCCACCCAGAGGTCCTGTCACCCGCCTCCGCACGGCGGTGGTGAACCGACTCGTCACCGCCCTGTGGGACAAGGGTCTCGGCGACCTGAACGCGGCGCGCGCGCAGCTCGGGCTGCCCGCGCTCGCCTCGGTGTTCGACCAGCTGGACCATGTGGAGCGAGTGCTGGTGCTCACCTCCCCGGCGTTCGACTTCGAGGCCCGCCTGCCCGACAACGTGCGGTACGTCGGGGCACCTCTGGACGACCCGCCGTGGGTCGAGGACTACACGCCACCACCCGGCAGCGAGCCCCTGGTCGTCGTCGCCCTGTCCAGCACGTACATGAACCAGGCCGACCTGCTGCGTCGCACGGTGAGCGCCCTGGACTCGCTGCCCGTCCGTGGGGTCGTCACCCTGGGGCCGGCCGTGAACCCGCACGAGGTTCCCGGCACGCCCCGGGTCGACGTCGTCCGGTCGGCCCCGCACTCGGCCCTGTTCGCGCAGGCGTCGGCGATCGTCACGCACGCGGGCCACAGCAGCCTGATCAAGGCGCTCGGCGCCGGCGTGCCGACGGTGTGCCTGCCGATGGGCCGTGACCAGGCGGACAACGTGCGGCGCGCCGAACGTCACGGTGCCGTCCTGCGGCTCAGCAAGCGGGCGACCCCGCAGGCGATCGCGAAGGCCGTCGAGACGGTGATGCGCGAGCCGTCGTACGCGAGAGGGGCTCAGGCCCTGGCGAGACACATCGTGGCGGACGCGAAGGCCCCCACGCTCCTCCAGGAGGTCGACCTGCTCGCGCGGCCGCGTCGCTGACGATCGCGCGACCTCACGACTGCAGACGGGTGAGCCCGTCAGGGGGGCGCTCAGCACCACTCGCGCCGTTCGACCCGTTGTGTCCGCATCGACGCACGACGGACACCTGCGAACGCTATGCAGGGATGATCCCGCTGGATACTCTCGCGACTTCGCGCTCGTCGACCGACTGGTCGGGAAAGTGGGTCACCCCCCATGCGTTCGTCGCTCACCTCAAGGTTGTCCTCGCGGCTCGCCATCGCCGCGCTCACGGTCGCTGGTCTGCCCCTGGTCGGCATCGCCACCGCGACGTCCGCCCAAGCGGCCGTCACCGACCTCTTCGTCTCCGAGTACGTCGAAGGATCCAGCAACAACAAGGCCGTCGAGATCTTCAACGGCACCGGCGGGGCGGTCGACCTCGCCGCCAGCACGTACAACGTGCAGTTCTACTTCAACGGCAGCACCACGGCCGGCCTGACGATCAACCTCACCGGGCACCGTCGCCGACGGGGACGTCTTCGTCCTCGCGCAGGCGTCCGCGAGCGCGGCGATCCTGGCGCAGGCCGACCAGACCAGCGGCGCCGGCTGGTTCAACGGCGACGACGCCGTCGTCCTGCGCAAGGGCACGACCGTGCTCGACGTCATCGGGCAGATCGGGGTCGACCCCGGCACCGAGTGGGGCAGCGGCCTGACGAGCACGGCCGACAACACGCTGCGTCGCAAGGCCACCGTCGAGGCCGGTGACACCGACGGCTCGAACGCCTTCGACCCCGCGACCGAGTGGGACGGCTACGCGACGGACACCTTCGACGGCCTCGGCGCCCACTCGGTCGCCGGCGGTGGCCCCGGGTCCGGACGCGGCGCCCTCGGTCAGCTCGGTCGTTCCGGCGGACGGTGCGACGAACGTCGACCCGGCGGCCTACGTGACCGTCACCTTCAGCGAGCCGGTCACCGCGCCGGCCTCGGCCTTCGGCCTCTCGTGCTCGGCCAGCGGCGCCGTCCCCTTCGCGCTCAGCGGCGGTCCGACGACCTACACGCTCGACCCGACGCCCGCCCTCGCGAGCGGGGAGACCTGCACCGTCGCGGTCACGGCCGCCCAGGTCGCGGACGTCGACGCCGACGACCCGCCGGACACCATGGCGGCCGACTTCTCGTCGTCGTTCCAGGTCGCCCGCATCGAGGCCTGCGGCGACCCCACCACCCCGATCGCCGAGATCCAGGGCTCCGGGGCGACGTCCCCGAAGGTCGGCCAGGTCGTGTCCGTCGAGGGCGTCGTCGTGGGCGACTACCAGGGGTCGGGCCAGTTCAGCGGATACCACCTGCAGGACCCGGTCGGCGACGGTGACCCCGCCACGTCCGAGGGCCTGTTCGTCTTCAACACCTCGCTCGCAGTGGACGAGGGTGACCTGGTCCGCATCACCGGGACGGTCGCCGAGTTCCCGGCCACGAACGGCAACACGCAGCTGAGCAGCATCACCTCTCGCCTGGTCTGCGGCACCGGCAACACCGTGGCCCCGACCCCCGTGACGCTGCCCGTCGCCTCGCTCGACGTCTGGGAGAGCCTGGAGAGCATGCACGTCAGCTTCCCCGAGCGACCTGACCGTGACCGAGGTGTTCACCCTCGGCCGCTTCGGCGAGGTCTCGCTCTCGGCCGGTGGCCGGCTCTACCAGCCCACCCACCTGGTCGAGCCCGGCCCGGAGGCGCTGGCGCTGCAGGAGCTGAACGACCGCAGCCGGATCCTCCTCGACGACGCGAACGGCCAGCAGAACCGTGACCCCGTGGCCTACCCGGCCGGCGGCCTCTCCGCCGACAACACCCTGCGCGTCGGTGACACGGCAGCCGACGTGACCGGCGTCCTGGAGCAGCGCTTCTCCGCGTACCGCGTCCAGCCGACCAGCGACGGCGGCCCGACGTTCACGTCCACCAACCCGCGCCAGGACGCCCCGGACGCGGTCGGTGGCCAGGTGAGGGTCGGCAGCTTCAACGTCCTGAACTACTTCAACGGTGACGGCATGGGCGGCGGCTTCCCGACGCCCCGTGGCGCCAACACCCCCGCCGAGTTCGACCGGCAGCGCGCCAAGATCATCTCCGCGCTGGTGGCGATGGACGTCGGACGTGGTCGGGCTCAACGAGATCGAGAACGACGGCGGCTCGCTCAGCGCCATCGTCGACCTCGTCGACGGCCTGAACGAGGCCACGGCCCCGGGTACGTACTCCTACATCGACACCGGCGTCGTCGGCACCGACCAGATCAAGGTCGCGATGATCTACCAGCCGGCCGCCGTCACACCGGTCGGTGCCTACGCGGTCCTCGACTCCTCGGTCGACCCGGACTTCGACACCACGCGGAACCGGCCGGCGATCGCGCAGACGTTCCGGTACGACGCCCTGGGGACCACGTTCACCGTGGTCGCCAACCACCTGAAGTCGAAGGGCTCGGGCTGCGGTGCGGGCGACGACGCGACCGACGGGTCGGGCAACTGCAACGGCACGCGCACCCGCGCCGCCGAGGCACTCGCCCGCTGGCTCGCGACGGACCCGACGGGTTCCGGCGACCCGGACGTCCTGGTGATCGGCGACCTCAACTCCTACGCCAAGGAGACGCCCGTCCAGGCGCTCGAGGACGCCGGCTACACCAACCTGCTGCACGCGTACGACGGCGACGCCGCCTACTCCTACGTGTTCAGCGGACAGTCCGGGTACCTGGACCACGCGCTCGCGTCCCCGTCCCTGCTCGGGCAGGTCAAGGGCGTCGACGAGTGGCACATCAACGCGGACGAGCCGATCGTGCTGGACTACAACGTCGAGTTCAAGTCGCCAGGTCAGGTGGCGAGCTTCTACTCGCCCGGCCCGTTCCGCGCCTCGGACCACGACGCGCTGGTCGTGGGCCTGACCCCAGCGTGGGACTTCTTCGGCTTCGGTGACGTCGACGGGAAGAAGGACCCGAAGGCGGGCTCGACGGTCAAGGTCACGTTCTCGCTCGACGGGCCGGACGGCCCTGATGCCCTCGAGATCCTCGACGGGACGCCGACGGTCCGCCCGTGCGGCAGCACTGATGTCGGTCAGCCGGCGGACCTGCAGGGGAAGGGCCTGAAGTACAAGGATCGCAAGGAGCTGTACTCGCTGAAGTGGAAGACCGACAAGTCGTGGCGCGGCACGTGCCAGGAGCTGGTCGTCCGCCTCGTCGACGACAGCGAGCACGTCCTGGAGGTCAACTTCCGGTGACCAGGGACTGACCTCGCTGACCCCAGCGGAACCGGGCTGGCCGCCCGGCGCGACACGTACCGGCCCCGGAGGCGCACGCGCCTCCGGGGCCGCGTCCGTTCCCGTCACCTCGCGCACCCGAACGGATGCACCCTGCGTTTCACACCCCCACACGGCCCTGTGTTAGGTCAGGATGGTCGGCGGCCCTGCGCATCACGTCGCAGGGTGCCGGAGCACGTGCCGCGAGTGCGCGCGTGACGGGCCACGGACGCGAGGGGATGGCGTTGGATGACCGAGTCCGTGGTCCGCCGCCGCTTCGAGATGGCCCTGCGCGCCGGCCGCATCGGCACCTGGCGATGGGACATCCGCGTCAACGTCGTCGACTGGGACGCCTCGATGGAGGAGCTGTACGGCTTCGAGCCGGGCACCTTCGACGGGACCTACGAGACGTACGCCGGCAGGCTGCATCCCGAGGACAGGCCCGGTGTGGAGGCGGTCATCAGCGAGCTCCTGCGGCACCGGTCCCCGTCGTACCACGTCGAGCACCGCACCGTCCTGCCCAACGGCGACGTGCGGTGGTTCGCCGCGACAGGCCAGCTCAGCCTGGGCGAGGACGGGGAGCCCCTGGAGCTCATCGGCGTCGCGATGGACGTCACCGACCGACGCCTGGCCGAGCAGGAGCGTGAGCTGGCGCGCGAGGCGGAGGGCAGGGCCAGGTCGGAGGCCGACGCCTCGCGTCGGCGGATGCAGCAGCTGGCCCGGTCGTCTCGACGACGCATGCAGATGCTGGCCCGCGCCTCCAGCCTGCTCGACGCCCCCCTCGACCTCGACGCCACCCTGCAGCAGGTCGGTGAGCTGGCCATCCGTGAGATCGCGGACTGGTGCACGGTCGACGTCCTCGTCGACGGCCGCGTGCACCGCGTCGGCGTCGCCCACCGGGACCCGACCATGGTCGCCCTGGCCCGCACGCTGCAGGAGCGCTACCCGACGGACCCGCAGAACCCGATGCTCAGCGAGCTGATGCGCACGCTCGAGCCCGTCCTGGTGCCGGAGATCACGGAGGACATGCTGCGCGGCGCCGCACGCGACGACCAGCACCTCGAGATGCTGCTGTCGCTGAACCTCACGTCGTACCTCGCCGTCCCGCTCGTGGCCGGCGTGCGGGGGGTGGGGACGATGCTTCTGGCCTCGTCCCACGGGCGCGTACTGGACCAGGAGGACGTCGACCTGGCCGCCGAGCTCGGTCGGCGGGCGGGGGCCGCGATCGAGAAGACCCGTCTCTACGAGGAGCTCTCACGCACGTCGACGGCGCTCCAGTCGAGCCTCCTGCCCCCCGCACTGCCGGCGATCCCGGGCCTCGAGCTGTCCGCCCACTACCGGTCCGGGACGCAGGGGATCGACATCGGGGGCGACTACTACGACGTCTTCCGCACCAGCCTGTCCCGCTGGTGGGTCGTGCTCGGCGACGTGTGCGGCAAGGGTCCCGGCGCCGCCGCCCTCGCGGCGGCGGTGCGGTACTCGCTCCGCGCCCTCGCGCCCGACACGGACGACCCGGCGGAGCTGGTACGCCGCCTCAACGAGCTGCTGCTGGCGGGGTCCTGGGGCGAGCGGTTCACGACCCTGGTGATCGTGACGTTCTCCGTCGACCCCGGGGACGGAGCAGCGGCAGCCTCCGGACCACTGCCACTCTCGATCGTCTCGGGCGGGCATCCACCCGCTCTCCTGCGACACGCGGACGGTGCGGTCGAGGCCATCACCGGTCCAGGAACCCTCGTCGGCGTCCTCCCGGACGTCGACGTCAAGGTCGTCGAGGTGGACCTGCGCGAAGGGGACACGTTGCTCCTGTACACGGACGGCGCGACCGAGGCGCGAGACCAGCAGGGGGAGCAGATCGGGCAGGGGACCCTCACCCAGATCCTTGTCGCCGCAGGGCAGCCCGCGGGGGGCGACGGTGTGGCCGAACGCGTCGCCCGTGGGCTGGGAGAAGAGGCGACGGGCGGGTTCAGTGACGACCTCGCGCTGCTGGCGCTGACGCGATGAGCCACTCGCCGGAAATGACATGACAGGGGACACCACGTGGGGCTTTGTTCGTGACACACTCGGGCGGGGTGGTCACGAGCAGCGTCGCTCGCGGGGACGCGAGATGGTGGAGGAGGGGGTGTCCGAGATGCCGCTCCCGAGGCATCTCACTCTTCCGCCTGAGCCACTGAGCGTCCGACTGGCGCGCAAGCACGTGAACAGCGTCCTCACGGACTCCGATCACGCCGAGTGGGTCGACGACGCCGAGCTGGCCGTGACCGAGGTCGTCGCCAACGTGGTGCTGCACGCCCGCACGCCCTGCGAGCTCCTGGTGGAGGTCGCCCCGGACCACGTACGGGTCAGCGTCCGCGACTTCAGCCACGACCTCCCGTCGCCCAAGCACTTCAGCGAGTACGCCACCACCGGTCGCGGTCTCTCGCTCGTCACCCGGCTGTGCGCCGACTTCGGGATCGAGCCGGTGCGGGACGAGGGGGGCGTCACGGGCAAGGTGATCTGGTTCGTCCTCGACGGGGTCGAACGCGAGGCGGACCCCCAGGGCCTCAGCGAGGAGTGGGACCTCACCGGTCTCGAGCTGCTCGAGGAACAGCCGCCCGCGCAACGAGTTGCGCGCCTGGAGCGCATGCCGATGCGGCTCTTCGTCGCCGGCCTCGAGCACCAGGCGGCGGTCCTCCGGGAGCTGTACCTCGTCACCGCAGGCCCGTCGCGCGCCTCAACGGACCTCCCCGTGGACCTGGCCGCGGCCGAGTCGGTCCTGAGGTCTCTGACCGAGGGCGGCGCGCTCGCGCTCGAGCACTCGGCCGTGGAGCCCGCTCAGGCGACTCGGCTCAACGGGCGCCGGACCGCTGGCAAGAACACCGCCGGACGGCAGGAGGTCCTGTCGGGCATGCCGGCGGTGCTCGATGTGGAGGTGGACACCACTCACCTGGAACCTGGCCACGTCAACGCTTTCCAGGAAGCCCTCGACCTCGGACGCCGACTGGCGCGTGAGGGGCAGCTGCTCGTGCGTCCATCTCTCGAGGAGCTGGTGGCGCTCCGTGGCTGGGTCTGCGACCAGATCGTCGCCCAGGCGTCCGGCATCGATCCCACCCCCTGGGACGGGGCGCGGACCAAGGCGCCGGCCCACTCGCCGACGACGGTCTACCGGCTGCGCGGCTGGGACGACACCGAGATCCGGACGTCCTCGCGCTGCGTGGTCGCCGCCGACGACAGCAACCGACTGATCGCCGTCAGCGACGCGGCCGCCCAGATGCTCGGGGGGTTCGCCCCCGACCTGCTGGGGCGCCGCATCACGACGATCATCCCGCAGCGGCTGCGTGAGCAGCACGTGGCCGGCTTCACCCGGCACCTCGCAACCGGTGAGGTGCGCATGCTGGGCCGTCAGATGGACCTGCCGATCCTGCGTCTTGACGGACGGGAGATCGTCCGGCGAGTCCTGATCGAGCAGGCTCCGGCCCCGCCGGGACGTCACGTCTACGTCGCGTGGTTCGACGAGCTGCCCACGGACTAGCCGGGAGAACGGGCTCCGCCGCGCAACGCAGACGGCAGGAAGCGTGCGCCAGGGCCTGAGCGACCCACCTGGTCGCCAGGGTTCGACAGGGCGCACCGCCGGAGCGACAGGCACCCGCAGCCGATGCAGCTGGTGAGGCCATCACGCAGCGCCTCGAGCGCCGCGATCTGCTCGTCGAGTCGCGACCGCCAGGTCCGGGACAGCCTCTCCCAGTCGGCCTTCGTGGGCGTGCGGGAGTCCGGCAGCGTCGCGAGCGCGGCGCGCACCTCGTCCAGGGACAACCCCACGCTCTGGGCCGCCCGGACGAACGCGAGGCGGCGTAGCACAGCACGCGGGAACAGGCGTCGCCCGCCGGCGCTACGCGTGGCCGTGACGATCCCCTCCTGCTCGTAGAAGCGCAGCGTCGAGGTGGCCACCCCCGACCGCTGTGACACCTCCCCGATGGTCAGGAGCCCGCTGCTCATCTCTCACTCCCACGGCTACTTGACTTCAAGTTCACTTGAACTTGCATGATCGCGGCATGAACATCGAAATGGCAACCCCCCGCACGGCGATCGTCACCGGTTCCTCCCGGGGTCTCGGTCTCGCGGTCACCAGGTCCTTGGTGGCTTCCGGATGGCACGTCGTCGTCGACGCGCGCGACGGGGACAGGTTGCGCGCCGAACTGGCCGATCTGCCGTCCGGCTCCGTCACGGTCGTTCCCGGCGACGTCGCGGACGCCTCCCACCGCGCGGCGCTGGCCGACGCGGCGGTCACCCGGGGCGACGTGGCGCTCCTGGTGAACAACGCGAGCGTTCTCGCCGGGAGCCCGCAGCCCCGGCTGGCAGCCCTCGATGCCGAAGCCTTCGCGCGGGTGCTGGCGGTCAACACCATCGCCCCCGCCGACATGGTGCGCCGCTGTGTCCAGCAGCTGACCCGCTCCCGCGGCGCAGTCATCAACATCTCGTCCGACGCCGCGGTCGAGCCCTACGACGGGTGGGCCGCCTACGGCGCGTCCAAGGCGGCCCTCGACCTGGTCAGCGCCGTGCTCGCGGTGGAGCACCCCGAGCTCGGCGTCTACGCCCTGGATCCCGGGGACATGGCCACCGACCTGCACCAGCAGGCCTTCCCCGACGAGGACGTCAGCGACCGCCCGTCCCCCCGGACGGTCGTCCCGGCGCTGCTGCACCTGGTGACAGTGAGGCCGCCGAGTGGCCGGTACAGGGCCACTGAGCTGCTGGCCCCGGATCTCGGGGTCGAGGCCGGCGATGCCGAGGGCGACCGCGTAGTAGCAGGTGCGAGATGAGCGGGGCGGAGGTCGCCACGCCCTCGGTGCGGCCCGCGACGACGTTCGAGCTCCCGCCGGGCAGCGACGCCCCGAGCCCTCCCGAGCGTCGTGGGCTCGCCCGGGACGGGGTGCGGCTGCTCGCTGCCTCGCGCGACGCCGTCTCGCACCACGTCTTCAGAGACCTTCCACGTCTGCTGTCCCCTGGAGACCTGGTGGTGGTCAACACGTCACGCACGCTGGCGGCGGCTCTGAGCGGGTCATCCGGAGGGTCACCGGCGCCGGTGCACGTGTCGACGGCGCTGGATGACGGGAGCTGGGTGGTCGAGCCGCGGTTGCCCGACGGCAGCGGCCCCGACCTGCGGTTCCGGTCGGGTGACGTCCTGAGCATGCCCGGGGGTCTGGAGGTCGGCTCCGCGAGCCGTTCCCGGGGGCAGACGCAGCGTCGGCCAGGCTGTGGCGCGCTGAGGTGAGCCGGCCCACCGAGCTGGTGACGTACCTCGCGCGGCACGGTCGCCCGATCGAGTACGAGTACCTCGACGGGCACTACGCGCTGCACGAGCGGCAGACGGTCTACGCTCGCGTCCCCGGGAGCGCCGAGATGCCCAGCGCGGGAAGGCCGTTCACTGCCGAGCTGATGGTGGACCTGCTCGCTGCCGGAGTGACCGTCGCACCGGTCGTTCTGCACTGCGGCGTCTCGAGCCCCGACGTGCACGAGCCGCCGGCTCCCGAGCGGTTCGAGGTTCCCGGCGACACGGCACGCCTTGTCCGCAGTGCCGTGCGGGCGGGTCGCCGGGTGGTGGCCGTCGGCACGACCGTCGTCCGAGCGCTCGAGTCAGCCGTGGGTCACGACGGCCGGGTGCGCGCTGCCCGGGGCTGGACCGACCTGGTGCTCTCGCCGGAGCGCCCTGCCGCGGTGGTGACCGGGCTGGTCACCGGCCTGCACGCGCCGGAGGCCAGCCACCTGATGCTGCTCGAGGCGGTCGCCGGGCCCAGGCTCGTGGGCGACGCGTACGCGGAGGCTGTCCGGGAGAGGTACCTGTGGCACGAGTTCGGGGACTCGATGCTGTTCCTGCCGTGAGGACCGGTGCCCGGGTCAGGCGCGCCGCCGCCAGGCCGCGGCGAGCAGGGCCGCGCCGACCAGCGTGACGACGGGGCCGACGACGGCCCAGAGGGTCACCCCCGTCATCGGGCTGCCCCCGATCCAGCCGACGCCCTGCCCCGTCCAGAGCAGGCCGACGAGCACCAGCAGCACGCCACCGAGGACACGGGGGCTCAGGGAGGCGCGCTCGGAACCGCGGTGTCGGCTGGTGCTCACGCCGGTGTTCGGGGGAGAGCGCGTGTCGGATGGGTCCCCCGGCTCGCCATTCTCGGGCGAATGCAGGTGGGGAGGGGTCCCTGGCCCGCCATTCTCGGGCGAATGCAGGTGGGGGGTGGACGGCACGCGTCGTGCGCCCGGTGCGCGCGAGGTGGCAGGTCGCCTGGGAGGATGCGCCCATGACCCAGGCCGTCGGCTCCGCCACCGCCGACGTGGTCGTCCAGCTGGTCGGTGAGCTGGTCCGCGCGGGCGTGACGGAGGTCGACGGCTCCACGCGTCGACGGGCCGAGTACTCCACGGACGCCTCCAACTACCGGGTGGTCCCCGCCGTGGTCGCGTTCCCGCGCGACGTCGACGAGGTGCTGGCCGCCGTGGCGACTGCGCGCGCCGTGGGGGTACCGGTGACGGTCCGAGGGGCCGGCACGTCCGTCGCGGGCAACGCGGTCGGCCCGGGGCTCGTCCTCGACCTCAGCCGCCACCTCGACCGGGTCCTCGAGATCGACGTCGACGCGCGCACCGCCCGCGTCCAGCCCGGAGCGGTGATGGCGACCCTCCAGCGCGAGAGCGCCCCGCACGGACTGCGCTTCGGCCCGGATCCCTCGACGTGGACCCGGGCAACGCTCGGCGGGATGATCGGCAACAACGCCTGCGGGCCGCACGCGGTGGCGTACGGGCGTACCGCCGACAACGTCCGCTCGCTCGACTGGCTGGACGGCCGCGGCCGCCGGTTCAGGGCCGGGTCCGGCAACGGGGCCCTCGACGCCGTGGACGGGCTCGACGCGCTGGTGCAGGCCAACCTGGCCGTGCTGCGCACCGAGCTGGGCCGCTTCAGCCGGCAGGTCTCCGGGTACTCGCTGGAGCACCTCCTGCCGGAGAACGGCACCCACCTCGCGCGAGCGCTGGTCGGCACCGAGGGAACGTGCGGCCTGCTGCTGGAGGCCACCGTCGACCTCGTCGAGATCGCGAACGCACCGACCCTGGTCGTGCTCGGCTACCCCGACATGCCGTCGGCCGCCGACGCCGTGCCCGCCCTGCTGCGGCACCGGCCGCTGGCCGTCGAGGGGATCGACGCACGGCTCGTGGACGTGGTCCGCCGCGCCAAGGGTCCCGGCGCCGTCCCCGACCTCCCGCCCGGTGCGGGCTGGCTGATGGTGGAGGTCGGTGGCCCCACCCCCGAGGCCGCGCTGGAGGCCGCACGCGCCCTGGCGGCGGACGCCGGGACCGACGCCGTCCGGGTCCTGCCGGCAGGAGCGGCGGCGACCGCCCTGTGGCGCATCCGCGAGGACGGCGCAGGCCTGGGTGGGCGCACGCCCGCCGGCGAACCGGGCTGGCCCGGCTGGGAGGACGCCGCCGTCCCGCCCGAGAGGCTCGGTGACTACCTGCGCGACTTCGACGCGCTGATGGCCGACCACGGCGTGGACGGCCTGCTCTACGGGCACTTCGGCGACGGGTGCGTGCACGTGCGCATCGACCTGCCGTTGGCCGACGCCCCGCAGCGGATGCGGCCCTTCATCGAGTCGGCCGCGAAGCTCGTCGCGTCCCACGGCGGTTCGTTCTCCGGCGAGCACGGCGACGGCCGGGCCCGCAGCGAGCTGCTGCCCTTGATGTACTCGCCGGACGCCCTCGCCGCGTTCGCCTCGTTCAAGCACCTGTTCGATCCCGAGAACCTGTGCAACCCAGGCGTTCTCGTTGACCCGGCTCCACTCGACGTCGACCTGCGCCGTCCCGCCGCCCGTCCACGGCTGGCGGTCGGTGGCTTGGCGTTCGCGCACGACGGTGGTGACGTCACGAAGGCGGTGCACCGGTGCACGGGTGTGGGCAAGTGCCGTGCCGACCTGTCTGCGGCAGGCGGCTTCATGTGCCCGTCGTACCTCGCGACCCGCGACGAGAAGGACAGCACCCGTGGGCGTGCACGTGTCCTTCAGGAGATGGTGAACGGGTCCGTGGTGCGGGAGGGGTGGGCCTCGTCCGAGGTGCACGAGGCACTCGACCTCTGCCTGTCGTGCAAGGCGTGCGCCACCGACTGCCCGACCGGGGTCGACATGGCCTCCTACAAGTCCGAGGCGCTCTACCAGACCTACCGCGGACGGGTCCGTCCGCTGCGCCACTACGCGCTCGGCCAGCTGCCGCGCTGGGCCCGGCTGGCGGGTGTCGCGCCCCGGCTCGCCAACGCGCTCGCCTCGGTGACGCCCCTGCGACGGCTGGCGTTCCGCGCCGCGGGCCTCGACCCGCGTCGCGGAGTGCCCGCGTTCGCCACGCGCCCCTTCCGGCGTCGCCGGAAGGAGGTGGCGTCGGCGCCGCGGTCGGGGACCCGCGGCACGGTCGTCCTCTGGGTCGACTCCTTCAGCGACTCCTTCTCGCCCGACGTGGCGGTCGATGCCGTCGCGGTCCTGACCGCCGCCGGCTACGACGTGGAACTGCCTGAGCGGCAGGCGTGCTGCGGCCTGACGTGGATCTCGACGGGTCAGCTCGACGGCGCCCGATCACGGTTGCGCGGCCTGCTCGACGTGCTCGGTCCGGCGGCGGAGGCCGGCGTGCAGATCGTCGGCCTGGAGCCCTCGTGCACGGCGGTGCTGCGCTCCGACCTCCTCGAGCTGCTGGGCGACGACCCCCGGGCGCACCGGGTCGCCGAGGCGTCGCGCACGTTGGCCGAGGTGCTGGTGGCTGCGACCGCGGGGGACGACCCGTGGGTGCCGCCCTCGCTGGCGGGTGTCGACGTCCTCGCCCAGCCGCACTGCCACCAGCACGCCACCGGCGGGTACGCGCAGGACCTGGCACTGCTCCGCGCCGCTGGTGCGGAGGTCACGACCATCGCCGGATGCTGTGGCCTGGCAGGCAACTTCGGCATGGAGGCCGGTCACTACGACGTGTCGGTCGCCGTCGCCGAGAACGGTCTGCTGCCCGCGCTGCGGGAAGCCCCCTCCGGCGCCGTGCTGCTGGCGGACGGCTTCTCCTGCCGCACCCAGGCCGACGACCTCGCCGGGGTCACGGGCGTCCACCTCGCCCAGCTCCTCGCCTCGCACCTCTGACTGCGCCGTGGTCGGGGGCCTACCCTGCGGGGATGGGTGACGCGGCGGCGGTGACCGGGGTGGTCCAGGTGCTCGTGCGGGTGACCGACGTGGACCGTGCGGTCGCGTTCTACCGTGACGTCCTCGGGCTGCGCGAGTGGCTGCGTCCGCCGGGCCAGCCGATGGCGTTCCTGTACGCGGGGGACGTGCGGGTGTACCTGGACGCGAACCCCACCGAGCACAACCCCGGGTCCAGCCTCGTCTACTACCGCGTGGACGACGTGCCCACGGAGACAGAGCGTCTCAGGGCGGCCGGCGTACCCGTCGTCTCCGAGCCGCACGAGGTCTTCTCGACGGCCGACTGGACCCTGTGGCTGGCGATCCTCACCGACCCGGACGGCAACAACGTCGGCCTGATGGCGGAGGTACCGCACTGAGGCGAGTGCCCCTCGTGAGCAGGGTCCTCCTGCTAGCCTCGCGCCGTCGAGGCGCGCACCGCACGGGCCGGCCGTGGCGCGCACTGGGGAGTGCCGATGGCTGAGCTGAGGACGAACGGGAGACGCCTGCTCGAGGCGCACCTGAACGGTGACACCGTCCGAGCCCTGACCGGGTCGATGGTGGCCTACGAGGGTGACGTCCAGTTCAAGAGCGCCGGCATGGGCGGTGGCGAGGGCCTGATGGCGGGCCTCAAACGCCGGGCGACGGGCGAGTCGCTGAAGATGATGGAGTGCACCGGCCGCGGCGTGGTGTACCTCGCGGTGGACGCCCAGGACGTCACGCTCGTCGACCTCGCCGACGAGACGCTGCAGGTCGAGTCGCAGCAGCTTCTCGTCATCTCGGGCCGGCTCCGCACCGACGTGAAGTTCTCCGGGCTGCGCGGCGCCGCCACCGGGCAGGGCCTGTTCACCACCACCGTGACCGGGCAGGGCCAGGTCGCTCTGCTCTCCGCGGGCGGCCCGCTGATCGGGCTCGAGGTGAGCAACCAGTTCCCGCTCGTCGTCGACCCGGACGCGTTCGTCGCGGCAAGGGGTCAGCTCAACCAGTCGTTCGTCACCGACGTCAGCTGGGCGTCGGTGATGGGGGAGGGCAGCGGCGAGCCGTTCTCCCTGCGCTGGGACGGTCAGGGCGTCGTCTACATCCAGCCTGCGGAGCGGTGAGGCGGTCATGACGTTCGAGAAGGTGAACTCCAAGGTCGTCAAGGTCGACCTGTCGTCCGGCGACGTGCTGGCCCGCAAGGGCGCCATGCTCTTCTACACCGGTGACGTGCGCTTCGTCCCGCACGGGCCCGGCGGTCAGGGGGGCGGCATGGGTCAGATGGGTGGCCTCGTCGGGATGGCCGGGCGGGCCATGGCCGGCGAGCACGTCGCGATGATGGCGGCCACCGGGCGCGGTGAGGTGTTCTACGGCCGCGCCGGACTGCACGTCACCGTCGTACCGCTGAACGGGCAGCTGCTCGTCGTGGAGGGGAGCCGGCTGCTCGCCCACAGCGCCCAGCTGCAGTCGTCCGTCGTCATGCTCGGCCAGCAGGGTGGCGTGCGCTCGGCGGTCCGTGGCGCCGTCACCGGCCAGGGGCTGTTCACCACGCACCTGCAGGGGCAGGGCTCGGTGACGATCCTCTCCCACGGGGGCACGCTCGAGCTGCCGGTCCGGGGCGGGCAGCCCACCATGGTCGACCCGCAGGCGTACGTAGGGCACGTCGGCAACGTCCAGGTCGACATGACGGCGAGCGTCGGCTGGCGCGACGTGGCGGGCCGTGGCTCGGGCGAGGCCATCCAGCTGAAGCTGACCGGCGACGGAGTCGTCTACGTCCAGGCATCGGAGCAGAAGCTGTGACCATCGTCGTGCACACCGCGGGCTCACTGCCGAACAACGACAACGTGCCGGACAACCCGTACGCGTACTCGATCGAGGTCACCGAGCCATGGTTCATGTCCAAGGGCGCGATGATCGCGTTCTACGGGAACCTCCAGTTCCACTCCGTGCGTGGGCGTTCGCTGTCTCAGCAGCTGATGACCGCTGTGAGCCAACGGTTCTCGTCGCCGCTGTACGCCGGCAGCTGGGTGGTCGCCGAGGGGCACGGCAAGCTCGTCATCGGCGACCGCGGCTACGAGATCAACTCGTACGACCTCGAGGACGGCAACCTCACGATCAAGGCCTCGAACCTGCTCGCGTTCCAGTTCGGGCTCGAGCTCAAGCAGTCGATCGTGCCAGGGTTCGTCACCCTCATCGGCACCGGCAAGTTCCTCGCCTCCTCGTCAGGCGCCGTGATGTTCGCCGAGCCCCCGCTGCGGGTCGACCCCGAGGCGCTCCTCGGGTGGGCAGACTGCCCCGCTCCGAGCCACCACTTCGACTCCGGCTGGATGCAGGGGTTCCTCGGGACGGCCATGAGCTTCGCCGGCGTGGTGTCGGGTGAGGAACGGCAGTTCGACTTCACCGGACAGGGGACGGTGCTCATCCAGTCCAGCGAGGCCGTCCGGTCGGACGGCGAGATGGTGCAGACGATCGAGGCCCAGCTCGGGCTGGTCGGCCCGTCGGGCCTCCAGCGGCTCCAGATGTCCATCCAGCAGCGGCTGCAGCAGAACCAGTAGCCCCCGGCTGTGCTCAGGTGCAGTCGGCGCACCGCCCGGACAGGGCGACGTGCCCGGTGTCGAGGTCGAACCCGACCTCGTCGGCCACACGGTCGCGGGCGCCGTCCAGCAGGTCGGGCGGCAGGTCGAGGACGCGTCCGCAGACCAGGCACCGTGCGTGCAGGTGGGGTTCGCCGTGCGCGTCGGACAGGTGGTATGCCGTCGTGCCGTGGCTCATGTGCACGTGGGTCACCACACCGAGGTCGGCGAGCTTCTCCAGCGTCCGGTAGACCGTCGCCCGGTGCACGCCCGGCGCAGCGGTCGCCACCTCGGCGGCCACCTGCTCGGCGCTCGGGTGGCCGTGCAGACGGGCGAGGGCCTCGACGACCGCGATGCGCGGACGGGTCACCCTCTGTCCCCGACTGCGCAGCAGCCGTCGGGCCGCGTTGTCGCCGGCTCCGGCGTCCTCGACGCTCACGTCCTCAGTGTGCTCCTACCGCCGAGTGCCGACTGCTCAGCCGGCGGCGGCCTTGAGCCTGCTGCCCGGCGTCGCCTTCACGCCGAAGCCTGCGGGGATCTCCATCTCCTCGCCCGTGCGCGGGTTGCGACCGGTACGCGCAGCCCGCTCGACCCTCTCCACCGAGAGGATCCCGGGCAGCTGCACCTTCTCGCCACGGCCGACGGACTCCAGGAGCACCTGCTCGAGCGCGGCGACGAACCCCTCGACCTGGGCGGAGCTCGATCCGGTCCGGAGCGCGATGGACGAGATGACTTCCTTGCGGTTCACGGTGGCTCCTGTCAGCGGGTGAGGGCCGGACGCTACCTCACCCGTCCGCTCGACCATCACCGGACACCAAGGACGTGTGGACGCTCAAGTGTGACCTACGACATGCCGAGGTCCCGTGGATGAGCACACCTTCGGGGGTCGACGGCGCCCTGCCGACCCGGTGGCTGTGCCGCAACGAGGTCGAGCGCCTGCGTTTCCTCGACATGAACGCGCGGGTCAGGACGGCCCGTCGGATCCAGGGCGTCGTCCTCAGCGCCGTCGTCGTCCTCTCGGCGATCTGGTTCGGCTGGTTGCTCGTCGTCCTCGTGGCGGTGGCGGCGCTCACCCTCGGCCTGCTCGAGCGTCGGCAGTCCGCCGACAGGCCAGAGCGTGACGCGATGGCCGCGATCGCCGTCCTCGAGGTGCTGCTCGGCGCGGCGGTCGCCGTCAGCGGCGGTGTCGAGAGCCCGTTGCTGACCTTCCTCACCGTGCCGGTGGTGATGCTCGCCGCGCGCTACCGCATCGGCGTGGTCGTGTGGGGCGTCGCAGCCGCCGTGCTGGTCGCGGGCGTATCGATGATGGCCGCACTGTGGCTCCCGCCGGTGGTCGAGGCCCCGGGCATGGTCCACGCCCTGGCGTACTTCGCACTGCTCGCCAGCCTCATCGCGGCCTGCCTGGCCCTGCTCACCGCCGAGATGCAGTCGCGCGGCGACGCGGTCGTCGACCCTCTGACCGGTCTGTTCAACCGCAAGGCGCTGCCCGCGCGCTTCGCGGAGGCGGCCGCCCAGGCGAAGGTCCTGGACGGACCCGTCTCGCTCATCATGTGCGACCTCGACCACTTCAAGCGCGTCAACGACGAGCACGGTCACGACCGCGGGGACGTGGTGCTGCGAGAGGTCGCGTACAGCATGCGGAAGACCCTGCGGACGTTCGACCTCGTGTACCGGCTGGGTGGCGAGGAGTTCGCGGTGCTGCTGCCGGGCCTCGACCTCGACGCCGCGCTGGAGGTGGCGGAGCGGCTGATCGGCGACATCTCGGCCAGCCCGCTCGCGGGCCTACCGGTGACCATGTCCGCCGGCGTGGCGAGCGGGACGGGCGACGGCCTCGAACTGGGCGCCCTGCTCAAGGCCGCCGACATCGCGCTGTACGAGGCCAAGCACGCGGGTCGCAACCGCGTGCACCGGAGCGTCAGCACCGCCGTCCCGGCCTGAGCCGTCCGGACGACATGCCGGTACCCAGCCCCCGACCCGTGACCCCATCCCCGCCCGGACGACGAAAAGGCCCCCACCGCGAACGGTGGAGGCCCTTCCGGGGTCTGAGATCAGACGGGGCGGACGCTCTCCGCCTGCGGGCCCTTCGGGCCCTGGGTGATCTCGAACTCGACGCGCTGGTTCTCGTCGAGCGAGCGGTACCCGTCGGACTGGATGGCCGAGAAGTGCACGAAGACGTCGGCGCCGCCGCCGTCCTGTGCGATGAAGCCGAAACCCTTGTCGGCGTTGAACCACTTGACAGTGCCCTGAGCCATGCTGGCGTACTCCTTGTGTGGGGCGAGTTCTTCGGGACAGGCACCTCGCCTGTTCCGGGCTGCCGTGCTGAGTCGCCGTCCACATCCGGGCCAGAGGCCTGGACACAGAAAACGCCCGTCGGAATCACACTCCGCGGGCGTTCTACAACGTGCCACAAACTGCAACTGCAACCGGGGATGACGTTAGCACACGACGGCGGGCTGCAAAGACCCGTCGCGCCCCGCCCTGCGGCGGGTCACCGGCCCGCTCGGTGCGGTCATCGGAGAGGATGACGGACGTGGGCACGAAGAGCAGGTACGAGGAGCTGGGTCGTCGGGCCCTCGGCGTCCTCGGTGTCGTCCTCGTCGCGCTGACGGGAGCGGCCATCGGCTGGGCGCTGGCGCCCGCCAGCCAGGCGCAGGTGGGCCCCCTGTCGGTGAGGATCGGGACGTCCGTCCTCGGCGAGCACCCGGCCGTCATCGACCTGCCCCCCATCGGTGAGGTGGCCTTCGACACCCACGCGGGCCCCCTGGGGGTCCGGGCCTCGGTGGTCTCCGTCGACGCGGCAGGCGCCGAGGAGGTCCTGCGATCGCCGGCCGGTCTGGCCGGCGTGGCGGAGTCGGCCTCGGACGCGGTCCGTGGCGGGGTGCTCCGAGCCGTCGCGGCGGCCGCCTTCTGCAGCGTTCTCGGCGCGGCGGTCTCGACGTTCGTGGTCTACCGGCGTCGGACCCGGGGGATCCAGGGGGCCGCCGTCGCCGCGACACCGCTCGTGGTCGTCGCGCTCGTGGCCACCTTCACCTTCGACCCCGCCGCGCTGGAGCAGCCGAAGTTCACGGGCCTCCTCTCACGCGCCCCCTACCTGGCGGGCGAGGGCCGGGCCGTCGTCGACCGACTGGAGTCCTACCGCAGCGGCGTGGCCGACATGGTGCGCAGCGTGACCACCCTCTACACCGCGAGCGACGAGCTGCCGGTGCTCGACCAGGGCAGCGAGGTCGTCACGGTGCTGCACCTGTCGGACATCCACCTCAACCCGCAGGGCTTCGACCTCGCCGAGCAGCTCGTCGCCCAGTTCTCCGTCGACGTCGTCGTCGACACCGGAGACATCACGACGTGGGGCAGTGACGCGGAGTCCGCGACCCTGAACCGCATCCGGACGCTCGAGGTCCCCTACGTCTTCGTGCGGGGCAACCACGACTCCCAGGCCACGCAGGCCGCCGTGGCCGCGCAGCCCAACGGCATCGTCCTCGACGGCAATGCCCAGGAGGTCGCGGGCCTCGTCTTCGCCGGCATCGGTGACGCGCGCTTCAGCCCGAGCGGAGAAGGGGACGAGTCCCCCGAGGACGTCAGCGACAGCAAGCGGGAGGCCGCCCGTGGTTCCGCCGAGGAGCTCGCGGCGGTGGTCGGCGTCACCAACCGCTCCGGGGACGACGTCGACGTCGCCCTGATCCACGACCCGAGCGCCCTCGACGCCCTGTTCGGCGAGGTCCCGCTCATCCTCGCCGGGCACTACCACAAGCGGGTCGCCCGACTGGACGAGTCGGGCACGCGCGTCATGCTGCAGGGCTCCACGGGTGGGGCGGGCATCAGCGTGGGTGCGTTGAACAGCATCGAGGCGGGCGAGCCGGTGCCGCTGGAGGCGACCCTGCTCTACTTCGCGGCCTCCGGTGACCGGAAGGGACAGCTGGTCGCCTACGACGCGGTCACCGTCGGCGGTCTCGGCCTCTCCTCGGTGTCCATCGACCGCGTCCTCGTGCCGGTGGACGAGGTGGCAGAAGTGGTCGAGCAGGCAGGGCAGGGTGCGCCGAGCCCCCCGGGGACGTCGCAGCAGCGGCCGTCGACCCCCTCGACGGAGCCGGCGGTGGCACCGGCGGCGACGCAGAGTCCCTGACGTCCGCCGGACGTACTATCCGGCGGTTCGAGTTCTCTCATTCGCCCCGCGGGGCGCACCCCTCCGGCGTAGTGTCCGAGACGTGGCTGGTGGCCCACGGGAGACAGATGCGACGGGGCGTAGGGCAACGCCCGAGGAAGGGGCTGCTGTGGTGGGTGACTCCTCCCTGGCGACGGCCCCCGAGTGGGCCCAGGACGGGGACCTCGCGGACGAGATCGTGCTCTACGGCGACGTCGTCGTGGCAGCCTCCGAGAGCGAGCGCGTGCTGACGCTGCACGAGATCGACACGGCGCTGGGGCTCGGTCGCTTCCCGGCCTGACGCCCCTGCGGCAGCGGAGTTGCCGCGATCGGCCCGCCCTGCCCTAGCCTGGTGCGCGGTCCGGCGCCCCCCGGCCCCGAGCGATCCCACCCGGAGCACCCGTGCGACTGCGTCTGACACCCCAGGACACGACCTTCTTCGACGACTTCGCCGTCCTGGCGGGCACCCTCGTCGAAGGGGCGAACCTGCTGGCAGACCTCCTCGGGCAGGACCGCGCCGGCCGGGAGCGGAACGCGGAGCTGCTACGTGACGCGGAGCACCGGGCGGACGAGGCGACGCACGCGATCATGCGCCGGCTCAACTCCAGCTTCATCACGCCCTTCGACCGCCAGGACATCTACGCGCTGGCCAGCGGCCTGGACGACTGCATGGACCTGATGGACTCGGCCGCCGACCTGATCGTGCTGTACCGCCTCGAGGAGCTGCCACCGGGCGTCTCCGACCAGGTCACGGTCCTCCAGCGTCAGGCCGAGCTCACGGCCGACGCGATGCCGATGCTGCGCTCGATGAAGGACCTCGCCGACTACTGGGTCGAGATCAACCGCCTCGAGAACCAGGCGGACCGGACGTACCGCAAGCTGCTCGGCGAGATGTTCGACGAGATCACCGACGCGGTCCAGCTCCTCAAGCTGCGAGAGGTGGTGCAGGAGCTCGAGGCGGCCGCCGACGCGTTCGAGAAGGTGGCGCACACCGTCGAGACCATCGCCGTCAAGGAGTCCTGAGCCGGTGGAGGTGGCGCTCGTCGTCCTGGTCGTCGTCGTCGCGCTGGTCTTCGACTACACCAACGGCTTCCATGACGCGGCCAACGCGATCGCGACGTCCGTGTCGACCGGGGCGCTCACGCCCAGGGTCGCGCTCGCCATGGCCGCGGTCTTCAACCTCGTCGGAGCCATGCTGGGCGAGGGCGTGGCGAAGACGATCGGTAGCGGGATCATCACCCCGGACGCCGGCCGGCAAGGGCTGACGGTCGTGCTCGCCGGCCTCCTCGGGGCGATCACCTGGAACGTCTTCACGTGGTGGCGGGGCCTGCCGTCGTCGTCCTCTCACGCGCTGATCGGCGGGCTGGCGGGCAGTGGTGTTGCCGCTGCCACCACGGTGCACTGGGACGTGATCGGCCTGAAGGTCGTCCTGCCGATGCTGGTCTCCCCGCTCGTCGGCTTCGCGCTCGCCTACCTGCTGATGGCCGGCATCCTGTGGAGCTTCCGGAACTCGGTGCCGGGCAGGACGAACCGGCGCTTCAAGATGGCGCAGACGGTCTCCGCCGCGGCCATGGCTCTCGGCCACGGCCTGCAGGACGCGCAGAAGACCATGGGCGTCATCGTGCTCGCCCTCGTGGCGGGCGGCTACCACCAGGGCACGAGCATCCCCCTCTGGGTGAAGGTGGTCGCCGCACTGGCGATCAGCGCCGGCACCTACGCCGGCGGCTGGCGGATCATGCGGACGCTGGGTCGACGGATCATCGAGCTCGACCCGCCCCGAGGGTTCGCGGCGGAGACGGTCGCGTCCAGCGTGCTGTACACGACCGCCTTCGCCTTCCAGGCGCCCATCTCGACGACCCAGACCATCACCTCGGCGGTGATGGGCGTCGGTGCGACCAAGCGACGGTCGGCGGTGCGATGGGGGGTCGTGCGCGAGATCGTCGTCGCCTGGGGCCTCACGATCCCGATGGCGGCCCTGATCGCCGCCGCCTTCTACCTGGTGACGCAGCTGCTGGCCCGTTGAGTCGCCGTCGGGCGGACGACGTCAGGTGCAGCAGGGCTGCTGCTGCGGTCCGGCGGCCCCGGTGGTGGTCATCACCGGCAGGGGCGAGTCGGCCAGCACCGTGTACACCTCCCACCGGTCGCGGTCCGGCCCCGTCACCCAGACCTTGTCCTGCACCGCGTGGCAGCAGTCGACACTGTCCTGGACCTCGGTGCACAGTCCCTCCCCGGCCAGACGACGGGTCTCGGCAACCACCTCGTCGGCGGACGAGACCTCGACGCCCAAGTGGTTCAACGACCCGCCGTGACCGGGGTTCTCGATCAGGACGAGCTTCAGCGGCGGGTCGGCGACGGCGAAGTTGGCGTAGCCGGGGCGCTCCTTGGCCGGCGGCGTGCCGAAGAGGGTGGTGTAGAAGCGGGTCGCGGCCTCGATGTCGTCGACGTTGAGGGCGAGCTGGATGCGGGACATGCCTACCTCCGGGTGCGGGGATCCGTCCATCGAAGATTCATCGATGATCTTCGATACATAGATCATCATTGATGTAGGGTGGCGTCAAGCATTCACGCCCATCTATATCCACTCGACCACGACCGGAGAGCGATGACCTCCCTCGCGACCCACCCGAGCAGCCCAGCGCCCTGCTGCTCCCCCCTCGGCGCCGGTGCGCTCTCACAGGCCGACGCCGAGGACCTGGCGACGCGGCTGAAGGCCCTCGCCGACCCGACCCGCTTGCGGCTGCTGTCGATGCTCCTCGCGTCCGAGGACGGCCAGGCCTGCACGTGCGACCTGGTCGAGCCGCTCGGGCTCAGCCAGCCCACCGTCTCGCACCACCTCAAGACGCTGGCGGAGGCAGGGATCGTCGAAGGTGAGAAGCGCGGTCGGTGGACGTGGTACCGCGTCGACCCCGACGCCATCGCGGCCCTGCAGGACGTGCTGACGGTGTCGCCTACCCCCTCCGCCGGCACCAGCCGGTCGAGCTGCTGAGCGGCGTGGAGGACGCCGCGCCCCTGCTGCGCCGTCTGGTGGCCGAGGCGATCGGGACCGGCACGCTCGTGGCGGCTGTCGTGGGCTCCGGGATCATGGCCCAGACGCTGTCGCCCGACGATGTCGGCCTGCAGCTGCTGCAGAACTCCCTCACGACCGGGCTCGCGCTCACCGTCCTGATCGCCTGGCTCGGACCGGTCAGCGGGGCGCACCTCAACCCCGTGGTCACCCTCGCCGTCGCGTGGTGGGAACGCCGGGGGCGCGCGGCCTGGACGCCGACCGAGGTCGTCGCGACCGTCGCGGCCCAGGTCGTCGGCGGGTGCCTGGGCACGGTCCTCGTGCAGGGGATGTTCGCTGACGCGGAGGTCGTCGGGGGGCTGGTGGAGCTCGCCTCCACGGACCGTTCGGGCCCCCCGCTCTGGCTCTCGGAGGTCGTCGCGACGTTCGGGCTGGTGGCCTTGATCGGAGCCCTGATCCGGACCGGCCGGGCCACCACTCTCGCCGCGCCGCTGGTGGGCGCGTACATCGCCGCCGCGTACTGGTGGACCTCGTCCACGTCGTTCGCCAACCCCGCAGTCACCGTGGCGCGCACGCTCAGCGACACGTTCGCCGGCATCGCACCGGCCAGCGTGCCGCCCTTCCTCGTCGCGCAGGTGGCCGGGGCCGCGCTCGCGGTCGCCGCGGTGGGCTACCTGCACCCCCGTCCCGCCGAACCCCGGACCCTGCTGCCCGCCCGAACCGAGGAGCCCGCATGAACGCCGTCCCCGAGGTCCTGTTCGTCTGCGTGCACAACGCCGGACGCTCGCAGATGGCGGCGGGCCTGCTCCGTCACCTCGGAGGCGACCGCGTCGTCGTCCGCTCCGCCGGGTCGGCGCCCGCGGGGACCATCAACCCCGCCGTCGTCGAGGCGATGGCGGAGTGGGGCATCGACATCACCGACCAGGTCCCGCAGAAGGTGACGACCGAGCACGTCCGGGCGTCCGACGTCGTCATCACGATGGGCTGCGGCGACGCCTGCCCGGTCTTCCCGGGCAAGCGCTACCTCGACTGGGAGCTGCAGGACCCGGCGGGCCAGGGCCTGGCCTCCGTCCGACCGATCCGCGACGAGATCGACCGGCGCGTGCGGGGACTGCTGGCCGAGCTGTCGATCGCGGTGTGACGCAGCCCTGCCGCCCTTCGCCCCGGACTCAGCCGAAGCGGCCGGAGATGTAGTCCTCGGTCGCCTTCTGGTGAGGGGTGGAGAACATCGTCGAGGTGTCGTCCATCTCGATCAGCTTGCCGGGCTTGCCCGTGCCCTCGATGTTGAAGAAGCCGGTCGTGTCGCTGACGCGAGCGGCCTGCTGCATGTTGTGCGTCACGATGACGATCGTGTACTCGTTCTTCAGCTCGCCGATGAGGTCCTCGATCGCGAGCGTCGAGATCGGGTCGAGCGCCGAGCACGGCTCGTCCATGAGCAGCACCTGGGGCTTCACCGCGATCGCGCGGGCGATGCACAGACGCTGCTGCTGACCACCGGAGAGGCCCGAGCCGGGCTTGTCGAGGCGGTCCTTCACCTCGTTCCAGAGGTTCGCTCCCCGCAGCGAGCCCTCGACCAGGTCGTCGAGGTCGCCCTTCGGGATGCGCTTGTTGTTGAGCTTGAGGCCTGCCGCGACGTTCTCGTAGATGGACATCGTGGGGAAGGGGTTCGGACGCTGGAACACCATGCCGACCGAGCGGCGCACGCCGACCGGGTCGACGCCGTGCCCGTAGAGGTCCTGGCCGTCCATCACGACCTTGCCCTCGACGCGCGCACCGGGGATCACCTCGTGCATGCGGTTCAGCGAGCGGAGGAACGTCGACTTGCCGCAGCCGGAGGGCCCGATCAGCGCGGTGACGCTGCGGGGCTCGATGGTCATGGTGACGTCCTCCACGGCCCGGAAGGCGCCGTAGTAGATGCTCAGGTCGGCGACGTCGATGCGCTTTGCCACGTTGTGATACCTCGCAGTCGGCCGGTCAGCGGCCGGTCTTGGGGGAGAACAGGCGGGAGATGACGCGGGCGACCAGGTTGAGCACCATCACGATGATGATCAACGTCAGAGCCGCCGTCCAGGCCCGGTCGAGCGAGAACTCGGGCCGGGCGCCGGGGGACACGTAGGAGTAGTAGGCGAAGACGGGCAGAGCGGCCATCCGTCCGTCGAACGGGTTGAGGTTCGTCCCGGTGACCGTCCCCACCGTGACGAGCAGCGGTGCCGTCTCGCCGATGACCCGGGCGATGGCCAGGGTCACGCCGGTGGCGATGCCTGCCAGGGACGTCGGCAGCACGACCTTGACGACGGTGCGCCACTTCGGCACCCCGAGGGCGTAGGAGGCCTCCCGGAGCTCGTTGGGCACGAGCTTGAGCATCTCCTCGGTCGAGCGGACGACGACCGGGACCATCAGCACGGTGAGGGCGACGGCGCCCGCGATGCCCGAGGCGCACGCCCGGTCCGAAGAAGATCTGGAAGAGCGCGTAGGCGAACAGGCCGGCGACGATGGACGGGATGCCCGTCATGACGTCGACGAAGAACGTGATCACACGCGCCAGGCGGCCCGAGCCGTACTCGACGAGGTAGATCGCGGCCATCAGGCCGATCGGCACCGACATCAGCGTCGCGAGCGCCGTGATGATGAGCGTGCCGAGGATGGCGTGGTACGCGCCCCCGCCCTCGCCGAGGATGCCACGCATCGAGTACGTGAAGAACTCGCACGTCGAAGCGGGCGATCCCGTTGTTGACGACCGTGAGCACGACCGACACCAGCGGCACGAGGGCGAGCAGGAACGCGGACGTCACGACGGCGGTCACGACCCGGTCGGTCGCCTTGCGGGGCCCCTCGATCGCGCGCGACCAGACGTAGATCGTGACCGTGTACAGCACGGCCGTCCCGATCGCGAAGAAGGCGGCGTTGAACCCGACGACGGCCAGGAACCCGCCCACGAGAACGGCGGACCACGACCAGCACGGCGACTGACGCCCGGCGGGTGAGCGTGCGGTGCACGAGGCCGCTGGGGGCGGCGCCGGTCGGCTGCTGCGTGCGACGGGGCTCGGTCGAGGTGCTCATCAGTTGGCCCCCGAGAACTCGGCGCGCCGGTTCACGACGTAGCGGGCTGCCATGTTGACCACCAGCGTGATCGCGAACAGCGCCAGGCCCGAGGCGATCAGGGCGTTGACGTCGAGCCCGGTCGACTCGGGGAACTCGAGTGCGATGTTGGCGGCGATGGTGCGCGGGTTGCCGGAGCTGATCAGGTTGAACGTGATGCCGCCGGAGCCGGACAGGACGATGGCGACGGCCATCGTCTCGCCGAGCGCCCGCCCCAGGCCGAGCATGGCGCCGCTGACGATGCCGGAGCGCGCGAACGGCAGCACGGCCGTCCGGATCATCTCCCAGCGCGTCGCGCCCAGGGCCAGGGCCGCCTCCTCGTGGAGCGTCGGCGTCTGGAGGAAGACCTCGCGCGACACCGCCGTGATGACCGGCAGGATCATCACGGCCAGGACGATGCCGGCGAGCAGCATGGTCCGGCCGGTGGTGCTGGCGGGCCCGGCGAACAACGGGATGAAGCCGAGGTTCTGCTCGAGCCAGCGGGTTACGGGGACCGTGGCCGGTGCCAGGACGGCCACGCCCCACAGCCCGAAGACGATGCTGGGCACGGCGGCGAGCAGGTCGATCAGGTAGCCCGAGGCCCTGGGCGAGCCTGCGGGGCGCGTAGTGGCTGATGAACAGGGCGATGCCGATCGCCAGCGGGGTGGCGATGACCAGCGCGATCGTCGCCGCGACGAGCGTGCCGAAGATCAGCGGTGCGATGTAGGCCGCGAGGCCGCCGGCCCCCGTCGATCTGCTCGGCCGGGGCGGTGATGGCGGGCAGCGCCTCGCTCACCAGGAAGGCCGCGACCCCGGCCAGGACGACGAGGATGAGGATGCCCGCGCCCTTGGCGCTGCCGGAGAAGATGCGGTCACCGGGCCGCTGGACGGCCTTCGGCGGATCGTTCGTGGTGACGGTCATCGATGGCCTCCTGCTCAGGATCACGTGCAGTTGTACAGGTCGGGTCCGGTGGAGCGCACGTCGCGTTCCCCCGGACCCGTGGCTGTCGTGATGGGCTCAGCCCGCTGCGATCGCGTCGATCGCCGTCATCGCGTCCTCGCGGCTGGTGTCCGAGATCGGAGCCGACCCGGCGTACTCCTGCGCGGCGGCCTGACCCTCGGGGCTGACGACGTACGCTCAGGAAGCCCTTGACGAGGTCGGCGGTCGTCTGGTCCTCGTACGTGGTGCACGCCAGCGCGTAGGAGACCAGCACGATCGGGTACGTGCCCGACTCCGTCGTGTCGCGCGCCAGGTCGATGGCGTAGTCGTACTCGCCACGGCCCTCGACGCGCTTCGAGACCTCGACCACGGAGGCGGCGGCCTCGGGCGACAGCTCGACGAACTCGTCGCCGACCTTCACCTTGGCGACACCGAGGTCGCCGGCCTGGCTGGCGTCGGCGTAGCCGACGGTGCCCTCGCCGCCGTTGACGGCGGCCACGACGCCCGAGGTGCCCTGCGCTGCCTCGCCGCCGGCCACCGGCCAGTCACCGCTGGCCTCGTGCGGCCACGCCTCCGGCGCGGTCGCGACCAGGTACTCGACGAAGTTCTCGGTGGTGCCCGACTCGTCCGAGCGGTTGACCGGTGTGATGGTCGTCGACGGGAGCTGCGCGTCCGGGTTGTCCGCCGCGATCTCCGGGGCGTCCCACGTGGTGACCTTCTGGTCGAAGATGCCGGCGACGGTCGCTGGCGAGAGGTTGAGGGAGTCGACTCCCGGCAGGTTGAAGATCACCGCGATCGGCGACACGTAGACGGGGCAGCTCGATCGAGCTCGCCGCCGTTGCAGCGCTCGGCGACCTGGGCGAGCTCCTCGTCCTCGAGGTAGGCGTCGGAACCGGCGAAGTCCGTTCCGCCCGCGAGGAACTGCTCGCGGCCGGCGCCGGAACCGGCCGGGTCGTAGGCGACGTTCGCGTCGGGGTTGGCCTCGCCGAAGCCCGCGATCCAGGCCTCCATGGCTGCGCCCTGCGAGCTGGCGCCGGCGCCGGAGATGTCGCCGGTCAGCTCGGCTCCCGGAGTTGTCGCCGCCACCCGCGGTGGTCGTCTCGTTGGCCGCGCTGCAGGCGGTCAGGCCGAGGGACAGGACGAGCGCGGCCGGGACGGCTGCGTGGCGCAGGGTGGAGCGCTTCACGTGTGTCTACCTCTCGATGAGGACCCGGCACCAGGCGGGGCCTACGCGGTTCCTGACGTGAGGCGACGCTAAGGACGGCAGGTGACGTGATCGTCCGGCGTGGGTGAACGTCCGGTGAACGACGCGCGTCCGTTGGGTGTCGGATGCGGGACGGACCGGACCGGCGGCGCGCGCGGTCAGCGTGTCGCGGTGTCGTGCCGCTCCACCGCGACGACCCGGTGACCCGTCGCGAGACGTGCGCGACGAAGCACCTCGCCGGGGCGCAGGAAGGGGTCCCGGAGCGGGAACTGTCCGGCCATCCCCGCCTGGGCGGCGCCGGCCAGCGTGCCGAGCACCGTGCCGAGCACCGGTCGGTGAGTGCAGATCACGACTGCTCGCGCCCCTTCCGCAGCTGGTCGGTCACGAGCCGGGCCGTCCGGGGCGTCCCGGCGGTGACCGTCCTCGGTGAGCCGCTTCTTCGTGCGCAGCTCGCCGGTGAGCTCGCGAGGAAGGGCTCGACGGTCTGCACGCACCGCTTCCACGGGCTGCACAGCACCACTGGGCTGCCACGCCGGCAACAGGTCGGCGAGCCGTGAGGCCTGCGCGAGGCCGACGTTGACCAGCGGACGCTCGGCGTTCTCCCGTCCCCACGACGACTTCGGCCGCGCGTGTCCGTGGCGCACACCACCACGGGGAAGGTGTCGAGCGCGCCTTCCGCGTGGGCGGCCGTCGAGGGCGCCAGCTGCGCGCGGTCGCCGCGGCGGGTGAGGCGGGTCGTCGCCTCCTCAACACCCACCCAGGCCGTCTCGTCCACCTCGAGCGGTCGGGTGGGCGCGGGGGCGGGCCGTCGGGTCCGCGCGCCGCCCAGTAGCGGACGGACTTGTTCGAGGCTGTCGCTGAGCCGGTACCGCGCGGTCGGCAGAGGGATGCCGAGCGCGACCTCCAGCCCGGTCTCCTCCGCCACCTCGCGGACGGCCGCCACCAGCGCGGTCTCGCCCGGGTCGAGCTTGCCCTTCGGCCACGACCAGTCGCCGTACCGCGGACGGTGCACGAGCAGCACCTCGATCTGCGCCCTTCGTGAGCCGCCACACCACCGCACCGGCCGCCTGGACCGTGTGGGGGTCACCGCCGTCGCCACCGACCGCGGACCGTGCGACAGCGTCCGGGGCCGGTCGGCGTCACCGCCGCGGCCACCCGGACGATCGGCCGGTCGCCGAGACGCCGCGCGGCGGGGTCGGGACCGGTCGCTCGTTCACCGCCGCCGCGAGCCGCGTCGCCGAGCCCGCTGCGTGATGAGGTGCTCCTGCAGGTCGAGCAGCGGCTCGCCGTCCTCGTCCAGGTGGCGGCGGGTCCATCGTCCGCTGGCGTCGAGGTGCCAGGACGCCGTGCCGTCGTCCATCGACAGCGTGAGCAGCTCGTCGAGCTGCTGCACCTGCGCGGGTTCGGTGAGACGCGTCAGCGTCTCGACCCGCCGGTCGAGGTTGCGGTGCATCAGGTCCGCGCTCCCGATGTACATCACCGGCTCGCCGCCGCCGTCGAACGCGAACAACCGCGAGTGCTCCAGGAACCGGCCCATGACGCTGCGCACGCGGATGTTCTCGCTGAGCCCCGGGACGCCGGGCTCTCAGCGCGCAGATGCCCCGGACCACGAGGTCGACGGGCACCCCGGCCATGGACGCCCGGTACAGGGCGTCGATGACGGTCTCGTCCACGATCGAGTTGACCTTCAGTCGCACGCCGGCGGGCCGTCCCTGACGGTGGTTCTCGACCTCGTCCTCGATCCGGTCGACGAGGCCGCTGCGCAGGGACGCGCGGCGCGACGAGCAGCCGCGTGAACGAGGTCTTCGGGGCGTAGCCGCTCAGCTGGTTGAACAGCCGCGACAGGTCCTCGCCCAGGTCGGGGTCGGCCGACAGCAGGCCGACGTCCTCGTAGATGCGCGCCGTCTTGGGGTTGTAGTTGCCGGTGCCCACGTGGCAGTAGCGGCGGATGCCCTCCGCCTCCTGGCGCACCACCAGGCAGAGCTTCGCGTGGGTCTTGAGCCCGACGATGCCGTACACGACGTGCACGCCGGCCTGCTCCAGCTTGCGCGCCCACGTGATGTTCGCCTGCTCGTCGAAGCGGGCCTTGATCTCCACCAGCGCCAGCACCTGCTTGCCGGCCTCGGCCGCGTCGATCAGCGCGTCGACGATCGGCGAGTCACCGCTCGTGCGGTAGAGCGTCTGCTTGATCGCGAGCACGCGCGGGTCGGCGGCCGCCTGCTCGACGAACGACTGCACCGACGTCGAGAAGGAGTCGTACGGGTGGTGCAGCAGGATGTCGCCGCGGCTGATGGCGCCGAACACGTCGCTGGGCTTGGCCGTCTCGCGACCGTCGGTCAGGTTGCGGTGCGTGCGCGGCACGAACGTGTGGTGGTGCAGGTCGTGCCGGTCGACGTCCGCCACCGCGTTGAGGCCGCGCAGGTCGAGGGGCTTGGGCAGCGTGTAGACCTGAGCCTCGCTGACGCTCAGCTCGCGCATCAGCAGGTCGCGCACGTGCGGGTCGCAGTCCTCGGCCAGCTCGAGCCGCACGGGCGGACCGAACCGGCGGCGCAGCAGCTCCTTCTCCAGGGCCTGCAGGAGGTTCTCGGCGTCGTCCTCCTCGACCTCGAAGTCCTCGTTGCGCGTCACCCGGAACGTGTGGTGCTGGCGTACCTCCATGCCGGGGAACAGCTGGTCCAGGTGGACGGCGATGAGGTCCTCGAGACCGATGAAGCGCGACCGGCGCTGGCCGTGCGTGCCGGCCGCGAGCGCCTCGGGATCGCCTGTGTCCTCGTCGATCTCGACGAAACGGGGCAGCAGCGGCGGCACCTTCACCCGCGCGAAGTGCTCGGTCTCGGTGGTCGGGTTGCGCACGACGACCGCGAGGTTGAGCGAGAGGCCCGAGATGTAGGGGAAGGGGTGCGCCGGATCGACGGCGAGCGGGGTCAGCACCGGGAACACGCGCTCGGTGAACAGGGCGCCGAGGCGTTCCTGCTCGGCGCGGGGAGAGCGCGTCCCACGCGACCAGCGCGATGCCGTTGTCGACGAGTGCCGGCCGGACGTCCGAGGCGAAGACCTCGGCGTGGCGGGTCATCAGGTCGTGAGCGCGCACGGCGATCGCGTCGAGCACCTCACGCGGCTCGAGACCCGAGACCGCGGTGACGGCCAGACCGGTCGCGATGCGGCGCTGCAGCCCGGCCACCCTGACCATGAAGAACTCGTCGAGGTTGCTCGCGAAGATCGCCAGGTAGCGGACACGTTCCAGCAGCGGGATGGTCGCGTCCTCGGCCAGCTCGAGCACCCGCTCGTTGAACGCCAGCCAGCTCAGCTCGCGGTCGAGGAACCGGTCGTCCGGAAGGTCCGCCAGGGCGGCAGCGTCGTCGGGCGTCGACGGCCAGGCGGCCGTGTCAGCCCGCCCTTCGGACGCCGAGGTCGTCATGACGTCACTATCGCATCCGAGGCCTCGTTCGGCCCGAGGGCGTACTGCTCGTCGACGCCCGACACCTCGAAGCCGAGGCCGCGGTACACGCGCAGTGCGGTGTCGTTGCTGGCCTCGACGTAGAGCATCACCTCGCCAAGGGGCGCGCCGGCCTCGTCGCGGACGCCGGCCAGGTGCTGCAGCCCGGCGCGCGTGGCCGCGCCGCCGACGCCACGGCCCTGCGCTCCGGGGTGCACCCCCACCACGTACACCTCGCCGACGGCCAGACGCCCGGGCGAGGCGGCGTGCACCTTCGTCCAGTGGAAGCCGAGGAGCTCGTCCGTCGACGCGTCCTCGACCAGCAGGAAGCCGGCGGGGTCGAACCAGGGCTCCCCGAAGCGGGCCGTCAGGTCGACGTACCGCCAGGCACCCTGCTCCGGGTGCTCGCGGAACGCCGCGGCGTTGACCGCGAGGAAGGCCCGCTCGTCCTGGCCCACCACGAAGGGACGGATCCGGAGCCCCTCGGGCAGGTCCACCGGCGGCAGGGCGAGGCGCGGAGCGGCCCGTCAGCGGCCGGCTCATCTGCCACAGCTCCCGGACCCGCTCGGCCCCCGTGGCGTCCGCGAGCGCCCGTGCGCCGGGGTGGCCGCCGTGGGCCCACGCCAGGGAGCCGCCCCGGCCGGCGAAGTCGCGGACGATCTCGCACAGCTGTGCTCCCAGCCCCCGCCGACGATGTGCCGGGTGCACCGTCCCCTCGACCGTCGCCGGCACCACGGACGTGTCCACCTGCGCGTACGCCACCACCTGCGCTCGTCGTCCACGATCCCCAGGTGCAGGGTCGACTCACGGGTCTGCCGCAGCACCAGCTCGGCCTGCTCGGACAGCGGCCGCACCCCGTCCGCCTGCTCCGCCGCCTCGAGCAGGGCGGGCACCTGGGCGAGGGCGTCCGGCGACAGGCGCCGGTCAACGGGTCGGGTCATGCCGCGATTGTGGCGCAGCGCCGCACCCCCTCCCCGCAGATCGGCCACGATCCGCGGTTCCCGGGGCCCTCTCGACCGCAGATCGGCCACTATCTGCGGTTCCCGGGGCCCTCTGACCGCAGATCGGCCACCGGTCCGGGGCTGGCGCGATAGGCCGCGACTGCGGTCAGCCGGCGGGGGACGGCTCGGGCTCGCGCTGGCGGTCGCGGGCCGCGGCGGGCGGGACGAACCGGTAGCCGACGTTGCGGACCGTGCCGATCAGCTGCTCGTGCTCGGTGCCGAGCTTGGCCCGCAGCCGCCGGACGTGGACGTCCACCGTCCGGGTGCCGCCGAAGTAGTCGTAGCCCCACACCTCCTGCAGCAGCTGGGCCCGGCTGAACACGCGCCCCGGGTGCTGCGCGAGGAACTTCAGCAGCTCGAACTCCTTGTACGTGAGGTCGAGCGCGCGCCCGCGGACCTTCGCCGAGTACGTCACCTCGTCGATCACGACGTCGCCGGCGCGGATCTCGTCGGGCTCGCTGCTGCCCTCCGCCTCGAGCCGCGCGCGTCCGGCCGCGAGCCGCAGCCGGGCCTCGACCTCGGCCGGACCGGCGGTGTCGACGAGGACGTCGTCCGCGCCCCAGTCGGCGGCCACCGCCGCCAGCCCTCCCTCGGTCAGGACGATCAGCAGGGGGCTGGCGAGACCGGTGGTCCGCATCAGCCGGCACAGCGAGCGGGCCGCGGCGAGGTCGCGGCGGCCATCGACGAGGACGGCGTCCGCGACGGGGGCGTCGACGAGGGCGGCGGGCTCGGCCGGCAGCACGCGCACGTGGTGGGCCAGCAGCCCGAGCGCCGGCAGGACCTCGCTAGACGGCGAGAGGGCGTTGGTCAGCAGCAGCAGGTGAGCCATCCGCACCTCCGTGGCGGGGTGTCGACGCGGGACGCCGACCCGTCCGACCGACCGCGCAGCACGGCGGACCGTCGACCAGGCGCCCAGGATAGGTGACCTCGCGGCCGTGCCAGGGGTGTCTGCCAGGATGCGGACGTGACCAGGATCGTCCCGTCGGCTGCGGCGGCCGTGCTCGCCGTGCTGCTCGCTGTGGGTGCGCTCGCCGGTCCCTTCCTGCTGTCGGCGTCGCTCCTCGTGGCCGTCGTGGCCCTGGCGACCGGCTGGCCCAACCTGCTCGGGCTGCCCACCCAGCGCGGCAGCACCACGGTGCTGTCCCTGTGCGGCGCCGGCGCCGTCCTGCTGGTCTCGCTCGACCCGGGGGACGCCGGTCTCAGCTGGCTCGCGGCCGGCCTGGCGATGTCCGTGGTGGCCACGTTCGCCCACCAGCTGCTGCGCCGGGACATGCGTCCGCGCCTGGTCGAGTCCGTGACCGGCGTGGTGTCCGGCGTCGTCGTCGTCGAGCTCGTGGCGGGGTGGGTGGCCGCCGAGCCAGCAGACCCCGGAGCTCGTGGTGACGGCCGCCGCGGCGGTGGTCGCCGTCGCGGGTGCGCTCGCCCTGCCCTGGCCGCAGCGGGTCACGGGGCCCTTCGCGCTGGTCGTCGGGGCGACGTTCGCGGCGCTGGCCGCGGGGATCCTGGACGACGTGGCCGGCAGCTCCGGCGGCGGTGATGGGTGCCGTGGTCGCGGGGGTGATGGCGAGCTTCGACCGGCTGTTCACTGCGCTGCCGTCCGCCACGTCGAGGCAGGCCGGTGTGGCGATCGGCGCGGCGCAGGTCTGCTCGTCCGGCGCCGTGGTCTACCTGCTCGCTCGCGTCCTGGGCTGAGCCCGTCGGGGCGCCGTCAGTAGACGAGCGCCTGCACGCCCTGCGTCAGCGCCCGCTCGACGAACTGCGCCGACCCCGCGATCCGCACGCCGGGCACCAGGTCGGCCTCGGTGAGCCCCCGTCGCAGGGCGCACTGTGAGCAGACGACGACCTCACCGCTCTCGAGCACACCCGCCGAGCAGCTCGTCGAACGGCGCCGCGTGCTCGAGCGTGATCTGCGCCGCCCGTCCCGGCACGGCCAGCCACGCAGCCTCGCCGGTGAGCCACAGGGACACGTCGGCGCCGGAGGCGACCGCTGTGGCGGCGACGGTCAGTGCCTGGTTGCACCGCTCGGGGGCATCGTCCCCGCAGGTGCACTTCACGACGAGTGAGGCGGTCATGCGGGCCAGCGTAGGAGCAGCGCCACCACGCCGAGCCGCGCCGAGGAGCCACCGCGTAGGCTGGCCGCATGGGTCTGGAAGCGTTCTACATCTCGCTGCTCGTCCTCTCGAGCCTCGTGATCGGCTGGTTCGCCGTCTACGTGGTCTACAAGCTCTTCGCCGGCCAGCGCTGAGCGGCGCTCGATGCCCTTCGAGATCCCCGAGGACCTGCCCGCGCCGCTGGTGCCCGTCGCCTGGCTGCTCGGCCGCTGGGAGGGCGCCGGCGTCGTCGGGTACCCGACCATCGACGAGCGTGCCGTTCGGCCAGGAGGTCGAGTTCAGCCATGACGGCCGCGCCTTCCTGCACTACCGCTCCCAGTCCTTCCTGCTGGACGACGACGGCGAGGTCGTCCGACCCCTCGCGAGCGAGTCCGGGTACTGGCGGGTGGTCGTCCCGCCGATCGCCCGAGGCGGCGGACGCGGCCGCCCGCGACCACCAGGGCATCGACGTCGAGGTGCTGCTGGCCCACCCGACCGGTTTCGTCGAGATCTACACCGGCCGTGCCACCGGCGCCCGCGTCGACCTGACGACCGACGTGGTGGCCCGCACCACCACCGCCAAGGAGTACACGGCGGCGCAGCGCATGTACGGCATGGTCGAGGGGGACCTGCTGTGGGTGATGGACATGGCCGCGGTCGGCGACGCCCATGTCGTCGCACGCCTCCGCCCGGCTGAAGCGCGTGGCGCAGCGAGGGCCACGCCGTGACGGGCTCACCGCTCCTGCAGCGCGAGGCGCCGTCGCCGGCCACGGCCTCGACGCCGACGTCGCCTGGCACTACGGCGACCCGACGCGCGAGCAGCGGCCCTCAGCGGCGGGGCTGGCCGTCGTCGACACGTCGCACCGCGAGGTCGTCACCGTCTCCGGGGCCGGACCGCCTGACCTGGCTCGACACCCTGACCACCCAGCGGCTGCGCGACCTGGCCCCCGGCGACGTCGGCCGAGGCGCTGGTCCTCAGCCCGCACGGTCACGTCGAGAACGCCCTGCACCTGGTCGACGACGGTGAGACCTGCTGGATCACGGTCGAGCCCGGCGCGGGGCGCCCGCTCGTCGCCCACCTGGAGAAGATGCGCTTCATGCTGCGCGTCGAGATCACCGACGTGACGGGAGACTGGGCCGTCCTCTCCGGCGTGCCCGGCCGTGCGCTGGACTCCCTCGGCGAGGACGGTGGCGTGGGTCGACCCGTGGCCGCGCTGTCGGACGGCAGCGTGAGCTACAGCGGCGTCGACGACGCGGACCACCCCGGCCCGGAGCGGCCTGGGTCGAGGTGCTCGTCCCGCGTGGCGAGATCGGTTCGCTGACCGGCGGATCTCGCGCTCGCCGGCACCTGGGCCGCCGAGGCGCTGCGGGTCGCGGCGTGGCGCCCCCGCTTCGGTGCCGACACCGACCACCGGACGATCCCGCACGAGCTCGACTGGCTGCGCACGGCGGTGCACCTGCAGAAGGGCTGCTACCGCGGCCAGGAGACCGTCGCGCGGGTGCACAACCTGGGACGGCCGCCGCGGCGGCTGGTCTTCCTGCACCTGGACGGCTCGGGGCACCTGCTGCCGGAGCCGGGCACCGCGCTGACGGCCCCGGGCGGCAAGGACGGCGAGCGGCCGGTCGGACGGCTGACCAGCGTCGTGCGCCACCACGAGCTGGGCCCGATCGCCCTGGCGGTCGTCAAGCGCGTCGGTGCCCGTCGACGCCGTGCTCGTCGCCGACGGCGTCAGCGGCGCCCAGGAGGCCGTCGTCGCCCCCTGACCGGACGGGTCCAGGGACGGCACGTCCGGTCTGGCAGGATGCCCGCCGTGCCGACGACGCTGATCACCGTGGCCCCCACCGGGGCCGAGACGTCCAAGGAGCAGTGGCCGCAGCTGCCGACCACGCTCGACGAGCTCGTCGCGACGGCGGTCGCGTGCGAGGCCGCGGGGGCGGCGCTGGTGCACGTCCACATCCGCGACGACGACCACCGGCCCACCCTCGACCTGGGACGGCTCCGCGCCACCGTCGAGGCGCTGCGCGAGCAGACCGACCTGGTGGTCCAGCTGTCGACCGGCGGCAGCGTCCACGACCCGCTCGAGACGCGGCTGCGCGTGCTGGAGGCCGAGCCGGACTCGTGCTCGCTGACCTGCGGCACCGTCAACTTCGGCGACGACGTCTTCATGAACCCGTGGTCGTTGATGGTCGACCTGTACCGCCAGGCGCAGGAGCGCGAGGTGGTGCCGGAGTTCGAGCTGTTCGACCTGGGCCAGGTCGAGTCGCTGCGCCGTCTGGTCGACACCTGCGGGCTGCCGTTCGGCGGCAGGGTGCACGTCGACTTCGTCACCGGCGTGCCCGGCGGCATGCCCGGCACCGCCGCAGGCGCTGGTCGCCGGTGTGGCGGCGCTCCCGGCGGAGGTCACCTCCTGGTCGGCCACCGGGATCGGGCGCAGCCACCTGCCGGTGATGGCCGCTGCCCTGTCGATGGGTGGCCACCTGCGGGTCGGCATGGAGGACAACCTCATGTACGGCCGGGGGCGCCCGGTGCACGGCAACGCCGAGCTGGTCGCGCGCGCCGCACGGCTGTGCGACGGAGATGCAGCGGCCCCCGATGGGCACCGCCGACGCGCGGGAGCTGCTGGGCGTCAAGGACCGGCGCCCCGTCAGGCCCTGAGCACGGACGTGACGCACGCCACGTCCGCTTGCTGCTGCTAGCGCTTGCAACTGCTTGCCAGAGCAAGCATGGTGGAGGCATGGCAACGCTGAAGGTCACCGAGCTCGGTGAGTTCCTGCGCGAGCAGCGGCAGGGCGCGAAGCTCTCGCTGCGGCAGCTCGCGGAGGCCGCCGGCGTCTCGAACCCCTACCTGAGCCAGGTGGAGCGTGGCCTGCGCAAGCCGAGCGCGGAGGTGCTCCAGCAGATCGCGAAGGGCCTTCGCATCTCGGCGGAGGTGCTCTACGTACGGGCCGGGATCCTCGACGAGCGCGAGACCCGGGCCGAGGTGGAGACGGCGATCATGACCGATCCCCACCTCAGCGAACGGCACCGCCGGGTGCTGCTCGACATCTACGCCTCGTTCCGCGCGGAGGCCCAGCAGGGCGACGACGTGCGGGACGCAGCGCCGGCGACGACGACGGCGCCCCGACGCAGGAAGTCCACGGCGTCCGGGACCACGAAGAAGGCCGCCGCGAGCAAGCGGACCCAGACCACCAAGACCACTCGCACAACCACTGGAGGACAGTGACATGACGACCCTTTCTGACGACCTGAAGAAGACCGCAGTCGACACCGGCTACGTGGTCGTGGGCATCACCGACCTCGCCGTCGAGCGTGTCCGCGCCACCCAGAGCACCGCGCAGAAGCGTGCCGCCGAGGTTCGCAAGGAGCTCGACGGCGTGAACCTGCAGGCCTCGATCCAGCAGGGTGCCAAGCAGCTCCCGACCACCGCCGTGAGCAAGGGCCTCGAGGCGGCCGGCAAGCTCGAGGAGGGCTTCGACGACCTCGCCGACCGCGGCAAGAAGCTCGTCGAGCGCATCCGCCGCCAGAAGGCGACGCAGGACCTGGTGGAGCAGGGTCGCACGACCCTGAGCCGCACCAAGGCCGCCGTCACCACCGTCCGTCGCGGCACCAAGGACACCACGACCGCGGCCAAGGCCACGGTGACCACCGCGACCCGCCAGGCCGAGCAGGCCGCCGAGACCACCAAGACGTCGGTGTCCTCGAGCGCCACCAAGGCGACCAAGGCCACGAAGACGCCCGCGAAGCGGACCGCGACGACGGCTCGCAAGCGCGCCACCGCGTCGAAGTCCGCCGCCAAGGGCGCGACGACCACCGCGAAGAAGACGGCCGCCTCGGCGACCAAGGCCGCGTCCGCCGCCGCCGACAAGGTCGGCAGCTGACACCACGCCCTCGCTGACCCAGCGAGACCTCGGAAGTGGGGCACGCCGAACGCCGGCGTGCCCCACTTTCCCACGTCCGGGGGCGGGCCGGTTCCGTCCTCGCGCGCCCGCGCGCTGCGGCAGGATGTGCGCATGACCTTGACGATCGGCGTAGTCGGCTGCGGCTACCTGGGCGCGGTGCACGCCGCGTGCATGGCGGAGCTGGGGCACCAGGTGGTCGGCGTGGACGTCGACGCCGCGAAGGTGGAGGCGCTGCGCGAGGCGGCGGCCCCGTTCTTCGAGCCCGAGCTGGACGACCTGCTCGCCCGCACGCTCGCCACCGGCCGGCTCTCGTTCAGCACCGACTTCTCGACCCTCGCCGACGCCGACGTGGTCTTCGTCTGCGTGGGCACGCCGCAGCGGAAGGGCGAGCTGGCGGCCGACACCACCCAGGTCGTCGCGGCGACGACGGCGGTGGCACAGCACGTCTCGGGTCCTGCGCTGGTCGTCGGGAAGTCGACCGTGCCGGTCGGCACCGCCGCCTCGCTGAGCACGCTGCTCGCCGGTACGGCCCCACACCTCGAGCTGGCGTGGAACCCCGAGTTCCTGCGTGAGGGCCACGCGGTCAAGGACACCGTGGCCCCCGACCGGCTCGTCTTCGGCGTCGCGAGCGAGAGGGCCGAGCAGACGCTCCGTGAGGTCTACGCGACCGCGATCGAGGCGGGCACGCCGGTCGTGACGTGCGACTACGAGACCGCCGAGCTCGTCAAGGTCGCCGCGAACGCCTTCCTCGCCACGAAGATCTCCTTCATCAACGCCATGTCGGAGGTCTGCGAGGCCGCGGGCGCCGACGTCACCCTGCTCGCCGACGCGCTCGGCTTCGACGACCGCATCGGGCGCAAGTTCCTGGGCGCCGGGCTCGGTTTCGGGGGCGGCTGCCTGCCCAAGGACATCCGGGCCTTCATGGCGCGCGCCGGGGAGCTCGGAGCCGACCAGGCGCTGACCTTCCTGCGCGAGGTGGACGCGATCAACCTGCGTCGCCGGTCCCGCATGGTCGAGATGGCCCGCGAGGCGTGCGGCGGCTCCTTCGTCGGACGGCGGATCGCCGTGCTGGGGGCGGCGTTCAAGCCGCACAGCGACGACATCCGCGACTCGCCCGCCCTCAACGTCGCGGCGCAGATGCGTCTGCAGGGCGGTGACGTCGTGGTCACCGACCCGCACGCGCTGGACAACGCCCGGCGCATGTGGCCGGACCTCTCCTACGTGGAGACCGCCGAGGAGGCGTGCGAGAACGCGGACGTCGTGCTGCTGCTCACCGAGTGGCCCCAGTTCACGGGGTTGGACGCCGGCAAGCTCGGCGACATCGTCCGCAACCGCAGCATGCTGGACGGCCGCAACGCCCTCGACGCCGACGCGTGGCGTGCGGCGGGCTGGACCTACCGCGCACTGGGACGTCCCCGCGCCTGACCTCGCGGCCACGGCCCCTAGGCTGCGGGCGTGCCCAGCCCCCTCGAGCCTCCCGTCCACCGCCCCCCATCCCGTGATCGCCTCGGCCGCCGACGTGGTCGCGACCGTCGTCCGCGTCGACGTGGTCGAGTCCGTGCACCACGGCCACGTGGTCGGCTGCGACCCGTCCGGCAGGGTCACCGTCCGCGCGGGCGACCCGCACCTCGACGTGTTCGCGCGCAGCTCGCTCAAGCCGCTCCAGGCGGTCGCCATGCTGCGGTCGGGTCTCGACCTCGACGGTCCGCTCCTGGCGCTGGCGTGCGCGAGCCACTCGGGAGAGCCCATGCACCGCGAGGGCGCGCTGCGGATCCTCAGCGGTGCGGGGCTGTCGGAGGCGGACCTGCAGAACACGCCCGACCTCCCGATCGACGAGGAGGCCGCCCTGCGGTGGCGCGCTGACGGCCACGGACCCACCTCCCTGGCCCAGAACTGCTCCGGCAAGCACGCGGCGATGCTCGCGACGTGCGTGGCCGCGGGGTGGGACACCGCGAGCTACCTGGACCCGGCGCACCCCCTGCAGCGCGCGATCCGCGAGGTGATCCGCGAGCTGACCGGCGACGAGCCGCACCACGTGGCCGTCGACGGCTGCGGCGCTCCCCTCTTCTCGTGCACCCTGACCGGTCTCGCACGGGCGTTCGGAGCCGTCGCGCGAGCCGCGTCCGCCGACCACGGCGGGGCCGGGTCGGACCCGCTCGCCCGCGTGGGCCGTGCCATGAGCGCGCACCCGGAGATGGTCGGCGGCACGGGCCGGGACGTGACCCGGCTGATGGCCGGCGTTCCCGGGCTGGTGGCCAAGGACGGAGCGGAGGGCGTCTACGCGGTGGGGCTCGCCGACGGCCGCGCCGCGGCCCTGAAGATCCTCGACGGCTCCCAGCGCGCTCGGCCCGTGGTGATGGCCGCCGTGCTCCGCGAGCTCGGGACTCGACGCGCCGGTGCTCGACGAGGTCGGGCACGTCGCCGGTGCTCGGGCACGGGCGCCCGGTCGGCGAGATCGTCGCCGTGGTGCCGGCGCGCATCCTGAGGAGGGCCGTGCGAGCGCTCGTGCAGAGGGTCACGCACGCGTCGGTGACCGTGGCAGGCGACGTCGTGGGCGAGGTCGACGGCAGCGGCCAACGAGAGCGGGCAGGCCCTGCTGGTGCTGCTCGGTGTCACCCACGACGACGGGCCCGCCGAGGTCGACCTGGACCGCGCGCAAGGTGGCGGGCCTGCGCATCCTCGACGGCGAGCGGTCCGTCTCGGACGTCAGCGCTCCGCTGCTGGTCGTCAGCCAGTTCACGCTCTACGCCGACAGCAGCAAGGGCCGGCGTCCGTCCTGGAACGCGGCGGCACCGGCCGCCGTGGCCGAGCCGGTCGTCGAGGCGCTGGTCGCCGCACTGCGGGCCGAGGGCCTGACGGTCGCGACCGGCGTGTTCGGTGCCGACATGCGCGTCGCCCTGGTCAACGACGGTCCGGTGACCCTCCTGCTCGACACGGCCACGGCGGCGCCAGGGCGCCGGAGGCAGGACGACACCGTAGGATCGGCGGCGTGATCTTCCTGGGATCGCTGCAGGTCCTCATCTACTGGGCGCTGGCGCTGGCCGCGCTGGGGATGCAGATCTTCTGCCTCGTCGACGCCCTCCGCCACCGTGCGGACGCTTTCCCGCCAGCGGCAACCAGACGAAGCAGATCTGGATGATCATCCTCGGCGTCGCCGTGGCCGTGGGCCTGGTCTCCCTCCCCAACTTCTTCCTCGGCCCCATCAACATCCTCAACCTCGCGGCCGTCGTCGCGGCCGGCGTGTACCTGGCGAGGGTGCGCCCCGCGGTCCGCTGCGATCAGCGGTGGCGGCTCGACGGGCGGGTACGGCGGCACCTGGTAGCGCCGGCGACCCGGACGAGCCCAACCGAGCTCAACCGAGCGGCCCGACCGCCTCCCACGCGACGCCGACCTCGCCCAGCCGCCACCTCGACGTCGCGCCGAGCACCGGCCACCCGCCTCGTCACGCGCCGCGTGACACGTCGCCAGGAACCGTTGTCGCACACCGAAAGACACCAGGTGGGCCGATCGCGCCCAGGCGTCGTCGAGCGCTCGCAACCAGGCGTGGACGGGCTCGCCCGGCACGTTGCGGTGGATCAGCACCTTCGGCAGCCTCTCGGCCACGTCCGACGGACGCGCCAGGTCGCGCAGCCGCAGCGACAGGGTCAGCGACACGGGTCCGTCGCGTCCGACCGTGACCCAGGCCGCCCTGCGGCCGAGCTCGTCGCACGTCGCGTCGACGAGCAGCCCGCCGGGCGCGAGACGCGTGCGTGACCTCGTCCCAGGCCGACGCGACCTCGCCGACGTCGTACTGGCGCAGGACGTTGGCCGCTCGTACGAGCACCGGGCGGCGACCGTCCACCGCGCCCAGCTCGAAGCCGCCGCGGGCGAAGCGGACGGACGGGGCCCCGGGTGGGCGGCCCGACAGGGACGAGGTGCCCGTCCTCACGCGCTCGGGGTCGATCTCCAGCCCGACCACGTCGACGTCGGCCCGCACCCGCGCCAGCCGGTCCGCCAGCTCCAGGGTGGTGACCGCCGACGCGCCGTAGCCCAGGTCGACCACCAGCGGGTCGTCGGCCCGGCGCAGCGCGGCCGCCGCGGGGCCGGCGAGCCAGCGGTCGATGCGGCGCAGACGGTTGGGGTTGGTCGTTCCCCGCGTCACGGTGCCGACCGGGCGCCCAGGGTCGGCCACGGTCTCATCCTGCCTGCCGCGCGTCGGGGATGCGGCACCCACCCCGCATGAGGTCGATTCCGGTCGAATGGGTTAGCGTCGCGGAATGGGTCACGAGCACCTGGCGCGCCGGGTGGCCATGCTGTCCGTGCACACGTCCCCGCTGGAGCAGCCGGGTACCGGCGACGCCGGTGGCCTCAACGTCTACGTGGTCGAGGTCGCCCGTCGCCTGGCGGAGCGCGGCACCGAGGTCGAGATCTTCACCCGGGCCACGTCGTCCGAGGCCGACCCGCTGGTCGAGCTGATGCCGGGCGTGCATGGTGCGTCACGTCGTCGCCGGCCCCCTGGCCGGCCTGGGCAAGAACGACCTCCCCGGCCAGCTGTGCGCCTTCACCGCCGGCGTGATGCGGGCCGAGGCGCGCGAGCCCAGCGGCTGGTACGACGTCGTGCACTCCCACTACTGGCTCTCCGGGCAGGTGGGGTGGCTCGTGGCCGGACCGCTGGAACGTGCCGCTCGTGCACACCATGCACACGATGGCGAAGGTCAAGAACGCGCACCTCGCGGACGGCGACGTCGCGGAGCCGCCGGGCCGCGAGATCGGCGAGGAGCAGGTCGTGCACGCCGCGGACCGCCTGGTCGCCAACACCAACGCCGAGGGTGCCGAGCTCGTCGACCTCTACGGGGCGGACCCTGACGTGGTGGCAGTGGTGCCGCCGGGGGTCGACCTCGACGTCTTCCACCCGGACGCGGACGGGGGCCGACCGGGCCGCCGCGAGGCAGCGGCTGGGGCTGCCCGCCGACGGCACCGTCCTCCTGTTCGCTGGACGTATCCAGCCGCTGAAGGCGCCGCACGTCGTGGTGCGGGCCGTGGCCGAGATGCTGCGGCGCGACCCGTCCCTGCGTCCGCGGCTGCTGCTGGCCGTGGTCGGCGGCCCAGCGGCAGCGGTCTCGACCGTCCGGAGGAGCTGCAGGCGCTCGCCCACGACCTGGGGCTGATGGGTGTCCCCGGGATCCCCGACGTCGTCCGGTTCGCCCCGCCCGTGCCTGCCTCCGGCCTGGCCGACTGGTACCGCGCCGCCGACCTCGTCACGGTGCCCTCGTACAGCGAGTCCTTCGGCCTCGTCGCGATCGAGGCCCAGGCCGCCGGCACGCCGGTGGTCGCCGCCCGCGTCGGCGGCCTCGTCACCGCCGTCGACGACGGCCGGTCAGGGCGTGCTCGTCGACGGCCACGACCCGGCCGAGTGGGCGAGGGTGCTGCTCGGGCTGGTCGCACGACACCGGCCCGGCTGGAACGGCTCGCGGCGAGGCGCCCGTGCCCACGCCGAGACGTTCGGGTGGGACGCCACGGTCGACCGCGACCCTCGACGTCTACGCCGGCGCGCGCGCCGAGCGCCTCGCGCGCCTGCTCGGCGAGAGCGCGCCCTGCGGCACCGCCTCCTCAGTCGGCGCCGGTCGGCGCGTGGACGTCGTCCCGTGAGCACCGCCGCGGCGGACCGCGGCCCGCGCGGCTACGTCGTCCGCGAGTGGCTCGACGAGGCCGTGGCGGCCGAGGCCGAGATGGGCCCGCACGGCCACCCGGTCGCCGTCGAGTACGAGCTGGGTGCGCGACCGGGGGAGTTCGTCGTGCAGCTGCCGGGCGAGCGCAAGCTGCGGACGGCGGTGTCGGTGCTGGTGGGCGACCACTCGCTGTCGGTGTCGGCGTTCGTCGTGCGCAACCCCGACGAGAACCACGAAGCGCGTCTACCGCTGGCTGCTGGAGCGCAACCCGAAGATGCGGCAGGTGGCGTTCGGCGTCGACTCCAGCGGTGACGTCTACCTCAGCCGGACGGCTTCCCCTGGAAGCGGTCTCGCACGACACCGTGGACGCGCTGCTGGGAGAGGTGCTGGCCGTCGCGGACGGTTCGTTCAACGACCTGCTGGTGCTCGGGTTCCTGTCCTCGATGCGCAAGGAGTGGGCCTGGCGAGTCTCGCGGGGCGAGTCGACGCGCAACCTGGACGCCTTCCGGCACCTGCTTGCGTCCGACGAGGTCGTCGGCCGGGTCGGACGCGACGACGCCTCAGGGGTAGACGCCGCGCCTGCGTCGGGCAGCCGTTGCGCCCGGTGCCAGCGCCGCACCTCGACGGCCGGGAAGGCGTCCACCCCCTCCGCCCAGTCGACGGAGGTAGCGGTACGGCGACACGACCCCGCGGCGCACGAACCAGTCGTCCGGACCGCACTCGGCCGGGCTGAGTCCGAAGTGCAGGTGACAGCCCGTGCCCGCCGCCGAGCCGGTCTCGCCCACCGTGCCGAGCACCTGCCCCGAAGCGCACGCGGTCGCCGGCGCGCGACGGCGACCGTCGCGAGGTGCGAGCCGTAGTAGCGGACGCCGTCGACCCCGACCAGCGTGACGGCGAGCCCGCCACGGTCCGGGCCGAGGTTCGTGTCCGGCTGCCACCGGTCGACGGTCGCCGTCCCGCTGACCTCACCGTCCGCCGGCGCGAGGAACGGCGGTGCCGCAGGCGGCGAAGAGTCGCTGGCCGGGTAGTCGTGGTGCGCCGCCGAGTACTCGGCGTCGCCGGCGACCGGGAACGTGTGGGTGCCGGCCGCGACCCTGCCCGGGCAGCGCCGCGAGCGGGGCGGTGGCGGTCGTGGTCCCGGGGGCCGGCTGGTCGGCGTCGACGTCGGACGGTCCGCGGTCGCCGTGGCGGCGACGGGTCGCGGGTGTGTCCGCCCCGGTGGGACGGACCGCCATCCAGGCGAGCCCGGTCGGCCAGACCGAGACCGCCGACCACGGCGACCGTGATGGCGCTGACGGCCAGCGCAGTGCGTCCGACGCCGTCTGTCCTCACCCGACCCATCATCGCCGACCGGCCTCAGTAGGGTGGAGACCATGTCGCACACCCTGGTCCTGCTCCGCCACGGCGAGAGCGAGTGGAACGCCAAGAACCTGTTCACCGGCTGGGTCGACGTGCCGCTCTCGGAGAAGGGGATCGCCGAGGCGACCCGCGGCGGGGAGATGCTGCTGGAGTCGGGCGTGCTGCCCGACGTGGTGCACACGTCGCTGCTGCGGCGCGCGATCACCACCGCCCACCTGTCGCTCGACGTCGGCCGACCGGCACTGGATCGAGACCAAGCGGTCGTGGCGCCTGAACGAGCGTCACTACGGCGCACTGCAGGGCAAGGACAAGAAGCAGACGCTGGCCGAGTTCGGCGAGGAGCAGTTCATGCTCTGGCGCCGCTCCTACGACGTCCCGCCGCCGCCGATCGACGCCGACGACGAGTTCAGCCAGGCCGGGCGACGTGCGCTACGCGGACCTGGGCGCCGACATGCCTGCCCGAGAGTGCCTCGCGGACGTCGTCACCCGGGTGCTGCCGTACTGGGAGCACGACGTGGTGCCGGACCTCGTGGCCGACCGCGTGGTGCTGCTCGCGGCGCACGGCAACTCCCTGCGCGCCCTCGTCAAGCACCTCGACGGCGTCTCGGACGAGGACATCGCCGGACTCAACATCCCCACCGGGATCCCGCTGGTCTACGAGCTCGGTGCGGACCTCACCCCGGTGACGCCCGGTGGTCGGTACCTCGACCCCGAGGCCGCCGAGGTCGCAGCGGCCGCGGTCGCGAACCAGGGTCGCTGACCTGCGCCCTGCTGACCGACCGTGCCGGGGGCCCGCTCAGCCGCAGGACGGGCTCAGCCGCAGGACAGACCCAGCGCCTCCTCGATGCGCCGCTGAGCCGGCGCGACGCGCTGGTCCGGCGACGAGGAGCTGAGTGCCGCCAGCTGCTGCCCCGCGGCGGTCAGCGTGCCCGGCTCGGCGTCGGGAAGGGAGATCGTCGCCAGGCCGTCCGCGAGCGAGGCCCAGTACTCGTCCAGGGTCGCCAGGTCGGTGCTGCAGCGACGCCGGCGCCTCCGGGGCCGCGGCCTCGCGCAGCGCCGACCAGTACGCCGGGGCGGCCACGGACCCGGTCACCAGGGTGACCGTGAGGGACTGCGGGTCGCTGGGCGTGAGCCCGAGCCGCTCGAGCTCGGACGACGAGGTGCGTTCGAGCGCCTGGCGCGCGTCGGCGACGGCTCCGCAGTCGAAGGACGTGCGCGACGAGGGCTCGGGCTCGGCGCCCGCGGCTCCCCCGCCGGCGCACGCACCGAGCAGGAGGGCGAGCAGGGCCGCGACGGCGAGCATCGGCGCGTGCGGCGTCCTCACGGCCTCGACGCTACAGAAGTCGCGCCCTCAGGCGTCCGACCTCGGTCACCCCGGCGGGTCAGGAGACCTGGCCGACCCGGTCCCAGTCGCCGGTGACGAGGAACTGGACGCGCTCCGACACCGAGACGGCGTGGTCGCCGAAGCGCTCGTAGAACCGGCTGCACAGGGTCACGTCGACGGTCGCCTCGACCGGGTGCGACCACGAGCCCGACATGAGCACGTCGAAGACGCTCTGGTGCAGGTCGTCGAGCACGTCGTCGTCCTTGGCGATCTCGGCGGCCACCGCGAGGTCCCGCGTGCTGATCACCCGACCGGCCTTCAGCGCGAGGCGCTCGGCCACACGGCCCATCTCGGCGAACGTGTCGTGCAGCTCGTCGGGGACGGTCGCGTGGGGGAAGCGCAGTCGCGCCAGCTTGGCCACGTGCCGCGCCAGGTCGCCCATCCGCTCGAGCGTGGCGCTCATCCGCAGGGCCGCGACGACCACGCGCAGGTCGGTCGCGACCGGCTGCTGGCGGGCAAGCAGCTGGACGGCCCGCTCGTCGATGTCCCGCTGGATGCGGTCGACCTGGGCGTCGCCCGCGATGACGGACTCGGCGAGCGCCAGGTTCGACGTCAGCAGGGCCTGGGTGGCGCTCGCCATCGCCGACCCGACCAGGCCGGTCATCTCGACCAGCTGGTCGTCGATCAGCTCGAGCTCGGTGTGGAACACGTCGCGCATGGTTGCCGCTGCCCGTCCCTTCATGGCTCGGTCGGTCCGAGCGAAGACCATCATGGCCCGGGGGGCTCCCGAGCGCGACCACCGTCGCACCAGGGGGTGAACGGGAGCGGTGGAGAAGGTGAACATCGGTCGACCCCCGCACGGCAGGGCCGGGTGGACGGCCGCCGGCGCGGGGCGGCGGCCGGTGGCGCGCGGGCGGCACGCCTACGCTGGTCGTGTGCAGATGCAGGTCGTGCTCGTCACCGCGGGGCTGGCCGTGCTCGTGGTGGTGGTGGCCGCAGTCGCCTTCCGCTGGAGCGAGCGCGAGTCCCGGGTCGTCGCCACCGTCCCGGCGCGAGAGATCCCGGACGGCGTGAGCACGGTGCTGTCGGTGCTCCGGTCCGCCGCCATCGTCGTGGACGTCGCCGACGAGGTCGTCAAGGCGACCCCGGCCGCGTACGCGATGGGTCTGGTCCGCGGGGCCTACCTCAGCCAGGAGCCGCTCGTCGAGATGGTGCGCTCGGTGCGACGCGACGGGCAGATCCTCGACCGCGAGCTCGAGGTCTCCCGGGGTCCCCTCGGTCCGGGCACCCTCGTCGTCCAGGCCCGCGTGGCCCCTCTGGGCGGGCTGCACGTGCTCCTCCTGGTCGAGGACCGGACCGAGGCCAGACGACTCGAGGAGGTCCGGCGCGACTTCGTCGTCAACGTCTCCCACGAGCTGAAGACGCCGGTCGGGGCGATCGGCCTGCTGGCCGAGACGATGTCGGCCGCGGCGGACGACCCCGAGGCCGTCCGGCGGTTCGCGGGCCGGATGGAACGCGAGGCGGACCGGCTCGCCGCGCTGGTGCAGGAGATCATCGACCTGTCACGGCTGCAGGTCTCGGCCGCCCTGGCCAAGCCGGTTCTCGTCGAGGTCGACGACGTCCTGGCCGAGGCGGTCGACCGGGCCCGTCTCGCGGCGGACACGCGGGGCATCTCCATCGAGGTCGGCGGGCGGACCGGTACCCGTGTCTACGGCGACCACGCGCTGCTGGTCACGGCCGTCCGCAACCTCGTGGACAACGCCGTGCGGTACTCGCCCGACCGCACCCACATCGGCATCGGCGTCAGCCGGGGTAGCGAGGGCGGGGACGGGGGCGTGGACGGGGACAGGGACGGGCCTCCGGGCTCGTGGAGATCGCCGTCGCGGACCAGGGCATCGGCATCCCGCAGGACGAGCAGGGCAGGGTCTTCGAGCGGTTCTACCGCGTCGACCCGGCGCGCTCGCGGTCGACCGGAGGCACCGGCCTGGGCCTGAGCATCGTCAAGCACGTCGTCGCCAACCACGGTGGCGAGGTGACCGTGTGGAGCCAGCAGGACAGCGGGTCGACCTTCACGATCAGGCTGCCGGCCGCCACCTCGCAGCGGACCCCGCGGCCCAGCGGGTCCTCGGCCGAGGACACCGGGGAGCCCACCCAGCCGACGCCGAGAAAGGTCACCTCGTGACACGCATCCTGGTGGTCGAGGACGAGGAGTCCTTGAGCGACCCGCTGTCCTACCTGCTCACCCGCGAGGGGTTCGAGGTGTCCGTCGCTGCGGACGGGCACTCCGCGCTGGACGAGTTCGACCGCAACGGGGCCGATCTGGTCCTGCTCGACCTCATGCTGCCCGGACTGCCGGGCAACGAGGTCTGCCGGCAGCTGCGCACGCGGAGCAGCGTCCCGGTGATCATGCTGACGGCGAAGGACAGCGAGATCGACAAGGTCGTGGGCCTGGAGATCGGCGCGGACGACTACGTCACCAAGCCGTACTCGTCGCGCGAGCTGGTGGCCCGTGTGCGGGCCGTCCTGCGGCGCCGCGGCGAACCCGAGGACCTGCTGCCCGGCACGGTCGAGGCGGGTCCGGTGCGGATGGACGTCGAGCGCCACGTCGTGTCCGTCTCGGGTGCCTCGGTGCCGATGCCGCTCAAGGAGTTCGAGCTGCTGGAGATGCTGCTGCGCAACGCCGGCCGGGTGCTGACGCGGGGCCAGCTGATCGACCGGGTGTGGGGGGCGGACTACGTCGGCGACACGAAGACGCTCGACGTGCACGTCAAGCGGCTGCGGGCCAAGATCGAGCCCGACCCCAAGGACCCCCGGTACCTCGTGACCGTGCGCGGGCTGGGCTACAAGTTCGAGCCGTGAGGGCCGGTCAGTTGCCGGGCGCGGGGACCAGGTCGGCGTACTCGGGCAGCGAGCCGTCGAGCACGGGGACCTCCAGCTCGCACCGAGCCGCCGTCGCCGCTGAACAGCACGCGCACCTGACGGCCCGGGACGACCTCGATCTCGTCGGTGTCGACCCGCTCGTCGCCATCCGGCCCGAGCGTCACGGCCTCGCCCGCGGGGACCTCGACGTTCGCGTTGAGGCTCTCGCCGGCGACGGTGACGGTGACGTCCTCGGGGCCGTTGTTCACGATGGCTCCCACGAGCGTCCCCGGCGCCCCCTCGCCCTCGGCCACCACGAGGACGTTGCGGACGTCCACCGAGCCGAACTCGCCCTGCACCCCGTCGCTGGGGGCGTAGTCGAGGGTCGTCGTCTGCTCGGAGAAGGTCGAGCAACCGGCGACCAGGATGAGCGCCCCGATCGAGGCGGTGGCGCCGGTGAGGCGGCGGACAGGGTTCACGTCGGTCTCCTCGAGGGACGTCGTCGCCCGGTCGCCGGAGGCGTCGGGAAGTGGTCGCGGACACTGTACCCAGCGCGGTCCCGAGGTCGCCGCGCAGCATGCGGACGACGCCCGTGTCAACCCCCATGTGTACCCCTTTCGGTGTCGCGCAAGGCCTCTGACCTGCGCAAACGTTCGCGAAGAGGTGCCGACCCCGTCACGGAGCGTGTTATCCTTGAGGTCGCGAAAGGGGATAACAGCAGATGGCTTTCAAGGTCGGCGAGACGGTCGTGTACCCGCACCACGGGGCAGCACTCATCGAAGAGATCAAGAAGCGAACCATCAAGGGCGAGGAGAAGCTCTACCTCAAGCTCAAGGTGGCCCAGGGGGATCTGACCATCGAGGTACCGGCCGAGAACTGTGATCTCGTCGGCGTCCGCGACGTGGTCGGCAAGGAAGGCCTCGACCGCGTGTTCGCGGTCCTGCGGGCCCCCCACACCGAGGAGCCGACCAACTGGTCGCGACGGTACAAGGCCAATCTCGAGAAGCTCGCCTCCGGTGACGTGATCAAGGTGGCCGAGGTCGTGCGCGACCTGTGGCGCCGCGATCAGGACCGTGGCCTGTCGGCCGGTGAGAAGCGCATGCTCGCCAAGGCCCGTCAGATCCTGGTGAGTGAGCTCGCTCTCGCGGAGAAGACCGAGGAGGAGAAGGCCGAGGCCATCCTCGACGAGGTCCTCGCCAGCTGAGCCACGACGGACTGCGCGTCGGGTGCGTGGTCGTCGCCGCCGGTCGCGGTGAGCGGCTCGGACTCGGGCGCGCGAAGGCGCTGGTCGAGGTCGCCGGGCGTCCCCTGGTCGCCTGGGCGCTGGATGCCGTCCGTGCCTGCGGCGCCGACGAGGTGGTCGTGGTCTCCCCGGTGGAGGACCGCGCCGAGTTCGCTCGCGCCTGCGGGCCCGGCGTCACCCTGGCGCCCGGCGGTCCGACACGTCAGGCGTCCGTCGCCGCAGGTCTGGCCGAGCTCGGGCCGGACGTCGACGTGGTGCTCGTTCACGACGCCGCGCGGTGCCTCACGCCGTCCGCCGTGTTCACGAGCGTCCTGGACGCCGTCGCCGCCGGCCACCCGGCGGTGATCCCGGGCGTGGCCGTGACGGACACGCTCCGCGAACGGTCGGGTGGCGTCGTGGACCGCGCGTCCCTGGTGGCGGTGCAGACCCCGCAGGGGTTCGCCCGGCACGTGCTCGACGCGGCCCACCTGGCCGCGTCGGTGGGTGGGGATGCGGTGGCAGCTGCCACGGACGACGCCGGCATGGTCGAAGCGGCAGGCGTTCGGGTGCAGGTGGTCCCGGGGCACGAGGAGGCGTTCAAGGTGACCCGTCCCATCGACCTCGTGCTGGCCGAGGGCCTGGTCTCCAGGCGAGCCCGATGACCCCCTCCCTGCCGCGCGTCGGCATCGGGGTGGACGTGCACGCGCTGGCTACATCCGACCGGGAGCTGTGGGTCGCTGGTCTGCTCTGGCCCGGCGAGAGGGGTCTTGACGGGCACTCCGACGCCGACGTCGCCGCGCACGCCTGCTGCGACGCACTCTTCTCGGCCGCCGGGATCGGCGACCTGGGTGCCCACTTCGGCACCGACCGTCCGGAGCTGGCGGGAGCGTCGGGGGCGACGTTGCTCGCGGAGGCGGCCCGGCTGGTCCGCGAGGCGGGCTACGAGATCGGCAACGTCGCCGTCCAGGTGGTCGGCAACCGTCCCAAGATCGGGTCGCGCCGCGCCGAGGCCGAGCGAGCCCTGTCCGTCGCGGTGGGAGCGCCCGTGTCGGTGTCGGGCACGACGACCGACGGACTGGGTCTCACCGGACGGGGCGAGGGGGTCGCGGCCGTGGCCACTGCCCTCGTGGTGGCCCGCGACGCCTGAGCTGCGTCCGCGCCGGGTCGACCGGCCGCAGGCCCTGGGCGACGCTCAGTGCCCGCGGTCGAGCCACTCCTGCACGTGGGGGGCCTCGTCGCCGACCGTCGTCGAGTCGCCGTGTCCCGTCAGGACGGTCGTCTGCGGCGGCAGCGCGAGCAGCACCTCCCGGATCGACGTGATGATCGTGTCGAAGTCGCTGTAGGAGCGGCCGGTCGCACCCGGCCCGCCCTGGAACAGCGTGTCCCCGGTGAAGACGGTGCTGAGGGCGGGCGCGTAGAAGCAGACCGCGCCCGGCGAGTGGCCCGGTGTGTGCAGCACGTGCAGGTCCACGCCGCCGACGCTGATGACGTCCCCGTGCGCCAGCTCGCGGTCGGGCGTCGCGTCGGGATGCACCTGGTCCCACAGCACGCGGTCGTCGGGGTGCAGCGCCGACGGTGCCCCTGTCGCGTCGAACAGGTCCCCCACCGCGTTCACGTGGTCGTTGTGGGCGTGCGTGCAGAGGACGGCCATCAGCCTGCGGTCGCCGACCGCCTCGAGGATGGCCGTCGCGTCGTGGGCGGCGTCGACGACGACGCACTCGCTGTCGTCGCCGACGACCCAGACGTTGTTGTCCACGTCCCAGGAGCCACCGTCCAGCTCGAACGTGCCCGACGTGACGACGCGGTCGATGCGCGCGTTCACGCGGTGGCTCCGGTGGTGCTGTCGGCGCTTGTCGAGGGCAGCTCGACGACCGAGCGCAGCACCTCGCCGCGGTGCATCTTGTCGAACGCCGCCTCCACCTCGTCGAGGGCGATCGTCTCCGAGACGAAGGCGTCCAGGTCGAACCGGCCCTGCCGGTAGAGGTCGACGAGCATCGGGAAGTCCCGCGACGGGAGGCAGTCCCCGTACCAGGACGACTTCAGGGCGCCGCCCCGTCCGAAGACCTCGATCAGCGGCAGCTCGATCGTCATCTCCGGGGTCGGGACGCCCACGAGCACGACGGTGCCGGCCAGGTCGCGCATGAAGAACGCCTGCCGGTAGGTCTCGGGCCGGCCCACGGCGTCGATCACGACGTCGGCCCCGTTCCCGCCGGTGAGCTCGCGGACGGTCTCGACGGCGTCGTCCACGTCGCGGGAGTTGACCGTGTGCGTGGCGCCCAGCTTCTTCGCCCACTCGAGCTTCCGGTCGTCGACGTCCACCGCCACGATCGTGGTCGCACCGGCGACGGCCGCGCCCGCGACGGCGGCGTTGCCGACCCCGCCGCACCCGATCACGACGACCGAGTCGCCGCGCCCGACGCCGCCGGTGTTCACGGCGGCGCCGAAGCCGGCCATGACCCCACAGCCGAGCAGGCCGACAGCGGCCGGAGAGGCCTCCGGGTCGACCTTGGTGCACTGGCCGGCGTGGACGAGGGTCTTCTCGGCGAAGGCCCCGATGCCGAGCGCGGGGGAGAGCTCGGTGCCGTCGGTCAGCGTCATCCTCTGTGCGGCGTTGTGGGTGTTGAAGCAGTACCAGGGCCGGCCCTTCGCGCAGGCCCGGCAGCTGCCGCAGACGGCGCGCCAGTTGAGCACGACGAAGTCGCCGGGTGCCACGTCGCTGACGCCCTCACCCACCTGCTCGACGAGACCCGCTGCCTCGTGGCCGAGCAGGAACGGGAACTCGTCGTTGATGCCGCCCTCGCGGTAGTGGAGGTCGGTGTGGCAGACGCCGCAGGCCTGGACCGCGACGACGACCTCGCCCGGCCCCGGGTCCGGGATGACGACGTCGGTCACCTCGACCGGCGCCCCCTTGCTGCGAGCGATGACGCCCTTGACGGTCTGCGGCACGACGCACCTCCGGAACACGGGGACTGAGGACTGCGTCCGACCCTATGCGTCCGGAGGTGCGACGGCATCGTCACTCCGCCGCGATCGCCTCCAGCGGGCGGGTGCGCGCCGCGCGGTGCCCCGGCCACAGCGCCGCCAGGACCCCCACGGCTGCCGCGACGACCAGGAACGCCAGGGCCTGCAGCCACGGGACCGCCGTGATGGTGAGCCCGTCGTCCACCAGTCCGCGAGCGAACAGGTAGCCGAAGCCCAGCCCGAGGGCCAGTCCGATCAGGGCGCCGTACACCGAGATCAGCACCGACTCGACGTAGAGGGCACCGCGCACCTGGGAGCGCAGCATCCCGACCGCCCTCAGCATCCCGATCTCGCGACGGCGCTCGACCACGGAGAGTCCGAGCGTGTTGACGATGCCCAGCACCGAGATCACCACGGCGAGAGCCAGGAGGCCGTAGAGCACGCCGAGCATGATGTCGACCTGCCGGGTCAGCCCGGCGGTGAAGGCCTCCCGGTCGTCGACGGTGACGATGTGGAACGGGGCCACCGCGTCGTCGAGCTCCGCCTCCAGTGACGCCGTCCCGGCGCCGTCCTCCATGACGAACGTCTGCAGCGTCTCCCGGTTCTGCTCGGCCACGAGCCTGTCCAACGTCGTGCCGTCGACGATCCAGGGCGTGAAGTACTCGCTGTCGTACGTACCGGCCAGCGTCAGCGAGACGCTGTCGCGGCCGGGGGCCTCGAGGGTGACGGAGTCCCCCACGTGCCACCCGAAGTGGTCGGCGGCGTCCTGGGTCGCCAGCATCGTCGTGGGCGTGAGCGACGCCTGGCCGTCGACGACCGCAAGGTCCACGACGCGGTCGAGCTCCCCGGTCAGCGCGAGGCCGTACGACGCCTCGTCGCCGACCATCGCCGGCGCCATCGTCATGGTCGCCGTCCGGGTCCCGGGCACGTCGTCGACGGCCTGGGCGGCGGCGGCCGGGATCGGCTGCATCTCGACCCCGCCCACGACGTAGTCCCACTTCATGCCCGCGTTGGCGATGTCCTCCATGCTCGCCTTGGTCGATGCACCGAGCACGGCGAAGCCCGTCACGAGCGCCAGCCCGAGCGCCAGCGACAGGGCGGTCGCCGCCGTCCGGCGCGGGTTGCGTGCGGCGTTGCCCTGCGCCATCCGTCCGATGGACCCGAACGGTCGGGCCACGACGACGGAGAGCACGCGGAACGCCCCGGGGGCGACGACGGGGGAGAGCACGACGACCGTGGCGGCGACTCCGAGGAACCCCAGCCCGAGCCAGACGGCGCTGTCTCCCGTCACCCCCATCACCGTGAGAGCGACGCCGAGAAGACCGGTGACGGCGCCGGCGACCAGCCGGGGCACGTGGTTCGCGCCGGGCGTGGCGAACTCGCCGCGCATCGCCTCAACGGGCGCCACGCGACCCGCCCGCCGGGCCGGCAGCATCGCTGCGAGCAACGTGACGCCGACACCCACGCCCATGGTCACCAGCACCGTGGTCGGGCTCAGCTGCTGGCCGGTCACCGGGATCCCCGACCCCAGGGCGGAGAGCAGCCGCGTCAGTCCCCACGAGAGCCCGAGACCTCCGAGCAGACCCAGCGCTGAGCCGACCACCCCGACGACCAGCGCCTCGGCCGCGACCGACCGGGCGACCTGGCCCCGGCTCGCGCCGACGGCACGGAGAAGGGCCAGCTCGCGGGACCTCTGGGCGACGACCATCGAGAACGTGTTGGCGATGATGAACGAGCCCACGACGAGGGCGATCACGCCGAACGCGGAGAGGAAGGCGTTGATGAACGAGAGTGCCTGCTGGAACTGGCTCTTGCTCGCTTCCTTCACCTCGGTGCCCGTGCGCGCGACGACCCCCTCGGGCAGGACGGCGGCGACCCGCTCGGTCAGCACGGTCTCGCTGACGCCCTCGTCGGCGGCGACCGCGAGCGTCGACGCGTGCTCGCCGTCCGTGAACAGGTCTCGCGCCTGGTCGGGTGCGAACCCGACCCCGACGTACCCGCCGAGGCCGACGGACGGGGTGTCGTAGACCCCGACGACCTCGACGTCCAGTACACCCCCACCCAGCAGCACGACCTCGGTGGAGTCGCCAACGGTCAGCCCCGCCGTCTCGGCGCCGTCGACGTTGAGCACGATCTCGTCGGTCCGGCGTGGCTCCCGGCCGGAGGTGAGGTCGCCGGCGTCGCTCACCGTGTCAGGACCGTCAGACCAGCCGAATCCCTCGGACGGTGCTCCACCGCTGCTGACGGCCTTGCCGTCGCCCCCGATCAGCGTGACGGGGCCGAACACCGTCGCCTCGACGGCGCGGACTCCGTCCAGCGCGGCGATCGTGTCGACGAGGTCGAACGGGACCCCAGGGTCCAGCTCGCCCGACGGTGCCACCTGGGTGTCGACGCCGTCGCCACCCACGTCGACGATGTCGTCGAAGCTCTTCCCCAGCATCTGGGTGAAGACGAACGAGGCGGCGATGAAGGCGGTGCCGAGCACCACCGAGACCACGGTCAGGCCGAAGCGCACCTTGTGCGCCGCCAGCCCCCGCATCGAGACCTTGCGCATCGCCGACATGTCAGCGCTCCATCTGCTTCATCGCGTCGAGCACCGAATCGGCTGTCGGGTCGATGATCTCGCCGGCGATCCGGCCGTCCGCGAGGAAGACCACCCGGTCGGCCGTCGAGGCGGCGCGTGGGTCGTGGGTGACGATCACCACCGTCTGGCCGAGCTCGTCGACGCTGCGGCGCAGGATGCCCAGCACCTCGCCGCTCGACCGCGAGTCGAGGTTGCCGGTGGGCTCGTCGCCGAAGATCACCTCGGGACGGCCTGCCAGCGCCCGCGCCAGCGCCACCCGCTGCTGCTGGCCACCGGAGAGCTCCGAGGGGCGGTGGCTCAGGCGGTCCCGCAGACCGAGGGTGTCGATGACGCTGTTCAGCCACGTGGTGTCGGGTCGGCGCCCCGCGATGTCGAGGGGGAGCGTGATGTTCTCCAGCGCGGTCAGCGTGGGAACCAGGTTGAACGACTGGAACACGAACCCGAGCCGGTCGCGCCTCAGCCGCGTCATCGCCTTGTCCGAGAGCCCGTTCAGCTCGATGTCGCCCACCCGCACCGAGCCGCTCGTCACCTCGTCGAGGCCGGCGAGGCAGTGCATCAGGGTCGACTTGCCCGAGCCGGACGGGCCCATGATCGCCGTGAAGCCCCCTCGCGGGAAGCTGACGCTCACGCCGTCGAGGGCGTGCACCGCGGCGTCGCCGCGACCGTAGACGCGGGACACGTCCACGGCCTGGGCGGCGGGGGTCTCGGTCGTGCGTCGCGTGCTCGGGGCGTGCGCGGGAGCTGCCGTGCCCACCCGGTCGTCGACCGTTCTCGTCTCGTGTGCCACTGGGTCCACCTCGTCCTGTCGTGACACCGAACCTGCCCGGCGTCGCCTGCTCAAGGACGCTAGGTCCGTCGCGGGGGACGGCTGTATCGGTGACGACCCTGACCGGGCCCTGAGCGGACCCTGGCCCCCTGAGGCCCCGGTAGCCTGAGCCGGTGACTCTGCGCCTGTACGACACCGCCACCGCCTCCGTGCGGGACTTCGTCCCGCTCGAGGAAGGTCGAGCCGGCGTCTACCTCTGCGGCGCCACCGTCCAGTCGCCCCCGCACATCGGCCACATGAGGTCCGGTGTGGCCTTCGACGTGCTGTGGCGCTGGCTCGAGGCGGGCCACGGCTACGACGTGACCTTCGTGCGCAACGTCACCGACATCGACGACAAGACGCTCGCCAAGTCGGCCGAGGCACGGGTGCAGTGGTGGGCCTGGGCGTACACGCACGAGCTGGCGTTCGTCGCCGGCTACGACGCGCTGGGTGTTCGTCGGCCGACCTACGAGCCGCGCGCCACCGGGCACGTCACCGAGATGGTCGAGCTGATGGAGAAGCTGGTCGAGCGGGGGCACGCCTACCGCGGCATCGGTGGCGCTCCCACCCAGGGAAGCAGCCACAGCGCTGACGTCTACTTCGACGTGCGGTCGCTGCCCGAGTACGGGTCCCTGACACGCCAGCGGCTCGACGACATGGAGCCCGCCTCGGACGCGGACCCCCGCGGCAAGCGCGACCCCCGCGACTTCGCGCTCTGGAAGTCGACCAAGCCGGGGGAGCCCGTGTCGGCGTCGTGGCCAACGCCCTTCGGGCGGGGCCGTCCGGGCTGGCACCTCGAGTGCTCGGCGATGGCGGCCCGGTACCTGGGCGAGACCTTCGACATCCACGGTGGCGGCATCGACCTGCGCTTCCCCCACCACGAGAACGAGCAGGCCCAGTCGCACGCCGCCGGCTACGGCTTCGCCCGCTACTGGGTGCACAACGGCTGGGTGACCACCGGTGGCGAGAAGATGAGCAAGTCGCTCGGGAACTCGCTGCTCGTCACCGAGGTGCTCAAGCGGGTGCGGCCGTTGGCCCTTCGCTACTACCTGGGCGCCGCGCACTACCGGTCGAACCTGGAGTACCACGAGGACTCGCTGCGCGAGGCCGACGCCGCCGTCGAGCGCATCGAGGGCTTCGTCGCGCGGGCGCAGCAGGCCGCGGGCGGCCACGTCGCAACAGAACCGGCCGGACGCCCTGTGGCAGAACGGTTCCCGGACGCCTTCCGTACCGCCATGGACGACGACCTCAACGTGTCGGCGGCGCTTGCTGTCGTGCACGAGACCGTCCGGGCCGGCAACTCGGCCCTGGCGGACGGGGACGGCGACGCGGTCGCGACCGCACGGTCGTCGGTGCTCGCGATGACCGCGGTGCTGGGCATCGACCCGACGGACCCCGTGTGGTCCGGCGGCGCCGCCGGCGACGACCGCGCAGCCGACGCGCTGGACGCCCTGGTCCGCGCGGAGCTCGACGCCCGGGCCGAGGCGCGCAAGAGCAAGGACTTCACCACCGCCGATGCGATCCGCGACCGTCTGACGGGCGCGGGCATCGTCCTCGAGGACGGTCCCGACGGCACGCGGTGGTCACTCAGCACGAGCTCGGCGGACGCCGGCTCGTCCGACGACACGGAAGGTGGCCACTGATGGCCGGCAACTCCCAGCGACGCGGGGCAACACGCAAGGGCGCGTCGAAGAAGGGGGCGTCCGTCGGCTCCGGTGGACAGGGCAAGCGGGCCCTCGAGGGCCGCGGCCCGACCCCGAAGGCGGAGGACAGGACCTACCACAAGGCCCACCAGCGCAAGCGGATCGCCGAGAAGCACGCCGGGAAGGCCGGTTCCGGTTCACGTGGACGCCCGCCCGCCGGTTCGCGGCGTCCCACCGGCCGCGGTGGCAAGGCCAGCACCGAGTACGTGGCCGGCCGCAACTCCGTGGTCGAGGCTCTGCGCGCGGACATCCCCGCCACGGCGCTGTACGTGGCCAGCAGCATCGACTCCGACGACCGCGTCAAGGAGTCCATGAAGCTCGCGACGGAGCGTCAGATGCCGCTGCTCGAGGTGTCCCGCACCGACCTGGACCGGCTCACCGACGGCGCGATCCACCAGGGCCTGGCGCTCCAGGTCCCGCCCTACGAGTACGCGGACGTCGACGACCTGCTCGCGCGGGCCGCGGCGACCGGCGCGGCTCCGCTGCTCGTGGTGCTCGACGGTGTGACGGACCCGCGCAACCTCGGCGCGGTCGTCCGTTCCGTCGCGGCCTTCGGTGGTCACGGCGTGGTCGTGCCCGAGCGGCGGGCTGCAGGCATGACGGCGGCCGCGTGGAAGACCTCGGCCGGGGCGGCCGCGCGCGTGCCGGTCGCGCGCGTGACGAACCTGAACCGCGCCCTGGAGTCGTTGAAGGACAAGGGTTGCTTCGTCCTCGGCCTGGATGCCGGCGGCGACGTGATGCTTCCCGAGATCACCGTCGCGAACGAGCCGGTGGTGCTGGTCGTGGGGTCCGAGGGCAAGGGCCTGTCGCGGCTGGTGCGGCAGAACTGCGACCAGGTCGTCTCGATCCCGATGGACTCCGCGACCGAGTCGCTCAACGCCGGTGTCGCCGCGGGTGTCGCGCTCTACGAGGTCGCGCGCACCCGCCGCACGACCTGAGCCGCCGACGACGCACCGTCGCGTCACGGGAGCGCACGGGCCAGCGCGGGGCTCGGGCACCGCTGCGTCGTGGGACCGTCAGCCGGCCGTCCACGCGGCCGTGGTCACGGCGCTCAGCCCGGGTGCCGCCCCGACATGCACGCGCAGCGTCCCGGTGGGCAGGCCGGCGAACGTGGCCTGGCCGGCCGAGTCGACCGGGGTGCTCTTGACGTCCTGCCAGGTCCCGGCGCTCTGACGCTGGACGGTGACGGTCTGCCGGGCGGCAGGGGAGACGTCCACCTGGGCCGAGCCGCCGCCGTGGCTGACCTGGGTGCGGGGCATCGCGGTCAGGGTGAGGGTTGCGGTCGGGTCGGGGGACTGGCCGACGCCGCGTCGGGTCTTGATCCGGTAGGTCGTGCTGTAGTCGATGGTCCGGGTCAGGGTGAACGAACCGGTGGAGTCGGTCAGGACCGGCGTGCGCGAGGTGACCACCTGGCCCTGGACCGTCTCCAGGATGGCGACCGACCGGGCCAGCGGTGCTCCGGTGCCTGGCCGGCGCAGCGTCCCGGTGACCGTGGCCGGGTCTCCACTCCACACGTTCCCGGGCGAGGTGGTCCAGGTGACCTCGACGCCCGTCCCGGCGGCCGGTGGCCGCTTCCTCGGGCTCGTCGTCGGGGAGGGGCTGACCTGAGGGGTGGTCGGCCCTGTCGTCGTGGGCGCCGGGCTGGTGGCCGGCGTGGTCGGCGTGCAGGTCCCGGCCGCCGCGCACACAGCTCGGACGGCGCTGACCAGGCCGTACCCGGTGTCGTCGTCCCAGCCGACCCGGCCCAGGTCGGTCGCGGTCGACTGGACCAGCGTGGCGGCCGCCTCGCCGCGGACCCGGCCCTCGGAGGCGTCGACGACCAGCGCCGCGACCGCTGCCGCATACGGCGCCGCCATCGACGTGCCACTGGAGTACCAGTAGCGAGCGCCGGGCCACGTCGAGGCGATCGTGTCCCCGGGCGCGGCGACGTCGATGTACGACCCGGTGTTCGAGAACGGGGCGCTGACGTTCTGCGAGGTGGTCGCCGCGACCGCCAGCACGCCCGGGTACGCGGCCGGGTAGGTGACAGGGCTGCCGTCGGCGCGGCTGTTGCCGCCGGCGGCGACCACGACGACGCCGCGGTCCAGCGCGTACGCCACGGCGGCCTCGGTCAGGGAGTCCTGGTCCCCGCCGAGGGACAGGTTGACCACGTCGGCGCCGGCGTCCGTGGCCCAGATGATCCCCGACGCGATGTCGCTGTTCCACCCGGAACCGTCCGCTGACAGGGCCCGGACCGGCAGGATCGTCGCGCCCGGCGCCAGGCCGGCGACGCCGACCGCGTTCCCGGCGACCGCGGCGACGATCCCCGCCACGTGGGTGCCGTGCCCGTTCGGGTCGGTGCGCCCGTCCCCGCCGGCCGTGACGTAGTCCCGGCCGGGCAGCACCTGACCGGTCAGGTCGGGGTGGGCGCCGTCGACGCCGGAGTCGACCACGGCCACGACGCTTCCCGTCCCGGTCGCTGCCGGCCACACGCTCTCGGCGTCCAGCACGTCCAGGGCCCACTGCTGGGGCCGGAACGAGTCGTTCGACCGGGCGGGTGCGCCTGCGCTCGCCGTCGCCTGCGGCGCGCTGACGGACTTGCGACCGTCCACGCCGACCGCGACGACGTCTGCGCGGGTCTGCTGCGCGGCGATGACGGCCTGTGCCGCGCTCCGGCCGGTGACGGAGCGGACCTCGACCCGGGGACGGCCGGAGTCCGCGACCACGCTGACCACTCGCAGCGGTGCGGTGTCCAGGGCGACCGGGTCCGTGCCCGGTCCGGTCAGTGACGGCACGGCCGCGTCGACGAGCGACTCAGGGTCGGCGCGTACCGACTCACCCGGCCGCGACCAGGCAGGTCGCGTGTCGTCGGGGAGGCCGGGCGGGGCCACCGCGGCGGGAGCGGCGGTGACCGGCAACGGGGCGGCCACGGCCGCGACGTCACCCGACGCGACGGGGCGCGGCGGCGTGGGTCGAGCCGACGCCCGGTCCACCAACCCGCTCGCGGCCAGGACGGACGCCATGGCAACGGCCACGACCGCCACGAGGCCCCGACCTGTGACGGCGCGGGGTCGGGCCGGGGTCGGGACGTGCACGGGACGCTCCTGAGGCCGAGAGGGACGACGGGCGCGCCTGCCGCCGGGCAGTGCCCGCGGTGCAGGGTTCCCGTTGTTTCCGTCGGCAGGTGCGGTACCGACCTGAAGCCCGCCACGGGTGCAGGAGAGGGGCTCGCGGGCGGCCGCCCGGCCCGGGCTCGGAGGGTCAGGAGCAGCCGGGGACGCGGGTCACGGACCGGGCCGCAGGTCCTCCCGGCTCAGCACCGGCATCTGCTCGGTGTCTACGCCGAGCACCGCGGCCTCGTCCGGCTTGTGGGGCAGCACGCTCCCGATGTACGACTTCACGGCCTCGGTGAGGGTGACGTCGTCACGCCGCTGCTCCGCCAGGTACCACCGGTGCTCGAGCACCTCGTGGTAGATCTCGGCCGGCTCGAGCTTGCGCTTCATCTCGCGGGGCACCGCGCGCACGACCGGCTCGAAGCACTGGGAGAGCCACTCGTGCGCGCCGATCTCCTCGTCCTCGCCCTGCTGGTCGGTGGCCGCGCGGAACGCGTCCAGGTCGTTGAGGAGTCGACGGGCCTGGTTCTCCTCGACGTCGAGACCCGTCAGCCGCAGCAGCCGTCGGCTGTGGTGCCCGGCGTCGACCACCTTCGGCTGGATGTGCACGCGGGTGCCGTCGACGTCGGTCGTGATCTCGAGCTCGCCGACGTCGAACCCGAGGTCGTTGAGCCGCTCGATCCTCGCCGCGACCCGCCAGCGCTCTCCCGCCTCGAAGGACTCCGGCGCGGTGAGCTCGTTCCACAGCTCGCGGTAGCGGTCGACGATCTGCTGGCTGGCGGCGACGACGTCCATCTCGGGGTCGAGCAGCTCGCCGGCCTGGAGGTCCATCAGCTCACCGGCGATGTTCACCCGGGCGATCTCGAGGTCGTGCTCGCGCTGACCGTTCGAGAGGGTGTCCCGCAGCTCACCGGTCTCGGCGTCCACCAGGTAGGCGGCGAAGGCGCCGGCGTTGCGTCGGAACAGCGTGTTGGAGAGCGAGACGTCGCCCCACCAGAACCCGGAGAGGTGGAGCCGTACGAGCAGGACGGCGAGGGCGTCGATCGAGCGCGTCGTCGTGTCGGGCCGAAGCTGCTGGCTGAAGAGCGCGCGGTAGGGCAGGGAGAACTTGAGGTGCCTGGTGACGAGGCAGGGGTCGAGAGGCTCGCCGCCGGAGTCCGTCCGCCCCGTGACCACCCCGACCGGGACGACGCAGGGGATGCCCAGGCGTCCGAGCAGCCGCAGGAGGGTGTACTCGTGGCGGGCCAGCCTCTCGTTGATCTCCTTGATGGCGATCACGTGGCCGGAGAGGCGGGCGAAGCGGACGACGTGCCGTGAGATGCCTCGCGGCAGCGCCGCCAGCTGCTCGTCCGGCCACTCCGCCAGCGGGACGTCCCACGGCAGGTCGAGCAGGGCCGGGTCCGGGTTGGTGGCCGAGATCTGTAGAGCCATGGCTCGATCCTGTCATCAGGAGTGGCGCCCGACGCACGTCGTCCCGCGACCGGGCCTGTGACAGGCCGGTCGCGGGACGACGGGAGAACTACTTCTCGACGGAGGTGCTGGTGCCCGCGTCCGGGGTGGCGCCGGCGCTCGTGGAGCGACCGACCTCCGCGACGTGCGAGCCGTGGTCGCCCAGACGGTGGCCGTCCGCGGCGTCGAAGAGGTGGGTGTGCCCCTCCTTCGCGACCAGGTGGACCGTCGAGCCCTTCTCCGGGGGACGGCGGCCGTCGACACGGGAGATGATCTGGTGCTCGACGCCGTCGACCTGGGTGCGGCCGTAGATGTACGCGTCCGCGCCCAGCGACTCCACGACGTCGACCTCGACGGCGATGCCGTGCTCGGAGAGCTCGAGGTCCTCCGGGCGGACGCCGACGGTGACCTTCGGGTTGTGCGCCTCCTCGACCACCGCCCGCTCGACACGGTGCACGGCGTCGCCGAACTGCACGCCGCCGTCCGTCACGGGCAGCGTCAGCAGGTTCATCGCCGGCGAGCCGATGAAGCCGGCCACGAACACGTTGTTCGGGTGGTCGTACATGCGGCGCGGGGTGTCGCACTGCTGCAGGATCCCGTCCTTGAGCACCGCGACCCGGTCGCCCATCGTCATGGCCTCGACCTGGTCGTGGGTGACGTAGACGGTGGTGACGCCGAGACGACGCTGCAGCTGGGCGATCTGCGTGCGGGTCTGCACACGGAGCTTGGCGTCGAGGTTCGACAGCGGCTCGTCCATGAGGAAGACCTGCGGGTTGCGGACGATCGCGCGACCCATCGCGACACGCTGCCGCTGACCACCGGAGAGGGCCTTCGGCTTGCGGTCGAGGTACTCCTCGAGGTCGAGGATCTTGGCAGCCTCCTCGACGCGCTTGCGGATGTCGGCCTTCGGGTTGCCGGCGATCTTGAGCGCGAAGCCCATGTTGTCCGCGACCGTCATGTGCGGGTAGAGCGCGTAGTTCTGGAACACCATGGCGATGTCCCGGTCCTTCGGCTGCATGTGCGTGACGTCCCGGTCCCCGATGAGGATGCGGCCTCCGTTGACGTCCTCGAGCCCCGCGAGCATGCGGAGCGAGGTGGACTTGCCGCAGCCGGAGGGGCCGACGAGGACGAGGAACTCACCGTCCGCGACCTCGAGCTCCAGCTGGTCGACTGCTGGGTCCTCCGAGCCGGGGTAGATGCGAGATGCCTTGTCGAACGTGACTGTTGCCATGGTGATTCATCCCTTCACCGGCAGGTACGTGCCGGACGATCCGTAGTGAAGGCGGACCCGACGTCAGATGACCCCGAGCTGGTACGCGTGTGCGGCCGGCCCGGAGGTCGACAGTGACACGGTGTTCACATCCTGTCCGACGTCGTCGCTCCCGTAAAGGGCACGGACGTGCATCGGCCCCTGCGCGCCCGGCGGTCGCAGGGCCTCGAGCGGGATGTGGACGGCCGGATGCTCGGCCCGCGCGACGTGCACGAGCACGCTCCCGGACGGGTGCTCACGCACGAAGGTGAGCGAGTCGTCCTGAATGTGAGCCCAGCGCAGGCCACCGCGCCGGAGCGCGACGTGCTCCGTCCGGAGACCGAACCAGCGCCGGTAGGCGTCGAGGGTCTGCTCGTCCCACATCTCGGGACGGTGCCAGGGGAAGGGGGTGCGCGAGTGCTCGCCGTTCACCCCCTCCAGCCCGATCTCGTCGCCGGCGAAGATCGTGGGCACGCCGGGCAGCGTCGCGAGCAGCGCGAGGCCCACGAGGTGCAGGTCACGGTCGCCGCCCACCACGGTGCGGAAGCGTGCCGTGTCGTGCGAGTCGAGCTGGGTCGAGGACGCGGCGCGTGCCCGCCAGGACATCGCGGTGCCGAAGTCGTCGATCGTGTCGGCGATCGCCCGCCCCGGGAGCCGGGGGACCTCAACGGGCAGGCCGAGGAACGTGATCGTGTCCTCGGGCGGGAGAGCGCTCGGCGCGTCCGGGCGCAGCCAGGTCCACACGGGACGGGTGAAGCCGGTGTAGTTCATCGTCCCGTGCCACCCGTCGCCGTCGAGGTCGCGGCTCGCGTCGTGGCCGTGCTCGGCGAGCAGCCACGAGTGCCGGCCCGTCGCGGCCTCGGCCTCGGCCATCGTGGCGCGCAGGTCGCGGGCGACCTGGTGTGCGTCGTCGGTGTCGGCGTGACGGCCGGTCATGTTCGCCACGTCGATCCGCCAGCCGTCGAGGGCAACGGGGTCGTGCAGCCAGCGTCCGACGACGGAGTCCTTGCCGCGGTAGAGCGCGTCGCGCAGGGCCGGCGCCGAGTGGTCGAGCTTGGGCAGGCTGGGGACGTCGAGCCACGACACGTACCCGTGGGGGTGGTCGCCGAAGCGGTAGTAGGAGGCGCTGGGCGAGAGGTCGTCGGCGCTGGCGCCGACGAACCACTCGTGCCCGACGCCGGTGTGGTTCGTGGTCAGGTCGCCCACCACCCGCATGCCGCGGCCGTGTGCCGCGGCGGTCAGGCGCTGGAGCGCCTCGTCGCCGCCGAGCGCGGGGTCGACCCGCTCGAACGAGACGGCGTCGTACCGGTGGTTGGAGCGTCCCTCGAAGACGGGAGTCAGGTAGATGGTCGTGACACCGAGGGCCTCCATGTGGTCGAGGTGCTCGATGACGCCGTCGAGATCGCCCCCGTACCACTGGGTCTCGACGCCCTCACCGCGGGGGATCACCGGGTCGTCCCAGTCGGTGGGGACGGCCCAGCCCGGGGCTGAGCCCTCGTCGACCGGTGGCGCCGTGGACGAGCGGGCGAAGCGGTCGGGGAAGACCTGGTAGACGACGGCGTCCGACACCCAGCCAGGCGGTCCGTCGTGCGCGACCGCGACGAAGTCGTGGGCGTCCGTCACGTCGCGGGTATGGAGCCCCGTGCCGGTGAGCCAGCCGTAGGTCACGCGGGAGCCTGTGTCGCCGTCCAGGAAGAAGCGGTAGCGCGTCACCGGGTTGTGTACGAGGAGGTCTGCGTGCCACCAGGTCTCGTGGTCGTTCTGGTGGGCGACACGGGCCGGGGTCAGGTGGGGCTCGCCGTCGCGGACGGCCCGCAGGACGACCTGCTTGGCGCGGTAGCCGTGGGGCACCCGGAGCCGCACCTCGATCGTCTGGCCGAGCGTCGGCCGGTCGGTGCTGACGTAGAGGGGCGACCCGTCGTGGTGCGGCAGGTCGAGGCGGGAGCCCGGCCTGCTCGAGGAGGACCCGGTCATCCCTTCACGGCGCCGACCGTGAGACCGCCGGTGATGAAACGCTGCAGGAACTGGAACAGCACGACGACGGGCAGGGCGGTGAGAACCGCTCCGGCGGCGAAGATCCCGAGGTTGTTGCTGCGGTCGCCGTCGATGATCCCGTAGAGGCCGGTTGCCAGGGTCTTGGAGTCGTTGTCGGTGAGGAAGATGCCGGCGATGAGGAACTCGTTGAGCACGCCGACGAAGCTCAGCAGCGCCGTGGTCGCGAGGATCGGCGTCACCAGGGGCAGGATCACGCGGAAGAAGGTCTGCGCGTGGGAGGCACCGTCGATCCTCGCGGCCTCGTCGAGCTCCCGGGGGACGGAGTCGAAGAAGCCCTTCACCAGCCACACGTTGCCGAGCGAGCCACCCAGCAGCAGGATCCCGTACCCGAGGAGGGTGTTCAGACCCATCTGCGGCACCACCTCACCGATCTCGCTGAAGAGCGTGAAGAGAGCGATGACGGCCAGGAACTGCGGGAACATCTGGATCAGGAGGAGGGCCAGCAGGCCGCCTCGGCGCCCCCTGAAGCGGAAGCGGCTGAACGCGTAGGCCGCGAAGGCGCTGAAGAGCACCTGGAGGGCGCAGACGGTGCCGCAGACGATGATCGTGTTCGCGTACCAGCGCGTGAACGGGCCGCGCTGACCGGCCAGCAGGTCGGTGAAGTTCTCCAGGCTGACGGTCGTGGGCAGCAGGCTCGTGCTCGCCAGGGTGCCGAGCGGGTTCAGTGAGGCGGAGACGACGAAGAGGATCGGGAAGACGGCGAAGGCGATGGCCACCCACGCCACCGCGTGCCGCCAGCCCAGCTCGCGCCACCAGCGCGAACCCTTGGGCGCCGGGCGCTTCGTGGTGCGGACGGCGGGGGCCCTCCCGGATCTCGCCCTCGGCGCCGCGTCTGTCACGGACGGCAGGCCGTCCTCGTCGCGAGTCGTCTCGGACCGGGTGCTGCCGGCGGGTACGGGAGGAGTGGACATGGCGACCTCAGTTCACGTCTTCGAGTACCCGGGTGGCCCGGAACTGGCTGGCGGCGATGACGGCGGTGATCACGAAGAGGAGCACCGAGATGGCGGCGGCGAACCCGAACTGGGCTCCCGACCCGCCGAAGGCGAGCCTGAAGGTGTAGCTGATGAGGATGTCGGTCCCTCCGGCCTGGGGGTTGTCGGGTCTGAAGGGTCCTCCTTCCGTCAGCAGCTGGATCGCGTTGAAGTTGTTGAAGTTGAAGGCGAACGACGCCACCAGGAGCGGTGCGACGGCGACCAGCAGCAGGGGGAGGACGACTCTGCGGAATGCCGTCAGCGCGGAGGCGCCGTCCATCGTCGCGGCCTCCCTGAGCTCGGCCGGGATCGACTGCAGCGCACCCGTGCAGACGACGAACATGTACGGGAAGCCCATCCACACGTTCGTGAGGATCACGGCGGCTCGTGCGAGCCACGCGTTGCCGAACCAGTTGAGGTCGAGACCCAGCGTCTCGTTGATCAGGCCGAAGTCGCGGTTGTAGAAGTTGCTCCAGACCAGCAGCGCGATGACACCCGGGATGGCGTAGGGGAGCAGCAGGATCGAGCGGTAGACGCGCTGCCCGCGGATCCGCTCGTCGTTGAGCACGCTGGCCAGTCCGAGGCCGACCGCGAACGAGAGGCCGACGGAGAGGACGGCGAAGGCCAACGTCCACGCGAAGATGCGGGCGAAGTCGCCGAGGAGCTTGGAGTTCGTGAAGACCCGTTCGTAGTTGGCGAGCCCGACGTTCTGCTTCCAGCTCTGGTCGAACGCGGGTCGCCCGTCCTCACCGACGAAGAACTCGCTGTCGCCGACCGTGCCCACGCTGTAGCGGGTGCCGGTCTCGGCATCGACGAGCTGGTCGGCCTCCTCGTCGTACGTGATGGCGCTGATGCCCTCGAAGGCGGTGTTGATGCCCTGTGACCGGATCGCGCCCCGGTCCGTGGGGACGGAGAACTCGCTCAGTGCCGTCCCGGCGGCGTTGACCTCGCGGGGGTTGAGGAGCCGGAAGGACCCTGCCTCGGTCACGCGGTCGCCCTCGACGGTGACGTCGCCCTCGTCGAGCTCCTCGAGTCCGTCGGCTGTGCCCTCGAAGACCTCACCCGTGTCGGGGTCGACCAGGAAGAAGGTGAAGGGGCCCTCGGTGACCGAGCCCGTGGTCCCGACCGTGAGGTTGTAGAGGTTCGAGTCGGGCGCCTGGGACACGGAGCTGCCGACGATCGACGCGATCGTCTCCTCCTTCGAGAGCCTCTTGCCGTCACCGAAGTTGGTGAACGAGATCCCGAAGGTGGCGATGATCGGGTAGACGATCATGGCGACGAGGAAGAGGGTGCCCGGGAGCAGGTACTTGAGCGGCACGAGCCGAGGCGTCGTGTAGACGACGAAGATCAGGACAGCCGCCAGCACCAGCGCCAGCAGGGCCATCCACCGGTCGGTAGCGAGCAGCGTGGGAGTGACCGCGATGACCGAGGCGGCGACCAGGCCGAGGCCCAGGACCTTCACCAGCAGGCCGATGGCGGTGTCTGTGCCGAGCCGGCTGAAGGCCGCGGCCCCCTTCGTGCGGGGGGAGTCCTCGGGCTGGGGCGTGGTCACGGTCACCTCGACGTCGTTGTCGGCCCGTGGGGTCCGCCGACCAGTGGTCGGCGGACCCCACGGGTGTCCAAGGGGGTTGAGCGGACTACAGGCTGCCGGCGATGGTCGTGCCCGCGGTGGTCATCGTGGACGCCGGGTCGGCGCCACCGACGATCGCGGCCTCGGCCTTGCCGAGGGGCTCCCAGATGGCGGCCATCTGCGGGATGGCGGGCAGGATCTGTCCACCCGCCGCGGCCTCGGCGAAGACGCCGGTGTCGGCGTCCGAGCCCGTGACCTCGTCGAGCACCTCGGTGAGGGCCGGCGGACGGGCCTCGGCGTCGTAGAGGGCCCGCATGGTCTCCGGCGTGTTGGCGGCGTCGAGCACGAACGACTCGGCGAACGACTTGTTCTTGGCGTTGCTGGCGACGTAGAACGCCTGCACGCCGGTGAACGGCTGCGCGGGCTGCATGCCCTCGAAGCCGGGGACCGGGCTCAGGGCGTACGGAGTGCCTGCGGTCTTGATGTCGGCGAGCGCCCACGGACCGGAGATGAGCAGGGCGCACTTGCCCTCGGTGAACGTGGCGATCGAGTTGTCCCCGGTGATCGAGGTCTTCAGGACGCCCGCGGCGCCCAGCTCGCCGATCTTCGCGGCCGCGGCGAGCGAGCCCTCCTTGCCGACACCCAGGTCGGAGGGGTCGTAGCCACCCTCGGCGTCGGTGCCGAAGAGGTAGCCGCCGGCAGAGGTGTAGAGCGGCTGCATGTGGTAGGCGTCGCCGTTCTCGCCGACCTGGAGGCAGAGGGGGTTCTCGGCGCCGGAGGCGGTCGCCGCGGCGATGGCGGCGTCGAGGTCGGCCGGCTCGTCGGGGACGAGGTCGGTGTTGCGGTACATGCCGATCGACTCGACCGCGTAAGGCAGGCCGTAGACCGTGCCGTCGTAGGTCACGCCGTCGATCGCGATGTCGGAGTACGCGGCCTGGTCGTCCTCGGGCAGGTTGAGCGGGTCGATCGCGCTGTTCTGGACCATGTTGCCGATCCAGTCGTGCGCGCCGATGACGATGTCGGGGCCGTTCTTCGCCGTGTTGGCCGTGACGAAGTTCGTCTGCAGGTCCTGGCTGACGGTCTGCACGGCGACGCTGATGCAGTTCTCGGCGCCGAACGCGGCGGCGACGTCGGCCAGGGCCGCGGTGCGCTTCTCGTCGGCCCAGATCACCAGGTCGGCGTCAGCGCGCTCGGGGGCGGCGGTCTCGGACGGGTCGGCGGTCGCCGACGGGGCGGCGGACTCGCTGCTGGTGGGGCAGTCGGCAGGGGCCTCGGCGGCCTCGCCGTCGGAGCTGTCGCCGCCCCCGCCGCACGCGGTGGCGAGCATGGCGACGCCGGCTGCCACAGCCAGCGTCCGGGTGATCCTGCGCATCGGGGTGCTCCTTGCATGACATATGGGGAAACCGGCTGGTTGGCCCGGGATGGTGGTCAGGAACTTAGCAACAGGTTGCTGAAAAGAACAGACTCGCTTGCAGCAAGTTTTTGACCTCGGTTGCGCTACCGTGCCCACATGCGAGCTCGACTGGCGGACATCGCCTCCCACGCCGGCGTCAGCGAGGCGACGGTCAGTCGTGTGCTGAACGGCAAGCCGGGAGTGGCCGACTCGACCCGTCAGGTCGTTCTCACCGCCCTCGACGTCCTGGGCTACGAGCGGCCCTCACGCCTCCGCAAGAAGTCCGCGGGTCTTGTCGGCCTGATCGTCCCCGAGCTCGAGAACCCCATCTTCCCGGCCTTCGCCCAGGTGATCGAGACAGCGCTTGCGCAACACGCCTACACGCCGGTGCTGTGCACGCAGACCCCGGGCGGCGTCCACGAGGACGACTACACGACGATGCTGATCGAGCGCGGGGTGTCCGGCATCGTCTTCGTCTCCGGTCTGCACGCCGACACCACGGCCTCGACGGACCGGTACACGGCGCTGCGGGACCGCGGGCTGCCGATCGTGCTCGTCAACGGGTACGCCGAAGGCATCGACGCCCCGTTCGTCTCCAACGACGACGTCGCCTCGATGGACCTCGCTGTCGGTCACCTCGCCTCGCTCGGCCACACCCGCATCGGCCTGGCCCTCGGCCCGGCACGCTTCGTGCCGGTGGCCCGCAAGGTCACGGGCTTCACGTCCGCCATGCGCACCCGGCTCGGCACCGAGGTCGTCGACGCCCTGATCGAGTACTCGCTGTTCTCCGTCGAGGGTGGTGCCGCAGCGGCGCAGCGACTGCTCGACCGCGGCTGCACCGCCATCATCTGCGGTTCCGACCTGATGGCACTGGGCGCCATCCGCGCGGTCCGCGAGCGTGGTCTCAGCGTCCCGGACGACGTGTCGGTGGTCGGCTACGACGACTCGATGCTGATCGCCTTCACCGACCCACCGCTGACCACGGTGCGCCAGGCCGTCCAGTCCATGGGGGCGGCAGCCGTCCGGGCCCTGCTCGACGAGATCGACGGCACCCCCGCGCCACGCGCCGAGTACGTCTTCCGTCCCGAGCTCGTGGTGCGCGGCTCGACCGGGGCAGCCCCCACCGGCGCCTAGGTCACCCCGGCCTCGCAGATCGTCCACCTTCTGCTGTCCTGGAGCCCGTTCCGGCCGCAGAAAGGCCACGATCTGCGAGGTGGGACGGGACGGAGGAGCACCCCGCTCAGCGGGGCGACTCGAGCAGGTCCGCCAGCACGGTGAGCATCGCGGCCACGTCGTCGGGCGTGGCGACGCGGTGCGCCGCCGCGGTGTCTCCGTCGCCGACCTTGACACCGACGTCACCGGCCGCGGGGTCGAGCGTGGCGAGCGCGTGCTCGTCGGTGACGTCGTCGCCGGCGTACAGCACCGCCTCGGCGCCCAGGCGCTCCCTCAGTGCCTCGACGGCGCTGCCCTTGTCGGCGTCCACCACCGACAGCTCGACGACGTCCTTGCCCTGCATCGCGCGCACGCCGGGGTGGCGTGCAGGTCCGGTCAGCGCCTGGTCCGTGGCGCGGCGGGCCACCTCACGGTCGGCACGCCGGGTGTGCAGCACGGCGCCGGCGGGCTTGGTCTCGACGTGCGTCCCGTCGTGGGCCTGGCTGATCTCCTGCAGCTCGGAGGTCACGCGAGCCAGCAAGTCGAGGCTCTCGTCGTCGAGATCCGTTGGCACACCATCGATCTCGGCACCGTGACTCGCCACGAACACGGTTCCCTCGGGCGCGGTGGAGAGGCGGCGCAGGTCGGCCATCGTCCGGCCGCTGACCAGGGCCACGTGGACGCCTGGCGCGGCGACGAGCCGTTCCAGCGCCGCACCGGAGGCAGGCAGGGGACGCGAGGCGTCGGGGTCGTCGACAAGGGGCGCGAGGACGCCGTCGAAGTCCAGTGCGACGAGCACCGGACGACGCCCGGCGAGGGTCCCGAGCGCGTCCTGCAGAGCGGCGTCGAGCGTCACCCACCGACTCCCGAGAGGGCGTCGAGGAACGCGTCGGCCCAGCGGTCGACGTCGTAGTCGCGCACCCGGCGTCGCAGTGAACGCATGCGGCGCGTCTGCTCACGCGGCTCCATCGCCAGTGCGTCGAGCATCGCGTCCTTGAGGCCCTCGATGTCGTGCGGGTTCACGAGCAGCGCCTGACCCAGCTCGTTGGCGGCGCCCGTGAACTCGCTGAGCACGAGCACGCCCGTGTCCTCGGTGCGGCAGGCCACGTACTCCTTGGCCACGAGGTTCATGCCGTCGCGCAGCGAGGTCACGACCATCACGTCGGCGGCCTGGTAGAGCGCCGCCATCTCGGTGCGGGGGTAGGAGTGGTGCAGGTAGGAGACGGGGGTGCGCCCGAGGGTGCCGTGCGCGCCGTTGATGCGCCCGACGGCCAGCTCGATCTCGTCACGCAGGATCCGGTACTGGTCGACCCGCTCGCGGCTCGGGGTCGCCACCTGCACCAGCACCGTGTCGGCCGGGTCGACCTTGCCGTCGTCCAGCAGCTCGCCGAAGGCCTTGAGGCGGTGGCCGATCCCCTTCGTGTAGTCGAGGCGATCCACACCCAGCACCAGGTTCTTCGGCGAGCCGAGCTCCTCACGGATCTCCCGCGCGCGGGCCTGCACCGGGGGCGTGCGCGCGAGCTCCTCGAGCCCTGCCGAGTCGATCGAGATCGGGTAGGCGCGGGCCTGAACCGTCCGCTCGCCGTCGGCGGTGGACAGCGTGACGGTCTGGGAGCGCGGCGTCGGGCCGACCGCCCGTTTCACCGCGCGCAGGAAGTTGTTGGCGTCCTGCTCCCGCTGGAAGCCCAGGACGTCGGCGCCGAGCAGTCCGTCGACCACCTGCCGGCGCCAGGGCAGCTGGGCGAAGATCTCGTACGGGGGGAACGGGATGTGGTTGAAGAAGCCGATCCGCAGGTCGGGCCGCCGCTCGCGGAGCATCGCGGGCACCAGCTGCAGCTGGTAGTCGTGGACCCACACCCGCGCGCCGTCGGCCGCCTGCTCCACGGCGGCGTCCGCGAAGCGGTGGTTCACCTCGACGTAGGCGTCCCACCACTCCCGGTGGTACTGGGGGGTGGCGATCACGTCGTGGTACAGAGGCCACAGCGTGCCGTTGCTGAACCCCTCGTAGTAGAGGGAGACGTCGGCCGCGGACAGGGGGACGGGCACGAGAGTCATGCCGTCCGCCTCGAAGGGCTCCGTGCCCGGCTCGGGCTGCGCCTCGCCGCCGGGACCTGACAGCGCGTCGGACGCCGTGCCGGACCACCCCACCCACGCGCCGTGGGTCCTGCGCATCACCGGCTCGAGCGCTGTCACCAGCCCACCCGGGGAGCGGGTCCACCGGCTCGTGCCGTCGGGGTCGGTCACGCGGTCGACCGGGAGCCTGTTCGCCACGACGACGAACTCGTGACGGTCCCCCTGACCGCGCGTGGACGTGGTCGCCACAGCTGCTCAGCTCCTTGCTGGTCGGTCGCGTCGACCCTAGCGACCCGTGCCTGACTCCGCCCGCCGGGAACCCGCGCCGAGCCCGGCGAGGGGCTGGTCGTCGGCGGTCGTTCGGCGATACGGTCGAGCACGGCGAGCTGCCGGCGGGCGGATTCACCGCCCCGAGCAGAGGTGGAGGTGCATCGAGGTGCGGATCTCGGACGTGCTGCGCAGCAAGGGCGACACAGTCATGACGGTCGAACCGGGCACGACGATCAGCGGGCTGCTGAGCCTGCTGTCGGAACACGGAATCGGCGCGATGGTCGTGTCGTCGGACGGTCGCACCGTCGAAGGCATCATCAGCGAGCGCGACGTGGTCCGCGCCCTGCACAGCCGGGGCACGGCGCTGCTCGAAGGGACCGTCGGCGAGATCATGACCGCCGACGTGCACACGTGCGATCCGCACACCGCCATCGACGACCTGATGCGGACGATGACGGACAAGCGGGTGCGGCACATCCCGGTCGTGGTCGACGGCGTCCTGAAGGGCATCGTCAGCATCGGCGACGTCGTGAAGTACCGCATCGACGAGCTCACCAGCGAGCGCGACCAGCTGTCCGCGTACATCCGGAGCTGACGGGCGCAGCGCGCACCATTTCTCCACCGTTCGTCCGGGTCCGGTTCTGTACCGTGACGCCATGGCAGCGGCGGGTCTCGGTAGCGGCTCCGGTGCGGCGACCGCACCGGGTTCCCTCGGTCTGTCCGGACGCCGTCTGGGGCCCTACCGCGTCGCCCAGAAGATCGGTGAGGGCGGCATGGGGGTGGTGCACCTCGCGCTGACCGACGACGGGCACGCCGTCGCCGTCAAGGTGCTGCGCCCGCACGTCGCGGGTGACCCGCAGGCCCGTGAGCGGCTGGCCCGCGAGGTCGACAGCCTGCAGCGGGTGCGGCACCCGCGGGTCGCCGAGGTGCTCGACGCCGACGTCGACTGCGACACGCCCTACCTGGTGACGCGGTACGTGCCGGCCGCCCCGCTCGACGACGTGGTGCGCGAGCACGGCCCGCTGCGGGGCCTGGACCTGGCGCGGCTGGGGCAGGGGCTCGGCGAGGCGCTCGCCGCCATCCACGAGGCGGGGGTCGTGCACCGCGACCTCAAGCCCGGCAACGTCCTGATGCTGGACGGCGACCCGGTGGTGATCGACTTCGGCATCGCCCACGTCGCGGACGACGTCCGTCTGACCAGCACCGGCCTGGTGATGGGTACGCCCGGCTACCTGTCGCCCGAGCTGGTCGAGGGTGACGCCGTCGCCGACGCCACCGACTGGTGGGGGTGGGCCGCGACGATGGCGTTCGCCTCGACCGGCCGCCCTCCGTTCGGACGGGGACCGCTCGAGGTCGTGCTCGACCGGGTCCGGCGCGGCGCGGCCGACGTCGAGGGCGCACCCGAGGCCCTGCTGCCGGTCCTGACCGCCGGGCTGGCCGCCGACCCCGCGCGCCGTCCTCGTCCCGGTGCCCTGCGGCGCGCCGTCCAGCAGCTGCGGGACGACACCCTGGCCGCTGACGCGCACGGCGAGGAGTACACGACAGTGCTGCCCGTCCGACCCCACCCCGAGGCACCCACCGAGATGGTCGTCCAGCCCGCGCCGCCCACGGCACGCGTGGCCCCGGATGTTCCCCGGACCACCCGGTTCGCGCCGCCGGCCCCGCCGACCGAGGTCGTCCCCGTCCCCCAGCAGGCGCCCGTGACCGGGGTGCTCCCGGCCCACCCGCAGACCGCGCCGGTCGCCTACCCGCCCCGGCCGTACGCCCTCGAGCCGTCCGAGCGGGATCCGTACGCTCTCCGGCCGAACGAGGGGCCGCCGCTGATGCCCGGCCGAGCCGTCCGGCCGAGCGACGCGCCCCCGCCCGTGCCCTACCGGCAGCCCGAACCGGCTCCGGCCCGTCGCACCGCCCGGGCCGGCACCCTGGCTGCGGGACTCGTCGCGTTGATGGCCGGCTCGACGGTCCTGCCGGTCGTGACCCTCCTCGTCGCGGCGGGCGCCGGCGTGGTGGCGCGTGCGGTCGACCGGACCAGTGGCCTGCTGCTGCGCCGCCGCTACGAACGAGGTCCGCGGCGGGGCGACGTGGCGCTCGCGGTGGTCTCCGCGCCCTGGAACCTGCTGGTCGCCGGGCTCTGGTCCGTCCCGTTGCTCGTGCTGCCCCTCCTGGTCAGCGTCAGCACCGTGTTCCTCACCGGGCTCGTCGTCGACCTGAGCACGTCCGCGGTCGGCCAGACCATCCCCCTGGCGCTGGGCGCGGCAGCCGGTGCCCTGACGGCGTGGTGGGGGCCTGGCGGCTCGTCACTGCGCCGAGGCTCACGCACCGTCGTCCGGGCCGTCTCGCCAGGCCCGAACGGTCCGACCGTCGCCGTGCCCCTGCTGCTCGCGCTGGCGGGCGGGCTGCTGGTGCTGCTCGTGGCGTACCAGTGGGCGCCGGAGTGGTACCCGCTCGAGCAGGCCCCGCTCAGCGACGGCGCGGCGGTGGAGCTGCCCTGACGCGTGCGTACAGTGGCGACGTGCCCCGCTCGACCACCGTTCGTGACGCCGGGTCGCTCACCGCGCGCTGGCGGGTCGCGACCGTCGCCGTCGTGGTCGCCGTGACCAGCTTCTCGGGCCACTGGGTCGTGACGGGGCGTCCGCCCGCACTGCCCGCCGTCGCCGCTGCGGCGTTGCTGACCGGGCTGCTGACCGGGCTGCTGGTCTGGCGCCTGTCCGCGACCGACCGCAGCGCCACCGTGCTCGTGCTCGCGGGGCAGGCAGGCTTCCACGCCGTCTTCACGGTCACCTCCGGCGGCGGCTGCCTCCCCGTGCTCGGACGGGCCGCGTCCGCGGGCGTCGACCTCGCCCTGCTGCGGAGCGGGGTGGACTGCGTGACCAGCGGGCCCGTCGACACGCTGGCCGTCGCGTTCCTCTCCGGGCTCGCGGCGCTGCCCGTGCTGGCCGGCCACCTGCTGGCCGGTGTGCTCGGCGTCCGCGGCGCCGGCTGGGTCGCGGGCCTGGCCCACGCCGCCCTGACCGTCGCCGCCGCCCTCGGCACCGCGGTGCCCGTCCGGCTCGCGGCTCCGACGCCGGTCGCCGCGCCCGGCTCGGTGAGCGCTGAGACCGAGACCCCTCGCCCCGGCACGTCGGTCGCGCGTCGGCCGTTGACCAGGCGCGGGCCACCGGTGGCTGCCCTCGCCTGACGCGGCACCCGTCGCGCCAGGCCGCCAGCCCCCCGGCCGTCCCGACGTCTTCGAGGTGACCCGTGCTCCACCCCCCCACCACCGCCACTCGCCCGGGCTGTGCAGCTCCACGCCGCACCGCCCCGACCCACACCGCGCCGCCCCTAGCTCTGATCCTCGCGGCGCTGCTCGCAGCAGCAGCCCTGGTCGCCGGCGTCGCGTCCGGAGCGCAGGCCCACAACGTGCTGCGGTCCAGCGACCCGGCCGACGGCTCGACCGTGCCTGCACCGACCCAGGTCACGCTGACCTTCGACCAGTCGGTGCAGACCCTCGGCACCGCCGTGCAGGTCGACGGCCCGAAGGGGTCGCTCGACCTCGAGCCGCTCGTCGTGGACGGGCAGGAGGTCGTCCAGCGTCTGCCCGAACGGCTCGCCGCCGGTGCGTACACCGTTCTCTGGCGGGCCACCTCGTCGGACGGTCACCCCATCGACGGCACGATCGAGTTCACCGCCACCCCGGGCACGCAGGCTCCGGCGACCTCACCGCCGTCCGCGACGACGGCGCCGCCCGCTGCCACGACGACCACGCCCGCCCCTGCGGCGACCACGACCTCGTCCCCTCCACCGACGTCCGCGAGCGCCACGACCGGCACCGAGACGATCGCCAACGCGGCGCCCACGTCGGCCGACGGTGACGGCGGTGGGGCCTGGCCCCTGTGGCTGGCCCTCGCGGCGGCCGCCGGGCTGCTGGGAGTGGCCGTGTGGTGGTGGTTCTCCCGACGCGACACCACCACCGAACCGTGACCGGGACGTGGCGTCGCTGGGACGCCCTCTCCCCCTGGCTCGGCCTGCTGGTGAGGCTCGTACTGGCCGGTGTGTTCCTCGTCGCCGGAGCGTTGAAGCTGCCCGACCCGGACGAGAGCCTGCGCGCGGTGCGTGCCTACCGTCTGCTGCCCGAGGCGCTGGTGCCGGCGGTGGGCTACGGCCTGCCGGTGCTCGAGGTGGTCCTGGCGCTGCTGCTCCTGGCCGGCCTCGCGACGAGGCTCGGGGCCGTCGTCTCCGCCGTGCTGCTGGTGCTGTTCATCGTCGGTGTCTCGTCGGCGGCCGCGCGTGGGCTGACGATCGACTGCGGCTGCTTCGGGGGCGGCGGCGACGTCGCCGCGGACGAGACCCGGTACACCGAAGAGATCGTCCGCGACGTGGCGCTGCTGGCGGGAGCCCTGCTGCTGTTCCGATGGCCAAGGACGCGTTGGTCCGCCGACGGCTGGCTCGCACGCAGCACTCCCCACCACACGACACCTGATGACGAGACCGACCCTACGAGAAGGACTGTCACCCGATGACCCCCTCCGACAAGACCCCCGACAAGACCCCCGACAAGACCCCCGGCACGTCCGGCAAGCTGACCAAGAACCAGCGTCAGAGCGCAGCGCGCGAGAAGGCAGAACAGCTGCGCCTGGAGGCCCAGCACCGGGCGCGACGGCAGAAGGGCATCCTCGTCGGCGCCACCGTCGCGGTGGTCCTGGCGCTGGTCGTCGGGGTCGGCATCGCGATCCAGTCGGCGCGCAGCCAGATCTCCGACGACGCCGCAGGCCCCCCGGGTCTGACCGACGCGGGTGGCTTCCTGGTCGGCCAGGAGGACGCACCGGTCACGGTCAGCACGTACGTCGACTTCCAGTGCCCGGCCTGCAAGGCGTTCGAGACCGAGAACGCAGCGCTCCTGAACGAGCTCGCCGACTCCGGCGAGATCAAGGTCGAGTACGTGCCGGTCTCGATCCTCGACCGGTTCTCGTCCGGCACGAAGTACTCGACGCGTTCCGCGAGCGCCGCGTTCTGCGTCGCCGAGAACGACCCGGACTCGTTCGTGCGGTTCGTGTCAGCGCTGTTCGAGAACCAGCCCGAGGAAGGCGGCACCGGCCTGCCCGACGAGCAGCTCGCCCAGATCGCCGACCTCGTCGAGGCGACGAACAGCAGCGAGTGCATCACCGGCGGCACGTACGAGGGCTTCGTCGCGGGCGTCACTGACAAGGCCTCACAGGCCGGGCTGCAGGGGACGCCGACCGTGCGCATCAACGGCACGTTCATCGACGACCTCAGCAAGGAGGGGCTGGTCGAGCAGATCAACGCCGCCAAGGACCAGGCCGGGCAGCAGGGATGACCGCGAACCCGTCCGAGCTGTCGCGTGGCGTGGCACTGGTCCGCCCCCCGGTTGACAGCCTCGCGGAGGGCCTCGTCACCCACATCGACCGCAGCGAGGTCGACGTCGAGCTCGCTCGTCAGCAGCACGTGGCGTACCGAGACGCGTTGAGCGCCAACGGCTGGACTGTCCAGGAGGTGCCCGCCGCGCCGGGCCACCCCGACTCGGTGTTCGTCGAGGACGCGGTCGTGGTCGTGGGCGACCTGGCCGTGGTCACGCGTCCCGGGGCCGAGCAGCGACGCGGTGAGACACCTGCCGTCGAGGAGGCCGTCCGCGGTCTGGGGCTGCGGGTGGTGAGGATCGAGGCGCCGGGCACCTTGGACGGAGGCGACGTGCTGCAGGTCGGCGACCCCTCGAACACCGTCTACGTCGGACGGGGTGGCCGCACGAACGGTGAGGGCATCCGGCAGCTGCGCGTCCTGTTGTCGCCTTCCGGCCGCACGGTCGTGCCGGTGGAGCTCAAGGAGGTGCTGCACCTGAAGTCCGCGGTGACGGCGCTCCCCGACGGGACGTTCGTGGGCTGGCCGGGCCTGGTCGACGCCGCGCCGTTCGGACGGTGGCGAGACGCGCCCGAGGAGCCGGGCGCGCACGTCGTGCCCCTCGGCGGCGGCTCCGTGCTGATGGCGGCGTCGGCGCCCCGGACCGCGGAGTGGTTCAGCGACCTGGGCTTCGACCCGGTCGTCGTCGACATCACGGAGTTCGAGAAGCTCGAGGGGTGCGTGACGTGCCTGTCGGTGCTCGTTCCCACGGCGGCGGCGACCCGCTAGCCCCGTGGGCGCCCGGCAGGCCTAGGGGGAGGCCGTCGCAGGGACGGTGGTGACGAGGGAGGCGTAGTCCGACGCCCTCAGCGGGTCGGTGGTCCGGGCACCACCGGGCAGCGGTGTCTCCACGGGCTGGCCGTCGCGCAGCAGCACCACGGCGTCCACGCCGTCGATCGACGTGAGGGACAGCACGATCTGCCCGACGACCAGCGGGAGGCGGTCCGCCGCCGGGTCACGCAGGGCCTGCGCGACCTCGACCTTCGCCGTGCTGCCGTCCACCCGCACGAGATCGAGCTCGACGCCGGTCCCGAGCGGGCTCGACAGCCCCGTGTCCCGCTGCTGCTCGGTGGGACCGTCCTCCAGGTCGGCGAGCACCTGGTCTGCGACGGACTGGACGCCTGCTGCCTCGACCGTGAGCGGCACGTCGACGAGACGGTCCTGGGCGTCCAGCAGGAACACGGACGCGGTCTCGATCCGGGGGCCGTCGACCGTCGCCGTCGGCTTGGCCTGGGGGGAGGGGCTCAGCAGCTCGTACGGCACGTCGCCGGGCGCGATCTCCCGGCTTCCACCGGGCGCCGGCAGGCCGCAGCCCGCGCAGAGGGCGATCGTGGCGACGACCGCGGCGGCGGCCGAGACGCGTTCGGGCAGGCGGGGGTTCACCGTCGACGTCCCTTCGAGGCGAGGGGCAGGCGGGCGAGGAAGCGTGCGCCGCCCTCCGGCCGGTCGACGTAGCGCACGGACCCGCCGTGTGCGCGCAGGGTCTCGGTGACCAGGCTGAGGCCGAGACCGGTACCGGGGCGCGACCCACGCGAGCCGCCACGCACGAACCGCTCGAAGATGCGTTCCCGGTCCTCCGGTGCGACACCCGCTCCGTCATCGTCGACGACGACCTCGACCATGGCCCGCTCGCGCTGCAGGGACACGGCGGCCAGGCCGCCCCCGTGCAGGTCGGCGTTCTCGAACAGGTTCACCAGGGCCCGGTTGATCTGGCCCTTGTCGACGTCGACGAGCACGGGCCCCTTGCCTCCCACGTGGTCGACCACGGCGTGGTCGCGGCCGCTGGCTCGCAGGGCCTCGACGACGAGCTCGCGCAGGTCGACGCGGGACCGCTCCTGCACGCCGGTCGCGGAGTCCAGCCGTCCGAGCTCCAGCAGGTCCTCGAGCGCGGTCCGGAAGCGCGTCAGCTCCTGCGACACGAGGTCGAGGGCGCGTTGCGACGAGTCCGGCATCTGGTCCCGCCGCTGCTGCAGCACCTGGACGCTCGTGGTGAGGGTCGTCAGGGGCGACCGCAGCTCGTGGCTGACGTCGGCGGTGAAGCGGGCGTCGCGCTCGATGCGCTCGGCGAGGGCGTCGACCATCGCGTTGAACGACCCGATGATCGTCACGAGCTCCGGGTCGTCGGTGCTCGGCAGGCGGGTGGTCAGGTCGCCGCCGGCGATGCGGGCCGTCGCGCCGGCGACGACGTCGAGCGGGGCCAGCACCTTGCGGGCGGACCATCGTCCGAGCACGGCCCCTGCCAGCGTGGTGAGGACGGCGAAGACGATCAGGGTGACGCGCAGCGTGTCGAGCGTGCGGTCGAGCTCGACGGTCTGGGAGAGCTCGTAGAACTCGGCGTCGACCGCGGGCACGGCCGTCCCCACGACCACCGCCGCCTGCCCGTCGACCCGCGACCACGCGAGACCGGCACCGCCGCCCTCGACGCGGTCGCGCAGATCGGTCGGGACCAGGTCGCTCTGGGCGGTGAGGGACGAGGAGAACCACTCGCCGCCGCGGCGGACGAAGACCACCGAGTCGGCGGGCGGGGAGACGGCGCCGAGAGCCTCGCTGACCTGTTCCCCCGCTGTCCGCAGACCGTCCCGGATCAGGGTCGCGTCGACGAAGGCCTGGCCGATCGCGGACTGCTCGCGCTGGTCGACCAGGTAGTCGCGGGCGACGAGGTAGGTACCGACTGCCATCGTCGCCGAGAGCACCAGGGCCCCGGCCGCGAAGCCCAGCGTGATGGTCTGGTGGAGACCGAGGCGAGGGCTGGGCCAGCTCCTGATCCGGCGTGCGGGCGAAGGGGTCACTGGGGGTCCAGGCGGTAGCCGAGGCCCCGCACCGTGACCACGATCTCGGGGTGGCCCGCGTCGCGCTCGATCTTCGTGCGCAGGCGCCGGACGTGGACGTCGACGATGCGCTCGTCGCCGAAGAAGCCCCGGTCCCAGACGCTGGAGAGCAGGGAGTGCCGGCTGAGGACCCGTCCCGGCGGGGACGCCAGCTCGGTGAGCAGCCGGAACTCCGTGACGGTGAGCCGGACGTCCTGCCCGGCGCGGTGGACGCGCCCTGCTCGGAGGTCGAGCACGAGCGGTCCGCCCGCGCCGTCCGACCGGTGGTCGAGAACCAGCGCGTCGCCGTCCTCGGCGAGCGGGACGGTGGGCCTCGCCGTTCCCGACCGTCTCCGCAGCGCGCGCAGCCGGGCGGTCAGCTCCTTCAGCTCGAAGGGCTTGGTGAGGTAGTCGTCGGCGCCGGCCTCGAGCGCGGCGACGATGTCGTGGGTGTCGTTGCGGGCACTCAGGACGACGATCGGTGCGTCGTGCCGCGCTCGGACCGTGCGGATCAGCGTGAAGCCGTCCATCGCACCGAGCATGAGGTCGACGAGCATGAGGTCGACCGTCGTCGTGGCGAGCAGCTCGAGGGCGTCCTCTGCGCTGGCGCGGTCCTCGACCTCGTACCCCTCGTCCTCCAGCGCGAGGCGGACGGCGGCACGGATGCCGTCGTCGTCCTCGACCACCAAGAGCCTGTTCCCCACGCGGTCATCGTGCCAGCCCCGCGGCCGTGCGCAGCGGGCGGTCGCGTCCCGGCGAGCCAGTCGTCACACAACTGCAAAGTGGACGACAGGTCCGCTGCAACACGGCGCAGGCAGTGTGGGAGTCACCGTCGGGTGATCCGTCGGTGAGCACTGCAGGGGAGGTACCGATGACGCGGACGGCGGAAGCACCGACGTGGTTCAGGCGGCTGGACGCCGACCACGACGTCGTCATCGTCCTCGACGACCGCGCCCTGCACAACGGACTGACCCGGCTGCGCGCCGTCGTGCGTGACGCCTTCCTCGACGGAGGCGCACGCGTGGTGGTGGACGTGGGTGGGCTCCAGCGGCTCTCCTCCGGGACGGTGGCCGCACTGCTGTGGGCGAACCGTCACTGCGCGCAGCGCGGTGGGGTGGTGGTCCTGCGCAACCCGAGCGAGCACAGCCTGGGGCTGTTGCGCCGCACGGGTCTCGGGGACGTGCTGCAGGTCGTGAACGACACGAACGAACGGGGAGGCGCCTCGCGATGACCGTCACCGAGGTCCGGTGGGAGGGCCCCACGATCAACGGGGTCCACGACGCCGACGACGGCGAGTGGGTCGTGGAGTCCCTCGCGCGACCGACCGGCACGACGCAGGTCCGCCGCGTCGGCACGCGGCTCCACCTCCGCGTGGCCGACCGGGCGCGGCTGGCCCCGGGCGTCTCGAGGATGGACCGCGAGAGGGTCGGCTCGACCGATGCGTGGCTGCACGCCGACGGGACGGTGTCGGTGCGCTGCCTGGCCGCACCGCCGGCGCTGCACGTGGGGTCCGGGGGGTCACGGCTGCTGCCGACCCTGCCTGGCGGCGAGGACACCCGCGTGATGGAGGACGGGGACCTGCTGGTCATGTGCTCTGCGGGCGCCCTCGACCACATGCCGGCCGGCATCGGCGCCGTGCTGGCCTGGTCGCCACTGGTCCTGGGGGCCACGGAACCGGCGACCCTGCTGGACCGTCTCATGTCCGAGGCCGACGAGGGCGCAGCCGTTCTCGCCCGGTACTGCCGAACAGACCACCAGCAGCCCCGCCCCGAGGAGGACCGATGACCATCAGCTCAGCGTTCTTGACCGAGATGGCCGCGCAGGTGGAAGCGGCGAAGATCGACCTGACCGCCGCCTGCTCAGGTGGCGACGAGTCTGGTATCCGGGTCGCGCAGGGGCGGCTCGACGAGCTGGAGGACCTGCTCACGCGTGCGACCGACACGGCGCTGCAGACGGTCCCCAGCCTGTTCTGATGCGGCGCTGGAGACTGACCTACCGCTCCCTGGCCGTCATCGGGCTGGTCTGCGCGCTGGTCGGGGTCGTCCTGCTGACCGGGTTCGACGACCCGGAGTCGGCCACCAGGACGGCGCCCGACCTGCTGGGATCGCTGTTCGTCGGGGCCGCCGTGATGTCGCTCGCGACGGTGGCGCTGCTGCGCGCCGGGCGGCGCTGACCCGGCTCTAGACTGGGTGCCGCATCGCCGGCATGGCGCAATTGGCAGCGCACCTGTCTTGTAAACAGGGGGTTCCGGGTTCGAGTCCCGGTGCCGGCTCCACGCCCTGACCTGCGAGGATGCCTCACGAGTCTGGTATCGCAGACGGCGAATCGGGTCTCCAAGGTCGCCGCGCTGGCGAATCGCTGGCAACTCGTCAGGACTCGGGCCGGACATCTCGGGCATTGCCTTGGACGATGTGGCCCGGCGCGACACGCGCTGGCCTGCTCCACCACCACGAGGGCAAAGCGCACCTGTTTCGGTGACAGGTTCCTCACTGGCGTGCCGTTGTCGGAGGCCAGCGCGCGATCGTCACCGACGCCAAGCGCGACGCCGGCGTCGGACGCAGCCGCGCCGTGCATTGCCTGAGGGAGCTCCCCGGCGCCGCCCCCGGGTGGGTGTGGGCCTCCCACGACAAGTGACGGATAGTCACTGTTTGGGGCGGATCGGGGCCCTCGGGTGAATCAGGGTGAATTCGCGGCACCGGGCGACGTGTGCCCTGCACCGTGTGTGCTGTCGCTTGTCGGTACCACGGGGGAGCAGTGTGATGAGTGCAGTTCTGGCGCGTCCGGACACCGCGGGAGGCTGGGCTCGCGCGTGGGTGGTTCTGTCGTTGGCGTTGGCGATGGTGGTCGGCGCGGCACAGTCGGTGGACGCCAGCGAGCCCGAGCCGGCGCCGATGACGATGGAGCAGGTGCCGACGCCGGACACCCCGTCGCCGCACTCGGGGCAGCCTCACGGCGAGAGCTTCGCGGTGCCGGAGGTGACTCCGACGTTCGACGCCTGGGTCGCCGATGAGGGTGCTGACTGGGACCCGGAGGCCGGCCCGGGGGCGCCGGCTGACCAGAGGCCGGCGTTGTCGTTCGACTTTGAGGTTTGGGCGGCACAGTCGCAGGCGCCTGCGGCGGCTGAGTCGGTGGTCGCGGTCCGGCCGTACGAGGAGGAGCCCACGTTCTCGGAGGCGTCCTGGACTGTTCCGGCCGGGGCGCTGGCGGACGGCGGCTCCTACCGTGTGCGTGTCAGGGCCGTGTGGCCGGAGGCGCCTGCCGGGGTGGACCCGCGAAGCGCGTGGTCGGGCTGGTTCTCCTTCGAGGTCGTTGTGGCGCCGTCGAAACCCGTGCTCGTGTCGCCGGCGTCCGGGGTGCTGCAGCCGACGCCCAGGGCGACCTTCACGGCTCGAGCGGAGCCGATTCAGGCCTCCTACGACGGCTGGCGTGGCATCGTCCGAATCGACGCCAATGTCAATGGCAGTGGCGGCATGGTTGTCGTTCAGGGGTTTTCGCAGTCCCTCGACGAGGACGGGGTGTTTTCGTGGACCCCGCCGTCTGATCTGCGCAACGGGGACTACTTTTGGCAGGCCGCGGTCACCAACGGTGTCTTCCAGTCCGAGTGGAGCGAGCCTCGTCCGCTCTGGGTGGTCGCACCGCCGGCCGCGCCGACGGGTGTGACCGGTACCTCAGACCACGGACAGTCCCTGGTGCAGTGGACATACCCCAATTCTGCGCCGGGGGAGAGCTATCCAGTCTCCGGGTTCGTAGTCACTGCCAGCCCGTCGGGGCGGACGGCGAGCGTGCCATCCGGCTACCGCCAGGTGTGGATCACGGACCTGCCGATGGGAACGCAGACGTTCTCGGTGCAGGCGACCAACTTCGCGGGCCCGGGCGAGGCGGGGGTTTCCGCGCCGGTGCAGGTGCTTACCGGGCCGCCCAAGTCGCCGGTGAACTTCGATGCGGCGGTTGACAAGCTCGAGGTGGCCCTGACCTGGGGCCCGCCGCTCGACGACGGCGGGTCCGAGATCCTGGACTACACCGTCTCCCGGAGGAACCTGTCCGCCGGGGGTGGCTGGCAGAGCTTCACCACCACCGCCACGTCGTTGACGCTGTCCGACCATGTCGCGGGGGACGACTACGGGTTCCGGGTGCAGGCACGGACAGACGTCGGGCTGGGCCCAGCGGCGTACACGACGGGCACGCCCTTCACAGTTCCTGACGCGCCAGCGGACGTGACGACTCGTCCGGACGACGGCGCGATCGACCTCGTCTGGACAACGCCCGAGTTTGACGGCGGTCGATACCTCACCGGCTACCTGATCCAGGTCGAGCCCGGGGGTCACACGCTGTCCGTGCCGAACGACGCCGCCATGGCAACGGTTGGCGGTCTGGAGAACGGGACCGAGTACACGGTCACAGTCCGGGCCCTCAACGAAGCCGGGATCGGCCCGGCCTCGGAGGCGGTGCAGCAGACCCCGCTGTCCGGGACCGTCGACACCGACGGAGACCTGCTGCCGGACATCGTCGAGCACGAGGCGGGTTCGGACCCCACCCTGATGGACTCCGACGGTGATGGCCTCGGCGACGCCTTCGAGGTGCTCCACCTGGGCACCGTGCTGTCCCCGACCGCCAGCGACACCGACCTGGACGGCACCCCCGACGCAGAGGAAGACTCCGACGGCGACGGGTTGACCAACACCGACGAACAACTCGCACAGACGATTCCGCTGGCGGGCGACAGCGACAAGGACGCCCTGGCCGACGGGCCGGAACTGGCCCGGGGGACTGATCCGCTGCAGCCCGACACCGACGGGGACGGGCTGGCCGACGGCGCCGAGGTCGACCTCGACCTAGACCCCCTGGTCGCCGACAGCGACGTCGACGGGGTCGTGGACTCCGAAGCCGAGGTCATCGTGGCAGTGGAGGACGCGGACGGGCTGGCCACCGCGCTGGTCCAGGGTCCGGCCGGCGACCTCGGGGCCGCCCGGGTTGAGTCGATCGAAACCGCCGAGTTGCCGGACGCGGTCACCGCCGGCGTGCTGATCGCGCTGGACCTCGCGTCGACGGTCGACCCACCCGCGCAGGCAGCCGCCGCTAACCGCCGGGGCATCGCCGAACCCAGCATGGTGGCCGCAAGCTCGGGCGGGGAACCGAGCGTGCAGTCTGTGACCTTGGCCGTCACGCCTGGCCTGCCAGCGGATTCGCTGCAGGACCTGACGGCGGCGGTGTGGGACGAGGACGCGGCGACCTGGCGTTTCGTCGACAAGGACGTGAGCTACTCAACCGCCGAGCACACCGTCACGATCGAGCTGCCCGAGGTGGGCGTCCGCTACGCGGTGGTGGATCTGAACGGGTGGCGTAACCGTGCCCGGGCCTGCGACATGGCCGCCACGGGTGGCCGGGTCCCGCTGGACGTCGAGGTCGTCTTCGACGGAACCGACCAGCTCGCACTGGCGGGGCAACCGGGTTCCAAGCAGGCCGTGGAGGCCGTGCTCGGAACCCTGCGTCCCGGCGACGAGGCGGTCTCCCGCGTCTTCGGATACTCCTGGACATCCTTTGGTGTCGGTGGTGCCTGGGTTCCGGAGTACGAACGGGCCGACCATCCCGACGAGGAACAGTCCACCTCCTCGATCGCGAACGCCGTCCGGCGGGTGCAGGACCTCACGTCGTACGACTTCGAAGTCGGGGACCCCACACCCGACGAGCAGCCTGACTTCGCCGAGCGCGCCCTGGGCAGCTCGATCTTCGACGACCCCGACATGCAACCCGCCGACGGCAGCACCGGTGAGTGTCGGCAGCGAGCCGTGCTGCTGGTCACCGACGGGGCAGTCAAGCCACCCGAGCCGACCGAACCCGCCCCCACCGGCGGAGGTTACGTGCCGTTCCTGCAGCGCACAGAGCCCCCCGTGCACGTCCTCGACGTCGGCGGCGGCAGCCAGTGGCTACAGGACGTCGCCGCCCGCACCGATGGCACCTACTCGACCGTCCCAGCGCTGATCGACCTGTCCCAGTGGCTACCAGACGTCGACCCGCCGACCGCGCCGGGACCCGGTGACGATGTGACTCTGGACAGCGACGGCGACGGAGTCGTGGACTGGATCGAGATCCACGGCGTCACGGCCGCAACCACCCGCGCAGCACCCGATGCCGGCTGGGACCGGCTCTATACCAGCGACCCGCACGACCCGGACACCGATGACGACGGGATGTTCGACGGCGACGAGCTGGGCCGACCGTTCACCGCCGCCGAGATGGGCGGGTGGACCAGCACCCTGCCGATCCAGAAGTACGACGTCATCTCCGACCCGGCGCAGCCGGACACCGACGGAGACGGTCTTCTCGACACCTACGAGAAGGAGAACGGAACCTACCCGCGCCTGGCCGACTCCGACCGCGACGGTCTGAGCGACTTCGACGAGACCCAGGTCCACGGCACCCACCCGCTGGCCCGTGACACCGACACCGACGGGCCCGAGGACCTCGCCGAGGTGCAGGCTATGAACCTCGGCCAGGACCCGCTGGTCTACAACACCCAGGTCACCACCGTCGAGTACGTCGCGGACTTCGCCCGCGGCGCCCTGTGCGGGGAGATCGTCGGAGTTGGCGGCTTCTGCGACGGCACCACGATCCCCTACCTCGCCGGCAGCATCGCCGCCGGCTTCATCGTCGTCGGCGACATCCGCGACGCCATCGCCAGCGTCTGGAACGGCGACTACGTGATCGCCGGCCTCAGCCTGGCCGCATTCGTCCCGGTGATCGGCGACAGCGCCTCGGTCCTGGTCAAATGCACCCGCTTCCTGCAGAAGCTGATCGGAGCCCCAGGCGCTAGATCCAGTGGCGCCCAGATGGCCATGTCGGCCACCTCGGCAGCCACACCATCGGCCTCGAAGAACCTGGACGAGGTCCAGGCCTGGGTGATGGGCCTGGACATCCCGGACGCCGCGAAGATCAAGATCCTCGAACAGATCAGCCACGACGCAATCAGCAAGCTCAAAGACGCCGGTGTCGACGACGCCTGGCTAGCCCAGATCGCACGCCGCGGTACCAACCTGCGCCACCTCAACAACGTCCTCGAATCAGCCACCACCATCCGGAAGGCCCCCTCCCCCGGACACTTCGGCTTGGAGAAGGCCGCCGAAGAAGAGCTGCGCAAGCTCACGCCCGGCGCCCTACCTACCCAGCAACGCTTCATCACGCCCGACAACACACACCGCTACCCAGACATCTACGTGCCGGGCTCACGGACCGTCTTCGAGGTCAAGCACGGCAGCGCCAGCGGCAGGGTCGGCGGCCGGGCCCCACGACAACTTCGTGACGACCTAGCAATGGCTGCAGACGGCGAGATCCTTCGGGTTGACAGAGTCCAGTGGCACTTCTTCGCTGGGACGAACGGCAGGATCGGCCCGGACGCCGCCCTTCTCGATGCGATGAACGCCGCCGACCCGGCCGTGTTCACGTTCACCATCTGGGTACCGTGACCGCTATGCGCAGCTACGAGTACATGGATGACACGACGGCGCAGGAGTACCTGGATCGGTACGTCGCCTCGCTGCCCGAGCTGCGGGCGCGGTTCGCGCGCCGGCTCGAGGTCACGCGCGGCCCGTCGGTGGACCTGTCGGTGGAGGCGTTGCGGGACCTGGACCCGTGGTACGCCGAGCAGATCGTCGACCCCACCCCGGACGGCCTGACCGGCACGCCGTTGTGGTGGGACGACTCCTACGCGTTGCAGCCGGGCGACCAGCGATTGCGTTTGGTCGACGAGGTCGGTGCCCACCTCGCCGCGGTGCTGCAGGACGCGGTTCCTATGGCCACCTGGTTGGTTTGCAAGCAACCCGGAGGATCACGCACCTTCGGTCACCACGCCACCGTCCTCGAGGTGGGCACGGCGATGGTGGAACCGTGGTCCATTGCGTACAAGCACGTCGCCTCACTCCTCAGGGACGAGCCGCTGCGGGCAGGGGTGTTGCACCACGGCGTCGCGTACTTCGTCGAGAAGGCAGCAACCGCTGATGGCTGAGGAGTACACGATCGTGGCGGGTCCGTTTCGGCCGTACGCGCCGCTGGATGCGGTGCCTGTGCTGGATGAGGCGGTGCTGGTCGAGGCGCTGCGGTCGGTTCCGCAGGTCGAGGAGCTGTCAGAGGCCGGTGGTGAGCTGGTGCTGGACACGTTGGTGTTCCAGTTCGATCTGGTCCGTGGCAGTGACGACCGGCTGCGGGTGCTGACCGGGGAGATGTACTACGGCCAGGACCTGACCGAGCAGGACCTGCGGACCGGCTTCGCGTTCCTTTCTGACCTGGCCGGCCGGGTCGGCGCCACCGTCTACGAGGCGGACGAGGACGGCACCGTGATGACCTCGGCCTACGTGGAGCAGACGATCCGCGGCAACCTCGGGCTGAGCCCAGCCCTCGACGCCGATGTCGACGGCCCGCAGCTCGTCGACCCCGACGCGCCGACCCGGTTGAGGCCCTGACGGCCGTGCGCAGTTACGAGTACATGGATGACACGACGGCGCAGGAGTACCTGGATCGGTACGTCGCCTCGCTGCCCGAGTTGCGGGCGCGGTTCGCGCGCCGGCTCGAGGTGACCGGCAGCCCGTCGGTGGACCTGTCGGTGGAGGCGTTGCGGGACCTGGACCCGTGGTACGCCGAGCAGATCGTCGACCCCACCCCCGACGGCCTGACCGGCACGCCGTTGTGGTGGGACGAGAGCAGGACGTCGGGAAGGGCCACGGCCGAGCAGTTGCGGTTGGTCGACGAGGTCGGTGCCCACCTCGCCGCGGTGCTGCAGGACGCGGTTCCGACGGCCACCTGGTTGGTTTGCAAGCAACCCGGAGGATCACGCACCTTCGGTCACCACGCCACCGTCCTCGAGGTGGGCACGGCGATGGTGGAACCGTGGTCCATTGCGTACAAGCACGTCGCCTCACTCCTCAGGGACGAGCCGCTGCGGGCAGGGGTGTTGCACCACGGCGTCGCGTACTTCGTCGAGAAGGCAGCAACCGCCGATGGCTGAACAGCTCCTGCTCGCGGGGCTGAGCCGGTCCTTCGAGCTGCTGACGCCGTGGCCGGCGCTCGGCATGCCCGGCGATCTCACCCGAGGATGGCGCTGGCATCTCGCTAGGAATCGCAGCGCATTAGCTGGCACATGGCGGCATGGCCGTGTCCACGCCGGACGAGCGCGCCGGACGTAGCCGCAGGTCAGGGCCCCATGTGGTGAGCGGTGGCACGGGCCGGACCGAACGGCATCCGACTTGTAAACAGGGGGTTCCGGGTTCGAGTCCCGGTGCCGGCTCCACGTCCGAGTCCTGACGGACGGTCAGTCGGGATCGCCCTGACCTGCGGAGACGTCGCCTTCGAGCGCAGAGCCTGCGACTGATGTCTCGTCAGGGTCCACGCCCGCACACTCGTCAGGCCCTCGGCTCGCTAGGAACTGCGTCGACCAGCTGTGCGATCTGGCCAGCGGCCTCGCGTCCCAGGCCTCGATCGACGTGGGTTTAGGTGTCGGCGCTGATGGTGGTCGTCGAGTGCCCCAAGCGGTCCGAGACCACCTTCAGGTCTACTCCGGCCGCCAACGCCAGGCTGGCGCTCGTGTGCCGCAGGTCGTGAAGCCGGATCACGGGGAGTCCAGCCCACTTCGACAGGAGCTGGAAGTGCTTGGTGACGTACTGAGGCAGCAGGGGGCGCCCGTCAGGACAGGTGAACAGCGGGTCGTCGGGATGACCGGAGACCAGCAGATGCTCACGGAGTCGCCGGAGCGTCGTTGGATCAACCGGCACCACCCGTGAGCCCCTTCGGGTCTTCGGACGACCGACCGCGCCTTGCCCGTCGATGTCGACCACCTGCTGGACGATCGCGAGCGAGCCACGCTCAAGGTCGACGTCCCGTCGGCGTAGACCAAGTACCTCGCCACGACGCATCCCGGTCACGAGAAGGAGCCGATAGAGCAGTGCGAGGTGATCACCCTCGATCGCCTCGAGGAAGGTCCTGCAGTGGGCAGCGTTCCAAGCGTGGGGACGCCGCACATCGTCGGGCGCCAGCTCGACGTGCTCGGCAGGGCTGTAGGGAGTGAGGCGCCGCCGAACCGCGCTCGAGAGCGCCGAACGCAAGACGGAGTGAACACGTCGGATCGTCGTCGGACTCAGCGGCCTTCCGCTCCTGCCGGTGGCGATGGAGGCGTAGAAGCGGTCCAGGTGATGGGGGCGAAGGTCCTGCAGGCGATGAGCGCCGAGATGAGGCGCGATCTACGAGTTGATCGCGTAGGGGCATAGGGCAACTGTCTTCGGCCGAAGTGCCTTCTTGCCCATGAGCCAGGTCTCCAGGTACTCGCTCACCGTGAGGTCGGTGGCGGAAACGTCCGCCATCAGGATCGCCAGTTGTTCCTGGAGTGCATGCTTGGCAGCGACCTTGCTCGGAAAGCTGCTGCGCGTGATCTGCCGTCGCTTACCAGAGGTGTCCTTGCCCACCTCGATGTGGAAAGCCCACGGGCCTCGACATCGGTGCTTGCAGACCTTGCCATCGGGACCGCGGGGACAGGAGCTCGTGTGGCGCTGGTAGACGGTTCCGAACTTCTTCCCTAGCTGGCCCCTTCAGATCGGGTTCGCTCCGAGAGTGAGCTTGTCGCGGGACGTCGCAGCGCAAGGCGGTGAACCCGATCCGTGACTTCGTCGAGCGGGTGGACACTGCGCTCAACCAGCTCACCGACGCGCTCGAGCCAGACGCACCGGGCCTGCAGCCCCGCCTGCTCGCCTGATCACCGGCTCTCGGCTGGACGCCCCGCGTCAACCCGTGATCTCGAACCGCGCTCGGAGCAGGTCGGTCGAGCGCGAGCTGGGGCCGACGAGCAGCTCGAAGCCGCCGGGCTCGACGACGCGGCGACCGTCGGCCGTGACGATGGAGCAGGACGCGGCCGGCACCTCGACCGTGACGGTCACGGCCTGGCCCGGCGGGACATGGACCTGACGCCAGGCCTTGAGCTCCTGGTCGGCCCAGGTGACGCTGGTGACCAGGTCGCTGACGTAGGCCTGCACCGTCTCGAGCGCCGGGCGGGTCCCGGTATTGGTCAGCGTCACCTCGGCGCGGACGACCCCATCGGGTGCGACGACCGCGTTCTGCACGCGCAGGTCGCTGTACTCGACGGTCGTGTACGAGAGCCCGTCGCCGAAGACGAACTGCGGGATCCTGGGTCAGGTCGGCGTACCGCTCGCCGTGCTGGCCGCGCACCTGGTTGTAGAACACCGGCTGCTGGCCGACGTGCCGGGGGACGGACAGCGGCAGGCGTCCGCTGGGCTCGATGAGTCCGAGGACCAGCTCGGCGACGGCCTGCCCGCCGCGCATCCCGGGGTTGAACGCCTCGATGATCGCTGCGGCCTGCAGCGCCGACGGTGGGAGGATCGACGGCTTGCCCTGGACGAGCACCAGGACGACCGGCGTGCCGGTCGCCGACGACGCGCGTCGAGCAGGGCGACCTGTGCGCCCTGCAGTTCCAGGGTGGCGGTCGAGCGCGTCTCACCGGTCAGGGCGACCGTGTCGCCGAGGACGACGACCACGTAGTCGGCGGCCTCGGCGGCGGCGACGGCCTCGGCGAGCATCGCGGGGTCGACGGGGGCGGCGGAGGAGACCGGCGGGCGCGGCCCGCCGTCGTGCCAGAACTCGCCGGCCGGGTCGGGCGTCAGGACCTCGATGTCGGCGCCGCGCGCGCGTGATCAGGGTCCAGTCCTGCGGGGCGACGGCGCGGAATCCGTCGAGCACCGTCTGCACGGTCTCGCGCGGGTGACCGTCGGGCATCCAGGCGACCTGCCCGGACGAGCCCGCCCAGTCGCCGAGCATCACGTGCGGGTCGTCGGCGTTCGGGCCGATCGACCGCGATCGTGCGCGGGCGGCCGGTTGCCAGGGCGCGGCCATCGACGCCGACCTCGAGCCCCCCGGCCAGCGGCAGCGTGCCGTCGTTGGGCAGCAGCACGAGCGACCGCCGGGCCAGCTCGAGGTTGAGGTCGGCGTGCTCGGCGCAGCCGATCACCTCGGCCTGCCGTGCACTCGTCCGGGCCCCGCGGGTCCTCGAACAGGCCCAGCTCGAACTTGAGCCGCAGGATCCGCCGCACGGCCTCGTCGATCTCGGCCTCGGCCAGCCGCCCGGTCGCGACGGCCTCCTGCGCACCCTCGAAGAACGTCGGGCGTCGTCATGACCAGGTCGTTGCCGGCCCGGACCGCGACCGCGGCCGCCTCGACGTGGTCGGCGCAGACCTTCTGCTCCCACACCATCCGGCCGACGTTGTCCCAGTCGGTGACCAGCGTGCCGGTGAAGCCCCACTCGCCCTTCAGGACGTCGTTCAGCAGCCAGCGGTTCGCGGTGATCGGGACGCCGTCCATCGACTGGTAGCCGAGCATGAACGTGCGGCAGCCCTCGCTGCACGGCCCGCTCGAACGGCGGCAGGAACCACGAGCGCAGCTTGCGGCGGCTGAGGTCGGCCTCGCTGGCGTCGCGCCCGCCCTGGGTCTCGGAGTAGCCGGCGAAGTGCTTGGCGCAGGCCAGCACCGCCGTCGGGTCGTCCAGCCCGTCGCCCTGGTAGCCGCGGATCATCGCCGCGCCCAGCTCGCCGATGAGGAACGGGTCCTCCCCGAACGTCTCGTCCACCCGACCCCAGCGCAGGTCGCGGGTGATGCACAGGACCGGCGAGAACGTCCAGTGGACCCCCGTCGCGGCGATCTCCACCGCCGTCGCGCGCGCGGCCCGCTCGACCAGCGCCGCGTCCCACGAGCACGCCATCGCCAGCTGGGTCGGGAAGATGGTCGCCCCCGGCCAGAACGAGTGGCCGTGGATGCAGTCGTCCGCGGTCGAGCAGCGGGATCCCCAGTCGGGTGCCGGCCGCGAGGTCGATCGCCTCGTCCATCCGCCGCCCGACGTGCAGGAGCGAACCGACGAGCCGGTGTCGAGATCAGGTCGTCCAGATCCGCCCGGTTCGCGTCCAGCTGCATCATCTGCCCGACCTTCTCCGGCACGGTCATCCGGCCCAGCAGGTCCTCCAGCCGGACCTCGATCGGCGACGACGCGTCCTGGTAGGGCGCCGGACTCGTCACAGGAGACCGCCGACACTGACTTCGTCAAATAGATCCATGCCCGGTATCATTTCCTGTTGGTCTCGCCCGCACAAGGGGTCGGACCCGCGCGCCCAAGGGCGGCCACCTAGCCTCCGGGCAAGGCAAGGCAAGGCAAGGCAAGGCAGGGTCCGGTTCCAGGTCGTGAGGAGCACGCGTCAGTGAGCACCACCAAACAGCTCGCCGGGATGCCCCTGCGGCAGCGACGCCACAACATGGGAAGCGTCCTCGAGGTCCTGCGAGACGCGAGCGACCCGATTACCGCGGCCGGCCTGATGGCCCGCACCGGTCTGTCGAGGCAGACCGTGCACGCCCTGTGCGACGAGCTGATCGGGCTGGGCCTGGTGATCGAGACGGAGTCGACCGCGCCGCGATCGGCGACCGGGGTGGGGCGTCCGTCACGGACGTTCGCGTTCAACGAACGCGCGGGCTTCGTCGTCGGAATCGAGCTCGGACCTGAGCGGATCGTCGCCCAGCTGTGCGACCTGCGGGGGGACATCGTCGCGTCCGCGGCACGTGGAGAGTGCCGACCCGACCCGGCCGGTCACCGACCTGATCGAGCATGCGAAGCGCATCATCGACGACCTGGTGGCCGAGTCGGGCGTCGACGCCCGGCTGGTCACGACGCTCGCGGTCGGTGTTCCCGCTCCCGTGGACCTCAACGGCGTTGCCGGAGGTGCCACGAGAGTTCCGGGACTTCCGGGAACCAACGTGGTCGAGGCCTTCAGCTCCGGCCGGGCCTGGGCGGTGCTCGCCGACAACGATGCAGATCTCGCCGTCGTCGGCGAACGGTGGCGCGGGAGTCGCCCAGGGCGCCGACAGCGTGGTCCTTCTGCTCGTCGAGGAACGGTACGGGGCGGGGATCATCGACTCCGGGCGCACCATCAGGGGCAGCAATGGCTTCGCGGGGCAGATGGAGTTCGTGTCGCTCCTCGAAGGTGGGCGTGGCACCCGCGGCATCGTGCCCCTCATCGCTCACCTTCTCGAGCAGGTGAGCGAAGCGGACCGAATCAGGATCACCTCGACGAAGCTCGCCGGTGAGGCCGCGACGACTCCCGAGCGAGGCAAGCGCGCCCGGGAGGCCAACGCGGTCTTCGATGCCGCGCTCGACGGGGACCCGGTGGCGCGCACGATCATTGACGCCGTGGCGGATCGCCTGGCGCGGGTCACGGCCGTCGTGGCCACCCTGCTCGACCCTGACATCGTCGTGTTCGGCTGCGAAGTCCCTCGCGACGCCGAGGCGATCCTCGAGCCCGTCCGGCGCAGGCTGGCGACGCTGATGCAGAGCGAGCCGCCAAGCCTCGCCCGCTCAGGGCTCCAGGGTCAGGCCGTCGCGGCAGGCGCCGTGCGGTACGCCCTTGACCACGCACATCGACGCCTCCTTCCGTGACGGCGCACTGAGCGCCTGGCCGCCGGTCGGAAACCGCCCCGCCGATCCGCGACCGGGAACGAGGTCAGCCACCCCTGAGCCCGACCGCACGGGAACGCCCTCGGCTTCGACAATCGTGACCGCGACCTCTTGACGGGTCGACCGTCGACGGCATATATTCCGTCACTAGATCTATGCGTCGAACAGACCGACCCATACCAGCCGAGAGGACAAGGATGTTCACAGACGAAGCGATCGAGACGAGCCGCCGTCGCGGTGGCGCTGGCTGCTGGAATGGTGCTGACCGCCTGTGGTCGCGCCGACACGACCACCGGTGGCGAAGCAGCGCCCACCGCCGTGCTGGACGACCAGCCCGCGACGGGCGAACTCAATATCTGGGCGCAGGCGGACGAAGCGGCCGCGTTGCCAGCGTTCGCCGAGGAGTTCACGAAGCTCAACCCGGATCTCAAGATCAATGTCACCGCGTTGCCCTGGGACGCTGCGCACAACAAGTACCAGACCGCGATCGCCGCAGGCACCACACCTGACATGGCTCAGATGGGCACGACCTGGATGGCGGACTTCAGCGATGCCTTCGTTCAGGTGCCTGACGGCATCGACACGTCCGGCGTTCTTCGAAGGATCCCTGGGCACGAACAAGGTCGGCGATCAGCTGCTCGGCGTGCCGTGGTACGTCGACACGCGCGTCTTCTACTTCCGCAAGGATCTCGCCGAGACGGTGGGCTTCCCTGACGGGGCGACGACGTGGGACGAGTTCAAGTCGTTCACCAAGGCGCTCCAGACCAAGGCCGGCGCGGAATACGGAGTCGGGCTTCCGTCGAGCGGCACCGACTCGTTCCAGAGCATGCTGATGTTCCCCTGGTCGAACGGGGCGGAGCTCACCGACGCGGACCAGACGCGTGGACCCTGGACACGCCCGAGTGGGTCGAAGCGATGGAGTACTACGAGTCCTTCTTCACTGAGGGCATCGCGAATCCCAACGCCGAGACCGGAGCCGGTAGCGGCGAGTCGCAGTTCGTCAGCGGCAAGACTCCGGTCCTGACGGGTGGACCGAGTCTGATCGGGTCGCTCACCGCGGCCGGTGGCGGCGAAGCCTACAGGGACAAGATCGGTGTCATGCGGGTTCCTGAGAGCAAGTCATCGACGAGCTTCACCGGTGGATCGAACCTGGTCGTCTTCAAGAACGGCAAGAACCCCGACGCCGCCTGGAAGTTCGCCAGATGGCTGAGCCAGCCCGACGTGCAGGTGCGCTGGCAGCAGACCGTCGGCGACTTGCCGGCCGTGGAAAGCGCGTGGGATGACCCTTCGTTGGTCAGATGACCCGCTGATGAGCGTCCTCGGCGACGCAGCTGGCTGACACAAGTTCGCCGCCCACGATCTCCACGTGGACCCAGGTCAGCGCGCAGGCCGACAAGGCGCTGGAGCAGATCGTTCGTGCCGGCGCCGATCCGGACGCGACAATGAAGAGTCTGCAGGCAACCGCCGAGTCGATCGGGACTGGACAGTGAGATGAGCGCCGTTCAGCTGAGCGGCGCAAAGGTGAGCCGCCGGGCGTCCAAAAGCGCCCGGCGGCAGGCCTTCGTCGCGTGGGGATTCGCACTCCCTTTCATGGTGTTCTTCGGCGTCTTCATGCTGGTCCCGATCCTCTCGTCGTTCGCGATGTCGTTCACGGACTTCAGGGCCAGCGACGTCCAGAGCCCGCTCGCGGTCGCCTTCGTCGGCCTGGACCAGTACGCCAAGCTCTTCAGCAACCCTCAATTCATCAAGTCGCTGGGCGTCACGTTCTACTTCGTGATCGTCGGGATTCCACTGACCATGGCGGTGGCGCTGCTGCTGGCGCTCGCCCTCAACACCGGCATTTCGAAGTTCCGGGCGGTGTACCGTGTCGGCTTCTATCTGCCGGTCGTCACCTCGATCGTCGCAGTAGCTGTCGTATGGCGCTTCCTGCTGCAGAACGACGGCGTGATCAACGCATTCCTCGCTGTCTTCGGGATCGACCGGGCCGAACTGGCTGAACGATACCTTCTGGGCAATGCCGGCGCTGATCCTCATGGCAGATGTGGCGCAACGTGGGCACGCTGATGATCATCTTCCTCGCGGGACTCCAGACCATCGCACCCGAGATGAAAGAAGCGTCGGCGCTCGACGGTGTCTCGCATCTGGCAGCGCTTCATCCACATCACCCTTCCCCTCATGCGACCGACGCTGTTGCTTGGAGCGATCCTGACCTCGGTGGGCTACCTGCAGTTCTTCGAGGAACCGTTCATCATGACGAACGGGGGCCCGCTGGACTCAACCCTGTCGGTGACCTACTTCGTCTACAACCAGTTCGGTTTCGGCAACTACGGCACCGCCTCGGCGGGGTCGTACGTGCTGTTCGTCGTCATCGCGCTGCTGGCTCTCGTGCAATTCCGAGTGCTGCGCTCCAAGGATTGAGAGGACGACATGTCACTAACCAGTGTGGTCGCGAGTTCCACAGAAGCGACGGCGTCGTCACCAGCGGGATGGACGACACCCGGCCACTGCAGGCGTTCACGTACGTCATGCTGACCGTCGGTGTCGTGGCCTTCTGTCACGCCGTTCGTCATCATGATCATCAACTCGTTGAAGACCGAAGGCGAGCTGCTGCGAAACCCCACCGGCCTGGTGCCGCAGGAGCTCACCTTCGACAACTACCTGCAGTGGTTCCAGGACCTGAACATCCAGCAATTCTTCGTCACGAGCCTCATCGTGGCCGTCGCCACCGTGGCCGGGAACGTGGTCTTCTGCTCGATGGTCGGCTACGCGATGGCGAAGATGGAGTTCCCCGGCAAGAAGGTCCTGTTCACCCTCGTCATGGTCACCCTCATGGTGCCGGGCACGGTCACCTTCGTGCCGCTGTTCGTGCTGGTGAGCAAGCTGGGGCTGGTGAACACCCTGCCCGGGCTGTTCCTGCCGTTCCTTGTCACCCCGCTCGGGGTGTTCCTCATGCGCCAGTTCATCATGGGGATCCCGGACACGCTGCTGGAGGCCGCGCGCCTCGACGGCGCCAAGGAGGGTCGCATCTTCTTCACGATCATCCTGCCGTTGTCCGGGCGCGCCGATCGCCACGCTCTCCATCCTCACGTTCCTCATGTCGTGGAACAACTTCCTGTGGCCGCTGGTCGCGGCGCAGAGTGAGAGGACGTACACGCTCCCGATCGCGCTGACGCTGTTCTCGAAGGGACAGGAGGCGACGAACTACGGGCTGCTGCTGGCGGGCGCCGTGCTCGTCGTGACCCCGATCGTCATCCTGTTCCTCTTCCTGCAGCGCTACTTCGTGCAGAGCGTGGTCAGCGCGGGGGTGAAGTGAGCGAACGGCCCGCAGCTGTCCACCCGCCGCGACGCCGACGTGGCCTGGGAGTCGTGGGTGGATCGCTTCTCCGGCGACGTGGAGCACGTGGAGGTCGTCTCCACCCATATCGGGCTCGGCTCGCCCCCGGCGTCTGGGGCGTGGTGGCGGACCGGCGCTCCCGGGTCGGCCCACCGGCCTGAGGCTGCCGGTCTCGCCGCTAGGTCATCGCAGCCACCTCGCGGGGTTCGCAACGGTCGTCGAGAGCACCTCCAGCGCAGCGCCGCTCGCGCCGGGTGCGACGTACCGCTCGGAGGAACCGCTCGGGCTCCGACGCCGTGGTCGGGACAGGTCAGCGGAAGGGCCCGATCCAGGTGCCGGCGACCACGTCGAGCCGGACCCTGTCGAGCTGGTACAGACGTTCGCGCCCAGCGGCCCCTCGACGACGCGGACCAGGCCGGCCACTCCAGCGTCCTGAGGTGCCGGCTCACGGTGGCCCAGGTCGACCTGAGCCAGGTCTCGCTCAGCAGCGACATGGTCTTCGCCGACGACGAGGGCGAGAGGCAGCTCGCGGCCATGACCGGCTCGGTCGCGGACGGGTGCACCGCGACCCTGACCGTCGGCGTCTGAGCCTCCCGGTCCCGGCCCGGCCGGGCTAGCGTGACGTGGTGGACGCCACCGGACGCATCGCCGCTCTCCCGCTCGAGGACAAGGTCCGGCTCCTGACCGGGGCCGACATGTTCACCCTGCGGGGGGAGGAACGACTCGGCCTGACGCCGATGGCCTTCTCCGACGGCCCGACCGGGGTGCGCGGCCTGAAGTTCGTGGGCGGCGGCGAGGTGGCGCTGCTGCCGAACGCGACCCTGCTGGCGCAGTCCTGGGACGAGGACGTCGCCCACGAGGTCGGCGAGCTGCTGGCGGACGAGGCCGAGCGCCAGCACATCCACGTGGTGCTCGGCCCGACGATCAACCTGCACCGCACGCCCGCTCGGCGGTCGGCTGTTCGAGGCGTACTCCGAGGACCCGCTGCTGACCGGTCGTCTCGCCGCCGCGTACGTCCGCGGACTGCAGGGCCGCCGGGTCGGCGCGTGCCTGAAGCACCTGGTGGCCAACGAGTCCGAGACCGAGCGCACGACCGTGAACAGCGTCGTCGACGAGGCGACCCTGCGCGAGACCTACCTGCTGCCGTTCGAGATCGCGGTGCAGGACGCCGACCCGTGGTCGGTGATGGCGGCCTACAACGACGTCAACGGCGTGCCCGCGACCGAGCAGGCGCACGTCAACAGCGAGGTGCTCAAGGACGAGTGGGGCTGGTCCGGGCTGGTCATGTCCGACTGGTTCGCCACCACCTCCGCCGGTGCTGCGGCCAACGGCGGCCTCGACCTGGTCATGCCCGGCCCCGACGGCCCGTGGGGCGTGGCGCTGGTCGCGGCCGTCCGCAGCGGCGAGGTCGACGAGGCGGTGGTCGACGACCACCTGACCCGGCTGCTGCTGCTCGCCGAGCGGGTCGGCGCCCTGGACGTGGAGCGCGCCTGGCGCGAGGTCCCCGTCCCGACCGACCCGGCCCGGCGCGAGCAGCTGGTCCGCCTCGCGGCGGCGGCGGCCACCGTGCTGACCAACGACGGTGTACTGCCCCTCGACCCCGGTCTCCAGGTCGGCCTGTTCGGGCGGCACGCGATCGAGACCATCTGCATGGGAGGCGGTTCCGCGCAGGTCACGCCGCCGCACCAGGTGTCGATCGCCCAGGGCCTCGGCGAGCGGGTCGACGCGCTCACCGTCGTCGACGGCGTGGAGGTGCGCGACCGTCCGGTCCCTGCCGAGGTCTCGGTCCTCGCCGACCCGAAGACCGGTGAGCAGGGCATGCGGGTGCGCGCGTACGCGGCCGACGGGTCCTTGCTCTCGGACGCGCACGTCCCGTCGAGCTCAGCCACCTTCGGCTTCGACGACGACCTGCCGGAGCTGCCCACCCGGGCGGTGCTCAGCGCCCGGGTGCGGGTCGACGGCGCGGCCCGGGTCGGCGTCCTCGGCGTCGGTGGCTGGTCGGTGCGGGTGGACGGCGAGACCCACGAGGTCGAGCTCGGCCTCACCGGTGCAGACCCGGGCGAGGCGCTGCTGCGTCCGCCGGCCTGGACGACCGACGTCGCCACCGGCGAGCTCGAGATCGAGGCCGAGGTCGCGGTACCCGCCACGGGTTTCGGGCGCTTCGCCCTCGTGGCCCGGCCCGCCCCGCGTCCCCTCGCGGACGTGCTCGCCGAGGCCGCGCACGAGGCCGAGGGCTGCGACGTCGCGGTCGTCGTCGTCGGCCTCACCGAGGAGCAGGAGACCGAGGCGGCCGACAAGACCACGCTCGAGCTCCCCGGCGACCAGGACGCGCTGGTCCGGGTCGTGGCCGGGGCCGCACCGCGGACGGTCGTCGTCGTCAACTCGGCGACGCCGGTGCTGATGCCGTGGCTCGACGAGGTCGACGCCGTGCTGTGGGTCGGGCTGCCGGGCCAGGAGGGCGGGCACGCGGTCGCCGAGGCCCTGCTCGGACGGATCGAGCCGGCCGGCCGGCTCGTCACCAGCTTCCCGTCGGCGGACGGCGCCGCGCCCGCCTGGGACGTCGTCCCGACCGACGGCGCGCTGGAGTACACCGACGGCTCGTTCGTCGGCTACCGCGGTTACGACGCCGGACGCGCTGCGGCACCGGCGTTCTGGCTCGGCCACGGCCTCGGCCTCGCCACCTGGGGGTACGGGACGCCGACCGCCGAGCGGCAGGACGACGCCGTGGTGGTCGAGGTCGAGGTGACCAACACGGCGCACCGCGACTCCTCCGAGGTGGTGCAGGTCTACTACCGCCCGGTCGAGGCCGACCAGCCGGTCCGGCTGGTGGGCTGGGCCCGGGTCGCGGTGGCGGCAGGGGCGTCGGCGACGGCGACGGTCCGGTGCGACCCGCGGGTCTGGCGGCGCTGGGGCGGAGACGGCTGGGTCCCGCTGTCCGACGACGGCGAGCTGGTCGTGGCCCGGGGCCTCGGTGACGTGCGCGGGTCGTGCCGCCTCAGCGCGGCTCCTCCAGCGCGAGTGTGAGCCTCGTGCGCGACACGCGCGGTGGGTTGCGCGTGGGGCTCACACTCGCGGGGCGTGGGGGGGTGCGCACCGCCTCGGACACCAGGCGCACCACCTCGTCGGCCTGGCCGCGCGGGAGCCCGCCGTACCCGATGACCAGGCCGGACCGGTCGTCGTCGGTGGCGTAGGCGCTGAGGGGCTCGACCCGCGACGCCGAGCGCGGCTGCGCGCTCCGAGACGCCCGCGTAGTGCCGCGACGCCCGCGCCAGGTGCCGGGCCAGGGCCCGGACGAGACCAGCTCGGCCAGCGCCCGTGCACCGACGACGTCGACCGCGAGGCCGTGCGCGCGGACCCGGCGCTCGACGTCGTCCCGCAGCCGGTCGGGCACGACCGCCCAGGCCAGACGCAGCGACGGCGAGAGCACCTTCGAGGCGGTGCCGAGGTAGACGACGTGCTCGGCCGCGCCGGGCATCGAGCGCAGTGCGGGCAGCGGCGAGACGTCGTAACGGAACTCGCCGTCGTAGTCGTCCTCCAGCACCAGTCCGCCGGTGGCCCGGGCCCAGTCGAGCACCTCGCAGCGGCGGTCCACGCATATCCGGCCGCGTGCCGCCCGCAGGATGGGACCGGGACAGTCATTCGGCGCCTGACTCGCTGGGTCCCCATAGGCTCAGCGACGCCCACCCCGTTGCTGTGCGCTGCATCGTCGAGGACAACGACTTCGGCCGAGCCGTCTTCTACCAGTCCTGGCTGAGCAAGCCCCTGTTCAATCCGCCGCAACACCGTCCGTCGCCGGGACTACTTCTTCTTGCCGTTCCCGCCGAGGTCGACGCAGATCTCGCCGGTCACCGTCTCGGTGAAGCTGCCTGCGGGGTCGAGCAGGTCCTGCACTCCCGCGAGGGTGAGCGTGCCCGTCGCACCGTCGAGCTTCCCGGTGGCGTCACTCACGTCACCCGACGCCGTGAAGTCGCCGGTGCCCAGGTCGAGCGTTCCGTCCAGGTCGAGCGTGAGCGTCGCCCGGTTGGTGGTGAAGGTGATGTCGCCGGCGAACGCGATCCCGGTCGGCGTGAGTCCGGTGACCTGGAAGGCGGCCGCGGTCGTGCCCTGCAGCAGGCCCCCGCCACGGATCTGGGCAACGGTCCGGATCAGACCCGGCGGGTCACCGGCCTGAGGTGGAGCTCCTTGGCCCGCGCCCTTCGCGTTGATCTCGTGACAGGACTCCCCGGCCGAGGCAGGTCCGGTCGGGACCAGCATCAGCAGCGGCAGCAGCAGGGCCAGGACGGCAGCTCGTCGCATCAGCGACCTCTCTCTCCGGCGCTGGCGAGGTTGCCACCGCCACCCCCGCCTCATCGAACCTAGCGAGTCGCGGGGTGGTGTCAATGGGCCTCAGCCAGACACCGACACGGTGCGTCCGATCATCGTGCCCTGCTCCACGAGATCGGCGTGGACGCACGCCACTGCGTGGCGCGACACCTTGCGGCCGCGCCTGCTCCCGTCGGTCGACGTGAAGTGGTCCACTGACCGGTCGTCGCTGAGGTAGACCGGCTGCACGATGGTCCAGTCCAGCCCCGAACTGCGCAGGACGTCCTCCTGCACAGCCGTGTCCGCGATCTGGGGGCCGATCAGGAGTGCGAAGAACAGCCGGTCGGTCACGCCCAGCAGGTGCCGGGTCTCACCGACACCGTACGAGGACTGGACGACGACCCGGCGGATGCCGGCCCGCCGTGCGGCCGCGACGACCGCCGCCGTCCCGCGCGAACGGACATCACCGGTGGTGCTCTGCGCGCCGAGCAGGCGCACGCGCAACGGGGGCTCGGAGATGCCGAGCGTGACGACGACGGAGCCGTGACCGGGCAGCACCCGATCGAGGAGGTCGGCGTCCGTGGCGTCGCCGTCGACCGCGGTCAGGCCGGGACGCGGGGAGAGCGTCGAGGCGTGGCGGGCGAGGGCGGTCACGCGGTGACCGCGTTGCAGCAGCTCGCTGCAGACGGCGCGTCCGGTTCCGCCTGTTGCGCCGATCACGACGATGTCCATGGGGTGCTCCTACCTGGGTCGGGGTGTGGGCGCTCTGGGAGCGCTCGTCGATCCTGGCAAGATCAGGTTGGATGATCTATCGTCCGAAGTGCAGAATTCTTGACCGATCGTCCGGGAGTCACGATGTCCACGATGATGCCGTGGGAGCACGCGGATCCGCTGACCGAGGCGCTCTACCAGGTGCGCATGCGCGGGGCGTTCTACTCATGGACCGAGGCCTCCGCCGCAGCGTCGGTCGAGATGCCGCAGCTGCCGGACACGCTGACGTTCCACATCGTGGCCCGCGGCACCGCCTATCTCGAGGTCGACGGAGAGGAGGCGGTCGCGCTCCCGGAAGGGCAGCTCGCGCTCGTCCCTCGGGGGATCGGCCATCGCGTGTCGACGGAGCCGCACGCGCCACTGATGGGTCGTGCCGACCTGTTGCCGCAGACGATGCTCGGCGACTCGTTCTCGATCCTGAGGCTCGGTCCCGCGGAACGGGAAGCGCCCCTGGCCATGCTCTGCGGCGTCGTCGCCTTCGACTCATCCGCCGTGCACGACGTGCTGGCTGTGCTCCCGTCGATCATCCGCGTCGACTCGGCGGCCCACCCGGTGATGGCGGCGCTGCTGCCGCTGCTGGCCGGCGAGCTGCGCGAGCCGCGACCCGGCGGTGACGCCGTGTCGACGCGGCTCGCCGACGTGCTCGTGGTGGAGACCGTGCGTGCCTGGCTCGCCGAGCAGCACGACGCGGTCACGGGGTGGGTGGCGGCTCTCCGTGATCCTCAGCTCGGCCCGGCGATCGCCGCGGTGCACCGGACGCCGGGCGACCCGTGGACCCTCGCAGTGCTGGCCGAGCGCGCGAGGATGTCGCGGTCGGGGTTCGCCGCGCGCTTCACTGAGGTCGTCGGCACGTCGCCGATGGCGTACGTGGCGGCCACCCGGATGCGCGCAGCGCGGACGATGCTCACCGACGGCGCGACCGTCGCCGCGGTCGCCGGCGCGTTCGGATACGGTTCGGAGGCCGCCTTCAGTCGCGCCTTCTCGCGCATCACCGGGCTGACGCCCGGGCGCGTGCGGCGAACTGCCTGACCGGGTTTCAGCAGCCGCGCGGCGCACTGGTAGGGCGACTGAGCACGGCCGTTCGACCTCGCAGTTTGCGACCGGCCCGCAGTCGGTGGACGTTGCCTCGCACCCGCCGTGGACGATGCGGCACACGCCACCATCGTCAGCCGAGGAGCGGCTCTTCGGGGTTGGCGGGCTGGATGCGGGCGACGGGAGGACCGATCGAGGCGATGGATGCCATGGTGGAGTCCCTCATCGACTACAGGGGGTGGTTCGTGGGATTCGCGGACAGTGGCCTTCCGGGGGCTCCCCCCGAGGCCAGACCGTCGATGTCCGAGCCCAGGCTGATCGCCCGCGGGGGAAGTCCCCAGGCGGTCGCCGAGGCGGTTTACCGTTCGTCGGTCAAGGACCGCTGGCTCTACGTGAGCCACGGCGGCCACCTCGACGACACCGGTCTGGTGGGTGCGGCCAGGCCCGCAGCGGACTCCTCAGGACTCCCGGAGTCGGGGCGGTCCATCACGGCCAGTAGACCGGACTTCCCGCGTACCTCGACCGCGCGACAAGACCTCGGGGACATCGAGTTCGAGACATGCCAGGCGCCGGGCGAGCACCACACGGCGCGGGAGCAGTGGATCGCCCACCGTCGCGAGTTCGGCCGTGCGCGCTGATGTCCTCGTGGCCGTGCCGTCTCACGTGTCCGCCGCTGCGGCTCGCCGCCCGCATGCTCGCGCCGTCGTCGCCGCCGGTGCTCACCTCGGTGCGAACCACCGCACCGCTGGTGGCGCTGACGATCGACGACGGCCCGCACCCGGTCACGACACCGCCGTTGCTCGACGTGCTCGAGCGGCACGGAGCCACGGCGACGTTCTTCCTGATCGGCGAGCGGGCCGCGGCGCACCCGGACCTGGTGCGGTCCGTGGTCGCGGCGGGCCACGAGGTGGGCAACCATCTCTGGCGCGACCAGCCCAGCTGGCGGCTGCCCCCGGCCCGATTTCGCGAGGAGCTGACGACGACGAGCCAAGCCCTGGGCCCAGCGGGTGTGGTCTCGGTGTTCCGACCGGGGTCCGGCGCGTTCACACCGCGGATGCTGCGCGACGCGGCCCGGTTGGGACATCGCTGCGTCCTCGGGTCGCCGTGGCTGGTGGCCACGAGCTACTCCCGGGACCCGTTCGCCCGAGGACGCCGCCTGGGGCAGCGCGCGCACCCCGGTGCGATCGCCGTCGTGCACGAAGGGACTGCAGATCGGGAGCCCGTCGCGACCGTCGTCGACGGGCTGCTCGGCGCCCTCGACGACCTCCGTCTGTGCGCCGTCACCGTCAGCGAGCTGGTCCGTGCCGCGCAGCACTGAAGGGCGGGCATGAGGATCCCCGCGATCGCCGTGGCTTGCGCCTGCCTCCTGACGGGTTGCGGTGTTCTTTCCCAGCGATCCGAGTGTGAGGTCGGACCTTCCCATCGCGGTGCGGAACGCGGGCAACGGCGGAGTCATCGCACTGGGCCTCGCTGTGTGCGAGGACGAGACAGTGACACAGGTCCGGGCACAGGACTTCGAGTCGGGGCAGGCTCTGTGGGTAGGGACGAGGCCATCGTGATCGACCGGGACTCGTCGTTCATGGGGACTCGCGGATGGACGGACAGCGACTACCGGCGGCTCGATGACCCGAGGAGCGTCAGGCAGTACCTCGAGTGCCCGGACTGAGAGCGTGTCCCTTCCACGCCTGAGAGCCTGTCGGACGCGTCTCGCTGAGTCGAGCTGGCTCAGCGTCCCTGCCACGCCTCCAGCGTGGCTCGGGCGCCGTGAGCGTGCAGCGACTCCAACGCGGCGAGGTACTCGTCGGTGAAGCGCTTGTGGTCCTGCAGGTCGTGGAACAGGTCGCGGTCCTCGAGGAAGGCCAGGGGTTCAGCCGTCTGGCGGCGGGCCCGCTCCATCACCTGGTCCCGGCGCCGGTCGACGATGTCGATCGGTTCACCCGCCTCGTCCACACCCTCCGCGAAGCGCGCCCAGGACGCGACGACGAGGGCGGAGCGCCGCACGTCGCCTCCGCTCGCGAGCTGGTGCCGGATCACCGGGACCAGCCACTTCGGGATGCGGTCCGAGCTCTCGGCGCACAGCCGCGCCAGGGTGTCCCGCACCTCGGGATTCGCGAACCGCTCGATCAGCTGCTTCTTGTACTCGGCCAGGTCCACGCCTGGGACGGGCTCGAGGGTCGGTGTCGCCTCGTGGTCCATGTAGCCGAGCAGGAACCCGGTGAACAGCGGGTCGCTGCAGACCTCGTGGGTGTAGCGGTAGCCGCTCAGGTAGCCGAGGTAGCAGAGTGCCTGGTGGCTGGCGTTGAGCAGCCGCAGCTTCATCAGCTCGTACGGTTCGACGTCCTGGACCACCTGCACTCCCACCTCCTCGAAAGCCGGTCTTCCCAGCGGGAAGTGGTCCTCGAGCGCCCACTGGGTGAACGTCTCGCAGACTACGGGCCAGCCGTCCTCGACGTCGGAAGTCTTCAGGAGGAGCTCCCGGTCGGCGTCCGTGGTCACCGGCGTGATCCGGTCGACCATCGAGTTCGGGAAGGCGACGTGCTCGGCGATCCAGCGGCCGAGCTCGGGATCACGCAGGGTGGCGAAGGCCGTGATCATGTCGTGGGCGACCGTGCCGTTGCCCTGGATGTTGTCGCACGACATGACGGCGAACGGCTCGGCGCCAGCGGCGCGCCGACGCGCCAGCGCCTCGGTGATGAAGCCGAATGCCGTGCTGGGCAGGCCCTGCGCCTCGATGTCCGCCCGGATGGCCGGGTCGCTGTCGTCGAAGTCCCCCGTCGCCTGGTTGACGTTGTAGCCGCCCTCGGTGATCGTCAGCGACACGATCCTTGTCGCCGGGTCCGTCATCCGGTCCAGCACCCTCTCGGGATCCTCCGGCGCGAACAGGTAGTCGACGATCGAGCCGATGACGCGGGGCTCGGTCGAGCCGTCGACGTGCTTGACCACCAGCGTGTAGAGGCAGTCCTGCGCCCTCATCACGTCGAGCATCGCGCGGTCCTGCGGGAGCAGGCCGACCCCGGTGATGCCCCACTCCGTCGCCTTTCCCTGCTCGAGCAGCCGGTCCACGTACATCGCCTCGTGAGCGCGGTGGAAGCCGCCGACTCCGAAGTGCACGATGCCTGTGGTGACTGCGCTGCGGTCGTACGTCGGAACCGCAACGCGCGAACCGATCTCGCCCAGCGTCTTGCTGTTCAGCTCGGTCATCAGGACCCCTCCGGATCGTGGGTTGCTGAGTCAGGCCCCGTTCCCGACCGCTACTTGACCGCACCCAGCGACAGGCCGCGCACGAGCTTGTCCTGCGCCGCGAAGCCGGCGATGAGCACGGGCAGCGAGACCAGTGTGGCTGCCGCGGTGAGCTTGGCCAGGAAGAGGCCCTGGCTGGAGATGAACCCGACCAGGAAGATCGGCGCGGTCGCCGCCTGGACGGAGGTGAGGTTGACGGCGAACATGAACTCGTTCCAGCTGAAGATGAAGCAGATCAGGCTGGTGGCCGCGATCCCCGGTCCCGCGATCGGCGCGACGATCGACACCAGCGTCCTGATCAGCCCCGCGCCGTCGATGCGGGCCGCCTCGAGGACGGCGATGGGCACCTCCGCGAGGAAGGACCGCATCATCCACACCGCGATCGGCAGGTTCATCGACGTGTAGAGGACGATCAGCGTCGCGATGTTGTCGAGCATCCCGACCTTCTTGACGATCAGGTAGATCGGCAGCAGGGCGGCGATCGGCGGCAGGAACTTCGTCGAGAGGAAGAAGAACATGACGTCGGTCCACTTCTTGACCGGGCGGATCGACAACGCGTACGCCGCCGGGATCGCCAGCAACAGAACCAGCCCGGTGGACAGGACGCTCGCCATGAGCGAGTTGAGCAGGAACGGCGTCACGTTGCGGTCGAACAGGGCGGCGTAGTTCTCGAACGTGATCGGGGCGAAGACCGACGGCGGGTTGGTGGCTGCGTCCGCCTCGATGTGCAGGGAGGTCAGCACCATCCACGCGACCGGTAGGAAGAAGACGAGGGTCGCCGCCCAGGCGATCACCGTCCACCAGAGGCCGGCCTGGGCCGCAGTGTCGTCCTTCGTCCGACCCCAACGACGCCATGGCGGGGGACGCCTGGTGCCCCTCGCGGCGCGAGTTGCGCCGGGCGCGACCGTCTCGGTGGTGGCGTGGGTGTCGGTGCTCATCGGGACATCTCCTCTTCGCTGAACAGGGACGAGATCACGCGGAGCGCGAAGGTCGCGACGATGATCGTGCCGATGACGACGACCACGCCGGCGGCGGCCGCCTCGCCGTACTCGAACTTGCGGAACGTCGTCAGGTAGATCTCGTACGGCAGGTTCGTCGTGGCCGAACCGGGCCCACCCTGGGTGATGGTGAAGATCGCGTCGAACGTCTGCACCACGTAGACCGAGCCCAGCAGCACCGCCAGCTCGATGTAGCGCCGCAGGTGCGGCAGCGTGATGTAGCGGAAGACCTGCAACGCTCCCGCCCGGTCGATCTTGGCGGCCTCGAGGATGTCCCCGGACTGCGACTGCAGCCCGGCCAGCAGGAGCAGCATCATGAACGGCGTCCACTGCCACACCAGGGCGGCCACGACGGCGGGCATGGGCATAGAGGAGATCCAGTCGATGACCGGGCCCTCCTCGGCGCCGAACAGCTGTGCGACCCAGTTCAGCAGGCCGTTGAACAGGCCGTAGTCGGGGTTGTAGAGAGCGTGCTTCCACAGCAGCGCGGCGGCCACCGGCATCACCAGGAACGGCGCGATCAGCAGTGTGCGGGCGACCCCGCGGCCGGCGAACTTGCGGTCCAGCAGGATCGCCAGGCCGAGGCCGAGCAGCATGCTGATGACCACGACCGACGCGGTCAGCACGACGGTGTTGGCCACCGCCGACCGGAGCCGGGAGTCGGTGAAGACCGTGGCGAAGTTGCTCAGGCCGGCGAACGAGGTGTAGTTGCCGAGCCCCAGGAAGCTCCTGTCTCCCGGACGTTGGATGTTCCAGTTGAGCGTGGAGATCCCGATCGTCAGCAGGAAGGGGATCTGGGTGACGACGATCGTGAAGATCAGGGCCGGGAGCAGGGGTCCACGCCGGAGCCACGCCTCCTTGCGGGACATCTCCCGCGGGGGTGGTGCGGGGGGTGGCGGCTGCGCTTCAGCGGGGCGGTCGGAGAGTGTGGCGGTGGTCATCTCTGCCTCCGGGTGGATCGGTGGGCGGGGTCCGGGTCGGGTCGGGCGACGACCGGATCTGGAGACTGGGCACCGGGGTGGGCCGAGCCCGTCGGCCCACCCCGGTGCTCAGGTCGTGGCTACCGGTAGTCCTTCGCCACTTCCTCAGCCAGCTGCTGGCCCTTGTCGAGGGCCTCCTGGACGGTTCCTCGACCGGCGATGGCCGCGGCGATGTCCTGGGAGACCTTGGTTCCGAGGTCCTGGAACTCGGGGATGGCGACGAACTGGACGCCCACCGTCGGTCGCGGCTGCACGCCGGGGTTCGTCGGGTCGGCCGACTCGATGGCCTCGAGGGTCTTCTCGCCGAAGGCCGCGGCCGCCTCCTTGTACTCCGGGATCTCGTAGGTCGACTCGCGCTTGCCGGCCGGGACGCGGGCCCAGCCCAGCTCGGTGCCGACGAGCTCCTCGTACTCCGAGCTCGAGGCCCACGTGATGAACTCCGCTGCCGCGTCGGCCTTCTTGGTGGTCTTGGGCATCGCCCATGCCCACGCCCACAGCCAGCCTGCGGCGTCGGTCTCCTTGACAGGTGCGGCGGCGTAGCCGACCTTGCCTGCGACCGTGCTGATGCTGGGGTCCTCCAGGGAGCCTGCGGCAGAGGTGGCGTCGTACCACATGGCGACCTTCTCCTGGCTCATCGCGTTCAGGCACTCGGTGAAGCCGGCCTGTGCTGCGCCGGGCTCGCCGTGCTTCTGGATGAGGTCGACGTAGAAGGTGACCGCCTCGGTGAACTCCGGCGAGTTCACCTGGGGCTGCCAGTCCTCGGTGAACCAGGTGCCGCCGAAGGTGTTCACCACCGTGGTGAGCGGCGCGAACATCTCGCCCCACCCGGGGAGGCCGCGCAGGCAGATCCCCTTCATCCCCGGCTGGATGCCGTCGACCTGGGCCGCGATGTCGGCGACCTCTGCCCACGTGGGGTTGTCGGGCATCGTGATGCCTGCCTGCTCCATGATGTCCTTGCGGTACATCAGGAACGACGACTCGCCGTAGAACGGCATCCCGTACAGCTCGCCGTCGCTGGACAGCGACTCCACGATCGGCTCGATCAGGTCGTCCTTGTTGAAGCCCTCCATGTCCTCGTACTGGTTCAGAGGGGTGAGCCAGTCGTTCTGCGACCAGATGGGGACCTCGTAGGCGCCGATGGTGGCCACGTCGTACTGACCGGCCTGAGTGGCGATGTCCTGCGTCACTTTGTCGCGGAGCTCGTTCTCGGGGAGGATGGTGAAGTTCACCGTGATCCCCGTGTCCGCGGTGAAGCTGTCGGCGGTCAGCGTCTCGATGTCCACCATCTGCGGGTTGCCCACCATGAGGACGTTGATGGACTCGGCTCCGTCGCCGCCGCCGCCGGAGCTGCCCCCGGCTCCGCCGCATCCGGCGAGAACCAGGCTCCCGATCGCCGCTGCGGCGATCGTGATCCTGCGTGTCGTGGCCCTGCTGGTCACGGGGTACCTCCAGTGTTTGGTGACGAGATGTTGCGTGGTGCAACGGGTCTGTGCGGTTCAGTTGTGGTCGGAGACATCACGCCCGGACGACCTGCGGGCCCAGCACGCTGTAGCGATGTGCGTCCGCGGCGCTGACGCCTGTGTCCGTGAACAGCGCCTCGAAGTCGGTGAGGTCGCCGAAGTGGCAGAAGCTCGCGATGCCGAACTTGGTGTGCACACCGACGAAGACCCGGCGACGGGAACTCGCGATGACCTGTGACTTGACGGCGGCCACCGCCGGGTCCGGAGTGGTGAGGCCGTGACTTCGCGAGATGCCGTTGGCGCCCATGAAGGCGACGTCGATCACCAGCTCCTTGAGGATCCGAGTGGCCCAGTGGTCGACCGTCGCCATGGTCACGCCGCGGAGCCGGCCACCGAGGAGCATCACGGTGATGTTCGGCTCGTCCGCCAGGGCACTTGCTGCGAGCAGCGACGACGTGACCACCGTGAGCTTGGCCCCCGGGCGCAGGTCGGCCGCGATGGCCTCGGCCACGAGCTGCGGCGTGTACCCCTCGTCGATGTAGACCGACTCCGCCATCTCGAGACGCGCCGCGGCCGCGGCGGCGATCCGGCGCTTCTCCTCGAGCATCCAGGTGCTGCGGTGCTGGACGTCGCTCTCGTAGCCGATGCCCTCGACGGGGTGTGCACCGCCGTGCACCCGCTGGAGGCTGCCCCGTTCCACCAGATGGCGCAGGTCGCGGCGGACCGTCTCCGGTGCCACCTGGAGGTCGTCGGCGAGGCTCGAGACGTGCACGGCCCCGTCGTTGCGGGCCCGGGCGAGGATGTGTCGCTGGCGCTCCTCGGCTTCCATGGCGGGGTGCCTCCTGGGACCGAACCTCCGGTGCTGACCGGTGTGACCGGCGTCACGGACACCAGTCTCCTCCCGGTTGACGTCAGCACGTGAGCCCGAACAGGCCGTCCATCCGCCCGAATCGGGTCTGACTCGCGGGTGAGAATCACCGTGAATCACCCTGAACCGTGCACGACCGGTTCCGGTCCTGCCCGAACCGGGTGGTGGTGATGCCCGATCGGACTTCGAGGTCGGGCATCGAGTGAGGGAGATCGGGCCGTGTTCGTCGCGTGAGGTGGGGTCGGTCGTCTACCTGGTCACGGCCGCACCCGCCGCGTCTCGTAGGCCCAGATGACGATCTGCACGCGGTTGCGCGCGCCGATCTTGCTCATCAGGCTCGCGAGGTGGAACTTCACCGTGCTGAGGCTGATGTGGAGCTCGTCGGCGATCTCGGCGTTGGTCCGGCCCCTGGCGACGGTGACGGCGACCTGCTCCTCCCGGTCGGTCAGCGGCACGACGGGTTGAGCGGGTGTCGACGGGGCCGAGGCGGCGAAGGTGGCCAGCAACCGCGCGGTGATGCTGGGGGCGATCAGCGCGTCCCCCTCGGCGGCGGCGTGGACGGCCTGGGCCAGGAGGTCCGGGCCGGCGTCCTTGAGGAGGAAACCCCGGGCGCCCGCTCGCAACGCGCCGGTCACGTGCTCGTCCGTGTCGAACGTCGTGATGACGACGACAGCGAGCGGCTCGTCGACGTCGGGACCGGCGAGCAGCCGGGTCGCCTCCACGCCGTCGAGGTGCGGCATGCGGATGTCGAGCAGGCACACGTCGGGCCGCAGCCGGCGGGCGAGCGCCACCGCCTCGCGGCCGTCGGCGGCCTGGGCGACCACCTCGATCCCGGGTTGCCCGTTGAGGATCGTGGCCAGCCCCGCGCGGATGATCTCCTGGTCGTCGGCGACGAGGACGCGGAGGGTCATGCGCGGTGTCCGTTGCGCGGGATCGTCGTCCGGACGGTCCAGCCCCGTTCGGGGAGTGGTCCGGCGTCGAGGGTGCCACCGAGAAGCGTCACGCGTTCGGACATCCCCACGAGGCCGTGACCGGGCCAGCGCAGGGCCGGCAGTCCGTGCTCTCCGTCGTCGGTGACCGTCAGGCGCACGGACTCCGTGTCTCCGGTCAGCAGGACGCGCACCTGGGACGCGTGGCGAGCGTGACGCACAGCGTTCGTGATCGACTCCTGGGCTACACGATAGAGCGCTGTCTGGACGGCCGGTCGCAGGTCTGCGAGGTCGCCGCTGCGTTCGACCTCGACCCGCGGGCCGTGGGCTCCGTCCGACGTGGCGAGGGCCTCGAGGTCAGCCACACCGTGCTCCGCGAGGCCAGGTAGCGACTCGCCTCGTCGGCGCAGAGTCGTGACCACCGATCGCATCTCGGCCAAGGTGAGCGACGCCTCGTTCTCGATCACCGCCAGAGCCTCGCCGGCTCCAGGCAGGTCGTGCGACCGTACGAGAACCCGGCCGGCCTGCGCCTGGATCGCGATGGCGGAGACGTGGTGGGCAACGGTGTCGTGCAGCTCGCGGGCCAGCATCTCCCGCTCGTCGGACCTGACCTGCTCGAGCTGCTGGCTCCCGACGATGCGCCGGTAGCGGATCGTCATGCCCACCGCGGCGGCCAGGAGCAGGACCGCGAGACCACCGAGGGCGTCGGTGACGCCGGTGACATCGGTTGTCACGCTCACGACCCACTCGGTCAGGGCGACGACGGACCCGATCACGGCCTGTCGGCTCGTCCCCCACCTGAACAGCGAGAACACGAGCACCACGACGAACCCGCCGGCGTACAGGAAGAACGGTCGGTCGGCCCACACGATCGACGCCAGGTCCACCACGGCGAACCCGCCGAACCCGACGGCCACCGCGGCCAGCGGGTGGGTCCGCCGCCACAGCATCGTCACGGCCACTGTCAGGCCCAACAGCACGCCGACCGCCGGCCACACCATGTCGTCGCGGACGACAGCCTCTGCGACCGCCGTCGCGGCGACCCCGACAGCGAGCAACCAGTCCGGCAACGCGCGTGCCCCGGTCTGCGTGACGTCTGGCTCCGCCCGGAACCGGTCGAGGGGTGTCGTCACGAGCCCAGCGTAGGCACAGGGGTCCACGGGGCGGGCCCCCCGAAAGGCCGTCCCACCGCTGGCCGATCGGCTAGGTCAACACTGGACGTGACGCTGATGTGCGCAGGACCCGAGGTGGTCACGCTGGGATCCCGCAGCCCACCGAGGAGAGGCCTCTGATGAGGACGACGTCACCCAGCCAGTACCGGGATTCCCCCGTCGACGTGAAGCTCGTGCTGTCGGCCCTGTGGATCGCGATGCTGTTCGTCTTCGCCTACGTCGACATCTTCGCGTTCTACCGCGCCGACGTCCTCGAGGCCGCGCTCGAGGGCCGGGTAGAGGGCACGGCGTTCACCGTGAACCAGGTCTTCCTCACCGGGACCCTGGTCTACATCCTGCTGCCGGTCCTGATGGTGGTCCTCTCACTCGTCCTCCGACCGCGACTCAACCGGACCGTCAACATCGTCGTCGGCACCCTCTACGCGGTCAGCATCGTCGTGTCCTGCATCGGCGAGGACTGGGTGTACTACCTCGCGGGGAGTGCGGTCGAGGTGGTGCTGCTGGGTGTGATCGTCCGGAGGGTGTGGACGTGGCCGTCAGACCTGAGCCCGGCGACGTCGCCGTGACAGGGGCGATGACGTCCGCCCGACCGAGCCGCGCGCCCACTCGTCGTTCCATCGCGACCGACGCGGCACAACGAGCCGGTGGCGCCTGAGTCAGGCGCTGCCCTGCGGCTGTGCCGCACGCATGCGGTCGGGGCTCATGTGCGCGATGTCGCGGTCGGTCCCACCCTCGATCAGCAGGTCGGCGACGATGTCGCCCATCGTCGGCGCGAACTTGAAGCCCGACCCCGAGAACCCGCACGCCGTCCAGACGCCCGGGAGTCCCGGCAGTTCGCCGACGATCGGAGCGGCGTCATCCGTGTAGCCCTCGATGTGCAGTGAGAGCGTCACCGGGTCCGGACTGAGGCCCGTGAGGAACTGGAGGATCTCATCCCGCATGGCCCGGACGTCATCCAGGCTGATCGTCGTGTCCACGTGCTCGACGTCGTCGACCACGGGATGGGTACGCGTGTATACCGCCACCTTGATCGTGGCGCCGTCGAGAGTCGGGAAGCCGTAGGCGTTGATGTCGCCAACCCGCTCGAAGACGGGGAACTTCTCGGGAGCGTAAGCGCTGACGTCACGGGGGACGTACCAGGCTTGGACCAGACGTCTTGGGACCACGCTCTGGCCGACCACAGGTACCATCTGGGCTGCCCACGCACCTGGTGCCAGGATGGCTGCGCGATATCGACGCTCTCCAGTGTGCAGCCGGACGACCACTCCATCGCCATCCGGCTCGACGCCCACGACGCGCGTGTAGTCGTGGACGGTGGCACCTGCCGCACGAGCAACCTCGGTCGCCGTGACGACGCTGAGCTCAGGCCGGACGAACCCGCTGAGTCGGTCGACGAGACCGACGTCACCGTCGCTCACGGTGTGCTGGGGAAAGCGATGTCGAAGCGCATCGGCGTCGAGATGCTCATGTTCAAGGTCGCTCTCGACGGCCGACCGACTTGCTATCGCTAGTGCGGGTGTGCCCTGCGGTCCGAGCACCAATCCCCCGGTGAGGGTGAGAAGATCTCTGCCAGAGGCTTTCTCGAGCCTATGCCACATGTCCAGTGCGTCCAGGGCGAGCGGTGTGCTGCGCAGGTCGCGCAGGCTGAGCGAGGAGAATCGTCTGCTCTGCCCGCCGGCCGCCCCGCGGTGGTGCCCCACGCCGAACCTCTCGTAGCCGTGGGCGTCGACACCCCGTTCGGCAAGGCGCCAGAGCGCCATGCTGCCGATCGAGCCCAAGCCGATCACCGCCACGTCGCCGTCTCGGGTCATGAGAACCGTCCTTCTCCTCGTAGCTCCGCCACGACGGCCTTGGTTACCGCACGGGTGTCGGCAGTTCCCCCGATGTCCGGTGTGCGCGTGGCGGGATCGCGCAGAGTGGTCTCCATCGCGGACATGAGGCGTGCGCTCTCGCCCTCCCGGCCGAGATGCTCGAGGAGCATGACGACAGACCACAGCATCCCGACCGGGTTGGCCAGGCCCCGTCCCGCGATGTCGGGCGCCGAACCGTGCACCGGCTCGAACATGGAGGGGAAGCGCCTCGTCGGGTCGATGTTTGCCGACGGCGCGATCCCGATGCTGCCGCAGACTCCTGCGGCCAGGTCGCTGAGAATGTCCCCGAACAGGTTGCTCCCCAGGACGACGTCCAGGGAGGCCGGTGACATCACCATCCTCGCCGCGAGCGCGTCGACGTGCTCGAGATGGAGCATCACCGGGTGGTCGTCCATCACGTCCTGCACGACCTCGTCCCAGAAGGGCATGGTGTGGATGATTCCGTTGGACTTGGTTGCGGCGGTGACCTTTCCACTCCGGGCTACCGCCTGCTCGGCGGCGTACCGCGCGATACGCTCGATGCCGGTTCGAGTGAACGTGGCCTGCTGGCTCGCGAACTCCTGGGGGGTGCCCTGGCCGAAACGTCCTCCGATCTCGCTGTACTCGCCCTCGGAGTTTTCGCGGACGATGAGCATGTCGACGCCGCGAGCCAGGTCGTCGCGCAGAGGTGAGGGAACACCCTGGAGCGCCCGTACGGGTCGCAGGTTGACGTACTGCTGGAACGCCCTGCGGATCGGGATGAGCAGCCCCCACAGCGAGGTGTGGTCAGGCACGCCCGGCCAGCCCACCGCCCCCAGCAGGATCGCGTCGTGCTCGGCCAGGCGAGCAAGCCCGTCGGTTGGCATCATCGCGCCGTGCTCGAGGTAGCGGCGACATGACCAGTCGAAGGCCGTGTAGGTGAAGGAGACATCGAGCTCCTCAAGGACGGCGCGTGCTGAGTCCATCACCTCGCTGCCGATCCCGTCTCCGGGGATGAGCGCGATGCGGGCAGTGGCTCCCGGCCTCTCGTTCACGAGATCCCCTCCCGGATGGTCTTGTCCAACCAGTCGACCGCGATGCCGAGAGCCCGCTCGTCGACGTCGAAGCGCGGGTGGTGGTGGGGCGCAGGACTCGACCCTCCCACGAGAGCGAGCGTGGCCAGGCCGTCCCGGTCCTGGACGTCGGCCATGAACAGCGTCACGTCATCGCTGGCCGTCATCGGGGCGGTACGCCGCACGTCGTCGATGCCGAGGACGGTGGCGGCGACCGTGCGCATGACGTCGACCACGGCGTCGTCGCACCGAGCCACCGCCGCCGCGCCGGTCACGTCGACGGCGACGTCCAGGCCGTGCATCGCGGCTGCACCCTCGACCACGGCACGGGCACGCCCCACGAGGTCGGCGAGCACGGCGTCGTCGTCTGCGCGCAGCTCACACTCGAGAACGGCCCGCTCCGGAACGATGTTCGCCGCCGTCCCTGCGACCAGGCGGCCCACGTTGACTCGCGTCGTCGCCTCGGGGAAAGCGGGCAGCGCGTGCAGCGCCAGCACCGCTGCAGCCGCTCCCAGGAGCGCGTGACGTCCCTCGTGCGGTGCCAGGGCGGCGTGCGCGGATCGACCCGTGAGAGCCACACGCCACTTCTCGGTGGCCATCACCCCGTGGACCGCAGCGGCGACCGTGCCGAGCGGCAGGCCGAGGCCGAGGTGCAGGCCGAGCATGACGTCTATGTCCTGAGCGACACCGGCGGCGAGCATGGACCGCGCTCCACGGACGCCTTCCTCCGCCGGTTGGAACACTAGGCGGACCTCACCGGGGAAGGCTCGGTCGGCGGCGAGACGCCGTCCGAGCTCGATGCCGATGGCGACGTGGCCGTCATGACCGCACGCGTGCATCAGCCCCGCGTACTCGGACGAGAAGCCCTCACGCGACGGCAGGTGGTCCCGCCCGGGGTGCTCGTGCAGCGGAAGACCGTCCATGTCGAGGCGTAGGCCGACCGTGGGACCGGGGGCGGATCCCGCGATGGTCGCGACCACTCCCGTCGCGCCGTGGCCGAGCTCGTCGACGAGGTCGCCGGGGACCCCTGCCCGGACGGCACGCGCACGAGCCTGGCCGAGCTCGGCCTCCGTGGGCAACCCGGCCAGGCCTCGCACGTCGCACACCTGCCGGCCGTGCGCGAGATGGTCCGCGACGCCAGCGAGCTCCCGCATCACGAAGGCGCTGGTTTCTATCTCCGTGAAGCCGAGTTCGGGCCGCCGGTGGATGGCGCGGCGGATCTCGGTCGGCGACATCATCGGACGACCACCACGACGTCAGCCTCTCGTTGCCAGCTCACGTGTGGAAGCCCGGTACGGACAAGTACTTGAGGTGTTGGTACTCCGTCAGGCCCTCTGGACCACCCTCCCGTCCCAGGCCCGACTGCTTGATGCCCCCGAAGGGTGCGGCGACGTTCGAGACCAGCCCACGGTTGATGCCAACCATCCCGGTCTCCAGCCGGCCGGCGACACGGTGGGCACGCTGCAGGTCGGTGGTGATCACATACGCCACGAGGCCGTGCTCGGTGTCGTTGGCCCGTGTCACCGCCTCATCCTCGGAGGTGAATCGCGAGACGGCTGCGACCGGGGCGAAGACCTCCTCGCCCATGATCGCGGCGTCCGGGGGGACCTCGTCGAGAACCGTCGGGGCGAAGTAGCTCCCGCCGTCAGGAGGTGGCAGGGGGGCGCGCGCGACGAGGGTGGCGCCCCGGGCGAGTGCGTCCTCCACGAGGCGGGTCGCCTTGACGACAGCACGCTCGTCCACGAGCGGGCCCAGGTCGACGTCGTCGGCGTCCCCCGGTCCGACACGCACGGCTTCGAGCCGGCGTCCGAGCTCGGCGACGAACCGGTCGGCGATCCCCTCCTGCACGAGGAAGCGATTCGCTGCGACGCAGGACTGCCCACCGAGCCGCATCTTGGCGATCATCGCCTGATCCACCGCGAGCCCGATGTCGGCATCGTCGAACACGATGAACGGCGCGTTGCCACCGAGCTCCATCGAGGTGCGCAGCACGCGGTCACCGGCTTGGCGCAGCAGCTGCCGACCGACTGCCGTCGACCCCGTAAAGGAGACCTTGCGCAGCCGATCGTCGACCATGATGCGCGCACACACCTCGGGCGCCGACGTGGTGGTGAGCAGTGTGAGAACGCCCGGTGGGGATCCGGCGTCGAGGAGCAGCTGGGCGAAGGCGATCGACGAGAGCGGGGTGAGGTCGGACGGCTTGAGGATGGCCGTGCAGCCGGCCGCCAGCGCGGGCGCCACCTTTCGTGTGGCCATCGCCAGCGGCACGTTCCAGGGGGTGATCAGCAGGCACGGTCCGACTGGCTCTGCCACCGTCAGGATCTGGGAGCTGCCGTCGGGTGCCGTGGTTGACCGGCCGGCTGGCCGAACCGCCTCCTCCGCGTACCAGCGCACGTAGTCCGCGGCGTAGTCGACCTCGCCGCGCGCTTCGGCGAGCGTCTTGCCCACCTCGAGGGTGATCAGCTGCGCCAGGGCCTCGCGACGCTCGTGCATCAGGGCGTACGCCTGGTGCAGCACGTCAGCCCGCTCGCGCGGAGACGTGCGGGCCCAGGCGCCCTGCGTTCGTGCCGCGACGTCGAGGGCCAGGAGCCCGTCGTCCTCGCCCGCGTCCGCGACCCGGGCGCACTCCTTGCCCGTCGACGGGTCGACGACGCCGAAGGTGCGACCGTGTGCCGCTTCGCGCCAGGTGGTGGTTAGCAGTCCCCTCGGCAGGTCCGCCAGAGGCTCGCTCCGGTCTGACGCCGGGCGAGTCGACGTGACGGTTCCCATGTCAGAGGCTCCCTTCGAGGGTCGCGAGGTGGTCGCAGATGCTGGCGATCGCTGTCTCGAGCTCCGTCGCGGTCACGACGAACGGGGGGCAGACGTGCAGCGTGTTGTCGGTGATGAGCCGGGTCAGCACGCCGCGGTCACGGAGGCCCCGAACCACCGCCCCCCCGTCGATCTGTGGGACCAGCTGGATGCCGGCCAGGAGACCGACCGAACGCACCTCGTGGACCACTGGTGAGTCGTCAAGCGCCTTGACCGCCGTCTCCAGCACCGGCTCGAGGGTTCGCACGGTCTCGACGAGGTTCTCCTCTTCCAGGATGTCAAGGTTGACCGATGCGACGGCACACGCCGTGGCGTGTCCCGAGTAGGTGAGCCCGTGGCGGAACATGGGAGCGTCCGGACCGGTCGCGAACGGCTCACCGATCCGCGGTGAGATGGCGACGGCGCCGAGGGGCAGGTACCCCGATGTCAGGCCCTTGGCCATGGTGATCATGTCGGGCTCGATGTCCCAGCGGTCGCAGGCGAACCAGGCACCGGTTCGACCGAAGCCTGTGATCACCTCGTCGGCGACGAGCAGGATGTCGTACCGCTCGGTCAGGCTGCGCAGCTCGGCCAGGTACCCGGGGGTTGGGGAAAACACCGCCGGTCCCGATCACCGGTTCCACCACGACGGCGGCGACGTTGTCGGCACCGATCCGCTGGATCGCGGCCTCGGTGGCGTAGAGGTCATCGCGCGGGATGCGGGCCGTCTGGGGGATCAGGGAGTCCGTTCCGTAGCCCTCACGGTTGAAGTCCAGGCCCGCGATGCTTGTGCCGAAGCCGTGCAGGCCGTGGTAGCCGCCGTCCCGGCTCAGCACGATCTTCTTGCTGTGCCGGCCGACGACCTGCCAGTACCGACGGGCGAGCTTGCAGGCGGTGTCGATGGAGTCCGAGCCACCCGACGTGAAGAAGATCGACGCATCCTGGATGGGTACGAGGTGCGACAGACGCTCGGCGAGGTCGAGCGCCGGGCGCGTCGCGTGAGCGCCGAACAGGTGATAGGTCTCGAGGGTGCGCATCTGCTGGAAGGCGGCCTGGGCCATGCGCTCGCGCCCGTGGCCGATGTTCGCGTGCCAGAGCCCGGCCGGGAGGTCCAGCAGACGCTGTCCCTGCTCGGTGACGACCCATGCCCCATCGCCGGACGCGATGACGAGCCGCTCGTCGGGCACGTTCGGCAGGTAGGTCTGGGGGTGCCACAGGGGTCCGACGGCGGGCATGTAGGTCTCCTGGCTCTGATCGGTCGTCCGGGGAGGCCACCGCTAGACGCGGGGCTACCCCGGGCGTGTGGACATCAGCTGGTGGTGGCGAACTCGTCGACTGCCTCGGCGTGGATGTGCAGCATCCGAGCAAGGAGCCCGTTGCCCCGGGAGAACGTCAGGGGCAGCGGGGCACCCGCCTTCACCGAGTCCTGCGTCCCGTCGTAGAAGGCCGTGCCCTGGTCGGGGCTCGCGTCGCTCTTGTCGTCGGGGTAGAGCGGGTTGACGGTGTTCTCGATCTTCGGCCAGAGGGCGCGGGCGGCCTCGGTGGACTCGAAGTCGAGGGCGAGGACGAGGGTGTTGTCGAACAGCTCGCCGGCGGACTCCTTGAGGACGGCACCACCGAGGTAGCCCGGGTGACCGTCGAGCTCGCGGAGCCAGTGGCTCAGGTAGGAGCGAGCCTCGTCGGCCTTGTCGGGATGGGCGACGAAGATGAACAGGTCGCGACGCTTGGTCATAGCGGGGTTCTCTTTCTGTCTATTGTGGTCGTGGCTGCGTGCAGGCGCTGTGTGCCGGAGGCACCGGTCGCCACGTACTCGAAGAACATGGCGTTCGAGGGGCCGTCGGTGTCGTCCTCGACGAGCGTTGCGCCCGTCGAGGTCCAGAAGGCGACTGCGCCGGGGGAGTGCAGGAAGGTGTGGAGGGCGATCCGGTCGTAGTGGCCCTCCCTCCGGGCGCGGCCGAGGACCTCCCGGACGATGGCCCTGGCGACCCCACGCCGACGCTCCTCCCGCTGGACGTACACCCTGACGATCTGCCCCGTGCGGCCGTCCCCGTACCTCTGGACGAGGTGCTCGGGGCTCAGCCCTTCCTTCAGCGACCCTCCGCGGATACCCCCGGTCGCGATGACCGCACCGGTGGCGTCGTCCTCCGCTACGAGCATGAACGGACCGCCCGGCCTCTCGTAGCACCCCAAGAGGTCGTCGATGTCGGCGTGGATGCGCGGGTCGCGCTCGCTACCGAAGTCCTCTCTCACCGAGCGGTACATCACCGCCTGGGCCTGTTCCAGGTCCGCTGGGGTCAGCGGCCTGATGGTGAATCCGGGTCGGTCTGTCACAGCCTCGCTCCTGGTGCGTGACGGGTTCGCTGATGGGTGCCTCAGGCCGAGACGGTCGGCCGGCGCCGAGCCAGGTATGCCTGTCGGGCCTCGGCGCTCGTGTGGTGGCTGGTCAGGTCGTGCAGCTCCTCCGGCTCGCGGCCATCGACGACGGGGTTGATGTGCACGACGAGGTTCTCGACGTGGGCGACGTTGTGCAGCACCTCGTGCTCCACCTGCTCCGCGACCGCGTGGCTCTCCAGGACGGTCAGCCGCGAGTCGACAGCGACGTTCGCATCTGCCTCCATGCGGTGACCGCTCCAGCGGGCCCGGACCCTGCCGACGCTGACCACGCCCGGCACGGCGGCGATGACGCGGGTCATCTGGTCGATCACCCCGTCGTCGACTCCGTCCATCAGTCGGCGGGTCGTCGTCCTCAGCGAGCTGATGAGGATCCACAGGATGGCGGCCGCGATGAAGAACCCGATGATTGCGTCGGCCTGCGGGAAGCCGGCCCAGACCCCGAGAACGCCGATCACCACGGCGATCGAGGTCAAGCCGTCTGCCCGAGCGTGCTGGCCCTCGGCGATCAGCGCTGCGGAGCCGATCCGGCGGCCGGTCCGGATCCGATAGATCGCCACCAGCTCGTTGCCTGCGGCACCGATGAAGCCGGCTGCGAAGACCCACCACAGGTTGGTCAGCTCCCGCGGGTTGACCAGGGCGTCGACGGACTCCCAGATGATGAGGGCCGCGGACAGGGCGATGATGAGGGAGATGAAGAGGCCGACCAGGTCCTCAGCTCGACGGTAGCCGTAGCTGTACTTCTTGCTGGCGGCGCGCTGGCCGATCCGGAAGGCGATCACCAGCGGGATCGTGGTCGCTGCGTGCCCGACGTTGTGCAGGGTGTCGGCCAGTAGCGCGATGGAGCCAGAGATCGCGACGATGAACATCTGCAGGACCGCGGTGGCACCCATCCCGGCCAGACCGATCCAGGCGGCCCGGATTCCCTGGCTGCTCGACTCCTCGGCGGACTGGATGGCCTCGTTCGAGTCGTGCGAGTGCGGCACGACCATGTGCTTGATCTTCGCCCACGCCCCGGAGCCGTGGTCATGGTCGTGGTCCCCGTGATCGTGCCCGTGGTCCCCGTGGTCCCCGTGGTCCCCGTGGTCTCCGTGGTCCCCGTGGTCCCCGTGGTCCCCGTGTCCGTGGTCCCCGTGGTCCCTGTGGTCGCCGTGTCCGTGGCCGTTACCCGCGTCCGGGTCAAGGCCGTGCTGCTCGGGTTCCGACTGATGGTGGTGGGGGTGGCCGGTGCCGTCGACGCGGCGGGCACCCGAGGTGCTCGTGGTGAGCGGCTGTTCCTGGCTCATGAGGTCGGAGTCCTGTCTGACGTGAACGGCGGGGGCAGCGTGGGGAAGGTCGTGCGTCGGTCACGCTACTCGCCGTCCCCACGACAGTCAAGATTGTCAACAATCAAGATCGAAGACGTCGGGCTCCTCCTTGTGGCCACGACGTTGATGCCGCGCGGCTCTCCGTGCGCCAGCGTGAGAAGCCTTTATCGCTTGTACGGCAACAGAATTGCCCAGATCGAGCCGACAGGTGTTGCGATGTCTCGTCTGCCGCTCATGACGCCGGGAGGACCACCAAAGGCTCCGTAAGTGTCGACCGTAGTTCAGTTCGGCGTTGACTGTTGACAATCTTCCAGCCGTCTCCCTAGCCTGGAGTGACGCCGGTCGGCCCGCCCTCTCGCTGACCCCTCTGGACGGTGGTCTCCCTCATGAGCATCCCTCGCGCAGTCCCGTTCGTATCCCTCGTCTCGTCCATGTGTCTCGCGCTGAGCGCGTGCAGCTTCTCCGGAGAAGACGCCGACCCCGAGTCCGGCGGCTCCGGAGGCGGCGACGACCTGGTCATCAGCCTGCAGTTCACTCCGAGGTCCAACTGGGCACTGGAGACCGACGACGCCCAGGTGCTCACCCAGGTCGGGTGCATGGAGACACTCGTCCGGTACGACGAGGTGGCCGGCGAGCTCGAACCCCTCCTCGCTACGGAGTGGACGCAGACGGAGCCGACCGCCTGGGACTTCACGCTGCGCGACGGCGTGACGTTCCAGGACGGCACGCCCGTAACGGCCGACGAGGTCAGCGCCGCCCTGACCACCGCGCTCGCCGTCGAGGCCCCGGCCCGAGCGTTTGGGCCCACGGTCGTGTCGTCGGTGGAGGCAGTCGACGAGTCGACCGTCAGGGTGACCACGCCCGAGGAGAGCTCGCTCGTCCCCTTCCGGATGGCCAGCTCCAACACGGGGATCCTCGCGCCGGCCGCCTACTCCGAGGCCGGTGTCGACCCGATCGGCAACTGCACCGGCCCGTTCACCGCGACCAAGATCACGCCCAACCAGTCGATCCTCCTGGAGCGCAACGAGGACTACTGGGGTGGCGACGTGGCGCTCGCGACGGTCGAGGCTCGATTCATCCCCGAGGGCTCGACCCGTGCGACCCAGGTGCAGACCGGTGAGTCCCACATCGCACTAGGCATCCCGTCCACCAGCGTCCCGGATCTGGAGGCAGACCCAGCCATCGAGGTGAGTCGGGAGTCGACGCCGCGCACCTCGGGTCTCTACTTCAACAACTCGAAGGCTCCGTTCGACAACCCCGACGTCCGTCAAGCGGTACGCCTGGCGCTCGCCCTCGAGCCGATCGCCACGAACGTCTACGACGGGTCGGTGGAGCCGGCCATCGGGCCCTTCGCCCCCAACGAGCCGTGGGCGCCGGACACCGAGCCGGTCTCGCAGGACGTCGAGCAGGCCACCGCGTTGCTGGCCGGTGCCGGCTACGGCGCGGGGGAGTTGAACGTCGAGCTCCTCGGATACACCGAGCGCACAGAGTTCGCCGACCTCGCCGCCGTCATCCAGGCCAACCTGGCGGAGATCGGCGTCACGGTCACAGTGCGGATCACGGACTACGCAGCCATCGAGCCTGCTCTGCTGGACGGCACGTACGACCTGGCGCTGCTCTCACGCAACCACCTCACAGACATCGCCGACCCGATCGGGTTCCTCGAGGCCGACTACACCTGCGAGGGCGGCTACAACATCAGCCAGTTCTGTGACCCCGCAGTCGACGGGCTGATCGCCTCGGCGAACGGGATGACAGAGCCGGAGGACCGACACGACGTCTATGCGCAGGTCGCCGAGCTGCTGCAGGACCAGGCGATCACGGCGTTCCTCGTGCACGAGCAGACGACAGCCGCGTACCGCAGCGAGGTCCAGAACTTCGTCGACGACCCGCTCGCCCGCTACGCGGTCACTGCCGACCTCACTCTCGGCGGCTGACGGTTCCGACGACTTCCACCTCCACACAGCGGAAAGGCGCCACCTGATGGACCTGAACGGCTACGAACCGAAGTACCTCACCTTCGACTGCTACGGCACGTTGACCAACTTCCAGATGGCCGAGGCCGTCCGCCCGCTGATCACGGAGGTCGTGGCGCCGGAGGACACAGCCACCTTCCTGCGCGACTTCCGGACCTACCGGATGGATGAGGTCCTCGGGCCGTTCAAGCTCTACCGCCATGTGCTCCGGGACTCCTGGCAGCGGACCTGCAACCGGTGGAGGATCCAGTTCCGGCACGGCGACGTTCAGGCGATCATCGAGGCGGTCGGCTCCTGGGGGCCGCACCCTGACGTCCCCAAGGCGCTCTCCCGGCTGGCCGAGGCCTATCCGCTCGTGATCCTCTCCAACGCCGAGGACGCGATGCTCCAAGGGAACGTCGACCAGCTGGGGGTGGACTTCCACCGTGTGTTCACGGCCGAGCAGGTCGGCGCGTACAAGCCGCGCCTCGCGGGGTTCGAGTACATGCTCCACCAGCTCGGGTGCGAGCACGACGAGATCCTCCACGTGACATCGCACGTCTGGTACGACCTCATCCCCTGCTTCGACCTCGGGATCACCCACAAGGCGTACGTGAACCGGGGCTACGACCCGCCCGCCCCGCACTACGAGTACGTCGAGACCACCGACCTCGGTGGGCTCGCGGACCTGCTGGGTCTGTAGCGGACGGAGGCACCGTGAAGCTCGAGTCCTACTGGCTGGACACGGCGGAGCCCGCCGGCGACTTCCGACGTCGCGACCTGCCGGACCGGGCCGACGTTGCGATCATCGGCGCCGGGCTGACCGGTCTGTCGACGGCCGTCCACCTCGCACGCCAGGGAGCCGAGGTCGTCCTGCTGGACACGCACACGGTGGGCTGGGGCGCGTCGGGCCGCAACGGAGGGATGGCGACCACCGGCCTCGCCATCCCCTATCCCACGGCAGTGGCCCGGTACGGTCAGGAGACGGCCGGCACGATGTTCCGGGCGTACAACGACGCCATCGACACAGTCGAGAAGCTCGTGGCGGATGAGGGTGTCAGCTGCCACTTCGCGCGGACCGGCAAGCTCACTCTCGCCTGCAAGCCGTCGCACTACGTGGCCTTCGAGAAGTCGGCCGAGCTGCTCGACGCCCACCTGGGCTACCAGGTCGATCTCGTTCCGGCGCGGAGAATCCGGTCGGAGATCGGCAGCGACTTCTACCACGGCGCGATGGTCGACCCCTTGGCGGCGGGTGTCCATGTCGGTGAGCTGTGCGCTGGCCTGGCCCGAGCCGCAACCGGACGGGGCGTCTCCATCCATGAGGACTGCGAGGTCAGTGGTCTCCGCCGGGTGTCGGGACGGCAGCACGACGTGCAGACCCGGAACGGCGTCGTACGAGCCGACCAGGTGGTGGTTGCGACGAGCGGCTACACGTCCTCGCTCACGCCCTGGCTGCGTCGCAGGGTGGTACCGATCGGCAGCTTCATCATCGTTACCGAACCTCTCGGGCAGACGGTCGTCGACTCCCTACTGCCCCACCGGCGAATGGCGTCCGACAGCAAGAACCTCCTGTACTACTTCCGCATCACGCCGGACAACCGCCTCCTGTTCGGAGGCCGTGCGCGGTTCGCGCTGTCGAGCCAGGGCTCGGACCTCAAGAGCGGCAGGATCCTGCAGAAGGCCATGGCGCGCGTCTTCCCTCAGCTTGGGCGGGCGCGGGTCGACTACTGCTGGGGGGGCCTTGTGGACATGACGATGGACCAGATGGTCCACGCGGGCGAGCGGGAAGGGGTCCTGTACTCACTGGGGTACAGCGGGCACGGTGTCCAGATGGCCACGCACATGGGCAAGGTCCTGGCACAGATGCTTGCGGGCGAGACGTCCGCGAACACCTGGGCCGGGCTCCCGTTCCCCGCCGTACCCGGGCACTTCGGTCCGCCGTGGTTCCTACCCCCGGTCGGTGCCTACTACCGCCTCGTCGACCTTGTGAAGTAGCTGACGTCGTGTCCCTGCACGTGACTGCCTGGGTGAGGAGACCGACGTGATCTTCTTCCTCCGTCGTCTCGCGGTACTGGTCACGACGCTCCTGGTCGTGTCCTTCATCGTCTTCCTGATTCCGTATGTCACACCGGGGGACTCGGCCCGCAAGATCATGAGGTCCCGCACGGGTGAGCTGAACCTCGATCCGGAGGTCGTCGAACGACTGCGCGTGGAGTACGGACTCGACCGCCCGATCCTCGAGCAGTACTGGCAGTGGCTGAGCAACGCACTGCAAGGGGATCTCGGGCTCTCCTACACGAGCAGGACCGATGTGGTCGACATGATGGGCAGCGCCCTGTCCGTCACGGCCGTACTGGCCGCGACCGCACTCGCCTTCGCCCTGCTGGTCGCCCTGCCGCTGGGCTCCATCGCCGCGATCAAGCGCGGCAAGCCGGTCGACACCGGGATCACGACGGTGACCCAGAGCTTCGTGGCCATTCCGGAGTACTGGATGGCTCCAGTCCTCGTGCTGATCTTCGCCCTGAACCTCGGCGTCCTGCCGTCGGCAGGCTGGCGCGGACCGGAGTCGCTGATCCTGCCCTGCCTCACGCTCGCGCTGCGGCCGATGAGCTACTTCACGCAGGTGACCCGTGCCTCGATGGTCGACGTGCTGGAATCCCCCCACATCACAGCCGCCCGCAGCCGCGGCCTGAGCTTCGCCGAGGCGATGGTGCGTCATGGGGTGCGCAACGCGCTGCTGCCGGTCATCACTCTCTTCTCGGTGTGGCTCGCCGGTCTGCTCGGAGGATCGGTCGTCGTCGAGGTCATCTTCGCCATCCCGGGCATGGGCAGGCTGCTGTACGACGCGGTGACCAACGGCGACATCCCCGTCATCCAGGCATCCATCGTCGCCATCGTCGCGCTCACCGTGATCATCACCACCCTGACCGACGTCCTGTACGCCCTGATCAACCCGACGGTGAGGTCAGCCAATGTCGCTCGTTGACAACCCCGCGTCCAAGGCTCTCGACGGGACGGAGGACGTCGTCCCCATGCGCGGCTCGGCCGCAGTGCGTGGATGGGAGAACGTCCGGACCTGGCCGCCGAGCCTGCGGATCGGCGTGGCCACGTTCCTTGTCATCGTCGCGGCACTGCTGCTGACGCCGTGGATCGCCCCGTACGCGCCGGAGACACAGGACCTCGCCAACCGGCTGGCCGCGCCGAGCGCAGACCACCTGCTCGGTACGGACCAGCTCGGCAGGGACGTGCTCTCCCGTCTGCTGTACGGCGGGAGGTTCTCCGTGTCGATCGCGGCGATCACCCTGGTGATCTCCGCCGTCGCCGGCACGACCCTTGGCATCGTCAGCGCCCGGGTCAGAGGCCCCTTCGACGAGCTGGTGATGCGCGTGTCCGACATCCTCCTCGCCTTCCCGGAGATGATCGTCGCGCTTTTCCTGGTGGCGATCCTCGGTCCCAGCTACGGCACCCTCATCCTTGCTCTTGTCATCGGCGGGTGGACGCCGTTCGCGCGGCTGGCACGCGGGCTCGCCCTCGAGATCAACTCCCGCGACTTCATCGAGGCCGCCGAATCGCTGGGCTTCTCACGGACCTTCATCATCGTCCGCCACATCCTGCCGAACGCGCTGAGTCCGATGCTGGCCCACGCAGCCCTGCGGTTCGGACACAAGCTGATCACCGTGGGCGCCCTGTCGTTCCTGGGGCTCGGCGTGCAGCCACCGGCCTCGGACTGGGGTTCGATGCTCTCGGACGGCCAGCCCTACATGACCCGTGCGGTAGGACTCGTCCTGTACCCGGGACTGGCCATCTTCGTCGCCGCCCTCGCCGTGACCCTCATCGGCCAGGGCATCAACGTGCGCAGGAGCCGCCAGGAATGACGACGACTCGACGGACCGCCAGACCACCAACCGTTCGACTGGAGACACCGTGGAACCGATGAGGCGCAGCACCAGGCCGAGAGTCCCCAAGCGCACCCTGTCGTCGGTCATCACCTCACAGGTGCGGCAGCGCATCATCGACGGCACGTACCCGCCTGGGACGCAGATGAACGAGGTGGAGCTGGCGGCGCGGTTCTCGACGAGTCGCGGTCCGGTCCGAGAGGGGATGCAGCGTCTTGTCCAGGAGGGCCTCCTGGTGAGCGAGCCCCATCGCGGCGTCTTCGTCCCCGTCCTCACGGCAGAGGATCTCGACGACCTCTACTTCGCGCGGTCGGCCATCGAGCGGGCCTCGATGATGCGCCTGATCGACCGTGGGCTCACCGCGGCCGCGACGGCCAGCCTCGAGCAGGCTCTCGGTGAGATGGAGCTCGCGATCCAGCGTCAGGACTGGAGCGGCGTCGCCGGTGCGGACCTGCGCTTCCACGAGATCATCGTCTCGGCGGCGGGGAGCCCGCGGTTGCTGCGGATGCACATGTCGCTGGCCGGCGAGACGCGCCTCGGCCTCAACCTCCTGGTGGGGACGTACGAAGGGCGCGCTGACTACCTCGAGGAACACACGCGCATCTTCGAGTTCCTCGTGTCGGGCGACCGCCTCGGGCTCGTCGACGAGCTCGAGGCACACCTGCACACCGCGCTCACGACCTTGCGGGGACACGGCACCCCCGTGCCGGATGCAGGAGGCCGGGATGAGTGACGTGCTGGAGGTCGCGAACCTCAGCGTCCACTTCGGTCCGTCCGGCGCGCCCAAGGTCCTTGACGACGTGTCGCTGAGTGTCGGGACCGGTGAGGTCGTCGCGCTCGTGGGGGAGTCCGGTTCGGGCAAGAGCATGACGGCCCTGTCGGTGATGCGGCTGCTTCCTCGGGGTGGCCGGCTGACCGCGGCGACGATCCGGCTCGGCGACGTCGACCTGCTGCACGCATCCGAGAAGCAGATGAACGCGGTGCGTGGGGGGCACGTCAGCATGCTGTTCCAGCAGCCGCGGCGGATGCTCGACCCCACCTCCTCCGTCGGGGCCCAGGTGGCCGAGCCGCTCCGGCGGCACCTGGGCCTGGGGCGTTCCGAGGCTCGCGGTCGTGTGCTCGAGCTGCTCGTAGACGTGGGGATCGCCGAGCCGGAGCGACGCGCGAAGTCGTACGCCCACCAGCTCTCCGGTGGGATAGCGCAGCGTGTGATGATCGCCATGGCGCTGGCCGGACAGCCCGAGCTCCTCATTGCCGACGAGCCGACCACCTCTCTCGACGTCACGGTCGAGGTGCAGATCCTGCGGCTCCTCGCCGCGAAGAGGGCAGAACTGGGCATGTCGGTCCTGTTCATCTCGCACGATCTCGGCGTCGTGTCGTCCATTGCCGACCGAATCGTCGTCATGTACGCGGGCCGCGTCGTCGAGGAGGGGAGGACGGACGAGATCCTCCACGCGCCGAAGCACCCCTACACGCGCGCGCTGATCCAGTGCTCACTCCTTGAGCCGGACGACCAGGGATCCCTGTACGTCATCCCCGGCGACGTCACCTCCTCGCGGCAGATCATCCGGGGATGCCGTTTCCGTCCACGTTGTCTCGTCGCCGAGGCGGCGCACGTCGATCAGCAGTGCGACAACCAGGAGCCCGGACTCGAGACGTGCGGTGACGGTGACGCCCACACGTCGAGATGCTGGGCCACCATCGCGACGAGGAGCTCGGCATGAGCGCGGTCAAGGTGGAGCCCGCTGTCGTGGAGACCCTCTCGAGCGACATGGTGGTGCTCGAAGACGTCGTCAAGCACTTCCCCCTGCCGCGCAGGAACCTGGTGGGTCAGCGGGAGTACGTCCACTCCGTCGACGGCGTCTCGCTGAGGATCTCCAGTGGTGAGGTGCTCGGCCTCGTGGGTGAGTCGGGGTCGGGGAAGAGCACGTTGGCGCGGCTCGTGCTGAGGCTCATCCGGGCGGACTCCGGCACGGTGCACGTCGACGGCACGGATGTCGCAGGCCTCAAGGGGGCGGCCACGAAGCAGCTCCGGCGGAAGGCCCAGCTCGTGTTCCAGGACCCGCACGCCGCGATGGACCCGCGGATGACCATCGGGGAGAGCCTTCTGACCGTGCTGAACCAGCACGGGATAGGGACCAGGCGCGAGAGGCGGGTCCGCGTCTCGGCCGGTCTGCTCGAGGTCGGGCTCGACGACACCTACCTCGCCCGCTACCCCGGCGAGTGCTCCGGCGGGCAGCTGCAGCGAGTGGGCATCGCCCGTGCGCTGCTGCTCCAGCCCAAGCTTCTCGTCTGCGACGAGCCCACGTCGGCACTGGACGCCTCCGTACAGGCCAAGGTCCTCAACCTGCTGGGCGCACTCCAGCAGGAGCATCACCTCACGATGGTGATGATCTCCCACGACCTGCGGGTCGTGCGCTTCGTCAGCGACCGTGTGGCGGTGATGTACCTGGGCCAGATCGTCGAAGTCGCCGCTCGCGACGACCTCTTCGACGGCGCGGTGCACCCCTACACGATCGCCCTTCTGGCCGCCGCCGAGGTGGTGGACGCCGACCACGCGCCGGATGTCGTCGCCACCGGCGAGCCGCCCTCACCGATCCACCCGCCGGAGGGCTGCAGGTTCAACACACGATGTCCGCTGGCGGTGGATCTGTGTCGGACGACGTTGCCGCCCCTGCAGGTGACCCGTCCAGGACACGAGGTCCGCTGCCACCGATGGGAAGAGGCACGCGCTGCGCTGTGCAGCGATTCCGACGGGAGGACGGAATGACCATCGTCAGCGAGAAGCCCCAGGCGTCGTCCACGCAGCCGTGGCATCCGCCGGCCGGAGGCTTCTGGGAAGGAGTGTGGCAGCACGGTGCGCGCACGCTGCTGGTGCGCGACCCCGAGAGCGACCGCGTGGTGGGCGAGGTGATGGACGCCACGCCGGACGAGGTGCGCCGTGCGGTCGCCTACGTCGCCGCGCGGTGGATGGCGGCGCCGTGGCCGGTGTGGCGGCGCCGCGAGGTGCTGGAGGTTGCGGCGGCACGCGTCGAAGCCCTGACCGACCGCTTCACCGCACTGATCTCGACGGAGGGATGCAAGACGGTGTCCGAAGCCAGGCGCGAGGTCGGCCGCGCTGTGGAGACGTTGCGCCTGTCGGCCCGAGCCTCAACACAGCTGGTGGGCGAGACCGTGCCCTTCGACGACACCCCGAGGGGGGAGGGGTGGACCGGGTGGTTCACCCGTGAGCCCATCGGCGTCGTCGCCGCGATCACCCCGTTCAACGACCCGTTGAACCTCGTGGCGCACAAGCTCGGCCCAGCCCTCATGGCAGGGAACGCGGTGGTGCTCAAGCCGGCACAGACGACGCCGCTCACCGCGTTCGCCCTCGTGGAGGTGCTGCTGGAGTGCGGCGTCCCGCCCGAGCTGTTGGCAGTGGTCGCAGGCGGTGAGGCGGGCCCCGTTCTGGTCGCCGATCGTCGCGTCGACGTCGTCTCCTTCACGGGCGGACCCACCACGGCCGATCGCATCGCAGCGGGTGGCCCCGCACGAAAGCTGCTGATGGAGCTGGGGGGGAACAACGCACTGATCGCGTGCAGCGATGCTGATCCCGCGGAGGTGGCGGAGTCCGTCGTCGCCGGAGCCTTCGGGACTGCAGGACAGAACTGCCTGTCGGTGCAGCGGGTCTTCGTGGCCCGGGCCATCTACGCCGACGTCCTCGAGCGCGTGGTCCGAGGCGCCCGGGCCCTCGTCGTGGGGAGCAAGCAGGACCCCGGGACGGACGTGGGCCCTTTGATCACCGAGGTGGAGGCCGAACGGGTGAGGCTCTGCATCGACGACGCGGTAGCGGGTGGGGCGGTGCTGCACACGGGCGGACAGCGGCGCGGCGCCTTCGTCACCCCGGCCGTTCTCACAGGGGTGCCCGAGAGTGCTTCGCTGCGATCGGACGAGATCTTCGGTCCCGTTGTCATGCTGGAGCCCTTCGACGACCTGGACGCGGCCATCGATTCGGCGAACGCCGTGGACACAGGGCTCCAGTCAGGTGTCTTCACGAGCAACGTGTCGGTCGCGTTGGACGTCGCGAGGCGTCTTCGGGTTGGAGCTGTGATGGTGAACGAGAGCTCGGACTTCCGCGTCGACGCCATGCCCTTCGGCGGCTTCAAGCGGTCCGGCATCGGGCGTGAGGGCGTCGCGAGCGTCATCCACGAGCTGACCGAAACCAAGGTGCTCGCGATCCGCGGACCACGGTCCGGGGCCGAGCAGCCTCAGAAGGACGGGTGACGACGGTGGGCACGTCCGATCACGACGGACACCACGGAGAGCCGGGCCGGCGAAAGGGCCACGGCCACGGACACGACCACTCCCACGGCCTGACCGCGACCGGTCGCAACCGCCGGCGACTTGTCGCGGTGCTGTGCATCACGCTCGGTGTCATGGTCGTCCAGGCCATCGGTGCGTGGCTGTCGGGCTCGCTGGCTCTGCTGGCCGACGCCGGGCACATGCTCACCGACGCGACAGGAGTGGGGATCGCCCTGCTGGCAGCCTCGTTGGCGATGCGTCCGGCGACCGACGCCAGGACCTTCGGATGGCAGCGGGCCGAGATCCTGGCCGCCCTCGGGAACGCCGTGATCCTCTGCACGGTAGGCGTCCTGGTGATCCGCGAGGCGTTCCTGCGGTGGAGCTCAACACCGGAGGTGGACTCCACGCTGATGCTGTGGGTCGCGGTCGTCGGTGCCCTGGCCAACGCCATCTCGCTGCTCATCCTGGCGCGGGGCAGAGGCGAGAGCCTGAACATGCGGGGCGCCTACCTCGAGGTCCTCGGTGACCTGCTGGGGTCCGGCGCCGTCATCATCGCGGCCATCGTGATCGCCACGACCGGCTTCCTCCGCGCCGACGCGATCGCCTCGTTCGCGATCGGTCTCATGATCTTGCCGCGCGCCGTGTCGCTCCTGCGTGACGTCGCCGACGTACTGATGGAGGCGACCCCGCGCGACGTGGACCTCGTGGAGGTGAGGGACCACATCAGGGGACTGCCGGGGGTCGTCGACGTGCACGACCTGCATGCGTGGACGATCACGAGCGGCGTTCCGGTCCTGTCGGCGCACATCGTGCTGAGTGCCGAGCAGATCGACCACGACCTGGAGTGCGCCACGCTGGACAACCTGGCGGACTGCCTCAGAGGTCACTTCGACGTCGACCACTGCACCTTCCAGCTCGAGCCGATCGGTCACGCCGACCACGAACCCGCGATGCACGCCTGACGAGCCCCTGCATCTGCCGTGCTGGAGCCGACGCCTTCACCCGCCGCGCCACCTGCATCGGGTGAGCGGACGTGGCCGGTGGTCGTGGTGCTGTTCGCCTTCTCCCTGGGCGTCGGGGCGAGCTTGCCGACGCTCCCGGCGGCGATCGACCGAACGGGAGGTAGTGGGAGCTCCCTGGGCCTCGTCCTGGGTGTCTTCCCGCTGGCAGCCCTGGCAGGGCGCCTGATCGCAGGTCCGAGCACGGATCGGCGTGGCCGGGTCGTCACGCTCCGCGCCGGCCTGCTGGTCTCCGGGTTGGCGGGGGTGCTCTTCGCACTCCCGCCGACCGTGCCGGGAATCGGGCTGGCGCGGGGACTGCACGGCTTCGCCGATGCCCTCGTCTACACGGCCGCGTCGGCCTGGGTGCTCGATCGAACGCCCGAGTCACGACGCCCGCAGGCGCTCTCGTGGTTGGGGGCGGGGCTCTGGGGCGGCTACGCCCTCGGACCCCTGGCCGGAGCCCTGGTCGACATCCGGCAGGTGGGGGTCGCCGTGAGCATCACGAGTCTCGCTCTGGCGGTGGCGACGGGGAGGCTTCGCGACAGGTACGAGCGTGGATCTGCCGTCAGGGGTATCAGGGCCCTGCTCCCCCGGGGAGTGGCGCTACCCGGCAGCGTGCTCGGCCTGAGCAACTTCGCCTACGCGGCGATCGTCGGGTTCGTCGTCGTGCACCTGGACGACTCCGGGGGAGGGGGGCCAGTGGCGCTAGCCGCCTTCTCCTTCGCCGTCCTGTTCGGTCGACTCGTCGTCGTCCCACTAGCCGCTCGCGCGGGCATCCAGCGCACGCTCCCGTTCGCCTTCCTGGTGATGGCCTCCGGACTGCTCGTGATCGCCGGGACACAGGACACCGTCGTCGTGGCGGGCGCCGCTGCCGTGGTCGGGTCGGCGTCCTCCCTCACGTTCCCGGCTCTCGCGAGCCTCGTCGTCGGTCGTGTCGCACCGGCTCAGCGAGGCGCTGCGATGGGCGCCCTGATCGCGTTCTACGACGTGTATGTCGGCATCGCCTCCGTCGTCGCGGGGTTGGTGATCGAGTACTGGGACACCTCAGCGGTCTTCGTGCTGGCAGCGATCGGTGTGCTGGCGGCGGCGGCGGCGAACGCACTGCTGCTGAGCCGCGGTCTGGATCAGGGCGCGGTCGACTCCGCGGGACCGGCACCGAACATGTAGGGCGATGTGCCCGCGACCGCGTGCACCCTGTGACAGGAGAACGGGCCGACGACGTGCACGGGAGCGACCGGCACCATGACCCTGGGGGAGAGCTGATCCGAGCTCACATCATGTGCCGGTCCGCTACCGCCAGCGCCTCGTCCAGCACCGCCAGGCCCTCCTTGGCCTCCGTCGGTGTGATCGTGCACGGCGGCACCACGTGCAGCCGGTTGAAGTTGGCGAACGGGATGAGCCCGTTGGCCTTGCACGCGGCGATCACCTCGTTCATGGCGGGGCTCGAAGACCCGTACGGCGCCAACGGCTCTCGCGTCGCCTGGTCGCTCACCAGGTCCAGGCACCAGAAGACGCCGAGGCCGCGCACCTCCCCGATGCTGGGATGGCGCTCAGCCATCTCGCGCAGTCCGGGTCCGAGGACGTCCGTCCCGATCGAGGCGGCGTTCTCGACGATGCCCTCGTCGCGCATGGCCGTGATCGTCGCGACGGCGGCGGCGGTGGCGAGAGGGTGCCCGGAGTACGTGAGGCCTCCGGGGTAGGCGCGCGTCGCGAACGTGTCGGCGATCGCGTCCGAGATCACGACGCCGCCGAGCGGCACGTACCCCGAGTTCACGCCCTTGGCGAAGGTGATCAGGTCGGGCGTCACGTCGTGGTGGTCGAACGCGAACCACGCCCCGGTGCGGCCGAAGCCGGCCATCACCTCGTCCGCGATGTAGACGATGCCGTGTCGGTCGCAGATCTCGCGGACACCGGCGAGGTAGCCGGGCGGCGGCACCATGATGCCCGCGGTGCCCGGGATCGTCTCGAGGATGATCGCCGCGATCGTGTCGGGGCCCTCCATCGCGACCGTGCGCTCCAGGTGGCGCAGCGCGCGCTCGCACTCCTCCGCCTCGGTGGTCGCGTCGAACTCCGAGCGGTAGAGGAACGGGCCGAAGAAGCGGACGACGCCCGACGTGCCGTTGTCGTTCGGCCAGCGCCGTGGGTCGCCGGTCAGGTTGATGGCGGTCTGCGTGCCGCCGTGGTAGCTGCGGTACCGGGACAGCACCTTCGGCCGGCCGGTGTGCAGGCGCGCCATCCGCACCGCGTTCTCGACGGCCTCGGCGCCCCCGTTGGTGAAGAAGACGCGGTTCAGCCCGTCCGCCGTGAGCTCGGAGATGAGTCGGGCGGCTTCGCCGCGGACGTCGTTCGCGTAGGACGGCGCGATCGTGCAGAGCCGAGCCGCCTGCTCCTGGATCGCGGCCACGACCTTCGGGTGCTGGTGCCCGATGTTCGTGTTGACCAGCTGGGAGGAGAAGTCGAGGTAGCGCTTGCCGTCCCCGTCCCAGACGTAGCAGCCCTCGGCCCGGTCGATCACCATCGGGTCGAGCGTGGCCTGGGCCGACCACGAATGGAACACGTGGGCGCGGTCGAGGTCGTACGTGCGCTGGCTGGCGCTGTTCACGGCGTGGCCTCTCGGGTCGTCGGTCAGTCGTTCCGCGGGAAGCCTAGGTTGAGACCACCGTGGCTGGGGTCGAGCCACCGTGACGTCACGACCTTGCCGCGGGTGAAGAAGTGCACGCCCTCGGTGCCGTGCGCGTGGCTGTCGCCGAACAGGCTGTTCTTCCACCCACCGAACGAGTAGTAGGCCATCGGCACAGGGATGGGGACGTTGATGCCGACCATGCCCACCTCCACCTCGTTCTGGTACCGGCGTGCCGCGCCACCGTCGTTGGTGAAGATCGCCGTCCCGTTGCCGTAGGGGTTGGCGTTCACCAGGGCGAGGGCATCGTCGTAGCCGTCGACGCGGACGACCGACAGCACCGGCCCGAAGATCTCGTCCGTGTAGACGCTCATCTCCGGGGTCACCCGGTCGAACAGGGTGGGTCCGAGCCAGAAGCCGTCGGCCTCCCCGTCGGGCTGGACGGTGCGGCCGTCGACGACGAGCTCGGCGCCGGCGCTGACGCCGTCGTCCAGGTAGGAGGCGACGCGGTCGCGGTGCTCGCGGGTCACGAGCGGACCCATGTCACAGCCCCGGCGGCCGTCACCGATCCTCAGCGTCGCCACGCGATCGGCGATGCGCGCCACCAGGTCGTCGGCGATGCTCTCGACGGCGACGAGTGCCGAGATCGCCATGCACCGTTCGCCCGCGGAGCCGAAGCCGGCGTTCACGGCGGCGTCGGCGGCCAGGTCGAGGTCCGCGTCCGGCAGCACCACCATGTGGTTCTTGGCCCCGCCCAGGGCCTGCACCCGCTTGCCGTGCCGCGTCCCCGTCTCGTAGACGTACTGGGCGATCGGCGTCGAGCCGACGAAGGACACCGCCCTGACGTCGGGGTGCTCGAGCAGGCGGTCGACGGCCACCTTGTCGCCGTGCACGACGTTGAACACGCCGTCGGGCAGACCGGCCTGCTGCCAGAGCCGTCCGATCGAGCATGGAGGCGGACGGGTCCTTCTCACTCGGCTTGAGCACCACCGTGTTTCCCGACGCGATGGCGACCGGCACGAACCACATCGGGACCATCGCGGGGAAGTTGAACGGCGAGATGACCGCGCACACCCCGAGCGGCTGGCGGATCGAGTAGACGTCGACCTTGGTCGACACGTTCTCCGAGAAGCCGCCCTTCAGCAGGTGCGGGATGCCGCAGGCGAACTCGACCACCTCGAGCCCGCGCGTCACCTCACCGACCGCGTCGGAGTGCACCTTGCCGTGCTCCGCGGTGATCAGCGCCGCGATCTCGTCCTTGTGCGCGTTCACCAGCTCGCGGAAGGCGAAGAGCACCTGCGTCCGCTGCGTGAGGGACGAGTGCCGCCACGACGTGAAGGCCGCGTCCGCCACGGCGACGGCGCGGTCGACCTCGTCGACGGAGGCGAACGGCACCTCGGCCTGGACGGTCCCCCGCGCAGGGTCCCAGACCCGACCCGCGCGTCCGGACGTGCCGGTGACCTCGCCGCCACCGAGCCAGTGGGCGAGGTGCCGGGGGGTGGTTGTCTGGGACGGGGCAGCGGCTGTCTGCGTCATGAGTCGATGCTCGACCGGACGTCCCGCCGAGACAACCGACAGACTGTAGCCTCAGAGATCAGTTCCCGGACAGAGTGTCCGGACCAGGAGGAGGTGGCGGTGCCTCTGACGGTGCGGGACGTCCTCGCGATGCCCCAGGTGCAGCAGGCCGGGCCGCGCGTGGTCGCAGGTCAGGACCGCCTCGACGGTCCTGTTCGCTGGGCGCACGTCGCCGAGATCCCGGACATCGCGCAGCTCCTGCAGGGCGGCGAGCTGGTCCTCACCACGGGCATCGGTCTGCCGCACGCCGACGACGAGCTGCGTCGGTGGGTGGACACGTTGGCAGACGTCGGCGCCGCCGGTGTCGTGGTGGAGCTCGGTCGACGGTTCACCGCCGGCCTGCCGAAGTCGATGGTCGCCCGCGCCTCACGGCGGGGTCTGCCACTCGTCGAGGTCGAGCGGGAGATGCGCTTCGTCGCACTCACCGAGGCCGTCCACTCCGCGATCGTCGACGAGCAGCTTGCTGTCCTGCGCGCCAGCGACGAGATCCACCGCACCTTCACCGAGCTGTCGGTCGAGGGAGCCGAGCCGCAGCAGGTGCTCCACGAGACCGCGCGCCTCTCGGGTCACCCCGTCGTGCTGGAGAACCTGGCGCGGCAGGTGCTCGCCGTCGAGACGGGTCCTGCGATCGCCGGGGACGTGCTCGACCGGTGGGAGACAAGGTCCCGCGAGGTCCAGACACCGGCCCGGACGCAGTTCGACACGGCGTCGGGGTGGCTGGTCACGACCGTCGAGGCGCGCGGGAATGCCTGGGGGCGGCTGGTTCTCGTCTGCGGCTCGGAGCCTCCGCCGCTGGCCACCGTCCTGCTGGAGCGGGCGGCGTCCACGATCGCCCTGAACCGCCTGGTCGCGCTCGACCGCTCGTCGATCGAGCGGCAGGCGCACAGCAGCCTGCTGTCGAGCATCCTCAACCACTCAGCCTCCACCCGTGACGTCGGCGTGCGCGCCCACGCACTCGGAGTCCCGTTGGAGAGGCGGCGCCTTCTCGGAGTGGTGGTTCGTCCTCAACAGGTGGGTCCGGGCGCCGGGCTCACCGTCCACGAGCGACGCCGTGCGCTGGTGGAGGCTGTCGACGCCGGCGTGCGCTCCGCGGGGCTCACGGCGATCACCGGTGAGCTCGACGAGTCGTTCGGCGGGGGAGCCGTCGGACTGCTGCTGTCCCTGGCGACGGCGGACACGGACGACGGCGCCCTGACCGCGCTGTCGTCGGCGTTCCACAGCGGCCCGGGCCGGCGCGAGCGAGCCACCGCCGGTGTCGTCGTCGCGGCCGGGCTCGGTGGTCGGCTCGCTGGACGGCGCGCGGCGTTCCCTCGTCGAGGCGGCGCAGGTGGCGGACGCCGCCCTGCACGCCGCCGAGCCCAGGCCGTACTACCGGCTCCTCGACGTGCGCCTGCGCGGCCTGCTGCACCTGCTGAGGGACGACGCCCGCCTGCAGACCTTCGTCGAGCGAGAGCTCGGACCGCTCCTGAGCTACGACGAGCGTCACGGCACAGCGCATCTCGACGTGCTGGAGGCCTACCTCGCGGCGGGTCGCAACAAGCAGCGCGCGGCCACCGAGGCCGGGCTCTCCCGGTCGGCCTTCTACGAGCGGCTCCAGCTGATCGAGCGGGTGCTGGGGCTGGACCTGGGTTCGAGCGAGACGTGCCTCTCGCTCCACGTCGCCCTGATGGCACGCGACGTGATGCGCCTCGACCGCTCCTTCGCGCCCGGATAGGACCGAGGGCGGTCAGGCCCGGACCCGCCAGCGCGCCGGCCCGTCCTCACCGCTCGGGGCGTACGAGCACTGGAGCCCGGTGCGCACCGACCGGTCCAGGTGGCGCGCAACGCGGGGAGCGACCTCGTCGAGCCGGCGGATGGCGTCGCGGATCCGTCCGCTCACCGCCTTGCGGGCCCTCTCTGCCGGGTCGTTGGCGCTGTGGCGGATCCGGCCCCCGAGGCCGGTGACGCGCCGCACCTCGGCCAGCAGCTGGTCGCGCTCGTCGGCGAGCTGCTCGAGCCGGCCGGTATCGCCGTTGCTGCCGGCCTCGTCGAGCTCGGTGTCCAGGTCGTCGAGCCGTGCGCGGTACGCCCTGAGGGCGGTCAGGTCGACCATCTCGTCGCCGCCGCCTCCCGTTCCAGGTAGCCCGCCCACGAGCTGCAGCGCCGAGACGTCCTGGCCAGGCCGGGTGACCAGGACGGCGAGGTCGGCCAGGCCCTTCACGTGGGGGAGCGTGGCCTCCTCGTCGCGCCAGGAGACCGTCCACAGCCCGGCCGACCGGGTGAGCGAGGCGACGTCGCCTGCCGCGACGTCGCCGTCGGCCGGCGAACGAGCGGGGTCGAGGTCGCGAAGTGCCTTCTCGCCCGACCGGACCCAGACGGCAGCGCCGAGACGGCGGGCGGTGTCGACCGACTGCTCGAGCATCGTTCGCGCATACTCGGTGTCGCCCAGCTCGGCGGCGAGGATCCCTGCCGCGTGTGCGAAGGGCCCCGCGAAGGCGACGACGGCGCCGTTCACCCCGCAGGAGTCGGCCAGCGGCTTCACGTCGTCGAGCAGCGCGGCGCACAGGTCGACGTCGTGAAGGGCAGTAGCGGCCTCGGCGAGGTGCCCCACCAGGACCGAGCGCAGGTACGAGCCCTCGCTGCGCCAACCGCCCGCCTCTTTGACCATGGCGACCTCGCGCGCGGCCTCGTCCAGGTCCCCTGCCGCGGCGCGGGCGCCTGCGGCGACCGCGTGGGCGAGGACGGGGGCCCCCGTCCACCACCGGACCGCGTCGGTGGCGAGGTCTCGCAGCCCGTCCGGCTCGTCGATGACCCTGGCGAGCGCGACCCGCTGGGACATCAGGACGTTGCCGGTGTCCGGCTCGTGGATCTTCTGCCCGATCGCGGCCGCCGCCGTCATCAGCGTCGACGCCTCGTCGGCGTCCCCGTTGAGCAGGGACAGGGCGGCTCGTCGGGTCTGCACGCATGTACCGGTCGCGCGGCTCGCCGCGCGACTCCAGCAGCCCGAACCACCGGTCCAGCACGGGCCGGAACCCTGCGGAGCCGGACTCGAGGAGGCCGTTCGCCTCGAGCAGCAGCCCCTCGGCCACGCGGTCGGTGTCGCCCAGACGGGTTCCGACGGAAGCGATTTCGTGGCCCAGGGCAGCCGCTCGACTCCCGTACCGGGCCCCCACAGTGCGTCGTGTCGCGCGAGCAGGCAGGCGGCGAGGGTCTCGTCGTCACCCGACTCCCTTCCCAGCATGAGCGCCTGCTCGCTGAGCGGAAGAGCGCGGTGACGCTGCTCGGCGACGGAGTGCTGCAGCTCGCGCGCAAGGGCCGCCGTGACGCGCGCCTGGCGTGGCAGGTCGTGACCCGTCACCGACTCGAGGGCGGACTCCAGCTGGGCGACGACCCTGTCACGGGGGGCCGAGAACTTGGCACCGAGCCGCTGGACGGCCAGCGCCACGTCCGCCTCCCCCTCGGGACCCGGCGCAGCCTGCGCAGCCTGTTCCAGCAGCGTCCGCGCGACGTCCGGGTCGCCGGATCGTGCCCGGTGGTCCGCCTCGTCCACCAGCAGCTGCAGCAGGAGGTCGGGGTCGATCGTGTAGCCGGCGTCGGCGGCTGCCAGTCGCACCCGCCGCAAGTGGGTTGCGGCCTCCGCGAACGCCGCACGGCGGCGCTCGTCACGAGCCGCCTCTCGCGCCCAGTGGATCGCGGTGGTGGCGTCGTGGGCGGTGATCGCCTGGGTGAAGTGCCGGGCCAGGTCACCCGGGGGGACGTGCGCACCGCGACCACGACGGGCCTCGAGGGCCTCGCCGACGCGGGCGTGCAACCGGGCGCGGTCGGTGGCGGGCAGCCTGACGTACAGCGTCTCGCGGAAGAGGTCGTGCGTGAACCAGAGCTCGTCCCCGGGGCCAGCGCGCACCACCCCGGCCTGCACGACCGGTGCGAGCCGGTCGAGGACGTCAGGTGGCGTCAGCCCACTCACGGCCCCGAGAACGTCTGGCAGCAGCCGGTTCCCGAGGACGCTCGCGGAGTCGAGAACGGGTCGGCTCCCCTCAGGAGTGTGTCGAGCCGTCGAGCGACCGCGTCGGCGATGGCCGTGGGGAGCGGGCCTCCGGCACCGGCACGGGGCAGTCTGGCGAGCTCGCTGACGAACAGCGGATGGCCATCGGTCCGGGCATGCAGCTCGGCAGCCAGAGCGTGGGCTGCGTCGGCGCCCACGATGGACGCGACGAGCTCCTCGACATGGGGGAGTGCCAGTCCCTCCAGGTGGATGTGGTCTGAGTGCGAGATGAGCGTCGACAGCCGAGCGCGGCCAAGGTCGTCCAGCTCGTCGTGGCGGTAGGCACCGATGACGAGCAGCCGAGCGCGTACGGGGGCCGCGACCACGTGGTCGAGGAGGTCGAGCGTCGAGGCGTCCGCCCACTGGAGGTCGTCGAGCACGATCACGACGTGCTGGTCCGCGCTCAGGGTCTCCAGCCAGCGGACGACGCCGTCGAGCAGCAGGAGCCTGTGCCGGTCGGGATCGTCCGTGGTCTCACGCGCGGGACCGAGGTCCCGGAGGACTGCGGAGAGGAGCCCGCCGTCCTGGCCGGCAGCTGCGAGGGCGGCGTCGCGTCCGATCCTGCGCACGAGGTCGTCCAGGGCCTGCGTCCAGGGCCAGAAGCCCGGAGCACCCCCACCGTGCCAGGCGGTACCCCACCCGACCAGTGCGGAGTCGTCCGTGAAGGCCTCGATGGCCGCTCGGATCAGGGACGTCTTCCCGATACCGGCCTCGCCGCTCACCAGGACCGCCGTCCGGCGGCCCTGGGACGACGCCCGGGCTGCCCGAGCCAGCCGGTGCCGTTCGTCGGCCCGGCCGACGATCCCCGCGTCGTCCCCGGGCGGCGCCATGGCGTCCTCCAGACGGGTTTCGGCGGATCGCCAGATCGGATCTGGCGGAACAGCACCGGCTCCTAGCGCCTCAAGGATGTCACCTCCAGGAAAGGACGATCCGATGACATTCGACGCGACTCGGTACAAGAGGACCACCCGGCAGCAGTGGGAGGAGTACGCCGGCGGCTGGAACGACTGGTCGCCGCTGCTCGAGAGCTGGCTCGGCGGGGCGACGGAGCGCATGCTCGACCTCGCCGCGGTGGGGAGCGGTGACCGGGTGCTCGACGTGGCGGCCGGAGCCGGGGGCCAGAGCATCGCTGCGGCCCGACGGGTCGGCCGGCAGGGTTGTGTGCTCGCCACGGACCTGTCGCCCGCGATCCTGCAGCACGTATCAGTCGCGGCGAGGGCCGCCGGCGTCGACAACGTCTCCACGCTCGAGCTCGACGGCGAGCGGCTCGACCAGCTCCCGGCCGAGAGCTTCGACGCGGCGGTCTCGCGTGTGGGCCTGATCTACTTCCCGGACCGTCAGGCGGCCCTCACCGGGATCCGGCACGCGCTGCGCGACGACGGCCGGTTCGCCACGATCACCTACTCGACGGCCGCGGCCAACGGCTTCTTCTCGGTGCCCGTGTCGATCATCCGGGAGCGGGCGCAGCTGCCGGCCCCGGCGCCAGGGCAGCCCGGTCCGTTCAGCCTTGCCGATCCCGACGTGCTGGAGCGCGAACTCACCTCCGCCGGCTTCCGCGACGTCACGGTCGAGGTGGTCGACGCCCCGGTGCGTCTGGCCTCGGCGTCCGAGTGCGTGCGGTTCGAGCGCGAGTCGTTCGGTGCACTGCACCAGATGCTCGGGAGCCTGGCGTCCGACGAGCAGGACGACGTCTGGGCCGAGATCGAGACGGCCCTCGGGCAGTTCGACACCGCCGACGGCTTCGTCGGACCGTGCGAGCTCGTGGTCGCCGGAGCGACGCGATGAGCGCGCGGGGCGAGTTCCGTGTCGTCGCGGTGCAGGCGACGCCCGCCTACCTCGACCGCGAGGGCACGCTCGACCTCGTGGTGGACCACGTGACCCGAGCGGGTGCCGACGGGGCGGACCTCGTCGTCTTCCCGGAGTCCTTCGTCCCCGGCTACCCGGACTGGGTCTGGCGCAGCAAGCCGTGGAGCGAGCCCGAGTGGTACGCCCGGTTCGAGTCCCAGGCTGTCGACCTGGAAGACAACGGTCTCGACAAGGTCCGTGCCGCAGCGGAGTCCGCGGGCGTCTGGGTTGCCCTCGGCATCACGGAGCGGAGCGCATCGGGAACGCTGTACAACGCCGTGGTGTACGTCAGCGACCGCGGTGAGATCGCGGCCGTGCACCGCAAGCTGGTGCCGACCGGCGCGGAGCGGCTCATCTGGGGCAACGGCCAGGAGAGCACCTTGGTGGTCGTGGACATCCACGGCGTGAAGGTCGGGTCGCTGATCTGCTGGGAGAACTACATGCCGCTCGCCCGAGCGGCCCTGTACGAGAAGGGCATCGACGTGCTGCTGGCGCCGACGTGGGACAACAGTGACGCGTGGCTGTCGACGATGCGGCACAACGCCAAGGAGGGGCAGGTGTTCGTCGTCGGCGTCACCGCATTCCTCACCGGCGCCGACGTCCCTCGTGACCTGCCGGGCGCCGACGACATGTACGGCGACGAGAGCGACGTCATGTCGCGGGGCAACAGCACCATCGTTGCGCCCGGAGGGGACGTGCTCGAGGGTCCGCTCGTCGCCCGGGCCGGGACGGTCGCCGCCACGCTCGACCTCGACCGGATCGCCGCAGGGCGCCGGATGATCGACCCCGTGGGGCACTACGGGCGACCCGACGTGGTGTCGCTGACGGTGCACTGAGCGTGGGGAGCCGGCCGGACACCGCTGCTAGCGTCCGGCCGGTGACCTCCTTCGTGACGGTTGGCGCCGGCTGGCGCGCCGAGTTCTTCTGGCGACTGGCTGAGTCGCTGCCCGACGTGACGTGCGCAGGGGCCGTGGTGCGTTCGCCGCGCGCGTTGGAGGTGCCTGCTTTCGAGTCGCTCGACGAGTGCCTGCGAACGGCCCGGCCGGACTTCGTCGTCACGGCTGTTCCCTGGGACGCGACCCCGGGGCTGGTCTCTGAGGTCGTCGCGGCCGGTGTGCCGGTGCTGGCCGAGACGCCACCGGCCCCCGACCTGGTCGGGTTGTGCGAACAGTGGGCCGAGGTGGGGTCGTCGGGGCTGGTGCAGGTGGCCGAGCAGTACGGCCTGGTGCCGGCCCACGCAGCGAGGTCTGCCGTGGTGCGTTCGGGGGCGATCGGCACGCCCACGCAGGTGCAGGTCTCGTCCACGCACGGGTACCACGCGGTGTCGCTGATGCGGGGACTGCTGGGCGTCGGGTACGGGCCGGTGACCGTGAGAGCCACGAGAACGACCGCGCCACTCGTGGACCCGCTCGACCGCGACGGCTGGACGGACGACCCGGACCCGAAGCCGGCGACGACGACGATCGCCACCCTCGACTTCGGTGACGGCCAGTCCGGGCTCTACGACTTCACCGACAACCAGTGGCACAACCAGCTGAGGTTCCGGCGCATCCTCGTGCGCGGGACCCACGGCGAGCTGCGCGACGACGAGGTGGTGCGGCTGGTCGCTCCCCGGACGGTGGTCCGTACGCCGCTGGTGCGCCGCCAGACCGGCTACGACCTCGACCTGGACGGTTTCGACACCGACCACATCGCGTTCGGTTCCGACGTGGTGTTCCGGAACCCGTACGTGGGCAACCGGTGGAACGACGAGGAGATCGCGATCGCGACGCTGCTGGACAGCATGGCCGCGTGGGTACGTGGCGAGGGTCCCCCGCCCTACCCGCTCAGGGCCGCGGCGCAGGACCACCTGATCTCGCTCGCCATCGACGAGGCTGCCGAGACGGCCGCGGCGGTGACGACCGAGGTCGAGCCCTGGGGTGTCATGGAGGGGTGACCTCGGCGGTGTCGCGACCCGCCGCTCCGGCGTGCGCTCATGCTTGACTCGCTGCGCTCGCACCCTTCGAGGAGTCGCCATGACCGCCACACCCACCCGGCCGCACCACCCGGTCGTCACCGAGCACCTGCGCCGGCGCGCCGACGACATCCAGCTCAAGCTCGCCGACCGCATCACGTCCTTCGCGGGGTCGATGCCGTTCGTCTACGTGCACGTCGTGGCGTTCGTCGTGTGGATGCTGGTGCTCGAGAGGAGCCCGTGGCCGACCCTGACCCTGATCGTCTCGCTCGAGGCGATCTTCCTGTCCACGTTCGTCATGATCGGCCAGAACCGTCAGGCGGCCTTCCAGCAGGCCAAGGCCGACCACGACTTCCTCGAGTCCGAGCTGGAGCTGCGGACCAACACCGAGCTGACCCGACAGATCCACGTGCTGACCACCGAGATGCATCGCCGGATGCAGGCGGACGACGCTCGCTGATGACCGAGCCGCCGCGGTCAGCCGTCCGCGAGATGTGAGAAGTGGGGCAGCCGGGAGGCTCGTGTGCCCCACTTCTGCAGTCTGGTGCTACTCGGTCGGCTGTCGATCCCCCGCGGGCGGCGTCGTACGCCGAAGGATCAGCGCCTCGCGATCCCGCTCGCCCATGCCGCCCCAGACCCCGTGAGGCTCGCGGACGGTGAGGGCGTGCTCGCGACACTCGTCCAGCACCGGACATCGCCGGCAGATCAACGTGGCCTGGGCCTCGCGGCGGTGACGGAGCGCAGCGCCCTCGCGGTCCGGCCCGATGAACAGGTGCTCGTCGGCGCCGCGGCACAGGCCGCTCTCCTGCCACTCCCACTGCGAGAAGGAGGGGCCTGGCAGTCGCTGCACGTGCACGGCACCCCACCTCTTGTCGTCGACCGGAACGCGCGGGTGTTCGTCGCGGCAGCCGCCTCGGTTTGCCCCGCACTCCGCGCTACGGCGTGTCGTCGGTCCCCGCAACGGCTCACGACACCGAGAACACGCCATATCGCGCGAGATCGGGCGCGTGGCGTACCCGTCCCTCACCCGGCGGCGTGCCGCATCCACGGTCTGCGCGCCGGGGCCTCGGCCGGCTGTCGTGCCCGGTGCCGCCGCGGCTTGGTGAGCAGGTAGACGACTGCCACGACGCCGAGCACCGCGATCACCTTGTTGGGGTCGACCGCGGGCAGCCAGGTGACCTTGTCGCCCTTGATCACGTAGACGCCGGCCGGTCGGGCGTTGACCCCGAAGCCGCCACCCTCGCCCTCCTGGCCCTCCTCGTCGTGCCCGGAGCCACCACCGGCCCCGCCTGCCACGGAGGCGGCGGCGATCACCGTCACCCCGTCCGTCTCGTAGGGCTCGGCGAACACCCGCTTGACCGTGACCGCGTCCCGCGCGGTGCTGATCACCTCGGCGACCTTCATGGCCTCTCCTCCTCATTCTCTTCGGCTGGCTGACCGGCTCACCCTCCGACCGCAGCGCTCGTCCCGCCAGGGCTGAAGGTCCCCCGCCGCTGAAGGGCGTGCACCGGTGTCCGGAACGTCCTGCGGGACCCAGAACGCGCCGTTTCGCGACCCAGGTGGGCGGCGCCGTCCTACGGTGAAGGGCATGGCGGACGTCTGGTCGGTCGGGGAGAGCTACGAGCCGTTCATGGGCCGGTGGAGCAGCCGGGTCGCGCCGCGGTTCATCGAGTGGCTCGACCGTCCGCCGGGCGGCGGATGGCTGGATGTCGGCTGCGGGACGGGCGCGTTGAGCGAGAGCATCGTCCACGAGGCGTCGCCGACGCGCTGGTCGGTGTGGACCCGTCCGCAGCCTTCGTCGACCACGCCCGCGACGGCTCGCGTCCGGCGTCGCCACCTTCGAGGTCGGCGACGCCCAGGACATCGCCGCTGAGGACGACTCCTTCGACACGGTGGTCTCGGGTCTTGTGCTCAACTTCGTCCCCGACCAGGTTCGCGCCATGCGTGAGATGCACCGCGTCGCGGCGACGGACGGCGTGGTCGCCGCCTACGTGTGGGACTACCCGGGCGAGATGCAGATGATCCGGCGCTTCTGGGACACGGCCGTGTCCTTGGACCAGTCGGCGTCCGAGCTGCACCAAGGTCGCCGCTTCGCGACCTGCCGCCCCGATCACCTCGAGTCGCTGTTCGGTGCGCCAGGACTCGACGGTGTCGAGACCCTCGCCATCGACGTACCGACCGACTTCGTCGACTTCGACGACTACTGGACCCCGTTCCTGGGCGGGCAGGGCGTCGCGCCGTCGTACATCGCCTCCCTGGACGAACCGCAGCGGAACCGGCTGCGCGACGCTGTGCGGGAACGGCTTCCGACCGCGGACGACGGCACCATCCGGCTGACGGCCCGAGCCTGGGCGGTACGCGGGACGGTCTGACGACTACCCGCACCCCGAAGGGGGGCGACAAGACAGGCGACCAGCGGCGCGTCAGCCGAGCAGGCCCAGGACCCGCGTGACCTCCGCGGTCACCGCGGCGCGGGCGAGGGACAGGTACGAGCGCGGGTCGGTCGCCTCCGGTGCGTGGGCGAGGTGTGCCCGGACGGCGGAGGTGAAGGGGGCGGTGAGGCGGCTCGACACATCGACCTTGACGATCCCGGCGGCGACGACGCCCGCGAGCTCGGCGTCGGGCACGTCGGAGGTCGCGTGGAGCGCAAGGGGCACCCCGGCGGCAGCGGCGACGGCGGCCGCGTGGTCGAGGTCGAGGGTCGCGTCCTGCGTGCGCTTGTGGTGCCGCGTCCCGACGGCGACGGCCAGCAGGTCGACGCCGGTCTCCTTCGCGAAGACCCGTGACGACTCAGGATCGGTCTGCGCCCCGGGGGCGTGCGCGTCACCGGCACCCTCGGTCTCGCCGAGCTCCGCCTCGACCCACACGCCGGCGGCGTGACAGCGCTCCACGACCGCCCGGACCCGGTCGACGTGCTCGGCGTGCGGGAGCCGTGTGCCGTCGAACATCACCGCGCCGAACCCCAGGTCGACGGCCTCGCGGACGAGCTCGTCCGACCGCGCGTGGTCGAACGCGACGACCACCTCGGCGTCGGAGGCCGCGGCGATCGACATCGTCGCGCGGGCGAGCGGTTCCAGCGCCCCGTGGTGCATGACGCAGCTCGTGGTGACCAGGAGCACCACGGGTCGCCCGGCGCGCGACGCCCCCGACACCACCGCCTCCGCGTGCTCGAGGGTCAGCACGGTGAACGAGCCGAGCGCGTAGCCGCCGACGCGCGCGGACTCCACCAGGTCGCTCATCGACGCGATCGGCACCGGCGCCTCCTGCCCTCGCCCCGAGTCTCTCAGCCGTACGTGACGCGCGTGCCCGAGACCTTCGCCGCGTACATCGCCTCGTCAGCGCGGCGGAGCATCTCGTCCGCGTGCGATCCGTACTCACCGGTCACGACGCCGACGCTCGCTCCCACGTGGTACCCCACGCCGTTCACGACCACCGCCTCGTCGAAGACGCGTGACACCCGTCCGACAACAGCCTGCAACGCGGCGAGGTCGAGGTCCGGGCAGAGGACCACGAACTCGTCGCCCCCGATCCGGGCGCAGAGGTCTCGTTCGCGGACCGCCGCAGTCAGTCGTCGGGCGACCTCGATGAGCACCCCGTCCCCCGTCGCGTGCCCGTGGTCGTCGTTGATCCGCTTGAACCCGTCCAGGTCCACGAACATCAGGCCGACGCCCGGCGAACCCGGTCCCGAGGGCGCGCGCAGGGCTGCGTCGAGGCGGTCCCGCAGCTGGAGGCGGTTGGCGAGGCCGGTGAGCCCGTCGTGGAGCGCCAGCTGCTTCATGCGCTCGGCCAGGTCGCGTCGCTCGCTCACGTCGTGGATCTGCGCCGTGATCACGCGGTGCTCGCCGGGGATGCCCTCGACCTGCGACATGGCGAGCTCGACCCACCGAACCCCCCCGGCGGGGCGTCGCAGCTGGAGCTCCTGGTGCCATCCGGCGCCGCCGTCCCCCAGCACGGTCGCAGCGCCCTGCGCGACGCGGGACCACGACCCCGGCGTGAGCAGGGTCGACAGTGGACGGCCGAGCACCTCGCTCGTGGAGGTGCCCAGCACCTCGGCCGCCGTCTGGTTGAGGTTGGTGATCTCGAGGTCTCCGTCGGCTCGCGGCGAGAGCAGCACCATCCCGGTCATGGCGTCGCTGAAGCCGCCGCGGAACAGCTGCTCGCTCGCCCGCAGTCGCTCCAGGGCCGCGCCCTGCTCTGCGGACGCCATCGCGAGCGTCATGGTCACGACCCACGTCATGAGGACGAAGAACTGGATCATGGCCGCCGCCACGGTCGGGTCGTCCCCGGCGCGGGCGGCGAACGGACCGCCCCCGAAGACGGTGAGCGCGGTCACCAGGGCGCCCGAGAACAGCACCTGCGCGGCGCTGAGGCGGGGCGTGAGCCGTAGGGCCCCCCAGATCAGCGGCAGCAGGGTGAGGAAGGTGAGCGGCTCGGCGCCCCCGACCCGGAAGACCAGGGCGACCGTGGCCACGAGCACCAGGTTCTGGAGGAGGGCCTCCGAGAGGGAGGCAGCGGGCCGGTGGCGGCGGATGGGCAGTGTGAGCGGGACCAGCAGCACCACGGCCGACAGGTGGGAGGCCCCGATCGCGAGCATGGTGTCGAGGAACTCTCCATCGAGGGCGATCGTCACCGTCGCGGCCGCCCCGGCGCCCGCGACCGCCGCACCTCCCGTCCCCGCGGCGATGAGGCGGATCACGTCGGCGACGGTGTCCAGCTTCGCCGCGCGGGCACCCGCTGTCATCACCGCCACGAACACCGCGACCTCGGCGGCGTTGACCAGCCCGAACGCGGTCGACACCCAGAGCTCCTGGCCACCGAAGACGTTCGCCGACGCGCTGACGACGGCGATCACGGCCAGGACGGTCGTACGGAGCTGAGGGGGCGCCCGCAGCGTCGCCACCACGGCCGCAGCGGCGGCCGGCCACCAGATCGCGACGTCGTTCCCGGGGAGCCGCAGCCGGACGGCTATGACGCTGAGGGCGAAGACGACGAGTGACCAGATGGCCACCTCGACGGCCGGGGCGAACCACGTGGCGGGAGACCGGCGCACCCGGGCCAGGCCGACGTCGCGGCGACCGCGTCCAGCCCGCATCCGCACCGACCTCCTCAGTGGTCGCCGCCGGGGGACGACCACGTGCTCGGGTCGTCCTGGGCGGTCGACGTGAACCCACTTTGGCAGGTCGTCGCCTGAGAATCGTGCCGGGACATGACAACTCACACGCGCGGCGGTCCGTATCGCCCGAGTTTGAGCGGCAATGCGAGGTCGAGGTCGGCACCGTGCCATGACGCTGAGTCAGCGCGTGGTCTCCACCAGAGCCTCCCTGGAGGCACCACCCGAGGTCTGGAGGACGAGCACCGGGCCGACGCCTCGGGCGTACATCTTGAGCTCGGCGATGGCCGGGTCGAGCGGCGTCGTGTCGCGGGTCAGCAGGGCGCCCTGGTAGGTGCCCGTCGCGGTCTGGACCTGCTCGTCGGTCGACAGGACCACGGCCTGGTCCTCCGCCTCCCCGGCCAGGTACTCCTGCCGGTAGGCGAGACCGGCAGCGGGCTCGGCGGGGATGACGACGCCGGGCAGCGCACCGTCCTTGCCCGCCTCCCAGGACCCGGCCGTGGAGACCACCTCGCCGTTCTCGTACTCGGCGGTCTCCTCGCCGAGGTACCAGAGGTTCCCCTCGGCATCCTGGGCGTACCAGTCGTAGGTGTCCTCGATGACCGCTCCATCGGGGTCCGTCACGAGGTCATGGACGACCCGCGCCTCGATGCCCAGGGCCACGGTCCGGGTCTCGTCGAGGACGGTCACCTCGACGTTCTGCACCGAGCCGTCGACGTCCGTCTCGTCGTAGACCCAGCGGTCGCCGACCTCCATCGGCCAGTAGGGATTGGTGATCTCGAGGCTGAACGACGCGGGGTCGACCTCGAAGGGCTCGCTGCCCTGTGGCAGGGACGCTGCCGGCGTGGCGGCCGCCGAGGAGCGCGCGGTCGCCGGCGCCGCGTCAGGGGTCGACGAGCAGGCCGCCACCGGCACCGTCGCCAGCGTGATCGCCGCGACGGCGCCGGCACGCGCCCACCGGTCAGCCCTGGCCGGTGTCACCGTCGCCCTCGACGTCGGCCATCTGGTCCACCACGGCGAACGACTCGTCGAGCTGCACGTCGACCTGGCTCCCGTCGTCGCGGGTGACCTCGACCTCGTAGAAGCTGTCCTCGTCGCCGACCTCCGTGTCGGTCACCCTGCCGCCGCCGGTCGCGGCGAGGGCCGCCTCACTGGCCCGGGTCAGGGCGTCCCCGGTGATCGCCGTCTCCGTCTCGCCGTCGTCGCCTGCAGCGCTCGCGGCGGCCACGCCCGCGCCGCCCACCAGGACGCCTGCCACTCCCGCGACGACCGCGATCTTCTTCCGCCTGCTGATCATGTCCTCGTCCTCCTCGTCGGTGACCGCTTGCTCTGCCGGGACGATGATGGGACGAGGCACCTGAACGCACGCTGACGGTTCAGCGCGCTGTCAGGAACGTCGCAGGACCATGTGGTCCCCGCCAGGACGGAAAGGACCGCGCGCGTGAAGCTGCTGCTCGTGGAGGACGACGCGAAGGTCGCGGGTGCCCTGCGCCGCGGGCTCGCCGCCGAGGGCTTCCAGGTGGAGCTGGCCGCCGACGGCACCGAGGGCCTGTGGAGGGCGCAGGAGGGGTCCTACGACCTCATCGTGCTCGACGTGATGCTGCCCGGGCTCAACGGGTACCGCGTGTGCGAGGAGATCCGGGGTGGCGGCGACACCACGCCGATCCTCATGCTCACGGCGATGGACGCCGACCTCGACGAGGCGGAGGGGCTCGACCTCGGAGCCGACGACTACCTGACCAAGCCCTTCTCGTTCGCCGTCCTCGTCGCGCGGCTGCACGCGCTGCTGCGACGGTCCGGCCTCGGCGAGCCCCCTCGGCTGCAGGCCGGGGACGTCTGCGTCGACCTGCGTGGTCGTCGCGTGCGCCGGGCCGACACCGAGATCCCCCTGACCAGCCGCGAGTTCGACCTGCTCGCGTTCCTCGTCCGCCGGGCCGGGTCGGTCGTGCCGAAACGCGAGATCCTCGCCGGGGTCTGGGAGGACGGCTTCGACGGTGACCCCAACGTCGTCGAGGTCTACGTCGCCCGACTCCGCCGCAAGATCGAGGACCCGTTCGGCGGCACGGTCATCGAGACGGTCCGGGGTGCCGGCTACCGGGTTCCCCTACCGTGAAGCCCGACGTCCACCGGACGCTGAGGTTCCGCGTCACGGCCCTCGCCACCCTGGCGGTGCTGGCGGTCCTGGCAGCGGTCAGCACCGGGGTCGTCCTGGCACAGCGGGCCACGCTCACCGACGGTCTCGACGAGGCCCTCGCCGTGCAGGCGGACACGCTGCTCGCGCAGCTCGAGAGCGGCACGACGGCTGAGACGTCCGACGACGACTTCAGCTTCCAGCTCGTCGAACGGGACGGCACACTGGTCGTCGCCTCGCCCGATCTCGCGGGCCGGCCCGCGTGGAACCTCAGGCACGCACCGGGCTCCCCGGTCGTCACCGCCGACGTCGGTGGCGACATCGGTGACGCACGGTTGCTGTCGCTGCCCTACCGGGGGGACACGCTGCACGTCGTCGCGGACCTGGACGACGTGGCGGACAGCACCGCGGCGCTCGCGGGCTCTCTCGTCGTGGCCGTCCCGCTCAGCGCGTCGGTGCTGGCCGTCGTGGTCTGGTGGGCCGTGGGGAAGAGCCTGCGGCCGGTCGAGGCGATCCGGGCGGAGGTGGACCGCATCTCGGACCGCGACCTCGATCGCCGCGTACCCGAACCCGCCACGGGCGACGAGATCGCGCGGCTGGCTCGCACCATGAACGACATGCTCGATCGGCTGCATGCCTCGTCGGAGCGACAGCGGCGCTTCGTGTCGGACGCCTCCCACGAGCTGCGCAGCCCGCTCACGCGCATGCGGGCCGAGATCGAGGTCGACCTGGCCCACCCTGGGTCCGCGCACCCGGCATCGACCCAGGCGAGCGTGCTCGCAGAGGTCGTCGCGCTGCAGACGATGGTGGACGACCTGCTGCTTCTGGCGCGCGGCGACGCCGGTGCCCTCGAGGTCCGCCGGCCGGAGGCCGTCGACCTGGACGACGTGGTCGACGACGTCGTCGGGAGGCCGGGACGGACCGGAGGGTCTCTGCGGGTGCCCGTCGACCGTGCAGCCGTGGACGCCGTGCAGGTGTCCGGCGACCCCGCGCAGCTGCGTCGCCTGGTCTCCAACCTCGTCGACAACGCGCAGCGACACGCGCGTTCGACGGTGAGGGTCAGTGCAGCCAGCCACGCGGACGGATGGGTCGAGCTGCGCGTCGCCGACGACGGGCCCGGCGTGCCGGAAGTGCTGGGGGAGAGCGTGTTCGAGCGGTTCACCCGCCTCGACGGCGCACGTTCGCCGGCCCACGGTGGAGCAGGTCTGGGACTCGCGATCGCCCGGGACGTCGCGCGGCGGCACGGCGGAACTCTCACTCTCGAGCCCGGGGGAGGGGCGGGCCCCGAGGGCACCGGCGCCTGCTTCGTCGTCCGGCTGCCCGCCCTCGACCGTTGAGAGAGCGGCGCCCTCAGGCGTGGCGGTGCAGCGGCTCCCGGCCGGGAGGCGAGGGCGGGGGAGGCAGTATCGCCTGCCGCCGCTCCGTCGACACCGTGACGGCCTTGTTCGTGCTGAGGGTCAGCGGCTCGCCGGCGTGACGGATCGTCAGCTCGCCGTCCGGTCCGTCGCGCAGCGTGTACGTCACGTCGACGTGGTTCGCGTCAACGGTCACACGGAACTGCTTCCAGCGCAGGCGGAACCGCAGACGCGTGATCCCGTCCGGAAGCTGTGGGTCGAGGGCCAGCTCCCCCTCGTCGTCGCGCAGGCCGCCGAAGCCGGCCACCAGGGCGGTCCAGGCGCCGGCCAGCGACGCCATGTGCAGCCCGTCCCGCGTGTTGTCGTGCAGGTTGCGCAGGTCGATCATCGCCGCCTCGTAGGCGTAGTCGTGCGCGAGCTGGAAGTGCCCCACCTCCGCGCACATGACCGCCTGGCTGCAGGCCGACAGGGACGAGTCGCGGACCGTGCGGCGCTCGTAGTAGTCCACGTTGCGGGCCTTCTGCTCCGGCGTGAAGGCGTGTCCCTGCCACTGCATGGCCAGCACCAGGTCGGCCTGCTTGACCACCTGCGCCGGGTAGAGGCGCACGTACGGCTCGTGCAGGAGCAGCGGGTAGACGGTGTTCTTCGTGAAGTCCCACTCGGCGCAGCGTCGTGAACCCCTCGCACTGCTGGTGCACGCCCAGCTCCTCGTCGTACGGGATGTGCACGGCGTCGGCGGCGTCACGCCAGGCGGCGGTCTCCTCGGTGCTCACGCCGAGCGAGTGGGACGCGTCGGGGTGGCGCATGCACGCGTCGGCAGCGCTGCGCAGGTTGCTCGCGGCCATCAGGTTCGTGAAGACGTTGTCGCGGACCACGGCCGTGTACTCGTCGGGCCCGGTGACCCCGTCGAGGTGCCAGACGCCGTGGCGGTCGTGGTGTCCGAGAGAGAGCCAGAGGCGGGCCGTCTCCACCAGCACCTCGAGCCCGCACTCCTGCTCGAGGGAGTGGTCCCCCGTCACCGTGCGGTACCGCTCGAACGCCATCGCGATGTCGGCGTTGACGTGCCACGCGGCGGTACCCGCCGGCCAGTACGCCGAGCACTCCTGCCCGCGGATCGTCCGCCACGGGAAGCTGGCCCCTGCCAGATCGAGCTGGGCCGCCCGCTCCTTCGCCAGTGAGAGGGTGGAGGCGCGCCACCGGAGGGCGTCCGCCGCCGCCTGCGGAACGGTGTAGGTGAGGACGGGGAGGACGAAACCCTCTGTGTCCCAGAAGGCATGGCCGTCGTACCCGGGGCCGGTGAGCCCCTTGCCCGCGATGGCGCGCCGTTCTGCGCGGGCGCTCGCCTGCAGCACGTGGAACAGCCCGAAACGCACGGCCTGCTGGATCTCGGGGTCGCCCTCGACCTCCACGTCCGCCGCGTCCCAGAAGTCGTCCAGGTACGAGCGCTGCGACTCGAGCAGCCCCTTCCAGCCGCTGTACCGGGCCCCGGTCAGTGCGCCCGCGACCTGGTCGCGCAGGGCCGGCCGCGAGCGCAGGCTGGACCAGCCGTAGGCCAGGTACTTGACGACGCGGAGCCGCTGCCCGGGCCGCAGCCCGCAGGTGACGGTCGTGCGCGCCCAGTCGGCGCCGGCGTCGGTCTCGACCTCGACGCGCCCGGGCACCTCGATGTCGTGGTCCATGCCCGCGGCCATCATCAGTCCGCTCGACCGCGTGCGGTGCACGAGAAGGCGCGCTCTGGTCGCCGTTCTCGTGCTGACACGGCCTCGAGCGGCTTGGCCAGCGCCGCCGAGACCCGTGGATCGGCGGACATCGCGGGGCTGGTCCTCGTTGGTCACCAGCTCGCTCTGCACGCTCACGCGCACGAACTCGTCCAGGGCCTCGACGACGTACTCGATCGCGGCGACGCCGCGCTGGGCGAACGACACGAGCCGGGTCGTGCGCAGCTTCGATCTGCTGACCCGCCGGGGAGCGCCACGTCGTCCGCCGGGAGAGCGTGCCGGCGCGCAGGTCGAGGACCCGCTCGTGGTCGAGCAGCTCGCCGTACCGCACGTCGAACGGCTCGTCGTCCACGAGCAGCCGCATGATCTTGCCGTTGGTGACGTCGACCAGCGTCTGGCCCGTCCTCCGGGTAGCCGAAGCCCGCCTCGGCGTACGGCAGGGGGCGGGTCTCGAAGAACGAGCCGAGGTAGGTGCCCGGCAGCCCGAAGGGCTCGCCCTCGTCGAGGTTGCCGCGCAGACCGATGTGGCCGTTCGAGAGGGCGAACAGCGACTCGGACTGGGCCAGCCGGTCGAGGTCCAGACGGGTCTCACGCACGTGCCAGGGCTCGACGGGGAAGTCGTCGTGGCTCGAGCCGGCGGGGTTCACAGCAGGTCCTCGAGGTCCGTGACCACCACGTCGGCACCGTTCTGCCGCAGCGCCTCGGCCTGGCCGACGCGGTCGACGCCCACCACGAGCCCGAAACCGTCCGGCGCGTCCGGCGGCCACTCCGGAGGTCGCGTCCTCGAACACCGCGGCCTCGTCCGGCGGCACCTCGAGCAGCTCGGCCGCGCGCAGGAACGAGTCGGGGGCGGGCTTGCCGGCGATCTGCTCCTCGCGCAGCGTGACCCCGTCCACCCTCTGCTGGACGAAGTGCGCCAGCCCGGTGACGTCGAGCACCTGGGCGGTGTTGGCGCTGGAGGAGACGACCGCTATCGCGAGGCCGGCGTCGGCGACGGCCTCCAGGTAGCGCCGCGACCCCTCGAAGACGTCGACGCCGTCCCTCTCCAGCGTCCGCTGGAACGCGGCGTTCTTGCGGTTCCCCAGCCCGTTGACCGTCTCGTCGGCGTCGCCGTCGTCCAGGTCGCCCTCCGGCAGCTCGATGCCACGGCTGGCGAGGAAGGTGCGGACCCCGTCCTGCCGTCTCCGCCCGTCCACGTACTGCTGGTAGTCGCTCCCGGGGTCGAACGGCACGAAGCGCTCGCCGGTCCGCCGGGCGCGCTCGCGCAGGTAGTCGTCGAACATCACCGTCCACGCGCGGGTGTGCACGCTGGCCGTGTCGGTGAGGACGCCGTCGAGGTCGAAGAGGCAGGCGCGGACGGCCGGTGGCAGACCCAGCACGGCGACCTCCAGGGCTCGACGGTTCGGCCGTACCACTCCACCACGTGCGGCCCGCCGGACGCAGGCGCCCCGCCGGACTGCACCCACACGAACCACCACCCCGACCCTCGCAGATCGGCCACTATCCGCGGTCCGAGGGGTCTCGGAACCGCGGATAGTGGCCGATCTGCGACGTCAGGTGGTCGTGGTCGGGCCCTCGTCGCGGAGGCGCTGGACCTCGGTGAGGGCGTCGCGCAGCTGGCCCAGCCAGTCGTCGGCGTGGGAGCCGACCAGGTGCACGCACCAGGCCAGCGCCTCGGAGCGGCTGCGGGCCACCCCGGCGTCGATGAGCGTGTCGAGCACCGCGCGCTCGTCCTGGCGGAGCCGCGTCATCACGGGGACGGCCAGGTTGGTGAAGACGTGCTCGGTCTCGCCGATGCGGACCCCCCAGGCGACCGAACGGTCGTAGCGGGCCTCCGCCTCGCGGGCGATGGCGATGCGCCGGTCGCGGGTGTCCTCGCGGAACCGGGAGATCCGGCCCGCGCGAGCCGCTGTCGCGGCGTCGTCGTCGCCCTCGACGGACGCGTCGTCGAGCGTGCCGACGACGAGGATCTCCTCGCGGTCGACGGTCACCTCGGGGGCGCCGGTGAACCAGTCGTCCGGCAGGCGCCCGCTCAACCAGGCCTCGAGGTCGTCCGTCTCGGGCGGGGGAGGCCCGGGACGGCCGCGCCACCCTCCGCCGCGGGGCCCGCGTCCGCGCGGTCCGCCGCGCATGCCGTGTCCACCGCGCCGGCCGCGACCGCCGCCGGCGTCCTTCTCCTCGTCGTGTCGTGGTCTCATGCTCACTCCTCTTGCTCAGATTACACACTTACAATGCAACACAACGCACGCCATGTCCAGGGTGTTCCCGGGGTCGTCCACCCGCCCGCGGCCGGCCGTCGAGGGCGCCGTCTACGGTGACCGCATGAGCGCGCCGACCACTCCGCACGAGGCACCTCCGGCTCCCACGGTGGAGCCGGTCGAGATCACGAGGCCGCCGCGCAGCGACCCGACGATGAGCGCTGTGGAGCAGCGCGTGCTCTGGCTCGCCACGGCGATCGTCGACCACGCCAACCGGGTCCGGCCCAACACCTCGGGTGTGAAGGTCGGCGGCCACCAGGCGTCGAGCGCGTCGATGGCCACGCTGATGACGGCTCTCTGGTTCGGACGGCTGACCGCGGGCGACCGGGTCTCGGTCAAGCCGCACGCCTCGCCGGTGCTGCACGCGGTCAACCACCTGCTCGGCGAGCTGGACGCGGCGAAGCTGACCACCCTGCGCGCCTTCGGTGGCCTCCAGTCCTACCCGAGCCGCACGAAGGACCCCGATCCCGTCGACTACTCGACCGGCTCGGTCGGGCTCGGCGCGACCGCCACGGTCTGGGGAGCGCTGTCGCGGCGGTACGTCGACCAGCACTTCGGCGGTGCCGGCACCGGACGGCAGTACGCATTGATCGGAGACGCCGAGCTCGACGAGGGCGCGTGCTGGGAGGCCATCGTCGACCCCGGCGTGTCCGACCTCGGCGAGGTCGTCTGGATCGTCGACCTCAACCGCCAGTCCCTCGACCGTGTGGTGCCGGCGATCGCCACACCCCGCATGCAGGGGATGTTCCACGCCGCAGGCTGGCAGGTGATCACCCTCAAGTACGGGTCCCTGCTCGGTGAGCTGTTCGAGCGCCCCGGCGGACCCGCGCTGCGGGGCCGCATCGACACGATGGTCAACGCCGAGTACCAGCGCCTGCTGCGCTGCGACGCCGACGAGTTGCGGCAGCGGCTACCGGGAGCCGGTTCCCAGGCGCTCGAGATCGCCTCTCTCATCAGCGACCTCGACGACGCGACCTTGCTGTCCGCGATCCGCAACCTGGGTGGCCACGACCTCGGGGGCGTGCTCGCGGCGCTCGACGCCATCGACGACACGCGGCCGACCGTGATCTTCGCGTACACCGTGAAGGGCCACGGGCTGGCCACCGAGGGCCACCCGCAGAACCACTCGTCGCTGCTGACCGAGGAGCAGATGCGCGAGCTCGCGGCCCGGTGCGGCGCCGACCTCGACGACCCGTGGGCCGGCTTCGACCGGCAGGGTCCGGAGGCGATGCTCTGCGCCGAGACGGCGAAGCGGCTCCGCCGGGACCCGGTGCCCGCGCCGCCGTCGCTCGAGGTCCCGACCGACATGGGCCGGACGCCGCACGGGCGCGCGACAACACAGGCGGCGCTCGGCCGCGCGCTGCTCGACGTCTCCCGCGCCGCGCCCGAGGTCAGCTCGAGGGTCGTCACCGTCAGCCCCGACGTCAGCTCGTCGACGAACCTGGGCGGCTGGGTGAACAAGGTCGGCGTGTGGGCGGCGACCGAGCGGCAGGACTGGTTCGAGGACGACGCCGAGACGATCCTGCACTGGCGCGAGCGTCCGACGGGGCAGCACCTCGAGCTCGGCATCGCGGAGACGAACCTCGTCGGCCTGCTCGGCGAGCTCGGCGCCACGTGGAGTCGGTGGGGCCAGCCGCTGCTGCCGGTGGGCGTGGTCTACGACCCGTTCGTCGGACGCGCGCTGGAGCCCTGGTCGTTCGGCATGTACGCGGGCGGGCAGTCCATCCTCGTCGGCACCCCCGCCGGCGTGACGCTGGCCCCGGAAGGCGGTGCGCACCAGTCCGTCACAACACCGTCGCTGGGACTGGAGCAGCCCGGGTGCACCAGCTACGAGCCTGCCTTCGCGGTGGAGGTCGAGTGGTGCCTGTTCGACGGGCTCTCACGTCTGGGCCGTCCCGACGGGTCGTCGACCTACCTGCGGCTCTCGACCCGTCCCGTGGACCAGACGCTCGCCGCGGTCCCGGAGGACCCGGCGGCCCGTGAGCGACGGCGCCGGCAGGTGCTCGCCGGGGGCTACCGCCTCCGGACGTCCGCCTCCACCGGTGACCGCCGGCTGACCCTGGTCGCGATGGGCCCGCTCGTCACCGAGGCGCTGGAGGCCGCCGACCGCTGGGAGGCGATGGGCGTCGGCGCCGACGTCGTCGTCGTGACGAGCCCGGACAGGCTCTTCCAGGCCGTGCAGTCGAGGTCGGGGAGGGTGGACGGTCCGTCGTCGGTGCTCGAGCAGCTCCTGCCGGCCGACCGCGCCCACCCGATGGTCACGCTGCTCGACGGCCACCCGCACGCCCTCGCCTTCCTCGCCGGAGTGCGCCGCGTGCCTGCCGTCCACCTCGGCGTGAGCGCGTTCGGCCAGTCCGGTGACCTTCCGGAGGTGTACCGGCACCATGGACTCGACACCGACTCGGTCGTGGCGGCGGGTCTCGACCTGATCGCCTGACCCGCAGGGAGTCTCAGCCGCCGTACAGCTCGAAGGTGACGGACGGGCGACCACCGAAGCGCGGGTTCGGACCCGTCACCATCTCGACCTGCCTGCGCGCCTGCTCCTCGACCGGGTCGTCGCTGAGCGCCTCGAGGTACAGGCGGTGCTCGGTCAGCGCCGCGACCGCCGGCTCGATGCCGTCGGTGACGTCGACGGCGTGCGTCGCCGCCGTGGACGAGGCGAAGGCCACCCACCGCGTGCCGCCCCAGGGCTCGAGATGGTGCTGGGTCAGCTCGGGGAAGATCCACTCGTTGCCCGCGTCGGCGACCGCGTCCAGCACCGAGCGTCCGAGGGCGCGGTGGTCGGCGCTGTTCCACCGGCCGGGACCCCACGTGTCGTGGTGGTTGAGGCTGAGCACCAGCTCGGGGCGGTGCCGCCGGACCGCCGCCGCCAGGTCGCGCCGCAGGTCGAGGCCCTCGACGAGCCGCCCGTCGGGGTGGTCGAGGAACTCCACGACGTCCACGCCGACGGCGGCGCTCGACGCGATCTGCTCGCGCGTGCGCTCATCCGCGGACTCGCCAGGGGCCAGCCCGGCGATGCCGGCCTCGCCTCGCGTGGCCAACACGTACCGGACGTCCCTGCCCGCCGCGGTCCAGACAGCGACGGCGGCCGCGAGCCCGTACTCGGGGTCGTCGGGATGGGCCACGATGACGAGAGCGCGTTCCCAGTCGTCCGGCATGGGCTCGAGCTGGGGTCGGTCGTCCGTCGTGTCCATGCCCGTCTCCCTCGGTCTGCCTCGGCCTGCTAGACGTCGAAGTCGACCACGAGTCTGCCGGTCGTGGGTGCCGACTGGCAGGCCAACGCGTACCCGGCGGCGATCTCCTCGGGCTCCAGCGCGTAGTTGCGGGTCATCTCGACCTCGCCCTCGCGCACCATCACGCGGCAGGTCCCGCACACGCCGCCCTTGCAGGCGAAGGGCGCGTCGGCGCGGACGGCGAGGGTGGCGTCGAGCACCGAGCCCTCGTCGGGCATCGTGAACGTCGTGGACCGGCCGTCGAGGCGGACCGTGACCTCGCACCCGGTGTCGTCGCCTCCCGTCCTCGGACGGGCGACGCGAGGGGCCTCCCCGTCGACGTGGAAGAGCTCGAGGTGGATGGACGAGTTCGGCACGCCCCGTTCGCGCAGCGTCTCGCGGACCTGCTCGACCATCCCGAACGGCCCGCACAGGAACCAGTCGTCCACCTGGTCGGGCGGCATCAGCGCATCCAGCAGGCGGTCGAGCTTGTCGGCGTCGATGCGGCCGTGCAGCAGGTCCGCGTCGTGGGGCTCGCGCGACAGCACGTGCACGAGCTGGAGCCGGTCGGGGTACCGGTCCTTCAGGTCGGCGATCTCGTCCGCGAACATGACGGTCGACGAGTCGCGGTTGCCGTAGACCAGGGTGAACGTGCTGTGCGGCTCGACCCGGAGGACGGCTCCCATCACGGCCATCACGGGGGTGATCCCGCTGCCGGCCACGACAGCGGCGTAGCGGCGCCGTGCCGTCGGCTCGGGCTCACGGCCGAAGCGGCCGGCAGGGGTCATCACGTCGAGCACGTCGCCGACCTCGAGCCCGGCGTTCGCGTGGTCGGAGAACAGGCCGCCCTCGATCCGCTTCACCGCCACGCGCAGCCGGCCGTCGGTCGGGGGCGAGCAGATGGAGTAGCTGCGCCGCGCCTCCTCGCCGTCCACCTCGGTGCGGAGCGTCAGGTGCTGGCCCGGTGTGAAGGCGTAGTCGTCCGCGAGGTCGTCGGGCACCTCGAAGGTGACGGCGACGGCCTCGGACGTCAGTCGCTCGAGATCGGCGACCTTCAGCGGGTGGAACTCGACGCGGTGCCGCGACGCCGCCACCTGGGGCAGGGTGCTGGTCGAGGCGCCGTTCGCGGTGGGGTCGGTGTCGGTGGTCCGCGTGGTCATCAGATCGCCTTGAAGTGGTCGAAGGGCTCGGCACAGGAACGGCACTGCCACAACGACTTGCAGGCAGTCGACCCGAAGCGCGACAGCTCACGGGTGTCGGGCGACCCGCACTGCGGGCAGCGGACCGACAGCGTGACGGCCACGGGCCCGCCGGCCTGGCGAGGGGCAGGCGGGGCCACCCCGTACTCGGACAGCTTGCGCCGGCCCTCGTCGCTCATCCAGTCGGTGGTCCACGCCGGGGAGAGCACCGTCCTCACGTCGACGACGTCGAACCCGCTGCGCTGCACGGCCTCTCGCACGTCGGTGCGGATAGCGTCCATCGCCGGGCACCCGGAGTAGGTCGGCGTGATCGTCACGACGACGACGCCGTCGTCGGTGACCTCGACGTCGCGGAGCACGCCCAGGTCGTCGATCGTCAGCACCGGCACCTCGGGGTCGAGCACCGAGGCGGCGGCTGCCCGGGCGCGCTCGACGTCCGGAGCGCAGCGAGGTCGCTCGGTCGGCCATCAGGCTCACCACGTCGCGCCCGGGTGCGACCGGTGCAGGTGCTGCATCTCGGCGAGGAGGTCGCCCATCGCCTGAGAGTGCACGCCGTCCCGCCCGCCGGTGACGCGCGCCGGTCGGTCGGGGACGGTCAGGGTGGCGGTGGTGAGAACCGTTGCCACACGGTCCATCGCGGGCTCGCGCAGCGTGGACGGGTCGACCGCCACGCCCTCGGCGACGAGTCCCTGATCGACCCAGGAACCCTCGAACAGCTCGGGGACCAGGGGCCAGATCCGCTCCAGCCCCGCCTGCATGCGCTCGTGGCTGACCGCGGTGCCGTCGCCCAGCCGCACGACCCAGGAGGAGGCGTGGTCGACGTGGTAGTCGACCTCCTTCACGGCCTTGCCGGCGACACCGGACAGCGTGGCGTCCGTGCTGCTCGCCAGCCGCGAGTACAGCTCCAGCTGGTACGACGAGAACGACGAGCAGCCGCGCCATCGAGACGGCGAAGTCGTGGTTCGGGTGCTCGACGAGCTGGACGTTGGTGAAGTCGCGCTGCTCACGCAGGTAGGCCAGGTCGTCCTCGCTGCGTCCGGTCCCCTCCACCTCGCCCGCGTAGGTGAGCAGCGTCCGCGCCTGCCCCAGCAGGTCGAGGCCGATGTTGCCGAGAGCGACGTCCTCCTCCAGCTGCGGGGCACGGGTGATCCACTCGCCGCAGCGGTGCGCGAGCACCAGGGCGTCGTCGCCCAGCGCCAGCGCGTAGCGCGCCAGCGGGACGAGGGTGGAGATCGTGGTGCTCACAGGTGCTGCACCTCGTCGGGGAGCTCGTAGAACGTGGGGTGGCGGTAGACCTTGTCCGCAGCCGGGTCGAAGAACGCGTCCTTCTCGTCGGGGCTGGACGCGGTGATCTGCGTGCTGGGCACGACCCAGATCGAGATGCCCTCCCCGCGACGGGTGTAGACGTCCCTCGCGTTGCGGACGGCCATCTCGGCGTCGGGCGCGTGCAGCGACCCGACGTGCCCGTGCGAGAGACCCCGCTTCGGGCGGACGAACACCTCCCACAGCGGCCAGTCGCGGCGTGCGGACGAGTGGTCGGCGGGCTCGGTCGGCACGCCCGAGACGGGGACGGCTCCGTGGCCGCCCTCGGCGCGCAGGTCCTGGCTGGTGGGGTCGCTCACGCGACGTCCTCCGTCCGCGCCGACGCGGCCCGCGCGGCCTGCTTCGCGGCGTAGGCGTTGGCCGCGTCACGCACCCACTCGCCCTCGGTGTGGGCGCCGAGGCGGTTCTCGATGCGCTCGGCGTTGCACGGCCCGTTGCCCTTGAGCACGTTGGTGAACTCGGCCCAGTCGATCTCCCCGAACTGCCAGTGCTCGCCGTCGAAGTGCAGGTCGGGGTCCGGCAGCGTCAGCCCGAGGACCTCGGCCTGCGGCACCGTCATGTCGACGAAGCGCTGCCTCAGCTCGTCGTTGCTGAACCGCTTGATGCCCCACGCCATCGACTGCGCGCTGTTGGGGGACTCGGCGTCCGGTGGGCCGAACATCATGAGCGACGGCCACCACCAGCGGTCGACGGCGTCCTGCGCCATCGCCTTCTGCTCGGGGGTGCCCCGCGCCAGGGTCAGGAGACTCTCGAAGCCCTGGCGCTGGTGGAAGGACTCCTCCTTGCAGATGCGGACCATCGCCCGGGCGTACGGCCCGTAGGAGCAGCGGCAGATCGGCACCTGGTTGACGATGGCCGCGCCGTCCACGAGCCACCCGATCGCGCCGATGTCGGCCCAGGTGAGCGTGGGGTAGTTGAAGATCGAGGAGTACTTCTGGCGGCCCGCGTGCAGCAGGTCGAGCAGCTCCGCGCGGTCGACACCGAGCGTCTCCGCGGCGGAGTACAGGTAGAGCCCGTGGCCGGCTTCGTCCTGCACCTTGGCCATGAGGATCGCCTTGCGGCGCAGGCTGGGTGCGCGGGAGATCCACTCGCCCTCGGGCTGCATGCCGATGATCTCCGAGTGCGCGTGCTGGGCGATCTGCCGGATCAGCGTCTTGCGGTAGCCCTCGGGCATCTCGTCGCGCGGCTCGATCCGGGCGTCCGCGGCGATCAGGGCGTCGAAGGCCTCGTCAGTGGATGTCGTGCCCGGTGAGGACGCGCCGGACACCGAGCTGGGTGGGAGCGGACATCGAGAGCCTCCGAGACTAGAACCGACCGATCGGTCGGTTTCCATTGTGGACGAGGTCCGGGTGCGGGTCAACCTACGCGCAGGTGCCCGAACGTCATCAGCAGCACGGCGTCGGCGAGGTCGTCGGCGCCGATCCCCATCGGGTCGGCCTGGGACAGGGGTGTACCGGGCGGAGGTGGCGGCCGGTACCACTCGGCGACGGAGTTGACCATGCCGAAGAGCAGCCTCGTCGCGAGCCCCGGGTCGATGTCGTCCCGCACGTGACCCTCCCGGGCCGCCTGCGCCATCAGGGCGGCCACTCGCTGGTCGAACTCACGGCGGCGACGCAGCGCCCACCGCTCGGTCTCGGTATTGCCGCGCACCCGCAGCAGGAGGGTCACGTACGGCAGCTGTCGGGTCAGCACGCCCACGGTGCGGCGCACCACGTGCTGGAGCCGCTCGATCGCCGGTCCGTCGGTCGCGCCCGGCTCGTCCAGCACCGCGAAGAGCGGGTCCAGCGCGCGTTCCAGCGCCATCCGCAGCAGCTGCTCCTTGGAGTCGACGTGGTGGTACAGCGACGACTTGGACAGCCCGGCGATCGCGGCGAGGTCGCCCATGCTGGTGCCGTCGTACCCGCGCTCGGTGAACACCGTGACGGCGACGCCGAGCAGGGCCTCGCTGTCGTACCGCCGGCGCGGCGCCTCGGTCCTCGGCACCGTCAGCCCTGACCCCAGCCCGCGAACCCGTAGACGCGCTCGACCGGGATGCGCAGGACGAGGCGGTGCTCGTCGACCATGGCCTGCCGGAACTCGTCCCAGTCCGGGTGCTCGCCGGCCAGCGCCCGGTAGAGGTCGACGAGGTCGTCGCCGGCGGCGTCGCCCGGGTCCGTCGTCACAGCACCCAGCTCGGCCGTGCCCTCCGCCACCACGTACGCGCCTCCGTCGGGGGCGGTCACCATGAAGCTGGCCCGCGGGTCCCGGCGCAGGTTGCGCGTCTTGGCCCTGTCGTCGGTCACGGAGATGAGGAGCGTGCGCGCGCCGGTGTCGAGGAGATGACCGACCACCGACAGCTGCGGCCGTCCGTCGCGTTTCAGCGTGGTGAGGACCCCGTGGCGTCGCGACCCCAGCAACCGCATCAGCTCGTCGTCAGCCATCCGGTGAGCCTAGTGCGACGGCTCCCCGGGGACGGGTGCGCGCTCAGCCGTCCGCGGCCAGCTCCTCCCACCGGACGTCCGTGACCGCTCCGTCACGGACCTCGACGCAGGGCGTCGGCGTGCCCTCGGGACGCCAGAGCCGGTAGGAGCCCTGGGGGAGCGACGGGTAGACGGCGGCATGGCGGACGGACCCGCCGACGGGACGGGGCAGGACGGCGACGTGGGAGCGCGCCGAGTCGTCGTCGACGGGACTGATCTCGATCTCGAGGCCGACCATGTCGGCGGGAGCGTGCAGGACCAGGGCGCCCCGGCCGTCCCCGATGTCGAGGACGACCGGGCCCTGCCCTCCCCCGTGGCGGTGGTCGTGACCCACTAGGGCACGTCGTAGCCGCTGTAGGGGTGCCCCAGGTAGGGGAACTCGTCGAGGTAGGCCGGCTTCGGGGCCCCGTCGGTGACGACCGAGACGGCGCCGTCCGGCGAGTAGCCCGCATCGACCAGCGGGTACGTCGCTCCCGCCAGGGCCCTCAGCTCGATCACGAACACGTTGTCCGCGACGCGCCGCCCGTTCGGGAAGCCCGCGAGGTCACCGCCGACGACGCCGAGGTCGTTCGGGTCCGAGGACGGAGGGATGGTCACGTTGAGCCGCAGCAGGTCGGCGTAGGTGCTCCCCGTGAAGTTCTGGAAGCCGGGGACGATCCCGTCCGGGATGCCGGTCAGCAGGATCGCCACCAGGTCGGCACGATCGGCGTCCAGGGCCGCGAGGTTCCCGAACACGCCCGGGTACAGCACGGGGAGCAGCGACGACACCTCGGGCCGCTGCACGTTGGCCAGGTACTCCTCGTCGTCGTCGGGTGGGGTCTGGTTCCACTCGTCCTTGCGTCCCATCGGCACGATCACCTCGTTGAACAACGGGTTGCCGAGCCGCGAGACCTGTTGGTACGGACCGTGACCGCGGTAGCTGCGGTCGCGGCGGTCGAAGATCCTCGACTTCTGCCGGCTCGCGGTCGTCCACACACCGATCACCGAGCTGCTCTCCTGGTAGTCCCGTCCACGCCACTGCCGCCGGGTGAGGTCGGTGATCGGGACCTTGAGGGCGATCGTGTGGACGTTGACGCCGGCCAGCGCGTTCACGCCCGGCTCCGGCCCGGGGGTCGGGATGAGGTGCAGGTTGGAGAAGGGACGCAGGTCGAGCAGGTCGAAGACGGACCCCAGGTCCACGTAGAAGCCGTCCGCACGCTGCCCGGCGAAGACGGTGCGCCCGCCCGGCAGGTCGTGCACCGCCGCCATCGCCAGTGACGCGTAGTCGGGCGTCGAGCGCGGACCGATGTTGCACGGCGGGCTGGCCAGCCCGCGGGCCAGCACCTGCTCACGCCGCCCGCGCTCCCGCCGGCTCACGCTGTAGACCTGGCGCCGGTTGAAGTTCTCGTCGTCCAGGCTCGTGATCTGGCCGGTGTTGTAGAGGAAGGTGTCGGGGTTCAGCACCGTGGTGGTGAAGCGGAAGGCGTAGGTGACGTCAGGCTTCGCGTCCCCGGAGTTGCAGATGTGGATCTCGTAGAGGACGTCGTCGCCGAACTCGAAGAAGTTCGGTCCGCCGGCAGGCGCCTGGAGTGGGATGTAGTTGGCGATCAGCGTGACGGTGTCGGGGTCGTCAGGGCTGACGAAGGCGTAGAGGTCGGTGCTGTCGGCGACCGGGTCCTTCGAGATCTCCGGTGCTTCGCGGTGGGAGGACATGGCGGGTCACCGGATCTCTCGGGCCAGTCGGGACGCGAGTGCCCTGTCGGTGAAGACGACCTCGCGGTCGCCCGCCATCACGGCGATCTCGCCCGACCTCACGTCGCGCACGTAGGCGACCAGGGGGTTGTCGGCCGTGATGGCCGCGGAGTCCACCGATGAGGCGGACGGGGTGCGGGGAAGGGTGGCGGTGGTGGCTACGGCCGCCGCCGCCGCGGCACCGCCGCCGGCGGCGAGCAGGAAGGTGCGTCGGGTGTGGGGGGACATGGCTGGGCCTTTCGTCGATAACCTCGAAGGCGGTGCCCGCGGGCTGCGGGAGCCGTCGCAGCACTGCCCCCCAGGTTCCGCCCCCGCCCCCCGACCCTCTAGGTCCGGACGGGTGCCCTTTCGGCCTGTCGTCCCTCACGCCGTCACTCGTTCGGCCTAGGCGCTGGTTGGGCCGTTCTCGTGAGCACCTAAGGCCTCGGCCCGCTCGTCGAGGAAGTCTCCGGCGCTCAGCCTCATCGAACGGAGTAGCCCGTACAGGTGTACGGCGTCTTGGCGGTCGAGGTCGTCGAGGCCGAAGCCGGCCTCCTGGAGCGCCTGCGTGGCGACCGCGACAACGTCTCGCCCCTCGGGGGTGATCGCGGCCAGGGTCCGCCGCCGGTCGACGGCGTCGGGGACGCGTCGCACCAGGCCGCCGGCCTCGAGCCGGTCGATCGCGTTAGTCACCGACGTGGGGTGCACCATCAGGCGCTCGCCGATCTTGGACAGCGGCAGCGACCCGCGCCGGCTGAACGTCAGCAGGACCAGCACCTCGTACCGGGCGAAGGTGACGCCGAACGGCTTGAGCAGCGAGTCGATCCGGCGTGAGCAGCATCTGCTGCACCCGCATCAGCGACGTCACGACCTTCATGTCGACGGGGTCGCCGAAGTGCTGCTCCCACAGCTCGGCCGCCCGGTCGATGGGGTCGAAGGGCAGCCGTGACATGGGCCGAGCAGTAGTGGCGCCGACCTCCCGGCGACGTGACAGCAGGCACGCGACCGGTGATTCACTAGGACTTCCTAGTAATTCCTCGCGACCCCTCAGGGAGCGACAGATGGCCGCCTCGCCCAGCCTGCACGTGCCCACCCACCCGGTGCGCTTCGTCAGCGCCGCCAGCCTCTTCGACGGGCACGACGCGTCGATCAACATCATGCGGCGCATCCTGCAGAGCCAGGGCGCCGAGGTCGTGCACCTCGGGCACAACCGGTCCGTCGACGAGGTCGTCGACGCGGCGATCAGCGAGGACGTGCAGGGCGTCGCCGTCAGCAGCTACCAGGGCGGCCACACCGAGTACTTCGGCTACCTCGTCGACCTGCTGGCCGAGCGCGGCGCCGCGCACGTCAAGGTGTACGGCGGCGGGGGCGGGGTCATCGTCCCCGTCCGAGATCGCCGGCCTGCGGGAGCGCGGGCGTGCGCATCTTCTCGCCCGAGGACGGTCAGACGCTGGGCCTGGCGGCGATGGTCAACACGATGATCGCGGACTGCGACGTCGACCTCGCCGACGTCCCTCCCGCGGGATGGGACGGACTGCTCACCGGTGACCGGCTGACGCTCGCGCGCGCGCTGACGATGACCGAGGCCGGCCGGCTCCCCGAGGCGGTGCGCGAGCAGGTGCAGGCGGCGAACGCGACCCGCCGGGTGCCCGTGCTCGGCATCACCGGCACGGGCGGGTCGGGCAAGTCCTCGCTCACCGACGAGCTGCTGCGCCGCTTCCGCCTGGACCAGTCGGGAAAGGTGCGCGTGGCAGTGCTCGCCGTCGACCCGACGCGTCGTCGCGGAGGTGGCGCGCTGCTCGGCGACCGCATCCGGATGAACTCGATCACCGGCGAGGGAGCCGCGTCGGTCTACTTCCGCTCGATGGCGACGCGCGGTCACGTCGGCGGGCTGCCCGAGCACCTCGAGGACTCGATCGCGGTGCTCAAGGCGGCGGGGTTCGACCTGGTCGTCATCGAGACGCCGGGGATCGGCCAGGGCGACGCAGCCATCGTCCCGTTCTGCGACACCTCGCTGTACGTGATGACGCCGGAGTACGGCGCCAGCTCGCAGCTCGAGAAGATCGACATGCTCGACTTCGCGGACGCCGTGGCCGTCAACAAGTTCGAGCGTCGCGGGGCCGAGGACGCCCGCCGTGACGTCGCCCGCCAGATGGTGCGCAACCGGGAGGCCTTCGGTTCCTCCCCGGACGACATGCCGGTCTTCGGCACGAGCGCGGCCACCTTCAACGACGACGGCGTCACGGCTCTCTACCAGTTCCTGCTGGGCCAGCTCTCCGAGCACGGCCTGGTCCCGGACGAGGGGACGCTCGAGCCCGCGGGCACGAAGGTGTCGACCACCACGCACGCCGTGATCCCGCCATCGCGCGTGCGCTACCTCTCCGACATCGCCGAGGCCGTCCGCGGCCACCACCGCACGACCGAGGAGCAGATCGCCTCGGTCCGCCGCGCCGCCGCGCTGCGCGAGGCCGCGACCGCCCTGGACGAGGCGGGTGCCGAGCACGGGCGGCTCGACGACCTGCTGGCGGCGGCCGAGCTGGCGGTGGAGCCGGCGAGCCGCGAGATGCTGGAGCGCTGGCCGGAGACGGTGCGCAGCTACAGCGGCGACGAGCTCGTGGTGGCCGTGCGCGACCGCGAGATCCACACGTCGCTGCGTCGCACGACGCTGTCCGGCAGCTCCGTCCCCCGGGTCGCGCTGCCGCGCCACGTCGACGACGGTGAGCTGCTGCGTTTCCTGAGGTCGGAGAACCTGCCTGGCTCGTTCCCTTACACCGCAGGCGTTTTCGCATTCAAGCGCGAGGGCGAGGACCCGGCGCGCATGTTCGCCGGCGAGGGTGACGCGTTCCGCACCAACCGTCGCTTCAAGTACCTCTCGTCCGACACCGAGGCGAAGCGTCTGTCCACGGCGTTCGACTCCGTGACCCTCTACGGCCGCGACCCCGACACCCGGCCCGACGTCTACGGCAAGGTCGGCACGTCCGGGGTCTCCATCGCGACCCTCGACGACATGAAGGTGCTCTACGACGGATTCGACCTCACGTCGCCGAGCACGTCGGTCTCGATGACGATCAACGGACCCGCTCCCACGCTGCTCGCCTTCTACCTCAACGCCGCGGTCGACGCCGAGATCGCGAAGCTCGTCGAGCGCGAGGGACGTGAGCCCTCTGCCGCGGAGGCCGCGGAGGTCCGGGCGGCGACGCTCGCGAGCGTGCGGGGCACGGTGCAGGCCGACATCCTCAAGGAGGACCAGGGCCAGAACACCTGCATCTTCTCGACCGAGTTCAGTCTGCGGATGATGGCCGACATCCAGGAGTGGTTCATCCAGCAGAAGGTGCGCAACTTCTACTCGGTGTCGATCTCCGGGCTACCACATCGCCGAGGCCGGGGCGAACCCCATCAGCCAGCTCGCCTTCACCCTGGCGAACGGGTTCACCTACGTCGAGTCGTACCTCGCGCGCGGCATGGACATCGACGACTTCGCGCCCAACCTGTCGTTCTTCTTCTCGAACGGCATGGACGCCGAGTACACGGTGATCGGCCGTGTGGCGCGGCGCATCTGGGCGATCGCGATGCGGGACCGGTACGGCGCCAACGAGCGCTCGCAGAAGCTGAAGTACCACGTGCAGACGTCCGGACGCTCGCTGCACGCGCAGGAGATGGACTTCAACGACATCCGCACGACGCTGCAGGCGCTGTGCGCGGTCTACGACAACTGCAACAGCCTGCACACGAACGCCTACGACGAGGCCGTGACCACGCCGACCGACTCGTCCGTGCGCCGGGCGCTCGCCATCCAGATGGTGATCAACCGCGAGTGGGGCCTCGGCATGAACGAGAACCCGCTGCAGGGGTCCTACGTCGTCGACGAGCTCACCGACCTGGTCGAGGAGGCCGTGCTCTCCGAGTTCGACCGGATCACCGAGCGCGGCGGTGTGCTCGGGGCGATGGAGACGGGCTACCAGCGCGGCCGCATCCAGGACGAGTCGATGCTGTACGAGCAGCGCAAGCACGACGGCTCGCTGCCGATCGTGGGGGTCAACACCTTCATCAACCAGCACCCCGAGACCGAGCCGCGGGAGATCGAGCTGGCACGCGGCACGGAGGCGGAGAAGCAGTCCCAGCTCACGCGACTGGCGTCGTTCACCGAGGCGCATCGCGACGAGGCCCAGCACGCGCTGGCGGCCCTGCGCACAGCGGCGGCGGGTGACGGGAACGTGTTCGAGGTGCTGATGGACGCGGCGCGCGTCTGCTCGCTCGGTCAGATCACCGAGGCCTTCTTCGAGGTGGGCGGGCAGTACCGGCGCTCCGTCTGAGACCGCTTCGAACGGGGTCGCCGACCCTTCGAGGGAACCGACGCGCCCGCTCCCGCATCCCACTGTCACCGGACGCCGGCTGACACCGGCTGACACCAGCCACTGCGGGAGGCGCGGACGATGAGGTACCTCAGAGGGAACACCGTCGTGGGTGTCGTCGTGGCGGCCGGTCTGCTGGCCGGTGGCTGCAGCGCCGGCACGGACGACGTCAGGGTGGGGACCCCCGCGGTGGCGGGGGAGGGTGAGCGCCTGGACGCGCCACCACCTGGCCCCGCCGACGCGATGGCGGAGAGCGCCGGTCGGGTGGTTGCTGCCGGTGAGCCCCCACCCGGTTCCGTGACGGCGGCCTGCGCGCCGGCAGCGTGGACGACAACGCCGACTACGCAGGCTTTCTCGCCTACCTCGCCCGGCTGCGGGACTCAGGGGTGACGACGCGGCCGTTCGACGCCGCCGGGCGGGTCCTCGTGACCGTAACGGGGTCGGACTCTCTGCCCGTGCCAGGGGCACTGGTCTCCGTGACCGCGGACGGGGCGCAGGTCGCCACGCTCCGGACGACGGCGGACGGGACGGCCCGGTTCTGGCCGGGTCTGTACGGCGCGCGAGTCCCAGACCTACAGGTTCGCGGCGGCCGGGACGGCCGCGGAGGCGGCCCCGGGAGGCGAGGCCCGGCTCGTCGCGCAGGCCGGCGGCGGCCGGGACGGGCAGGTCGCCCTCGACGTGCTGTTCCTCCTGGACGCCACAGGCTCGATGGGCGACGAGATCCACCAGCTGACGGCCACGATCGGCACGGTCGCCGAGCGGATCTCCGAGCTTCCCGGCTCGCCGCGTGCCCGCTTCGGGATGACGCAGTACCGCGACGAGGGCGACGACTTCGTCACGTCGACCTCGGATCTCACCGACGACCTGCCGGCCTTCCAGAGTGCGCTGTCGACCGTCGTGGCCGACGGTGGTGGGGACTACCCCGAAGCCCTCGACGAGGGACTGGCCGCAGCGCTCGAGGAGCCGGGCTGGGGCGACCCGGCCGACACGCTGCAGATGGTGTTCCTCATCGCGGACGCCCCGCCCCAGGTCGGGCGCCAGGTCGAGAGGGCCTACCCACAGAGCGCGGCCGACGCGGTCTCGCGCGGCCTCAAGGTCTTCCCGGTCGCCTCGTCCGAGAGCGACGACCAGGCCGAGGCGGTGTTCCGCCAGCTCGCGGCGGCCACCGGTTCCCGCTTCGTGTTCCTCTCCTACGGCGCGGCCGGTGCGGCGACCGGCGCGAACAGCGACATCACGGCGACCGACTACGAGGAGCTGTCCCTCGACGACCTCATCGTGCGTCTGGTCGCCGAGGAGGTCGCCGACCTGGACGGTCCCGGCGGGTCCACGCCCGCGCCGCCGCCGTCGCCCACCACGTCGCCGAGCACGCCGCCCGGCCAGTGAGGCGCCGGTCAGTCGTCGGGGAGCCCCCAGAACGGACCTCGGAGTCCGACGTCGTACAGGTAGGCGGTTGCGGTCGCGGGTCGCGGCGCTGGTAGCCGCGGTCGAGCCGGCCGGCGTACCAGCGGCCGGCCAGCCGCCACAGCGTCGCGAGATCGAGCTCGTACCCGTGCTCGTGGCCGTTGCGCCGCAACCAGTCCCGGATGCAGTCGGACGAGCAGAACAGCCGCTGGTGACCACACGTGTGCACCACGTCGTCCCAGATGCGGGCGGCGGGTACGAGGAAGTGAGCCACCTCGTCACCGCTCGGCGGGGCCTCGCGGTCGACCACCCACGCCAAGGCGCGGTCGCACGCGGGGCAGCGCGTGGCGACGAGCACGTCGTCCTCGCTCGTCAGCAGGTGGGGCAGGGCGAACGCGTCCCAGGCGCAGCCGCCCCACCAGAGCGTGTCGCGACCCATCACCGAGAAGCCGAGGTTGACGGACGAGAAGGGGTGGGCCATCACGATCGCGCCGTCGTCGCCGAGGACGACGTGCCGGGCCTGCGCCAGGGCAGCGAGACCCACGCGCACCTCGTCGACGGCGGCCCCGTCCGCCGCGGCGAGCACCTCGACCGTCGGCGCCCGACCCGTCTCCGCGTAGCTCCGGTAGACGGACAGACGAAGGTCCTCCAGGTCCATGCCGAAGGGTGGTGCGCCGGACGTGACCCGGTCAAGGGTGGAGGAGGCGGTGAGGCTCCGCGAGGAGGCGCCTCGCCGGTGGGACAGTGGGTTCGTGCGCGTCGTGAGCCTCGTCCCGTCCCTCACCGAAGCCGTTGCCCTGTCGGCACCCGGGCTGCTCGTCGGCGCCACCGACTGGTGCACGCACCCGGCCGACCTCGGCAGCATCACACGCGTGCGCGGCACGAAGAACCCGGACGTCGAGGCCGTCGTGGGTCTCGCACCGGACCTGGTGATCGCCAACGCGGAGGAGAACCGCCAGGTCGACATCGACCTCTTCCGGGCCGCGGGGCTCGAGGTGCTCGTCACCGACATCCGCACGGTGGAGGACGCCTTCACCGGTCTCGTCGACGTGCTCGACGCCTGCGGCACTTCTCGTCCGGCGTGGCTCGACGATGCCGAGAGGGCCTGGGCGAGGCCCGGAACCCGTCGACTCGGCGAGGCGGCTCAGGGCCGTCGTGCCGATCTGGCGCAAGCCGTGGATGGCGCTCGGCAGCCGACACCTACGCGGGTGACGTGCTCGCCCGGCTCGGGGTCGACCACGTGCTGGCCGACGACCCCGAGCGCTACCCGCGGTTCGACCCCGCCTCCGTCGTGGACCGGATCGACGTCGCGGTGCTCCCGGACGAGCCCTACGAGTTCACGGAGTCGGACGGCCCCGAGGCGTTCGGGACGGTGCCCAGCGCGCTCGTCGACGGTCGGTCGCTGACCTGGTACGGGCCCGCGATGGTCGAGGCACCGGGGCGGCTGCGGGACGCGATCCGGGCCGCGCTCGCCGGATGACGAAGGGACCTGGACGGCCTCGGGGCCGTCCAGATCCCTTCGTGCGTCGCGTACCGACCTCAGCGCTTGCCGGCGCGCGCGGGTCGCTTGCGGGTGTCGACGGTGTCGTCGTCGGTCGCCTCCGGGGACTCGGTCGAGTCGGTGGAGTCGGTGGAGTCACCGGACTCCTCCGTGGCCTCGCCGCTGGCGTCCTCGGCGTCGTCGCGTGCGTCGACGACCTCGTCCTGCGGCGCCTCCTCGGAGGCGGGTTCCTGGACCTCAGGACCTCAGGGACCTCAGGACCTCAGCGACGTCAGTGCTCTCAGCGACGTCGGTGCCCTGCCCCTGCTGCGGCGCCTGCTCCGCCGTCGGGTCCGCCGCCTGGACCGCAGCGGCGAGTGCGTCGACCCCGGGTGCGGTACCCGACAGCGTCGCCAGCATGTGCCGCACATTGGTCAGCTGCGCGTTGATCGAGTCGCGGCGCGATGTGGCCGCGACCAGCTCGCGGTCGGACTCGGCACGCACGCGGTCCGCCTTCGACCGGGCCGACTCGAGGAGTGCGTCGGCCTGCTCGCGCGCCTCGGCAACGGTCTGGGCGGCGACACGGTCCGCCTCGCCCTGGATCCGCTCGGCCTCCGTGCGCGACTGCTTCGCGTGCTGCTCGGCCTCCTGAAGGGTCTTCTCGGCCGCGGAGGAGCGCTCGGTGAAGTCGATCTCCGCCTTGCGGCGACGCTCGGCCAGGGTGGTCTCGAAGTCGGCCGCGGCGGCGGCGGCAGCCGCGCGCTGGTGCTCGAAGACCGCCTCGGCCTCCTCGCGGCGCGCGGTGGCCTCGCGGTCCGCGTCGTCGAGGATGTCGTCCGCCGTGCGCTTGGCCTGCTCGAGCAGGCGGGCAGCGTCGGCGTCGGCCGCCCCGCGGGTGTCGGTCGCGTAGCGGTCGGCCGCCTCCCGGAGGGCGTCGGCCTCGGTCTGTCCCGCCATGCGCTGGACAGCGACGTCCTCGGCCACCCCGGCACGCAGGTCCTCCGCCTCGGCCTGGGCGAGGGAGAGGATCTGCCCGATCCGCTCGCCGAGGGTCTCGAAGTTCGGCTCGGCCGGGGCGGCCTCGGCCCGCGCCCGCGCCTCCTCGGCCTGCGAGCGCGCCGTCTGGAGGTCGCCGGAGAGGGTGCTCACCCGGCCGTCCAGCTCGCCCAGGCGTGCGCGGTACTGCTCCGCCTCGGCGCGGGCCTGCTGCAGGGCGCGCTCGAGCTCGGTCAGTCGCTGCTCGACCTGGTGGGGCTCGTAGCCGCGCAGGACGGTGCGGAAGGGCAGTGCGTCGTTCATCGGATCCTCTGCATCTGGACGGTGTCCGTGGGTGAGTCGTGCTGCTCGTCGTGCTCGTGCGGTGGGTCGTGCTGTTCGCCGTGCGGCTGCTCGATCTCAGCCGCGTGCTCTTCGTACTTGGCCTGCTCGTGCTGGGCCTGCTCGTGCTGGGCCTGCTCGTGCTGGGCCTGCTCGTGCTGGGCCTGCTCGTGCTGGGCCTGCTCGCCGCTGTCGCGGTGGGCCGGGGCGAGGTGGTCCACCCCAGTGTCGTGGACGGCCTCGTCCTGCTCGACGCGGGCCAGCTCGTCCATCGCCGGGGTCCGCTCCGGCACCGCGAGCGCGTCGATCACACCTGACCACTGGCTCAGCTCGGCCACGATCCTGTCCCGGCGGGAGGCCAAGGACGCGACCCGGGCCTGAGCCTGCTCGACCTGCTCGCGGGCCTGGGCACGCAGCGCGTCGACCTCGTGACGCGCGGTCGTGACCAGCTGCCCCGCCTCGTCGCGTGCCGCCTGGCGGGTCTGGACCGCCTCGTGCTGCGCCGCGGCCAGGTCGATGGCGCTCTGCTCCCGTACGGTGCGCGCCCCCGACTCGGCCTCGAAGAGCCGGCGCTCGGCCCTCTCGTTCGTCTCGGCGGCGAACGCCTCCGCGCCCTCGCGGGTCCGGCGGGCGTCGTCGAGCAGGCGGGTGCGCTCGCGCTCCGCGACGCGGGCGACCTCACGAGCAGCGGCCTCAGCGTCGGCCAGCACCTGTGCCGCGCGCTCCGCGGCCTCCTCCAGCCGCTGCTCGGCGGTCGACTCCGCCGAGGCGAGCAGCGCCGTCGCCCGGTCGCGGATCTCGCGGACGAGGTCCGCTCCCTGGGAGTGGCCCAGCGCCCGCGTGCGGTCGGCCTCCTCGTCGGCGGTGGCCAGCAGCTGCGCGATCGTCTCCTGCGTCCACCGGGTCTGGTCCGCGGCGGCCGCCAGCTCCTGCTCGGCCGCGGCCGTCGCCTCGATCCGGGTCAGCTCCGCCGCGGACAGCATCTCGTCGCGCTGCGCCCGCGCGTCACCGAGCAGCTGCTCGGCCTCCTGGCGGGCACGGGTGGTCGTCTCGGCGGCCTCCCGCGCCGTCGTCGTGCGGAGCTCCTCGACCTCGGTGGACGCCTCGCGGCGCCACTGCTCGGCCTGCTCCGTTGCGGCTGCCAGCTCGAAGTCACGCTCGCCCTGCCACTGCGTCCGTCCCGCCTCGGCCTCCTCGCGCGACTCCGTCACGAGCCGCTCCGCCTCGGCGCGTGCCTCCTCGACGGCGCGCTCCGCCTCGGCGCGTGCCTCGCTCAGCACCCGCTCGGCCTCGGCCCGTTGGTCGTGCGCCGTGCGCTCGGCGGTGGCCAGCAGGTCGGCCCGGGTCTGCTCGGCGGTCTGCAGGACCAGCCGCGACTGCTCGGTGGCGTCGGAGACGAGCGACCGCGCCTCCGCGGTGGCGGACTCCAGCCGGGACGTGGCCTGGGCCAGCGACTGCGCGGCGTCCGCGGCCCGTGCCTCGGCCTCGTCGGTCAGCCTGTCGGCGTGCTCCTGCGCCCGCTGCAGCAGCTGCATGGCGCGGTCGGCGACGTCGTGGTGGTGGTCGATCGGTGCCGTCGTGACGGGCATGTCCGGTGTCGCCTCATCCGAGAGCTCATCGGACAGGTCGTCGGGATCCTCACGAGTCTGGTCACCTGTCCCGGAATCAGCCACCGAACCGGGCACGGGCTCGGGGACGTACTCAGGCACGGACCCGGGACCCTCGGCCTGGGTGTCGCGCCCGACGGCGTCGTCACCTGCGGGCAGAGGATGCATGGGGCAAGCCTTTCAGAATCACTCGTCCGGGGGAACCGTCGGGGCCGTGGTTCCCCCGTTCAGGGGGTGTTCGCTCGGATGTCGTTAGTGATCTTCTGCACGACCCCGAAGAGCTGGGGCGGCGCGGTGAACTCCGTGTACAGGTGCGTGTCGGGCATCTCGGCCCCGATCGGGCTCCAGATGCGGCTCATCCTGATCCTCTCGTACAACGGCAGCCCCGGATCGACGTCCAGGGCCGCAGCCGTCGTCGGGTCGACCAGCACCCACCCGTCGTCGTCGTTAGCCCGGTTGCGCAGCGCGTCCCACTCCGCGTCACCACACAGGCCCGGACAGGGCTCCACCTGGACGATCCCGGACGGCGGCCGCAGCAGCGTCGCGCCGTCGGACGTCCCGTCGGTGCAGGTGTACCGGACCACCGGCTCCACCGCCGTCGTGTCCTGGACGCACTCCCAGCCCTCCGGGACGCGGAACGGGAAGGGGAGGCCGGCGAGTCGCATCTCCACGGTCCGGTCGTCCCGCGTGAACCCGGGGCCGGCGACGCCGGGTCCCGCCTGCAGGTCCTGGGTCGGGCCGTCGGCCTCGTTGCTGGGGGCGGGCGATCCCTGGCTCCCGGTAGGACCGGGTGTCGTCGGGGGCCCGGAGTCGCTCGGTGTCGGCCCCGGGTCCGTCGACCCGGTCGGTGCCGGCTCGGGTGTCGTCGCCGCGTCGTCGCGTGGCAAGCACGACGACAGCAGGAGCAGCAGGAGCACCACGGCCAGGACCAGCAGGGCGACCCACCACCATCGTCGCCACCAGGGTCCGGCGCTCTCCGGGGGGGAGCTCAGGGGCATCAGCGGCGGGGGTGGCGGGTAGGCCTGGGGTGCGGTGCTCCAGTGCGGGGCGAACGCCGGGCCCGACCCGGGCGCGGTCGCCGACCCCTCCGGCAGCGGTGCGTCGAGCAGGGGCTGAGCCAGCTCCGGACCGGAGCCGCCGCGCAGAGCCGCCCACGCCAGGGGTCCGTGCGTCGACACCTCGACCAGGCGTCCGGGGTGCTCGGCGCCCACACGCTCGGCCGCTGCGGCGAAGCGGTCGCGGGCCGCGGCGTCGAGTGCCGGACCGGGAGCCATCAGCACGAGCTCGACCTGCTCGCCGTGCGGGCCGTGCGCCGCCAGCACCTGGCCGCCAACGGTGCTGTGCCAGCGTCCGACCACCGAGTAGCCACCGAGAACCGTGGGGGTCCCCGACGGCGGCGGCACGGTCTCGCTCGACACGTCGTCATTCGACCACATCGGTGCGGGCAGTCCCCACTCGGACCGTGCGACCGGGCGCACCGGCGCGGAGCAGTGGTGGAATGGGCGGGTGACCACCTCGCAGACCGGACCCGTCGACCCTGACGCGGACGGGGCGTCGGCCCCCGGCGCGGACCTCGACGCGCTACGGGCCGCGGCACGTGGCGTGTCCTCCGTGGTCGTGGGTCAGCACGACATGGTCGACCGCCTGATGGTGTCGCTGCTGGCGCGAGGGCACTGCCTGCTCGAGGGGGTACCCGGCGTGGCCAAGACGCTGGCGGTGCGCACGTTCGCGACCGTCCTCGGCGGCAGCTTCGCGCGGCTTCAGTTCACCCCCGACCTCGTGCCGTCCGACATCGTCGGGACCCGGATCTACCGTCCCAGCGCCGAGACGTTCGACATCGAGCTCGGCCCGGTCTTCGTGAACTTCGTGCTCGCGGACGAGGTCAACCGGGCGCCGGCCAAGGTGCAGGCGGCGATGCTCGAGCTGATGGCCGAGCACCAGGTGTCGCTCGGAGGCCGGTCCTTCCCGTTGCCGGACCCCTTCATCGTGATCGCCACCCAGAACCCCCTCGAGTCCGAGGGCGTCTACCCGCTGCCCGAGGCGCAACGGGACCGCTTCCTCCTCAAGGTCGACGTGCCCCTGCCGAGGGCGCACGAGGAGGCCGAGATCCTGCGGCGCATGAGCGTCGACCCACCCGTGGCTCGCCAGGTGCTCACGAACGACCAGGTGCTGCGTCTGCAGCGGATGGCCGACCACGTCTACGTGCACCCGCTCGTCGGCGACTACGTCGTGCGTCTGGTGATGGCCACGCGGGAGCCGTCGGACTACGGCCTGCACGACCTCGCCGACGTCGTCGACGTCGGCGCGAGTCCTCGGGCGACGCTCGGTCTGGTGGCCGCGGCCCGCGCGCTGGCCCTGGTGCACGGGCGCGACCACGTGCTGCCCTCGGACGTGGCCGCGCTCGCCGTCGACGTCATCGCGCACCGGCTGGTGCTCGGCTTCGACGCCGTCGCGGACGGCGTCTCCGCACGGTCCGTCGTCGAGAGGGTGCTCGCGACGGTGCCGCAGCCGGTGCAGGCGCTGCTGTGAGCTGGAGCGGGCCCGTCTGGGCCTGGGCGGTGGAGACGTGAGGGGCTCGACCGAGCGCCTGCTCTCGGACCTCGCCCCGCCCGCGGCGCTGCGCTCCCTCGAGCTGACCATCGTCCGGCGGCTGGAGGGGTACCTCCGAGGCGAGCACCTGGGGCTGCTGCCCGGTCCCGGTTCCGAGCTGGCGGAGGCTCGGATGTACCGGCCGGGCGAGGACGACGTACGGCACATGGACTGGGCCGTGACGGCCCGCACCACGCAGCCGCACGTGCGCGACGTGGTCGCGGACCGGGAGCTCGAGACGTGGGCGCTCGTCGACCTCTCGGGCTCCATGCGGTTCGGGACGGCGGAGCGTGCCGGGCGTCGTCACCGCTCGGGCTGGGGCGACGACGTGCGGTCCGGCCCCCAGCGAGCGGGTGCCGGAACTGCTCCGCGAGAGACACGCCGCGGCATGGACAAGCGTGAGCTGGCGATCGCCGCCGTGGCGACGGTCGGCCTGCTGACGGGCCGCGTGGGAGACCGTTTCGGCGGCTACCTGCTCGACGAGGACGGACTGCACCGGCACCCTGCCCGGGCCGGGCGGCTAGCCCTCGCCACCCTGCTGCGCTCCCTGCTCGACCAGCCCGACCACGAGCTCGAGCCGGGACGCGTGACCCCGGGCGTGCCCCTCGGTCCGGCTGTCGACGCCCTCTTCGCCGCCCACCCCCGCCGCGGCCTGCGCGTGGTCGTGTCCGACTTCCTCGACCCCGGTCTGTCGGCCTGGCGCCTTCCGACCACGGCGCCGCCGTCGTGGTCGCGGCCGCTGCGCAAGCTCTCGGTGCGGCACCAGGTGCTGGCCGTCGAGGTCGTCGACCCGCGCGAGAGCGAGCTGCCGGACGTCGGCGTGGTCGACATGGTCGACCCCGAGACGGGTGCCGTGCTCGAGGTCGACACCTCCCGACCCGCGGTGCGTGACGAGTTCGCCCGGGAGGCGGCCACCCACCGCGAGCGCGTCCGCACCGAGCTGCGTCGCGCCGGTGCCGCCCACCTCGTGCTGCGCACCGACTCGGACTGGGTCGCCGACACCGCGCGCTTCGTGCTGGCGCACCGGGTCCACGCGCACCGGCTGCACGCCGTGCGGCGGACGGGGACGTGACCGCGATGTGGCCCGACTCCTTCCTCGCCGGCGGACGCCTCTGGATGCTGCTCCTCCTGCCCGCTGCTGCTCGGGCTGTACCTGTGGGGGCAGCGACGCCGGCACGCGTACGCGTTGCGCTTCAGCGCGCTGCCGATGCTGGCCAGCGTGGCCCCGCGACGGCCCGGCTGGCGTCGCCACGCCCTGGCCGCGGGGCTGCTGATCACCTGCGCGCTGATGGTGGTGGCGGTCGCCCGTCCGGCGGCGGAGGTGCGCGTCCCACGGGAGCGGGCGACGGTCGTGCTGGCCGTCGACGTGTCGCTGTCGATGCAGGCCGGCGACGTCGCACCGAACCGGCTCGAGGCGGCCCAGGAGGCGGCCCGTGCGTTCACCCGGGACCTGCCGCCCGGCCTCAACCTCGGCCTCGTGACCTTCGCGGGGGCCGCGACGGTGCTCGTCCCACCGACGACGGACCGTGCGCGCGTCGTGACCGCGATCGACACGATCGAGCTCGGCCCCTACACGGCGATCGGGGAGGGCATCTTCACGTCGCTGCAGAGCCTCGAGCTGGTGGCCGCAGGACCCGCGCGGCGAGCCGGTGCCGGCCCGGATCGTCGTGCTCTCCGACGGAGAGACGACGGTGGGACGGCCGAACGCCGACGCCGCACGTGCCGCGGTCGACGCCGAGGTGCCGGTCTCGACGATCGCCTTCGGGACCCCGGACGGTGTGATCGTGATCGAGGGCATCACCGAGCCCGTACCGGTGAACGAGGCCGAGCTCGAGGAGATCGCGACCGCGACGGGTGGGGTGTTCTACCAGGCGCAGACGCTGGACGAGCTGAACCGCGTCTACGACGACATCGGGTCGTCGGTCGGCTACGAGCTGGAGCCGTCGGAGGTCACCGACCGGTGGGTCGCGGTCGGGCTGGTCGTCCTGCTGCTGACCGTCGCCGGGTCCCTGCTGTGGTTCGGGAGGCTGTCGTGAGCGACGAGGAGCAGGACGTGGGAAAGACCCCGTCCGACGACGAGGAGCAGGGGACGTCGACGCCGGCGTCGAAGGGGGGACGTCCCCTGACCCGGGACGTCCCGGTCATCCCGGAGCGGTCGCCGGACGACAGCGACGTGGGCTGGTCGCGCGAGCGACAGTGAGCGCGACGACGACGAGCGGTTCCTGCGGGACCGGCCACCCCACTGGCAGGGATGACGCGGATCAGCTCTCCGAGACTCCGGCGGTGTCGGTGGCGCCGGGTGCCTGGCCCTGGAGCAGGTCGCGGATCTCCTGCAGCAGCGCGACGTCCTCAGGGGTCGCCTGCACCTCGTCCAGCTGGCCGCGCTTGCGCATCAGCAGGAGCCGGTTCATCGGCACGACGAGCGCGACGTAGATGACCAGCGGCGACGATGAGGAAGTTCAGCAGGGCGGTCAGGGTCGTGCCGACCTTGACCTGCGTGCCGTTGACCACGGGACCCACGTCGTCGAGGTTCGGCACACCGCCGACCGCGGCGATCAGGCTGCCGATGAAGTCGGTGGCGAAGGCGCCGACACGACCGCTCCGAAGGCCGCGCCGATCACCACCGCGATCGCGAGGTCGACGACGTTGCCGCGCAGGATGAAGTCCCTGAAGCCCTTGATCATGTGCCTCTCCCGGTGGGTCGTGGGTGGTTCGGCAGGTGCTGCAACCTACGGGAGCACGACGGGGCTGAGTGACCAGCCGCCGCCCACGCCGGCCAACCTCGACGCCTCCTCGAGCCGTACCGAGACCAGTACCGTCTGCGTGCCCCCGACGTCCGCGGTGGCCAGCAGGCCCTGGTCGTCGCCGACCGGCACGTCGAGCACGACCACCTCACGGGCCACGACGTGGGCCGCCGGGGCGGCCCTCGCCGGTGGTGGCGGCGAGGTCGACCAGGTCGGTGCGGGAGGCCAGCAGGGACACCCGGACGCCAGGGGTCAGCCAGCGCACCGCTCCGGCTCGCAGCTCGACGGGCATCGCGACCCGACCCGTGTCCAGGCCGGTCGCCGGGGCGGGGGACACGATGCGGCGGTCCGTCAGCGGCTCGCCGTCACGAACAGGACCGGAGAGGCGCTGCACCGACAAGTCGCTCCGGCGCCAGCGATCCCGCGGGCACCGCGTCGGGCGGCAGCACACCTCGCCCACGTCGCCCGGCGCGACGAGGTGGCCCGCCGGTAGGTCGGCGGTGCTGACGGACACCGCGACGCCCTCTGGTGGCGGGGACGTCGAGCGACTCGACCGTCACGGCGACGGCCCCCGCCAGCAGCAGGGCCACGACCGGCCGGCGGTGCCGACGAACCCACCTGCGGGCGCGGCACGCCACGCGACCCGCCCTGCCCACCGGGCGCGGGGCCCGGGTGCGGCGCCGGGGACGGGACCAGCTGAGCGAGAGCACGTCTCGACCGGTCGTCAGGGCAGCGGGAAGGGGAGAGTCGAGACCGTCGAGGGCGGTGCCGCAGACGCAGTCGCCCTGGCTGTGGGGCAGGGTCTCGATCGCCGCACCCACCAGCGACTTGAGTGCCTCGACGTTGCGGGCGAAGACCGCGAGCACCTCCTGGTGGGTCACGGCCTCGCCGCCCTCGACGCCGGCGTCGTGGTCGGTGACCAGCGCGACGGTGGTGAAGCAGAGGGCGAGCTCGCGGGCGATGGCGGCTTCCGGCATGGTCGTCATCCCGACCAGTGACCAGCCCGCCGCTGCGTGCCACCGCGACTCGGCGCGGCTGGAGAACCGGGGGCCGTTGACGACGACGAGCGTCCCGCCGTCCACCGCCTCACCCAGGGCGCCCGGCGTGCGGCTCCCGGTCGACGCGCTCAGCACCGCTGTGCGGCCACGCGGGCAGAAGGGGTCGGCGAAGCCGACGTGGACGACGGGGCCGGTCGTGTCGTAGACGGTGTGGTCGCGCCCCCACGTGCGGTCGACGACCTGGTCGGGGACGACCACGGTGCCGGGGCCGAGCTCGGGCCGCAGGGAGCCGACGGCGCAGGGTGCGACGACCTGACGCACGCCGACTGCGCGCAGGGCCCACAGGTTGGCCCGGTAGTTGACCTGGTGCGGTGGGATGCGGTGGTCCCGACCGTGCCGGGGCATGAACGCCACGCGGCGGCCCGCGACGGTGCCGACGACGGGTTGCTCGCTGGGTGCGCCGAACGGCGTGGTCACCGGGACCTCGGTGACGTCGTCGAGGAAGGAGTAGAAGCCCGACCCCCCGATCACGCCGACGGTGGCGGCGGAGGTCCCGTCGGGTGCTGGTGGGTGGTCGGGCGAGCGTCGCTCGGCATGGTCCGGACGCTACGCGGTGACGACGACGGCGGCCATCCACCGCGGAGGTCCTGTGGACGAGGAGCGGCGGGGCGTCGCTGTGGACGGCGAGCGCAGCGAGCCGGGCGTCGGCTCCGGCCGTGGCGGCCTTGGCCGTCGACGAGCCGGAGGTCGCGAGTCTCGAGGAGGAGCCGTACTTCGAGGAGGACGACCCGGAGTCGCCGCTGCCGCTTGACGAGGACGACGAGGTCGAGGAGCCGGCGGAGTCCGCCGACCCCGACGAGGTGCTGGAGGAGCCCGAGGACCCCGACGAGGTGCGCGAGTCCGTGCGGTAGAAGCCCGACCCCTTGAACACGATGCCGACCGAGCTGAAGAGCTTGCGCAGGGTGCCCTCGCAGCGTTCGCAGCGCGTCAGGGCGTCGTCGCTGAACGACTGGTGCACCTCGAACCGGTCGTCGCAGGAGGTGCAGGCGTAGGCGTACGTCGGCACGGGACCCTCCACGATTCGTCGGGCCGCGGTCTGGCACTCGCGGCGTCTGAGTGCCAATGGTAACGCCTCGGTGGCGCGGATTTCCTTCCGAGCGCGCACTTCCAGGGTCGCCCGGGGTCAGGCAGGGTCGAGGGGGCTCCGACTGCCACTGCGCCAGGCGGCCCGCCTCGCTCACGTGGCGCAGGCGCCGTTCCGTCTGCTGCCGCACGGCGGACGTCGCGATGACCAGCAGGTCGTCGCCGTGGGCCAGGCGGGTATGGGGCTCGGGCACCAGGGCCGCGCCGTCGCGCACGACCAGGGTGACGTTGGCGCCGGCGGGGCAGGCGGAGCTCGAAGAGCTCCATCCCGTGGATCCTCGAGGTCGGGCCGACGCTGACCTGCAGCACCTGGGCCCCCATCGCCTCCAGCGGGGACGACTCGACCTCGATGTCCACCGGTGTGTCGCTGTCGAGGCGAAGGCGGCGTGCGACGGCCGGCAGCGTGGGGGCCTGGACCAGGGTGAAGACGACCACGAGCACGAAGACCAGCTCGAAGAGCTCGCTGGACCCGGGCACGAACCCTGCGACGGGGACGGTGGCCAGGACGATCGGCACGGCCCCGCGCAGGCCTGCCCACGACAGGAACGCCTGATCGCGCCAGCGGTACCCCAGCCAGGTCACCGACGCCAGCACCGACAGCGGACGGGCCACCAGCAGCAGGATCGTCCCGATCACGAGGGCCGGCACCAGCGCCGCCGGCAGCTGGCTGGGGCTGACGAGCAGCCCGAGGAGCACGAAGAGGCCGATCTGGGCCAGCCAGCCGAGGCCCTCGGCGAACCCGCGCACCGTCTGCCGGTGGGGCAGGTCCGAGTTGCCCAGCACGAGCCCGCAGACGTAGACGGCGAGGAACCCGCTGAGGTGCGCCACCGTGCCGGCGCCGTAGGCGAGCGCGCAGAGCGCCATCACCGCGATCGGGTAGAGGCCGGACGACGGCAGCGCGACCGTGCGCAGCAGGCGCGCCCCGAGCCAACCGACGGCGATGCCCATCAGGGCGCCGCCGACGAGCTCGGCGGCCGCGGACAGCACCAGCAGCGCGGGGTCGTGCGAGTCCCCGCCGGTGGCGACGCTGCTCAGGGCCACGACGAGGATGACCATCGGGGCGTCGTTGAAGCCGGACTCGGCCTCGAGCATCCCGGCCAGGCGGCGCGGCACCGGGACGCGACGCAGCACGGAGAACACGGCCGCCGCGTCCGTCGTCGAGACGATCGCCCCGAGCAGCAGCGCGATCGTCCAGGGCGAGCCCAGCAGCCAGTGCGCGGCTGCGGCGACGACGAGCACCGAGACCGTCGCCCCGACGGTGGCGAGCAGGCCGGCGGGCACCACGGAACGCCGGATCGTGTGCCACCGGGTGGTCAGACCACCCTCGGCGAGGATGACGACGAGGGCGGCGTAGCCGAGCACGGTGGTCAGCTCGAAGTCCTCGAAGACGATGCCGAGCCCGCTCTCTCCGAGCAGCACGCCGAGACCGAGGTACAGCAGCAGGGACGGCATGCCCGTCCGGCTCGAGACCCGGACGGCGACGACGGCCACGAGCAGCACGAGCGCACCGGCGAAGACGGCCATGTTCAGGTCGTCGACGCTCACCAGGCTCCTCCCGGGGTCGTGGGCGACTCCCGACCCGTGTCCGGATCGTGGCCCGGTGTGGCCGGGGCGGCGCGCAGTGGCGCTCAGTTTAGGTGGTTACTCTCGGCGGGTGCCTGGACTGCGACGCATCGCCATCGGCGCGGTGGCCCTCCTGGCCGCCGTCGTCCTCGTGCTCACCGTGACCGTGGTGGTGACCGTCCGTCGACCGCTGCCGGAGTACTCGGGGAGGGTCGAGGTGCCGGGGCTGGGCGCCGAGGTGCAGGTGGTGCGGGACGACCGTGGCGTGCCGCAGATGTACGCGGACTCGTCCGACGACCTCTTCTACGCCCAGGGCTACGTCCACGCCCAGGACCGGTTCTTCGAGATGGACTTCCGCCGGCACGTGACCGCCGGGCGCCTGTCCGAGCTGGTCGGCGAGAACGAGGACGCGCTCGCAGCCGACACCGTCGTGCGCACCCTCGGCTGGCGTCGCGTCGCCGAGGCGGAGCTCCCGCTGCTGGAGCCGGACACGCGCCGATTCCTCCAGGCCTACGCGGACGGCGTCAACGCCTACATCGGCGGACGGTCGCCGGCCGAGCTCTCCACCGCCTACCCGGTGCTGGCGATCCCGAACGACCTGCGACGCATCGAGGAGTGGACGCCGGTCGACTCCCTCGCCTGGCTCAAGGCGATGGCCTGGGACCTGCGCAGCAACTACCAGGAGGAGCTGGGCCGGGCCCAGGTCTTCGACGCCGTCGCCGACGTCGCGCTGGTCGACCAGCTCTACCCGCCCTACGACTCCACGCGGCACGCCCCGATCCTGCCCGCGGTACCGCAGGCGGATTCTCGCTGCGGGGGCCGCAGGTCGCCGACGGGGCGGCCGAGACGACACCGGCACCGGGGACGTGCCGGCTCGGCGCGGCCGGCCCGGTGCTCGGAGATCGGCAGCTCGGTCAGGTCTTCGCCTCCGCGCAGCGGATGCTGGACGCGATCCCCGATCTGCTCGGGCGGGGAGAGGGTGTCGGGTCGAACTCGTGGGTCGTCGTCGGGCGAGCACACCGAGTCCGGCGATGCCCCTGCTCGCGAACGACCCGCACCTGTCGCCGAGCATGCCGGGCGATCTGGTACCAGGTCGGTCTGCACTGCACCGAGGTCAGCGCCGCGTGCCCGTTCGACGTGGCCGGCTTCTCGTTCGCAGGCCTGCCGGGCGTCGTGATCGGTCACAACGCCGACATCGCGTGGGGCATGACCAACCTCGCGCCGGACGTGACCGACTTCTTCCTGGAGAAGCTGTCCGGCGAGACCTACCTGCGGGACCGTGCGCAGGTGCCCGTCGAGTCACGGGTCGAGACCATCGAGGTGGCCGGAGCGGCGCCGGTCGAGATCGAGATCCGCTCCACGGTGCACGGTCCGCTCATCTCCGACCCGGTCGACGCGATCCGCCGCGCCGGCCGCGGCTCACCCGTGCCGGAGGACGCGCCCGTTCCAGGGCCGGGGTACGAGGTGTCGCTGGCCTGGACGGCCCTGACCCCGGGTCGCACGGCCGACGCGATCTTCGCGCTCGACGCGGCGAAGGACTGGGACGACTTCCGGACCGCGGCCTCCCTGTTCGAGGTGCCGGCCCAGAACCTCGTGTACGCCGACACCGAAGGGCACATCGGCTACCAGGCGCCCGGCAAGATCCCGGTCCGCCCGACCGGGAGCGGGCCTCGGTCGCCACGACGGCACCTGGCCGCGGCCCGGCTGGGACTCGTCGTGGGACTGGACGGGGTACGTGCCGTTCGAGCAGCTGCCGTCGGTGCTGGACCCGTCCGAGGGGTTCATCGTCGCCGCGAACCAGCAGGTGACCGACGGTCCGGCGCCCTTCCTCACCGCGGACTGGGCCTACGGCTACCGCTCCCAGCGCATCCGCGACGTGATGGTGCAGAAGACGCCGAACGGAGGCAAGGTCGCCGCGCACGGACATGCGTGACCTGCAGATGGACACGACGAACGGCTTCGCGCCCGGTCCTGGTCCCGGCGCTGCTGGCGGCGCCGCCGGCCGACATCGAGCTCGAGCGCCCGGCATGCGCGAGTTCACCGCGAGGCCGTGGAGATGCTGCGTGGGTGGGACTACACGCAGCCGGCCGACTCGCCCGAGGCCGCCTACTACAACGCGGTGTGGAGCAACCTGCTGAGCCTCACCTTCGACGACCAGCTGCCCGAGGACGTGCAGCCGAGCGGCGGCGCCCGCTGGTTCGAGGTGATGCGCGGGCTGCTCGTCGACGAGAACTCGCCCGTGGTGGGACAACGCGAGCACGCCGACGATCACCGAGACCCGTGACCAGATCATCGGTCAGGCGCTGCAGGACGCCACGGCTCGAGCTGACGACCAGCCTCGGCAAGGACCCGCGACCTGGGAGTGGGGCAAGCTGCACACGCTCACCCTGGAGCACGAGCCGCTGGGCGGCGAGTCCGTCCCCGGACCGGTGCGGTCCCTGTTCAACTCCGAACGGCTGCAGCTGGGTGGCGGCACCTCGATCGTCGACGCCACCGGCTGGGACGCGTCCGTGCCGCGCAACTACGCCGTGGACGCCGTCCCGTCGATGCGGATGGTCGTCGACCTCGGGGACCTCGACGCCTCGACGTGGGTCGACCTGAGCGGCATCTCCGGACACCCGTGGAGCCCGCACTACGGCGACCAGGCCGAGGCGTGGTCGACCGGGGAGACCTATCCGTGGCCGTTCGGCCGTGCGGCGGTCGAGGCCGCGGCGCGGGACACCCTCGTGCTGACGCCGGGCCGCCTCCGAGTAGCCACCGGCAGCCGGTGGCGAGCAGGTCATCCGACGACGACCCAGCGTCCCGGGGTGAGGACGGCGTCCACCCGCAGGTCGTGCGGCTCCACCGGCAGCGGGTCCGTCGCCGCGTCGTGCAGCTCGTCGTCGTGGACCACCGCGACCAGGAGCGGACGGCGCCCGCTGCCGACGCGGCTCCTCAGGTCCGCGAGCGTGCGGTCGTACCAGCCCCCGCCCTGCCCGAGCCGCGCCCCGGCGGTGTCCGCGGCCAGCGCCGGCACCAGCACCACGGCGACACGCGTCAGGTCGGTCCTCGAGGTGCCGGTGGGCTGGTCGATCCGACGGCCCGACGGCAGGGGTGGCCCGGGCTCCAGGTCGCCCTCGTGGACGGCCCACCCGAGCACACCGCCGGCGTGCCCGGCCGCCGCAGCGGCGGGGAGGACCGGCAGGACCACCTCCGCCCCGTGGGCGCGCAGGGCCTCCAGCAGGGGGGCCGGGTCCGGTTCGCCGGGAAGGGCCACGTACCCGGCGACGCGGCGCGCCTGAACCACGGCGGTCACTCCGAGGCCGGTGGAGCGCAACGCCTCGCCGAGGACCCGTTGCTCGGGCAGCCGCGCCACCCGCCGCGCCCGCACCCGGCGGCGCAGGGCGATCTTGGCGTCGGCGGCACCGGGGTCGCCAAGGCGGCCGTCGGCGGGTCCGGGGCGTGCGGGCACACCTCATGGTGTCGTGCCGGTGGAAACCCCGGTGCGACGACACGGCCTGGCCCTACGGTGCTGCCCGTGACGTCGGACGCCGGCGCGGTCACGGGGGCCGCCACCCGGGCGTCGGCAGCGAGGGGTGGACCCATGAGCCAGATCGAGGCGCCGGACGCCGGCAGCGACGCGACATCGACGACGCCAGCGACGACGACAGGGACGACAGCGGCGACGACGGCGACAGGGTGTCCGCGCACCGTGCGCCGGGGGAGCACCGGCTATCCCGTGAACGTGCTGCAGCGCGACCTCAACGCCCGGGGTGCCAGGCTCACCGTCGACTCGGTCTTCGGCGCGGCCACGCAGCTGGAGGTCGAGAAGTGGCAGGTGCGAGCCGGTCTGGTGAAGGACGGCGTCTGCGGTCCGGCCACCTGGCACTCGCTCGGGGAGTGCTGAGGTCCGGCGCCGCGACCGCCCGGCCACGAGTGGATAGCCTGCGGTCATGACCCACGCCGCACTGCGCAAGGCGGTGATCCCGGCCGCAGGGCTGGGAACCCGCTTCCTCCCCGCGACGAAGGCGACTCCGAAGGAGATGTTGCCGGTCGTCGACAAGCCCGCCATCCAGTACGTGGTCGAGGAGGCCGTCTCCGCCGGTCTGGACGACGTCCTCATCGTCACCGGCCGGAACAAGGGATCGCTCGAGGACCACTTCGACCACTCGTGGGAGCTCGAGGCGGCGCTGGAGGCGAAGGGCGACTCGACCCGCCTCGAGAAGGTGAAGGCCTCCGCCGTGCTCGCGGACGTGCACTACGTGCGACAGGGCAACCCGCGTGGCCTCGGGCACGCCGTGCTGTGCGCGCGCCGTCACGTCGGCGACGAGCCGTTCGCGGTGCTGCTCGGCGACGACCTCATCGACGCCCGTGACGACCTGCTCGAGACGATGGTCGCCGTGCAGGCGGAGCACGGTGGCAGCGTCGTGGCCCTGATGGAGGTGCCGCCCGAGCAGGTCAACCTCTACGGGTGCGCGTCCGTCGAGGAGGACCCGTCGGCCGACGGCACCTACCCGGTCGGGTCCGGCGACGCCGAGCTGGTCACCGTCACGGGCCTGGTCGAGAAGCCTGACCCGGCGGACGCGCCCAGCAACCTGGCGATCATCGGCCGGTACGTGCTGCACCCGGCCGTGTTCGAGGTGCTCGAGCGGACCGACCCCGGACGCGGTGGCGAGATCCAGCTGACGGACGCGCTGCAGGAGCTCGCGAAGACCGACCCCGCCGCGGGTGGCGGCGTGCGCGGCGTCGTCTTCCGGGGGCGCCGGTACGACACGGGAGACCGGCTCGACTACCTCAAGGCCGTGGTGCGGATCGCGTCCGACCGCGAGGACCTGGGCCCGGACCTTCGTGAGTGGCTGACCGACTACGTGGCGGGCGGGTTCAGCGGGTGAGATCGGTCGACGACCACCTGGCCGACTGTCTCGCCCTGGTCGCGCCGCTGGCACCCCTCGACCTCGCGCTCGCGGACGCGCTCGACTGCGTGCTGGTGGGCGACGTCGTCTCGGCGGTCTCGCTGCCGCCCTTCGACAACTCGGGCATGGACGGGTACGCCGTGGTGACGGCGGACGTCGCGCACGCCTCCGACGACAGCCCGGTCACCCTGCCGGTCGCCGGTGACGTCCCGGCCGGCACCACCGACGTCGCGCCACTGTCCCCAGGCACCGCGGTGCGGATCATGACCGGCGCGCCGGTGCCGGCCGGCACCGGCGCGGTCGTCCCGGTGGAGTGGACCAACCGCGGCACCGACGTCGTGCGCATCAACCGTGCCCCGGCGGACGGCGCCCACGTGCGGGCTGCGGGCGAGGACGTGGTGCCCGGCGACCTGCTGCTGCGCTCGGGGACCCGCCTGACGCCCCGGCACCTCGGCCTGCTGGCCGCGTCGGGGCACGGCATGGTCGCCGTCCGACCCCGGCCGAGGGTCGTGGTGATGTCGACCGGCAGCGAGCTGGTCGAACCCGGGCGCCGCCTGGCGTTCGGCCAGATCCCCGACTCCAACAGCTACACGCTCGCGGCGGCAGTCACCGACACCGGGCGCGATCGCGTACCGCGTCGCGATGGTCGACGACGACCCGAGGGCGCTGGTCGACGCGCTCGAGGACCAGATCGCGCGTGCGGACATGATCGTCACGACGGGCGGCGTCAGCGCCGGCGCCTACGACACGGTCAAGGAGGTCCTGTCCCGCCTGGGGACGGTCCGATTCGACAAGGTCGCGATGCAGCCGGGGATGCCGCAGGGCCTCGGCACGCTCGGCGACCGCCGGCAGGACGACGGGTCCGTGGGCATCCCGATCTTCACGCTGCCGGGGAACCCTGTCAGCGCCTACGTCTCGTTCGAGGTGTTCGTGCGCCCGGCGCTGCGGAAGATGATGGGCGAGCCCAGCCTGCACCGCCCGCTCGTGACGGCCACGGCCATCGAGGGGTGGGCCTCACCCGAGGGCAAGCGGCAGTTCGCGCGGGTGGTCGTCGAGGGTGCGCCGCACGGGCGGACGGCGCGTCCCGTCGGCGGTCAGCGCTCGCACCTGTCGGCCGACCTGGCCGCGTCGAACGCCCTCGCGGTGGTGGCCGAGGACGTGACCGCGGTGGAACCGGGCGACACCGTGGACTGCCTGCTGCTGGAGCGGGGGCGACGGTGACGGAGCCCCCGGGCGGGCCCTCCCGCCTCACGCACCTCGACGACGCGGGGAGCGCGCGGATGGTGGACGTCTCCGCCAAGGACGTGACGGTCCGCGAGGCGACCGCGCGCGGGCACGTCGCGTGCTCCGCGGAGGTCGTCGCCGCGCTGCGCGGCGACGGCGTGCCGAAGGGGGACGCGCTGGCGGTCGCACGCCTCGCCGGCATCCAGGCGGCCAAGCGCACCCCGGAGCTCGTGCCGCTGGCCCACCCGGTCGCGGTGCACGCCGTCTCCGTCGACCTGTCCGTGCTCGACGACCGTGTCGAGATCGAGGCGACGGTGCGGACGGCCGACCGCACGGGCGTCGAGATGGAGGCCCTCACGGCGGTGGCCGTGGCGGCGCTCGCGCTCGTCGACATGGTGAAGGCGATCGACAAGCGGACCCGGATCGGCGACGTGCGTGTCGTGGCCAAGAGCGGAGGGCGGTCCGGTGACTGGCGGGCCGAGTGACGCCGCGGACGTCGAGACCGCGCCCGGTACCGGTCGCGCCCTGGTCGTGACGGCCTCGAACCGGGCCGCCGCCGGGGTCTACGAGGACAGGGGCGGGCCCGTCCTGGTCGAGGGTCTGCGCGCGCTGGGCTTCGACGTGGACGGCCCGGTCGTGGTGCGCGACGGCGACCCGGTCGGCGAGGCGCTGCGCTCGGCGGTCGACGAGGGGTACGACGTGGTGCTGACCACGGGCGGCACCGGCCTGACGCCCGGCGACCTCACGCCGGAGGTGACGCGTCCGCTGCTCGACCGCGAGGTACCCGGGCTCGCGGAGGCGATCCGCGCCCACGGGGTCGCCAACGGTGTGCCGACGGCCGCTCTCTCCCGGGGGCTGGCTGGCGTCGCGGGTCGGACGCTCGTCGTGAACCTGCCAGGGTCGACCGGCGGCTGCCGCGACGGTCTCGTCGTGCTCGGTCCCGTCCTCGCCCACGCCGTCAACCAGGTGCACGGCGGGGACCACGCGCGAGCCACCGGCGTTCCCGACGACCCCGTCGCGCCGTGACGCGGTGTCCACGCTGAGCGGGGCGCCGAACGGGTGGCCCGTCGTGCTCGACGACGAGGAGTCCGGGGTACGGCTGCGCCCCCTGAGCCACCGCGAGCAGCGGGTCTGGCGGCGGCTGCGGTCGCAGAACGCCGAGTGGCTCGCCCCGTGGGAGGCGAGCAGCCCCGACGGCGGCGACCTCGTGCGGGGCTACGCCTCGATGGTGCGTCAGCTCAACCGCAACGCCCGGCGAGGGCTCGCCCTGCCCCTGGCGATCGAGGTCGACGGTGACCTGGCCGGCCAGGTGAGCGTCGGGGGCGTCGCGTGGGGGTCGCTACGGTCGTGCGCCGTCGGCTACTGGGTGGGCCAGGACGTTGCCGGCCGGGGTGTGGCGCCGACGGCGGTGGCCCTGGCCACCGACCACTGCCTGTTCACGCTGGGCCTGCACCGGGTCGAGGTGAACATCCGCCCCGAGAACCACGCGAGCCTGAGGGTGGTCGAGAAGCTGGGGTTCCGCGACGAGGGGCTGCGCGAGCGGTTCCTGCACATCGACGGCGCATGGCGCGACCACCGGACGTTCGCGCTGACCGTCGAGGACCTGCCGGACGGCCTGATGGCTCGCTGGCGGGGGACCAGAACGGCCTGAACCACACCAGTCACACAAGAAACACGCGTCGCTTCAGCGACACACCGTGACGGATGCCGGAGGGCGCCACCGCGGCGCCCTAGCGTTCGTCTCCGTGGACAGCAGTCTGATCTTCCTCCTCGTCATCGGGCTGTGGCTCGCCTACCTCGTGCCCAGCTGGGTGCGTCGGCGCGAACAGCTCTCCGCCTCGCGCTCCAACGACCGCTTCTCCGCGGCGATGCGGGTCCTCGACCGCCGCGAGGACGTGCCGGAGCGCCCCGCCGCTCCGTCGTACCTGCGAACCCCGCTGCGGGCCGCGCGGTCATCCGAGGGCGAGGCGACGGACGAGGTCGACGAGCCGCTCCTCGAGGTCGTCGACCGCGGGCGCTCGCGGCCACCGGTCCTCGCCGCCGCGTCGGTCGCGATGCTGGTCCTCGCGGTGCTCGCCGTCCCGGGCACAGCGGGGCTCGCGGTGCTCGCCCTCGCCCCGTCCTGGAGCCCGGCAGTCGCCGGAGCCACCGCGCTCGTGCTGCTCCTCGCACTGCGGGCCCGCGCCCGTCGACGCACCCGCCGCGGGCGGCAGGCTGCCTCGCCAAGAGTGGTGACGCCCCACGCCGTTGTTCTCGCGGACGAGACCCCCGAGGTCGTCGACGAGGACGACATGACGGGTTCGGTCGCCGACGCACCCGAGCGGCAGGAGTCGCTGCCAGGCGAGTGGACCCCGGTCCCGGTACCGCTGCCCGCCTACCTCCTCAAGGACGAGGTGCCGCGACAGCGCGGCACGTTCGAGCTCGACCAGGTGACGCGCTGGTACGCGGACTGGCGCGACAGCTCGGCTGAGCCGGTCGAGCCCATCGAGGCCGCCGGCTGCCACCGCCCCGAGGTGGACGACGACGACATCCCCACGTACGCACCGCCTGTGCGCCGGGCGCTCGGCGCCTGACGCCACCCGCGCCGGCCGCCTGGGACGCCGATGGCGAACCGTCCGGGCCTCGGTGTTAGCCTGTGCACCGCTTCATGGGGCTGTGGCGCAGCTGGTAGCGCACCTCGTTCGCAACGAGGGGGTCAGGGGTTCGAGTCCCCTCAGCTCCACCCACCAGGTCGACCGACGGGGTCCCACCCGTTCGGCCGCCCGACGTCAGTGCCCCTCCGTTGGTTCACTCCCGCCATCCGCGCGACGTGCTCATGGACGGGGCTCACGGTGACTGCACCTACTCGCGCCGGCAAGGGATGGATCGCCTTCGTGGTGATCAACGTCCTCATCGTCTTCTTCGGTCTCAGCTACGTCTTCTTCCCGATGGGGACGGTGGTCGAGGACGGCAACCAGACCACCGGGATCCTGCACGTGCCCCGCGAGGTCTCGGGCACGTTCCTCATCCTCTCGGCCGTCGCGATGCTCGTCGTCACGCTCGGCCCCTACCGGCGGGGCCGGCAGTGGGCCTGGTACGCGCTGCTCTACGAGCTCGCGTTCCTCCTCGCCGTCGCCGCGATCGAGCCCGACCCGGTGGTCCCCACCCTCTTCGGCGTGATCCTGGCCGTGGTCCTGTGGCGGTCCCGGCGGCGCTTCCTGACCGGTGACCCCGACGAGCCGGTGCTGGCCGACGCGGGTGGACCAGGCGTCAGCGTCAGCCCCTGAGTCGTTCTCCCAGCGCCGTCTCCAGCGCACGCGCGCTGACCAGGCGGGACCTGAGCTTCTCGACCCGCTCCCCGACGAGCTGCTCGTACTCCAGCAGGCGGGCACGCCGGTCGGGCCGACGCGCCGACGGGGCGAGCTCCAGCTCGTCCACCAGGTCGAGCAGCTCCCGCATCTCGTCGAGGGTGAAGTCGAGCGGCTTCATGCCCCTGACCACGAGCAGGCGGGCGACGGCCGCCTCGGTGTAGAGCCGGAAGCCACCCGGACTGCGCTCCGACGGAGGGAGCAGCCCGACGTCCTCGTAGTGCCGGATCGACCTCAGGCTGAGCCCGGTCCGCTCGGCGACGTCGCCGATCTGCAGCAGACCCCGGGTGACGGGTGCCCGTCCCATCAATGCCCCGAGAGCTGGCCGGTCAGCCGGTCGTGCATGTGGCCGCTGGCCGTGTTGAGCCCGTGGATCCGCACGGTCTTCCCGCGCCGCGCGTACTTGGTCGTCACGGCGTCCAGGGCGGCGACAGACGACGCGTCCCACACGTGCGACTCGGACATGTCGATCACGACCTCGTCCGGGTCCTGGTTGTAGTCGAACTGACCGACGAGGTCGTTGCTGGAGGCGAAGAACAGCTCGCCGCGGACGGCGTACACGACGTGCCTGCCCTCGGGGTCCGTGACGGCGGTGACCTCGACCAGGTGGGCGACGCGGCGCGCGAAGAGGATCATCGCGGTGAGCGTGCCGGCGATGACGCCGTAGGCGAGGTTGTGGGTCAGGACGACCACGGCGACCGTCACGAGCATGACCGAGGTCTCGCTCTTCGGCATCCGGCGCAGCGTGGCCGGCGCGACCGAGTGCCAGTCGAAGGTGAGCCCGGCGACGACGATCATCACGGCGACGAGCGCGGCCATCGGGATCGTGGCGACGAGCGGACCCAGGGCGACGACGAGGACGAGCAGGAAGACTCCGGCGAGGAACGTGGACAGGCGCGTCCGGGCGCCCGAGGACTTCACGTTGATCATCGTCTGACCGATCATCGCGCAGCCACCCATCCCCCCGAAGAAGCCGGTGACGACGTTCGCGACGCCCTGACCCCACGACTCGCGGGTCTTCGACGAGTGCGTGTCGGTGATGTCGTCGACGAGCTTGGCCGTCATCAGCGACTCCATCAGCCCGACCAGGGCGAGCGCCATGGCGTACGGCGCGATGAGCTGGAGGGTGGCGAGGTCGTACGGGATGTCCGGGAGGCCGAGCGTGGGCAGCGAGTTCGGCAGCTCCCCCTCGTCACCGACGGTCGGCACGACCAGCGCGGTCAGGGTCGTCAGGAGCGTCAGCACGACGATCGCCACCAGTGGGGCCGGCACCGCCTTGGTGAGCCGGGGCAGGCCCAGGATCAGGAAGAGCGCGAGCAGGACCAGCGGGTAGACCATGAACGGCACCTGCCACAGGTGCGGCAGCTGGGCCAGGAAGATGAGGATGGCCAGCGCGTTGACGAAGCCGACCATCACGCTGCGGGGCACGAAGCGCATCAGCCGGGCGACGCCCAGCACGCCGAGGACGACCTGGATCAGGCCGCCGAGGATGACCGCGGCGACCAGGTAGTCGAGCCCGTGCTCCTTGGCCAGTGGCGCGATCACGAGGGCGATCGCGCCGGTAGCCGCCGAGATCATGGCAGGACGGCCACCGGTGAAGGCGATGACCACCGCCATCGTGAATGACGCGAACAGCCCGACCCGAGGGTCGACGCCGGCGAGGATGGAGAACGAGATGGCCTCGGGGATCAGGGCCAGTGCGACCACGAGACCAGCGAGCGCCTCCGTGCGGAACACCTTGGGGGACAGCCACTCCGGGCGGCTCGGACGGGCAGAGGTCAGGGCGGTGATGGTCATGCAGCCGTTTCGGTCGGACGGCGCGTCGCCACGCCAAGGGCGCGCGGCCGGTCGGCTCGCGCGCTGTGAGGATGCGGGCGTCGATGCCCTGGGAGGTCTGTCGCGGCGGAACGGCAGGAGAGGCGGCCAGTGGCCGGCGCGGTTCCGTCGCTGGTGCAGACCCTACCGCGACGTCAGGGTCGGGCCCGCATCGAGCCGGTCGCATGTGACCCGGCTCACCGTGACCTGCCGTGGCCGGGAGGTGCTCAGATCCAGCTCGGCAGCCACATGCGCAGCTGCCACTGCGAGTAAGGGACGACCACGCCCGTCCAGATCGGCCAGAAGAACGCGGACGCTGAGACGCACGCGACCACGAAACCGCCGGCGATGCCGGCACCGACGACGCGCCGCTGGGCTGTCGCGTCCGCGGGGCCCAGGACGAGGCCCAGGCCGAACGCGAGGGCCAGGACCACGTACGGCTCGAACGTGACCGAGTAGAAGGCGTAGATCGTGCGGTCGGGATAGAGGAACCACGGCAGCAACCCGGCGCCCACCCCGACGAGGATGGCCCCCGCGCGCCAGTCGCGGCGGGCTGCCCAGATCACGAGGACAGCTGCCAGGGCCACCGTCGCCGCCCACCAGATCAGCGGGTTGCCGAGCGAGGTGATGGCGCGGGAGCAGGTCTCCACCGTGCACCCCAGCTCACCCGCTGTCGGGTCCTCGTAGAAGAAGGACGTCGGCCGGCCCTGGACGAGCCACGACCACGGCCCCGACTCGTACGGATGGTCCGACGCCAGTCCCTCGTGGAAGGACAGCATGTCCGCGTGGTAGTGCCAGAGGGAGCGGAGGGCGTCCGGAACGGGTGCGGCCGAAGGGTTCTCTGCCGCCCACTGGCGCAGGTAGCCGTCCTTCGACGCGAACCAGCCCACCCAGCTCGACAGGTACACGACCACGACGACGGGGAGCATCATGAGCGCGGCCGGGACGCCGTCCTTGAAGAGCCCCGCGGGGAGCCAGCCCTCGACGTCCGCGGCCCGGCGGGCCGACAGGTCCCACATCACCGTCATCAGGCCGAAGGCGGCGACGTAGAAGAGGGCCGACCACTTCACGCCGCAGGCGAGCCCGAGGCAGACGGCGGCGACGACGCGCCAGGGCCTCGCGCCGAGGAACGGTCCCCAGGAGGTCAGCGTGCCGCTGCTGCGTGCGCGCGCGACGGCGGCTGCGAGCCGCGCCCGTGACCGGTCCCGGTCGAGCACCAGCGCTGCGAAGGCGCACAGCACCCAGAAGGCCAGGAAGATGTCGAGCAGGCTCGTGCGGCTGTGCACGAGGTGGTGACCGTCGACAGCGAGCAGCAGCCCAGCGGTCGACCCCAGCACGGTGGACCCGAGGAGCCGTCGCGCCGTGCGCGCCAGGATGAGGATCATCAGCGTGCCGACGAGGGCCGCTGAGAAGCGCCAGCCCCACGACGAGTCGATGCCGAACAGCCACTCGCCGGCCGCGATCATCCACTTGCCCACCGGCGGGTGGACCGCCCGGTCGCCGGCCTGCAGGTAGATGTCGGGCTCGCCGAGGGTGAAGCGGGCGTCAGCCTCCTCCGGCCACTGGTTCTCGTAGCCGTCCTGCCAGAGCGTGTAGGCCTGCTTGACGTAGTACGTCTCGTCGAAGACCAGCTGATGCGGACGGTCCAGGTGCCAGAACCGCAGGACACCACCGACCGCGGTCACGAACAGGGGACCGAGCCAGCCCCAGAGCTGGTCGGTGGGGCGTCGCCCCAGGAGGTGCCGGCGCAGCCTGCCCTCGCCGGTCCCGCGCCGGGACCTGCCGATCGGACCCTCGGCCGTCGACGCCCTGTCGGCGCTGTCGGGGCGCGTCGTCACCGTGGCCGGGGGCGCGGTGGCGGACGAGGTCACCGGGGCATCGTAGGTGTCCCACCTGGCAGGATCGGGGTATGGACCCGGTCGGAACGTCGGACCCGTCCGGCGCCCCGTCGCCGGAGGGCCGGGTCGTGCTGGCCGGGACGCCGATCGGGGACCCGGCCGACGCCCCCGCCCGGCTGGCAGGTCTGCTCTCGTCCGCGCACGTCGTGGCCGCCGAGGACACCCGTCGCGTGCGGCGCCTCGCGGCCTCGCTCGGGGTGACGATCACCGGCAGGCTGCTGAGCCACCACGAGCACAACGAGGCGGCGTCCGCCCCCGAGCTCGTTGCGATGGCTGCGGCAGGGGCGACCGTCCTGGTCGTCACGGACGCGGGCATGCCGTCCGTCTCCGACCCCGGGTACCGCCTGGTCACCGCGGCGGTGGCGGCCGGCGTCCACGTCACGGCCGTGCCCGGGCCGTCCGCGGTCCTCACCGCCCTCGCCGTGTCGGGTCTTGCCACGGACCGGTTCTGCTTCGAGGGCTTCGCACCGCGGAAGGCCGGGGAGCGGGCACGTGCCCTTGCCGCGCTCGCCGACGAGCCGCGCACCATGGTCTTCTTCGAGGCTCCGCACCGCCTGGCCGACCTGCTGTCCGCGATGGTGGAGGCCTTCGGGCCGTCGCGACGCGCCGCCGTGTGCCGCGAGCTGACCAAGACCTACGAGGAGGTCGTGCGGGGAGGACTAGACGATCTAGTCATTTGGGTGGGTACCGCTAACGTTCGTGGTGAGGTCACTCTTGTCGTCGGCGGGGCCGAGTCGGTCCCCGTCGACGTGCAGACGCTGGTCGGCCAGGTCGAGGAGCTGGTGGCCAGGGGGGTGCGGCTCAAGGACGCCTCCCGCGAGGTGGCCGCGAGCACAGGGGCTTCCGCGCGGGAGATCTACGCGGCGGTCGTAGCGCGACGATAGGGGAGGGGGAGCCGCGATGGCCAGTACGCGCGCGCCGTCGTCCCCGGACGAGCCGGCAGTTCCGCCCCCCACCGTGCGTGAGCGGCGCCGGGGGACTGCCCTCAGCGCCCCGGTGCCCACGCCGAGCCCGTGGTCCGGCCGGTCGATGCAGCTCATCTCGGTGCTGGCCGTGGCCGGTGGGCTGCTCGGCATGGTCAACCTCTTCGTCCCCGGCGTCCTGAAGCCGGGCCTCCCCAGCGTCGCGTACGCGGTGACGATGCTGACGCTCGTGGTCGGCGGCCTCGTCCTCTTCGTCGGTGGCGAGCGGGCCGCCTGGCTGGTTCCGGTCTTCGTGCTGGCCGCCGACGTCGTGTACGTCGTCGTCGCGGTCAGCGTCGTCGACGCCTCCCTGTACGCCACGCCGCTGATGCTCCTGTTCTCCACCCTGGCCTCCGGTGCGCTGCTTGGCCCGCGCCTGCTGGGGGTGCACTGCGTGGTGGTCGTCCCGGCGATCGCGGTCGCACTGAGCGCCGCGTACCCGGACCCGACCGCGCTGGCGGTGCAGGTCGTCGTGCACGCCGTCGTGCTCGACCTGACGGCGCTGGCGATCTTCGTGCTGCGACGGCGGTCGGAGCGACTGCTCGAGCAGACGCGCATGCTGTCCACCATCGACCCGCTGACCGGCCTGCCGAACCGGCGCCACGTCGCCGAGCGCGCTTCGGCGCCTGCTGGCCGACGCCCGCCGCTCCGGCCAGTCGGTGGCTGCGCTCCTCATCGACATCGACCACTTCAAGGTGGTCAACGACACCTACGGGCACGCCACCGGCGACGAGGTGCTGTGCGCGACGGCCGAGAGCGTGCGCAGCGTGCTCCGCGAGGGCGACGTCGCCGCCCGGATCGGCGGCGAGGAGATGCTGGTGCTGGCGTCGTTGCCCGGCCGCCCTGACGCCTACCGGATGGCGGAGCGCCTGCACGAGGCCGTCCGCGACTGCGGGAGCCCCGTGCCGACCACCTGCTCGATCGGGGTGGCCGTGGAGACACCGACCAGTCGACGTCGACGCCGATCGAGTGGGTGTGGCAGCTGGTCGCGGTGGCGGACGCCGCGATGTACCAGGCGAAGGAGCTGGGTCGGGACCGTTGGGTGATGGCACCGGCCGACCCGTTGCCGCGGATGGCGGACCTGCCGTCGAGGGACGTGCTCGACGCCACCCGCTGAGCCGCCCGGCGATAGCCTGCCGCGATGGAGTTCCGCCGCATACCCGGCCTGCCCCCGTACGTCTTCACGATCATCGACGGTCTGAAGGTCGAGGCGCGCCGGGCCGGACGGGACGTCATCGACCTGGGGTTCGGCAACCCGGACATCCCCTCGCCCGCGCTGACGGTGGAGAAGCTCGCGGAGGCGGCCCACAACCAGCGGAACCACCGGTACTCCTCCTCGCGGGGTATCCCCAAGCTGCGCCAGGCGGTCGCCGGGCTCTACCGGCGTCGTTTCGGCGTCGACCTCGACCCCGACACCGAGGTGATCAGCACGATCGGGGCCAAGGAGGGCTTCAGCCACCTGATGTGGGTGCTGCTGCAGGCCGGGGACGCCGCGCTCGTCCCGTCCCCGTCCTACCCGATCCACATCTGGGGCCCGTACTTCGCGGGTGCAGACGCCCGCCAGGTACCGATCGGGCCCAAGGCCGACGGCAGCGGGGACGAGGACTACGTCGCCAACGTGATGGAGGCGTGGGAGTACGGCTGGCCGAAGCCTCGCGTCGTGGTGCTCTCCTTCCCGCACAACCCGACCACGTCGACGATCGAGCTCGCCGACCTGCAGAGACTGGTGGACTGGGCTCGTGAGCGCGAAGTGGTGCTTGTGCACGACTTCGCCTACGCGGAGACGGCTTTCGACGGCTGGATGCCGCCCTCGATCCTGCAGTGCGAGGGCGCCAAGGAGGTCGCCGTCGAGCTGTACTCGATGACCAAGTCGTTCTCCATGGCCGGCTGGCGCGTCGCCTTCCTGGTCGGCAACCGTGAGGTCGTCGGCGCCCTCGCCAAGCTCAAGAGCTACCTGGACTACGGCACGTTCCAGCCGATCCAGATCGCCGCCACGGTGACGCTGGACGAGGCGGCCGACTACCCGCTCGAGGTGAACGGGATCTACCAGCGCCGCCGGGACGCGCTGTGGGAGGGGCTGAACCGCGCCGGCTGGCCGATCGCCAAGCCGCGGGGGACGATGTTCGCCTGGGCGCCGATCCCCGAGCCGTACCGCCACCTCGGCTCGATCGAGTTCGCCAAGAAGGTCATCACCGAGTGCGACGTCGCCGTGTCGCCGGGCGTGGGGTTCGGGGCGCAGGGTGACGGCTTCGTGCGCTTCGCGCTGATCGAGAACGAGCAGCGCATCGCGCAGGGCATGCGGCAGCTGAAGCGGGGACTGACCGAGCTCGGCTGACCGCGGTCGCACGCCTCCTCTTGACATATCGATAGTCGATACCTCACGATCGTGGCCGACAACATATCGACAGTCGATAGCCCGGAGGATCCTGCGATGCAGCGTTCCCCGACAGTCCCGCACCCGTCCCTACGTGACTCCCGCGGCGGATTCCGGGCGCTGACCGTGGCGCTGTGGGTCGTCGGTGCCTTCGCCGCGGTCGCCGGTCCGGCCGTCGCGATCCTCGGGGCGGTCCAGGCCCCCGGCCCGTGACCGTCCAAGCCACGTGAGCCCGGAGCGGCTCGGGCCGGAGGGCCTGCTGGACCTGCCGGCGGACGTCGTCGGGGTCGAGGCCGGCCGGACGCGGTGACCTGCACGCCGACTCCGACCTGTGGTGACCGCACCGGACTCGACGGTCGCCGAGCAGCTGCTCGCGCGCGGTGACACCGCCGTGCTCGGGCTGGTCGTCGGTGCCGGTGTCGCTCCTCCTGGTCCGGGTGCTGCAGTCGGTCGCAGCCGGGCGGCCCTTCGAGCGCGGCGGTGCCCGACGCCTGTCGCTACTCGGCCTCCTGATCGCCCTCCACGGCGTCGATCGGCCCGCTGCTGCCCGCCGCGGCGACCGCGATGGTGCTGGCGCGGACGGGGACTGGCGACGCCCGGCGTCCTTCGCGGCCTGGCGTGGTCTTCCCGTTCGCTCCCTTCGCCCTCGCCGCCGCGCTGCTCGTGGCCGCCGAGGCCTTCCGCCGCGGCGAGCAGATCGCCGACGACGTCGAGGGGCTGGTGTGAGTCCCGGCCGGCGGGTCCGACGAGCACCGGGTGGTCTGCCACCTCGACCGGCTGCTGGACGATCGCGGGCTGACGCTGACCGAGCTGGCCGAGCGTGTCGGCGTCACGGTGGTCAACCTCTCGGTGCTGAAGAACGACCGGGCGCGCGCGGTGCGCTTCTCGACGCTGACCGCCGTCTGCGACGCGCTGCGCTGCCAGCCGGGTGACGTCTTCTCCGTGGCCCCTGCAGCCCTCTCACTAGGCTGCGCTCCATGACCCACGTCCTCTCCGCCGTCGCCTGGCCGTACGCCAACGGCCCGCGCCACATCGGCCACGTCGCCGGATTCGGTGTCCCTTCGACGTCTTCAGCCGCTACATGCGGCTCGCCGGGCACGACGTCCTGATGGTCTCGGGCACCGACGAGCACGGCACGCCGATCCTCGTCCAGGCCGAGGCGGAGGGTGCGACGGCCCGCGAGCTCGCCGACCGCTACAACCGGGTCATCGTCGAGGACCTCGCGGCGCTTGGCCTCTCCTACGACCTGTTCACCCGGACGACCACGGCGAACCACTTCGCGGTGGCGCAGGAGATGTTCCGCACCGTGCACCGCAACGGCTACATGGTGGAGCGCACGACGAAGGGCGCGATCTCGCCGTCGACCGGGCGGACGCTGCCCGACCGCTTCATCGAGGGCACCTGCCCGATCTGCGCCTACGACCACGCTCGAGGCGACCAGTGCGACAACTGCGGCAACCAGCTCGACCCCGTCGACCTGCTCGAGCCGCGCAGCCGGATCAACGGCGAGACGCCGGAGTTCGTCGACTCCCAGCACTTCTTCCTCGACCTGCCGGCTCTGGCCGACGCCTTGAAGGAGTGGCTGGACGCCAAGGCGGCGGAGGGGCTGTGGCGGCCGAACGTGATCAAGTTCAGCCTGAACATCCTGGAGGAGATCCGCCCGCGGGCGATGACGCGGGACATCGACTGGGGCATCCCGGTGCCGCTCGAGGGCTGGTCGGACCAGCCGACCAAGCGGCTGTACGTCTGGTTCGACGCGGTGATCGGCTACCTGTCGGCGTCCATCGAGTGGGCCCGCCGAACCGGCGACCCCGACGCATGGCGCAGCGTGGTGGAACGACCCCGAGGCCCTCTCCTACTACTTCATGGGCAAGGACAACATCACGTTCCACTCCCAGATCTGGCCGGCGGAGCTCCTCGCCTACGACGGCAAGGGCGCGCACGGGGGCGAGCCCGGGGAGTACGGCAGCCTGAACCTGCCGACCGAGGTCGTGTCGTCGGAGTTCCTCACGATGGAGGGCGGCAAGTTCTCCTCGTCGCGCGGCGTCGTGCTCTACGTGCGTGACGTGCTCTCGCGCTACCAGCCCGACGCCCTGCGCTACTTCATCTGCGCCGCGGGTCCGGAGAACCAGGACACGGACTTCACGTGGGCGGAGTTCGTCCGCCGCACCAACGACGAGCTGGTGGCCGGCTGGGGCAACCTCGTCAACCGGACGGCGACCCTGATCCACAAGAACCTGGGCGCGGTCCCGGAGGCGGGCGACCTGCCAGGACGTCGACCGTGCCCTGCTCGACGTGACGGCCGCCGGGCTTCGGCACCGTCGGCGGGCTGATCGAGCGCCACCGCCAGAAGCAGGCGGTCGGCGAGGCGATGCGGGTCGTGGCCGAGGTCAACAAGTACCTCTCCGACACCGCGCCGTGGGCGCTGCGCAAGACCGACCCGGATCGGATGGCCACCGTGCTCCACGTTGCGGCACAGGCGATCTCGGACTGCAACACCCTCCTGTCACCGTTCCTGCCGCACAGCGCGCAACGCGTGCACGAGGCTTTCGGTCGCGAGGGCGTGCTGGCGCCGATGCCCCGGATCGAAGAGGTCGAGGACCTCGACGGCGGCCCCGGCGTACCCGATCCTCACCGGCGACTACACCGGCGGTCCCCCCTGGGCCTCCGTGCCGGTCGTGCCCGGGACGGTCGTGCCGGCTCCCGCACCGATCTTCACCAAGCTCGACGTGAGCGTGGTCGACGACGAGCTCGAGCGGATGCGCAGCGCGACGGAGAAGTCGACCGTCGCCGGAGGCTGACCCGTGGCCGAGCGCCAGGTGCGGACGGACTCGCACGTCCGGCCACCCCTTCCGGAGCCGCTGCCCCTGGTCGGACCGCCCGGGGCCGAGGGCGTGGTCGACAACCACACGCACCTCGACCACGAGTCGGACGACGCCGCGGTGTCGACGCTGCTCCTCGCCGCCGAGCGCGCGGGCGTGCCCCGGTCCGTGCAGGTCAGTCACGACGTCGCCTCGTCGCGGTGGACGGTCGGGGCCGTCGAGCGGTTCCCGCAGCTGCTCGGCGGCGTCGCACTGCACCCGAACGAGGCCCCGCTGCTGGCCGCGTCGGGCGGGCTGGACGAGGCGCTCGTCGAGATCGAGGACCTCGCCCGCCACCCGCGCGTCCGGGTGATCGGCGAGAGCGGCATGGACCGGTTCCGGACCGACCACTCCGACCGTGCCGCCGCCGCGGCGCAGGAGGAGTCCTTCCGCGCGCACATCGAGATCGCCAAGCGACTGGACCTCCCGCTCCAGATCCACGACCGCGACGCCCACGCGGACGTGCTGCGGGTGCTCGCGGACGCCGGGCGCGCCGGAGCGCACCGTCTTCCACTGCTTCTCCGGTGACGAGGAGATGGCCCGCCTCTGCGCGGCCCGCGGCTGGTTCCTCTCGTTCGCCGGCGTCCTGACGTTCAAGAACGCGCAGACCGCGAGGGACGCGCTGCGGGCCGTCCCGCTGGAACAGGTCCTGGTGGAGACCGACGCCCCCTACCTGACCCCCGCGCCGTACCGCGGACGCCCCAACGCCGGGTACCTCGTGCCCCTCACCGTGAGGGCGATGGCGGACGTCCTGGAACGACCCCTCGAGGACGTCTGCCGTGTCCTGGCGACGACCAGCAACGCCCTCTACGGGCCCTGGTGACCAGCGGACGGTGTGACACAAGGTCTCGAATCGGTTACGGTCGTCCGGTTGGCCGGGGTCGGGGAAGGCTCCGGACGACGACGAACCGCGCGTGCACGAGACGCCGCTGGCCCGATGGAGGGCCCTGCGGCTGTGCCGCGCCGAACGTGCGACGGGCCACGCCCAACCGTGCGTGGCCCCGTCGCGTCCGGAATCCGATGCCCGGGGAGCACTACGTCAGGAACCCTGTGCACTCGTTCATCTCCGGTCGTCCTCTTCGCCTCGCGGCCCAGGCGGGCATCCTCGCCGTCCTCGTCGGCGGGACCGCGGCGTACGCCGTCAACGACACCACCGTCCAGCTCACCGTCGACGGCGAGACCTCAGAGGTCCGCACGTTCGGCGACTCGGTCGAGGACGTCCTGGCCGCCGCCGACGTCAAGGTCTCCGACCGTGACCTGGTGGCACCCTCGCCCGACTCGGACGTGCAGGACGGCTCCGAGGTCGTCGTGCAGCACGCCCGTGAGCTGACCCTCACCGTCGACGGCGAGACGACGACCTACTGGACCACCGCACTCACCGTCGACGACGCGCTCGCCGACGTGGGCGTCCGCGCCGACGGCGCCTGGCTCTCCGCCTCGCGCTCGGCACCGCTCGGCCGCCAGGGCCTCGACCTCGACGTCCGCACCCCGAAGGACGTCACCCTGACCGTCGCGGACGAGGCCACCTCCGTGACCTCGACCGGCGAGACCGTCGCCGACCTCCTCGCGGAGCAGGGCGTCGAGCTGGGCGACCTCGACACCGTCTCGTCCCCCGTCGACACCGAGCTCACCGACGGCCTCGCGGTCGCGGTCACCCGCATCCGCACCGACCGCGTCACGGAGACCGTGACCGTCGCCGCCCCCGTCGAGAAGAAGTCCGACACGGACCTGGCTGCCGGCAAGACCAAGGTGCTCACGGCCGGCAAGGACGGCACCACCGAGCGGGTCGTGCGCCGCACGATCGTCAACGGCAAGGTCACCGGGACGAAGGTCATGTCCTCGAAGGTCGTCACCGCACCGGTCGCGCAGGTCGTCGCGGTGGGCACCAAGAAGGCCGCCCCCGCGACCCCGAAGACCCCTTCGACCGCCGCGCCCACGGGCAGCGTCTGGGACCGACTGGCCCAGTGCGAGTCCGGTGGGAACTGGTCGATCAACACCGGGCAACGGCTACTACGGCGGCCTGCAGTTCTCGCTCCAGACCTGGAAGTCGATCGGCGGCTCCGGCTACCCGCACGAGAACAGCCGCGAGCAGCAGATCGCCATCGGCACCAAGCTGCAGGAGCGCTCGGGCTGGGGCCAGTGGCCGCCGTGCTCGTCCAAGCTCGGTCTCCGCTGACCGGAACCACCTCGCCAGACGGCCTGCTGGGCCCCGCCGACGTGCGGGACCTGGCAGGCCGTCTCGGCGTGCGGCCCACGAAGACGCGCGGCCAGAACTTCGTGGTCGACGCGAACACCGTGCGCCGCATCGTGCGCCGGGCCGGCGTGGGGCCTGCCGACGTCGTGGTCGAGATCGGGCCCGGCCTGGGCTCCCTGACGCTGGGGCTGCTGGACGTGGCCGCTGCGGTGGTCGCCGTGGAGATCGACCCGGTGCTGGCCCGGGCGCTCCCGGCCACCGTCGGCCGACGCCGCCCTGACCGTGCCGACGCACTCGACCGTCGTCGAGGCCGACGCGTTCACCGTGCGCAGACCTGCCCGGCCCGCCACCGACCGCCCTCGTCGCGAACCTGCCCTACAACGTGGCCGTCCCGGTCCTCCTGTCCTTCCTCGAGCGCTTCCCCAGCCTCGGCTCGGTGCTGGTGATGGTGCAGGCCGAGGTGGCCGACCGGCTCGCGGCGCCCCCGGGCAGCCGCACCTACGGGGTGCCGTCGGTGAAGGCCGCCTGGTACTCGTCGGCGAGCCGTGCCGGGGCCGTGGGTCGGTCCGTCTTCTGGCCGGTGCCCAACGTCGACTCCGCGCTCGTGCGCCTGGTGCGCAGGGAACCCCCGGTGTGCCGCTCCAGCCGTGCGGACGTCTTCGCGGTCGTGGACGCGGCGTTCGCCCAGCGCCGCAAGACCCTCCGCGCCGCACTCGGCCCGTGGGCGGGCTCGCCGGCCCGCGCCGAGGCGGTCCTGCGCGCCGCCGGGGTCGACCCCTCGCTGCGCGGTGAGCGGCTCGACGTCACCGACTTCGCCCGAATCGCCGACGCGCGCGCCGAGGCGGAAGTCCCCTAGGGTCGGACCCGTGGAGAGCGCTCTGTGACTGCAGACAACGGGGCCGTGTACGTGCGGGTGCCGGCCAAGATCAACCTCGCACTGCACGTCGGGCCGGTGGGGGACGACGGCTTCCACGACATCGCCACGGTCTTCCAGGCGGTCTCGCTGTACGACGACCTGGTCGCCACGCCCTCCGACGACGTCCACGTCGAGATGTCGGGATCGGGGGTCTCCCAGGTCCCCACCGACGACACGAACCTGGCCGTCCGGGCCGCTCGCCTGCTGGCCGACAGCACGGGCACCGAGACCGGGGTGCACCTGCGCATCGTCAAGCGGATCCCGGTCGCCGGCGGGATGGCGGGCGGCTCGGCCGACGCGGCAGGGGCCCTGCTGGCCTGTGACGCGCTGTGGCGTACCGGGCTCGCGCGGGACGAGCTGCGTGAGATGGCCGCCGAGCTGGGTTCGGACGTGCCCTTCTGCCTTCTCGGCGGTACCGCGCTGGGAACCGGCCGCGGCGACCAGCTGACCCCGGCCCTCGCGCGCGGCGAGTACCACTGGGTGCTGGCCGTCTCGGGCGAGGAGCTGTCGACGCCCGCCGTGTACGCCGAGTGCGACCGGCTCCGTCGGGGGCGCGACGTCGCCGAGCCGACCGTGACGCCCGCGATGATGCAGGCCCTCCGGTCCGGCGACGCCGCCGCCCTGGGCGCCCAGATGACGAACGACCTGCAGCCCGCAGCGGTGCGACTGCACCCCCACCTGGAGCGCACGCTCGAGGTCGGGTCAGGGGAGGGGGCCCTGGGCTCGCTCGTCTCCGGGTCCGGACCCACGGTCGCCTTCCTCGTGTCCGGATCGGAGGCCGCGCTGGACCTCTCCGTCGCGCTGACCGCCGCGGGGGTCTGCGAGCGGGTCGAGCGGGTCACGGGGCCGGTCGCCGGCGCACGTCTGGTGGAACCGGTCGTCCACCGGGCCTGAGGAACCGCTTGCTCAGCGTGACCGGCCAGGGCATCGCCGCGTCCACCTGGCGGGTAGACGCCGCACAGGGGTTCAGGAGCCCGCACGAGCGACCGACACCTCGGACATGCCATCCGGTAGCGGCGACGAGGTCGTGCGCCCCGACGCGCCCGATCGCCATCGCGGTCGGCGTGCGGTCCTGGGGGGCGGACTCGCCGCCCTCGCCGGACTGGCGGTCGGTGGACGTGCGCTCGCGGACGTCGGGTCCCTCGGCGGCGGCGCAGCGTCCGCGGGCGGCTGCGACCGCCCGGGTGTCGTCGGCGTCCTCAGCCCCCGTGCCCGCCACCCCTGTCACCGCGGGCCCCACCCCGGCCGTTCCGATGTCGTCCGCAGCCGCGCAAGCCACGATGCCCTCCGCCCAGCCCCCGACCACTGCCATGCCGTCGGCGTCCGCCACCATCCCGATCGACCGCACCGAGCGCCGCCGGACCGGGCCGGGTGGCAGGAGAGACGGGCTCGTCGACGGTGCGTCGCCACCCGACGCCGCCGATGCCCGAGCTCTCCGTGTCGTGCACCTGCTCAGGCGCGCGACCTACGGCCCCACGGAGCAGCAGGTGGCCGACGTCTCGCGCCTCGGCGCAGACGCCTGGCTGGAGCGTCAGCTGAAGCCGTCCTCGATCGCCGACCCCGCGTGCGACGGGCTCGTCGCCCGCCTGCCCGAGCTCTCACGGACCATCACGCAGACCCGCGCTGCCTACCCGGACGACTCCACGTGGGACGTGATGACGTCGCTGACGAAGGCGCACGTCGGTCGCGCCGTCTGGAGCGAACGTCAGCTGCTCGAGGTGATGGTCGACTTCTGGTCCAACCACCTCAACGTGACGTGCCCGTCCTCGGAGGTCTGGGACAACCGGCACGACTACGACCGGACCGCGATCCGCCCCCACGCCCTGGGCAGGTTCAGCGACATGCTGGTGGCGGCCACGCTGCACCCGGCGATGCTCATGTACCTGGGCAACAACGTCTCGAAGGCCAAGAACCCCAACGAGAACCTCGGACGCGAGCTGCTGGAGCTGCACACCGTCGGCGTCGACGGCGGCTACACCGAGACGGACGTGCGTGCAGTCCGCCCTGGTGCTCACCGGTCTGTCCCGCGACGGCGACCACGCGGCGAGTTCCGCTACCGCTCCGAGTGGCACCACGTCGGCCCCCTGCGGGTGATGGGCTGGTCGCACCCGAACCCGACCGCTGCGGGTGGTGTCGACGTGGCCCGCAGCTACCTGCGCTGGCTCGCCGTCCAGCCGCAGACCGCCCGCACCATCGCCCGCAAGCTCGCCGTCCGGTTCGTCGGTGACAACCCGCCGACCCGACTGCTCAGACGCCTGACGGCGGTCTACCTGAGCAGCGGGACCGACACCGGTGCCGTGCTGAGAGCGCTGTTCGCGAGCCGCGAGTTCCGGGAGTCCGCCGGTCAGAAGCTGCGTCGCCCGTTCGAGGACCTGGTCGCCACCGTCCGGGCCCTCGGCACACCTGTTCCCGCGTCCGGGCACCGACGGACTGCTGCACCTGTACTGGATGTCGGGCGACGTGGGACACGCTCCGCTCGGTTGGCACCCGCCGAACGGCTACCCCGACCTGGCAGGGGCGTGGGCCAGCCCCTCGATGTCGCTCGGGCGGTGGAACATGCACATGAGCCTGGCCGCGCACTGGTGGCCCACCAGCATCGGGCTCCCGACGACGACGACGCTGCCCAGCCCGCTGCCCGCCACGCTCGGCGCACTCGTCGACGAGCTGGCGCGCCGGTTGCTGTTCGAGCCGGTGGCCCCGCAGGTCCGCACCGCGATCTGCACCTTCCTCGACGGCACCCCCAGCACGCCGCTGAGGTCCGACTCCGCGGCCGCCACCTGGCGGCTCCCCTACGTTGCGGCCCTTCTGCTCGACAGTCCGCGCCACGCCACCCGATGAGGACCGCCATGTCGTCCCGTGCCGCCGCGCCGCCCGACCTCGACGACCTCGACGACCTGGGTCGCGCCCTCGCCTGTCCGCCCCCGGTCTGCGGGTGCCCGCCCGAGCGGCTGGAGGAGGGGTCGCCCGAGCAGCAGCAGCGTGCCGACGCGATCAGCCGGCGCAGCGTGCTGCGCGCCGGGGTGCTGGCGTCCGCGCTGGGAGCCACGCTCACCGTGGCCGGCCCTGACGCGTTCACCCGCTACGCGTTCGCCGAGCCGGGGTGGACCGGCAACACGCTCGTCGTCCTGTCGCTGCGGGGAGGCTTCGACGGGATGGGTGCGGTGGCGCCCGTCGGCGACCCGCAGTACGCCACCCTGCGTCCGACCATCGGGCTGCCCACGAGCGAGGCCATCGCCCTCGGTCCCGTCTTCGGCCTGCACCCGGCGATGGCACCGCTGAAGCCCTGGTGGGACGCGGGGCACCTCGGCTTCGTCCACGACGTCGGCCAGGCCGCACCCACGCGCTCGCACTTCGACGCCATGGCCGAGATGGAGCGCGCCGCGCCGGGGACGGGGCTGCGCACCGGGTGGCTCGACCGGACGGTCGCAGCGCGTCCGGCCGGCTCGCCGTTCCAGGCGACCCAGGTGGGGTCGTACAACGTGTCACCGGGTCTCGCAGGGCCGACGCCGGAGATGGCGTTGCGACGCATCGACGGGACCGGGCTGTCAGGCGCCGGTTCCACCGAGGAGCAGCAGCGCTGGACCCGCGCCCTGGCGGCGATGTACGAGGGGTCGTCGCCGATGCTGACGCAGCCGGTGACGACGGCCCTCGCGGCGCTGCAGACCCTGCGTGCGGTGCAGGCGGACACCACCCCTGCGGCCTTCGGCGCCGCCTACCCCACGCGGTCGAACGGCAAGCTGACCGACCTGGCGCAGTCCCTGCGCGACGTCGCGAGACTCGTCAAGGCCGGTGTCGGCCTGCAGGTCGCCACCATCGACTGGGGCGACTGGGACATGCACGTCAACGCCGGGCGCGTCGGCAGCGGGTGGATGCACGGCAAGCTGGCGGAGCTCGCGGGTGCGCTCGCCGCGTTCGCCGCCGACCTCGGACCGGCGCTGGCGACCACCAACCTCGTGACGCTGTCGGAGTTCGGACGCCGTGTCGCCGAGAACGGCTCCGGCGGAACCGATCACGGCCACGGGAACCTGATGGTCCTCCTGGGGGGCGGGGTCGTCGGTCGGACCGTCCACGGCTCGTGGCCGGGCCTGGCGGCCGGGCAGCTGGTCCAGGGCGACCTTCCCGGCCGCAACGACTACCGGTCCGTCCTCGGCGAGATCCTCACGCGCAGGTGCGGGGCGTCCACCCTGTCCGAGGTCTTCCCCGGCTTCGACGGGCCGATGCTGGGCGTCGTCACCCCCTCCTGACCGCCCTGCGGTCGGTCGTGCCCGTTCCGGCTGGGACCATGGGTGCGCCATGGCTCACCTCCTGAACGCCGAGAACGTCTCGGTCGCCCTCGCGGCCCGCACCGTGCTGGACTCCGTCTCGCTCGGCCTGGACGACGGCGCCCGCGTCGGCGTCGTCGGACGCAACGGGGACGGCAAGTCGACCCTGCTGCGGGCGCTCACCCGCCGTCTCCCGGTCGACACCGGGCGGGTGACGCACTCGAGCGGCCTGCGCATCGGCTACCTCGACCAGGCGGACCTGGAGCACGCGGGCACCGTCCGCGACGCCGTGCTCGGCCCGGACCGGGTCGCCGCGGCCACGCACACCTGGGCGGGCGACCCGGCTGTCCGCGCCGTGCTGACCGGGCTGCTGTCGGACATCGAGAACGACGTGCCCGGCGGGTTCGAGGCTCCGGTCTCCGGGCTGTCAGGGGGGCAGCGTCGGCGCGTCGCCCTCGCCGGTGTGCTGCTGGGCGACCACGATCTGCTGGTGCTCGACGAGCCCACGAACCACCTCGACGTCGAAGGGGTCGCATGGCTCGCGCAGCACCTCGCCGGACGGTGGCCGGCGGGGCGCGGCGCGCTCCTCGTCGTCACCCACGACCGCTGGTTCCTGGACGCGGTCTGCACCCAGACGTGGGAGGTGCACGACGGCGTCGTCGACTCCTACGAGGGTGGTTACGCGGCCTACGTGCTGGCCCGGGCGGAGCGCTCGCGCGTGGCCACGGTCACGGCGGAGCGTCGGGACAACCTGCTGCGCAAGGAGCTCGCGTGGCTGCGCCGAGGCGCGCCGGCACGGACGTCCAAGCCCAAGTTCCGCATCGACGCGGCCACCGCCCTGATCGCCGACGAGCCGCCGCCCCGCGACGGTGTCGAGCTGGCGCGCACAGCCAGCGCCCGACTGGGCAAGGACGTCATCGACCTGGAGCACGTCTCGTTCGCCGTCGGCGAGGGCGAGGCACGGCGCGTGCTGCTCGACGGCGTGACCTGGCGTCCCGGACCGGGCGACAGGCTCGGGATCGTGGGCGTCAACGGGTCGGGCAAGACCACGGTCCTCCGCCTGATGTCCGGTGAGGTGGTCCCGGACGCGGGGAAGGTCAAGCGCGGTGCGACGGTGCGGCTCGCGGTGCTCTCGCAGCACCTGCGCGAGCTCGAGGAGGTCGCCCACCTGCGCGTGCTGGAGGCCGTCCAGCGGGAGCGGAGCAGCGTGGTCGTGGGCGGCAAGGAGGTCAGCGCCACCCAGCTCGTCGAGAGGCTCGGCTTCACCGCGGAGCGGGCGTGGACCCCGGTCGCCGACCTCTCCGGCGGCGAGAGGCGACGGCTGCAGCTCGTGCGACTGCTCGTCCACGAGCCCAACGTGCTCCTGCTCGACGAGCCGACGAACGACCTCGACACCGACACCCTGGCGGCCCTGGAGGACCTGCTCGACGGCTTCGCCGGCACGCTCGTGGTCGTCTCCCACGACCGGTACCTGCTGGAACGCGTGTGCGACCGACAGGTGGCCATGCTGGGGGACGGTGCGATCCGCGACCTGCCCGGCGGCGTCGACGAGTACCTGGCGTTGCGTTCGGCGGCGGCCTCGGCCTCGCCTCCGACGGTGGGCGATCGCGCGTCGAAGGAGGCGCCCGGCGCCGGGGAGAGGCGCCGGGACGCGGCTGAGGTCCGCGCTGCGCGCAAGGAGCTCACGCGGCTGGAGCGGACGCTGGAACGGTTGCAGCGCAAGGAGTCCGAGCTCCATGACCGCATGGCCGAGGTCGCCACCGACCACGCGGCGGTCATCGAGCTCGACGCCGAGCTCAGGGTCGTCACCGCCGAGCGCGAGCAGCTCGAGGAGGCATGGCTGGAGGCAGCCGAGACGGTGGGCTAGCAAGTCGGGAGAAGTTCCCGTCCAGCATGGGAGCCGGCCCGATGTCCTCTGCAGGTCGCGCGGACAGGCTGTGGGACACAGGGGTACGGACACGCCGTCCCCGTGACCTACAGGAGTGACCATGTCCCAGACGCTCACCCCCGGCCCAGTCCTGGGGGACTTCGTCCCTGGCCCGCCCCGCCACCTGTGGCGTGCAGCCGGGTCGTTCGCCCTCGCCCACGTGGGACTGATGATCAGCGGCCTGTTCCTCGCTGGCAGCCCTCTGCTCGCCGAGGGCACCCAGGGGATCCAGCAGTCGTACGTGGAGGGCAGCATGGTGCGGACCATGGCCGGCGGCATGGTCGAGACCCTCGGTTTCCTTGCGCTCATCCCGGTGCTCGTCTTCCTGGCCAGGGCGATCGGCCGGACGACCGAGGCGGGTCGCTGGGCCGCGCAGACGGCACTGGTCGCCGGAGGCGCCTACGTGGCGGTGACGATGGCGGTCGGATTCCCGGCAGGGGCGGCAGCGCTGTACGGGGCGCAGCACGGCCTGGACGTCGAGACGGCGTTCTCCCTCAACAACATCCGCATCTTCGCCTACTTCCTCAGCCTCTCGCTGCTCGCCGTCCACGCCATCGGCCTGGCGGTTGCCGCGCGACAGGACCGGGTGATGACGAGGTGGGTCGGATGGGGTGGCCTGCTCACCGGCGCAGTCCTGCTGGCCTCGGTCCCGGCGGCGGGCATCGGCCAGCAGGACTGGGGGACGCTCGTGTGGCTGGTCTGGTGGGTCGGACTCGCTGTCTCCCTGTTCCGGCACCGCTCTGACACGTAGTTCGTCGAGAACGCTGACGGACGCCGAGTCCTGCGTCACCCTGTACTTCCCGGAGGTGAGCACGTGCGTCCTGCGCGAGTCGGTGGCGTCCTGGCGGTCGGCCTGACCGGGGTGGCCGGAGGCGTGGCCTCCCTCCTCCTCGCGCGCGGGCCGGGGGCACCCGTCAACGAGGCCGCAGTCCTCGCGGTCCTGGTCGCCTACGCCGTCGTCGCGACCGTCATCGGCCTCGCCCGACCGGGACACCCGGTCGGGCGGCTGATGCTCGGCGGCACCTGCCTGTGGGGACTGGGTGAGGGCCTGCTCGCGCTGGCGACCCGGGAGCTCGGGCGTGGCGACCTCGAGGCGGCCGGTTGGCTCGCTTCCCTCGGTGCCGTGCGGGGGGTGGGCTGGCTGCTGCTCGTGCTCTTCCTGCCGATCCGGTTCCCGGACGGCACGACTCCCTGGGGTGGGCGTCGGCCGCTGGTGCTGGCAACCGTGGCCGCCGGTCTGCTGTTCGCCGCCTCCGTGCTGGCGCCGACACCGCTCGACCACCGCTTGGAGAACCTGAGCAGCCCCACCGGTGTACCTCAACGCCTGGCGTTCCTCGCAGACCTGGTCGCAGTGCTCTCCCTCGTCCTGGTCATGGTGTCCCTCGGGATCGCGGTCGCCGGCCTCGTCCATCGGTGGCGGACAGGTGATGAGCTCCTGCGGCAGCGGCTCCTGTGGTTCTTCACCGCCTTCGCCCTCCCGCTGCTGCTCGTGCCCTTGCTGCCGTTCTCCTTCGTCCAGCCCTGGATGTTCGCGCTCGTCTCCGTGCCGGCCCCGATCGCCATCGGGGTCGCGCTGTTCCAGGACCGGCTCTACGACGTCCAGCCCGCCGTCAGCCGCACGCTGACCTACGCCCTGCTCTCGGTCGTCGTCTCCACGCTCTACGCCACCACGGTGGGCGGGGTCGGAGTCGTCCTCGACGAGCGAGGCGCCACGTGGCTCCCGTGGGTCGGTGCGGGCGTGGTCGCTGTCGCCTTCGCGCCGCTGCGGAACACGTTCCAGCGATGGGTGAACCGGCTGACGTACGGCCAGTGGTCACAGCCTGCGGACGTGCTGGCGTCGACGGGGCGGCGTCTCGCCGACGCGGCGGACGTCCCTGGCCTGCTCGGGACGATCCCGCGGGAGCTGGCGAGCACGCTGGGGCTGGAGTACGTGGCCATCGCCGACACGCGGGGCCGTCCTCTGGCGGCCCACGGCGTTCCTCAGGAGAGGTACGACGAGATCCCTCTCAACGCCTACGGACGGACCGTCGGTGCACTGCACGTCACACAAGGTCGGCTGCGGGACGGCGACCGCCGGCTGCTGGTCGACCTGGCCGCGCAGATCGGGGGGATCGTCCACTCAGCCGGCCTGGTCGAGGCCTTGCGCGAGAGCCAGGAGAGCCTGGTGCGGGCCCGCGAGGAGGAACGACGACGGCTGCGGCGGGACCTGCACGACGGGCTCGGGCCGGCCCTGGCAGGCCTGACCCTCCAGGTCGACACGATCCGCAACGTCGTCGCGTCCGGCGAGGATCCGCAGGCCGAGCTCCTCAGCCTTCGCGGAGGCATCGCGGCCACGGTCCTCGATGTGCGGCGCATCGTGGAGGGCCTACGTCCCCCGGCGCTCGACGAGCTCGGGCTCGACGGCGCCCTGGTGCAGCTCGTCGACCGGGCCGCGCGTGGGTCACCGCTGGCGGTGGAGACGTCCGTGCCCGCCCGTCTGCCGGTGATCGCCGCAGCCGTGGAGGTGGCGACGTACCGCGTGGCGCAGGAGGCGCTCACCAACGCCGTCCGCCACTCGCGCGCGCAGAAGGTCCGACTGGTGCTCGACGTCGACAACGGGGGGTTGTGCCTCGAGGTGAGCGACAACGGTTGCGGCACTGCGCGTCCGCGACCCGGCGGTCTCGGGCTGACCAGCATGCACGAGCGCGCCGCCGAGATCGGGGGGCGCCTGACCGTGCGGACGGAACGTGGCGGGACGTGCGTGTCCCTGTGGCTGCCGATCGCCCCGGAGGTGACGAGATGATCCGGGTCGTCGTGGTCGACGACCACCCCCTGTTCCGCGACGGGCTGTGCGGGCTGCTGGCCACCGTGCCCGACGTCGAGGTCGTCGCCTCGGTCGGTGACGGCGACGAGGCTGTGGCGCGCGCACTGGAGCTCTCACCGGACGTCGTCCTGATGGACCTGAACCTGCCGGGCACCCCCGGCCTGGAGGCGACGCGCCAGATCGTGGCCCGCGTCCCGTCGGCTGCCGTTCTGGTCCTCACCATGGTCGACGACGACGACACCGTGCTGGCCGCACTGTCTGTCGGTGCACGCGGTTATCTGCTGAAAGGTGCTGTGCAGGAGGAGGTCCTATCTGCGATCCGTGCCGTCGCTGCCGGTGGCGCGGTGCTCGGGCCGGGTGTGGCAGAGCGCGTGCTGGCCCGTGGGCGGGGCCGGCAGGCGCGGTACGCGGACCAGCTCACAGATCGCGAGGCGGAGGTGCTGGCGTTGGTCGCTGCAGGGCGCACCAACGCGGAGATCGCCCGGTCCCTGGGCGTGAGCCTGAAGACGGTGCAGAACCACGTGTCCCACGTGCTGGCGAAGCTGCAGGTGCGCGACCGGACCCAGGCGGTGCTCCGCGCACGGGGTCTGACGTGAACCGGTCGTCGTCCGGCCTCCACGCCCCTGCGCTCAGGCGTCGAACGGGGCCACCAGGCTCCGCAGCGTGCTGACGAGGTGCTGGTGGTCGTCGTCGCTCAGGCGTCCGAGCAGCTGACGCTCCCGCGCGACGAGGTCGGCCATCGCGGCGTCGACCTTGTGGCGGCCGTCGTCGCTCAGGCGGACCAGGACGCCGCGCCTGTCCCCGGGGTCGGGCGACCGGTGCACCAGCCCCTGCGCGGCGAGGCGGTCGATGCGGTTCGTCATCGTGCCGCTCGTGACGAGGGTCTGGGTGACGAGCTGGCCGGGCGAGAGCTGGTACGGCGTGCCCGCCCGGCGCAGGGCGGCGAGCACGTCGAAGGCCCAGGGTTCGAGGTCGTGCGCGGTGAACGCGTCACGCCGGGCCCGGTCGAGGTGCCGCGCCAGGCGGCTCACCCGGGACAGGACCTCCAGCGGCGAGACGTCCAGGTCGGGCCGCTCCCGGCGCCAGGCCGCGACGATCCGGTCGACCTCGTCGCTCTCCACCCGCCCAGTCTAGGTCCGCGTCAAGATTCTTGACGTGGAGACTCTTGACACCACCCCAGCGCAGATCGTGGCCTATCTGCGGCATCGGCCCCCCTCAGAGCCTCAGATAGCGGCCGATCTGCGATGGGGGCCGCACCCGGAGTCGCGGAAAGTGGACGATCTGCGAGGTGGGGATCAGGCGACGGTCCAGGTGTCGCGGCCGAGCAGGAGCGCGTCGACGTCGTCGTCGGTCAGCGCGTCGTCGTCCCCGGGGCGGCGGGTGACCTGCTCGCGGGCGAGGTCGTCGTACGTCGGGCGCTGCACCGAGCGGAAGACCCCGACGGGGACGGCGGCCATCGCGGGGGTGTCCAGCCGGGAGAGCGCGAACGCCTGGCTCGGGTCGGCGGCACCCGAGTCGTGGACGACGACCTCCCGGTCGCCGACCTCGTCGGCGGGCACCGCCTCGACGCCGCCACCCGGCGCGCGGACGACGACCTGGCGGGCGCCCTCGACGCCGAACTCCACGCGCTCGCCGTCGGTCAGGTGCACGAGGCGGGCCTGTGCCTGCTCGCGGTCCTTCAGCACGTCGAAGGCGCCGTCGTTGAAGATCGGGCAGTTCTGGTAGATCTCGACGAGCGCCGAGCCACGGTGCGACACGGCTCGCCGCAGCACCTGCTGCAGGTGCTTGCGGTCGGAGTCGAGGGTGCGGGCCACGAAGCTCGCCTCGGCGCCGAGGGCGAGCGAGACCGGGTTGAACGGCCCGTCCACCGAGCCGGACGGCGTCGACTTCGTGACCTTGCCGACCTCGGACGTGGGGGAGTACTGGCCCTTGGTCAGCCCGTAGATCCGGTTGTTGAAGAGCAGGATCGTCAGGTTGACGTTGCGGCGCAGCGCGTGGATCAGGTGGTTGCCGCCGATGGAGAGCGCGTCGCCGTCACCCGTGACCACCCAGACGTTGAGGTCGGGACGCGACACCGCCAACCCGGTCGCGATGGCGGGCGCGCGACCGTGGATCGAGTGCAGGCCGTACGTGTCGAGGTAGTAGGGGAACCGGGACGAGCACCCGATCCCCGACACGCAGACGACGTTCTCGCGGCGGATGCCCAGCTCGGGCATGAAGCCCTGCACCGCGGCGAGGATCGCGTAGTCACCGCACCCGGGGCACCAGCGCACCTCCGAGTCGGAGGTGAAGTCCTTCTTGGTCGTCACCTCGCCCTGCGCCAGCACCGGCACGCCCATCGAGGCCGCTGCGCTGGGCGGGCATACCGAGGCTGACCCTCTGCGCGGGGGAACCGTTGTCGTTCATGACATCTCCTTGGCGTGGAGCTCGATCTGCTCGACGAGCTCTGAGGCGCTGAAGGGCACGCCGCGAACCCGGCTGTAGCCGCGCACGTCGACGAGGTACCGGGCCCGGCAGCATGAGCGCCAGCTGCCCGAGGTTCATCTCGGGCACCACCACGCGGTCGTACGAGCGCAGCACGTCGCCGAGGTTCGCCGGGAACGGGTTGAGGTGACGCACGTGGGCTCGGGCGACCTGGTGGCCCATCAGCCGGGCCGCACGCACCGCGGCCGCGATCGGCCCGTACGTCGAGCCCCAGCCCAGGACCAGCAGCTTCGCCCGCTCGTCCGGGTCGTCCTCGCCACGGGTGGGGTCGTCGACCTCCATGTCGGGGACGGTGATGCCGGAGATCTTCTCGTCTCGCAGCCTGGTCATCAGCTCGTGGTTGTCAGGGTCGTAGCTGATGTCACCGGTCTGGTCGGCCTTCTCGATCCCGCCGATGCGGTGCTCGAGACCGGCCGTGCCCGGAACGGCCCACGGGCGGGCGAGCGTGTCGGGGTCCCGTCGGTACGGCAGGAACAGCGGCTCGCCGTCGTCGTCCACCGCGTTCGGCTCGGTGGCGAAGTCGACCCGCATCTGCGGCAGGTCCTTCACCGACGGCACCTGCCAGGGCTCGGACCCGTTGGCGAGGTACCCGTCCGACAGCAGCAGCACCGGCGTCCGGAAGGTCGTCGCGATGCGCACCGCCTCGACGGCCGCGTCGAAGCAGTCGACCGGCGACTTCGGCGCGACCACCGGCACCGGCGCCTCGCCGTTGCGTCCGAAGACGGCCTGCAGCAGGTCGGCCTGCTCCGTCTTCGTCGGCATGCCGGTGGAGGGGCCCCCCCGCTGCACGTCGATGACGACGAGCGGCAGCTCGAGCGACACCGCCAGCCCGATCGTCTCCGCCTTGAGCGCCAGGCCGGGTCCCGACGTGGTGGTGACCCCGAGCGCGCCCCCGTACGCCGCACCGAGCGCGATGCCGACGCTGGCGATCTCGTCCTCGGCCTGCAGGGTCGTCACGCCGTGCGACTTCAGACCGGACAGCACGTGGAGGATGTCGCTGGCCGGGGTGATCGGGTACGAGCCCAGCACGAGGGGGATGCCGGACCGGTGCGCAGCGGCGACCAGCCCGTAGGCGAGAGCGGTGTTGCCCGTGACGTTGCGGAAGACGCCGGGAGGGCTGGGGGCGGGGTCGACCTGGTACCGGACGGCGAACGTCTCGGTGGTCTCGCCGAAGGCCCAGCCGGCGCGCAGGGCGGTGACGTTCGCCTGCAGGATCACCGGCTTGGACGCGAACTTCGCGGCGAGGAACGTCTCGGTCGTGTCGGTGTCGCGGTTGTAGAGCCACGACAGCAGGCCCAGGGCGAACATGTTCTTGCTGCGCTCGGCGTCCTTGCGCGAGACGTCGAGGCCCTCGAGCGCCTTGACCGTCATCGACGTGAGCGGCAGGGCCTGCACCTGGTACGAGTCGAGGCTCCCGTCCTCGAGCGGGTTCTCGGCGTAGCCAACCTTCTTCAGCGCGCGCTTGCTGAACTCGTCGGAGTCGACGATGACGACCCCGCCTCGAGGCAGGTCGACCAGGTTGGCCTTCAGAGCCGCGGGGTTCATCGCCACCAGCACGTCGGGGGCGTCACCCGGGGTCAGCACGTCGTGGTCGGCGAAGTGCACCTGGAAGCTGGAGACCCCCGGGAGCGTCCCGGCAGGGGCCCGGATCTCCGCGGGGAAGTTCGGCAGCGTCGCCAGGTCGTTGCCCAGCACGGCGCTCTCCGCCGTGAAGCGGTCCCCGGTGAGCTGCATGCCGTCGCCTGAGTCGCCGGCGAAGCGGATCACGACTCGCTCGATCCGCTCGACGCGTCGCACGTCGTCGGGGTCCTCCGGGCCCGGCGTCGTGCCGGTGAGGTCGGTGCTCATGGCGTCCTTCGCTCGCAGGGGCACCCCTGGTGGGGGCGTCCTTCCACGTCCATCGTAGGTCGCACCGTGCTGGGCGGAGCCGTCGAGGCCGTACCTCGGGACCACTGCGTCCCGCCCCGCCGCGGGAACCGCCACGCACTAGGCTCCCAGCGTGCCGCTCACCCTGGCTCCTGACCCCTCGCCCTACGTGGTCGTGGGCGCGGTGCTGGTCGCCGGACTGCTGCTCGTCGCAGGCGGGATGGGGGCGGGCGCACTGCTCCGGCCGAGGGTCCCCAGCGCGGCCAAGTCGACGACGTACGAGTCCGGGGTCGACCCCGTCGGGACCGGCTGGGCGCAGGCCAACGTGCGCTACTACCTGTACGCCTACCTCTACGTGGTCTTCGCCGTCGACGCGGTCTACCTGTTCCCGTGGGCGACCGTCGTCGAGCTCTACGGGTGGCCGACGCTGGCGACGATGGCCCTGTTCCTCGGCATCCTCGCGGTCGGGCTGCTGCACACGTGGCGGGCTGGGGTGCTCAGGTGGCGCTGACCGGCGAGCCCGCCCCCCGTCCGGTCCCCCTCGGGGTCCCTGCGGTCCGCCCCAGCGAGCCGCTGGTGACCTCCGTCGGCGCCGGGCAGACCCTCGCGCCGGCGCCGCTGCGCGTGGTGCTCAACTGGGGGCGTCGCTACAGCCTGTGGGTCTTCAACTTCGGGCTCGCCTGCTGCGCCATCGAGTTCATCGCCGCGTCGATGTCCAAGCACGACTTCATCCGGCTCGGCGTGATCCCCTTCGCCCCCGGCCCACGGCAGGCCGACCTCATGGTCGTGTCGGGCACCGTCACGGACAAGATGGCACCCGCGATCCGGCGTCTGTACGACCAGATGCCGGAGCCGAAGTACGTGATCTCGTTCGGCGCCTGCTCGAACTCCGGCGGCCCGTACTGGGACTCCTACTCGGTCACCAAGGGCGTCGACCAGATCGTGCCGGTGGACGTGTACGTGCCGGGCTGCCCGCCCCGCCCCGAGGGTCTCCTGCACGGCATCATCACGCTCCAGCAGAAGATCGCTGCCGAGAACCTGGGCGAGCGCTACACCGAGGACCGCGGGTGACCGGCATCGCCTGGCCGTCGGACCTCGACGTGCGGACGAGCGACGCGTCGGGGACCGAGTGCGTCGACGTCGACGCGGGCCGGTGGTCGGAAGCGCTGATCGCAGCCCGGGACGCGGGCTACACGCTCTTCGACTGGCTCAGCGCCGTCGACGAGCCGGACGTGGAGGATCCGGGCGTGGACGTCGTCGTCCACCTCGTGGCGCTCGACCCGTTGCGAAGGGTGCTTCTGCGTACGCGTGTGACCGGCGCGGCGCCTGTGCTCGACTCTGCCACAAGGGTTTTCGCGGGCGCCGCCTGGCACGAACGTGAGACGCACGAGATGTTCGGTGTCGACTTCGCGGGCTTCGAGGACGGGTCCGGTGCAGGGTTGAGGCCTCTGCTGCTGCCCGACGGTTTCGAGGGGACGCCCTTGCGGAAGTCCTTCGTGCTGGCCGCTCGCGCCGTGAAGCCGTGGCCGGGAGCCAAGGAGCCGGGCGAGAGCGACCACGCCGCCACCTCGCCCGCCCGTCGCAAGCTGCTGCCTCCGGGTGTCCCGGACGCCTCGTGGGGGCCGAGGGATCCAGAGGACGCGCCATGACGATGCCTGAGTGGCTGGAGGTGGTGCTGCGGGCCGTGGCCGTGCTGGCCGCCTTCCTCGTGCTGCCCCTGCTGGTCGGGCAGACCGAGCACAAGGTGATGGCGCACATGCAGGGACGGCTCGGGCCGATGTACGCCGGCGGCTTCCACGGCTGGGCCCAGCTCGTCGCCGACGGCGTGAAGTTCGTCCAGAAGGAGGACGTCGCACCCGCAGCCGCCGACCGCACAGTGTTCCGGCTGGCCCCCGGCGTCGCGCTCGTGCCGTACCTCGTGGCGCTCGCGGCGATCCCTCTCGGCCCGGGTCTCGTGGCCGCAGACGTCGACGCCGGTCTGCTCTTCGTGCTGGCCGCGTCAGCCGTCGGCGTGCTCGGCACCCTGATGGGCGGCTGGGCGAGCGGCAACAAGTACTCGCTGCTGGGCGGCCTGCGCGCCGCGGCGCAGCTGCTCGCCTACGAGCTGCCCCTCGTCCTGGCGGCGACGTCCGTCGCGATGGCGGCGGGCACGCTGAACCTGTCGGGCATCGTCGACGCGTGGCAGCCGTGGTGGCTGCTGTGGCAGGCACCCGCCGCGCTCGTGTTCGCGGTGGCCGCGGTCGCCGAGCTGCAGCGACCTCCCTTCGACATGCCGATCGCGGACGCCGAGCTGGTGATGGGGCCCTACACCGAGTACGGCGGCCTGCGCTTCGCCTTCTTCCTCCTCGCCGAGTACGCGGGCATCGTCGTGCTGTCCGCCCTGTTCACCGTGCTCTTCCTCGGGGGCTGGGCCGGCCCGTTCGCGGCGGTGCTCGGGTGGCTGTGGACGCTCGTCAAGGTCGCCCTCGTCTCCGTCGTCGTGATCTGGATCCGGGTGGCCTGGCCGCGGCTGCGCGAGGACCAGCTGCAGTCGCTCGCGTGGACGGTGCTCGTGCCGGTCGCGCTGGCGCAGCTCGCGCTGACCGCCGTCGTGGTGGTGGTCTGGTGAGCGCGGAGCGGGGTCCGGGGGCGGTGGCCGGACTGAAGGGCCTGGCCAGGGGTCTCGCGGTCACCCTGCGCACTCTGGGCCGGCCCGCCGTCACCGGCGAGTACCCCGAGACCTCACCGGTCCTCCCGCCGCGCAGCCGCGGCGTCATCGCGCTGATGGAGGAGAACTGCACGGTCTGCATGCTGTGCGCCCGGGAGTGCCCCGACTGGTGCATCTACATCGACTCCCACAAGGAGACGGTCAAGGTCGAGGGCGCGGCGCGTGACCGCCAGCGCAACGTGCTCGACCGCTTCGCCATCGACTTCAGCCTCTGCATGTACTGCGGCATCTGCATCGAGGTGTGCCCGTTCGACGCGCTCTTCTGGAGCCCCCAGTTCGAGTACAGCCACACCGACATCGGCGACCTGACGCACGAGAAGGAGCGGCTCCGGGAGTGGATGTGGACGGTTCCACCGCCCCCGGCCCTCGACCCGCTGGCCCCCGACGCCAAGGAGATGGCTGCCCCCACCCGCCCGGCGCGCGGTGCCCGGAGAGGGTCGACACCGACGTGACCGGCGTCGACGTGCTGATGGCCGCCTTCGGCCTGCTCGCGCTGGCGAGCGGGCTGCTCGCCGTGACCACGAGCCGGGTCGTGCACGCGGCCCTGTGGCTCGTCGTGGCCCTGGGGGCGGTCGCCGGTCTGTACCTGCTGCTCGGCGCAGAGGTCGTCGCGCTGGTGCAGCTGCTGGTGTACGTCGGCGCCGTCGTCGTCCTGGTGCTCTTCGCGCTGATGCTGACCCGCGCGCCGACCGGCCGCAGCGACGACCTCGACTCCCCGCCGGCCGTCCGGGGGCTGGCCGCCGTCGTGGGTGGCGCGACCACGGTCCTGCTGGGCGCCGCGCTGCTCGCGGCGGACCCGGGGCCGGTGGAGCGCCGCCCCGGTCGGGGGGAGGCGCAGCCGCTCGGTGAGGTGCTCTTCGCCAGCTGGGTGCTGCCGTTCGAGCTGGTGTCCGTGCTGCTCCTCGCGGCGCTCGTGGCGGCCGTCGCCGTGAGTCGGGGACGGGGGACCCCCGGATGATGCACCTGACCATCCCGGCCCTGGTGGCGGCCGGTCTCGCCGGGATCGGGCTGTACGGCGTGCTCGCGCGTCGCAACGCCGTGATGGTGCTGATCGGGGCCGAGCTGCTCCTCAACGCCGGGGTGCTGCTGATGGTCCTCACCGACCTGGGAGGCCAGGACCCCCTGCTCTCCGGCCAGGTCGGTGCGCTGTTCGTCATCACGGTCGCGGCGGCCGAGATCGGGCTCGCCCTGGCGGTGGTCCTGCTGCTCTTCCGGGCCACGGGCTCGTCGGACCTGCGTGCCCGCCGCTCGCTCGGTGAGGTGGCGGCCGTCCAGGCGCGGACGGACGGCGCCGCCGGACGGTGAGGTCTCGTGACGTCGGTCGACGACTGGGTGTGGCTCGTCGTGGCCGTCCCCGCGCTGGCGGCAGCGGTGGGGGCGGTCGTCGCGGGCCTCGGGCGGCGCAGCCACCGGCTCGCCGCGATGGTCGGTGTCGGGGGTTCGGCGGTCGCCGCTGCCGCCGCCGTGATCGGCGCGACCGGTGTGTGGGACGGGCGCACCGAGGTGACCCGCATCGGGCTGCTGGGTCCGGTGGACACCGGGGTAGCCGGCACACCGCTCGACCTCTCGCTGCGCACGGACGCGCCGACCGCGATGGTCGCGCTCGCCGTGGTGGGCGTGGCCCTGGCCGTGCAGGTCTACTCGGCCGGGTACCTGCGCGGGCCCGGGACTCCCGATGCCCCCACCCGCTACCCGGCCTACGTCGCCACGGTGTCCCTCTTCACCGCCGCGATGCTGGCCGTCGTGCACGCCGACGACCTGCTCCTGCTGCTGATCGGGTGGGAGGTGATGGGTCTGTGCTCCTACCTCCTGATCGGGCACCACAGCGAGCGCCCCGCCGCCAGGGCCGCTGCCCTGCAGGCGTTCATGGTCACGCGGATCGGTGACGTGGGCTTCCTGCTCGGCATCGTCGTGCTCTGGTCGTCCGTGGGCACCACGTCGATCAGCGGCATCCTGCAGGCCGTCGACGACGGTCGGGTGTCCGGGTCGACGGCGACCGCTGCGGGCGCGCTCCTGCTGCTAGGGGTCGTGGGCAAGTCCGCTCAGTTCCCCCTGCACGGCTGGCTGCCGGACGCGATGGAGGGCCCGACCCCGGTGTCGGCGCTCATCCACGCCGCGACGATGGTGGCGGCCGGCGTCTTCGTGCTGGTCCGCTTCCTGCCCCTCCTGGTCGAGGCGCCGGCCGTGCTGGCTGCGCTCGCCGTCATCTCGGCGGTCAGCATGGTCGGTGCAGCGCTCGCCGCGCTGGCGGCCGACGACATCAAGCGCGTCCTGGCCTGGTCGACGATCAGCCAGGTGGCGCTGATGCTGTCGGGTGTCGCCCTGGGCACAGCGGCAGGCCGCGACGGCGCGCTGGCGCACCTCATGTCGCACGCCGCCTTCAAGGCCCTGCTGTTCCTGGCCGCGGGACTGGTCGCCCACCACGCCGGCAGCACGCTGGTGCGGGACCTGGGCGGACTCGGTCGCACCGCGCCGCTGACCGTGGTGGCGCTCGGCGTCGGGCTCGCCGCGCTCGCCGGGCTGCCCCCGACGTCGGGCTTCGTCAGCAAGGAGGCCGTGCTGACGGCTGCGGAGCACGCGGTCACCGACGGAGGGCCCGGGCCCCAGTGGGTGGCGGTCACGGTGCTGTCCGCCGGTCTCGTGACGACGGTCCTCACCGGTGCCTACGCCGCGCGGCTGTTCGTCGTCGTCCTCCGGCGGCGCGACCCCGCTCTCGGGGCCGTGCCCCGGCGCGCCGCGTCCCCGCGTCGATGGGGTGGCCCGTCGCCCTGCTCGTCGTTCCGGCGCTGGGACTGGGGTGGCTGCCCTTCCGCGGGATCGCAGCCCTCCCGGAGGTGCAGATCGACGTCACCACGAGCGCCGTCGGCACGCTGCTCGCCCTCACCGGGGTGCTGGTCGGGGCAGGCAGCCGCCGTCGCCGCGACGTCGCCGATCGGCTGCCCCGCGTGCTGCACCGTTCGGCCGCAACGGCTTACGGGGCGTCGTGGGTGCACGCGCGTGCCGTCGCCCTGGCCGCTGGAGCGGCTCGTGCCGCGACGGCCGGTGACGACGTCGTGATCGAGTCGTACGCCCGGGCACCCGCGGTCGGCGTCCGGGCGATGGCGGCGGCGGCGCGCCGCGTGCAGACCGGGGTCGTGACCGGCTACCTCTCGTGGGTGACGGCGGCTGCCGTGGTCCTCGCCGTCGCGGCCGTGCTGCTCGGGGGTGGCCTCGGATGACCGAGCTGTCCCCGGTCCTGCTCGGTGTCGTCGTGCTCCTGCCCGTCGCGGTGGCCCTGCTGCTGGCGGTGGCGCGTCCCTCTCGGGGCCTCGCCTCCATCGTGGCGACGGGGACGGCGGCCCTGACCACCCTCGCCGCGGTGGCGGTGTTCGCCGACGACCGGCCGTGGTCCCGGCAGGGGCCCGGTGCCGAGCTCGACCTGCCCTGGGTCGGCCTCCTGGGCAGCCGGTTCCACCTCTCGATGGACGGGATCAGCGGACCGCTCGTCCTCCTGACCACGGCGCTCACGCTGCTGTGCTGCCTCTACGTGACCCGAACCGGCGACAACGGCGAGCCCGCGGACGTCGCGCGGCCCGGAGCCCACCCGGTGCTGCTCGCCTGCCTGCTGCTCGTGGGCGCCGGGGCCGCCGGCACCTTCCTCGCGCGCGACCTCGTGCTCTTCTTCGTCGCCTTCGAGACCGTGCTGGTGCCGATGTGGTTCCTCATCGACAGGTGGGGGGACGAGAGCCGTCGACGAGGCGTGCCCGACCCGCAGTCGGCGCGGACGTCCGCCGCCGCCCGGTTCGTGATGTACACCGTCACCGGGTCGGCCGTGATGCTGCTCGGGCTCGTGCTGCTCGCCCTGCGCGGCGGCAGCACGGATCTGGACGTGCTGGCGACGGCCGGGCCCGCGCTGGACGTGGGCAGCCAGAGCGCGATCGCGGTGCTGCTGCTTGTCGGGCTCGGGGTGAAGGTGCCGCTGTGGCCGCTGCACAGCTGGCTGCCGCCCGCGCACAGCATCGCGCCGACCGTCGGGTCCGTGCTGCTGGCGGGCGTGCTGCTGAAGCTCGGGACCTACGGCCTCGTCCGGCTCGTCGCCGGCCTGGTCCCGGACGGGCTCGAACGGTGGGCCCCGGCCCTCGCGGTGCTGGGAGTGGTGGGCATCGTCTGGGGGTCCCTGGTGTGCCTGGCCGAGCGCGACCTCAAGCGGCTGGTGGCCTTCTCGTCCGTCGCGCACATGGGGTTCGTGGTCGTGGGGGTGAGCTCCGGGACGCCGCAGGGTGTGCAGGGCGCGCTGTTCGCCTCCGTCGCCCACGGGGTCATCACCGGTCTGCTCTTCTTCGTCGTCGGCATGGTCAAGCACCGCTGGCACACGGCTGACCTCGTCGAGCTCGGGAGCGGCCTGCGGGACCGTGCGCCCCGGCTCGGCTGGCTGCTCGCGCTCGGCGCGGTCGCCGGGGTCGGGCTGCCGGGTCTCGCCGGCTTCTGGGGCGAGGTCCTGGCGATCCTCGGAGCCTGGGAGGGCGACGCCTGGCTCGGCGTCGTCGGCGCCCGGTGGGTGGCCGTGATCGCGGCCGTCGGTACGGCCCTGGCCGCCGCGTACCTGCTGCGCGTGCTGTTCCTGCTGTGGCACGGACCGGTCGTGACGTCCCGGCGGACGTGGATTGCGCCGGTCCGCGACCTCGGCTCCGTCGAGCGACTGGTTGCCGCACCCCTGGTGCTCACCACCATCGTCCTGGGGAGTCCTGCCCTGGCTGCTGCTGTCGGTGACGGGACCGGCAGTGCGTCTGCTGATGGGGTGGTGGTGCCGTGACCGGCGTGCAGAGCGTCGACTCCTTCGCCCTCGGCCCGGTGCTGGCGGTGGCCGCCGCGATGCTGCTCGTTCTCGTGCTGCAGGCGGTCCTGCCCGTCGCCGCGCCGTGGTCGCCGCCTCACGCTCGACCTCGTCGCCCTCGGTGGAGTGGGAACAGCGGTGGTGCCGCCCTCGCCGCGCAGGCGCTGCAGCCGGGGGGGTTCGACGTGCGGCGGACGTTCTGCGCCGTCGCCGCGCGAGCGTGACCGGGCCTGACGCCATCACCGGTGCGTGCTCGTTCGTGATCTCCCCGTTGACGTTCGGTCTCCAGGCCGCCGTCGTCATCTCGGCCGCGGTCTGCCTGCTTCTGGCGTTGGACGGGCCCGGTGCCGCGTGGACGGCTGAACCGCACCGAGCACCACGCGCTCTTCCTCGCCGCCGTCACGGGTGCGCTCGCCCTGGCCGGCGCCCGCGACCTCGCAACGCTCGTGATCGCGCTCGAGACGGCGTCCCTGCCCGTCGTCGGTCTCGTCGCGCTGCGGCGCGACGCGGACGGCGCCGAGGCGGCGATGAAGCTGTTGCTGGTCGCCGTCACCTCGCTCGGTCTGCTCGTCCTCGGGATCGCGCTGCTCTACGCGGGCACCGGGACGCTCCACCTCGAGGAGATGGCCGTCGCGACGGCCGACCCGCGCGGCTCTGGGGGACCGTCGCGCGCTGGTGGCCTCTGGGTGCGGTCTTCGCCGTCAGCCGGCATGGGCTACAAGGTGGCCGCCCTGCCCTTCGGCCTCTGGGCCCCGGACGTGTACGCCGGGTCGCCCGTACCGGTCGCCGCCTTCCTGTCGACCGTCTCGAAGATCGCCGGTCTGTCCGGTGTCGCGCTGGTGCTGCTCGTCGGGCTGCGTGGCGTCGTCGACGACTGGACCCCCTGGCTCGCCGTCCTCGTGGTCGTGACCATGACCGTCGGCAACCTCGTCGCGTTCGCCCAGCGGTCGGCGGTCCGTCTGCTCGCCTGGTCCACGATCGCCCAGGCCGGCTGGGTGCTGCTGCCGCTGACCGGGCTCGTGCCGGGCGGCCGCGACCCCGCCGGCGCGCCGCTGAGCGCAGCGGTCGTCTACCTGCTGGCCTACGCGACAGCCACGCTCGTGGTCTTCGCCGTCGTGGTGCTGGTGACCCGGCACCACCGTGACGGCGCCGCACCACGTGCTCGAGGACTACCGCGGCCTCGCACGGCGCGAGCCGGTGGCCGCCGCACTGCTCGGCCTCGGTCTCCTCAGCCTGGCCGGGCTGCCCCCCGGTGTCGCGGGTCTCGTCGCCAAGATCGCCGTGATCGGCCCGGTCGTCGACGCCGGGCTCTGGTGGCTGGCGGTGCTGGCGGCGCTCAACGTGGCGTTGGGCCTCGCCTACTACCTGCGATGGGTCGCCCTGCTCGTCGCCCGTCCGGTCGCCTCACCGGCCCTGCCCGGAGGGCGACAGCCGCCGACCGGGCTGAGCGTCGACCTCGCGGTCGACCTGGCCGCACAGCCGGCCGGCTGCCGGTACCGACGTCCTCACCGCCGAGCCCGTCGCCCCCGTCGGGCTGACCTGGACGGTGACCTGGGCGGAGGGGCTCGCGCTCGGTGTCTCCGGCGCGCTGCTGGCCGCGTTCAGCCTGGTCCCCCAGCTGATGGTGTCGCTCGCCGGCTGAGAGGCCGTCCTGCCATCTGGACACCAGTTCCGCGTGCCGAGACCGTCGGGTTAGCCTCCTGCTGTGATCGCCATCCGCAGCACGCACCTCGTGACCCGTCGTCACGTGGACCTGCAGCGCCTGAGCGGCACCTTCACCTGTCGAATGCGTCCGGCCTGACCCGTCGGCGGACAGTCGCGTCCGTCGGCTCCACCGGACCTGCGACCTCGCCGCCAGCCCGATAGGCAGACGGTCGCGGCGTCCCCGTCCTGACAGGGACCGGCATGACGCTCTCGACAGCACCCTCCGCACCATCCACGACACCCTCCGACGCGCCTCGCGCCGAGCGCCCGACGCGGACCAGGTCGCACGGCCAGTGGGCGGTGGACGGACGCGCCCCGCTCAACCACAACGAGCAGTTCAAGGCGGACGACGACGGCCTGAACGTGCGCCGACGGATCGAAGAGGTCTACGCCCGTGAGGGTTTCGACTCCATCGACCCGGACGACCTGCACGGCCGCATGCGCTGGTGGGGCCTGTACACGCAGCGCAAGCCCGGGATCGACGGCGGACGCACCGCGCAGCTCGAACCCCACGAGCTGGAGGACCGCTACTTCATGCTGCGGGTGCGCATCGACGGCGGGGCGCTGACGACGGCGCAGCTCCGGGTCCTCGCGCAGGTCTCGACGGAGTTCGCCCGCGACACGGCCGACATCACCGACCGCCAGAACATCCAGCTGCACTGGGTGCGGGTCGAGGACGTGCCCGAGATCTGGCGGCGCCTGGAGGCGGTCGGCCTCCAGACCACGGAGGCCTGCGGGGACACCCCCAGGGTCGTGCTGGGCAGTCCCGTCGCGGGGATCGCGGCGGACGAGATCCTCGATCCCACACCGGTGATCGCCGAGATCACACGTCGGTTCGTGGGTGACCCCGAGCTGTCGAACCTCCCTCGCAAGTTCAAGTCCGCCGTCACCGGGCACCCGAGCCAGGACGTCGTCCACGAGATCAACGACATCTCGCTCGTCGGAGTCGTGCACCCCGAGCTCGGAGCGGGATTCGACCTGTGGGTGGGCGGCGGCCTGTCGACCAACCCGCGCCTCGCTGAGCGGCTCGGGGTCTTCGTCCCGCCCGAGCGTGCGCCCGAGGTGTGGCACGGGGTGGTGCGCCTCTTCCGCGACCACGGGTACCGGCGCCTGCGCACGAAGGCGCGGCTGAAGTTCCTCCTGGCGGACTGGGGACCGGTGCGGTTCCGCGAGGTGCTCGAGCAGGAGTACCTCGGCACGCCCCTGCCGGACGGCCCGGCGCCACCACCCCCGACGGGGCCCGGCGACCACGTCGGGATCCACCGGCAGAAGGACGGGCTCTCCTACGTCGGCCTCGCTCCCACCGTCGGACGGGTGAGCGGCAGCGTGCTGGCCGCCGTCGCGGCCGAGGCCGAGCGAGTGGGGTCGAGCCGGGTCCGCCTGACCCCGCACCAGAAGCTCCTCGTCCTGGACGTGCCGCCGCGACGGGCAGCGGGGCTCGCGCGCCGTCTGGAGTCCTTCGGGCTCACGGCCAGGCCGAGCCCCTTCAGGCGAGCCGCCATGGCCTGCACGGGAATCGAGTTCTGCAAGCTCGCCATCGTCGAGACCAAGGCGACGGCGGCCGAGGTCGTCGCCGAGCTCGAGCGGCGGCTGGTCGGGGTCGAGCTGGACCGGCCGATCTCCTTGCACGTCAACGGATGCCCCAACTCCTGCGCACGTATCCAGACGGCCGACATCGGCCTGAAGGGACAGCTCGTGACCGGCGAGGACGGCAAGCAGGTGCCTGGCTTCCAGGTGCACCTCGGTGGTGGGCTGGCGTCCGCCGACCGGGACGAGCCTGGACTGGGACGCACCGTCCGGGGCCTCAAGGTCACGGCCGAGGACCTCCCCGACTACGTCGAGCGAGTGGTGCGGAGGTTCCTCGACGAGCGGGTCGTCGGGGAGACGTTCGCCACCTGGTCGCACCGCGTGGACGAGGAGGTCCTGCGATGAGCGTCCAGCAGGAGGCAACCCGTCGGCACCGCCCGCCGGACGAGCTGAGGGCGGTCGCGCTGGAGGCGGAGCAGCAGCTGGCCGGTGCCTCGGCCGAGGCCGTGGTGCAGCTGGGCCGCCCGAGAGTTCGGGGGCTCGCTCGCCGTCGCGTGCAGCATGGCCGACGCCGTGCTGCCCCACCTGGTGTCGCGTGCCCTGCCCGGTGTCGACGTGCTGTTCCTGCAGACCGGCTACCACTTCCCCGAGACGCTGCGTACGCGGGACGACGTGGCGGCCTCGCTGCCCGTGACGGTGGTGGACGTGCTGCCGGAGCTCACGGTCGCCGAGCAGGACGAAGCGCTCGGTCCACGGTTGCACGACCGCGATCCGGCAGCGTGCTGCCGACTGCGCAAGGTCGAGCCGCTGCGCGACACCCTGCGCGGCTACGAGGCGTGGGTGACCGGCGTCCGCCGGGAGGAGGCGCCCACCAGGGCCCTCACGCCGCTCGTCGGGTGGGACGAGGCCAACCAGCTGGTCAAGGTCAACCCGCTGGCGGCGTGGACCTTCGACGACCTCCTCGCCTACGCCGAGAAGCACACCGTCCGGCTGAACCCCCTGCTGGCCGACGGCTACCCGTCCATCGGGTGCGCACCGTGCACGCGCCGGGTCGCCCCCGGCGAAGACCCTCGAGCCGGCCGCTGGGCCGGGCTCGCCAAGACCGAGTGCGGGATCCACACCTCATGACGACGACGACGACCTACGCCGCCACGCCGCAGACGGACGCGCCGCCGCGGCGTCTCAGCCAGCTCGAGGCGCTCGAGAGCGAGTCGCTCCACATCATCCGGGAGGTGGTGAGCGAGTTCGAGCGTCCCGCACTGCTCTTCAGCGGCGGCAAGGACTCGGTCGTGATGCTCCACCTGGCGGCCAAGGCCTTCTGGCCCGGGCCTGTGCCGTTCCCGGTGCTGCACGTCGACACCGGGCACAACTTCCCTGAGGTGCTCGACTACCGGGACCGCACCGTCGAGCGACTGGGCCTGCGGCTCGAGGTGGCCCGCGTCCAGGCGTACATCGACGACGGACGGCTGCGGGAGCGAGCGGACGGCACCCGCAACCCGCTGCAGACGCAGCCGCTCCTCGACGCGATCGCGGGCAACCGGTTCGACGCCGTGTTCGGCGGGGGACGCCGCGACGAGGAGAAGGCCCGCGCGAAGGAGCGGGTGATCAGCCTGCGCGACGAGTTCGGCCAGTGGGACCCGCGCAACCAGCGGCCCGAGCTGTGGAACCTCTACAACGGCCGTCACCGGCCGGGCGAGCACGTCCGGGCCTTCCCGCTCAGCAACTGGACCGAGCTGGACGTCTGGCGCTACGTCGCGCACGAGCGGATCGAGCTGCCCGGCCTGTACTTCGCCCACGAGCGCCAGGTCTTCGAGCGCGACGGGATGCTGCTCGCAGTCGGGCCCTGGTCGAGCCCGCGCGAGACGACGAGGACGTCGTCGAGCGGCGCGTCAGGTACCGGACGGTCGGCGACATGTCCTGCACGGGTGCGGTTCTCAGTGACGCCGCGACCGTCGACGACGTGCTCGTCGAGGTCGCCGTCAGCCGCATCACGGAGCGGGGGGCGACGCGTGCCGACGACCGACTGTCGGAAGCCGCGATGGAGGACCGCAAGAAGGAGGGGTACTTCTGATGGGTGGACTGCTGCGACTCGCCACCGCCGGGTCGGTCGACGACGGCAAGTCGACGCTGGTCGGCCGGTTGCTGCACGACTCGAAAGCCATCCTGGCGGACCAGCTGGAGGCGGTGGAGCGGGTCAGTCGTGAGAGGGGCTGGGGGGCACACGGATCCGCCGACCTGGAATCAGGGGGACGTGAGGGCATCGACCTCGCCCTCCTGACGGACGGGTTGCGTGCCGAGCGCGAACAGGGCATCACGATCGACGTGGCGTACCGGTACTTCGCGCACCGCAGACCGCTCGTTCGTGCTGGCGGACTGCCCCGGCCACGTGCAGTACACGCGCAACACCGTGACCGGTGCCAGCACGGCGGACGTCGTGGTGCTGCTGGTCGACGCGCGCAAGGGGCTGCTCCAGCAGACGCGTCGGCACCTCGCGGTCGCCGCCCTGCTCCGGGTCCCGCACGTGGTCCTGGCCGTGAACAAGATCGACCTGGTCGGGTTCGACGAGCAGGTGTTCCGCGACATCGCCGCCGAGGTGGACGCGCTCGCCGGGGATCTCGGGCTCGACGACGTGCGTGCCGTCCCCGTCTCGGCGCTCGACGGCGACAACGTCGTCGACCTGCTCGGTGCGTACCCCCTGGTACGACGGGCCGTCGCTGCTCGACCTGCTCGAAGGGCTGCCCGCGGCGGACGACCCGACCTCGGAGCCGTTCCGGCTGCCGGTGCAGACGGTGCTGCGCCCTCAGGGGGCCGCTCTGGACGAGCGGTACCGCGACTACCGCGGCTACGCGGGCCAGATCGCCTCCGGCGTCGTGCGCGTCGGCGACGCGGTCGTCGTGCTGCCGTCGGGTCTGCGTACGACGGTGACGGGCATCGACGCCCCCACCGCGCCGGGGGCGGAGCCGCGCGAGCTCGTGGAGGCGTTCGCTCCCGCAGTCGGTGGCGGTCCGCCTCGCGCACGACGTCGACGTCGCCAGGGGCGACCTGGTCGCATCGGTCGCCGACGCTCCCGTCCCTACCCAGGACGTCGAGGCCACGGTCTGCTGGCTCGCCGACCGACCGCTCCTGCCGGGGGCGCGCGTGCTGGTGAAGCACACGACGCGCACCGTGAAGGCGGTCGTGCGGGACGTCGCTGGGGCGGCTGGACCTCGACGAGGTCGAGCACGTGCCGGCGGACGAGCTCGCTCGTCAACGACATCGGCCAGGTCAGGTTGCGGCTCGCAGGGCCCGTCGCCGCCGAGGAGTACGTCACCGCCCGCCGGACGGGCGCGTTCCTGCTGGTCGACCCGCACGACGGGTACACGCTCGCCGCGGGCATGGTCGGCGACCCGCTGGCCCGCACGCGTCACCCCGGAGCAGCTGCCGGGTGCGTATGCGATCTGACCGGTCCGGCGCGGGCTACCCCCTGCTGCTCGACCTCGACGGCGCGGGTCGCCGTCGTCGTCGGTGGCGGGCCGGTCGCGGCACGTCGTGCGCACGGGCTCGTGCAGGCGGGCGCGGTCGTCCAGTCGTCTCGCCGTGGGTGTGCGAGGACCTGGCCGACCTGGTGGACCAGGGGACGGTGGCCTGGTCCGAGCGTGGGTACCGGGGCGTCGACGACCTGGCCGGCGCCTGGCTCGTGCACACGGCGACCGGAGACGTGGACGTCGACCGGCAGGTGTCAGCCGACGCCGCCGCGCTCCGTCTCTGGTGCGTGGAGTCGGGGGACGCTGCGCGGTCGGCCGCGCACGTGCCCGCCACCGTCCGCGTGGCGACGCCCGACGGGCCGGTCACGGTCGCCGTGAACGCCGGCGGCGACCCTCGACGGGCAGTCGCGGTGCGGGACGCGGTGGTGTCGCGGGTACGGGAGGACCTGGCCCGCGGCGCACTGCCGCTGCGTCGGGTGCGTCACCGGCCCGGGCCGGGATGGGTCGCGCTGGTCGGCGGCGGGCCGGGCGACGTCGGCCTTCTCACCACCCGTGCGCGGGTGCTTCTGGCCTGCGCCGACGTGGTCGTGACGGACCGGCTGGGCCCACGGGCCGTGCTGGACGAGCTGCCGCCCGCCGTCCAGGTGGTGGACGTGGGCAAGACCCCGGGACACCACGCCTGGCGTCAGGAGGAGATCAACGCCGAGATCGTGCGGCACGCCCTGGAGGGCAGGGCGGTCGTGAGGCTCAAGGGCGGCGACCCGTACGTCCTGGGACGCGGTGGTGAGGAGCGCCTCGCCTGCGAGGCCGCCGGCGTGGTGGTGGAGGTCGTCCCCGGCGTGACGAGCGCGGTGTCCGTCCCGGCGGCGGCGGGGATCCCCGTCACGCACCGTGGGCTGGCTCGCGGGTTCACGGTGGTCACAGGTCACGACGAGATCGGTTCCCTGCCGCCGGGTTCCGACCACACGGTCGTGCTGCTGATGTCGGTGGCCGGGCTGCGACGCAACGCCGCCCGCCTCGTCGAGGCCGGCAGGGATCGTCAGTGCCCCGTCGCGGTGGTCGAGGACGGGTGGGGGCCCGGCCAGCGTGTGACCGTCGGGACGCTGGAGGACGTCGCCGACCGCGCGGAGGCCGTCGGGGTGCGGTCGCCCGCTGTCGTCGTGGTGGGCGACGTCGTGACGCTGTCGCCCGCGTGGATGCCCGCCGACGTCACGACCTGAGGCGTTCGTCCAGCCAGGTGCGGGTCCTGGTCCACACCGCGGAACCGGTGTCGAGGTGCTGGAAGTGCCCCTCTCCCTCGACGACCACGAGGTCGGCGTCGTCGCCGGCGGCCCGGGCACGCTCCGCGTACTCGCGGCTCTGCGAGGGCGGCACGCGGTCGTCGAGCTCGCCCGTGACGAGCAGCGTGGGCACGCCGGTGGGAAGCAGCTCGGCCGGCGAGGCGAGCCGGTAGCGGTCGTCGGGTGGGCCCCCCATCAGAGCCTCGACCGCTCCATCGCCCAGGTCATCGTCGTGAGCCGCACGCAGGTCGTTCACACCGGCCTGGCTGACCAGGGCGACAGGACGGAGGGAGGGAGACCTGCCGGGGGCGCCGGGGGCTGTGTCTGGCAGCCGGTGCCGAGCGCCGCCCCACAGCGCGAGGTGCCCACCGGCGGAGTGCCCGACGAGGGCCACGCGGTCGGCCGGCAGCCCGTGCTCGACGCAGGCGGGCAGCAGTGCGTCCAGTCCTGCGGCGACGTCCTCGAACGTCCGTGGCCAGCCACCGCCGTCGCCGACCGAGCGGTAGTCGAGGTTCCAGACCGCGTAGCCGCCGGCCACCAGGTCCGCGACGACGGCGTCCTCGAGCGTGCGGTCATAGGCCGACGACCAGAAGCCGCCGTGGATCGTGACGACCACCGCCTGCACCTCGGGCCAGGCGGCCAGATCCGGGAGGTGCAGGTCGGCGACCTGGGCGGCGTGGCCACCGTAGGGGTAGGGGAGTGCGCGGCCGGTCACGACGTCGTCCCTGCGCGCGCAGGCGGACGCGAGACCGGTCGTCGCGGCCACCGCGAGGAGGCCGCCGGTCGCGAGCAGAGCACGTCGGGTGAGCACGCGAGGTGTTCGGAGCCGGGCGCCCCCGGGACGGGGGCCACCCGGGGGCTCCCGGTCAGCGGTAGTTGACGAACTGGAGCGCCACGTCGAGGTCAGAGCCCTTGAGCAGGGCGATGACCTCCTGCAGGTCGTCGCGGCTCTTCGCCGACACCCGCAGCTCGTCACCGTGGATCTGCGCCTTGACGCCCTTCGGGCCCTCGTCCCGGATGATCTTGGAGACCTTCTTGGCGTGCTCCTGGTCGAGCCCCTCCTGGAGGACGGAGACCTGCTCGTAGTCCTTGCCCGACTGCTTCGTGTCGCCGGTGTCGAGCGCCTTGAGGGAGACGCCACGCTTCACCAGCTTGGTCTGCAGCACGTCGAGCACGGCTGCCACACGCTCCTCGGAGTTGGCCGTGATGACGATCGCGTCATCGCCCCGCCACTTCACCGTCGCGCCGGTGTTCTTGAAGTCGTAGCGCTGAGCGACCTCCTTGGCGGCCTGGTTCAGCGCGTTGTCGACCTCCTGCCTGTCGATCTTGCTCACCACGTCGAACGAGGACTCACTGGCCACGTGTCGTTTCCCTCCGTGTCGGTCTGGGCTGGGCGGTGACGACTGCGTTGGGACCACCCGTCGGCTGTTGCTATCCTTCCACCGCCGTCGAGACCTGGGGAACCGGGACGTCGCGAGAGCGACGGGACGGCACGGCAGCTTGCCCGAGTGGCCAATGGGAGCGGACTGTAAATCCGTCGGCTTAGCCTTCGTTGGTTCGAATCCAACAGCTGCCACACAAGAGGGGCGCCCCGCGTGCGCGGGGCGCCCCTCAGTGCGTCGTCGTGGTGCCGCCGCGTGGCGTCACCAGCTCAGAAGTCGTAGGCGACCGCCTCGGTGACGTGGAACTCGGCGCCCTCCAGGCCGTCGGGCTCGAACACGAACTCGAACATGTCGACCTCCTCGGAGGCGCCGGGCTCGAGGGTGTCGGTGATGGCGATGTCCGACTCCGCGACCGACCCGTCGACGACCGCCTCGACCGTGATGGTGAAGCTCGCCGCGGTGTCGCCCTTGTTGGTCAGCGTCACGGGCATGTTCGTGTCGGGGAACGAGGGGTCCCCGGTCACGGCGAAGGTGCCGAAGGAGACGTCCAGCTGGTCGGCCAGCACCGCCTCGGTATCGCTGTTGACGCCGGAGTCGAAGGACTCGAGCTCGGAGAAGGCGCCGCCGAAGCTGTCGGAACCGGAGCTGACGGTGGTGACGAACAGGATGGTGACGAGGACGGAGAGCAGGATCGACACGATCCCCAGCGCGAGTCCGGCGATGGAGAAGCCCTTGCCACCTGCGGAGCCCTTGTTCGCCTGGACGAGGCCGATGACACCCATGATGATCGCGGCCAGGCCGAAGAACCCCGCCCAGAAGAGGCCGAAGAACGGGACCCAGCAGAGCAGCAGCGCGACGATGCCGGCCACCATCGCGAGGATGCCAAGGACCTTGCTGGGCCCGGAGGACCCGGTGGCTGCGTAGGCCCCGTAGCCCGCCGGCGTGCCGTAGGCGGGCTGCTGGCCGTAGCCCTGCTGCGGGTAGCCGGGCTGGGCGGCGTACTGGGTCTGGCCGTAGCCCTGCTGCTGCTGGCCCTGCTGCTGGGCGTATCCGCTCTGGTCGCCGTAGCCGGGCTGCTGGCCCTGCTGCTGGCCGTAGCCCTGCTGCTGGCCGTATCCGCTCTGGTCGCCGTAGCCGGGCTGCTGGCCCTGCTGCTGGGCGTAGCCCTGCTGCTGCTCGACGGGCGGGGGCGGTGCGTACGAGGGGCCGCTCGGTGCCCCCGGCTTCTGCAGGTCGGGGCGCTGCTCTGCGCCGCCCTGCTCGTTCTCGGACTCCCCGGGCGGAGGCTGCTCCCCGTGCGGGGGCTGCTGGGGCTCGTTCGGGTCGGTCACGGGGATCCTCCGCGGGTTCCGGTCGGCGGCGAGCTCGTCGGGTGGGGAGTGGTCCGCCGGTCGACGCACCCCCTCCGGCGGCCACATGCCAGCCGCAAACGGAAGCCTAGACCGCCCGCTCGACACTCGCGGATGCCTTCCGCGAACCGATTTCTCACGGCGCTCGTGCCGCGTGTACGCTGACCGACGCGTTGCCCCCTTAGCTCAGTCGGCAGAGCGTCTCCATGGTAAGGAGAAGGTCTACGGTTCGATTCCGTAAGGGGGCTCTGATGCGGCGGAGCCGGTCCGGAAGGACGGCCCCCGCGGTCCAGGCGGGATAGCTCAGTTGGTAGAGCAAACGGCTCATAATCGTTGTGTCGCGGGTTCGAGTCCCGCTCCCGCTACCGACGGACACCGGTCGCGCTCTGTTGGTCCACGGTCGCGGATTCGACGTGCGCCACCCGTCCGTTCTACCCTGCTGTGCCGGCGTGCTCGTGCGCGCTGCTTGGTTCGTGTTCCCACTTTGCGAGAGAAGGCTTGTCCCGTGGCCAGCAAGAGCGCTGACGTCCGTCCGAAGATCACGCTGGCCTGCGTGGAGTGCAAGGAGCGGAACTACATCACCAAGAAGAACCGTCGCAACGACCCCGACCGTCTCGAGATGAAGAAGTACTGCCCTCGTGACGGACGGCACACCGTGCACCGCGAGACCCGCTGAGCGGTCGACGCCACCACCACCTCGTCGACAGCGGGGCCGTCCTCCGGGCGGCCCCGCTGTCGTGCGTCCGCCCGCCTGTCCGCCGTGTCTCGCACGGCGGACCGACCGATAGCGTGAGGCCATGAGCGTCAACGAGAGCTTCGTCGGGCGGGTCTATCCGCCGGACGCCGTCTACGAGGTCGGACGGGAGAAGATCCGTGAGTTCGCCGAGGCCACGTCCGGCGGCGGACCCGTGCACCCCGCGCACGTCGATCCCGAGGCGGCGCGGGCCCTCGGCCACCCCGACGTCATCGCACCGCCGACCTTCGCCGTCATCGTCGCCCAGCGCAGCGACGCGCGACTGGTGACCGACCCGGAGGCGGGCATCGACTTCAGCCGGGTCGTGCACGGCGAGCAGCGTTTCGTCCACCACCGCCCGATCGTCGCGGGCGACCGCCTCGTCGCGGCGCTCCATGTCGACTCGGTCCGCTCGGCCGGAGGACATGCCATGGTCACCACCCGCAGCGAGCTGACCACCGAGTCCGGTGACGCCGTGTGCACGGCGACGTCGACGATCGTCGTGCGGGCGGAGTCGTGACCGCGCCCACCACGCAGCCCCCGGTGCTGGCCGACCTCAGCGTCGGACAGGAGGTCTTGCGCACCAGCACACCACTGACGCGTGCCCACCTCGTGGCGTACGCCGGGGCCAGCGGCGACCAGAACCCGATCCACTGGAACGCGCGCTTCGCGACCGAGGTCGGTCTGCCGGACGTCATCGCCCACGGCATGCTCACGATGGCCGTCGCCGTGGCACCCGTGAGCGCCTGGGCCGGCGACCCGGGCGCTGTCGTCGACTACGGCGTCCGTTTCACGAAGCCGGTCGTCGTCCCGGACCCGGGCGAGGCCGTTCTCGAGATCGTGGGCACCGTGGCGAAGATCGACCCCGACGCGGGCACGGTCCGCGTCGACCTGACCGTGACGTGCGCCGGTGCCGGCGTGCTGGGCAAGGCGCGGGCCTCGGTCCGACTGGCCTGACCGGAGGACCGTGAGCAGCCCGCAGATCATCGGTAGCACCGCGCTGCAGCGCGCCCGGACCGGTGTCGCCGTCGTCTTCGCCCTCAACGGAGCGGCGTTCGCGACGTGGGCGTCCCGCATCCCCGCGGCCAAGGCCGAGCTCGGGCTGACGCCCGGTGAGCTCGGGCTCGTGCTGCTCTGGCTGTCGGCGGGCGCGGTCATCGCCCTGCCGTCCGCCGGCTGGCTGACCGGTCGGATCGGGGCCGACCGCGCGGTGGGCCTCGGTGCCGTGGTCGTCGCCCTCGGCCTGGTCGTCGCGGGGGTCGGCGCGAGCGGGGCCGGCGTGGTGACCCTGGGCCTCGGCCTGTTCGCGGTCGGGCTCGGTTCCGGTACGTGGGACGTGGCGATGAACCTCGAGGGCGCCACCGTCGAACGGCACCTCGGGCGCACGATCATGCCGCGCTTCCACGCGGCCTTCAGCCTCGGGACGGTGGTGGCCGCCCTCCTGGGGGCCCTGGCCGACTACCTGGGCCTTCCCGTCTACCTGCACCTGAGCGTGCTTGCGGGGGTCGTCCTCGCGGGCACGGTCGCCGGTGTTCGCGTGTTCCTGACGGCGGAGACCCCGACGGAGGAGCTCGACGAGACCGGTGGTCTCGTGGCTCGCCGTCACCCCCTGAGGGCGTGGACGGAGCGCCGCACGCTGATCGTGGGCCTGATCGTCCTGGCCGCCGCATTCACCGAGGGGACGGCCAACGACTGGCTCTCCGTCGCACTCGTGGACGGCTACGACGCGCCGTCGTGGTTGGGCGTGCTCGGGTTCGCCATCTTCGTGTCGGCGATGACCGTCGGACGGGTGCTCGGCACGACCTGGCTCGACCGGTACGGAAGGGTGCGCGTGCTCGTCGCCGCCTTCGCCCTCGCTGCGGTCGGCACCGTCCTCGTCGTCTTCGGGACGGGCGCCGGGCTGTGGCTCGCCTTCGTCGGGGCCGTGCTCTGGGGAGTGGGTGCCTCCCTCGGCTTCCCCGTGGGCATGAGCGCTGCCGCGGACGAGCCGGAGTACGCGGCCGCTCGGGTCAGCGTCGTCGCATCGATCGGGTACACCGCCTTCCTGGCCGGACCGCCGCTGCTGGGGTTCCTCGGTGACCACATCGGGGTGCTGCACGCGCTCCTCGTGGTCGGAGCGCTCGCGTTGCCGGCGATGCTTGCCGTCCCCGCGGCACGTCCGCCCGCGCCCGCGCACGACCCTCGTGAGGGACGTGCGCACGCGGAGGCGCCCGAGGGTGCTCCGTGAGCCGCGTCGGCCGACTGTCCGAGCTGACCACGCTGCGCGTGGGCGGCCCGGGACGCCGGATGGTCGAGGCCGAGGACCACGAGTCCCTGGTCGGCGCGGTCGCGGAGGCCGACGCCTCGGGTGATCCGGTTCTGCTCGTGGCGGGGGGCTCCAACCTCCTGGTCGACGACGCCGGGATCGACTCGACCGTCCTCTGCGTCCGGACGCGTGGGCTGCAGTGGGAGCGCAGCGGGTCCTCCGGCGGGGCTGGAACGGTGCTGCTGACCGCCGCCGCCGGTGAGCCGTGGGACGACCTGGTCGCCAGGACGGTCGAGCAGTCCCTGCGTGGGATGGAGGCGCTCGCGGGCATCCCCGGGTCCGTGGGAGCGACCCCGGTGCAGAACGTGGGTGCCTACGGGCAGGAGGTCGCCCAGACCATCGAGTCCGTGCGGGTCTGGGACCGGCGTGCGCGCACGGAGCGAGTCCTGAGCAACCACGAGTGCGGCTTCGGCTACCGGCACTCGCGGTTCAAGGCCGACCCCGCAGGTTTCGTCGTCCTCGACGTCACGTTCCGTCTCGAGGTCGGCCCGGAGTCCGCGCCGGTGCGGTACGCCGAGCTGGCTCGGACGCTGGGCGTGGAACCGGGGTCGCGCGCGTCGGCGTCCGCCGTCCGGGAGGCTGTGCTCGACCTGCGCCGCGGCAAGGGGATGGTGCTGGACGAGGCGGACCACGACACCTGGAGCGCGGGCTCGTTCTTCACGAACCCGGTGCTCGAGTCGGCGGAGGCGCTGCCCGAGGGGGCGCCGACCTATCCCGCAGCCGAGGGGGTCAAGACGAGTGCGGCCTGGCTGATCGAGCAGGCGGGTTACGGCAAGGGCTACGGTCTGCCGGGTCCGGCCTCGCTGTCGACGAAACACACTCTGGCGCTGACGAACCGGGGCCACGCGACATCCGGCGACCTGCTCGCGCTCGCGCGGACGGTGCGTGACGGTGTACGCGAGCGGACGGGGATCACGCTGGTGAACGAGCCCGTGCTGGTGGGCTGCTCGCTCTGACCGGGTGCGTGCCCTGCTTCTCCGATGAGTTCGGCGGCGCTCCGCGGTGTGTACGCCACAGCAGTCCATCGCACTCGAGCCGGGAGGCACGGCAAAGCTCCTTCTCACGTCACCCCTCTTCACTCCGGCCTCGGACTGTAGGCCTCGCCGGGTCCGTGGCCGGGGGGTGGTTCGGGGCGGTGGGTGAGTGTGAGGCCGGTGGTGGTGGTCCAGTCGATGGTGCCGTCGGTGCGCATGTCGGAGTGCCTGAACTGCAGGGTCTTCCAGCGGTGGCAGCGGCGGCTCTTGGAGTTGAGGTTGGTGGTGGATGTCGGGCCGCGTGGCCAGGGGTCGTCGTGGTCGAGGTCGCAGCTGCCTGAGCTGCGGTGGCAGCCGGGTCTGGTGCAGGTGGGGTAGGCGGCGCGGACGTGGTCGCGGATCGCCTGGTGGGGGTGTACCGGTCGGTGGCTGCGGCGCGAGTGCTCCAGCCGATGGTCGCGGCGCAGCCCTCGCGCTCGAGGCGGGCGCGGACGGCGGCGGCGAGGGTCCCGCGGGTCCAGCCGCCGTCGGGTGCGATGCCGATCCGGACCAGGCGCTGGAGCTGGCCGTGGTGGTCTGCCAGCAGCACGGTGGTGCCGGTGGCCGCGGGGCGACCCAGCGGCGAGCTCGCGGGCGGCGGTGGGGGTGATGGCGGCGGGTGCGCCGAGGCCGCGGACCTCGCCGGGGTCGGCGGCGGCGGGGCCTTCGCCGAAGAAGGTGTCGACGTGCATGACCAGGCCGAGCTCGCGGTCCCGGCCCCGCAGGCGTCGGGGCGCGTCGTCCGTGGCACGCGCGCTGCCGGAGACCGAGGTCAGCACCGCCGTGGGGTCCTGACCGGTGACCAGGTGCTCGAAGATGTCGAACACCGCGGCCACCCGGCGTTGGCCGACTGCGCGGCCGATCCGGCGGCGCCAGTTCGTCATCGACGGCCCTACCCAGGGCGCCTCCCCCGCACCGGGCAGCACCACCTGCTCGACCGCGCGCGCGTGCGCAGCCGGCAGGTCCGCGGTCGCGTCCACCAGGGCCCGGACCCGGGCCAGGTCCAGCCGGCCCGAGGTCAGCGCGGCCAGGGTGTCGGGCAGGATCTCGTGCAGCCGCCGCGACAGCGACACCAGCCGTGACGCCGCCACCGCACCCAGCCCCAACGCGACTGCGACCTCGGCACCACCAGCGCGTGCGCGTCGTGGGCGTCGAACAGCACGTCACCCACCGGCGAGGGCGGGTCCGCGGCGAGGTCGGCACGGATCGCCGCCTCCAGGGCGCGCACCTCACGCAGCTGACCCGCCGCGTCCGCGGCCATCCGCACCGCACGAGACCTCAGCGCCGCGACCTGCGCGGCACCCGGCGCGGCCTCTACGGCAGTGCCGTCGCCGTCTTCCGCGCTCCCCTTCAAGTCCATGCACAGACACCGGACCCCGCCACCGACAACGACTTTCGGCCCCGAGCGCCTGTGGACAACTCGCCAAGGCCGGAGCCTGTGGACGGAGACCTCAGCCTCCAGCGACCCCGTCGTAGCGGTCCAGCACGATCTCCACGAGGCGTCGATCGATGCGCGCGACACCGTCTGTCCCCGCGTACGCGAGCGGCGCCGTCACGACGTCGCCCCCGGTCCGTGTCAGGGCCGCGTGGAAGTAGCCGGGCGCCAGCAGGTACGACGCCACCACGACCCGTGACGCCCACGCCCGTGCCTTGGAGACGCCCTCCTCCACCGTGGGCGTCGCAGAGCTCCCGAAGCCGAGGGTGACCGGCCCGTGCCAGATCCCTCTGACATGGTCGGCCATGGCATGCACGTCCTCGACCGCGCGAGAGTCGCTCGACCCGGCCGCTGCCACGACGACCGCGTCACCGGCTCGCGCGCTCGCGTCGACACATCGCTCGACGAGCAGACCGGCGAGTCGGGAGTCCGGTCCGAGCGCCGGGGCGGCAACAGCCTTCGCCTGACCCGCAACACCCTCCGCGATGTCGACGTGGACGTGGAACCCACCTGATAGCAGCAACGGGACCACCACGACGCGCTCGACGGACTCGTCCGAGCAGGCATCCGCGACGACGGTCCCCACCCGCGGATACTGGACGTCCACGAACGCGGGCCGGACATCCACGGACGGACGGGCCGTCCGGACGGCCTGCACCAGCGCCGAGACGACTGACTGCCCTACGGGGTCGGCGGTCCCGTGCGCGCAGCAGACGAGCACGTTGCGACCCATCTCAGCCCGCCTGCTGCCCCGTCACGTCCCAGACGTGGTGGACGAGGTCGTGCACGTAGTACCGAGTGAGGGAGTCGACCGTGAAGTGCGAGCCGTTCGACCGGCGGCCACGCCGCTCCCACTGGGCGGCTGTCACCTCGGCGAGCAGGGTGGCGGCCTCAGCGGAGCCGTTCTGGAGCTCCCGGGCCACGCGTGCAGGGTCCTGGGCCGCGTACCCACCCTCGACGGCAGCCGCGTCCTGGTCCCAGTTCTCGAACTCGGGATCGTCCTGGGTCAGCATGGCGCGCAACCGGCCCGTCATCACCGTATGGACGTCCCGCACGTGGCAGGCGTACTCGAGCACCGACCAGTGATCGACAGCAGGACGCACCGCGACCTCGGGAGCCGACAGGGCGCGCCCCCATGTCGCCGCGTTCCTGACGAGGAGGTCTCCGACCATTGAGAGGTCGACAGCGCTCGAGTCGAAACCGCACTCGGGACAAGGTTTTTCGAGCACCCATGTCCAGTCCTTCGTGTCCGGCGGAATCGTCATCGCGAGGTCCCGGCGTCGTCGGTCAGCCAGTCGTCGATCCGCCGGAGCAACGCCTCCCGCGTGCTCTCCGGGGCCCGCGAGACACGGACCGAGTCCCGAGCCAGGTCTGCGATCGCGCCGTCCCCGAAACCGTGGTCCTCGCGGGCGCTGACGTACTGGTCCAGGAGGCGCGACCCGAACAGCAGCGGGTCGTCCGCCCCCAACGCGACCTGGGCCCCGGCCGAGACCAGCTGCTGCAGAGGAACCTTCGCCATCGTCGGGTAGACGCCCAGGGACACGTTGCTGGCTGGGCAGACCTCGAGGGCGATGCCGGCCTCGACGATGCGACCGAGCACCGCCGCGTCCTCGACCGAGCGCACCCCGTGGCCCAGCCGGTCGGGAGACAGGTGGCGCAGAGTCACGTCCACGTGGTCTGCGCCCAACAGCTCGCCGCTGTGGGGGAGGCTCGCCAGGCCCGCCCGCCGCGCGATCTCGAACGCAGGCGCGAAGTCGGACGTCCAGCCGCGCCGCTCGTCGTTGCTGAGGCCGAAGCCGACGACCGTTCCCGGGCCCTCGCCTGCGTGGCGAGCCGCCAGCCGCGCGAGCGTGCGGGCGTCGAGCGGGTGCCGGATGCGGCTCGCGGCCACGACGATGGCCACCGCCGTGCCGGTGGCCTCGGTCGCCGAGCGGGCCTCGTCCAGCACGATCTCCAGAGCAGGGGTGATGCCGCCCACGAAGGGCGCGTACGACGTCGGGTCCACCTGCAGCTCGAGCCAGCCCGACCCCTCGGCGGCGTCGTCCTCGGCCGCCTCGCGGACGATGCGTCGCATCGCGGCCTCGTCGCGGACGACGGCGCGCGCCGCGTCGTAGAGCCGCTGGAACCGGAACCACCCGCGTTCGTCGTGCGTCACGTGCACGTGCTCGCCGTGGCGCAGCACGGCCGGCAGCCCTACGCCGTGGGCCTCGGCCAGCTCGACCAACGTGGTCTGACGCATCGAACCGGTGAAGTGCAGGTGGAGGTGGGCCTTGGGCAGGATGAGCAGGTCCCGCTCCGTCCCGTCCGCCTGGTCCATGCCCTGAGTCTGCCAGCCGGTGCCGCGCGGACCGCCGACCCTGCGGGATGATCGCCCCTGCGACCACGATCCCGACCGTGAGGACCTCGATGACCCAGCCGTCCGTGACGTCGTCCCCCTGGGGGCGGGCCGACGCCCCACGCTTCGACGTCGGGCCCGGGTACCTCGACAGCGCCTCGATCGGGGTGCCCCCGCAGGAGACCGTCGAGGCCGTCGAGGACGCGGTCGCGGCGTGGGCGACCGGTCGAGCCCGTCCGCAGGACTTCGACCACCTCGTCGCCGAGGGACGCGCCTCGTTCGGGCGCCTGGTGGGAGTGCCGGCGGAGCACGTGGCCATCGGCAACCAGGTCTCGCCCTTCGCCGGGATCGTCGCCTCGTCCCTCCCGGACGGCGCGCGGGTCGTTGCCGCCGAGGGGGACTTCACGTCGATCCTGTTCCCGTTCCTCGCCCACGCGGACCGGGGCGTCGAGGTCCGGTTGGTTCCGCTCGGCGAGCTGCCGGGTGCGGTCGACGACGACACGGACCTGGTGGTCGTGAGCGCCGTGCAGTCGGCCACCGGCGAGGTCGCCGACCTCGACGCCGTCGAGCGGGCCTCGGCCGAGCACGGTGCCCGCACCTTCGTCGACGGCACCCAGGCCTGCGGCTGGCTCCCGCTCGACGCCTCCCGGTTCGACTACGTGGCCTGCGCGGCCTACAAGTGGCTGCTCTCCCCGCGCGGCACGGCGTTCATGACCGTCCGCCCCGAACGGCTGGAGGAGCTGCGGCCGACGGCGGCGAGCTGGTACGCGGGGGAGGACGTCTGGTCGTCGATCTACGGCGGCCCCCTGCGCCTGGCGAGCACCGCTCGACGGCTGGACGTCTCACCCGCGTGGCACGCCTGGGCCGGGACGGCCCCGTCGCTGCGGCTCATCGAGCGGATCGGCGTCGAGCGCGTCCACGCCCACGACCTCGGCCTCGCCAACCTGTTCCGCGAGGGACTGGGCCGTCCCCCCGGCGACTCGGCGATCGTCTGCGTCTCCGCGCCCGACGCCGCGCAGCGGCTGGCGGCCGCAGGTGTCCGTGCCAGCGTGCGCGCCGGCGCCGTGCGGCTCGCGTTCCACCTGCACAACACCCGGGCGGACGTGGACCTGGCGCTCGAGGCGCTGGCCCCCACGGGGTGAGGGAGACCCCTCCTCAGCCTCGGGTCCCTCCGGAGGAGCCTTCCGGCGGGGGCTGGATCAGGCCACGGCGCAGGGCGACGGTGACCGCGCGCGTCCGGTCGTCGACGCCCAGCTTGGCGAACACCCGCAGGAGGTGCGTCTTCACCGTGGCCTCCCCGATGTACAGCTCGCGCCCGATCTCGGCGTTCGTCAGCCCGCGCGCGACGCCCGCGAGCACCTCGAGCTCACGCGGCGTCGGCGCGGGCTGCTCCGGTCGACGGGTTCGCTGGACGAGGCGGCCCGCCACCGTGGGCGCCAGCACCGTCTGTCCGCGGGCCGCGGCTCGCACCCCCTCCAGCAGCTGGTCCCGTGGCGCGTCCTTGAGCAGGTAGCCGGTCGCACCCGCCTCGATGGCGCGGACGATGTCGGCGTCGCTGTCGTAGGTCGTCAGCACCAGCACGGCGACCGAGGGGAAGTCACGTCGGATCAGCTCGGTGGCGCCGGCGCCGTCGAGCCGGGGCATCCGCAGGTCCATCAGCACGACGTCCGGCGCGGCAGCGCTCCCGTCGGCCAGCCCCGCCAGGCGCTGCAGTGCCTCCATCCCGTCGCCCGCCTCACCGACGACGACGACGTCGGTCGCGGTCTCGAGCAGGGCCACCAGCCCCGAGCGCACGACCGGATGGTCGTCGACGACCAGCACGCGCACGGGCCCCGGTGTCCGGGTCACGGGAGGCTGACCCGGACCCGAGTCCCCTGGCCGGGGGACGAGTCCACCCACAGCCGGCCGCCCGACGCCTCGACCCGACGACGCATCCCGTCGAGGCCGAAACCGTCCACCTGGTCGGAGGAGGCGAACCCGACACCGTCGTCGACCACCTCAAGGGACGGAGTGGGGTCCGTCGTGAGGCGCAGGACCACCGCGGCCGCGCCGGAGTGCCGGCGGACGTTGGCCAGCGCCTCCTGTGACACCCGGAGCAGGACCACGGCCTGCGCGGTCGACACGGGTGCAGGCGCTCCTGCCGTCCCGTTCCAACCGGCCGTCCGCCCGCCGCCGGTCTCCACCTGCACCGGGACGCCGGTCTCGGTGGTGAAGCGTGAGGCCAGACGCCTCAGCGCCTGCTCGATGTCGGCACCGTCCAGGTCGACCGGCGCGAAGGCCGCCACCAGGGCCCGGGCCTCGGCGAGGTTGTCGCGGCCGGTCTCCTCGAGCACGCCCAGCCGAGGGGCGGGGTCACCGACGGACGCCAGCCGCGCTCGCTCCGCCTGCGCCAGGGCGATGATGCTGGTGAAGCCCTGTGCGAGCGTGTCGTGGATCTCCCCGGCAAGCCGCTCCCGCTCGGCCAGGACACCCGCGGCGTGCTCGGCCTGACCCAGGTCGGCACGCGCGCGTTCGAGCTCCCTGATCAGCTCGGCACGCTGCGTGCTCTGCTGGATGACCTGTCCAACCCACAGGCCCAGCAGCAGCGACACGACCAGGGCCACGGACATCGACAGGACCACGTCCCGCACCGCTGGGCCGCTGACGCCGACCTCGCGGAGGATCGCCAGGGCGACGACCAGCGTCAGCGTCGCGGACCACAGCGCACCGGCCCGGAACGTCGCCGAGAAGAACCAGATCTGCGGAAACGCGACGAACAGGATCAGCGTCATCCCCGTCCCCCCGAGCACGACGAGCGCCCCGGTGACCGCCACCAGCACGACCAGGTACGACGAGGCCCGCCACGAGGGCTCGTGGTTCACGGCCGGCAGCCCGAGGACGACGTAGGCGAGCGCGAGCAACGCGACGGCCGCGAGGGCGAACCACCGCTGCGCACCCACGTCGCTGTCGCTCACGAGCACGATCGCCACGACGACGAGGCCTGCTGCGAAGGTGAGGTGCCACCCCAGCACGGTCCTCTCCCAGACCGAGCGGCTGTCGATCTGCCGGGCGGGGGCGTCGGTGCTCACGGCGCCATCATCCCGCGTCGCGTCGGCTCCAGCGGAACGTCCGCAGAGCGAGCAGCGTGCCGGCGACGACCCAGACGGCCAGGACCGCCGCGACCCAGCCCAGCTGCCAGGACCCGGAGGCCTCTGCGACGGCCGCCCCCTCGGGCAGGAAGACCGAGCGCATCCCCTGCGCCATCCACTTGAGCGGGAAGACCGAGGCGACCGACTGCATCCACACCGGCAGCGTGGCGAAGACGAAGTACACGCCGGAGATGAACTGGAGCACGATCACGATCGGGGTGACGACGGCGTTGGCCTCTGTGCCCGACTTCGGGAGACTTGAGACACCCACTCCCAGAACGCATCCGGCTGCAGTGCCCAGCACGTAGACCCAGGCGAACGTCAGCCACTTGGACGGCTCGGACGGCAGGTCGACGCCGAAGGCGAGGACGGCGACGGACAGGGTCAGCGCGGTCTGCACCAGACCGATGACCACCACCTGGCCGACCTTGCCCAGGAGGTACGCCGACGGCGGCATGGGGGTGCCTCGCAAGCGCTTGAGCAGGCCGACATCCCGCTCGTCGGCGATGGCCAGGGCGAGGTTCTGGAAGCTGGAGAGGATCACGCCGGTGGCGAGGATGCCGGCCAGGAAGTACTCGAGGAACGTCACCCCAGGGGCGATCTCGTTGTCCCCGAACACGGACCCGAAGATCAGCAGCATCACCACCGGGAAGGCGAAGATGAAGGCGACCCCCATGCCGTCGCGGAAGAACTGACGCATCTCGAGGCCGGTGCGCCGCAGTCCCAGGACGAGGGCCCGCGGGGCGGCGCCCGTGCGGGTGGTGCTCGTCCCGGTCGTCGTGGTGGTCATCGCAGTGCCTCCATCGCGCGAACCGCTCCGTCGTCGGTCGGGTCGCCGGCCAGGTCGCCGACCATGCCCAGGTAGATCTCCTCCAGCGACGGGCGGACGACCTGCAGGTCGCGCACCTCGCCGCCCGCTGCCGCGGCCAGCTCGCGCACCACCGCGGTGGGTGAGTCGGTGCGCACCTGACGCGGCCCGCTGTCGTCCGTCCACAGGACCGTCGCCGCACGCTCGAGGCGGCCACCGAGGGTGGCGGGGGTCGAGACCTCGACCAGCCGCCCGGCAGCGATGACGCCGACACGGTCGGCGAGCCGCTCCGCCTCGTCCAGGTAGTGGGTCGTCAGCAGGATGGTCGTGCCGCCTCGGGCGAGCCCCTCGATCAGCTCCCAGAAGTGCCGGCGGGCCTGCGGGTCGAAGCCGGTGGTCGGCTCGTCGAGGAACAGCAGCTCGGGGTCCCCGACGATGCCGAGGGCGACGTCCAGTCGCCGCCGCTGGCCGCCCGACAGCGCCCGAGCCCGCGAGCCGGCCTTGTCGCGCAGCCCGACCGCGTCGATCACGTCGTCCGGGTCGCGAGGCGTCGGGTAGTAGCCGGCGAAGTGGTGCACGAGCTCCGACACGGTCAGGGACGCGCTGTCGGCGCCGGACTGCAGGACGACGCCGATGCGTGCCCGCCAGTCGAGCCCGGCCCGCTCGGGGTCCGCTCCCCAGCACCTGCACCTCGCCGCCGTCGCGGCGACGGTGTCCCTCGAGGATCTCCACGGTCGTGGTCTTGCCTGCGCCGTTCGGCCCGAGGAGTGCGAACGTCTCGCCGCGCTGCACGTCGAGGTCGATGTGGTCGACGGCGACGTGCCCGCCGTAGGACCTGGTGAGGTCGCGAACCCGGATCGCCGCGTCGCCCTGGGGTGAGTTCATGAACCCAGGGTCCCGAGATCACGTCACCCGCATGAGACCCGAGCGGTCGACTCGGGGGTCCACCGACCGGTGGACCCCGTCCGGCTCAGCGGCCCCCGAGCAGCTGGGCGATGCGACCGACGCCCTCGACCAGGTCGTCGTCGCCGAGCGCGTACGACAGGCGCAGGTAGCCGCTCGGCCCGAACGCCTCGCCGGGCACCACGGCGACCTCGACCTCGTCGAGGATCAGCCCGGCCAGCTCGGCGGACGTGGTGGGGACGTGCCCGCGGATCTCGCGCCCGAGCACGCCGGCCACCGACGGGTAGGCGTAGAACGCGCCCTGCGGGGTCGGGCACTCGACGCCGTCGATGGCGTTGAGCATCTCCACCATCGTGCGGCGGCGCCGGTCGAACGCCTCGCGCATCGTCGACACGGCCGACAGGTCGCCGGTGAGCGCCGCGACCGCGGCGCGCTGGCTGACGTTCGCCACGTTCGACGTCGCGTGGGACTGGAGGTTGGTGGCGGCCTTCACGACGTCCACCGGCCCGACCATCCAGCCGACCCGCCATCCGGTCATGGCGTAGGTCTTGGCCACGCCGTTGAGCACGACGCACGTGTCGGCCAGCTCGGGCACCACCACCGGCAAGGACGGGGCCGTGGCGCCGTCGTACAGCAGGTGCTCGTAGATCTCGTCGGTCACGACCCAGATCCCGTGCTGCAGGGCCCACTCGCCGATCGCCTGCACCTGGTCCGGCGGGTAGACCGCGCCCGTCGGGTTGGAGGGGGAGCAGAAGAGCAGGACCTTGGTGCGGTCGGTGCGTGCCGCCTCGAGCTGGTCGACGGTGACGAGGTAGCCCGCGTCGAGACCGGCGAACACCTCGACGGGTACGCCTCCGGCGAGCTTGATCGCCTCGGGGTACGTGGTCCAGTACGGCGCCGGCAGCACGACCTCGTCGCCCGGGTCGAGCAGCGTCGCGAACGCCTCGTAGACCGCCTGCTTGCCGCCGTTGGTGACCAGCACCTGCTGTGGCTGCGATCGCGTACGCCGGAGTCCCGTGCCGTCTTGGCCACGATCGCGGCCTTCAGGTCGGGCAGCCCGCCGGCCGGCGTGTACCGGTGGTTCGCCGGGTCGGCGCACGCCGCGACGGCGGCCTCGACGACGTAGCCGGGCGTCGGGAAGTCGGGCTCACCGGCGCCGAAGCCGATCACGGGCCGCCCCTGCGCCTTGAGCGCCTTGGCCTTGGCGTCCACCGCGAGGGTGGCCGACTCGGCGATGGACCCGATGCGGGCCGAGACCCGTCGGGCGGAGGTCGTGGACGTCTGCGCGGTGCTGCTGCTCTCGCTCACGGCCACGATCCTGTCACTGTGGCGGCCGCCCTGGCCGGTCCGGTCCGCCCGGTGGGACGGCGCAGCGCGGTTCGACCTGCGTCGAGGCGATGCGTACACTCGACCCGGTGGTTGACGACTGCCATGATCCGGCCTGCCCAACCCCAGGTCGCTCGTGACGGACGTCGGCCGCGAAGGGCAGTGGCGCAATTGGTAGCGCACCGGTCTCCAAAACCGGCGGTTGTGGGTTCGAGTCCCTCCTGCCCTGCGGTGAATCACAGACGACCGTGACGACCCGTCACATCGACCACCACACGACCAGGCGATGAGGACACCGACGTGACCGAGATCCGCGCGGGCGAGCCCGGCGGCCGCGACGAGACGCGCGACCACCTCGCCGGCCCGGCGCAGCAGCACGGCCACGGCCGACCGGATGGGCCCCTTCGCGCGTCTCCGCAGGTTCCTGCGGCAGGTCGTGTCGGAGCTGAAGAAGGTCGTCCGTCCGACCCGCCAGGAGCTGCTGACCTACACGTCGGTCGTGCTCGTGTTCGTCCTGGCCGTGATGATCTACGTGTCGGGGCTCGACTACAGCTTCGGCAAGCTCGTGAAGTGGGTCTTCGCCGGCTGAGCGCAGCGCTCGCTCGTCGTCCGCCCGCAGCAACCACCCCCGAAGTCCACAGAAAGCAGGTCCGCACCGTGTCCCAGCAGTCGCCCGAGCAGTCGCCGCAGTTCAGTGGCGACGACCTCGACCCGTTCACCGACGCAGTCGACCGGTGGGGTGGACGAGGAGCGCGCGAGCGACGCCGCTGCCGACGGCCCGCCGCAGGTCGACACCGCTGCTGACGACACCGCTGACAGACGTCCCCGTCGCCGAGGCTGACGAGGCTCCGGCCGACGAGGCTCCGGCCGACGAGGCTCCGGCCGCCCGAGGCGCCGAGCCGACGAGGACGAGGACGTCGACCCGGTGGAGGAGTTCAAGGCGAAGCTCCGCAGCGAGCCCGGCGACTGGTTCGTCGTCCACTCGTACGCCGGCTACGAGAACCGGGTGAAGGCCAACCTCGAGAACCGCATCTCCTCCCTCAACATGGAGGACTACATCTTCGGCATCGAGGTGCCGATGGAGGACGTCACCGAGATCAAGAACGGCGTGCGCAAGCAGGTCCGCCGCGTCCGGATCCCCGGCTACGTCCTCGTCCGGATGGACCTGACCGACGAGTCGTGGGGTGCCGTGCGCCACACGCCCGGCGTCACCGGCTTCGTCGGGCACACCCACCAGCCCGTGCCGCTGAGCAACGACGAGGTCTTCTCGATGCTCGCCCCGACGCTGGCCCGCCGGGAGACCGGCGGGAAGTCGGCCAAGGTCGAGACCACGCTCGTCGAGTTCGAGGTGGGCGAGTCCGTCACGGTCATGGAGCCGCCGTTCGAGACGCTCCCGGCCACCATCACCGAGATCAACGCCGACACCCAGAAGCTCAAGGTGCTGGTCTCCATCTTCGGCCGCGAGACGCCTGTCGAGCTCGCCTTCAACCAGGTCGCCAAGATCTGACCCACGTCTCCGGCAGCGTGCCCGTCGCCGCCGGTCAACCGCAGGACCAGAACCACGACGAAGGACTGACATGCCCCCCAAGAAGAAGAAGGTCTCCGGCCTGATCAAGCTCCAGATCAACGCCGGTGCCGCGACCCCCGCGCCGCCGATCGGCCCCGCGCTGGGTCAGCACGGCGTCAACATCATGGAGTTCTGCAAGGCCTACAACGCGGCCACCGAGTCGCAGCGCGGCAACGTGGTGCCGGTGGAGATCACGGTCTACGAGGACCGCTCCTTCACCTTCATCACGAAGACCCCGCCGGCGGCCGAGCTGATCAAGAAGGCCGCCGGCGTCGCCAAGGGCTCTGGCGAGCCGCACAAGACCAAGGTCGCCAAGCTCACCTCGGAGCAGGTCCGGGAGATCGCCCAGACCAAGCTCGAGGACCTCAACGCCAACGACCTGGACGCCGCGTCCAAGATCATCGCCGGCACCGCCCGCTCCATGGGCATCACCGTCGAGGGCTGACGCAGCACCACCAGCACGACAGTGGCAGGGCCCGCGCTGGCCCGCTGACCACGACTGCCGAAGCACGTACCACGAACCAGAGAGCAGGAACCATGCGCAGCAAGAGCTACCGCGCCGCCGCCGAGAAGATCGACCGCGACCGCATGTACGCCCCCCTCGAGGCCGTCCGCCTCGCCGAAGGACGTCGCCAGCACGAAGTACGACTCCACCGTCGAGGTCGCCATGCGCCTCGGGGTCGACCCCCGCAAGGCGGACCAGATGGTGCGCGGCACCGTCAACCTCCCGCACGGCACGGGCAAGACCGCTCGCGTCCTGGTCTTCGCGACCGGTGACCGCGCCGACGCGGCCCGCGCCGCCGGCGCCGAGCACGTGGGCTCCGACGACCTGATCGAGAAGGTCGCGGCCGGCTTCACCGACTTCGACGCCGCCGTCTCCACCCCCGACCTCATGGGCAAGGTCGGGCGTCTGGGCAAGGTGCTCGGCCCCCGCGGCCTGATGCCGAACCCGAAGACCGGCACGGTGACGATGGACGTGGCGAAGGCCGTCGAGGAGATCAAGGGCGGCAAGATCGAGTTCCGAGTCGACAAGCACGCCAACCTCCACTTCATCATCGGCAAGGCGTCCTTCTCGGAGACCCAGCTGGTCGAGAACTACGCGGCCGCCCTCGAGGAGGTGCTGCGGCTCAAGCCGTCGTCCTCGAAGGGCCGCTACGTGGCCAAGGCCACGATCGCGACGACGATGGGCCCCGGCATCCCGGTCGACCCGAACCGCACGCGCAACCTGCTGGTCGAGGACGCCACCGAGGCCTGATCCCCGGCGCGTCCCACCGGATCCCGGCGATCCGGACCGCAGCACCGCGACGACCCGCTCCCCGCAGGGGGAGCGGGTCGTCGCGATTTGGTCCAGTGGCCCACGCACCCGTACGCTGGCACCTGCCGAAGACCGCCGGTCGTCGCCCTGACTCACCAGAGTCCTCGCACGGGTGACCGAAGGCCCACGATCACGTGGTGACCAGCGCAGGTGCGAGGAGTGCTTCACCACTGGAACGTGGTCGTGCCCCGTGCATCTGCGCGGGGCACTTTTCGTCGTCTGGGGTCGGGGACACGACCGGCGACCCCACCACGGAAGGAGGGCCATGGCGAGGCCAGACAAGGCAGCCGCGGTCACCGAGCTGACGGACCGGTTCCGCGGTTCGCACGCCGGTGTGCTCACCGAGTACCGCGGGCTCACCGTGGCTCAGCTCAAGGAGCTGCGCCGTTCCCTGGGGGACCACGCCACGTACGCGGTCGTGAAGAACACCCTGACGTCCATCGCGGCGAAGGAGGCCGGCGTCGACGCGTTCGACGGCCAGCTCTCCGGACCGTCCGCGATCGCCTTCATCACCGGTGACCCGGTGGAGGCCGCCAAGGGACTTCGCGACTTCGCCAAGGCGAACCCCCAGCTCGTCATCAAGGGCGGGTACATGGAGGGCAAGTCCCTCTCCCCGTCCGAGATCACCCGCCTCGCGGACCTCGAGTCCCGCGAGGTCCTGCTGGCCAAGCTGGCCGGTGCGATGAAGGCGTCGCTCAACAACGCCGCCTACCTCTTCGCCGCCCCGCTGTCCCAGGCCGCCCGCACCCTGGACGCCCTGCGCGCCAAGGTCGAGCAGAACGGTCCGGCCTCCGCGCCGGCCGAGGCCGAGGTCACCGCGTCCAGCGACGACACCAGCGACACCACCACCACCCAGGACTCTCCCGCCGAGGGCGAGACCACCGAGGGCTGACGCCCGACCCCCGGTGGGCCGTCCGGCACACCGATCGACAGAAAGGACCGCCACCATGGCGAAGCTCAGCACCGACGAGCTGCTCGACGCGTTCAAGGACATGACCCTGATCGAGCTCTCCGAGTTCGTGAAGAAGTTCGAGGAGACCTTCGAGGTCACCGCCGCCGCCCCCGTGGCCGTCGCCGCTGCCGGCGGCGCCGCTGCCGGTGGCGCGGCCGAGGCCGCCGAGGAGCAGGACGAGTTCGACGTCGTCCTCGAGGCGGCCGGCGACAAGAAGATCCAGGTCATCAAGGAGGTGCGCACCCTCACGAGCCTCGGCCTGAAGGAGGCCAAGGACCTCGTGGACGGCGCCCCCAAGCCGATCCTGGAGAAGGTCAACAAGGAGGCCGCCGAGAAGGCCAAGGCGGCCCTCGAGGGCGCCGGCGCCACCGTCACGGTCAAGTGACCTCAGCCGGCTCCCCGCCATGAGGCGGGGCCGCCGGTAGCACGACTCCGCGAGGGCGGGGTGGACCTCAGGTCCGCCCCGCCCTCGCGCGTTCCCGCCCGGCGGCGCACGCGGCGCGAACTCACCCCTACCGGAACGTAACCACGGGCGATCTTCGCCGTTAGTCTCCCCGTGACCGGGTGGGCGCCCGGCGGGAACGGAGAGTGCCGACGTGGGCGTCGAGATCACGGTCGAGGGGCTGACCAAGTCCTTCGGCTCCCAGCTGATCTGGGACGACGTGACCCTCACCCTCCCGTCCGGCGAGATCTCGGTGATGCTCGGGCCGTCGGGAACGGGCAAGTCCGTGTTCCTCAAGACCCTGGTGGGCCTGCTCAAGCCGGACCGGGGTTCCATCGTCATCGACGGCAAGGACATCACCCGCCTCCGCGAGAAGGACCTCTACGAGGTCCGCAAGCTCTTCGGCGTGCTCTTCCAGGACGGCGCCCTGTTCGGCTCGATGAACCTGTACGACAACATCGCCTTCCCGCTGCGGGAGCACACGCGCAAGTCGGAGTCCGAGGTCGAGGCCGTCGTCGCGGAGAAGATGGAGCTCGTCGGGCTGACCGGCGCCGAGGACAAGCTGCCCGGCGAGATCTCGGGTGGCATGCGCAAGCGCGCCGGGCTGGCGCGGGCGCTCGTCCTCGACCCGCAGATCCTGCTGTTCGACGAGCCGGACTCCGGCCTCGACCCGGTCCGCACCGCCTACCTGAACCAGCTGATCGTCGACCTCAACTCGCAGACGGACGCGACCTGCCTGATCGTCACCCACGACATCAACACGGCGCGGACGGTCCCGGACAACATCGGGCTGCTGTACCACAAGCACCTGGCCATGTTCGGGCCGCGCGAGATGCTGCTGTCCAGCGAGGAGCCGGTGGTCCGGCAGTTCCTCAACGCCCAGCGCATCGGCCCGATCGGGATGAGCGAGGAGAAGGACGCTGACGAGCTCGCGGCCGAGTCGGGCCAGGAGCTGCCTCCGCTGCCGCCGATCCCGGGCCAGCTCGAGCCGAGCGACGGCACGACGCGCATGAGCCAGCGGCCCGCCGGCGAGTGGTGCCGCGAGAACGGCGTGACACCCCCTCCTGGGTCGTTCGAGGGTGACCAGCAGCTGGCGGGTGCCAGCTGATGGCCTCTGCCGCGTCCGGGATGGCGACGGGGGCCCTGCGCCAGTCCGGGAGCCTCTTCGCGATGATGCTCGACGTCCTGCGCGCCCTGCCGCGCAGGCCGTTCCAGGGGCGCGAGTTCGTCCAGCAGTCGTGGTTCATCGCGTCGGTGACGATCCTGCCCACGGCTCTCGTGTCCATCCCCTTCGGCGCGGTCATCGCCCTCCAGCTCGGCAGCCTCACCCGGCAGCTGGGCGCGCAGTCCTTCGCCGGCGCCGCCAGCGTGCTGGCCGTCATCCGCGAGGCCAGTCCGATCGTCACCGCCCTGCTGATCGCCGGTGCCGGGGGCTCGGCGATCTGCGCCGACCTCGGCTCCCGCAAGATCCGCGAGGAGATCGACGCGATGGAGGTGCTCGGCATCTCGCCGATCCAGCGCCTGGTCGTGCCGCGCGTGCTCGCGACCATGCTCGTCGCGGTCTGCCTCAACGGCCTCGTCTCCGTCGTGGGCGTCGCCGGCGGCTACTTCTTCAACGTGGTCCTGCAGGGCGGCACCCCCGGTGCGTACCTCGCGTCCTTCACGGCCCTCGCCCAGATCGAGGACCTGTGGGCGGGCGAGCTCAAGGCCCTGGTCTTCGGCTTCCTCGCCGCCATCGTCGCCTCGTACAAGGGGCTCACGGCCGGAGGCGGGCCCAAGGGCGTCGGAGACGCCGTGAACCAGAGCGTCGTCATCACGTTCATGCTGCTGTTCGTCGTCAACTTCGTGATGACAGCCGTCTACTTCCAAGTCGTCCCGCAGAAGATCTGACCGATGGCGACCCCGGGAACGACCTCACGGCAGCGGATCTCGACGACCGCTCTCGCGCCCGTGCGCGCCGCCGACCGTGGCGTCAGCGAGATGGGCCGGCAGCTGCGCTTCTACGTGCGCAGCATCGGCTGGGTGCCACGCACGGTGACCCGCTACAAGAAGGAGGTCGCTCGGCTGCTCGCCGAGGTGACCCTGGGGACGGGTGCCCTCTCGGTCGTCGGCGGCACGGTCGGCGTGATCGCGTTCCTCGCCTTCTTCACCGGCACCGAGGTGGGCCTGCAGGGCTACCAGGCGCTCGACCAGCTGGGCTCGGGTGCCTTCACCGGCTTCGTCTCCGCCTACTTCAACACCCGCGAGATCGCACCGCTCGTGGCCGGCCTGGCGCTGGCCGCCACCGTCGGCTGCGGCTTCACGGCCCAGCTCGGTGCGATGCGCATCTCCGAGGAGGTCGACGCCCTCGAGGTGATGGGCATCCCGAGCCTGCCGTTCCTCGTGACGACCCGGATGGTGGCCGGCTTCATGGCCGTCATCCCGCTGTACGTGGTCGGGTTGCTGTCGTCCTACGCGGCCACCCGCCTGATCTCGACCGGGTACTACGGCCAGAGCACGGGCACGTACGACCACTACTTCACGCTCTTCCTCCCACCGGGCGACGTGCTGTGGTCCTTCGTGAAGGTGATGGTCTTCGCCGTCGTCATCATCGCGATCCACTGCTGGTACGGGTACACCGCCAGCGGCGGCCCAGCAGGTGTCGGCCTGGCGGTGGGTCGGGCCGTCCGGACCTCGATCGTCGCCATCAACGTCGTCGACTTCTTCCTCTCGCTGGCCATCTGGGGCACGGCGACCACCGTCCGGATCGCAGGGTGAGGCGGCGATGAAGGGACTGCTCAGGGCCACCTCCGACCGCGGCGCGGGCGTGGCGTTCCTGCTGGTCCTCGCGCTCGCCGTGGCGGTGGCGATCGGCGCGTACGCCAAGGTGTTCACGCCGGTCGTGCGGGTCACGCTGGAGACCGACCGCATCGGCAACCAGATGCAGGAGCTCGCGGACGTGAAGATCCGCGGGGTGCTGGTCGGCGAGGTGCGCGCGGTGCGCTCCGACGGTGCGACGGCCACGCTCGACCTGGCGCTGGACCCCGACCACGTCGAGATGATCCCCGCGGACGTCGAGGCGCGGCTGCTGCCCAAGACCCTGTTCGGTGAGAAGTTCGTGTCGCTCGTCCTGCCCGAGAGCCCGAGCGACGAGCACCTCCGCGAGGGCGACGTGATCCCGCAGGACCGGTCGGAGACCGCGATGGAGCTGGAGCGCGTCCTCGACGACATGCTGCCCCTGCTCCAGGCGGTGCCGCCCCAGGACCTCGCACTGACGCTGAACGCACTGTCGTCGGCGCTGGAGGGGCGAGGTGAGCGCATCGGCGAGAACGCCACGCTCGTCAACGACTACTTCACGCAGCTCAACCCGGCGATGCCGACGATCCAGGCCGACATCTCCGGGCTGGCGGACCTCGCCTCCCTGTACGCGGACGCGGCACCCGACCTCCTGCGCATCCTCCGCGCGCAGAGCATCACGAACGCGACGCTCGTCGAGAAGCAGGACGTGCTGGCCTCGTTCCTGGCCGGCACCGCGGGCTTCGCCACGACGACCGACCAGGTTGTGAGCGAGAACGAGGCGCGCATCATCCGCCTCGGCGAGGTCAACCGTCCGACGCTCCAGGTCTTCGCCAAGTACTCCCCGAACTACCCCTGCTTCCTGCGCGGGCTCGTCGCGTGGGAGCCGAGGATCCGAGAGGCGTTCGCGGACAACGGGTTGTCGATCACGCTCGAGGTGGTGCCGCAGAGGCCGCCGTACCGTCCGGGCGAGGAGCCTGAGTTCAACGAGGACCGGATGCTCGGCTGCTACGGACTGCCAACACCGCAGGTGCCCTTCCCGGGGGAGATCAACAAGGACGGGAGCAACAACGGCGGGTTCAACTACGAGCACTCGCGCATCCCGCCTGCCCTGATCGGGCCGACCAGCGGGGTCGCGGGCACACCGGAGGAGCAGGTCGTCGTCGGCGGCATGCTCGGCCCGCAGCTCGGCCGGGAAGCCGACGACGTCCCAGACATCGCGACGCTGCTGTGGGGCCCGATGGCCCGCGGCACGGAGGTGAACCAGTAGTGGCCCGCCCCGTCAGCCAGTCACAGAGGATCGCGCCGTCGCTGGTCCGGCTGCTGCTCTTCATCGTCGTGACGGTGATCGCCTTCGCCGTCCTGGCGACCACGATCACGAACGCGCGCTTCGGTGAGAAGTCGGACTACGCAGCGGTGTTCACCGACGTCACCGGTCTGATGAAGGGCGACGACGTGCGCATCGCGGGCGTGCGCGTCGGGGAGATCACCGCCATCGAGGTGGCCGGGGAGTCCGACGATGAGCGGGCACAGGCGCGCGTCCACTTCACCGTCGACCGCACCGTCGTGCTGACCGAGGGAACCACGGCCCTGATCCGGTACCGCAACCTCATCGGCCAGCGGTACGTGTCCCTCGCGCAGGAGCAGGGGTCGACGACTCGGCTGCCGGTGGGGGCGACCATCCCCGTCGAGCGGACGAAGCCCGCTCTCGACCTCACCGCGCTGTTCAACGGGTTCAAGCCGCTGTTCGCCGCGCTCAACCCCGAGGACGTCAACCAGCTCGCGTTCGAGATCATCACCGTCCTGCAGGGCGAAGGCGGCACCATCGAGCACCTGCTGGCGTCGACCGCGTCCCTGACCTCGACGCTCGCCGACAAGGACGAGGTCATCGGGCGCACCATCGACAACCTCAACGTGGTGCTCGGCACCGTCGCCGACCGCAGCGGGCAGCTCGACCAGCTGATCGTGCAGCTGCAGCGGTTCGTCAGCGGGCTGGCGGAGGACCGCGAGGCGATCGGCGCCTCGCTCACCAACATCGCGGACCTGAGCGAGTCGACGGCCGGGCTGCTCGAGGAGGCTCGTCCACCGCTGAAGGAGGACGTGGTCGCCCTCGGCGAGGTGTCGGCCAACCTGGACGCGGAGCGCGACACCGTCGACCAGTTCCTGAACACCTGGCCGGGGAAGGTCGAGGAGATCACGCGCACCGCCACGTTCGGCTCGTGGTTCAACTTCTACGTCTGCGACTTCACGGGCCAGGTCCAGCTGGCCGACGGCACCGAGCCGCTGCCGGTCGACTACTCGGTCTCGACGGCGAGGTGCCAGCCGTGATCCCGTTCCGTGAGCGCAACCCCGTCCCGATCGGCGCGGCCGGCCTGCTCGCCGTGGGCCTGGCGCTGGTGATGGCGTTCAACATCGACGCCATCCCCTTCCTGGGGAACGGCGACCGCTACTCCGCCGCCTTCAGCGAGGCCGGCGGCATCCGGGAGGGTGACGACGTGCGAGTCGCCGGGGTCAAGGTCGGCGAGATCGAGGGCGTCGAGCTCGACTCGGGGCACGTGCGCGTCGACTTCAGCGTCGACGGGCCCGCCGCCTTCGGCGAGACCACCGGGGCGAGCATCCGCATCCAGACGATCCTGGGCAAGAAGTTCCTCGCGCTCGAGCCCGACGGGGACGGCCAGCTCGAGCCGGGAAGCGAGATCCCGCTGGACCGCACGGTGTCCGTGTACGACGTGATCAGCGCGTTCAGCGACCTCACCGAGGTCAACGAGGGGATCGACACCGACCAGCTGGCCACATCCCTCGACACGATGGCGACGGAGTTCCGCAACACCCCCGAGGAGGTCCGCGACTCGCTCGACGGGCTGAGTCGCCTGTCGCAGACCATCGCCTCGCGCGACGAGGAGCTCAGTCGGCTGCTCGACAGCACCCGCGAGGTCTCCCAGGTCCTGGCCGACCGCGACGCCGAGCTGGAGCGGCTGATCCACGACGCGAACCTGCTGCTGATCGAGCTGGAGCGACGCAAGGAGGACATCTCGCGGCTGCTCGACTCGACGGTCGAGCTCTCCGAGCAGGTCACCGGCCTGGTGCGCGACAACCGGGCCGAGCTGAGGCCGACGCTGGAGAAGCTGGGTGCGGTGCTGACGCTGCTCGAGGACAACAAGGCCAACCTCGAGCGAGGGCTCGAGCTGATGGCGCCGTTCACGAGGGTGTTCGCGAACACGCTGGGCACGGGGCGCTGGTTCGACACGTACGTCGCGAACCTCGTGGTGCCCGTCGGTGCGCCGGTGGCCACGACGGGAGCCCGGCCGTGAGCCCCTGGCGCGGACTCCCCGCGCGGCGCGAGCAGCCCGACGAGCCCCACCCGACGGGTGAGGGTCACGAAGGTCCGCAGACCGACCCGTTGGGCACGCTGTTCGGGCGTCCGGCCGAGGACTCCACGCTGGCGGCCGAGCCGGGGCCGTACGGCACCTCACCCGAGCCGCTGCAGCCGCTCCCTCCGCTGGAACCGGGCGAGCACGCGCCCCTCCGCCGTGGTGTCGTGGCCGGACGCCGCGGGATCTCGCCCCGACGCGAGGCGGCGCAGGCCCGCGCGGGTGAGGCGGTGCACCGGGCGGGTGCGGCCACCGTCGCGGCCGCTGCCGCCGGTCGCGCCGCGGCCGCGGGTGGCGCCGCCGCCTTCCGTCGCCTGCCCACGGTGACGAAGGTCGTCGCCGGTGTCGTGGCCGCGTCGGTGCTGGCCGCGCTGGTGCTGTTCTGGCCCGGCCCCCAGCGCACGGAGGTCACCGCGTACTTCACCCGTGCCGTCGGCCTGTACCCCGGCTCGGAGGTCCGGATCCTCGGTATCCCGGTGGGTCACGTGCTGGCCGTCGAGCCGCTTGGCGAGTCGGTGCGCGTCGACTTCGAGTTCGACGCCCGGTACGAGGTGCCGGCCGACGCCCAGGCCGTCGTGATCGCGGGCTCCGTCGTCAGCGACCGGTTCGTGCAGCTCACCCCGGTCTTCTCCAGCGGGCCGGTGATGGAGGACGGGGACGAGATCCCGCTCGAGCGCACCGCTGTCCCCGTGGAGCTCGACCGGGTCTTCGCCAGCCTCGACGAGCTGGCCGTCGCGCTGGGACCCGAGGGGGCCAACTCCGACGGTGCCCTCACCCGTGTCCTCGAGACGGGGGCGGACAACCTCGGCGGGCAGGGGGAGAACCTCGGCGAGACGGTGGAGAACCTCTCCCTCGCCGTCGACACGCTGGCCACGGAGGACGACGACCTCTTCTCGACGGTCAAGAACCTCCAGCAGTTCACCACGACCATGGCCGAGAACGACGGGCAGGTGCGGACCTTGAACGGCAACCTCGCGACGGTCTCCGACCAGCTGGCCGGTGAGCGGGAGGACCTGGCGCTCGCGCTGTCCAACCTCGCGGTCGCCCTCGACGAGGTGTCGGTGTTCGTCGAGGAGAACCGGACGGTGCTCACCGAGGACATCGAGAAGCTCGAGACCGTGACGGCCAGCGTGGCGTCGCAGAAGGACGCGCTCTCCGAGACGCTCGTGACCGGCCCGGTGGCCATCAGCAACCTCGCCAACGCCTACAACCCGCGCGGCGGGACGCTCGACACCCGGATGAACCTGCAGCAGACGCACGACCCGATCGGCGTGATCTGCGGCCTGCTCGGCGGGGTGACGTCCGCCGGGGCTGCACCGCTCGGGGAGCTCGGGTGCGAACCCGGAGGCGCCCTGAACCCGGTCGCGATGCTGGTGCGCGACCTGCTGGTCGGCACGCCGCTCGGGGCAGCGGGTTCGCGGAACCCCTCTCCGGCAACCGGACTGGTGGCCCCGGCCCCGCCGCAACCCGACCCGTCGCTGGCGGGCATCCTCCCAGGGGGCGACCGATGACCGCCCGCTGGTCGCTGGGCCGCTGGTCGCCGCGCCGCTGGTCGCCGCTCGCCGGCGTGCTGGCCGCGCTGGTCGTGCTGTCCGGGTGCCAGGGCGCCTACGACCTCCCCCTCCCGGGCGGCGCGGCGCGCGGGGACGACGTCTACCGGGTGACGATCGAGTTCGCAGACGTCCTCGACCTCGTACCGCTGTCGGCGGTGAAGGTGGACGACGTCACCGTCGGCGCCGTCGAGGAGATCGCGCTCGACGGGTGGCAGGCACGCGTCACGGTGCGCCTCGAGAACGGCGTGAGCCTGCCCGACAACGCCGAGGCGCGCCTGCGCCAGACCTCGCTCCTCGGCGAGAAGTTCGTGTCGCTCTCACCACCGGCCGACGTCGCGGCCGCGGTGGGCGAGCTGTCGGACGGCGACCTGATCCCGCTCGCGCGCACCAGCCGCGGCATCGAGGTCGAGGAGGTCCTCGGTGCACTGTCGCTGCTGCTCAACGGGGGTGGCGTCGCCCAGCTGCAGACCATCAACCGGGAGCTGAACAACGCGCTCGAGGGGCGCGAGGCCGACGTGAAGGGCCTGCTCACCGAGCTCGACGTGTTCGTCACCGGCCTCGACGAGCAGAAGAGCGAGATCGTCCGGACGCTGGAGGCGGTCGACCGGCTGTCTGCGACGCTCGCCGCGCAGCAGGAGGACATCGCCACGGCCCTCGACACCATCCCCGGTGGGCTGGAGGTGCTGGCCGACCAGCGCGAGGACCTCACGGCCATGCTGACGGCGCTGTCGGAGCTCGGGGTCACGGCGACCCGCGTGATCGAGGCGTCCAAGGACGACACCGTCGCGAACCTCCAGGCGCTCGACCCGATCCTCAACCAGCTGGCCGCGTCCGGCAGCGACCTGGCGAACTCCCTCGACATCCTGCTGACGTACCCGTTCCCCGACAACGCCACGGTCGGCATCCGCGGGAACTACACCAACCTCAACGCGAACCTCCAGCTCAGCGCCACCGACCTGGAGCGGCTGATGCCGCCCCCGCAGGAGGGCCCGAAGCCGCCCACGGCGCCGACCCTGCCGCCTCTGCCGCCCCTGCCGACCCTGCCACCGATCGTGTCCGACCTCTGCGACCAGCTGGGCCAGACGCCCGCCGACTGCGACCTGCCGCCGCTCACGGAGATCTGCGCCGAGCTGGGCCTGCCGACCGACTGCGACGTCGCCGACAGCCTGTGCGACGAGCTCGGACTCGAGGCCGGGTGCGACCTGCCGCCGGTCACCGACATCTGCCGGACGACACCCGTGCTGGGTCCGTCCCTCTGCCCGCCGGGCTCGACCCCCGGGCCCACCACCGGCCCCGGTGGCGGACCGATCTGCATCCCGCCGCTGGTCAACTGCTCGCCGGTCCCGGGGCGGTTCGACGCGTCACGGTACGACGAGGAGCTGGCGGCACTGCTGCTGGGCGGGGTGATCGCATGATCCGGCGCGCCACGGTCATCCAGCTCATCGCGTTCGCGGTGATCTCCGTGCTCGGCGTCTCCTACGTGGGTGCCCGGTACCTCGGTGTCGGCGACATCCTGACCGGCAGCTCCTACCTGGTCAGCGTCGACCTCGCGGAGTCGGGTGGCATCTACGCCGGCGCGGAGGTCACCTACCGCGGAGTGACGATCGGCCGGGTGCACCAGATGCGGCTGTCGGACGACGGGGTCCTCGTCGACCTGCGCATCGACGGGGACCGCCGCGTCCCTGCCGACACCGACGCCGTCGTGGAGAACCGGTCCGCGGTGGGTGAGCAGTACCTCGACCTGCAGCCCGCGGTCTCGGACGGGCCGTTCCTCGAGGCGGGCGACACGATCGCCCGTGTGCGGACGCGGACGCCGGTGCCGACCGAGACGCTGCTCGTGGACGTCGACCGGCTGGTGAACTCCGTCGACCGGCAGGACCTGCGCACCGTCGTGAGCGAGCTGGGCAAGGCGTTCGCGGACGGGGGCCGGGACCTCCAGCGGCTGCTGGACGCGGGCGACCGGCTCACGCTCGCGGCCACGGACGCCCTCCCGGAGACGCTCGACCTGATCTATGACGGCGAGATCGTCCTGGACACGCAGCGCGACACCGGGCCGGCGATCAAGTCCTTCTCGGCCGACCTCGCCGACCTCACCGAGACCCTCGCCAGCGACCGGACCGACGCCGACCTGCGGACGGTCCTCGACCGCGGGGTGGTGGCGTCCGGTGAGCTGGACCGGCTGCTCACCGAGAACCGCCCCGAGATCGCCGGGCTGCTGACGAACCTCGTCACGGTCGGGGAGGTCACGGTGGTGAACGTCGACGGCGTGCAGCAGCTGCTGGCCACGTACCCTTCAGTCGTGGCAGGCGGGTACACGGTCGTGCAGCGCAACGCGGAGGGCCGCTACGCGGCACGTTTCGGACTGGCCATGAACCCCAACGACCCTCCTCCCTGCACACGTGGCTACTCGTCGCTGTCGGGCTCGCGCCCGGAGGCGCAGGACGGGCAGGTGGGTGAGCCCAACCTCGGCGCGATGTGCGCCGAGCCCCGTGGGAGCGGGATCAACGTGCGTGGTGTCGCAGAACGCCCCCTACTCGCGGTCGACGGCCGCGTCCGCCCTGCCCAGCAGCTACCTGCTCGGCGCCGGCGGAGCCCCGTCCCTCGGCACGTCGGGCAGCCGTGGACCCACCGTCGTGGTCGGGTCGGCGCCCGGAGGCCTCTCCGGCTCAGCGGCGCTCGAGCACCTCCTGCTCGGAGGCAGCCCGTGACCGCGGCCACCGTCCGGGTGGGCCGCCCGAGCCGTCGGAGCGTCACCCTTGCCGTGACGGTGCTGACCGCCCTCGCCCTGCTGGCGTCCCTCGTGGTCCTTGCCGTGACCGCCCCGGGCGTGCTCGAGCAGCGCGCGGCGGAGGAACGCCGGGGTCAGGTGCTGCAGGAGGCCAAGCAGCACGCGGTCAACTTCACGACGCTCGACTACCGCACCTTCGACGACGACATCGAGCTCGTGCTGGACGGGGCCACGGGGGACTTCCGCGAGCAGTTCGGCTCCGGGGTCGAGCAGGTGCGAGACCTGGTGACGCAGAACGAGTCCGTGTCGACGGGGTCGGTGTCGGAGGCCGGCCTCGTGAGCATGGACGAGGACAGCGCGCAGGTCCTCGTCGTCGCTGACACCGAGGTCACCAACCTGTCCAGCCCGGACCCCGCTCCGCGCCACTACCGTCTGCAGATGGACCTGACCCGCACGGGGGACCGGTGGCTGGTGAGCCAGCTGACGTTCGTCTCGAGCTCGATCCAGGCTCCGGGATCGCCGGCCGAGCCGGCGGCGCCCACCACGCCGGCGCCGACCACCACCGGAGGAACCCCGTGAGCCCGGCGAGCAGCAGCAACGGCGGCCGTCGACGCGTGGCGGGGGAGCGCGGCAGGGACCGGGGGCCCGCCAGCGCGGTCTCCACGCCCGTCCTGCAGAAGCGGCCGGCCAAGGACCGCAGCGGAGACACGTCCGTCAAGACGCCGCTCTGGACTCCGCGTGCGTCGGGGGACATGGCGTCCTCCGAGGCTTCGGGTCGCCCGTCAGGTGCCGGGCTCGCGCTGCGGGTCGTGGCGGTGCTGCTCGCCGTGGTGCTGGTCACGGCCGCCGTGGTCGTGCTCGTGGCCGACCGCCGACAGCAGCTGCTGGCTGACTCCGGTGCGGAAGCGACCGCGGCGGCGAGGTCGGCGGCCGAGGTCGTGCTCTCCTACGACTTCGAGACGCTGGACGAGGACTTCGCCGCGGCGCAGGACGTCTCGACGGGCACCTTCAAGGAGGAGTACGCCCAGACCAGCGAGAACGCGATCCGCGAGGTGGCCACGCAGACGCAGGCGCAGGTCAAGGCAGAGGCGCTGACGGCGGGCGTGGTCTCCGCGACCCCCGACGAGGTCGTCGTCCTCGTGTTCGTCGACCAGACGACCTTGTCGAACCGCCTGGACCAGCCGCAGACGGACCAGAACCGCGTGCGCTTCACGATGGTGCGGACCGCCGTCGACGGACAGGACCGTTGGCTCGTGTCGGAGGTCGACGCGCTGTAGCGCAGTCGTCAGCGCCGCGCGGCGTAGCGTCGAGGTCGGTCAGGCCACCGGCATGCTCGAGCGCTAGCCGCCCCGACGGCGGCCCGGGCCACGGCACGGCCGCGGCGACGACCGCGTGCGCAAGAGGGAGGAGGTCTCCATGTCCGGATGCTGCGACCCGCGCGGCTGCGACCGGATGTTCTCCGCCGGCACGGCGCGCCGGTCGGCGCGGGCCTACCGCCGCAAGGGCCTCGACGGGACGACGCGCGCGATCCTCGACGTCGTCGTCGAGCACGGGGTCGCGGGGGCCAGCGTGCTCGAGGTCGGCGGGGGCGTCGGCGGGCTGCAGCTGGAGCTGCTGCGACGGGGCGCCGCCCGGGCGACCAACCTGGAGCTGTCCGCGGCATACGAGCAGCAGGCGGCCGCACTGGTCGCCGAGGCCGGGCTGACAAGCCGCGTGGACCGGCGCCTGCTCGACATCGCCGCCGAGCCGGACGCCGTCGAGCCCGCAGACGTCGTGGTGCTGAACCGAGTGGTCTGCTGCTACCCGGATCACCGTCGGCTGCTGACCGCAGCCGCCGACGCCGCCCGCCGCCTGCTGGTGTTCAGCTACCCGCTCCCGCGGGTCCCGGTACGGATGGTCATGGGAACGCAGAACCTGGTGCACCGCCTGCTGGGCCAGGAGTTCCGGGTGTTCGTGCGCCCGCCGGAGGCGATGCTCGGCACCGTCGCTGAGCGCGGCCTGCGGGTCCTGCCCGCGTCCGGCGGGTTGGTGTGGCAGGTGACGGTCGCCGTCCGGGTGTGACGGCCCGGCCGCCGCGGTGCGGCGTCCGGTCGAACCGGACGCTCGTCCCCAGGTGGACGAAGGTGCTTGACGGGAGACGTGGGGACGGTCACCATCGACGCGCGACCGGTGCTCGTGCGGCCTGGCCGCCCCGGCCCCCCATGGGGCCGAGGTGGCTCCCGAGGACCGGCTTGGACAATCGCGCCCTGCGCGAGTACGCTGACGCTTTGCGCTGCCGTGTGTCCCATCCCGTGACTGCCAGGCCTCTTCGTGCTGTGCCTTCTCCCGGGTCACTCAGCGTGCGTTCGTAACACCCGCAGGCCCGTGGAAGGACCCCTCTTTGGCCGCCTCGCGCACCGCGTCCGACGTCAACCCCAGCACCACCTCTGCGGCATCTCGCCGCATCTCCTTCGCCAAGATCCGTGAGCCGCTCGAGGTCCCCGACCTCCTGGCTCTGCAGACCGAGAGCTTCGACTGGCTCCTCGGCAACGCGGTCTGGCAGGAGAGGGTGGCCGCCGCCACCAAGGCGGGACGCACCGACGTCCCGACCACCTCGGGTCTGGAGGAGATCTTCGAGGAGATCTCCCCGATCGAGGACTTCTCCGGCTCCATGTCCCTGTCTTTCAGGGACCACCGCTTCGAGCCCGCCAAGTACTCCCTCGAGGAGTGCAAGGAGCGGGACATGACCTACGCGGCACCGCTCTTCGTCACCGCGGAGTTCATGAACTCCACGACCGGCGAGATCAAGAGCCAGACCGTCTTCATGGGCGACTTCCCGCTGATGACCGAGCGCGGCACCTTCGTGATCAACGGCACAGAGCGTGTCGTCGTCTCACAGCTGGTCCGCTCCCCGGGCGTCTACTTCGAGCGCACTCCCGACAAGACCTCGGACAAGGACATCTACACGGCCAAGGTGATCCCGTCGCGGGGCGCCTGGCTCGAGTTCGAGATCGACAAGCGCGACCAGGTCGGCGTCCGCATCGACCGCAAGCGCAAGCAGTCGGTCACCGTGCTGCTGAAGGCCCTGGGCTGGACCGAGTCGCAGATCCTCGAGGAGTTCGGCGAGTTCGAGTCGATCCGGGCCACCCTGGAGAAGGACCACACCGCGGACCAGCGCGAGGCGCTGCTCGACATCTACCGCAAGCTCCGTCCGGGCGACCCGCCCACCGAGGAGGCCGCGCAGAACCTGCTCGACAACCTCTACTTCAACGGCAAGCGGTACGACCTCGCCAAGGTGGGTCGCTACAAGATCAACAAGAAGCTGGGTCTGAGCGAGCCGCTCTCGGCCAGCGTCCTGTCGATCGAGGACATCGTCCGCGCGATCAAGCTGCTGGTCACGCTGCACGCCGGCGGCGACACGATGGCGGGCACGCGTGACGGCGAGCCCGTCGACGTGCGCGTCGAGGTCGACGACATCGACCACTTCGGCAACCGCCGGCTCCGCAGCGTGGGCGAGCTCATCCAGAACCAGGTGCGCACCGGCCTGTCGCGGATGGAGCGCGTCGTCCGTGAGCGGATGACGACCCAGGACGTCGAGGCGATCACCCCGCAGACCCTGATCAACATCCGCCCCGTGGTGGCGTCGATCAAGGAGTTCTTCGGCACCTCGCAGCTGTCGCAGTTCATGGACCAGACCAACCCGCTGGCCGGTCTGACCCACAAGCGCCGCCTCTCGGCGCTCGGCCCGGGTGGTCTCTCGCGTGACCGCGCAGGCATGGACGTCCGCGACGTGCACCCGTCGCACTACGGCCGCATGTGCCCGATCGAGACCCCGGAGGGCCCGAACATCGGCCTGATCGGGTCCCTGTCGAGCTACGGGCGGATCAACCCGTTCGGCTTCGTGGAGACCCCCTACCGACGGGTCGTCAACGGCCAGGTCACCGACGAGGTCCAGTACCTGTCGGCGGACTCCGAGGACGAGCACGTCATCGCCCAGGCGAACGCGCCGCTGACCGAGGACGGCCACTTCGCGGAGAACCGCGTGCTGGTCCGCGCCAAGGGCGGCGAGACCGAGTTCGTGCCCGGCGCCGATGTCGACTACATGGACGTCTCGGCACGCCAGATGGTGTCCGTCGCGACCGCGATGATCCCGTTCCTCGAGCACGACGACGTGAACCGCGCCCTGATGGGCTCGAACATGCAGCGTCAGGCGGTGCCGCTGGTCAAGGCCGAGGCCCCGCTGGTCGGCACCGGCATGGAGCGGCGCGCCGCCGTCGACGCCGGTGACGTGCTCGTGGCCACCAAGGCCGGCGTCGTGAGCGAGGTGTCGGCGGACCTCATCACCGTCACCAACGACGACGCGACGACGACCAGCTACCGGCTGGCCAAGTTCAAGCGGTCGAACCAGGGCACCTCGTACAACCAGCGCGTCGTGGTCGACGAGGGTGACCGGGTCGAGGCCGGCGGCGTGCTCGCCGACGGTCCGTCCACGGACAACGGCGAGCTCGCGCTCGGCAAGAACCTGCTCGTCGCGTTCATGTCCTGGGAGGGTCACAACTTCGAGGACGCGATCATCCTGTCCCAGCGGATCGTCCAGGACGACGTCCTCTCCTCGATCCACATCGAGGAGCACGAGGTCGACGCCCGCGACACCAAGCTGGGTGCCGAGGAGATCACGCGGGACATCCCGAACGTCTCCGAGGAGGTGCTGGCCGACCTCGACGAGCGGGGAATCATCCGCATCGGCGCCGAGGTCGTCCCCGGCGACATCCTGGTCGGCAAGGTCACGCCCAAGGGTGAGACCGAGCTGACTCCCGAGGAGCGGCTGCTGCGAGCGATCTTCGGCGAGAAGGCGCGCGAGGTGCGCGACACCTCGCTCAAGGTCCCGCACGGCGAGTCCGGCACGGTCATCGGCGTCAAGCTGTTCGACCGCGACGAGGGCGACGAGCTGCCCCCGGGTGTCAACCAGCTGGTGCGCGTCTACGTGGCGCAGAAGCGCAAGATCACGGACGGCGACAAGCTGGCCGGCCGCCACGGCAACAAGGGCGTCATCTCCAAGATCCTGCCCGTCGAGGACATGCCGTTCCTCGAGGACGGGACCCCGGTCGACATCGTGCTCAACCCGCTCGGCGTGCCGGGCCGGATGAACGTCGGCCAGGTGCTGGAGATCCACCTCGGCTGGGCCGCCTCGCGCGGCTGGAAGATCGAGGGGAACCCCGACTGGGCCAAGGGCATCCCGGAGGCGCACCGCGAGGTCGCGCCGGGCACCCCGGTCGCCTCGCCGGTGTTCGACGGTGCCGCCGAGGACGAGATCACCGGTCTGCTGAGCTCGACCCTCGAGACCCGTGACGGCGTCCGCCTGATCGACAACGGTGGCAAGGCCCGCCTCTTCGACGGCCGCTCCGGCGAGCCGTTCCCGGAGAGCGTGGCCGTCGGCTACATGTACATCCTGAAGCTCCACCACCTGGTCGACGACAAGATCCACGCGCGCTCGACCGGGCCGTACTCGATGATCACCCAGCAGCCGCTCGGCGGTAAGGCCCAGTTCGGTGGTCAGCGGTTCGGTGAGATGGAGGTGTGGGCCCTGGAGGCCTACGGCGCCGCCTACGCGCTGCAGGAGCTGCTGACGATCAAGTCCGACGACGTCTCCGGCCGGGTCAAGGTCTACGAGGCGATCGTCAAGGGCGAGAACATCCCCGAGCCCGGCATCCCCGAGTCGTTCAAGGTGCTCATCAAGGAGATGCAGTCGCTGTGCCTGAACGTCGAGGTGCTCTCCAGCGACGGCACGTCCATCGAGATGAAGGACTCCGACGACGACGTCTTCCGCGCTGCGGAAGAGCTCGGCATCGACCTGTCCCGGCGCGAGCCGAGCAGCGTCGAAGAGGTGTGAGACGCGCCGGGACGCTCACGGCCGGCCCCCGGTCCGAGCGTCCCGGCACCCCTCGCCCCGCACTCGCAGAACCACAGAGTAGAAAGCAGGAAACGTCTTGCTGGACGTGAACTTCTTCGATGAGCTCCGCATCGGCCTGGCCTCGGTCGACAACATCCGCACCTGGTCGCACGGCGAGGTCAAGAAGCCGGAGACGATCAACTACCGCACGCTCAAGCCGGAGAAGGACGGGCTCTTCTGCGAGAAGATCTTCGGCCCGACCCGTGACTGGGAGTGCTACTGCGGCAAGTACAAGCGCGTCCGCTTCAAGGGCATCATCTGCGAGCGCTGCGGCGTCGAGGTCACTCGCGCCAAGGTGCGCCGTGAGCGGATGGGCCACATCGAGCTGGCCGCGCCCGTCACGCACATCTGGTACTTCAAGGGTGTCCCGAGCCGTCTGGGCTACCTGCTCGACCTGGCCCCGAAGGACCTCGAGAAGGTCATCTACTTCGCGGCCTACATGATCACGTCGGTCGACGAGGAGTCGCGTCACCGCGACCTCCCGTCGCTCCAGGCGCACATGGACGTCGAGAAGAAGCAGGTCGCCGACCGCCGGGACTCGGACGTCGAGGAGCGGGCCCGCAAGCTCGAGGCCGACCTGGCCGAGCTCGAGGCCGAGGGTGCCAAGGCCGACGCGCGCCGCAAGGTCAAGGACGGCGCCGAGCGCGAGATGAACGCGATCCGTCGTCGTGCCGACGCGCAGATCGAGCGTCTGGAGCAGGTCTGGGACCGGTTCGCCAAGCTCAAGGTCTCCGACCTCGAGGGCGACGAGATGCTCTACCGCGAGCTTCGCGACCGCTACGGCCTGTACTTCGAGGGCTCGATGGGCGCCGCCGCGATCCAGAAGCGTCTGGAGTCCTTCGACCTCGACGCCGAGGCCGAGTCGCTGCGCGAGATCATCGCGACCGGCAAGGGCCAGAAGAAGACCCGGGCGCTCAAGCGCCTCAAGGTCGTCTCCGCCTTCCTCACCACGACCAACTCGCCGCTCGGCATGGTCCTGGACGCCGTCCCGGTGATCCCGCCGGACCTGCGCCCGATGGTCCAGCTCGACGGTGGCCGCTTCGCCACCTCGGACCTGAACGACCTCTACCGGCGCGTGATCAACCGGAACAACCGCCTCAAGCGGCTCCTGGACCTCGGCGCGCCCGAGATCATCGTCAACAACGAGAAGCGGATGCTGCAGGAGGCCGTCGACTCGCTGTTCGACAACGGCCGTCGTGGTCGTCCGGTCACCGGCCCGGGCAACCGGCCGCTCAAGTCGCTGTCCGACATGCTCAAGGGCAAGCAGGGCCGGTTCCGTCAGAACCTGCTCGGCAAGCGCGTCGACTACTCGGGCCGTTCGGTCATCGTCGTCGGCCCGCAGCTGAAGCTGCACCAGTGCGGTCTGCCCAAGCAGATGGCCCTCGAGCTCTTCAAGCCCTTCGTCATGAAGCGGCTCGTCGACCTCAACCACGCGCAGAACATCAAGAGCGCGAAGCGCATGGTCGAGCGCGCAGGCGGCAACAACGCGCGGTACGGACACGTGTGGGACGTGCTCGAGGAGGTCATCACCGAGCACCCGGTGCTGCTGAACCGCGCACCGACCCTGCACCGTCTGGGCATCCAGGCCTTCGAGCCCCAGCTGGTCGAGGGCAAGGCCATCCAGATCCACCCGCTGGTGTGCGCCGCGTTCAACGCCGACTTCGACGGTGACCAGATGGCGGTGCACCTGCCGCTGTCCGCCGAGGCCCAGGCCGAGGCGCGCATCCTCATGCTGTCGAGCAACAACATCCTCAAGCCGGCCGACGGCCGGCCGGTGACCATGCCCACCCAGGACATGATCATCGGGCTCTTCCACCTCACGGCGCACAAGAAGGGGACCGAGGGTGAGGGCCGTGTGTTCAGCTCGGTGTCCGAGGCGATCATGGCCTTCGACGCCCGCAAGCTGGACGTCAACGCGACCTGCCGCATCCGCCTCCAGGGTGTCGTCCCGCCCGCCGGCACCGACCTCGGTGAGGACTGGCAGGCCGGCGACCCGGTCCTGCTCGAGACGACGCTGGGTCGTGCGCTCTTCAACGAGACGCTTCCCGAGGACTTCGTCTACGTGAACGCGCAGGTCGACAAGAAGCGCCTGTCGACGATCGTCAACGACCTGGCCGAGCGGTACCCGAAGGTGCAGGTGGCGGCGACGCTGGACGCACTGAAGGAGGCCGGTTTCCACTGGGCCACCCGCTCGGGCCTGACCATCTCGATCGCCGACGTCGTCACCCCGCCCGGCAAGGCCAAGATCCTCGACGCGTTCGAGGACAAGGCCGAGAAGGTCCAGCAGCAGTTCGAGCTGGGTCTGATCACGGACGACGAGCGCCGTCAGGAGCTCATCGAGATCTGGACGCAGGCCACCAACGACGTGGCGGCCGAGCTGCAGAAGTCGATGCCCGAGGACAACTCGGTCTACCGCATGGTCACCTCCGGTGCCCGCGGTAACTGGATGCAGGTCCGTCAGATCGCCGGCATGCGCGGTCTGGTGGCCAACCCCAAGGGCGAGATCATCCCGCGGCCGGTCAAGCACAACTTCCGCGAGGGCTTCTCCGTGCTGGAGTACTTCATCTCCAGCCACGGCGCCCGCAAGGGGCTGGCCGACACCGCGCTGCGTACCGCCAACTCCGGGTACCTGACCCGTCGTCTCGTGGACGTGTCGCAGGACGTCATCGTCCGCGAGGAGGACTGCGGCACCGAGCGCGGCCTGACCCAGGTCATCGCCGTCGAGGGCTCGAACGGACTGAGCCGTCACGAGGACGTCGAGACCAGCGTCTACTCGCGCACCCTCGCGAGCGACGTCGAGCACGACGGCTCGGTGCTGGCCTCGGCCGGAGCCGACGTCGGCGACGTGCTCATCGACCAGCTCGTCGCCGCGGGCGTCACCCAGATCAAGGTGCGCTCGGTGCTGACCTGCGAGTCGAAGGTCGGGACGTGCGCACGCTGCTACGGCCGCTCGCTGGCCACCGGGAAGATCGTCGACATCGGCGAGGCGGTCGGCATCATCGCCGCCCAGTCGATCGGCGAGCCCGGCACGCAGCTGACGATGCGGACCTTCCACACCGGTGGTGCGGCCACCACCGGTGGTGACATCACCCAGGGTCTGCCGCGTGTGCAGGAGCTGTTCGAGGCCCGTACCCCCAAGGGCATGGCTCCGATCGCGGAGGTCGCGGGTCGCATCACCATCGAGGAGACCGACCGGTCACGCACCCTCACGATCACCCCGGACGACGGGTCCGAGGTCATCGAGCACCCGCTGTCGCGTCGTTCGCGGCTGCTGGTGGAGGACGGCGTGCACGTGGAGGTCGGCGAGCAGCTCGTCGCCGGCGCCATCGACCCCAAGCAGGTGCTGCGGATCCTCGGGCCGCGCGCGGTGCAGAAGCACCTCGTGGACGAGGTCCAGGTCGTCTACCGCAGCCAGGGCGTCGGCATCCACGACAAGCACATCGAGGTGATCGTCCGGCAGATGCTCCGCCGGGTGACCATCATCGACGCGGGTGACGCCGACCTGCTGCCGGGCGAGCTGGCCGAGCGCGGCCGCTTCGAGACCGAGAACCGTCGGGTCGTGGCGGAGGGTGGCCAGCCGGCCGCCGGACGTCCCGAGCTGATGGGGATCACGAAGGCCTCGCTGGCCACCGACTCGTGGCTCTCGGCGGCCTCCTTCCAGGAGACCACCCGGGTGCTCACCGAGGCGGCGCTCAACGGGCGCAGCGACTCGCTGCTGGGCCTGAAGGAGAACGTGATCCTCGGGAAGCTCATCCCGGCGGGTACCGGCCTGGCGCGCTACCGCAACGTCAAGGTCGAGCCCACCGAGGAGGCCAAGGCGGCGATGTACGCCATGCCCGGCTACGACGAGATCGACTACCAGCACTTCGGTGTCGGCTCGGGCCAGGCGGTGCCGCTCGAGGAGTTCGAGACCGGTCCGTTCCGCTGACCGGTCCCACCCACCACGGGGCCCGGCTCGTGCGGGGGAGCGCTTTTGACGCTCCCGCGCACGAGCCGGTACCTTTGACCGGTTGCCTGGGCTCGCCCGGGCCGTCGGCCACGCCCGCCGCCGTCGCGCTGAAGTCGAGCACGCAGCGGGCACGGCGCTTCGACCACCACACGGCGTCCACCGCCGCAGACGTGGGGGAGCGGCCGACACGCCCGACCGCGGGGTGCACACCCCGCCGCCGACCGGGAACCAGTTCCAGACCGGCACCACCGCATGACCCGAGCACGACCCACACCGCGAGACGACAGACGGAGACGTAGTGCCCACGATCCAGCAGCTGGTGCGCAAGGGCCGCCAGGACAAGGTCGCGAAGCAGAAGACCCCTGCCCTCAAGGGCAGCCCTCAGCGTCGCGGCGTGTGCACCCGGGTGTACACGACCACCCCGAAGAAGCCGAACTCGGCACTGCGCAAGGTGGCCCGCGTGCGGCTGTCCAGCGGCATCGAGGTCACCGCGTACATCCCCGGCGTCGGCCACAACCTGCAGGAGCACTCGATCGTGCTCGTGCGTGGCGGCCGCGTGAAGGACCTGCCGGGTGTCCGCTACAAGATCATCCGTGGGTCGCTCGACACCCAGGGCGTCAAGAACCGCAAGCAGGCTCGCAGCCGTTACGGCGCGAAGAAGGAGAAGAGCTGATGCCCCGCAAGGGCCCGGCCCCCAAGCGGCCACTCGTGATCGACCCGGTCTACAACTCGCCGCTGGTGACCCAGCTGGTGAACAAGGTGCTCCAGGACGGCAAGAAGTCCACCGCGGAGCGCATCGTCTACGGCGCCCTCGAGGGTGCCCGCGAGAAGACCGGTACGGACCCGGTCATCGCGCTCAAGCGCGCGATGGACAACGTCCGCCCGGCCCTCGAGGTCAAGAGCCGTCGCGTCGGTGGTGCCACCTACCAGGTGCCCGTCGAGGTGAAGCCCGGCCGCTCGACCACGCTCGCGCTGCGCTGGCTGGTCGGGTACGCCCAGGCCCGCCGCGAGAAGACGATGACCGAGCGCCTGATGAACGAGATCCTCGACGCCAGCAACGGCCTCGGCGCGGCTGTGAAGCGGCGCGAGGACGTCCACAAGATGGCCGACTCGAACAAGGCCTTCGCGCACTACCGCTGGTGACCGCGGCGTCCCCTGCCCGCACCCGCTGGCAGGCGCCGCCCCACTGACACGCTGAGGAAAGAGGCTTGCCACCGTGGCACAGGACGTGCTGACCGACCTCACGAAGGTCCGCAACATCGGCATCATGGCGCACATCGACGCCGGCAAGACGACCACCACCGAGCGGATCCTGTTCTACACCGGGATCAACTACAAGATCGGTGAAGTCCACGACGGCGCAGCCACGATGGACTGGATGGAGCAGGAGCAGGAGCGCGGGATCACCATCACCTCCGCGGCGACCACCTGCTTCTGGGAGGGCACCCAGATCAACATCATCGACACGCCCGGCCACGTCGACTTCACGGTCGAGGTCGAGCGGTCGCTGCGGGTGCTCGACGGTGCTGTCGCCGTCTTCGACGGCAAGGAGGGCGTCGAGCCCCAGTCCGAGACGGTGTGGCGCCAGGCCGACAAGTACGACGTCCCGCGCATCTGCTTCGTCAACAAGATGGACAAGCTCGGAGCCGACTTCTTCTTCACCGTCCGGACGATCGTGGAGCGCCTCGGCGCCAAGCCGCTCGTGGTCCAGCTGCCGATCGGCGCCGAGAACGACTTCATCGGTGTCGTCGACCTCGTCTACATGCGCGCCCTCACCTGGCGCGGCGACACCGGCAAGGGCGAGGCGTACGAGGTCGAGGAGATCCCCGAGCACCTCGCCGAGCAGGCCGCCGAGTACCGGCACACGCTGCTCGAGACGGTCGCCGAGTCCGACGAGGAGCTGCTGGAGAAGTACCTCGGCGGCGAGGAGCTGACGCCCGAGGAGATCAAGGGCGCGATCCGCACGATGACGGTCGCCAGCGAGCTCTACCCCGTGCTCTGCGGCTCGGCGTTCAAGAACAAGGGCGTTCAGCCCATGCTCGACGCGGTGCTCGACTACCTCCCGTCCCCGCTCGACGTGCCGCCGATGATCGGCCACGACGTGCGCGACGAGGAGAAGGAGATCGTCCGCAAGCCGAACTCGACCGAGCCCTTCTCCGCACTGGCCTTCAAGGTCGCGACGCACCCGTTCTTCGGCAAGCTGACCTACGTCCGGGTGTACTCGGGCAGGGTCGGCGCCGGTTCCGGGGTGGTCAACTCGACCAAGGGCAAGAAGGAGCGCATCGGCAAGCTCTTCCAGATGCACTCCAACAAGGAGAACCCGGTCGACGAGGCGCAGGCGGGCCACATCTACGCGATGATCGGCCTGAAGGACACCACCACCGGTGACACCCTGTGCGACCCGAGCGACCAGGTCGTCCTGGAGTCCATGACCTTCCCCGAGCCGGTCATCTCGGTGGCCATCGAGCCGAAGACCAAGGGCGACCAGGAGAAGCTGGGCACCGCGATCCAGAAGCTGGCCGAGGAGGACCCGACCTTCCAGGTGCAGCTCGACGAGGAGACCGGCCAGACCATCATCAAGGGGATGGGCGAGCTCCACCTCGACATCCTGGTCGACCGCATGCGTCGCGAGTTCAAGGTCGAGGCCAACGTCGGCAAGCCCCAGGTGGCGTACCGCGAGACGATCCGTCGCGGTGTCCCGAAGATCGACTACACGCACAAGAAGCAGACCGGTGGCTCGGGACAGTTCGCCAAGGTGCAGGTGGCCATCGAGCCGCTGGACACCGCCGACGGCGAGATGTACGAGTTCGTCAACAAGGTCACCGGCGGTCGGGTGCCGCGCGAGTACATCCCCAGCGTCGACAAGGGCATCCAGGACGCGATGGAGCTCGGCGTCGTCGCCGGCTACCCGCTCGTGGGTGTCAAGGCGACGCTGCTGGACGGCGCGTACCACGACGTCGACTCGTCCGAGATGGCGTTCAAGATCGCCGGCTCGATGGTGCTGAAGGAGGCCGTCAGGCAGGCCGACCCGGTGCTGCTGGAGCCCGTGATGTCCGTGGAGGTCCGTACCCCCGAGGACTACATGGGCGAGGTCATCGGTGACCTCAACAGCCGCCGTGGCCACATCCAGGCCATGGAGGACGCGAGCGGCGCCAAGGTCGTCCGGGCGCTCGTCCCGTTGTCCGAGATGTTCGGCTACGTCGGTGACCTGCGGTCGAAGACCCAGGGTCGCGCGGTGTACTCGATGCAGTTCGACAGCTACGCCGAGGTCCCCCGCGCGGTGGCCGAGGAGATCATCAAGAAGACCAGGGGTGAGTGAGGTCCTGCTGACGCAGGGTTGACCGCACCCCGTCACCGGGCCCCGGCCCGGTGGCTACACTCCCCCCTCGTTCGATCCGACTGCGTCCGCAGCGGACGGCGTACACGACAAGCTCCAAGGAGGACCCCCCGTGGGTAAGGCGAAGTTCGAGCGGACTAAGCCGCACGTCAACATCGGCACGATTGGTCACGTCGACCACGGCAAGACCACGTTGACGGCAGCTATCAGCAAGGTGCTGCACGACAAGTACCCCGACCTGAACCCCTTCACGCCGTTCGACGAGATCGACAAGGCGCCGGAGGAGAAGCAGCGCGGGATCACGATCAACATCGCGCACGTCGAGTACCAGACCGAGAAGCGTCACTACGCGCACGTCGACGCCCCCGGTCACGCGGACTACATCAAGAACATGATCACGGGCGCGGCCCAGATGGACGGGGCGATCCTGGTGGTCGCCGCGACCGACGGTCCGATGGCGCAGACGCGTGAGCACGTGCTGCTCGCCCGTCAGGTCGGCGTGCCCTACCTGCTGGTCGCGCTCAACAAGGCCGACATGGTGGACGACGAGGAGATCCTCGAGCTCGTCGAGCTCGAGGTCCGCGAGCTGCTGTCCGCGTACGAGTTCCCGGGCGACGACGTCCCCGTGATCCGCGTCTCCGGCCTCAAGGCCCTCGAGGGCGACGCCCAGTGGGTCAAGTCGGTCGAGGACCTGCTCGAGGCCGTCGACGAGTCCGTCCCGGACCCGGAGCGCGACGTCGACAAGCCCTTCCTCATGCCCGTCGAGGACGTCTTCACCATCACCGGCCGCGGCACCGTCGTGACCGGTCGTGTCGAGCGCGGTGTCCTCAACGTGAACGAGGAGATCGAGATCGTCGGCATCAAGGAGAAGTCGACCAAGACGACGGTCACCGGCGTCGAGATGTTCCGCAAGCTGCTCGACGAGGCCCGTGCGGGCGAGAACGTCGGTCTGCTGCTCCGCGGCACCAAGCGCGAGGAGGTGGAGCGCGGCCAGGTCATCTGCAAGCCGGGCACCGATCACCCCGCACACGGAGTTCGAGGCGAACGTCTACATCCTCAGCAAGGACGAGGGCGGCCGTCACAACCCGTTCTACGCGAACTACCGTCCGCAGTTCTACTTCCGGACGACCGACGTCACCGGCGTCATCTCGCTGCCCGAGGGCACCGAGATGGTCATGCCCGGCGACAACACCGAGATGAAGGTCGACCTCATCCAGCCCATCGCCATGGAGGAGGGCCTGCGCTTCGCCATCCGCGAGGGCGGCCGCACCGTGGGGGCCGGCCGGGTCACCAAGATCCTCAAGTGACCACCCGGTGGGCGCCGCCTGAGGCGGCGCCCACCGGCGTGCTCACGCCCTGTCCGTCCCACCGGCCCCTGCCGGTGCGGATTGGCCAAAGGCCTCGCGCCTCTGGCACACTGGACAGGTTGTCCGGCGCACGCGACGACGGCGATCACGCGGTCTCGTGGGGGAGAAGGTGCCCCAGCGCCGGCGCCCGGATCACGCAGCACGACCGGGCCGACCATTCCGACGAGGGCAGCACCGCACGGGTGCAGGCGCCACTGCGCGCCGCGAAGTGCGACACGCCCGAGCGCGGGGGTCGGAACGGGAACGGTCCGGGACCACATACAGCGGTACGACGAGAGAGAGTCAGACGACGCCATGGCGGGACAGAAGATCCGCATCCGGCTCAAGTCCTACGACCACGAGGTCATCGACAGCTCGGCGCGCAAGATCGTCGACACGGTGACCCGGGCTGGTGCGACGGTGGTGGGGCCGGTGCCGCTGCCGACGGAGAAGAACGTCTTCTGCGTCATCCGGTCGCCCCACAAGTACAAGGACAGCCGCGAGCACTTCGAGATGCGCACGCACAAGCGGCTCATCGACATCATCGACCCCACGCCGAAGGCCGTCGACTCGCTGATGCGACTCGACCTGCCCGCGGACGTGAACATCGAGATCAAGCTCTGAGGAACCCCAGATGACTACCGCTACAGACGCCACCGTGGGCACGGTCACCGGGCTCCTCGGCACCAAGCTGGGCATGACCCAGGTGTGGGACGAGGCCGGTCGACTGGTTCCGGTGACCGTCGTCGAGGCCGGTCCCTGCGTCGTGACGCAGCTGCGCACCGCCGAGACGGACGGTTACTCGGGTGTCCAGATCGCGTTCGGCGCGATCGACCCCCGCAAGGTCACCAAGCCGCTCGCCGGGCACTTCGCCAAGGCCGGGGTCACCCCGCGCCGGCACCTGGTCGAGCTGCGTGACGCCGCCACCGACGGCCTCGAGCTCGGTCAGGAGCTGACCGTCGAGGTCTTCTCCGCCGGCCAGGTCGTCGACGTCACCGGCACCACCAAGGGCAAGGGCACCGCCGGCGTCATGAAGCGTCACGGCTTCCACGGCGTGGGTGCCTCGCACGGTGCGCACCGCAACCACCGCAAGCCGGGCTCGATCGGTGGCTGCGCCACCCCGGGTCGTGTCTTCAAGGGCATGCGGATGGCCGGTCGGATGGGCCACGAGCGCCAGACGACGCAGAACCTGACCGTGCACGCGGTGGACGCCGAGCGCGGCCTGCTGCTGGTCAAGGGCGCCATCCCCGGCCCGCGCGGCGGCGTCGTGCTCGTGCGCGCGGCCGCCAAGACCGTGAAGGGAGCCTGAGATGGCCACCGCCGTCAAGAAGAACAGCGACGCCTCCCAGGGGGCCGAGGTCGACGTCGTCGACGCCACCGGCAAGAAGAGCGGCACCGTCGTGCTGCCCGCCGAGGTGTTCGACGTGCAGACCAACGTCCCGCTGATCCACCAGGTCGTCGTGGCCCAGCTGGCTGCCGCACGTCAGGGCACGCACTCCACCAAGACCCGCGGCGAGGTCCGGGGCGGTGGACGCAAGCCCCACAAGCAGAAGGGCACCGGTCGCGCCCGTCAGGGCTCGACCCGCGCCCCGCAGTTCGCCGGCGGTGGCGTCGTCCACGGCCCGACGCCGCGTGACTACAGCCAGCGCACGCCCGAAGAAGATGAAGGCCGCCGCCCTGCGCGGTGCCCTCTCGGACCGGGCGCGCCACGGCCGCGTGCACGTGGTCAGCTCGCTGGTCTCCGGCAGCGCCCCGTCCACCGGCGACGCGATCAAGGCCCTGGCGAACGTGGCGAGCCGCAAGAACGTGCTCGTCGTCCTCGACCGTGGCGACGAGGTCTCGTGGAAGAGCCTGCGCAACGCCGACCGCGTCCACCTGCTCGTCAGCGACCAGCTGAACACCTACGACGTGCTGTGCTCCGACGACGTGGTCTTCACCGAGAGCGCGCTGCAGGCGTTCCTCGCCGGTCCGAGCACCGGCAAGGGTGCCAAGGCCGTCGCGAGCGAGTCCGAGGTCGAGGCGCCGGTCGAGGCCGAGGACAAGCCGGTCAGCACCGCGAAGCCGGCCAAGGCCACCAAGAAGGCCAAGGCCGACGAGGAGGGCGACAAGTGAGCACGCTGTTCAACGTCCAGAAGGACCCCCGCGACGTCCTGCTCGCGCCGGTCGTCTCGGAGAAGAGCTACGGGCTGCTCGACGAGGGCAAGTACACGTTCCTCGTCGACCCCCGCGCGAACAAGACCGAGATCCGCATCGCCGTCGAGAAGATCTTCGGCGTCAAGGTCGCGTCCGTGAACACGCTGAACCGCACCGGCAAGACGCGTCGCACGCGCTTCGGCGCCCGGCAAGCGCAAGGACACCAAGCGCGCGATCGTCACGCTCAGCGAGGGCACCATCGACATCTTCGGGGGCCCGGTCTCCTGACCGGGGCGTCGAGTACCGAGAACTGACGAGGACTGACTCACCATGGGAATCCGCAAGTACAAGCCGACGACACCGGGCCGACGCGGCTCGTCCGTCGCCGACTTCGTCGAGATCACCCGGTCCGAGCCGGAGAAGTCGCTGGTCCGCCCGCTGACCAAGTCCGGTGGCCGGAACAACACCGGACGGATCACGACCCGGCACCACGGCGGCGGCCACAAGCGCGCCTACCGGGTGATCGACTTCCGACGCCACGACAAGGACGGCGTGCCGGCCAAGGTCGCTCACATCGAGTACGACCCGAACCGCACCGCCCGGATCGCGCTGCTGCACTACGTGGACGGGACGAAGCGCTACATCGTCGCCCCCACCAAGCTCAAGCAGGGTGACACCGTCGAGAACGGCGCGGGTGCCGACATCAAGCCCGGCAACAACCTGCCGCTGCGCAACATCCCGGTCGGTACGGTCGTGCACGCGATCGAGCTCCGCCCCGGTGGCGGAGCCAAGATCGCCCGCTCGGCCGGCACCTCGGTGCAGCTGGTCGCCAAGGAGGGCCCCAACGCCCAGCTGCGGATGCCCTCGGGCGAGATCCGCAACGTGGACGTGCGGTGCCGCGCCACCGTCGGCGAGGTCGGCAACGCCGAGCAGTCGAACATCAACTGGGGCAAGGCCGGCCGCATGCGCTGGAAGGGTCGCCGTCCCACCGTCCGTGGTGTGGCCATGAACCCTGTCGACCACCCGCACGGTGGTGGTGAGGGCAAGACCTCCGGTGGTCGCCACCCGGTCAGCCCGTGGGGCCAGCCCGAGGGCCGGACCCGCAAGCCCAACAAGGCCAGTGACCGACAGATCGTCCGACGTCGCCGCAAGAAGCGCTGATAGGAGCCCATCACCATGCCTCGCAGCCTGAAGAAGGGCCCCTTCGTCGACGACCACCTGCAGAAGAAGGTGGACGTCCAGAACGAGAAGGGGACCAAGAACGTCATCAAGACCTGGTCCCGGCGCTCGATGATCGTGCCGGAGATGCTCGGTCACACGCTCGCCGTGCACGACGGCCGCAAGCACGTCCCGGTGTTCGTCACGGAGTCGATGGTCGGGCACAAGCTCGGCGAGTTCGCCCCCACGCGGACCTTCCGTGGCCACGAGAAGGACGACCGGAAGGGCCGTCGCCGCTGACCCCCGGGTCAGTGACGACGAGCCTCTCCGGCGAAGAGACGAGAAGGTAGGACAAGCGATGGAAGCCAAGGCGCAGGCGCGGTACGTCCGTGTCACGCCCCAGAAGGCTCGGCGCGTCGTCGACCTCATCCGTGGCCGCCAGGCGAGCGACGCGCTCGCGGTGCTGCAGTGGGCACCGCAGGCGGCGAGCGAGCCGGTGTACAAGGTGGTCGCCAGTGCGATCGCCAACGCACGGGTGAAGGCCGACGAGGCCTCTGTGGCCTTCGACGAGCGTGAGCTGGTCGTCCACACCGCGTACGTGGACGAGGGCCCGACGATGAAGCGGTTCCGTCCGCGCGCCCAGGGGCGTGCGTTCCGGGTCCGCAAGCGCACCAGCCACATCACCGTGGTCGTGGGCGCGGCCGAGGACGGCGTGAAGGCCACCAAGGCTCCGGTGACCGGCTCCGGCCGCAAGCCCGCGCAGCCGGCCACCACCAAGAAGTCCACGGCCAAGAAGTCCACGGCCAAGAAGTCCACGGCCAAGAAGTCGACGGCCAAGAAGTCGACGCGACGACGGCCACGGCCTCCACGGCCACCGCGAAGAAGACGACCGCCAAGAAGGCGCCGGCCGCGAAGGCCGCTCCGAAGGGGAGGAACTCCTAGTGGGACAGAAGGTCAACCCGCACGGGTTCCGGCTGGGCATCACCACCGACCACAAGTCGCGGTGGTTCGCCGACAGCACCAAGGTCGGCCAGCGGTACCGCGACTACGTGAAGGAGGACGTGGCCATCCGTGGCCTCATGTCCAGCGGCATGGAGCGCGCTGGCATCTCCAAGGTCGAGATCGAGCGCACGCGTGACCGCGTCCGCGTCGACATCCACACCGCGCGTCCGGGCATCGTCATCGGCCGCCGCGGCGCGGAGGCCGACCGCCTGCGCGGCGAGCTGGAGAAGCTGACCGGCAAGCAGGTGCAGCTGAACATCCTCGAGGTCAAGAACCCCGAGACGGATGCGCAGCTGGTGGCCCAGGGCATCGCCGAGCAGCTGTCGAGCCGTGTGTCGTTCCGTCGCGCCATGCGCAAGGGCATGCAGACGTCGCAGCGCGCGGGCGCCAAGGGCATCCGTGTGCAGTGCTCGGGTCGTCTGGGTGGCGCCGAGATGAGCCGGTCGGAGTTCTACCGCGAGGGTCGTGTGCCGCTGCACACGCTGCGCGCGCAGATCGACTACGGCTTCTACGAGGCGAAGACCACCTTCGGCCGCATCGGCGTCAAGGTCTGGATCTACAAGGGCGACGTCACCGCCAAGGAGCTCGCCGCCCAGCAGGCCCAGGCCCCGCGTGCGCCGCGTGGTCCCGGCCGCGACCGGGCCGAGCGTCCCGCGCGTGGTCGTCGTCCCGCGGCGGCCGAGTCCGCACCGGCCGCCCAGGGCGCCGGTGACACCAGCGCGGCACAGGCCGGCGAGGCGCCGGCACAGGCCGCCCCGAGCACCGGTTCGGAGGGCTGACCCATGCTGGTTCCCCGTCGGTTGAAGCACCGTAAGCAGCACCACCCCAAGCGGTCGGGTGCTGCCAAGGGCGGGACCGCGATCGCGTTCGGTGACTACGGCATCCAGGCTCTCGAGCCGGCCTACGTCACCAACCGCCAGATCGAGGCGGCGCGTATCGCGATGACCCGCTACATCAAGCGAGGCGGAAAGGTGTGGATCACGATCTACCCCGACCGTCCGCTGACCAAGAAGCCCGCCGAGACCCGCATGGGTTCCGGAAAGGGTTCGCCGGAGTGGTGGATCGCCAACGTCAAGCCCGGGCGCGTGATGTTCGAGCTGTCGGGCGTCCCGGAGGACGTGGCTCGCGAGGCGATGCGCCTGGCGATCCACAAGCTCCCGATGAAGTGCCGCTTCCTGCGGCGCGAGGGTGGTGAAGGGTGATGGCGGTCGGATCCAAGGACCTGGCGGCCGAGCAGCTGCGCACGTTCGAGCCCGAGCGGCTCGTCGAGGAGCTTCGCAAGGCCAAGGAGGAGCTGTTCAACCTCCGCTTCCAGTCGGCCACCGGCCAGCTGGAGAGCCACGGGCGTCTGCGCGCGGTGCGCCGCGACATCGCCCGGATCTACACGATCATGCGCGAGCACGAGCTGGGTATCGGCGTCCCGGCGAGCGAGACCGGTAGCACCGAGAGCGGTGCCCAGTGAGTGAGGACGCAGTGACGCAGAAGAGCGGACGAAGATCTCGGGCGAGGCGGCGGAGGAGACCCGCGGCTACCGCAAGACCCGCCGTGGCTACGTGATCAGCGACAAGATGGACAAGACCGTCGTCGTGGCTGTCGAGGACCGGGTCAAGCACCCGCTCTACGGCAAGGTCATGCGCCGCACGAGCAAGGTCAAGGCCCACGACGAGCAGAACCAGTGCGGCGTCGGCGACAGCGTGCGGATCATGGAGACCCGCCCCCTGTCGGCCGCGAAGCGCTGGCGCGTGGTCGAGATCCTCGAGAAGGCCAAGTAGGGCCCGAGCCAACGCAAGCGGTCGGGTCCGCGACAGCGCCCCCATCCGACAGCCCCATCCGTTCCGCCAGGCTCTTGATCAGAGAACCGGCGCGACAACAGGAGTGAGACAGTGATTCAGCAGGAGTCGCGACTGAAGGTCGCCGACAACACGGGTGCCAAGGAGATCCTCTGCATCCGCGTTCTCGGCGGCTCCGGCCGCCGCTACGCCGGCATCGGAGACGTCATCGTGGCGACCGTCAAGGACGCCATCCCCGGTGGCAACATCAAGAAGGGCGAGGTCGTCAAGGCGGTCATCGTGCGCACCCGCAAGGAGCGCCGCCGGCCCGACGGCTCGTACATCCGCTTCGACGAGAACGCGGCCGTGATCCTCAAGACGGACGGGGACCCGCGTGGTACGCGCATCTTCGGCCCGGTGGGTCGCGAGCTGCGTGACAAGAAGTTCATGCGGATCATCTCGCTCGCACCGGAGGTGCTCTGACCATGGTGAAGCTCAAGATCAAGAAGGGTGACCTCGTGCAGGTCATCACCGGCGCCACCCCCGCGCGGGGCGGCGACCGCGGCAAGCAGGGCAAGGTGATCGAGGTCGACACCGAGCGCAACCGGGTGCTGGTCGAGGGCGTGAACCGCGTCAAGAAGCACAAGAAGGTCGGCTCGACCGGCCGCGGCGCCCGCACCGGTGGCATCGAGACCCACGAGGCCCCCCTGCACATCAGCAACGTGATGCTGGTCGACCCGAACAGCAAGAAGCCGACCAGGGTCGGTACCCGCACCGATACGGTCGAGCGTGACGGCCACGAGCGCACGGTCCGCGTGCGCGTGGCCCGACGCTCCGGTAAGGACATCTGATGACCGAGACCACCACCAGCTACGCCGGTCCGCGGCTCAAGGCCCGCTACCGCGAGGAGATCGCCTCGGGGATGCGCGAGGAGTTCGGCTACGCCAACCCCATGCAGGTCCCGGGCCTGGTCAAGGTCGTCGTCAACATGGGTGTGGGTGACGCCGCGCGCGACTCCAAGCTCATCGAGGGCGCGATCCGCGACCTGACCACGATCACCGGACAGAAGCCTCAGGTGACCCGCGCCCGCAAGTCGATCGCCCAGTTCAAGCTGCGCGAGGGGATGCCGATCGGCGCCCACACGACGCTGCGGGGCGACCGGATGTGGGAGTTCCTCGACCGGCTGCTGTCGCTCGCGCTGCCCCGCATCCGCGACTTCCGCGGCCTGTCGCCGAAGCAGTTCGACGGCAACGGCAACTACACCTTCGGTCTCAACGAGCAGTCGATGTTCCACGAGATCGACCAGGACCGCATCGACCGGGTCCGGGGCATGGACATCACGATCGTGACCACCGCGACCTCGGACGACGAGGGACGGGCGCTGCTGCGCCGCCTCGGCTTCCCCTTCAAGGAGAACTGACGTGGCGAAGACCGCACTGATCAACAAGGCGGCGCGCAAGCCGAAGTTCGCCGTGCGCGCCTACACCCGGTGCCAGAAGTGCGGGCGTCCGCACTCGGTGTACCGCAAGTTCGGGCTCTGCCGCGTGTGCCTTCGCGAGATGGCCCACGCCGGCGAGCTGCCCGGTGTGACCAAGAGCAGCTGGTAATCCCTCTGTTGAAGAACCCAGCGCCGCAGGTCCCTGTCCGTTCCGGGCGGGAAACCACGGCGAGGAAGGGCGGAAGAGCCCGATGACCATGACCGACCCCATCGCGGACATGCTGACCCGTCTGAGGAACGCCAACTCGGCGTACCACGACGAGGTGGCCATGCCGTACAGCAAGCTGAAGTCGAGGATCGCGGAGATCCTCCAGGCCGAGGGATACATCGCGGGCTGGAAGGTCACCGATGCCGAGGTCGGCAAGACCCTGACCATCGACCTGAAGTTCGGCCCCAACCGGGAGCGTTCCATCGCGGGCGTCCGGCGGGTGTCGAAGCCGGGTCTGCGTGTCTACGCCAAGTCCACCAACCTGCCCCGCGTGCTGGGCGGCCTGGGCGTGGCCATCATCTCGACGTCGTCCGGCCTGCTGACCGACAAGCAGGCCAACAAGCAGGGTGTAGGCGGGGAAGTCCTCGCCTACGTCTGGTAACCGGAGGAGGAAGCATGAGCCGCATCGGCAGGCTCCCCGTGCCGGTTCCGTCCGGCGTCGAGGTGAGCATCGACGGCCAGCAGGTGTCCGTGAAGGGTCCCAAGGGCACCCTGAGCCACACCGTCGCTGAGCCCATCGTCGTCGCCAAGGGCGATGACGGCACGCTCGAGGTCAAGCGTCCGAACGACGAGCGCCTCTCGCGCTCGCTGCACGGTCTGACGCGTTCGCTGCTGGCCAACATGGTCGTCGGCGTCACCGAGGGCTACGAGAAGAAGCTCGAGATCGTGGGCACCGGGTACCGCGTGATGGCCAGGGGCTCGAACCTCGAGTTCGCCCTGGGCTTCAGCCACCCCGTGCTCGTGTCCGCCCCCGAGGGCATCACGTTCACGGTGGACGGCACCACCAAGCTGTCGGTGCAGGGCATCGACAAGCAGCAGGTGGGCGAGGTCGCCGCGAACATCCGCAAGCTGCGCAAGCCCGACCCGTACAAGGGCAAGGGCGTCCGGTACGCCGGCGAGCAGATCCGCCGCAAGGTCGGAAAGGCTGGGAAGTAATGGCCAACTCACTGAGGACGAAGGGCACGGGCTCGGTACGCGCCCGGGGCCGTCGTCACCTGCGCCTGCGCAAGAAGCTGTCTGGCACCGGTGCGCGTCCGCGCCTGGTCGTCAACCGCTCCACGCGTCACCTGTTCGTGCAGGTGGTCGACGACACCGTCGGCAAGACCCTGGCCAGCGCCTCCACGATGGAGGCCGACCTGCGCTCGCTCGACGGCGACAAGACCGCCAAGGCCAAGAAGGTCGGTGAGCTCGTCGCCGAGCGCGCCAAGGCCGCGGGTGTCGAGACCGTGGTCTTCGACCGCGGTGGGAACCGCTACCACGGCCGAGTGGCCGCCGTCGCCGAGGGAGCCCGCGAAGCCGGGCTCACCCTCTGACGGTCGACCCGAGACTGCGAGAGAGAAGGACAGCCAACATGCCTGGAACCCAGCGCCGAGGCGCGGGAGGCCCCAACACCGGGACCGGCGCCGGCGGCAACGACCGCGGCGGTGAGCGCGGTGGCCGCGGCGGCCGCGACAACCGTCGCGGCGACGCCGCCGACAAGAACCAGTACATCGAGCGGGTGGTGGCGATCAACCGCGTCGCCAAGGTCGTCAAGGGCGGCCGTCGCTTCAGCTTCACCGCCCTGGTCGTGGTGGGCGACGGCGACGGCTCCGTCGGCGTCGGCTACGGCAAGGCCAAGGAGGTCCCGGCCGCCATCGCCAAGGGTGTCGAGGAGGCCAAGAAGAGCTTCTTCAAGGTCCCCCGCATCCAGGGCACCATCCCCCACCCGATCCAGGGTGAGGCGGCGGCCGGTGTCGTGCTGCTCAAGCCCGCGTCCCCCGGTACCGGTGTCATCGCCGGCGGTCCGGTCCGCGCGGTGCTCGAGTGCGCCGGCATCCACGACGTGCTCAGCAAGTCGCTCGGTTCGGACAACGCGATCAACGTGGTCCACGCGACCGTGGCCGCGCTGAAGGGCCTCGAGCGTCCCGAGTCCGTCGCGGCCCGCCGTGGCCTGCCCCTCGAGCACGTCGCCCCGGCCGCGCTGCTGCGCGCCCGGGCCGCTGGGATGGGGTCGTGATGGCCCGGCTCAAGGTGACCCAGACCCGCTCCGGGATCGGCGGGAAGCAGAACCAGCGCGACACGCTGCGCACCCTCGGGCTGAAGCGCATCGGCGACGTGGTGGTCAAGGAGGACCGTCCCGAGATCCGCGGGATGGTCGCGACGGTGACGCACCTGGTCGCCGTCGAGGAGGTGGACTGAGATGGCCAAGAAGACTGAGAACGAGACCGAGACCTCGGTCGAGAAGGTGCACGCGCTGAAGGTGCACCACCTGCGTCCGGCCCCCGGTGCCCGCACCGCCAAGACCCGCGTGGGTCGAGGCGAGGGCAGCAAGGGCAAGACGGCCGGGCGCGGTACCAAGGGCACGAAGGCGCGCTACCAGGTGCCTGAGCGCTTCGAGGGTGGCCAGACCCCCCTGCACATGCGGCTTCCGAAGCTCCGCGGCTTCAAGAACCCGTTCCGCACCGAGTACCAGGTCGTCAACCTCGAGCGGCTCTCCGAGCTGTTCCCCGAGGGCGGCGACGTGTCGGTCGACGAGCTGGTGGAGCGGGGCGCCGTGCGCAAGGGCCACAAGGTCAAGGTGCTCGGCACGGGTGACATCACCGTGTCGGTCGACGTGACCGCGCACGCGTTCTCGGCCTCGGCCAAGGACAAGATCGCCGCCGCGGGCGGCTCGACCACCCAGCTCTGACCAGGGTGGGCCTGCGTCCGTGACGGCGGTCCCCGCCGCACACCAGCACAGGTCCCTCCGCTCGCGCTCCGGCCGCATCCCAGGCACTGCCTGAGGTGCGGCCGTAGCGCGATATGGTCCAAGTCATCGACGAACCATCCGCCTCGACCGGGCGGAGCAGGAGGACCCGTGCTCAGCGCATTCGTTCGGGCGTTCAAGACGCCCGACCTGCGGCGCAAGCTGCTGTTCACCCTGGCGATCATGGCGCTCTTCCGGCTGGGGTCCTTCATCCCCACCCCGGGCGTCAACTACGCCAACGTGCAGACCTGCCTCGACCCGACGGGCGGGGGCGAGGGCAACGACCTGCTCGGCCTGGTGAACCTGTTCAGCGGCGGCGCGCTCCTGCAGCTGTCGATCTTCGCGCTCGGGATCATGCCGTACATCACGGCGAGCATCATCGTGCAGCTGCTCACGGTGGTGATCCCACGGTTCGAGACCCTCAAGAAGGAGGGGCAGTCGGGGACCGCGAAGCTCACGCAGTACACCCGCTACCTGACCATCTGGCTGGCGATCCTGCAGTCGACCACCTTCGTCGCGGTCGCGCGCTCCGGCAGCCTGTTCCCGAACTGCGCTCTCGCCCAGGAGATCATCCCCGACGACTCGCTCACCACCATCCTGCTGATGGTGATGACGATGACCGCCGGTACGCGGCTTCGTGATGTGGCTCGGTGAGCTCATCACCGAGCGCGGCGTCGGCAACGGCATGTCCCTGCTGATCTTCACGTCCATCGCAGCCGGCTTCCCCGGCTCCCTGCTCGCGATCGGCCAGGACCCCAACCTCGGCTGGGGCGTGATGGCGCTCGTGATCGCGATCGGTCTGGTCATCGTCGCGCTCGTCATCTTCGTCGAGCAGTCCCAGCGCCGCGTCCCCGTCCAGTACGCGAAGCGCATGGTGGGCCGCAAGATGTACGGCGGCTCGAGCACCTACATCCCGATCAAGGTCAACATGGCCGGCGTCATCCCGGTCATCTTCGCCTCGTCGCTGCTCTACCTGCCCGCCCTGATCGCCCAGTTCAACACGCCGGCGCAGGGCGAGGTCCCGCCGGAGTGGGTGGTCTGGATCAACGACCACGCTGGTGCGCGGTGACCACCCGATCTACATCGTCGCGTACTTCGCGCTGATCGTGTTCTTCACGTACTTCTACGTGTCGATCACCTTCAACCCCGACGAGGTGGCGGACAACATCAAGCGTGTCGGCGGCTTCATCCCCGGTATCCGGGCCGGCCGTCCGACCGCCGAGTACCTCGCGTACATCCTCGACCGGATCACGCTGCCAGGTGCGCTGTACCTCGGCATCGTCGCGCTGATCCCGCTGGTCGCCCTCGTGCTGGTCAACGCCAACCAGAACTTCCCGTTCGGTGGGACCTCGATCCTCATCATCGTGGGTGTCGGCCTCGAGACGGTGAAGCAGATCGAGTCGCAGCTGCAGCAGCGGCACTACGAAGGGTTCCTCCGCTGATGCGACTGATCATCCTGGGACCCCCCGGTGCCGGTAAGGGCACGCAGGCCAAGAAGATCGCCGAGCACTACGGCATCCCGGCCATCTCGACGGGGGACATCTTCCGGTCGAACGTGCGCGACGAGACGCCGCTCGGCCTGCAGGTCAAGGACATCCTCGACTCGGGCGGCTACGTGCCCGACGAGATCACCAACGACCTCGTCCGCGACCGGTTGGCCGAGGACGACGCACAGGGCGGCTTCCTGCTCGACGGGTACCCCCGCACGGTCGACCAGGTCCGCGAGCTCGACGAGATCCTGGACGAGCAGGGACACCCCCTCGAGGAGGTGCTCGAGCTGACCGTGGACACCGACGAGGTGGTCGCGCGCCTGCTGAAGCGTGCCGAGACCGACGGTCGCAGCGACGACACCGAGAAGGTCATCCGCAACCGGCAGAACGTGTACGCCGAGCAGACGGCCCCGCTGGTCGAGATCTACCGCGACCGCGGCCTGCTGGTGCAGGTCGACGGTCTCGGGGAGATCGACGAGGTCTCGGAGCGGATCTACTCCGCCCTCGACATCGCCGACGCCCAGCAGCGTCGGTCCTGACGCCGGCGTGTTCGGGCGCGAGCGCATCGAGTACAAGACCCCGGACCAGATCCGCGTGATGCGGCGGGCCGGGCTGGTGGTGGCGGAGGCGCTGGCCGCGGCTCGTGGGGCCGCCGTGCCGGGTGCCACCACCGCTGACGTCGACGCCGCGGCCGAGGCGGTCATCGCCGCGGCCGGCGCGACGTCGAACTTCCGTGGGTACGGGCACCCTCCCTTCCCGGCCGTCACCTGCGTCTCGGTCAACGACGAGGTCGTGCACGGGATCCCCGGACCGCGGGTGATCGACGCCGGGGACGTGGTGTCGGTGGACTGCGGCGCCGTGGTCGAGGGGTGGCACGGGGACGCCGCGCTCACCGTCGTCGTCGGTCCCGAGTCGGCGGCTGACCCGATCGACGTCGAGCTCTCGCGCGTGACCGAGCGGTCGCTTGTGGGCCGGCATCGCCGCCCTCGCCGTCGGGCGACGGCTGGGGGACGTGGGTGCCGCCGTCCAGGACCTGGTGGAGGCGGAGGCCGGTGGCCGCTTCGCCATCGTCGAGGGGTACACGGGCCACGGGATCGGCACGGCCATGCACATGGCGCCCGAGGTGCTCAACTACCGCACCCGGGACCGGGGCCCGACGGTGCGCACGGGCCTGTGCGTGGCCGTGGAGCCCATGCTCACGCGCGGCACCGCCGACACCGACGTGACGGACGACCACTGGACCGTGGTGTCGGCCGACGGGTCGCGCGCGGCCCACTGGGAGCACACCGTCGCCGTGACAGACGGCGGGCTGTGGGTGCTGACGGCCGCCGACGGGGGAGAGTCCGGCCTGGCGCCCTTCGGGATCCAGGTCGCGCCCCTGGCCTGAGCAGCCGCCCCCCTCCAGGCACGATTTCGTGCTCAGGGGGGCCATGCCGTAGGCTGATGCGTCGGCTCACGAATCATCTTCGTCCCGCCCGTTGCCCCGCGGCTGGTTCGGCGCGGCAGGACGCCTGTCACACGTGCGCCAATGCTGGTTCCCGAGTGGATCCGGCAGGTCCGTCCCCCGGCCTTCGTGGTCCGGCCAGGACGAGCCTTCACACCCGGAACCCCGCTACGGCGGGCTGAGCAGTAAGCGGAGGACATGGCCAAGAAGGACGGGGTCATCGAGATCGAGGGAAGCGTGGTCGAGGCACTGCCGAACGCCATGTTCAGGGTCGAGCTGTCCAACGGACACAAGGTCCTGGCCCACATCTCGGGCAAGATGCGCCAGCACTACATCCGGATCCTTCCCGAGGACCGGGTCGTGGTGGAGCTGAGCCCGTACGACCTCACCCGCGGCCGCATCGTCTACCGCTACAAGTAACCGTCGGACCACAACGCACCCGACCCGGCTGCGGCGACAGCCGCCGGACCGGCACGGGCGAGGGACAGCCATGAAGGTACAGCCGAGCGTCAAGAAGATCTGTGACAAGTGCAAGGTGATCCGCCGCAACGGCCGGGTCATGGTGATCTGCGAGAACCTGCGCCACAAGCAGCGCCAGGGCTGAGACGGAGCACCACGCACCACAGGCACGACTGAACGACCGCACTAGACCCGCAGCACCCGACCCCCTCCGCCTCGGCGGCGCGGGACGTCACCCCCGGCCCGGAGGCCGGGGACCCGGACCGGCCACGGCCGGCCGCCGGGACCGGTGCTGCACCAGACCTCCGGACGGCTACAGGAGACAGTCAGAACGATGGCACGCATCGTCGGCGTCGACCTCCCCCGCGACAAGCGGCTAGAGGTGGCGCTCACCTACATCTTCGGCGTGGGCAGGACCCGCGCGAAGGAGATGCTCACCGCGACCGGCATCAGCCCCGACCTCCGGGTCAAGGACATGGGCGACGCCGAGCAGGTCGCCCTCCGCGACTACATCGAGACGAACCTCAAGGTCGAGGGTGACCTTCGCCGCGAGGTGGCTGCCGACATCCGCCGCAAGGTCGAGATCGGCTGCTACGAGGGTCTGCGCCACCGTCGTGGCCTCCCGGTGCGCGGACAGCGCACCAAGACCAACGCGCGAACCCGCAAGGGTCCCAAGCGCACCGTGGCCGGCAAGAAGAAGGCCGCGCGCAAGTAAGTCCACTCTCAGGCCGCGGGAGTCGAGAGACAGACCGAACGCGCCAACCCCCTCCCGCACCAGCGGGAAGCCTTCCGAGCCGACGAGGCTCACCCGGATCCTTCAGGAGAGAACCAGCCAATGCCCCCCAAGAGCCGACAGGCTTCCGGTGCGCGCCGTCCCCGCCGCAAGGAGAAGAAGAACATCTCCTTCGGCCAGGCGCACATCAAGAGCACCTTCAACAACACCATCGTGTCCATCACCGACCCCGCCGGGGCAGTGATCGCGTGGGCCTCCGCCGGCCAGGTCGGCTTCAAGGGCTCGCGCAAGTCGACGCCGTACGCCGCGCAGATGGCCGCTGAGGCCGCCGCGCGCCGTGCCCAGGAGCACGGCATGCGCAAGGTCGACGTCTTCGTCAAGGGTCCCGGCTCCGGTCGCGAGACCGCGATCCGCTCGCTCCAGGCCGCCGGCCTCGAGGTGGGCTCGATCCAGGACGTCACCCCCAGTCCGCACAACGGCTGCCGCCCGCCCAAGCGCCGGCGCGTCTGACACCGCGAAGCCTCGAAGGAGATCTGAGACAACATGGCGCGATACACCGGCGCTGACTGCAAGCGCTGCCGCCGCGAGAAGACCAAGCTGTACCTCAAGGGTGCGAAGTGCGACTCGCCGAAGTGCCCGATCGAGATCCGGCCCTACCCCCCGGGCGAGCACGGCCGGGCGCGCACCAAGGAGAGCGAGTACCTCCTGCAGATGCGCGAGAAGCAGAAGTGCGCGCGCATCTACGGCGTGCTCGAGAAGCAGTTCCGCGGGTACTACGAGGAGGCGAACCGCCGCCAGGGCAAGACGGGCGAGAACCTGCTCCGCATCCTGGAGTCGCGGCTCGACAACGTCGTCTACCGCGCCGGCTTCGGCAAGTCCCGTGACATGGCGCGCCAGGTCGTGCGCCACGGCCACGTCATGGTGAACGGCCACAAGGTCGACATCCCGAGCTTCCGGGTCAGCGAGAACGACATCGTCGAGATCCGGCCGAAGTCGTGGGAGATGACGCCCTTCGTCATCGCCCGCGCCGAGGCCGGCGAGCGCACCGTGCCGGCGTGGCTCGAGGTGCAGTCCGACAAGATGCGCGTCCTCGTGCACGCGCTGCCCGCGCGCCAGGTGATCGACACCCAGGTGCAGGAGCAGCTGATCGTCGAGCTCTACTCGAAGTGACCGGACCCCGGCGCCGCCCTCGTGGCGGCGTCGGGACCCGTGTCGTCGGGTCGCATCCCGCGGCTCGGACGACAGACCCGGCAGGCGGACGGATGCCTGCCGGGTGCCCCCACGGGGGCGTGCACGGGTCAAATAGCGGGCCCTGCAGGAAAGGACGACCACCGTGCTGATCGCACAGCGCCCCTCGCTCTCCGAGGAGCCGATCTCCGAGTACCGCTCGCGGTTCGTGATCGAGCCGCTCGAGCCCGGCTTCGGGTACACCCTCGGCAACTCGCTCCGCCGCACCCTCCTGTCGTCGATCCCCGGCGCCTCCGTGACCAGCCTCCGCATCGACGGTGTGCTGCACGAGTTCTCCGCGGTCAACGGCGTCAAGGAGGACGTCACCGAGGTGATCCTCAACCTCAAGGGCTCTCGTCGTCTCGTCCGAGCACGACGAGCCCGTCGTGATGTACCTGCGCAAGCAGGGCCCCGGCGCCGTCACCGCCGCCGACATCGCGCCGCCGGCCGGTGTCGAGGTGCACAACCCCGACCTGCACATCGCGACGCTGAACGGCAAGGGCAAGCTCGAGATGGAGCTGACCGTCGAGCGTGGACGCGGCTACGTGTCCGCCGTGCAGAACAAGTCGAGCGACGCCGAGATCGGCCGGATCCCGGTCGACTCGATCTACTCGCCGGTCCTCAAGGTGACCTACAAGGTCGAGGCCACCCGCGTCGAGCAGCGCACCGACTTCGACCGCCTCGTCGTCGACGTCGAGACCAAGCCGTCGACGCAGCCGCGCGACGCCATGGCCAGCGCCGGCAAGACGCTGGTCGAGCTCTTCGGCCTCGCCCGCGAGCTGAACGTCGAGGCCGAGGGCATCGACATGGGCCCGTCCCCGACCGACGCCGCCCTGGCTGCCGACCTGGCGCTGCCGATCGAGGAGCTGGACCTCACCGTCCGGTCGTACAACTGCCTCAAGCGCGAGGGCATCCACACGGTGGGCGAGCTCGTGGCCCGCAGCGAGGCCGACCTGCTGGACATCCGCAACTTCGGTGCCAAGTCCATCGACGAGGTGAAGGCCAAGCTCGTCGGCATGGGCCTCGCGCTCAAGGACAGCCCGCCCGGGTTCGACCCGAGCGCCGTGGTCGACAGCTACGACGACGACATGTCCTTCGCCGAGGACGAGCAGTACTGATCGCCCTGACGTAAGCCGCTGGCCCTCGCACCTGAGGGCCCGCTCATCGAGGAGACTGAACACCGATGCCCACTCCCACCAAGGGACCTCGTCTCGGCGGCGGACCCGCGCACGAGCGGCTGATCCTGTCGAACCTGGCGACGCAGCTGTTCGAGCACCGGTCCATCACCACCACCGAGGCCAAGGCCAAGCGTCTGCGTCCCGCTGGCCGAGCGGCTGGTCACCTTCGCCAAGCGCGGGGACCTCGCGTCCCGGCGTCGGGTGATGACCGTCGTGCGTGACAAGTCCGTCGTGCACTTCCTCTTCACCGAGATCGCTCCCGGCCATGGCCGAGCGTCAGGGTGGCTACACCCGCATCACCAAGATCGGGCCGCGCAAGGGCGACAACGCCCCGATGGCCGTGATCGAGCTGGTGCTCGAGCCGCTCTCGCCGAAGAAGGCGACCGTGCGTGAGGCCGAGGCCGCCACCCAGCGGTCCGCCAAGGACAAGGCCGCCGCTCACCGCCGAGCCGGTCGATACCGACGAGGCCGCTACGACCGACGAGGCCGACGAGGCCGCTACGACCGACGAGGCCGCAAGGCTGCGGCGACCGACGAGGCCGCGACGACCGACGAGGCCGGCGACACCAAGGCCTGAGCCGTCGTCGACGCACGTCCGTCGACGGTCAGTGCCGTGACACCTGACGAGCCCGGTTCCTCCGACGCGGGAGGGACCGGGCTCGTCCGCGTCCGGCTGGACCTCGCCTACGACGGTACGGCGTTCTCCGGGTGGGCGTCCCAGCCGGGACTGCGCACCGTCGAGGGCGAGCTGACCGCGGCCCTCGGCCGGCTGCTGCCGCCGCCGAGGGCCAGCGAGTGACGGTCGCCGGCCGCACCGACGCGGGCGTGCACGCCCGCGGCCAGGTGGTCGCACGTCGACGTCGAGCGGGGCGGCCTGGCGACGCGTTGCCCGGGGTCGCTCGGCCCGCGCTCCTGGAGTCGCTCGTCCGGCGCCTGGCCGGCGTGCTGCCGCCCGACGTCGTGGTGCGCTCGGCTGCCGAGGCGCCGGTAGGCTTCGACGCGCGCTTCTCGGCGGTGTGGCGCCGATACCGGTACCGGCTGGCCGACGACCGACTCGCCGCGGGACCCGCTGCAGCGCGGGACACGTCCTCTGGCTCAAGCCCGGCCGCAGGCTCGACGTGGACGGCGATGGGCGAGGCCGTCGCGCCGTTGGTGGGGGAGCACGACTTCCTGCCGTTCTGCCGCCCGCGTGAGGGCGCGACGACGATCCGCACGCTCCAGGTGCTCCGGTGGTGGCCGAGGACTGAGTCCGGAGGCAGGGCTGGTCGTCGCGGACGTGCGCGCGGACGCGTTCTGCCACCACATGGTCCGCGCACTCGTCGGTGTGTCCCGGTCGCGGGGGCGACGGCACCCGGCGGCCCGGGCTGGCCGGCGGCGTCCTGCTGCGGCGGGCGCGCGGGACCAGTGCCGTCCCGGTCGTCCCTGCCGCACGGCCTGACCCTCGAGGAGGTCGGGTACCCGGCGGCGACGCTGCTGGCCGAGCGGGCACGCCGGTCGCGGACCCGACGGGCATGAGCCGATAGCGATCCGCTCCAGCTCGCGGGTCCGCTGCGCTGGCTCTGGCTCGTCGGGGGGCTGGTCAGCCTCGGGGTCGGCGGCGTCGGTGTCGTCGTGCCGGGCCTGCCGACCACCGTGTTCCTGATCGTCGCCGCCGCCTGCTTCGCCCGGTCGAGCCCCCGACTCGAGACCTGGCTGCTCGACCTGCCCCGCTTCGGTCCGCTGGTGCGCGACTACCGCGACGGGCTGGGCATGCCTCGCGCGGGCCAAGGTCGCTCGCGATCGGCACGCTCGTCGTCGCCGTGGGACTCTCGGCCCTGCTCATCGACGTGCTGGGTGATACGCACCCTCGTCCTCGGTGTCGGAGCCGTCGGCGCCGTCTTCATCCGTGGCGGGTGCCGACGCGGGAGCGGGTCGAGCGGCGGCGTGCGGCGGCGAATCCGCGTGACGGCGAGCCGTCGGCGCCGCACACTGTCTGACCGTGGGACACATCGACGTCAACGGCATCGGGTACGACCTCGCTGACGGCCGTCCCCTGCTCGATGACATCGGGCTGCGCGTCGGTGACGGCTCGGTCACCGCGCTGGTCGGTCCGAACGGTGTCGGCAAGACGACGCTGATGCGCATCATCTCCGGTGACCTGCACCCCACCGGGGAGCCGTCACGCGCAGCGGTGGGCTCGGTGTGATGCGCCAGTTCGTCGGCTCCCTGCGCGACGCGACGACCGTGCGCGATCTGCTGGTGTCGGTCGCGCCCCCCGCGGTGCGTGCGGCCGTCGAGGCCGTCGACGCGGCGGAGCTCGCATGATGGAGCGCGACGACACGAAGACCCAGATGAGGTACGCCCAGACGCTCGCCGACTACGCCGACGCCGGCGGTTACGAGGCCGAGACGCTCTGGGACACGGTCACAGTCGCGGCACTGGGTGTTCCCTATGAGCGGGCGCGCTGGAGGGAGGTGCGCACCCTGTCCGGCGGGAGAGCAGAAGCGGTTGGTGCTCGAGGCCCTGCTGCGGGGACCCGATGAGGTGCTGCTGCTCGACGAGCCCGACAACTACCTGGACGTGCCTGCGAAGCAGTGGCTCGAGGAGCGGCTCGTGTCGTCGCCGAAGACCGTGCTGCTCGTGAGCCACGACCGCGCGCTGCTGCACCGCGTGTCGACGCGCGTCGCCACCCTCGAACCCGGTGCTGCAGGCAGCAGCCTCTGGGTACACCCCGGGTCGTTCGGCGGGTGGGCCGAGGCGCGTGTCGCGCGGTTCGCACGCCTGGACGAGCTGCGGCGACGATGGGACGAGGAGCACTCCAAGCTGCGTGCCCAGATGCTGATGTACAAGCAGAAGGCCGCCTACAACTCGGACATGGCGCTCGCGCTACCAGTCGGCGACAGACCCGGCTGCGCCGCTTCGAGGAGGCCGGTCCTCCCGAGGCGCGGCCGCCGGACCAGCAGGTGACGATGCGACTGCGCGGTGGCCGGACGGGCAAGCGCGCGGCGTGGTCGCCGAGCGGCTCGGGCTGACCGGGCTGATGCAGCCTTTCGACGCCGAGCTCTGGTTCGGTGACCGGGTCGCCGTGCTGGGGTCGAACGGCTCCGGCAAGTCGCACTTCCTGCGACTGCTGGCCCGCGGTGGGAGCGACCCCGACCCGAGCACCGTCCGGTCGGCGACGTGGTGATCGAGCCCGTCGCGCACACGGGATCGGTGCGGCTGGGCGCCCGAGTCCGGCCGGGCTGGTTCGCGCAGACCCACACGAGGCCCGACCTCGCGGGCCGGACGCTGCTCGAGATCCTGCACCGGGGGGACGAGCACCGGGACGGCATGGGCACGCGAGCAGGCCAGCCGGGCCCTCGACCGCTACGAGCTGGCAGGGTCCGCCGAGCAGGTCTTCGACACCCTCTCCGGGCGGCAGCAGGCGCGGCTCCAGATCCTGCTGCTCGAGCTCTCCGGGCGCGACGCTGCTGCTGCTGGACGAGCCGACGGACAACCTGGACCTGGAGTCCGCGGAGGCGCTGGAGGCGGGGCTCGACGCCTTCGAGGGAACGGTCGTCGCGGTCACGCACGACCGCTGGTTCGCTCGCGCGTTCGAACGGTTCCTGGTCTTCCGGGCGGACGGGCAGGTGGTCGAGTCGACCGAGCCGGTGTGGGACGAGGGACGTGTCGTCCGGAGTCGCTGAGCACGGCCATGCGAAGGTTTCTGCAACTTCTTGCGGCTGAGGTCTTCTGCTTTCACCCGCAGCGGCGTACGTTCTGGCCGGATCCCCCGTACAGCCCGTAACCCCGGTCCCCCCCATGTCGGACAGCGTCGTCCCCTGGAGCAGCCATGAACCACCGTCATCATCGCGCGTCGACGCGTCATCGGGTCCCTGGCGGGAGCGGCCCTCGCGGTGTCCCTCCTCAGCGCCGTCACCCCGGTCGCCGCGTCCGCCGCGTCCGCCGAGCCCGCCGTTGCAGGTCGTGCTGGCGGGGTCGGTGCAGAGCGAGCTCGGGCTGCCCGGGCGACTGGGACCCGGCGTGCGAGGCGAGCGCGCTGCTGCCCGACCCGGCACCCGGCGACTCGCCCTCGACCGTCTACCGCTCCACCTTCGAGGTGCCGGCGGGCAGCTACGAGCTGAAGGTGACCGTCGGCGGCAGCTGGGACGAGAACTACGGTGCGGGCGGTGCGCGGGACGGCGCCAACATCCCGCTCGTGCTCGAGGGCCCCGCGACGCTCGAGGTCAGCTACGACCACGGCACGCACCGGCTGGGGATCCGTCCCACGACGCTGTCGGGTCCGCGGGACCCGGCGGACCGCACGATCGTCGGCGACTCGCTGCGGGAGCCGCTGACCCGCGAGCAGTTCTACTTCGTGATGGCGGACCGGTTCGCGAACGGCAGCACGGCCAACGACGCGGGTGGGCTCACCGGTGGTCGCCTGGAGACCGGGTTCGACCCGACGGACAAGGGCTTCTACCACGGGGGCGACCTCGACGGGATCACCGGCAAGCTCGACTACATCGAGGGCCTGGGCACGACCGCCATCTGGCTGACCCCGTCGTTCAAGAACCGCCCCGTCCAGGGGTCAGGCGCGGACGCCAGCGCCGGGTACCACGGGTACTGGATCACGGACTTCACGCAGATCGACCCCCACCTCGGGACCAACGACGACATGAAGGAGCTCGTCGACGCGGCCCACGACCGCGGGATGAAGGTCTTCTTCGACATCATCACCAACCACACGGCCGACGTCATCGACTACGCCGAGGGGGAGTACGGCTACATCTCCAAGGCGGACGAGCCGTACCGCGACGCGTCCGGCACCCCGTTCGACGACCGCGACTACGCGGGTAGCGACGACTTCCCGGCGCTCGACGCGGAGACGTCCTTCCCGTACACGCCGACCTTCCGGACGCCGTCGGACGCCGAGGTGAGGGTGCCGGCGTGGCTGAACGACCGGACGATGTACCACAACCGCGGTGACTCGACCTTCGTCGGCGAGAACAGCGAGTACGGCGACTTCATCGGGCTCGACGACCTGTTCACCGAACGACCCGAGGTCGTCGACGGCATGGGCGACATCTACTCGACCTGGGCCGAGTTCGGCATCGACGGCTTCCGGATCGACACCGTCAAGCACGTGAACATGGAGTTCTGGCAGACCTTCTCGCCGCGTGTGATGGAGGCCGCCGAGGCCGCCGGCAACGACGACTTCTTCATGTTCGGCGAGGTCTTCGACGCCCGCCCGGACTTCATGAGCCGGTACACGACCACCGGCAAGCTGCCGGCGACGCTCGACTTCGGCTTCCAGGCGTCGGCCGCCGACTTCGCCAAGGGCAAGCCGACGGTCGGGCTGCGCGACCTCTTCGCGGGCGACGACTACTACACCGACACCGACTCGAACGCCTACCAGCTGCCCACGTTCCTGGGCAACCACGACATGGGCCGGGTCGGCATGATGCTGAGCGGGTCCGGCTTCTCCGGCGACGAGCTGCATGGCGCGCGACCGGCTCGCCCACGAGCTGATGTACGTGCTGCGCGGCCAGCCCGTCGTCTACTACGGCGACGAGCAGGGCTTCATCGGCGACGGTGGCGACAAGGACGCCCGCCAGGACATGTTCGCCAGCCAGGTGGCGTCGTACAACGACGACGTCGTGATCGGCGATCCCGAAGGTGGCAGCAAGGACCGTTTCAACCCGAGCCACCCCCTGTACCAGTCGATCTCGGCGATGGGTGCGCTGCGCGCCGAGCACCCGGCGCTCGCCGACGGCGCCCAGGTGCACCGCTACGCGTCGAACGGCGCGGGTCTCTTCGTCGTCAGCCGCGTCGACGCGGACGACCAGGTCGAGTACCTCGTGGCGGCCAACAACTCGACCGAGGCGAAGTCGGCCACGGTCGCGACGTACCAGGCAAGGGCCGCTTCCGGCCCGTCCACGGCTCGGACGAGCAGGCTGAGGACCGACGCCGAGGGCCGCGTCACCGTCACCGTGCCGCCGCTGTCGGTGTCGGTGTGGAAGGCGACGAAGAACCTCGGCCACCGCAAGCAGGCGCCCGCCGTCGTGCTGACGTCACCGTCCGCGGGCGGCGTCGTCGGCGGTCGCGCCGAGATCGGCGCAGCGGTGGCCGAGAACACCTTCGCCCAGGTGAGCTTCGCCTACCGTCCCGTCGGCACGACCGGGTGGACGCGCCTCGGCACCGACGACAACGCCCCGTACCGCGTGTTCCACGACGTGAGCGGCGTCGCCACGGGACCCTGCTCGAGTACCGGGCGGTGCTGGAGGACTCGAGCGGGAACCGTTCAGCCTCCAGTGGTTACGGTGTCGTCGGCGATCCGCCCGCTCCTGGTGGCGGTGGCGGCGGAGGCGTCGAGCCGGTCGAGCAGCCCCCGGCCGTCTCCGTGCCCGGCGACCACAACTCCGAGATGGGCTGCCCCGGGGACTGGCAGCCGGACTGCGACGCGGCACAGCTCTCGCTGGACGCCGACGACGACATCTGGAAGGGCACGTTCTCGACCATCCCGGCCGGGGACTTCGCCTACAAGGCGGCGATCAACCGGTCGTGGGACGAGAACTACGGGGCCGGCGGCAACAAGAACGGTGCGAACATCCCGTACACCGCGCCCGGCGGACCGGTGAGCTTCTACTACGACCACCGCACGACGTACGTCACGTCCGACGCCGAGGGCCCGATCATGACGCTCGCCGGTGACTTCCAGAGCGAGCTCGGGTGCGCGCTCCGACTGGGACCCGGACTGCATGCGTGCCTGGCTGATCGACCCGGACGGGGACGGGACGGCGACCTACGCCACCCAGCAGCTGCCCGGCCGGCAGCTACCAGGTGAAGGTGACCCACGGCCTGTCCTGGGACGAGAACTACGGGGAGGGCGGCGACCCCGGGCGGCGCCAACATCCCCTTCACCGTCGCCGACGGCACCGTGGTGCGGTTCAGCTACGACATCGCCTCCCACGTGCTGACGGTCACCAGCGCGACGTCCCGGGTGCCAACCCGGACCTGTCACAGGCGAAGGCGTACTGGGTCTCGGAGGGCGTCGTGGCGTGGCCCGCGACGGCCGTGCCGTCCGGCACCGACCCGCGCACGCTGCGCTGGAGGCTGCACTGGGCCGCCGACGGCGGGCTCGGTCTCGACGCCGAGGCGGTGACCGGCGGTGAGAGCGCCGGCCTGGCCTACGACCCGAAGGGCCTGCCCCGCAGCGTCGTCGAGCGCTTCCCCCACCTCGAGGGGTACCTCGCGCTGACGGTCGACAAGAAGACCCGCAAGCGGGCCGAGGAGATCCTCACCGGCCAGGTGGCCGTGGCCCAGTACGACAGCCTCGGTCGCCTACGGGACGCGACCGGCGTGCAGATCCCGGGCGTCCTCGACGACCTGTACGGCGACGCCGCCGACAGCGAGCTCGGCGTGACCTTCTCCGGGAGAGCGCCCGACGTTCTCGGTCTGGGCACCCACGGCCCAGGACGTGGACGTGCTCGTCTGGCCGGCCGGCGGGGCGGCCGGTGAGCCGCAGCGCGCGCAGGCCCGCCGCGACGGCGACGGCGTCTGGAGCGTCCGCGGGAGCAAGGACTGGACGAACGCCCAGTACCTCTTCGAGGTCAAGGTCTTCGCGCCCAGCACGGGTGAGGTCGAGACCAACCGCGTGACCGACCCGTACTCGGTCGCCCTCACGCTCAACTCGACCCGCTCCGTGGCCGTCGACCTGGCTGACCCCGCCCTCGCGCCGAGGCAGTGGAGCCGCACCCCGTCGCCCGCCCTTCCGCGGGCGGTGGACTCGACGATCTACGAGCTGCACGTGCGCGACTTCTCCATCGGGGACTCCGCGGTGCCCGCGGCGCACCGCGGCACGTACCTGGCCTTCGCCGACGAGGGCGCCGGTCGTGAGCACCTGCGCACGCTGGCCGACGCCGGGCTCAACACCGTCCACCTGCTGCCGACGTTCGACATCACGTCGGTGGAGGAGGACCGCTCCAAGCAGGCGACCCCTCAGTGCGACCTCGCGTCGTACCCGCCGGACTCGACGGAGCAGCAGGCCTGCGTCTCCGCCGTGGCGGCGAAGGACGGCTTCAACTGGGGCTACGACCCGTACCACTGGATGGCGCCGGAGGGGTCCTACGCGACCCAGGCGGACGGCGGCGCGCGCGTCGCGGAGTTCCGCACCATGGTCGGCGCCCTGCACGCCGACGGGCTGCGGGTCGTCCTCGACAAGGTGTACAACCACACGTCCTCGTCCGGGCAGGCCGCCAACGCCGTGCTGGACCGCGTCGTCCCCGGGTACTACCACCGTCTCGACGCGACCGGTCAGGTCGAGACCTCCACCTGCTGCCAGAACATCGCGACCGAGCACACGATGGCGGGCAAGGCGATGGTCGACGCGACCGTCCTCTGGGCGCGCCAGTACAAGGTGGACGGCTTCCGGTACGACCTGATGGGCCACCACTCGCGACAGAACATGGTGGACGTCCGGGAGGCGCTCGACAGGCTCACGCTGCGCCGTGACGGCGTGGACGGCAAGAGCATCTACCTGTACGGCGAGGGCTGGAACTTCGGCGAGGTGGCCGACAACGCCCGCTTCACCCAGGCCACCCAGGGCCAGCTCGGCGGGACGGGCATCGGCACGTTCTCCGACCGCCTGCGCGACGCCGTCCGCGGCGGCGGGCCCTTCGACGAGGACCCCCGTCTCCAGGGGCTCGGGTCGGGCCTGGCCGGCGCGCCGAACGGTGCGCCGGTCAACGGCGACGCCGCGCAGCAGGAGGCGGCGCTCGCCCACGCGACCGACCTGGTGCAGCTCGGCCTGGCCGGAAACCTCCGGGCCTTCACGTTCACGGACTCGTCCGGGCAGGAGGTACGGGGCGACCAGGTCGACTACAACGGCTCGCCCGCCGGGTACGCCGACCAGCCCGTCGAGGTCGTCACCTACGTCGACGCGCACGACAACGAGACCCTCTGGGACGCCCTCACGTACAAGCTCCCGCAGGACACCCCGATGGACGCGCGGATCAGGATGAACACCCTGTCGCTGGCCACGACGACGCTGTCGCAGACGCCGTCGTTCTGGCACGCGGGTGCCGACCTGCTGAGGAGCAAGTCGCTGGACCGCAACTCGTACGACTCCGGCGACTGGTTCAACACGCTCGACTGGACGGGTGCGGACAACGGCTTCGGCCACGGCCTGCCGCCGGCGCCGGACAACGAGGCGAAGTGGGACTTCCAGCGGCCGCTCCTGGGGGACCCGTCGCTGAAGCCCGACGCCGACGAGGTGGCGACCGCCACGGCGCAGGCGCAGGACCTGCTGGAGCTGCGCGAGCAGACGCCGTTGCTGCGGCTGGGCTCGGCCGACCTGATCGGTGAGAAGGTCAGCTTCCCGGTCAGCGGCACGTCGTTGGCGACCCCCGGAGTGGTCGTGATGCGCATCGACGACCAGGTCGGGCGCGACACGGACCGGCGGCTGGACGGCGCGCTCCTGGTGTTCAACGCGAGCCCGGACGCCGTCACCCAGCAGGTCCCGGGACTGGCAGGGGAGACGCTGTCGCTGTCGCCCGTCCAGGCGAACGGCTCGGACCCGGTCGTGAGGACGACCACCTGGGACGCGTCCGCGGGCGCCGTGACGATCCCGGGCCGGACGGTGGCGGTGCTCCTGCAGCCCTGACCGACCAGGCCCACCGGCCCGTGGCGCTCGCGCGTTTTGACCCCACGCGAGCGCCACGGGTAGTCTGACGAGTCGTTGTGTCCCCTGGCAGCGTGCGTGTGGGGGGCCGCGACCACCCTCCCGCAACGGAACGAAGGCCTACGACTGTGCGTACGTACACCCCCAAGCCCGCCGACGTCGAGCGTCAGTGGCACGTCATCGACGCGTCCGACGTCGTCCTCGGCCGCCTGGCGGCGCAGACCGCCACGCTGCTCCGGGGCAAGCACAAGCCGGTCTTCGCGCCGCACGTCGACACCGGTGACTTCGTCATCGTCATCAACGCCGAGAAGGTCGCCCTGACGGGCAACAAGCGCGAGCAGAAGCTGGCCTACCGGCACTCCGGCTACCCGGGCGGCCTCAAGGCCGTCGGCTACGCCCACCTGCTGGAGGACGACCCCCAGAAGGCCGTCGAGAAGGCGGTCCGGGGCATGCTCCCGAAGACCACCCTCGGGCGTCAGATGCTCCGCAAGCTCAAGGTCTACGCGGGTCCTGAGCACCCGCACACGGCGCAGCAGCCGCAGCCGTTCGAGATCACCCAGGTCGCGCAGTAGTCCGCCACGCGCACCCCCGACACGCCCAGCACAGCCCAGAGGAGAACCGTGGCCGAGACCACCGCAGCGCCCGCACCTGAGGTCGACGACGTCGACGACGCGCCCAGCAGCTACACCACCGCCACCCCCGGCACCCAGGGCGGCGGCACGTCGATCACCGCTCCCGGTGCCGCCACCGGCCGCCGCAAGCAGGCCGTGGCGCGCGTCCGGCTCGTGCCGGGCTCGGGCCAGTGGACGATCAACGGCCGCGACCTGGCCACGTACTTCCCGAACAAGGTGCACCAGCAGTCGGTCAACGACCCGTTCACCCTGCTCGAGCTCGAGGGCCGCTTCGACGTCATCGCCCGCATCGGCGGCGGCGGCCCATCCGGCCAGGCCGGTGCGCTGCGCCTCGGTATCGCCCGCGCGCTCAACGAGATCGACGTCGAGGCGAACCGCGCCGAGCTGAAGAAGGCCGGTTTCCTGAGCCGCGACGCGCGGGTCAAGGAGCGCAAGAAGGCCGGTCTGAAGAAGGCCCGCAAGGCGCCCCAGTACAGCAAGCGCTGATCCTGCCCCGCCCCGCACCGGGCGGGCAGAGGTCCGCACCGCGACGGCCCCGGGAGTACGCTCCCGGGGCCGTTCGCGTTCAGCGGCACCGACTAGGAGGAACACCCGTGGGACGACTCTTCGGAACCGACGGCGTCCGTGGGCTGGCGAACGTCGACGTGACGGCCGAGCTGGCGCTCGACCTGGCCGTTGCGGCGGCGCACGTGCTCGGTGAGGTCGGCGCAGTTCGAGGGCCACCGTCCGCTGGCCGTCGTGGGTCGCGACCCGCGTGCGTCCGGCGAGTTCCTGTCCGCCGCCGTCACCGCCGGCCTTGCCAGCGCCGGCGTCGACGTCGAGGACGTCGGCGTGCTGCCGACGCCCGGTGTCGCCCACCTGGTCGCGGCGCGCGGCGCCGACCTCGGGGTGATGCTGTCGGCCTCCCACAACCCGATGCCCGACAACGGCATCAAGTTCTTCGCCGCCGGTGGGCACAAGCTGCCCGATGCGATCGAGAACGCCATCGAGGCGCGCCTGCGCGAGCCGTGGGAGCGGCCCACGGGCCGCAAGGTGGGTCGCCTGCTGCCGGCCGCCGACGCGACGGCGATCTACACCGACCACCTCGTGTCGACGCTGCACGAACCGCCTCGACGGCCTGCGCGTCGTCGTCGACTGCGCGCACGGCGCGGCCAGCCGTGTCGGCCCGGACGCCCTGCGCGCCGCCGGCGCCGACGTGGTCGTCATCGGGGCGGAGCCGGACGGCCTGAACATCAACGACGGGTGCGGCTCGACGCACCTGGAGCCGCTGCAGCGCGCCGTCGTCGAGCACGGCGCCGATGCCGGCATCGCCTACGACGGCGACGCCGACCGGTGCCTCGCGGTCGACGCCGAGGGCAGGCGTCGTCGACGGCGACCAGATCATGGGCGTGCTGGCGCTGGCCCTCGCGGACCGTGGCGCCCTGGCCGCCAACACGCTCGTCACCACCGTGATGAGCAACCTCGGGCTGACGCATCGCGATGCGGGAGGCCGGCATCACGACCGTCCAGACCGCGGTGGGTGACCGGTACGTGCTCGAGGAGATGCGCCGCGGCGGTTACAACCTGGGCGGCGAGCAGTCCGGGCACGTGCTGATGACCGACCACGCCACGACCGGTGACGGCGTGCTCACCAGCCTCCACCTGCTGGGCCGGCTGGCCGAGCAGGGGATGCCGCTCGGACAGCTGGCCTCCGGCGTCCAGCGTCTCCCGCAGGTGCTGGTCAACGTCGCCGGCGTCGACAAGGCCCGTGCGGGCAGCGACGAGCACGTGGTCGCAGCGGTGGCCGAGGCGGAGGTGCGTCTGGGCGGCACCGGACGGGTGCTCCTGCGTCCGTCGGGTACCGAGTCCCTGGTGCGCGTGATGGTCGAGGCGGCCGAGCAGTCCGAGGCCGAGTCGACCGCGGAGCGGCTCGCGGACGTGGTCAGGGCCCGACTGGCGCTGTAGGTCGCGTGCGTGTGGCCCGTCGCCGGCCGATCACCCGGCCCGACCAGCGCTGGACGAGCAGCGTCACGACGCCGGCGAGCACGAGACCTGAGAGGTTCACCGCCAGCTGGCTGGCCGAGCCGAGCACCTCGGAGCCGTTGAGGAACGCGAGACCCAGCCCCAGGTTGCCCGCGGCGGGCACCGTGGTCACCGAGATGAACACCCCGACGAGCACGTTCGACCTCCCGCTCGTCAGGGACAGGACGCCCGCGGCCCCTGCGAGCAGGGCGACCACGAAGGACCACCGGTCCGGGTGCCAGATGAACCCCGTCTGAGGGCGGGGCGCGAGCACGTCGTCGATGGTCACCCAGCCCGCACCGCGGGCCACCAGGCCGGCCACCAGCGTGACGGTGACCGCCACGGCGAGCCCGGCGAGCAGCAGCAGCAGCGCGTCGCGAGCCAGCCGCGGACGTCGCAGCACCACGGCGACGGCCACGGCCATCACCGGGGCGAACTCGGGTCCGAGCACCATCGCGCCGATCACGAGGATCGACGAGTCCAGGACGACGGCGATCGCCGCCAGCACGGTGGCGAGGGACAGGAAGACGAAGAAGGCCCAGGAGCGTCGTGCCCCCTCGGTCGCCTGCTCCTCCACGACGGGCCAGACGACACCGTCATCGGGCGCGCCCACGGCCTCGTGCTCGGCGGCACGAGCCCTGCGGTTGGGCGCGGCGTCGACGGTCTCGAGCGACAGCGTCCCCTGCTCGGTGACTCCTGTGGCGTCGAGCCGCGCGAGCACCTCGGTGGCGCCCTCCCGCGCCACGTCGCACAGCACGGCGTCCCCGTCCGGGTGCCTGGCCGCGTCCTTGAGCACGACAAGGCCGGTCACCCGCGGGTCGTCGAGGGCGTCGAGGACGGCGTCGGTGAGGTCCGCCGGCATGGTCATCCGCAGGTGCAGCACGGGCACATGGTGCCGCACCCACCCTGCCCGGGCGGCTCAGATCTTGCGCAGGCGCACGCGGCTGACGGCGTGGTCGCGGTCCTTCGTGAGCACGAGCGTGGCTCGCGCGCGCGTCGGCAGGATGTTCTCGACCAGGTTGCGTTCGTTGATCTCGCCCCAGATGCGCTCGGCCGTGTCGACCGCCTCCGCGTCGCTGAGGTCCGCGTACCGGCGGAAGTACGACTCGGGGCGGCTGAACGCCGTCTCCCGCAGCCGCAGGAAGCGGTCGACGTACCAGGACCGTACGTCGGCGGTGCGGGCGTCGACGTAGATCGAGAAGTCGAAGTAGTCGCTCACCGCCATCCCCTGCCGGCCGTCGCTGCGAGAACGCGCGGGCTGCAGCACGTTGAGGCCCTCGAGGATCAGCACATCCGGTCGGCGCACCACGATCTCGGCGCCCGGGACGATGTCGTAGGTGAGGTGGGAGTAGAGCGGCGCCCTGACCTCGGCGGCGCCTGACTTCACGTCCGAGACGAAGCGCATCAGGGCGCGGCGGTCGTAGCTCTCAGGAAAACCCTTACGGCGCAGCAGGTCCCGTCGCTCCAGCTCGGCGTTCGGGTGGAGGAACCCATCGGTCGTCACGAGCTCGACGCGGGGGGTGTCGGGCCACCGGGCGAGCATCTCGCGGAGGATGCGGGCCGTCGTGGACTTGCCGACGGCCACCGAGCCCGCGATCCCGATCACGAAGGGCGTGCGCGCCGGCGCCTCGCCGAGGAACGTCGTCGTGGCCGAGTGCAGGGCGGCGGACCCTGCCACGTAGAGGTTCAGCAGGCGGGAGAGGGGGAGGAAGACGTCCTCGACCTCGGCGAGGTCGATGCGCTCGCCGAGCCCCCTCAGTCGCGCCACGTCGATCTCGGTCAGGGGCAGGGGCGTGGACGCCTTGAGCGCGCTCCAGGCAGGGCGGTCCATCTCGACGTACGGGGACGTGCCCGCTCCCTGGCCGGAGGACACCGTGGTCGAGGTCACGCTGGGCATTCTGCCCTGCCGCCCCCCGTTAGGCTCTCGCCCATGTGCGGAATCGTGGGATACGTGGGTCGCGCGGGGCTCGACGGCGCCGGGGGCGCCAAGGCCCTCGACGTGGTGATGGAGGGTCTGGCCAGGCTGGAGTACCGCGGCTACGACTCCGCCGGCGTCGCGCTGGTGACGCCCGACGGCCTGGCGACGGCCAAGAAGGCGGGCAAGCTCGCCAACCTCACCGCCCTGCTCGAGGCCCACCCGCTGCCCGCGGCCAGCACGGGCATCGGGCACACCCGCTGGGCCACGCACGGCGGGCCCACCGACGAGAACGCCCACCCCCACGTCGGAGGCGACGACGGCCGCCTCGCGCTGATCCACAACGGGATCATCGAGAACTTCGCGGTGCTGAAGGCCGAGCTGGTCGCGGACGGCGTGCCCTTCGAGTCGGAGACCGACACCGAGGTCGCCGCGCACCTGGTGGCGCGCGCCTACGGCGACACCAAGGACCTGACCGAGGCCATGCGCCTCGTGTGCAACCGGCTCGAGGGCGCCTTCACGCTCCTCGCGCTGCACGTGGACCAGCCCGACACGGTGGTGGGGGCCCGCCGCAACTCGCCCCTGGTGGTCGGGCTCGGGGACGGCGAGAACTTCCTCGGCTCCGACGTCGCCGCCTTCATCTCCCACAGCCGCGACGCCGTGGAGCTGGGACAGGACCAGATCGCCACCATCACGCCGGACGCCGTGAGCATCATCGGCTTCGACGGCGAGCCCGTCGAGGGCAAGCACTTCCACGTCGACTGGGACGCGGCCGCCGCCGAGAAGGGCGGCTTCCCGAACTTCATGACCAAGGAGATCCACGACCAGCCGCACGCGGTGGCCGACACGCTGCTGGGTCGGACCGACGCCGCCGGCCGTCTGGTCCTCGACGAGCTGCGCATCGACGAGGACGTCCTGCGGACGGTGCAACGGGTCGTCGTGCTGGCCTGCGGCACGTCCGCGTACGCCGGCCAGGTCGCGAAGTACGCCATCGAGCACTGGACGCGGGTGCCGGTGGAGGTCGAGCTCTCGCACGAGTTCCGGTACCGCGACCCGGTGGTGGACGAGAGCACGCTCGTCGTGGCGATCTCCCAGTCCGGCGAGACGATGGACACGCTGATGGCGGTCCGGTACGCCCGCGAGCAGGGCGCGCTCGTCGTGGCGATCTGCAACACGCACGGGTCGTCGATCCCGCGCGAGAGCGACGGCGTGCTCTACACGCACGCGGGTCCCGAGATCGCGGTCGCGTCCACGAAGGCCTTCCTGGCGCAGATCACCGCGTGCTACCTGCTCGGCCTGTACCTCGCGACGCTGCGAGGCGGCTCGCAGTCGGAGACCGTGGACGAGGTCATGCGCGAGCTTGCGCTGATGCCCGACCGCATCCAGGAGGTGCTCGACCGGCTCGACCACGTGCGCGAGATCGCGCACTGGATGGCCGACACCCGTTCGGTGCTGTTCCTGGGTCGCCACGTCGGCTTCCCGGTGGCGATGGAGGGTGCCCTCAAGCTCAAGGAGCTCGCGTACATCCACGCGGAGGGCTTCGCGGCCGGTGAGCTGAAGCACGGCCCGATCGCGCTGATCGAGCCCGGGCAGCCGGTGTTCGTCGTCGTCCCGTCGCCGCGTGGCGAGAACTCCCTGCACGCGAAGGTGGTCTCCAACATCCAGGAGATCCGCGCTCGCGGGGCCCGCACGCTGGTGATCGCCGAGGACGGCGACGACGACGTCACCCCCTACGCGGAGGAGGTCATCCGGATCCCGCAGTGCCCGCCGCTGCTGGCCCCGCTCCTTGCCGTCGTGCCGCTGCAGGTCTTCGCCTGCGAGCTCGCCACCGCCAAGGGCCTGGACGTCGACCAGCCGCGCAACCTCGCCAAGTCGGTCACGGTCGAGTAGCCGTGATCGTCGGCGTCGGCATCGACGTGGTCGACGTCGACCGCTTCACGGCCCAGCTGGAGCGGGTCAACGGGCTCGCGGACCGCTTGTTCACCGTCGAGGAGCAGGGGCTGGCGCCGGCCTCGATGGCCGCGCGGTTCGCGGCCAAGGAGGCGGTCGCGAAGGCGCTCGGCGCGCCGGTGGGACTGCGGTGGACGGACGTGACGGTCCGTCGGACGGACGGCGGGCGGCCCGTGCTCGACGTGCGCGGCACCGTCGCCGCACGCGCGGCCGAGCTGGGCGTCGCCACCTTCCACCTGTCGCTGAGCCACGACGCGGGGATCGCGTCCGCCGTCGTGGTGGCCGAGCGCGCCGACCCGTCCACGACGACGGGGACGGGCGACCCGACGTGATCCGGGCGCACGGGGTCGAGGCGGTCCGTCACGCCGAGTCGGCGGCGATGGCCACCCTGCCCGAGGGCGCACTGATGCAGCGGGCCGCCGCCGCGCTGGCGACCGCCCTGGCGGAGGTGCTGCGGGAGCGGTCGGGCGGTGTGTACGGACGCTCGGTGGTCCTGCTCGTCGGCCCCGGAGCCAACGGCGGCGACGCCCTGTGGGCCGGCGCCCGGCTGGCACGACGCGGGGCCCGGGTGACGGCCCTGCTGACCCACGAGAAGCCCCATGCCGAGGGCCTGGCCGGGCTGCGTGCTGCCGGCGGGCGCGTCGTCGACGCGACGACCGGAACCGACCTCGACCGGGTCCTCGCCCCTGCGGCGGTGGTCGTCGACGGCCTGCTCGGTATCGGGGGGCGACCCGGCCTCCGTGGGGCTGCGGCCGACGTGGTCGACGCGGTCGGCCGCCTGGCCGGTGCGGCCACGGTCGTCGCCGTCGACCTGCCGAGCGGTGTGGATCCTGACGGGGGGACGCTCGACGGCCCCCACGTCCGGGCGGAGCTGACCGTGACCTTCGGCACCGCCAAGCCCTGCCTGCTGCTGCCGCCTGCCGCCGAGGCGGCCGGCCGCGTCCAGGTCGTCGACATCGGGCTGGAGGAGCGCGACCTGGGCGCCCCCGCGGTGCGCCGGCTCGACGCGGCCGACGTCGCCGGTCTCTGGCCCGTCCCCGGGCCCCAGGACGACAAGTACTCCCGCGGTGTGCTCGGCGTCGTGGCGGGGGGTTCGACGTACACCGGCGCAGCGGTGCTGAGCACCGGAGCGGCCGTCCGGTCGGGCGCCGGGATGGTCCGCTACGTCGGGCCCGGCCGGCCGACCGACCTGGTGCGGGCCGCCTGGCCCGAGGTGGTTCCGGGCATCGGCCGCGTGCAGGCGTGGGTGCTCGGTCCCGGCGTCGACCCCGGCGACGCGGGTCAGGTCGAGGCGGTCCGGACGGCACTGGCGGGCGACGAGCCCTGCCTGGTGGACGCCGGTGCCCTGAGCGTGCTGGCGTCGGCGCTGGGCGAGGGGGCCGGGGTGTCGGCCCCGCTGCTGCTCACGCCCCACGCCGGCGAGCTCGCCAGGCTGCTGACCGACCTGGGGGAGGGCGCGCCGTCCCGCGACCAGGTCGAGGCGGAGCCCTTGCGGCACGTCCGGGCGGCGGTCGGCGCGACCGGCGCGACCGTGCTGCTCAAGGGCGCCGTCACCGTGATCGCGTCTCCGCACGGCACGGTCCTGACCCAGGCCTCGGCCTCCCACTGGCTGGCCACCGCCGGTTCGGGCGACGTGCTCGCGGGGCTGACCGGCACGCTGCTCGCGACCGGCCTCGAGCCGTCGGACGCGGCCGCCGCCGCCGTGGTGGTCCACGGCCTGGCGGGCGAGCGGGCCTCGGCCGGCGGTCCGGTCGGCGCCGGCATGCTGGTCGACCGGCTGCCGGGCGCTGTCGCCGGGCTGCTGCGACGTCACGGCTGAGGTCCATGGCGGGTCGTTGACTGTCGTCATGACCTGTCAATACCGTGGGGTATGCGCCTGACCCCGTCGGTCCACGTCGACACGTTCTGCCGGGACCACCTCCCGCCGGCCGGCCAGTGGCCCGAGCTGGTGTTCGACGTCCCCGAGGTGCACTACCCCGAGCGCCTGAACTGCGCGGTCGAGCTCGTCGACGCCGTGGTCGCCGAGCACGGTCCCGACCGTCCGTGCCTGCTCGCACCCGGGCACCGCCCGTGGTCCTACGGTGACCTCCTGGCGACCGCGAACCGCATCGCCGACGTCCTGGTCGACGACCACGGGGTCGTGCCCGGCAACCGCGTGCTGCTGCGCGGGCCGAACACGCCCGCTGCTCGTGGCGTGCTGGGTCGGCGTGCTCAAGGCAGGTGCGGTCGTCGTGACGACGATGCCGTCTGCTGCGGCCCGGGGAGCTGCGCGACGATCGACGAGATCGCGTCGATCGACCTCAGCCTGTGCGACCACCGCTTCACCGCGGACCTGGAGGCGGCCGGCCTCGACGCGCCGACGATCGTCTACGGCGGAGAGGGTGCCGGACGACCTGGTGGCCACCTCGGCCGGGCGGTCCTCGACGTTCGACGACGTCGTCGACCGCGGCGGACGACGTGGCGCTCCTGGCCTTCACGTCCGGCACGACCGGCCGTCCCAAGGCCACCATGCACTTCCACCGCGACGTGCTGGCCAACGCCGACACCTTCTCGCGGTACGTGCTGCGTCCGACGACGGACGACGTGTTCACCGGGACCCCACCGCTGGCGTTCACCTTCGGGCTGGGCGGTCTGGTGCGTCTTCCCGCTGCGCGTCGGCGCCTCGACCCTGCTGATCGAGAAGGCCACGCCCGCGGAGCTGGCACGGCACATCCACGAGCACCAGGTGACGATCTGCTTCACCGCTCCCACGGCGTACCGGGCGATGCTGGCGGCAGGTGACCACGGGCTCCTGTCGAGCCTGCGCGAGGCGGTGTCGGCGGGCGAGCACCTGCCCGCCCCGACCTGGACGTCCTTCCACGAGGCGACGGGGGTGCGGCTGATCAACGGGATCGGGTCGACGGAGATGCTGCACATCTTCATCGCGTCGTCGGGCGACGACATCCGGCCCGGCTCGACGGGCCGGGCGGTGCCGGGCTTCACCGCAGCCGTCATCGGACCGGACGGGACGCCGCTGCCCCCGGACGCGATCGGCCGGCTCGCGGTGAAGGGGCCCGACCGGCTGCCGCTACCTCTCCGACCCGCGCCAGCTCGCCTACGTGCACGACGGGTGGAACGTCACCGGCGACACGTTCACCCAGGACGAGGACGGCTACTTCTGGTACCAGGCCCGCAGCGACGACATGATCGTGTCGTCGGGCTACAACATCGCGGCGCCGGAGGTCGAGGAGGCGCTGCTGCAGCACGCCGATGTCAGCGAGTGCGGTGTCGTCGGCGTACCCGACGAGGCCCGCGGTGCGCTCGTCAAGGCCTTCGTCGTGCTGCGCGAGGGGGTGCCCGCCGACGACGTGACTGCCCACCGCCTGCAGGACTTCGTCAAGGCGACGATCGCGCCGTACAAGTACCCGCGGGCGGTCGAGTTCGTGCAGGCGCTGCCCCGGACCGCCACCGGCAAGCTGCAGCGGTTCCGACTGCGCGACGACCCGGACGGCTCGTAGCGCGTGCCCGACATCCCTCCCCGCCAGCTCATCACCTCGCTGTACGGCCTCTACGGCCGGACCGAGCGCGGGTTGTCGGTGGCATCCCTCGTCCGCCTGATGGCCGATCTCGGTGTCGAGGCGGCAGCCGTCCGGTCGTCGGTGTCGCGGCTGAAGAAGCGCGGCGTGCTGCGCAGCGTGCAGGTGAGCGGGCGGGCCGGGTACGCCCTGGCCCCCCCCGCCCTGGAGATGCTGCGGGAGGGTGACGAGCGGATCTTCTCCCGCCCGCGGGCCACCGTGGAGGACGGATGGCTCGTCGTGGTCTTCTCGGTGCCCGAGGCGGAGCGCGAGAAGCGGCACGCCTTGCGCTCGCAGCTGGCCCGGCTCGGCTTCGGGACCGCTGCGCCTGGCGTCTGGGTCGCACCCGGGACGCTGTACTCCGAGACGGTGCGGGCTCTGGACCGTCTCTCCCTCACGCCTTTCACCGAGTTCTTCCGCGGTGACTTCCTGGGGTCGGGGGAGGTCAGGGACCGCGTCGAGACGTGGTGGGACCTGCGCGGGCTCGAGAGCCTCTACCAGGAGTTCCTCGACGCCTGGGCGGGCTCTGCCCGCCTGCGGGAGGACCGTGCCGACCCGGGCACCGCCTTCCGGTCGTACGTGCCGATGCTCACCCAGTGGCGTCGGCTTCCCTACCTCGATCCCGGGGCTGCCGCTCGGCCACCTGCCGGAGGGGTGGCTGGGCGTGCGGGCGGGCGAGCTGTTCGCGGCGCTCGACTCCTCCCTGCGCGGACCGGCCGAGAGCCACGCCAGGTCGCTGCTGGCGGAGCCGGCCTAGTCGGGGTCGGAGAAGAGCGTGAGCTGGACGCCTTCACGGGTCGTGAGGCGCACGTTGCGCTGGTTCCACGGCGTGACCGAGGGCTCGGCCATCTGATCCATGCCCGACTCAGCGAGACGTGCTGCGGCCGAGGCCGACTCGTCGACCTGCAGTGCCACCCGGATCCGGGACGGTGCAGGCCGCCCGACCTCGACCTCGTCCACGTACGCGGCGTGGCCGGGTTCCAGCAGCTCCAGGGTGGCGCGGCCCGCGTCCAGGACCACCCCGCGACCGGACGGGTGCTCCCAGGCGTCGGTGACCTGCATGCCCAGGGCGTCGCGATAGGCGGCGACCGCCGCGTCCAGGTCGTCGACGGTCAGCGCGAGCGCTCAGCACCTCCCGTACTCCGTGCGTCATGTCGCCTCCGATGTCGGTCCACCACCCGGTCGTCCACCACGGCCACGCCCTGCACCTCGACGAGCGCCTCCGCGTCCCAGAGGCGGGCGACGCCGATGCCGGCCATCGCCGGGTAGTCGGTGCCCACCAGCCGGCGCCAGACCGCGCCGACGTCTCGTGCGTTGGCGCGGTAGTCGTCCATGTCCACGACGTAGACCGTCAGCGTGACCAGGTCACCCGGGGACCCGCCGGCCGCGTCGAGAGCCGGTGAGCAGGTTGCCGAGAGCCTGCTCGAACTGCGGCGACGACGCCGTCGCCGACGACGCGGCCGCTGGCGTCGAGCGCCGTCTGGCCGGCCAGGTGGACCGTGGTGCCGGGGCGCGACCGGACGGCGTGGCTGAAGCCCCTCGGGCGGGCGAGACCCGGCACGTCGACACGCTCGTTCACGACTGCACCGCCCCGCCGTCGACGTTGACGCCCTGGCCGTTGACGCCGCCGTTCGCCACGAGGAGGGCCACGACGTCGGCGACCTCTTCTGGTGTGATGAGCCGGCCGATCGGCTGCTGCCGGGCGAGTGCCTCCCGCGCCTGGTCGGCCGTCCGGTCGCTGCGCCGGGAGAGGGCGGCAACCGACGCGTCGGTCATCGGCGTGTCGACGTACCCGGGGCAGACCGCGTTCACCGTCACCCCGCTGCGCGCCACCTCGGCGGCCGCCGACCGCACGAGCCCGAGCACCCCGTGCTTGCTGGCGCTGTAGGCGCTGACCTGCCTCTCGCCGCGCTTCGAGGCGACCGAGGCCACCACCACCACACGGCCCCAGCCGTTCTCGACCATCGACGGCAGCGCCCTTCGCATGCAGCGGAACGGCGCGGTCAGGTTGAGGTCGACCATGCGCTGCCAGTCGGCGTCGGACGTGTCCACCACGGGCGCGGCGACACGCGCCCCGGCGGCAGCGACCAGCACGTCGACCGGACCCCACGCCGCCTCGGTCGCCGCGAAGGCCGCCTCGCAGCTGGTCGGCGTCGGTGACGTCGGCGGGCACCACCAGTGACGGCACCGACCAGCTCGCCGGCGACGCGCTCGAGGGCCGTCCCGGTCGCGCGCGACGCAGCGCGACCCGGTGACCGTCGCGCGAGAGCCGTTGCGCGACAGCGGCACCGATGCCGCTGGAGGCGCCCGTCACCAGTGCCGTGCGGCGTGGCTGCCGCCGCCGGCTCGCTCACCGGAACGCCGGGATGCCGGTCACGGCGGCGCCGACGCTGAGCACGTGCATCTCCTCCGTGCCCTCGTACGTGAGCACGGTCTCGAGGTTGTTCATGTGCCGCATCACGCTGTGGTCCAAGGTGATGCCGGCGCCGCCCAGCAGCGTGCGGGCGGACCGCGCGACCTCGATCGCGGACCGCACGTTGGCGAGCTTGCCGTAGCTGACCTGCGCCGGCTCCAGTCGTCCGTCGTCCTTCAGCCGACCGATCTGCAACGCCACCAGGGACGCGTTGCCGACGGCGACGACCATGTCAGCCAGCTTGCGCTGGGAGAGCTGGAAGGACGCGATCGGCCTGCCGAACTGCTGCGCTGCTGGGTCGAGTACTCGAGCGCCTCGGCGTAGCAGGCGCGCGCCGCGCCGACGACGCCCCACAGGATGCCGAACCGTGCCTCGTTGAGGCACGCTGAGCGGGCCCTTGAGGCCGCGGACCTCGGGGAAGGCCGCGTCTGCCGGCAGCCGCAGGTCCTGGAACGAGAGCTCGGCGGTGACCGACGCGCGCAGCGACAGCTTGCGCTTGATCTCCTGGGCGCGCGAAGCCCGGGGAGTCGGTCGGGCACGACGAACCCGCGGATGCCGTCGTCGGTCTGCGCCCACACCACGGCGACGTCCGCGAGCGTGCCGTTGGTGATCCACATCTTGGTGCCGTTGAGGACCCAGTCGTCGCCGTCACGGCGTGCCCGGGTGCGCATCGAGCCCGGGTCGCTGCCCGCGTCGGACTCGGTCAGCCCGAAGCAGCCGAGGGCCTCGCCCGTGGCCATGTTCGGCAGCCACTGCTTCCGGTGCTCCTCCGAGCCCCAGTGGTGGATCGCGAACATGGCGAGCGACCCCTGGACGGACACGAAGCTGCGCAGGCCGGAGTCGACCGCCTCCAGCTCGCGGCACGCCACCCCGTACGCGACCGCACTCGTGCCTGCGCACCCGTAGCCCTGCAGGTGCATCCCCAGCAGGCCGAGGTCGCCGAACACCGTAGCGAGCTCGCGCGGCAGGGCGCCCGCGTCGTACCAGTCGGCGACGTGGGGTGCGAGCTCGGCGGCGGCCATCGCGCGCACGCTGTCGCGGATCGCACGCTCGTCGTCGCTGAGCAGGTCGTCCACGGCGAGGAAGTCGAGCGGGTCCATCAGCGGCCTTTCCACTGCGGTGGGCGGCGGGCGGTGAACGCGGCGTGGAACTCCGCGTGGTCCGCAGAGGTCATCAGCAGCGCCTGGGTCATCGCGTCGAGCTCCATCGCCGCGTCGAGTGGCATGTCGAGCTCGCGTGTGATGAGCGACTTCGTCTGCGCGTAGGCGAGTGTCGGACCGTCGGCGAGCCGGCGGGCGAGCCGCTCGACCGCCTCGTCGAGCTCGTCGTCGTCCACGAGCTCGCTGACGAGCCCGTACCGGTCGGCGGTCTCGGCGTCGACGGTGTCGCCGAGCATCAGCAGCTGCGTCGCGCGACCGGCGCCCACCATCCGAGGCAGCAGGTACGCCGCCCCCATGTCGCCCCCGGACAGTCCGACCTTGGTGAAGAGGAAGGCGAAGCGTCCCGAGCGGCCGACCACCCGGAAGTCCGACGCCAGCGCCACCACCGCCCCGGCCCCGGCAGCGATGCCGTGCACCGCCGAGACGATCGGCACGGGGCAGGCACGCATCGCGGCGATCACGTCGCCGGTCATCTTGGTGAAGCCCATCAGGTCGTGGGCGTCCATCGTCAGGAGCTCGCCGATGATCTCGTCGACGTCGCCGCCGCCGCAGAACCCCTTGCCCTCGCCCCGGATCACCAGCGCGCGGGTGTCACCGCGGTGCGGCAGCTCGCGCAGGAGGTCGCGCAGGTCGGCGTAGCTCTCGAACGTGAGCGCGTTGAGCTTGTCGGGCCGGTTGAGCGTGAGGGTCGCGATCCCCTCCTGCACCGAGAGGTCGAAGTGCTCCCAGTTGTCGGTGAGGCGGGCGGACGCCCGGAAGCGGTTCACAGCCGACCCGCTCCTTCCTGAGCCTCGCGGACGAGGGCACGACCGACGATGGTGCGCTGGACCTCCGAGGCCCCTTCGTAGATGCGCGGGGCCCGCACCTCACGATAGAGACGTTCGAGCAGGTGGCCCCGCCGCAGCGCGCGAGCGCCGTGCAGCTGGACGGCCTGGTCGACCACCCGCTGCGCCGCCTCGGTCGCGAAGAGCTTGGCCATCGCGGCCTGCTTGGTGACCTCGCGGGCGGGTGCGCCGCCGTCGTACGCCGCCGCCGCCGCGTAGACCAGCAGCCGCGAGGCCTCGACCTGGGTCGCCATCTCGGCGAGGGCGTGCGAGACGGCCTGCTGCTCGTGCAGCGGACCGCCGTGCACGTGCCGCGTGGTGCTGAAGGCGACGGCCTCGTCCAGGGCCGCGTGCGCCATGCCCACCGCGAACGCGCCGACGCTGGGGCGGAACAGGTCGAGGGTCCTCATGGCCACCGCGAAGCCGCCGTCCACCTCGCCGAGGACGTCGCCGGGCCCGACCCGCACACCGTCGAGGACCAGCGTGCCGATGGCGTGCGGTGCGAGCAGGTCGAGGTGCTCGCCGCCCAGCCCGGGGGAGTCCCCGGCGACGACGAAGGCCGTGACGCCCCTGGCCCGCACGTCGGGGGTGGTGCGGGCGAACACGGTGTAGACGTCGGCCTCCGGGGCGTTGGAGATCCACGACTTCTCGCCGTGCAGGCGCCACCCCTGCCCGTCCGGCTCGGCGCGTAGCGAGAGGGCTGCCGCGTCGGAGCCTGCCTCGGGCTCGGAGAGGGCGAACGCCGGGACGACCTCGCCGGTCACGACGCCGGGCATCCACCGTTCGACGGCCTCGGGGCGGCCGGCCTGCAGGATCGGGTAGCTGCCGAGGCCCTGGAGGGCCAGGGCGGTCTCGGCCTCGGTGTCGACCCGAGCGAGGTTCTCCCGCAGCAGGCAGAGGCGGACGGCCGCCGCGTCGTGCGGGCTGCCGTCCGCGGCTCTGCCGAAGAGCCCCCGGAGGAGGTCGAGCTCGCCGAGACGGCGGACGAGGGGGCGGTTGACGGAGCCGCCGTGGTCGCCGTGGCCGCTGCCGGCGGCGTCGGGGGACTCCCGTCCCGGGCCGAGGTGCTCCATGGCCGTCCGTCGGACCCACGCGCCGTAGGCGACCTGGTCCTCGGTCAGCCCGAACATCCTGGCAGCGTATGGCGGGTTGACAACGTCCGTCAAGAACGCAATATAGTCCGACGGAAGGCCGCGAGAGGAGCCCGTCGTGCGCATCGCCGTGGTCGGTGGAGGCCCTGGTGGGCTGTACTTCTCCCTGCTGGCGCAGCAGCTCGCCGAGCACGTCGGGACCCGGCACGAGATCACCGTGTGGGAGCGCAACGCGGCCGACGACACCTTCGGGTTCGGGGTCGTGTTCTCCGACGAGACGCTCGGCGGCATCGAGCACGCCGACCCCCTGGTGCACGAGCAGATGCAGGCCGAGTTCGCCCGGTGGGACGACATCGACGTGCACTACCGGGGCGAGGTCGTCACCAGCGGCGGGCACGGGTTCGCGGCGATGTCACGCCGCCGGCTGCTCGGGATCCTGCAGGACCGCTGCCGCGCCCTGGACGTGGACGTGCGCTTCTCCAGCCTCGCCCCGGACGTCGAGCAGCTGCGACGGGAGTTCGACCTCGTCGTCGCCTCCGACGGTCTGAACTCCGCGATCAGGAGCCGGTACGCGGAGGCCTTCGGCCCGACGCTGGACCTGCGCGACTGCCGGTACATGTGGCTCGGCACCGACAAGGTGTTCGACGCCTTCACCTTCGACGTCCGGCAGACCCCGTACGGCGTGATGCAGATGCACGGGTACCCGTACGACGCGACGGGGTCGACGTTCATCGTGGAGATGGCCTCGTCGGTCTGGCGTGCAGCGGGTTTCGAGGAGCTCGCTGCCGTGGAACGCGCACCCGGCGAGTCGGACGAGGAGTCGATCGCGCGGGTGCGTGAGCTGTTCGGTGACGTGCTCGGCGCCCACGCCGTGATGGCCAACAACTCGCGCTGGGTCCGGTTCTCGACGGTGCGCAACGAGGCGTGGTCCCACGGCAACGTCGTGCTCCTGGGCGACGCCGCGCACACCGCGCACTTCTCGATCGGCTCCGGCACCAAGCTGGCGATGGAGGACGCCCTCGCGCTCGCGGCCTGCCTCCACGAGGAGCCCGACGTCCCCCGCGCCCTGGACGCCTACGAGACCGAGCGCCGCCCGGTCGTCGTCTCGACCCAGCGCGCCGCCCAGGCCAGCCTCGAGTGGTTCGAGGACCTGGGCCAGTACACCCACCAGGAGCCGCTGCAGTTCGCGTTCAACATCATGACCCGCAGCCGCCGGGTCACCCACGAGAACCTGCGGCTCCGCGACCCGGAGTTCGTCGAGCGGGTGGACCGCTGGTTCGCGGAGGACCAGCGTCGCGCCGGGCACGCCCCGGGTGACGTGCGCCCGCCGATGTTCCAGCCCATGCGGCTGGGTGGCCTGGAGCTGCAGAACCGCATCATCGTGTCGCCGATGGACATGTACGTCGCCGTCGACGGGATGCCCGGCGAATTCCACCTCACGCACCTCGGCGGCAAGGCTCTCGGTGGGGCCGGGCTCGTGATGACCGAGATGGTGTGCGTCTCACCGGAGGGCCGGATCACCCCCGGCTGCACCGGCCTGTGGGACGACGAGCAGCGGGACTCGTGGCGTCGTGTGACGGAGTTCGTGCACGCGGAGTCGAGCGCGAAGGTCGGCATCCAGCTGGGCCACTCGGGCGGCAAGGGCTCGACCAAGCTGATGTGGGAGGGCATCGACGAGCCCCTGGACGAGGGGAACTGGGAGGTCGTGGCCGCCTCGCCCGTCCCGTACAAGCCGGGCGTCAACCAGGTGCCGCACGAGCTGGACCGTGCGGGGATGGACGAGATCCGCGACCAGTTCGTCGCGGCCACCCGCCGCGCCGCTGACGCCGGCTTCGACCTGCTCGAGCTGCACTGCGCGCACGGGTACCTGCTGTCGTCCTTCATCTCGCCGGTCACGAACCGCCGTGACGACGAGTACGGCGGGGACGTGTCGAGCCGGCTGCGCTACCCGCTGGAGGTGTTCGGTGCGATGCGTGAGGCGTGGCCGTCGGACCGCCCCATCACCGTGCGCGTGTCGGCGACCGACTGGCACCCCGGCGGGACGACGCCGGACGAGAGCCTCCAGGTGGCACAGGCGTTCGCGACCGCCGGCGCCGCAGCGATCGACGTCTCGACGGGACAGGTCACGTCCGCGGAGGAGCCGGCCTTCGGTCGCTCGTACCAGACCCCCTACGCCGACCGGATCCGCAACCGCACCGGGATCAGCACCATCGCGGTGGGGGTCATCTCCTCGTACGACGACGTGAACTCGATCCTGCTGGCCGGCCGCGCGGATCTCTGCGCACTGGGGAGGGTGCACCTCTACGACCCGAGCTGGACGCTGCACGCGGCGGTCGAGCAGGACTACGACGGGGCGGGTGTCACGTGGCCCAAGCCGTGGCGGGCCGGTCGGCGCAAGCCGCAGACCGGTCGCACGGACGGGCCGCGACCGCGACTGGAGCTGGTGCGCACGCGCGGCGAGGTCGAGCGGCACCGCCGCTGGCGGCCCTAGTCGCGTGCCCTCCTCGCGGCGGCCAGCTACCTCGACGGTGTGACCCCGACGGCCTCGCGGAAGTCACGGCTGAAGTGGGCCTGGTCGAACCAACCGAGATCGGCTGCCAGAGAAGCCAGGTCGGTCACCGTGCCGTCATCGATGGCGGCTGCGGCGTCCTGGAGGCGGTACCGGCTGAGCACCCACTTGGGCCCGATGCCGACGTACCGGCGGAAGAGACGCTGCAGAGCGCGAGGGGACACCGCGGCCCGGCGTGCCACCTGGTCGCTACGCGTCAGCGAGCGGTCCCTCAGCATCTCGGCGAGGAGGTCCAGGAGGTCGAGGTAGTTCTGTGGTGCCTCGGGGGCCCGCACCGCGAGGTGGGCGTCGGCGACCCGGGCCCGTTCCTCGTCGTCACCCTCGGCCAGGACGTCCTCGACCAGAGCGTCGCCGGCAGGTCCGAAGACCGAGTGCACCGGCACCACGGTGTCCCGCAACGGGCGGCCCGCCGTGAAGGCCGCGAAGCCCCCCGGCCGGAACGTCACCCCGAACACGCGCCCCTGGCCGTCCAGGTCGATCGTGAAGCGACGGCTCACCAGCCCGTGCACCAGACCGGCGGGGAGCGCGACGCCGTGCCGACGGTCGGTCGGGGAGCCGCCGGACTCGACCGCCAGGTCGACGCACGGGTGGGTGAGCACCTCGGACCGGTATGAGGGCTGCCCGAGTCGGTCCCAGCGCACCGACCAGTAGCGCTCCACGAACTGCGCGAGGGGGGCGGTGACGGGGAGACGGCGCAGGTCGACGTGGGCCGCCGACTCGCCGCGGCGCAGCACGCCCCCGGTGCCGACGGTCGGGGTCCTCGTCGCATTCGTCCAAAGACGCCACCGGGGCAGCGTAGGTAGGGTCGCCGACATGACGATCCACGACGGCAAGCCCGAGGGCTACACGACCCTGACCCCCTTCCTGGTGACCCACCCCGCGACCCGCGCCATCGACTTCTACACGGCCGTCTTCGGTGCGGTGGAGGTCTCGCGCACCGAGGGTGAGGACGGCCTGGTGATGCACGCGGAGCTCGACCTCGGCGACGGCCGGCTGCAGCTGAGCGACCCGCTGCCCGCCATGGGCCTCGTCGCCCCCGACGGCGGCGACGCCGTGACCGGCTCGACCTGTCTGTACTGCGCCGACGTCGACACGGTGTTCCAGCGGGCCGTCGAGGCGGGCGCGACCGTGTTCGAGGAACCGTCCACGTTCGTGACCGGGGACCGGTTCGCCTCCGTGCTCGACCCCTTCGGGCACCGCTGGGCGATCATGACCAGGGTGGAGGACGTTCCTGCCGACGAGGCGGAGCGCCGGGTCGCGCAGTGGGCGGCCGAGCAACGGGCGGACGGGTGACCTACCCGACACCCTGAGCACGGGCGTCGGCCCGTCGGTTACCGGTGAGTCACCGGTTTTGCGACACTGGGTGTGCCATGGACAGCTCCCGGACCGGCCTCGCGCTGCACCCCGCCAGGGTCGTCGTCGACCTCGACGCCGTGCGGGCGAACACGTCCGCGCTCCTCGAGCGTGCCCAGGCGTCGGGCGCGGCGGTGATGGCGGTGGTCAAGGCCGACGCCTACGGGCACGGCCTCGTGCCGTCCGCCCGCGCGGCCGTCGCCGGTGGGGCCACGTGGCTGGGGGTCGCGCACGTCCAGGAGGCGCTGGCGCTGCGGGCGGCCGGGGTCGGCGTCCCCGTCCTCGCGTGGCTGTACTCGCCCGGCGTCGACCTCGGTCCCGCCGTGGCGGCAGGGGTGGACCTGTCGGTCAGCGCCCCCTGGGCGCTCGACCAGGTCGTGCGGGCCGCCGCAGGCGTGGGCCGCACGGCCCGGGTGCATCTCAAGATCGACACCGGCCTGGCCCGTGGGGGCGCCACCCCGCACGACTGGGACGCCCTGCTGGCGGCGGTGGCGGGGGCGCGTGCCGAGGGTGCCGTGGAGGTCGTCGGCGTCTGGTCGCACATGGCGCGGGCCGACGAGCCGACCCATCCCACGGTGCTGGCCCAGCGGCAGGTGTTCACCGACGCCGTCGCCGCGGCCGAGAGGGCCGGGCTGCGGCCCGTGCTCCGCCACCTGGCCAACTCGGCGGCCACGCTCACCGCATCCGACACCCACTTCGACCTGGTCCGCCCGGGCATCGCCGTCTACGGCCTGTCCCCGGTGCCGGCGCTGCACTCCGCCGCCGACCTCGGGCTGCGCCCGGCGATGACCCTCGAGGCAGACCTCGCCCTCGTCAAGGACGTGCCTGCGGGGCAAGGGGTCTCGTACGCGCACGCCTACACGACGCCGGAGCCCACGACGCTCGGTCTCGTGCCGATCGGCTACGCGGACGGTGTACCCCGCCACGCCAGCGGCACCGGCCCGGTGCAGGTCGGCCGGATCAGGACCCGGGTGGCCGGCCGGGTGTGCATGGACCAGTTCGTGGTCGACCTCGGACCCGGCGCCTCCGCCTCGGTGGTCGCCGGAGACACGGCGGTGCTGTTCGGGCCGGGCGACGGCGGCGAGCCGACCGCGCAGGACTGGGCGGACGCGGCCGGCACCATCAGCTACGAGATCGTCGCGCGCGTGGCCGGCCGCCTGCCGCGCTCGTGGGTCGGCGCCGACGCAGGGGAGTGGACGCGATGAGCCGCCGGACGTCACTGGTCACCTTGGGCCTCGGCCTCGCCGCGGCGGGGGCGGGTGCTGCGGCCGGGCTGGCGGTCGAACGGCTGGCCGTCGGTCGCCCTGTGCTGCAGCGGCTCCCGCAGGACGAGGACGAGATCCCGCTGGGCTCCATCCGCGAGGTGCCGATCGAGGTCGCCGCCGACGACGGCACGTTGCTCCACGTCGAGGTCGACGAGCCCGACCGAGCCCGACCCGGACGGCCTCACGGTGGTGTTCAGCCACGGCTACGCGCTGAACCTCGACTCGTGGCACTACCAGCGGCTGGCCCTGCAGGGGCGGGTGCGCACCGTCTGGTGGGACCAGCGTGGGCACGGCCGGTCCGAGCGCGGACCGGTCGGGTCGGCCACCATCGACCAGGTCGGCTCCGACCTGGAGGCGGTGATCGCGGCCGTCGCCCCGTCCGGACCCCTCGTGCTCGTCGGGCCACTCGATGGGCGGCATGACCGTGATGTCGCTCGCGGCCAAGGACCCCGACCCACTTCCGCGACCGCGTGGTGGGCGTCGCGCTGCTCTCCACGAGCTCGGGTGGCCTGGAGAACGTGGACCTGGGCCTCGACCGGCTGGGCACGCTGCTGCGGAAGCTGGCCCCCGGTGCGCTCAACCTGCTGTCGCGACGCCCCCTGCTCGTGGAGCGCACCCGCCGGATCGGCAGCGACCTCGAGGAGGTGATCGTCAAGCGCTGGTCGTACGCCTCCGACGTCGACGCCGACCTCGTCGACTTCACGGCCCGCATGATCGCCGCGACCAAGATCGAGGTGGTCAGCGACTTCCTGCCCGGCCTTCGGGATGCACGACAAGCGCGACGCGCTGGCGGGCCTCGGCGACACCGAGACGCTCGTGCTGGTCGGCGACCACGACCTGCTCACTCCGGCCGACCACAGCGAGGAGATCCACCGGGCGCTGCCGCACGCCGAGTTCGCCCTCGTGCGGGACGCCGGCCACCTGGTGATGCTCGAGCACCCCGAGATCGTCACGCCGCACCTGGTCGCGCTGCTGCACCGGGCGCGGCGGCGCATCGACGGCTCCGAGGCGCCCGAGATCACCGTGCGCCCCGCGTGTCCGTCGTCCAGCGTGCGAAGAAGTCCGCCGTGTCGCGGGCACGCGCCCGGACGCCGCGACCAGCGCTCGTCGTGACGACACGCGCCGCACCTCCCTCCGTCACGTCCGTCGGGCGGGCCTGGAGGTCGCCACCGCCGACGACATGCACGCGCTCGGTGCCCGTCTCGCGCAGCTGCTCCGAGCCCGGTGACCTCGTGCTGCTCACCGGTGAGCTCGGCGCCGGGAAGACCACTCTCGCAGCAGGTGTCGGACGGGCTCTGCGACGTGCGTGGACGAGTCACGTCCCCGACCTTCGTCATCGCTCGCGAGCACCCGCCGCTCGGCGACGGCCCCGCCCTCGTGCACGTGGACGCCTACCGGCTCGGCGGCCTCGCCGAGGTGGACGACCTCGACCTCGACTCCTCCCTCGACGACGCCGTCACGCTGGTCGAGTGGGGGCACGGCCTCGTCGAGGACCTCGCCCAGGACCGTCTCGAGGTCACCATCACGCGTGGCGCCGGCGACAGCGGCACGGCAGGACGCCGCCGACGACCCGCGGACCGTCATGCTGCAGGGCTACGGACCGCGCTGGGAAGGGACCGACCTGCCCATCTGACGGCGCACCTCCCCCTACGCAATCGCCCCTTCACCGAGCTCTGCGCACATGGGGCGACCTGCGACTGGAGCGGGCGGATACGCTCGGCCCGTGCTGCTCGCCCTCGACACCTCCGCCGCGGTGAGCGTCGCCGTGCACGACGGACGGGACGTGCTGGCGTCGCGGTCCGAGCACGACCCGCGCCGCCACGCCGAGCTGCTCGTGCCGATGGTCGAGGCGGTGCTCGCGGACGCCGGCGATCGGCCCGGGCGACGTGACCGCGATCGCGGTCGGGCGGGGCCCGGGCCCTTCACCGGTCTGCGTGTGGGTCTCGTGACCGCCCGGACGCTCGGTCTCGCCCTCGGCGTGCCGGTCCACGGCGTGACCAGCCTCGACGCCCTGGCGCTCGAGGCCCTGGACGCTGGGATCGCCGCTGCGGGAACGGAGTTCGTCGTCGCGACGGACGCGCGCCGACGCGAGGTGTACTGGGCCCGGTACCGGGCCACCACGCTGACGGCGAGCTGCGGACGCAGGCGGTGACCGCGATCCGGCGGTGTCGCTGCCGCACGACGTGCCCCTGGACGGGATGCCCTGCGCGGGACGGGGGACGCACCTCTACCCGGAGGTGCTGGTCCCCGTCCGCCTACCGGCGGTCGCGGGCCTGACGGACCCGTCGGCGGCTGCGCTCGCGCGACTGGCGGTCGCCGAGCTCGACGCCGGACACGACTGCGCGACCCCGTGCCGCTGTACCTGCGCCGGCCCGACGCGGTCGCCTCCGGCGGCGTCAAGAGCGTGCTCGGCGGCGGCTCCGGAGAGGCCGCGGGCGTGGCTGAGGCGGCGCACCCGGGCGTCGTGCTCGTGCCGATGCGGTGGTGGCACGTGGAGCAGGTTCGTCCGCTGGAGGAACGGCTCTTCTCACCGGACACGTGGTCGGCGGAGACCTTCTGGTCGGAGCTCGCCGCGCCCCACACCTCGTACACCGTGGCCCTCGACCCCGGGGGCGCGTCGTGGGCTACGCGGGACTGTCCGTCTCGGGCGCCGACGCCGACGTGCAGACCGTCGCGGTCGCCCCCGGTGGCCCAGGGGCGCGGACTCGGGCGCGTGCTGCTCCGCACGCTCGTCGACCTGGGCCACGCCCGGGGGCGCCTCGTCCCTGCTTCTGGAGGTGCGCGCCGACAACGACCCGGCGATCGCCCTCTACACGCGCACCGGCTTCGTGCGGATCGCCGTACGGCGCAGGTACTACCAGCCCGGGGCATCGACGCGCACATCATGCGACTGCGTCCGTTGGTGCCCACGCGGCCCGGCCACGCACCCACCCCACGCCCCCCTCGTCCGGGGCCGGCTCGCAGGCCTAGAGTGCTGGAGTGACTGGGACGGACGCCCCGCTGGTGCTCGGGATCGAGACCTCCTGCGACGAGACGGGTGTTGGCCTCGTGCGGGGCGGCGAGCTCCTCGTCGACGCGGTGGCCAGCAGCGTGGACGAGCACGCACGCTTCGGCGGGGTGGTGCCCGAGGTGGCGAGCCGCGCGCACCTGGAGGCCATGGTCCCCACGGTCGAGCGAGCCTGCCGGCAGGCGGGCGTGCGGCTGGCCGACGTGGACGCCGTCGCCGTCACCAGCGGACCCGGACTCGCGGGCTCCCTGCTCGTCGGCGTCGCGGCGGCGAAGGCGCTGGCCTACGGCCTCGGACGGCCGCTGTACGGCGTCAACCACCTGGCAGCGCACGTGGCCGTCGACGCCCTCGAGCACGGGCCGCTGCCCGAGCCGTGCATCGCGCTGCTGGTCTCGGGCGGGCACTCGTCCCTGCTCCTGGTGCCCGACGTCACCCATGACGTGCGCCCGCTCGGCTCCACGATCGACGACGCCGCAGGCGAGGCCTTCGACAAGGTCGCCCGGCTGCTCGGACTGCCCTTCCCGGGCGGCCCGCACATCGACCGCGTCGCGCGGGACGGCGACCCGACCGCCATCGCCTTCCCGCGTGGCCTCTCGTCGGCCCGCGACATGGACAGGCACCGGTACGACGTGTCGTTCTCGGGACTCAAGACCGCCGTCGCCCGCTGGGTCGAGCAGCGCCGTGCAGACGGCCACGAGGTCCCGGTCGCCGATGTGGCAGCGTCGTTCCAGGAGGCCGTGGTAGACGTCCTCACGCGCAAGGCCGTGCTCGCGTGCCAGGAGAACGGCGTCGACACGCTGCTCGTCGGGGGAGGAGTGGCGGCGAACTCCCGTTTGCGGGCGATGGCCGAGGAACGTTGCGCGGCAGCGGGTATCACACTGCGCGTGCCCCGACCCGGTCTGTGCACGGACAACGGCGCGATGGTCGCGGCGCTCGGGGCGCAGATGGTGTCCCGCGGCAGGGCGCCGTCCGACCTCGGGCTGCCCGCCGACTCGTCGATGCCGGTCGAGCTGGTCCAGGCGTGAGAGGCTCCCCCGGCCGCGCGGGACGGGCGCCGCGCCGTGGCCTGCTCCGCGTGCTGGCGCCGGCGTGGGCGCTCACGGCTGTCGTCGTGCTGGCTGCCTGCACGCCGTCGACGCCGAGCTCGGCCCGGCAGGGCCGGCCCCTCGAGTGCGCCGGCCTCCGCCGAGGAGGGCGCCGGCGAGGAGGAGGCCGGCGACACGGCCGAGAAGCCGCTGGAGTGGGGTCCGCTGCCGCAGGAGCTCGAGGACGCGCAGTCGCTGGTGGCCACGTGGACGCCCGAGCAGCTGGCCGGTGGGGTCCTGGTGGCCCGGTACGGCGGCACGGCACGCATCCACCCCTGCGGAGCTCGTCACCGACCTGCACCTGGCGGGCGTGATCGTGATGGGTGACAACGTCGAGGACGCCCAGCAGGTCGCGGCGACGGCCCGAGCCGTCCAGCGCGCCGCGGCAGCGGACGGTCGCGACTGGCCGGCCGTCGTCACCGTCGACCAGGAGGGGGGCCGCGTCGCGCGCCTCCCCGACGAGGTGACGGCTTTCCCCACCGCGATGACGGCGGGGGCGGCGATCGCCGGTGACCCCGTGGCCGGCACAGCTGCGGTCACCGACGCGGGTCTTGCGGGCGGCGGTCGCAGCTGCGGGCCCTCGGCTTCACGTGGGTGAACGCTCCCGTGGCCGACGTGACCATCGGCCCGGCCGACCCGACCATCGGCAGCCGCTCCCCGGCCGGCGACCCTTGGCTCGCGGCCCAGGTCGTCTCCGCGTCGGTCGCCGGCTTCCGGCAGGCCGGCATCGTCCCCGTCGCGAAGCACTACCCGGGCCACGGCAGCGTCACCGTCGACAGCCACGAGGGGCTGCCCGTGCAGACCGCGTCGCTGGACGAGCTGCGCGCCCGGGACCTGGTGCCCTTCGCCGCCGCGGCGAGGGCCGGCGCCCCGGCCGTGATGATGAGCCATCTCGCCGTCGAGGCCCTCGACCCGGGTGTCCCGGCCAGCCTGTCCCCGGCGGCCTACGCGTCGCTGCGCGGCGACGCGGGTTTCCAGGGTGTCGCCGTCACCGACGCGCTGGACATGGCTGCGGTCACGGCCGACCACGGGACCGGTGGCGCGGCGGTGGCGGCGCTCGCCGCCGGCGCCGACCTGCTCCTGATGCCGGCGGACGTCCGCGAGGCCCACGCCGCGCTGGTGGCCGCGATCGCCGACGGGTCCGTGCCCCGCGACCGCGTTCAGGACGCCGCCGCCAAGGTCGTCGCGCTCCAGCGCTGGCAGGCACGAGCAGCCGAGCAGACGCCGCTGGGCGCGGGGAGCACGCTCGCCACCAACGCCGTCGCGGCATCGCGGGCGCTCTCGGCGGCAGGCGTCACCCGGGTCGACGGGACCTGCGGCACGGCCCTCGTCACGACGGGCATGCAGGTCGTGGGTGGCGCGCGTGAAGACCGGGAGGAGCTCGCCCGGGCGGCGTCGGCAGCGGGGGTCCGGACGGGCCCGACCGGCCCGGTGGTCCGGCTCTCGGGAGGCTCAGCCGGGGCAGAGGGTGGAGGCCGGGCCGCCGACGTCGTCGTCGCCCTCGACGCGCCCTACGTCCTGGCAGGGTCCCGCGGTCGCACGGCGACCCTCGCCCTGTACGGCCGCACGCCGTCGGCCTTCGCGGCCCTCGTGGACGTCCTGACCGGCGTGGCGCCGGCGCCCGGCGCGCTGCCGGTCGCCCTCGACGGTCTGGACGTCACGCCCTGCTGACGGACGGGTCGGCGCGCTCAGGCGTCGAGCGGACGGCAGACCAGCACCGACTGCTCGCCGGCCACGCGGGTCAGAACGATCGTGCCCTCCTCGGTCCCGGAGAGCCGGAGCTGGCGCCGCAGCTGCTCCGGCTCCACGGCCGTGCCGCGCTTCTTGATCGTCAGGCGTCCCACACCCGAGTCCCGGAGGTAGGTGCGCAGCCGCTTGAGGCCGAAGGGCATCACGTCGAGCACCTGGTACCCGCGGGCGAGCGGCGTCGTCGTGGGTGAGTCGGTGGTGACGTACGCGATGGTGCGGTCGACCAGCCGACCGCCGACCGCCACCGCCACCTGACCGACCAGCCCGGCCCGCAGGACCGCGCCGTCCGGCTCGTAGAGGTAGCCGCCGACCGCCCCGACGTCGGGCACCGGCAGGTCGCGGTCGTCCGTGGTCGCCACCTCGGACGACCCACCGGGACCGGTCGTCAGGACCACGGCCGACCGCCGGATGCCCTCTCGCGCCAGGAGCCCGAACCACAGCCCGGCCTCGACGACCGACCCGTCGACAGACACCCACTGGGCCTCGACCCCGTCGGGGACGAGGGAGTGCGCGATGCCCGGCGCGACCTTGGCGCCGACGGCCGGCAGCCGCTCGGCCACGTCGAGCACGAAGGACAGCGGAGGCTGGGCCTGTCGCGGGTCGAGCACGCGGCGTCCCGACGCCGTCCGTCGCGCGGGGTCGAGGAAGGCGCCACCCACCCCCGTGAGGTCGGTGTGCCGGGCGTCCTCGTGGCGCACGACCGCGTCCGGCCAGTGCCGCAGGTTGACGGTGGCGACGGCTGCGGTGGCCTCGTCGAGGTCGACGGCCAGCACCTCGCGGTCCAGGCCGGCGAGGGCCATCGCGTCGCCGCCGATGCCGCACCCGAGGTCCGCCACACGCTCGCACGCCGGCTGCGGCGAAGCGCTGGGCGTGCCGGGCGGCGACCTCCAGGCGCGTTGCCTGCTCGAGGCCGTCCGCGGTGAAGAGCATGCCGGCGGCGAAGGGACCGAACTTGGACCGGCCCTTCGCCCGCAGACGGGACTGGGTGAGGGCGGCCGCGACCAGCCCGGCGTCGAGACCGTCCGCGCGCAGCCGCTCGCCCAGCCGCTGGGCGACGGTCTCGTCGTACTCGGGGAGGGTCTCCAGCAGACGCCACCCCTCAGGCGTCATCAGCGCCGCGAGGCCGTCGGGGTCCACCACCCGATCCAACCACAGGCTGGCACTCGGGTTGACCGAGTGCTAACCGCGGTCCTAGAGTCGCACTGGCACTCTCCTCGTGAGGGTGCCAGTGCTCCGGAGGCGTCACCGGCACCCGCGACGACGGCGGCGCCACCCCCGGTGCACGCACAGTCCACAGCATCACCCACCTGCGAACTGCGAAGGGGAGGTCCGCTCGTGTCGGTCTCCATCAAGCCGCTCGAGGACCGGATCGTCGTCAAGGCCATCGAGGCCGAGAACATGACGGCCTCCGGTCTGGTCATCCCGGACACCGCGAAGGAGAAGCCCCAGGAGGGCGAGGTCCTCGCGATCGGTCCGGGCCGTGTCGACGACAACGGCAACCGCGTCCCGTTGGACGTGGCCGTCGGCGACAAGGTCATCTACAGCAAGTACGGCGGTACCGAGGTGAAGTACGGCGGCGACGAGCTGCTGATCCTCTCGGCGCGCGACGTGCTGGCCGTGGTCGGCTGAACGTCCTCACGGACGTGAGCCGGTCGCCTGCCCGCAGCTGACCGCAGACGAGCGCCCCGGTCGCGCCGGCTCCTGCCGGACCGACCGGGGCGTCGTCGCTCGGCGCGGACGGCGCCCACGCGAACCCGACCCGGGCCCGCACCAGCCAGACCTCCAGCCCCTCAACACCCCTTAGGACGGACATGGCCAAGATCCTGAAGTTCGACGACAGCGCCCGTCGCGCGCTCGAGCGCGGCGTCGACGCCCTCGCGAACACGGTGAAGGTGACCCTCGGCCCGAAGGGCCGCAACGTCGTCATCGACAAGAAGTGGGGCGCTCCCACGATCACCAACGACGGCGTGACGATCGCTCGCGAGGTCGAGCTCGAGGACCCGTACGAGAACCTCGGTGCCCAGCTGGTGAAGGAGGTCGCCACCAAGACGAACGACGTCGCCGGTGACGGCACCACCACGGCGACCGTGCTCGCCCAGGCGCTCGTGCACGAGGGCCTGCGCAACGTCGCCGCCGGCGCCTCGCCGACCGGTCTGAACCGTGGCATCAACGCTGCGGTCGAGGCCGTCTCGCAGGCCCTGCTCGACAGCGCCCGCGACATCGACGGCAAGGACGACATCGCCCACGTCGCCACCATCTCGGCGCAGGACGAGACCATCGGCGAGCTGATCGCCGAGGCCTTCGACAAGGTGGGCAAGGACGGCGTCATCACCGTCGAGGAGTCGTCCAGCACCGCGATGGAGCTCGACTTCACCGAGGGTCTGCAGTTCGACAAGGGCTACCTGTCGCCCTACTTCGTGACCGACGCGGAGCGCATGGAGTCGGTGGTCGAGGACGCCCACATCCTCATCCACCAGGGCAAGATCTCGTCCGCCCAGGACCTGCTGCCGCTGCTGGAGAAGGTTCTCCAGACGTCGAAGCCGCTGTTCATCGTGGCCGAGGACGTGGACGGCGAGGCACTGTCGACCCTGGTGGTGAACAAGATCCGTGGCACGTTCACCGCCGTGGCGGTGAAGGCCCCCGGCTTCGGGGACCGCCGGAAGGCCATGCTCGAGGACATCGCCGTGCTCACCGGTGGCCAGGTCGTCACCCCCGACGTCGGGCTGAAGCTCGACCAGGTCGGGCTCGAGGTGCTCGGTTCGGCACGCCGGATCGTCGTCACCAAGGACGACACCACGATCGTCGAGGGCGCCGGTGACGCCGACGCCGTCGGTGCGCGGATGGCGCAGATCAAGACCGAGATCGAGAACACCGACTCGGACTGGGACCGCGAGAAGCTGCAGGAGCGGCTGGCGAAGATGGCCGGCGGCGTCTGCGTGATCAAGGTCGGAGCCTCGACCGAGGTCGAGCTCAAGGAGAAGAAGCACCGCATCGAGGACGCGGTCTCGGCGACCCGCGCAGCGATCGAGGAGGGCATCGTCCCCGGCGGCGGCGCGGCTCTCGTCCACGCGGCCTCGGCGATCGACTCGCTCACCCTCGAGGGTGACGAGGCCACCGGAGCGGCCATCGTGAAGACCGGAGTCGTCGAGCCCCTGCGCTGGATCGCGCAGAACGCCGGCCTCCAGGGCTACGTCGTGATCGAGAAGGTGCGCTCGCTCGGCGCCGGCCAGGGCCTCGACGCAGCCACCGGCGAGTACGGCGACCTGATGGCCGCGGGCATCATCGACCCGGTCAAGGTGACGCGTTCCGCCCTGCGCAACGCGGCGTCCATCGCCTCGATGATCCTCACCACGGACACGCTCGTCGTGGAGAAGAAGGAGGAGGACCCCCAGGAGACCGGTCACGGTCACGGGCACGGCCACTGAGCCTCCACCACCCGCACGGACGAGAAGGGCCGCACCCTCCGGGGGTGCGGCCCTTTCTCCCGTCGGCGGCCGGGTGTCAGCTGGCCGTCGGCATCGTCAGGGGCTCGGAGCCGCTGAGGATGGCCTCACGGTCGTCCTCGGTCAGCCCGCCCCACACCCCGTAGGGCTCCCGGACGGCCAGCGCGTGGTCACGGCACTGCTGCATCACGGGGCACGTGGCGCACACGGCCTGTGCGGCCGCGTCACGACCCCGTCGCCGTGGGCCGCGCTCGCCCTCCGGGTGGAAGAACAGCTCGTCGCCGGTGGACCGGCACGCACCTTGGTACTGCCACTCCCAGAGGTCGGCGACCGGTCCGGGCAACCGTGAGATCTCAGCCATGGTGAAGAGCTCCTACTCCGTCGTGCTCGTGCGTTCGTCAGGGGGCGGTGGATCACAGTCGTCGTCTGTCGTGCACCTGCGTCGTACGTCGCGCCGTCGTTCCCTTGCGTCCGAGCTTGCTCGGTTTTGAACAACCTACAACCGCGCCAGGAGTTGTTCAAGATGCGATGCAGAACTTTGTCACCCAACATCGGAAAGGCAGGTTGCAGCCAGAGCCGGAAGGCCTGGTCCACCGAGGCTCTGGGGGTCGAGTGGCCGATGACGCCGATGGCGCCCACACTCCTTCCATGCCTCCGAAGGTCGACGCGATGAACTCCTCGCCGGGAGCCTCGGACGGCCCGACCCTCAAGGTCGCCGCGGTGGCACGACGCCTCGGGGTCGCCCCGGCGACCCTGCGGACCTGGGCTCGCCGCTACGGTCTGGGGCCCTCGGCCCACCTGGCCGGCTCGCACCGCCAGTACTCGTCCGAGGACCTCGCCCGGCTCGTGGTGATGCGGCGTCTGACGCTGGAAGGCGTGTCGCCCGCGGAGGCGGCGAGGATCGCCGTCACGACCGAGGTGTCGCGTCCGGTGAGCACGCCGGGGTCGGCCAGGGCCCGGCTGAGCGGGCAGACCGTGTCCGGATGGGGCGGCGACGACCAGGACCTGGAGCCGGCGCACGAGGGCTGGGACGAGCATGAGCGCGTACCGGCGGACGACATCGCGCGACGACGACACGACGGAGCGGCGGTTCATCGCGCAGTCGTCCGCCCTGCTGGAGGCTGCCCGAGCCCTGGACAGCCTGGCCTGCGCCGGCCATGTCGGTCACCTCATCGCGGAGCACGGCGCGGCCGTCGCGTGGCTGCAGGTCCTCGCCCCCACCCTGCGGACGATCGGTCGGCACTGGGAGGCGACGGGCGACTGGGTCGACGTGGAGCACCTCCTCAGCGACGCGATCACGGCCGAGCTCCACCGGTCCAACCCGGTGGTCACGGGGGAGGCCACGGTGCTCCTCGCCTGCGCCGCGGGGGAGCAGCACGCCCTGCCCATGCACGCTCTGGCGGCCTCCCTGGCCGAACGTGGCGTGGGCACACGGGTGCTCGGAGGGCAGGTCCCGACCCGGGCGCTGCGGTCCGCCGTCGCGACCGTCTCACCCAAGGTCGTCGTCGTCTTCGCGCTGATGCCCACCCGGGACGCCGACCAGCTCACGGCGGTCGGACCCCTCCTGAGGCCCCACACCGACACCCAGCTCTTCGCCGCGGGCCCCGGGTGGGGACCGCACTCCCTGCCGGACGGTGTCGTCCGGGCGCAGACCATGGACGAGGCGCTCGGACGACTGCAGCGCCACCTCACAGCCGTCCCGTAGCCACGGGGCGCGTGCGCGCGCATGCCCAGCGTGGCGCCCGCCCGCTATCCTTCGCGCCGATGCTCACGTTCGGACCCGAACGTGCCGACACACCATCTGATGGCGCGAACCGGGCCGCGGTGCCGCCACGAGAAGAGTGCGCGATCCTGAGGTCGGCCTGAGAGGTGGTACCCGTGTCCACGGTGCTGGTGTGCGACGACTCGTCCGCGGTGCGTGACACGCTCAAGCGTGGCGTCAGCGCCGTCCCCGGGGTGACCCGGGTCGTCACGGCGTCCAGCGGCGAGGAGTGCCTCGCCCGCTGGCCCGTCGAGCGGCCGTCCGTCGTCCTGATGGACGTGCGGATGCCCGGTCTCGGTGGCGTGGAGAGCACCCGCCAGCTGGTCGAGCGACACCCCGAGGCGTCCGTCGTGATGCTCGTCGGCACGGAGGACGGTGAGCAGATGGCGCGGGCCGTGGTGGCCGGCGCCCGCGGCTACGTCGCCAAGGACGCTGCCCGCGAGGAGCTCTCGGCCGCGGTGCTGCACGTGATCACGGAGGGTCGACGCCAGAGCGTGGTCGAGACCCGACCCGGTGGCGACGTCACCCCGCCGGACCTGACCGAGCGCGAGATCCAGGTGCTCACCGGCATGAGCCGCGGACGGAGCAACGCCGAGATCGGCCGCGACCTCTTCCTCTCGGAGGACACCGTGAAGACCCACGCCCGCCGGCTGTTCCGCAAGCTCGGCGCCGCCGACCGTGCGCAGGCGGTGGCGGTCGGGTTCCGCGCAGGCGTCGTCAGGTAGTCGCCGCACGGGGGTGCGACGCGGGCCGGTTAGCATGGCTCCGCGGAACGCCCCGCGGTGCGAAAGGTTCCCGATGCCCTCCAGCTCGACCGGCTCAGACCTCCCTGTCGACCCCTTCGGCCGGCTCGGCCTGACGTTCGACGACGTGCTGCTGCAGCCCGGCGCCAGCGACGTGGTGCCGAGCGAGGCCGACACCTCGACCCGGCTCTCCCGGCGCATCGAGCTCGCGATCCCCCTGGTCTCCAGCGCCATGGACACCGTGACCGAGTCGCGGATGGCGATCGCCATGGCGCGCCAGGGCGGCATCGGCGTGCTGCACCGCAACCTGTCCATCGAGGACCAGGCCCACCACGTCGACGTCGTGAAGCGGTCCGAGGCCGGGATGGTCTCCGACCCCGTGACCACGCGCCCCGACGCGGCCCTCGCCGAGGTCGACGCGATGTGCGGCCAGTACCGGATCTCCGGCCTGCCGGTCGTCGACCACGACGGCGTGCTCGTCGGCATCATCACGAACCGCGACCTGCGCTGGGAGCAGGACATGACGCGTCCGGTGTCGCAGGTGATGACCCGGATGCCGCTCGTGACCGCCCCGGTCGGTGTCGACCGCCAGACGGCGATGGACCTGCTGCGCGAGCACAAGATCGAGAAGCTGCCGCTCGTCGACGGGTCGGGCCGCCTCAAGGGCCTGATCACCGTGAAGGACTTCACCAAGAGCGAGAAGTACCCCCTGGCCACCAAGGACCCGGCGGGACGGCTGCGCGTCGGTGCGGCGATCGGGTTCTTCGACGATGCCTGGAAGCGCGCCATGCTCCTGGTCGAAGCGGGCGTGGACGTCCTGGTGGTCGACACCGCGAACGGGCACTCCACGGGGGTGCTCGAGATGATCTCGCGGCTCAAGGCCGACCCGGCCGCCGCGGACGTCGACGTGATCGGCGGGAACGTGGCCACCCGGGAGGCCGCGGCAGCCCTGGTCGACGCCGGGGCGGACGGGGTGAAGGTCGGCGTCGGTCCGGGCTCCATCTGCACCACCCGCGTCGTGGCCGGGATCGGCGTGCCGCAGGTGACGGCGATCCACGACGCCGCGCTGGCGTGCAGGCCTGCGGGCGTCCCAGTGATCGGCGACGGCGGCCTGCAGTACTCCGGCGACATCGCGAAGGCGCTGGTGGCGGGCGCCGACAGCGTCATGCTCGGGTCGCTGCTGGCCGGCTGCGACGAGAGCCCCGGCGACCTGGTCTTCATCAACGGCAAGCAGTACAAGTCCTACCGCGGGATGGGCTCGCTCGGTGCGGCGCAGTCCCGCGGCCGGGCCCAGTCGTACTCGAAGGACCGGTACTTCCAGGGTGGCGTCACCGACGACCAGTTCATCCCGGAGGGCATCGAGGGCCAGGTGCCGTACCGCGGACCGCTGTCCGCCGTCGCCTACCAGCTCGTCGGCGGCCTGCGGCAGTCGATGATGTACGTGGGAGCGCCGACCGTGCCGGAGCTGCAGTCGCGCGGGACGTTCGTCCGCATCACGTCGGCTGGTCTGAAGGAGTCCCACCCGCACGACATCCAGATGACCGTCGAGGCACCCAACTACGGCCGCCGCTGAGGTGCCGGGGCACAGGCCGACCGGCCGGTACCCGTCCGCCCCGGTAGCCTGACGTCCGTGATGAGCGAGATCGAGATCGGCCGCGGCAAGCGCGGACGCCGCGCGTACTCCTTCGACGACGTGGCGATCGTCCCGAGTCGCCGGACGCGGGACCCCGAGGAGGTCTCGGTCGCGTGGCAGATCGACGCCTACCACGTCGAGCTCCCCGTGATGGCGGCTCCCATGGACTCCGTGATGTCGCCGTCGACGGCGGTCGCGCTCGGGCGGCTCGGCGGGCTCGGCGTCCTCGACCTCGAGGGCCTCTGGACGCGGTACGAGGACCCGGAGCCCCTGCTGAAGGAGATCGCCGGTCTCGAGGCGGCCCAGTCGACACGCCGGATGCAGGAGCTCTACTCGGCCGACATCGACCCGGACCTGGTGGTCGCCCGCATCCGCGAGATCCGCGACGCCGGCGTCACCGTGGCCGGAGCCCTCACACCTCAGCGCACGCAGCAGCTGTGGAAGGCCGTTGTCGACGCGGGCGTCGACCTCTTCGTGATCCGGGGCACGACCGTGTCGGCGGAGCACGTGTCCGGCCGCGCGGAGCCGTTGAACCTCAAGCGGTTCATCTACGAGCTCGACGTGCCGGTGATCGTCGGTGGGTGCGCCACGTACACCGCCGCCCTGCACCTCATGCGGACCGGTGCCGCCGGCGTGCTGGTCGGGTTCGGCGGAGGGGCGGCGCACACGACGCGGCAGACCCTCGGCATCCACGTGCCGATGGCCTCCGCCGTCGCCGACGTGGCCGCTGCCCGCCGGGACTACATGGACGAGTCGGGCGGCCGGTACGTCCACGTCATCTCCGACGGCGGTGTCGGCCGGTCCGGCGACCTCGTCAAGGCGATGGCCTGCGGTGCCGACGCCGTGATGCTGGGAGCCGCCCTCGCCCGTGCGACCGAGGCGCCCGGGCACGGCTGGCACTGGGGCCCCGAGGCCCACCACCCCCAGCTGCCCCGTGGCGAGCGCGTGCAGGTCGGCACCGTCGGCCCGCTGGCCGAGATCCTCAACGGTCCCGGCCGTTACGCCGACGGCACCACCAACCTCATCGGGGCCCTGCGGCGGGCCATGGCCACCACCGGCTACTCGGACCTCAAGGAGTTCCAGCGGGTCGAGGTCGTCGTGTCGCCGTACCAGCCGACATGACCGCCCCCCGGGACGGGACCGAGGAGGGCAGGGGCGTCGGGGGTGTCATCGACCGCCTCGGGCCGGCCGAGCGCGACGCGGCGCTGACGGCGATGGCTGAGACCGAGCTCGACGTGCTGGTCATCGGCGGAGGGGTCGTCGGCGCCGGCGCCGCTCTGGACGCCGCCACCCGCGGGCTGACCACCGCCGTCGTGGAGGCGCGCGACTGGGCCAGCGGCACGTCCTCGCGCTCGTCCAAGCTGATCCACGGCGGCCTCAGGTACCTCGAGATGCTCGACTTCGGCCTGGTGCGGGAGGCCCTGCGAGAGCGCGGGCTGCTGCTCGCGCGTCTGGCGCCGCACCTCGTGCGTCCCATCTCGTTCGTGTACCCGCTCAAGCACCGCCTCTGGGAACGGCCGTACGTCGGTGCCGGGCTGACCCTGTACGACACGATGGCCCTCGCCAGCGGCACCGGTCGAGGCGTCCCCGCCCACCGTCACCTGACGCGCTCGCAGGCGATGCGCACGGTGCCGAGCCTGCGCAAGGACGCCCTGATCGGTGCCGTCCAGTACTACGACGCGGGGGTGGACGACGCCCGGCACACGATGACGGTCGTACGGACCGCTGCGGCCTACGGCGCGCTGGTCGCCAACCGCACCCGCGTCGTGGGGTTCCTCCGCGAGGGGGAGCGCGTCGTGGGCGCGCGGGTACGCGACCTCGAGCACGGCCGTGAGATCGAGGTGCGGGCCCGCCAGGTCGTCAACGCGACGGGCGTGTGGACGGACGAGACCCAGGCGATGGTGGGGGAGCGCGGCCAGTTCAAGGTGCGCGCGTCGAAGGGCATCCACCTGGTCGTGCCCCGAGACCGCATCCAGTCCTCGTCCGGCCTGATCCTGCGGACGGACACGTCCGTGCTCTTCGTGATCCCCTGGGGCCGGCACTGGATCATCGGGACGACGGACACCGACTGGGAGCTCGACAAGGCGCACCCGGCGGCGTCCAGCAACGACATCGACTACCTGCTCGACCACGTGAACCGGGTGCTGGTCACCCCGCTGACCCGCGAGGACGTGGAGGGCGTCTACGCCGGCCTGCGGCCCCTGCTGTCGGGCGACAGCGAGCTGACCTCGAAGCTGTCGCGCGAGCACGTCGTCGCGCACCCCGTGCCCGGCCTCGTGGTGGTCGCCGGCGGCAAGTACACGACCTACCGGGTGATGGCGGCCGACGCGATCGACGAGGTGTCCCGCAGTCTCGACTTCCACGTGGCACCCAGCTGCACCGACCGCATCCCGCTGATCGGGGCGGAGGGGTACCACGCCGCCTGGAACGCCCGCCGCCGTACCGCCGAGGCCAGTGGGCTGCACGTCGTCCGCATCGAGCACCTGCTGCAGCGCTACGGGTCGCGGCTGCACGAGGTGCTGGCCCTCGTCGCCGCGGACCCCGCGCTCGCGGTGCCCATCGAGGGCGCCGACGACTACCTGGCCGCCGAGATCGTCTACGCCGCCTCGCACGAGGGGGCTCGGCACCTGGACGACGTGCTGGCACGCCGGACGCGCATCTCGATCGAGGCGTGGGACCGCGGCGTCTCCGCCGCCCCGCAGGCCGCCGCGCTGATGGCGGGCGTGCTCGGCTGGAGCGACGAGCAGAGCGCCAAGGAGGTCTCGCACTACCTGGCGCGCGTCCAGGCCGAACGCGAGTCCCAGCAGATGCCGGACGACGAGACCGCCGACTCGGCACGCCTCGGCGCCCCGGAGATCGTCCCGCTCGCCTGACCCGCGCGGCCCACTCCCGTCTCCGCAGATCGGCCACGTCCTGCGGTCCCAGGGACCCCTGGGACCGCAGAACGTGGCCGATCTGCGTTCCGTGGGGTGGGGCTGTCCTACTGTTGGGTAATGACCACGGACGCTGCTCGCCGGCCCGCCGCGGACCCTCTGGACCCCCGTCTGGACGCCGTCACCGTCGAGCGTCTCCTCGGGCGCCTCGTGGCGGCACCGAACGCGCCACGACGCACCCTCCGGAGCCCGTTCGGGGGCCTCCTGGCCGAGGTGCCGCAGTCGACGCCGGACGACGTGGTGCTGGCCGTGTCCGAGGCCCGGGCGGCGCAGCGGCGGTGGGCGGGTCGTTCCGTGCAGGAGCGGTGCGCGGTGCTGCTGAGGCTGCACGACCTCGTGCTCGACCGCCAGTCCGCCGTCCTCGACCTGATCCAGCTGGAGAGCGGCAAGGCCCGCAGCCACGCCTACGAGGAGGTCGCCGAGGTCGCCCTGGTCTGCCGGCACTACGGACGCAGGGGTGCCCGGTACCTGGCCGACCAGCGCCGCGGCAGTCTCGTGCCCTTCCTCTTCGCCACCACCGAGGAGCGCCGGCCGGCCGGGGTCGTCGGCGTGATCTCCCCCTGGAACTACCCGTTGACCCTCGCGGTCTCCGACCTGCTCCCGGCTCTGGTGGCGGGCAACGCGGTCGTGCTCAAGCCGGACGAGAAGACCGTGCTCACGGCCCTGTGGGCGGTCGACCTGCTCCAGCAGGCGGGGCTGCCGGAGGGTGTGGTCCAGGTCGTGACCGGGCCGGGCCCAGAGATCGGCCCGGCGGTGATCGACCACGTCGACCACGTCTGCTTCACGGGCTCGACGGCCACTGGTAGAACCGTTGCGGCACAGGCGGCTTCGCGACTGGTCGGATGCTCGCTCGAGCTGGGTGGCAAGAACACCTTCTACGTGGCGGACGACGCCGCGGTGGACCTGGCCGCAGAGTGCGCCGTGCGCTCGGTCGTGGCCAGCGCCGGCCAGCTCTGTGTGGCCATCGAGCGTCTGGTGGTGCACGCCGACGTCCACGACGAGTTCATGGACGCCTTCCTGCGCCGCGTGCGGGCCCTCCGGCTCGGGTCGGGGCTCGACTACGGCCATGACGTGGGGTCGCTGGTCTCCGCCGACCAGCTGGAGAGGGTGACGCGCCACGTCGACGACGCCGTGGCCAAGGGAGCCCGCGTACTCGCCGGCGGCCGCCCCCGTCCGGACGTGGGGCCGCTCTTCTACGAGCCGACCGTGCTGGCCGACGTGCCGCAGACCGCCGACTGCCACGCCGAGGAGACGTTCGGCCCGGTGGTGACGGTGACCGTCGTGACGTCCGACGACGAGGCGGTGGCGTTCGCCAACTCCACCGAGTACGGCCTCAACGCCGCGGTCTGGACCGGCGACACCGTACGAGGACGCGCGCTCGCCCGGCGCATCGAGGCCGGGACGGTCAACGTGAACGAGGGATACCTGGCCACGTGGGCGGCCATGGGGGCGCCGATGGGCGGCATGAAGGCGTCGGGCCTGGGACGTCGGCACGGCAGCGAGGGGATCCTCCGTTTCACTGAGGCCCAGACGGTCTCGGTGCAGCGCGGCACGCACCGCGGCATCGGCCTCGGGCGCATGTTCGACCAGCCGGCGGCCACGTGGACGCGCGGCTTCACCGCGGCGCTGCGTGCCATGAAGACGCTGAGGGTGCCGTGAGCCCAGGGCCCTTCGACCACGACGTGGTGGTCGTGGGCTCGGGGTTCGGGGGCTCGGTCGCCGCGCTCCGCCTCGCCGAGAAGGGGTACGACGTCCTCGTCTACGAGGCGGGACGCCGGTTCGCCGACGCCGACCTGCCCAGGTCGTCGTGGGACCTCCGCCGCTACCTGTGGGCACCCGCTCTGGGCCTGTACGGCATCCAGCGCATCCACCGCCTGCAGGACGTCGTCGTGCTGGCCGGCGCCGGGGTGGGCGGCGGCTCGCTCAACTACGCGAACACCCTGTACGTGCCACCGGCCCCGTTCTTCGCCGACCCGCAGTGGGGCCACGTCACCGACTGGCAGGACGAGCTGGCACCGCACTACGCGCAGGCGTCCCGCATGCTCGGCGTGGTCACCAACCCGTGTGACGGACCGGTCGAGCAGGTGATGCGCGAGGCGGCCGAGGACCTCGGCGTGGGTCACACGTTCCGGCGCACCCCCGTGGGGGTCCTCTTCGGCGAGACGCTCGGGACAGGACCCGGGAGGGACGTCGACGACCCGTACTTCGGCGGCGCCGGACCTCGACGCACCACGTGCACGGAGTGCGGCTCGTGCATGACCGGTTGCAGGGTCGGCGCCAAGAACACACTCGTCAAGAACTACCTCGCGCTGGCCGAGGGCCTCGGCGTGCGGATCGAGCCGATGCGGACCGTCGTCGACGTCGCCCCGCTCGACACCGACACCGACACCGACACCGACGCAGCGGGTTTCGCGGTGACCACGCGGCGGACCGGCGGCCGTGGCCGGCGGGCCCGCCCGGAGACCGTGACGGCGCGGCACGTCGTGCTGGCCGCGGGCACGTGGGGGACGCAGTCCCTCCTGCACGACCTGGCACGACGGGGACGCCTGCCACGCCTCTCGTCCCGCCTCGGTCACCTGACGCGCACCAACTCGGAGGCCCTGCTCGGCGCGCTCGTGCCGAAGGTCGACCCGATGGTGGACACGTCGCGCGGGGTGGCGATCACCACGTCCTTCCACGCGTCGGACGACACGCACGTCGAGAACGTCAGGTTCGGACGGGGTTCCAACGCGATGGGGCTGCTCGGCACGCTGCTCGTGGACGGGGGCAGGCGGTCTCCGCGGTGGCTCCGCTTCCTGGCCAGGGCCGCCGGGCACCCGCGGGAGCTGGTCGCCGCCACGTCGGTGCGCCGCTGGAGCGAGCGCAGCGTCATCGGCCTGGTCATGCAGTCCCGCGACAACTCGCTCGTCGTCTCCGGGCTTCCCCGCCGGTGGGGTGGCGGCGTGCGCCTGACGTCGCGGCAGGGGCACGGCGAGCCGAACCCGTCGTGGATTCCGTCCGGCCACAGGGCGATCCGCGCGATCGCGGGGCGGTTGGGAGGACGCACGGGGCAGCGGGGCTTCGCCGGCGGTTCGGTCGGCGACCTGTTCGACGTGCCGATGACGGCCCACTTCCTCGGAGGCTGCCCGATCTCGAGCGACTCCTCGACCGGGGTGATCGACCCCTACCACCGGCTGCACGGCCACCCCGGGATCAGCGTCGTCGACGGCTCGGCCATCTCGGCCAACCTCGGCGTCAACCCCTCCCTGACCATCACCGCCCAGGCGGAGCGGGCCTTCTCGCTCTGGCCGTGCCGCGACCAGCGCGACCCGCGGCCCGCGCAGGGGGCGCCCTACCGGAGGGTCGACCCGGTCCCGCCGCGGTCGCCGGCCGTGCCGGCGGGGCGCAGGATGGGTGGGTGAGCGAGGACGTGTGGACACCCGACCGGATGCCCGACCTCAGCGGCCGGACCGCTGTCGTGACCGGCGCGAACTCGGGGCTGGGCCTGGAGACGACGCTGGCCCTCGCGCGCGCCGGCGCCGCCGTCGTGATGGCCTGCCGCGACCCGCGCAGGGCCGGTGACGCGCTCGACCGCGTGCAGCGTGAGGTGCCTGCGGCCGGGGACCGGGTGCGGGCGCGGCAGCTGGACCTGGCCGACCTCGCCAGCGTCGCGTCGTTCTCCGACGAGCTCGCCGGTGACCACGACCGGCTCGACCTGCTCGTCAACAACGCCGGCGTGATGGCCACTCCGCGGCGCGAGACGGCGGACGGGTTCGAGCTGCAGCTCGGCACGAACCACCTGGGCCACTTCGCACTCACGGGGCGCCTGTGGCCGCTCCTGCGCGTGGGTGGCGCCGGGGTCCAGGAGAGCCGGGTGGTGACGGTCAGCAGCCTCGCCCACCGGGGCGGTCGTCTCGATCGTGACGACCTGATGTGGCGGCGCAGCTACCACCGGTGGCCGGCCTACTCGCGCTCGAAGCTGGCCAACCTGCTGTTCACGCGCGAGCTCGCGCGGCGGGTCGGCGCCCATGGCGCGCCGGTGCGCGTGCTCGCAGCCCACCCCGGGGTGGCCGCGACGAACCTGATGGGCTCGGCCGGGCCGACGATGGGTCTGCCGAAGCTGCTCGGGAGGGTGTCGACGCTGCTGACGAGCCTGGTGGCGGCCCCGGCGACGCTCGGCTCCTGGCCGCTGCTTCGTGCTGCGACGGACCCGGAGGCGGAGTCGGGCGACTACTACGGACCGACCGGCCGGGGTGGGACGCGGGGCGGTGCGGCCAAGGTCCTGGCCGAGCCGAAGGCATACGACGACGCCGACGCGGGTTGGTTGTGGGAGAGGTCGGTGGAGCTCACCGGCGTCACCTACGCGGACCTCGACGAGGCGTCCGCCTGAGGAGGAGAGCACTGATGGCCAAGGCCACCTGGAACGGCCTCACGATCGCCGAGTCGCAGGACACGGTCGTCGTCGAGGGGAACCACTACTTCCCGCGCGGGTCGCTGCGTGACGACGTCGTCCGGCCGTCGGACACGACGAGCGTCTGCCCCTGGAAGGGCACCGCGTCCTACCTGACGCTGGAGCACGACGGCACCGTCAGCGAGGACGCCGCCTGGTACTACCCGGAACCGAAGGACGCCGCGAAGGAGATCAAGGACCACGTCGCGTTCTGGAAGGACGTGACCGTCTCGGCCTGAGTCAGCCCGACCGGCGCACCACCAGGCGGGTCGGCAGGGTCACCGGTTCCGCCGCGTCCTCTCCCCGGACGAGGGCGAGCAGGGTCGAGACCATCACGCGCGCGGACTCGCCCGCCTCCTGCCGGACCGTCGTCAGGGGCGGGTCGGTGTGCGCCGCCATGTCGATGTCGTCGAAGCCCACGACGGCGACGTCGTCGGGCACGCGTCGGCCGGCGGCGCGCAGAGCCTGCAAGGCACCCATCGCCATCAGGTCGCTGGCGACGAAGACGCCGTCGAGGCCCGGATCGCGCTGCAGGAGAGCGTGCATCGCCTGCTCGCCCGACTCGCGGGTCCAGTCGCCGTAGGCGACGAGGTCGGCAGCCTGACCCGCCGAGGCCAGGGTCGAGCGGAAGCCAGTCAGTCGGTCCGTGGCAGAAGGCATGTCGGCGGGTCCGGCCACGATGCCGATCTGTCGGTGCCCGGTGTCGAGGAGGCGTCGCGCGGCGAGGGCGCCACCGCCGACGTTGTCGGCGTCCACGAAGGGCACGCCGGGCAGGCGACGCGACGTGCGCCCGCCGACGACCAGGGGCACCCCCGACCGCGCCAGCTCGGACGGCAGCGGGTCGCCGTCGTGGGCGGACAGCAGGATCACCCCGTCCACGTGCCCAGCGCGTACGTACTCCAGCAGGCTCGAGCGGGTGTCGTCGTCCTGCGCCATCATCACGACGAGCTGCACGCCCGTTCCGACCAGGGACTGGCTCGCGGCCACCACCAGGCTCGACAGGTACGGGTCGGCGAAGCCGAACTCGACGGGTTCGCGCATCACCACCGCGATCGAGTCGGTCCGCCGCGTGACCAGGCTGCGCGCGGCGCGGTTGGGTACGTAGCCGAGCCGCGAGACGGCCTCCTCGACCGTGGCGCGGATCCGGGGCGACACGGTCGGGGAGTGGTTGACGACCCGCGACACGGTGGCGCGTGAGACCCCGGCTGCCGCGGCGACCGTCTCGAGGGTCGGGACCTCCGGGCGTGCCCGACGTGCTCCCGACGAGGTCGGCTGGGTGGGAGAGCGCTCCATGAGGGTTGTCTACCGGGTCCATCCCGTGCGTGTCCAGCATGAGAGAGCGTTCTCAGGACCCTTGACCGGTGCGTGCTGCTGACGCACGATGCCATGGTCACCCCATCGTCGAGGAGGCCCGTTGTGACCCGTCTTCCAGAAGACCCCGTCCCGTCGTCCGAGCTGTCGCGGCTGCTGTCGCGGCGAGGAGTGCTGACCGCCGGCATGGCCCTGGCGGCCACGGCGGGGACCGTCGGGTCCGCCACGCCGGCGTGGGCCCGCGACAGCGACGGCCACGGTGGACAGCCAGGCTCCGCCCGCGAGTCGGTGGGGGCGGCGTACAGGTTCCTCGACGCCGCGGCCGACGGGTACCCGGACAAGAACCCGGGCGTGCGTCTCGCGCAGAGCTACGCCGACGAGCTCGGGTTGTTCAGCACGGCGTTCGTCTACGACAACGCCCTGGCCATCACGGCCTACCTGCTCGAGGGGTCCCGGCACTCGCGTGAGCGCGCCGAGATCCTCGGGGACGGGTTCCTCTACGCGCAGTCCCACGACCCCGGGTACGCGGACGGCCGGCTCCGGCAGGCCTACAACGTGGGGCCCTACGTCTTCTACGACGGCAGCCCCCAGCCGGACGGCTTCGTGCGGGCCGACGGGAGCGCGAACATCGGCTCGCAGTTCGGCTTCCTCGGCACCGCGGTCGGCGACATGGCGTGGCCAGGCATCGCCCTGGTCCAGCTCTACACGCACACGCGCGAGCGGAGGTTCCTCGACGGTGCCCTGCGGATCGCGGAGTGGATCGTCGACCGCGCGTACTCCGAGCAGCCGCTGGGCGGCTACCGCTTCGGCGTCGACGGCAGCGATGCACAGGTCACCGTCAGCTCCACCGAGCACAACATCGACGTCGTCGGCTTCTTCGAGCTGCTGCGCAAGGCGACGCACGACAAGAAGTGGAGCGAGCTGGGCGACCACGCCCTCGCGTTCGTCCGCCGCATGTACGACGCGGACGGTGGCTTCTTCTACACGGGCACCAACGACGGGACGACCATCAACACCGACCCGATCCCGCTCGACCCCCAGACGTGGGGCTGGCTCGTGCTGCGCGACCGGTCCGCGTCCAGGGCGTTGAACTGGGCCGACGAGAACCTGCGGACGAGCGATGTCGCGGGTGCGCCCACCAGCCAGCTCCCGCAGGGCTTCTCGGTGGACGGGGTGACCTTCAGCTCGGCCAGCCTGACGTCGACGGCGCAGTACAACGGCATCCAGGTGCACCCGGACGGCGTGTGGCTGGAAGGAACCGGGCAGCTCGTCTGCGCGTGGGCCGACCGTCGCGGACGCAGCGACCGCCAGCGGGCGCGGCAGCAGCTCGCGCAGATGCGGGCCGTGCAGAGCACGCTCGGGGTGGGCCAGCGCATCGGAGGGAACGTGCTGCCGGACCTGTCCGGTCTCGTCGCCGCGTCCAGCCTGCTCGACACCGGCTTCGGGTTCGGGTACTTCCAGGTGCAGCACGTCGGTGCCACGTCGTGGTACCTGCTGGGCGCGCTCGCCGGCAACCCGTACGCCTTCCAGGGGCTCCGGTAGGGACGTCACCCGGAATGGTCAAGGGGGCCGCGACGTCGCCGTCGCGGCCCCCTCGGCCTCCCCTCCCCGGGGGGTCTGTGGTGTCGGCGCGCTACCCCGCCGCGCCCAGGCTCGTCGCCGCGGCGACCACGTCGACCAGCCCCGTGCCCTTGTCGAAGGACGAGCCGCCGGCCGCGTAGGGCGAGCCGTCGGTGTACTTGTGCGTGGTGCCCTTCAGCGCGGACTCGATCGCCGCGGGGCTGGCGGTCGGTGCCGCCTGCACCATCTGCGCCACGATGCCGGCGATGTGCGGTGCCGCCATCGACGTGCCGCTGATCGTGTTGAAGGTGGCGACGTCCAGCGGGCCGGGGCCGTTCACCGGCCGCAGGCCGGTGGAGCAGATCGCCAGGTACGGGCGGCAGGACGACGTGATGTCCTCACCGGGCGCCGACAGGTCGGGCCAGGTGCTGGGGTCGGTCCGGTCGCCGCGCGAGGAGTAGTCGCTGACCGTGCCGTCGCGGGTGCCGGTGTCCTGGTCGTAGTACGAGGCCACCGACAGCACACCGCCGGTCGGGTCCTGGCCGGGCGGGTTCGTCAGGCTCTCCGAGCCGTCGCCACCGTCGTTGCCGGCCGCCCAGACGGTCAGGACGCCCTCGGCGGCCAGCGCCCGCTGCAGCTTGACGGTCGCTGAGTTCGGGTCGAACTCGCCGCCGTTCGAGGGGCCGTACGAGTTGTTCGTGACCTTGATCGGCGGGCAGGTCGACGCCGGGACGCCCTCACCGCACGGAGCGTCGTGGTTCTCGAGGACCCAGTTCAGGGCCGAGTCGGCGCCGATGATGAACAGCACGGCTCCGGTCGAGATGGACACGAGCTTCGCGCCCGGGGCGGCGCCCTGGACGGTCGTGCCGTCCGAGACGGTGGTGGGTCGGCCGGCGACGATGCCGGAGACGTGGGTGCCGTGACCGCCGCCCGAGATGGTGTCGGTGTCGACGGTGTTCGGCAGCTTCACGACGCAGTCGGTGCTGGTGGTCGACTCGTCGAGGCACGTCGACTTGAGGTTGGCGACGACCGCCGACGAACCGTCCGCCTCGTGCGAAGAAGGGATGGGTCGGGTCGATGCCGGTGTCGATCACCGCGACGGAGACGCCGGTGCCGTCGAGGTCGGAGCCGTCGGCCCCGTCGAGGCTCCGCACGGCCTCGGCGCCGCGGGTGGCCTCGTTGGAGGTGGCGAGGCTGAACTCGATCGGGGTGTTGCCCTCGAGGTACGTGACGCCCGGCTCCGTGCCGGCGGCCGCGATCTGCGCGGCGGTGCCCTCGGCGACGGCGACGCCGATCTTGTCGAAGGTGGTGACGAGCCGCAGGCCGCTGGCCTCGACGGCGGAGCGTGCCGCGTCGATGGAGGTGCCGTGCACCATCACGTGGGTCCGTGCCGAGCCGGTCAGCCCCGCCAGCTCGTCGGCCAGGTGGTCCTGCACAGGGGCCTGGGGGGCCGCGCTGGCACTGGGCAGCAGGGCCGCACCGGTCAGGGCGGCTGCGGCGATGCGTGCCCACTGCCACGCTGGCGACCGCGCTCCTGCCGCGTCGTGGTCTGGCGAAGATGGTCGGGAACCTGCGCTGCGGCATTCGTCCTCCAGTGGTCGCGGCCGGCGCCGTCGCCGGACCGCTCGTGACAGGCGGTCGTCGTCCCCGCGGACGGGGCCGCCGGCCCGCGGAGCCGGGCACCGGGGGTGGACGGCCAGGCTCCGCGGGTCAGCACCCTCTCAACGGCCGACCTGGCCAGAGGTCACGAACGGGACGGAAGATCCTCGACGCGCATCCTGGCGGGTCGCGGCTCGTCGCTCCACGACCGCCACAGCGCGGCGTAGGAGCCGTCGGCCGCGACCAGCTCGTCGTGCGACCCGATCTCGGTGATGCGACCGTCCTCCACGACCGCCACGCGGTCGGCGTCGTGCGCGGTGTGCAGCCGGTGCGCGATGGCGACCACCGTGCGGCCCCCGAGCACGGCGGAGAGCGACCGCTCGAGGTGGCGGGCTGCGCGCGGGTCGAGCAGCGACGTGGCCTCGTCGAGCACCAGCGTGTGCGGGTCGGCGAGCACGAGCCGCGCCAGTGCCAGCTGCTGGGCCTGCGCGGGCGTGAGCGGGTGACCACCCGACCCGACCACGGTCGCGAGCCCCTCCGGCAGGGTCTGCACCCAGCCGAGCGCGTCCACGGCGTCCAGGGCGCGCAACAGCGCCTGCTCGTCGGCCTCCGGGGCCGCGAGCTCGAGGTTCTCGGCGACCGTGCCCGACGAACACGTGGTGCTCCTGCGTGACCAGGGCCACCTCGCGGTGCAGCCGCTCCATCGGCAGCCCGACGATCGGCACGCCGCCCACCGTCACCTCGCCGCCGGTCGGCGGGTGGATACCCGGCCAGCAGCTTGCCCAGCGTCGACTTGCCCGCGCCCGACGGGCCCGACCACGGCGAGTCGCTCGCCGGGCCGCAGGTCGAGGTCGACGCCGTGCAGCACGTCGTGGCCGGCCGGTAGGCGTACCGGACGTCGTGGGCGCGGACACGGTCGCCCTGCGGCCGCTCGCCGTGCTCGTCGGTGCGGTCCGGCGGCGACCTCGTCGATCCCGATCATGCGCGACAGGGCGACGGCGCCGACCTGCAGCTCGTCCAGCCACTCGATCAGCTCGACCATCGGCTCCACGAGCCGCACGCCGTACAGCGCCACCGCTGTCACCTGGCCGATCGTGACGTCGACGCCGAGCGACGGTCCGTGCGGCGAGCAGGAAGCCCGCCCCACGCGACCGCGGCGACCGCCGGCAGCTGGTACGCGAAGTCGATCACCGGGAACCAGCGCGTCCGCAACGACAGCGTGTAGCGCTCGGCGACCAGGCAGTAGCGCAGGACGTCGTCGACGACCGTGCGGCGGTGCTCGCCCGAGCGACAGCGCGTCGACCGTCCGGCCGCCGTCGACGGTCTCGGTGATGGCGCCGTTCAGCCGCGCGTACGCGGCCATCTCGCGCTGGTAGCCCGGGCCTGCCTTGCGCAGGTACCAGCGTGTCGACACCCAGAGCAGCGGCACCCCGACGAGCATCGCCAGGGCGACCGGGCCGCCGACCAGGAACGCGCCTCCGAGCGTCAGCAGCGTCGTGACGGCGGCGACGAGCATGCGCGGGACGGCGAACCGCACCGACCACGAGATCGCCTCGACGTCGTTCGTCGTCCGGGCGACCAGGTCGCCGGTGCCCGCGCGCTCGACGGTCGACAGCGGCAGAGCCGTCACCCCGGTCATGAAGCTCTCGCGCAGCTCGGCGAAGACGCGCTCGCCGAGCACCATCGCCGAGCGTTTGGCGGTCCAGGTGAAGAAGGTCTCGGCGAGCAGGAAGGCGGCCAGGGCCAGGACGATCCGGTCGACGGCGCGCACGGTCGTGCCCTGGCCGATCTCGTCGACGAGCCGCCCGAGCAGCCACGGTCCGCCGAGGCCGGCGAGTGCGGAGAGCGCGAACAGCCCGACCGTCGACGACAGGCCCCAGCGGTGGCGGCCGAGCAGCAGCAGCGTGTGGGCGCGGACGGCGGGTGCCGCCGGCGACGGGCAGCCGGTGGCCGGGTGTGCCGGCGCTCATGCGTCCTCCCCTCGGGTCACGGTGTGGCGGTAGGCGGCGCCGACGGCGTCGTCGCGGCGCAGCAGGTCGTGGTGCGTGCCGCTCGTGGCCTCGGCCGGTCGGCGTCGAGGAAGACGACCGCGTCGGCCCGGTCGAGCAGCAGCGGGCTCGACGTCACCACGACCGTGGTGCGGCCGGCCCGGGCGGCGACGAGCCGGTCGGCGACGACGGCCTCGGTGTGGGCGTCGACCGCGCTGGTCGGCTCGACCAGCACGAGGGTCTCCGCGTCGGTGAGCAGGGCGCGGGCCAGCGCGACCCGCTGCCGCTGACCACCGGACAGCGAACGACCGCCGCTCGTCGACCTCGTCGTCCAGCCCGCGCGGCAGCCCGTCGAGCACGTCGTGCGCGGCCGCCGTGTGCAGCGCGGCGAGCAGGACCGTGTCGTCGTGACCGCCGCCGGGGTCCAGCTGGCTGCGCAGCCACCCGGTGAACAGACGCGGGTCGGAGTCGGCGAGCACGACCCGGCGGCGCACCTCTGCCGCCGGACAGCCGGTCGACCGGCACCCCGCCGAGCAGCGCGGACGGCACGCCGGCCGTCGCCGGTCGGCGGTCGCGTCAGACGTGCCATCCGCTCGGCGGCCGCCGCGGTGTCGGCCGGCCGCGGCGCTGACGAGCGCCGTCAGCCTGCCCGGCTCCACGCGGATGCCGGTCGCGGGGTCCTCGAGCGCTCGGCAGCGGGTCCGGGTGAGGCGGCGGTGCACGCGACGGGTCGCTGACGGCGGGCTGCACCGCGAGGACGCCGAGGACCCGGACCGCGGCCACGTGGCCGCGGGTCAGCTTCTGCAGCACCTCGGTGGCGGTGCGGACGGGCAGCACCAGGAACGCGGCGTAGGCGTAGAAGGCGACGAGCTCGCCGGCGGTGATGCTGCCGGCCACGGCCGCCCTGGCGCCGAGCCAGGTCACCAGCACGATGAAGGCGCCGGGCAGCAGCACCTGGAGCGCGTCGAGGCCCGCCTGCACCGCCGGCGACGCGGACGCCGGCCTCGCGGACCTGCTGCGACTTCTCGGTGTAGCGCCGCAGGAAGACCCGCTCGCCGCCCGACCCCGCGCAGAACGCGCAGACCGGCGACGGTGTCGGCGCCGAGGGTGGTGAGGGCCCCGGAGGCCTCGCGCTGTGCGGCCTGCGCCCGCTGCAGCGGCCTGATCACCAGTGCCAGCAGGGCCACGAGCACCGGCACGCCGACCGCGACGACGACGCCGAGCGTGACCGAGCTGCGCAGCAGCAGCACGGTGACGACCGCGTACGCCACGACCGACCCGGCGAAGCGCGCCGTCACGTCGTACACGTCGCCCGAGGCGGATCGCGTCGGACGCCACCGTCGACACGACCTCGCCGGTCGCCAGCTTGCGAGGCATCGCCACACCGGTGCGCGACACGTGGTGTCCGACGACGCGCGACGAGCCCAGGGCTGCCTGAACCCAGTTCCAGACCGCCTGGCGGTGCCGGAGGGTCCCCGAGATCGCCTGTGTCGCAGCGAGTCCCAGCAGCAGCAGGACCCACGGCCACATGGCCGGCGGCGCGCTGTCGACAGGCTGGTCAGCCGACCGGTCGCTCGGCGACGGCGATGTCGATCGCCCGCCCGAGCGCGTACGGGACGAGCGCCTGGCACAGCATCGCACAGCACGCCGAAGCCGGCGCCGCCAGCAGCGTCCGCCACTGGCGACGTGCCTGCCAGCCCATGAAGTGCCACGGTCCGCGAACGTCGGGTACGACGAGCTCGCCCGCGGCGTCCAGGGGACGCGGAGGTCGAGAGCGAGAGGACGTCGGGACACGACAGGCGACGGTACGCCGTGAAGGTCCTCGCCATAAAGCGCTTCTTCGCGTGATCGGGCGGTGGCCCGACGCGGCGGGGGCCGCGACACCGCCGTCTACCGTGGAGACGTGCTGCGCAACGCCCTGAGACCGCGCTGGCTCGCGCTGCTCGCGCTGGCCCTCGCGCTCGCGTCCCTGTGCGCGTGGCTCGGCACCTGGCAGCTCGACCGGGCTCGGTCGCAGTCGGCCCCGGCGCCCGACGCCGCCGCGGCCGAGGTCGTGCCCCTGGCGGACGTGCTCGGGCCGCAGGAGAGCCTGACGTCCGAGGCGGCCGCGGTCACGGTTCGAGCGACGGGACGGCTCGAGCCCGACCGCGCGGTGACCGTCGCCGACCGAGAGCTCGACGGTCGGTCCGGCGAGTGGCTCGTCGCCCCCCTCGTCGTCGACGGGGCGCGCCTGCCGGTCGTGCTCGGGCTGGTCGCCGACGGGGTGGCCCGGCCGCCGGTGTCCGACCTTCCGTCCGGTGAGGTCGAGGTCACCGGGCAGGCTCCAGATCTCGGAGCCGCCGGTGGGGCTGCCGCCCGCCGGGGACGCGCTGACGTCGCTCAGCTCGGCCGACCTGCTCAACGACTGGGGCGCTCCGGTGTACGCCGCCTACCTGCTCGCCGACGAGCCCGCTGCCGGCCTTGCCGCCGTCCCCGTCCCCGAGACCGGCGACCGTGGCCTGGCGCTGCAGAACCTGTCCTACGCGGTGCAGTGGTGGGTGTTCGCCGCCTTCGCCGTGTTCATCTGGTGGCGGGTGGTCCGCGACGACCACATCGACCGCCTGGCGGCTGCCCAGGCGGCCGCCGTTCCCGCCAGAGCCCCCCCGACCGACCGACCCCGAGCCCACGCGGAGCGTGCCCCAGTGAACGAGACCACCAGCGCCCCGACGCGCACCCCGCGGCGGCTGGGCCCCGCGCTCACCAGGTACCGCGTGATGGCGTTCGTCACGGGTGGCTTCCTGCTGCTGCTCTGCCTCGAGATGGTGCTGAAGTACGTGCTTCGCCTGAACGGCGGCGAGGCCGTGCTGGGTGACTGGATCGCGATCACCCACGGCTGGATCTACGTGCTCTACCTGGTGACCGTCGTCGACCTCTGGTCGAGCCTGCGCTGGCGCTTCGGTCGGCTGGTCACGCTGGTGCTGGCCGGCGTCGTGCCGCTGCTGTCCTTCTTCGCGGAGCGCCGCACGACGGCGGACGTCCGGGTGCTGATGGCCGAGCGCGGCGAGGCCTGTGGCCCACCACTAGCCTCTCCGCATGAGCGACGCCCTCGACGCCGGGCTCGACACCGCGGCACCGTCCGCCGTCGACGTCCACCGGCACCACCGACCACAAGCCCGTCCTCGTGGTCGACTTCGGCGCCCAGTACGCGCAGCTGATCGCGCGCCGCGTCCGTGAGGCCGACGCCTACTCCGAGATCGTCTCGTCGTCGATGCCGGTCAGCGAGCTGCTGGCCCGGCAGCCCGCCGCGGTGATCCTGTCGGGCGGCCCGTCGTCGGTCTACGAGGAGGGCGCGCCCGCGATCGACCCGGCGCTGTTCGAGGCGGGCGTCCCCGTGCTCGGCATCTGCTACGGCTTCCAGGCGATGGCGCTGGCGCTGGGCGGCGAGGTCGCCCGCACCGGGCTGCGGGAGTACGGCGGCACCCAGGTGGAGCTCGAGCCGTGCGAGAGCGTCCTGCTGCACGGTCAGCCGCAGCAGCCAGAGCGTCTGGATGAGCCACGGCGACGCCGTGCACGCCGCCCCCGAGGGGTTCGCCGTGACCGCGTCGTCGCCCGGTGCGCCCGTCGCCGCGTTCGAGAGCGAGGAGCGACGGCTCTACGGCGTGCAGTGGCACCCCGAGGTCAAGCACTCGACCTTCGGCCGGCAGGTGCTCGACCACTTCCTGCGGCACGGCGCCGGCCTGGACGCGTGACTGGACGACGGGCAACGTCATCGCCGAGCAGGTGCAGCGCATCCGCGACCAGGTGGGCCACGACCGGGTCATCTGCGGGCTCTCCGGCGGCGTCGACTCAGCCGTCGCGGCCGCGCTCGTCCACGAGGCGGTCGGCGACCAGCTGACGTGCGTGTTCGTCGACCACGGCCTGCTGCGCGCGGGCGAGGCCGAGCAGGTCGAGCGCGACTACGTCGAGGCGACCGGCGTCGACCTCGTCGTGGTGGACGCGCAGGAGCAGTTCCTCGACCGCTCTGGCCGGAGTGACCGACCCCGAGGAGAAGCGCAAGGCCATCGGCCGCGAGTTCATCCGCGTCGTTCGAGGGAGCCGCTCGCGACCTGGTGGCCAGGGGGCACGCCGAGGCGGAGACCGAGCCGGGCGAGGGCGGCGAGGTGCGCTTCCTCGTGCAGGGCACGCTCTACCCCGACGTCGTCGAGTCCGGCGGCGGTGAGGGCGCGGCGACGATCAAGAGCCACCACAACGTGGGCGGCCTGCCCGACGACCTGGAGTTCGAGCTGGTCGAGCCGCTGCGTGCGCTGTTCAAGGACGAGGTGCGTGCCGTCGGCGCCGAGCTGGGCCTGCCCGACGCGATCGTGTGGCGTCAGCCGTTCCCGGGCCCCGGTCTGGGCATCCGCATCATCGGCGAGGTGACGGCGGAGCGCCTCGAGACGCTGCGGTCCGCCGACGCGATCGTCCGCGAGGAGCTGACCGCGGCAGGCACCGACCGCGACATCTGGCAGTGCCCGGTGGTGCTGCTGGCCGACGTCCGGTCGGTCGGCGTGCAGGGCGACGGCCGGACGTACGGGCACCCGGTCGTGCTGCGTCCGGTCTCCTCCGACGACGCGATGACGGCCGACTGGTCGCGCCTGCCGCACGACCTGCTGGCCCGCATCTCGACCCGGATCACCAACGAGGTCGACGGCGTGAACCGTGTCGTGCTCGACGTCACGAGCAAGCCGCCGGGCACGATCGAGTGGGAGTGAGCTGACCCGTCTCGGGAGGCGGGACGTCCCTGCCGGTCGCGGCATCCTCGGGTGGACGTTCGTTCCACGACGGAGGGAGACCGTGATGGCCACCGAAGAAGTCGCCCCGGGCCCAGCGTGAAGGACCCCGACCTGTACGAGGAGCTGCGGGACCAGGGGAACAGCAAGGAGAAGTCCGCACGCATCGCCAACGCCGCGAGCAACTCGTCCCGGTCGGCGGTCGGACGCAAGGGCGGCAAGAGCCCCGGCTACGAGGAGTGGACGGTCGCCGACCTGCGCAAGCGGGCCGCCGAGATCGGCATCGAGGGTCGGTCGTCCATGAAGAAGGACGAGCTGGTCGACGCGCTGCGCGACCACTGAGGCTGCTCGGCGGTCGGGTTTAGGCCCGAGCGGCGCTCCCGAACCAGGTGTCGAGTGCCCGAGGCAGCTCTGGGTCGGTCAGCTCTCCTGCCCAGGCGACGTACCCGTCGGGTCGGATCGCCACGGCCGGGGGAGCGGCGACCTCCCCGAGGACGGGGAGCTCCCACACACCCTCGTGGCTGGCGTGGACCAGGCGGACCCGGTCCTGCCACGGAGAGATGTCGAAGCCGCCGGGACCACCGAGGGCGAGGAGCACGGGCCGAGCGTCGTGGAGCAGGGCGGACACGCGCGTCGGACCGTCCGCGGTGCGCACGTCGAGATCGGGCACGCGGCGCCCGAGCAGCGGGTGTCCCTCTCCGAGGTCGTAGCGGATGTCGAGCCCCGTGAGCATGGCGGCGATGCTCCTGCGCGGCTCGTCCATGCCCAGCAGCTCGGCCATGGTGTCGCGGAGGGCCTGATGCCGGTCGTCGGGTCTGCTGAGCGCGACCTGCGCCATGGTGTTGCGGAGCACCCGGGCACCGACCGGATGGCGTTCGGCGTGGTAGGTGTCCAGGAGGCTCTCGTGTGATGTCGCATGGATCACCTGGGCCAGCTTCCATCCCAGGTTCACGGCGTCCTGCACGCCGGTGTTGAGACCCTGGCCGCCCTGCGGGGGATGCACGTGCGCGGCGTCGCCGGCCAGCAGGACGCGGCCGCGGCGGTAGGTGGCGGCCTGCCGCGTCATGTCGGTGAACCTGGAGATCCAGCTGGCGCTGCGCAGCCCGTAGTCCGTCCCGTACACGGCGCCGAGCGCTTCGCGGAGCTCGCTCAGGCCGGGGTCGCCGGTATGGTCGACGTGCCGTTCTGTGAGCACGACCCTCACCGGCTCCCCCTCCTCCCTGCGGCTCATGGCGTGCGTGCCGGCGCTGTCCTGGCGGAAACCGAACTCCGGCTCCTCGTCCATCTCGACCTCGGCGATCAACCAGCTGGTCGTGGGATCCGACCCTGTGAAGTCGATGCCGGCTGCCCTGCGCACGAGGCTGCGTCCTCCGTCGCAACCGACCAGGTACTCCGCTCGGAGCGACGTGCCGCCGGAGATCTCGACATCGACGCCGGTGTCGTCCTCAGCGAGGGCCAGCACCTCGCAGCCACGCAGGATCGGCACCCCCAGCTCCTCGACCCAGCCGGCAAGGATGCGCTCGACGTGGCCCTGCCACAGCGCCAGCACGTAGTTGTGCCGGGTGGGGAAGTCGCTGAGGTCCAAGGGGATCAACGAGAACCCCGCCTTCGGATGCGCCTGCCCTTCCGACAGGAACCGGTCCGCGATGCCGCGCTGATCGAGCACCTCGAGGGTGCGCGAGTGCAGGCCCCCGGCTCGCGACCCGTCGAGATCCTGGCTGACGCGTCGTTCGACGACGACGACGTCGACCCCCGCCAACGCGACTCGCCCGCCAGCATCAGCCCGGTCGGGCCGCCTCCCGCGATCACCACCGCATGCTCGGACGTCATCGTTCCGCGCTCAGGCGTCGAGCTGGGTCACCAGGCGCTTCGGCGCCGTGAGCCGGTACGACGCATCGAGCAGCTCGGCCACCTCGTCCCAGTCGCCGTCCGGTGACGGGCAGGTCGAGACCGAGCCATCCGGAGACCCCGAGGTAGCCCGGCACGTAGACGCGTCCCTCCGCGAGCAGCGCCTCGCGCTCGGCAGGGTCAGGCAGCACGACGACCGAGTCGTCGTGCTGCACCCACGTGCCATCGACCTTCAGCGCAGCCCCGAAGTACGCGAACACCTTGGTCGTGTAGAAAGCCGGCCGTCCGTGCGAGACCTTCTCGCGGGTGCCGGGGAGGCGGTGCGCGATCGCGCGGACGCGACCCAGCGACGGGTCGTCATCACTGAACATGCGTGCATGGTCCATGCGCTCAGCCTGCGCCCGGACGGAAGGTCTCCGCGGCCTCCTGGAGCCGTCTCCGGTGGGCGTCCCAGTCGGCGTCGTCGGCGGGCCACATGTTGGTGTTGTCCGTGCGCAGTCCCGACGGCGCCGTCGACCAGCTCGCGCACGATATCCGCGTGCCCGGCGTGCCGGTGCGTCTCGGCGATCATGTGGACGAGGATCTGGTGCAGGGTGACGGCACTGTGCTCCTCGGGCCACCAGGGGACGTGGCCCGTGCCCGTCCAGGTCCACCTCCTCGATGGTGACGTCGGAGTGCTCCCACACCCGGCGGTACAGGCCGACCACCTCCTCACGCGTCTCGTCCGGCGTGGCCCACAGGTCGGCGTTCGGCTCGGCGTCGTCCGCGAACCAGGGGAGGGGCTCGGGCGAACGGTCGCCGAACGTGTCGCCCAGGTACCCCGCCTCGACGCTCGCGACGTGCTTGACGAGGCCGAGCAGGTTCGTGCCGGTCGGCACCAGCGGGCGGCGGACGTCGTACTCCGACGAGCCCGTCGAGCTTCCAGAGCAGCGCCTCGCGCCCTGCCTGCAGGTAGCGGTGGAGCTCCACCTTGAGTCCGAGCATCTGCATCACCCACCTGCCATCGCGCCGACGACCATGAACGGCTCCTCACCCTCGCACGACCTGGCCGGCAGGGGTGTGTCGGGCGCTCTCGTGGGAGAGGTCCTCCTGGCACGCGAAGAAGCGGACGAACGGACGGCGTCGCTGCGTCGTCCGGTCGCGGATCGTCCCGGCCAGCACCGGGAACTGCGCCTCCAGGGCGTCCAGCACCGAGCGCTGCGTGACCTCCCCCGGCGACCTCCAGGTGGACCTCGCCGTCGACCTGCGCCATGGCGCGCAGGTGGGCGGGGAGGATCACCCACACCGAGCCGGTCATCGAGTGCTCACGCGCAGGGTCTGGACCTCGACGGAGAGCACCGCCGGCAGGTCCCGGACGATGGGTGTCCACGAGTCACCGGAGTCGTTCGAGGCGTAGACCTGCCCGCCCGTGGTGCCGAAGTAGATCCCGCACGACTCGTGCGTGTCGACGGCCATCGCGTCGCGCAGCACGTTGACGTAGCAGTCCTCCTGGGGCAGGCCGGAGGTCAGCGCCTCCCACTCGTCACCGCCCGTCCGGCTGCGGTAGACGCGCAGCCTGCCCTCCGGCGGGAAGTGGTGGGAGTCGCTGGTGATGGGCACGACGTACACGGTCTCGGGCTCGTGCGCGTGCACGGCGATCGGGAAGCCGAAGTCGGTCGGGAGGTTGCCGCTGACCTCGTTCCAGCTGTCGCCACCGTCCTTGCTGCGCAGGACGTCCCAGTGCTTCTGCATGTACAGCACGTCGGGCCTCTCCGGGTGCATGTCGATGCGGTGCACGCAGTGGCCGACCTCGGAGTCCTGGTCGGGGATCTCACCCGACCGCAGCCCCTTGTTGATCGGCTGCCACGTCGTCCCGCCGTCGGTGGTGCGGAAGGCACCGGCCGCCGAGATCGCCACGTACAGGCGGTCCGCGTCGGTGGGGTGCTGCAGGATCGTGTGCAGGCACATCCCGCCCGCGCCCGGCTGCCACTGGGGGCCCGTGTCGTGCTGGCGCAGTCCCGACAGCTCGGTCCAGCCGTTCCCTCCGTCCGTGGACTTGAACAGCGCCGCGTCCTCGACGCCCGCGTAGACCGTCTCGGCGTCGTGGATCGACGGCTCGAGGTGCCAGACGCGGGTGAACGACCATGGCCGCAACGTGCCGTCGTACCACTGGTGCTCGCCGGGGACGCCGTCGTAGCTGAAGTCGTTGCCGACCGGCTCCCAGGTCGTGCCGCCGTCGTCCGAGCGCTGGATCACCTGGCCGAACCAGCCGCTCGTCTGCGAGGCGTACAGCCGGTCGGGGTTCAGCGGGGACGCCTTGACGTGGTACGTCTCCCAGCCCGGGAAGTGAGGACCCTCGACGGTCCAGTCGGTGCGTCGCTCGTCCGAGGTCAGGACGAACGCACCTTTGCGCGTGCCGACCAGGACACGTGTGCCACCCATGGTCTTGCTCCCTCCGTCGGGCTGCTGGGACGCGACGCTACTCGTCCGTCCCGACAGAGGGGAGACCTCGGGGCGGGTGAGAAGTCATCGGTCCGGACGTCCTACGGCCGCGTGACCATCGCGATGCCCAGGCACATCTCGTCCGTGGTGCCGTCGCCCCACACCACGTACGCTTTCGGGCTGTCCGTCGAAGGCCGGCAGCAGGTCGCGGTTGGCCTGGTCGTGGTGGCACGTCACCCGCAGCACGTCACCTGGCTGCAGCACCATCCGGCTCGTCGAGACCGATCGCCCGCTGGTCGTCGAAGTCCCACACCGGGCATGTCGAGCAGCGTCCTCGCCCGGTCGGTGCCGGGGTTGGCCTCGATCGAGATGGCACTGCCGAGCAGGTGCATGTGCCCGGCGACGGCCCGGACCGTCGTCGTCTCCCTGACCGTGCGGTCGCACGTCTGCACGGTCCCCGGGGGTGGGCGCGAGGTCCCCGTCGCCGCAGAGCAATTGCAGACCGGTCGGCCGCGAAGCCGGAGGCGGAGCCGAACCGGGACGACCACGTCGACGCAGGGCAGCCTCGCGGTCGCACAGCGGGTCGTCGGCGTGCTCGGGACGACAGGGCAGCTCGACCGGTCCGGGCAGCAGCATGGTCTCGAGGGGGACCAGGTCCGCCGTCCCGTCGGTCAGGCGCAGCCTGGCGCTGCTGACGTCCTGGCCGTCACCGGCCAGCAGGTTGTAGTGCACCTGCATGACCACCCGGCTGCCCGCCTCGAGCGGGATGCCGAGCCCGTCGTCGAGCAGGCTCTCGCCGCCCCCGGGCGCCCAGGCTCCGAGCCACGGTGCGCTGGTCAGGGCCGTGGCCGGCCCGGCGTCCCCGCCGATGCCGGTGCCGCCGAAGCACGTCCACCCCTCGCCCGGAGTGGACGCGTCCTGGCGCCCGGCGCCGGCGACCTGGTCGGCCGGGACGCGGAACAGGATGACGTGGTGCACCAGGTCCCGACGTCCCGGCAGCACGTCGACACCCGTGATGAACGCCGGCGACGTCAGCCCGGGGTCGAGCAGGAAGCAGCGGTAGTCGTCGGTGCCGCGTCCGGTGGGCGAGGAGGGCTCGTAGGCCGCGGGCATCGCCAGGTCGACCAAGCGCTCGCCGGTTCGCAGCGGAGCGCTCGGTGGCGCGTCACCGGTGTCGTGGGGGCTGGGGCCGGTCGCTTCGTCGGCCGGTGCCTGGTCCGTCCCGTGCCCCGCGTCCTCGGACGGCACCCCGGAGGGGGAGCAGGCAGCCAGGAGGAGCGCTGCGCCGAGCGCGACGCCGAACCGGCGGACTCTCACTCCCTCAGCATAGGTTCACGCCCCGCCCACGCTCCCGCCGTCCTCTGAGTGCACATGGTCCCTACAGGCGTGCCTGAAGGAGCACTTCGCACTCAGAGGACGGGCGGGGGGTCGGCCCGCTCCGTGGGCGCCGTCAGAACTGGGAGCGGCAGGTCGCCAGGTCGGCGCGCACCTGCTGACCGCGCTCGACCACGACGGGGACCCGCTGGAGGACGGTCCCGTCGGCTCGCTCGCACGTCAGCGTCCAGTTCTCGACCAGACCCGGGCCACCGGTCCCGGTGGTGGACTCGTACAGACCGGCCGTGAGCGTCCACGTCGGCGAGACCGAGGCGAAGTTGATCACCCGCAGCACGTACGTGCCGACGGACGGGGCGTCGACCACCGTGTGCTCCTTCGCGCCGGGCGCGTTGCCGGACGAGGTCACGCGCCTCCAGCGAGCCGTCCGCCTCCTCGCGGTACACCTCGAGGTCGTAGTCGTCGGGGGTGGGCCAGTCGAGGTCGATCGACATCAGGTCGGCGGCCGCGTCGGCGGCGGTGACCTCGAAGCGCACGTCCTCGTACTGCGTCGGCGCGATCGGCCGCTGGCCGTGTAGGTCTCCTCGCGGGTGGCTCGGAGCTGACCGTCTCGGTCTGACGCTCCTGCACCAGCGGGCGCGTGGACGGGTTGACGTGCCACGTGAAGCGGCCGTTCGCGGGCACGGTGATCGCTCGACTCGAGCTGGTCGGTGAACGAGCTGCCGTCGTACGTCGGCGTCGCGAACTCCTTGGCCAGCCGCAGCGTCGCGCCGGCCGGTGCCCGGCCGGTCACGACCGAGTGCGCCTGCGGGTCGGCGGTGTTCTCGAGGGCGACGAGGTAGGCCTCACGGTTGCCCTTGCCCGCGTACTCGCCGGCGCCCAGGTACTGGTCGACGACCTCCGGGTACGGCGGGTGGAACTCCTCACCGATCTCGAACGTGAACCCCAGGCCGCCGGTGGCGTAGTACGACCAGTCCTCCGTCGTGCCGGTGGTGTCGTACAGGTCGTACGAGTGCTGGTTCGTGTAGCCGTTCTGGGCGGCCATCGCGGCACCCAGCGCCGCGTAGCGCGTCTCGTCGGGCGTGTTGCCCTGCTCGCGCAGGCCCGGCGGGCGCAGCACGAGGTTCGAGAAGGTGTGGTTGGTGATCAGCGTCGTCACCTGCATCGACGAGACCAGCTCGCGCACGTTCTGCGTCTCCGGCTCGGAGAACGGGCGCCGCGCCGCAGTACGTGGCGTCGGCCGGAGTGCCGACGCGCCCGGGCCGCCCCAGAAGCCGCCGTAGTTGCGGTTCGGGTCGACCCGACCCCGTAGCCTCCGGGGCTCTTGGCCGCCGCGCAGCGCCCGGCACCGGCTCGGTGCCGTCGACCACACGGCAGTTCTTGCGCTTGTAGGCGTTGCCGGGCGTGCCGATGATCGACACCGTGCCCGCCGTCGTCGACCTCGCGCAGGTCGACCGTCATGCCGTCCGTGACCGAGGTGGTGAAGCCGTCGGCGTTCACCACCGGGCACCACGACGACGCGGGCCCGGTCGAGCAGCGACGTGATGCGGTCGTCGGTGCCGTACCCCTTGACCAGGTCGTAGGCGAACTCCATCGCGCTCTCGCCGGACGGCCACTCGCGGGCGTGGTGGACGCCCATCATCAGCAGCGTCGGGACGGCTGTCGCTGGTGCGCGACGTCGCCGGAGATGACGATGCCCTGCACGGTGCGGCCCTCGAGGGTCTCGTGCGGCAGCGCGATCTCCTCGACGAGCTTCGGTTCGAGGGCGGCGAGGCGGCCCATGTCGTCGTTGTAGTCGTCGAGCGTCCGGTAGCTCGTGCGGCCGCTGGGCAGCGGCGACCGCTCGACGGACGCGGCGTACGCCTCGGTGGCGATCTGCGCGTTCCGCGTCTGCAGGGCCAGGTCGGGGACCTCGACCTCCCACTCGAAGCCCGGCCTCACGCAGCGCGTCGGTGTCCGCGGCGCCGTGGGTGACCACCTCGACGAAGTCGGGTCCCGCGTGCTCGGTGAGGTCCAGGCCGAGCGCCTGCAGCCGGTCCTTGTCCTCGGGCGTCGGCGTCGTCACGCGGAGGAGCTGGACGGCGGCCGTCTGCTCCACACCGCCGATCGTCGGTGCCGTGGGAAGGGCGACGGCCGGGACGGCCAGGGCGGGGAGGGCCAGTGCCAGCGACAGAGCCGCTGCGCGGGTCAACGAGAGTCTGTTCATGCGCACACAACGGACGGATGCGACGAAGGTCACGCCCCCGGGCCTGGTCGTCGGGTCGGCACGGGCTCGACGTCAGCGCGCGTCGACCGTGACCGGGTGCTCCCGGTCGCCGGCGCGCACCACGTCCACGAGGTCCTCGTGGGGGCCCACCCAGGCCCCGTCCCACACGACCGAGCGGGTGACGAGCCCCTCGACCACGGCGCCCGTGCCGACGACCGAGGCGCCGCCGCCGGCGTGCAGGTTGGCCCTCAGGTAGTCGTGCGGCGTGCCGCAGTCGATGGCCAGCCCGTCGAAGGCCGCCAGGTCCAGCAGGTCGCGTGCGTCGAGCTCCCGCCAGAGCTCCTCGTACAGGCCGCTGGGGTGCGAAGGCAGTCCGGCGGCGACGTCGCCCGGCATCAGGCAGGCTCCGACGTAGCCCCAGTCGCCGCGGGCGTCGGTGAAGTCCGCGCGCCGCCTCCGGGCGGAGGCGGTCGTGCCGGACCGGCCGGCCGGGGCGACCAGCAGGCGGCACCGCTCCCCGTCCCAGCCGTCGACGAGGCCGTCCAGCACGTTCTCGACGGAGCCGGTGGTCGCTGCGAGGTACACGTCACCGTTCACCACCAGGACAGGTCGTCCGTCCAGCCACTGCCGCAGGGCTCCGAGTGCTCCGGCGGTGCCGAGGGCCTCCGGCTGCTCGACGGACAGGTGGGCCCGGTCACCGACGTGGACGACGACCTGCTCCGCGAGGTGGTGGGCGTTCACGGCGACCGAACCCGGTCCGGACCCCACGTGAGGGGTGATGGCGTCAAGGGCCCGGTCGAGCAGGGTGGTCCCTCGCCACGGGGCACAGGGGCTTGGGCCGCAGCAGGGTCAGGGGACGCAGGCGCCGCCCCTCACCGGCGGCGAGCACGACTCCGGCCGGCGCTCCGTCGGCCGGCGGGGGACTCACGCCTCCTCGACCAGCCGCCCGGTGACGTGCTCGGCGTGACGGACGCGCTCGAGCACGTCGAGGATCTCGCGCGTGGACGCGTCCGCCTCCGGCAGCGCGTCGAGACGCATCCAGCGGTGGTCCTTGGCCTCGCCGCCGACGCGCACGCGCGGGCTTGTGGTCGACCAGCAGGCGGTAGACCACATCCACACGGCGGACGCGCGGGTTGACCTGGCACGTCAGGGGCAGGCCGACCTCGATCGTCAGGCCCGTCTCCTCGCGCACCTCCCGGACCACGGCGTCGCCGGCGCGCTCGCCGCGGTCGAGCAGACCACCCGGCAGCGACCATCCGACCCGGTGGGGCTGGCGCAGGAACAGGATCTCCCCGTCGCACTCGATCGCCACGACGGCACCGACGGTGAAGCCCGGTGTGCCGGCGCGGACAAGGGTGCGGCGGGCGGGCGCCGGCAGGCGACGGAACGCCAGGAGGGCAGCGGTGTAGCCACGGCGTCGGAGGGTGGCGACCAAGGACATGTGCCAACCCTACGAGGGATGGGCGTCCGCGCCCGACGGCTACCCTCCGCTCGTGACGTCGCCGGGCGAGGAGGAGGCCGTGAGGCGCCAGCGGGTCGGCGCCTACGCCGTCTGCGTGCGCGACGACTCCGTGCTGCTGGCCCAGCTGTCGCACCGCACCGGCTGGCCGGGAGGCTGGACGCTCCCGGGCGGCGGGGTCGACCACGGCGAGCACCCTCGCGAGGCCGTGGTGCGCGAGGTGCACGAGGAGACAGGCCTGCAGGTGGAGGTCCGCGAGCTGCTCGAGGTCGACTCGATCCACTTCACCGGGCACGCGCCCGACGGCACCCTCGAGGACTACCACTCGATCCGGCTCCTCTACCGGGGCGAGGTCAGCGGCCGGGACGAGCCGCGCGTGCTCGAGGTCGACGGCAGCACCTCGGCGGCCGCCTGGATCCCGCTGTCGGAGCTCGACTCCGACGACATCGAGGTCGTGGCGCTGGTCAGGACGGGGCTCGAGGCCACCGGCGTCGACCTCCGGCGCCACGGCACCGCCCCTCCGTAGGCCACCCCGGCGGACAGGGCGACGGCGCCGGCCATGGCCAGCCACGGGAGCCTGGGCAGCTCCGCGGGTGCGCCGACCACGAGGACGAGGAAGGCGGGCAGGGCACCGAGCCCGACCGCGCCGAGGGCCAGCCGGACCCACCCCGGCCACCGTCCAGAGAACGCCAGACCCACCGACCACCAGGGCGGGCAGCAGGGCGATCCCCGCGCCCGCGAAGTACGGCAGCACCAGGACGGCAAGGAGCCCCCAGGCCCACCCGCCACCGGCTCGCCGCCGGGCCTCCACGACCCCGAGGAGGAGGCCGGCGACAGCGCCACCGCCGAGGATGAAAAGCGTTCCGGCCCAGCTGAACTCGGGGTCGTCGCTGATGAGCCGCATCCAGCCGCGCGCCGCGGCCGCCCATCCGAGCCCCAGCGCCGCTCCGGCGAGGGCGCACCGCGCCTGCGCCGCGGCGCTGCGCGGCGGCCCGGACATCAGAACCCCATCGGCAGGCAGGCGAGGCGTGGTCCTGCGGCGCCGGTGTGGTCGGTGGGGCTCTGGTGCAGGACGATCGAACCTGCCGCCCCCGGGGCGATGGTGAACGGCACGTGCGCGACTGCCGTCGCCGAACCCCCACGCGAGACGGTGAAGTCGAGCCAGACCTCGGTCTCGTTCGAGACCGTGGCGGGCGAGACGCCGGTCGCCACGTCGTGGTTGTAGTGGGGCCCTGCGGCCGCACCGTCGCCCGGGACGCAGGCCCCGGTGTGGACGTGTGCGCCGAACGTCCGGCCGGCGGCGGACCGGTCGAGACCGCGCAGGTGCAGCACCACCACGGTCCGGCCGTGGTGGCCGACCGCGACCGCGCGAGCCGTGGCCCCGTCGGTCGGGTCGGCGGCCGCGGGCTGGAGGTCGGTGACGGCGCCCGCGCCACGGACGACGACTGCGGAAGCCGTTCTGTGGGAAGACGCCTGGGTGCTGGTCTCTCCATGGGCGCTCGCGGGCGTCGTCGCCGTGACGGCGAGCACGCAGGACGCGGCCACGACGCCGAGACCCCGGACGGTTGAGGTGGTACGCATGAGGTTCTCCTCGGAGGATGCTGGACGAGCCGGTCGGCTCAGGGGAAGAGACGCTCAGTGCCGGTCGGACGGGTGACACCGGATCCGAACGGATCTCGTCCGGCGCGCGTGTCACCCGCTGAGGGCTGGTCGCACGTCAGTTGGGGTGATGGAGGCAATGGACCTGACCGCACGTCGCCGCGTCGTGCCGGCGGCGCCTGCCCGTGCAGCCGAGCCGGGCGACGTCGCGGCCGGGGCGTGGCCGCTGCCGGCCGAAGAGCTCGTCGCCCTGCTCTTCGCGCAGGAGGCGACTCGGCTCGTGCAGCTCGCGCGGTGGTTCGTCGACGACCGCGCCGCGGCCGAGGACCTGGTGCAGGAGGCGTTCATCCGCCTCGCTCGGTCGGCACACCGCATCCGCGAGCAGGGCAAGGCGGCGGCATACCTGCGGTCGATCGTGCTCAACCTGGCTCGCGACCACAACCGTCGGGGCCTGGTGTCGTTGCGGCACCGGCCGCCTGCCCAGGAGCACCCGCCCTCGGTCGAGGAGGTCGTCGCCGACGAGGAGAGGCACCGTGAGGTGCTCACGGCTCTGCGCGGCCTGCCGAGACGGCAGCGGGACTGCGTGGTCCTGCACTACTACCTGGAGCTCGGTGTGGCAGAGGTCGCCGAGACGCTGGGCCTGTCGTCGAACTCGGTCAAGACGCACCTGCAGCGCGGTCTTCGCTCACTGCGGTCGACCCTGGAGGTGGAGTGATGAGCAACCTGGAGAGCCGACTTCACGATGCGCTGGTCGGTTCCGCCTCGGAGACTCCGTCGCCTGACCTGTTCGAGCGCGTCCAGCTGAGCATCGACGCCGACCGCCGGTCCAGCGCCGAACGGCGCGGCCTGCTGGTCAGGCTCCTGCTCGGCGCCGTGCTGACGGCCGTGCTCGTCGTTCCGTTCTGCTCCGTCGACAACGGGAGGTTCGTCATGCCCTGGTGGGTGCTGGAGGTGCTGACCACGGGGTTGCTCGTGGTGATCGCGCTGTGGCTGGGACCGTTCATCAAGCGGTTCGGACGCGCCTACGCGGCCGACGTCTTCCACGACAACCCGTTGACCGGCAAGAGCTACATCGTGCTGACGGACATCGTGTACTACCTCATCTTCTCCGCCTACATCCTCTTCACCGTCCGCTTCGAGGCGCCCCGGTCATGGGCGGGCGTGGTGGGGGCGGAGCAGCTCAAGGAGTCCGCGGCCAAGGTGGGCGGCATCCTGCTCGTGATCGGCATCCTGCACGGCCTCAACATCGTGCTGATGCCGGTGCTCGGACGCCTGTTCTCGGTCAACCGGAAGATCTCCGGAGCGCAGAGGACGTCGCTGCGGAGCGTGGGTTCGGACGTCGACGAGGAGGGCGGCTGACGCGTCAGCCACGCGCCACGGAGTCCGGCCCGTCGTGGAGCCGAGGCTTGGGCTCGAGGTTCGACAGCCCGTTCCACGCGAGGTTGACCAGGTGGGCCGCGACGTCCTGCTTCTTCGGCTTGCGGGAGTCGAGCCACCACTGACCCGTGAGCGCGACCATGCCGACCAGCATCTGCGAGTACATCGGGGCGAACTTGGTGTCGAGGCCGCTGCGCTTGAACGCCGCCGCCAGGATGTGCTCCACCTGGCTCGCCACGTCAGAGATCAGGCTGGCGTAGCTGCCGGTCGACTGGGTGACGGGGGAGTCCCGCACGAGGATGCGGAAGCCGTCCGTCGAGCTCTCGATGTAGTCGAGGAGGCCCAGCGCGGCGCGCTCGGCCAGGACGCGCGGGTGGGCATCTGCCGCCAGCGCGCCGGTGATCGACTCCAGCAGGGCCGTGATCTCGCGGTCGACGACGACCGCGTACAGGCCCTCCTTGCCACCGAAGTGCTCGTAGACGACCGGCTTGGAGACCTCGGCGCGTGCCGCGATCTCCTCGACGCTCGTACCCTCGAAGCCCTTCTGCGCGAACAGCTTCCGTCCGACGAGCAGCAGCTGCTCGCGCCGCTCCTTGCCCGTCATCCGCGCCCTGGACGTGCTGGACCTGGGTCGGGCTGCCTGGGTGCTGGCGCGTCCATCCTGGCGAACCGGCGTGGTCACCCCTGTGCGGCGATCCGCTCGGCCTTGCGGGCTGCCGCCTCCTCGCGCTTGGTGACGAAGCGCGTCGCCTGGTCGTCGAGCTGGCCGAGGAAGGCGGAGAGCTCCTCGCGGGCCTGCTCGCCGCGCGGCCCGAGATCGGTGCGCTCGAACACCTTCCAGAACTTCAGGACGGGCTTGAGCACCTCGTCGTGGTGGAGCTTGAGGTCGTAGATGCCGGCCTTGGCGATGGTCATGGCGTTGCGGCCGTAGTCGGGCATCGTCGCGCCGGGCATCTGGAAGTCGACGACCTCTTCTCGGATCGCCTCCATCGTCTCGTCGGGCGCGCGGTCGAAGGCCTCGGCCAGGAGGTTGCGGTAGAAGACCATGTGCAGGTTCTCGTCCTGCGCGATCCGGGACAGCAGCCCCTCGGCGACGGGGCAGCCGGTCGCCTTGCCCGTGTTGCGGTGGCTGACACGCGTCGCGAGCTCCTGGAACGACACGTACGCCAGCGTGCGCAGCATGCTCTTGTCGCCCGAGTCGTAGCCGGCGGTCATGTGGATCATCCGCAGCTCCTCGAGCTTGACGGGGTCCACGCCGCGGGTCACCACGAGGTAGTCGCGCAGCGCGACGCCGTGACGGCCCTCCTCGGCGGTCCAGCGGCCGACCCAGGTGCCCCAGGCGCCGTTGCGCCCGAAGCGCTCGGAGATCTCGCGGTGGTAGCTCGGGAGGTTGTCCTCGGTCAGGAGGTTGACGATCATCGCCGTCTTGGCCACCGGGTCGAGCTTGCTGTCGCCCGGCTCCCAGTCGCTGCCGCCCAGGTAGGCGAAGTTGCGGCCCTCGTCCCACGGCACGTAGTCGTGCGGCATCCAGTCCTTGGTGATCTTCAGGTGCCGCTCGAGGTTCTCCTCGACGACGGGCTCGAGCTCGTGCAGCAGGCGCGTCTGCAGGTCGGTCGTGTCCAGGGCGGTCATCGGGGTCCTTCCGAACGAGGTCGAACGGGCTACGCCACCGTAACCTACGAGACCGTAACTTCGCTACCGCAGGCCGTCGGACGGCCGTCCGCGACCGCGCAGCGACCGTCCACCCGCCGCTGGCACACTGGGCCGCACCGTCCCCCGTCGTCCAACGGCAGGACAGCGGTCTTTGGAACCGCGAATCGAGGTTCGAGTCCTCGCGGGGGAGCCGACGGCGGGGCTCGTCACGGCCGGTAGCATGCGCATCGATCACCCCCCGCCCGCTTCGACGAGGAGATCGCCCGCGTGAGCTCGAGCCGTCCGGCCGCAGCCCTGGTCCTCGCCGCTGGCGAGGGGACCCGGATGAAGTCGTCCACCCCGAAGGTCCTGCACGAGGTCGCCGGCCGGAGCCTCCTGGGCCACGCCGTCGCCGCCGTGTCCGCGCTCGACCCCCAGCACCTCGTGCTCGTCGTGCGCCACGAGCGCGACCGCGTGGCGGCGCACGCCGCCGAGCTCGACCCGCAGGCCCTGGTCGCCGACCAGGACGACGTGCCCGGCACCGGCCGGGCCGTGCAGTGCGGCCTGGACGCGCTCGAGGTCGCCCGCCGGGCCGAGGGGGAGCAGGGTCCGCTGACCGGCACCGTCGTGGTCACCTACGGGGACGTGCCCCTGCTCACCGGGACGACGCTGGCCGGCCTCGTCACCGCCCACGAGGGCGGCGGTCACGCCGTGACCGTGATCACCGCCGACGTGGACGACCCCACCGGCTACGGGCGGATCGTGCGGGACGCCGACGGCTACGTCGCGGGCATCGTCGAGCACAAGGACGCCGACGAGGGGCAGCGCGCGATCACCGAGATCAACTCCGGCCTGTACGCCTTCGACGCCGAGGTCCTCGTGGACACGCTCGCCCGCGTCGGCAGCGACAACGCGCAGGGCGAGGTCTACCTCACCGACGTGCTGGCGCTGGCGCGACAGGCGGGCGGCACGGTGGCCGCGCACCGCATCGACGACGTCTGGCAGACGGAGGGCGTCAACGACCGCGTGCAGCTGGCCCGGATGGGGGCCGAGCTGAACCGCCGGGTCGTCGAGGACTGGATGCGTTCCGGCGTGACCGTCGTCGACCCGGTGACCACCTGGGTCGACGCCGACGTGACGCTGTCCCGCGACGTGACGCTCCTGCCCGGCGTGCAGCTCAAGGGGACGACGTCCGTCGCCGAGGGCGCCGTCGTCGGGCCCGACTCCACCCTGACCGACTGCCGGATCGGTGCCGGCGCCTCCGTCGTGCGGTCGCACGCCCAGGGCGCGGAGGTCGGTGACGGGGCCACCGTCGGTCCGTTCAGCTTCCTGCGCCCCGGCACCCGGCTCGGCGCCAGGGGGAAGATCGGCGGCTTCGTCGAGACGAAGAACGCGGTGATCGGCGAGGGCTCGAAGGTGCCTCACCTCACCTACGTGGGCGACGCCGAGATCGGGGTGGGCGCGAACATCGGCGCCGCCACGATCTTCGTCAACTACGACGGTGTGTCCAAGCACCGCACCGTCGTGGGCGACCACGCGCGGGTCGGCAGCGACAGCATGCTGGTGGCTCCCGTGACGATCGGGGACGGCGCCTACACGGCGGCGGGCTCGGTGATCACGCAGGACGTCCCACCGGGTGCGATGGCGGTGGCACGGGGGCAGCAGCGCAACGTCGAGGGCTGGGTGGCCCGGCGACGACCGGGAAGCCCCGCGGCCGAGGCCGCGGCGAGGGCGGACGGTGCGACGGCGCCGGACGCACGGGGCGACGACCAGCGCGACGAGCGCACGGCACGCGACCAGGGAGCAGGGACCAGCGCATGACCGGGATCACCACCACGAGCGAGAAGCGGATGGTGCTCATCAGCGGCCGAGCCCACCCCGAGCTGGCCGAGGAGGTCGCGGCCGAGCTGGGCGTCGAGCTGGTGCCGACCTCGGCCTACGACTTCGCCAACGGCGAGATCTACGTGCGCTTCGGCGAGAGCGTGCGCGGCTGCGACACGTTCGTGCTGCAGAGCCACTGCGCGCCCATCAACCAGTGGCTGATGGAGCACCTGCTGATGGCCGACGCGCTGAAGCGGGCCTCGGCGAAGCGCATCACGATGATCGCCCCCTTCTTCCCGTACGCGCGCCAGGACAAGAAGCACCGTGGCCGCGAGCCGATCTCGGCGCGCCTCGTCGCCGACCTGTACAAGACGGCCGGTGCCAACCGCCTGATGAGCGTCGACCTGCACACCTCGCAGATCCAGGGCTTCTTCGACGGGCCGGTCGACCACCTGTGGGCGCTGCCCCTGCTCGCGGACTACGTGCGGACGCGCGTCGACCGCTCCAAGCTCACCATCGTCTCGCCCGACGCCGGCCGCGTCCGGGTCGCCGACCTGTGGTCCGACCGCCTCGGAGCGCCCCTGGCGATCATCCACAAGCGCCGCGACCCGAACGTGCCCAACCAGTCCAAGGTGCACGAGGTCGTCGGTGACGTCGCCGGGCGTACCTGCGTGCTCGTCGACGACATGATCGACACCGCCGGGACCATCGTGCAGGCGGCCGAGGCGCTGAAGGAGAACGGCGCCGGGGACGTCATCGTGACCTCGACGCACGCCGTGCTGTCGGGCCCGGCCGTCGACCGGCTGAAGAACGGCCCCATCTCCGAGGTCGTCGTCACCAACACGCTCCCGATCCCCGAGGACCGGCACTTCCCCACCCTGACGGTGCTGTCGATCGCGCCCCTGATCGCCCGCGCGATCCGCGAGGTCTTCGACGACGGGTCCGTCACCAGCCTGTTCGAGGGCAATGCCTGACGACTGTGCCCCACCGGCCACGTGAGGCTGACCGCGAAGGTCGACTACGCCCTGCGGGCGGCCTGCGCCCTGGCGGCCGCCGAGCCGGACAGCCTGACCAGCGAGGTCGTCGCGGCCCGTGAGGGCATCCCGCAGCGCTTCCTGGAGGGCATCCTGCGTGACCTGCGGCGCGGAGGCCTGGTCGACTCGCGCCGCGGCCCCGAAGGCGGTCACCGCCTCGCCGTCGCGGCGGGCGAGCTGAGCATCGCCGACATCATCCGCGTGATCGACGGCCCGCTGGCGACCGTCCGGAACACCCGGCCGGAGCACCTGGACTACACCGGCTCGTCGGTGCACCTGCGCGAGGTGTGGGTGGCGCTGCGTGCCGCTGAGCGCCACATCCTCGAACGCACCTCCGTCGCCGACGTGGTGGCGGGGGCGTTGCCGCCGGACGTGACCGCGCTGCTCGACTGAGCGCATCGCTCGGCAGGTCCCCCCACGTCGTCCCACTGGACAAGACGATCGTCTCTCCACTTGGTCGACGACCAGCACGCTGGCAGGCTCTCACCATTCTCGACCGGATCAGTCGACTTTGTCGTGACGCGACGGGTCGATCCCACTGCCTGGAGCGACGATGCGGAACTGGATCGTGCTGGCCGTCGTCGGCCTCGCCGCGCAGCTCGTGGACGGCAGCCTGGGCATGGCCTACGGCGTCACCTCGTCCACGCTGCTGCTCGCGGCGGGTACCGCGCCGGCGGTCGTGTCGGCGTCCGTGCACCTGGCCGAGGTCGGGACGACGCTGGTGTCGGGAGCGGCCCACTGGCGCTTCGGCAACGTCGAGTGGCGGGTGGTCCGGCGGATCGCGGTACCGGGCGCCGTCGGCGCCTTCCTCGGCGCCACCGTCCTCTCGCACCTCAGCACTGCCTGGGCGGCACCGTGGATGTCGGTGCTGCTCCTCGGGCTGGGCGTCTACGTGGCACTCCGCTTCACCTTCGGGTCCCTCGCGCGGCGAGCGGGTCGTGTGAGGTCGCGCTTCCTCGTGCCGGTCGGCCTGTTCGGGGGGTTCGTCGACGCCAGCGGAGGGGGCGGGTGGGGCCCCGTGGCGACGCCCGCGCTGCTCGCGGACGGACGGATGGAGCCCCGCAAGGTGATCGGGACCGTCGACACCTCGGAGTTCGCGGTCGCGGTGGCCGCCAGCGCCGGGTTCTTCCTCGGCCTCGGGTCCCAGGTGCTCGACCTGCAGGTGGTCACCGCGCTGCTGGCGGGTGGTGTCCTGGCCGCCCCGGTGGCGGCGGCGCTCGTCCGGTACGTGCCGGCCCGCGTCCTGGGGGCAGCGGTCGGCGGCGTGATCGTCCTCACGAACAGCCGCACCCTGCTTCGCGCCTTGGACCTCGAGACCGGCTGGGGCCTGCTGGCGTACCCGGTGGTACTGGTGGCGTGGGCCGTGGCGCTGGCGGTGGCCGTGACCGTGCACCGGCGAGAGACCGCAGGCGTCTCCGCGGGTGCGCGGGAGCCCGGGTCGGCGTCGGGTGGCGGGCCCGATGCCGAGGACGAGGACCTCGCCCGCGTCAGGTAGGCTTTCGCGGTTGCCTCGGCGAGGGACGTGCCACGGACCGGTTGGTCCTGCGTCCGTGATCGACGCGGTGGGCTGGGTCCGATCGGGCCTGCCTGCGCCGGTCGCGCGCTCTCACCGTCACCGTGTCGCGTCCCGCGTCGAGGCCACCTCCGTCCCGCGGAGGGCCCACCGACCACGAAGCACCCGACGTCCAGGAGTCCCTCAGTGTCAGAGATCAAGCTCGTCGCCCAGCCCCGCACCGAGTTCGGCAAGGGCGCGGCCCGCCGCACCCGGCGTGCCCACCAGATCCCCGCCGTCGTCTACGGCCACGGCCAGGACCCCCAGCACATCTCGCTGCCCGGTCACGACACGATGCTGGCGCTCAAGTACGCCAACGCCCTGCTGTCGATCGAGATCGAGGGCTCCGAGACCGTGCTGGCCCTCGCGAAGGACGTGCAGCGCGACCCGGTCCGACAGGTGATCGAGCACGTCGACCTCGTGGTCGTGCGTCGCGGCGAGAAGGTCGAGGTCGACGTCTCCGTGCACGTGGTCGGCGACGCCGCCCCCGAGACCATGGTGAACCTCGAGAGCCAGACGCTGCTGCTGGAGGCCGAGGCCACCCACATCCCGACGTACGTCGAGGTGTCGGTCGAGGGCATGAAGGCCGGCTCGCGCATCCTGGCCGGCGACGTGACCCTGCCCGAGGGCTCCGTGCTCGCCATCGACGACGACGTGCTCGTGGTCAACATCTCGCAGCGGATCAGCGAGGAGGCCCTGGAGGCCGAGCTCGCCGAGGCCGAGGCCGAGGCCGGCATCGAGCACGAGGCCCCCGCCGAGGAGGCTGCTGAGGACGAGGCGTCCGACGAGGCCGCCGAGGGCGACGAGTCCTCGAAGGACTCGGAGTAGGCACTCCTCCTCCCGCGCGCGAGACGACGTCGATGACCGACGGCCCCTGGCTGGTGGTGGGGCTCGGCAACCCCGGGCCCCACTACGCCGGCAACCGGCACAACGTCGGTCAGATGGTCGTCGATGAGCTCGCCTCGCGCGCGAGCCAGGCGTGGCGGGCGCACCGCAGCCGCGCCGCCGTCGCCGAGGTCCGCCTCGGTGTGCTGCCGGGCGGCGCGCCGGGGCCCCGTGTCGTGCTGGCCAAGCCGTCGTCGTACATGAACCTGTCGGGTGGGCCGGTCTCCGGTCTGGCCCAGTACTTCTCGGTGGATCCCGAGCGCGTCGTCGCCATCCACGACGAGATCGACATCCCCTTCGCCGAGCTGCGCCTCAAGCGTGGCGGCGGCGAGGGCGGTCACAACGGGCTGCGGGACATCACCAAGGCCCTGGGCACCCGCGACTACCTCCGGGTGCGGGTCGGCGTGGGACGCCCGCCCGGGCGCCAGGACGCGGCCGACCACGTCCTGCGCGACTTCTCCTCCACCGAGCGCAAGGAGCTCCCCCTGCTGGTGGCCGAGGCAGCCGACGCCGTGGAGGACCTCGTGCTGCTCGGCCTCGAGGCGACCCAGCAGCGGGTCCACGGGCCGCGCTGACGCCGGAGTGCCGTCCGACCTGTCGACTCGATAGGTCCGTTCGGGTGATGGTCGAGCGTCGCAGGTATCACCATCTGCACCCCTTCACCCCTTCATGGATGAGTCGATCGGGCACCTTCCGGGAAACGGCCGGACCGGGCCGTCACAGACCGTTAGCCTTTCGAGGGATCGGGCGGGCGCCGGGGTGAACGCAGGAGGGGTTGGGAGCGTGACAGAGGTGAGGTCGGTAGAGATCGAGACCGACGGCATCGAGGTCATCGACGTCCGCGAGCGTCGTCGGGCCACTCCCGAGGGCCGGGTGTCGTGGGCTGGGCCGATGCCCTTCCAGGTCACCGAGGACACGGACCTGCGTGCCGAGGACGTGCTGCCGCGGGCCGAGGCCCGCCGGAGCCGCTGGACCGCCCCGCTGTTCCACCGTGTGCTGGGTACCGACGCGGCCGTGGCTGTGGTCGTGATGGCGGGATGCCTGTGGTCCCTGCCGAGCACGCGGTCCTTCACGGTCCCCTTCGCGCTCCTGGCGGGTCTCGGCTGGGTCGGGGTTCTTGCCGTCACGGGCGCCTACGACCGCCGACGGCTCGGCGACGGGCCGGAGGAGTTCGGCTCCGTGCTCCAGGCAGGCGGGGCCGTGGTCGCCCTCCTCGGTGTCGTCTCGTACTCCTTCCTGCTGCTGCTCCCGCGCCGCGACGTGCTGGTGGCCGTCCCGCTCATCACCGCACTCACGCTGCTCGGTCGCTACACGTGGCGGCGGTGGCTGCACGCCCACCGCGTCAACGGCGACGCGATGCTGCGCACGCTCGTCGTCGGGGAGCCGGCCGCGGTGTCGACCGTTGTGGCGGACCTCGGTCGCGACAAGCACCACGGCATCCGGGTCGTGGGCGCATGCGTGCCCATCCGCAACGCGGAGATCTCCGAGATCGCCGGCGTCCGCCTCATGGGTGTGATCTCGCAGGTGCCCCAGGTCGTCGTGGACAACGAGATCGACAACGTGCTCGTCGTGGGTGCGCAGCTCACCGGCCAGCCGCTCCGTCGTCTCTCCTGGGCACTCGAGAACACCGGTGCCGACCTGATGGTCGCGCCGGGTCTGGTCGAGGTCACCGGTCCGTACGTCTCCCTGCACCCCGTGGCCGGGCTGTCCCTGCTGCGCGTGGAGCGGCCCACGCAGCGGTCGGGGCGGCTCCTCGCGAAGACCGTCATGGACCGGACGGCAGGGCTGCTCCTCTTCTGCGCGGCCGTCCCTCTGCTCGCCCTGGCCGCCGCAGCGGTGCGGCTGACCAGCAAGGGACCGGCGTTCTTCGCGCAGCAACGCGTGGGCCGCGACGGCGACCTCTTCACGATGTGGAAGCTCCGCAGCATGGTGGTGGACGCCGAACGGCTGCGCGACGACCTGCACGCGCAGAGCGACCGCGACGGGTTGATGTTCAAGATGCACCGCGACCCGCGGATCACGAAGGTCGGTCGCCTGCTGCGCCGCTTCTCCGTGGACGAGCTGCCCCAGCTGTGGAACGTCGCCAAGGGCGACATGTCGCTGGTCGGACCACGGCCGCCGCTCCCGTCCGAGTACGAGAAGTACCACGACGCGACGCACCGGCGGCTGCGCGTGAAGCCGGGGCTCACCGGTCTCTGGCAGGTGAGCGGCCGCGCCGACCTGCCGTGGGAGGAGTCCGTCCGGCTCGACCTGCGCTACGTCGACAACTGGTCACCGGCGATGGACCTGCAGATCCTGTGGAAGACCGCCCGCGCCGTGGTCAGCGGTCACGGGGCCTACTGAGGTGGGTAGACGCCCTCCCGGCGTGCTGGTCGTCGTCCAGAACCTGCCCTTCGTCCTGGACCGTCGGGTGCGCACGGAGTGCGCCGTCCTCACGGGGGCCGGCTACCGGGTCACGGTCGTGTGCCCGAAGCGCGCCCCTGAGGATCCCGACGTCACCGTGGTCGACGGCGTGACCGTGCGCGGCTACACCGCACCGGGCTCGACGTCCGGTGTGTGGAGCTACGTGGTCGAGTTCGTCGTCTGCTGGCTGCGCACGGCGGTCCTCTCGGTGCGGGCCGCGCGGGCCGAGGGCTTCGACGTCATCCAGGCGTGCAACCCGCCGGACACGTACTGGCTGCTGGGCCTGCTGTGGAGGCTGGCGGGCAAGCGGTTCGTCTTCGACCAGCACGACCTGTGCCCCGAGGTCTACGAGGCGCGGTTCGGCAAGCGCGGGCCGCTGCACCGGATGCTCCTGCTGCTGGAGCGCGCTCAGTACCGGGTCGCCGACCACGTCATCTCGACCAACCCGGCATACCAGGAGGTGGCGCGGCGACGCGGCCACCTGGCCCCGGCACGCAGCTCTGTGGTGATGAGCACCCCGGACCGGTCGATGCTGCGCCGCGAGGTGGAGCCTGCGCTACGGGCCGGCCGTCGCCACCTGGTCTGCTACGTCGGCATCATGGGGCCGCAGGACGGCGTGGACCGCCTGGTCGACGCGATCGACCACTACGTCAACGTGCTGGGCCGTGACGACGCGCACTTCGCGCTCCTGGGCTTCGGCGACTCCCTGGAGTCGTTGCGGCGCAAGGCATCAGAGCTGGAGCTCGACGACTACGTCACGTTCACGGGTCCCGTCGACCACGCGGAGATCTCGCGGTGGCTGTCGACCGCGGCCGTCGGGGTCACGCCCGACCCGGTCAACGAGTTCAACCACCGCTCGACGATGAACAAGACGCTCGAGTACATGGCGCACGGTGTGCCGGTTGTCGCGACCGACCTCCGGGAGACCCGCCGGTGCGCGGACGCGGCCGCGACGTACGCGCCGGAGGGGTCCCCGGAGCAGCTGGCAGAGGGCATCGCGACGCTCCTCGACGACCCGGTGCGGCGCCGCCGGATGGGACGAACAGGACGTACGCGGATCGAGCGGGACCTCGCCTGGGACCTGCAGGCGGCCGCCTACCTCGCCGTCTTCGACGGCCTGGTCGGGCGAGGGCCGACGGCACGCTCGGCGCAGCCTGCGCAGCCGGGGGGAGTTGGCTCGAAACGCCCCTCGTGACGACAACCCGGGTGCCACGATCGAGGTCCCGGTACCGCGAGGTGGGCGACAGCCTGTCGGAACGAAGGGGCGACCATGAAGACGGGGATCCTGGCCGGGGGACTCGGTAGCAGGCTGGCCGAGGAGACCGTGGTGCGTCCGAAGCCGATGGTGGAGATCGGTGGGCAGCCGATCCTCTGGCACATCATGCGCCACTACCTCGCCTACGGCTTCGACGACTTCGTCATCGCCGCGGGGTACAAGGGCGAGGTCATCAAGCGGTGGATGGTCGACTACGCGACCCTCTCCGCGGACGTGACCGTGCGTCCGCAGGCCGGCGAGGTCGACTACCACCAGGGTGCGGACTGCGAGCCGTGGACGGTCAGCGTGGTCGACACCGGTCCCGACACCAACACGGGCGGACGGATCAAGCGGCTGCAGCCGTGGGTCGGCGACGAGACGTTCATGGTCACCTGGGGCGACGGCGTGAGCGACGTCGACCTGAACGCCCTGCTCGCGTTCCACCGGGCGCACGGCCGGGTGGCCACCCTCACGGCGGTGCGTCCTCCGGCCAGGTACGGCCACATCGTGACCGACGGGGACCAGATCGTGGAGTTCAGCGAGAAGCCGCAGATCGGCGAGGGCTGGATCAACGGGGCGTTCTTCGTCTTCGAGCCGGCGGTCTTCGACTACATCGAGGGCGACGCGACGCAGTTCGAGAAGGAACCGCTCGAGCGGCTGGCCAAGGACGGTCAGCTGATGGCGTACCACCACGAGGGCTTCTGGCAGTGCATGGACACCGTGCGCGAGAAGCACATCCTCGAGGAGCTGTGGCGCACAGGATCAGCACCGTGGAAGACATGGGAGTGAGCGGCATGAAGGTCATGGTCACCGGGCACGACGGCTACATCGGCACCAGCCTGGTGCCGCTCTTCAAGGCCGCCGGGCACACCGTCATCGGTGTGGACAGCGGGCTGTTCTCCGCCTGCACTTTCGGAGAGCCGGACACGCAGCCCGACGATGAGCTGTGGATGGACATCCGCGACCTCACGCCCGAGCACCTCGAGGGTGTCGACGCGGTGGTCCACCTCGCCGGCATCTCGAACGACCCGCTGGGCGACCTGAACCCGCAGACCACGTACGACATCAACCACCTGGGCACGACGCACGTCGCGACCGTCGCCAAGGCGGCCGGGGTGCAGCGCTTCGCCTTCTCCTCGTCGTGCAGCACCTACGGGGCGCACGGCGACGAGCCCATCGACGAGACGGCGTCGTTCATGCCCGTCACCCCGTACGGGGAGTCCAAGGTGCTCGCCGAGCGCGACCTGAGCGAGCTCGCGGACGACGACTTCAGCCCGACGTTCCTGCGCAACGCCACCGCGTACGGGGTGTCCCCGCGCCTGCGCGGCGACCTCGTCGTCAACAACCTGACCGGGTACGCGGTCACCACCGGCGAGGTGCTGCTCAAGAGCGACGGGACGCCCTGGCGTCCGCTCGTGCACATCGAGGACATCGCCCGGGCCTTCCTCGCGGTCGTCGAGGCGCCGCGGGAGACCGTGCACCTCAAGGCGTACAACGTCGGTCGCACCGACGAGAGCTACCGCATCCGCGAGGTCGCCGAGATCGTCGAGAGCGTCGTGCCCGGGTCGACCGTCACGATGAGCGCCGGCGCCAGCCCCGACAAGCGGAACTACCGCGTCGACTGCTCGCTCATCGCGCGCGAGCTGCCGGACTTCCAGCCCCAGTGGACCGTGCGACGTGGCGTCGAGGAGCTGTACGAGGCCTACCTGCAGGTGGGGCTGCGGCTGGAGGACCTGACCGGCCCCGGGCTGCAGCGCATCCAGCACATCCGCGCCGGCCAGGCCGCGGGGAGCATCGACGCCGGCATGCGCGTCGTCGGCGCGGGGGAGGTCGCCGGTGTCTGAGCAGACCGTGACCAGGGGCGCCCTGCAGGAGCCGGACGAGCACCCGCCCTGTCGCTCCTGCGGCGCCTCGGGCCTTCGCCCCTTCCTGTCGCTCGGCAGCACACCGTTGGCCGACGCCCTCCTGACCCCGGGCCAGGACCTGTCCTCGGAGCCGACGTTCCCTCTCGACGTGGCCTTCTGCCCCGAGTGCACCCTCGTCCAGATCCTCGAGGAGGTGCCGCCGCAGCAGCTCTTCGTCGACAACTACCTGTACTTCTCGTCGTTCTCGCCCGCGCTGCTGGAGCACTCCCGCCGTCACGTCGAGGGCCTGGTCGCGAGCCGGGAGCTGGGGGCCGACCACCTCGTCGTCGAGCTCGCGAGCAACGACGGGTACCTGCTCAAGCAGTTCCAGCCGCACGGCGTGCGCGTGCTCGGCGTCGACCCAGCCCCCGACCAGGCGCAGGCAGCGCGCGAGGCCGGCGTGCCGACCGTCGAGGAGTTCTTCGGCGTCGAGGTGGCCGAGCGGCTCCGTGACGAGCACGGACCGGCCGACGTCGTGATCGCCAACAACGTCATGGCGCACGTGCCCGAGCTCAACGACTTCGTCGGGGGCGTCGCGGTGCTGCTCGCCGACGACGGCGTCCTCACCGTCGAGAACCCCTGGGTCAAGGACCTCGTCGACCACGGGGAGTTCGACACGATCTACCACGAGCACTACCTGTACTACTCGTGCACGGCGGTCGACGCCCTGATGCGCCGTCACGGGCTCGTGCTGAACAACGTGGACTACTTCCCGGACCTCCACGGGGGCACGCTGCGGTGGACGGTGGGACGCACGCGCGACCCGGAGGGCAACGCAGCCGACTACCTGCGGCTCGAGCAGGACAGCGGCCTGACGGACTTCGCCTACTACGCCGACTTCGCCCACCGCGTGGAGGAGATCCGCGCGGAGCTGCTCGACCTGCTCAGGGGCCTCAAGGCGGAGGGCGCGAGCATCGCCGCCTACGGCGCGGCCGCGAAGGGCAGCACGATGGTCAACTACGTCGGTCTGGGCAGCGACCTGATCGACTTCGTGGTCGACCGCAACACGTGGAAGCAGGGCAAGCTCATGCCCGGGGTCCACCTGCCGATCCGACCCGTCGAGGCCCTGCTGGAGGAGAAGCCGGACTACTGCCTCCTGCTCGCGTGGAACTTCACCGAGGAGATCCTGCAGCAGCAGGCCGAGTACCGTTCCCGGGGAGGGCGGTTCATCCGTCCCGTACCGCGACCTACAGGTGCTGCCGTGACGCCGGGACAGGCATGCCCGGCGTGCGCGAGCACCGCGCTGGTCCAGTTCCACTCCGTCGACGGGGTACCGGTCAACTCCTGCCTGCTCGTCGCGGACGAGACCAGCGCCGTCCGCTTCCCGCGCGGTGACCTGAGGCTGGCACGCTGCGAGGACTGCGGCTTCATCACGAACACCGCGTTCGACCCCTCCCGCAGCACCTACTCGGCGGACTACGAGGAGACCCAGGGCTTCTCCCCGACCTTCCAGGCGTTCATCGCGGACCTCTCGCGCGACTGGGTCACGCGGTTCGGGCTCGAGGGCAAGCACGTCATCGAGATCGGTTGCGGTAAGGGCGAGTTCCTCGTCGAGATGATCCGCGCCGGTGCGGGCTCCGGGCTCGGCATCGACCCCGGCGTGCACCCCGAGCGCATCCCCGCCGACGTCGCCGACCGCCTCGAGTGGGTCCGCGGGTTCTTCCCGGCCGACCACGAGGAGCTCGTCGCGGACGCCGTGGTGTGCCGCCACACGCTGGAGCACGTCGCGCCCGTCGCCGAGTTCATGACCTCGGTGCGGCAGGCCATCGGCGAGCGCAGGGACACCGTCGTCCTCTTCGAGCTGCCGGGCACCCAGCACGTGCTCGACGAGGCCTGGTTCTGGGACACCTACTACGAGCACTGCTCGTACTTCACCGCCGGCTCCCTCGCCCGCTTGATGCGCCGCACGGGGTTCGAGGTGCTCGACGTCAGGTCTGCGTACGACGGGCAGTACCTGCTCGTCGAGGCCCGCCCGTCGGACGTGCCCGCTGCCGGGGAGCCGTTGCCGATCGAGGACGACCGCGTCGCCGTGGCCCGGGGCGCGGGTCACTTCGCCGCCTCCTACGACGTGGTGGTCGACCACTGGCGTCAACGGGTGCTCGAGGTCGACGCGGACGGCGGCAGGACCGTCGTATGGGGCTCGGGCTCCAAGGGGGTCGCGTTCCTGGCTGCGCTGGGGTCCGACGCGCGTCACGTGGCAGCCGCCGTCGACATCAACCCGTACAAGCACGGTCGCTGGATGGCCGGCACGGGCCACCGGATCGTCGCGCCGAAGGAGCTCGTGGACCTCGACCCCACGCTGGTCATCGCGATGAACTCGACCTACCTGGACGAGATCCGGCGTGACCTGGACGCGCTCGGTCTGAGCCCTCGCCTGGAGGGTCTGTGACCGTGGCCCCCGCACGCGATGAGCTGCAGACCGCCCGGCCGGAGTCGGGTCAGGGCGCCACGGTACGCACCGTGCTGCACGTGATGCCCGACCTGGCGATCGGTGGTGGGCAGACCATCGTGCTGCAGGGGGTGCGCCACCACTCCAAGGGCCGGTACCGCGTGCTCGTCGCGGTCCTCACCGACCGGCCGGACGACATGGTCCCCGCCTTCGAGGACGCCGGTGCCGAGATCCTCGTCGTCCCCCCTGGCTCGAGGATGCAGCGGATCCGCGCCCTGGCGCGCCTCATGCGCGAGCGGGACGTCGACCTGGTGCAGACGCACAACGACGCGGACCGCCGGCTGGCACAGCCTGCGGCGCTGCTCGCCCGGGTCCCTGTGGTGGGTCACCTGCACGCGGAGTGGGTGCACCTGGGCAACCTCGCGCCGGCCACTGCTCCGCGTCTCGCGCGCGCCAGGTCGGCGGTCGCGGGCGCGCTCCGCGACCTCGTCGAACGACGCACCGTCCGTGCCTACGTCGCCGAGTCCGCGGGTGTCGAGCGGATCTTCGCCCCCCTCGTGCACGCCCCGATGACCGTGCTGCGGCAGGCGGTCCCTGTCGACCGGTTCGAGGCCGCCCGTGCCTCCGGCGCCCGATCTCGCGTGCGGCAGGAGCTCGGCCTGCCCGACGAGGCGACCGTGATGGTCACGGTGTCGCGCCTGGTGCCGGGCAAGGGGCACCACGACCTGCCGGCGGTGCTCGCCTCCGCGCGGTCGGGCGGACGTGACGTGCGGCTGCTGCTCGTCGGGGACGGGGAGCTGCGTCCCGGGCTGGAGGAGTCCTTCGTCGCAGCAGGTCTGTCCGACGCCGTCGTGTTCGCCGGCAACCGCTCGGACGTGCCGGACGTCCTGGCGGCGGCCGACATCTTCCTCTTCCCCTCGTACTCGGAGGGTTTCGGCATGGTCGCGCTGGAGGCGATGGCGTCGGGACTACCGGTCGTCGCCTACGACCTGCCGCCCTTCCACGAGTTCCTGGACCCGGGGCGCACGGCCCTCCTGGCTCCGCTGGGTGACGTGGAGGCCCTGGGCCGCGCGGTCTCCCAGCTGCTGGAGGACGCGGCGAGATGCGACAGGATGGGCGTCGACGGAGCCGCGGACGCCGCGAGGCGCTTCCCGGCGGACGGCGTCGCCAGGGTCTTCGAGCGGGTGTACGACGACGTGCTGACGGGCGGGGACTCCCGCCCCACGAGGAGGGCGGACTGATGCGGGCGCTGGTCACAGGGGGAGCAGGCTTCGTCGGAGGCCACGTCGTCGACGCTCTGCGGGCCCGGGGGGACGACGTCACCGTCCTCGACGACCTGAGCCTCGGCTCGCTCGCCAACCTCGAGCACCACGGCGACGACGTGCGCCTCGTGCGGGGCAGCGTGCTCGACACCGCGCTGGTCGACGGTCTGGTGGCCGACCACGACGTGACCTACCACCTGGCGGCGATCGTCGGGGTGAAGAACATCCTCGACGATCCCCTGCACGCGCTGCGCGTGAACTCGCGCGGTGCCGACAACGTCCTCGACGCAGCGGCCGAGCACGACCGCAAGGTGGTGCTGGTCTCGTCGTCGGAGGTCAACGGGAAGTCGGACCGCCTTCCGATGCTGGAGGGCGACGACCGCACCCTGGGCCCGACGACCGTCCCCCGGTGGGGGTACGCGACGGCGAAAGCCCTCGACGAGCACTACGCGCTGGCCCACGCCGCGAACGGGCTGCGCGTCGTGTGCCTGCGCTACTTCAACTCGTACGGTCCGCGGCTCGATCCGCGTGGCTACGGCTCGGTGATCGCGACCTTCATCCGCCAGGCGCTCGCCGGCGAGCCGCTCACCGTGCACGGCGAGGGCGACCAGACACGCTGCTTCACGTACGTGGAGGACACCGCGAGGGCCACGGTGCTCGCCGGGACCACCGACGGGGCGGACGGTCAGGTCGTCAACGTCGGCGACGACGTGCAGGTGACAGTCGCCGAGCTCGCGAAGATGGTGATCGACCTCGTGGGCAGCCGGGCCGGTACGCGGAGCATCGACCCTCGCGCCCAGTTCGGGGCGACGTTCGAGGACACGCCGCGCCGCCAGCCGGACAACTCCCGGGCGCGCGAGCTGCTCGGGTGGGCCCCGTCGGTCGACCTCGAGGAGGGGCTGGTCAGGACCGTGAAGTGGTGGGAGGACACACATGGCTGAGGAGTTCTCAGGACGCCTCGAGCGTCGGGAGATCGTGGTCGCAGTCGTCGGGCTCGGCTACGTCGGGCTGCCCCTGGCTGTCGGGTACGCCGAAGCCGGCTTCAGGACAGTCGGTTTCGACGTCGACGCAGAGCGCACCGCGAGCCTCAACGACGGTCTGAGCCACATCGAGGACGTCGACTCCGCGCGCGTCGCCGCGCAGGTCGAGGCCCGGCGCTTCGAGGCGACCGCCGAGCCCCGCCGCATCAAGCACGCCGACGTCTTCTTCATCTGCGTGCCCACTCCGTTCGACGCCGCGAAGACGCCCGACCTCACGTACGTGCGCAAGGCTGCGGAGACGGTGGCTGGGGCCATGCGTCCGGGGACGCTGGTCGTCCTCCAGTCGACCACCTACCCGGGCACCACGACGGAGGTCGTGCAGCCGGTGCTGGAGCTCTCCGGGCTGGTCGCCGGCCGCGACTTCCACCTCGCCTTCAGCCCGGAGCGCGTCGACCCCGGCAACGACACCTGGACGGTGGCGAACACGCCGAAGGTCGTCGGCGGCGTCACCCCTGAGTGCGCGCGGCGCGCCCACGACCTGCTCGAGACCGTGATGGAGCAGCCGGGTCTGGTCCGCGTGGTCTCCTCGCCGTCCGCGGCCGAGATGACGAAGCTGCTGGAGAACACGTTCCGGGCCGTCAACATCGCCATGGTGAACGAGCTCGCGGTGCTGTGCCACGAGATGGGGCTCGACGTCTGGGAGATCATCGACGGTGCCGCGACCAAGCCCTTCGGCTTCCAGGCCTTCCGGCCCGGCATCGGGCCAGGCGGCCACTGCATCCCGGTCGACCCGTACTACCTCGCCTGGAAGGCGCGGGAGTTCGACTTCCAGACGAAGTTCATCGAGCTCGCGGCCGACACCAACCTGCGCATGGCGCACTACGTGCGCGACCGCATCGCCGACTTCTGCGACACCCACGACGTCCGCGTGCGCGGGGCGAAGGTCCTGGCCCTCGGGGCGTCCTTCAAGCCGGGCGTCGGTGACGTCCGCAACTCCCGCGCCCTGCGGGTGATCGAGCTGCTCGAGGAACGCGGTGCCGCCGTGCAGTTCGTGGACCCGTACGTCACGGAGGCCCCGATCCGCGGGCGCCAGCGCAAGAGCATCGACCTGGACGACCTCGACGTCTCCGCCTACGACGTCGTCGTCGTGCTCGTCCCGCACCGCGAGTGGCCGGTCGAGACGGTGATCGACGCGGGCGTGCCCGTGTTCGACGCGGTGGGCGCCTTCCGTGAGCACCGGCGCGTACACGTCGAGACGCTCTGACGCATGAGCTCCCAGGTGGACCCGATCGCGTCCGAGGGCGCTGACGCGCCGGAGTCGACACTGAGGACCCAGGTCACGCGCGGGCTGCGCTGGAGCGTCTTCAACAACCTCGTGGCCCGGATCGTCTCGGTGGCGTCGGGCATCGTGATGGCCCGGCTGCTGGTCCCAGAGGACTTCGGGGTGTACGCGGTCGCGCTGCTCGTGATCAACATCCTGTTCGGGCTCAACGACCTCGGGCTCCTCCTCGCGGTCGTGCGCTGGCCGGGGGACCTCAGGGTGGCGGCGCGCACCGGCATGACGTTGGCGACGGGCAACAGCCTGTTGCTGTACGGCGTGGTCTTCGTCGCCGCCGGCCCCTACGCGGAGTTCATGGGGTCGCCCGAGGCCGCAGGCGTGCTGCGGCTGCTCTGCCTGACCATCGTGATCGACGGGATGACGACCGTCCCGCACGGCCTGTTGATCCGTGACTTCCACCAGAACCGGCTGGCCAAGTCGGAGTTCGCCGCGATGCCCGTCGGCGTCAGCGTCGGGATCGGTCTGGCACTGGCCGGCGCGGGCCCGTGGGCACTGGCGGGGGCCTACCTGGCGGGCAACGTGGTGACGGCCCTCGTGATCTTCCAGCAGTCGCCGATGCGGGTCCTCCCGGGCTTCGACCGGTCCGCGGCGAAGTGGATGCTGGCCTACGGCGGACCGCTGGCTGCCACCTCGCTGCTCGAGTACATCCTGCTGAACGCGGACTACCTGGTGGTCGGCCGCATCCTCGGACCGGTGTCGCTCGGCCTGTACCTGCTGGCCTACAACATCTCCAACTGGCCCGTGGCGATCATCTCCGACGCCGTGCGGCGGGTGTCCATCGCCGGTTTCGCCAAGCTGGAGAACGAGGCCGAGGCCCTGCGTGAGGGTTTCCGCCGGACCTTCCGCATCATGGTGACGGTCAGTCTGGCCTTCGTCATCGTCCTCGCCGTCCTCGCCGAGGACGTCGTCCGGATCCTCTACGGGGAGAAGTGGGCCGGCGCGGCCCAGGTCCTGACGTTCCTGGCGGTCCTGGGCGGCGTCCGCGTCGCCGTCGGGTACGTCTTCGACCTGCTCGTCGGTATCGGGAGGACGCGACTCACCCTCGGCCTCAAGGCCGCCTGGCTGGTGGTGCTCGTACCCGGCCTCATCTGGGCCGCGGAGACCGGCGGGATCGGCCGTGTCGGAGCGGTGCATGCCGGCGTCGCGCTCGTGGTGGCCACGCCACTCTTCCTCAGTGCGACCCGGACGGTGGGTCTCGACCTGCGCACCCTGGCCGGGGACCTGGCACGCCCGGTGCTCGGTGCCGTCGTCGCCGCGGGCGTCGGCAACCTCGTCGTGTGGGCGGTCGTGGGCAGCTGGTGGGAGGTCCTCCTCGCAGGACCCGCCATGATGGCGGTCTACATCCTGCTCGGCACACCGTGGCGGCAGGCCTTGGCCTGGCTACGCGCTCGGCGGGCCAAGGCCACGTGAGGCGCGCGGCCCTCGACCTCCTGCGGTGCCCGCGCACCGGTGCCTCCCTGGGTGTCGACGTGCTCGAGGAGCACGGTGACGAGGTCGAGCACGCGGTCCTGTCGGGGCCTGGTGGCCGCTACCCGGTGCTGAGCGGGATCGCGGTGCTCACGGCCGCCGGGGAGGCGGTCGTCCCCGCCGTGATCGAGGGTCGGTGGGCCGAGGCGGCGGCACGGGTCGCCTTCGCGGACAGGCCCTCGGGCCGCGTGGCCGGCCTGTCCGGCGTCCTCGCCTCGCCGGGGCTGCCCCGGGCGGCCCGCGCCCTGGCCCGGCTCCTGAGAGGCCGTGAGGTCGCTCGCGACGTGACGGTGCTGGAGGGCGAGGACCCGATGGCGGTGCTGCACCGCGACTTCGTCCAGGGGCGGCCGTCCATGCCCGACGCCTACGCGTACTTCCGGTTCCGCTTCTCGATGCCACGCCACCTCGTGGCGCTCTCGGTGATCGAGGCCACGCGAGACCTGCCAGGGCCGCTGCTCGACATCGGCTGCGGCGCCGGCCACATGACCTGGTCCCTCACGCAGCTCCGCCCGGAGGCCACGGTGGTGGGGCTCGACCGGTCCTTCGCGCAGCTGCTGGTGGCTCGCCGCCTGGTCGCCCCCGGAGCCGACCTGGTGTGCGGCGACGTGCGCAGCCTCCCCTTCACCGCGGGGCAGTTCGCCGCCGGATACTCCTTCGACGTCTTCTCCTTCGTCGAGGACAAGGCGACCGCAGCACGCGAGGCCTCACGCGTGGTGTCGCCGGACGGCCTGCTGGCCATCACCTCCGTGAAGGACGCGGACCGCGAGCACGTCTACGCCGGGATGCCCCTGACCGTGGCGGACTGGACCGCGCTGTTCGACGGCGACGTCCAGGTGTTCGACGACCTCGAGGTGGAGCGGCGCTACCTCGGCGGGGAGGGGCTGCCAGACCCGGGAACACAGGCCCCTCCCGTGAGCCCCACCATCACGCTGCTCACATCAGCCTCCGGTGTGCCGTCGCGTCTCCCGGCGTTGCGTCGGTGGCCGCACGCCGTCGGACCGCTGGGAGTCAACCCGTTGTACCGCGGCGAGCCCGGCACCTCGACGCTGGTGCGCCAGGTGCCTGAGGGTTCCTACGGGCCGGACAACGCCCGGCTCCTGGAGTACCTGCCCACGTCGGTGGAGCTGCCGCCCGTCGCGATCGAGGCGGCGAGAGGTGGTCGCACGTGCCCGGAGCTCGACGAGCTCGTGAACCAGCTCGTCGTGCTCTCGCTTCCGCCGGGCTACCGCCCGGAACGATGGGGGGGTGTCGAGCAGTCAGCGGCTCAGCGGGACGGAGTCGACGCCGACGGTCGGGCGACCGCGTGGTAGACGTGCCATCCGGAGCCCTCGTAGGAGTCGGCCAGGTCGGTCACCTCGTAGCCGACCGAGTCCATCGTCGCCCGCCACTGGTCCACCTTGGCGGCCAGCACGTCCGGGTCGGGGGAGTCGAGCTCGCACACCAGGGTCGGCCGGTGCTCGGCCAGGACGTGTGCCATGCCGGCCAGCACCTGCATCTCGACGCCCTCGACGTCGATCTTGACCACGTCGGGCGGCGGGCACGTGCCGTTCTCGACCAGCCGGTCGATGGTGACGACGGGTACCTCGATGCGGCCGGTGAGGTCGTCGGGCACGTCGTCCTCGGAGAGGGTCGCCCCGCCTGGGTGCGCCGCCAGCATCAGGGTGGCGGTCCCGTCGTCCGAGTCGGAGACGGCGACAGTGTGCACGGTGACGTTCTTGAGGCCGTTTCGCTCTGCGTTGGCCACGATGTCGTCCGCGATGGCTGGCACCGGCTCGAAGGCGTGGACCCTGCCGGAGGGGCCGACCCGGCGAGCCGCCAGCACGGCGAAGAACCCGACGTTGCTTCCGATGTCGAAGAAGGTTGCGCCGGGCTCGAGCAGGTCGGCGACCGCCTGCTGGACCGGCAGCTCGTTGGCTCCGGACCGGTAGTCGGCACTCGCGTGGCGCAGCCCGATCCGCAGCCCCTCGGCAGGCCCGGCCACGACCGTGACCACCTGCTCGACCGGGACCGCTCGCCGCAGCCGCTTGAGTCGGTCCTTGACCGCGCTCGGCACGTCCATGCCTGCACCTCCTGGTCCTGCCGGCGTCCACCGGCCATCCGAGGCTACCCGGGGCGCCTCGGCGAGATGGTGGCTTCGTGAGGACCCGCGTTCGGCCCCCACGCGAGGCACGGGTCCACCACACTGGCACGGGACGTCAGGAGGGACGCATGACGGGAACGTCGGGCACGCGCGTGCCCGCCCAGGACGGGGTCGGCTCGCTGAGGGTGACCCTCCGCGGCGGTGCGGCGACGGTGAGGCCGACGCTCCTGCGTGCGTGGCGGGCGACCGTCGAGGCCCGTGCGGTCGACGCCACGATCAGGCGCTGCCCCCCGATCCTGCCTCGTTCTGGCGCCGCACCCTGACGACGAGACGCTGGGCTGCGGAGCACTGATCGCCCGTCGACGCCAGGCGGGGGCGAGGGTGCGCGTCGTGGTGGTGACCGACGGCCGTCACTCGCACCGCTCACGAGTCGTCGACCCCGACCAACTGGCCCGGATCCGCCACGACGAGAGCCTTGGCGCGTGCGCGGTACTCGGCGTACCGGCTGACGACGTCGTCCACCTCGGCCTGGAGGAGGGGACGACCTCGGCGCGCCTGGACGAGGTCGTCGAGGCGATCGTGAGGGAGATCGAGGACGCGCGACCCGACGACGTCCTCGTGACGTCTGAGCTCGACTGGCACGACGACCACCGTGCCCTGGCGCGCGCGGCACGGCTCGCCGTGGCCGCCGCTGCAGGGCCTCGCCTGCTCGAGTACCCCGTCTGGGCGTGGGCCGACGGGCCCTGGACGAACCGTCCGGGCCGGTCGGCGGCGCGCGCGGCCTGGGACCTGGTGGCGGAGCCGGTGGCGAGCGCCGTGCGGCTTCGACCGGTCCGGGTACGTGCGGCCGAGCCCTACCGGCAGGCCAAGAGGGAGGCGCTCGCGGTCTATGCGAGCCAGATGTCGAACCTCACGGGTGAGGATGACTGGGCAGTGATGGACGACGACTTCCTCGACCTGTTCCGTGGAGATCGGGAGCTCTACTTCGACGTCCCGGTCGGTAGGAGCGTCCGATGACCCAGCACGAGGTCGACGAGGAGACCGAGACCTCCGTCCTGCTGGCCGAGCGGTACCTCGACGACACCGAGATGGGGCACGTCGTCGGCACGACGTCGCCGACCGGGGTACTTCGGCGGGGCGCCGACGTGGAGGGGCGCATCGCCGTGGACAACGGCGCGCTGAGGATGCGCCCGCTCGCGAAGCCGGGGTGGGGGCGGGAGTCGTTGTCGTACGGGCCGTTCCGTCGCGTTCCGGGCCTGGTGGCGGCGGTCCACGTCCTGAACGGACACCATGCCTCGCAGACCTTCTACCTGCCCGAGACACCCCGACAGCGTCTTCGCCGGTGGCTGTCCTGCCTGCTGCGTGGCCGATCCCCGTCGCGGCCGAAGCATCACGAGAACCTTGCTGTCGGACTCTTCGACCACGAGTCGCCCAAGGACCCGTTCGCCAGCGGCCACGGCCTCGTCGTGCACGCCTCGACAGCCGACAACGGCGAGCTGTGGGCCGGGGTGGGCGGGCAGCCGTTGACCGTCCTGAAGGGCCTGCAGAACCTCCCGCTCGTGGCGATGGTGGCTCTGCGCGAGCGTGGGGCCGTCTACTACGCAGCGACCGCTCCCGGCGACCCTGCGCTGCCCGCTCTGCCGGCTCTGCGCCCCGTCGGCGTCGACCCGCACGGCGATGCGGAGGAGCTGTACCTCGGTGTGCACCAACGGATCCTGGGCGAGGTCGGATACCGCGTGGACACCAGGCTCTACCGCTCTGACGTGGCGCTCGTACCCGCCTGGTCGCAGTGGTTCACGACGGCAGTCGTGGCCGACAGGCTGGATGGCTCCGGCTCCCTGCACGGTCGCTCCTCGGCGCGAGGTCGGGACTGGTCGGTCAGCGGAGGCGACCTCGAGCTGGGTGCCGGGGGTCTCGTCGGGCCGGGCACGGCGATGTCCGCGGCTGACGTGCCGGTGGGGCTGCTCCACGTCCTGGTTCAGGCGCAGCGAGACGGCGGGGTGCGTCTGGTCCTCCGCGCGGAGGACGACGGACGGCGGTGGGAGCTGCGGATGACCGCCTCCGGTGCGAGCCTCGGCATCGACGACGGGGGAGGGCTGGAGGAGGTCGCCTCGTCCGCCCGTCACCGCCTCTCGCCCGGCACCGAGCACTCCCTCCAGGTGCTGGACGACGGAAGGACGGTGAGCGTCCACCTCGACGGGATCCTCGTGTTCGACCGGTTCGTCGACGACCCGCGACTCCGGGAGGCGACCGGAGTCGGTGTCGGCGTGGTCGGCGTCGCCACCGTGAGAGACCTCGAGGCGCATCCGCGGACCGTGGCGGCACCCGTCGCAGCAGAGCCGTCGTGGCAGCCAACGGGTGAGGGCACCGTCGTCCAGGTGGACGAACGCTTCGACGGTCCGGCAGGTCCTCTCGACGGGGCGGTCACGCCCAGCGGAGGCTGCGAGTGGCGCCGGATCGAGGGCGAGGGCCTGATCGACGTGGTCGGCGACGGGTCGGGCGCACGGGTCCGTGCCACGCCGGACTCGCCGAACCCGGGGCGGACTCTCTACGGGATCGACTGGCCCGAACCGGGTTTCGTGGACGTCGCTCTGACGATGACGCCCCCTGGCACCAGCCGCGGTGAGCGTCAGAACGGCCGGGGCGGGTTCGTGCTGTGGCAGGACCCCGAGAACTACCTGGTGATCAACGTGTGGCTGGACGACTGGCTCGAGGGCACCTCCGTGAGCACGTTCTACCGGGTCGACGGCCACGAGGACATGCACGACGCGGTGTGGACGCTCACAGGACACCGGGTCAGCTGGGGCGTCCCGTTCACGCTGCGGGCCGTGTTCGACGGGGAGCGCTTCACGGCCTATCTCGACGACGAGCCCGTGCTGTACCGCGCCGTCCGTGACGTGTACGCGGACGCGCCCGTTCTGAAGGTGAACAAGATCGCGCTGATCGCCAACGAGGAGTGGGGCGACGACACGGGCACGCTGTTCGAGCGTGTCGTGGCTCGCAGCGGACAGGACGCGTCGACGGGAAGGACGGACGAGGGATGAGCGAGGGTGCGAGCGGTCGGGACGTGTGCCCGGTCTGCGGCGGGCGGGACGCTGACGCCGTCTTCACGAGCGCGGCACCCGTTCCGGTGTTCTGCAACTGGCTGCACGAGGACGCCCAGGAGGCCCGGTCGGCGGCCTCCGGGCTGGTCCGTCTCGTCGTGTGCACCTCGTGCGGTCACGTGTGGAACGCGGACCACGACGAGTCCCTGCTGGAGTACGGGGCGGGCTACGAGAACTCGCTGCACTTCTCGGGGACGTTCCAGGACTTCGCCGGGACGCTTGCCGCACGGCTCGTGGATCAGCACGCCCTGCGCGGAGGCACGGCGTTGGAGGTGGGGTCCGGCAAGGGTGACTTCCTCGCGATGCTCTGCGAGCGCGGCATCGCCCGCGCGATCGGCTACGACCCCAGCTACTCGGGCGAGCAGGACGGACGCCTCGATGACGACCGCGTGACCTACGTGGCAGCGCTCTTCCCCGAGCGACTTGACGGTCTCGAGGTCGACCTGGTGTGCACCCGACACGTGCTGGAGCACCTCGAGCACCCGAGTCAGGTCGTGCGGACCCTGCGTACCGCGCTCGATCCCGCGCGCCCCACGGTCATCTACGCGGAGGTGCCGGACGGCGACTACCTGCTCCGCGAGACCGCGCTGTGGGACGTCATCTACGAGCACCCGTCGCACTTCACGCGGTCGTCGCTGCACCGTCTGTTCGTCGACCAGGACCTGTCCGTGACCGCGCTCGACTCGGCCTTCGGCGGGCAGTACCTCTGGGCTGAGGCGTCGGCCTCGTCCGCGGCGTCTTCGCTGGCGGCCCCTCCGGCGGCGGCGGCGGTCGACCTGGCGAGGGACTTCTCCCGCCGCGCATCGGCGGCCGTGCACGCGTGGGCCTCGTTCCTCAGCGCCGAGCGGGGTCGTGGACGCCGTGTCGCCGTGTGGGGCACGGGTTCCAAGGGCGTGACCTTCCTCAACATCGTCCCGGGCGCACACGACGTGGAGCTCGTCGTGGACGTCAACCCCCGCAAGCACGGCAAGCACGTACCGGGGACGGGGCAGCGGGTGGTGGGGCCCGACGACCTGGTGGCCGACCGCCCGGACACCGTGCTGGTGATGAACCCGCTCTACCTGGCGGAGGTCAGGGAGCAGCTGGGACGGCTGGGGGTCGAGGCTGACGTCCTCGCGGCCACGCCACTGGCCGAGGCGGTCGTCAGCGGCTGACGGAGGCTCGCAGACGGGCGATCTCGCCGCGTGCTGCGATCTTCGCCTCGCCTCCGATGTGCCGCCAGTGCGGGAGGGTCCAGCGCCGCAGCACCGTTGCGGCACAGGCGGCCCGCTCCGGCGTGGTGAGCGGAGCCCGGTGGACGGCGAGCAGCAGCTCCTTGGACACGCGCGCCTGTGGGAAGGCTGCCCTCGCCCGTCGCTCGGGGTCGTACCAGGAGACCTGCTCGACGAAGCTCGGACCGGCGACGATGCTGCGCTCGTCGTGGTACCGACGGAGGAACAGCGGTTCGGGCACCTGCACGAAACGGCCCCGCAGGCAGAGCTCGGCGAGCACCACGGCATCGGCGAGGGGGAAGACACCGATGCCGATCGTGTCGCGCAGCACCGACGTGCGCACCACGCCGAACACCGGGTGCCACTCGACCCGGTTGCGCAGGAGCCGGTCGAGGCGGGCCACCGGCGTCTCGTCACAGAGGTCCAGGTTCGAGTCGTCCAGCGGACCGATCACGACGTCGCGGTCATCGATCAGGACTGTCTGCGGGAAGGCCAGGACCGTGCCGGGACCCGCCTCGTCGAGGGCGTCGAGGCAGAGCCGGACGAACGACGGCTCACACGGGTCGTCGGCCGCCGCCCACTTGAACCACGGTGCTCGCGCGAGCTCGAGGACGCGGTTGTAGTTCCAGGCGGCGCCGCGGTTGGTGTCGCTGCGGTAGTACTTCAGCCTCGGGTCCGCTGCGGCTGCATCGCGGCAGATCTGCTCGGTGTCGTCCGTTGACCCGTTGTCAGAGACCACGACCTCGATGCGGGGCTCGCTCTGGTTCAGCAACGTGCGCAGGGTGTGCTCGACGTATGGCTCGCCGTTGAAGACAGGCACGCCGATGCTGACCAGCGGCTGGTCGTGCGCCTCGGTCACGGGCGCGGTGCGAGGGTGATGCCGAAGTCGTCGAAGCGGGCAGTGGTTCCGGTGGCGGCCATGCCGTAGATCGTGGCACGGACGTTGGTCGTCGCGTCGGTGAACCGGTGGGTCACGTCGTCGTTCACCCGCGTCTCGACGCGCCCGTCGAGGTACTGCACCACGGACAGGCGGTCGCCGGCGGCGACGGATCGTCCGGTCACGGGCTCGATCGTCACCGGCGTCGCGACCACCGATCCGTCGCGCACGAACTCCACGCGGTAGCCGCCTCCCGGTCGGTGCACCGAACCGGTAGTAGGAGCCGTCCTCCGCGTACCGGAACACGAGCCACTGCTCGTCACCCAGTGCGGTGACCGTCGCCGCGACGCCGGCCGCCTCGCTGGCGGAGTCGATGGCCACCACGCTGTAGTCCGCGTCCCGTGACGCGGCCTGGCCCTGGGTGACGCCCCAGGGCTGGCCCACCCACGTGCGCCACGGGTAGCGGGTCCCGACCTCAGGAGTGCCCAGAGCGCTGGTCGAGTCGGCGCGGGTGAACGTGTCGGCGACCGGGTAGGCCTCGAGCGTCGCGCTGATCTGCAGGTCGTCGAAGCGCGTCGCCGTCGTGCTGGCGGCGATGCCGAAGGCCGTGGAGTCCATGAACTGCGTGTCCCCGGCGTCGGTGACGTGCTGACCGTTGACCCAGACGTAGATGCCGTCGTCGGGGCGGACCACGATGCGGATGACGTCGCCGTCCTGCGCCTGGACGGTCGCGCGGGTCCAGTTGGCGTACATCTGCTGCTCGACGCCGCCCACGATCTTCGCCAGCCGGTAGCGGCCGTTCCACGGATCGGGACCGAAGCGGTAGTAGTTGTTGCCGTCGACGACGCGCAGCGCCAGCCAGAAGCTGTCCGACGTACCCGCCGGGACGGTGACCTCGTACGTGCCGAACGCGAAGCCGGCGTCGACGCTCGCCAGGCTCATCCCCGGGGTGCTGGCACCCGCCTGACCGGACGACGTGCTGAACGAGCCGACGTGAGCGACCCACGGCTCGCCGGTCGTCGTCGTCCCGAGACCGGCGCCCGCCGGGCGCTCGAAGTCGTCGCGCACCATCGCGCCGGGGGGTGCAGGCGTGCGGACCGTCGTGGTGAGGCTCGCGCTGTCGTTGGACGCCTGCGCGTCCGTCGCGCTCGTGCTCACCGTGGCGGACGTGGTCACCGGCCCCGCCGTCGTGGGTGCCGTGGCCGCCACCGTGACGGTCGCCGTCGCACCCGGAGCGAAGACGGCCCACTGGCAGGTGACGGTGAGGGCAGGGGCTGCGCACGTGCCCGACGTGCTGGTCACGCTGGTGACGGAGGTTCCCGGGGGCAGCACGAGCTGGAGCTGCGAGCCGGGGGCGTCCGCCGTGCCGTGGTTCGCCACGGTCGCGGTGAGCTGGACCGGTCCGGAGGTCGTCGCCGAGCGGGTGCCGCTCAGGGCGACGCTGAGGTCGGCCTCACGAGGCAGCTCCATCACCCGGAGGTCGTCGAGGCGAGTGGTGGGGCTGTTCCAGGAGGAGAAGCCGACGTGGGTGGCGGTGGCGTTGAACGTGTCGTTGGTCATGACCACGCCGGCGCCGTTGACCGAGCAGGTGAGGCCGGCGCCTGCGCGGCACTCGAGCCGGTCCCCCGCGGCGGGCTGGACGGTGGCGAGCTGGGTCAGGGCGGGGGAGCCGAGGCCGTTGGCCTTGACCTGCTGCAGGACGTAGGGGCCGTTGCCGGAACGGCCGAAGCGCCAGTAGTTGGCGTCGTCCGCCAGGCGAACGACCATCCAGAACTCGGTGCCGGGCTGGGTCACGGTGACGCTGGCGATGCCGTCGGGCACGCCGGCGTCGACGGTCGCCAGGGTGTAGCCGCCGCCGACCGCGGCGGTGCCGGCGGAGATACCGAGGGAGCCGCTGCGCACCGTCCACGGCTGGCCGGAGTCGGCGGTGCCGGGGGTGCCGGAGTCGGCGCGCCCGAACGAGTCGGTGACCAGCGGCGGGCTGGCCCCGGACTCGTGCACCAGCGTGGTCGCCGAGCCGCTGTCGTCGGCGGCGTTGTCGTCCTCACCGGCTGCGGTCGCGGTCGCGGTCGTGGAGACCGTGCCGGCCGCCGCGGGTGCGGTCACGTCGAGAGTGACCGACGCGGACTGGCCGGCGGCCAGGTCGCTCAGCGAGCAGGTCACCACGCCGCCGCCGGTGACGCAGCCGGACGGCACGGCGCCCACCGAGGTACCCGCTGGCGGCGTCACGGCGACCTGGACGCCCGTCGCCTGGGCCTGTCCTGCGTTCGTCACCGTGGTCGTGGCCGAGTACACCGTCCCGGCCTCCACCGACGCCGGAGCAGACACCACCACACCCAGGTCACGACGCGGTGCGGGGACCTCGAACCGCAGGTCGTCGAGTCGGACGCCCGGGCTGTTCCAGGAGGAGAGGCCGACGTGGGTGGCGGTGGCGTTGAACGTGTCGTTGGTCATGACCACGCCGGCGCCGTTGACCGAGCAGGTGAGGCCGGCGCCTGCGCGGCACTCGAGCCGGTCCCCCGCGGCGGGTTGGACGGTGGCGAGCTGGGTCAGGGCGGGGGAGCCGAGGCCGTTGGCCTTGACCTGTTGCAGGACGTAGGGGCCGTTGCCGGAACGGCCGAAGCGCCAGTAGTTGGCGTCGTCCGCCAGGCGAACGACCATCCAGAACTCGGTGCCGGGCTGGGTCACGGTGACGCTGGCGATGCCGTCGGGCACGCCGGCGTCGACGGTCGCCAGGGTGTAGCCGCCGCCGACCGCGGCGGTGCCGGCGGAGATACCGAGGGAGCCGCTGCGCACCGTCCACGGCTGGCCGGAGTCGGCGGTGCCGGGGGTGCCGGAGTCGGCGCGCCCGAACGAGTCGGTGACCAGCGGCGGGCTGGCCCCGGACTCGTGCACCAGCGTGGTCGCCGAGCCGCTGTCGTCGGCGGCGTTGTCGTCCTCACCGGCTGCGGTCGCGGTCGCGGTCGTGGAGACCGTGCCGGCCGCCGCGGGTGCGGTCACGTCGAGAGTGACCGACGCGGACTGGCCGGCGGCCAGGTCGCTCAGCGAGCAGGTCACCACGCCGCCGCCGGTGACGCAGCCGGACGGCACGGCGCCCACCGAGGTACCCGCTGGCGGCGTCACGGCGACCTGGACGCCCGTCGCCTGGGCCTGTCCTGCGTTCGTCACCGTGGTCGTGGCCGAGTACACCGTCCCGGCCTCCACCGACGCCGGAGCACGACACCACCACACCCAGGTCACGACGCGGCGTGACCTCGGAGACGAGGAAGTCGTCGAAGCGGGTCTGCGGCGACTGCCACGCGGAGACGCCGTGTCGTGTCGCGCCGCGGTTGAAGGCGTCGTCCGTGCGCGCCACAGCCACGCCGTTGACGTCACAGGCGATCGTGGTGGTCGTGAGGCGACACCGGAGACGGTCCCCTGCGGCGGCCGCAGGGCTCGAGAGCACCTCCAGCGCAGGCGAGCCCAGGCCGTTGGCCTTGATCTGCTGGAGCTGGTAGGCACCGCCTCCGCTCCGGCCGAAGCGCCAGTAGTCCGCCGCCGACGAGAGTCGGCACGACGAGCCAGTGCTCGGCCCCGGTCGTGCTCAACGTGGTCGACACCACGGCGTCCGAGCGGCTGCTGTCCACCGTGGTCAGTCCGTAGCCGCCCCCCGGCGTCAACGCGAGCCCGGCGACCTGCGGGGCGCCGGCGTGCGTCGTCCAGACGTGACCGCTGTCCGATGTGCCGACACCCCCCGACGTGTCCGCTCGCTCGAACCCGTCAGCGACGACCGTGTCCGAGGAGAGTGCGGGGCGCAGGGCCACGGAGACGCTCGCCGAGTTGTCGGACGGGTTGGCCTCGTCGACGGCGTGGGTGGCGTCGACGGAGAGGTCGACGGCGCCGCTCCGCGTGGGAGCCGTCGCCGTGAGGGTGAGGTTGACCGCTGCTCCCGCCGCCAGTGAGCCGAGATCGCACTGAACCGTGGACGCGGTGACCCCGCAGGCACCGGCGGGACCCGTCGCGGAGACGGCCGCGAGGTCCGCGGGGACCGTCCACGTCAGCGACGAGCCCGTCGCGGTGGACGACCCCGTGTTGCTCACGGCGGCGGTGGCCTGGAACGATCTGACCGCCGATCACCGAGGCAGGGGCTGTCACGGTCGCGACGAGGTCGGCCTCGACCGGCGCCGGGTCGGCGCGGAAGTCGTCGAAGCGCACGCCCTGGCTCTGCCAGGCGGCCAGGCCGTGGCGTGTCGACGAGGCGTTGGCGGCGTCCGCCGTCCGGACGACCTCCTGGCCGTTGACCGAGCACGAGATCCCGCCGGCGGTGCGGCAGGTGAGCCGGTCGCCCGCGGCCGCCGACGCCGTCGACACCGTCGTGAGCGAGGGGCTTGCGAGGTTGTTGTTCAGGACGTGCTGCAGCTGGTAGCTGCCGGAGGACGAGCGACCGAAGCGCCAGTAGTTGGCGTCGTCCACGAGCCGCAGGACGAGCCACATCTCCTGCCCGGGCTGGCCGACGGTGACGGACACGGTGGCGCCCGTCAGGCCCGTGTCGAGGCTCGTGAGCGCGTAGCCCGACCCGGCGGCGGCCGCCTGCGAGGACACGGAGAACGACGCCGGCGTGGGCCTGCCAGGTGATCCCCGTCGAGGTGCTGCCGAGACTCGCAGAGTCCGCGCGGTCGAAGGCGTCGACCACGGAGGTGCCCGACGCCACGGCAGGGGACTGGACTCCGAGCGCGACCGCCAGGGGCACGACGACGGCGCCCGCGAGCATGCGGGCCAGGAAGGTGCGTGGGCGTCCCACCGCGCGAGCCTCACTCCGTGTCGTTGCGCATCGTCCGTCCAGCCCACGCCAGTTGTGTGAGCCGTCAACGATGATGGCACCGCTGGTCCGGTCGTGACACGCAGTGATGACAAGTTCACCCGGGCGGGCGTACCCCCGTGGACGTCCTATGGTCCAAACTTCGCCGCCACCGCACGGCGACCCCTCGGTTCGGTGTCGGACCCGAGGTCTGGCCCGGGGTCGGCGTCCGGGGTACCGGGATCGGGGTGCCTCGCGCCGTTCGAGCCACCCGGGCTTCCATCGGCCTCCGTGTCGTCGCCTGCGGCCCGGGCCCCCGGCTGCTGCCTGGCCGCCCGTCCCTGTCGTGGAGTACGCGGCACGGCCGAGCCCGACGGAGCTTCCACGCTGTCCTCGGCGTCCTCGCCCACCTGAGGCCCGGCGGACACGGGATCGGTTCCCCTGCTCTCGGCGTCGGCCGGCCCTGCCGCCGTCCTCGGACTCCCCGAAGGGGTCTCCGGCTTCCGCGCTGACGTGGACGGCGAATCCGGTGCGGTCGCGGCGACGCCGACCGGGACTGCGCTGCGGCGCTGGTGCCGACGAGACGCACGCCCGGCACGGTGTGTCGCGGCAACGTCCCGACCCGCCTCCCCGGCAGGCGTGGTGGAGCTGCGTTCCGCCAGAGCGTGCTGGATCTGCAGGTGTCTGATCAGCCGGTCACTGGGCAGCCAGTCGCCGCACAGGCTGCATGGGACCTCGGGCTGCGCCTCCTCGACCACCTCGGGATCGCGAGCCGCACGCCGCCGGCGCACCACCCCCTCGACCGCGAAGACGAGACCCAGGGTCAGCAGAGCACCGACCGCGAGGATGGCGCCGACCCCTCGGAGCTTGCTGCTGTAGAGCGGCGTGGCGTCCGGGGGCGCGGTCAGGATCTCGGTGGTGACGAAGGACTCCTCGGGTGCGCCGGTCTCAGCCTGCCTCTGCTCCAGTGCCGACTGCACTGCTGTCAGGACCGCAGCGACGGACCCGACCGCGTCGGGCTCGGTCGGGCCCTCGACGCGGACGAAGATGATCGGCGCCTGCGTCGTGGTGTCGACCAGGAGCTCGTAGGTCGGCTCGACACCCACCTCCGCCAGCCTCTCCCGGTAGTCCCGGGCCCCCACCACGTCCGTCGCCACCTTGCCCGGCACGTACAGCCCGCCGTACCCGAGGTACGGGTTCTCACGAGCGATCTCGTCGGTGATACCGGTGGGGTTCTTCAGCAGGAGGGTGCCGGTGGCCTCGTAGGTCGACGGCGCAGCATCCCAGAACCAGGCCGCGCCAGCCAGGCTGGCGAGAGCGATCGGCAGCACGAGGTACCAGCGCCTCACCAGCACCCGCAGGAACGACAGGACGTCCATCAACCCTCACTCAGTCGGCTTCTCTCCAGCGAGGATACGTTCCCTCAGAGGCGGGCGAGGTCGTTTGGCCAAGCGTGGGAGCGTCCCGACCGGGTCGGGCCCTGTGCCGCCACGCGGGGAGGGCGCCGTCCGAAGCTGCACACGCCACAGCGCTCCGGCGGCACCCAGGACCACGAAGGTCATCCCGGTGACGACAGGGAACCCGAACCCGTCGAACGTGGCGAAGGTGACGGCGGGTACCGCGATGCTCGCGGCGAGCGCTTGGCCGAGGTCGCGCGTGACGGCGTCCGAGGCCCTGTGCCTCGCGCCCCGGGCCGTCAGGAAGCCGACCACGAAGAGACCGCAGAGGCCGAGCAGCCCCACCACCCCGGTCTCCACCAGCTGCCCGAGGTACTGGTTGTCGAGCGTGAAGTACGCGCTCGGGAGGAACGTCCCGGCGCCTCGACCGAACCACGGCGACTGCTGCACGTACGTCGCGACCTCCGCGTAGTCGTTGGTGCGGCCCTGGATGCTGGGGTCGTTGCCCAGGTTCGTGAAGAGGCTCTTGATCGTGCCGAGCAGCCCCGGGATCAGCAGCCGCATGACCACGAGGAAGACGGGCACCGCGATGAGTGCCCGCGTGCGCTGCCGCCCCGTCCAGCCTGCGAAGAGGACGACGCCGGCCACGATGCAGGCCAGGGTCGCCGAGCGGGAGATCGACATCGGGATGGCTGCCCCGATGAGGACGACGGGGACCCAGTTGACGCGCGACCGGCGGACGCCGGGAGCGAAGGCGTAGTGGAGGGCCAGCGGGAGGGCCATCGAGAGCACCACTCCGAACTCGATGGGGTGGCTGGCGGTAGCGGAGATGCGACGCAGGGAGGACCGGTCCTGGATGGTCGTGAAGGACTGGTTCTCGCTGAGCCCCGGGATGCTCAGGTAGTAGCGGGTGATGTCGACGCCGGTGACGAACTGGAAGATGCCGACGGCACCGACCGCCGCCGCGAGCCAGGTGAGGCGGCGGAGCAGCGCGTCGAGGCCCTGGCGGTCGGCGATGCCGTCGGCCACGAGGCAGGCGATCCCGCACGCGGCCAGCAGGGTGAGGAGGCTGCGGTCCCCGCCGCTGACCTCCAGCGGATCGGCGACGCGCCACGTCGCCATGGCGTAGCTCGGGAGCACGGCGCCGAGGTAGACGAGCACAGCGATGCGGACGGGCTGGAAACCTGCCCCGGGGCGTGCGCCCGGGACGAGGCAGGAGCTCGCCCACCAGCCGAGCAGCAGGAAGGCCAGCATGAGCGCCGGCGTCCCCAGTGCACCGAGCGGGCCGAAGACCAGCTGAGCCGGGACCCCCAGCAGGAGAACCAGGTACACGGTCAGCAGGGTCAGCGCCCCCGTCCGGCGCACGGGGGCGTCGTGCGGGCCAGGCAGTGGGGCAACGGTGAACTGGCCGTGCCGGGCATGAACCTGCTGCACCGCCGTCCTCCCACCCTTCTGGCCACCGCTGGTGACGGGCTGCCGCACACCGCGATCCGGCCCTTCCCACATCGTGACACGGACGCAGGCGCCCCACGGCGGGCATCACGCAAGCCACCGATAGCCGCCCCGGGGCGACGAGCCGTGTTCTACGGTGCGTCCAGGCGACGTGGAGGAGCGGTCGGCACATGGGATCTGGGGGGCGGACGGCGCAGCGCGCGAGGGGGTCGGCGAGGTGGGCCGTCCCCGTGTTCCTCGTGGGCGGCACCGTGGTGGGACTCCTGAGGTTGCCGCCGCGGGCCTGGGGTGACGTCGTCTGGGCCGAGGACGGCAGCATCTTCCTCGCGCAGGCGGAGGCGCTCGGACCGGCCGAGGCGATCGGACGCTCCTACGCCGGCTACGCCCACCTCGTGCCGCGGCTGCTCGCGGAGGTCGCTGCCGCGTTGCCGGTCGCGTGGGCGGCCGTCGTCTTCTCCCTCGCAGCGGCCCTGGTCACCGCGGCGGCCGGCGCGCTGGTCTACGACCGTTCGGCCGTGCACCTGGCCTCGGTCCCCGCGAGGCTCGCCGTGAGCGTCCCGGTGCTGGCCGTGTACGTCGGCATCGCCGATGTCCCCCTCAACGTCGCGAACCTCCACTGGGTGGCCATGTACGCCTCCTTCTGGGTGCTGGTGACCGGGTCGGTCGGCACGGGACGCCGCGTGGTGGGTGCAGTGACGCTCTTCCTGACGGCTGCGAGCGACCCCCTCACCGCCCTGCTGGTGCCGCTGACAGTCCCTGCAGCCATCGCGTTCTGGCGTGGCGACCGCCGCGCCCTCCTGCAGCCCGTCGGCCTCGCCCTGGGCCTGCTGTTCCAGGTCGTGGTGCGGGCGGGGGGAACCGACCGGGAGCTCGGTCAGGGTTTCGACCCTGCCTTCGTGGTGATCTCGCTGCTTGCCCGCGCCCTGCCGACGGCGGTGCTCGGCGACCGGATCGTCGGCACGCCGGGTCCCGGTGCCCGCTACCTCGTGGCGGTGGCCGTCGCAGCCCTCGTCATCGCAGGCATCGCCCTGGTGGCCTGGCGGTCGCGGGCGGAGGACGCCGCACGGTCCCGGCTCGCCGCCGTGGCCGCGATCTACGCCGTCGCCTTCTACGTCGCGCCGGTCGCGCTCAGCGGTGTGGCGACGCCGCGCTACGCAACGGTGCCCGCGCTGCTCCTCGTCACCGCGTCCGCCATCGTGCTGGACCGCGCGACCCTGCCGTCCGGCGCGCTGCGGGCCGTACGCGTGGCAGCCCTCGGAGCGCTGGCGGTCGCGGTCGTCGTCGGCTTCCCCTCGGGGGACGTGCGCAACGGCGGACCGTCCTGGTCCGGAGGCGTGCGGGACGCTGTGGACGGGTGCTCCGGCGACGCCGAGGTGCCGCTGGCCCCGTCGGGGTGGACCGCCGAGCTCCCGTGCGCCGCCCTGGACGGCTGAGCCTGCCTCAGCCGATGGGGTTCCCGCCCTTCACGTCCACGCCGATCAGCCGGGCGAACTCGACCGCGCGGCGGTCCCAGCTGTGGCTTCTGGCGACCTCCTTGCGTCGCTCCACCACCGCCCCTTCGCGCGCAGCCGTCGATGCACTCGAGACCGCCGCTGCGAAGCCGTCGGGGGTGTCGGCGATGGACACCTCGTCCGTGCCGAGGTAGCGGATCGCGGGGAGGCCTGTGGCGACGACCGGGCGACCGGCGGCCAGGTACTCCAGGGTCTTGAGGGGGAAGCTGGCGCGGTTGAAGGCCGTGTCCGCGTAGGGGACCAGTCCCACGTCCATGACCTTCACGTACGAGGGGAGCTCCTCGAAGGGCTTGGCGCCGACCCACTGGACGTTCGGCCGCTGCAGGAGGGCGTGGAGCCGCTCAGGGGCGAACGTGTGCTGCCGGGGCCCGACCAGGAGCAGCGAGTGCCCGGTGTCGGCGACACCCTCGAGCAGCGACAGGTCGATCCGCTCCGACATGTGTCCGACGAAGCCCGCGATGGGGGACGGGAGCGTGACGTCGGCGGGTGCGGGTCCGTCGTCGGCGGTGGCGAACAGGTCGGCGTCGCAGCCGTTGGGCACCACGGACACGTCTGCTCCCTTGGCCCCCCAGCTGTCCGCCAGGTCGTCGCTGACGGCCACCACGACGTCCGCCTGGGCGAGCTGGCTCCTCTCTCGCGCGACGAGCCACCGGCTCCCCACGCCCATCAGCTCGGCCCCCGCCACGAAGTCGTCGGTGCCGTACAGGGTCCGCACGCGAGCGGGGACGGCGTCCAGCAGCGGGCTGAGGGACGCCACGACGACTGCCTGGACGTCGTCCGTCAGCATCTTCACGGTGCGCCGCGCGAGCGCGCGCATCACCGCGTAGGACACGAGGCGCACCCCGGGCCGCAGGGGGGCGGGCGGCACGACGGGAACGAGACGCAGCATCGAGTCCGACAGCCGTTCGAGCCGGGGACGGGGTGCCCGTGACCCGTCCGCGTGCCGGCTCCGGATGACGGACAGGGGTGGGTCGACGTACAGGACCGGGGCCCACCTCGAAAGGCGCTCAGCGATGTGCTGGTCGGGGAACTTGTTGCCGTCCCAGGCCGTTCCGGCGAAGAAGACCACCAGGCCGTCCCAGTTGCCCTGCGTCGTGGCGGCCCCGCCGGTCGCCACCGGACCCCAGGTCGACCGCACGCCGTCCCCCCTGCCTCGCCCGCGTGCGCCTGCGGACGCCGACGCAGACCGACGGTAACGCTCCGGACAGGCGCCTGTGGGCCATCCTCGGCAATCCACCAAGGCACCGGTGCGTCCGACCCCTCGTGGCTAGAGTCACGAGGACACCGAGCGGTAGGGGAGGAGGGCAGCAGGCATCAGGGTCCTCTACAGCTTTCCGCAGAAGCTCGGGGCCGGCCGCGTCTGCTACACGGCGTGGCAACAGGTGCGCGGCCTCCACGAGGCCGGTGCGACGGTCACGGTCATGTCCGGGGCGGTCGAACGTCCCGTCCCGGAAGGCGTCCGCCTGCGGACGACGCTGGCACGCGGTCGTGTCCGGCTGCCGTACCGCGCAGTCGGTATGCGCCGCGCTTGCGCCTTGCACGACCTCGCGGTCGCCCGAGCGCTGCCGGCCCTCGCGGGGGAGATCGACGTCGTGCACACGTGGCCGCTCGGAGCGCGGCGGACCCTCGTGGCGGCGCGTGAGCTCGGCATCCCGACCTTCCTCGAGCGCCCCAACGCCCACACGCGTTTCGCCTACGAGGCGGTGGCCGCCGAGAGCCGGAAGCTGGGGATGCGACTCCCCCGTGGGGCGGAGCACGCCTACGACGGTCGCGTGCTGAAGGTCGAGGAGGAGGAGTACGACCTCGCGGACCACCTGCTCTGCCCCTCGGCGTTCGTGCGGCGGACCTTCCTCGACCAGGGCATCCCTGCCGAGAAGCTGGTCAGCCACACCTATGGCTTCGACCACGAGCGGTTCTGGCCTGTGCCGCAACGGGATCCGGAGCGGCCGTTCACCGCGGTGTTCGTCGGGCTACGCCGCCGTCCGCAAGGGACTGCACATCGCCCTGGACGCGTGGCTCGCCACGCCCCGGTGCTGAGACCGGACGCTTCCTCGTCGCCGGCGACGTGATGCCCGAGTACGCGGAGGTGCTGCGCGACCGGCTGGCCCATCCCAGCGTGCAGCTGCTCGGCCACCGCGACGACGTACCCGAGCTCATGCGTCACGCGGACGTGATGGTGCTGCCGAGCGTGGAGGAGGGGTTCGGGCTGGTGTGCGTCGAGGCCATGGGGTCCGGCTGCGTGCCCTTGGTGTCCGAAGCCTGCACCGACGTCTGCCGGCACAGCGAGAACGCGCTGGTCCACGCGGTGGGTGACGTCGCAGCCCTGACGGCGCACCTGACCCGCCTGCAGGACGACAGGAGCGAGCTGGAGCGACTACGGGGCAACGCCTTGACGACCGCCCCCGGTCTCACGTGGGCGGCAGCCGGCCGGCGTCTGCTCGAGGCCTACGGCGAGAGCACGCGTCGTCCGGTGGGAGAGGTGCGGCCCTAGCCGACGGGCTTCCCGCTCTCGTGCCAGACGTTGCCCGAGACGGTGGCGTTCTCCGTGTACAGGAAGGGGCCGTGGAAGCCGCCGTTGGGGAAGTACATCGTGCTGATCCGGTTGTTGGTGAACGAGACACCGCTCCAGCCGTTGGAGTCTCCGCCGTAGAGGGCGTACCCGCCGCCGGCCACGAGGTTGTTGTCGAACGTGAGGTTCGAGCCGTAGTCGGTGCCGAGCATGAGCACCGCGTTGCCCCCGTCGACGTTCATCAGCAGCGTGTTTCCGCGGATCACCTGGTTGCTGCCCCCGGTGGACTGGATCACGTCCTGGTGGGCGCCCTGGGCGATGAAGTCAAGGAAGTCGTGCATGTAGCTGTCCTCGATCACGACGTTGCCGTTGGCGCGCGGTCCTTCACCGAAGTGGTGGATGTCCACGCGGCGCAACGTGTAGTTCGAGTCCCCGACGGCCGAGGAGCCGTCCGTGTTGCCGGTCCCGTCGATCTCGACGTCCTGCACGAGGAGGCCCTTCGTCGACGGGTTCACGGTGATGGCCTGGCCGCCTGGGTTGCGGATGCGCGTGTTCTTGATGACGACGTCGCTGGCCTCGACCCGGATGCTCCCGGACACGTCCAGGCTGTCGATGACCGCCCCGTTGGCCGTGACCGTGACCGACCCCGACGGACGGAGCGTCACGCCAGCCGGGACGCCGGTGTTCGAGGCGTTCGGGAACCCGGAGGTCCGCGGCGACGAGGACGACCCGCCGGACCCGCTCGACCCGGACCCGGTTCCTTCGCCCTGTCCGCCGGGGGTGGGTGCGGCGGCGGTGGGAGAGGTCGCGGTGAGGGGTACGTCCGGCTCGGTGGCCTCGGTGGTCGGGGACGCGGTCACCGGGAGGACACGCTCCGCGGCGGCGACGACCCGCTCCGCGAGAGACACGCGGCCCTCGTCCGTCGTGGCGGGCCGGACCAGGACGGCGACGACGGCGACAGCGACGAGCACGGCCAGGCCGATCCGCACGCGGTACCTGCGCACGCGGTCCCTGGCGCGGACGCTCCCGCTCTGCTCCTGCATGCCGCCTCCTCACGTCTCCTCGCACCAGGCTAACGGCCGTCCTGGACATCGGGCGTCGGCGAGGACGCTCCGGGGGAGCGCAGACGTGCCCGGGCGCAGGGCCCGGGCACGTCCGTTGGGTCAGCGCCCCGCCGGTTCAGCGGGGTCTGGTGGGGGTCAGCTGACGGACTGGCCGCTCTCGTGCCAGACGTTGCCCGACCTGGTCGAGTTCCCGGCGTACACGAACGGACCGTGGTAGCCGCCCTTGGGGAAGTACATCGTGCTGACCCGGTTGTTGGTGAACGAGACGCCGCTCCAGCTGTTGGAGTCCCCGCCGTAGAGGGCGTACCCGCCACCGGCGACCAGGTTGTTGTCGAAGACGACGTTGGAGCCGTAGTCGGTGCCGAGCATGAGCACCGCGTTGCCGCCGTCGACGTTCATCAGCAGGGTGTTGTGCCGCACGACCAGGCCGTTCCCGCCGGTGGACTGGATGACGTCCTGGTGGGCGCCCTGGGCGATGAAGTTGAGGAAGCTGTGCATGTAGCTGTCCTCGATCACGACGTTGCCGTTGGCGCGGGGTCCCTCACCGAAGTGGTGGATGTGCACGCGGCGCAGGGTGAAGTTGGAGTCCCCGATCGCGGAGGCGCCGTCGGTGTTGCCGGTGCCGTCGATCTCGACGTCCTGCACGAGCAGGCCCCGGGTGCTGTTGTTCACCGTGATGGCCTGGCCGCCGGAGTTGCGGATCCGGGTGTTCTTGATGACCACGTTGCTGGCCTCGACCCGGATGCTGCCGGACACGTCCAGGCCGTCGATCACGGTGCCGGGGGTGGTGACGGTGATCGACCCGGACGCACGCAGCGACACACCGGCAGGCACGCCCGTGTTCGACGCGTTCGGGAAGCCCGTGGCCGGGGCGGGGGCGGGGGCCGGGGGCGGGTGCCGGGTGCCGGCGCGGGTGCCGGTGCGGGGGCGGGAGCCGGTGCGGGTGCGGGTGCCGGTGCGGGTGCGGGTGCCGGTGCGGGAGCCGGAGCCGGCGCGGGAGCCGGAGCAGGAGTGGTCGAGCCGCTCACCTGGGTCACGATCAGGCCCGAGAGCATCGGGTCCTCCACGACCCGGCCGAAGCTGAGGTTGAGTCGCCCGTCGGTCACGGCGACGTCGAAGGTCTTGACGATCGCCGTGCGAGGACCGGCCACGGCGACGGCGTCGAAGCGTGAGAGCTTCTTGACGCCCTCCGCGGACACGTCGAACACGCGCTTGCCCGAGGTCTCGAAGACCATCTCGGCGAAGTGGAGCTGGACCCGGTAGGTGCCGGCCGAGGGCACGGCCACGTCGTAGCCCGACATCCCCCAGCGGTGGCTCTGGTACAGGCGGTCGGACGTGGTCTTGTCGACGGCAGCGCCGGACGGACCCCATGCCGACCCCCCGACGTAGGAGCGGTCCCCGGACCAGGTCCGGCCGGACGCGTCGACGACGGCCTTGCTGGTCCCCGCTGCGATGCGGGCGACCTCGATGCGAGTGGTCAGCGCGGCCCGGCTGAACTGCATCTGGCTGGTGGGCAGGGCGCTGTGCAACCTGACCTTGGGCGCGGTTGCGAATGCCTTCGCTGCAGGCTGGAGGACCGTGGCGGCGGGGGAGGCGGAGGGCTGGGTGGCCTGAACCGTCAAGGTGCCGGATCGGACGGCGCCGGTCGAGGTCGCTACCGGGGCGTCGGCGCCCGAGGCGGAGACGGCCGTTGCGGGCTGCTCGGAGGCGGTGCCGGCAGCCGTGACACTCGACTGGGGCACTGGAGCGGTCGCCGGCGAGCCGGCGACCGCGGCGCTCACGCCGACGGTACCGAGGACGAGGGCGCCGACGAGCAGGCCGACGGTCGGGAGTCCCGGGATCGCTGCTCGTGCGCCCCCACGCGGCGAGCAGTGACGGGGGGAGGACTGGGGAGAGCGGGGCATGGGGGCGGCCGATCTGTGAGACGCACGGGACGGAGCTACGGGGAGTCGTAGCCCGCGACCCGAGCCGTTGGCCCAGGTCGCGGTTGCCTCTTCTCCATCGGTCGTCGCACTGGGTGAACGGATCGGCTATCCGTAGGGTCTCCGGGTCACTCAGCGTGAGTTGGTGGCCACCTGCGTGACCGTTTCGCTGGTCGGGTGTCCGGATTGCCGTGAAGCGCCCGGATGCTTGGGGCCACGTAGAGACAGACGTGCCCGGGCACTGGGCCCGGGCACGTCTGTCGTGTGGCTGGTCCGCCGTGTGGCGGTGCCTGGCAGGGTCAGTTGATGGGCTGACCGCTCTCGTGCCAGACGTTGCCGGACTTCTTCGCGTTGTCCGCGTAGAGGAACGGACCGTGGTAGCCGCCCTTGGGGAAGTACCTGGTGCTGATCCGGTTGTTCGTGAACGAGACGTTGGACCAGCCGTTGGAGTCTCCGCCGTAGAGGGCGTACCCGCCACCGGCGACCAGGTTGTTGTCGAAGACCACGTTGGAGCCGTAGCTGGTGCCGAGCATGAGCACCGCGTTGCCGCCGTCGACGTTCATCAGCAGGGTGTTGTGCCGCACGACAAGGCCGTCGCCGCCGGTGGACTGGATGACGTCCTGGTGGGCGCCCTGGGCGATGAAGTTGAGGAAGCTGTGCATGTAGCTGTCCTCGATCACGACGTTGCCGTGGGCGCGCGGTCCCTCACCGAAGTGGTGGATGTGCACGCGGCGCAGGGTGTAGTTGGTGTCGCCGATCGCGGAGGCGCCGTCGGTGTTGCCGGTGCCGTCCATCTCGACGTCCTGCACGAGCAGGCCCCGGGTGCTGGGGTTGACCGTGATGGCCTGGCCGCCGGAGTTGCGGATCCGGGTGTTCTTGATGACCACGTTGCTGGCCTCGACCCGGATGCTGCCGGACACGTCCAGGCCGTCGATCACGGCGCCGGGGGTGGTGACGGTGATCGACCCGGACGCACGCAGCGACGCACCGGCAGGCACGCCCGTGTTCGACGCGTCAGGGAAGCCTGTCGACGTCGGCTGGGGCGCGGGCTGGGTCGGCGCGGGCTGGGTGGGTGCCGGCTGGGTGGGTGCGGGCTGGGTGGGTGCGGGCTGGGTGGGTGCCGGGGTGGTCGGCGCCGGAGCGGAGCCGTCCACCTTGCTCACGACCAGGCCCGAGACCATCGGGTCCTCGACGATCTTGCCGAAGTCGAGGTCGAGGGTTCCGTCGCTCACCGGCACGTCGAACGTCTTGACGACCGCAGAGTTGGCGCCACCCTCGGCGACCGCGTCGAAGCGGGAGAGCTTCTTGACGCCCTCGGCGGACACGTCGAAGACACGCTTGCCGGTGCCGTTGAAGACCATCTCGGCGAAGTGCATCTCGACGCGGTACGTCCCGTTGGACGGCACGGCCACGTCATAGCCCGACATGCCCCAGCGGTTGCCCTGGTAGAGGCGGTCGGCGCTGGTGTTGGACACCGGCGTGCTGACCGGTCCCCAGGCGGTACCGCCGACGTAGCTCTTGTCGGCCGGCCACGTCGTGCCGGTGCCGTCGTTGACGGCCTGCGTCCGGCCGGTGGCGATGCGGGCCACCTCGACCGGCGCACTCGGGGCCGACGTGCTCGGGGAGGGCGCGGGCGTGGTGGGTGCCGGGGTGGTGGGGCCGGCGTGGTGGGCGCGGGCGCGCTCGGCGACGGGCTGGGAGCGGGTGCCGCCCCGGCGCAGTCGCCCTTCTGGAGCACCTCGATGCCCGAGATCATCGGGTCCTCGACGATCTTGGTGAAGCCCACGTTCAGGGTGCCGTCCGTGACAGGCACCGAGACGGTGCGAACCAGCGCTGTGGAGCGGCCGGCCTCGCCGGCCACGTCGAGCCGCGAGATGGCGGTCTTGCCCTCCAGGGAGACGTCGAAGACGCGCTGGCCGGCCTGGCGGAAGATCGCCTCGTTGAAGTGGAGCCGCACGTCGTACGTGGCGTCGCAAGGCACCTTCACCTGGTACCCCGACATGCCCCAGCGGTGCGTCTGGTAGAGCGCGTCGCTGCTCGTCCCGCGGACGGCGTCCCCGCCGCGCCACATGCTGCCGCCCTGGCTGCCGGTGTCGGCGGACCAGGTGCCGGTGCCGTCGGTGAAGGGCGAGGAGGATCCGGCGTTGATCCGCGCGGAGAACGGCGTGCTGGAGGTCGTGGCGGCCGCGGCCACGGCGATCGAGCCGATGGCGAGCAGCCCGACGGTGGTGGCCGCAACGGGCACTCCCAGGCGCCGGGTGCCGGCGATCGTGGAGGTGGGGTCGGTGGGGCGGGGGCGCGCACTGGAGCGTCGCAGGGAACTCAACATGAAGGGGGAACCTGATTCTGTGGTGGTGGAGGCACAGCGTCAGCCCGCCCGAAGGGGCGTGAGGCAGCGGTGCCGTTCGTGCCGTCGGTGAGGCCGCGTTGCGCCGCCGGCCCAGGAGGGAGCCGGTCACGGCTGCGGGTCACCGTCCTCGTCACGCGCCACGGGGGCGCGGCGGACTGGTCTCGTCAATGGTGGACGCCTGTGCCGGCTGGTGCCGGCTGCGTGACGCCGAAACGCGGATGTTGCGGAGAGTAACCTTCTACGTCGGGTCGACTACAAAAATCTGAATGGGCGGGTGCCCGGGTCGCACACGTTCCCCCGGTCCTGCGCGCCACCTCTGCCGACCGGATCGGCGAGGATTTCGTGGTCCCCGTGATCGTTCTGTGACAACAGCGGGTGAGTTAACCACGGAGATGTGGAGGACGCAAGCCCGTCAAGACGACGAAGGGGACAGAGGGAGCGCAGCGGTCACCCGATTACGCTGCGTAGCAGTGACGCATGTCTCATGCCAGACCTCGAGTCCCAGCAGCGTCCAGATCCGGATGTCCTCGTTGCGCCGTCCGCTCGCGTGGGTGTCGAGCACCGAGCGCACCGCCGACGCGTCCATCACCTGGGCGACGAAGGACGACGGGGACAGCAGCCGGTCGCGGGCCATGTCGGCCATCCCGCTCGCGGAACCACGCGTCGAGGGGCACCCGGAAGCCTGCCTTGGGCCGGTCGACGATCGACGTCGGGAGGCTGCGCCGGGCCACCTGCTTGACCAGCCACTTCGTCGTCCCGTCATGGACCTTCAGGTGGCTCGGCAGGCGGAACGCCGTCTCGACCAGCTCGTGGTCCAGGAACGGCGGGCGCAGCTCGACCGAGGCGGCCATCGTCATGCGGTCACCGCGCTCGAGCAGGTTGTCCGGGCAGCCAGACCGCGAGGTCGGCGCGCAGCATCCGGTCGAGTGGGTCGCCGGTCGGCCGCGCCGATCGCGGTCCCGGGTGGACGGCGCCCGCGGCCCAGCAGGCGCCGCCGCTCGTCCGCGGTGAACGGCGCGAACCAGCCCACGTCGCGCTCCGTGCGCGTCCGGTGCCCCGAGCGCGCGGGCTGCGATCCGCGCACGGTGCAGCCGTGGCGGCAGCGCGCGCGTCGAGCCCGCGAGTCGCTGGGCCACGCACGGCCTGGGGCACGCGGCCCAGGCGGTCGGCGGCCGCCGCGTACCGGTGCTTCGGGTAGCCGCCGAACAGCTCGTCGCTGCCCTCCCCGGACAGGACGACCTTCACGTGCGTGGCCGGCGAGCTCGGCCAGGCGGTGGACGGCGACGTCCGCCGGCTCCGACAGCGGGGCGTCCCGGTGCCAGGTCAGGCGCGACCAGGCGTCCGCGAACTCGTCCGGGCGCACGACCACCTCGTGGTGCGTCGTTCCGAGGTGGTCGGCGACGGTGCGGGCGTGGTGCAGCTCGTCGACGCGCGGGTCGCCGAACCCCGCCGCGAACGTGTGCAGACCCTTCCGCGCCGCGAAGGCCGGCGACCGTCGCCACGACGAGGCTGCTGTCGACGCCGCCGCTGAGGTAGGAGCCAACGGGGACGTCGGCGACCAGTGCCGCGAGCGACCGCGCGCTCCAGCCCCTCGCGCACGAGGTCGACCGCCTCGGCGGGCGAGACGTCCAGCACGCTCCTCGGGGCCGGGTGGCGATCCAGTAGCGGTGCACCGTGGTCCGGCCCGTCAGCTCCGCACGTGCAGCCAGTGCGCCGGGGGGCAGCTTGCGAACGCCCTGGTACATGGTGCGAGGGGCGGGGACCGCCCGTCGCGTCAGGTAGTCGTCCAGGCTCGTCCTCGTCGACCTCGACGCGGCCCGGGCATGGCCACGAGCAGCGACTTGACCTCGGAGGCGAAGAGGAGCGCGTCGCCGACCTGCGCGTAGTAGAGCGGCAGGATCCCCAGCCGGTCACGGAAGAGCCAGAGGGAGCCGTCGCGGTCGTCGTGCACGGCGTAGGCGAACTGGCCGCGGAGCCGCTCGACGCCCTGCGGCGCCCTCGGCCGCGAAGAGGGCCAGCAGGACCTCGGTGTCGCCGTCGGTGGACCAGGGGTGGTCGAGCCGGTCCCTGAGCTCGCGGTAGTTGAGGATCTCGCCGTTGAAGCAGACGTGCAGCCGACCGTCGGGCGAGGCCATCGGCTGGTTGGAGCCGCCGACGTCGATGATCGCGAGCCGGCGGTGACCGAAGCCGACCCCGGGTGCCGACCAGTAGCCCTCGCCGTCCGGTCCGCGGTGCTCGACCTGGTCGGCCATCGCGCGGAGGACCTCCTCGGGGACGGGTCCTCCGTCCAGGTCGGAACGCGCCGACGATGCCGCACATCAGCGTCCCCTCACCGAGAGGCACGTGGCGGACAGCCGTCGGGCGACCTCGTCCCACGACGACCCGGCGACGGCCGCGCGTCGTGATCTCGGGCGAGGCGAGACCACCATCCTCGAGCGTCCGGTGACGAGGTCGACGAACGTCCTCCGGGTCACCGGCGACGCGGATCACCGTGCTCGTAGTGGCGCACCTCGGGGAAGTCCGTGCTCACGACGGGCAACCCGAGGGCCAGGTACTCCTTGAGCTTGATGGGGTTGCAGGACCGGATCCACTCGTTGTCCAGCCATGGCATCAGCGCGACGTCGAAACCCCTTCCGTACGAGGGGATCTCCTCGTACGGGCGGTGGCCCAGCCAGGTGACGTTCGGGATCGAGTCGTCAGCCCGTCCATGCTGCAGGTGGCGTCACCGACGACGACCAGGTCGGCCTCGGGGATCTCGCGGGCTACCCGTGCCAGCAGGTCGAGATCCACCACGTAGGCGTCGATGCCACCGAAGAAGCCGATGCGCGGACGGCCCGTCGGCAGGTCGGCAGGCGGCCGACTCCCGCCGGGCGTGAAGTGGTCGAGATCGACTCCGTGGTCGAGGAACACGGCACGGTCGCCCGTGCGATCCCCCTCCTGCCGCATGAGCTCGCGGCTCACGTAGACCACGGCGTCGGACTGCCGCAGGAGACGATCCTCCATCTCGCGGATGGAGTCCTGGTCGGTCTCCTCGAACTCGGAGTGCTTGTCCGAGCGGTTGAACACGACGCCGTCGACGTCCAGGTGCTGCAGGACGTCCACCGCCGTGGGGATGGTGACGATCGCGGTCGGTCGCGTCAGGTGGAGCAACCGGCAGGCGAGACGCACCTGCAGCGCGACGACCCGGGCGTTGAGTGCCCGCCCGGCCGGACTGCCGTACAGCGGTAGCACCAGAGGGCTCAGGACAGCGAAGCGCGGCAGTCCCGGGTAGGGGTGCCGCAACAGCTTGGCGGTGCTCGCCACCTTGCGCGCGACGCGCCGCAGCGGCTGCGAGCTGCGGCCCGGCAGAGGCATCCGCATGCCGATGCTGTTGACGAGCAGTACGTCGCGGTCCCGCGCGAGCCGCGTCATCAGCTGGACGTCGGAGTGGGCGCGGTTGTGGTACCAGAAGTCCTGGGCGGAGAAGCAGACGACGGCGGCCGGGTCCGGCCCGTCGCCTGCCGGGCGTCCGGCAGCACCGGTCCTCGCCTGGCGCAGGAGCTCGGGCTCAGGTGACCGCCCGACGAGCGCGTCGAACGCGGCCCTCGAGGTCTCTCGACCGGCGGCTGCGCGGAGCGCCTCTCCGACGACGACGGCGGCGCGGAAGGACGCGCCGCGGAGACGTCCGAGTCGACGACGTGCGAAGCGGACGCGGTTGAGGGTGAGGACGGTCCACAGGAGGGGGTTCGACCCCGACTCGCCACCGATGTGCATCACGGACGCGTCCGGGACGTAGCGGACGTCGAGGCCGTGGTCTCCGGCTCGCAGGCAGTAGTCGGTCTCCTCGGAGTAGAGGAAGAGGCTCTCGTCCCAGGCGCCCACGGCGTCGAGGCACCGCGGAGACACCGCGACCGCCGCACCCGTCGCCCAGTCGACGACGTGCTCCTCCTCGTAGGCGGGTCCGACCGGAACGGTCTCGCTCAAGGCGGCGTACCGGTCCGCTCGAGAGCCCAGCAGGGACTGCCCCCAGGCCCTCAGGGCAGTGGGACGACGACGCAGCGACGGGGACGTCGTACCGTCCGGAGCCGACATCCGAGGAACTGCGACCCCTGTTCCGGGTCTCTCCAGCGCCTCGAGCAGCCGCGTGAGCGAGCCCGGAGCCACGCGGACGTCAGGGTTGAGGACCAGGAGGGGGCCGGTCCCCGTCCGCTTCGCGAGCGCGGCGTTGACGCCTGCGGCGTAGCCGGCGTTCCGACCGAGGAGCAGGACCGTGGCCTCCGGCCAGATCTCCCGCACGGCCTCCTCGGGCGACGCCGGCGAGTCGTTGTCGACGACGACCAGCTCGATACCGCCAGCCACCGCCGGCACCTCGTCGCGCAGGGCGGTGAGGCACCCGCGGAGAACCGCTTCGCTGCGGTGCGTGACGACCACGACGGTCAGGTCTGCAGGCAACGCACGGCTCCGCTCGTCAACCACCGGCGGGTGGCCGGTCGCCAGGTCGCGAGGCTACCAACGGGATCGACGGCGGCGCGGCGGTTTCGCGGGACCCGCCCCGACGCCGGTGGCGGACCAGATGGCGCGCCAGCAGCAGGCCCAGGACCGTCCCGAGCGTCTCCACGACGGGATCCGACAGCGACGGGTGACGGTCCTCGAAGACCATCTTCGAGGCCGTCAGGGCGAGCGTGAGCAGCAGCGTCACGAGGATCACCCGGGTGACCCGGACCCCGGGGACCGCGACCACGAGGAGCGCCCCCACCGGAACGAAGGCCAACGCGTGCAGCAGGTCGACCATGGCGTCAGTGGCGGACGTCGGGAGTGCCGGTTCCCAGCCGCGACGTGGCTCGTACCTGTAGGAGTCGGGCACGGCGAGCACGCCCGGGGCCAGGAGGTCGATCGTCTCCGACGGGGTCGTGACGCTGGCCTCCCGCAGGTCGCCCGCCCAGGGTCGCCCGCCGTCGACCTCGTTCCCCAGGGCGGTGCGGTAGGTCCTGTCCCAGGTGGAGAGCGGCGGTACCTCCACGTCCTCGGCGGCGAGCGGGACGCCGTCGACGTCCACGCCGACCCGGTCCCGTGTCACCGTGACACGCACCGACGACCACTCCGACGCCGCGAGCACGGTCGGCACCCTCAGGTCGGGCCAGCCGGAGGGGTCCGACCCGGCGCGCCGCACCCGCACCACGACGTCGCGACGCTCCTGGCCCACGACGAGGTCCGCCTCGTCGGGGCCGAGCGAGACGGCGAGCACCCGCGCCGGGCCGCCCTGTTCGACGTCGGCCGGCCGCATCTGAAGGTCCACCGTCACGGCGTCCGCGGGTCCGAGCTCGACGAGCCACGACTGCGGCCGAGGGGACTCCATCCGGTTGTAGGCACCGAAGGAGACCGACCATCCGGCAGCACCGACACGTCGTTGGCCACCTCGCGGGGGGCATCGACCCTGAACGGGAACAGCGAGAGCCCCGCGACGGCCAGCGCCAGGAGGGCGAGCCCGACGCGTGCCGACCGCCGTGTGGCGTCGCCCAGCGTGCCTTCCGTCACCGTGGGGACGCTACGCCGTCGCACGGCGCGACACGGTCGATTCCGGCGGTGATCTGGTGAAACGGCCCGCCCGGCAGGCGTGGCGGTGGCATGCTCGGCTGGTCCGTTCTGATCCCGGCGGGGGACGGTGTGACCTTCAACTCGTTGCAGTACGCCGTGTTCCTGCCGGTCGTGCTCGCCATCTACTGGGTGCTGCCGCGGCGTCCTCAGAACATGCTCCTGCTGTTCGCGTCGTACCTGTTCTACGCGGCGTGGGACTGGCGCTTCCTCGGCCTGATGATGTTCTCGACGATCACGGACTTCGTGGTCGGTCGCCTCCTGGAGAACACCGACGACGACAGACGTCGTCGACGGATCTTCGGCATCAGCCTGGTCGTCAACCTCGGGATCCTCGGGCTTCTTCAAGTACTTCAACTTCTTCATCGACTCGGCGGACGAGCTGCTCACGGTCGATCGGGATCCAGCTCGACGCGCCGACCCTGAGCATCCTGCTGCCGGTGGGCATCTCGCTTCTACACGTTCCACGGCATCTCGTACACGTTCGACGTCTACCGCCGCGAGATCCGCGCCGGCACACGACCTGCTGGACTTCGCCGTGTTCGTCTCCTTCTTCCCCCAGCTCGTGGCCGGGCCGATCGGCCGGGCCCACCTGCAGCTCCCGCAGTTCCAGAACACACGCAGACGCCCCTCGACCGAACAGGTGCGCAGCGGGCCTGTTCCTCATCCTGCTCGGCCTGTTCAAGAAGGTGGCGATCGCCGACGCGCTTGGCGGGCGTACGTCAACAGCACCTTCTCGACGGCCTCCGGCAGGCTGGATCACGCTGCTCGTCGGCGTCTACGCCTTCGCGCTGCAGATCTACGGCGACTTCTCCGGCTACTCGGACATGGCGCGGGGGTCGGCCCGCCTGCTCGGCATCGAGCTGCCGATCAACTTCACGCAGCCCTACCTGTCTCGCAACATCACCGAGTTCTGGCAGCGGTGGCACATCTCGCTTGTCGTCGTGGCTGCGGGACTACCTGTACGTCCCCCTCGGCGGCAACCGCGGCGGGCAGGTGACGCACCTACCGCAACCTCATGCTGACCATGCTCATCGGCGGTCTGTGGCACGGGGCGGCCTGGACCTTCGTCGTCTGGGGAGGCTTGCACGGTGGCTTCCTCGCCGCGCACCGGTGGTGGAGGGGGCGCCGTGCCGGCGGCACCGTGCCGTCACCGCTGTCACGCGTGCCGGCGCCGGCGGCCGCGGTCCTGTCCGGCCTTCGTGACGTTCCACCTCGTGTGCGTCGCGTGGATCTTCTTCAGGGCGTCGTCGTTCGAGATCGCCCTGAGGTACGGCAAGGGCCTGGCGACCTTCCGCCCTGGACCCGTCGACCCGGACGCGGTGACCGCCCTCGTGCTTGCCGCCGTCGCGATGTTCGCGATCGATGGCTGGCAGAGGTGGACCGCCAGCCAGGAGTTCGTGCTGGAGTGGAGGACGGCCACGCGCGGTCTGGCGTATGCCTGCATGGTGGTCCCCATCGTCATCTTCAGCGGCGGCACCTCCGTGCCGTTCATCTACTTCCAGTTCTGAGAGGAGGGGCTCCGTGCGTGTCGTGCTGACCCGGTCCCTGGCGGTCGTGGCCCTCCTGCTGCTGGTCGTCGAGCTGGGTGCGCGCTCCGTGGCCGACGAGCTGCCGACGCCGATGCGCTGGGCAAGTGCGGAGGAGCAGGTGAAGGCAGACGACCTCCAGCGACTCTCCGACCAGCCCGGGGGGACGATCTTCCTGGGTTCGTCGATGATGGACGCCGCCGTGGACCCGGCCCAGTTCGTCGCCGAGGCGGGCACCCCGCCGCCGGCCTACAACGCCGCCCTGCTCGGCGCCGACACCCGCATCATGCGGCTGTGGTCCGAGGGCTTCGTCGGTGCCGACGGTCGACCCGTCCGTCGTCGTGGTCGGCGTCAGCTGCCGCGAGGTGACGGAAGAGGCGGCGCAGGACGCCCAGTTCGCTCAGTTCCTCGACTCCCGGGCGATGCGGGAACGCCTCGGCACCCTGCACACGCTGGACCGCGTCGACGACGCCGTCGGGTCGGTCTCGGCGCTGGTCAAGCACCGCGTCGAGCTGCGAGAGCCACTCAACCTGACCGGGCGCGACCGGCGCAGCAACGACGAGTTCACCATCGGGAAGGACGGTCGTGACGAGCACTTCCTCGACCGCGACTACCCGCCGGCGGAGAAGCTGGAGGAGGTCCTCTACCGCCCGGACGTGGAGACCCTCGACATCGCGGCGGACAAGGTCGAGGCGCTCGTCGGCCTCGTCGACGACCTCGAGGCCGACGGAGCCGAGGTGTGGGTGGTCAACATGCCGATCACCCAGGACTTCGTCGAGTACATGCCGACCCCGTCCGGAGCAGAGCAAGCGGGTCTGCTGGAACCTGCTGGACGAGACGGCGACCACGGCCGGTGCCCAGTACCTCGAGGCCGGTGTGTGGGAGAAGGACCTCTTCGCCGACCCGATCCACCTCAATCGCGAGGGCAGTCGGCGCTTCACGTCCTGGCTGGCCGAGGAGGTCGGGGGCACGTCCCGCGCAGGGTGACCGGCCGGCCGGGCGATCTCCGAGAAACGACGACCTGGGGAACCCTCGCGACGTGCGTTCTCCCCGTGCGTGACGCCCTGCGGGCGTCAGCTCAGTGCCGCCGCCGACTCCTGGCGCACCACGCCGTCGCGCCCGGCGAAGTACTCGACGGTTCGGCGCAGACCCTCGTGCAGATCCACCCGGGGCTCCCAGCCGAGCACCTCGCGGGCCAGGGTGATGTCGGGCTGGCGCACCGTCGGGTCGTCCACGGGGCGCTCGATGAACCGGATCTGCGACTGCGCACCCGTGAGGTCGCGGATCGTCTCGGCGAGCTCGAGGACGGTCAGCTCGTGCGGGTTGCCGATGTTCATCGGGCCCGCGTGACCGCTGTGCAGGAGGCGGATGATCCCCTCGACGAGGTCGTCGACGTAGCAGACCGAGCGGGTCTGCAGCCCGTCGCCGGCCACGGTCAGGTCCTCCCCGTCGAGCGCCTGCCGGATGAACGTCGGGATCGCGCGGCCGTCGAAGGCGCGCATCCGCGGGCCGAAGGTGTTGAAGATGCGGATGATGCCCGTGTCGACCTGGTGGGTGCGGCGGTACGCCATCGTGATGGCCTCGGCGTAGCGCTTGGCCTCGTCGTACACGCCACGCGGACCCACGGGATTCACGTGGCCCCAGTAGGTCTCGGGCTGTGGGTGGACCTGCGGGTCGCCGTACGTCTCGGAGGTCGAGGCCAGCAGGAACCTGGCGCCCTTCTCCTTCGCCAGCCCGAGGGTGTGGAGCGTGCCGGTGGACCCGACCTTGAGCGTCTCGATCGGCAGCTGCAGGTAGTCGATGGGGGAGGCCGGGGACGCGAAGTTGAGCACGACGTCGACCGGACCCACCACGTGGATGAAGTCCGTGACGTCCGTGCGGATCATGCGGAACGGCCCGATCTCGCTGAGATGTGCCACGTTTCGCGCGTTGCCGGTGCAGAAGTTGTCGAGGCACAGCACCTCGTAGCCGTCGTGGAGGAGGCGCTCGCACAGGTGGCTCCCGAGGAAGCCTGCGCCCCCGGTGACGACAGCCCTGGGTCGTGACATCGCTCGTCTCCTCACCGGCCACGGCGACCGCCGCGCCTTCCGGGACATGCTGCCACTCAGGCCCTCACCCGTCCGGCGAACCGGGAAGGTCGCGGCCTCGGACCTGGCCCGATCCGGTGGACGCGCCGTGCGGGCACTGGTACACCGAACGCGTGGACCCGTCGCCCCTACAGCGTCCCGACGGGTCCCCCCGCCGGGTGGCTCCGGACGTGGCGGCCTGGCTCGTCCACGCGGTGGCCACCCGCGGACAGGCCGGAGCCGGACCCGAGCTGGCGCCCGCCCACCTTCCGCAGCTCGACTGGGCCGCGGAGGTGCACGGTGTCTCGGGTTTCGCGTTGCGTCAGGCGCAGGCCGATGGGTTCCAGGTCGACCGGTTGCGGGAGGCGGTACGCGGGGCCGTCGCCAGGCACCAGAGGGCGGTCGCAGACCTGCGCGCCGTCGCCGACGTGCTCGGCCCTGCAGGGATCGCCTGGCTGGTGGTCAAGGGGCCGGCTCTCGTGGAGCTGTTCTACGGGACGCCCGGCCTCAGGTCGTCGGTCGACCTCGACCTGCTGGTTGCTCCCGGGGACCTGCCGTCCGCCGTCGACGCGCTGGAGGCTGCCGGGTTCGACCTGCTGGACGGCAACTGGCCGCTGCTGAGAGCCGGAGGTCTGCGCGAGCTGCGGCTGCTGTCGCCGACGGGCGGGGCCGTCGACCTGCACTGGTCGCTGGTCCCTGCCGGGACGCCGGCGGAGGCAGGTCCCGCCGCGGCCGACCTGTTCGCGGCGTCGGTGTCCGTGGACATCGGCGGCTGCACGCGTCCGCACCCTCTCGTGGGAGGACACCGTCGTCCACCTGGCCGTGCACGCGGCTTCGTCGGGAGGTCACCGGCTCGTCTGGGTCGCCGATCTGCGCGAGGCGATGGGTGCCGTTGCGGGAGAGCCCGACTGGGGCCTGGTCTGCGACACCGCGGAACGGTGGTGCGCGGCGCCCTCTGTCCACCTGATGCTCGTCCGGTGCCACCGGACCCTCGGCACCGAGGTTCCTGCGGACGTCCTGAGGAGGCTCGCGCCCTCGGCCACGTGGCGTGCCCTGGTGGCTGCCGCCGAGCGCACGGACCCGTTCGAGCGGGTCGGGACGGGTCGCGGGCCGAGCCGCCTCCTGGCGCGTGCCTGTCGCGCCAGCACGCGGGCCAGCGCCCTGGAGCTGGTGCGACGGTCGGTGCGAGCCACCCGTCCGCAGCCCTTCGGCCACCTCGGTCCACCGCTGGACCCGGACGACCCCCGGTCCGGCCTCTTCCAGGTCGGGGGCCCGCAGGAGCGAGCGCACTTCCTCGCCGAGGTGGCGCGCGGGGAGGTCTGAGCGAGGGGGGCTCCTACGCGAGAAGGTCCCGCAGGGCCTCCGCGGCATCGCCCGGGCGGTCGTAGCCCACCCGGACGACACGCGCCGGGCGCACGACGTCCGTCAGCAGGCCCCAGGCGTCCCGGCGGCTCCACGGGGTCGCGTGACCGACCGTGCTCAGGCACTCCGCCAGCATGGCGACCACCCCGTCGGGTCGGGGGATGTCGTCGACGCTGACGTCACCGGACCGGCGGTGGGGGATCGCCACGACCCGCATCGCGTGCGGGCCGTCCGCCCAGGCACCGAGAAGTGCCGGCGCCACAGCGAGCTCGTCGTCCTCCGGAACGACCTCAGGGCGCCGACTGGTCACGTCTGGCGCAACACGCTCGGCGTGTTGCGCCAGACGTGACCAGTCGGCGCCGGGGTCGAGGCCGAGCAGGAGACGGCTGTCCGCAGAGAGCCCCAGGGGGCGGGCGTGCGGAACGACCTTCCCGTCCTCGGGTCGAAGACAGGCGGCCTCGTCGGACAGCAGCAGGAGTCCCGCCTGCATGGCCGCGGACGCCAGTGTCGACTTGCCGACACCGGACGCGGCGGGGACGACGGCGGCGCCGGCGGGACCCGCGACGGCGGCGGCGTGCACGACCAGGCACCCGGTGGCGGCGAGGCAGGCACGGTCCACCGCGGACAGCACCGCCGCGGCGAGGCGGTCCGGGGTCGAACCGTGAGGGAGCTGCCGTCCGTCGACGGCGAACCGGTCAGCGGCGTGCACGACCTCCACGGTGTGGGCGGCGCTCCCCTGCCAGCCGGGCGGCGAGACCATCCCCGCGCCGACGTCGAGGACGAGTGCGGCCACGTCCGGGGGCAGCCCGAGGACGTCGACGCGCACCCCGGCGCCGACGAACGACAGCGGAGCTGTCACGGCGCGACCAGGACCCCGGCCCGCTCGAGCGTGTCCAGCGTCGCCAGGACCTGGTCGTGGATGGCGTCCGGCTCCACGCCGTAGGCGCCCGCGAGCCCGGCCACCAGCTCGGCGACCGGCGTGCTCCCGTCGGCGCATTTCCAGACGTCGGAGGCGGTGCGGTTGAGTGCGAGCGCCTGACCGGTGCGGGTGTCGAACAGCGAGATCTCGCCATCCAGGTCGGCGACGTCCACCCACGGTGCCCGGGCTCCGACGATGTGCGTATTCACCTCGTCACCGTACTGGCGGACCCTCGCCGGCCGACCCGTCCACCGCTTTCACGCACCGGGTCGTCGGGGGACCCGCGACGCGCGGGCGCACGACGTTGGCCCGATCGGGGGCGCGCCGCGTGGCCCGATCGGGGAAGCGTCACCCGTCTGTCCGAGCGTCTGTGGGAACCGGACGCACCGGACGGGGTGCAGCGGTAGCGTGGTGGGTACGAGGACCGTGTCATCGGGGACGGTCAGGCGAAGGGCAGGTCGATGGCGCACCACGAGGCTGGACCGACGGGGATCCCGCGAAGGTCGGCCTTGAAGCAAGGTGCGGTAGTCGCAGCAACGGTGGCGTGGGTCGTACCGACCGTCCAGGTGGTCGGCATGACGGCGGCCGCCGCCGCCTCGGGGCCACCTCCTTCGGTGAGACCGTCCAAGCCGCCGGTCCCTGAGGTCACCAAGAAGCCACCCCGACCGGCACGCGACCGCCTGAGGTCCAGCCGACGAAGAGCACGCCGCCACAGGTGCAGAACCGCACGCCGCCCAAGGTCCTCGACCAGTCCACCGGTCAGCTCCCGCGCACGGGCCGGACGCGGTCATCACCACGGCTGTCGCCGGCGCGGCTGCGCTGGCCGTCGGCACGGCCGCCGTCGTCGCCTCGCGTCGCGGGCCGCAGGACGAGACCGACGAGACCCCGGTGGACCCGACCGTCTCCTGAATCCTCGGGTCGCGTGCCGGGCTCGGCGCTCGACCTACCCGGTGCTGACGCACGCTGTGCCGTCGTACCCTGGGTGACGCAACCCCGCAGCCTGATGGATGCGGGGTCGTCGCGCTGTGCCGCTCCGGGCACGGCGTGCCGACGTCGACCCACGAGGAGACCATGAGCCTGACCGGACTGCTCGACGTCCTGCGTGCCGACCCCGCGGTCGAGTCGGCGCTCGAGGCGGCCCGTGCGGGCCGCGCCACCCTCGACGTCGCCACTCCGGCCGGTGCCCGCCCCGCCACGCTCGCCCTCCTCGCCGGGGCCGGGCCCGTTCTCGCGGTCACGGCGACGGGCCGTGCAGCCGAGGACCTGGCCGCAGACCTCCGGTGCTACCTGCCGGCGCACGCGGTCGTGGAGTTCCCCGCGTGGGAGACCCTTCCGCACGAACGCCTCTCGCCCCGCAGCGACACGGTCGCGCGCCGGCTCGCCGTGCTGCGACGACTGGCTCACCCGAGCACCGACGACGCCGCCACCGGTCCGGTCCGCGTCGTCGTCGCGCCGGTGCGAGCCGTGCTGCAGCCGGTCGTCCGCGGGCTGGGGGACCTCGCCCCCGTCCTGCTGCGCGCCGGCGAGGAGCACGACCTCGACGACGTCGTGCGGGCCCTTGCCGACGCGGCCTACACGCGCACCGACATGGTCGAGCGCAGAGGTGAGTTCGCCGTTCGCGGCGGCATCCTCGACGTCTTCCCCCCGACGGTCGACCACCCCCTGCGGGTCGAGTTCTTCGGCGACGAGGTCGAGGAGGTGCGGTCGTTCGCGGTCGCCGACCAGCGCTCCCTCGAGGTCGTCCCCGAGGGCGTGTGGGCCCCGCCGTGCCGCGAGGTGCTCCTCACCGACGCGGTCCGCGAACGGGCGGCCGCCCTGAAGGAGCGCCTCCCCGGGGCGGCCGAGATGCTCGACCGCGTCGCCGCCGGCATCGCCGTCGAGGGCATGGAGTCCCTCGCGCCGGCCCTGGTCGACGGTATGCAGCCCCTCACGGACCTGCTGCCCGGGCGCTCACGGGTCGTCGTGCTCGACCCCGAACGCGTCCGTGCCCGCGCCCACGACCTCGTCCTGACCACGCAGGAGTTCCTGGCCGCCGCGTGGGCGAACGCCGCCTCGGGCAACGCGACGCCCGTCGACCTGTCGGAGGCCAGCTTCCACACGCTGGCGCAGGTCAGGGCCGACGCGCTGGAGTCGGGGCTGCCCTGGTGGTCGCTGTCCACCTTCGAGGTCGACGCCGAGCTCTCGTCCGCCGAGCTCGCCGGGCCGGACGCGGGCGTCGACGGGGTCACCGGAGCAGCTGAGCATCGGCGCCCGTCAGGTTCGCGGCTACGGCGGTGACGTCCCGGCAGCCCTCGAGGACCTGCGCGGGCTCGTGGGCGACGGCTGGAAGGTCCTGGTCACGACGCCGGGGCACGGGCCGGCGCAAGCGTGTCGTCGAGATGCTCGGTGAGGCGTCGGTCGCCGCTCGCCTGGTCGAGGATCTCACCGAGAGCCCAACCCCGTCGGTGGTTCTCGTCACGACGGCACCGGCCTCAGCCGGCTTCGTCGCGGAGGGTCTGCGCTTCGCGCTCCTGACCGAGGCCGACCTCCTCGGCCGTTCGGGGGTGTCGAGCACCAAGGACATGCGGCGGATGCCCAGCCGGCGCCGGAACCAGGTGGACCCCCTCCAGCTGCGACCCGGCGACCACGTCGTCCACCAGCAGCACGGTGTCGGCCGCTTCGTCGAGATGATGCAGCGCACAGTCGGGTTCCGGTCAGGACCGGGCGACGCGCGAGTACCTCGTGATCGAGTACGCCCCGGGCAAGCGGGGGCAGCCGGGAGACCGTCTGTTCGTGCCGACCGACGCCCTCGACCAGGTGACGAAGTACGTCGGAGGGGACGCGCCGACGCTCAACAAGATGGGCGGGTCCGACTGGGCCCGCACCAAGGGCCGCGCGCGCAAGCACGTCCGGGAGATCGCCGGTGAGCTGATCCGGCTGTACTCCGCGCGGATGGCGACCAGCGGGCACGCCTTCGGTCCCGACACACCGTGGCAGCGGGAGCTCGAGGACGCCTTCGCCTACGTCGAGACGCCCGACCAGCTCGTCACGATCGACGAGGTCAAGGCCGACATGGAGAAGACCGTCCCGATGGACCGTCTGATCTGCGGCGACGTCGGGTACGGCAAGACGGAGATCGCCGTCCGCGCGGCGTTCAAGGCGGTCCAGGACGGCAAGCAGGTGGCCATCCTCGTCCCGACCACGCTGCTGGTGCAGCAGCACCTCGAGACGTTCGGGGAGCGGTTCGCCGCCTTCCCCGTGACGGTCAAGGCCCTCTCCCGCTTCCAGACCGACAGCGAGGCCGAGGCCGTCGTCGAGGGCCTCACCGACGGCAGCGTCGACGTCGTGATCGGCACCCACCGGCTGCTCTCGGGGTCGGTGCGCTTCAAGGACCTCGGGCTGGTCGTCGTCGACGAGGAGCAGCGCTTCGGGGTTGAGCACAAGGAGACGCTGAAGCAGCTCCGTACCAACGTGGACGTGCTGGCGATGAGCGCGACGCCGATCCCCCGGACGCTCGAGATGGCCGTCACGGGGATCCGCGAGATGTCCACCTTGGCGACGCCGCCCGAGGAGCGGCACCCGGTCCTGACGTACGTGGGTGCGTACGAGGAGAAGCAGGTCACCGCGGCGATCCGGCGGGAGCTGCTGCGCGAGGGACAGGTCTTCTACATCCACAACAAGGTCGACTCGATCGACCGGACGGCGTCGCGCCTCAAGGAGCTCGTGCCGGAGGCCCGGATCGCCGTGGCGCACGGGAAGATGGGGGAGCACCGGCTCGAGGAGGTCATCGTCGACTTCTGGGAGAGACGGTTCGACGTGCTGGTCTGCACGACGATCGTCGAGACCGGCCTCGACATCTCCAACGCCAACACGCTGATCCTGGAGCGCGCCGACCGGCTGGGGCTCAGCCAGCTGCACCAGCTGCGCGGCCGCGTGGGGCGCGGTCGCGAGCGGGCGTACGCGTACTTCCTCTACCCGCCCGAGAAGCCCCTGACCGAGACGGCACACGACCGGCTGGCGACGATCGCCGCGAACACCGACCTCGGTGCGGGCATGCAGGTCGCGATGAAGGACCTGGAGATCCGCGGCGCCGGGAACCTGCTGGGCGGCGAGCAGTCCGGGCACATCGCAGGCGTGGGCTTCGACCTCTACGTTCGCATGGTCGGGGACGCGGTCGCGGAGTTCCGCGGCGACCGCGACAGCGAGCCGCAGCCGGACATGAAGATCGAGCTGCCGGTCGACGCCCACCTGCCGCACGACTACATCTCGCACGAGCGGCTGCGTCTCGAGGCCTACCGCAAGCTCGCGGCCGCGGAGACCGACGACGTGCTCGACGAGATCGTGCGTCGAGCTGCAGGACCGCTACGGCGAGCTGCCTGAGCCGGTGCGGAACCTCGTCGCTGTCGCCCGCTTCAGGGTGCACGCCCGGACCGCGGGCATCGCGGAGGTGAGCGCCCAGGGCAACGCACGTCCGCTTCGCGCCCGTGGTGCTCAGGGAGTCGCAGGTGCTGCGCCTGAAGCGCCTCTACCCGCAGACCCTGGTGAAACCGGCCGTGCGCACGATCCTCGTCCCGCAGCCGAAGACGGCGCGCGTGGGAGGAAAGCCGTTGCGGGACACCGCGATCCTGGACTGGGCGCGGGATCTCATCGACGCGGTGCTGGTCGCCGACCTGGCGGGCGCCCACTCCTCGGGGGGATGAGGCGGGCGCCACGCCAGGCGGGCCGGCTCCTCAGAGCCGGCCGTCTGCGACCGCCTGCTCGATCCACGGGATGACCTCGTCCAGCATGTCCTCGAGCGTGGTCGTGGCCTCGAAGCCGAGCACGCGCTTGCGCCTTGTCGACGTCGGGGCACCCGCTTCTGCACGTCGTGCTCGAACGGGGTGTCGCTGACGTACCGGAACGGCACGTCCGGGCCCTTGATCTTGCGCCAGATCACCTCGGCCAGCTCGAGCACCGTCGTCGACTCGGCGGTCGAGAGGTTGAAGTCGTCGTCGAGCGCCGCCGGGTGCTCCATCGCGGTGACGATGCCGCGCGCCAGGTCGCCGCCGTAGGTGTAGTGGCGGACCTGCGTGCCGTCGCCGAGCAGGTGCAGCGGGTCCTGGCCCTTGAGGACCTTCTGCACGAGGTCGGGGACCACGTGGCTCATCGCGAGCTTGACGTTGCCGGAGAGGACCTCGACGTCGCCCAGTGCCCGGCTCTCGCCGATGCCGACGCAGTTGAAGGGGCGCAGGATCGTGTACGGCAGGCCGTACTGGTCGCGGGCGGCCTGGGCGAAGTACTCGACGGCGAGCTTCTGGAAGCCGTACGACGACAGCGGCGGCGGCACCTTGCGCTCGTCGCCCTCGACGTGACGGCCAGTGGGTCGTCGACTCGAAGACCATCGACGAGCTGCAGGTAGGTGACCTTCTGCAGCGCGCCGTTGCGCGTGCGCCTTGATGGCGGCGTCGCACGTGGACGCGATGATGCGCTCGTTCTGCGCGAGCAGGTCGTAGGCGTAGGTGTGGAAGTAGGTGATGCCGCCGATCAGGGCGGCGCCGGCGATGAGGTGGTCGCACCCGTCGAGCAGGTCGAGCACCAGGTCGATGTCGATCGCGTCGCCCTCGACGAGCCGGTAGTGCGGGTGGTCGTCGTACGACTTGGTGACCTTGCCGTACTTGGAGAAGTTGTCGAGGCCGACGACGTGGTGGCCGCGGCGAGCAGCTCCTCCACCACGTAGCCACCGATGAAGCCGGCCGAGCCGGTGACGAGGACCTTGCTCACGAGGGGTTCTCCTTGGTGGTGGTGGTGGCGGTGTCGGGCTTCCGGTGCGTCTGGTGGCGGATCTCGTCCACGGTCAGCGCCGGTCCGAAGGCGAAGCGGTACCAGCGCAGGTACGACGGGCAGCCACTTGGCGATCTTGAAGTTCGACTCGCCCTCGGTGCGGTCGAGCCAGATGGTGGGCAGCTCTGCGACCGGTCGGCGGAGGCGGCGCGCCTTGGCCGTCAGCTCCAGACCGATCTCGAAGCCGGCGCGGCTGTCGATACCGACCTCGCTCACGAAGTCGCGCGAGTAGGCCTTGAAGCTGTTGGTCGCGTCGTGCGTCCCCGTGCGGGCCAGCAGGTACAGCGACCAGCCGGCCAGACGCGACATCAGGCCCTTGAAGAACGGGCCGCCCACCTGCTGGCCGCCCGCCATGTAGCGCGACGCGGCGGCGACCACGACCCCACGCTCGACCAGCACCGTCAGGTCGTCGATCTGCGCCGGGTCGTCGCTTCCGTCGGCCATCGTCACGACGACGACAGGGGCGTGCGCCTGGTCGATGCCGTAGCGGATCGCGTTGGCCGGGCCCTCGGCCGTAGGTGTTGAGCGTCGGCCGCACGCGGTCGTCCTGCTCGGCGTACTTCTGCACGTAGGGCGCGGTCGAGTCCGTCGCCGTGTCGTACACGACGAGCACCTCGCAGGGGATGGTCACCGACTGCAGGATGCGGTCGATGCAGACGGTGATGCTCTCGCCTTCCTCGTAGGCCGGAACGACCACGGAGACACGGGGAGCTCATACGAGGGTCCCCTCGCCGCGGAGGTTCCAGATGTCGATGACCGGCTTGTCGGTGTCGAGCTCGGCGTAGCGGCGGTGCGGGGCCGCCAGCACGAGGACGTCGGCCGTCGTCGACGGCCTCCTCGAGGGGGACCAGCGAGGGGTCGGTGGTGACGTAGGGGTCGGTGCAGACCACCTGTGAGCACTTGAACTGCAGGATCCGGCGGAGCTTGTAGGACAGGCTCGCCCGGGTGTCGTCGCTCTCGCCCTTGAAGGCCATGCCGAGGATGCGCGACCGTCTTGTCGAGCAGGTCCGGGAACCGCTCCTCGAGCTTGCGACACCACGTACAGCGGCAGGCCCTCGTTGACGAGCATCGCCGAGTGGCCGAGCACGAAGTTGTTCTTGTTGAAGGCGGCGAGCTGCATCGTGTCCTTGAACAGGCACGGGCCCGCGGCGAAGCCCGGCCCCGGGCAGGTCCTGCGCCCGCGGGTAGTCGTGCGGCACCGCGTGGCGGATGCGCTCGTAGTCGAGCCCGAAGTCGTTGGCGATCATGAAGAACTGGTTCGCCGTCGCGAACTTGATGTACCGCCAGGTGTTGGTGAAGAGCTTGGCGAGCTCGGCCTCCTCCGGCTCGAGGCGCACGATCGTGTCGGTGAGGCGGCCGAAGAGCTTCGCGGCCCGGTCGCGCACCTGCTCGGTGCGTCCCGCGACGATCTGCGGCAGCGAGTACAGCTCCGTCATCGCCTTGCCCTCGGCGATGCGCTCGGGGCAGAAGGCGACGTCGACGGTCAGGCCCCGCTGCGCCAGCGTCCGCTCGACCAGCGCGGTCACGCCGGGGTAGACGGTGCTGCGCAGGACGAGCAGCTGGCCGTCGCGCAGGTAGTCGCCGCACTCCTTGAGCGCGCGCGGGATCGCGTGCGGGTCGGGGTTGAGGTGCTCGTCGACCGGCGTGCCGATGACGACGACGACGTACTCCGCGTCCTGCACGACGCGGGGGTCGTCCGATGCCTGGAGCCGTCCGTCCTCGACGACCTCGCGGAGCACGTCGGCGGCGCCGTCCTCTGAGAACGGCAGCGTGCCGGAGTTGACCAGCTTGACGGTGTCGCTGTTCACGTCGAACAGGCGCGTCTTGAGGCCCCGCTCGGCCAGGGCGATCCCCAGCGGGAGCCCGACGTGACCGCACCCGCCGATGATGACGACGTCCGTCGTGAACCGCCGCTGCGCCGACTCGGGCAGGTGGTCGGACGCGCGCCGGCGGGGGTGCGGTGGCGCGCCGTCGCCCGCCGCGTCCTCCTCGAGCGTCCACGGGTTCTCGGTGGTGGTCATGGGTGGTCCCCCCTGATGTGGATGGGTCGGTTCACGTGGTCCTCCGGCGGGTCCTGAGCAGGGCGGCGAGGAGCAGAGCGAGGGCGGTCAGCTCTCCGAGTACGAGGGCCAGCAGCACGCGGTCGACCGGGGCCAGGCCGCCGGTCAGGCCGATGACGAGCGCTGCGGTGGCCAGTCCGCTCCACCACGGCAGCAGCAGGGCGTGCTCCCGGTTCGCGGCGATGAGCACCTGGTTGACGAGCAGCGCGCCGGTGCCGGTGACCACCCCGCACGCGACGGCCGCCGTCGTGGCGGCCTCGGGCCGGAACCCGCTCCCGAACATCGCCGCGATCACCGGCGGCCCCACGGCCCATCCTGCGGCCGCCGCGACGACGGCGAGCCCGGCGGTCGAGGCGACCAGGCGGGTCCCCGTCCGGGTGAGGGCGCGTGTGGCGCCTTCGGCCGCGAGCCTCGTGAAGGTCGGGAGCAGCCGGCTGAGGAGCCCACCCTGCACGATGACGAGCGGGACACGGGCGGCGGTCAGCGTCACGAAGAGCACCGACACCTGCTTCGGGGAGGCGCCGAGAGGTCCCAGCACGAGCGGCCCGGCCGCCAGCAGCACCTGGGCGGCCGCGTTGGCCCCGCTGGTCAGCGCGAGGAAGCGGGCGGGGCCGACGGCGACCGGGACGGTTCCGCCGGGAAGGGCGGCGGGCGGGGCCAGCAGGGGGACCCTGGTCGCGCCCGCCTCGCCGTCCGGCGTCCGTCGCAGGCGTGAGACAAGACCCCACACCGCACCGCTCAGTGCTCCGAGTGGCAGGCACAGGGCGAGCAGGACGGGGCTCGGCACCGTCAGGACCACGACCACCGCCGCGCCGAGGCGTGCCACCGACTCGACCGCCGTCACGCCTCCGTACGCCTTGTAGCGCTCTCGAGCGGCGAGGACACCGCGGACGGTGACGAACGCGCTGTAGACGAGCACCAGGAGCGGGACGACGAGCACCAGCCCCGTGTGGCCGGGCAACAGGGCGTTCCGCCCGAGGTAGGCCGCGCCGGTGATGACCGCCGCCACCGCGAGGACCGCGCCCACCAGCCGTGGCGCGACCTCCCGCAGCGACGCGACGCTGCCCGACGCGGTGGTCGTGGTGCGCACCACCCAGCTCTCCAGCGCCGTCATCAGCACGCTCGAGAGCAGGTACTGGACGGTCCAGAGCACGCCGATCGGGGCGTAGTCGACCTCGCCGAGGGCGCGGGCGCCCACGACCTGGAAGAGGTAGGCACCGAGCCCTGCGAGCAGCGACCCGCCGATCATCCACGTCGTGCCGCCGCGCCCGAGAGCCGCGCGCACGCCGGTGGCGCGACGGCCGGAGGTCACGGCTGTCGCGTCGGTCCCGGTGGGGGGAGCCATGGGCTGATGGGGTCCCTCGTCGTCACTGTGCGTAGCGGATGGCGTGGTGGATCCGTCGTCTCGAGCGTAGGGGAGGGGTCGGTCACGGTGAGGGTGATCCGAGGAAATGGGTGAGGAGGTGGACCGTGCGTCACCCTGCTGGCGGGGGTTCCGGACACCCATGCGGGTCACCGCCCCAGGGCGTCGGCGACCCGCTCGCCGATCAGCAGGGACGCGGTCGCGGCCGGGGACGGAGCGTTGACGACGTGCAGGACCGGCCCGCTCTGACGGAGCTCGAAGTCGTGGCACAGGGAACCGTCCCGGCGCACCGCCTGCGCCCTGACGCCGGCGGGGGCCCGCACCAGGTCGGCCGCCGTGACGGCCGGGACCATCCGCTGCACGGCCTTGACGAAGAGCGCGGGCACGAGGGACCGCGCCACCTCGCCCACGCCGTACCGGGCGTGCCGGGCGGCGAGCCGCCACGTCCCGGGGTAGCGCAGGGACTCCATCACGTCGGGGGCGGACACGTCACGCCACCGGTAGCCCTCCCGAGCCAGGGCCGGCACGGCATTGGGGCCGACGTGCACGTGGCCGTCGATGCCGCGGGTCAGGTGGACCCCGAGGAAGGGCAGCTCGGGGTCGGGGACGGGATAGATGAGCCCGCGGACGAGATGGGCCGCCTCCGGTCGCAGCTCGAAGTACTCGCCGCGGAACGGGACGATGCGCAGGTCGAGGGAACCGTTGAGTCCCGACCCCCGGGCCAGTCGGTCGGACTGCAGCCCGGCGCAGGTCGCGACCGACGACGCCTCGATCACCGCCGTCGTCCCGGCCGGGTCGCGGGCGAGCACCTGCGCGCCGTCACCGGAGGGCCGGACGCCGAGCACCTCGGTGCCCAGGCGCAGGTCGGCGCCCCGTTCCTCGAGCAGCTCGGCGAGACGCCGAGCCAGGGCCGGGAAGTCGCAGACCCCGGTCGACTCGACCCACAGTCCCGCACGGCAGTCGACCTCGGGCTCCAGCTCCCAGGCCTCCGCGCGGCCGAGCTCGCGCACCGGGACGCCGTTGGCCCGCCCCCGGTCGGCGAGGGCTCGCAGGCGTGGCAGCTCGCTGTCGCTCGTGGCCGCGACGAGCTTGCCGGTGCGCCGGTACGGCACGTCGTGCTCCGCGCAGAACCGGGCGAGCTCGTCGACCGCGGCCACCGCCATCGTGGCCTTCAGGCTGCCCGGCTCGTAGTAGAGCCCGGAGTGGACCACGCCCGAGTTGCGTCCGGACTGGTGCGAGGCCCAGGAGCGCTCCTTCTCCAGCACCACCACGGGGACGCCGCGGCGTGACAGCGCCCAAGCCGTCGCGAGGCCGACGAGGCCGCCGCCCACCACCACCGCAGGCCTCACCGGGCCACCTCCGTCCCCCCACTCACGCCACCGTCGAGCGTAGGGGCGACCGCGCGCCGGCCGTGGGCGAACGGCGGAAGTGAGCGGCCTAGGATCGGCGCGCCAGACGTCACCGGACACCCCCGGGACGTCACCACCCCCAGGAGGTCACCGTCCCCGTGCCAGCTCCACAGGACACCGCGTCGACAGGCGCTCTCGTGGTCGTCGGCACGGCGTCGACGGCCGGGGCCGGCGTGCTGACGTGGCCGGCCTGGGAGGCCCTCCGGGGAGCGGACCGCGGTCCTGGCCCGTGACGACCTCGACGACGTCTGGCAGCGCGCGCTCGCGGACGCGGACGTGGCGCTCACGCTCGTGCCGCAGGGGTCGGCCACGGAGCTCGCGACGACCCTGGTCGCGCGGGCCGCCGAGGGCGGGACGCTGGCCTGGTTCTCGTCCGCCGACGGCGATCCCGGACTCGCTGACGCGATGACCCGTGAGCTCGTCCGGCGCTCCGGAGCCGGGCAGCAGCTGCCCGAGGTCGAGATGGTGCTCGGCTCGTGGGACCGGCCCGGCGCGGAGCTGCTCGAGCTCGTGCGGGTGATGGACCGGCTGCGTTCCCCGGGCGGGTGCCCGTGGGACGCGGAGCAGACCCACCAGTCCCTCGTGCCGTACGCGCTGGAGGAGGCCTTCGAGCTGGCGGAGGCCGTCGAGTCCGGCGACCGCGTGCACCTGCGCGAGGAGCTGGGGGACCTGCTGCTCCAGGTCGTCTTCCACGCGCGGGTGGCGGCTGAGGACCCCGCCGACCCCTTCGACGTGGACGAGGTGGCTGCCGGCATCGTCGCCAAGCTGACGCGCCGTCACCCGCACGTCTTCGCCGGCGGGCACGCGCCCACCGCCGCCCACGTCGAGGCGAGCTGGGAGCAGATCAAGAAGGTCGAGAAGGGACGTGAGTCCGTGATGGACGGCGTGCCGGTCGCACTGCCCGCCCTGGCTCGGGCCGACAAGGTGCTCGGACGGATCGGCCGGGCGGGGCTCACCGCCGAGCAGCAGCCCGACGTCGCCGACGTCCCGCTGCCGGACGACCTCGGGGCCTACCTGCTCGGCCTCGTGGCGGCAGCCCGCCGGGCGGGCCTGGACGCCGAGAGCGCACTGCGCCGAGCTGTTCGGGCGGTCGAGGACGAGGCGCGGGCCGCCGAGACGGCCCGGTCCGCCGGGACGGCCTGAGACTCACTCCCCGTCGGCGAGGGCGTCGACGACAGCGCCAGCGACCGCGGCAGCGTCACCCGTGCCGGGGACGGTGACACCCGGCTCGTCGGGCTGGAGCGGTTCGAGGGCGGCCAGCTGGCTGTCGAGCAGTGAGGGCGGCATGTAGTGGCCCGCACGGTTGGTCACGCGCTGCCGCAGCTCGTCGGGATCCGCCGTGACGTGGGCGAACCACACGGACGGATGACCGGCGCGGAGCAGGTCGCGGTACGGACGCCTGAGTGCGGAGCACGTCACGACGGCCGACCGTCCGGCCCGTTCCTGGTCGCCGATCCACGCCGCGACGGCCCGCAGCCACGGCTGCCGGTCGTCGTCGTCCAGCGGAGTGCCCGACCGCATCTTGGCCACGTTGGCCGGAGGGTGCAGGTCGTCGCCCTCGGCGAAGTCCCAGCCCAGCCGCGCCACCAGCTCGGCGGCGACCGTCGACTTGCCGGCCCCTGACACACCCATCACGACGACGGTCGTGGAGGTGCGGGACATCTCGGGCACACGCAGACCGTAGGGCCGTTGCGCCCAGACGGCCACTGCGCCGGGCGCTCCTCTCGGCGGCGCGGCGTTCACAGGGTGGGACGTACCGCCACGCCGGGTCCGCGCGGTCCGGGTTCGCGTCGACCGGGCCACTACGCTGGCCGTGGCAGCGTCGCCGTTCCGCCTGGCATGACCCTGACGACACCCCCATCCCCTGAGGAGCACCCGTGGCCAGCATCGAGGCCGTCGGCGCCCGCGAGATCCTCGACTCGCGCGGCAACCCCACCGTCGAGGTCGAGGTCGCCCTCGACGACGGCACCATCTCCCGCGCGGCGGTGCCCTCGGGTGCCTCCACCGGCGCGTTCGAGGCGTCCGAGCGTCGCGACGGCGACACCGGTCGCTACCTCGGCAAGGGCGTCCTCGGCGCCGTCGACGCGGTGCTCGACACCATCGGCCCGGCCCTGGTCGGGTACGACGCGCACGAGCAGCGGCTGATCGACCAGGTGATGCTCGACCTCGACGGCACCGACAACAAGTCGAGCCTCGGGGCGAACGCGGTCCTTGGCGTCTCCCTGGCCGTCGCCAAGGCCGCGGCCGAGTCGGCGCGGCTCCCGCTGTTCCGCTACCTCGGCGGCCCCAACTCGCACGTGCTGCCGGTCCCGATGATGAACATCCTCAACGGTGGAGCCCACGCGGACTCCGGGGTCGACATCCAGGAGTTCATGGTCGCGCCGATCGGCGCCGGCGAGCTTCCGCGAGGCGCTCCGCTGGGGTGCCGAGGTCTACCACTCGCTCAAGTCGGTGCTGAAGGAGCGCGGGCTCTCGACCGGGCTGGGCGACGAGGGTGGATTCGCCCCGAGCCTGCCGAACAACCGCGAGGCGCTCGACCTGATCGCGGTGGCTGTCGACAAGGCCGGCTTCACGCTCGGCAGCGACATCGCCCTCGCACTCGACGTGGCCGCGACCGAGTTCTTCGAGGACGGGGCCTACTCGTTCGAGGGCGCGACCCGGACGGCCGACGAGATGACCACGTACTACGCCGAGCTCGTGGCGTCCTACCCGATGGTGAGCATCGAGGACCCGCTGGCCGAGGACGACTGGTCGGGCTGGGTCGAGATCACGAACCGACTGGGCGAGGACGTCCAGCTCGTCGGTGACGACCTCTTCGTCACGAACCCGTCCCGGCTGTCTCGCGGAATCGCCGAGGGCGCCGCCAACTCGATGCTGGTGAAGGTCAACCAGATCGGCTCTCTCACCGAGACGCTCGACGCCGTGTCGCTGGCGCACCGCAACGGCTACAGCTGCATGATGAGCCACCGCTCGGGCGAGACCGAGGACACCACGATCGCGGACCTCGCGGTCGCCACCGACTGCGGCCAGATCAAGACCGGTGCACCTGCTCGCTCCGAGCGCGTGGCCAAGTACAACCAGCTCCTGCGCATCGAGGAGGAGCTGGACGACGCCGCTCGCTATGCGGGAGCCGGTGCCTTCCACCGCTTCTCGGCCGGCGCGCCGAAGGGCTGACGGGGTCACCCGCGTGGCCGCGCGACGTCCGACGCCACCCCGGTCCGCACGGGCCGAGGGTGCGTCCGGACGTCCGTCGGCACCGCGCGCGACGGCGAAGCCGACCGCCAGGTCCACCACCCGACCCCAGCCGAGGGCGTCGACGCGCCCGACGGACCGCTCTCGTCGGGGTGTGCCGCGGCTGTCGGACGTCGCTGGCGGCCGGTCTCGCGGCGGTGCGGCGGCCCCGCCACGCGGTCTGTCCCGCCGCGCGGCCGTCGTCGCGGTGCTGCTGCTGGCGATCGCGACCGCCCTGTCGCCGTTCGTGCGAGCGCTGGTCGAGCAGCAGAGCCGGCTCGCCGCGCTCGAGACGGACGTGGCCGAGCGCGAACAGCGGGTCGACGACCTGACGGAGCAGCTCGAGCGGTGGGACGACCCGGCGTACGTCGTGGCGCAGGCGCGCCAGCGGTTCACCTACGTCATGCCGGGCGAGGTGGGGTACGTGGTGCTCGACGAGCAGGCCGTCGACCAGGACGCGGACGACCCGAGCCGGGTGGCCGCACGGCAGGCCGCCGCGTCCGTCACCGAGGGGTCCTGGTTCGGCAACCTGTGGACCTCGGTGCAGGTGGCCGGCGAGGCGCCGGTCACCCCCGCGCCGGCGCCGTGACCTCGGCCCACCCGGGCCGTCGCGTCGACGAGCCCTTCAGCGACGACGACTCGCGCGACGTGGCCGACCAGCTCGGCCGGTCGATGCGCGGGGACCACTCAGCCGCGCACCGCTGCGGCTGTGGGGCCGTGGACGTCGTGCGGACGTCGCCGCGTCTCGACGACGGCACGCCGTTCCCGACCACCTTCTACCTGACGTGCCCACGCGCCACCGGGGCCGTCAGCACGCTCGAGTCGCAGGGCGTCATGCGTGACATGACGGCACGGCTGGCCGAGGAGCCCGAGCTGGCGGCCGGGTACCGCGCCGCGCACGAGGACTACCTGGCACGGCGCGCGGAGCTGGGGGACGTGCCCGAGATCGACGGTGTCTCCGCCGGCGGCATGCCGGACCGCGTGAAGTGCCTGCACGTGCTGGTCGCGCACGCCCTCGCTGCGGGTCCGGGGGTCAACCCACTGGGGGACGAGGCGATCGCCCTGCTCGACGACTGGTCGGCCCGCGGCCGCTGCGTCTGACGTCGCGGCGCCGGTCGTCCCGGAGGGAAGGTGTCTGGGAGAGTGACGACATGACCCGGGTGGCTGCCTTCGACTGCGGAACGAACTCCCTGCGACTGCTCGTCGCCGACCCCGGCGAGAACGGCTCCCCCCACGTCGACGTCCTCCGGCGGATGGAGATCGTCCGGCTCGGGCAGGGGGTCGACCGGACCGGACGGCTCGACCCGGCCGCGATCGACCGGACGCTGGCGGTGGCGGCCGAGTACGCGGCCGCGTGCGCCGACCTCGGCGTGGAACGGACCCGCTTCGTGGCCACCTCCGCCACGCGTGACGCCGAGAACGCGAGCGACTTCGTCGGCGGCGTGCGCGACCTGCTGGGCGTCGAGCCCGAGGTCGTGACCGGCGACCAGGAGGCGCAGCTCTCGTTCGTCGGCGCCACCGCGGGGCTCGGCGACCGGCACACCGCGCCCTACTGCGTCGTCGACCTGGAGGGGGGTCGACCGAGCTGGTGCTGGGCGACGGCGAGGTCGAGGCCGCGTGGTCCATGGACGTCGGCTGCGTCCGGATGACGGAGCGGCACCTGGTGAGCGACCCGCCGACCCAGGACGAGATCGACTCCGCTGCAGGGGATGTCGATGCTGCTCTCGACACGGCCGGGCGCACTGTGCCGCTGGCGCGCACCGGCACGCTCGTCGGCGTCGCCGGCTCGGTCACCACGATCACGGCGCACGCGCTAGGCCTGGCGACGTACGACGCGGACCGGATCCACGGTGCGGTGCTGACCGTTCCCGAGGTGCTGCTCGCGTGCGAGAGCCTCGTGCGGATGACGCGCGACGAACGGGCCGCGCTCGGCTTCATGCACCCGGGGCGGGTCGACGTGATCGGGGCGGGCGCCCTGGTCTGGTCGCGGGTCGTGGCGCGCGTCGCCGAGGTCGGTGGCGTGACGCAGGTGGTCACGAGCGAGCACGACATCCTCGACGGGATCGCCCTCTCCCTCCTCTGACCCCGCCGGTCGCCTGCGGCATCATCCCCGCATGACGTCCGTCAGACCGGGGACGGGGTGGCCGGGGGACCCGGCGACCCCGCGGACCGCCATCGCGCACGACGCAGAGCAGACCTCGGCGCTGGCGCGGTCCAGCCGCACCCTCGCCACCCTCGACGCGCGGGTGTCGGTGTGCCGGGCCTGCCCGCGGCTCGTCCAGTGGCGTGAGGACGTCGCGGCCACCCGTCGTCGTGCCTTCGCCGACGAGACCTACTGGGGCCGGCCGGCCCCGGGCTTCGGGGACCCGGACGCGTCGCTGCTGGTCCTCGGCCTGGCGCCGGCCGCGCACGGAGCCAACCGCACGGGGCGCGTGTTCACGGGTGACCGGTCGGGCGACTGGATCTTCGCCGCGCTGCACCGGGCCGGCTACGCGAACCAGGCCACCAGCGTCGACGCCGGCGACGGCCTGCGCCTGGAGGACGCCAGGGTGGTGGCCGCCGTGCGGTGCGCGCCGCCCGGAAACGCCCCGACCCCGGCGGAGCGCGACACCTGCGCCCCCTGGCTCGACCGTGAGCTCGACCTGCTGCGTCAGGTGCGGGTGGTGCTCGCGCTCGGGGGATTCGCCTGGGACGCGGCCCTTTCCGCGGCGCAGCGCCGTGGCTGGACGGTCGCCCGTCCGCGACCCCGCTTCGGCCACGGCTCGGAGACCCTGGTGGAGCGCCCCGGCCGTCCGCCGCTGCTGCTGGTGGGCAGCTACCACGTCAGCCAGCAGAACACGTTCACCGGACGCCTGACCGAGCCGATGCTCGACGCCGTGCTGGCGCGCTGCCGCGAGGCCTGAGACAGGTCGAGGCGGTCTCGGTAGATTGCGCAGCGCCCCTGTAGCCCAACCGGCAGAGGCAGGCGCCTTAAAAGCGCCACAGTGCGGGTTCGAACCCCGCCAGGGGCACCGATCGGGAACCAAACGAGCCCCTCGCGCATTAGTGTGGATAGCGACTCCCGTCCCCGGGCAGAGGGCCCGGTGAGGGAGTCGTCCGGACCGACGCCGAGGAGCGCCATGCAGAGCAAGAACCCCGTGTTCGCCCGCCGCGAGGAGTTCGCGCGCGCGAACCCGCAGGCAGCGCAGTACGGGCAGCCTCAGCAGCCGTACGGCCAGCCCCAGACCGGCCAGGCCCAGTACGGCCAGCCGGACCCGCTCGTCCAGATGTACAAGGCGCCGTCCGCCGGCCCGCTGCAGACGGGTCGGATGACCTACGACGACGTCGTCGTCCGCACCGGGATGATGTTCGCCGTCCTCCTGGTCACCGCGGCGGCCACCTGGTTCGCCGTGAGCGGGAGTCCCGGGCTGGTGTTCCCCGTGTGGATCGGCTCGATGCTGCTCGGCCTGGGGATCGCGCTGTTCATCTCGTTCAGCAAGAAGATCCGGCCGGCCGCGATCCTCACCTACGCAGCGGTCGAAGGTGTCTTCCTCGGGTCGATCAGCTTCGCGTTCGAGGTGCTGCTCGGGTACCAGGGCATCGTCTTCCAGGCTGTGCTCGCCACCCTGTGCGCCTTCGGGGCGATGCTCCTGGCCTACAAGACCAAGGTCATCCGGGCGACGCCGAAGTTCACGAAGTTCCTGATCATCGCCACGATCGGCTACCTCGTCTTCTCGCTCGTCAACTTCGTCGCCGTGATGGTGTTCGGCACCACGAGCGTCTACCAGATGGGTCTGCTCGGGATCGCGATCAGCCTGCTCGGCGTTGGCCTCGCGTCCCTCAACCTGATCCTCGACTTCGACTACATCGACCGCGGCGTGAACAGCGGCCTGCCGCAGCAGTACGCCTGGCTGGCCGCGTTCGGTCTCGTGGTCACCCTGATCTGGCTGTACATCGAGATGCTGCGTCTGATCTCGATCCTCCGCGGAAGCGACTGACCTGCGGCTCGAACCGTGTCCCTGACGGGAGAGGTCGACGACCCGGCGCGCGAGCTGCGCCGGGTCGTCGCGCGTCTGACAACCCTCGGCTCCCGGGCGCCGGCGGCGCTGGTCCGTGCCGAGCTCCAGCACCTGGCCGACGCGGCCGCCGACGCCGAGGGCCGCGAGCGGCGCCCCGTGCCGGAGCTGGCCCCTCACGCCTGGGGTGACCAGCTCACGGTGCTGGTCACCGACGCGCTCGCGGCTCTCGGCCCCGACGGGGACCCTGAGGTGGGGCGTCGGCTCACGGCGCTGCGCCGGGCCCTCTGACCCCCACCCCCATCCCCACCCCACCTCCACCTCGCGAAGGGCCGGGGGTCGGGGTGGGCGGGTCAGCGCAGCTGCTCGACGTGCTCCCACGCGGGGTCGGTGGCCACCGAGACGCGCACGGCCCCGTCCGTCCAGTCGGCGACGGCGGCCCGTACCTGCTCGGCGGCGGGGGTCGTGGAGTCCACGTACAGGTGGAGTGTCCGGCGTCCGGACGACGTCTCGTGCGCCAGCACCGCTCCGCTGACCCCGACGAGCTCCTCCAGCTGCTGCTCGAGGCCACGCAGGGCATCGAGCGCTCGTGGTCCGGGCAGGCCCTGGTCGGTGCGCTCGGCGAAGCCCACGTCGACGCGCACATGCGTGTCCAGGTGGGGCGCGACCATCGGCCGGAGCGGCACCCGGCTCATCGCGAGCAGCAGGCTGCCGTCGCGTGCGGTGCCTTCCATGATCCGCCACGCGGGCTCGCCGTCCTCGGACGAACCGCTCGGCGAACGCCGCGACGACCCCGGGGAGGTCGCCCAGGGGGACGACGACCGGGTGCGGTCCCCTCGTCGACGGGAACCCCGTCGTGCCCGTCCACCAGGATCTGGCCCACCCAGGTCTCCACGGCCTCCTCGCCGAGCACCTGGTCCAGCAGCAGGAAGGTGGCGCGCAACGCGTCCTGGCGGGACATGAGGGCGAGGACGGGGGCCGCCAGACGCACGTCGACCACGGCCCGACCGTCGTCGGCCCACGTCGAGGCGGTGACGTCGTCCGAGCGCACCGCGTGGCCGGCCACGTCGAGCACCACGGGTTCACCCACGGGCTGGCGCGTGTCGGCGTACTCCCAGGTCGCGCTCTCGGCGGGCGCAGCCCGGTGCCATCGCCGCGCGGCGGCCCGAAGGGCGGGGTTCCCGGCGGCGGTCACGACGAGGCGGTGCCTGCTCCGGCTGCCGGCCCCGAGCTCCCAGTCGAGCGCCGGGTGGATCGCCGCGACGGCCGAGGCGAGCGGGCCCACCACCGGGGAGAAGTCCCCGGTGCCGATGCACCGCTCGACCTCGGCGGTTCCTCCGCCGGCCCACCAGCGCCAGAACGCGTCGACGGAGGACGTGTCGTCGCTGTCGCCACCCCGGCCCCGCCTGAAGCGCATGCGGAAGGCCCTAGCTGAGCGCGCTCGAAGATGATCGCCATGCCCTGGCCGCCGCCGACGCACATCGTCTCGAGGCCGAACTGGCCGTCGTGGATGCTCAGCGCGTTGAGCAGGGTCGTGGTGATCCGGGCACCGGTCATCCCGAACGGGTGACCGAGCGCGATCGCGCCGCCGTGGACGTTGAGCTTGTCGCGGTCGATGCCGAGCTCGTCCGCGCTGGGGATCACCTGCGCGGCGAACGCCTCGTTGATCTCGACGAGGTCGATGTCGCCGATCGTCATCCCGGCGCGGGCGAGCGCCTGCCTGCTGGCCTCGACCGGGCCGAGGCCCATGATCTCGGGCGACAGGGCGGAGACGCCGGTCGCGACGACCCGCGCGAGCGGGGTCAGCCCGAGCTGCGGCCGCCTTGGTGTCGCTCATGACCACCAGCGCCGCGGCGCCGTCGTTCAGCGGGCACGCGTTGCCCGCCGTCACCGTGCCGGTCTCGCGGAACACGGGCTTGAGGCCGCTGACGCCCTCGAGCGTGGTGCCGGCGCGCGGGGAGTCGTCGGTGTCCATCACGGAGCCGTCCGGCAGGGTGACCGGGGTGATCTCGCGGGCGAAGACCCCGTTCGCCTGGGCCTTCTCGGCGCGGTTCTGGGACTCGACGGCCCACTCGTCCTGCGCCTGGCGCGACACGCCCTTGAGGTGCGCCACGTTCTCGGCGGTCTGCCCCATCGCCACGTAGACGTCGGGCAGCCCGTCCTGCTCGCGGGGGTCGATCCACGGCGAGTTGTCGACGGCTGTGCGGGCGGTGCGCTCACGCGCGTCGTCGAACCTCGGGTTCAGCCACTCGTCGTTGCTCTGCCCGGCGCCCTTGAACGCCGCGTAGCGGGAGACCATCTCGACGCCGGCCGAGACGAACACGTCGCCCTCGCCGGCCTTGATGGCGTGGAAGGCCATCCGCGTCGTCTGCACGCTGGACGCGCAGAACCGGTTGACCGTTGAGCCCGGCAGGCCGTCGTGACCGGTCAGCACGGCGACGACGCGCGCCATGTTCGAGCCGTGCTCGCCCCACGGCTCGGCGCAGCCCAGGTACAGGTCGTCGATCTCGGACGGGTCCAGCGCCGGCACCTGCGCGAGCGCCGACGTGACCGCGTGGGCGGCCAGGTCGTCGGGGCGGACCCCGGTGAGCGAGCCCTTGAACGCGCGACCGATGGGGGTACGCGTGGCTGCGACGATGACGGCCTCGGGCATGGCTCCTCCTGGGCTGGGTGCTGGCTGCTCTGCCGGTACCGACTCTACGGGCCGGTAGCCACCGCGTTCTGCTGCGGGTCGCCCCCGTCGTCCTTGCCCTGGCCCGTGCCCTCGTCGGGGTCCTTCTCGACCTCCTTCTCGAGGTCCTCGTGCGGCGCCTCCGCCGGGGGGACGGGGGTGCGCCGTCGCCGCAGGATCATCGTCCAGCGACCGAACGGGCCTCGTTCGGAGCCGGCGACGCGGGTGGGGGCCACCTCCGTGCCGGCGTCGTCCGCCGCCGTCACCGCGGCCTCCGCGATCGGCACGACCCCCTCGCCGCGTCGCTGGTCGGGGACAGGCTCGGCGCCCTCGACCCACACCCCCAGCGCGGCGCACACGCTGGGCAGCAGCGCGGCCGCGCAGCGCGCGTACCCCGCAGCGCTGGGGTGGAAGCCGTCCTGGCTGAACAGCTCGCGCGGTGACGCCTCGAACTCCGCTCCGAGGAGCGTGGCCAGCGACACGGTCCGGCCGCCCGCCTCGACGACGCCGATGGTCTGTGCGGCCGCCATCTCGCGGCTGAGGCGGCGTCCGACCGAGCGCAGGGGCTGGGGGACGGGGGTCAGCGTGCCCAGGTCGGGGCACGTTCCCACGACGACCTCGACGTCGAGCTCGCGCAGCCTCGTCACGGCGTCGACCAGGGCACGGACGGCGACTGACGGGCGGACACGGTGCGTCACGTCGTTGGCGCCGACGAGGATCACGGCGACGTCCGGCGCCCCGACCTCGCCGAGCAGGTGGTCGACCTGCCGCTCGAGGCCGCTTCGACTCCGCTCCGACGACCGCGACGTTCGTCAGGTGCACGGGGCGCCCGGAGAGCGCCGACAGGCCGCTGGCGATGATCGCCGCGCTCGTCTCCTCGGGCGAGTGCACGCCGAGCCCCGCGGCCGACGAGTCCCCGAGCAGGGCCAGATGGATGGGCTCTCCGGTGCTCTGCCCGTAGACGCCAGAGGTGTGCGGACCGACCAGCCCGAACGGCTGGCCGATCGCCCGCCGTGCGAGCACGCGCCTCAGCCGCCAGCAGGCCGACCCCCGCGACCCCGAGGAACGTGAGCCCGCCGCCCCCGTAGGCGGCGGCGGCCGCGATGCGGCGTGCCCGACTGGCTCTCGACATGCCGACGAGGCTAGCCAACCGGACCTCTGGGACGATGCATCTCGTGAAGTACGCGAACTCAGTCCTCGATCTCATCGGCGGCACCCCCCTGGTGCGCCTCAACCGCGTCACCGACGGCATCGGCGCGACCGTGCTGGCCAAGGTGGAGTACCTCAATCCGGGCGGGTCGGTGAAGGACCGCATCGCGGTGAAGATGGTCGACGCCGCGGAGGAGTCGGGCCAGCTGAAGCCCGGGGGCACGATCATCGAACCGACCTCCGGCAACACCGGTGTCGGCCTCGCGCTCGTGGCCCAGCAGCGCGGCTACCACTGCGTCTTCGTGTGCCCGGACAAGGTCAGCGAGGACAAGCGCAACGTCCTCAAGGCCTACGGGGCCGAGGTCGTCGTGTGCCCGACCGCCGTCGCGCCCGACCACCCGAGCTCGTACTACTCCGTCAGCGACCGGCTCGTCCGCGAGACCGAGGGCGCCTGGAAGCCGGACCAGTACTCGAACCCCATGGGCCCTGAGAGCCACTACGAGACCACCGGACCGGAGATCTGGGCCGACACCGAGGGGCGTGTCACGCACTTCGTCACGGGCGTCGGCACCGGCGGCACGATCACCGGGACAGGTCGCTTCCTGCAGGAGGCCTCGCACGGCCGTGACGCCGCAGCCGGTGGCCGGGTTCAGGTCATCGGCGCCGACCCCGAGGGCTCGGTGTACTCGGGCGGCACCGGACGGCCCTACCTCGTCGAGGGTGTGGGCGAGGACTTCTGGCCGACCGCGTACGACCCCGCCGTCCCCGACCGCATCGTGGCCGTCAGCGACGCCGACTCGTTCGAGATGACACGGCGCCTGGCCCTCGAGGAGGGGCTGCTCGTCGGCGGCTCCTGCGGCATGGCGGTCGTGGCAGCGCTCGAGGTCGCCCGCGAGCTCGGGCCCGACGACGTCGTGGTCGTCCTGCTCCCCGACTCCGGACGCGGCTACCTCGGCAAGATCTTCAACGACGGCTGGATGGCCTCGTACGGCTTCGCCCGCTCGGAGGCGTCGGTGGCCACGGTCGCCGACGTGCTGCGCGGCAAGTCCGGGGACCTGCCCGAGCTCGTGCACACGCACCCGCAGGAGACGGTCCGCGACGCGATCGAGATCCTGCACGAGTACGGGGTCTCCCAGATGCCCGTGGTCAAGGCCGAGCCCCCCGTGATGGTGGGCGAGGTGGCCGGGTCGGTGAGCGAGCGCGACCTGCTTGACGCCGTCTTCGCCGGGGCCGCGACCCTGCACGACCCGGTCGAGCGCCACATGGCCGCGCCGCTGCCGCTCGTCGGTGGCGGCGAGCCGATCGAGACGGCGCGCGCCGAGCTGCAGAAGCGTGACGCCGTCATGGTCGTGGTCGACGGCAAGCCGGCCGGGGTGCTGACCCGCGCCGACCTGCTCGCGTACCTCGCCTCCTGACCTCCGTGGCCACCGGTCGTGCTGGTGGGCGCCGGCTCGTCCACCGCACGGTCCAGCTGTACGCCGGACTGCTCGCGTTCGGCCTGAGCATGGCGATGGTCGTCCGGTCCGAGCTCGGCAACATCCCCTGGGACGTGCTGCACCAGGGGGTCGCCCGCAGCACCGGGCTGACGTTCGGGACGGTCACCGTCCTCACGGGTGTCGTGGTGCTGCTGCTCTGGATCCCGTTGCGGGAAAGGCCAGGTCTCGGGACGGTGAGCAACGTGCTGGTGATCGGTGTCGCCGTCGACGTGGCGCTCGCGCTCATCCCCGACGTCGTCCACGGCGACGGGGACCCGCGCTGGCTCCTGCGAGGTGCGCTCTTCGCGTCAGGGGTGCTGCTGAACGCCGTGGCCACCGCCGCGTACATCGGCAGCCGCTTCGGCGCCGGCCCTCGCGACGGCCTGATGACCGGTCTGAACCGGCGCACCGGCGTGTCCATCCGGCTGGCCCGCACGATGATCGAGGTCGGCGTCGTCGCGGCGGGCTGGGCCCTCGGCGGCACGTTCGGCGTCGGCACCGTCCTGTTCGCGTTCTCGATCGGCCCGCTGGTGCACTGGCTCATGCCTCGGTTCGCCGTCCTCGGGCCACCACCACCGTCACCGCTGTAGGGCCGCCCGTCGGCCGACCTAGGGGCGGGTGCCCGGGCGCTCCGCCACCACGACGGCGTCGTAGACGGTGCCCTCGGGGGTGTCGCGCGCGACCTCGGCGGCCCGGAGCACGCGCAGACGGGCGCCGGTGGCCCGGGCGGCCAGGTGCACGTGGTCGTGCAGGAGCCGCGGGTCGCTGGGGCCGCCGACGCCCTCGGTCGAGGTTGCGGACGGCGTGGCCCACGGTGACCAGCAGACCGCCCGGGGCGATCCACGCGGTGGCGCGCTCCAGCACCTCGGGCAGCTGGACGAACGACAGCAGGACGAGGTCGTAGGGGTCACCCGGTGGGTCCCACGCGCGCGCGTCGGCAAGGACCCAGTCGACGATCCGCCCCGACTTGTCAGCGGCGGCGGACGCCTTGGTGAGGCCCTCGATCGAGAAGTCCAGGCCGGTGACGCGCCATCCCTGCTGGGCGAGCCACAGACTGTGTCGCCCTGTGCCGCAGGCGATGTCGAGCGCCCGGCCGGGAGGTCTCGCCGAGGCGGCCTCCACGACGGCGGGGTGAGGGGGGCCGGGTTCGGGCTTGGATGCCGCGTGTTGTGCGTCCCAGCCGGCCACCCCGCGGCCGGGAGCTGCGTACGACGACGGACTCATGTCCCCTGACCGTAGACGAACTGCGGGTCCGTCGGGGGGCGTCTCGGCGAAGGGCCCTTCGACCCTGGTGCCCCTGCCCTACGGACAGGAGGGTGGCGGGACCGGGCCTGCCCTGGCCGGAGGGCGCCCAGGATCGGGAGGTCATCATGAAGGCTGCGGTCGGCGATCGGATCATCGTCCCCGGCACCCACGTCGACGACCCGGCGAGGGACGGCGAGGTGCTGGAGGTGCACGGGTCGGACGGTGCCCCGCCCTTCGTCGTCCGGTGGTCCGACACCGGTCACGAGACCCTCTACTTCCCGGGACCTGAGGCGCTCGTCCACTCGCACGAGGAGTAGTCGGGCGCCGGTCCCGCACCCCACACTGGCGGCATGACGAGCCGACCGGAGGACACGCACACGGCGCTCGACCGGGCGCACGGGCACGCGCGCACCTGGCTGGACAGCCTGGACGACCGGGACGTGCCCGCCCGGCAGTCCGTCGACGAGGTGGCGTCCGCCCTCGACCCGCGGCTCCCCGACGGACCGACCGCCCCCGCCGACGTCGTCGACCACCTCGCACGCGCCTGCCTTCCCGGCCTCGCGGCGATGCCGTCCGGGCGCTTCTTCGGCTTCGTGATCGGCGGGAGCCACCCGGCCGCGCTCGCCGCGGACTGGCTGGTCAGCGCCTGGGACCAGAACAGCGCGATGCGCCAGGTCACGCCGGCGCACGCGGCGGTCGAGGACGCCGCGGCCGCCTGGGTCCTCGACCTCCTGGGACTGCCCGGGGGAGCGGGGGTCGGCTTCGTGACCGGCGCGACGATGGCGAACTTCACGTGCCTCGCGGCCGCCCGCCGAGCGGTGCTGGCGAGCAAGGAGTGGGACCCCGACCGCCAGGGTCTGGCCGGCGGTCCGCGCGTCCGGGTGCTGGTCGGGGAGGAGAGCCACGTCAGCGTCGACCTGGCGCTGCGGTACCTCGGCCTGGGTGCGCCGGAGAGGGTGCCCGTCGACGACCAGGGACGGATGCTCGTCGAGGCTCTCGACGAGAAGCTCCTCGCCGCCGACGCCGGCACCCCCACGATCGTCGTGCTGCAGGCGGGCAACATCCACTCCGGAGCGTTCGACCCGTTCACCGGGGCTGTCGAGGTGGCTCGCCGCCACGCCGCGTGGGTGCACGTGGACGGCGCCTTCGGCCTGTTCGCGGCGGCGTCGCCGACCTGCCGGCACCTGACCGCCGGGTACGAGGGGGCGGACTCGTGGGCGACCGACGCGCACAAGACCCTCAACGTCCCCTACGACTGCGGCATCGCCGTCGTCAAGGACGCGGCCGTGCTGAGGGCGGCGATGTCCGCCCAGGGGGAGTACCTCATCCGGGACGAGACCGGCGACTCCCACGAGCTGGTGCCCGAGATGTCCCGCCGGGGCCGTGCCGTGCCCGTGTGGGCTGTCCTGCGCTCACTCGGTCGGCGGGGCGTCGTCGACCTGGTGGACGGCTTCTGCGCACACGCACGGGCGTTCGCGGACGGGCTGGGCGCCATCGACGGCGTCGAGGTGCTCCACGACGTCGTGTTCACCCAGGTCTGCGTCGCCCTCGAGGACGACGCGACCACCCAGCAGGTGGTGCGCGCCATCCTCGACGACGGCACGACGTGGATCTCCGGCTCGCGCTGGCACGACCGCGCGGTCCTGCGCGTGTCGGTCAGCAACTGGTCGACGACCGCCGACGACGTCGAGCGCAGCCTGGACGCGGTACGGCGTGCGGTGGCGGAGGTCCGCGGTACCGCCTGAGCCTCAGCTGGGTGGCAGCACGTCCTGCTGGGCCGGCAGCTGGTCCTGGCGCACGAGACCCACTGGGCACGTCAGCCCGTTCGGGCCGTGGTTGCAGTAGCCGCCGGGGTTCTTGAACAGGTACTGCTGGTGGTAGTCCTCCGCGTAGTAGAACTCGCCCGCCTCCGCGGCGGGGCGCAGCTCCGTGGTGATCGCCCCGTACCCGTGGCTCTCGAGCTCCTGCGCGAACGCGTCGCGCGTCGCGCGCACTGCGGCCTCCTGCTCGGACGTCGTCCAGTACACGGCCGAGCGGTACTGCGAACCCCGGTCGTTGCCCTGCCGGTCGCCCTGCGTCGGGTCGTGGTTCTCCCAGAAGGCCTTCAGCACGTGGTCGTGCGGCAGCACGGCGGGGTCGTAGGCCACGAGGACGGCCTCGGTGTGACCCGTCCGCGCGGTGCAGGTCTCCTGGTACGTCGGGTTCGGGGTGAACCCGCCCATGTACCCGGCCGCGGTCGTGACCACGCCCGGCAGCTGCCAGAAGATGCGCTCGGCGCCCCAGAAGCAGCCCATCCCCACGTACATGACCGCGGTGCCGTCGGGCCACGGGCCGGCCATCGGGGTGCCGAGCACCTCGTGGGTCTCCGGCACGTCGTACGAGCGCGTCGCCCGGCCGGGCAGCGCGGTCTCGGCGGTGGTCGGGCCTCGGCTGCCGAACAGTCCCATCAGGTGCTCCTCCTCGGGGTGCGGCGCGGGGTGCGCACATCACCGTTCAACCACGACGGCCGTCATGGCGTTCCCGCCGCGACGCTCGTGTGCCAGGGTGCGACGGTGACCGCGGCACCCTCTCGCGTCCCGGCAGCACCACGTCGCATCTCCGGCGTGCCGCTGCTGGCGGTCCTCGTGGCCGTGCTGCTGGCTGGGGCGGCCGCCCTGGTCGCCACAGCAGGTCCCGTGGAGTTCGGAACCGACCGGCTGGGCGGATGGGTCAGCACCGGACTGGTCACCCCGACCGCTCCGAGCACGGACGAGACCGTGACGGCCGAGCCGCAGGCGCAGCCGGAGCTGGCCGCACCCGGCTGGCTGCCGTCGGTGTCGGTCCTGGTCGTCTCCATGCTGGTCGCGCTGGCCGTCCGCTCCCTGCTGCGGGTCTCGCGCGACGACGGCGCCTCGGAGGCCGACCTGCCGCCGAGCGACCCGGCCGGCGACGCGACGACCGTGCACCTGGGTGTGCTGCGTCGCGCGGTGGCGGACGGTGCCCTGCGGCTGAGGTCCGGCGACCACCTGGGCGTGGCCGACGAGGTGGTGCGCTGCTGGGAGGACCTGGAGGCGGGCGCCCGGGACCGCGGGGTGCCGCGCCCGCCGCACGAGACGCCGAGCGAGTTCAGCGCGGACCTGCTCCGGACGCTCGGTGCCGACGCGGGGGCGACGGACGACCTGCTGCACCTCTACCACCGGGCGCGCTTCTCGTCGGTGCCTCTCGACGAGCGTGCTGCACAGCGTGCCGCGGCGGACCTCGAAGCCATCGCCGCCTCGCTCGAGGAGCGAGCCGGCCGTGGCTGAGTCCACGCCACGGGTCGAGCACGCACCACGTTCGAGACTGCGTGGCGCGACCGTCCGCGCCGGGGTCGCGACCCTGCTCTCGGGCGGGGCCGCGTGGTCGGTGGGCATCGACACCGGCCATCTCGTCGCCATCGCCGTGGTCGATCGGCGCAGCCACCCTCGCCGTGCAGGTGGTCGCCCCGGCACCGGTCGTCGGCTGGACGCTCGAGCCCGAGATCGACCGCGGCGTCGGGTGGCACCAGGTGCTGCTGACGGCCGGGGCGCTCGAGCAGCTCGACGCCGAACCCGCACGCGTCCCCCACGTGCTCCTGCCCCGGTTGCGCGGGCTGGCGGCCGCGAGACTGCACCGGCTCGGCGTCCCCGCGACGAGCCCGCGTGCCCGGCAGCTGCTGGGCGACCACCTGTACGACCTGCTGGGGGACGCGCCCGGTGGGCCGCCGCGACCCGCCGCCACAGACCTCGCCGGCAGGCTGCTCGACCGCCTGGACGAGATCGACCCACCCGAGGAGAACGATGCCCGAGCCGCTCGTTGAGGACCTCTCCGCCGGAGGCCGCGCCGGGCGTACCCCGTCCTCCCTCGAGGAGGTCGCCCGCACGTCCCTGCGCACGCTCGAGGCGGTCGGCCAGGTGGTGGTCGGCCAGCTGCCCAGCCTCCGGCTGGCGCTCGCGGCCGTGCTGGCCGGCGGGCACGTGCTGATCGAGGACGTGCCCGGCACCGGCAAGACCCTGGCGGCCCGCAGCCTCGCCGGTGCGCTGGGGCTGGACTTCCGGCGGCTGCAGTGCACGCCCGACCTGCTGCCCGCCGACGTGACCGGGTCGTTCGTGTACGACCCGGGCGGCGCGAAGTTCGTCTTCCACCCCGGCCCGGTGATGGCGGGCCTGCTGCTCGCGGACGAGATCAACCGCACGCCCCCGAAGACCCAGTCGGCCCTGCTCGAGGCGATGCAGGAGGGGCAGGTCACGGTCGAGGGCCGCACGTTCGCGCTTCCTCGCCCCTTCCACGTGCTGGCCACGGCCAACCCGATCGAGTACGAGGGCACCTACCCGCTGCCGGAGGCCCAGCTCGACCGGTTCCTGCTGCGCCTCGACTTCGGGTACCCCGGACCCGACGAGGAGATGGACGTCGTCGGACGGCGCCTCGCCCGCCGCCAGGAGGCGACGTCCGTCGACGCCGTCGTCGACGCCGAGGGCCTGCTGCGCCTGCAGGCCGGCGTCGAGCAGGTGGACGTCGACCCCGACGTCGTCGCGTACGCGGTCTCGCTGGCGCGGGCCACGCGCGGTCACGCCCAGGTCGAGGTCGGCGCCTCGCCGCGCGGGTCGCTCGCGCTGGTGCTGGTCGCCCGCGCGCTCGCCGTCATCGACGGTCGGGACGTGGTGCTTCCCGAGGACGTCAAGACCTGCGCCACATCGGTTCTCGCGCACCGCCTGACCCTCGCGCCGGAGACCTGGTCGACGGGTACGACGGGCAGCGACGTCGTCAGGGACCTCCTCGACCGGGTCCCTACGCCCGAGCACGCGTCGCGGCGGACCGTGACCCCGCGCTGGCAGGGAGCCAGGTCGCTGAGGCGTGCCGCCATGCTCTGCGTGCTCCTGCCGGCGCTGGGGCTCGTGACCGGTCGGGCCGACGTCGTCGTGCTCGCCGCGCCGCTCGTACTCGGGACGGTGCTGGCGATGTCGTCGGCCGCGCGCGCTCGGCCTCGCGGGGCCGGCGTCGCGGCACCCGGCGCGAGCGCGGTCTGGCACGGCGCGCCGACCATGACGGGCCAGGGTGAGGAGGTCACCGTGGCCGTCGACGTCCGTCTGCCGCCGGGCGGCGGACGCTGCGGTCGTCAGGCTGCCGCAGGGCCGGGAGATGCCCTTCGGGGTCGAGGTGCTCGTGGCGCACGGCACCCACGGGCGCCACCCGCCGTCTCACCCAGCGCGTGGAGTCTGCCCTTGTGGGGCAAGGTGCTGGTCGCGCGCCCCGACGTCCGCGCGGTCGGACGCTGACGCGCTGGTCGTGGCCGAGCCGGTGGTCGGTCGCCAGCACACGGTGCGCGTGCTTCCCGCCCCCGACCGGCCCGCGCCTGCCCCGCTGCCACCCCGGCTCGGCGGGATGGTCGGCGCCCACCGCACGCGGCGGCCTGGAGAGGGTGGAGACCTTCTGGACGTGAGGGAGTTCCGCGCCGGCGACCGGTTGAAGCGGATCGACTGGAGGGTGAGCGCGCGGCGCGGGACCCTGCACGTGCGTCGGACCGCCGTCGACGCGGATGCCGACGTCGTGCTGCTGCTCGACACGAGGCTGGACGTCGGCGCCGACGTCGCCGCCTGGCCGCGTCCACCCGGACCGGGGGGAGTGGGTGCCAGCGTCCGGGGCTCCAGTCTCGACGTCACCGTGCGGACGGCGGTCACGCTCGCCCGGTCGTTCCTCGACCAGGGCGACCGGGTGTCGATGATCGACCTCTCGCGCCCGCGTCTGTCGGTCCCGCCGCGGACGGGACGCCGTCAGCTGCGCAGACTCCGCGGACAGCTCGTCGAGGTGGGCGTGTACGCCGCGGCACGACGGCTGCTGCTGCGTCAGGGCGTCGTGCAGCCGGGCATGGTGGCCGTGCTGGTGTCGCCTCTGCTCGACGAGCCGGTGGCCGGGCTGGCGGAGACGCTCCAACGCCGTGGGACGCAGGTGGTCGCCGTCGACGTGCTCCCTGGACCGCTCTCGCTCGGGATGCGGACGCGTCGCGAGGTGGTCGCGGCACGACTCGTGCTGGCCGAGCGCGCGGTGCGGCTCGACCGGCTCCGGGCCCTGGGGGTCACGGTCGTCCACGGTGACGCCGGTGGCGTGGCCCGCATGCTGAGGGAGCGGGAACGCCGCCGGCAACGGGTGCGCCGATGAGTGTCCAGCGTTCTGCTCGAACGGTTCTCGAGCTGGTCGAGACGACGTGGGAGAGCGAGGGGAAGGCACCCGGTCCGGTCGTCACCGGACTGCAGCTCCGGCTGGGTGTCGGCTGCCTCGCGCTCCTCGTCCTCTTCTCGGTCGAGGTGGGGGCCGGCCAGGAGAGGTTCGGGCCCCTGACGGGCCCTGTGGCGCTCGCGATCGCCGTGGGTGCCGCGGCGCTGCCGACGTCCCCCCTGCCGACGATGCTCGCCCTGCTGGCGGGCCTCATGGTGCTGGACGCGCCGGTCCCGCTGTGGCTGCTGCTCCCGGTCGGGGCCCTCGTGCACGCGGTGCACGTCGGCGCCTCGTGGAGCGCCGTGGTCGAGCCCCGGGCGCAGCTGGAGCTGAGGGCGCTGCTGCCCAGCGTGCGGCGGTGGGCCGTCACGCAGGCCCTGCTGGTTCCCGTGGTGGCGGTGCTGGCGGCAGGTCCCTGGTTGCGCGCACTCGGGTCGACCGGCCCTCTGCGGGGGACGTCGTCCGCGCTCGCCGGTGCGGTGCTGGCCGGTCTCGGGGTCCTGCTCGTCGTGCTGACCGTCGTGGTGGTGCGTCGCCGTGGCCCGGTGCCACCGACCGGCCCGCCTGCCTCCTGAGCTCCGCGACTAGGCTCCGTGCGGTGACCCACGAGAGCAGCCAGTCGTCGCAGCCGGCCTTCGAGAAGTCCGGGTTCGCCACCCGAGCCATCCACGTCGGCAGCGAGCCCGACCCCACGACCGGCGCGGTCGTCCCGCCGATCTACCAGGTCTCGACGTACGCCCAGGACGGCGTGGGCGGGCTTCGCGGCGGGTACGAGTACTCGCGTTCCGCCAACCCGACCCGTGACTCGCTGCAGGACTGCCTGGCGGCGCTGGAGGGCGGCACCCACGGGTTCGCCTTCGCGTCCGGGCTGGCCGCCGAGGACACGCTGCTGCGCACCGTGTTGAGCCCGGGGGACCACCTGGTCCTGCCCGACGACGCGTACGGCGGCACGTTCCGGCTCGTCGACACGGTCGTCACGCGCTGGGGGGTCGAGCACACTCCCGCGCACCTGAGCGACCTCGACGCCGTCCGCGCCGCCGTCCGTCCCGGGTCGACGAAGGTCGTCTGGTGCGAGACGCCGACGAACCCGCTGCTGGGCGTCTCCGACATCGCCGCTCTCGCCGGGATCGCCCACGAGGCAGGCGCCCTGCTCGTCGTGGACAACACCTTCGCGACCCCGTACCTGCAGAACCCGCTCGCGCTCGGCGCCGACGTCGTCGTGCACTCCACGACCAAGTACTGCGGCGGGCACTCCGACGTCGTGGGCGGCGCGCTCGTCGTCGGTGACGGCGGCGTCGTTCCCGGCACGGACGAGGGGCTGGCGGACCGGATCGGGTTCCACCAGAACGCGTTGGGTGCCGTCGCCGGTCCGTTCGACGCGTGGCTGACCCTGCGCGGCCTGAAGACGCTGGCCGTCCGGATGGACCGGCACTGCGACAACGCCGAGGCCGTCGCCGACTACCTGTCCGAGCACCCGCGCGTCTCGCAGGTCATCTACCCCGGCCTGGCGTCGCACCCCGACCACGACCTGGCCTCCCGGCAGATGCGCCGCTTCGGCGGCATGGTCTCGTTCCGGGTCGCCGACGAGCGGACTGCGCTCGACATCTGCGCCGCCACCAGGGTCTTCACCCTGGCGGAGTCGCTGGGTGGGATCGAGTCGCTGATCGAGCACCCCGGTCGCATGACGCACGCCTCCGTGGCCGGCTCCGAGCCCTGGAGGTGCCCTCCGACCTCGTGCGGCTGTCGGTCGGCATCGAGGACGTCGAGGACCTCGTCGCCGACCTTGCCGCGGCTCTCGAGGGGTGAGCCCGCCGGAGACGGCCGTCTGCGTCGACGTCGGCTCCACCTTCACCAAGGCCGTCGCCGTCTCCCTGACGGGCCCGCGCGCGGGGGAGGTGCTGGGCACGGCGGTCGCACCGGACGACGGTGGAGAGCGACGTGCTGGTCGGCCTCGACGCGGTCGTCGAGGAGCTCGCCTCCTGCGCGGCGTCCCGACCCGACCTGCGGGTCTGCTCGAGCGCGGGCGGTGGGCTGCGCCTGGCCGTCGTCGGCTACGAGCAGGCCGTCACCGCCGAGGCCGGCCACCGGGTCGGCCTCTCCGCCGGGGCCAAGGTCGTGCACGTCGCGTGCGGTCCCCTCGACGGTCATGACGTGACCACGCTACGGGCGGCGCGCCCCGACGTCGTGCTGCTGGTCGGCGGCACAGACGGCGGCAACGCGAGCGTGCTACGGCACAACGCTTCTCGTCTCGCCAAGGCGCGCCTGCGGCGCTCCCGTCGTGGTGGCCGGCAACGCGATCGTCACCGCCGACGTGATGGCGGTCCTCGCCTCGACCGGCACGAGCCGCGGTGGCAGCGCCCAACGTGCTGCCGCGGATCGGCACCCTCGAGCCCGAGGGGGCGCGGTCGGCGATCCGGGAGGTGTTCCTGCGCCACGTGATCGGCGGCAAGGGGCTCTCGCGCGGACCAGGCTTCGCCTCCCTCGTGCGGGCCGCGACGCCTGACGCCGTGCTCAGCGGGGTCGAGGTGCTCGCGGACGGGGCTCCCGCGCACGGCGTGCCGCCGCTCGGTGACGTGCTCGTCGTCGACGTGGGCGGGGCGACGACGGACGTCTACTCGGTGATCACGCCCGAAGGGCGAGGACGCGACGCTGCGCAAGGAGGTCGTGGCCCCGCTGTGGAGGTCACGCACCGTCGAGGGCGACCTCGGGCATGCGCTGGGGGGCCACCGCGACCGTGCGGGCCGCGGCTTCCGAGGGGCTGCTGGACGGTGACGACGAGGGCCGGCTCGCGGCCGTGGCCGCGGCGACCGGGTCGCCGACCCGGGCCGGCTGCCCCGCGTCCCGAGGAGGACGTGGCCGACGACCTCGGCTCGCCCGGCTGGCCGTCACCGTGGCTCTGCGGCGGCACGCGAGGCCACCGTCCCCCACCACGAGCCGGCAAGGACCTGCGTCGCGTGGTCGCGGTCGTGGGATCAGGCGGCGTGCTGCGACACGCCGCGGGCCCCGTCCGCGGGCGCGTGCTGTCTCCCGCGACGGGTGACCACGCCGGAGGGTGGCGCGTCCCGCACGACCCCGTCGCTGGCTGTCGACCAGCGGTCTGTGCTCTGTGCGGCGGGGTTGCTGGGCCGGGACCACCCGCGTGCCGCGGCGGTGCTCGCACACGGACTCCTCCGATCGGGGAGACTGACGCCATGAGGACGCGACGGTGACCGGCGGGCAGCTGCCGGAGAGCACCGACACGGGGGCCGGTGCCGCCGGCCAGGTCTCACCGACGCTGCGGCTCGCTGCCGCCTGGACGTGGCGTCTGGCGGTCATCGCAGGCGGGGTCTACCTGCTCATGCTGGCCCTCAACCGGGTGCAGGTCCTCGTCGTCCCCCTCCTCGTCGCCGTCCTGCTGAGCGCCCTGATGACCCCGATGGTGTCGGTGCTCGAGCGGCGCCGGGTGCCTCGGTCCCTGGCCGTGGCCATCACGATGGTCACCGGGCTGGTCGTCGTCGGCGGCCTCTTCACCCTCGTCGGCACCCAGCTGGCCGCGGGGCTCACCGACCTGGGGGTGCAGGCGACCGAGGGCTTCGGCGAGGTGCAGAAGTGGCTCAGCGAGGGCCCGCTGAACCTGGGCACCGCCCAGATCGACGAGTACCTGGCCGAGCTGCGCAACGCGGGTGTCGGCCAACAGCGAGCAGATCGTGGCCGGAGCGCTCGCAGCAACGGCGACGGCGGGCGAGCTCGTCGACGGGCGCCCTGCTCACCCTGTTCGCCCTGGCGTTCTTCCTCTACGAGGGCGAGCGCATCTGGACGTGGCTCACCACGGTCTTCCCGCTCGCAGCCCGCAGCCGCCTCGACACCGCCGCCCGGGCCGGCTGGCAGACCCTCACCGCGTACGTCCGCGCGACCATCATCGTCGCCACGGCGGACGCGGTCGGGATCGGCGTGGGCGCCGCCCTCCTCGGCGTGCCGCTGGCGATCCCCCTGGCGGTGCTGGTGTTCCTCGGGGCGTTCGTGCCCATCGTCGGTGCGCTCGCTGAGCGGGTCCGTCGCCGTGCTGGTGGCCCTCGTCGCCCTGGGTCCCGTCCAGGCCCTGGTGATGCTGGCGATCGTGCTCGGCGTGCAGCAGGTCGAGAGCCACGTGCTGCAGCCGTTCGTCCTCGGCCGGGCCGTCTCGGTCCACCCGCTGGCGGTCGTGCTGGCCATCGGCACGGGGCTGATCGTCGCGGGCATCGTCGGCGCCCTGTTCGCGGTCCCGCTCGTCGCCGTGGGCAACACGGTCGTGCACTCGCTGCAGGGGACGAAGGACACGTCCGTCGCGGTGTTCACCCGTCCGGGGCTGCGCCGTCCGCAGCTCAAGGTGGATCTCCGACGTCCCCCGGGCCGGATCGCGCGGCGTGCCTCCCGCGCGGAGGAGACGGGACCGACTCAGACGCGGGCCGGCGCGGACCCGCACCGCTGACGTGTCCGCGGACCGTGCGGCGCGGAGTGCCCGTCCGGCTCTGGCAGGATCAGCGCCCATGTCCACACCGTCGTCGACTCCTCAGCCGGCCGACCGCCGCTGCCCGTCACCCTGGCCGAGATCGAGGCGGCGCGAGTCCTCCTGCGGGACGTGATCCGTCCGACGCCCGCTCGAGTTCAGCCGCGCACTGTCGTCCAAGGTGGGCGGCGACGTCTTCCTCAAGTGCGAGAACCTGCAGCGCGCAGGCTCCTTCAAGATCCGCGGTGCCTACACGCGCATGTCGGCGCTCAGCGAGGAGGAACGCGCGGGAGGGGTCGTGGCCGCCAGCGCCGGCAACCACGCGCAGGGCGTCGCCCTGGCCGCCTCGCTGCTCGGCATCTCCGCGACCGTGTACATGCCGACCGGGGCCCCGATCCCCAAGGTCGCGGCCACCCGGGGCTACGGTGCCGAGATCGTCTTCCACGGCCAGACCGTGGACGAGTGCCTCGTCCGGGCCAGGGCCCACGCCGAGGAGCACGGGTCGGTGCTGATCCACCCGTTCGACCACGCCGACGTGGTCGCCGGGCAGGGCACGCTGGGCCTCGAGATCGTCGAGCAGTGCCCGCAGGTGCGCACCGTGCTGGTGTGCACCGGCGGCGGCGGGCTGCTCGCCGGCGTCGCGGCGGCGATCAAGGCGGTGCGGCCCGACGTCCAGGTGGTCGGCGTCCAGGCCGAGTCGGCCGCGGCCTACCCTCCCTCGCTCGCAGCCGGGCATCCGGTCGCGCTGACCGAGATGGCCACGATGGCCGACGGGATCGCGGTCGGTCGGCCCGGCGACGTGCCGTTCGCGCTCGTGGAGTCCCTCGTCGACGGCATCGTGACAGTCGAGGAGGAGGCGCTCTCGCGGGCACTGCTCTTCCTGCTCGAACGCGCGAAGCTGGTCGTCGAGCCGGCCGGGGCGGCGGCCGTGGCTGCGCTGATGGACGCCCCGTCGTCGTTCGAGGCCCCCGTCGTGGCCGTGCTGTCCGGTGGCAACATCGACCCCCTCCTGATGATGCGTGTGATCCGGCACGGCATGCAGGCCGCCGGACGGTACCTGCAGTTCCGCGTGCGGGTGCCGGACCGGCCCGGTCAGCTGGCGCGGCTGATGGCCGTGCTCGCGGAGACCGACGCCAACGTGCTCGAGGTCGGGCACGTCCGCACGGGGATCCAGCTGCGCGTGGACGAGGTCGAGATCGGCGTGCAGCTCGAGACCAAGGGGTCGGAGCACTGCGACGAGGTGATGCAGCGGCTCCGCGCAGCGGGGTTGCCGCCACGCTTCCACTGACGTCCGGTTCGCACGGAACGTCCCCGAGGTCGCCCGCCGGCCGGGGCGAAAAGTGGTTCGGCACTGTCGGACGTCGTCCCTAGGGTGGTTTCACGACGTCGTTGACCGGCTGGAGGAACTCGCGATATAACGTGTTTCGGAAACGCGATATATCTCGACTAGGCGAGGAGTTGTGCGGTGGAGGGACGCTTCGAGGGCGAGTACGCGGTGCGCGCCAGAGGGCTCGTGAAGAAGTACGGCAAGGTGACCGCGCTGGACGGAGTCGACCTCGACGTCAGGCGAGGCACGGTCGTCGCCCTGCTGGGGCCCAACGGCGCGGGGAAGACGACAGCGGTGCGGGTGCTGAGCACCCTGCTCGACCCGGACGCGGGGACCGCGGAGGTGGGCGGCGTCGACGTGCTGTCCGACCCGCGCGGCGTGCGCCGCCGCATCGGCCTGTCGGGGCAGTACGCGGCGGTCGACGAGTACCTGACCGGCTTCGAGAACCTCGACATGATCGGTCGGCTCTACCACCTGGGGCGCCAGCGCTCACGGGAGCGGGCCCGTGAGCTGCTCGACCAGTTCCGGCTCACCGAGGCGGCCGACCGGCCGGCCAAGACGTACTCCGGCGGCATGCGCCGTCGGCTGGACCTCGCGGGAGCCCTGGTGGCCGACCCGCCGGTGCTCTTCCTCGACGAGCCCACGACGGGGCTCGACCCGCGCGGTCGCACGGACATGTGGGAGGTGATCTCGACGCTGGTGGCCGGTGGGACCTCCCTGCTCCTCACCACGCAGTACCTGGAGGAGGCGGACCGGCTCGCGGACGAGATCGTCGTGATCGACCACGGGATCGTCATCGCGAAGGGCACCGCGGACGAGCTGAAGGCCCAGGTCGGTGGGGAGCGCCTGGAGATCACGGTGTCCGACCTGACGAGGCTGGCGGAGGCGCGCGACCTGCTCGAGTCGCTCGCGGTCGGCGAGTCGACCGTGTCGGAGCACACGAGGGGCCTGCTGGTCCCGGTCACGGGTGGGGCGGCGGTCCTCACCGAGGCGCTGCGAAGGCTCGACAGCGCGGGGATCTCGGTGGACGACATCGGCATCCGCCGCCCGACCCTCGACGACGTGTTCCTCTCGCTGACCGGTCACGCCGCCGAGGCCGACCCGGAGGCCGACGGCGGGTCGGGCGACGGGTCCGGCAGACGGAGCACCACCCGGACCGAGAAGGAGCCGAGCCGATGAGCGCCACCACCGCGGTCAGCGACAGCCTCGTCGTGGCCAAGCGCAACCTGATCAAGATCAAGCGCGTGCCCGACCTGCTGGTCTTCACCACGCTCTCGCCGATCATGTTCGTGCTGCTGTTCGCCTACATCTTCGGCGGCGCCATCGGCGGCGAGGCGGGGGCGGGCGAGTACCGCGAGTTCCTCATCGCCGGGATCTTCGCGCAGACGGTCGTGTTCGGGGCGACGATCACCGGGGCCGGCCTCGCCGAGGACGTCAAGAAGGGCATCATCGACCGCTTCCGCTCGCTGCCGATGGCGCCGTCGGCGGTCCTGGCCGGCCGCACCCTGAGCGACGTCCTCAACAACGTCATCGTGCTGGTGGTGATGTCGCTGACCGGCCTGGTCGTGGGGTGGCGGATCAGCACGTCGGTCGGTGAGGCGCTCGCAGGGTTCGGCCTGCTGCTCCTGTTCGCCTACGCGATCTCGTGGGTCTTCGCCTGGGTCGGGATGCTCGTGCCCAGCCCGGAGGTGATCAACAACGCCTCGTTCATCATCATCTTCCCGCTGACGTTCGTCGCGAACACGTTCGTGCGGCTCGACACCCTGCCGGGGCCGCTGCAGGCCTTCGCGGAGTGGAACCCGGTGTCGGCCGTCACCCAGGCGGCGCGCGACCTCTTCGGCAACCAGTGGGCGGGGGCGCCGGCGCCGACCGGCTGGGCGCTGCAGAACCCCGAGCTCTACACGGTGATCTGGTCGATCGCGGTGCTGCTGGTCTTCGTCCCGGTGGCGAACTGGCAGTACAAGCGGGCCACCAGCCGCTGAGCCGGCCACGCACGACGAGGCCCCCGCACCGGAACCGGTGCGGGGGCCTCGTCGTCGTGTGCGCGGGTCAGACCCGGTATGGCTCCGCGGCGGTGATCGTCACGGAGACGGTCGTGCCGTTCGGTGCCGTGTACTCGGCGGACTCGCCGGCCTTCTTGCCGAGGATCGCCGCGCCGAGCGGCGAGCGCTCGCTGAAGACCTCGAGGTCGGTGCCCTCGGCGATCTCGCGGCTGCCGAGCAGGAAGTGCATCTCGCGTCCGGCCACCTCGGCACGGACGACCATGCCGGGCTCGACGATGCCGTCGTCGGGCGGCGCCTCTCCGACCTTCGCGTTGCGGAGCAGCTCCTCGAGCTGGCGGATGCGGGCCTCCTGCTTGCCCTGCTCCTCCTTGGCGGCGTGGTAGCCCCCGTTCTCCTTGAGGTCACCCTCCTCGCGGGCAGCCTCGATCCGGCGCGCGATGTCGAGTCGTCGGGGTCCGACGAGCTCTGCGAGCTCGGCGCTCAGACGATCGTGCGCCTCCTGGGTCAGCCAGGCGAGCTTCTGGGTGGTCTCGGTCATGTCTCTCCTCAGTGCTGGTCTCGCGGCAGAGCGCCCCGGAGTCCGGGTTGACGGTGCGTGGGAGTCTGCGACGCCTCACGTCGTCGGGATCCCTCGGGGGATCCTCGGGGGACGTGGAAAGCAGCAAGCCTAACAAGGTGCTCCGCAGGCGTCACCTCGGTTGAGACAGTCAGGGCCTCAGATCGTGCGGCAGTCCGCCACCCCGGCCGTCGTCGCCGTCTCCTGCGTCAGCACCGTCGCCGTGCGTCGCACGGTTCCCCTCGTGCCCGGCTCGACCGGAACCTCGAGCCGCCCGACCACCACGTAGCGGGGGCTCAGCGCCTCGAGAGTGCACACCACGGGTGCCTCCCCGCCGTCGGCGTACACCGTCACGTCGAACGTGACCTCGACGGCCGTGGCGTCGAGGACCTCGAACCCGACGTCCTGCCACCGGACGTCCTGGCGGGCTGCGCCGACTCCGGCCCACACCACCCAGACCAGCCCGACGACCGCCAGCGCAGCCACCAGCACGCGCGCGAGCGTGCGGTGCCACTGCGGCCGGTCGTCGCCGTAGCGCTCCGGCGGGCGGCCGGTGGGGGCCTGGGTCACCGCGGTCCTCCGGGGGCGTCATGATGGGTCCGGTCCATCATGGCCGACCGCTTCCGCGCGGCCCCGGTCGGGCTGACGAGAGTGCACACGGGTGACGACAGGAAGGACCACGGTGACTGCGCGAGCTGCGGACCACCACGCGGACGAGCCGCTACGGCTCATGTGCGTGCACGCGCACCCCGACGACGAGTCGAGCAAGGGCGCGCCGGCGATGGTGAAGTACCTGGAGGAGGGCGTCGAGGTCCTCGTCGTCTCCTGCACCGGCGGTGAGCGCGGCGACATCCTCAACCCACGGCTCAAGGACGACCCGGAGGTCCTGCGGGACATCAGCGAGGTGCGTCGGCGCGAGATGGCCGCCGCCGTCGAGGTGCTCGGTGTGCAGCACACGTGGCTCGGTTTCGTCGACTCCGGTCTGCCGGAAGGGGATCCGCTCCCGCCGCTGCCCGAGGGCTGCTTCGCGCTCCAGCCCCTCGAGGTCGCCTCGGCGCCGCTCGTCCGCCTCGTCCGCGAGTTCCGCCCGCACGTCATGACGACGTACGACGAGAACGGCGGCTACCCCCACCCCGACCACATCATGTGCCACAAGGTCTCGATGGAGGCGTTCGACGCCGCCGGAGACCCGAGCCGCTACGAGGGGCACGGCGAGCCGTGGCAGCCGTCGAAGATCTACTACAACCAGACGTTCAGCCGGTCGAGGCTGGTCGCCTACCACGAGGCGCTGCTGGCCGAGGGGCGCGAGTCGCCCTACGCGGACTGGCTGGCGCGGTGGGAGGAGCGCGAGGAGCGTCCGGTGCACGCCCGCATCGAGTGCGCCGAGCACTTCGACGTGCGTGACCGCGCCCTGCTGGCCCACGCGACCCAGATCGACCCGGACGGTGCCTTCTTCGCGATGGGGACCGAGCTGCAGGCGAAGGTGTGGCCCTACGAGGACTACGAGCTCGCGAAGTCCCTCGTCGAGACGACGATCCCCGAGGACGACCTGTTCGCGGGGTTGCGTCCGGCGGCACGAGGATGACCCTGCTCGAGGTCGGTCACCTGCTCGCGTCGACGCCTTCGCCCACCGGGGAGGAGCTCGACCCCACCTCCGTGGGCCCCGGCGTCCTGGGCTTCCTCGCCACCTTCGCGGTGGTCGCGGTCACCGTGCTGCTGATGCTCGACATGGTGCGTCGCGTCCGGCGCCTCCGGTACCGCGAGCTGGAGGAGCAGCGCACACGCGCCGCCGAGGCGCAAGGGTCTTCTGGACGCGCGCCGGACGCCGAACCGGGAGAGGCTGGTACCGAGGCGTCGGACGAGGAGTCGAGATGAGCGGGACCAGCCAGGCCAGCGGGCAGCAGCCCGAGGAACGTCGCGGGTTCGGGAGCCGTCTGTATGCGCGGCTCGTGCAGGTCCTGGGGCCGGCCACGATCACGCCCACCGACGCCGACCCGCACGAGGGAGACCGCGAGACGCCGCGCGACGACCCCCACGGCGACCCGCGCCGCTGACCCTCCCCGAGTCGCAGATCGCGGCCTTTCTGCTGTTCTGACCCCTGCCCGAGTCGCAGATCGCGGCCTTTCTGCGGATGTGAGCCCCCTCTCGATCGCAGAAAGGGGACGATCTGCGATCCGGGGTGAGGTGCCTTGTGCGACACCGGGCTTTGTCGGGTGGTCGCGGCCGTGCGTGAGGTGCTGGTCGAGCAGGTGGCCGCTGCGGTCACCGAGAGCGAGGCGGACCCCACGACCGACGGACAGCGCTCGGTGCCGGCGGCCTCGGCCACCAGCTGACACGACGTGAGCGGCCCCGACCCAGGGCTGGTGCCGGGACGGGGCAGCCGTGCGTCCCGGCCTCCACGGTCGACGCCGCCCGGACCCTGGGGGAGAGTGGGTGGCATGCCGAACCGCCTCGCGTCCGCGACGTCGCCCTACCTGCTGCAGCACAGGGACAACCCGGTCGACTGGTGGGAGTGGGGCGACGAGGCCTTCGTCGAGGCGCGAGAACGCGACGTGCCGGTGCTCCTGTCGGTGGGGTACGCCGCGTGCCACTGGTGCCACGTCATGGCACACGAGTCCTTCGAGGACGAGTCGACCGCCTCGGCGATGAACGCCGGGTTCGTCAGCATCAAGGTGGACCGTGAGGAGCGCCCGGACGTCGACGCCGTCTACATGAACGCCACGCAGGCGCTCACCGGGCAGGGCGGTTGGCCGATGACGGTCTTCCTGACCCCGGACGGCCGACCCTTCTACGCGGGGACCTACTTCCCGCCGCAGCCCCTGCACGGACGCCCGTCGTTCACGGACGTCCTCGGCGCGGTGACCCACGCGTGGACGGAGCGACGCGATGACCTGCTCGAGTCCAGCCGGCGCATCGCCGAGGCGCTCGGCGACAGCACCCTGCCGGAGGGTGACCGTCCCCCGTCCGCGGACGAGCTCGCTCAGGCGGTGCGCACACTGGCGCGCGAGGAGGACCGCGAGAACGGTGGCTTCGGTACCGCGCCGAAGTTCCCGCCCTCGATGGTGTGCGAGTTCCTGCTCCGCCACGCGGCAGCGGGCGACGGTGAGACCGCCTCGGTCGCAGAGGGTCTGGCCGCTCGAACGCTGACGGCCATGGCGCGGTCCGGCATGTACGACCAGCTGGCCGGGGGCTTCGCCCGGTACAGCGTCGACGCCTCATGGGTCGTGCCCCACTTCGAGAAGATGCTCTACGACAACGCCCTCCTGGCGCGGGTGTACCTGCACTGGTGGCGTCTGACCGGCGAGTCGACGGGCAAGCGCATGGCGCAGGAGGTCTGCGACTTCCTGCTCGCCGACCTGCGGACACCGGAGGGGGCGTTCGCGTCCGCGCTGGACGCCGACACCGCCGGTGTCGAGGGAAAGACGTACGTGTGGACGCCGTCCGAGCTGGTCGACGTCCTCGGCCCGGACGAGGGACGCTGGGCGGCCGAGCTGATGGCCGTGACCACGTCCGGCACGTTCGAGCACGGCTCGTCCACCGCGCAGCTGACGCGCGACCCCTGGGCGGCCGGCGAGGGGTCGCGGTGGGAGCGGGCCCGCGCGGCGCTCCTCGAGCGGCGTCGTACCCGCGAGCAGCCGGCCCGTGACGACAAGGTGGTCCTGGCCTGGAACGGGCTGGCCGTCGCGGCGCTGGCGGAGACCGGAGCCCTGTGCGAGCGTCCCGACCTGGTCGACGCCGCCCGGACCTGCGCCGAGCACCTGGTTTCCGTGCACCGGGTCGACGACGGGGGATGGCGCCGCGTCTCGCGCGCCGGTGTCGTCGGCCGTCCGGCGGCGGTGCTGGAGGACCTCGGCGACCTGGCTGAGGGCCTGCAGGCCCTCGCCGCGGTGACGGGGGAGCAGCGGTGGAACGAGGTGGCCGACGACGTCCTCGAGCGCGTCCTGACCCGGTTCGGCAGCGACCGCGGCGTGCCCTACGACACGGCGGACGCCGACACCGACCCCCGCCTGGCCACGATCGGGCGGCCCCAGGACGTCACCGACAACGCGTACCCGAGCGGCCCGTCCGCCGTGGCGGGCGCGCTCCTCACGGCCGCCGCACTACGCGGTGACACGCGGATGCGGCAGGCCGCCGAGCTCGCACTGGCGCCGGCGTCGACGCTGGCCCCGCGTGTCCCGAGGTTCGTCGGCTGGGCGACTGCCGTCGCGCAGGCGATGGTCGACGGGCCGCGTGAGGTGGCGGTCGTGGGTGAGCCGGACGACCAGGCCCGCGGGGAGCTGCACCTCACCGCTCTCGCAGCGACCGCGCCGGGCGTGGTCGTCGCCGTCGGTCGACCAGGAGACACCGACCCCGAGGTGCTGGCGGGTCGTGGGCTCGTCGACGGCTCGGCGGCCGCCTACGTGTGCCGCGGGTTCGTGTGCGACCGGCCGACGTCGGACGTGGATGTCCTGGCCGAGACGCTGGGCGTGCGGGTGGAGGTCAGGGCAGGGCGGTGAGGGCGGCGGCTGCGCCGTCGTGCGTGTAGACCGCGATCGAGATGCCCACGTAGTGCGCGACGAAGGCCGCCACGGTGAACGCGTGGAAGAGCTCGTGGAAGCCGAACCAGCGCGGGCTCGGGTTGGGGCGCTTCAGCGCGTAGATCAGGCCACCGAGCGTGTAGAGGACGCCGCCGACGATGACGAGCGTCAGCACCGCGGGTCCGCCCGTCCGCAGGAAGTCGGGGAGGTAGAAGACGGCGGCCCACCCGAGGGCCACGTAGATCGGCGTGTAGAGCCATCGCGGGGCGCCGACCCAGAACACGCGGAAGAAGATGCCGCCGATCGCGCCACCCCAGACCAGCAGCAGCAGCGTCCGCGCCTTGCCCTCGGGCAGCAGGAGCAGGGTCAGCGGGGTGTAGCTCCCGGCGATGATCAGGAAGATGTTGGAGTGGTCGAACCGCTTGAGCAGCACCTCGACCCGCGGTGACCAGTTGCCGCGGTGGTAGACGGCGCTCGTGCCGAACAGCAGGGTGGCGGTGACGCCGAAGACGGCGCACGCGATGCGGGTGCGGGTGTCCGGGGCGAGCGCCACCAGCACGATCGAGGCTGCCACCACCAGCGGGAACGACCCCGCGTGGATCCATCCCCGCAGGTGCGGCTTGATGGCGCTCGCCAGCCCGGAGGCCACCTCTTGCGCGCGGTCGACGGCGTGCTCGGCCCGGTCGGCCATCTGCTCGCTGAAGGGTTGCGTCATGGGAGCACTCTAACCTACGGAACAGTAACCTACGAGAGCGTAGGTCGAGTGTGCGCGAGGACACGTACTTGGCGGCCCTCGACCCCTCGTCTGGTCATGAATGGCGCGACACGCTCGGCGTGTTGCGCCATTCACGTCCAGTCGGCGATCGGGCGGGCGGACGTTGGTGAAAGTTCTGTGCGTGCTGCCGGCGTAGGGCGTTGGAACCTGCCGGTGGTCACTCCACGCGAGTAGCGTTGGCACCCGTCCTGCCCACCCATGTCCGGAGCACCGATGCGTCTGCCGCACCCCCTGTACCGGCTCTACGAGCGGCGCCTGGCGTCCTCGCTGGACGCGACGGCGGTGCCGCGGCACATCGGGATCATGCTCGACGGCAACCGGCGGTGGGCCAAGGCGTCCGGCAGTGACACCAGCCACGGCCACCGGGCGGGGGCCAACAAGATCTTCGAGTTCCTCGGCTGGTGCGAGGAGGCGGGTGTCGAGGTCGTCACGCTGTGGATGCTGTCGCCCGACAACCTCAACCGGCCCGCCGCCGAGCTCGGCCCCCTGCTGGGCATCATCGAGGACGCCGTCAGCCGTCTCGCAGCGGCCGGACGGTGGAGGGTGCACCCGGTGGGTGCGCTGGACCTGCTCCCAGCGGAGATGGCGACTCGGCTCAAGCAGGCGGAGGACTCGACGCGCGACATCCCAGGGCTGCACGTGAACGTCGCTGTCGGCTACGGAGGGCGCCGGGAGATCGCGGACGCCGTCCGGGCGATGCTGACCGAGCACGCCTCCAAGGGGACGAGCATCGAGGAGATGGCCGAGCTGCTCGACGTCGAGCACATCGCCGAGCACCTCTACACCAAGGGGCAGCCCGACCCCGACCTCGTGATCCGCACCTCGGGCGAGCAGCGGCTCTCAGGGTTCCTGCTGTGGCAGAGCGCCCACTCGGAGTTCTACTTCTGCGAGGCCTTCTGGCCCGACTTCCGGCGCGTCGACTTCCTGCGCGCCCTGCGCGACTACGCCGGACGGGAGCGCCGGTACGGGTCGTAGTCGGCCGCCCGGGTGAACTCCCGTGACGGCGCGACGACGCCCGGGTGCGGTGCGCGTGTCCTCCCCGTGCCGCCGTCCGCCCCGGCGTAGCGTCGGCGGTGTCGCGGGTCAGACACCCGCGGCTCGGGAGGCCCGACGATGCTGCGACGCAGGTCCGTGACGGACCGTCTCGCGCGGACGGGGCCGGACCCGGCTCCGACCAGTGTCGGAACGGCGTCCCGGACCCTCACCCGCGAGTGAACCGGGCGCAGCGCGCGCCCGGGCAGGGAGTCTGAAGTGGCCTCTGACCGCAGTCCGCAGCGTCGCACCTTCGTTCTCGACACGTCCGTCCTGCTCTCCGACCCACGGGCGATGCTCCGCTTCGCCGAGCACGAGGTCGTGCTGCCGGTGGTGGTGGTGACCGAGCTGGAGGCCAAGCGTCACCACGCCGAGCTCGGGTACTTCGCTCGTCAGGCCCTCCAGCTGCTGGACGACCTGCGCATCGAGCACGGCCGCCTCGACGCCCCCCTGCCCGTGGGCGAGTCCGGCACCCTTCGCGTGGAGCTCAACCACACGGATCCGACCACACTGCCTGCCGGGTTCCGGTTGGGGGACAACGACACTCGCATCCTGGCGGTCGCCAAGAACCTGGCCGACGAGGGCAACGTCGTCACGGTGGTTTCCAAGGACCTGCCGATGCGCGTCAAGGCGTCGGCGGTCGGCCTGGACGCCGAGGAGTACCGCGCCGAGCTCGCGGTCGACTCCGGCTGGACGGGCATGGTCGAGCTCGACGTCAGCGAGGCGCAGATGGCCGAGCTGTACGACGCGGAGCAGCTCGAGCTCGCGGAGGCTGCCGACCTGCCGTGCCACACGGGTCTCGTCATGCTGTCGACTCGCGGCTCGGCGCTCGGGAGGGTCGGCCCCGACAAGCAGGTGCGCCTGGTGCGCGGCGACCGTGACGTCTTCGGCGTGCACGGCCGCAGCGCCGAGCAGCGCATCGCGGTCGACCTGCTGCTCGACCCTGAGGTCGGCATCCTCTCGCTCGGCGGTCGTGCGGGGACCGGCAAGTCGGCGCTCGCGCTGTGCGCCGGCCTCGAGGCCGTGCTGGAGCGGCGCCAGCACCGCAAGGTCGTGGTGTTCCGTCCGCTGTACGCCGTCGGCGGCCAGGATCTCGGGTACCTGCCCGGCTCCGAGTCCGAGAAGATGGGGCCGTGGGCGCAGGCAGTCTTCGACACGCTCGGTGCACTGGTGAGCACCGAGGTCGTCGAGGAGGTGATGGACCGCGGGATGCTCGAGGTGCTGCCGCTGACCCACATCCGCGGACGGAGCCTGCACGACGCGTTCGTCGTCGTCGACGAGGCGCAGTCCTTGGAGCGCAACGTCCTGCTGACCGTGCTGAGCCGCATCGGACAGAACTCGCGGGTGGTGCTCACCCACGACGTGGCCCAGCGCGACAACCTCCGCGTCGGACGGCACGACGGCGTGGCGGCCGTGATCGAGGCGCTCAAGGGTCACCCGCTGTTCGCGCACGTCACGCTGACCCGCTCCGAGCGGTCCCCGGTGGCTGCGCTCGTGACCGAGATGCTGGAGAGCGTCCAGCTGTAACCGCGGCCCGGCCCGGGCCCCCAGTCGCCGATCGTCCGCTTTCTGCGGGCCGGAGGCGCCTTCGACCCGCAGAAAGGGGACGATCGGCGGGCCGGGAGTAGGCGCCGCGCTGCGCTGGCCCCGGTGAGAGCCCCGTCACGTCCGAGGTCACGGATTGGACACGACGCGGCTCCTTGGTCATCGTTGAACCTGCAAGCACCCCTGTGCGGTCACCAACCCGACCGCGAGACCAGCACACGTCCCCAGCGGCCATCCGTCGCCGGTCTGTGACGGGGTGGTCGTGCGCGTCGCAGTGTGCCCGGTGCGCAGACGAAAGGCTCTCCGTGCTCCACCAGCTCGTCCGACGTCCGCTGTTCAGCGCGGCCGCCGCCCTCGCCGTGCTCGGCGCGACCGGCGCCGCGTACGTCAGCTCCGACCCCTTGGCCGGCTCGGCCCAGGTGGCCCAGGTCGCCCCCGCGCCGGTGCCCTCCCACGTGCTCGCCTCAGCGGCCGCGCAGGCCGACGCCGACGCCGCAGACCGTGCGCACTCCGTCACGGCGACCCAGCGCGCCGAGCAGGTCCGCCTGCAGGAGGAGAGGGCCGCCGAGGCCGCCGCCGCAGCCGAGGCCGCGCGCGTGGCCGAGGCCGACCGCGTCGCGAAGATCGAGGCGGAGCGCGAGGCCGCACGGGAGCAGGCCAGCCGCGACGCGCAGCGCGACCCGCGAGGCCTCGCCAAGATCATGGTCGCCGACCGCGGCTGGAGCAGCGAGCAGTTCACCTGCCTCGACAAGCTCTGGACCAAGGAGAGCAACTGGCGCTGGAACGCCGACAACCCCAGCTCGAGCGCGTACGGGATCCCGCAGGCGCTGCCCGGCTCGAAGATGGCCTCCGCCGGCAGCGACTGGAAGACCAACCCGGCCACGCAGATCGAGTGGGGCCTTGGCTACATCGCCGACCGCTACGGCACGCCGTGCTCCGCGTGGTCGCACAGCCGCTCGAACAACTGGTACTGATCCGCCTCTCGAACGAGCACACGGGCTGGCACGTGTGCCGGTGCCGCGGCTCTGTGGCGCCCTCGGCGCGCACCTGCCAGCCGGTGTGCCCGCCTCACGAGGCGCGGCGGCCCCGACGCGGCCGATCGACCCGGCAGGGCTAGCGTCGCCCGGTCATCCCGTGCACGTCGAGGGCGCTGTCCAGCTGCTCCTCGGTGAGCTCGCCCCGTTCGACGTAGCCCAGGTCGACAACGGCCTCACGGATCGTGATGCCCTGCGCGACAGCGTGCTTCGCGATCTTGGCGGCGTTCTCGTAGCCGATGTGACGGTTCAGCGGCGTGACGACGGACGGTGACGCCTCGGCGTAGCGCAGGCACCGCTCGACGTCGGCCTCGATGCCGCTCACGCAGCGGTCCGCGAGCAGGCGGCTGCCGTTGGAGAGCAGGCGAACGGACTCGAGCAGGTTGCGAGCCATCACGGGCATCATCACGTTCAGCTCGAACGTGCCACTCGCGCCGGCCCAGGCGATCGTGGCGTCGTTGCCGACCACCTGAGCGCACACCATCAGCACGGCCTCGGGCACGACGGGGTTCACCTTGCCCGGCATGATCGACGAGCCGGGCTGCAGGTCGGGCAGCCGGATCTCGGCCAGCCCCGTGTTGGGTCCCGACCCCATCCACCTCAGGTCGTTACAGATCTTCGTCAGGCTCACGGCGACCGACCGCAGCGCCCCCGACGCCTCGACGAGGCCGTCGCGGGCGCCTTGCGCCTCGAAGTGGTCGCGGGCCCTGGTCAACGGCAGGTCGGTGCGCTCGGAGAGCAGCTCCACCACCCGGTCGGCGAACCCGTCGGGGGTGTTGATGCCGGTGCCGACAGCCGTCCCGCCGAGTGGCACCTCGGCGAGCCGGGGCAGGGTCGCCTCCACCCGCTCGATGCCGCGACGCACCTGCGCGGCGTACCCCCCGAGCTCCTGACCCAGGGTCACCGGGGTGGCGTCCATCAGGTGCGTCCGGCCGGACTTCACGACGTCCGCGTGGGCGCTCGCCGACGTCTCGAGCGCCGTGGCGAGGTGGTCGAGCGCCGGCAGCAGGTCGGCGGTCACTGCGGCCGTCGCCGCCAGGTGGATCGACGTCGGGAAGGTGTCGTTGCTCGACTGCGAGGCGTTGACGTGGTCGTTGGGGTGGACGGCGCGCCCGAGCGAACGGCTGGCCAGCGCCGCGATCACCTCGTTCGCGTTCATGTTCGACGACGTGCCGGAGCCGGTCTGGAAGACGTCGACCGGGAAGTGCTCGTCCAGGCCACCGGCGGCGACGGTGTCGGCCGCCTCCTCGATGGCGGCCGCGACGTCGCTCTCCAGCACGCCGAGCTCGCCGTTCGCGTGGGCCGCGGCCGACTTGATCCGTGCCAGCGCGGCGACGTGGCCGGGGTCCAGGCGGGTTCCGCTGACGGGGAAGTTGTCGACGGCACGCTGGGTCTGCGCGCCGTAGAGCGCGTCGACCGGGACGGCGACCTCGCCCATGGTGTCGTGCTCGATCCGGACGTCTGCGGTGCCCTGGGGCCGGTGCTTGCTCACGGGGTCAGTCTGGCCCCGTACCGGAGCGCGCGCACCACGCGGTCCTGGCAGAGTGACCGCATGGAGGCCGCCGGGACCGACGCCAGATCGTTCGGGCTGGTGGGCGCCCAGGTGGCGACCCTGGCGGCGCTGGCCTGGCCGGGGAGGGCCAGGTGGCACCTCCCGACCGTGGTGACAGCTGGTGCGGTCGCCGCGGCCGCGGCGGGAACCGTGGTCAGCCTGGCCGCCGCGACACGCCTTGGTGAGGACCTGACGCCGCTGCCGGAGCCGCGCGAGGGGGCACGGCTGCACACGGACGGGCTCTACCGCTTCAGCCGTCACCCGATCTACGGCGGGCTCCTGGTGGCCGCGGCCGGAGTGGCGGTGCTGCGCCGCCGTCCCGAGCCGCTGATGGCGCTCGCCGCGCTGAGCGGGGTGCTGCACGTCAAGACGGGCGCCGAGGAGAGGCGTCTGAGGACCCGTTTCGGCAGCGCGTACGAGGAGTACGCCGAAAGGACCGGACGGTTGCTGCCCAGGTGGCCCGACCCGGCCCCCATCCGGGACGCGGCTCCCGACGGAGGACGACCATGACCGATCTCGTGCGACGCGACGACTCCATGCTGGACAGGGCGCTCGCCGAGATCGTGCGGGCGGCGATCGAGGGCGTCGGCCCGTTCAAGGGCGCACCCGACCTGGTGGAGCCCCTGCGCCGCAAGGGGATGACGACCGGTGCCATCGTCGACCGGCTCGTACGGACCCAGGTCACCCAGGCGACGGTGCAGGGTGCCGTCGCCGGTCTCGGTGGTCTGGTCACCGCGACCGTCGGCCTCGTGCCCGCCACCGCGGCCTCGATGTTCGTGCAGGCCAGGCTCTGCGCCGCAATCGCCCACGCCCACGGTCACGACCTGGCCCACCCCGGTCTGCGGATGTCGATCGGGGTGATCGTCGCGGGGAGCACGGTCCCGACCGGTGGTCGCAAGGTCGGGGTCGAGATGGGGGAGCGGGCTGCGCGAGCGGTGGTGCCCAAGGTGCAGGCGAGGGCGGCGGCGCGCGTCGCGGCGCGTACCGCGTCGGGACGGACGGGAGGGCGCATCGCGACGCGCGTGGCCGGTGCCTCGGCGGGCCGTGCCGTCCCGGTCGTGGGCGCCGCCTTCGGCGGAGCGCTCGACCTGGCGGTGACCCGACGTGTCGCAGCCGCGTGCCCGGCGCGAGTTCGGTTCTCCTCAGCCGCGTCCCGGCGGCTAGCAGCGCGACCCGCTGATCGACGCAGTCGAGGTCAGGCGTCGACGTCCGGACGTCGGGTGATGGTCATGGCGACGGGCTTGGTGGTCTCCGCGAAGAAGTCGTTGCCCTTGTCGTCGACGACGACGAAGGCCGGGAAGTCCTGCACCTCGATCTTCCAGACCGCCTCCATGCCGCAGCTCGGGGTACTCGAGCACCTCGACCTTGGTGATGCAGTCCTGGGCCAGCCGCGCGGCGGGTCCGCCGATCGACCCGAGGTAGAAGCCGCCGTGCGACGCGCAGGCGCGGGTGACCTGCGACGAGCGGTTCCCCTTCGCCAGCATCACGAGTGAGCCCCCCGCGGCCTGGAACTGCTCGACGTAGGAGTCCATCCGGCCGGCCGTGGTCGGGCCGAACGAGCCGGAGGCGTATCCCTCCGGGGTCTTGGCCGGCCCCGCGTAGTAGACGGCGTGGTCGCGCAGGTACTGCGGCATGGGCTGACCGGCGTCCAGCAGGCCCTTGATCTTGGCGTGGGCGATGTCGCGCGCCACGACCAGCGGACCGTGGAGCGAGAGCCGGGTCCTCACCGGGTGCCGGCTGAGCTCCGCACGGATCTCGTCCATCGGGCGGTTGAGGTCGACGCGCACGACGTCGGCGTCGGCGTCGGACTCGAGGTGGTCAGCGGTCGTGTCGGGCAGGAAGGACGCCGGGTCGGTCTCGAGCTTCTCGAGGAAGACGCCCTCCGCGGTGATGCGCGCCTTCGCCTGACGGTCGGCGGAACAGGAGACCGCGATCGCGACCGGGCAGGACGCGCCGTGGCGCGGCAGCCGGACGACCCGCACGTCGTGGCAGAAGTACTTGCCGCCGAACTGGGCCCCGATGCCCATCTGCCGCGTCAGCTCCAGCACCTGCAGCTCGAGGTCGAGGTCGCGGAAGGCGTGTCCCGACGGGGAGCCGGACGTCGGCAGCTCGTCGAGGTACTTGGCGGAGGCGTACTTCGCTGTCTTCAGAGCGAACTCGGCGCTCGTGCCGCCCACGACGATGGCCAGGTGGTAGGGCGGGCACGCGGACGTGCCGAGCGAACGCAGCTTCTCGTCCAGGAACGCGATCATCCGCTCGGGGTTCAGGACGGCCTTGGTCTCCTGGTACAGGAACGACTTGTTGGCGGACCCGCCCCCCTTCGCCATGAAGAGCAGGTCGTACTGCGCCTCGTGGCCGGCCTTGGTGTCCGCGTAGAGCTCGATCTGCGCGGGCAGGTTCGAGCCGGTGTTGCGCTCCTCCCACATCGTGAGCGGCGCGAGCTGCGAGTAGCGCAGGTTGAGCCGCGTGTACGCGTCGTAGACGCCGCGGGCCAGAGCCTCCTCGTCCGTGCCGTACGGGTCCGACAGGGGCCGGAGCACCTGGCCCCCGCGCTTGCCCATGACGATGGCCGTGCCGGTGTCCTGGCACATCGGCAGGACGCCGCCCGCCGCGATGTTGGCGTTCTTCAGCAGGTCGAGGGCCACGAACCGGTCGTTCGGGCTCGCCTCCGCGTCATCGACGATGCGGCGCAGCTGTGCGAGGTGCGCGGGCCGCAGGTAGTGCGAGATGTCGTGCATCGCCGTCTCGGCGAGCAGGCGGAGCGCCTCCCCGTCCACCTGCAGGAAGGACCGGCCGTCGGGACCCTCGACGGACCGGACGCCCTCGGTCGTGAGCAGGCGGTACTCGGTCGGGTCGTCACCGACCGGCAGCAGGTCGGTGTAGTCGAACGGCGCTTCGGGCACGACTGGGCTCCCACGCTCGCAGGGACGGGTGGGTCTTCCAGCCTAGAGGCGGGGACGAGCGCGTAACCCCAGGGGCGTCGCCTCGTTGAGACGGGCATGACGACCACCGCGCGCAACGTCCTGGCCCTCGCCCTCGTCATCGGTGTGGCGCCGCGCCCCCGGCGTGGCGAGCGCTCACGGCAACAAGCCGCAGCCCGGCACCCACGCCGTCGAGGGACTGGCCGTGCCGCTGGCCACCAGCCCGAACGTCCGCCTCGTCGACACCGTGCCGGTCGAGACCGGGATGATCTCTGCCGCGTTCGCGCGCACCGGCCCGTACTTCTACACCTCGAGCCTCGACTCGATCTCGGTGTTCGACACCAGCGACCCTGGGCACCCGCGAGCTCACCGGGACGGTCGACAACCTGGTCTTCGAGAACGAGGCCATGACCTACGGCGAGCGCCGACGGCCCGGCACGACGCCGGAGCGCTTCGTGCTGGTGGGGGCCGACCTCTACCAGGCGAGCACCTCCGACATCCAGCACGTGAACACCGGCGGTGGCGAGCTGATCGTCGTCGACGTCACCGACCCGACGAACCCCCACGTGCGGTCCCGGGTCGAGCCGTGCCCAACTCGACGCACACCGTCGCCTGCGTCGACGACTGGGACTGCACGCACGCGTACAGCGCCGGTGACCACAGCGAGTTCTCGGTCATCGACCTGACCGATCTCGACGCGCCGCGCGTGGTCGGGCACCCACACGAGCTCTGCGGCCGGGCCGAACGAGGTCTTCAGCGGTGGCGCGGGCCACGAGTGGAACTTCGACGGGACTGGGCCTGGGCTGGCACACCGGCTCCGGCGGCACGGCCGTCTTCGACGTCACCGACCCGGCCTCGCCCGGTCCCGGTGAACGGCACGGACGAGAACGGGACGGCCGCCGGGTGGAACGACTTCATCCACCACAACTCCTTGCGCCCCAACGGCAAGCGGTTCAAGGCCGGATGCTGCACCGAGCCTGTCGAACGGCAACGTGCTGCTGGTCACCGAGGAGGACTACCTCAACGACGGCGACGAGGTGCTCTGCGAGCGAGCGGGCAGCGTGCAGACGTGGTGGGTGAAGGACCTGGACGGTGAGGCGTACCGTGCTGGCGACCCGTGCACACCCGACACCGGCACGATCGACCCGCTCGACGCGTCGAACGTCCCCCAGCGAGTTCGGTGGCGGGCTCACGCTCCCCGCGGGTGCCTTCTGCTCGGCGCACTGGTTCGACTACCACCAGAGCGGCATCATCGCGCAGGGCTACTACCAGGCCGGTCTGCGGCTCGTTGACGTGCGCGACCCGCGCCACATCACCCAGTACGGCTTCGCGACCGGCGGCGGCACCGAGGTGTGGGACGCCTACTGGGTGCCGGAGCGCAACGCCCGCGGGCAGGCGACCGGCAAGAAGACGAACTTCGTCTACACCGCGGACGCCGTGCGGGGTATCGACGTCTACCAGGTCGACCTTCCGGGCTCCGACCTCGGGGACACCGGTCAGCTGCTGCCGGTCGAGCTGCGCAGCCCGTTCTGAGACACCGGGCGTGGTGGCGAGACGGTCAGACCAGCTCGTCGCGCCGCGGAGGATCGGCGCCCGGGCGGGAGACGGTGACCGCGGCGACCTTCGCGGCGTGCGCCACCACGCGCTCGAGGCCGGGCAGCGAGATCGCGCGGAGGGCCTCGCGCCGCTCGGCCCCGAGCAGCTGCTCGGTGGCCAGCGCGTCGATGAGGGCGCCGCTGAACGAGTCGCCGGCACCGACCGTGTCCGCGACGGCCACGGTCACCTGCGGCACCTCCACGCGGCCCGCCGCGCAGAAGGCCACCGCGCCCTTCCCGCCGCGGGTGACGACGACGACCGCCGGGCCGCCGTCGGTGTCCGAGCCTCCCAGCCAGCCGGCCGCCAGGGCCTCCGGGTCGACGCCGGGCGCGAGCCAGGCGGCGTCCTCGTCGCTGAGCTTCACGACGTCGGCCCCGGCCACGAGCTGCTCGACCTCGGGCCGGACCTGCTCGGCGCTGCCGATCAGTGACGGACGAAGGTTCGGGTCGTAGCTGATCGTGGCGGTGGGGCGTGCGTCGGCGCACCACCGGACCACCTGGTCGGCGCCGGGGGAGAGCAGTGCGGCGATGGACCCGGTGTGGACGCAGACGGTCCCGGCGGGAAGGTCCGGCAACGGGTCGGGGAGCTCCCAGTGCAGGTCGAACTCGTACGTGGCGGCGCCGCCCGCACCGAGTCTCGCCGCAGCCGTCGACGTGCGGCCCTCGGTCATGGACCCGGGCACGAGCCGCACGCCGGAGTCGGCGAGGTGCTCCGCCACGCGCGCCCCGCGTGGGTCGGTGCCGAGCCGCGTCAGCAGGTGGGTCTCGTTCCCGAGCCGGGCCAGGGTGAGCGCCACGTTCGCCGGGCTGCCCCCCGGATGCTCCTCCGGCGCCACCGACCCGGGACGCTCGATGATGTCGACAAGGGCCTCACCCACCACGGTCACGGTCATCGTCTACTCCCCACCGAAGTCGACCGCGGCGTAGGCGCGGAGCTTGGACAGCTTGTGCTCGGAGTCGATCACCCGGATCGTCCCGGACTTGGAGCGCATCACGAGCGACTGCGTGCGCACGGTGCCGGCGCCGTACCGCACGCCCTTGAGCAGCTCGCCGTCGGTGATGCCGGTGGCCACGAAGTAGGAGTTGTCGCTGCGCACGAGGTCGTCGGTCGTCAGGACGGCGTCCAGGTCGAGGCCGTGGTCGACCGCCCTCTGCCGCTCCGCGTCGTCCGTGGGCTGCAGCCGGCCCTGCAGGACGCCTCCGAGGCACTTGATGGCGCAGGCCGCGATGATGCCCTCGGGCGTGCCTCCGACGCCGAGCATCAGGTCGACTCCTGTGCCGTCGCGCGCCGCCATGATCGCCCCGGCGACGTCCCCGTCGGTGATGAACTTGATCCGGGCTCCGGCGTCGCGGATGTCGTTCGCCAGCTGCTCGTGGCGGGGCCGATCGAGGAGGACCACGGTGACGTCCTGCGCGGAGACGCCCTTGGCCTTGGCCAGGCGCCGGACGTTCTCCTTGACCGGCAGCCGGATGTCGACCACGTCGGCCGCCGCGGGACCCGTCGCGAGCTTGTCCATGTAGAAGACGGCGCTCGGGTCGTACATCGACCCGCGCTCGGCCACCGCCATCACGCTGATGCCGTTGGGCATGCCCAGCGCCGTGAGCCGCGTCCCGTCGATCGGGTCGACGGCGACGTCGCAGTCGGCGCCCGTTCCGTCACCGACGCTCTCGCCGTTGAACAGCATGGGCGCCTCGTCCTTCTCGCCCTCCCCGATGACGACGACGCCGTTCATCTCGACGGTGTTGATCAGCGCCCGCATCGCGTTGACCGCGGCCCCGTCGGCGCCGTTCTTGTCACCCCGGCCGACCCAGCGGCCCGCCGCCATCGCGGCGGCCTCCGTCACCCGCACGAGCTCCAGCCCGAGGTTGCGGTCCGGTGCCTCGCGGCCGACCGCAAGCGACTCGGGAAGCCGCGCCCGGTCGGGAACGGCGGACACGGTGAGGTCCTCCGTCGACGTCGTCGTGGCGGTCGGGTCCTGCGTCACGGGCTCACCTCTCGGACGGGGACGGTCCTCCGCCGCGCGGGGACGCCTGGTGCCGCTGATCGTATCGGCGCGCGCGGCTGAGACGATGGGGCCGTGAGCCAGGAAGCCCCGACCCGTCCGAGAGGACGCCAGACCGCCCTCGACATGGTGCGGTCGCTGGCGGCGATCGGGGCTGCCGTCGCGGTGGTCGTCCTGCTCGTTCCACGGTCCGGCGAGCCCGTCGTCCAGCCTGTCGAGCTCGACGCCGCCGTCGCCGCGGCCGAGGCGGCCGGCGACGTGCCGGTCGTGCGGCCCGACCTGGGCGACGACTGGCAGCTCACCAGCGCACGGCGCGAGTCACCCGACGGATCGGTCCCGGCCACGTGGCACCTCGGCTACCTCAGCCCGGACGAGGAGTACGTGGGCCTCGAGGTGACCCGCGAGGCGACCCCGTCGTGGGTGCAGGACGTGACCTCGGACGGTGAGGAGACCACGACGCTCGACGTCGCGGGACAGGCCTGGACGGTGCTCGCGTCACCCGAGGGGCGCACCAGCCTGCTGCTGGAGCAGCCCGACCGGGCGGTCGTGGTCACGGGCTCGGCGGTGCTCGACGAGCTGGCGCTGATGGCCGAGGCCGCGCTCGAGGCGTCGCGCTGACCGCTGCGTGTGTCGGCTACTCGTCGGCCTGCTCGTCATCGGCGGCGCCGGCACCTCGGGCGGCATCGAGCCGTTCCCGGGCTCCGTCCAGCCACTGCTGACAGCGGTCCGCGAGAGCCTCGCCTCGCTCCCAGAGCGTCAGCGACTCCTCGAGGGGGACACCGCCCGACTCCAGCTGCTGGACGACGGTCGAGCAGCTCGTCGCGCGCCTGCTCGTAGGACAGGGACGACGGGTCGGACGAGGGCATGGCCGTCACCCTACGAGCCCCCTCGGACGGACGGCGCCCCGGTCACCTCGGCGGCCACCTCGCCGCCGGCGACCGTGACGCGGAGCGCGTCACCGGCCGCCACCTGGTCCGGGTCGCGCAGGACCGTGCCGTCGGGAGTTCGCACCACGGCATACCCGCGTTCCAGGGTCGCGAGCGGCGACAGGGCGCGGACCTGCTGCCGCAGGTGCATGACCTGGTCGCCTGCGCGGTCGATCCGCGCCGTCACCGCCCGGTGCGCCCGCTGCCGCGCGGCGGCGACAGCCAGCGCCTGGTCCTGCAGACCCCTGCCCGGGTCGGCGAGGGCCGGGCGCTCCCGGAGGGCGTCGAGGCGGGACTGCTCCGCGTCGAGCCGTCCGAGCACGAGCCGCCGCAGGCGGTCGTGGGCGGCACGGACCGCGGCCTGCTCCTCGACCACGGACGGGACGACGAGCTTGGCCGCGTCCGTCGGCGTCGACGCCCGCGCGTCGGCCACGAGGTCGAGCAGCGGGGCGTCCTCCTCGTGCCCGATGGCGCTCACGAGCGGGGTCCGGCACGCGGCGGCGGCGCGGACGAGCGTCTCGTTGCTGAACGGCAGCAGGTCCTCAAGGGCCCCACCGCCTCGCGCCACGACGATCACCTCGACGCGCGGGTCGGCGTCGAGCTCCGCCAGCGGCCGCGCACGACCTGCTCGACGGCCGTCGTCCCCTGCACGGCCACCCGGCGGATCTCGAAGGCGACCGACGGCCACCGCTTCGTGGCGTTGACGACGACGTCGTGCTCGGCCGCGCTGTCGCGTCCGCAGACCAGCCCGACGACGGCCGGCGCGAAGGGCAGGGGCCGCTTCCGCTCGGACGCGAACAGCCCCTCAGAGGCCAGCAGCCGCCGCAGGTGCTCGACCCGGGCCAGCAGCTCGCCGACCCCGACCGGGCGGATGTCGGTGACCTGGAACGACAGCGTCCCGCGCTTCTCGTAGAACTCCGGCGCGCAGCGCACCACCACGCGGGCACCCTCCACCAGGGGTGCGGCCATCGCGTCGACCACGCGCCGTGGGGCCTTCATCGACAGGGACATGTCGACGACGGGGTCGCGCAGCGTGAGGAACACCGTCGGGCCGTCACCGCGTCGCGTGATCTGCACCACCTGGCCCTCCACCCAGAGGGCCGGCATCTTCGAGATGTAGGCCGAGACCTTGCTGGTCAGGACGCGGACCGGCCAGGGCTGCTCGGGCGTTGTCTCGCCGGCCGTCGCCGGGAGCGGCGGCCGACGACCCTGCTGCGGGGGGGCGGACATGCGCCCGACCTTACGATGGGGTGGTGACGCCGACCCACGAGCCAGAGACCCCGTCCGTGCAGTCCGACGCGAACGGCGCCGGCCGACGCGTGCTGCTGGCCGCCCCCCGCGGCTACTGCGCCGGTGTGGACCGCGCGGTGGTGGCGGTGGAGAAGGCCCTGGAGCACTACGGCCCGCCGATCTACGTGCGCAAGGAGATCGTCCACAACAAGCACGTGGTCTCGACGCTCGAGCGGCGCGGGGCGATCTTCGTGCACGAGACGGACGACGTGCCCGAGGGCGCGACGGTGATCTTCTCGGCCCATGGCGTCTCCCCGGCCGTCCACGCCGCCGCCGCCGTCCGGCAGCTCAAGACGATCGACGCCACCTGCCCGCTCGTGACCAAGGTGCACAAGGAGGCCGTCCGCTTCGCCGGGGACGACTACGACATCCTGCTGATCGGCCACGAGGGCCACGAGGAGGTCGAGGGGACGGCCGGTGAGGCCCCCGACCACGTGCAGCTCGTCGACGGCCCCGACAGCGTCGAGGCCGTGACCGTCCGCGACCCGGAGAAGGTCGTGTGGCTGTCGCAGACGACGCTCTCGGTCGACGAGACGATGGAGACGGTTCGCCGTCTGCGAGAGCGGTTCCCGTCGCTGCAGGACCCGCCGAGCGACGACATCTGCTACGCCACGCAGAACCGTCAGGTGGCCGTGAAGAAGATCGCGCCGCAGGCCGACCTCGTGATCGTGGTCGGGATCTGCCAACTCGTCCAACTCGGTCCGGCTGGTCGAGGTCGCGCTCGAGCACGGCGCGAGGTCGAGCTACCGGGTGGACCACTCGCGGCGAGATCGACGAGGCGTGGCTCGACGGCGTCACCACGGTCGGCGTGACGTCGGGCGCCTCGGTGCCCGAGGTGCTCGTGCGCGACGTGCTGTCGTGGCTGGCCGAGCGCGGCTACGCCGACGTCGAGGAGGTGCGCACCGCGGAGGAGGACCTGCTGTTCTCGCTGCCGAAGGAGCTGCGCCGCGACCTGAAGACGTCCCCGCCGGCATCGGCCTGCTCGACGACCTGACCGTCGCCGGCGTCGGGAGCCGCGCCGGCCTCGTCGTCGATCAGCTCGACGGCCGTCAGCGGCCGCACGGGCGTCTCGACGGGTGACGGACCGACCAGGTCGCCGTCCGTGACCTCCAGGTCGTGCAGCCTGCGGGCGCTCACGAGCACACGTCGCTCCAGGGTGCCCACCATGCCGTTGTAGTCCTCCACCGCGCGGTGCAGCGTGCGGCCGAGCTTCTCGACCGAGCCGCCGAGCCCGGCCAGCCGGCGCGTAGAGCTCGCGGCCCAGCTCGAAGACCTCCCGCGCGCTGCCGGTGAGCGCCTCCTGCTGCCACGTCAGCGCCACGGTGCGCAGCAGGGCCAGCAGCGTCGTCGGCGTCGCCAGCACCACCCGGCGCCCCATCGCGTGCTCGAGGAGGGCAGGGTCGGCGTCGCAGGCCGCCGCGAGGAACGACTCGCCCGGCACGAAGCACACGACGAGCTCTGGCGTCGGGGTGAAGGCCGTCCAGTAGCGCTTCTCCGCCAGCGCGTCGACGTGGGACCGCAGGGCCCGGGCGTGGGCCGTCTGAGCGGCCTCACGCCGATGCGTCGAGGTCTCGGCGCCCTCGCCCTCCCGCTCGGCCTGGGACGCCTCGAGGAACGCGGCCAGCGGCGCCTTGGCGTCGATCACCACCACCTTCCGGCCGGGCAGGCGGACCACGGCGTCGGGCCGGACGGTGGCGCCGCTGTCGTTGCGCCCGGTGACCTGGGTGTCGAAGTCGACCCGCGCGAGCATGCCCGCGTGCTCGACGACGCGGCGCAGCTGGACCTCACCCCAGGCGCCGCGGACGTTGGGGGAGCGCAGCGCCCCCGCGAGGGCGCCGGTCTGGCGCCGCAGCGCCTCCTGGGTGTCCTGCACCGCCAGCAGCTGGGCGTCGAGTCGTCCCCACTGCACCGAGCGCTCGCGCTCCAGCTCGCCGACGTGGCGCTCGACCCGGGCCAGGCTCGACGTCAGCGGAGCCAGGGCCAGAGCCAGCTCGGCGTCGTCGTCGGCGTCGTCGCCCAGCTCGTCGACGCGACGGCGCAGCAGGTCGCGCTCCGTGGTGACGGCAGCGTGGCGAGCGGCGGCCGCGGTGCGTACGGCCCACGCCGCGACCGCCGCGCCGAGGGCGGCGCCGGCCAGCAGGCTCACGAGCACGGTCATGGCGAGGTCCATGTCCACGACCGTGACAGCCGGGACCGACAATGGGCGGGTGGACACCACTGACACGCCGGGCGGGAACGGGGCCAACCGCTGGATCGCCGAGACGGGCGGGACCCGCGGCCCGGACTACGCCGAGCGCTTCGCGGAGCTCGTCCGCAGCGGCGCCGACGTGCACGGCGAGGCGACCTTCGTCGACCGGCTGCTCGCGCCCGGGAGCCGCGTCGTCGACGCCGGGTGCGGCACCGGCCGGATCGGGATCGAGCTGGCCCGCCGCGGCCACCGCGTCGCAGGTGTCGACCTCGACGGCTCGATGCTGGCGCAGGCGCGCGCCGCGGCTCCCGACCTCACGTGGGTGGAGGGGGACCTGCTCGACGTCGACACCAGCGCGCTCGGCGTCCCTGCCGACTGCGTCGTGATGGCGGGCAACGTGATGGTCTACCTGACGCCCGGCACGGAGCCCGCCGTGGTCGAGCGCGTCGCCGGCTGGCTCGCGCTCGGCGGCCTGCTGGTCGCCGGGTTCGCGGCCGACCGGCACGTCACGGTGGCCGACTACCGGGCCTGGGGCGCGGCGGCGGGCCTGACCGAGGTCGGTGCCCACAGCTCGTGGGACGGCCAGCCTCTCGTCACCGGAGGGGATGCTGCGTACGCGGTGCTCGTCCACCGCCGGTAGGCTCTGCTCCCCGTGGCCCTCACCATCGGCATCGTCGGACTCCCCAACGTCGGCAAGTCCACCCTCTTCAACGCCCTGACCAAGAACGACGTGCTCGCGGCGAACTACCCGTTCGCGACGATCGAGCCCAACGTCGGCGTGGTCCCGCTGCCTGACCCGCGGCTCGCGCGGCTCGCAGAGATCTTCGGCAGCGCCAGGATCCTGCCCGCGACGGTGTCGTTCGTCGACATCGCGGGCATCGTCCGCGGTGCCAGCGAGGGGGAGGGGCTCGGCAACAAGTTCCTCGCCAACATCCGCGAGGCCGACGCGATCTGCCAGGTGATCCGCGCCTTCGAGGACGCCGACGTGGTGCACGTCGACGGCAAGGTCGACCCGGGCTCCGACATCTCGACGATCCACACCGAGCTCATCCTCGCCGACCTGCAGACCCTCGAGAAGGCGATCCCCCGCCTCGAGAAGGAGGTCAAGGGACGCAAGGCCGACGCCGCCCTGCTCGAGTCGGCGCGCGCCGCCCAGACTGTCCTGGACGGGGGCGAGACCCTCTTCTCCGGCGGCAAGGACATCGACCCCGAGCACCTGCGCGAGCTGCAGCTGCTCACCACCAAGCCGTTCATCTACGTCTTCAACGTCGACGACCGACGACCTGTCGGACGAGTCGCTGAAGGACACGCTGCACGCCCTGGTCGCCCCCGCCGACGCGATCTTCCTCGACGCGAAGATCGAGTCCGAGCTCGTCGAGCTGGACCCCGAGGAGGCCGCGGAGCTGCTCGCGTCCATCGGCCAGGACGAGTCGGGGCTCGACCAGCTGGCCCGCGTCGGCTTCGAGACCCTCGGCCTGCAGACCTACCTCACCGCCGGGCCCAAGGAGTCGCGGGCCTGGACGATCCGCAAGGGCTGGACCGCGCCCCAGGCCGCGGGTGTCATCCACACCGACTTCCAGCGCGGCTTCATCAAGGCCGAGGTGGTGTCGTTCGACGACCTGGTCGACGCCGGCTCGATGGCCGAGGCCAAGTCCCGCGGACGGGTGCGCATCGAGGGCAAGGACTACGTGATGGCCGACGGTGACGTCGTGGAGTTCCGCTTCAATGTCTAGCGTCGTCGGGATTCGCTAGTAGGCGTTGGGGATTGCCGATTCTTGGGGTCGATCTGATCCGCAGACAGTCCGCACGCCCGTCGACGCTCCGGCTCGCCGGCAGGCGCTGCTCAGTTCACCCGGTGGCACGCTGGCGTCGTGGCACTTCCCGAGACTGACCTGCACCGCATCCGCCTCTGGGCGCGAGAGCGCGTGCCCGAGCACCTGTGGGACGAGGTGAAGGTCGAGGCCGACGTCTCCGACCGACACGTCGACATCGTCGAGGTGCGCCCACCGTGGGACGGTCGTCGGCGAGCACACCCGGTTCCCGATCGCACGGCTGCGCTACACGATGTCGACCGGCCGATGGGAGATCTGCTGGCGCGACCGCCACCTGAAGTTCCACGAGTACAAGCGCAAGCGCCCGACCAAGAGCGTCCAGGCGCTCCTCGACCACATCGAGACCAGCGGCGACCCGATTTTCTGGGGTTAGCCGAGCGGCGCATTGACTGTCGATATAGTGGAGGATAACCTCAGTTATATGAGAACTGAGGCGCCGCTCCTCGCTCCGATCTTCCGGTCGGACGGTCAGGCGCGCCTGCTCTCCACGTTGTTGCTCACCGGCGACGAGCTGAGCGTCACCGATCTGGCCAAGCGGGCCGGCCTGGCCTACCCGACCGTGCACCGCGAGGTCGCGCGCCTGGTGGACGCCGGCATCCTGAGCGAGCGACAGGTGGGCCGCACGAGGCTGATCCGCGCCAACGACGAGAGCCCGCTGGTGGACCCCTTGCGCGAGATCCTCACGGTCGCGACCGGCCCGGTGGTGATCCTGGCCGAGGAGCTCGGCCGCATCGACGGGATCGAGTCGGCGTTCCTCTACGGCTCCTTCGCCGCGCGGATGCTCGGGGACGCCGGCCCGGCACCGCACGACATCGACGTCATGGTGCTCGGTGAGCCCGACGTGGACGCGGTCTACGAGGCGTGCACCCGGGTCGAGGCCGCGGTGCACCGTCCCGTGAACCCGACGATCCTCACCCCTGAGGAGTTCGCCGCGCCCTCCGGGTTCCTGGACAACGTGCGCAGCGGCCCGGCGGTCGCCGTGATCGGGGGGCTGCCGTGGCGCTGACCCCGCTCACCCGCGTCCAGCAGGCGACGGTCCTCGCGCTGGTCGAGGCGCGGCGTCTCGACGTCGTGCCCGCAGACCTCGCGCGTGCGACCTCGTTCCTGCGCCAGGCCGAGGAGCGCCTGGACCAGCTGCCGCTGCTCACCAGTGTCGTCGTCAGGTACGGCATCGCCTACGACGCCTGTCACGACACCGGCGAGGCGCTGCTGGCGGCGTACGGCTTCCGTACGACCAACGGGCCAGGCCAGCACGAGGCGCTCGGCCGCTACCTGCGCGCGGTGTTCGACAAGCCTCCGGCGGACAAGGCAGCGCGAGAGTTCGACCGCCTGCGACGCGCCCGCAACCAGGACCGCTACGAGGCGAAGCCGGTGGGGGCCGCGGCGACCGAGAAGGCCGAGCAGGTCGCGCGGACGCTGTTCGACGCCGCCCTCGCCAGAGGGCTTCTCGACCTGACCCAGCGGTCCGCAAACAGTCCGCAAGAAGTCCGGCGGAGACCGTTCGCCGCCAACGACGCCCGACGGCTGGATCAGCGCATCACCGCAGGTCAGACCGCATTCTCCGGCTGTCACCGACGACGACCGACGACGACCGAGAACACCGGTTCTCGTTCCGCTCAACGTGTGAATCAGCGCGCTTCGGGCAGGTTGGAGCGGCTAGAGGTGCCTTCAGTAGGCACGAAGTCCGCCGGAGATCCCTCGGTGGTCATCTGGCGCTCAACCAGGGCACTCCACGTCGGGACCGGCAGGCACCGCCGCCATCTCAGAACGCTCCGACGTTCTCCTGCGCCCCGGGCGTTCCTCGAGATCCTCACTCGTCGGTGTCGGGGACTACCGCTTCCTGTGATCCCGTCGTGGACAGCCGATCCGCCACCGGCACGCTCCGCGTGCACATCCGGCCGGTCGCCCGCCTCCGCTAGCCCGGCGAGCCTCCCCGTTCACGGAGGACCGCCACGATGGCGGCGAGTCCGTCGCGCAGGCACTCGTACCCGTCAGCGCCGAGCTCGGCGACCATGCGCTCGTCGAAGTCGAGGATGTGCGCCCGGCCGACGCGCACCTGTTCGAGGCCGGCTTCGGTGTAGGTGACCAGCTTTGCCCTCCGGTCGTCCGGGTCGGCCTGCATCTCGAGGACCCCCCCGTCGACCAGGTCGCGGACCACCTCACCCATCGACTGCCGGGTCACGCCCGCTCTCGCTGCGAGGTCGGCCGTGCGCGCTCCGGCCACAGGGAGGGTGGCGAAGACCGAGTTGTGTGCAGGCTTCGCCTGCTCATAGCCGGCGGCCCGGGCCTGACGCACCATGTCGGCCTGCAGATCGCGGTTGGCGCGGTGGATCAGCGCGATCAGCGGAGTGCGCGTCGCTCGCGGAGAGTCCCCCCTTGACATTGGTAAGGTCTCCTTCCATACTTCGACAGGAAACCTGACAATATCAGGAGTAGTCATGGTCCCTTCGAAGGTGGTCGTGGAGCGGTCCACGGCAGTTCGCCTGACGGTGCTGGCGCTCGCGCTCGGCCTGACCGCGGTCGCAGCGGCTGTGGGCGGGGTCCTCTGGCCCGAGCCGGACGGCGGCGGCGAGACCTACTCGTACGCAGACATCGCGCCCGACAGAGGACTGTGGTGGGGACTGCTGGGTGCGCTGACGGCCGTGGCCGTCGTCAACGTGCCGCTGCAGGCCATCGCCACCATGTGGCTGGTCCGGGCTCGGGGCAGTGTGTGGGCGACGGTCGGCGGATGCCTGATGTGGGTGGGCGTCGGACTACAGGCGACCGGGGTTGCCGGCTGGGCGTCGGCGTACTTCTACGCCACGGACCCCTCACTTGAAAGCAGCGTCGGCAGCGCGGTCATCGCGGCGGCCAACGACGACCAGGGGCATCTGTTCGGGTTCCTGATCCCGGGCGCACTGCTCGTGGTGCTCGGCACGGTGCTGCAGTGCGTCGGCCTGTTCCGTGCCCGCGTCGTGCCGGTGTGGGTGCCGCTCGCGTTGCTCGTCACGGTCATCACCTTCGTCGTCCCGGGTAGTGGTGCGGCAGGGCTCGTCACCAGCGTCCCGACGGCGTTGGGCGCCGTGGGCCTGGGCTACTTCGTCTGGCGCAGCGTCGTGGATCGGGGAGATGGCCTCCTCGGCCGCGGCAGCGACCGTCGGCTCGACGTCCCGGGCGTCTGAGCGCCGGGCTGGATCGGATCGACGCGTACCGCGCCCCTTGCTCATCATGGCGAGCCGAAAGGAGCATCGTGAAAGTCCTCGTCATCGGCTCCGGACCGACCGGACTCGTCCTCGGGGCGGCGCTCGGCGGTCGCGGTCACGACGTCGTCTGCGTCGACCGGGACCCTGGCCCGACGCCCACGGGTTGGCGACGCCGGGGGGTGATGCAGTTCCGGCACGCACACAACTTCCGTCCCCAGGTCGGGAAGGTCATCCACGCGGAGTGGCCGGCGGCCTACGACGCATGGGTGGGCCTCGGCGCCGCGCCTCCGGACGCCGACCCGGCCACCTCCGATCCCCCTGACGGCGGCATGCTCTCGCGCAGATCGACCCTTGAGCTGGCGCTGTGGAGCGCGGCCCGGCAGCACCCGAGGCTTGAGCTGCGCACGGGGCACGTCGACAACCTGCACATCGAGGGTGGCCGGGTTCGCGGGGCCGTCGTGGACGGCGCGCGAGTGCTCGCGGACCTCGTGGTCGACGCGTCGGGCCGGTCGAGCCGGGTGGTCGCCCGCAGTGTCAGCCGGGAGAGGGGCGTCGCCCGGCTCGACGGTGACTGCGGTCTCGCCTACATCGACCGGACCTACCGGCTCAGATCGGGAGCAGAACCGGGGGCGATGAACACCCCCCTCGGCTTCGTCGGCGAGTTCGACGGGTACCAGTGCCTCGTCTTTCTCCACGAGAGCAGGCACTTCTCCGTGGTCCTCGTCCGACCCACGGCGGACGCCACGCTCGCGATGCTGCGAGGCGAGCTCGCCTATGAGGCCGCGTGTGCCGCCATCCCGGTCCTGGCCGAGTGGACCGACGCCGCGCGGGCCTTCCCGACCTCCGAGGTCATGGTGGGCGGGGCACTGCGCAACGTCTACCGCAGCCAGACCCTGATCCCCGGGCTGGTGACGCTGGGCGATGCGGTGGCCACGACGACGCCGACGCGAGGTCGCGGCGTCGCCATGGCCTGCATGCAGATCGAGGCGCTTCTGCAGCTCATCGATGGCGGCGCCGATCCACTCACCGTGGCCCAGCCCTTCGACGCGTGGTGCGAGACGAACATCGAGCCCTGGGTGGTCGACCACGTCGACATCGACGGCGGCATGGTGAAGCGCTGGCAGGGTCACGACATCGACCTCAGCGGGCCCCTCACCTCCAACCTGATCGCCGACGCCGTCCAGGCGGAGCCGTTGATCGGGCCCTACGCCGACGGCTACTTCGCCATGACCGGGCTCCCGGCCAGCCTCCGTCCGGCCGAACCGCTGGCCCGAGCCGTCTACGGGACCGGTTGGCGTCCGCCGCTCACCGTGGGGCCGAGCCGTGACGAACTCGTGGAAGTCATCACCCGCGCCACGGCAGGGCTGGTGTCTCCGTCGACACCGGACCGGTCTCGCCACGGGCAGTTCTCGCCATCAGCATCTTGAGGCTTGCGCACCACCTCCTCACCGGGATGGCTGCCCGTCCAGTGGGCCAGGGGCGAGCGGGCGCGTGCTCGTCGGACGCGGGCGATAGGGAATCGCACAGGCGGCGATGAGCGCGACCATGAGCGACCCGCCGAGAGAGGCCGCGACCATCGCTCGTGGGTCGGAAGCCTCCAGGTCCGGGTTCATCGCCACCGGCGCCACGGTCATTCCGACAACGCCGGCGCCGGCCAGCAACCCCGCGAGGACGCGTCCTGGCATCGGGCCGCGGCCGGACACGGCGTACCCGCCGGCCATCCCGATCAGGGGTACCGCGATCGCGCCGCTGCCCTGCCCTGTGGTGACGAGCCGCACGGCGTACGACGGCACCAGCACGACGACAGCCAACCCCAACGGTGCAGCGACGAACCATCGCGATAGCGGGGGAGCCTGGCGCTGGCGGTGCCAGGCGTACCCGAGCAGCCCGCCGACGACGGTGCCGGGGACGAGGACCATCGTCACGGTCGCTGAGGTGACCCGCGACTCTGCGACCAGCTGGGTCATCCACAGTCTCAGGGCACCCGACCAGGCCGCCCCCGCGACGCCCCCCAGCAGTCCCGCGCCCAGCGCCGTCACGGTCGTGCCGTCCGGCTGGGTCGCAGCAGGCTCCAGCCCATCGCGGCGAAGATCAGGAACCATCCCAGGATCGCCAGCCTGGCGATCGTGAACGGTCCGAAGACCGCCGGGAACATGGGCGCGAAGACCCACAGTCCGGCAAGCAGCCAGGTCCACCGGGTGCGTCCGGCGAGGAGACGCCGCCGACCCAGGACCGAGCCCAGAAGGACGAGTCCGACACCGATCACGACCATCGGCACGCCGTAGGTGTTGTCGACCCGAGTCGCTGCTGCGTCTCCCACCAGGGAGCCGGCTGCGGTCAACGCGAAACCCTCGCAGGCAGCCAGCCCCAGCATGCCCAGCGCCGCTGCCAGGCCGCCGTACCAGCCCACGCGACTGGCGGCGGCCCGCGCCAACGCGGCTCCTGCCAGCAGACCGGGCAGCAGCAGAAGGTGCTGGACGGCGAAGCTGAGCTGGGCGACGGCGTACCACCCGGTCTCGAACGGGTAGCTGTAGCGATCGGGCGACACCTGCTCGGGCCACGCCAGGATGACGATGGCCTGTACGGCGCCGAGGAGGCCACCGATCACCATCAGGCGCCCCGCGGTGGTGGGCGTCGTACGGACGGCTGATGCTCCTGCGGACTGAAGGGTGCTCATGGAGGCGACGCTAGGAAGCAACCGGTCGTGTGCCATCCGTGCCAGCACCGAGCTCTGGTACTGGGTCGACCACGGTGACCCGAGGGCATCGGATCACTAGTCTGGCCCGGTGGCCGAGCTGCCCCCGCCACCGACGTCCTCCGAGCACGGGCACATGTCGCAACGGGTCTCAGGACTGATAGCTGCTGGCGCCAGCGAGCAGGCCTGGCAGCTGTGCCGCCTCCTGGTCCAGGAGGCGCGGTCAACGTGCGAGTGGGCTGCGGTCGCCGATGCCGCCGTCTGCTTCCGCGCGAGCAGCGACCCACGGCTGAATGCACGAGTCCACGCCCTGTGCCTCGAGGTGTTGCCTGGACTCGCCGACGACCCGATCCGACGCGCGCGGGTGCAGGCACAGCTCGCGGCGACGTCCGACCGCTTCCGTCCGGGGGCCCCGGGGACCGAGCTCGCGCCGGCGGAGGTCGTCGATCCGACTGCCGGCTTCCTCAGGATCCAGGGCGAGTACGCCGCCCAGAGCACCGTCGACGACCTCGGCGAACGACTCCGGATCGCCGACCAGGCGATCCTGCACGGTGAGCGGACGGGCGAGACGGAGTACAGGTGCTGGGGCCTCCTGTGGCGGATGGACGTCCTGTGGATGCTGGGTCAGCGATCGGCAGTGCAGAGCGAGCTGATGGCGCTCCGGCCGCTCACGGAGCTGGTGAACTCCGAGGCGTGGGCGGCCAGGCTTGCTCTGATCGACGCAGCCCAACGCATGCTGGAAGGCCGATTCGCAGAGGCTGCCACCCTGGTCGCCCAGGCGGAGGCATTGGACCCGCAGGGGGAGCCCGGCTACCTCTCTCTGGTCTTCAGCTCGCTTCGATCCCTGCTCACCGGACAGGGACTGGACGAGTCGATCGACAAGGTCCTCCACGCAGTCGACCAGCTGCCTCATCTGGCGCGTGTCTGGCCGTGTCAGCTCCTGATCGCGGCGGGTCGACACGACGAGGCGCGCCGGATGTGGTCGACCGTCACCCCGCATGTCGAGGAGCTCTCACCGCGCGCGACCGAGTGGATCGTGGGCATGTGCGACATGGCTCGGATCTGCGTCGCCCTCGGCGATCTCGTCACGGCCGCGGTGATCCGGGAGCGACTCCTGCCCTATGAGGGTCTCCAGGCGGCGCCCCTGAGCCGGACTCCGTACCTGGGGCCGGTGGCGCTGGCCCTCGGCCAGGTCGAGACACTGCTCGGCATGGCCGATTCCGCCCGCCGGCACCTGGAGCTGGCTCTGGCGACCTGTCGGGAGCTGCAGGCGATGCCCCATCTGGCGGAGGCGCACACCGCCCTCGCCGAGCTGGAAGGCGCCGGCTCCGCAGCCGCGCGACGGCACCGACGGCAGGCCCTGGCCGTGGTGAACGAGTTCGGCCTGTCACCACTCGGAGCGCGCCTGGCGTCTCTGCAACCGGCGGACCCGCTCGGCGTGCTGACGGCGCGTGAGCGCGAGATCGCCGCACTGCTGGGCCGAGACCTGTCCAACGCCCAGATCGCCGCCGAGCTCACGGTGTCGGAGCGCACGGTGGAGACACACGTGAGCTCGATACTTCGCAAGCTGGGGATGCCCCATCGGCACGCCGTCGCCAAACTCGTCGATGCCATCACCTGATCGGTGATCGGCGTTCGCGCCGACACCACCGGGGCGGCGACCCCGACGAGCCACGAGTGCGCCTTCAGCGACCGCGAATGGTGTCGCGCCGGTCCTTCTCGGCGAGCCGGTCGAACTTGTGGGTGAGCAGCGCCTCGAGCTTGTTCGTCGCCCCTCCCAACGCTTCCGCCCAGGTCGCTGCCCGGTGGCTGACGGTGACCGGGTCCTGGCGTGCCGGGCGCGCCTCGAGCAGGCAGTGGATGTCGTCCTCGGTGCTCCTCCCGGCGCTCTCGTCGCTGAGGTGCACCTCGACGCGCGTGAGGTCCTCGGTGAATCTCTCGAGCGCGTTCGCGAGGTCGTCCTCGATGCGGCGTTCCTCGCGTGCGTCGGTGTGGATGTTCCGGTCGGTGTGAACGAGCACCTTCATCTGACCCTCCTGAGCCTGTCGCCCCAGCCTCGCGCCGTGACCATCGACCTCCCAGAGTCGAAAGTCAGGCTTTCGCCTCGTTCTCTGGCCTCACCTGTCGGTGTGAAGGTCGGCCCCGGGTGAGCGCTTCAGCTCCTGGAGCGGATTACAGTCGGACTCCCGGCCGGAACGAGGTGTGGCATGGACAGTCGCGACGATCGGATCGCCGAGTTCCACCGGTTGCACTCCTCAGGGTGCTTCGTGATGCCGAACCCCTGGGATGCGGGCAGCGCACGGGCCCTGGAACAGCTCGGATTCAAGGCATTGGCCACAACGAGCGCCGGGTTGGCGTGGACGTTGGGACGCTCGGACACGCAGGTCAACCGTGACCTGGTGCTCGACCACCTCCGTCTCATCGTCAGCGCTGTGACGGTCCCGGTGAACGCTGACTTCGAGCGCGGCTACGCCGTCGAACCTGCCGGCGTCGCCGCGAACGTGAAGATGGCTGCGGACACGGGGATCGCCGGGCTCTCGATCGAGGACTCCTCCGGCGACGAGGCCGATCCACTGATCGAGTTCGACCTGGCCGTGAAACGTGTTGCCGCCGCGCGGCGAGCGATCGACGAGAGCGGCACGGGCATCCTGCTCACGGGACGCTCCGAAGGCTTCGTCTGTGGGCGCCCGGACATCGATGAGACGATCCGCCGGCTCCGTGCGTACGCCGAAGCCGGCGCCGACTGCCTCTACGCACCTCGGATCGACAACCTCGACCACGTCTCGGCCATCGTGTCCGCGGTAGCACCGAAACCGGTGAACCTGTTGATCAATGCTCCGTTCACCACCGTTGCCGAGGCTGCCCAGTTGGGCGTCCGGCGGATCAGTGTGGGCGGCACGCTCGCGCGCACCGCCTGGGACGGATTCCTGAAGGCCGCGACCGAGATCGCGGATACGGGGACGTTCTCGAGGTTCGAGCACCTACCCGACGTCGACGCTCTGCTCACCGACTGAGGGGTCGCTTGGCGCGATCTGACGAGCCACCCGGCTCGGTGGGAGGTATCGAGCACGGCGGCGTCTGGGAACAGGGTTGTAACATTACGCCGAAGAGCGTATAGTTCGCTGAATGATGAACCGTGCAAAGGTCCCGGCGCCAGACCTCGATCGCGTGTTCCTCGCACTGTCAGACAGCTCGAGGCGGCACATCCTGGTGCAGCTCGCTGAGCGTGGGGAGCTGAGTGTCGGTGAGTCCAGCCGGGGGCTCGACCTCTCACCGGCCGGAGTCACGAAGCACGTCAGAGTGCTCCAGGACGCCGGCCTCCTGACCCGCCGTCTCGACGGGCGGCGACACGTGCTCAGCCTCGAATCCGATCGCCTGCTGCTCGCCGAGGACTGGATCGACCGCTACCGCACGCTCTGGATCCAGAGCCTGGGCCGACTCGCCACCCTCGCGGCCGAGCTCGAGGCGACAACCGACAAGGAAGAACCATCGTGACCAGTCCCGCTCAGCTCTCGCTGGAAGTCGATCAGCTCATCTCCGCCAGGCCCGAGACGGTCTTTCGCCTCCTGACCGAGCCTGAGCTCTATGCACGGTGGTTCGGACCTGAGGGAGCCGAGGTGTCGGTCGAGGAGATGGACGTCCGGCTCGGCGGTCGCCTCGGTGTGAGGATCCACGTCCCCGCGGCGAACCTCACGGTAGGCATCGAGGGCTTCTACGAGGTCATCGAGCCATCGACCCGGATCGTGCACACGTGGCGTTCGATGGACGAGGAACTCGTCACAACCGTCAGCTTCTCGCTCGAGCCACACGGTGCCCACACGCGCCTGGTGGTCACCCACCGCGGCTTCGTCGATCCGGTCGACATGGACAACAACCACGGTGGCTGGGTCGACCACCTCGCCACGCTGGCACGTCTGGCGATCGACCTCGAGAAGAGCGCGTCGTGAGCTGCCGGCACGCCACCCACGGCCCGCTGGGCACGGCTCGTCACCACCGGGTCGCTCGTGCTGTGGGGCATCCTCCACGTCGTGGGCGGTGCGTCCCTGATCTCGATGGAAGCCACCGAGGGCCTCGAGACCCTCGGCCCCAACGCACCCACGGCGGTTCCCGCGGACCTCGGCGAGTCGGCAGCGGCCCTGCTCCACTTCCACGGATTCAACGTCGCCGCAGGAGGACTCGCCGTGCTGACCCTCGCCCTCGCCTGGCAGAGGTCGCGAAGCACCTGGCAGGCGGCAGTCGCCATGGGGATCGCCACCGTCCTGGACATCGGGCTCCTCCTCTACATCGTGGCTCCGGGTCTTCTCCCGGCCAGCCAGGGGCTCCTCGGCCCAGGTCTGCTCGTCGTCGCAGTCGTCGGGTACGTGTCCCACGTCCCACGGCGCCGGGGAGTCGCCACCACGCCAGGCCTCGCCAGCTGAAAGGCAACGAACCATGGAACCCGTGGCAGCACTTGCCCTCGCGCTCGACACGGTCGACGAACTCCTCCGCACGCGCCCCCTGACAGCGGACGACCTGGCAGGACCGACGCCGTGCTCGTCCTACGACGTGGCCACGTTGACCGACCACGTTCGGGACACGCACCTCCTTCTCACGGCCGCCGCGAATGCCCACGTCCCAGACGAGACCCGACCCCTCTCCCAGTGCCACCGCGAGCTCGCCGATGACGCGGTCAAGGCATGGAGCGCCCGCGGCGTGGAGGGCGAGGTCGATGTGGCAGGCAACCGACTGTCCGCGGACTTCGCGCTCGCGCTGCACATCGTCGAGACACTCGTCCACGGTTGGGATCTCGCGATGGCACTCGGCAGCGCCTTCCAGCCGGCGCCCGCACTCGCTCAGCACGTGTGGTCCCTCGTCCCGATCGTCATCTCCGATCGCGCCCGAGGCGATGAGGGTGAGGCGGCCTACGGTCCGGCCGTCATCGTGACGCGCAGCGCGCCACTGCTCGACCAGATCGTCGGCTTTGCCGGACGCGATCCCTCGTGGACCGCGGATCACTGACGGAACCGACCCGGGTTCGTGGAGGCACCGTCACACCATCGGGACGACCTCGCGTGCCGGCGCCCTTCTACCGGCGGCCGCGCCCTCGCGCCACTCGTCGTCGGAGAGGTTCCGCACGCGGTGGGCTGCGGCTCCCATGCCGAGGACGACGCAGCTCATCGAGACGATGTCGGCGGCGGGGTGCGACACGGCCAGGAGTCCGACCTGGCCCAGCAGGAGCAGCGCTGCCGACCACACCGGCACGAGACGGCTCCGGAGCAGGGCGATTGCCACGAGCAGCAGCCCGCCGAAGAAGCCGACGATGTGCACGATCTCGAAGACGAGGATCGCGGGCGAGCTCTCGACTCCCTCGACGATGCGCACCTGCTGGTCGAGCGGGACCGAACTCGTGGCGAGGCTGCTGAGGTAGACGCCTGCGGCATCGACCGCGAGCACCATGGCTGCTCCGACCGCGACCGCTGCCGCGGACCAGTACCCCATCCGGGCCCGGCGTCCGAACAGGCGCATCAGGGTGACGCCGGCGGGGACCCACGCCAGGCCGCTGAGGAAGAAGAACCACTGACCCGTCGCCCACGCCGACGGTCGATCGGCGATCAGTGCGAGCAGGTCGGCCGTGGTGTCCGCCTGGGGCGTGATGTCGGTGAGGCGCGCGCCCAGCAGGAGCAGCGGCGCCAAGAGCAACGTGGTCGCGTGCAGCAGGCGGGTCCGGGTGGTGGGGTTCGTCATGCCGGTCCTCCAGTGTCGGTGTGGTCCTGTGTGCCACGGTGGACTGTCGGCTCTCGCCGAATCGTCCTCCTGGCAGGCGCTCTCGCGCCGGGTAGGACGATCAGGGCTCATCCCGGAGGAGGACAACGCTCCTTCGCGAACAGGACGAGCGGAGCCGGGCGAGCGGCTAGCGTGATCGGATGCGGCTAGGCCTCCCGTCTCGCCCGCACCCGCGGGTTTCGACGACACCGGGTCTCGCCGACGCGCTCCCGTTCGCGCTTCTCGCCGTAGGCCTTGCCGAGGCCGTCGTCGCACTCGGCTCCGAACGCCCGGCCGCCGTGGCCGTCGTACCCCTGCTGGTCCTGCCCTTGCTATGGCGCAGGCGACACCCGATCCCGGTCGCCCTGGCGGTCACCGCAGCCCTCGCCGTCCAGCTGCCGAGCTCCGAGCTGCGGCTGTTCGACCGGACCTTCACCGTGTTCGTCTGTCTCGCGATCGCCGCGTACGCCGTGGCCCGGCACGGGTCGCGCCCGTGGGTCGTCCCCGCGGCGACCGTCTGCGCGGCGGGTGCTGCCCTCGTGCTCGGACTCCACGACGTCAGCGTCGGGTCGGGCGTCCTGGCGGCGGCGCTCGTGCTGGCTCCGGCGGCGGTTGGCCACACCGTCCGCGACCGGGTCCGCCTCCGGAGAACCCTGGAGGCCCAGGCGGTCCGGCTCGACGAGGCGCAGGAGCTGACCGCCCGGGCCGCCGCGCTCGAGGCCCGCGGCCGGATCGCGGGTGAGGTCCAGGACATCGTGCGGAGAAGCGTCGACGAGATGGTGGCCGGCGCGGGGCGCGCGCGAGCGTTGGAGGCGATCGGGTCCCCCGCGGCCGGCGCCGCGATCGCCGAGGTCGAGGAGAGCGGGCGGCGGGCGCTCGAGGACATGCGCCGGATGCTGGGCGTGCTGCGTTCGGACGGTCCAGCGCAGCCCTCGCCGGCCTCGAGCATCGACCCGGGACTGGTCGACGCGACCGGGAGCGGCTGGCGTCCGGCCAGTTTCGGGGCCACAGGGCAGGTCCTGGGGGCGCTGCTCGCGCCGGGGCTGATGGTGGTGGCATCGGTGGAGTCAGCGCTGACCGCCGCCCATGGCCGGAGCGCCGCTGTGGAGGTGGCCGCTGCCGGCCTTGCGGGCGCACTCATGGCGGCCCCGGCGGTCGCACGCCGTCGACACCCGCTCGGAGCCGCCCTCGTCGCCTGGACCGCGGCCGCCGTGGTGGCGATCGCCTTCGAGCCGCCGACCGTCGCCCTGGCGTTGCTCGCCGCGCTGATCGCCTTCGCATCGGCGGCGCACGCCCGAGCCGCCGCGGCCTGGGTGGGCCTTGTCATCGGTGCTGCCGGAGTGGTGGCGGTGAACCTCGGCGCCGGGTACGACGGCTGGGGGGACTACCTGTTCCCCCTCGTGATCGTGGGGCTGGCCTGGGCGGCCGGCAGCGTGGTGCGCCAGCAGTCCGATCTGACCGCCGTCGTGCTGCAACGCAGCGTCGAGCTGGGGCGGGCCCGCGAGGCGGAGCGTGCGGCAGCCGCCGCCGCGGAGCGGCTGCGCATCGCCCGTGAGCTGCACGACGTGGTTGCGCACTCCCTGATGGTGATGGTCGTCCAGGCGGGCGCGGCTCGGCGCACCCTCGAGAGCGGTAGGAAGGGCTGCCAGGAGGCGCTGGCGGTGGTTCAGGAGACCGGGCTGCGATCCCTGACCGAGCTGCATCGCCTGCTGGATCTGGTCGACCCGTCCGGACGTCCGCTGGAGGGCTCGCCGGGCCTGGACCGGCTCGACGAGCTCGTCGAGCGAACTCGCGGAAGCGGACTCGTGGTGGAGCTGAGTGTCGAGCGTGGGACGGCCGGCGTGCCCGGCGGGATCGATCTCGCGGGCTACCGGATCGTCCAGGAGGCTGTGACCAACGTGCTCAGGCACGCGGAGGCGACACACGCGTGGATCGGGGTCCAGTGCTCCGTCGACACGCTCGTCCTCGATGTCCGCGACAACGGCACCCGCGCTGCCGCCAAGCCGCCGGGAAACGGGATCGCCGGCATGCGGGAGCGAGCCAGGATCTACTCCGGCGAGGTGACGGCCGGACCGCAGCCCGAGGGTGGGTTCCGCGTGCACGCGACCATCCCGCTCGCCCCGGTCGCCGTGGGACAACCCGCATGACGCCCGCGCCCACCCGGGTGCTGATCGCCGACGACCAGGAGCTGGTGCGCACCGGGTTCCGGATGATCCTCGAGGCCGAGGCCGACATGGAAGTGGTCGCCGAGGCCGCCGACGGCCACGACGCCGTCCGCCTGGGTTCAGAGCTGCGCCCCGATGTCGTGCTGCTCGACATCAGGATGCCCAACCTGGACGGCCTCGACGCGGCCCGACGGCTGCTCAAGGCCGACCACGACGGCGTACGCGTGATCATGCTGACCACGTTCGACCAGAACGACTACGTCTACGAGGCCCTGCGCATCGGCGCCAGCGGCTTCCTTCTCAAGGACACCCCCGCAGAGCTGCTGGTCGCCGGCATCCGCGCGGTGGTGCGCGGGGAGTCGCTCCTGGCACCGGCGATCACGAGACGGCTCGTCGAGGACTTCACCCGTCGTCCTCCCACCGGTGCGCGGCCCGAGGTCCTCGACCGTCTGACCCCCCGCGAGCAGGAGGTCTTCCGCCTGCTGGGTCGGGGCAGGTCGAACCACGAGATCGCCGAGGAGCTCTTCCTCGGGGAGACCACGGTCAAGACCCATGTGGCGCGGGTGCTCACGAAGCTCGACCTACGCGACCGGATCCAGGCAGTCGTCCTCGCCTACGAGACCGGTGTGGTGCAACCGGGGGGCTGACGATCGCCCCGGGGGTCCGGGGATGAGCGGGAGGATGCCCGGCCGTCCTGGACGAGGACCTGAAGACCGAGAGGTCCCGCCACGGGGCCGAGCAGGAAGGGCCAGCCCCGCGACTCCGCGATCAGACCGCGGCGACACACGTGCCACGGTGATGGACAGGTGGGGGATGTGAGAGACCTGACACCGACCGCGCACCGGGGGACGAGGTCCGCAGCCCTGTACGACGGGGCCTACGCAGACCTGCTCCGTTTCGCGTCCCGTCGCACGGGACCCGTCTGCTGCGACGTCGCGGCCCTGACCTACAACCAGCGCCGAGCACGGCGAGGTCTCCGCGACCGTGTCGAACTGCCACTTCGCCTTCTGGCTCCCCGGCGACGAGCTCGAGAGCGCACCCCAGACCGGCGCACCGGTGGAGGTCACCTACCGCGACGGCACGACCGAGACCCGGACGCTCACCCTCGGCGGAGGACGAAGGGGCTGCTGGGTCAGGACCAGCCGGACCCGGCAGCGGCTTCGGCTACGGCTGCTGCGACGGGTCGATCTGCTGACCCAGGTACTGGGCGATCCCCACTCGCGGCAATCGCGTCCAGCTGGGTCTCGAACCAGTCGACGTGGCGCTCCTCGTCGCGGACCATCTCCTCGAAGACCGCGGCGGTGCCGTGGTCGCCCAGCGCGTGGCACTCGTGCGCGGCGGCGTTGAACTGCTCGACGGCCCCGAGCTCCCCGGTCAGACCGAGACGCAGCATCTCCTCCGGGTCCTCGCCGGTCTGGATCTGGTTCGAGCCGCTGCACGTTCGGGTGGCCGTCGAAGAACAGGATGCGGTTGATGAGCTCGTCCGCGTCCTTCATCTCGCCGATCGACAGGTCGTAGAAGACCTTGCCCAGGCGCGTGCAGACCCCAGTTGTCCAACATCCTGGCGTTGAGGAAGTACGCGTTCGTGACCGTGAGCTCGAGGGTCAGCGCCTCGTTGAGCAGCTCCACCACGCGGGGGCTAACGGGCTGCAACGGGGACCTCCTGCGTCGCGAGGGCACTGCGGACGACGTGATGCTCGCACAGCAGGGCCTTGACGGCGAAGACGCACGAGCCGCAGTCCGTGCCGGCGCCCGTCGTCCGGCACACCGTGGCCAGCGTGGTCGCGCCGGCGTCGACCGCCTCGGTGACCGCGGTGTCGTTCACGACGCGGCAGTGGCAGACGATCATGCTCGCTCTTCCTGTCGATAAGGTCAGGCTTACCTAAGCACGGCGAGGTAAGGATCGCCTAATCCGCCTCGTGGCCCGTGCTAGCGTCTGTCCGGATGCCACAACAGGCAGACCCCGGACGAGACGCGCCGTACCCGGCCCTGCACGACGACGCTCGAGGAGTAGTCGTGTCCACGCCGTCCAGCTTGTTCGGTGCAGCGCTCGTCCTCCTGGCCTTCGGCCTCGGCCAGCTCGGCGTCCTGCGGCCGACCTCCTAGCCCAGCCTCTGGCTCAACACCGTGGGCGCCGGCGTCCTCGCCGTCCTCGCACTAGCCGAGTCCCAGTGGGGCTTCCTCGTCCTCGAGGCGACGTGGTCGTTGGTCGCGGTGGGCGGCATCGTGGCCCGGCTGAGCGCGTCCGTCCCAGCACGCAGGCTCGCCCACCCGACCTCACCCTGGAGGCACCACGAGCCACAGCACGTGATCTGGTCGAGGGCCGTCCGGTCCTCGTGGTCATCGACATCCAGGGAGGCGGGTCGTCGAACGCAGGGGAGTCCTCCATCCCGTTCATGGCCGGCTACCAGGACGCCATGGACCGCGTGCCGGCCCTCGTCGAGAAGGCGAGGGAGTGCGGCGTCCCGGTCGTCTTCTTCCAGGAGGCACACCGACGGGACCTCGTCGACTTCGGTCGCGAGCTCGACGGCGCCGAGGGAGTCCACCTCCTCGAGGGCGACCCCGGGACGGAGATCGCCGCGAATCTCGGTGTGCGTCCCGACGACTACGTGATCCGCAAGCGTCGCTACTCGTGCTTCTTCGGCACCGAGCTGGAGATCCTGCTCAAGGGCCTGCGCGCCCAGACCCTGATCCTCGTCGGAGGTCACACCGACGTGTGCGTGCACTACACGTTCGTCGACGCCCATCAGCACGACTACTTCTGCCGGGTGGTCGAGGACTGCGTCGCGGGGTCGGACGTCGGGGCCCACGAGGCGGCCGCTCCGGGCCATGGAGTACCTCCAGACCGGAGCGCGTCGCACCTCGAAGGAGGTCGTCGAGCCTTCGAGGCGCTCGCGCGGTGACCGCCGGGACGTGAGAAGTGGGGCACCGCCGTCGCGCGGTGCCCCACTTCTCCGTCCGCGTGCCGGCGTACAGGGCGTGTACGTCACCCCGTCCGCGACCTCGACGACCTGCTCGCGGGTGAAGCGGTCGGGTGCCTGGACCGAGAACCGCTGTCCCGCAGCGTGGCGCGACCAGGACCCATCCGTCGGTGCTGCGCCCCACCCGGGCGTCGGCGCCGTGCACCTGGGTCCGTCGTCACGTCCCTGGCCCCGTAGTCGGTCACGAGGTCCGCGGCCGGGTCGTCGACGAGGCTGACCGTCAGCTCGCGCCACGGTCCCGGCTTCGGGTGCGAGCCGCACGACCCGGTCGTCCTTGTAGGCGTCGACCGTCCACCCCTCCGGTGCGACGGCCAGCGCCAGGCGTACCGGCTGGGGGACGCTCCGCAGCGACTCGGCGAAGGACTCCACGCGGGCGGCGTCGGCGTACAGCCCCGAACCGCTCACGCGGGTCCAGTCCCCGTCCTGCCCCTCCCAGACGACCGACACCGTCGGGACGACGATCGTCGTGGCGTCCAGGGCGGTCCCCGAGTAGGTCCGCCCGTCGCGCCCGGCGACGTCGACGCTCGTGGCGTCGTCCGGCACGTCCCAGAACTCGTCGCTGTCCACGTCCGTGGTGACGGTCAGGCCGTCGCGCGCCGACCCGTAGCGGGCCCGCACGAAGCCCTCGTCCACTTCGACGACCGGGCGTCCGAGACCCGAGGGGACGTCCGTCGGGGTGAGGGGGAAGGTCAGCGGGTCGGCGTCCCCGAGCGCCACGGCCCCGGCGCCGTCCACCTGGAGGAGGGACGGCGTGACGATCGCGGCCGCGGCAGCGCAGGCAGCGACCAGCCCGACGACGAGCCATGGCCGGCCCCACGTCCGCGGGCTCGGGGGCTCGGCCGGCGCCCCGGAACCGGACCGCTCGATCTCGTCCAGCAGCGACGTGCGCGCACGCAGGAGGACGTGGTCGTGCAGGGGGTGGGCGCTTGGTCCGTGGGCGTCGAGCAGGTCGAGGTCGTTCATCGTGGACTCCCGGGTGGGTTCGGACGAGGTGAGGCAGAGGGGCGGCGGCTGGTTCCAGCCGCCGGAGGGGGAGGGGTGCGGCGCGGCGCCGGATGCCAGGTGCTCCCTGAGCCTCCGGCGGGCACGGTGCAGTCGTGACCTGACCGTTCCCAGCGGTATCTCCAGCGCCGACGCGACCTCGGCGTGGGTGAGGTGCCCCCAGGCGAGCAGGAGCAGGACGTCGCGGTCGCGGGCGTCCAGCTCGGCCAGCGCGGTTGCCAGCGCGGGCGCAGCTGTTGGGCGTCCACCCGGTCGACGACCAGGTCGAGGTCGTCCGAGGCGCCGGGGCCGCGGACGTGCGTGCCAGGCCGCGGTACCGGACGACCTCGTCGCGACGGTGCCGCATGCACGAGGTTGCCCGCGATGCCGTACAGCCACGGCCGCACGTCGACCCGCTCGGGGCGGTACTCGGCGCGCCGGCGGAACGCCGTCAGGAACGTCTCGCTCAGCAGGTCGTCCGCGAGGTCGCCGACGCGGCGGCCCAGGTACCGGTGGATCGCCGGGGCGTGCCGGTCGAAGATCGCCGCGAAGGCTTCCGGTCGGTGCCGGGACTCCATCAGGATCTCGTGGTCGGTGTCGGGGCCCGGCAGGTGTGGGTGGGGCGGGGGGTGTCGGTGCGTCTCGGATCGCTCTCACACCCCCTTATCGCGACTCCCGCCGTGCGCGTTCACGCAGCCCGCGCCCCGACCGCGGGCCCCAGCATGCCCGACACCGAGGCCCGTCGACCGGGACGGGAGGCTCAACGGTGCCGACCGTATCGCGCCGCACGATCTCCGGCCTCCATAGGGACACGTGTCGGTCTCATCTCGATAACGCCCCCTACTACCTCCTTGCGCCTCCTGTCCCGCTGGTGTTCGGTGAGGCTCGACCCAGGCACGTCCAGTACGGGCAGCAACCCTGCCCGTACTGCCCGCGCGGCCGTCAGGCACCACATGCGGGCAGTGCCCCCAACCCGAGGAGGAACCTCACCTTGAGCACATCGCGCAAGGGCGCCAAGATCCTGGCGCTGCTGGCCGGCGGTTCGATCGCCCTGGCCGCCTGCAGCACCGGTGGCAGCACCCCGGAAGAGTCCGACGACGCTCCCGCAGACGGAGACCAAGGACATCACCATCACCGTGGCGCACGAACAGGAGTTCAACGCCTACAACAACGGCACGGGCACCGACAACGCGGTGAAGAACACCGTGGTGCTCAACCAGGTCCAGCGTGGCTTCTACCTGTTCGGCGAGGACGGCTCCGTCATCCCCGACACGGAGTTCGGCACGTACGAGAAGACCAGCGACGAGCCGCTCACCGTCGACTACAAGATCAACCCGGACGCCAAGTGGTCCGACGGCGACGCGATCGACTGCGACGACCTGATGCTGCTGTGGGCCTCGAACTCCGGCGCCTACGACGAGGGCGACACGGTCCTCTTCGACACCGCCGGCACCACGGGCTACGACCAGATGAAGAAGCCCGACTGCGCCGACGGCGACAAGGACTTCACCATCGAGTACGAGACCCCCTTCGCTGACTGGGTCGCGGGCATCGGCTCGTTCCTGCCGGCGCACATCGCCGAGGAGCAGGCCGGCGTCGAGGACATCATCGAGGCCGTCAAGAACGACGACACCGAGGCCCTGACCAAGGTCGCCGAGTTCTGGAACAACGGCTGGCGCTTCGACCCGGGTGCGATCGACGAGAGCATCACCCCCTCCGCCGGGCCGTACAGCCTGGGTTCGTGGGAGCCGGGTCAGTCGATCACCCTGACTGCCAACCCCGAGTGGTGGGGCACCCCGGCCGTCGCCAAGAACGTGGTCATCCGCTTCATCGAGCAGGAGGCCCAGGCGCAGGCTCTGCAGAACGGCGACATCCAGATCGCCGAGCCGCAGCCCAACCCGGACGTGATCGCCCAGCTGACCGCGGTCGGCGACCAGATCACGGTCGAGCAGGGTGACGAGTTCACCTACGAGCACTTCGACTTCAACTTCGAGACCGTGATGAAGGACCCGAACCTCCGCAAGGCCTTCGCACTCTGCGCTCCGCGTGACCAGATCGTCGAGAACCTGATCAAGCCGGTCAACGCCAACGCCGAGGTCGTCAACTCGCGGTTCTACCTGCCGTTCCAGCCGCAGTACGAGGACGTGGCCGGGGCGATCCAGGACGGTTCCTACGACACGCCGGACATCGCGGCCGCCAAGGCCCTGATCGACGCCGCCGGCGCTGCCGGCACCGAGATCCGGATCGGCTACCAGACCCCGAACCAGCGTCGTACGAACGAGGTCGACCTGGTCCGCGCGTCCTGCGAGCAGGCCGGCTTCAAGATCACCGACGCCGGTCAGGCCGACTTCTTCGAGGCCGGGCTCGTCTGGTGGCAACTTCGACGTGGCGCTGTTCGCCTGGGCCGGCTCCCCGCTGGTCTCCGGCAACAGCTCGACGTACGTCACCGGTGGCGGTAACAACAACGGCAAGTACACCAACACCGAGGTCGACGGTCTCCTGACCGAGCTCAACCAGACCCCGGACCAGGACGAGCAGGTCGAGATCATCAAGCAGATCGAGACCATCCTGTGGAACGACCTCGCAACGGTCCCGATCTTCGCCTTCCCGGGCGTCGTGGCCTACGAGAACGGCGTCGAGAACGTCACGTTCCAGCCTTCCCAGACCCAGGTCACCTGGAACATGGAGAAGTGGGACGTCGCGTCCTGACGCAACACCGCTCAACACCGGAGCGCGCTGACCGCCAGTAGGGCAGCGCACCTCGGGAGGGGGTCGGGAGCCTAGGCTCCCGGCCCCCTCGTGCGAGCAGCCACATCGTGACCCGCCCGATCGGTCGGTTACTGTGTCGCCGCGCTGCCCAGCGCACTAGTGTCATCCCGCGATCACGCACGACGCAGTGCGCGATCTCGACGGCTTCCGTCGCCCGGATCAGGGCCTACCCGGCCCCGAGAGACCCGAGAGGTGAGACGTGCTCGTCTTCATCATCCGCCGGCTGATCGTGTCGGTGTTCGTCCTCCTCGCAGCCACCCTGCTCGTGTACGTGCTCACGGCGAACTCGGGCGACCCCATCTTCGACCTGCGCGAGGACCGCACCCCCAGCCGCGACGCGAAGATCGCCCAGCGTCGCGAGAACCTGCAGCTCGACACCCCGGTGCCGCTGCGCTACCTGGGCTGGCTGCAGGGAATCGGCGGCTGCGTGCTGCCGTTCGCGAAGTGCGACCTCGGCACGAACCGGATCGGGCAGAGCGTCGACGCCCTCCTGGCGCTGGCCTTCGCGTCGACGATGCGACTCGTGGTCACGGCCGCGATCGTCGCGATCATCCTGGGCATCGCGGTCGGGATCATCTCGGCCCTGCGTCAGTACAGCGGTTTCGACTACACGATCACCTTCGCGTCGTTCCTCTTCTTCTCGCTCCCGTCGTTCTGGATCGCGGTTCTGCTCAAGCAGTACGGCGCCATCAAGTTCAACGACTGGCTGGGCGACCCCGTCATCCCGCCGCTGGTGATCGTCGCCCTGGCCATCATCTCGGCCCTGTTCTGGATGGCCGTGATCGGCGGGAACCTGCGTCGGCGCGCGATCGTGTTCACGTCCGCAGCCCTCGGCACCGCAGCCGTGCTGGCCTACCTCTCCCTGACGCGCTGGTTCGAGACGCCCGGCCTAGGGCTGGGCATGATCCTCGTCAGCTCGCTGGCGATCGCCGTCGGCGTCACCGTCCTCGTCTCGGGACTCGGCAAGCGCCGGGTGCTCTACGCCGCCCTGCTCGCCGCGGTCGGTGGTGCGATCAGCTACCTGGCCACCGGGCCAGTCCTGATCAACCCGACCTGGTGGATCATCATCGGCCTCGTCGCCATGACGATCGCGGTCTGCGCCGCCATCGGGTACGCGATCGGCGACATCGAGCGGTCGGCCGCCATCCGCGCCGCCGTCCTGACGGGTCTGCTGTCGAGCATGCTGATCTTCGCCGACCACGTGATGACGGAGCTGCCGCAGTACAGCAGCCGGGTCAGTGGCCGCGTCGTCTCGACGATCGGCTCCGACACCCCGAACTTCACCGGCGACTTCTGGCAGCTGTACATCGACAAGCAGACCCACCTGGTGCTGCCGACCCTCGCCCTGATCCTCATCTCGTTCGCGACGTACACCCGCTACACGCGCTCGAGCATGCTCGAGGTGATGAACCAGGACTACGTGCGGACGGCACGCTCCAAGGGACTGACCGAGCGCACCGTCGTCATGCGGCACGCCTTCCGCAACGCGCTGATCCCCGTCACCACGCTGATGGCGTTCGACTTCGCCGGCATCGTCGGTGGCGCGATCATCACCGAGAAGGTGTTCGGCTGGAAGGGCATGGGAAACCTCTTCAACGAGGGCCTGCGCACGGTGGACCCCAACCCCGTGATGGCGTTCTTCATCGTGACCGGCGGGGCGATCGTCATCTTCAACATGATCGCCGACATCATGTACGCCTACCTGGACCCCCGGATCCGGCTGTCGTGAGCCCGGCGCGCCCGCGCCGCGCGTGCGAGGGTGATGGAATGCAGGAGCGGTACCGACGAGGACGGGACTGATGACCCAGACACCACCAGAGGGACCCACCCCCGACAAGGGTGACCCCCACATCAAGACCGAGGGGCAGGAGCCGCTCGTGGCCGACGCCTCCCGGGAGACGGGGTCCGAGACAGGCTCGGACGAGCGTCAGCCCAAGGACTCGTCGACGACGACCGCCCAGGGCATGACCATCAAGGCCCGTAGCCAGGGTGAGCTCGTCCGTCTGCGCTTCTTCCGGCACCGTGGCGCCCTCGCCGGGATGGCCGTGCTGGTCTTCGTCATCCTGCTGGCCTTCACCTCGATCGGATACGCCGGCCTTCCTGGATGGTGGGACAAGGGGTTCAAGGCGACCGCGAGCGTGATCAACGGCGGCCGCCCCACCCTCGACCTCATCCCGTGGCTCGACGGCGACGGCCTCAGCATCGGCGAGAACCCGTTCGGCCAGGACAACGTGGGCAAGGACTACTTCGCGCTGACGATGCGCGGCGCTCAGATCTCGATCGTGATCGCGTTCGTCGTCGGCTTCGTCTCCACCACCGTCGGCACCGTCGTCGGCGCCGTCGCGGGCTACTTCCGCGGCTGGATCGAGTCGGTGCTGATGCGGTTCACCGACGTCATGATCACGATCCCCGTGCTGGTGATCGCCGCCGTCCTGGGCCGCAAGTTCGGCGAGTTCGGCGTGATCCCGCTCGCCATCGTGCTCGGCCTGGTGACGTGGACGGGTCTCGCCCGCCTCGTCCGAGGCGAGTTCCTCTCGCTGCGCGAGAAGGAGTTCGTCGAGGCGGCGCAGGCGATGGGTGCGAGCAGCGGCCGCATCATCTTCCGTCACATCCTGCCGAACGTCCTCGGGATCATCATCGTGTCGGCCACGCTGGCCATCGCGGCGGCGATCCTCCTCGAGACCGCCCTGAGCTTCCTCGGTTTCGGCGTCAAGCCGCCGGACACCTCGCTCGGTGCGCTGATCAGCGAGTACCAGAGCGCGTTCCTCACGCGCCCCTGGCTCTTCTGGTGGCCGGGCCTGTTCATCATCGCCATCGCACTCGCCGTCAACTTCATCGGTGACGGCCTGCGAGATGCCTACGATCCGCGACAGACGAGGGTGCGTGCCTGATGACCGAGCTTCCGACCCCGCGCGGCGACCAGTCGCCCACCATGGGGCAGGCCAACCCCGATCAGGTCATGCACGCCACGCACGGCTGGGGCACCGGCACCGACGCGCCCGTCCAGGGCGAGGAGATCCTGCGCGTCGAGGACCTGACCGTCGGGTTCCCGACGGAGGACGGTGTCGTCCAGGCCGTTCGCGGTGTCAGCTACTCGCTGCGTGAGCGCGAGGTGCTCGGCATCGTCGGTGAGTCCGGCTCGGGCAAGTCCGTGTCGTCCATGGCCGTGATGGGCCTGCTCCCGCCGTCCGCCCAGATCACCGGGTCGATCACGTACCGGGGCAACGACGTCCTGAAGATGTCCGTCAAGGAGCAGCGCAGCCTGCGGGGCCGCAAGATCGCCATGATCTTCCAGGACCCCATGACGGCGCTGAACCCGGTGTACTCGATCGGTGACCAGCTGGCGGAGGCCGTGCGCTCGCACGAGTCCGTCTCCCGGTCCAACGCGCTCAAGCGTGCGGAGGAGATGCTCGACCTCGTGGGCATCCCGCAGCCGTCGCAGCGGATCAAGAACTACCCGCACGAGTTCTCCGGCGGTATGCGCCAGCGGGCGATGATCGCGATGGCGGTCATCAACAACCCCGACATCATCATCGCGGACGAGCCCACGACCGCTCTGGACGTGACGGTGCAGGCGCAGATCCTCGAGAAGCTGATCGAGGTGAAGGATGCCGTCAACGCGGCCATCATCCTCATCACCCACGACCTCGGGGTCGTCGCAGGCATGGCCCACCGCGTGCTCGTCATGTACGCGGGCCGACCGGTCGAGGTCGGCGGCACCGACGACGTGTTCTACCGTCCTCGGATGCCCTACACCGCCGGGCTGCTGGGCTCGATGCCGAGCCTGGACGGCAAGGACTCCCGGCTGCGCCCGATCGCCGGTGCGCCGCCGTCCCTGATCAACCTGCCCAGCGGGTGCCCGTTCAACCCGCGGTGCCCGCTGTCGACCTCGGTCTGCAGCGACAAGGAGCCACCGCTGGCCCTGACGGACGACCACGACCACTTCGCCGCCTGCCACCACTGGCAGGAGATGGCCGAGGTCGACGACCCGACCGCCTACTTCCGTGCCGAGAGCGAGGTGACTCGGTGACCCAGGTGTCCCACACCCCTGCTCACGAGTCCGGGGCGGGAGCCCCTTCGAGCCAGACGTCGCCGCAGTCCGCCTCCGAGCGCACGGACCGGGGTCAGCACCTGCTCGAGGTGAACGAGCTGGTGATGAACTTCCCCGTCAAGGGCGGTGGGCTGCTGCGCAGCGTCGTCGGCCAGGTGCAGGCGGTCTCGGGCGTGTCCTTCCACATCGACGCGGGCGAGACCCTCGGCGTCGTGGGGGAGTCGGGCTGCGGCAAGTCGACGACCGGTCGCGCGATCCTCCAGCTGCACACACCGACCTCCGGCTCCGTCCTGTTCGACGGGAAGGAGCTCACCGAGCTGTCGGCGTCGGACATGCGGGCCGTGCGTCGTGACCTGCAGATCGTGTTCCAGGACCCGTACGCCTCGCTGAACCCGAAGATGCCGGTCAACGACATCGTCGGCGAGCCGCTGAAGGTCCACGGCTTCTGGAAGAACGACAAGACCGGCAAGGCGCGGGTCGCGGAGCTGCTCAAGCTCGTCGGGCTCAACCCCGAGCACGGCAACCGGTACCCGCACGAGTTCTCCGGAGGCCAGCGCCAGCGCGTCGGCATCGCCCGTGCGCTGGCGCTCGAGCCCAAGATGCTCGTGCTCGACGAGCCGGTCTCGGCCCTGGACGTGTCGGTCCAGGCAGGCGTCGTCAACCTCTTCGAGGACCTGCAGGAGCGCCTCGGGCTGGCCTACCTGTTCATCGCGCACGACCTGTCGGTGGTTCGCCACATCAGCGACCGCGTGGTCGTGATGTACCTGGGCAAGGTCGTCGAGGTCGCGCACAAGGATGAGCTGTACGAGCGTCCGATGCACCCCTACACGCAGGCGCTGATGTCGGCGGCCCCGACCGCGAACCCGGACGTCGAGCGCAAGCGCGAGCGCGTCATCCTCACCGGCGACGTGCCGAGCCCGCTGAACCCGCCCTCGGGCTGCCGGTTCCGCACGCGGTGCTGGAAGGCCCAGGACATCTGCGCGACCGAGGAGCCGCCGCTGGTCCGGCACGAGGGCGCCGCCGAGGGGCACGCCGCCGCCTGCCACTTCGCGGAGATCAACGCCAAGATCGTCGTGACCTGAGGGACTCACCTCCCACGGACTGGCCGCCGGCACCCACGCCGACTGGTCGCAGGTGGTGCGACACGCCGCGCGTGTCGCACCACCTGCGACCAGTCGGCGTGGGTGGTCCTGGGGGTTGACCCCCGGCTACTCCGCGCAGACGCACAGCTCGTTGCCCTCGGCGTCCGCGAGGACCCACCAGGCCGGGGCGTGCGAGGCGTCCACCAGTCGGCCGCCGGCGTCGACCACCGACTGCACGCGAGCGGGAGCCTCGTCCCGCGGGACGTACACGTCGACGTGGGTGCGGCTGCGCTCGTACCGCGGCGGGTCCATCGCCTGGAACCACACGGTCGGGACGCGGCCCTGGGGGTCCGTCAGCTCGGGGTCGTCCCCCGACATGCCCCGGACGAGTCCGAGCCCGGCCTCCCAGAAGGGCAGCACCCTCTCGCGGTCGGCCGCGTCCACGCCGATCTGGATGCGCGTGGGGACGTCCGTCATCGCCTCGGCCCCCGCGTAGCGGGCGTGCTCGGAGATGCGGTGGGCCAGCTCGACATCGAGCTGCGTCACTCCTCCCTCCGAGTGCGTCGACAGGTCGAAACGGATTCGCTTCCAACGGATGTCGATGTCCGGGTGGTGGTTCATGGCCTCCGCGGCGCGCGCGACCTCGTCCACCAGCGCCACCGCTGACACGAAGTCGGGGGCGTCGAAGCGGGCGGACAGCGTGCTCCGGAGCAGCCGCCAGCCCGGCAGGTCCTCCAGCTGTCGGGTGATCTCGTCCAGGTCGAGGCGTCGGCTCATCCCCCGACCCTTGCCGATGCGCCGAGGTCGGTCAACGCGCACCCCCGCGTGGCACAGTGACGGCGTGGAGCCGGTACGGGTCGTGGGAGCCGCGGTCGTCGACGACCTGTCGGCACCGTCGGTGCTGCTGGCGGCACGCCGCAGCGCGCCGCCACGGCTCGCCGGCCGGTGGGAGCTGCCCGGGGGCAAGGTGGAGCCGGGGGAGACCCACGAACAGGCCCTGCACCGCGAGCTCGCCGAGGAGCTCGGCGTCACGGTCGAGCTGGGGGGACGCCTCACCGGGCCTCCGGGCGCCGCTGTGCCGGGGTGGTGGCCCCTCGGTCAGCACGCCGTGCTCGCGGTCTGGTGGGCGCGGGTGCTGACGGGGGTCCCCGAGCCGCTGGAGGACCACGACGAGCTCCGGTGGCTGCCGGTGGGGCGATGGCTCGAGGTCGACTGGCTGGACGGGGACGTGGCCGTCGTCCAGGCGCTCGCGGCGTCCCTCGTCACGGGCTAGGGAGAGGCACCTCACGCCACGCTGGTCGGACGCCCGTGTCGTCGCACCTACCATGGGGTGACACACCGTCGACCGGAACGAGCGCTCCTTCATGCCCACCCGCACTCGCGACGACATCCGCAACGTCGCCATCGTGGCCCACGTGGACCACGGCAAGACCACGCTCGTCGACGCCATGCTGTGGCAGTCGGGTGCCTTCGGCGCGCACCAGCACGTCGACGAGAGGGCGATGGACTCCGGTGACCTCGAGCGCGAGAAGGGCATCACGATCCTCGCGAAGAACACGGGGGTGCACTACACCGGGCCGTCCGCTCCGGAGGGCGGCGTGACGATCAACATCATCGACACCCCCGGGCACGCCGACTTCGGTGGTGAGGTCGAGCGCGGCCTCTCGATGGTCGACGCCGTGTGCCTGCTGATCGACGCCAGCGAGGGTCCGCTGCCGCAGACGCGCTTCGTGCTGCGCAAGGCGCTCACGGCCCGCCTGCCCGTGGTGCTGGTGGTCAACAAGGTCGACCGCCCGGACGCCCGCATCGCCGAGGTCGTCGACGAGACCTACGAGCTCTTCATGGACCTGGACGCGACCGAGGACCAGATCGAGTTCCCGATCGTCTACGCCAGCGCCCGCGCCGGCAGGGCCTCCCTCGAGCGTCCCGAGAACGGCGGGCTCCCGGACAGCCCAGACCTCGAGCCGCTGTTCAGGACGATCATGGACGCGGTGCCTGCGCCGGTCTACGACGACGAGCACCCGCTCCAGGCCCACGTCACGAACCTCGACGCCTCCCCGTTCCTCGGGCGCCTGGCGCTGTGCCGCGTGCACCAGGGCACGCTGCGCAAGGGCCAGAACGTGATGTGGTGCAAGGCGGACGGCACGCAGAGCCGGGTGAAGATCACCGAGCTGCTGAAGACCGAGGCGCTCGAGCGGGTCCAGGCCGAGGAGGCTGGCCCGGGCGACATCGTCGCGATCGCCGGCATCGCCGAGATCACCATCGGCGAGACCCTGGCGGACGCCGAGGACCCCAGGCCGCTACCTCTGATCACGGTCGACGAGCCCGCCATCTCGATGACGATCGGCACCAACACGTCGCCATTGGCCGGCAAGGTCAAGGGCGCCAAGGTGACCGCTCGTCTGGTCAAGGACCGGCTGGATCGAGAGCTCGTCGGCAACGTGTCGCTGCGCGTGCTGCCGACCGAGCGCCCCGACACCTGGGAGGTGCAGGGTCGAGGCGAGCTCGCCCTGGCCATCCTCGTCGAGCAGATGCGCCGCGAGGGCTTCGAGCTCACCGTCGGCAAGCCCCAGGTGGTCACGCGCGAGATCGACGGCAAGGTCCACGAGCCGGTCGAGCGCCTCACCATCGACTCGCCCGAGGAGTACCTCGGCGCGATCACGCAGCTGCTCGCCGTCCGCAAGGGCCGCATGGAGCAGATGACCAACCACGGCACGGGGTGGGTGCGGATGGAGTTCCTCGTCCCCTCGCGCGGCCTGATCGGGTTCCGCACCGAGTTCCTGACCGAGACGCGGGGCACGGGCATCGCCCACCACGTCTTCGAGGACTACGAGCCCTGGTTCGGTGGCCTGCGGACCCGTCCGTCGGGGTCGCTCGTCGCCGACCGGACCGGGGTCGCGACGGGCTACGCCATCGCGAACCTGCAGGAGCGCGGGACGCTCTTCGTGGCGCCGACGACCGAGGTGTACGAGGGCATGATCGTCGGCGAGAACTCGCGCGCCGACGACATGGACGTCAACATCACCAAGGAGAAGAAGATGACGAACGTCCGCTCCAACGCGGACGAGCTCGAGCGGCTGGTGCCCGCCCGGGTGCTGTCGCTGGAGCAGTCACTGGAGTTCTGCCGGGAGGACGAGTGCGTCGAGGTGTCTGCGGCCGCGGTGCGCATCCGCAAGGTCGTCCTCGACCAGAACGACCGCGCGAAGACCGCCTCCCGGGCGCGTCGCGGCTGAGGCCGCGACCCGAGGACGCCGCGTGACAGACCCCAGCACCCACCCCGCCGACCGTCGCCTGCTGCTGGTGCACGCCCACCCCGACGACGAGACGATCACCACCGGCGCGACGATGGCGCGCTACGCCGCCGAGGGGGCCACGGTCACCCTCGTGACCTGCACCCGCGGTGAGCTGGGGGAGGTGATCGGGGACGACCTGGCGCACCTCGACGGGGACGGGCCCGCGCTCGCCGGTCACCGCGAGGGCGAGCTGCGGGCGGCGATGGCGTCTCTCGGGGTGCGCGACCACCGCTTCCTCGGGGACGGCGCCACCGGGGCGGACGGGCGCCCCGTGCGCTACGTCGACTCCGGGATGGTCTGGGGGACGGACGGCCTCGCCGTCGCGCCTCCGGACATGGCGCCCAACGCCTTCGCAGCCGTACCCGTGGACGAGGCGGCGACCCACCTGGCGCGTGTGCTGCGCCAGGTGCGACCGCAGGTGGTGGTGACGTACGAGCCGGGCGGAGGCTACGGCCACCCCGACCACGTGCGGGCGCACGAGGTCACCATGCGCGCCGTCGAGCTCGCGGCCGACAAGGGGCTGGAGCTGCCGGGCCGTCACGGGCACCTGGCATGGCACGTGGCCAAGGTGTACTGGGTGGTCGCACCGCGAACGGTCCACACCCGCGCCGTCGGCTCCCTCGCCCAGCGGGGCTTCACCGTCCGTGACCCGCAGGCAGCGGTCGTGTCGATGCTGGTGCCGGACGAGCAGGTCACGTGCCGCATCGACGCCGAGGTGTACCGCGGCTCGAAGGTCGCCGCGCTCCGGTCGCACGCCACCCAGGTGACCGTGTCGGACGACGAGACCGCCTTCGCGCTGAGCAACGGTGTGTGGCAACCGTTGTCGGGTACCGAGTACTTCCATCTCGGGTGGGGTCGGCCGGCCCCCGACGATGGCGTCGTGCGTGAGGACGACCTGTTCGCCGGCGCGGCGGGCCCTCAGCGCGAGGCCCCGGTCGCCGACGACGTGCCGGTCCGAGGACGCGGCCGCTCCGCCGGACTGACCGTGGTCGGTGCGCTGGCCGCGCTGCTGGCGGGCGTCGTGGCCGGCGTGAGCGGGCTCGTCTGGCACCACGTGCCACTCGTCGTCCCCTCCGGCCGCCTGCCGGTCGGGTTGGTCGTGACGGTCGCGCTGCTCGGCGCCGTCTCGCTCAGCGTCGGCCTCGCAGCCCGCCGCAGCCGCCTGCCTCTGATGGCCCTGCTGCTCGGCTGGGCGGTCACCGTCGGCGTCGGAGGGCTCTCCGGCCCCGGCGAGGACCAGCTGATCACCTCCGACGCGTACGGCATCGGGTACACGCTGGCCGCGTCGCTGGCGCTGGTCGTCGGCGGCGTCGCCGTGCCGCGTCTGGTTGGCCGGGAGCGTCGGACGACCCGTCGTCCCCGTGGCACGCCGTGACGGAGCAGCTCGACTCCGAGGTGGCGTTCCGGCGCGCGGTCGGCCGGTTCGCGACCGGCGTGTGCGCCGTGACGAGCCTGCTCGGCGGCCGTGACCACGCCATGACCGCCAACGCGTTCTCGTCCGTCTCGTTGGAGCCGCTCCTCGTCGTCGTCTCCGTCGCCGAGGACACGCGGTTCCTCGAGGCCGTGCTCGGCTCCGGCGTCTGGGGAGTCAGCGTGCTGCCCGGTAGCGCACGGGACACGGCTGACTGGCTGGCCTCGTCCGGACGGCCCCTGATCGGCCAGCTGGACCGCGTCCCCCACCACCGCGGTCCCGAGACGGGGGTGGCACTCGTCGACGGTGCCCTCGCGACCCTCGAGTGCCGGACCACCGCGGTCCACCCCGCCGGCGACCACCGGCTGGTGCTGGGGGAGGTCGTCGGCATCGAGCTCGCGGAGGTCCCGGACGCGCCGCTGATCTACCACCAGGGCCGATACCGGGTCCTGCGCGACTGAGACGCTGCGTGCGCGTCCCCCGCGGATGTCGGACTTGTCTGGGCCGACCGGGGGTGGGGCCGATCGACTGATCGGGTGAGGGCTTCGGCGGGGCGGGTGACGCTGCCCCACGCGCGGTTGGCGGAGGCTCGCGGCGGGCACTCCTGGGGTGTGAGATGCGCGTGACACCTCGAGGAGGGGAGCCCATCGTGGCGCCTGGTTCCGTCCGCACGACCGGATCGCCGACGAGGACGCTGCGCGACAGCGCCGACGTGGGACGCACCCGCGAGCGGGTGCGCCAGCGGAGGCTGCTGCGGCTGGCCCTGCTGCTCATGCCGGTGGCGGTCCTCCTGTGGGCGCGCATCCTGACGGGGGACCCGGTGGGCCTGCCCGGCGTCCCGCAGGTGGACCCGCTCTACCTGATGGTTGGCCTGTTCTTCCTCGTCCTCATCGTCGTCATGCTGGGCACGACCGTCGCGGCGGGACGGTCGCCGCACGTCACGTACCGCCCCGAGCAGATCGACGTCCGGATGGACGACGTCAAGGGCCTGGCGCCGATCAAGGAGGACGTGGCGCGCTCGCTCGACCTCTTCCTCGCCGGGCGCACGTTCCGCCGCGAGATGGGTGGCGCCCCGCGCCGCGGCCTGCTCTTCGAGGGGGCACCCGGAACGGGCAAGACGCACATGGCCAAGGCGATGGCCGCCGAGGCCGGTGTGCCCTTCCTCTTCGTCTCGGGGACGTCGTTCCAGTCCATGTACTACGGCGCGACCGCGCGCAAGATCCGTGCCTACTTCAAGGCCCTGCGCAAGGCCGCTCGATCCGAGGGCGGCGCGATCGGCTTCATCGAGGAGATCGACGCGATCGCGACCGTCCGCGGCGGCATGAGTGCCACGGCTGCCCCCGCCGGTCTCACTCCGGCGGCCGGACTGACCTGCTGCGGCGGCCTCGAGGGCCTGCCGACGGTCGGTGGGGTCTCAGCCGGCTCGGCGGTGTTCCGCACCGGGGCGGTGGTGACGCCCTCGATGACCTCCGAGGGCGTCGGTGGCGTCGTCAACGAGCTGCTCGTGCAGATGCAGTCCTTCGACGAGCCCACGGGCTGGCAGAAGATGGCAGGCAAGGTCACCGACGGGTTGAACCTCTTCCTGCCCGCGCACCGGCAGATCCCGCGACCCCGCACCGAGCCGATCGACGTGCTGCTGATCGCCGCGACGAACCGCGCGGACAACCTCGATCCCGCCCTGCTGCGTCCAGGACGCTTCGACCGCCGGATGACGTTCGACCTGCCGGACAAGGCGGGGCGCCGCGAGCTGGTCGACCACTTCCTGGAGCGCAAGTCCCACGACGCCGAGCTCGACGACCCGGAGCGGCGTGACGCGCTCGCCGGTGTCACGCAGGGCTACAGCCCGGTGATGGTCGAGCACCTCATGGACGAGGCGCTGGTCAACGCCGTCCGCCGGTCGGCTCCGGGCATGAACTGGCGCGACCTGGAGCGGGCGCGGCTCGTGGTCGAGGTCGGTCTCGGCGCTCCGGTCGGGTACACCGAGCACGAGAAGCGGCTGATCGCCACGCACGAGGCGGGGCACGCCACCGTCGCCTACCTGGTGGCGCCGTACCGCCGGCTCGAGATCCTCACCATCATCAAGCGAGGCGGCGCGCTCGGTCTCCTGGCCCACGGCGATGCCGAGGACGTCTACACGCGCTCCCGCTCCGAGCTGACCTCGCTGATCAGCATCGCCCTCGGCGGTCAGGTGGCCGAGGAGCTCTTCTTCGGGGACGTCTCCACCGGGCCGAGCGGCGACCTGCACTACGCGACCGGCGTCGCGGCGCAGATGGTCGGAGCGGCCGGCATGAGCGACACGCTGATCTCGTTCGCGGCGATCCAGGGCTCGACGCTGACCGGCGAGAACCTGGTCGGACGGGTGCTCGGCGACGCGGAGGGCCGCCGGATGGTCGAGGACCTCCTGCGTGACCGCAAGCACTTCGTCAGCGGGCTGCTGGCGCGCAACAGGCACCTCGTCGAGGCCCTGCGCGACGCGCTGCTCGAGCGGCACGAGCTGATCGGGCACGAGATCACGGACGTGCTGGAGCAGGCTGCCCCCCGTACCGTCGACCTCGCGGCCGCGGAGCGGAACGACTGGACCGGTGCGTCGCCCCTGCCGCGCCGCCCTCTCCCTGGACGCGCCCCGGGCGTGGAGGGCACCGCTTCGCCGTAGGCCTCGTAGGATGACCCCCGTGCGCCTCGCCGTCCGGTGGGGGAGCGGTGACGGGGCGTGGAGGGTACGTGGCGAAGGGCAACCGACTGCTGGCCGGCACGAGGCGGCTGGTGTGGGTACCGGTGGTGGTTCTGTTGACCCTGGGGGCGGCGTACTCGCTGGTCGCGTGGTGGTCATCGACGAGGGTCCCGAACGGGGTGACGGTCGCCGACATCGAGATCGGTGGGCGCTCCGAGCGTGCGGCTGCACGGTTGCTCGAGGACGGGCTCGCCGAAGCGGCGTCCCGCCCGGTCGCCGTCGTCGTGGACGGCTTCGAGACGTCGATCGACCCGGCCGAGGCCGGTCTGGCCGTCGACGTGCCGGCCACCGTCGACGAGGTGATCGGTTTCAGCTGGGATCCCCGCGTGGTCTGGCGCCAGTTCGCGGGCGAGGACGAGATCGCGCCCGCACGCACCGTCGACGCCGAGGCGCTGGAGTCTGCTGTCCGAGCCGTCGCGGCGGAGGTCGACACCGAGCCCGCCGACGGCACCATCACGTTCGCTGACGGGGCGCCGATCGCGACCCCCGCCATCCGGGGCATAGCCCTCGACGTGGACGGGGCCACGCAGACCGTGGCCGATGAGTGGCTGACGGGGCCGCCCGTGATCGAGCTGCCCGCGGAGGTGACACCCCCGGAGATCGAGCAGGACCAGGTCGACGACGTGATGGAGTCGTTCGCGCTGCCCGCCACGTCCGGCCCGGTGACGGTCGCGGTCGGCCCGAAGGCCATCGTGCTCGAGCCGGTTCAGCTGGCACCGGCCTTGGCCGTGACGGCCGAGGACGGCGAGCTCGTGCCGACGGTGGTGCCCGACCTCGCGCTCGCCGCGCTGCTGGCCGCCGACCCGACCGTCCAGACCGTCCCGACCGACGCGACCGTCACCTTGAGGAAGGGCAAGCCCGTGGTGGTGCCCGCGGTCACCGGGCTGACCGTCGACCCTGCAGCGCTCGCCGAGGCGCTGCACACCGCCGTGGGCACTCCCGAGCGCACCGCGACGGTCGAGGCCGTCGTCGCCGAGCCCGAGCTGACGACGGCAGAGGCCGAGGCTCTGGGCGTCAAGGAGGTGGTCTCCGAGTTCTCCACGAACGTCACGGCCGACGCCAAGCGGACGGAGAACCTGGTGATCGCCGCGCGCACCGTCAACGGCACCCTGCTGATGCCGGGAGAGACCTTCAGCCTCAACGAGGCGCTCGGCGAGCGCACGGCCGCGAAGGGGTACAACGAGGCACCGGCGATCATGAACGGCCGGCTCACCAAGGACACCGGAGGCGGGGTCTCCCAGATCGCGACCACGCTCTTCAACGGCATGTTCTTCGCCGGGCTCGAGGACGTGGAGCACAAGCCCCACTCGTTCTACATCTCCCGCTACCCGGAGGGGCGCGAGGCCACCGTGAACTTCCCGAACGTGGACCTGAAGTTCACCAACGACTCCGGCTACGGCGTGCTGATCGAGATGAACGTCTCCGGCGGCAAGGTGAACACCAGGTTCTGGAGCACGAAGGTGTGGGACATCGAGGCGACCAAGGGCCCTCGCACCAACGTCAAGACGCCCGGCGAGGACACCGTCTCCGGTCCGGACTGCGTCGCCCAGCAGCCCCAGGCGGGCTTCGACGTCACGGTCAAGCGGATCTTCTCCCGACGTGGCACGGTCGCGAAGACCGAGACGTTCAAGACCCGGTACATCCCCGAGGAGAAGATCACCTGCGTCCCGTGACCTCGCCTCGTCGACCCTGATCGGGAGGGTTCAGTCGGGCGCGGTCCGGTAGTGGTAACGGTGGTGGACCGTGAAGCCCGCGGCGCCGTAGAGGGCCACAGCTGGGGCGTTGGCCTGGAAGACCTGGAGGTAGCCGAACCGGGCACCCTCGCGCTCGCCCAGCGACAGCAGGCGATCCAGCAGGAAGCCCCCGAGGCCGCGCCGGCGGTGACCGTCGTCCACCTGCATGGCTGTGACCCCGGCCCACCGCTGGGCGACGGCGAGGCGCCCGACGGCCACGGTCCGCCCGTCGGGTGCCCGCAGCGACACGAAGCGCTGCCAGTCGGCCGCGGTGAGGACCGTGGGCGCCACGGACGGTAGGCCCGCGCCCCGGTACTTGTAGAGGCCCAGCCAGGCGTCGTCCGGTTCCCGTGAGACGGCCACGTCCATCCCGTCCGGGACCGCCTGGTCGCCACCGCGTCCTGGCCCGGAGGTCGACCGTCATCAGCACGGTCGGGTCGTCGCAGGTCCAGCCGCGCTCGGCGAGCCGGGTGTCGAGGCCGGGCGCCGGGTCGTGCGCACCCGTCGCCCCGAACGGCACCTGCAGACGCGCCGGGAGCCCACGCTCGGAGTAGAACCGGCGGACCACTGCGAGGGCCTCGTCGGTCGGCAGGCCAGGATCGCCCACGGCGAGAACGGAGTTGGCACGTCCGGTGAAACCCTGAGAGGCCCGCATGACCCAACCGCCCAGACGGTTCCGCTCCAGCCCCGGCCACCCGAGGTCGGCGACCCGCTGCACCGCCGTCCGCGCTCGACGTGGGCCGGACGGCCCGGGGAGGGACGGTCTTCGCGGCGACGACGGCGTCCACGGCGACCCTGCGGACGGGCCCGTCGTCGGGCTGCACCTCGATCACGTCGCCCAGGGCCACCAGCTCGCCGAGGACGTCCGTCGCGGACCCGTCGTCCAGCACGTAGCGGACGACGACGCGGCGCCCGACGTCACCGCCGGAGAACCACCTGCTCGACACGTCCCACCCCTGCGCGACAGTCCGACCCGACGTCGGCGATACTAATCCCGACCGAGCAGCACCAGCCCCGCCCGGGGCGTAGGAGGCACCCGCCGTGACGTACGTGATCGCCCAGCCCTGTGTGGACCTGAAGGACAAGGCCTGCATCGAGGAGTGCCCGGTCGACTGCATCTACGAAGGCCAGCGGTCGCTGTACATCCACCCCGACGAGTGCGTCGACTGCGGCGCCTGCGAGCCGGTCTGCCCCGTCGAGGCGATCTACTACGAGGACGACACACCGGAGCAGTGGGCCGACTACTACAAGGCCAACGTCGAGTTCTTCGACGACCTCGGCTCGCCCGGTGGCGCCGCCAAGCTCGGGCTGATCCCGAAGGACCACCCGATCATCGCGGCACTGCCTCCGCAGGAGCAGGAGAGCTGACCGCCGGCCAGGGGGTCCGCGGCCGTGCCGACGGGGAGCGCCCGTCGACTGCCCGACTTCCCCTGGGACACGCTCACGCCGCACAAGTCGACGGCGACCGCTCACCCCGACGGCATCGTCGACCTCTCCGTGGGGACGCCGGTCGACCCCACGCCGAACCTCCTGCGCGAGGCCCTGAGCGCGGCGTCCGACGCACCGGGCTACCCCGCGACGCACGGCACCCCGGCCCTGCGGGAGGCCGCTGCGGGCTGGTTCGCCCGCCGTCGGGGCGTGCCCGACCTGGACCCCGACGCGGTGCTGCCCACGATCGGCTCCAAGGAGCTGGTGACGTGGCTGCCGACCCTGCTCGGTCTGGGCGCCGGGCACACGGTGGTCATCCCGGAGATCGCGTACCCGAGCTACGACGTCGGCGCCCGGCTGGCGGGCTGCCGATCGTCGTCGCGGACGGCACCGCCCAGCTCGGCCCGGGCCCCGTCGACCTCGTGTGGGTCAACTCGCCGTCCAACCCGACCGGGCGTGTGCTCGGCATCGACCACCTGGCGAAGGTCGTGGCCTGGGCCCGCGAGCGGGGCGCCGTGGTGGCGAGCGACGAGTGCTACGCAGAGCTCGGCTGGGGCGACGCCAGGGTGCCGAGCATCCTCGACCCCGAGCGTCTGCGGCGACAGCCACCACGGGCCTGCTCGCGGTGTACTCGCTGCAGCAAGCAGTCGAACCTGGCCGGCTACCGCGCGGGCCTCGTGGCCGGCGACCCCGCCCTGGTGCAAGCAGCTGCTGGAGGTGCGCAAGCACGCCGGGATGATCGTGCCCGCCCCGGTCCAGGAGGCGATGCGCGTCGCCCTCGGCGACGACGCGCACGTCGCCGCGCAGAAGGAGCGCTACCGGGCGCCGGCGCGACGTGCTGCTCGCCCGCGCTGGCGCAGTGCGGTCTGCGCGTCGACGCCCCCGACTCCGAGGCGGGTCTCTACCTGTGGGCCACGCGCGGACGAGGACTGCTGGGACACGGTCGTCGTTCCTCGCCGGCCGCGGCGTCCTGGTCGCACCCGGGTCGTTCTACGGGGCCGCAGGGCAGCACCACGTGCGGGTCGCGCTGACGGCCACGGACGAGCGCGTCGCCGCAGCCGCTGTCGCGGCTCCGGCGGCTGACAGGACGCCGCGCGCGGGCGGCGTGACCACGGGCATCGTCCCGTGGCTCCGTCGCCGTGGGACGGGTTGGCGGCGGCGAGGTACCGGACGGTAGTTTCGACCACTACGGACAGCGTCCTGACCGGGACGGACGGCGATGGCTCGCCCTGGGTACTGATCGTGCCGAGGTGCAGACCGGACAGGAGCACGACGTGAGCGACACGACCAAGACCGAGGCCGGCGCACGACCTTCAGGTGAGCACCGACCACCGCGTCCGAGCCCCTGCGGCTGAGCCACCCCGGCGGCACCCTCGAGCTGCCGCTGGTGAAGGCGACCGACGGCAACGACGGCGTCGACGTCTCGAGCCTGATGAAGGAGACCGGCCTGGTCACCCTCGACATCGGGTTCGTCAACACGGCGTCGTGCGAGTCGGCCATCACGTACATCGACGGCGACGAGGGCATCCTGCGCTACCGCGGCTACCCGATCGAGCAGCTCGCCGAGAAGTCGACGTTCGTCGAGGTCAGCTACCTGCTGATCTACGGCGAGCTGCCGACCGCGGACCAGCTGGAGGACTTCGACCAGCGCATCCGCCGCCACACGATGCTGCACGAGGACCTCAAGCGCTTCTTCGAGGGCTTCCCGCGCGACGCGCACCCGATGCCGGTGCTGTCGAGCGCGGTGTCGCGCGCTGTCGACCTTCTACCAGGACAGCCTCAACCCGTTCGACGCCGAGCAGGTCGAGATCTCGACCGTCCGGCTGCTGGCGAAGCTGCCGACGATCGCGGCCTACGCGTACAAGAAGTCCGTCGGCCAGCCGTTCCTGTACCCGGACAACGAGCACGGCCTGATCGAGAACTTCCTGCGCATGACGTTCGGGTTCCCGGCCGAGCCGTACGCCATCGACGACGACATGGTGAAGGCGCTCGACCTGCTCTTCATCCTGCACGCCGACCACGAGCAGAACTGCTCGACGTCGACGGTCCGCATGGTCGGCTCGAGCCAGGCCAACCTCTTCGCCTCGGTCTCGGCCGGCATCAACGCGCTGTTCGGGCCGCTGCACGGCGGCGCCAACCAGGCCGTGCTGGAGATGCTCGACAACGATCCAGGACAGCGACGACGACGTCGACACCTTCATGAACAAGGTGAAGAACAAGGAGGACGGCGTCCGCCTGATGGGCTTCGGCCACCGGGTCTACAAGAACTACGACCCGCGCGCCGCGATCATCAAGAAGACCGCCGACGAGATCCTCGGCAAGCTCGGCAAGGTCGACGAGCGCCTCGAGATCGCGATGCGCCTCGAGGAGATCGCGCTCAACGACGACTACTTCATCGAGCGCAAGCTGTACCCGAACGTCGACTTCTACACGGGCCTGATCTACAAGGCGATGGGCTTCCCGACGCGCATGTTCACGGTGCTGTTCGCCCTCGGCCGCCTGCCCGGCTGGATCGCGCAGTGGCGCGAGATGATCGAGGACCCGCAGACGAAGATCGGTCGCCCGCGGCAGATCTACACCGGCGCCACCGAGCGCGACTACACGCCGCTGTCGGGGCGCTGAGTCCCGGACGACGCACACGCACCTGGAGGCCGCGCGGGCACAGCCCGCGCGGCCTCCGTGCGTCCGGGGGTCCCCAACCCGCAGATCGGCCACTATCTGCGGGTTGGCGGCGGTCCCGACTCGCAGATCGGCCACTATCTGCGGGTCGGCGGGGGTCCTGAGTCGCAGATCGGCCACTATCTGCGGGTCGGCGGCGGTCCTTTGTCGCAGGAAGTGGACGATCTGCGGGTGGGGGACGGGCGGGCTGCGGTCAGCCCTGGTCGCCGTTGGCGACCGTGACGGTCACGGTGCCGGCGACCCGGGCCGTCCTCGACGGGCACCCAGGCGCTGTCGGGTCCCCGCTCCCAGCGCTGGGAGTCGGTGGCGACGGACACGACGTCCAGCTCGTCGGCGCTGGCCACCGCCCACTGGGCGATGGCCCAGCCCAGGCGGGTGCTCTCCCCACCGTCGAGGACGAAGCGGACGGTCGCGCCACCCTCGGCGCCCCCGTCGGCGGGCAGGTCGCCGAACGCGCGCTCAGCGGCGGTGAGCACCGCGCCGGCCCGGGGCGTCAGGCCGTTCGCCGCGGGCTCCTCGACACCGGTCCCTGCGGACGGCCGGAGCCGGCACGTGAGCGCCGCCGGGGAGTTGCCGGTCAGGGCGGAGGCGAAGGCCCGGCCCTCCGGCTCGTGGTCGGCGTAGGCCTCCGGGAAGCCGGACCGCTGCACCCGCTGCGCCGCCTGCGTGATCTCCATCGACTCGTAGCCGTCGATCTTCGCCAGGGCGTCGTAGAAGGCGTTGGTGGAGTACACCGGGTCGAGGATCTGCTCGACGGTCCCCCAGCCCTGGGAGGGGCGCTGCTGGAACAGCCCGAGCGAGTCACGGTCCCCGTAGTCGATGTTGCGCAGCTTCGACTCCTGGATCGCCGTGGCGATCGCGATCGTCGCCGCCCGCGCCGGCAGCCCGCGCTGGACCGCCACACCGGTGATCAGCGCGGCGTTGCCGGCCTGGTCGGGAGCGAGGGTGTGCGTGGTGTCGCCGACGGTCGCGGTGCAGCTCTCACTGATCAGGGCGGGGCGCCGGTCGTTCGACAGGGCCACGACGGCGCCGACCGCCACGACGACGACGGCCGCGCCGGTCACCCAGACGTGCGGCGGCTCGCACCGCCCTTGCTGTGCCACGCGTCGGCCGTCAGTTGGCGTGCAGGGCCGCGTTGAGCTCGACGGCTCCAGCGGTCCCGGCGCGGGGCAGCACCTCGACGGCGCCCGACGACGGAGTTGCGGCGCAGCAGCATGCCGCTGCGGCCCGACAGCTCGGACGCCTTGACGACCTGCGCCGTCGCCGTCGCCGGCACGCGGCGTCGCAGCACCCGCACCTTCGTGCCCGCGGTGACGTACAGCCCGGCCTCGACCACGCAGTCGTCGCCCGAGGCTGATGCCGATGCCCGCCTCGGCGCCGATCAGGCACCGCTCGCCGACGGAGATCACCGCGGTGCCGCCGCCGGACAGCGTGCCCATGATCGAGGCGCCACCGCCGACGTCGGAGCCGTCGCCGATCACCACGCCCGCCGAGACCCGGCCCTCGACCATGGCGTGGCCGAGCGTGCCGGCGTTGAAGTTCACGAAGCCCTCGTGCATGACGGTCGTGCCCTCGGCGAGGTGCGCGCCGAGACGGACCCGGTCGGCGTCGGCGATGCGCACACCGGCGGGCACGACGTAGTCGGTCATCCGCGGGAACTTGTCGACGCCGTGCACCTGCACGGCTCCCGTGGTCGGCGCGCAGCCGGGCTCGCGTCTGCTCGAACCCGTCGACGGCGCAGGGGCCGGCGCTGGTCCACACCACGTTCGGGAGCACGCCGAAGAGACCGTCGAGGTTGAGGCCGTGCGGGCGCACCAGGCGGTGCGAGAGCAGGTGCAGCCGCAGGTAGGCGTCCTCGACGTCGGCCGGCGGGCGCGTCCAGGTCGACCACGGTGAGCACGACCTCGGTGCGCACGCCGCGGACGGCGTCCGCGCCGGCGAGCGCGGTGAGCACGTCCGGCGCGGCCCGGCCCCGTCGGGCGGCGAGCCCAGCTCCGGGCGCCGGGTACCAGGTGTCGAGCACACGCCGGTGCCGTCCCGGCGTCGGGGGTGGAGCGACAACGGTCGCCAGGCCGTGCGCCCAGGCGGTGCGCGAGGTGGTCTCGGTCATGGGGACCAGCCTAGGTGGACGTCGGGAGCGCCCCCGTTAGGGTGGGTGAGCGTGACCGCCTCCACCGCCTCGCCCCCCGCCGTGCTCGACCTCCACGCCGACGTCGTCGACCTGACCCGCTGCGATCTGCGACATCGAGTCGGTCAGTGGCGACGAGAGCTCGCCTCGCCGACGCCATCGAGGCCGCCCTGCGGGGCTGCGCCCACCTGGAGGTGCTGCGGGACGGGGACGCCGTCCTGGCGCGCACCGGCCTCGGACGCGCCGAGCGGGTCGTCGTCGCGGGCCACCTCGACACGGTGCCGCTGCGTCGTCCCGTGCCCAACCTGCCCGTCACGGTGCAGGGGGAGGATCGCCGCGGAGCCGGCGACGACGACGAGCGTGTCCTCTACGGACGAGGGACGGCCGACATGAAGTCCGGTGTGGCCGTGCAGCTCTCGGTCGCCGTGGCGGTCACCGAGCCGGTCCGCGACGTCACGTGGGTCTTCTACGACCACGAGGAGGTCGAGGCGACGAAGAACGGCCTCGGACGCGTCGCTCGCAACCACCCCGACTGGCTCGCCGGGGACTTCGCCGTGCTGTGCGAGCCGTCGAACGCCGTCGTCGAGGGCGGCTGCAACGGCACCATCCGCGTCGAGGTCACCGTGCCTGGGGTCGCCGCGCACTCGGCGCGCGCCTGGATGGGGCGCAACGCCGATCCACGCCGCCGGGGACGTCCTGTCACGGCTGAACGCCTACGAGGCAGCCGAGGTCGAGGTCGACGGCCTCGTCTACCGCGAGTGCCTCAACGCCGTCGGCATCCGCGGTGGGGTGGCCGGCAACGTCATCCCGGACGAGTGCGTCGTGACCGTGAACTACCGCTTCGCCCCGTCCAGGTCACTGGCCGAGGCCGAGCAGCACCTCCGCTCCCTGTTCGAGGGCTTCGAGGTGGAGGTCACGGACGGCAGCGAGGGCGCACGCCCGGGCCTGGACCACCCGGCCGCTGCGGCGTTCGTCGAGGCGATCGGCGGTGAGCCGCGGCCCAAGTACGGCTGGACCGACGTCGCGCGCTTCTCCGCGCTCGGCGTGCCTGCCGTCAACTTCGGTCCGGCCGAGCCGTCGCTCTCGCACACCGACGAGGAGCACTGCCCGGCCGAGGCGATCACCCGGTGCCGCGACGCGCTCGCCACCTGGCTGCGGGGATAGTGCCTCGGCCCGGGTACCGGGTGGACGTCCACGACGCGTGGCTAGGGTGACGACATGACCGACCTGTCGCGCGCGGAGGGTGATGCGCAGAACGATCCCGACGACGCGCACGACGGGTACCAGATGGGTCCGGTGACGCTGCGCCGCAAGCAGGTGCCGGGCTCGACCACCGACCAGCGGCTGCTCGACAGCCGCGGCCCGACCGACTGGGTGCACACCGACCCGTGGCGCGTGCTGCGCATCCAGAGCGAGTTCGTCGAGGGCTTCGGGGCGCTCGCCGAGCTGGGCCCCGCGATCAGCGTCTTCGGCTCGGCGCGCACTGCGGTCGACACCCCCGGCTACGCCCTCGCCGAGGAGGTCGGGCGGCTCCTGGCGCAGGCCGGCTACGCCGTGATCACCGGCGGCGGTCCGGGCGCGATGGAGGCCGCCAACAAGGGCGCCTGCGAGGCCGGTGGCGTGTCGGTCGGTCTCGGCATCGAGCTGCCCTTCGAGCAGGGCATGAACCGGTGGGTCGACCTCGGCGTGAACTTCCGGTACTTCTTCGCCCGCAAGACGATGTTCGTGAAGTACGCGCGTGGTTTCGTCGTGCTGCCCGGTGGGTTCGGCACCTTCGACGAGCTGTTCGAGGCCCTCACGCTCGTCCAGACGCGCAAGGTGACCGACTTCCCGCTGGTGCTCGTCGGCGTCGACTACTGGCGCGGGCTGCTCGACTGGCTGCGGGGGACGGTGCTGGAGTGGGGCGCCATCAACCCGGCCGACCTCGACCGCCTGCAGCTCACGGACGACGCGGAGGAGGCCGTCCGGATGGTGTCCGGGCACTAGTCGGTCGACCTGAGTCGCTGGACGCCGTGTCCACGCCGTCGCAGACTGTGTCGATGGCAGTGACGCCCGTCCCCGAGCACGGGGGAGTCGTCCTGGGCCGCGACCGGCCGGGACGGGCGCTGCGCGTGTCGGCGCACCCGGAGCAGGCGCGCGTCGTGCTGAGCCTGTGGGACGGTGACCTCTGCATCGGGACGCTGCGGGTCGCGCCGCAGGACGTGCCCGACATGGTGCGCGCCCTGACGGGTGCAGCGGTGGCCGCCGGTGCTCGCCGGGGCTCCCCGGCGCGCACGTCGGACGGACCTCACCTCGTGGTGGTGCCCCCGCTCGACTGACCCGTCGCCCGGCCGGGCGCCCGCTCCTGCCAGGATGCCCAGGTGGCTGTGATCTGCGTGTTCTGCTCGAGCTCTGTGCGCATCGACGGCGCGCACCTCGACCTGGCCGGCCGGCTCGGCACGGTGATCGCCTCGCGCGGGCACAGCCTGGTCTCCGGTGGCGGGCGGGTCTCGATGATGGGCGCCGTCGCTGCGGCGGCCCGCGCGGGTGGCGCCCACACGCTCGGCGTGATCCCGCACGCCCTGCACGGGCTCGAGGTGGCCGACCACGAGGCCGACGAGCTGGTGGTCACGCCCGGCATGCGTGAGCGGAAGGCGCTGATGGACAGCCGGTCCGACGCGTTCGTGGTGCTCCCGGGCGGTATCGGGACGCTGGAGGAGCTGCTGGAGATGTGGGTCTCGCGGTCCCTCGGCATGCACGCCAAGCCCATCGTCCTGTGCGACCCGACGGGGCTCTACGCGCCCCTGCACGAGCTGGTCGACCACCTCACCGGCGCCGGCTTCGTCCGACCCGAGGCCGCCGGCCTCCTGCACTGGACGTCGTCCGCGGACGAGGCCGTCGAGGCCGTCGAGGGCGCACTCGCCCTCTCACCGGCCCAGCGGGTCCCACCGCCTGCCAGGGTCGAGGTCGTGGAGTGATCACCACCGTCGCCCTCGTCCCGCAGGCACCGACGCTGCTGCCGGGGCTCGTCGGGCGCGGCGACCCGGTGGCCGCCGTGCGCTCGGCCGTGACCGGCGTGGTCGCCGATCTCGTCGAGACGTCACCCGACGAGATCGTGCTGGTCGCGTCCGGCGAGGACACGACGTCCCTGCCCGTGCGGGACGACCTGGACCTCCACCGGTGGGGCGTGGGAGCGGGTGTCGCTCCGCGGCCGGCGCGCAGCGGCGCCACGGGAGATCCGGTCCCGCTCCCCTTCGCCGTCGGGGCGACGCTGCTGAGGCTCGCCGGCTGGCAAGGGGCCTGCCGGTGGGAGCAGATCGGCTGGTCCGACGCGGGTGTCGCGGCCTCCGAGGCCGGCTCCCGCCTCGCGACCCGCCAAGGCCGCACCGGCCTCCTCGTGCTCGGGAGACGGCTCCGCGCGCCGTACGGTCAAGGCGCCGGGCCATCTCGACGACCGGGCCGCAGCGTTCGACGAGACGCTGCTCGCCGATCTCGCCCGTGAGCCGTCGCGGCTGGTCGACGCGGACGCGGGACTGGCCGAGGAACTCATGGTGTCGGGGCTGCCGGCTTGGCAGGCGCTCGCCGGTGCCCTCGGTGCCGACGGGGGAGGGCCGACACGGACGGTCGACCTGCGTTGTGTCGCAGACCCGTTCGGCGTGCTGTACGCCGTCGGGTCGGTCGGCGAGAACTAGAGGCGGGCGGAGGTCCACGGCCGCGCGTCAGGACAGGCCGCGCACCGTCAGCGCCGGCGCCAGGTCGCCCTGGATGACGGACGACCATGTCGAGGACGTCGCGCGTCTGGGCGACCTCGTGGGCCCGGAAGACCATCGCGCCCTTCAGCGCGCTGACGGCCGTGGCGGCCAGCGTCCCGGTGACGCGCTCCTCGAGAGGTCGGCCCAGCGCCTCGCCGACGAAGTCCTTGTTGGACAACGACACCAGGACGGGCCAACCGGTCGCGACCAGCTCGTCTGAGACGGCGGGTCACCTCGAGCGAGTGCCACGTGTTCTTGCCGAAGTCGTGCGCGGGGTCGATCAGCAGCCGCGAGGGGTCCACCCCGGCGGCGACGGCGCGGCGGGCGAGGTCCGTCGTCCGCGCGACGACGTCGGCCACGACGTCGTCGTACCCGACCCGGTGGGGACGGGTGCGTGCGACCGCGCCGCCTGCGTGGGCGCAGACCAGCCCGGCACCGAACTCCGCGGCGACAACGGCCACCTGGGCGGTCGACGCCGCCCCACGTGTCGTTCAGCAGGTCCACGCCCTCCGTGCACACCGCACGGGCCACCTCGTGCCGGTAGGTGTCGACGCTGATCAGCAGGTCCGGGTACCGCGACCTGACAGTCGCCACGAACGGCGCGGTACGCCCGATCTCCTCGGACACCGACACCTCGCCACCCGGCGCGGCCTTCACGCCGCCGATGTCGACGATGTCGGCGCCCTCGTCGACCACCTGGTCGACGCGGGCGAGGGCCGCGTCGGCGGCGTAGGTGGCGCCCCGGTCGTAGAACGAGTCCGGGGTGCGGTTGACGATCGCCATCACGAGCCGGCGGTCACGAGCGAACTCCCGACGACCGAGTCGAAGCGGCGTCGGGCCGGCCTCGTCCACGTCGGGCAGCGTAGTCACGCGCCCCGCGGTGCCGCCCGGCGACCGGGGCGCGGTCGCCGTCGCCGGACGCCGACGTGGCACGATGCCTGGCATGGACCTCGCCCTGCTCCTGCTGGCCGTCGGCCTGGTCGGCGTGGTCGCCGCGGTGGCGACGGGACGCATCCGCGGCGGCCTGGACGAGCCGGTCCGGGGCCGCCCCGACCGGTCGCTCCCCGAGGGGCCGTTGACGGGCCGCGACGTCGAGCGACTGCGCTTCAACCTGGGCGCGCGCGGCTATCGCATGGACGAGGTCGACGAGGCGCTCGACCGGCTGCGCGCAGAGCTCGACGACCGGGACACCCGCATCGCCGGGCTCACCGAGCAGGTGGCCGGCGCCGGGCGCCAGGAGCCCACGGCCCGGGAGCCGGGACGCGAGACGGCCGACGACCGCGACATCGCGTCGAGGGCTGACGCCGAGGTCGGGAGCGAGCCGGACGAGGGGGTCGGGCTCGTCAAGGGCAGCCGGTCGCGGGACGCGGGCTCATGAGCATCGACATCCGTGTCGAGACGCCGCTGTCACCCGAGCAGGCCTGGCGGGCCGTCACCGAGTGGACCGCCCACACGCGGCACGTGCCGTTCACGAGCGTCGTGGTCACCCGGGACGTCGGTGGCCTCGGCGACGAGTTCATGGCGGTCACGCGGCTGGGTCCGCTGCTGCTGGAGGACCCGATGGTCGTCACCGGATGGGTACCGGCGTCGGCCGACGAACCGGGGACGTGCGAGATCACCAAGACCGGCAAGCGCGTGCTCGGCGGGGCGCGCATCACGGTGGCCCCGCACCCGGGTGGTGCGGTGGTGGACTGGCACGAGGAGATCACCCTGACCCCGTCGCCGGTCGAGATCATCAGCCGCCCCGGGGTGGGGATCGCCGGCCGCTTCGTCTTCGGACGGGCGGTGCGCCGGCTGCTCGCCGACGCCGAGCGGGCCCAGGGGCGTGCCGGTGCCTGACGGGCCCGGCCCAGGCCTGGTGACGGGAGCCGACGGTGTCGCCCGGTGCGCGTGGGCGGGGGCGACGCCGGACTACCTGGCCTACCACGACGAGGAGTGGGGTCGTCCCGTCCACGGAGAGCAGAGGCTGTTCGAGCGCCTCAGCCTGGAGGCCTTCCAGTCCGGGCTGTCCTGGCTGACGATCCTCCGCAAGCGTGATGCCTTCCGTGCGGCCTTCGACGGCTTCGACGCCGATCGGGTGGCCCGCTACGACGACGACGACCGCCTGCGCCTGCTCGCGGACGCGGGCATCGTCCGGAACAGGGCGAAGGTCGACGCGACCATCGCCAACGCACGGGCGGTGACCGAGCTGCGGGACCGGCACCCCGGCGGTCTCGACGCGTTGATCTGGTCGTTCGCACCCGACGCCGGACGCCGTCGCGCGCCACAGGACCTGTCCGACGTCCCGGCGACCACGCCGGAGTCGGTCAGCCTCGCGAAGGCGTTGAAGCGCAACGGTTTCGTGTTCGTCGGCCCGACCACCGCCTACGCCGCCATGCAGGCGTGCGGTCTGGTGGACGACCACCTCGTCGGCTGCGTGGCTCGCGCGTGAGCGAGGGCGTCACCGCCACTCGCGAGAGCACCGCGCGGCGGGTCGCCGGGAAGGCGCTGGTCCGCGCCGGGGGCTGGCCGGGGTGGGTGCTGGCACTGGTCGTCTACCTGCTCACGCGGGTTGTGGTGCTGATCTTCACCGTCCTGGCTGCCAGGACCCAGGCCGCCAACCTCTGGACCCCCGCGTCCCCGGGATACCGGGACTTCGTGTCGATGTGGGACGGCGACCGCTACAGGGTCATCTCGGAGCAGGGCTACCCGTTGCCTCTGCCTGTCGACGAGCTGGGCGCCCCGACGCAGAGCGAGTGGGCGTTCTACCCCGCGTTCCCCGCCGTCGTCCGCCTGGTCCGCGAGATCACGGGGCTCGGGTTCGAGACCGTCGCCTCGAGCCTCAGTCTCCTGATGGGTTGTGCCGCAGCGATTCTCGTGTACAAGCTCTTCCGAGCGCGGGCGTCGCAGGCCGAGTCCCTCATGGGTGTCGCGATCCTCGGGGTCTTCCCCGCTGCCGCCGTGCTCCAGTACGCCTACAGCGAGGCGCTCTGCCTGCTCGCCCTGGCCGGGAGCCTCCTGCTGCTGGTGCGGCGCCGGTACCTGGCGGCGATGGCACCGGTGCTCGTGCTGGGTCTCGTCAGACCCGCGGGCGTGCCCTTCGTCGTCGTCGTGGTGGTCCACCTCGTGCTGCGTTGGAGGGACCGGGACGTCGACCGGTTCGACGTGCGCGAGCGACTGAGCCTGGTCGGTCTGCTCGGCGTGGCGGGCGTATCGGCGCTGGCCTGGCCGGCGGCGACGGCCGTCGCGGGAGGGAGGGTCGACGCCTACACGGCGGTGCAGGTGGCGTGGCGGGTCTCCGACCGGATGGAGTACTTCACGCCCTGGGTGTGGATGTCGCGGTACCTCTTCGGCGGCGTGGGTCCTGTGCTCCTGCTGCTGCTCGCCCTCGCAGTCGTGGCCGTGCTCGCGGCCCCCGTGACCCGCCGCCTCGGCCCCGAGATGTGGACGTGGTGCGCCGCCTACCTGCTCTACCTGGCGGCCGTGCTCGACCCGTTCACGTCCGTGCTGCGGTTCCTCGTGCTGCTCTTCCCGCTCGCCCTCGTCATCGTGTGGGGCCTGCGGACGACCTGGGCCCGGGTCGCCTGGGTCACGGCCTCGCTCGCCGCGCAGTGGTGGTGGGTCAGCGTGCTGTGGGTGTTCAGCCCGCCGAGCGACTACCCGCCGTGACCGACGGCGCGACCCCGACCCGTGGCGCGACGGTTCTCAGCGTCCGGTGAACCGTGGTGGCCGCTTGGCCAGGAAGGCCTCCACAGCCTCGGCGTGGTCGGCGGTGGCCCCCGTGCGGGCCATCCACTCGCCCTCGAGCTCGAGCGACTCCTCGAGACCGTGCGTCAGGCTGAAGCCGGTGACGTCGCGCAGCGCGGCGTACGCCCGGGTCGGTCCCGCCGCGAGCTGCACCGCGATCTCCCGTGCCCGGTCCGCGAGCTGGGCGTCGGGCACGACCTCGGTCGCCAGGCCGAGCGAGAGGGCCTCGGCGGCGCCCACGGTGCGCGGCCGCAGGAGCAGGTCGCGTGCCCGACCCAGGCCGACCAGGCGGGGCAGGTACCAGGACGCGCCCGTGTCGGCGGACAGCGCGATGCCGGCGAAGGCCAGGTTGAACCCGGCCGACTCGGCCAGCACCCGCAGGTCGGCCGCCATCGCCAGGGAGGCGCCCGCCCCGGCGGCCACGCCGTTGACCCCGGCCACGACCGGCTTCGGCATGGTCGCCAGGGCGCGGGCGATCGGGTTGTAGTGCTCGGGCACGGTGCGCCAGAGGGACTCGTCCCCGCTCGTCAGCAGGTGGACGTGCTCGCGCAGGTCCTGCCCCACGCAGAACGCACGTCCCGAACCGGTCAGCAGGACGCAGCGGACAGCGTCGTCCTCGGCGGCCGCCGTGACCGCATCCAGGAGCGCGACCTTCGTCGGCGTGTCCAGGGCGTTCATCTGGTCCGGACGGTCGAACGTGATCGTGCCCACCGCGTCCGCCACCTCGTACCTGACGGTTCCGGTCGACGACGTCGACGTCTCCGAGGGTGGTGACGTCTGGTTCACGGGACCTCCAGGGGCGAGTGATCGGGGGACCGATGTGGTCGACATGACCGAGTGTGGTTTCGCGGACCGGCCCCGTCACGGGATAATGGTGCAGATCACGCTGCGAACACCGGCTCCGTCCTGCGCGGACCGGCGACCCACGTGTCGCGCGGCGACCGTAACAGGAAGGGGATCCGCTGATGGCGGCCATGAAGCCGAGGACGGGTGACGGGCCTCTCGAGGTCACCAAGGAGGGGCGCGGCATCGTCATGCGGATGCCACTGGAGGGCGGGGGCCGCCTCGTGGTGGAGATGACTCCAGACGAGGCGACCTCTCTGGGCGACGCGCTGAAGTCGGCGGTCGGCTGACCCGTCGACAGCACGCCGACGTCACGAGGCCCGGTGCAGGGGAGCAGCTCCCCGGCACCGGGCCTCGTCGTCGCCCTCCGACGCTGCGACGGCGCGCACGCACGACGCGATCGGTAGGTTGTGCCCCGTGCCAGCCAAGAACCTCCGCAGCGACAGCCCCAGACGCTCCGACCACGTGCTGGTCGAGCGCGAGATGCCGCGGTTGCAGGCCGTCCGTTCGGGGGCTCTGAGCCGCTCGCGCGGTGCGAACGTCCTCGCCGTGCCTGTCGGCCAGCCGTCGGTCCGCGGCCAGGCCCCGGAGCAGGGCCCGGGCACCCGGCTCGCCCTCGAGGCGGCAGGTCTCGACCTCGCGGAGATCTGCTCGGGAGCCCGCTTCACCGGCGCGGCAGGGTCGCTGCTGGCCTTCCCGGTGACGCGGGTCCACGACGCGGTCCGCGCCGAGTCGGGGAACGGCGCGAACCTCGAGCCCTACCCCGGCCGCATGGTGCTGGTGGGCACCGGTGACGGCTCGTCCACGGCGCTCCGCCGTGCCGGTGCCGCCCTGGCCCGGTCCTGCGCCGGGGCCGACCGCCTCTCGACCACCGTCGCGTCGGGCCTGTCCGCCGCACCGGCCCAGGCCTTCGCCGAGGGCCTCCTGCTCGGTGCCTACACACCGCCCCGGTCGGGGACGGGGACCGGCCCGCCGGCTGCGATCAGGTCGGTGGACCTACTGGGTCTGCGTCACGAGGGCGCGGTCAGCGGTGCCACGGAGGCCGCCCGCGCGACGTGGCTGGCGCGCGACCTCGCGGCCACCCCCGCGTCCACCAAGACCCCCGCGTGGGTCGCCCGGACGGCCCAGGCGCTCGCCGCGGAGATCGACGGGCTCGAGGTCGAGGTGGTGCAGGGCAGCAGCCTGGAGGACCAGGGCTTCGGAGGCATCGTCGCGGTGGGCCGCGGGTCGGCCAGCCCACCAGCACTGGTCCGCGTCACGTGGCCCGGGGTGAAGGGTGGCAGGGCGGAGTCGCGTCACGTGGTGCTGGTCGGCAAGGGCATCACCTTCGACTCGGGTGGTCTCTCGATCAAGCCGCGCGAGGCGATGGTCCCGATGAAGACGGACATGAGCGGGGCGGGCGTGGTGCTGGCGACCGTGCTCGCGGCGGCGCGGCGTGGTGTGCCCTACCGCATCAGTGCGGTGCTGGCGCTCGCCGAGAACGCGGTCGGGGCCTCGTCGTACCGTCCGGGTGACGTCGTGACGGTGTGGGGCGGCACGACCGTCGAGGTGGCAAACACCGACGCGGAGGGACGCATGGTGCTGGCCGACGCGATGGCGTGGGCCGACGCGACACTCGACCCCGACGTGCTGGTGGACGTGGCGACGCTCACCGGTGCGGCGTCACAGGGGCTCGGTCGCCGGCACGCCGCCCTGTACACCGCGGACGAACGGCTCGCGTCGAGCCTCCAGGCCGCCGCGGACGGGACGGGGGAGCGCGTCTGGCGGATGCCGCTCGTGGAGGACTACCGCCCGGTGCTCGACTCCGAGGTGGCCGACCTGCGCCACGTCCCGGCCGACGGACGCTTCGGCGGTGGCGGGTCGATCACGGCCGCGCTGTTCCTGCGCGAGTTCGCCGGCGGGCGCCGCTGGGTCCACCTCGACGTCGCCGGTCCGTCACGGGCCGACCGCGACGAGCACGAGGTGTGCAAGGGCGCGACGGGGTACGGGGCGCGACTGCTGCTGCGCTGGCTGTCGTCCCAGCGCTGAGCCCGGCAGCCCTCAGCGCTTGACGGCGACCAGCAGGCCGTCGCCCACCGGGAGCAACGTGGAGACCAGACCCTCGTGGCCACGGACCTGCTTGCCGAGCTCCCGGATGGCCGTCGTCGACTCGTCGCGCTGCGCGGGATCGGCGACCTTGCCCTTCCACAGCGCGTTGTCGACCGCCAGCACGCCACCGGGCCGCAGCAGGCGCAGGGCCTGCTCCAGGTACGCGTCGAGGTCGGTCTTGTCCGCGTCCACGAGCACGAGGTCGTAGACCCCGTCCGTCAGGCGGGGCATCACGTCGAGCGCCCGACCCGTGATCAGCCGGGTGCGTTGCGGACGGACGCCGGCCTCGCCGAAGGCGTCCTTCGCCGCACGCTGGTGCTCGGCCTCGATGTCGATGCTGGTCAGCACGCCGGCGTCGCCCATGCCCTCCAGCAGGTAGAGGCCTGAGACGCCGGCCCCGGTCCCCACCTCGACCACGGACCTGGCGGCGATGGCGGCCGCGAGCATGCGCAGCGCGGCACCACCCCCGGCGCCGATCGGCACGCAGCCGAGCTCCTCGGCGCGTGCACGAGCGCGCTCGTGCACGTCCGACTCGGGGACGAACTGCTCGGCGTAGGCCCAGCTGGCGGGCGATGCGGCGCTGATGACGGCCTCCTGGCAACGCTGGACGGGGGTGCCCGAGTGCGTGCGGACACGACGAGGGCACCGTGCGCCCGTCAGCGTAGCGGCGGACCGACGACAGGCTCCCAGGCTCTTCCCAGCCACGCCGGGAACCCTGGGGGCCCGGACGGGGTTGACAGTGGAGAGGTGGGCGACATGACACGGATGGCACAGCAGGTGCCGCTGCCGCCCATCCGCGGCGCCGGCCGCGACGAACAGGACGTGATGACGGACGTGACCCAGACCTACGCCGAACCCGCGGCGGTGGGGGCCGATGCCTGGACGCCCCCGACGTGGGAGGAGATCGTGCGTGACCACTCCGCGCGCGTCTACCGGCTCGCCTATCGTCTGACGGGTAACCAGCACGATGCCGAGGACCTCACGCAGGAGGTCTTCGTCCGTGTCTTCCGCTCGCTCGACACCTACCGCCCGGGCACCTTCGAGGGCTGGCTGCACCGCATCACGACGAACCTCTTCCTCGACCAGGTGCGGCGTAAGGCCCGGATCCGCTTCGACGCGCTCCCGGACGACTCCGGTGACCGCCTGCCGGGCCGCGACCCGGGGCCGGAGCGGGCGTTCGAGCACCTCAACCTCGACCTGGACGTCCAGGCTGCGCTCGACCAGCTGCCCCCCCAGTTCCGCGCCGCGGTCGTGCTCTGCGACATCGAGGGTCTGTCCTACGAGGAGATCGCGGACACCCTCGACATCAAGCTCGGCACCGTGCGGTCCCGCATCCACCGCGCGAGAGCCATGCTGCGGGAGTCCCTGGCGGACAGGGCCCCGGGCGCCGGCGCGCCGGAGGTCGTCCCCGACCGAGTCGAGCCGCCGTCCCGCCGCCGGCGGCTCACCCCGCGCGTGCCGCGGTTCACGGGAGGCACGGCGTGAGGCTCGATGAGGGACTCGAGGCAGGGCACGGCTCCACACCCACCGGTGACGTGGTGCGCCTCGGATGACGCTGCTGGGACACGGCCAGCACGTGGGCACGCGCGCCAGCGACCTCCTGGACGGGCGTCTCTCGGGCGCCGAGGAGGTCCGCCTGCGCGCACACATCGGCCAGTGCCCCCCCTGCGCCCGTGCCGTGCACCGCGAGCAGCAGGTCCGCAGCACGCTGCGCGCCGCCGGCGCCGACCAGCTCCGGCCCACGCGCGACCTGATGGCCGGGCTGATGGCGCTGCCCGGTCTGCAGAGCACCGGACCGTTCGTCGGCGCGCCCGGGCTGGGGTCCTTCCCCGGCCCCGGTGCACCACAGCCCCCACGCCGGGGCTCCTCCGTGCTGCTGGGCGCCGCCGTGCTCGGCACGGTGTCGCTCGCCACCGCCGGCGTCCTGGGCCCTGGGGCGCTGCCGGCTCCCGGGACGGCCGCGGTGCGATGGGGCGAGGCCGCCTCGGCGAGCCTGACGCGGTCGACGCCGGACGCGCGGACCACGAGCGACCTGGTCCGCACCTCCGTCGGGGCCGTCGTGCTGACCGGAACCTCGATCGAGCGGGTGGGCGTGCGCGGCGCGCCCTGACGTGCGTGGGACAGCCGCGAGAGCCGTCCTCCCGGGCAGTTGGGACACCGGGTGGGCGCGCGTGGGCCGGGTGCGGCAGGCTGGTGCCGACCGTCGGCGCACGGCGACGTGACCGTGGTGCACAGGAGGAGCGATGACCCAGGAACCGGGTAGCGGGGCCGGTGGTGCCGACCGTGCCGAGTCCACCCCAGGGCCGTCCGCCTCGCACGACGCCGGCGAGCAGGACGCTCCGGCGCAGTCGGGTTGGCACGACACGACGCCGGTACCGCTTCAGCACGACGACACCGCGCCCGTCCCCCGCGCCGCCTCCGACGACGCCGGCGCAGCTCCCCAGCACGACCTCGGCTCCTTCGGCTCTCCCGCCGGGCCGGACCCCGAGCCGGGCGCCGGGGAGCGTTCCGACGGCGACGACTGGTCGTCGACGAGCGGGTGGGGGTCCACGACGCGTCCCGAGCCGCTGGGGAACCCGCACGACGGGTCGACCGACGACGCCGGGGGCCAGGCGTACGACCACCCCGTGTTCGGCCCCGCGTCGCCGTCCACGTCGTGGGGCCCCCCTACCGGCACGCCCGTCGCGTACCCGCCGCCACCGGGGTGGGTGCCGCCGTCCACCCGTCGCCGCGGGCGCGGACGCCGCGCCCTCGGGGTGGTCGTCCTCCTCGCAGCCGCCTTGGTGGCCGGCCTCGTGGGAGGCACCGTGGGGGTGTCCGTGCTGGACAGGGTCGGTGGTCAGGACATCAGCATCCCGGTGCCGACCGGCACGACCTTCCGGTCCGACGACAGCGTCGCCGGCGTCGCCGCGCGCGTCCTGCCCAGCACCGTCTCGATCGAGGTGACCGCGACGGGCCTGCAGGGCTCAGGCTCGGGCTTCGTGCTCCGCGAGGACGGGTACATCGTCACCAACAACCACGTCGTGGCGGCCGCCGCCGATGGCGGCGACATCCGGGTGGTGTTCTCCGACGGGTCCCAGGAGCAGGCAGAGGTCGTGGGGCGCACGGTCGACTACGACCTGGCGGTGCTGCGCGTCGACCGCGACGGGCTGACGCCGCTGCCGTTCGGCGACTCCGACTCCGTGGTCGTCGGTGACCCCGTGATCGCGATCGGTGCCCCGCTCGGCCTGGAGGCCACGGTGACCACGGGGATCGTGAGCGCGCTCAACCGTCCGGTCGTGGCCGGCGACAGCACCGAGAACGCCTTCATCAACGCCATCCAGACCGATGCGGCGATCAACCCCGGCAACTCGGGAGGCCCCCTGGTCAACAGCGTCGGCGAGGTGATCGGCGTCAACTCGGCGATCGCGCGCAACCCGGGGTCGGGCGGAGGGCCCTCGGGCAGCATCGGCCTGGGTTTCGCCATCCCCGCCCGCCAGGTCGCGCGTACGGTGGAGCAGCTGATCGAGACCGGTACCGCCACGTACCCCGTGATCGGGGTGCTGCTGGACCGCTCGTACACCGGTGAGGGGGTCAAGGTGGCGGAGACCGCTGACGACCCCACCGTCGTGCCTGACGGCCCGGCCGACGAGGCCGGCATCCTCGCCGGAGACGTCATCACGGCGTTCAACGGCCGTCCCGTGACCGAGCCCGACGAGCTCATCGTGGGCATCCGGGCCCAGGTCCCCGGCGACACGGTCACCCTGACGGTGCGCACCGGGGACAACGAGCGCGAGGTGGATATCGTGCTGGACGAGGCGGACAGCAATTGATGGGGGTCAACGGTGGCGAGCTCCTCGTCATCGCCGTCCTCGCCCTCCTGGTCATCGGACCGGAGCGGCTGCCGCACTACGCCGCCCAGTTCGGCCGGCTCGTCCGTGAGATGCGGCGACTGGCCGTCGGCGCCCGCGACCAGGTGAAGGCTGAGCTGGGTCCCGAGTTCGACGACGTCGACTGGCAGAAGCTCGACCCGCGCCAGTACGACCCGCGCCGCATCGTCAAGGACGCGCTGACGGATGCCTGGGACGACGAGGACGACACCGGCTTCGGGCGCGGTCCGCGGTCCGGGGCGACGGCCGGCTCGGGGCCCGACCTGACGAAGCCGGGCGGCCGGCCCGGCGCGCGTCCCGGGGGCGGCGCCTCGCGCCCGGGTGACGTGGTGGGACCGCCGCCCTTCGACTCCGAGGCGACCTGACCGGTCCTCGCGGACCCCGTGCCCTAGCGGCCTGCGGGGGTGAGCCCGAGCGACCGCCCGGCCAGGCCACGAGCCCGGCTCCCCAGCTGGCGAGCGACTCCGCGCAGGGCCACGGCACCTGCCGAGTCGGGCTCGGAGAGCACGACCGGCGTCCCGCCGTCCCCGCCCTCACGCGTGAGCACGTCGATCGGCACCTGGCCGAGCAGCGGCACCTGCGAGCCGACCGACCGCGTCAGCGACTCGGCGACGCGCTGGCCACCGCCGGAGCCGAACAGCTCGTTGCGCGATCCGTCGGGCATCTCCAGCCACGACATGTTCTCGATCACGCCGACGATCTGCTGGTGCGTCTGCAGCGCGATCGCGCCGGCCCGCTCCGCCACCTCGGCCGCCGCCTGCTGCGGCGTGGTGACGACGAGGATCTCGGCGGACGGAAGGAGCTGCGCGACACTGATCGCGATGTCCCCGGTGCCCGGCGGCAGGTCGAGCAGCAGCACGTCGAGGTCGCCCCAGAAGACGTCCGTGAGGAACTGCTGCAGGGCGCGGTGCAACATCGGTCCGCGCCACACGACGGGCTGGTTGCCGGGGACGAACATCCCGATCGAGATGACCTTCACGTCGTGGGAGACCGGCGGCAGGATCATGTCGTCGACGCGCGTGGGAGCCTGGTGGACCCCCAGCATCCGGGGCACCGAGAAGCCGTAGACGTCCGCATCGAGCACGCCGACGCGCAGGCCGTCCGCCGCCATCGCGGCGGCGAGGTTCACGGTGACGGTGGACTTGCCGACGCCGCCCTTGCCGGACGCGACCGCGTACACGCGGGTGAGCGACCCGGGCTTGGCGAACGGCACCTCACGCTCGACCTGACCGCCGCGCAGCTTGGTCTTCAGGGCCTCGCGCTGCTCGGCGTCCATCACGTCCAGCTCGACGCGCACCTCGCTGACGTCGCCGAGGGCGGTGACCGCGGACGTGATGTCGCTGCGGAGACGGTCCTTCATCGGGCAACCGGCCACGGTCAGGAAGATCGCGACGTCGACCCCGCCGGCGTCGTCGACCTCGACCGACTTGACCATGTCGAGCTCGGTGATGGGACGGCGGATCTCGGGGTCCTGGACGCCGGACAGGGCGACCCGGACGGCCTCGACGGTGGGGGCTGGCATGCCGTCAGGGTACGTCGGTCGACGTGCGACCGCCGACAGGGGTCACTGCCGGGCGGTGGCGCCCTTGACCGGTGCCCTGCACCACGGGCACACCGTCCAGTCGGGCTCGCGGTGCCGACGACAGGCCGAGCACTGGTCGCCGTCCAGGGCCGTGGCGCACCACGGGCAGGCGACCATGTCGTGCTCGACGCTGCGCTCGCACGACGGGCAGTGCCGCGCCGCGCTGTAGTCGGTGTGCGTGACCCGCACCACCTCCTCGAACGTGGTCTCGCCGCGGCGGGCCTTCTCCAGCGCGGACGTGCGCAGGGTCGCCGTGCGGTTCGCGCGCACCTGGGCGCCGACCGCCGACTCGCTGGGGTCCTTGACGAGCACCCGGCGCATCGCGGCGTCGACCTCGACGACCTCGTAGACGCCGGTCCGGCCGACGTAGCCGCTGCGGGCGCACAGCGGGCACCCGGTGCCCTTGCGCGGGGTCGCGTCGGCGAGGTCGGCGCGTGTCAGGCCCAGCAGCGTCAGCACGTCCTCCTCGGGCACGTAGGGCACCGCGCAGGCGGAGCACGGCGTGCGGACCAGGCGCTGCGCGACCGAGAGCGACAGGGACGACGCGACGAGGAAGGGCTCGACCCCCATGTCGACGAGCCGCGTCAGCGCGGCGGCCGCGGAGTTGGTGTGCAGGGTGGTGAGCACCATGTGGCCGGTGAGCGCCGCCTTGAGGGCGAGCTCGGCCGTCTGGGTGTCACGGACCTCGCCGACCAGCACGATGTCGGGGTCCTGGCGCAGCACGGCGCGCAGCCCCTTCTCGAACGTCATGCCGGCCCGTTCGTGCACCTGGACCTGCGTGATGCCGGGCAGCTGCACCTCCACCGGGTCCTCGAGGGTGACGACGTTCTTCTCGGGCGACACGATCTCTGCGATCGCCGAGTACAGGGTGTTCGTCTTGCCCGAGCCGGTGGGGCCGGTGATCAGGACGAGACCCTGCGGCGCGGTCAGCACGGAGCGGAACAGCTCGAGCTGGGGCCGGGTCAGCCCCAGCGCGTCGAGGCGCGACACCTGGGCCCCACGCGTCAGCAGGCGGATCACGACCTTCTCCCCGTGCACGCCGGGCACCGTGGAGACGCGGCAGTCGACCTGCGACCCGTCCACGGTGATCCGGGCCCGACCGTCCTGCGGCACGCGACGCTCGGCGATGTCGAGACCCGACACGATCTTGAGTCGGCTGATCACGGCAGGCGCCACCCGGCGGGGCGTGGTCATCGCCTCGCGCAGGATGCCGTCGACCCGGAAGCGGACGCGGAGGGCGTCGCTCTGGGTCTCGACGTGCACGTCGGACGCGCGGGCGCGCACGGCGTCCGAGAGGATCCGGTTGACCAGGTGGACGGTCGGCGCGTCGACGGCGCTGCCCTCGTCGAGCTCGACGGGGTCCGTGGCCTCTCCGCCCATCGTCTCCACGATCGCGGCGACGCCGTTGGCGTCCTCGTTGAGCGACCACGCCCGGGCGAGCTGGTCGGAGATCTGGGTCGGGGTCGCGACGATCACCGTCAGTGACGTGGCGCGCGTGTGCAGCTTGACGTCGTCCAGTGCGAGCACGTTCGTCGGGTCGGCCATCGCGATCGCCAGGCCGTGCTCGGTGCGGTCCACGACCAGCGCCTGCGCCCGGTCGGCGACGACGCGTGGCAGCAGCCGGACCACCTCGGGGGAGGGGAGCCGCTGCGACAGGTCGAGCAGGGGCAGGCCGAGCTGCGAGCCGAGCGCCTCGGCGATCTCCTGCTCGTCCGCGAAGCCGAGCTCGACCAGCATCACCCCCAGTCGCTGCCGGCTGCGGTCGCCGTTGCCCTGCCGCGCGAGGGTCTCCGCGAGGTCGGCGGCCGTGATCACCCCGGCGTCGACCAGCACGTCCCCGAGTCGCTGGCGGTTGACCGTCTCCCGCGCCAGGGCAGCCCTGAAGACGGCGCCCGGCATCGCACGCTCGTACGTCATGGGCGTCTATCGGCACGGGGTGCCGCCCGGTGAAGGAGCGGCACGAGCGGGCTAGCCCGTCCGGGTGCCCGGGTCGGCCGGGCCTGGACCGTCCGACGCGGCCGACGCCTCCTGCTGGACGCGCTCGAGGTCGGACAGGAGGTCGCGCAGCTCGGACCGGAGGAAGTCGCGTGTCGCGACGTCACGCATCGCCACCCTCAGCGCAGCGACCTCACGTGCCAGGTACTCGGTGTCTGCCAGGTTGCGCTCCGCGCGCTGCCGGTCCTGTTCGAGGGACACCCGGTCGCGGTCGTCCTGACGGTTCTGGGCCAGCAGGATCAGGGGGGCGGCGTACGAGGCCTGCAGCGACAGGATCAGCGTGAGCAGCGTGTAGTTGAGCTCGCGCGGGTCGAACTGCAGGTCGGCCGGCCCGACCGTGTTCCACGCCAGCCACGCCACGACGAACGCCGTCATGTAGACGAGGAACCGAGGCGTCCCCATGAACCGGGCGAACGCCTCCGACGCGCGGCCGAACGCCTCCGGGTCGACGCCGGTCCGAGGGACCATCCGTCGACGCCGCTCGCGGGGCGTGTCGAGGCCGGGACTGCGCCGTCTGCCGCGCGGGATCGGCCGGCGGTCAGCCACGACCCGGCTCCTCGCCGATCACGGTCTGCGTGTCCGCGCTGATGTGCTGGTCGGCGTCGACCGCGTCCTCGTCCTGCTCGCGCCAGTCCTCCGGCAGCAGGTGGTCGAGGACGTCGTCGACGGTCACCGCACCGATCAGCCGGTCGTCCTCGTCGGTCACGGGGATCGACACGAGGTTGTAGGTCGCGAGACGGCGGGTCAGCAGCCCGAGCGGGGCCTCGGGCCCGACCGACTCGATGTCCTTGTCGACGATCGTGCCGATGGACACGTGGGGCGCCTCACGCAGCATCCGCTGGATGTGGACCACCCCGAGGAAGGTCCCGGTGGGTGTCTCGGTGGGCGGCCGGCAGACGTAGACCGCTGCGGCCAGGGACGGCGACAGCTCGACCCGGCGGACGAGGGCGAGCGCCTCCGCGACCGTGGCCTCGGGTCCGAGCACGACCGGCTCGGACGTCATCAGCCCGCCGGCGGTGTCCTCGTCGTAGGCCAGCAGGCGGCGCACGTCCTCGGCGTCGTCGGGCTCCATCGCGCCCAGCAGCCGCTCCTGCTCGGCCTCGGAGAACTCGTTGAGCAGGTCGGCCGCGTCGTCGGGCTGCATCGCCTCGAGCACGTCCGCCGCCCGGCCCTGGTCGAGCGTCGAGAGGATCTCGACCTGGTCGTCCTCGGGAAGCTCCTCCAGCACGTCGGCGAGCCGCTCGTCGTCGAGCTCGGCGGCGAGCTCGCGGCGACGCTTGCCGGAGAGGTCGTGCAGCAGGTCGGCGATGTCGGCGGCCTTCATCTCCGAGAACGACGCCAGCAGCAGGCTCGCCGACTGGGCCGTGGCGTGCTCCGCGAGACCCTCCACCTGGTCGACCTCGAGCAGCAGGGTCTCGCCACGGCGGCGCCGCAGCCGTCCGGACAGGCCGCGGTGGCCGGTGCCGCGCCGGACGAAGACCTTGGCGAGCTCCCAGTCGCGGTTGCGCAGCTGCTCGATGGCGACGTCCTCGACGACGGCCGACCCGGAGCCGTCCCGGAGCTTCACCTCGCGCTCGAGCACCTCGGCGATGATCAGCGTCTCGGCGGCGCGCTTCTCGAACCGCCGCAGGTTCACCAGGCCGGTGGTGATCACCTGTCCCACGTCCATCGACGTCACCCGCGTCATGGGGACGAAGACCCGCTTGCGAGCCGCGACCTCCACCACCAGCCCGACGGCGCGGGGACGGCGCTCGCCCCGGAAGACGGTCACGACGTCGCGCACCTTGCCGACCTGGTCGCCCAGCGGGTCGAAGACGGCCAGCCCGACCAGCCGTGCCACGAAGACCCTGTTCGGGGAGCTGCTCACGAGAGCCCAGGCTAGTGGCCGCACCCGTCACCGCCCGGGACGTCGCCCCGCAACCCGCCTCCGCCGCCCCCCGGTCCGCAGATCGTCCCCTTTCCGCGATCCACGGGCCCGTCTCGTCGCGGAAAGGGGACGATCTGCGACGGGGTGGGGGTCGCTACCGTGGAGGGATGGGTGCTTTGGGCCGGGGACGGCTGGAGTTCGAGGTCGTGGACGTGTTCACCGACACGGCGTTCACGGGCAACCCGTTGGCTGTCGTGTTCGGCACCGAGGACCTGACGACCCCGCAGCTGCAGTCGCTGGCGCGCGAGTTCCACCTGTCGGAGACGGCGTTCCCGATGCGGCCGGACGCCGACGAGACCGCACGCGGCGTCGACTACCGGCTCCGGATCTTCACGCCGACGACAGAGCTGCCGTTCGCGGGGCACCCGAGCGTGGGGACGGCGTGGACCCTGGCCCGCCGCGGGTGGGTGGAGCCGGGGACGGTCGTGCAGGCGTGCGGTGCAGGTGACCTGCCGCTCACGGTCTCGCCGGACGGGGGACCGGTGACGCTGACCGGCGGAGCGCCGACGCTGGGCGCGCCGGACGGCGGCGGGCTCGACGCCGAGGCGCTCGCCGCCGCCGTGGGACTCACGCCGGACGACCTCGTCGGCCGGCCGTGCGGCCTCGCCGGCACGGGCAACGAGTTCGCCTACCTCCACGTGCGACCGGACGCGGTGCCCCGCGCCGCCCCGGCCTCGCTGTCGGAGTTCGAGGTGCACGGCCTGTACGTCGTGGGCTGGCCGGACGGCGACGGCCGTGCAGCACCGGAGAAGCCCGTGAGGGCCCGCCTCTTCGCCGCCGACATCGGGGTCGCGGAGGACCCGGCGACCGGCTCGGCGGCTCTCGGGCTGGCCGTGCACGCTGTCGCGGTCGGCCTGATGCTGGGCACCGGGACGTCGACGTTCACCGTGTCGCAGGGCACCGAGCTGGGCCGTCCCTCCGTGCTGCTCGTGGAGGTCGAGGCGGCCGACGGCCGGGCGGTCGTGACCCGCGTCAGCGGCGACGTCGTCGCAGTCTCGAGCGGAGAGGTATCCATCCCCGGGGCGTGACGGTCTCCACGTCGACCCGCACCTCACCCGACCCGGCGCCCTCCTCGGCGCCGACCAGTGCGCCGCCCGGTCGGGGCACGAGCCGCAGGATGCGTGAGCCCTCGGCCCAGGCCGCGAGCTGACCCGGGGCGTCGACCGCGTTGAGGCGGGCGGCGCTGAGGGCGGCGGCGGTCGCACCCCACCGTCCGTCGTCCGGGGCGACGTGGTCGACGGTGGCCTCCACGCGCACCAGCCGTGCCCGGGTGTCCTTGCTCGGGACGGTGAGCTCGACCACCGACGCCCCGCCGACCGGGTCCGGCTGCTCGCGCCCGCCCACGACGACCGTCACGGCGTCGTCGTGCCAGACGTGCCAGAGCGACTGAGCCGGCTGGCCGGCCGCACTGACCCAGACGAGACCGGCCTTGGTCGCCGCGGCAGCGACCACCGCATCCGTCGTGGGTGCAGCGTCGTCAGGGCCCGATGCCGGCGTGGGCGGCGGATCCGGGGTCGGCTCGGGCGTGGTCTCGGTCGACACCGGGCCACCTTCCCACGACTGCCCGTGGCAGGGTGCGGGAGTGACCACCGCGGAGACGGACGGCCCGACCGGCCCCGGCGACGACGGGCCGCTCCTGACGGCCTTCCTGCTAGGGGTCGGTGTGCTCGGGGTGTCCCTCGCGGCCCCGATCGGCGCGGCGACCGCGGCGGCCGGGCTGGCGGTCGCCTTCTGGCGCACGGCGATGGCAACCGCGGTCGGCGTGCCGTGGGTCCTGGCGCGGCCGCGTCCGAGAGCCGAGATCGTGGGAGCTGCCGGACGGAAGGCGCTGCGGCACAGCGTGATCGCGGGCGCCTGGCTCGCCCTCCACTTCGCCTTGTGGATGCCGAGCCTGCGCCTCACGTCCGTGGCCGCCGCGACGGCGCTGGTGTGCACGACGCCGATCTGGACGGTGGCGTGGTTCCGGCTGCGCGGGCGGACGGTGCCGCGCGCCGTCGTCGCCGGCGTGGGGCTGGCTGTGGTCGGTGTCGTCGTGATCACGGGTGTCGACGCGAGCAGCTCGAGCCGCGCCCTCCTCGGTGACGCGATGGCGCTCGTCGGCGGGATGGCGGGGGCCGGCTACGTGCTCGCCGGCGAGAAGGCGCGCGAGCACGTGTCGACCGGGACCTACACCGCGGTGGCGTACCCCGTGTGCGCCGGCCTGCTCGCGGTCGCGTGCCTCGCCACCGGGACCGAGCTGGTGGGCTACGAGACCCGGACCTGGGTCGAGCTGGCCGTGCTGACGGCTTCGGCGCAGCTGCTCGGCCACTCGGTCCTCAACCGCACGCTGCGCACCGCCGGCCCCACCACCGTGTCGCTGGCCACGCTCCTGGAGGTGCCCGGCGCCGCGCTGGTGGCGTGGGTCTGGCTGGGGCAGGCGCCGCCGGCGGCCGTCGTCCCGGGTGCGCTGCTCGTGATGGCGGGTCTCGCCGTCGTGGTGCTGGGCGGGGCGCGTACGCGTGCCCGGCTCGCGTCGGCGTCCTCAGGCACGACGGGCGAGCGGACCGCCGAGAGCAACGTCACGCCCCGCGACCGGTGACGCGCGCGTCGTGCGCTCAGTAGGTTCTGGGCCCATGAGCGACGCGACCCCGTCCACGCCCCGCACCCTGCGCCCGCGCCGGTCCAACCTGGCGGTGCCGGGCTCCAGCACCAAGATGCTCGACAAGGCAAGGGGTCTGGCCGCCGACCAGGTCTTCCTCGACATCGAGGACGCCGTGGCGCCGCTGGCCAAGCCGGAGGCCCGCCGCAACATCGTCGCCGCCCTCACCGAGGGCGGGTGGGGCGACAAGGTGCGGACGGTTCGCGTGAACGACTGGACGACCCAGTGGACGTACGCCGACGTCGTCGAGGTCGTCGAGGGTGCCGGAGCCGACCTCGACTGCATCATGCTGCCGAAGGTGCAGACGGCGGACCAGGTCGTGGCGCTCGACCTGCTGCTCACCCAGATCGAGAAGTCGACCGGGCTCGAGGTGGGCCGCATCGGCATCGAGGCCCAGATCGAGAACGCCCGGGGCCTGATCGAGGTCGACGCGATCGCGAAGGCGAGCCCGCGCGTCGAGACGATCATCTTCGGCCCGGCCGACTTCATGGCGTCGATCAACATGAAGAGCCTCGTGGTGGGGGAGCAGCCCCCCGGCTACGACGTCGGCGACGCCTACCACCACATCCTGATGTCGATCCTCATGGCGGCGCGCGCCAACGACAAGCAGGCGATCGACGGGCCGTACCTGCAGATCCGGGACGTGGACGGGTTCCGCCGTGTGGCCGGTCGCTCCGCCGCCCTCGGCCTGGACGGCAAGTGGGTGCTGCACCCCGGCCAGCTCGACGCCGCGAACGAGGTGTTCAGCCCACGCCAGGAGGACTACGACCAGGCGGAGAACATCCTCGACGCCTACGACTGGTACACGTCCGAGGCGGGCGGCAAGCGCGGCGCCGCGATGCTGGGCGACGAGATGATCGACGAGGCCTCGCGCAAGATGGCGCTCGTCGTGGCGGGCAAGGGCCGTGCGGCGGGCATGACGCGCAGCGCCACCTGGACGCCCCCGTCGGAGTGAGGCGGGCCACACCCGTTGGCCTCGTGACCCGATGGTGACCTGATCGAGGCAACGTCCCGCCGCCGAGGCGAGTCGTACACGGTGAAACGCCCTCGACCGCCAAGGAGCACCATGACGCACCGACGCACGCGCACCGCGCGACGGGCCGTCGGCGCCGGGATCGTCCTCGCGCTCGTCGTCACCGCCTGCGGTACGGGCACCGACGACGGGGACGGGCCGCCGACCACCACGACCTCCGCTCCGCCGACGTCAGTCCCGCCGACGTCCGTCCCGCCGTCCGTGCCACCGACGAACGCCCCACCGACGTCGACGCCACCGACGTCCGCGCCACCGACCACGAGTCCCACGCCGTCGACGCCGGCGCCCACCACACCTGCGCCCACCCCGTCGAAGGGAACTGTCCTGCAGCGGGACGACTCGGGGCCCGAGGTGATGGCGCTCCAGCAGCGGCTGACCGACCTCGGCTACTGGCTGGGCACGCCGGACGGCGAGTACGGGCTGCTCACCGCGCAGGCCGTCCTCGCGCTCCAGGGGGTCGCCGACATCGGCCGCGACGGTCGGGTCGGGCCGCAGACGCGGATGGCGCTCGACGCCGGCACCCGGCCCGCGGCCCGTAGCAGCACCGGCTCGGTGACCGAGATCGACCGCGCCGCAGGCGTGATCAGCTTCGTGCAGGACGGAACCGTCAGGTTGGCACTGCACACCTCGACCGGCACGTTCGAGACGTACCGCCACGACGGCCGCACCTTGCTCGCGGACACCCCCGAGGGCCGCTTCGACGTCACGTGGACGTACGACGGGTGGCGGGACGGCGCGCTCGGCAACCTCTACCGGCCGCGCTACTTCCACCCGGACGGCATCGCCGTCCACGGGTACACGAGCGTCCCCGCACACCCGGCCTCGCACGGGTGCGCGCGGGTGACCATCGCGGCGATGGACATGGTGTGGGCCGAGAACCTCATGCCGCGCAGCAGCGCCGTCTGGGTGTACTGAGCTCCTCCTCCCACCGGCGGGCCGTGGCCAGGCTCACAGCCGCCGGCACTGCGCCGGCGCGACCTCGCTCGACATACTCGTCAGCAGGCCAGGACGACGTCGGCCCGGACGGCTGCCCGACGGCGGGCACCGGCCTCGCGAGCAGACCGAGGAGCGCATGGGATGGGACGCCTGCAGCACACCGAGGGACTGACCGACGACCAGCGCGAGCTGCTCAAGCTGGTGCGCCAGTTCGTCGACGAGCAGATCATCCCCAACGCCCAGGCCCTCGAGCACGCCGACGAGTACCCGTCCGAGATCGTCGAGGCGATGAAGGAGATGGGGATCTTCGGCCTGATGATCCCCGAGGAGTACGGCGGTCTCGGTGAGTCACTGCTGACGTACGCCCTCACCGTCGAGGAGATCGCCCGGGGCTGGATGAGCGTCTCAGGCATCATCAACACGCACTTCATCCTCGCCTACATGCTTCTGCAGCACGGCACCGACGAGCAGAAGCAGCGGTACCTGCCGCGGATGGCCACGGGCGAGCTGCGCGGCTCGTTCTCGATGAGCGAGCCGGGCTGCGGCTCCGACGTCTCCGCGATCCGCACGCGTGCCAGGCGGGACGGCGACGACTTCGTCATCGACGGCGAGAAGCTGTGGATCACCAACGGCGGCACCTCGAACCTGCTCGCGGTTCTCGTCAAGACCGACGAGGGCTCGGCGAACGAGGGCCAGCCGCACCGCAACATGACGACGTTCCTCGTCGAGAAGGAGACCGGCTTCGGTCCGCAGGCCGACGGCACCCTCACGATCCCACCCAAGATCGAGAAGATGGGCTACAAGGGCGTCGACTCGACCGGGGCCGTCTTCGAGGGGTACCGGACGACCGCGTCCCAGGTGCTCGGCGGCGCCACCGGGCGCGGCTTCTACCAGATGATGGACGGCGTGGAGGTCGGCCGCGTCAACGTCGCGGCGCGAGCCTGCGGCCTCGCGATGCGGGCGTTCGAGCTCGGCACGAGGTACGCCCAGGAGCGAGAGGCGTTCGGCAAGAAGATCGCCGAGCACCAGGCCGTCCTGTTCCGCATCGCCGAGATGGCGACGAAGGTCGAGGCGGCGCACCAGATGATGGTGATGGCTGCACGGCAGAAGGACTCCGGACAGCGCAACGACCTCGAGGCCGGGATGGCGAAGTACCTGGCGTCGGAGTACTGCAAGGAGGTGGTCGAGGACGCGTTCCGCATCCACGGCGGCTACGGCTACTCCAAGGAGTACGAGATCGAGCGCCTCTACCGCGAGGCGCCGATGCTCCTGATCGGGGAGGGGACGGCCGACATCCAGCGGATGATCATCGGGCGGAGGCTCCTGGAGGAGTACAAGCTGAAGGGCTGACGCCCAGTCGGCGCCCAGGGGCTCTGCAGGCGACGCCCAGGCCCGCGTGACACGATGCCTCCATGTCGAACCTGAGCCCAACCGGCGGACGTCGCGGACTGGTTCCCGCCCCGCCGCCGGGCCGCCCGATCGCGTCATACCGCAACTACCTCGACGCCCAGCGTGCCGTGGACTACCTGTCGGACGAGAAGTTCGCGGTGCAGCACGTGTCGATCGTGGGCACCGACCTCAAGATGGTCGAGCGCGTCACCGGTCGGCTCACCTACCCGCGTGTCGCCGCCGCCGGGACCTTCTCCGGCGCCTACTTCGGCGGTTTCGTCGGCCTGCTGCTCGGTCTGTTCGCCGAGCCGGGACAGCTGGGGATCACGTTGATCGCCGGCGTCCTCATCGGCGCCGGCTTCGGGATCATCTTCGGCGTCATCTCGTTCGCGGCCACGGGCGGCCGCCGCGACTTCACCTCGACGAGCCAGATCGTGGCCAGCGAGTACGCGGTCTGGTGCGCGGACGAGCACGCCGCCGAGGCCGTCCGGGTGCTCGGCGGGCTAGGCGGCGCCGGGGCGCCCCGTGCCCAGCGGGTCGAGCCGATGGTGACCACCACGAAGGAGCCGTCGGTGCCGTCGACCCCTGTGACCGGCCCCACGTACAGCGAGATGCTGGCCAGGCAGAAGGCGGAGCGGCAGCAGCAGGTCGAGGCCGACGAGGCCATGCGACTCGAGCAGGAGCGGACCGCGGACCGGGCCACCGAGGGCGAGGACTCCTCAGGCCGTCCCTGAGAGCGGCTGCGCCTGCACGCCGGGCACCACCGTTGCTCGCAGCACCCCGTCACGGACGGCGCGCTCGACCGCGAGCGCGCCGGCGGCCTGGAGGGCGACCAGCCCCTGGACCCGTGCCGCACCTGGCCACTGGCCGTCCGTGGGCTCCGGACCTGCTGCGGCGGAGTCGATCTCGCCGGTCGACAGCGCGAAGACCACGTCGCCGTCCACCAGCGCGTGCACCGGGTCCAAGGCCCGCGCCAGACCGTCGTGCGACGACGAGGCCAGGCGCGTCGCCTCGGCGACGTCGAGGCGCGCGTTGGTCGCGACGACGACGAGCGTGGTGTTGAGCGGGCCGGACGCCCCGCGGGGAGGCACGCCTGGGTCGCTCGGTGTCGCGGTATCCGTGCGCAGGCCGCCGGCGGCGTTGACGACCGCGAGCGCGCCGACGACCACCCCGCCGGCGAGGCGGACGCTGGCGCTGCCGACGCCACCCTTCACCTGACCGCCCGCGCAGACGGCTCCCGTGCCCGCACCGACGCACCCGAGCTCCGGAGGTCCCGGACGCGCGGACGTCGCTGCGGTGTATCCCATCTCGGCGTCGGGCCGGGCCGTAGGGTCGCCGCCGCGACCGAGGTCGAAGAGGGCGGCGGCCGGGACGACCGGCACGACGAGGTCCTCGGCGACCCGGAAGCCGCGCCCCTGCTCCTCGCACCACCGCTGCACCCCGTGGACGCTGACCAGCCCGTACGCGCTGCCGCCGGCCAGGACCACGGCGTCGACGGTGTCGACCAGCGTCCCCGGCGCCAGCGCGTCGGTCTCGTGCGTCGCGGGCCCGCCGCCCCGGACGTCGACCCCACCCACGGTTCCGGGTGGAGGCACGACGACCGTCACGCCGGTCGCCCACCCGTCTCCGACCCGTTGCGCGTGGCCGACCATCACACCCGGCACGTCCGTGATCACGGGCTCAGGGGACCACAGGCCGACGGCGTCCGGCCAGCGAGGCGCCGGATCAGAAGACCGTGAACGTCTTGCGCGAGACCGAGAACCCCTTGCCGGTGGCCGTGTTCTCGCAACGCATGCCCGCCTCGCTCGAGCTGCACGCGAAGGTGCCGGCGCTGATGCTGCGCCCGTACGCCAGCTGCTGCTCGGGGCCGAGCACGCTGCTGCGCGCACACGTCAGCTGGGCCTCGCCGGCGGCGACGACGAGGCCCTGGCCCCAGATCGCCGTGCAGGAGGGAGGCGTCGCCGTCGGCTCCCACTCGCGCTCCTCGATGTCGCAGCGGGCCACCTCCACGGTCAGGTAGCAGCCGATGTTGCCGCTGGGCGAGGAGAACTGGATGGCGGGGGCGGGTTCCGCGGGCGGCGCGGTGGTCGCGCCGTCAGTCGGGGTGGACGCAGGCCCCGGGAGACCACCGGCCTGTGTGCTGCCCGGAACGCCGAAGGGGTCCTCGCTGCCCTCGCCGATCGTGCTGATCGAGTTCACCGCCATCACGATCGCCACGATGCACAGGACGACACCGAAGCCCATGGCCACGGCCGTGTTCCGGCGCTTGAGCCGGTCCCGATCGTCGAGAGGTGGCGGAGCCGTCACGGGAGCTCCGCCGCACCCGTCGCCGGGGTCGGCGGGGTGCGCAGTGACGCCATCCACCGCTCCACGTCCTGGCTGGTGCGGGGGAGGGCGCCCGACAGGTTCTCGCAGCCGTCCGCGGTCACGACCACGTCGTCCTCGATGCGCACGCCGACGCCGCGAAGCTCGGCGGGGACCGACTCGTCGTCCTCCTTGAAGTACAGACCGGGTTCGATCGTGAACACCATCCCCGGCTCGAGCACGGCGTCCAGGTACATCTCGCGCCGCGCCTGCGCGCAGTCGTGCACGTCGAGGCCGAGGTGGTGCGACGTGCCGTGGACCATCCAGCGTCGGTGGTAGCCACCGGTCTCCGGGTCGAGTGACTCCTCGGCGCTCACCGGCAGCAGGCCCCACTCGGCCAGCCGTCTCGCGATCACCTGCATGGCGGCCTCGTGCAGGTCGCGGAAGCGCGAGCCGGGCCGGGCGACCGCGAACGCCGCGTCGGCCGCCTCGAGGACGGCCTCGTAGACCTTCCGCTGGTCGTCGGTGAAGGTCCCGTCGACGGGCAGGGTCCGCGTGACGTCCGCGGTGTACAGCGAGTCGACCTCGACCCCGGCGTCGACGAGGAGCAGGTCACCCTCGCGCACCTGGCCGTCGTTGCGGATCCAGTGCAGCGTGCACGCGTGCGGTCCCGAGGCCGCGATCGTGTCGTAGCCGGTGCCGTTGCCCTCGCGCCGCGCCGTCGTGCCGAAGGCCGTCTCGACGACCCGCTCGCCGCGTGCGTGGCCGACCGCCTCGGGCAGGGACGCGGACGATCTCGGCGAAGCCGCGCACGCTCGCGTCGACGGCCTCTCGCATCTGCTCGATCTCCCACGCGTCCTTGACCAGGCGCAGCTCCGAGAGCGTCTCGGCGAGGGCGGCGTCCGCGGCCGCGTACTCCTCGTCGCTCAGCCCGGTGGCGGCGCGGGCCGCGGTCGACGGCGCCCGTGACGGCGGCGTCCGCGTCGGGGACGACCCGCAGGCGCACCCCGTCCTGCCCGACGTCCTTGCGCAACGCGTCGCCGAGCTCGTCGATGTGGGCGCACCGCAGGCCGAGCTCGGCCTCGACCTCGGCCAGGCTCGGTCGCACACCGACCCACAGCTCGCCGTACCGGGAGTCGGCGTAGAACTCCTCGGTGTCGCGCTCGGCGCGCGGGCGGAAGTAGAGCACGGCGTCGTGCGTGGTGTCCCCCTCGTCGGTCGGGTGCAGCACCAGGACCGCGTCCGGCTCGCGGTCGGTGCCCAGCCCGGTCAGGTGGGCGAAGGCCGAGTGCGGGCGGAACCGGTAGTCGCTGTCGTTGCTGCGCACCTGCAGCGGGCCGGCCGGCAGCACGAGCCGCTCGCCCGGGAAGCGCGCCCCGACCGCCTCGCGCCGGGCAGCCGCGTGGTCGGCCACCGGGGCACGGGCCGGGAGCGCGTCGGGTCGCGGCGCCCATCCGGCGGCGATGAACGCGCGGAAGGCGGCCGACGACGGTCGCTGGCTCCGGTTGTCGCCACGCTCGGACATCGGCTGGGTCTCGTCGGTCATGGCCGCCGATCCTTCCACGTGATCGAGCCCACGCCCGCGGAGTGTGGGCCGGCACGCCCCCACCCGGCAGGATGGCCGCAGTCCAGCGGGCAGAGACGCGGCCGCTGCCCGTCACCAGGAGGACCTCATGCAGTTCGGTCGCACCTTCGAGGAGTTCGAGCCCGGTGCGGTCTACCGGCACTGGCCGGGCAAGACGGTGACGGAGTACGACGACCACCTGTTCTGCCTGCTGACGATGAACCACCACCCGTTGCACCTGGACGCGAACTACGCAGCCACCACGCCGCAGGGCCGGAACGTCGTCGTCGGCAACTACGTGTACTCGCTCCTGCTGGGCATGAGCGTCCCGGACGTCTCCGGCAAGGCCATCGCCAACCTGGAGGTCTCGTCGCTGCGGCACGTCGCGCCGACCTTCCACGGGGACACGCTGTACGGAGAGACGACGGTGCTCGACAAGCGGGAGTCGTCCAGCAAGGACGACCGTGGTGTCGTGAACGTCGAGACCCGCGGATACAACCAGGACGGGGTGCTGGTGTGCGTGTTCCAGCGTGCGGTGATGGTGCCGAAGCAGAGCTACCTGGACGCTCGCGGGGGCGAGCACCCGGGCCGTCCCACCCCCGCCGCGGGCTGACGGGCCGGCGGGCCGTGCGCCGTCGGTCGTCACCTGCGCCCCTACGCTGAGCGCGTGCTGATCGACCTCCACACCCACTCCACCGCCTCGGACGGCACGGGTCCTCCGGCGCTGGTCGTCGCCGAGGCGGCCGACGCCGGGGTGGACGTGCTGGCGCTGACGGACCACGACACCACCACGGGCTGGGCGGCAGCCGCCGGAGCCGCTGAGCAGCACGGGATCTCGCTGGTGCGCGGGATCGAGGTCTCCTGCGACCGCGACGGGTTGAGCATCCACCTGCTGTCCTACCTGCAGGACCCGGCGGACGAGGCGCTGCTGGCCGAGCTCGAGACGTCGCGGACGTCCCGCGAGCACCGCGCCGAGCTGATGGTGGCGAGGCTGGGCGAGGACTACCCCCTCACCTGGGAGGACGTGCTCGAGCACGTCGACGAGGGCGCGACGATCGGCCGCCCGCACCTCGCCGACGCGATGGTCGCCAAGGGGCTGGTGGCGGATCGCGACGAGGCCTTCGCCACCGTGCTGGCCAAGGACTCGCGCTACCACGTCTCGCACGACGCCCCCGACCCTGTCGACGCGGTGCGCCTCGTACTGGGCGCCGGCGGAGTCCCCGTTCTGGCCCACGCCCTGGCCGTCGCACGTGGTCGCGTGATGGGCGAGGACCTCATCGACGAGATGGTGGCCGCCGGCCTGGTGGGGGTCGAGGTCGAGCACCGGGACCACGACGCGGACGCACGGCGGCGGCTCCGCGCGATCGCGCGGGCGCACGACCTGCTCGAGACGGGCGCCAGCGACTACCACGGCACCGGCAAGCAGAACCGCCTCGGCGAGAACCGGACCTCGCCCGCGGCGCTCGAGCGCATCGAGGCGCTGGGCGTGCTGCCGGTGCTTCGTCCGTGACGCCCTCACCTCGACGACGGGGCCGGGCGACGGGACGTGAAGGGCGTGGTCAGAGGCGGAGCGTGCCGAGCACGAACCACACCTGCTTGCCCCGGCGGTCGGGGACGCAGCCCCACTTGTCGGCGAGCACGTCCACGAGCTGGAGGCCTCGACCGTCCTCGTCGTCGGGCTGGGGGTCGTGCACCTCCACACCGCCCTCGACCTGGTCCTGCACCTCGACCCGCAGGCTCGAGTCCTCGACGTCCGGCGCTGAGCAGGATCGGCGCCGCACCGTGGCGGATCGCGTTCGTGACGAGCTCGCTGGTGAGCAGGATCGCGACGTCGGCGCTGTCCCCGTTGACGCCCCACTGGTCGAGGGCCCTCGCGAGGGCTCGGCGAGCGCGGCTGACCTCCCGAGGGCCCGAGCCCAGCTCCGCGATCAACTCCACAGGGGGGATTGTTCACCATGTGAGGCGCCGCGAGGCAGAATGCCACGCGAAGGGTGATCCGATCCCGTGACCCGCGGCGACCGAGAGTCACCGCTCTCGACCTGCCGACAGAGAAGAGGAGCGTGTGACCCGCGTACTGGCCGTGGCCAACCAGAAGGGCGGGGTGGCCAAGACCACGACCGTCGCGTCGCTGGGTTCGGCCTTCGCCGAGCAGGGCCTGCGCGTGCTGCTGGTCGACCTCGACGCGCAGGCGTGCCTGACGTTCAGCCTCGGCGTCGACCCCGACGAGGTCGACGCCAGCCTCCACGACGCGCTCATCGGCACCGTGGCGGCCGCGGACCTGGTGGTGGAGATCTCCGAGCGGATGGACCTGCTGCCCGCCGCGATCGACCTCGCCGGCACCGAGGCGCAGCTGCTGGCCCGCCCCGGGCGCGAGTACGTGCTGCGGACCGCTGCTCGAGCCGCTGCACGCCGGACTACGACGTGATCGTGCTCGACTGCTCCCCGTCGCTCGGGGTGCTGACGCTCAACGCCCTGACGGCCGCGCACGAGGTCCTCGTCCCGCTGCAGTGCGAGATGCTCAGCCACCGCGGCGTCGGTCAGCTGCTCGACACGGTCGCCGACGTGCAGCGCATCCTCAACCGCGACCTGCTCGTCCGTGGCCTGCTGCCGACCATGTTCGACGGGCGCACGTCGCACGCCCAGGCCGTGCTCGCCGACCTGGAGCAGCGGTACGGCGTGCCGGTGCTGCTGCCGCCGATCCCGAAGTCGATCCGCTTCGCCGAGGCGCCCGCGCTCGGCCGGTCGATCCTGTCGACCGCGCGCTCGTCGAAGGGCGCGAAGGCCTACCGGGAGGTCGCCGCGGGCCTGATGTCCGCGCTGGGGTGCGCCGACCACCTGAGCGGGGTCGTCAGTCGTCCGGAGCTGCTGGCGGGCTGGCTCGCCCGAGGCCTGTGCGCCGCCACCGGAGCGACGGCGACGACGACGGCGCCCGCCCTCCGCCCGGCTCGCCGCCCGCTGCCCGAGCCGCCCGGCGACTCGGCCGGGCCGTTCTGGCCGGACGCCGCGGCGCCACCCTCGGCCGGCTGCCCGCTGCGGGTGCGTCGACGGTTGCGGCTGCGGGGCGGGCGCTCGCCGTCCTCGCGGCGGACGGTCGTCGCGGACGAGCGCTCCGCGAACGGCCACGGTCGCTGCCGCGGCTCGCGGTCGCCGTCGCGGCCGCTGTCCCGACCGCGGTCCGCCGCCGGCTGCCTTGCCGGTCTCGCCGAGGTCCTCGAGCACCTCGGCGTCCAGGCCGGCGCGTGTCCGCTTGCTGCGCGGCAGGCGTACCGGTCGTGCCCTCGGGGATGCCCAGGTCGGTGTACAGGTGCGGCGAGGTCGAGTACGTCTCGAGCGGCTCGGGGATGCCGATGTCGTGCGCCTTGTTGATCAGGCCCCAGCGCGGCATGTCGTCCCAGTCGACGAACGTCACCGCGACGCCCTTGCGGCCGGCGCGGCCGGTACGGCCGATGCGGTGGACGTAGATCTTCTCGTCCTCGGTGCACTGGTAGTTGACGACGTGGGTCACGTCGTCGACGTCGATGCCGCGGGCGGCGACGTCGGTGGCGACCAGCACGTCGACCTTGCCGTTGCGGAACGCGCGCAGCGCCTGCTCGCGGGCGCCCTGGCCGAGGTCGCCGTGGATGGCGCCGGCCGCGAAGCCGCGGTCGATCAGCTCGTCGGCCACCTTGGCGGCCGTGCGCTTGGTGCGCGTGAAGACGATCGACAGGCCCCGGCCCTCGGACTGCAGGATGCGGGCCAGCACCTCGACCTTGTCCATCGCGTGGGCGCGGTAGACGTGCTGCTTGATCGCCTTCACGATCGCGCCGGCGTCGTCCGGCTCGCTGGCGCGGATGTGGGTCGGCTGGCTCATGTAGCGGCGGGCCAGCGCCACGACGGCCCCCGGCATCGTGGCCGAGAACAGCATCGTGTGGCGGCCGGCGGGGGTCATGGAGAGCAGACGCTCGACGTCGGGCAGGAAGCCCAGGTCGAGCATCTCGTCGGCCTCGTCGAGCACCACGGCGCGGGCGTGCGCGAGCGACGAGGTGGCCCTGCTGTGCGAGGTCCAGGAGCCGTCCGGGGGTGCCGACGACGACCTCGACGCCACGCTGCGAGCGCCTCGACCTGCGGCTCGTAGGCCCGGCCGCCGTACACGGTGAGCACGCGGGCCGCGCGCAGGGCGCTGGCCTGGTCGAGGTCACCGGAGACCTGCACGGCGAGCTCGCGGGTGGGGACGACGACGAGCGCCTGCGGCTTGCCGGGCTCGGCGAGGTCGTCGAAGCCGTCCTCGCCGGGGCCGATGACGTTCTGCAGGACGGGGATGCCGAAGCCGAGCGTCTTGCCGGTTCCGGTCTTGGCCTGGCCGATGATGTCGTGCGCCTGCAGCGCGACGGGCAGGGTCATGGCCTGGATCGGGAAGGGGTGGACGATGCCGGCCCTCGCGAGCGCCTCGACGATCTGCGGCTGCACGCCGAAGTCGGCGAACGTCTTGTCGGGAGCGACCGGCTCGACGTCGGCCACGTCGATCGTCTCGATCGCGTCGGTCTCGTCGGCGACGACCTCGGGCGGGAGGTCGGCCTCGGTGTCGGCGCTGCTGGTGGACTGGGACGTGCTGCTGGGCAGGGTCACGCATACCTCATCGGTATCTGGCGGGGCCTCACGCCGGGGGTATCGGACCTCCGACGGGCCGCTCCGCATCGGGTCGGTAGCCGACCGGGGCTACGACCGGGCAACCGTGGGAACCGTGCCAGTGTAGCCCGCCGAGCCGCGGAGGCCCCCGACTAGGCTTCCCGCCCATGACCAGCGACCGCGAGACCAGCCCCGAATCGGGCCACGTCCCCTCCGACGGGCCGGTGCCGGCGACCGACGCGGTGGCCGACCTGCTCGGGGTGCTGGCGTACGCCGAGCTCACGGCGTTCGTCCGGCTCGCCGAGGACGCGGAGATGGCACCCGACGCTCCCGGCCAAGGCCGCGCTCGGGCGGATCGCCGTCACCGAGTTCGCCCACTTCGAGGCCCTGGTGGTCGGGTCTCGAGCAGCGCGGGGCCGACCCGGAGCAGGCGATGACGCCGTTCGTCGCCGCGATCGACGCGTTCCACACCCGCACGGCGCCGAACGACTGGCTGGAGAGCCTGGTCAAGGCCTACGTGGGCGAGGGGATCGCCACCGACTTCTACCGGGAGGTCGCCGAGTACGTCGATGCCGGCACGCGCGAGCTCGTCCACCAGGTGCTGGCCGACACGGGCCAGGCCGAGTTCGCGGTCACCACTGTGCGCGCGGCGATCGAGCAGGACCCGACCGTGGCCGGACGCCTCGCGCTGTGGGGACGCCGACTGGTGGGGGAGGCCCTCAGCCAGGCCCAGCGGGTGGCGGCCGACCGTGACGCGCTGACCCGGATCATGGTCGGCGCGCCCGGTGCCGCCGGCGCCGACCTGGTGGAGATCGGGCGCATGTTCAGCCGGCTGACGGAGGCGCACGCGGAGCGGATGCGCCGCCTGGGCCTGACGGCCTGAGCCGGGGACGGCAGAACGTCGGACGCGACAGGGGCCGCACCGCGTGCTGCGGTACGGCCCCTGCGTCGTGCCGGGTGTCAGCGGACCTGACGTCGTCCCGTCATCGAGATGTAGAGCGTGACGAGGACGGCCGCCGCGATGATCGAGATGATCCAGCGGATCCAGTCGATGCCACCGGTCTCACCCCCGCCGAGGGCGCCCCAGACGAAGTAGCCGATCAGCGCGCCGACGACACCGATCACGATCGTCATGATCACGCTGATGTTCTGCTTGCCCGGCAGCACGAGTCGGGCGAGTGCGCCGATGACGGCCCCGAAGATGATCGTGCCGATGATGCCGGGAATGGTGAGCTCCATGGCCGGTCCTCTCTGAGGGCTCGAGCCCTCCGCTTGGCGGGCGTCCGGTGCGGACGCCGCTGGTGGGTCAGACCGTCCCATGCGCGGCACTTGTCCGCGCGTCGACGCGCGGTCGCGCGCCGGCAGGAGGAGGGTCAGGCGCCGCCGAAGCCGACGCGCCGGGACTCCTCTGCGCCGATCTCCACGTAGGCGAGCGCGGCGCTCGGGACGACGACGAGACGACCCTTCTCGTCCGTGAGCTCGAGCGGGCTCGACCCCTTGAGCGCCGCAGCGACGGCCTTGGCCACCTCCTGGGCGGTCTGGCTCGACTCCAGGACGATCTCGCGGGTGACGTGCTGCACCCCGATCTTGACCTCCACGACGTTCCCTTCTGTCGGCTGAGCGTTCTCTGGTGTCCCGCAGTCGAACCTAGCTGCCCGCGCCGGTCCCGTCGCCGCTGTCCGCGGAGGGCGAACTCGTCTTGGGGAACGCGCGGATGCCTCGCCACGACAGCTGCGCGATGAGCTCGGCCGCCGTGGCGCGGGGGATGCGGCGGCGGGTCTGCAGCCAGTACCGGGCGCTCACCTGGGCCATGCCCGTCAGCGCCGCGCCGAGCAGCTCGGCCTCGGCCCGCTCGAGCCCCGCGTCCTCGGTGATGATGTCGGCGATCGCGTGGGAGATGGTCTTCTCGACGAGCTCGACGCGCTCGCGGACGCCGACGTCGTTCGTGAGATCGGACTCGAAGACGAGACGGAACGGCGCGTCGTCGCGGTCGACGAACTCGAAGTACGCGTTGATCGCGGCGGCCACGCGGGCCTTGTTGTCGCCCGTGGCGTCCATCGCCGCCTTGACACCGGCCATCAGCTCGGAGTTGTGCACGTCGAGGATCGCCAGGTACAGCTCCAGCTTGCCGGGGAAGTGCTGGTAGAGCACGGGCTTGCTGACACCGGCGCGGTCGGCGATCTCGTCCATGGCGGCGGCGTGGTAGCCGTTCTCGACGAACACCTCCTGCGCCGCGCTGAGGAGCTGCGCGCGGCGGGCGCTGCGAGGCAGGCGTGCGCCCCGGATGCGTGCGTCGTTCGCGGTCACGTGCGCCCCACCTCTCCTCCGCTCGGCCCGGTCGGTCCGGGCGCCAGACTACCTGCGGGTAGGCGTCCGACCCGCGGCGCAGCGCGCCGGGTCCACCGTCCGGCCACGGCATGACATCCTCGGAGCGTGCTCGTCCGCGTCCTCCTCCAGGCTGCTCGCAGGCCACGCTCCTCCCCTCCCCGTTCCCCGGCCGCACGCGTGCTCGTGCTCGCCGTCGCCGGACTCGTGGTGCTCGCCGGCTGCGGTGACGCGAGGGACCTGGTGGCCGGTGAAGGCGACGACGGCGCTCCCTCGGCGTCGGCCACCACGGGTCGTGGGAAGCCCTGGAAGATCACGCCGTTCGGCGACCCCGAGGCCGTGGGGGACGGGGCCACGCCCGCGCCGACGGCGGAGCGGACCCCCACGCCGCCGCCCGCGCCCACCACGAGCGCGCCCCCCACTCCCGACCTCCTGGCGGGGGTGGTCTCGCGCGAGGTCCCCGACGTCGGAGACGGCAGCCTCACCGTGGTTCCTGGAGTGGTCGAGGCTCCCGCAGAGGGTCACCGCGTCGACATCGCCGTGACCGTCGAGGGCGGGCTCGGGGTCGACGCGGACGCCTTCGCCGGCTTCGTCATGGACACCCTCAACGACCCGCGCAGCTGGGCACACGACGGCAACTCGTTCGCGCGCACCGACGGGGACGCCGACGTCACGATCGTGCTCGCCAGCCCGGACACGTCCGCGGCCATGTGCCGTCCGCTGCAGACGAACGGGACGCTCTCGTGCCGCAACGGCTCGCGCGTGATCCTGACCTGGTACCGCTGGGTCAACGGGCACGAGGACTACGCCTCGGACCCGACCGGCTACCGCAACTACCTCGTGAACCACGAGGTCGGGCACTTCCTCGGGCACGGGCACGTCGACTGCCCCGGACGGGGGAAGCCCGCGCCGGTGATGATGCAGCAGACCAAGGGCCTGAAGGGATGCGCCCAGAACGCCTGGCCCTACCCGTGAGCGGCCCCGCCGCCGACGACCGGCTGCCCGACTTCGCCGAACAGGTCCTCGACGTCGTGGCGTCCATCCCTGCCGGCCTGGTGATGACGTACGGCGACGTCGCCGAGTACGTCGGCCGTCACGGTCCCCGGGCGGTCGGCAACGTGATGGCCCGCTACGGCTCGGACGTCCCGTGGTGGCGGGTGCTGCGCGCAGGCGGGGCGCCCCCGCTCTGCGACGTGGTCGGTGCGCTCGAGCACTACCGCGATGAGGGGACCCCGCTGCGTGCGGACGGAGCGCGGGTCGACCTGGAGCGCGCGCGGTGGGACGGGCGGGTCGGGACGTGACACGGCCACCCGGCCGGACGGTGGGGCGCTGTCGCCGCCCTGTGGTGGGATCGTCCTCGTGCCGACCCTGACCACCGACCCCGGACGCGTAGCCCGTGCCGACCGGTCGGAGGCAGCGGCAGGTCTTCGGCTGGTGAGGCCCGCGAGCCGGCACGAGGCACCGGCACGGCTCGACGACCGGCAGCAGTCGGTCGTCGCCTCCGGGCCCGGCAGCGGGGCGGTCCTCGTCGTCGGGGGGCCCGGCACCGGCAAGACGACCACGCTGGTCGAGGCCGTGGTCGCGCGGGTGCAGCGTGACGGCCTCGACCCGGCGAGGGTCCTCGTCCTGGCGCCGACACGACTGGCCGCGGCGTCGCTGCGGGACCGGGTGACTGCCCGGCTCGCGGTGACCGTGACGGAGCCGCTGGCACGCACCGCGGCCTCCTACGCCTTCGGTCTCGTCCGGCGGGCACGGACCCTCGCCGGGCTGGAGCCACCGCGCCTGATCTCCGGGCCGGAGCAGGACCTGGTCCTCGCCGAGCTGCTGGCGGGTCACGCGAGTGGCGACGGTGTCGACCCGGTGTGGCCGACTCCGGTGCGACCTGCCGTGGGGCTCAGGGGGTTTCGCGACGAGCTGCGCGACCTGCTGATGCGGGCGATGGAGCGTGGTCTCGGGCCGGCGGATCTCGAGGCCATCGGTACGCGGCACGCGCGACCCGAGTGGGTGGCGGCTTCCCGGGTCTACCGCGAGTACCTCGATGTCACGGCCGTCGCCAGCCCCGGCGCCTTCGACCCCGCTGCCGTCGTCGACGCTGCCGCCCTGCTGCTCGACGACGACGACGTGCGGGCGGCCGAGCGCGAGCGGTGGCAGCTGGTGGCGGTGGACGACCACCACGAGTCGGGCGAGGCGGCCGCCAGGCTGCTGGACCACCTCGCCGGTCCGGGCCGCGACCTGCTGCTGACGGGTGACCCGGACGCGACGACCCAGGGTTTCCGCGGGGCTGACCCCGCTCTGGTTGCCGGTGCCCGGCAGCGCTACGGCGCTCGCCTCGTGGTGCTCGAGACTCCCTGGCGGACAGCTGGTCCCGCGTCCCGCGCCCTGGGTGATGTCACGCGTCGCGTCGCGGAGGGCATCGGCAGCGCCGGCCTGGTCGAGCACCGGCGGCGTCCGCTGCCCGCGCCCGAGGACGACGAGGAGGAGCAGCAGCAGGAGGCACCGGTCCCGGTCACCTCCGCGGTCGTGCGGTCACAGGCGGCCCTTGGCTCGTACGTGGCCTGGACGCTGAGGGAGGCGCACCTGCTCGAGGGCGTGCCGTGGCACCGGATGGCGGTGGTGGTGCGCGGCACCGGTCAGACGGTGCACCTGAGGCGCGCGCTCCTCAGTGCCGGTGTCCCGCTGTCGAGCCCGGGCGCCGAGGTCCCCGTCCGCGACGAGGCGGCGGTGCGTCCTCTGCGCTGGGCGGTCCGCGCCGCGCTGGACCCCGCGTGGCTGGACCCAGCGGCCGCCGTGGCGCTCGTGACGTCGTGGATGGGAGGTGCCGACGCGCTGGCCGTGCGGCGGCTCCGACAGGCGCTCCTCGCGGAGGAGCGCGCCGGTGGCGGCACCCGGGCCAGCGACGAGCTGCTGGTCGAGGCCCTCCGCGACCCGGTCCGGTGGGCGACCCTGCCCGACCGGGCCGCGGAGCCGGGGCTGCAGGTCGCGCGCGTGCTCGCTGCGGGCCGTCGCGCCGCCGAGGTCGACGGGGCGACCGCCGAGACGGTGCTCTGGGCCGTCTGGGAGGCAGCCGGCGTGGCACCGACCTGGCGCCGCCGGGCCCTCGCCGGGGGCACGTCGGGCCGCCGCGCGGACCGGGACCTGGACGCCGTCGTCGCGCTGTTCGAGGCTGCGGCGCGGTTCACCGACCGGATGCCCGGCGCCGCGCCGCGCGCGTTCCTCGACCAGATCGAGGCGCAGGACGTCCCAGCGGACACGTTGGCCGAGAAAGCACCACAGGACGACGTCGTGTCGCTCGTCACCCCCCAGGGCGCCGCCGGTCGCGAGTGGGACGTCGTGGTGGTCACCGGCCTGCAGGACGGGAGCTGGCCGAACACGCGCCTGCGAGGGTCGCTGCTGGGCGCGCCGGACCTCGTCGACGTGGTGGCAGGTCGTGCCGGCAGCCTGCACGAGTCGGCCGAGGTCGGTCCGGAGCGGGTGCGCGCGGCGCGTGCCGCGGTGCTGCACGACGAGCTGCGCATGCTGCACGTCGCGGTCAGCCGCGCGCGGCGGCGGCTCGTCGCGGTCGCGGTGAGCAACGCCGACGAGCGTCCGTCCGACGCCCTCGACCTGATCGACCCGCGGGACGGCGAAGGCGGCCTGCGTCCGATCACCGTCGTGCCGCGAGCGGTGTCGCTGCCCGCGGTCGTCGCGCAGCTGCGGCGCGACCTGGTCGCCGGCGGGACGTCGGCGGCCGAGTCGGGCAGACTGCTGGCCGTTCTCGCGCGCGAGGCCGTGCCCGGCGCGGCACCCGAGGACTGGTACGGGCTGGCGGACCTGTCGGACGACCGACCCCTGAGGGCGCAGGGGGAGCCGGTGACGGTGACCCCGTCCACGATCGAGTCGTTCGAGCAGTGCAGCCTGCACTGGCTGCTGCGCTCGAGCGGTGGCACCGCCGGTGACGCGACCGCCGCCGGGGTGGGGTCACTGGTCCACGACGTCGCCGAGCGACTGCCCGCCGGGAGAGTGGACGAGCTGCGCGCGATGGTCGACGACCTGTGGCCGACGCTCGGGATGCCGCGGACGTGGAGCGCCGAGCGCCAGAGGGCGCGTGCGCACCGCATGGTCGAGCGCTTCGCCGGCTACTGCCAGGGGCTCGACCGGCGTCTCGTCGGGGCGGAGGTGGCCTTCGAGGTGCAGGTGGGTACGGCGGTGCTGCGCGGTCGTGTCGACCGCCTCGAGGTCGACGCCGAGGGCCGGCTCTGGGTGGTCGACCTCAAGACAGGCAGCTCCCCGCCCGCCGAGAAGGACATGCCCCGTCACGCCCAGCTGGGCGCCTACCAGGTCGCCGTCGAGGCGGGCGGGCTGGGCGCCGGGACGGAGGAGGCCGCCGGCGGAGCGGACGAGGCCGTCCCGTCGACCGGCGGCGGCGCCCTGATCGTGCAGGTCGGCGGCAAGCGGTCGGCCCACGCCGAGCGGTTGCAGCGGCCGCTGGCGACCGACGCCGACCCCGGGTGGGCCCACCGGCTGGTCGGCGACACCGCCGAGGGGATGGCCGGCGCGACGTTCGTCGCACGCGTGCAGGACTCGTGCCGGTACTGCCCGGTGCGGGCCTCGTGCCCCGCTCAGGTGGAGGGCCGGGTGGTCGGCGGATGACCGCGCCGTCCTTCCGCGCCGCGGACCTGGCGTCCGCCCTCGGGCTCGAGCCACCCACCGAGGAGCAGACGCGGGTGATCGAGTCGCCGCTGGCTCCGCACCTCGTCGTGGCGGGGGCCGGGTCGGGCAAGACGGAGACCATGGCCGGACGCGTCGTGTGGCTGGTCGCGAACGGCCTGGTCGTCGCCGACCAGGTGCTCGGGCTGACGTTCACCCGCAAGGCGGCAGCCGAGCTCTCGGAGCGGATCGGCCTGCGCCTGCGGGCGCTGGCGAGGCGCGGGATCGGGCCGACGCAGGAGGCCGGGGTCCGTGCCGAGGTCTCCACCTACAACGCCTACGCAGCCTCGCTGGTGGCCGACCACGGGCTGCGGCTCGGAGTCGAGCCGGGGTCTCGTCTCCTGGGCGAGGCGGCCGGCTGGCAGCTCGCCTATGACGTGGTGGAGTCCTGGGACGGCGACGGGGACCAGGGGACCGACCTCGCGGCCCTCGACCTCGGCATCGACTGGCTCGTCGGGGCCGTGCTCTCCCTCGCAGGCCAGTGCGCCGAGCACCTGGTGGAGCCGCGCGACCTGCTCGACCTCCTCGACGACCTGGAGCAGCGCGCCGCCAGCCTCCCCAAGGACGACAAGGGAGGCGCCCCCGCGGCCCCGACGAAGACCGGTGGCGTCGCCTCGGTGCTGTCGACGGCCCGGCAGCGTCGGGCCCTCGTCCCCGTCGTCGAGGCCTACCTGCGGCGCAAGCGCGAGCTCGAGACCCTGGACTTCGGCGACCAGGTGCGGCTCGGGGCCCGGCTCGCCGCCGTCCCCGACGTCGCCGCCGGGGAGCGGGCCCGCTTCCGCGTGGTGCTGCTGGACGAGTACCAGGACACCTCGCACGCGCAGCTCAGCCTGCTCCGGTCCTTGTTCGCCGCCGGGCACGCCGTCACGGCGGTCGGGGACCCCCACCAGTCGATCTACGGCTGGCGCGGTGCCAGCGCCGCCAACCTCGACCACTTCCCCCGACACTTCCCGCTGCCGGACGGCTCGCCGGCGCCCGTCCAGTCCCTCAGCACGTCCTGGCGCAACGACCGGGTCGCCCTCGACCTGGCGAACCTGGTGTCCGCCCCGTTGCGCACCCGGGCCGCGGTCCCGGTGCCCGCCCTCGTCGCCCGGCCCGGTGCAGGGGAGGGTGTCGTCGAGGTGAGCTGGCACGCCACGCAGGAGGACGAGGCGGCCGCCGTCGCGTCGCGGGTCGCCGAGCTCTGGAAGGGAACCGGCGGGCCGACCGTCGCGGTGCTGTGCCGGCAGCGGAAGCAGTTCCCCTTCCTGGAGAACGCCCTTCGCGCCCAGGGGCTCCCCGTCGAGGTGGTCGGCCTGGGCGGCCTGCTCGACCGGCCGGAGGTGGCAGACGTCGTCGCGACGCTCCGGGTGCTGCACGACCCGTCCCGCGGAGACGCGCTCGTGCGGCTCATGACCGGGCCGCGCTGGCGGATCGGCCCGCGCGACCTGATGGCGCTCGGCCGCTGGGCGCGGTCGCTGTCGGCGCGGGCCCGCGGCCGTGGGAGCGACACCGGCGCGGGCCTGACGTCGGACGCGACGGTCGTCCCCGACCCCGATGCCGTCGACGACTCGAGCATCGTGGACGCCCTCGACACACTGCCCCCGCGCGGCTGGTCGCCCGCCGACGGACCCGGCCTGTCGCCCACGGGCCACGAGCGGCTGACGCACCTGGCCGCCGAGCTGGCCCGACTGCGACGCTCGGCCTCGCTGCCCCTCGCCGAGCTGGTCGGCGAGGTCGAGCGGACGCTGCTGCTCGAGATCGAGCTCGCCAGCGTCACCGACTCCGACGACGCGGCCCTCGCCCGGTCCCAGCTGGACGCCTTCACCGATGTCGCGGCGTCGTTCACGGACACCGCGGACCGGCCGTCCCTCGGAGGGTTCCTGTCGTGGCTCGAGGCGGCCGCCCAGAAGGAACGCGGCCTCGACCAGGAGCAGGAGGAGCCGGTCGTCGCGGGTGACGACCTCACGGCGAGCACCACGGCCGTCCAGCTGCTCACGGTCCACGCGGCCAAGGGACTGGAGTGGGACGTCGTCGCCGTGCCGGGCCTGGTCGAGCGCAAGTTCCCGTCCGGCACCCAGGCGAGGGGCCGCGACAGCGCACCCGGCTGGCCGACGACGATCGGCGACCTGCCGTACTCCCTGCGTGGAGACCGTGACTCCCTGCCCGTGTGGCGCTGGCAGGACCCCGCGCACCTCAAGGCGCTCGAGCAGTCGCTCACGGACTTCAAGGCCGACTGCGGAGAGCACGAGGTGACCGAGGAGCGACGGCTCGCGTACGTCGCGTTCACGCGTCCCCGGCACACACTGCTGCTGTCCGGGTTCTGGTGGGACGAGACGACCAAGCCACGGGTGGCGTCGCGCTTCCTGCGCGAGGTGGTCGACGGGCTCGCCGACGACGCCCGGGTCCGGCTGGTGGACGTGACCGCGGCCGACCTCGTGTCACCGCCCGTCGACGAGCCCAACCCCGTGAGGGACCGTGTCGTCACCGCCCCGTGGCCGTACGACCCCCTCGGTGCGCGCCGTGCCGCGCTCGAGGCGGCGGCGGACGCGGTGCGCTCCGTCGGCCCGGTGGGCCGCGAGGACCTCGACGCCGACGGTGGGGGACTGGACGGCGAGATCGCGCGCCTGCTGCTCGAACGGGACCTCGCCGCGCGGGGTGGCCGTGGCGGGCGGGTGCGGCTCCCGACGCACCTGTCGGCGTCGCGGGCCGTCCAGCTCGCCGCCGACCCTGCGGCTCTCGCCCTGGCGTTGCGCCGACCGATGCCCAGCGAGCCCCGGCCGAGCACCCGCCGGGGGACGGCCTTCCACGCGTGGATGGAGCAGCGCCTGCGGTCCGAGGCCCTGATCGACCTCGACGACCTGCCCGGTGCGGGGGACGACACGGCGCTCGACCGAGAGCTGGCCGACCTGCAGGCCACCTTCGAGGCGAGCGAGTGGGCCTCACGCGAGGTCGTGGCCGTCGAGGTCGACGTCGAGACCCCGGTTGCCGGGATGGTCCTCCGGGGCAGGATCGACGCCGTGTTCGCCGGCGCGCCGGTCTTCGGGTCGCCCACCGCCGCCACGACGTCCACGGGTCGGACGGGTCGCGCGCCGGCGGGTCAGTCGGAGCTGCTCGGTGTCGGCTACGACGTCGTGGACTGGAAGACCGGCACGCCACCGACCGGGCACCAGCTGCAGGCGGCCGCGGTCCAGCTCGCGGTCTACCGGCTGGCCTGGGCGCGTCTGGAGCGCGTGCCGGTCGATCAGGTCGGTGCGGCGTTCTTCTACGTGTCGACCGGGCAGACGCTCCGTCCGGCCGACGGCCTGGACGAGCAGGACCTGGTCGACCTGGTCACCGGGGTCGAGATCGACCCCGGTGACCAGGTGCCCACCCGTCACCAGCGGTGAGCCACGTCCACGACCAGACGGCTGGCGTCACCCGGGCCGTCGAGGATGAAGACCCGGAAGGGCAGCCGTGCGCGCACGCCCAGGCCGAGGGTCGTGTAGCCCTCGAAGGTGCTTCCGGAGACCACCTGGCGGAACGTCCGGTAGCCGGTGACGTCGGCCAGCTCTCGTCCGCTCCTGAACCGGGGGTCGGTGGGGTCGGCGAGGCCGGCGTTGGCCGTCACCTGGAGCCGGGCGCCGCCGCGCACCGGCAGGACGAAGCCCGAGCCGTCGAGGCGCACCTGGCGGACGTAGCTCACCGTGTAGCCGCCGACCTTCCCGTCGACGTCGAGGACGAGCCGGTCGAAGCAGCCGTGACGTCCGGTCCGGACATCGGTGACCTCGCCGTACGTGGGCCGTTGCGCCTGCTCGGGCAGTGAGCCCCAACGGATCCCGCAGTAGGGAGCCGCTGAGGCGGGGGGCAGGGCCATGACGCCGAGCAGGCCGGCGAGCAGGGCCAGAACCGCGAGGAACCTTCTCATCTCACACCTCCGGGTGTGCGTGCCGAGTGGTGCTCCGTACACGCGCACCGCGGCCCGGTGGTTGTCCCGCGGCTAGGCTCCGTCCGTGGTGATCCTGGGGCAGGTCCTCGTCGGCGTGGTCGCGCTGATCCACGTCTACGTGGTCGTGCTGGAGATGGTGCTCTGGACGACGCCGCGCGGTCGCGCGGCCTTCGGGACCACCGTCGAGCAGGCCGGGCAGACGAAGGTGCTGGCCGCGAACCAGGGTCTCTACAACGGGTTCCTGGTCGCAGGACTGGTCTGGGGACTGGTGTCGGACGATCCGCAGCGCTGGCAGGTGGAGACGTTCTTCCTGCTGTGCGTGGCGGTGGCGGGCGTGTTCGGCGCGGTGACGGTGAGCCGCCGGATCCTGCTGGTGCAGACGCTGCCCGCCGTCGTCGCGCTTCTCGTCGTGCTGCTCGCGCGGTGAGGCGCCGCTCCGAGAACGGCTGGGGCGCAACGACCTACAGCGGGTCGCTGCCGACGTCGGAGGCCAGCTCGCGCAGCATCGAGACGGCGTCGTCCACGACCGAGGAGTCATCAGCCCGCACGCCGTGCAGCAGCCAGCGCGCCAGCGCCAGCTCGCCGGCCAGACGGGCGCGCAGCGGCAGGTTGCGGTCGGGCTGGTCGACACGGGCCATGGCGTAGGCCTCGAGCACCGAGTCGAGCGCCGCCTCGTCGGCCCCCACCGCGACCCACGCGAGGTCGTCAGCGGGGTCGGCGACCTTGGCCTCCGCCCAGTCGAGCACGCCCACGACGCGGTCGTCCTCGACGAGCACGTGCTCGGCGACCAGGTCGCCGTGCACCACAGTCGGCTGGAAGCGCCAGCGTCCGACGTCCTCCAGGGCGCGCTCCCAGCGGGTGAGCAGGCCGGACGGCACGTGACCGGTCGCCGCCGCCCGGTCGAGCTCGGCGATGCGCCGCCTGCGGTACTCGTCGGCCTCGTACACCGGCAGCCCCGCGTCCTCGACGATGCTCCGCGGCACCTCGTGCAGGGCGGCGAGGGCGGTGCCGAGCGCGGCTCCGAGGGCCGGGTTGAGGTCGCCGGGGTGCAGCGGCTCCCCGGACAGGTACCGGTAGACCATCGCCCGTCCACCCTCCGGCAGGTCGACCGTCGTGGTGGGGTCTGGCAGGGCGAACGGCAGCGCCGCCCGGGCCGGGTCGCGCAGGCCGCGCAGCAGGGCCAGCTCGCTCTCGAGCGCGGCGCCGGCGGTGACCGACACGGGCGCCCGCACCACCCAGTGACGGTTCTGGTCGTCCGTCACCACTGCAGTGTCGAAGTCGGCGCCCGCGACGGCGGTGGGGCGCGTGACGACCGGCACCAGGCCTGGCGTGGCGCCGCTGGCCAACGCGGCGAGGACGAGGGGGGAACGGGGCACGGCCCAACGGTACGGCGCGCAGGGGCCGGAACCCGGCGGGGGCACTGTCGGCGGGCGCGTCGCCGCGGCGCGGACGTGCCCCGTACGGTGGCGGCGTGGCACCCGGCGAACCGACCACCGTCCCTGCGAGCGGGCAGGTGGACGGACCACTCGGCCGGCTCGCCCTCGGTCGTGGTCCGCTCGACCGGCAGGCTCACCTGCGTCGCGACGCCGACCTGATCACGAGCCGCCAGGCCGACCCGGCGACCTTGGTGGTGTCGCTCGTCGGGGCGCGTGTCGAGGTCATCGACCGCGCCGGGCCCCGCCTGCTGCTCCGTCCGGCGTCCGAGGTGGTCGTGACCGAGGACCAGCTGTGGGTGTACCTGGGCCGCGACGTCGCCGGGACGGAGTACCTGGCGGTCGCCGACCCCTTGCCGGACGACGAGCGGCTCACGGCGGCGACCCGCACGGGCACGCCCGACGAGGACGCCGTCGGCCCCGGGGGCGGCCGTCTCGCGGGCCTTCGCGAGATCGGCTCCGTGCTCGACGACACCGCGGCCGGGCTGGTGACGGCTGCGATCGCGCTGTCGAACTGGCACGCCACGCACACCCGGTGCCCGCGGTGCGGCTCGCCGACGGAGCCCGAGCAGGGCGGGTGGGTCCGCCGCTGCGTGCAGGACGGCACCGAGCACTACCCGCGGACGGACCCGGCCGTCATCGTCGCGGTCACCGACGCCGTTGACCGGTTGCTGCTGGGCCGGCACCCGAGCTGGCCGGAGAACCGGTTCTCGACGCTGGCCGGCTTCGTCGAGCCGGGGGAGTCGCTCGAGGACGCGGTGAGGCGCGAGGTCTTCGAGGAGTCGGGCGTCACGGTGGGCGAGGTGACCTACCTGGGCAGCCAGCCCTGGCCGTTCCCGGCGTCCCTGATGGTGGGGTGCTCCGGTGTCGCCGTCGACCCGACGATCACGGTGGACGGCGACGAGATCGGTGAGGCCCGCTGGTTCAGCCGCGCCGACCTGCTCGCGGACTGCCGCTCCGGGAGGCTGCTGATCCCGCCGGGTGTCTCGATCTCGCGACGCCTCGTCGAGCACTGGTACGGGGAGCCGCTGCCCACCGAGGGCACGTGGCGCTAACCACGCCCCCCATCCGCCGACTGGTCGCATCTGGCGCGACACGCTCGGCGTGTCGCGCCAGATGCGACCAGTCGGCGCGTGGGGGGCTCGGGGTGGGTCCCTCGTGAGGCGCTCAGTCGGCGTGGACCACCGCGGGGCGGTCCGGGTGGTCGGCGCGGACGACGAGGTCCGCGCGGTCGTGCGGCCACGTCTCGTCGACGTAGCGGCGCCAGGCGCCGAGCACACGTCGCCGGTCGGTGTCGGGGAGCCGGCGTTCCAGGGCGGCCGGCGACGTCTGCAGGTGCAGCGTGACGTCGAACGCGTCGGCCGTCTCCCACCGCAGCAGGAACGGACCGTGCACGACGAGCACCGACCCGGACGGTGCCACCTCGCGCGGTGCCCGGGTCGCGCGGTCGGCGGCGACGTCCCAGAGGGTCGGCAGCCACCGGCCGTCACCGTCGGGGCCGAGCGGGTCGAGGACCTCACGTCGCAGTGCCAGGTGGTCGACCCAGCGCTCGTACCCGGCGTCCGGGTCGTCGGGGCCGTACTCGAGCCGCACCGACCTCGGGCGCAGGAAGTCGTCCGCGCTCACGAGGAGCACGGGTCGCCCCAGGCCGGCGAGCCACTCGACGACGCCCTCGGCAGCAGCCCGGGTGTCGCCGTCGACGGCACCGTCGACCGCGACCCGTGCGCAGCGGGCGCCGGAGTCGAGCGCGGCCATTGCGAGCCCGGCGGTCCGGGCGTGGAGGACGCCCGGGGTCACCGGTTCGACGTGGGGGCTCAGACGCCCAGCCGCACCTTGACCTCGCCGACGGAGGGGTTGGTGGCCGACGAGCCGTCCGGGAACAGCAGCGTGGGGACGGTCTGGTTGCCGTTGTTGACCTTGGTCACGTAGGCGGCGGCGTCGGGGTGCTGCTCGATGTTGACCTCCGTGTAGCCGATGCCCTCACGGTCGAGTGCCTTCTTCAGCACGCGGCAGTAGCCGCACCAGGTGGTGCTGAACATCGTCACGGTGCCGTTGGCGGGCTTGTGGTCCATCGAGTGTCGCTCCCAGGGTGTCGAGAAGGTCCGGTTCACCCGGAGTAACCCGTGGGCCACGGCCGGTGTTCCGTGCCCCGTGGCGCACGATGTCCGGGGCGGTTGCCAGGATGAGGTGGTGCTGACAGTGGATGCCGACGCGGTGCTGATCGCTCTCGACCCCGAGCAGCGGGCCGTCGCCACGTCCCTGCGGGGTCCGGTCTGCGTGCTGGCGGGGGCCGGGACGGGCAAGACCCGCGCGATCACGCACCGCATCGCGTACGGCGTACACAGCGGCGTGTACGCCCCGACACAGGTGCTCGCCGTCACCTTCACCGCCCGCGCCGCCGGTGAGATGCGTACGCGGCTGCGGGATCTGGCGGTCGTGGGCGTCCAGGCGCGCACGTTCCACTCGGCCGCGCTCCGGCAGCTCCAGTACTTCTGGCCACAGGCCGTCGGGGGCGCACTGCCGCCACTCGTGGACCACAAGGCACGACTCGTCGGAGAGGCCGCCTCCCGGCTCCGCCTGCCGGTCGACCGCGCCGCGGTCCGCGACCTCTCGGCGGAGATCGAGTGGTCGAAGGTGAGCATGCTCACACCGGACGAGTACCCGGCCGCGGCCGCGGCCGCCAAGCGGGGAGCCCCGGCCGGCCTCGACGCACCGACCGTCGCGCGGCTGCTGCGCTCCTACGAGGACGTGAAGACCGACCGGGCCGTGATCGACTTCGAGGACGTCCTGCTGCTCACGGCCGGCATCCTCGAGGAGCGTCCCGACATCGCCGCGACCGTCCGCGGCCAGTACCGCCACTTCGTGGTGGACGAGTACCAGGACGTCTCCGGACTGCAGCAGCGGCTGCTCGACCTGTGGCTCGCCGACCGTGACGACCTGTGCGTCGTCGGGGACGCCAGCCAGACCATCTACTCCTTCGCCGGGGCGTCGCCGCAGCACCTCCTGGGGTTCCGCACCCGGTTCCCCGGCGCCGAGGTGGTCCGGCTGGTCCGGAACTACCGCTCCACCCCCCAGGTGGTCCGCCTGGCGAACCGCCTGCTCGACAAGGCGCCCGCGCACGCCCGCACGGCACGGGTCGAGCTGGCGGCGCAGCGTCCCGCAGGCCCGGAGCCCGAGCTCACCGAGTACGCCGACGACGTCGACGAGGCGACCGGGGTCGCCCGGCGGATCGCCCAGCTGGTCGCCGACGGCACCCCGGCCGGTCAGATCGCCGTCCTCTACCGCACGAACGGCCAGTCCCAGCCCCTGGAGGCGGCGCTCGCGGACGCCGGGATCGGCTACCTGCTGCGTGGCGGTGAGCGCTTCTTCCACCGCAAGGAGGTGCGCGAGGCGATCCTGCTGCTCCGGGGGGCCGCACGGGCCGACGACGGGTCGGCTCTCTTGGGGGACGTGGCCCGCGACGTCCTCGCCTCCGGCGGCTGGACCCGTGAGGCACCGGCGGGAACCGGTGCGGTCCGGGAGCGGTGGGAGTCGCTGCAGGCCCTGGCCGCGCTCGCCGACGACGTGGCCGCGGCCCGTCCGGGTGCGCGGCTGAACGACCTGGTGGCCGAGCTCGAGGAGCGCGCCGCCGCCCAGCACGCGCCGTCGGTCGACGGGGTCACCCTCGCGTCGCTGCACGCCGCGAAGGGCCTGGAGTGGGACGTCGTGGCGCTCGTGGGCCTGTCGGAGGGCCTGATGCCGATCTCGTTCGCCGACGCGGAGGCGGCCGTGGAGGAGGAGCGGCGCCTGCTCTACGTCGGCATCACCCGGGCCCGAGAGCGGCTGCTGCTGTCGTGGACCCTGTCGCGGACCCCGGGCGGTCGCGCGACCCGCCGCCCCTCGCGGTTCCTGGACGGGCTGCGTCCGGCGTCGCCGTCCGACCGGGCGCGTCGTGGCCGGGGTGGTGCCTCCGGCGGGGGCACCGAGGGTCGGCGGGCCAGGGGAGCGAAGCGGTCGTCGCTGCACACGACGTGCCGCGGGTGCGGCCTGTCGCTCAGCACCGGCGCCGAGCGCAAGGTCGGCCGCTGCGCCGACTGCCCCCCGGACTACGACGAGAACCTCTTCGAGAGCCTGCGCGGCTGGCGCGCCGGCGTGGCGGCGGAGAACAAGGTGCCGGCCTACGTGGTCTTCACCGACGCCACGCTGGAGGCGATCGCCTACCGCAAACCGACTGACACGCAAGGGCTTCTGGCGATCTCTGGCATCGGTCAGAGCAAGCTGGAGCGCTACGGGGACGACGTGCTGGAACTCGTCGCGAACGCCTGAGCAAACTTCTTCGGAAAATGCTCGGTAATTCGATTGCCCGTCGCTGGGGCGCGGCTCTAGCCTGTGCACACGGCTCGACAAGGGCTGTGCTGACATGACCGGCATCCGGCCGTGGGTGTGACACGGACCGTACCTGTGAGAGGAGGGTGACCTGATGGAGATCTACACGATCACGAAGAGCGCGGCTGTCGCTGCGACGTGCCGTAACCGTGTCGATGGGGTCACCCCCGCCCTCACCGAGATGCGGCACGTCGGCGTCGATCAGCGCGCGTTCACGGGTGGAGTGCGCCTTCTGCCGATCGGCACGGCCGCTCTCGCCGCCCGCTTCGCCCCCGTCCGGGGAGCCGTGGAGCCTGGAGGCCCACCGGTATAGGTCGACCACGAGTCGACCGGAGTCGTCGACTCAGACCGGAGCCACCAGGCCGCGGACCCCATCAGGGATCCGCGGCCTTCGTCGTCCGCGGAGCTCACCAGACGTCCACCAGACCACCGCGTGAGGCCACCACGAGTGGCCCGACCACCAGGAGGTGCCCGCGATGCAGCTCGCGGCACTGCTCGACCGGCTCGACCTGCCGGAACAGCCCACGACCGGCATCCCCTGCCGGGACAACGACGGCGAGCTCTGGTTCGCCGACCGTCCCGCCGATGTCGAGTTCGCCAAGACCCTGTGCGGGGACTGCCCCGCGCGCGAGGCCTGCCTCGCAGGAGCCCTCGACCGGCGTGAGCCGTGGGGCGTCTGGGGCGGCGAGCTCTTCGAGGCGGGAGTCGTCGTCCCGCGCAAGCGTCCTCGGGGCCGTCCGCGCAAGGACGACCCCCGTTACACCCAGGCCCACCCCGCGGCCTGACCCCATGAGATCGACCACGAGACCCACAGGAGATCACCGATGTTCATCGTCACCGAGCAGCTGGCTCGGGAGCAGCAACGCCGAACCGAGCAGCACAGCGCGCACCTGCGCCTCGTCCACGCCCTCAGGGCCCAGCGACGTGCACAGCGTCAGGCGCGCATCGCCACCGTCGCGCTGGCGCAGGTCGGGCCCACCGCCTGCCTCGTCAGTGCCTGATCCAGGGCGTCGCGAGGGGCTCTCGGGTGCCCCGCCCACCGCATCGCCCGAGACCAGTCGGACCCACCGCGCAGAGCGTGCCGGTGGGTCCGACTGCGTTTGAGGGTGTTTCGCGGCCTACCCGTCCCCCCTGCATTCGCCCGAGAATGACGGCTCAGGAGGCCTCTGGACGTGCATTCCCCCGAGAATGACGGAGCGGGGTGGGGGACCTCAGCGCTGCATGTGCTGGTAGTCGGGGTTCGACCAGGTCCCGCCCCACGTGAAGCCGTTGTCCGTGAAGGCCCTGAGGGCAGGCGATCCCGCGGTGATCATGCCGGGCACGCGCGAGCTGCGGTCCGTGTACCGGCTCCCGGCCGGCGGCAGCACCTCGCCGTCGAGGATGTACGGGTTGATCAGCGGGTTGATGTCGATCGCCCGGCCGTACGCGTGCTTCGACCAGGACGTCGGGCCGTTGCTCACGGCAGCGCGGCAGTTGAACGCGGACGTGTTGTCGGCCGCCATCGAACGGTCGTCGTCCCCGTCGAACTCGTCGACCGGACGGATGCTCGTGATCGGGAACTCCAGCTCGAAGAGCCGGGCGAAGGCGAGGCGCGTGGGAGCGAGCATGTCCCGGTGGATCACGAGCACTCCGGTGCGGACGCGCCCCTCCATCGAGTGGTAGCCGACGGTGACCGCCCGCAGCGACTCCGGGCCGACGGGGCAGCCCTCGCGCCAGGACGTGGGGAGGTCCGCCGCCGTCACGCGCGCCTCCGTCCAGGTGAACCCGGACGGCAGACCACCGCCTGCGGTCGCCGGCTTCGGCGTGACCGGGGGCGGCGACACGGATCCGACCCCGCCCGCCTGCTCGTCGGCTCCCGGGGTCGCTGCGGCTGCGGTCACCGGTGTCATCTCCTCGTCCGTGTCGGCCTGGCCGTCCTGGGCCTGAGGGGGTGAAGGGGTGAGCCCGACGGGACCTGCCGAGCACGCCGCGGTCAGCGCGAGGACGGCCACGGCCGCCGCGACGACCTGTCGCACGTGCCTGGGCACCGTGGTCACGAGGGTCACCGGATCGCGATCACCGCGCCGGCGTCCTGCCACCGCATGAGGGCGAGCAGGGCCGACGTGGGCACCGAGATGCAGCCGGCGGTCGGTCCGCCGGTGGAGACGTGGAGGAAGATCGCGCTGCCGCGGCCGGGGGTCGCGCCCTCGTTGTAGCCGATCACCTGCGCGAAGTTGTAGGCCGGCGCGTTCGCCAGCTTCTCGGCGCTCGACCACCGCCCGTCGGCGGGAAGCCGCTGCTGCGTGTTGTAGAGGGACGAGTCGGGGTCGTCGACCCACACGTCCGAGGAGTCGACGCGGTCCCAGCCCTGCGGGCAGACCGGGGTCGGCTCTTGAGGCCGAAGCCGCCCCGCAGCGGGTAGACCCCTGCCGGCGTGGCTCCGTCGCCTTCGCGCTTCGAGCCGGCCGACGTGACTCCGCCGCGACCGACGTAGCCCGAGTACGGGCCGAGGTCGGTGACGTAGTCGCCGTCCGCCGTCTGCGAGCAGCCCTGCACGCTCGCCCTGGTGCCCGACGAGCGCACGACGATGACCTGCTGCGCGCCGGCGGCCGACCCGACGTCGCACGCCGTGCCGGCCGAGGTCGTGGCGGCCGCGCCTTCACCCGAGGGGCCACCCGGGGCGGCGGCCGTACGGGCCACCGTGGGTCTCGGAGCCGGCACGGCCACGACCCCTGCGGCGAGCGGGGCAGGCGCCGGGGCCGCGGCGGCGACGACGGGGGCGGCGATGCGCATCGACTGGGTGGCGGCGGTCCGCTCGACCGGGGCGACGGCGGATCGTACCGCCGACCCCGACCGTCACGGAGACGATGACCAGGGCGGTCACGGTCGAGGCCACGGCCGCCAGCAGGGTGCGGTGGCGACGACTCCTGTCGATCCACCCCGGCGCGCTCGGACGAGTCACCTGCCGACCACTCCCGTTCACGGCTCGTGACGGCGACCCGCTCGCGGCCACCATGTGCTGCGCCGACAGTAGCCGAGGCGTCCCAGAGAGCACACATCCACACGTTCACCCTATTTACGACATCGGCGTGTGGGCGTGCATGCGGTGTTTCGCGAGTTCCGCGACACCGGATACACGCCCACACGCGAGGACGGGGGTGGCTAGTCTCCCGGTGTGCCGAGCTCTCCGGTGGCGTGCCAGGTCTGCGGGACGCCGTCGCCCTCCGACCCGCCGCCCCTGGGGTGGTCGGGAGGGGTCGACTCGGGACGGACGACGTGGATCTGCGAGTCGTGCGCCCGGGACAACATGCGCAGCATCGAAGGCAAGCTCGACCCGGAGTGGTGGTAGATCACCGGTCCGCGGCACCCAGACCAACCACACCAACCGTCCCGAGGGGGAACCGTGCGTAGTCAGCTCTTCGACCAGGCGAACATGCAGAAGCAGAGCACCGACCGCTGGTCGTTGCAGAACAGCAAGCTGCTGCGGGCCGGCCTCGGCCCGGACATCCTGGCCGCGAAGGGCGCGATGGTCGCGTACCAGGGGCAGCTCGACGTTCGCCCACGAGGGCTCCGGCAGCCTCGGACGGATGGTCCGCCGGATGGTCAGCAGCGACGACGCGCCCCTGATGCGGGTCTCGGGCCAGGGCATGTGCTGGTTCGCCCGCCTGGCGGAGGACATCTTCACGCTCGAGCTGGAGGGTGACGCGATCAGCGTCGGCGGGGCGCACCTGCTGGCGTTCGACGCCGCCCTCAGCTGGGACATCAAGCGGGTGCAGGGCATCGGCGCGATGGCCGCTGCAGGTCTGTTCAACACCGTCATCGAGGGACGGGGGACGGTCGCGATCACCACGGACGGCCCCCCGATGCTGCTCGACTGCTCGCAGCAGCCCACGTTCGTCGACCCGCAGGCGATCATCGCGTGGTCCGCGAACCTGGTGCCGAACGTCGTGAACTCGATGAACCTGCGCTCGATGCTCCGCGGTGGTTCCGGCGAGGCGTTCCAGCTGGCGTTCCACGGTCCCGGCTTCGTCGTCGTCCAGCCCAGCGAGGGCGTGACGCCGCCCGCGTCGGGCGGCGGGGGCGGCGGCCTCGGCGCCCTCTTCGGCTGAGCCCGTGACCTCGACAGACGCGGGCTCGACCGGCACCGGCTCGACCGGCGCCGGTGTGCGTCCCTTCCGCTTCCTCGCCGACGCGCGCGTGACCGGGTCCGGCCGCGAGCTGGCCGAGCGCGCACGGCAGGCGGAGGGCTCGGGCATCGACGTGCTCGTCATCCCCGACCACCTGATCGACCAGCTGGCGCCGATCGCCTACATGGCGACGGTGGCGGCGGCGACCACGACGCTGCGCTTCTCGGCGTTCGTCCACAACAACGACCTGCGGCACCCGGCGGTCCTGGCCCAGGAGCTCGCCAGCCTCGACGTGCTGAGCGAGGGGCGCCTCGAGGTCGCCATCGGGGCCGGCTGGAACCAGGCCGAGTACGACGCCATCGGGGTGCCGTTCGAGCCGCCCCGGGTGCGGCAGGAACGGCTCGCGGAGGCCATCACCGTGCTGAAGGGCTGCTTCGCGGACGGGCCGTTCAGCTTCGCCGGCGACCACTACACGATCACCGACTACGACGCCCGGCCGCTGCCCGTGCAACGCCCGCACCCGCCGTTCTTCATCGGTGGCGGCGGGCGGCGCACCCTCACGCTGGCCGGACGTGAGGTGCAGACGGTCGGGCTGGCGCCCCGCATCCTGCCGGGGCCGAAGCTCGACCCGCGCAGCATCACGGTCGAGGCGACCGCCGAGAAGATCGCCTGGGTCCGCGAGGCCGCGGGTGACCGGTTCGGCGAGATCGAGCTGAACGTCTACCCGTCGTCCAGTCCCGTCCTGCTGACGGAGAAGCCCCGACCGCACCTCCAGGAGCTCGCAGAACAGATCGTGGGCAGGACCGGGATCGCCATCTCGGCCGACGAGCTCGCGGACTCGCCGCACGTCTTCATCGGCTCCGTGCAGGGTCTGGCCGAGAAGTGGCAGCGCCTGCGCGACGAGCTGGGCATCAGCTCGGTCATGGTCGGGGAGGTCGGCGAGCTGGCACCGGTCGTGGAGCTGCTGGCCGGGTCGTGACGGGTCCTTCCGGCCAACGACTAGTCTGCGCGGGTGGCTGCCGTCGAGTTCCCCGTCGAGATCCGTGCCCTCCGCCAGACCCTGGAGTCGATCACCGAGGTGACGGACGTGGAGGGCCTGCGGGTGCGCATCGCCGACCTCTCCGAGCAGGCGTCGGCCCCCGACCTGTGGGACGACCCCGACGCGGCCCAGAAGGTCACGAGCGCGCTGTCGCACCTGCAGGCCGAGCTCGAGCGGGTCGAGCGGATGGGTGCCCGGATCGACGACCTCGAGGTCCTGGTCGAGATGGCGACCGAGGACGGCGCGGACGCGGGTGCCGCCGAGGCGATGGCCGAGGCCGAGACCGAGCTGGCCTCGATCCGCAAAGCCCTGGGTGACCTCGAGGTGCGCACCCTGCTGTCGGGCGACTACGACCCCCGCGAGGCGCTCGTGACGATCCGCGCCGAGGCCGGCGGCGTCGACGCGGCCGACTTCGCCGAGATGCTCCTGCGCATGTACCTGCGCTGGGCGGAGCGGCACGGGTACAAGGCCGACGTGTTCGACACGTCCTACGCCGAGGAGGCGGGCATCAAGTCGGCCACGTTCCGGGTCTCGGCGCCGTACGCCTACGGGACGCTCTCGGTCGAGCAGGGCACGCACCGGCTGGTGCGCATCTCGCCCTTCGACAACCAGGGCCGGCGCCAGACGTCGTTCGCGGGCGTCGAGGTCCTGCCCGACGTGGAGGAGACCGACCACATCGACATCCCCGAGAACGAGCTGCGGGTGGACGTGTTCCGTTCGTCCGGGCCCGGCGGCCAGAGCGTCAACACGACCGACTCGGCGGTGCGCCTCACCCACCTCCCGTCCGGCATCGTGGTGTCCTGCCAGAACGAGAAGTCGCAGCTGCAGAACAAGGCCGCCGCGATGCGGGTGATGCAGGCCAAGCTGCTCGAGCGCGCCCGCAAGGAGCGCCAGGCCGAGCTCGACGCCCTCAAGGGCGACGACTCCGGCAGCTGGGGCAACCAGATGCGCTCCTACGTGCTGCACCCGTACCAGATGGTCAAGGACCTGCGGACCGAGCACGAGGTCGGCAACACCGCCGGGGTCTTCGACGGCGACATCGACGACTTCCTGGAGGCCGGCATCCGCTGGCGCCGCCAGACCGAGAAGGCGGCCGGCTAGCACCGACCAGCCAGCGCGGCCGGCGCGCCGACCGACACGCGTCCTGCCGCCTACCGGTGACTCCCAGGATCCGGACGTACACTCGCATCCCGTGATCCGATTCGAGCGCGTCTCCAAGGTGTACGACACCACGTCGCGCCCTGCGCTGAACGACGTGACCCTCGAGATCGAGCGGGGGGAGTTCGTCTTCCTCGTCGGCGCCTCCGGGTCGGGCAAGTCGACCTTCCTGCAGCTGGTACTGCGCGAGCAGAAGGCGACCCACGGCACGGTGCACGTGGCCGGTCGCGACCTGGCCCACCTGTCGTCGTGGAAGGTGCCGCACCTGCGCCGCCAGATCGGTGCCGTCTTCCAGGACTTCCGGCTGCTGCCGAACAAGACCGTCTACGAGAACGTCGCCTTCGCCCTGCAGGTGATCGGCAAGTCGCGCCACGTCATCGCCCAGACCGTGCCCGAGACGCTCGAGCTGGTCGGGCTGACCGGCAAGCAGGGACGCCGCCCGCACGAGCTCTCCGGCGGTGAGCAGCAGCGCGTCGCCATCGCGCGCGCCTTCGTCAACCGTCCCGCGATCCTGCTGGCCGACGAGCCCACCGGGAACCTCGACCCGACCACCAGCGTCGGCATCATGAAGCTGCTCGACCGCATCAACCGCACCGGCACGACGATCGTGATGGCCACGCACGACGACGACATGGTCGACCAGATGCGCAAGCGCGTCGTCGAGCTCGACGACGGGCAGGTCGTGCGCGACGAGTCCCGTGGCGTCTACACCATCAAGCGCTGACGACCTCAGCCCACCGACCCACCAGAGGCCCTTCCATGCGACTGCAGTTCATCCTCAGCGAGATCGGGATCGGTCTGCGCCGCAACCTGGCGATGACGATCTCGCTCATCATCGTCACCTGGGTGTCGATGACGTTCGTGGCGTGTCGCGCTGCTGTCGCAGCGGCAGGTCGAGACGGTGCAGGACTACTGGTACGACAAGGTCCAGGTCTCGATCTTCCTGTGCACGCCCGACAGCGAGGCGCCGACCTGCGCCAGCGGCGCGCCCTCCGACACCGTGCGCGAGCAGATCAAGGCCGACCTCGAGTCGCCTGCGCTCGAGCCGTACGTGGCCGAGGTCTTCTACGAGTCGAAGGCCGACGCCTTCGGGCGGTTCCAGGAGGACTTCAAGGACTCGGCAATCGTCGACAACGTCACCGAGGAGCAGATGCCCGAGTCCTACCGGGTCAAGCTCCAGGACCCGGAGAAGTACCAGGTGGTCTCGCAGTTCTTCAGCGGACGCGAGGGCATCGAGCAGGTCCAGGACCAACGGGAGCTGCTCGACAAGTTCTTCGGCCTGCTGAACCGGATGACGGTCGGGTCGGTGATCGTGGCCGGCGTGATGCTGGTGGCGGCCGCGCTCCTCCTGGCGACCACGATCCGGCTGGCTGCGTTCAACCGGCGGCGCGAGACCGGCATCATGCGCCTCGTCGGGGCCTCGAACACCGTGCTCCAGCTGCCGTTCCTGCTCGAGGGTGTCATCGCCGTCACCATCGGCACGGGCATCTCGGTGGTGGGTCTGTGGGCACTCGTCCAGTACGGCGTGCAGGGATATCTGGCGGTCGAGCTGCCCCTGTTCAAGTACATCCAAGTGGCCGAGGTCTGGACCGTGGCCCCGATACTCTTCGTGATCGGGATCGCCCTCGCGGGCGTGTCCTCCCTGATCACCTTGTCCCGATACCTCAAGGTGTGACGGATAGCGTGCCGAAGTACCGGGGGAACAAAGTCACCGAAAGGTGACGCCGATATCTGCAAGGAGCCTGCTCGCCATGCGACTTCCCCGCAGGGCTACAGGGGTGACGACCGTGCTGACCGCGCTGGTCGCTGCCTCGCTTCTCGGCGCCGCCGGGCCGGTGTACGCCGGACCGCGCGACGAGAAGGTCAAGGTCGACGCCAACATCGAGGAGCTCAGCGAGCTCCTGGTCGGCACCTCCAAGGAGCTGACGGACGCCTACGCGGCTCTCGCGGCGTCGCAGGCGGCACTCCCCGGCGCGCAGGCGGCGCTGGACGCCGCCGAGGCTGCCGAGGCCGAGGCGGAGCGCAAGGACGTCGAGCTCGCCGGACGACTCGAGGCGGCGCAGCAGTCGAAGGCCGACGCCGAGGCCGAGGTGGCCGCAAGCACCCAGGAGATCGTCGACAGCGAAGCCGCGATCGGGCGGCTGGCCGCGGAGGTCTACCGCAGCGGGCACACGTCCACGCAGATGCAGGTGGCCCTCGGGTCGACGACCCCGGACGACTTCGCCACCAAGTACGTGCTCGCGGACGCGGTGATGCGCAGTCGCGGCGGCACGCTGGCACGGCTCAACGAGACGAAGGCGCTGCGCTCGAACGCCGAGGCGCGGCTCGCCGCGGTCGAGGTGCAGGTCGCCGACCTGCGGCAGCAGGCCGCCGACAACCTGGTCGCCGCCGAGGCCGCGAGGCAGGAGGCCGCGCAGGCCAAGGCCGCTGTCGACGCCCTGATCGTGCAGCAGACGCAGGCGACCGCCACGATCGAGGCCCGCAAGGCCGAGGAGACGGCGAAGCTGGCCGAGCTGAAGGCCGAGCAGGACCGCCTCGCCGCCGAGCTGAAGCGGATCGCCGCGGCCGAGAAGGCCGCCGCCGAGAAGGCGGCGCGCGAGGCTGCGGCACGGGAGGCTGCGGCGCGCAAGCGTGGCGCCGGATCCAGCAGCGGCGGTGGTGGGTCGAGCAGCGGGGGAGGCAGCTCGCAGAGCACCCTGGCGCGCCCCGTCGGGGGTCCGGTCACGTCGGGGTACGGCTACCGCATCCACCCGATCTACAAGACCAAGCGCCTGCACGCCGGCATCGACTTCGGCAGCGCCTGCGGCACACCGGTGCGAGCGGCCGAGGACGGTCGGATCGTGAGCGCGGGCAACGCCGGGGGCTACGGCAACCGGATCGTGGTCAGCCACGGCGTGCTGCGCGGCGAGGGAGTGGCGACGAGCTACAACCACCTGTCCGGCTACAAGGTCACCTCGGGTTCCGTCTCGCGCGGCCAGATCATCGGCTACGTCGGCACGACCGGGTCGTCGACAGGCTGCCACCTGCACTTCGAGGTCTACGTCAACGGCGACCACGTCAACCCGTCGGGCTGGCTGTAATCCCGTCGGCCGTCGCCGGGCCCCGCACGTAGACTTGCCCGATGCCCAAGAAGGACCCCTCCGGACGTCAGGTCGTCGCCAGCAACCGCAAGGCGCGGCACGACTACCACATCGACGACGTCTACGAGGCGGGCCTCGTCCTGACCGGCACCGAGGTGAAGGCCCTGCGGATGGGGCGTGCGTCCCTGATCGACGGCTGGGCGTCCATCGACGGCGGCGAGGCCTGGCTCGAGGGCGTCCACATCCCCGAGTACACCGAGGGCACCTGGAACAACCACGCCCCTCGGCGCAAGCGCAAGCTGCTGCTGCACCGCGAGCAGATCGACAAGCTGGCGAGCCGCAGCACCGACAAGGGCTACACGATCGTCCCGCTGTCGCTGTACTTCAAGGACGGCCGCGCGAAGGTCGAGATCGCGCTGGCGCGAGGCAAGCGCGAGTACGACAAGCGGCACACGCTGCGCGAGCGCCAGGACAACCGCGAGGCCGAGCGCGCGATGTCGCTGCGACGCCAGCGCGACTAGGACCGCCCGGCAGCCGTCTCGGGAATCGGGTGTGCCGACGGACCGTTGCACGGAGTAGCCTGTAGACGCCCGGTGAGCGTTGCCGGGTTTTGACAAGTCCACAGGGGGTGACAGGTTTCGACGTCGGATGTCGAACTAGGGGAAGCGGGTCGAGGACGCGGGGTTATCTCGTAAACGCCCTCCGCAAACCATAGGTGCCGATTCCAAGCGCACCGACTTCGCACTCGCCGCCTGAGCGAGTCCTGAAGTCCGTCAGCCCGGGAGTGCTCCCGACCCGGTAGCTGGCGTCATCTAGGGGGCCACTGCTCTCAGCACTCGTCGTCGGTGCTGGGGGGACACTCAGACGACTGGGCCCGTCAGCGGACATGCTCGCGTGAGCGCTGGGGCCGAGAAAATCCATAGCGAGCTGCACCCGGAGAAGCCCTAGGGGTACGACGACGGACGCGGGTTCGATTCCCGCCACCTCCACTGACTGCCCTCGAGCAGTCCGCCGATCGTGACGGACTGTCGCGGACAGCGCGAAGGGCCCGGCCGATGGCCGGGCCCTTCGTCGTGCCGCACGCGGGTGCCGGCGGTACCTCGTCGTGTGCGCTGCGCAGCGCGTCCGTGGCACGGCACGCAGCAGGCGACAGGAGTGGGCGCGCTCACACCGAGCACGCCCACCCCTGTTCTGCCACCGGACGACTGATCTCCCGTTCAGTCGTCCAGCACCGACCCGATGGCCATGACTCCGTCGGGGTCGTAGGTGCGCCGAGCCTCCCTGAGGCGCAGCAGCGTCGCCTCGTCGTAGGCCGACGCCAGCTGGTCCTGCTCGAAGGAGAAGTTCGGCAGCCGGTGTCCACCGGTCCACGGCGCCATGGCGTCGAGGATCGTCGCCGCGTGCTCCTCGACGCCGGGCACGCCGGGGATGCCGACGATCAGCACCGAGTAGGCCGCGTCACGCGAGGGGAAGGCGCTCTCGTGCTTGCCGGGCCGCGCGATCGCCCCGCCCATCTGGCGGACCTCGACCAGCACCTGCGGTGAGCCGGAGCCCTCGCCGGTCTGGGTGAGCAGCGCCGCTGCAGCCTCTGCGGGGAAGCTGTGCAGGACCGTCGCCGCCTCGTAGGCGGGCATCGGGTCGAGCGGGTCCGTGTGCACCGAGTCGATCGCGGCGTAGGGCCGGGCCGACACGTCGTCCAGCAGGACCGGGGCGGCGTCGCGCATCGCCGCGAACCACCCCTCGCCCTCGGCGTCGTTCCCGGTCCACACGTAGCGGACGGAGAGGGTGAGCTTGTTCGCCAGCTGGGGCGGGACCCCCGGCATCTCCGGGAGCTGGAACAGCGCGAACGATGTCGTCCCCAGCTCCGGAAGCCGGTCCGACCACTCCCGCCACGTGTCGATGACCGTGGCGGCGTGCTCGCCGTCGAACCACAGGGACCCCCCGTAGAACGTCGGCTGCTGCACGAGGTCGAACTCGATGGCCGTGACGATCCCGAGCATGCCCTTGCCGCCGCGGAGCCCGAAGAACAGCTCGGGGTGCTCCGTCGGGGTCACACGTCGCGCGACCCCGTCACCGGTGACGACCTCGATCGCCCGGACGCGGTCGATCGCCATGCCATAGGTGCGTGCCATCGGCCCGAGGCCACCGCCGGTGGTGTAGCCGACGATCCCGACGTCGGTGATGGAACCTGACAGCGGCGCCAGACCGTAGGGCGTCGCGGCCTCGACGACCCGCAGCCACTTCACGCCGGCGCCGACGCGCGCCCACCCCTCGGGGTGCACGACGCACTCGTCGAGGCCGCGCGTGGTGACGAGGAGGTGGCCGACGAGCGACGCGATCGGCCCGTGGCCGGTCGCCTGTGGCGTGGCCTGGAGGCCGTGGCGGCGCGCGAAGCGGACCGCCTCGACCACGTCCTGCGCGGTCGTCGCGGCCAGGACGGCCGTCGGGCGGACGTCGATCGCCAGGTTCCACGGCGACACGAGTGCCTCGTAGTCGGCGTGGCCCTGGACCGCCAGGGTTCCCTGCGTGACGGCGTCGAGCTCGTCGAACAGGTCGGCGGACGGGGACTCGGTACGGGGAAGGGCAAGGATGGACATGGAGTGGTGCCTCTCGATGGATCGCGGTTCGGTACCCATCCACCGTCCACCGCGAACCTTGTGGCCCACTTCCGTCCGAGTTCCCCGTGGCTTGCGGCCGGCTTCCGGGCCGCCTGCGACGACGGCCGGTGTCAGCGACCCTGCTGCTGTGACAGGACGAACCGCCCCTGCGGGTCGGCGGCGGTGCGCACGGCCTGCAGCCGTTGCCAGGCCTCAGGCGCCCAGCCGCGAGTGTCGTCGGTCTCGTCCTCGGCCATCGGCAGGTAGCGCTGGGGCAGCGCCCACGGCGCGAGCCTGTCGAGGACCCGGCGGACGTCCGCACGCTGGCCGGACCACCGACCCAGGTCCTCGTCGATGCCGAGTCCCAGCAGCAGGAACGACCCGTCGAGGTGGTCCAGCGCACCTGCCCGGGGCGCGGGGCGGGCGAGGGCCCCTCCCAGCTGGCGGATCTCGAGGGTGGCGAGCGTGGAGCCTGACCCCGGACCGACGGTCTGCACGACGGCCTCGACCACGTCGTCAGACAGCACGTCGAGGAGGATGCTGCTGGCGTAGGCCGCCGCAGGCGCGGCGCCTTCGAGGTGGAGGTCCGCCAGGGAGGGCGCCGGCACGACGGCGAACGTGTCGAGCTCGGGTCGCAGCGCCCGCAGCGGACGCAGCAGGTGATTCGCGTCGTGGGCGTCATCCAGGATCGCGCCGTCCACGACCACGACCTGGCGTCCGCGGACACCGTCAGGCAGCGCGGGGTCGTCGGGTGCCTGAAGGATGCGCGCCACGGTCGTTGCCGAATCCGGAGCGGACACAGCCCACCTGCCCCACGCGGACAGGACCTCGCCCGCCCGGTGCCAGTCCCACACCAGCATCCCCGCGTACACGGCGGTGACCGGCAGCAGCTCGAACTCGACGGCAGTGACGACCCCGAACCCGCCGCCTCCGCCGCGAGCGGCCCAGAGGAGCTCTGCGTCAGCGTCTTCGGTGGCTCGGACGAACGTCCCGTCGGCCAGCACCACCTCGAGGGCGGTGATCGCGTTGCACTGCATGCCGTGACGGCGCGCGTAGAAGCTCAGCCCTCCGCCGAGGGACGAGCCGACGACGCCGACGTCCGGGCTCGACATGTGACGGCCTGCCAGGCCGACCTCCCCGGCGGCTCGGACGACGTCCCCCCAACGGACGCCGGCGCCGACCCGGGCCGTGCGCCGTGCGGCGTCCACGTGCAGCTCGGTCATCGCCGAGGTGCGCAGCAGCACGGCGTCGTGCAGGTCGCCCGGCACAGACATCGCACCGTGCCCCGTGCCCTGGGGGAGGACACGCAGGTCCAGCGCCTCCGCGGCTCGCAGGACGTCCGCGACCTCGTCGGCGAACGCGGGGTACACGACGGCGGCGGGTCGGGCGAGGACGCCCAGGTTCCAGGGCACCCGAGCGTCGTCGTACCCCGTGTCCCCGGGCAGGTAGACGGCGCCGCCGCAGAGGCCACGCAGCAGGTCGTGGCCGGTCGGTGCCGGCGGCGCCGGTGGGGCCGGCGAGGGCGTCGTATCGGTCACGTCGTGCTCCGCGGTCGGGTCGGTGGCAGCGTCTCGGACGGGACTTGCGTCTGACTTGCATCCCGCTCCGGAGCGGCCACGAGGTCTGCTCCGGCCGAACGAGGACGTCCCTCGCGCAGCAACGTCTCGACGGTGCTCGCCGAGAGGAACATCCGCTGCGCGATGTCGTCGACGTCGAAGCCCTGGGCTGCGAGCGCCAGGACCTGCCGGTGCCGGGCGCCCGGATCGGACGGCGGCGCGCACACGGCCGGCACCGGCGCGCCGCGCGCGCCGAGGGCGTCGACCGCGACGCGGTGGACCCCGTCCGCACCGGCCGTCCTGGCGAGGTCCAGCGCGCGGTGCAGCAGCGGGACGGCCTGCGAGGCCGGCGTCGCCGGCGACCGCCCCAGCGCGAGGCACGCGCGCGCCAGCTCGAGCGCCGAGTCGGTGCCCGAGAGGAGGTCGACCGCCTCCTGCAGGTCGCGGATCCGGGCAGCTGCCAGTTCGGCGCCAGGGCCGGCCCGCACGACCGGGTCCGTGACGAGGGCAGCCCTGGCACGAAGCGCGGCCCCGAGCTGGCTCGGTGCACCCCAGCGTCGGAGCAGCGCCACCTCCTCGTCCGCGAGCGCGAGGGCCTCGTCGACCCGGCCCAGTCGGCCGAGCGCGGTGGCCTTGAGCCGCCGCCAGGCGGACCACACGGGGTTGGAGATGCCCGGGGGCGTCACGACGGCCTCGACGGCCTCGAGCGCCTCCTGCGCCCGGCCGTTGGCGAGGTGCAGGCGGACCCCCGCCTCGCGCAGCAGCCGGGTCCCCTCGCCGAGCTCGGGCAGCCCGGCCGCTCCGCGCAGCATCTGCTCGGCCGCGATCCGGTCTCCGCGGTCGAGGAGGACCCCGGCCGCGAACGCTGTCGAGTAGGCGCGGGAGACATCCGAGCTGCCCCACATCCTTTCCTGTTCCATCGCGTCCTGGATGGACTGCAGGGCGTGGTCGAGCTGTCCTCTGCGCCACTCGGAGTAGCCGCGCCAGAGGTTGGTGGACAGCACCGCGAACAGGCTGCCGGTGCGCTGCGCGTGGTTCATCGCCCGGTCCCAGAAGTCGCCCAGGTCGGCATCGGACAGCATGTGCACGGCAGCGGCGGCGATCCAGAGCAGTCCGTTGTCCGCGACGAGCAGGGCGTCGTCCTCCAGCGCGTAGCGGGCCAGGCGCACGGCCTCGTCGCGGTCCTGGCCGTCCAGCATCCGCTCGTAGGCCAGGACCGCAGCGAGCATGCGTGCCCCGACACCGGACCCGGAGACCGTCGGCTCGCCCACCCGGTACCGCTCCGGTGGCAGCCCGTGCATGTGGCCCGTGAGTCGCTGCAAAGCCTGCAGTCCCTGGCGGGCGTCGTCGAGGTCCGGGGGCAGGGACTCCGCCGCGTCGTGGGCGAAGGCCGTGGCCACACCCCGTGGGGAGGCGAACACGTGCGCCCGCGTGATGACCAGGGCGACCTCCGCACGCCTGCGGGCGTCGTCGTCCAGTCCCGCGTACGCCTCAGAGAGGTGGGCGATCGCGGCGGGACCGTCGACCAGTGACTCCACCAGTCCCAGTTGCACGAGCAGGTCGAGCCGCGCCGACCCGGTGGCCGGCTCGTCCGCCGCACGTCGCAGCAGGGTGACAGCGCTCTCGGTGGCGCCGCGGGCGGTGGCAGCAGTCGCCGCCGACCGTAGCCAGGACACTGTCGACTCGTCCCCGCGCCAGGGGGCCAGCAGCAGGTGCGTGGACACGTGCTCCAGGGCGGCACCTCGACGCCTGAGCACCTGGGCGGCTCGCTCGTGGTGCAGCGCGCGCTCGCTCGCGGGCTGGTCCTGGTAGACGGCGTCCCGTACGAGCGGGTGGACGAAGGCGGGGGGCTGCCGGTCGAGAAGGATCTCCGCGCGCGTGAGCCCGTCGAGCATCGCGGCGGCCGCCGGCTCGTCGAGGTCGGCGAAGGCCGCGATGGTCGGCAGGTCGGCGTGCGGGCCGAGGACGGCCACGGCGCGGGCCACCGCCGTCGCATCGGGCGGCATGCGCCGCAGACGGAACATGACCAGGCTGGAGACCGCGCGCGAGCCGATCGCCCGCACCGTGTCGACGTGAGAGATGTCCGGGCGCACACCGGCTGCCTCCAGCGCACGCACCAGCTGGCGCAGCAGCAGCGGGTTGCCGGCCGTGGTCTCGTGGCAGACGTCCACGAAACGGTCCGCCGGGTCGCCGAGCCGGTCAGTGACCAGATCCTGCGTCGCACGGCGAGACAGCGGCCTCGGGACGACGACGACCGCGTCCGGGTCCAGCGCGAGCTCCTGGAGCAGGGCGGCCTCCGGGTGCTCCTCGCCCGCGCGGATCGTCGCCGCGACCACGATCGGGAGACCGTCCAGCCGTTTGCCGAGGTAGGCGAGGTACCGCAGCGAGGCGGAGTCGCACCACTGGAGGTCGTCGACGGTGATGAGCAGGGGCGCCTCGGCGCTCACGGCTGCGGTGAGGCGGAGCAGGCCGTGCAGCACGGCGAAGCTCCCCTCGCCCCCGGGTCCGTCCACGGGCTCGGCGAAGACGGCTCGGGCGGCAGGCGTCCCGCCCAGCAGGTGCTCTCGGCGCTCGCCCTCACCGAGAGCCGGGTCGAGGAGCTGGCGCACCACCCCGAAGCCGAAGGCCCGCTCGAGCCGGCTGCAGCGGGCGGTGAGCACGGGCAGCGTCCGTTCGGCGGCGAGCCCGGCCGCCACACCGAGCAGGGCGGTCTTGCCGATGCCCGCCGGCCCCTGGATGAGCACGAGCCCGCCGGACCCGTCGGCCAGGGCGTCCACGGCCGACGCGAGCTGTCGCAGCTCGTCCTCGCGCTCAGACAGCTCGATCCGCGGGCCTGGACGGGCCGGTGCGCGGCCGAGCGGCGGGGCGTCCGACGCCCTCCGGGCCGGGCGGTCTGCCGGAGTGCCGGAGCCGTCCAACGACGAGGCCTGGGTCAGGACCTCCCGCTCGAGCGACCGCAGCGCCGGACCGGGGTCCACCCCGAGGGTGTCGCGCAGCGTGGTGCGGGCACGCCGCAGCGCGGCCAGGGCGTCGGCCTGCCGCTGCGCGCGGTAGAGGGCGAGGACGAGCAGCCGCCACCGCTCCTCGCGCAAGGGGTTGTCGGCCACGAGGGCCTCGAGCTCGCCGATCAGGAGGGCCGCGTCGACGACGTCCAGCCGCGCCCCGAGCAGCCGTTCCCTGGCCACCTGGCGCAGCTCCGTCAGCCGCGCGACCTCCGCCTGCGCCCACGGCTCGTCGGCGTACTCGGTGTAGGCCGGGCCGCGCCACAACCGCAGTGCGTCGTCGAGCGCAGCGGCTGCCTGGTCGGGTGGCGAACCGGGGGATGCCGTGACGGCCTGCTCGAAACGCCAGGCGTCGACGGCGTCTGTCGCGAGCCGCAGGGCGTAGCCGTTGCCACTGCTGGCGATGACCCCGCTGCGGGTGCGCGCTCCGGCGTCCGGCTCGAGCCGGCGTCGAAGGTGGCTGACGTACGACTGCAGCGTGCCGGTGGGGTTGACCGGCGGCGCCTCGCCCCAGACGTGGTCGACGAGCCTGTCGGCCGGGACGGCTTCTCCCCGTGCCATGACGAGAGCCGCCAGCACAGCCCGCTGTCGCCGACCCCCGAGCTGGAGCACGACACCGTCGCGCGTGGCGGCGATCTCGCCGAGCACGCCCAGGCGAAGAGGGTCGTGACCGTCCAAACCGGGCCTCCGACGGAAGGAGGGAACGCGCCAGCATACGCCCGGCAGCCCCGAGACCGGGATGGAATACGGGCGCGGTCAGCCTCGTCCCGGCTTCGCGTCAGGGTGTCGCGAACCTGAGAGCGAGGTCGGTCCGGATCTGCAGGTGCCGCACCAGGAACGCGCGCTCGTCGTGCTGCTTGCGGCGCAGCCAGCTGGTGACCTCCTCGTTGCACTTGCTGGCGTTGCAGGAGCCGCAGGCGGGCGCGATGTTGTCGAGCGTGTACCGGCCGCCGCGGGAGATCGGGAGCACGCAGTCGCGCTGCAGCGGCTTGCCTGTCGCGCCGCAGTAGGCGCAGCCGCCCCACGCCTCCACCAGCGCGCCCCACTGGAGGTCGCTGAGGTCGTGCTCGACGCGTTCCATGCGGCGCTTGCGGCGGCGGGCGTACCTGGCCTTGCGGGTTCGGTTCACCACCACGTGCCCATCGTAGGCGGGCCCTGGCCTCCAGCCGGGGGACCACGCTGGGGCGGCGTCCACCGAGCTGTGCCGGATCGTGCTCTGGACGCGGCACGGGCACGCTGTGAGGATGTCGGCGCTGCCCGGCGAGGGAGTCGAGCTGAACGGGGTGAGCTGGTGGACCTGCTCTTCGAGGGCGAGGTGTGGTTCTGGAGGGGCCCGGCGCCCTTCCACTTCGTCACCGTCCCGGACGACGAGAGCGGTGCGCTGCAGGCGATGTCGGCGCAGGTGACCTACGGCTGGGGGATGATCCCTGTCGAGGCGCGGGTCGGGTCGACCACCTGGACGACCTCGCTGTTCCCCAAGAACGGGGGATACCTCGTGCCGCTGAAGGACAGGGTCCGAAGGGTCGAGGAGATCGACGTGGGCGACACGGTGACGGTGCACCTCACCGTCGAGGACCACTGAGCGGGCATGCCCACGGTCCACGAGCTGACCCGCCAGGAGGCACGTCGAGTCGCCGTCCGGGCCCAGGCACTGACGAGGGAGCGGCCTGCGGACCTGTTCGATGCGGTACGGCGGGTCGGGCTGCTGCAGCTGGAGCCCACCAGCGCGGTGGCACCGAGCGCCGACCTGGTGCTGTGGAGCCGGCTCGGTACGGCGTACTCGCCCCAGGAGCTCCGGGACGCCCTCGACGAGCAGCTTCTGGTCGAGCTGCGCGGCATGGTCCGCCCCCTCGAGGACATCCCGCTGCACAGGGCGGAGATGGCCGAGTGGCCGGGGACGGGTGAGCTGCGCGACTGGGAGGTGGGCCTGCGAGAGTGGGTGCAGGACAACGACGCCTGCCGTCGGGACATCCTGGAGCGACTCCGGTCGGACGGGCCACTGCCGGTCCGCGAGCTTCCCGACACCTGTGTTCGTCCGTGGTCCTCGTCCGGCTGGAACAACAACCGGAACGTCACCATGCTGCTCGACCTCATGGTGCAGCGGGGGGAAGTCGCAGTCGCCGGCGGGATGGGACGAGATCGCTTGTGGGACCTTGCCTCTCGCATCTACCCCGACGAGATCATCCCGACCGCCGAGGCGCGTCGCCGACGCGACGAACGCCGGCTGAGCGTCCTCGGCATCGTGCGGTCACGGGCACCGGAGCGTCCGGTCGAGCCGATGGACGCGGGTGAGGCCGGCGAACCCGCGGTGGTCGTGGGCGTGATGGGCGGCTGGCGCGTCGACCCGAGCCTGATCGGGCGGCCGTTCCGTGGTCGGGCCGCGCTGCTGTCGCCCTTCGACCGGCTCGTCCACCCCGACCGCAAGCGCGTGCAGGAGCTGTTCGAGTTCGACTACATCCTCGAGATGTACAAGCCGGCGGCGAAGCGGCGCTGGGGCTACTACGCCCTCCCGATCCTGTACGGCGACCGGCTCGTCGGGAAGCTCGACGCCAAGGCCGACCGCAGCGCCGGGGTGCTCCGCGTCGCAGCCGTCCACCAGGACCTGCCGTTCAGCAAGGCGATGGCCGACGCGGTCGACCGGGAGATCCGGGACCTGGCCGGCTGGCTCGACCTGGAGCTGGTCCTGCCCGACTGAGCGCGCCGGGGCGCCGGCTCCTCGGCGCGGGTCAGCCGCCGCCGACGTTCACGACGACCTTGCCTGCGGGGTGGCCCCGTTCGAGCAACCCGATCGCCTGGGGTGCCTCGGCGAGCGGGTAGGTGCAGTCGATGACCGGCACCAGCCTGCCTCCCTCGACGAGCTCCCTGATCTCGTCCAGCGCCTCGGTCGTCTCCTCGGCCAGGAAGGACTTCAGCGTCTGGCCGACGAACCTGCTGAGCACGAGGGCTTGGACGATGTTGCCGAGGGGACCGAGCCAGCGGCTGCCGTCCCCGAACGACTGGATGAGCGTGCCCCTCGGCGTGAGCACCCGGCGCAGGGACCGGGGCGCGTAGGTGCCGCCGAGCTGGAAGATCAGGTCGTAGCGCGCGGGCCCGCGCGTGAGGTCCTGGGCGGTGTAGTCGATGACGTGGTCGGCGCCGAGTCGCCGCACCAGCTCGACGTTGGCGGTGCTGCAGACGCCGGTGACCTCCGCTCCGAGGTCCTTCGCGATCTGGACGGCGAAGGTCCCGACCCCGCCGGAGGCACCGATGACGAGGACGTGCTGCCCGGCTTGGAGACCACCGGCGCGCAGGCCCTGGATGGCCGTGACGGCGCCCAACGGCACGGCGGCGGCCTGCTCGAAGTCGAGGTTCGCCGGCATGCGGGCCAGGCTGCCGTGGGGTACGGCGACGTACTCGGCGAAGGCGCCGTGGCCGAAGCCGTACACCCGGTCGCCGGGCGCGAAGCCGGTGACGTCCCGGCCGACGACCTCGACCGTTCCCGCCACGTCCCCGCCGGGAACGAGGAACTTCGGCCTGCGGACGCCGCCGAGGCCGGCCGGACGCATCAGGACCGGCTCGCCGCGGATGAAGTGCCAGTCCCAGGGGTTGGCCGAGCTGGCCATGACCTTGACCAGCACGTCGTCGTCGCCCACGACGGGCCTGTCGATCTCGGCGAGACCGAGCACGTCCTCCGGTGCGCCGTACTCGCGCTGGACGATGGCCTGCATCGACCTCACCTGTCCCTGGTCGTGGGTGCTCCCTCCATTGTCGGGAGAACGCAGCGCGGGGACAGCCCTTCTCGCGCCATTCTCGGGAGAATGCCGACGGAGAAGCCCTCCAAAGGCGTCATTCTCGGGAGAATCGCGACGGGCGGCTGCCGGGTGCGGCCAGCCGTCCCGTCGTCCCTGCTGACGCCGCGACCAGACCGGCCGCCCAACCGGGCGCACGGGCGTGCCGCGGCATCGGCACCGTGTCGGTGTCGTGCCCACTGCGGGCGAGAAGCCAGGAGATCAGCGAGTTCGAGTTCCACATGTCCCCGCTGCCCAACGGGTCCCGACCCCACGTCAGCATCGGGAACGTGGGGACGAGATCCAGCACGCGGCGCGCCCGTTCGATGTCGGCGCTGAGGCGCACGGGGCTGTCCACAGCGTCGGCCACGTCCGGGATCCGGCCGCCGCGCCAGCGGCGCACCTCGTAGCGGAAGGCACGCGACCGCCCGAGGAGCGCGAGGCCGACGGGGCCCTCGCCGACGACGCCCCGGTCGGCCTCCCCGTTCCCCCAGACCGGCGTCATCTCGATGACGAAACGGTCTGCGCCGACGACGACTTCCAGCGCGGAGTGGTAGAGGTCCCGGCGTTCGCGCCGTTCGTGCGCGGCAGTCAACGCCTCGTACAAGCGCCCGCTCCACCGCACGACGCCAGGTCCTTCTCCAGCACCCAGCGGCAGCCAGTAGAGGTCGACGCCCGCGGCCATGGCGGCTCCCTCCGTCCTCGCTCGGACGGAATACTCCTCGGGTCGACAGGACGCGCGGCAGGGACCGAGGTCCCTGGGCCCGCAGGGTCGCGACTCCGTGGCTCTCGCCCCTTGACCAGCGTCTCCGGCGGGGCTCTGCTGGGGACATGGAGACCGTTCCGGCGCTCGGCACCGGTGTGCACGGTGAGGTGTCGGCAGCCATCGAGCGCTGGCTCGCTGACGGGATCATCACGCCGGACCAGGCGGCCCGGATGCGCGCCGACCTGCCCGCGCCCGACGGCCAGGGTGTCGCGGGCGGCGGGCACGCCTGGCGCCAGACGTCCGCAGCGGCCCGGGTGACAGAGGCCCTCGGCTACCTGGGCGGCGTGGTCATCGTGGTCGCAGTCGGCCTGGTCGCCGGCAGCGTGTGGGACGACCTGTCGGCGGTCCTGCGCGTCGGGCTCGTCGGAACGGTGACGGTCGTCCTGCTGGTGGCGGGCGGCCTGATCCCGACCCGGCTCGGCGCCACGGGGGACCGGCTGCGCTCGGTCCTGTGGCTCGCCTCGTCCGCCGCGATGGCCGGGCTCCTCGGGGTCGGCGCCTCGGAGTGGTCGCGGTGGGGCGAGGAGGGCGTGGCGACGTTCACGGCCCTCGGCACGGCGGCCTACTCCGCCGGCCTGTGGCGGGTGCATCGTCACCTGCTCCAGCACGTGGCGGTCTTCGTCCCGCTGCTGGTGGCCGCGGCGACAATCGTCTCGTCGGCGACGGACACGCAGGCGCTCCCGGGGCTGGGCGTGTGGGCCCTGTCGGCCGCGTGGTTCGCCCTCGCGTGGGGTGGTGTCCTGCCGGACCGGCAGGTGGGGATGTTCCTCGGCGCGGCCGGCGCCGTCATCGCCGCTGTCACGACCCTCGAGGAGGGCTGGGGAGTGCTCATGGGGTTGGCAACGGTCACAGCCGTCGTGGGCCTGGCCCTGCTGGTCCGCGACCTCCTGCTCCTTGGCGTCGGCGCCATCGGGACGCTCATCGTGCTGCCGCCGATCATGGATCGCTACTTCCCGGGCGCGCTGGCCCCCGCGCTCGCACTCCTGGCGCTGGGCGTCCTGCTGGTCGGCGCCGCGGTGTACACGACGAGACGCCGTGGAGACGCTGCTCCGGTTACGCAGCCTGGATGGGCCACCGGCACCCGACGGGCGGGGGCGCTGGCCGCACTGGCGGTCGTGCTGGCGGTGTCGGTCGTCATCGCTGTTGCCGGCTGACCTCTGAGCACCGAGGCGGGACCGGCTGACGAGCGTGAAGAGGACGGTGAGACCCGACGGACAACCCGATCGGGCCCGCTCGGGGCATTCCGCAGACGGAGTCCCCCGGCGTAGCGTGCAGGGCCGCAGATGATCCGAGAGGCCGGAGGCGCGTGGTGACCAAGCAGCACAAGATCCTGCTCGACGAGTCGGAGATGCCGACGCGCTGGTACAACGTCGTCCCTGACCTGCCCAGCCCACCGCCACCGGCCCTGCACCCGGGGACGATGCAGCCCCTCGGTCCGGACGACCTCGCGCCGCTCTTCCCGATGGACCTGATCATGCAGGAGGTGACCCAGGACAGCTACGTCGACATCCCCGAGGAGGTGCTCGACGTCTATCGCCTGTGGCGTCCGTCGCCGCTCTACCGGGCGCACCGGCTGGAGCAGGCGCTCGGCACCCCGGCACGCATCTACTACAAGTACGAAGGCGTCTCCCCGGCCGGCTCGCACAAGCCCAACACGTCTGTGCCGCAGGCGTTCTACAACATGAAGAGCGGAGTCACCAAGCTCACGACCGAGACCGGTGCGGGTCAGTGGGGCACGGCGCTCGCCTTCGCCTGCGGCGTCTACGGCCTCGAGTGCGAGGTCTGGCAGGTGGGCGCCTCCTACGACAGCAAGCCGTACCGGCGTTCGGTGATGGAGACATACGGAGCCACGGTTCACCGCAGCCCGTCCGACCTGACCGAGTCGGGCCGCAAGATCCTCGCGGACGAGCCCAACCATCCCGGCAGCCTCGGTATCGCGATCAGCGAGGCCGTCGAGGTCGCCGCACAGGGGGAGTCGACGCACTACGCGCTGGGCAGCGTGCTGAACCACGTCCTCCTGCACCAGACGATCATCGGCGAGGAGGCGCTGCTCCAGTTCGCCAAGGTCGGTGAGACGCCTGACCTCATCGTGGGCTGCACCGGCGGGGGATCGAACTTCGCGGGCCTCTCGTTCCCGTTCCTGAGGGAGAAGCTCGCGGGACGGATCTCGCCCACGATCCGCGCCGTGGAGCCCGCCGCCTGCCCGTCCCTCACGCGCGGCACGTACGCGTACGACTACGGCGACACAGCGGGTTTCACGCCGTTGCTGAAGATGCACACGCTCGGCCACGACTTCGTCCCGGACCCGATCCACGCCGGGGGGTTGCGCTACCACGGCATGAGCCCGCTGATCTCGCACGTGTACGAGCTCGGTCTGATGGAGGCGATCTCCATCCCCCAGCTCGAGTGCTTCGAGGCCGCGGTCACCTTCGCGCGCCACGAGGGCATCGTCCCGGCGCCGGAGCCGACCCACGCCATCGCCGCGTGCGTCCGGGAGGCGCTGGCGTGCAAGGAGTCGGGCGAGGAGAAGGTCATCCTCACCGCTCTGTGCGGGCACGGACACTTCGACATGGCCGCCTATGACGCGTTCCTCGGTGGCCGCATGGTCGACGAGGAGCTCACCGACGAGCGGCTGGCCGAGCCGCTCACGCGCCTGCCCCAGTTCTGACACGTCGACAGGGAGGATCTGCTCACGTCCCGGCGCCGCCTAGCTGTCTGCGAACTCGGCCCGGTGGGTCTGCGCGAACTCACGGTACGTGCGCGCCGGACGCCCGGTGAGCCGTTCGACGCCGTCGGTGACCGTCGCCAGGTGGCCGGCGCGGATGGCCTCGTAGAGCGGGATGATGGAGTTCACAAGGAAGTCCGGAAGCCCGACCTGCTGCAGGCTTGCGCCGTAGGCCTCGGTGGGCACGTCGACGTACTCGACCGGGCGACCGATCACGCGCGAGAGCTCGGCCGCTGCCTCGGGCATGCTGATCGCGGCGGGTCCGGTCAGCTCGACCTCGCGGAGGGCTCCGTCGCCCGTCAGCGCCGCAGCCGCCGCAGCAGCGATGTCGGTGGCGTCGATGAACGCTGCCGCCCCGTCGCCGGTCATCCCGTACCAGCGACCCTCGGCACGGACGGTGGGCACCGGCAGCAGGTGCGTCTGCATGAAACCTGCGGGCCGGAGGATCGTGTGGTCCAGGCCGGACCCGACCAGGTGCTGGTCGATCTCGGCGTGCCAGCGCGAGAACGCGCTGGGAGACGACAGGTCCGCGCCCATCAGCGAGACCGCCACGACCCGCGACACACCAGCGTCGCGGGCGGCGTCGACCGCTGCCTTCTCCCGACGCGGCTGGTCGGGGTGCGCGGGCGACAGCAGGAGCAGCTGGTCGCAGCCCTCGAAGGCCCCGGCGAGGCTCGATGGGTCGTCGAAGTCCCCGTCGACCGCTTCGTGCCCGTGGGCTTCGATGGCAGCCCGGCTCGCCGGCGAGTGGGCCAGGGCCCTGGCTCGGACGCCCCGGCTCGACAGCTCCGCCATCACGGCTGTGCCGACGTTCCCGGTGGCTCCCGTGAGGACGATCATCGCTACCTCCTGCCCGTTGCCGGGAGACTGTGCGGGATCCGTCGCGGCACGCGTTTCTCTCGCGAGACCCATGGTGCGCTCGACGGCGGGCGGAGTCCACCAGGACCTTCGGGACAACGCCGACCGAACGCCGCGACAGGCAGGAGGTGGCGTGCTCCGCCTACGCTTCCGTCATGAGCGCCCCCGACATCCGCTACTACTTCGACCCGGTCTGCCCGTTCGCGTGGATGACCAGCAAGTGGGTCCGCCGGGTCATGGCGCAGCGTGACTACGCCGTCGAGTGGCGGTTCATCTCGTTGCGCCTGATCAACTCCCACGTCGACTACGACTCGCACTTCCCCCCGGAGTACGAGGGCGGGCACACGGCCGGGCTCCGTCTCCTGCGTGTCGCAGCGCGGGTGCGGGCCGAGCAGGGCCTCGAGGCGGTCGGCCCGTTGTACGAGGCGATGGGACGGCGCATCTTCGACACCGCGCCGAGCGGCGACGAGGCACCGGACCACCGCGGGACACGGGAGTTCCTCGAGCCGATCCTGACGGAGCGGGGCCTGAGCCCAGAGCTCGCTGAGACGCTGGACGACACGTCCTACGACGCCGAGATCCGCGACGAGACGGACGAGGCACTGGCCCTGACGGGCAAGGACGTGGGGACGCCGATCATCCACTTCCAGCCCCCGGAGGGCGTCGCCTTCTTCGGCCCCGTGATCAGCAGGCTCCCGAGCGAGGACGACGCCGTCCGGCTCTGGGACCACGTCGTCGGGCTGGCGAGCTTCCCGGGCTTCGCAGAGCTCAAGCGGAGCCTTCGGGAGCTGCCGCAGCTCCGGGGGCTGGGGGTCGAGGAGTCGGAGGTCGGCGTGCAGGAGGACTGGCACGGCGGCAGCCGCCGGCAGAAGAGGTGACTGCGGCCGAGCCGTTCAGAGGAACTTGACGGGGTCGAACTCCTCGAGCGGGATGACGCGCACGCGGGGCAGCATGCTCGTGAAGGCGCCGACCTCGTTCTCGAGGTCGAAGAACTCCAGTCCGTCGACGCCGAGCGCGGTGAACCCCGAGTTGAAGAACTCGCGGAACCCGAGCAGACCGACCCGGCGCTCCCCGCCGAGGAGATCGGTGATCTGCGGCAGGAAGTCGCCGTCGTGGCTGGCGAGGAGCACGTCGCCCTCGCGCTCGCGCGATGGCCTCCAGGGTGCGCTGGATGCCGATGTCTACGACCTTCTCGCCCGGCCCACCGCTCAGCGGGATGGGCCGGTAGTCGAGGGCGATCAGGGCCTGCACGAACGACATCGGCAGGTGGCCGGAGGAGGCGTTGAGGAAGAACAGCCCCTTGACCGGCTGCTTCCAGACGTCGGTCGCGAACTCGCGCACGCGCTCCCAGCGTGGACGCTCGTCCGGGTTCGGTCGGCGGCCGAGGACAGACACCCCGAGGGTGGCGTCGATGTTCTCGCCGTCCACGATCAGGTACGTGCTCTTGCCTCCGGCCGCGTCCATGAGCGAACCCTAGGCCCGAGCAGGTCCGAGGGGCCCGCCCGCACCGTCACGGCGCGTCGGGATCACTCGACCGTGGTGACCTCGAGCTCGCCCTCGGCGTACCGCCGCCGCAGCACCTTCTTGTCGAACTTGCCGACGCTCGTCTTCGGCACCTCCTCGATGAAGGCCCACCGTTCGGGCAGCTGCCACCGGGCGACCTTGTCGGCCAGGAAGTCGCGCAGCTCGTCCACGGTCACGTCCTCGGCCACCACGACGGTCGCGAGCGGACGCTCGCCCCACTTGTCGTCCGGCACGCCAACCACGCTGGCCTCGCGCACCTTCGGGTGCGCCATCAGGGCGTTCTCCAGGTCGACCGACGAGATCCACTCGCCCCCCGACTTGATCACGTCCTTGCTGCGGTCGGTGAGGCGCAGGAACCCGTCGGGCGTCAGCGAGCCGACGTCGCCCGTACGGAGCCAGCCGTCGTGGAACTTGTCCGGGTCGTCGTCGAGGTAGTACGAGGCGGCGATCCACGGCCCCAGGACCTCGAGCTCGCCGACAGCCACACCGTCCCAGGGCATCTCGGAGCCGTCGGGGCCGATCAGGCGCCCGCTGACGAGCGGCGCGAGTCGGCCCTGCGTCTCCCGGTAGCGCCAGGCGTCCTCCCCCTGCGCCCCGGCCGGGGGGATCGCCACCGTTCCGAGCGGCGACATCTCCGTCATCCCCCAGGCGTGCAGGACCCGGACACCGTGCCGCTCCTCGAAGGCCCGCATCAGCGACGGTGGGCAGGCGGAGCCTCCGACGATGACCTCGCGGAGGGTCGACACGTCGACGGTCTCGCCCTTCTCGGCCTGCTCGTCCAGATGGCGCAGCAGGTCGGCCCAGATCGTCGGGACGGCCCCACCGCCCGTGACCTTCTCGGCGGCGATCATCGTCGCCAAGGGCTCGGCCTGCAGGAACCGGTCGGGCATCACCAGAGACGCCCCCGACAGCAACGAGCCGTAGGGCAGGCCCCAGGCGTTCGCGTGGAACATGGGCACCACGGCGAGCAGCCGGTCGCCCTGACGCACACCGAGGGCGGTGGGCATCACCAGCTGCATCGAGTGCAGGTAGTTCGAGCGGTGCGAGTAGACGACGCCCTTGGGGTTCCCGGTCGTGCCGGACGTGTAACACATTGCTGCGCCGATGTTCTCGTCGAGATCAGGCCAGGTGAACTCGGGGCTCTCCGCGTCGAGGATGGTGCGGTAGTCGTGCACCTCGGGCCCGCTCGCCGCCAGTGCCTCGCGCACCTCGTCGGGCACCGGGCCGTTGACGACGACGTGCTGGACGGTCTTGAGATGCGGCAGGAGCTTCGCGAAGGGGGCCGCGAGGCTGTTGTCGACCACGACGACGTGGTCCTCGGCGTGGTTCGCCACGTAGATCAGCTGCTCGGGGAACAGGCGGATGTTCAACGCGTGCAGCACGGCGCCCATGCTCGGCACCGTGAGGTACAGCTCGAGGTGCTCCTCGTTGTTCCACATGAAGGTGGCCACCCGCTCGTCGCCCACGACTCCGAGACGTCCCAGAGCGTTGGCCAGGCGCCTGCAGTCGTCGCCGAGCTCTCCGTAGGTGGACCGGCGCGGCCCCTCCGGCGTCCACGTCACCACCTCCGAGGCGGCATGCACAGTGGTGCCGTACTCGAGGATCTGCGAGATCAGCAGCGGGCTGTTCCTGCATGGTGCTGCGCACGGGGTGTCTCCTTCGACAGTGGCGAGGCGTGCTGCTTCGTATCGTCGTCGCTCCGGGCGGTGGCGCATAGGCGGACGGAGGAAATGTCCGACCAGGTCTTCCCAAGTCGCCACGTAACGGGCAGGATCGCCCCAGCTTGATGACCGAGATGCTCCGTTTGACCCCTTCGAACGACGAGGACCTCCTGTGCGCCCAGACCGTCGAGTGAACCCGCCACCGCGTGTCCGCCACAGACCCGAGCCGCCGTGCAGCGCTGGTCGGCCTCGGTTCGATCGCTGCGCTGGTCTGGCTGCCGTCCGGCGTCGCCGTGCAGCAACCGGTCGAGCGGGCAGCCACCGCCTCGGTCGACGAGATCCGCGAGGCTGCAGCCGGTTTCGGCCAGGACGCGGCGCGCAGGTCGTGCCTCGTGCTGCGTGACGACGGCTGGGTGCTCGTCGAAGTCGACGGCACCGAGCGGCCCACAACCGGCCTGGGCTCCAGCACGGTCGCCGCCGTGTCCGCCGACCCGCAGGGCCGCACCAGCACGGCCGTCGGATGGTCGACGACGCCGGGCGCCACCGGCCCGACGGACACCGCGCGGATGTGGACCTCGTCCGACGGGGTGGCCTGGTCGCCGGTCCGCACCGCGACGCCGGCCGGGCTCGAGACTGACCGCCGTCGCGACGGCGGACGACGGGTCCGTGCTCGCCGTCGGGGCCGTGCTCTTCGATGGAGGGGCACCCCCGCCTGCTGCTGAGCGTCTCGGTGGCCTCCCCGATCCGCCGCACGGCGGTCCCCGAGGTCGGAGGCGACCTCGCCGGGTACCCCGAGGCGCTCACGGCGGCCGGCCGCGGCTGGGTGGCCGCGGTCGTCACGGCGCAGGGCAGCACGCTGCAGGTCGTCCCGCGACGGCACGCGCTGGCGGGTGCTGCCGGGCGGTCGCCTGAGCGGTGTCGCGGTCGCCGACCTCTCGGTCGTGACCGGCGGCACCGATGACGCGCCCCTGCTCACCGTGGTCGGCAACGACGTCGCGGGCACCCAGCCGGTGCTCGCGGAGTACTCACGGGGCCGGCTGACGCGGCGGCAGCCTCCCGTCCAGGCGCCCGGCTGCCGCACGTGCGGTCGCCTCCGACGGCTCGGGTCGTCGCCAGTCCGCCTGGCTGACCACAGACCGTCTCGACGTCGTCACCACCTGAGGAGCACCGTTTGTCCGCGACCGAGAAGGCCTTCTCCGCCATCGACGGCACGCCCGTCTACTACTGGCGCAGCACCTGGGGCAGCACCGCGCCCCGCACCTGGTACTGCACCTACGCGTTCTACGACCAGCTCGTCGTGTGGATCCGGGCCCTGCGCTCGGCCTCCGCCGCCTACGGGAGCCTCAGCTACCTCGTCTCCGCCGGGTTCTACGTCAACAAGACCGGGCCAGCACGGCGCCGGTACTGCGATGGACCTCGACTACCTGAGGTGGAGCGGCGGCCAGGTCTCCTCGCCGATCGAGCAGCACCACGTCGCCTCGCAGCAGCTCGCGCGCCGCTACCTCGCGGTCGAGGCCACCACCCGTCGGTACTTCAGGTACGTGCTGGACGGCTGGTACCCCAACCACGCCGACCACATCCACGCCGACTTCGGCGGCCTGCCCGTGCTCTGCCTCAAGTCGTCCGAGTCCGACACGAAGTTCGTGCAGGGTCTCTGCAACAACCACATGAACTCGGGCCTGGCCATCGACGGTGTCTGGGGGTCGCTGACGCAGGCGGCCTTCGACCAGGCGAAGTCCAAGCTCGGCATCACCGGTGACCCGCACACCAGCAGTACGGTCTGGCGCTCGTTCCTGGTCGCGTCGGCGCAGAAGGGGTTCGCGAACCAGGCGTTCTAGGTGGCCAGACGTCCCAGCGCGAGGAGGCGCGCGCGAGGAGGGCGGACGCGAGGAGGTCGCAGGTGGGCGGGTTCGAGCACGGCGTCGGCGACGGCGGCGGGCCTCTGGTCGGGCACCCAGTGCGAGACGCCCTCCAGGACCACGAGGCGGTACGGGCGCCCGACGAGCTGCTCGCACATCTGCACCGCGACGGGGCCGCTGGCGATGTCCCCGTCGCCCCACACGAGCGTCGTCGGCACGGTCACGGGGCCGACGCCGAGCCAGCGCCGACGTGTCGAGGGCCGAGTACCAGGCGAGCGCGCCCCGCAGTGTCGCCGGGTCCGAGAGCGGACCGGCGTGCAGCGCGATGCCCTCGTCGTCGAGGCCCGACCCCTCGTACATCACCTTCAGTCGGCGCGCGTCGTCGGCCAGCAGGATGTGGGCCGCCTTGTCGCGCTGCCGGAACAGCACCATGTAAGCGGACCGCTGCCGCTGGTCGGGGTCGCTCGCCACGGCCGAGGCGAAGGCGCGCGGGTGTGGGATCGACACGGCGACCAGCGACCTGACGCGCTCCGGATGGCGCGCAGCCAGGGTCCAGGCGATGACGGCTCCCCAGTCGTGGCCGACGAGGTCGACCTGCTCGGCCCCTGCGGCGTCGACCGCGGCCAGCGCGTCGCCGACCAGGTGGTCGAGCGCGTACGCCTCGACCTCGTCCGGGCGGGCCTCGCGCGCTGTAGCCGCGCTGTTCGAGGGCGAGCGTCCGGCGACCCGCGGCGTGCAGGGCGGGCAGCACGGCGTCCCAGCAGCGCCAGGTCTGGGGGAACCCGTGCAGCGCCAGGACGGGGACAGGGTCGGCTCACCCCCGCGGGGCCGCCGACGTGCAGGGGCAGCTGGAGTCCGTCGCGGTCGACGATCACCAGCCGACACTAGGCCGAGCCGGTCTCGGACCCGGCCTGCGGGGGTACCGCGGGGTAACCCGACACAATGGGCCCCATGGTTGCCGCCCCCAGCGTCTCGTACTCGATCACCGTCCGCCTCGAGCTGCCGGCGCGGCCCACCGCCGTCAGCGAGCTCACCACCTGCATCGAGCAGGCCGGCGGCATCGTCACCGCCATCGACGTCACCGCGTCGGGCTCGGACCGGGTGCGTATCGACGTCACGTGCGCCGCGCGCGACTCCGACCACGCGACCGACCTCGTCGACCGCTGCGCGCGATCGACGGCATCGAGATCGGCAAGGTCTCCGACCGCACCTTCCTCATGCACCTCGGCGGCAAGCTGTCCGTCGAGTCGAAGGTGCCGATCCGCAACCGTGACGACCTGTCGCTCGTCTACACGCCGGGGGTGGCGCGCATCTGCCAGGCGATCGTCGACAACCCCCACGACGCCCGCAACCTCACGATCAAGCGCAACACCGTCGCCGTCGTCACCGACGGCTCGGCCGTCCTGGGCCTCGGCAACATCGGGCCGCTCGCCGCGATGCCGGTGATGGAGGGGAAGGCCGCGCTGTTCAAGCGCTTCGCGGGCATCGACGCGTTCCCGCTCTGCCTGGACACCCAGGACACCGAGCAGATCATCGCCACGGTGAAGGCGATCGCTCCCGGATTCGCCGGCATCAACCTCGAGGACATCTCGGCGCCTCGGTGCTTCGAGATCGAGGAGAGGCTGCGAGCCGAGCTCGACATCCCCGTCTTCCACGACGACCAGCACGGCACGGCCATCGTCGCCGTGGCGGCCCTCACCAACGCGCTCAAGGTCGTGCACAAGAACATCGCCGGCGTGCGCATCGTGATGGCCGGTGCGGGCGCCGCCGGCACCGCGATCGTCAAGCTGCTGGTCGCCGCCGGGGCGCGGGACGTGGTCGTGAGCGACGTCAACGGCGTGATCCACCCCGGCCGCACCGACCTCGACGACACGTCGCAGTGGATCGTCGAGAACACGAACCCGCGCGGCGTCACCGGCAGCCTGGCCGACTCGCTGGCCGGCGCCGACGTCTTCATCGGCGTCAGCGCACCGAACATCCTCACCGGGGACGACATCGCGACCATGGCCGAGGACGCGATCGTCTTCGCGATGGCCAACCCGGTGCCGGAGGTCGACCCCGTCGCCGCGTCCCAGCACGCCGCCGTCGTCGCCACCGGTCGCAGCGACTTCGCCAACCAGATCAACAACGTGCTGGTCTTCCCTGGTGTCTTCCGGGGCCTGCTCGACGCGCAGTCCCGCACGATCACGCCCGCGGTGCTCCTCGCGGCGGCCACGGCCCTGGCGGGCGTCGTGAGCGACGGCGAGCGCAACGCCACCTACATCGTGCCGAGCGTGTTCCACCCCGACGTCGCCAGCGTGGTGGCCAGTGCCGTCCAGGCCGCGGTCAAGGAGGGCGGGCCCGGCGCTCCAGCGACCACCCGTGAGCCGTCGCGGATGGCGGTCGGTGGCAGCGGCCGCCCTCGTGGTCCAGCTGGTCCTGCTCTACTGGCCGCGTCCGCAGGTGCCGGGCGGCGTCTGCGGGCCTGCGACCTGCTCGTGCACACGCTGGTCTTCGCGGGGCGTGGCCTACCCCGCGCTGCGCGCCGGGATTCCCGGCGACCGGCACGGCCGCCGTCCTGGCCGGCCACGCCGTGCTCAGCGAGGTGCTCCAGGCCACCGTGGTGCCGGGACGCTCCGGGGACGTGGTCGACGCGCTCGCGGACCTGGTCGGGGTCCTGGCCGGCGTGACGGCCGCGCGGTGGGTCCAGGGCCGACCCCATCGCAGGGAACGCACCAGTCGATAGGTTAGGCTTGCCTTATCGAGCCGGTCGGGCCGTGCGCGGAGGCGCACTCCCGTCAGCCCTTCGGCCCAGATCCCCCGGGGAGAGTCCGCTTGCACGTCATGCCCGCCCGTCCGAACGCCCGCCCCCTGACCCGCGTGCTGGGGGCCGTCGTGCCCGCCCTGCTGCTGGCCTCCGGCCTGGCCTCGTGCAGCTCCGGCCCCGATGCGCTGGTGATCTACTCCGGCCGCAACGAGAACCTTGTCGGCGGCGTCATCGAGCAGCTCGAGGAGGCCGTCGGCGTCCCGGTCGAGGTGCGCTACGGCAACTCGGCCGAGCTCGCCGCGCAGCTGCTGGAGGAGGGCGAGGGGACCGACGCCGACCTCTTCTTCAGCCAGGACGCGGGCGCCCTCGGCGCCCTCGGTCGCGCCGGCATGCTCGAGGCCGTCGAGCCGGCGGTCACCGAGCGCGTGGACGAGCGCTTCGTCGACCCCGAGGGCACGTGGGTCGGCACGTCGGCCCGCGCCCGGGTGCTGGCCTACGACCCCGCGCAGGTGCAGGACGTGGAGGCGATCACCTCGGTCGACGCCGTCCTCGAGCCGCGCTTCACGGGCACGATCGGGTTCGCGCCGACCAACGCGTCGTTCCAGGCGTTCGTCACCGCCCTGCGCGTGCAGCGTGGCGACGACGCGGCCCGAGAGTGGCTGACGCGGTTCAAGGCCCAGGAGCCGGTGGCCTACGACAACAACCTGCTCGTGCTGGACGCCGTCGACTCCGGCCAGGTCGCCGTCGGCCTGATCAACCACTACTACTGGTTCGAGCGGGTCGCCGAGCTCGGCGAGGCCGAGGTGAACGCCCGCCTGCACTTCCTCGACTCCGACGACCCGGGTGCGCTGATCAACGTCGCCGGCGTCGGGGTCCTCGCCGGCAGCGACCAGCAGGAGGCCGCCGACCTCGCCGTCGAGTTCCTCCTCTCCGACCCGGCCCAGCAGTACTTCGCCGACGAGACGGCCGAGTACCCGGTGGTCGAGGGCATCACCACGACCAGGCACGACCTGCCGCCCCTGGCGGACCTTGAAGGTTCGTCCATCGACCTCAACGACCTGGACGACCTGCAGGGCACCCTGACGATGCTGGACGAGGTGGGGCTGACCTGAGCCTCCTCGGACCACGTCGCGAGGCACCGCGGGTCGGTGCCCGGCCCCCCGCTGCCCTCGTGCTCGCGGCGGCGGTCGCGGCCGTGACGGCGGTGCTGCCGATCGGCTACCTGCTGGTGCGAACCAGCGAGGCCGGCCTCGGCCAGGTGGCCGACGTCGTGCTGCGTGACCGCACGGTCGACCTCGTCCTGCGCAGCCTCGGCCTGGCCGCGGCGGTCACCGCATGCTGTCTCGTGGTGGGCGTCGGCCTGGCGGTGCTGGTCTCACGCACCGACCTGCCCGGCCGTCGCGTCGTCGCGGTGCTCGCCGCGCTGCCGCTGGCCGTCCCGACCTACGTCGCCGCCTACGCCTGGATCTCCCTGTGGCCGGCGTCGCCGGCTTCGGGGGAGCCGTGCTGGTCCTGACGGCGTGCAGCTACCCCTACGTCTACCTCCCGGTGCTGGCCGCGCTGCGCAGCGCCGACCCCGCGCAGGAGGAGGTCGCCCGCTCGCTCGGCCGCGGACCCGTCGCCACGGTCCTGTCCGGTCACCGCCCGCCAGGTGCGGCCGGCCGCCGCGGCCGGCGGGCTGCTGGTGGCGTTGTACGCGCTCAGCGACTTCGGCGCGGTGTCCCTCCTGCGCTACGACGTGTTCACGCGCGTGATCCACACGTCGTACCGGGCCAGCTTCGACCGCACCCCGGCCGCCGTGCTCGGGCTGCTGCTCGTCGCGCTGACGATCGGCATCACGCTGGCCGAGGCCCGTGCCCGTGGACGGGCCGAGCAGGTCCGGGTCGGCACCGGTTCGGCGCGTCCCCCGTCCGCGCTGAGCCTCGGCGCAGGACGCCCCCTCGCCGTCACCCTGGCGACGGTGGTGCTGGGTGTCAGCCTCGGCTTCCCGCTCGCGACCCTCGCCTACTGGCTGTGGCGCGGCCAGGACGCGGGCCCCGACGTTCCGCGGCTGGTCGCATCGGCTCTCGCGACCGTCGGTGTCGCCGCGCTCGCGCGGTCGTGACGACGCTCCTCGCCCTGCCGGTCGGGGTGCTCGCCGCCCGCTACCGCGGACGCGGCGTCCGGATCATCGAGCAGGCGTCGTTCGCCGGTCACGCCCTGCCCGGCATCGTCGTCGCGCTCGCCGCTGGTCTTCTTCGGCATCCGCGTCGTGCCGGGCATCTACCAGGAGGTGCCCCTGCTGGTCGTCGCCTACGTGGTGCTGTTCCTGCCCGCTGGCCGTCGGCGCGGTGCGCTCCTCGGTGGCGCTCAGCCCACCACGTCTGGAGGAGGTGGCGCGGTCCCTCGGCCTCTCCCCGGCACGCGCTCTGCGGCGCGTCACCGTGCCCGCTGGCGCTCCCGGGTGTCGCTCGCCGGCGCGGTCGCTCGTCATGATCACGGTCATGAAGGAGCTGCCCGCCACACTGCTGTTGCGGCCGACCGGCATGGACACGCTGGCCACGGGGCTGTGGACCCAGACCGGGTCCGGCTCCTACGCCGCCGCCGCCCCGTACGCCGCGACCCTCGTGCTCCTCGCCGCGCTGCCGACGGGCCTGCTGGCGGTGGTCAGCGGCCGCCGCCGTCGCCCGGACGACGGTGCCCCGGCCCCGCGACGACCCGGCAGCCGCACCTCCGCGCGCCGGGGTTCCGCAGGAGCTGGTCGCGCCGTGAGCCGGCTTCTCGTCGCGGGCATCCACCAGTCGTACGACGCCACGCCCGTGCTGCGCGGCGTGGACCTCGACCTGCCCAGCGGCCTGATCGCCGGCGTGCTCGGTCCGTCGGGCTGCGGGAAGACCACGCTGCTGCGCGTCATCGCCGGCTTCGAGCGCGCCAGCGCCGGCACGGTGCGGGTGGGCGACGACCTGCTGACCGGTCCGGGCGTGCACTGGCCGCCGGAGCGGCGCCGCGTGACCGTGGTCCCGCAGGAGGGCGCGCTGTTCCCGCACCTCGACGTCGCGGCGAACGTGACGTTCGGCCTGTCGCGCGCGTCCCGCTCTGCCCGCCGCGCGGACGAGCTCCTGGAGCTCGTCGGCCTCGCCGGCTTCGGTCGGCGCCACCCGCACGAGCTCTCGGGCGGTCAGCAGCAGCGCGTCGCGCTGGCCCGGGCGCTCGCACCGCAGCCGCGGCTGGTGCTGCTCGACGAGCCCTTCTCGGCGCTGGACGCGGGCCTGCGCGCGAGCGTCCGGCACGACGTCCGTGAGGCGCTGCACGCGACCGGCGCCACGGCCGTGCTCGTGACCCACGACCAGGAGGAGGCGCTGAGCACCGCCGACCTGGTCGCCGTCATGCACGAGGGCCGCGTCCTCGACGCCGGCTCTCCCGAGCGTGTCTACCGCGACCCCGCCTCGCTGCGCGTCGCGGAGCTCGTCGGCGAGGTGGTCTCGCTGGCAGGTTCCGCCTCGAACGGTGTCGTCGAGACCGTCCTCGGCCGACTTCCGCTGTCCAGCAACGGAAACGGCTCACCGTTCTCCGGTCCCGGCACGGTCGTGCTGCGACCCGAGCAGGTGCACCTCGGCGCGGCGGAGGACGCGGCCGGGACCGGCGCCGTCTCCGGCACCGTGCTCGGCACGCACTTCTACGGCCACGACGCCACTGTCGAGGTCCGGGTGGGGGCGGGGGACGACGCGGTGGTCGTCGTGTCCCGGACGCAGGGTCCGATGCCGACCGGCGAGGTCGCGACCGTCCGGGTCGACGGTCCGGTCCGGTTCTTCCCGGCCACCGCTGCAGCCGAGCCCCACGTCGCGCCATGATGGGCGCATGACCACCTGGCTGACCGGCAAGCTGCTGGTAGCCACCCCGGCCCTGGAGCACCCGACGTTCCGGCGGACGGTGATCCTGCTGCTCGACCACTCCGAGGACGGGGCGCTGGGGGTGGTGGTGAACCGTCCGTCCGGTGTCGACGTCGAGGCGTGCTGCCCGGGCTGGCAGCCGTACGCGACCGTGCCGGGCCGGCTGTACACCGGCGGGCCCGTGAGCCAGGACTCCGCCCTGGGCCTGGCGTCGGTGCCGGGCGACGACCACGACCCGCCCGGCATCCGCCGCATCGTCGGGTCGCTGGGTGTCGTCGACCTCGACGTCGAGCCGGTCGTGATCGCCGAGAGCCTCGGCGGGCTGCGGATCTTCGCCGGGTACGCCGGATGGAGCAGCGGGCAGCTGGAGGACGAGATCCTCGAGGGCTCCTGGTTCGTCGTGGACGCGACAGCGCGCGACGCCTTCACCGACGACCCCGAGGGGCTCTGGCCGCTGGTGCTGCGCAGGCAGGGCGGCGACCTCGCGCTCGTGGCCACCTACCCCGACGACCCGACCATGAACTGACGAGAGGGACGCCTCGCCGGTCGTAGAGTTGGCGCGCATGAGCGAGCCGTTGCCCCCGCCGACCCCCGAGCCCCTGTCGGAGCCCTCCCGTGGTGGGCAGACCACGGGGCTGCTGGACCGCGAGCAGGTCGAGCAGCCGGTCGAGCCGGGCGACCACGAGCGCTTCGCGCACTACGTGCGCAAGGAGAAGATCCTCAGCTCCGCCCTCTCCGGCGATCCCGTGATCGCCCTGTGCGGCAAGGTCTGGGTGCCGGGACGCGACCCCAAGAAGTTCCCCGTCTGCCCCGTCTGCCAGGAGATCTACGACGGCCTGCGCGCGCCCAAGGACTCGGGCCCCGGATCGGAGCAGTGACGCCGGACGCCGTAGCGGGTCCGTTCGCGAGGCCCTACCGCCTCGTCTCGGTGGCCATCATCGGCCTGGTCACCCTGATCGCCTTCGAGGCGCTCGCGGTCGCCACGGCGATGCCGGTGGTCGCCGCCGACCTCGACGCCCTGCGCAGCTACTCGCTGGCGTTCTCGCTCTTCTTCACGTCGAGCCTGCTGGGCATGGTCGTGGCGGGAGCGGTCAGCGACCTGCGCGGGGCGACGTGGCCCCTCGTCGTCGGTCTCGTGCTGTTCGCGGGCGGTCTCGTGCTCTGCGGCACCGCCACGTCCTTCTCGATGCTGCTCACCGGACGAGTGGTGTCGGGGGCCGGCGGCGGCGCGCTCGTCGTGGCGGCCTACGTCGTCATCGGCGCCGTGTACCCGGAGGCGATGCGACCTCGGGTGTTCGGGTTGCTGTCCGCCGCGTGGGTGCTGCCGTCGGTGCTCGGGCCGCCGCTCGCCGGGTGGCTGGCGACCGAGGTCACGTGGCGGATCGTGTTCCTCGCCGTGCCCCCGGTGGCCGTCGTCGCGCTGCTGATGATGGTGCCGAGGCTGTCGATGCTCTCGGTGACCCCGTCCGCCGACCGTGCGGCGCGCGCACGGGCCGTCGTGCTCACGCGCTCGCTCGCGGGGCTCGCTGCTCGCCGTCGGCGCAGGCGCTCGTGCAGTGGTTCGCCCAGCACCTCACCGATCTCACCCCCCGGGTGCTCCTGGCCGGGGTCGTGGGCGGGCTGATGGTGGTGACGTCGCTGCCGCGGCTGGTCCCGCCCGGCACGCTCCGGCTGGCGCGCGGCCTTCCGTCCGTGATCGTGGTGCGGGGTCTGTTCACGGCTGCCTTCTTCGGTGCCGAGACGTACGTGCCGCTCGCGCTGCACGCGGAACGCGGGATCCCGCTGGCGCAGGCCGGGCTCGCACTGACCGGCGGTGCGCTCGGCTGGGCCGCCGGGTCGTACCTGCAGGCCCGACCCGGCCTGCGGCTGCACCGCGCCACCCTGCTGTCGACGGGTGGGATCGTCGTCGCGGTGGCGGTCGCGGCCCTCTCGCTCGTCATGCTCGACGCGGTGTCGCCGTGGATGGTCGTCCCGTGTGGGCGCTCGGGCGGTCTCGGGATGGGCATGGCGCTGTCGAGCACCAGCGTGCTCGTGCTCGGTCTGTCCGCGCCGGGGCAGCAGGGCAGCAACTCGGCGTCGCTGCAGGTCAGCGACGCGCTCGGGTCCGTCGTCGGCGTCGGCGCGGCGGGTGCCGTGTTCGCGGCGGGCCACAGCGCGGCGGGTCAGGACGCGTCCGCTGTTCGCCGCGATGTGGCTCGGTCTGGCTCTCGTCGGCGCTCCTGGCCGCCGTCGTCGGCAGCCGTGTCCGGCCAGCGCCCGCGGCGGCGCGCCCGCCACGTGAGGCGATGCCCGGATCCGGGTCCGGGTCGTCTAGCCTGGGACCCATCGTGAGCTCGTCGTCGTCTGCCGGTCACCCAGGTGACCTCCACAGCCAGCAGGGCTCCGCAGCAGTCCATCTCCCGCAGCACGCGAGTGCGGTCGCGGCCTCGCACCTGCCGCCGGCCTTCCCCGAGCGCGCCGCCTGGGGCACGGCCTCGAAGCTGCGGGCCTGGCAGGCGCAGGCCGTCGAGGAGTACCTGGCCCGGCCGCCCCGGGACTTCCTGGCGGTCGCGACCCCCGGCGCCGGCAAGACGACCTTCGCTCTGCGCGTGGCCACCGAGCTGCTGTCGACCGGGTCGCATCCAGCGGGTCACCGTCGTCGCCCCGACCGAGCACCTCAAGCGGCAGTGGGCCGACGCGGCGGCCCGGGTCGGCATCCAGCTCGACCCGGGGTTCCGCAACAGCCAGGGCACGCACGCGCGCGGGCTACGACGGCGTCGCGCTGACCTACGCGCAGGTGGCCGCCCGGCCGAACCTGCACCGCGCCCGCACCGAGGCGGCGCCGACCCTCGTGGTCCTCGACGAGGTCCACCACGGGGGCGACGCCCTGTCGTGGGGCGAGGCGATCCGCGAGGCGTTCTCCCCTGCGCCGCACCGGCTCTCGCTGACCGGCACGCCCTTCCGCTCCGACACCGCGGCGATCCCCTTCGTCGAGTACGCGCCCGACGCCCAGGGCATCCGCCGCTCGCGCGCCGACTACTCCTACGGCTACGCCCACGCGCTGCGCGACGGCGTCGTGCGACCGGTGATGTTCCTCGCCTACTCCGGGCAGATGCGCTGGCGTACCCGTGCCGGCGACGAGATCAGCGCGCGGCTGGGCGAGCCGCTGACCGTCGACCAGGTGGCGCAGGCGTGGCGCACGGCGCTCGACCCGGACGGCGGAGTGGATCGCCAGCGGTGCTCGCCGCGGCCGACACGCGGCTCACCCAGGTGCGCGCGCACGTGCCCGACGCCGGCGGCCTCGTGATCGCGTCCGACCAGGGGACCGCCCGCGCCTACGCTGCCGTGCTGCGGGGCGTGACGGGGCAGGCCCCCGTGGTCGTGCTGTCGGACGACAGCGGTGCCTCGTCGCGCATCGAGGAGTTCGCGCACGGGCGACCATCGCTGGATGGTCGCGGTGCGGATGGTGTCGGAGGGCGTCGACGTGCCCGCGGCTCGCCGTCGGCGTCTACGCGACGTCGGCCTCGACGCCGCTCTACTTCGCCCAGGCCGTCGGCCGGTTCGTGCGGGCCCGGCGGCGCGGCGAGACCGCGTCCATCTTCCTGCCGAGCGTCCCGCCGCTGCTCGAGCTCGCGTCCGCCCTCGAGCTGGAGCGGGACCACGCGCTCGACCGTCCGAGCGCGGACGACGCCACCCCTCGACTGGACGCCGGAGGACGGGCCTGGTCGCCCGCGCGCAGGCCTCGGAGACGGCCAGCGACGACCTGCTCGGCTCGTTCGAGGCCCTCGAGGCCCAGGCGTCCTTCGACCGTGTGCTCTTCGACGGCGGCGAGTTCGGCACCGGCCACGAGATCGGCAGCGCGGAGGAGCAGGACTACCTCGGCATCCCCGGCCTGCTGGACCCCGACCAGGTGTCGACCCTGCTGCGGCAGAGGCAGTCCGAGCACTCGGCGAGGCGTCGGCGAGCCGGCGGCGACCACGCAGTCGAGGCGGCCCGTCCCGTCGCCACGATGCCGCCACGCACCGCGAGGTCGCGACCCTGCGCAAGGAGCTCAACGGCCTCGTGGCCGCGTGGTCGCGTCGGACGGGTCAGCCGCACGGGGTCGTCCACGCGGAGCTGCGCCGCACCTCCGGCGGTGGCGAGGTGGCCAGAGCGAGCGTCGAGCAGATCCAGCAGCGCATCGCCCTGCTGCGCTCCCGCTTCGTCTCCCGGTCCTGACCCGGCCGGCTGCTCGGGCTAGGTTCGCAGCGTGAGCCCCTTCTCCGGACGCCGCCGCCTCGCCCAGGAGCTCGTCGGCGAGACGACGGTGGCCGGGACCCCGCAGCAGGCCCTCGCTGTCAGCCTCGACCTGGACATCGAGCTGGAGGTCGGTGCGCAGCACCGGATCCGGGCTGTCGACCACGGGGCCGGATTCCGCACGAGCGGCACGATCGCTTCAGGCGAGAAGGTGGCATGGCGCGGACGGCTATGGGGCGTCGTCCCGTTCAGGCACACGAGCTTGATCGGCGCCGTGGTCGACGACGACGCGCACGGCGGCGCGCACTTCACCGACACGATGCACTCCGGGCTCTTCAGACTCTTCCGGCACGAGCACACCTACGTGCCGACCTCCCCGGGCCCGGACGGGGGAGCGCGCACCGTGATGCGTGACCGGATGAGCTGGCGCAGCCCGTTGGGCCCTCTCGGGCGCCTCGTCGACGTCCTGCTCGTCCGGCGGGTGCTGTCGCTGCTGCTGGAGGATCGCAACGCGGCCATCGTCCGGCGTCTCGCGTCGACGCCTGCCGAGCAGGAGCCGCGATGACGGGGCAGCGGGCCAGGACGGCGGAGACCTCGCAGACGCTGGACCGCGGGCTGCGGGTGCTCGAGCTGCTCGCGGCGGACGGTGCGCACACGGTGACCGAGATCGCCGCCACCCTCGGCGTCGCGCGCCCGATCGTCTACCGCCTGCTCACCACCCTCGAGCAGCACGGTCTGGTGGCTCGGGGCCGCGGTGGGCGCGTGGACCTCGGCCTCGGGGTGCTGCGGCTCTCGCAGCGCGTGCAGCCGCTGCTGCGGCAGGCCGCCACCCCGGTGCTGCGGGAGCTGGCGGAGCGCGTCGGTGCCAGCGCGCACCTGACGCTCGCCGACGGGGACGAGGCCCTCGCTGTCGCCGTCGTGGAACCGACGTGGACCGACTTCCACGTGGCGTACCGCGTCGGGTCCCGCCACCCACTCGACCGCGGCGCCGCCGGACGGGCGATCCTCGCGCTGCGCGACGGGAGCACGGGCGTGGTGCACACCGACTCGGAGCTGCAGCCGGGCGCGTGCGGCCTGGCGGCGCCCGTCCAGGTGGTGGGGCAGTCGCTTGAGGCCAGCGTCGGCGTCGTCTGGCTCGGGTCGCTGCCGCGGGGCGCTGCGCAGGCGCAGGTCGAGACGGCCGTCTCGCGTGCTGCGCGCCAGGTCGCCGACGCGCTGGCCACGCGGATCGGTCCTGCCGGGACGACACCCGAGGGCTGACCTCGCGTCAGGTGGTGACAGCGCGTCGGGCCGTGACGAGCGCGAGGAAGTCCTCCGGCTCGACTGCCCGGCTCCACAGGAAGCCCTGCGCCTTCCGGCAGCCCAGGTCGCGCAGCGACTCCAGCTGCTCGGTCGTCTCGACCCCCTCGGCGACCACCTCGATGTCCAGCAGGTCCCCCATCGCGAGCAGCGCCCCGACGACGGCGGCGGCGCGCTGGTCGTCGACCATGCGTCCGACGAACGTGCGGTCGATCTTCAGCACGTCGACCGGCAGGTCGGTCAGACGTGTCAGGGAGCTGTAGCCGGTGCCGAAGTCGTCGGCCGCCAGCCTGACGCCGGCGCTGCGCAGCTGGTCGACGTCCGCCAGGACCTTGGACTCGGCCCGGTCGAGCTGCGTCTCGGTCAGCTCGATCACGAGCTGGCTGCCGGGCAGCCCGGCTGCCTCGAGCGCCCCCAGCACGTCGGGCACCAGCAGGCCGCGTCCCAGCTGCCGAGCCGACACGTTCGCGTGGACCATCGGTGCGCGATCCCCGAGGGCCTCGCGCCAGCGCGCGCCCAGCCGGCACGACTCCTGGCAGCACCCAGGTACCCAGGCCGCGGATCACGTCCGAGCTCTCGGCGACGTCGAGCCAGTCGCCAGGCAGCAGCAGACCCTGGTCCGGGTGCTGCCAGCGCACCAGCATCTCCCCGGCGACCACCTCGCCGGTCGAGAGCTCGATCACGGGCTGGACGTGCAGGACGAACTCCTGTCGGTCCAGGGCTGTGTGCAGCTCGGTGCCGAGACGCAGTCGTCTCGACACCGTCGCGTGGTGGTCGTCGGTGTAGAACGCGTAGCGGTTCTTGCCCTGGCGCTTGGCCTCGTACATCGCCGTGTCGGCCTCGCGCAGAAGGGACTCCGGCGTGCTGTCGGCGCGGGAGACCGTCATGCCGATGCTGGCGGCGAGGCGGTACGTGCTGCCGTTCACCTCCAGCGGCGTGGCGATCTCCTCGCAGCAGTCGACGCGAGACGCTCTCCCCGAGCTCCTGCGGGTCCTGGTCGATGCAGGGGACGAGGAACACGAACTCGTCCCCGCCGAGTCGCGACACCAGGTCGTGCGGACGGATGGTGCGGCGCAGCCGGTCGGCGACCTGCACGAGCACCGCGTCGCCGACGGCGTGCCCGGACGAGTCGTTGACGTTCTTGAAGTCGTCCAGGTCGCAGAAGAGCAGGACGACCCGGCCGGCGTCCTCACCGCCGGCGTGCAGCCAGTACCGCAGCCGCTGCATCAGCAGCGTGCGGTTCGGCCAGCGACGTGAACGGGTCCTGGAGCGCCAGCTCCTGGAGCTGGTTCTGCGCGTCGCGGCGGTCGGTCACGTCGTCGATCTGCACGCTGATCCCGAGGCCGCCCTCGTCACCGACGCCCAGCGGCGACATGGTGACGCGCGAGCCACCGCTCCGTCACCGTCGACGGTGACCCGCAGCTCGCACTGCCAGCCGTCCGCGTCGTCGCCCGTCGTCTGCGCCAGACCGGCGCGCGCGAGCGACCGGTCCCCGGGGTGCAGCAGGTCGAGCCACGGCGCCCGCACGAGATCGCGCGGCACCGACGCCCAGCATCTGCGCGGCGAGGTCGTTCGTTCGGACGACGCAGGCCTGCTCGATCGGCTCGCCGTCGGGCGCCCGGAGCCACAGCATGCCGAGCATCGGCCTCGTCGAACGTGCGCCGCAGCAGCTCCTCGCTGCGGCGGCACCGTCTCGGCCTGCGCGCGGTAGCGCTCGACGGTCAGGCTCAGCACGAGCATGACGACCGTCGTGACGACCACCCACGACTGCACCAGCAGGATCGTCAGGGTGGCGTCGGACGCGGCCGCCGCCGCGGCGAACGGTCCCCAGCCCAGCGCCGTGGCCAGCGTGCCGTAGACGCCGGCGGCCAGCGTCTGGGCCGTCGGTCACGCCCGGCCCGAAGCGCAGCGCGGCCCAGAGCAGCACCGGGCGTCGGCAGGAAGGACAGCGGCAGGCTCTGGTCCTGACCGAACACCGCGCGAGCGCTGCCATCAGGGCGACGCCCTGGACGAGCGAGCTCGAGCCACCGCCGTCCGGGGCGGGGCCGTCCATCACCAGCACGACCGGCGCGACCAGCAGGACGCCCGTCGGGTGGGTGACCAGGAAGGTCCGCACGCCCAGCAGGCCGTTGCGGTCGAGGACCAGCTCGGTCGAGCCCGAGGACGACGAGGCTGCCGGCCAGCGGCACCGCAGATCGCCGACGCCAGCAGCCTGCCGACGTCGTCCACCGATCCGCAGGGCCACCCGTCCGCTCGCACAGGCGGAGCATCACCACCGCGGTGACCAGCGCCTCGACCGTGTTGGCGATGCCGAAGAGCCCGGCCGGGAACGCCTCGCGGCCGGCCAGCACGTTGCCGCCCGCCGTGGCGGACCAGATCAGGAGGCACACCCACGGCCAGTCACGGCGGTGGGTGGTGAGCAGAGCGATCACGGCCACACCGGCCGCAGGCCACCAGACGGCGAGCGGTGAGTCGACGGGTCGCGTCAGCACGCCGACCGTCGCGAGGACGGTGATCACCACCGCCAGGCACCGCGCCGCGGGCAGGCGTCAGCGGGCGCCGTCGGACGTCCTGGCTCACCCGTGCTCCATTCGTGTCGGCCCCGTCCGGCGACGGCGCCGGATCGCACCGACCTGGACTCCTCCTTCGGCACGTCACGACGCCGCTACCTGAGGCGCCGGTCACTCGGCCGGACGGGTGACGGAGTCCACGAGAGGCATGGTGCGAAACGGGATGATGTCGTGCAGAGCGATCACAGTAGAGGTACGGCTCACCGCCGGATCGGCCACCACGCTGTCGATCACGCGCTGGAGGTCGGTGTTCGACCGTCGCGACCACCCGCACGAGGAGGTCGCCGGTCCCGGTGATGGTGTGGGCCTCCAGCACCTCGGGGATCTCGGCGAGGTGCGCCTCGACGTCGGACCGTCCGCGCTCCTGGCGCAGCTCGAGCGTGAGGAACGCCGTGACGGGATAGCCGATCGCCGCCGGGTCGACCTGAGGGCCCGCGCTCCCGACCAGTCCCTCGCGCTGCCACCGGTCGAGCCGGGCCTGGACGGTGCCGCGGGCCACTCCGCGTCGCCGGGCGAGCTCGAGGACGCTGATCCGGGGCTCCGCGTGGAGGTCCGCCAGCAGGGCAGCGTCCAAGCCGTCGAGGGGCCGTCCCGTCATGGTGACTCCTCGGGCTCTTCTGCTGGACAGTTCGACCAGTCGACACCGGATGGACTCCACAGAATGTACACACTGGGTAGTGGATCGGGGCACAGTTGTCCGGGCGGGAGGTCTGGGACACAGTGGCGAGACGTCCGCGGGTCGAGGCCCGTCCGCGATCGAGAAGGAGTGGTCATGACCATCGATCTCACCCCCCAGGAGCGCCAGGCCGAGCTCGACCTGGTCCAGCTGAAGCAGCTCGTCGGGCTGGTCGAGTACGACGAGAGCGCCGACCGCTTCCCGGTCACCGGCTGGGACGCCATCGTCTTCGTCGTCGGCAACGCGACCCAGACGGCGCACTTCTACCAGTCGGCCTTCGGCATGGAGCTGGTCGCCTACGCCGGTCCCGAGACCGGGCAGCGCGACCACAAGTCCTACGTGCTGCGTTCCGGCTCGATCCGCTTCGTGGTCAACGGCGGCGTCGCACCCCGACAGCCCGCTGCACGACCACCACCGCGCCCACGGCGACGGCGTGGTCGACATCTCCCTCGAGGTGCCCGACGTGGACCGCTGCATCGCGCAGGCGCGCGCGGAGGGCGCCGTGGTCCTGGAGGAGCCGAACGACGTCACCGACGAGCACGGCACCGTCCGCCGCGCCGCCATCGGCACCTACGGCGAGACCCGGCACACGCTCATCGACCGGTCTCGGTACGACGGCCCGTACCTGCCCGGCTACGTCGCGCGGTCCTCCTCCTTCACCAAGCGGCCCGGCGCCCCGAAGCGGATCTTCCAGGCGCTCGACCACATCGTGGGCAATGTCGAGCTCGGCAAGATGGACGAGTGGGTCGGCTTCTACAACCGGGTCATGGGCTTCGTGAACATGGCGGAGTTCATCGGGGACGACATCGCCACGGACTACTCGGCGCTGATGTCCAAGGTGGTCGCCAACGGCAACCACCGCGTGAAGTTCCCGCTCAACGAGCCGGCCGTCGCGCAGAAGAAGAGCCAGATCGACGAGTACCTGGAGTTCTACCGGGGACCGGGCGCCCAGCACCTCGCGCTCGCCACGAACGACATCCTCCAGACGGTGGACGCCCTGCGCGCCGAGGGGATCGAGTTCCTCGACACGCCGGCCTCCTACTACGAGGACCCCGAGCTGCGGGCGCGCATCGGCGAGGTGCGGGTGCCGATCGAGGAGCTGCAGAAGCGCGGCATCCTCGTCGACCGGGACGAGGACGGCTACCTGCTGCAGATCTTCACGAAGCCGTTGGGGGACAGGCCGACCGTCTTCTTCGAGATGATCGAGCGCCACGGGTCGCTCGGCTTCGGCAAGGGCAACTTCAAGGCGCTCTTCGAGGCGATCGAGCGGGAGCAGGACCTCCGCGGCAACCTCTGATCCGCCCCCGCCCGCCGTCGTGAGCTGGACGTTCCGCCCCGTCGCGGTGTCCTCCGGAAGGGGCGGAACGTCCAGCTCACGTGCATCTCGAAGGTCTTAGGGGGTTGACGGGCGCGCTGCCACCCGCCATGGTGCTTCTTGTAAGCGCTTTCACCAACGAGGGTGAGGGGAGGCAGGGCACCGTGCAGCAGCGTTCCGGCACCGCCACGATCTACTCGGTCGCCCGCGAGGCGGGGGTCTCCATCGCGTCCGTCTCGCGGGTCCTCCAGGGCTCCGCGACCGTCTCCGACTCCACCCGGCGCCGCGTCCTGGACGCCGTCGACGCGCTGAACTACGTACCCACCAGCGCAGCCCGCAGCCTCGCCGTGCGTCACCACGAGGCGCAGGCCCTGGTGCTCCCCGAGCTGGCCGGGCCGTACTACTCCGAGCTGCTGATGGGTTTCGAGGCCCGCGCCGCCGAGCTCGGTCACGGCGTGCTCCTGCTGCAGGCCGAAGGCCGCGACGACCTCGCGCGCGGCGGTCAAGCGTCTCGCCGGCCGGGTCGACGCGCTCGCCGTGCTCGGGTCCGCCGCGATCCCGACGCCGTGGTCGACATGCTGCGAGCCGCCAAGCCGGTCCTCCTCGTCGCCGGCGACCCCCGGCCGGGGGTCGAGGCGATCACCGCCGAGAGCGCCTCGAGCACAGGCTTCCTCACCGAGCACCTCTTCGAGCACGGGCGTGAGCGCGTCGTCTTCGTCGGCGACCCGGACGCGGCTCCCGACGTCCGCGAGCGCCACCGTGGGTACGTCGAGGCGCACGTCGCCCACGACCGCGTTCCCTCTCCGCCGCTCCGCGTCGGCGTTCCGCGAGGAGGACGGCGCGGAGGTCGGTGCGCGCTGGCTGCGTGGCGAGATCGACGCCGACGCCCTGGTCTGCGCCAACGACGAGCTCGCCCTGTCGGTGATGCGGCACGTGCGGTCCGCCGGGGTGCGCGTCCCGGAGCGGCTCGCCGTCGTCGGCTTCGACGACCTGATGACCGCGCGCTACGTCAGCCCCGGCCTCACCACCGTGAGCCAGCCGGTCCGCGAGCTGGGCGGTCTGGCTGCGGAGCGGCTGCACGAGCTGTCCGCCGGCCGCGCTCCGGACCCCGACCTGACCGTCCTGCCCACGCGCCCCGTCATCCGCGCCTCGTGCGGATGCCCGGAGGGCCTGCCCGAAACCGCCTGACCCACACCCCGGCCCGTGCCGCCACCGAAGGAGAACACCCGATGAGACGACGTGCTCGACGCGGGCCGGGTCGACGGCGCGGGAGAGCTGCGGATCTTCGCGCAGATCTTCCTGCCGCTGTGCGGGCCCGCCCTGGCGACCCTCGGCATCCTCAGCTTCCTCGGCAGCTGGAACAACTTCCTCTGGCCGCTGGTCGTGGCCCAGACCGAGGACCACTACACGCTGCCGGTGGCGTCTGGCGCTGTACTCCACCGGTCAGAACAGCACGAACTACGGCCTGCTGCTGGCGGGGGCGACGGTCGTCGTCGTTCCCGTCCTGCTCGTCTTCATGGCATTCCAGCGCCGGATCATCGAAGGCATCGCCACGACCGGCATCAAGTGAGATCCGTTGCGGCCCTGCGCCGTACGTCCGACCCGACAGCACGTCCTACGAACGGAGCCTGATCCGATGACCAGCACGCCGTCCACGTCCCGTCGTCAGTTCCTCGTCGCAGCCGGAGCGACCGCCACGCTCGGCGGAGGCCTGCTGGCCGCAGGTCCCGCCTCCGCCTCGGCCCCGGCGGTGCTGCTCTCCGGCCGCGACGCCGGGCGCGTCGACCCGCGCCGGGTCCACCGGTGGGCGGCCGACACCTGGCACTCGCTGGACGCCATGACCGACCCCGCGACGGGCCTGCCCGCCGACAACATCCCGGAGTCGCTCGCTGCCGGCGACCGCAGCGGCTACACGTCGCCGACCAACATCGGCGGCTACATGTGGAGCGCGATCGTCGCCCGCGAGCTGGGCCTCATCACCCGCAAGGAGTGCACGCAGCGGCTCGACCGGACCTTGCGCACCCTGCTGCGCATGCAGCACCACGAGCCGAGCGGCATGTACTACAACTGGTACGACGAAGCCTCCGGGGAGGTCATCACCGCGTGGCCGGGCACCGGCGACCGTGTCTACCCCTTCCTGTCCAGCGTCGACAACGGGTGGCTCGGGGCCGCGCTCATGGTCGTCCGCACCGCAGACCGCCGGGTCTCGCGGCTCGCGGACCAGGTGTTCTCGCGGATGCGCTGGGACATGTTCTACAACGCCTCGCACCCGCGTGCCGGTGGCCTCATGCACGGCGGCTTCTACGACGCGACGCCGCCGGAGGGCTCGGGCACGTTCACCGGGAACCACATCGGTGTCGGACCGGACGTCTGGTACACGCACCACCACTACGACACCACCGTGTCCGAGACGCGGATCACCAGCTACCTCGGCATCGCCACCGGGCAGGTCCCCGGTGCCCACTACTACGCCAGCTGGCGCACCTTCCCCTCGTCCGACGACTGGTCGTGGCAGGAGTCGAAGCCGACCGGCTTCGACCGCACCTACCTCGGCATCGACGTCTACGAGGGCGCCTACACCTACCGCGACATGAAGGTCGTCCCCGGCTGGGGCGGCAGCATGTTCGAGGAGCTGATGCCCGACGTGTTCGTCCCGGAGGCCAAGTGGGCCCCCCGGTCGTGGGGACGCAACCACCCGCTGCACGTGCGGGCGCAGCGCGAGCACGGGATGCTCGAGGCCGGCTACGGGTACTGGGGCTTCTCGCCCTCCAGCGACCCGTTCGCGAACTACCGCGAGTACGGCGTCGATGCGCTCGGGCTCAACCCGGAGGGCTACTTCTCGGACGTCGAGAAGACCAACTACGACGCCGGCTTCGGGACGGCGCGGCCGGGGACGAACCCCACGCCCACCTACGGCGACGGCGTCGTGACCCCTCACGCATCCTTCCTGGCGATGCAGCACGAGCCGGTCGAGGCCTTCACCAACCTGGCCCGGATCGAGCGTGAGCTGGGCGCCTACGGCGACGGAGGGTTCTTCGACGCCGTGGCGGTCGGTTCCGGCACCATCGCGCGGCGCTACCTCTCGCTCGACCAGGCGATGGTGATGGGCGCCATCGGCAACGTCATGGAGCACGACGTGATCCGGAGGGCCTTCTCCACCAAGCAGGTCGAGCGGCGTCTGCGTCCGGTGATCGGCATCGAGGAGTTCGCTGCCGGTCTCGCCTGACCGTCGTCCCAGCACCACCCACTCACACCACTCCCGGGAGAGACATGTCCATCGGACGAGCCGCCACCCAGCAGGAGCCGTACCGTGACGCCGACCTGACAGCGGAGGAGCGGGTCGACGACCTGCTGCCCCGGCTGTCGCTGGAGGAGAAGGCCGGCCTGATGTTCCACACGGTCATCGAGGCCGGCACGGACGGCACGGTCCTCGAGGGACCGGGGAAGATCAGCAAGTCGTCGACCCGTGATGTGGTGCAGGGCAAGTACGTCAACCACTTCAACGTCCACGAGCTGGGCGACCCGCGGATGGCCGCCCGCTGGTACAACGCCGTCCAGCGGCTGGCCGCCGAGACGCCGCACGGCATCCCGGTGACGATCTCGACCGACCCCCGGCACGCGTTCATCGAGAACGCCGGGGCGTCGTTCGCGGCGAAGGCGTTCTCGCAGTGGCCCGAGCCCCTCGGGCTCGCGGCGCTGCGGGACGCCGACCTCGTGCGGCGGTTCGCCGACATCGCCCGCCAGGAGTACGTCGCCGTCGGCATCCGTGCTGCGCTGCACCCGACGCTCGACCTGGCGACCGAGCCTCGGTGGGCGCGTCAGGCGCAGACGTTCGGGCAGGACCCGGCGCTGGTCACCGAGCTGGGCCTGGCGTACCTCGCGGGGTTCCAGCAGGGCTCGCTCGGACCGGGCAGCGTGGCGTGCACGAGCAAGCACTTCCCGGGCGGTGGCCCGCAGAAGGACGGCGAGGACGCCCACTTCCCCTACGGCCGCGAGCAGGTCTACCCGGGCGGGCGCTTCGCCGACCACCTGAGCCCGTTCCCGCGGCTCGTCGAGGCCGGGACCGCCGCGGTCATGCCCTACTACGGCATGCCGGTCGACCTGGTCGTGGACGGCGAACCGGTCGAGCAGGTGGGCTTCGGGTACAGCCGCCAGGTCGTCACCGGGATGCTGCGCGAGGGGCTCGGGTACGACGGCGTCGTGCTCACCGACTGGGAGCTCGTCAACGACAACCACGTCGGCGACCAGGTCCTGCCGGCCCGCTCGTGGGGCGTCGAGCACCTCGACCCGCACGGCCGCATGGAGCTGATCCTGCACGCCGGCTGCGACCAGTTCGGGGGCGAGGAGTGCGTCGACGTCCTGCTCGACCTGGTGCGCGACGGCCGGGTCACGCAGGAGCGGGTCGACGAGTCGGCCCGTCGCCTCCTCCTGGTGAAGTTCCGGCTCGGCCTCTTCGACGACCCGTACGTCGACGAGGACCAGGCCGCCGTCACCGTCGGCCGCGAGGACTTCCGAGCGGCCGGTCTACGCGCCCAGTCCGCCTCCGTCACGGTGCTGCAGAACGGTTCCGGCGTGCACGCCCCGGCGCTGCCGCTTCGTGAGGGCCTTCGTGTGTACGTGGAGGGCGCAGACCCGGCCGTCGTCGGCCGGTACGCCACCGTCGTCGCACGGCCCGAGGACGCCGACCTCGCCCTGGTCCGGCTGATCGCGCCGTTCGAGCCCCGCTCGGACCTGTTCCTCGAGTCGTGGTTCCACCAGGGCTCCTTGGACTTCCCACCGGGTTTGGTCTCGCGGCTGGCACGCATCGCGGACCACTGCCCGCTCGTGGTGGACGTGGTGCTCGACCGCCCGGCAGTTCTCACGCCGCTCCTGCCGTTCAGCTCCTCGGTGGTCGGTAGCTACGGGACCTGCGACGAGGCGCTGCTGGAGGCCCTCACCGGCGCGGTCGAGCCCCGCGGCCGGCTGCCGTTCGACCTGCCACGGTCGATGGAGCAGGTGCGGCGCCACCCCGAGGACGTCCCGGGCTACGACGACCCGCTGTTCGCCTTCGGGCACGGCCTCGGCCTGCCGGGCTGACCACCGGTCGGGCCCGCGTGTCCGGATGGCGGGACGTCGCGCGGTCGTAGGGTGGACACGCGAGAAGATCGGCGGGCCCGGGCAGGGGTTCGGGCAATCCCTCGGCGGCCTGGACGGTGGACCGCCCGACGACGGAGGACGGCGTGGTCGCTGACCAGAGCGGGTCGAGTACCCCGGTGCAGGCGCGCCCCGTGCGGGTGGCTCTCCTGGGCTGCGGCGTGGTCGGGACGGAGGTCGCCCGCCTGCTGACGTCCAACGCGGCCGATCTGGCAGCGCGCGTGGGTGCTCCCCTCGAGCTCGTCGGCATCGCCGTGCGGCGACCGACGCGGCGACGCGACCTCGACGTCGACCCCGGTCTGCTGACGACGGACGCGGAGGCCCTCGTCGAGCGCGCCGACGTCGTCGTGGAGGTGATCGGCGGGATCGAGCCGGCCCGCTCGCTGATCCTCCGCGCGATGGAGCACGGCGCGTCGGTGGTGACCGCGAACAAGGCGTTGCTGGCCGAGGACGGTCCGACGCTCTACGAGGCTGCCGCCAAGCACGGTGTCGACCTGTACTTCGAGGCGGCCGTGGCCGGAGCCATCCCGCTGGTGCGGCCGGTGCGCGAGTCGATGGCCGGAGACCGCATCACGCGCGTGCTCGGCATCGTCAACGGCACGACGAACTACGTTCTCGACCAGATGGACTCCACCGGGGCGGGTTTCGAGGAGTCGGTGCAGCAGGCCCAGGCACTCGGCTACGCGGAGGCGGACCCGACCGCCGACGTCGAGGGCTTCGACGCCGCGGCGAAGGCGGCGATCCTGGCCTCGCTGGCGTTCCACACGCGCGTCTCGGCGGCGGACGTGCACCGCGAGGGCATCACGGCGGTCACCGCCACCGACGTGGCCGCGGCGGCCGCCTCGGGCTGCGTCGTCAAGCTGCTGGCCATCTGCGAGCTGACCGACACCGCTGCAGGACAGGGTGTCTCGGTCCGTGTCCACCCCGCGATGTTGCCGAGGGAGCACCCCTTGGCAGCCGTGCGGGGCGCGTACAACGCGGTCTTCGTCGAGGCGGAGGCCGCAGGGTCCCTGATGTTCTACGGCGCGGGGGCGGGTGGGCAGCCGACCGCCAGCGCGGTCCTCGGCGACCTCGTCGCGGTGTCCCGTCACCGGGTCGGGGGAGGACGTGGTCCCGGCGAGTCCACGTACGCGGACCTGCCCGTCCTCGAGATGGGTGAGGTCCTCACCCGCTACCACGTGCGCCTCGACGTCGCCGACCGTCCGGGCGTCCTCGCCCAGGTGGCGCAGGTGTTCGCCGACAACGGGGTCTCGCTCGAGACGGTCAGTCAGCGGCTCCTGCCCATCGACCCCGATGCCCCGGACGACGACCAGGGCCGGCGACCCTCGGGAGCGGCGCTCGTCGTCGTCACGCACACCGCGCCGGACGCTGCGCTCGCCGCGACGGTCAGGCAGCTCGCCGGTCTCGACATCGTCGACGCCGTCGCCTCGGTGCTGCGGGTCGAGGGGTCCTGATGGCGCAGCAGTGGCGCGGCGTGATCGCCGAGTACCGCGACCGGCTGCCGTTCGGCGAGGACACGCGTCCCGTCACGCTCGGCGAGGGCGGCACGCCCCTCGTGCGCGCCGCGCACCTGTCGGACCTCACCTCGTGCGAGGTCTTCGTCAAGGTCGAGGGGATGAACCCGACCGCGTCGTTCAAGGACCGCGGGATGACGACGGCGATCACGCGAGCCACCGAGCTGGGCGCCAAGGCCGTCGTGTGCGCGTCGACGGGCAACACCAGCGCGTCGGCCGCCGCCTACGCGACCGCCGCGGGCATGACCTGCGCGGTGCTGGTGCCGGACGGCAAGATCGCGCTCGGCAAGCTCAGCCAGGCCATCGCGCACGGGGCCCGCCTGCTGCAGGTGGACGGCAACTTCGACGACTGCCTCACGGTCGCGCGCAAGCTGGCGGAGGCCTACCCGGTCGAGCTGGTGAACTCGGTCAACCCGTACCGCATCGAGGGGCAGAAGACCGGGGCGTTCGAGGTCGTCGACGCGCTCGGCGACGCCCCGGACGTCCACTGCCTGCCGGTCGGGAACGCCGGCAACGTCACCGCGTACTGGAAGGGCTACAGCGAGTACACGACCACGTCGGCGCAGCCGGGGCCGGCGACGCGCCGTCCGGCGATGTGGGGCTTCCAGGCGGCCGGTGCCGCCCCGATCGTCGCCGGTCATCCGATCGACGCACCCGAGACCATCGCGACGGCGATCCGGATCGGGAACCCGGCGTCGTGGCACCAGGCCGAGGCGGCGCGTGACGAGTCGGGCGGTGTCATCGAGGCCGTGACGGACGACCAGATCCTCGCCGCCCACCGTCTCCTGTCGAGCCGGGACGCGATCTTCGTCGAGCCGGCCTCGGCGGCCGGGGTCGCCGGCCTGCTGATGCGTCACGCGGCCGGTGAGCTGGCCCCGGGCCAGCGGGTGGTGATCACCGTGACAGGCCACGGGCTCAAGGACCCGCAGTGGGCCATGCGCGGCCCGGACGGCGACGAGGTGACACCGGAGCGCGTGTCGGTCGACGTCGTCAGCATCGCAGACGCGTTGGGGCTGTAGGTGTCTCGCGAGTCCTTGATCGCCCGCGCGGGTGACGCGCCGACGGTGCTGATGCACACGCCGGTACGCGTCCGGGTTCCCGGCTCGGCAGCCAATCTCGGCCCAGGCTTCGACTGCGCCGGACTGGCACTGGGCTTCTACGACGAGGTGCTGGTCGAGGCGGTCGACTCCGGCGAGCACGCCGACGTCGAGATCACCGGAGAGGGCGCTGCCACCATCTCGGGCGGCGAGAGCAACCTCGTCGTCCGGTCGGTGCGCTCCGCGCTCGACCGCGTGGGCGCGCCGCAGCCGGGTCTGAAGGTGGTCTGCCGCAACGGCGTCCCGCACGGGCGGGGGGTCGGCTCGTCCGCCGCCGCTGTCGTCGCGGGGGTCGTCGCGGCCCGAGGGCTCCTGGAGAGGCCGGACCTGCTGGGCGACATCACCGCGCTCGAGGTGGCGAGCGACCTGGAGGGGCACCCCGACAACGCGTCCGCCTCCCTGCTCGGCGCGATGACGGTCGGCTGGTCCGGGCCGGGCGGAGCGCGGGCGGTGCGGATCGAACCCCACCCCGACGTGGAGGCCGTCGTGTGCCTCCCGGCCTTCGAGCTCTCCACCGCCCGGGCGCGGGCCATGCTGCCCGCGATGGTCCCGCACGCGGACGCGGCGTTCACCGCCGGACGCGCGGCGCTGCTGGTGGAGGCGCTGTCGCGCCGGCCCGAGCTGCTGCTGGCGGCCACCGAGGACCGCCTGCACCAGCCCTACCGGGCCACCGCGATGCCGGCGTCGGCCACCCTGCTCAACGAGCTGCGAGCCGAGGGCCTGGCAGCCGTGGTCTCCGGTGCCGGACCGACCGTGCTGGTGCTGGGGGCGCGCTCCGCCGACGTCCTGGCGCGGGTGAAGGAGATCGCCGACGACACCTGGACGGTCGCCTCGCCCGGTATCGATACCGGCGGGGCCGTGCTCTCGACGACCGGCTGAGCTCGAGCCGCGCGCGGCACGGCGCGCCCTGGTGCGAACGGGAAGCAGCGCGCCCGCGTCGGTGTTATGGTGATGACGCTCCCGCACCAGCACCCGGCCCATGCCGGAAGTTCTGCCTGGATGAGGGCAGCAGTCGCCACAAGATCTCCCGTTCGGCGTGCAGACGTCGCGGCAGCGAGATCCGATGCGACACCCACTGCACCGGCCTCGGCGCCGGACACCCGGCTGTGACCTACCAGCCGCTGACGAGGGGGAAGGACCTTCGTGACAGACACCACCACCGCGCACGCAGCGGGAGGAACCGCACCCGGTTCCTCCGGCGCCCTCTCCGGCCTGCGCCTTCCCCAGCTGCAGGCCCTGGCCAGCCAGCTCGGGGTCAAGGGCACGTCGAAGATGCGCAAGAGCGACCTGCTCGAGGCCATCCGCGCGCACCAGAACGGCAGCGGCTCCGCCGGGCGGACCCCGCCGGCGCAGCGCACGCCGTCCGAACAGACCTCTGAGCAGACCTCTGAGCAGAGCCCTGAGCAGAGCTCCGAGCCGAAGGTCGCGCGCCGCGGACGCCAGGACGAGCGGGGCAGCGGCGACGCCGGACAGCGCGAGCGCTCCGACGGCGACGACGCGGCTGCGGACCGCGAGCCGCGGCGCCGCGACCGCCAGTCCGGACGCGATCGTCAGGACCAGGGTCAGGACCGCGATTCGGGGCAGAACCGCGACTCCAGCCAGGGTCAGGACCGCGATTCGGGGCAGAACCGCGACTCGAACCAGGGCCAGAACCGCGACTCCAGCCAGGGTCAGAACCGCGATTCGGGGCAGAACCGCGACTCCAGCCAGGGCCAGGAGCGCGATTCGGGGCAGAACCGCGACGGCGAGGGCAACCGCGGCAACCGCAACCGCCAGGACCGTCAGAACCAGAACCAGAACCGCGACGGTGGCCAGAACCAGGGCCGCCAGAACCGCGACAACCAGAACCGTGACAACGGGCCCGACGACGACGAGGAGGGCCAGGGCGGCCGCCGTCGCCGCAACCGCTACCGCGACCGCAAGCGTCGCGGAGGGCGTGGCAACGACCCGATGGGCGGCATGTCCGACGAGCCGGAGCTGCGCGAGGACGACGTGCTCATCCCCGTCGCAGGCATCCTCGACATCCTCGACAGCTACGCGTTCATCCGGACGTCCGGCTACCTGCCCGGCCCGAACGACGTCTACGTGTCGCTCGCGCAGGTCAAGAAGAACGGGATGCGCAAGGGCGACGCCGTCGTCGGCGCCATCCGGCAGCCGCGCGACGACCAGCAGGGGCAGCGCGCGAAGTACAACGCGCTCGTCCGTCTCGACTCGGTCAACGGCCAGACCCCCGAGGAGGCGCGCAAGCGCGTCGAGTTCGGCAAGCTGACTCCGCTGTACCCGCAGGAGCGGCTGCGGCTGGAGACCGAGCCGAACATCTACACGACGCGGATCATCGACCTGGTCGCCCCGATCGGCAAGGGCCAGCGTGGCTTGATCGTGTCCCCGCCGAAGGCCGGCAAGACCCTCGTGCTGCAGGCGATCGCCAACGCGATCACCACGAACAACCCCGAGGCCCACCTCATGGTCGTGCTCGTCGACGAGCGCCCCGAGGAGGTCACGGACATGCAGCGCACCATCAAGGGCGAGGTCATCGCATCGACGTTCGACCGTCCGGCCGACGACCACACCACGGTGGCCGAGCTGGCGATCGAGCGGGCGAAGCGCCTGGTGGAGATGGGTCACGACGTCGTCGTGCTGCTCGACTCGATCACGCGCCTCGGCCGTGCCTACAACATCGCGGCGCCCGCGTCGGGCCGCATCCTCTCCGGTGGTGTCGACTCGTCGGCGCTCTACCCGCCGAAGCGCTTCTTCGGGGCGGCGCGCAACGTCGAGAACGGTGGCTCGCTCACCATCCTCGCCACGGCGCTGGTCGAGACGGGCTCCAAGGCCGACGAGGTCATCTTCGAGGAGTTCAAGGGCACCGGGAACATGGAGCTCCGGCTCTCCCGCTCGCTCGCGGACAAGCGCGTCTTCCCGGCGGTGGACGTCAACCCGTCCGGGACCCGTCGCGAGGAGATCCTGCTCGGCCGCGAGGAGCTCTCGGTGATGTGGAAGCTGCGTCGTGTGCTCACCGCGCTCGACTCGCAGCAGTCCCTCGAGCTGCTGCTCAACAAGCTGAAGGACACCAAGAGCAACGCGGAGTTCCTCATGCAGGTGCAGAAGACGTCGTCCGCGCCCGGCGCCGACGACTGACCTGCACGACCCAGCGTTGCGCGACGTGCCCGGCGGGCGGAATACCCCTCCCGCCCGGCCCGTTGCAGCGGGCGGTCGACGCCGTTTTCGTCGATCGGCACCGCTCTGGCACACTCGTACACCGGCTCCGGTTCACGTGCCTCCACACGGGAGGGCACGACCCGGCGGCCATCACCAAGGAGCCCGACGTGAAGCCTGACATCCACCCCCAGTACGTCGAGACGTCCGTCACCTGCACCTGCGGCGCGACGTTCACGACCCGCAGCACCGAGACCTCCGGCCGCATCAACGCCGACGTCTGCAGTGCCTGCCACCCCTTCTACACCGGCAAGCAGAAGATCCTCGACACCGGTGGACGCGTCGCCCGCTTCCAGGCGCGCTACGGCAAGAAGAAGAGCGACGAGACGGCCGCGGCCGACTCCGACGCCAAGTAGCCACACCGCAGCGCCGGTCCGTCCCCTTCGGGGAGGGACCGGCGCTGTCGCGTTCGGTGCGCCCGTCCGGTGCGCCGCGTCGTCCGTCCGAGGGAGCCGTCGTGTTCGAGGTCGTCGATCCGCTGCTCGCCGAGCACGCCGACCTGGAGAAGCAGCTCGCCGACCCCACGGTGCACGCCGACCAGGGCCGCGCGCGGGTGCTGGGTCGCCGCTACGCCGAGCTCGACCGGGTCGTCAGCTCCCACCGCGCCTGGCGCGCCGCTCAGGACGATGTCGACGCCGCGACCGAGATGGCGGCCGACGACGCTGAGCTGGCCGCCGAGCTCCCGGCCCTGGAGCGGCGACGTGACGCCGCCGTCGAGCACCTGCGCGGGCTGCTCGTGCCCCGCGACCCCGACGACGGACGTGACGTGATCCTCGAGGTGAAGGCGGGGGAGGGGGGCGACGAGTCGGCGCTCTTCGCCGCCGACCTGCTGCGCATGTACCTGCGCTACGCGGAGCGGCGCGGGTGGAGCACGGAGATCATCGACGCCACCGAGTCGGCACTGGGTGGCTACAAGGACGTGGCGGTCGCCGTGAAGTCGCGTGCCGCCGGGCCGCCGGAGGACGGAGTCTGGGCCCGCCTCAAGTACGAGGGGGGCGTCCACCGTGTGCAGCGGGTGCCCGTCACCGAGTCGCAGGGCCGCATCCACACCTCGGCCGCGGGCGTGCTCGTCCTCCCGGAGGCCGAGGAGGTCGAGGTCACGATCGACCCGAACGACCTGCGCATCGACGTCTACCGCTCGTCGGGCCCGGGCGGGCAGTCGGTCAACACCACCGACTCCGCGGTGAGGATCACCCACGTGCCGACGGGCGTCGTCGCCTCGTGCCAGAACGAGAAGAGCCAGCTGCAGAACCGCGAGCAGGCGATGCGGATCCTGCGCGCCCGGCTCCACGCCGCCGCCCAGCAGGCCGCCGACGCCGAGGCGGCCGCGACCCGGCGCTCGCAGGTCAGCACGGTCGACCGGTCGATGCGCATCCGCACCTACAACTTCCCCGAGAACCGGATCAGCGACCACCGCACGGGCTTCAAGGCCTACAACCTCGACATCGTGCTGGACGGGGACCTGGATCCGGTGATCGAGTCCGCGGTCTCGGCCGACGAGCAGGCACAGCTCACGGGGGACGACCCGTCGTGACCGGGGACGGTGACCGCCCAGGGCTCGCCGAGGCGCTGCGGGAGGCCACGGAACGGCTCGCCGCGGCCGGCATCCGATCGTCCCGGGTCGACGCCGAGCTGCTGGCCGGCCACCTTCTGGGGCTGGGACGCGGCGAGGTGCAGGCGGCTGCCCTGCGGGGTGCGCAGGCCCCGGACGGGCTGCGAGTCCCTCGTGGACGAGCGCGCGCGTCGCGTGCCGCTGCAGCACCTGACGGGCCGGGCACCCTTCCGCGGCCTGACGCCTCGCCGTGGGTCCGGGGGTGTTCGTCCCCCGTCCGGAGACCGAGGACGTCGCCGGCGCGGCGGTCGAGGCGGCCCGGCAGGTCGCTGGCCGCGGGCGGTCCCCGCTGGTCGTCGACCTCTGTACCGGCTCGGGCGCGATCGCCGCGGCCGTCGCCACGGAGGTGCCCGGGGCCGTCGTCCACGCCGTCGAGGTCGACCGCAGGCGCACGCCTGGGCCGCTCGCAACCTGGCCGGAACCGGCGCCGCGCTGCACCTGGCCGACGCGACCACGTGGCGCGGCCCCGCCGGCGGAGTCCTCGACGGCACCGTCGACGTCGTGGTCTGCAACCCGCCCTACATTCCCGACGGGATGGTGCCGGTGGACCCCGAGGTGGCCGACCACGACCCCGAGGTCGCGCTCTACGGGCGGTCGGCCGACGGCCTCGCCGTCCCGCGGGCGGTGCTCGCGCGTGCGGCCGGGCTGCTGCGTCCCGGGGGAGTCGTCGTGATGGAGCACGCGGAGTCGCAGCAGGACGACGCTGCTGCGGGTGCTTGGCGCCACCGGGTGGCAGCAGGTCGCAGGGCCACCGCGACCTGACCGGTCGGCCGCGGTGGGTGACCGCCGTCCGGCCGCCGGCGACCGGCGGGCCTCGCGGGGTGGTGGCGACCTGCCCCCGATCAGCCGGTGACAGACTGGCGCCGTGAAGCTGTTCGACTGCCGTGACGAGACGCAGCGCGCCGAGGGACTCAGGCTGGCCACGGCCGCCATCGGTCGCGGCGAGCTGGTCGTGCTCCCCACCGACACCGTCTACGGGCTCGCCGCCGACGCCTTCCAGCCCGAGGCCGTCGCACGGCTGCTGAAGGCCAAGGGCCGCGGACGGCAGATGCCGCCGCCGGTGCTGATCGCCCGCCCCGACGTGCTGCCGGCGCTGGCCAGTGACGTCACCGACGAGGTGGGCGCGCTCGCGGAACGTTTCTGGCCCGGTGGCCTGACGGTGATCTGCTGGGCCCAGTCGTCGCTCACGTGGGACCTCGGCGACACCGGCGGCACCGTGGCCGTGCGTGTCCCGGACCACCCGGTCGCGCTCGAGCTGCTGGGCGCGACCGGTCCGCTCGCGGTCTCGAGCGCGAACCTGACCGGCCGGCCCGCGGCGACCACGGCGGCACGCGCCCAGAGCCAGCTCAGCGGCGTCGAGGTGTACCTCGAGGCCGGGCCCGTGGGCGGTGACCCGTCCGAGACAGGACCGGCTGCGCCGTCGACCATCGTCGACGCGACCGGCGAGGTGCTGAGGATGGTGCAGGGTCGGGTCGGTCAGCCTCGCCGAGCTGCGGGAGGTCGTGCCCGACCTGGAGGACGGTGTCACGCCGGCGTCCGCGACCGCCGGGACGTCGGGCCAGGAGGCCGACGGCGGCGGATGAGCGGTTACCTGCTGGTCATGCTCGTGGCCGCGGCCGTCACGTACCTCGCGACGCCCGTCGCGCGTCGCGTCGCCGAGCGCACCGGCGCGATGACGCCCCTGCGCGAGCGCGACGTGCACTCGGTCCCGACACCGCGGCTCGGGGGCCTGGCGATGTTCGCCGGGCTCGCCGCGAGCTTCGTCGTGGCCGACGCGATCCCCTTCTTCGACCCGATCTTCGGCTCGGCCCAGGGCCCGTGGGGCATCCTCGCCGCCGCCGGGCTGGTCGCGTTGATCGGCGTGCTGGACGACATCTGGAACCTGGACTCGATCACCAAGCTCGCGGGCCAGGTGCTCGCCGCCGGGCTGCTGGCCTGGCAGGGGGTCCAGCTCGTGACGCTGCCGCTCGGTGGCGTCACCGTCGGCTCGGGCGGGCTGTTCCTGTTCCTGACCGTGATCGCGGTCGTGGTGACGATCAACGCGGTCAACTTCATCGACGGGCTGGACGGTCTCGCGGCGGGTGTGATGGCGATCGCCGGTGGGGCGTTCTTCGTCTACACGTACATGCTCACGCGGGAGGCGAGCCCGGGGGACTTCTCCAGCCTCGCAGCCGTCGTGGCCGCCGCGATGGTCGGTTGCTGCCTGGGCTTCCTGCCGCACAACATCCACCCTGCGCGGATCTTCATGGGCGACTCGGGGGCGATGCAGCTGGGCCTGCTGCTCGCGGCCTCGGCGATCGCGGTCACCGGGCAGGTCGACCCGGCGGTGGTCTCCAACGCGAGGCTCGTGCCGGCGTTCTTCCCCGTGCTGCTGCCGCTCGCCGTGTTCGTGGTCCCCGTCGCGGACCTGTTGCTGGCCGTCGCGCGGCGGGTCCGGCTCGGGCAGTCGCCCTTCGCGGCCGACCGGCAGCACCTGCACCACCGGCTGCTCGACCTCGGCCACTCCCACCCGCGGGCGGTCGGCGTGATGTACCTCTGGACGGCCGTCCTGTCGTTCGGGGCCGTCTCCGGGGCCTTCCTGCCGCTGCGGATCTGGCTGCCCGGCTGGCTCGCGGTTGCCCTCGTGGCGCTGGGCCTGACCCTCGGCCCTCTCGGTGGCGGCGGCCGATCCCGAGCGCGCAGGGCGGGAACGCCGGGCAGGGACCCCGCGGAGCGCTTGTGATAGCGTTCACAAGCGTTCAGAGATGATCGAGATGACCTCCCGGCGACCCGCCCTCCAGGGCAGCGCCTGCCACAGGAAGGCCACCACGTGAACCCCGCAGCACAGCCCCACGACCCGTACGCAGCGATGCTGCGCGGTGCTCTGGTGCCGACGGCCGTCGTGGGTGTGGTGGCCACGGGAGTGGCCTTCTGGCTCGAGGGACTCCCGGGGCTGTGGGGCGCGGCCCTGGCCGTCGTCGTCGTCCTCGCCTTCTTCTCCGCGAGCCTCGTCGTGATGGGACGGACCGCCCGCACGGCGCCCGCGAACGTGATGGCGATCGCCCTGGTCACGTACATCACCAAGGTCGGGCTGCTGGGGCTGCTGCTCGTGCTCCTGCAGGACGCGAGGTGGCTCTCGGGGGAGTCCTTCGCCCTGACCGCGCTGCTGTGCGCGCTCGTCTGGCTGCCGCTGGAGATCTTCGCCTACTCGCGCGCCCGGACCCTGGTCTACGACGAGCCGGAACCGACCGCCACCCAGGACCCGTCGTGACCGACGACCGGGGTCAGGGGCGCCGCTTCCGGCTCTCGAGCTCCCTCGCCCCCCGGCCCGGTCCCCTCCCCGAGTCGGTCGCCTGGGGCGCCGCCAACACCCTGATCAGCGGGCTGATCGGCTTCGGCCTGCCCGCCTGGCTGCTCGACCGGTGGCTCGGCACCAGCTGGATCGTGCTGGTGGGCCTGCTCACGGGGATGGCCGTGGCTCTGACCATCGTCTGGTTCCGGTACGGTACCGACCGTTCGGCTTCGTCTTTCTCGGCTGACGCCGCCGCCCCGCGTACGACGGGTGGTGCCGATGACGCCACCGCGGAGCCTGGGCCTGATCGACCTGCTCCCCGCTCCCACGACCTGCCCACGGAGGACAGCAAGTGACTGCCGACGTGTTCGCCCTGAAGGTGCTCACCGCTGAGGGTGAGGGCTTCGTGGCCCCGTCCGAGGGTGACTTCTGGCAGCCGCTGATCGGGGACGGCGCGTTCGCGCTGACCCGCTCGATGGTCGTCATGGTTCTGCTCACCGCCGTCGTGGCGCTCGGCGCGCTGGCCGCGACCCGCCGACTGGCCGTGGTCCCCAGCAAGGGCCAGTGGGCCTTCGAGTCCACCTACGGGCTGGTGCGCAACGGCGTCGCGCGGGACATGATCGGCGAGAAGCACTTCCGGCCGTACCTGCCGCTGCTCTTCAGCCTGTTCCTGATCATCCTGGTCAACAACTTCGCCGGCGCGGTCCCCGGGCTGCAGTTCCCGACCATGTCGCGCATCGGCTTCCCGATCGCGCTGGCCCTGTTCGTCTACGTGCTGTACCTCGGCATCGGGATGCGCCGCAAGGGCCTGGTCGGCTACTTCAAGGGTCTGGTGCCGTCGGGCCTGCCGGCCTTCATCGTGCCGCTGCTGTTCTTCCTCGAGATCATCACGTACTTCTTCACCCGCCCCGTCACGCTCGCGCTCCGACTCTTCGGCAACATGTTCGCGGGCCACATGCTCCTGCTGCTGATGGCCCTGGGTGGCGAGTACATGCTGCTGCACGGCGGCGTGGCATTGAAGGTCCTCAGCATCGCGCCGTTCGTGATGGCCTTCATCCTCACCGCCTTCGAGATCCTGATCCAGTTCCTGCAGGCGTACATCTTCGTGCTGCTGGCTGCCTTCTACATCGCCGACAGCCTGTCCGACGAGCACTGACCCCCGAACTGTCCGCACGACCCCCGACCTCGTGACGCAGCACGCGACACGAATCGAAAGGAAGAGTAGGAAAGATGACCGGAAACATCGCGATCCTCGGCTACGGCCTCTCGGCCATCGGCCCCGGTATCGGCATCGGCCTGATCTTCGCCGCCTACATCAACGGCGTAGCCCGCCAGCCTGAGGCCCGGGGCATCCTGCAGCCGATCGCCATCCTGGGCTTCGCCCTCGCCGAGGCGCTCGCCATCTTCGGTATCGCGCTCGCCTTCGTCTTCCGAGGCTGACCCACCCCTGAGCCAGAGGAGCCACCGTGCAGTACTCAGCCATCGAGCTCGCCGCGGCCGAAGAGGGCAGCGGGTCCTTCTGGGAGACGGCGTACCCGATCATCCCTCACCCCGGTGAGCTGATCGTCGGCACGATCTGCTTCGCGATCCTGCTGTGGATCTTCTTCCGCTGGGTCGTCCCGGCGCTGGAGAAGGTCCACGCCGAGCGCACCGCCGCGATCGAGGGCGGGATGGAGCAGGCCGAGAAGGCGCAGGCCGAGGCCGAGCAGGCTCTGAAGGAGTACCAGGAGCAGCTCGCCGAGTCCCGCGCGGAGGCCACGACCATCCGTGAGGAGGCTCGGGCCGAGGCTGCTGCGATCGCCGCGGAGATCCGCGAGAAGGCGGCGGCGGACGCCCAGCGCATCACGGCGTCCGCGCAGCGTCAGATCGAGGCGGAGCGCCAGCAGGCCCTCACCTCGCTGCGCAGCGACGTGGGCCGCCTGGCGACCGACCTCGCCGGCCGGATCGTCGGTGAGTCGCTGGAGGACTCCGCGCGCCAGTCGCGGGTCGTCGACCGGTTCCTCGCCGAGCTGGAGACGGCTGACGCGGACACGGTGCGTGCTGGGTCGACCTCTGTCGACCCGGCCGACGGCGGCTCGGGGACGGCGACCGCGACGGCAACCAAGGCTCCCGCCAAGAAGGCTGCCGCCAAGAAGGCGGCTGCCAAGAAGGCAACTCCACCGACCGGCGCGTCGACCGGCGAGGGGACCTCCCAGCCGGGCGAGGAGCTGTTCTGATGCGAGGCACCAGCGGTCACTCCCTTGCCGGTGCGGTCGATCGCGTCGAGCCGCTGTTGGGCGGCCCCGAGGCGGCCCGGCTCGGCGAGGAGCTCTTCGCGGTGGCCACCCTGCTCGACGGCTCGGTCGCACTGAGGCGGGCGCTCACCGACCCCTCCCGTGAGGGGCAGGCCAAGGCCGACCTGGTCGGGCAGCTGCTCGGCTCGCAGGTCTCCGGCACGACGGTCGACGTCGTGTCGGGCCTCGTGCGCGACCGCTGGTCGGCCGCGCGCGACCTGGCCGAGGCCTGCGAGCACCTGGGCGTGCTCGCGGTACTCGGTGGCGCCGAGCAGGCGGGGCAGCTCGAGCAGGTGGAGTCGGACCTGTTCCGGTTCGGACGCATCATCGACGCCGACCCCGCCCTGCGGTCGGCGCTGTCCGACCGGCGCGCACCGGCGGCCGACAAGGCCGAGCTCGTCGAGCGACTGCTCACGGGCAAGGTCAGCGACCCGACCCTCGTGCTGGCGCGTCGCGCCGTCGCCCACCCGCGCGGGCGGCGGATCGAGGCCGCGCTCGACGAGTTCGGCGAGGCGGTTGCCGAGCGGCGCGACCGTGCGGTGGCGCGCGTGACCTCGGCCATCCCGCTCGAGGTCGCCCAGCGTGACCGCCTGGCCGCCGCCCTGCAGCGCATCTACGGACGGACGGTCCACCTCGACGTCGACATCGACCCCGCCGTCGTCGGGGGCCTGCGCATCCAGGTGGGCGACGAGGTGATCGACGCGAGCGTCGTCGCCCGGCTCGCCGCCGCGCGGCGCGAGCTGGCCGGCTGAGCACCACACCCTTCAGACCACGTAGCAGAACCGAAGAACCGAGGAGAGCACGCAGATGGCGGAGCTGACGATCCGACCGGAGGAGATCCGGGACGCGCTGGACTCCTTCGTCCAGTCCTACGAGCCCGGGACGGCGTCCCGCGAGGAGGTCGGACGGGTCACCGAGGCCGGTGACGGCATCGCCCGCGTCGAGGGCCTGCCCGGCGTGATGGCCAACGAGCTGCTGACCTTCGAGGACGGCACGCTCGGCCTCGCCCTGAACCTCGACGTCCGCGAGGTCGGCGTCGTCGTCCTCGGTGAGTTCTCGGGCATCGAGGAGGGCCAGGAGGTCAAGCGGACAGGGGAGATCCTGTCCGTGCCCGTGGGTGACGCCTTCCTGGGCCGGGTGGTCAACCCGCTCGGTGACCCCATCGACGGGATGGGCGACATCGAGTCGGCCCAGACCCGCGTGCTCGAGCTGCAGGCCGCCGGCGTGATGGACCGCAAGTCCGTCCACGAGCCGCTGCAGACCGGCATCAAGGCCATCGACTCGATGACCCCGATCGGCCGTGGCCAGCGCCAGCTGATCATCGGCGACCGCCAGACCGGTAAGACGGCGGTGGCGATCGACACGATCATCAACCAGAAGGAGTTCTGGGAGACCGGTGACCCGGAGCAGCAGGTGCGCTGCATCTACGTCGCCATCGGCCAGAAGGGCTCGACGATCGCCTCGGTCCGCGGCGCCCTCGAGGAGGCCGGCGCCCTGGAGTACACCACCATCGTGGCCGCCCCCGCGTCCGACGCGGCCGGCTTCAAGTACCTGGCCCCCTACACCGGCTCGGCCATCGGTCAGCACTGGATGTACGAGGGCAAGCACGTCCTGATCATCTTCGACGACCTGTCGAAGCAGGCCGAGGCCTACCGCGCCGTCTCGCTGCTGCTGCGTCGCCCGCCGGGCCGTGAGGCGTACCCCGGTGACGTCTTCTACCTGCACTCGCGTCTGCTCGAGCGCTGCGCGAAGCTCTCGGACGAGATGGGCGCCGGCTCGATGACCGGCCTGCCGATCATCGAGACGAAGGCCAACGACGTGTCGGCCTACATCCCGACGAACGTCATCTCCATCACCGACGGCCAGATCTTCCTGGAGTCGGACCTGTTCAACGCCAACCAGCGGCCGGCGGTCAACGTCGGTGTCTCGGTCTCCCGCGTCGGCGGGGCCGCCCAGATCAAGGCGATGAAGTCGGTGGCCGGCTCGCTGCGAGTCGACCTGGCGCAGTACCGCGCACTGGAGGCGTTCGCGCTGTTCGCGTCCGACCTCGACGCGGCCTCCCGCCAGCAGCTGTCCCGCGGTCAGCGCCTGATGGAGCTGCTCAAGCAGGGTCAGTACACCCCGTACCCGGTCGAGGAGCAGGTCGTCTCGATCTGGCTGGGCACCACCGGCGCGCTCGACGACGTGGGGGTCACCGACGTCCGCAAGTTCGAGCGCGAGCTGCTCGACCACCTGCGCCGATCCGAGTCGGTCCTGCCGACGATCAAGGAGACGCGCAAGCTCGAGGACGACACGGTCGAGACGCTCAAGGCCGAGGTCGAGAAGTTCAAGAAGAGCTTCCAGACCGAGGAGGGCAAGAACCTCGTCGAGGCCGGCCACGAGGAGTCCGAGGCCCTCGAGGACGAGTCGGTCGAGCAGGAGCAGATCGTCCGCCAGAAGCGCGGCTGACGCCGCTCCAGACCGAGCAGGGAAGGAGGGACCATGGGTGCCAAGCAGCGGGTGTACCGCGACCGCATCGGCTCCACCTCGTCGCTGAAGAAGATCTTCAGCGCGCAGGAGCTGATCGCCACGTCGCGGATCTCGAAGGCGCGCCAGCAGGTGAAGGCGTCGTCGCCGTACGCACGGGCCATCACCCGTGCGGTGTCGGCGGTGGCCACGTTCTCGAACACCGACCACCCCCTGACGACCGAGAAGGAGGAGGTCCGCCGGGCCGCCGTCCTGATCATCACGAGCGACCGCGGCATGGCCGGCGCGTACTCGTCGAACGTCGTCAAGGAGGGCGAGCGGCTCAACGAGCTGCTGCGCGAGCGGGGCGTGGAGACGGTCACCTACCTCGCGGGCCGCAAGGGCATCGCGTTCTACCGCTTCCGCCGCCGGCAGGTCGAGCAGGAGTGGAGCGGCTTCAGCGAGGCGCCGACCTACGACGTCGCCCGCGAGATCGGTGACGTGCTGGTCGACTCCTTCACCAAGGGCTCCGAGAACGGCGGGGTCGACGAGATCCACATCGTCTTCACCCAGTTCGTCAACATGGTCACCCAGAAGCCCGAGGTCATCCGGCTCCTGCCGCTCGAGGTCGTCGAGGGAGTCGAGGAGCCGGCGGAGGAGGACGTCCTCCCGCTGTACGAGTTCGAGCCGAGCGCGGAGCAGGTGCTCGACAACCTCCTGCCGCGCTACATCGGCAGCCGCATCTTCAACTGCATGCAGCAGGCCAACGCCTCCGAGCAGGCGGCGCGCCAGCGGGCCATGAAGACGGCGTCCGACAACGCGCAGGAGCTCATCCGCACGTACACCAGGCTGGCCAACCAGGCACGCCAGGCCGAGATCACCCAGGAGATCAGCGAGATCGTCGGCGGCGCCGACGCCCTCGCCTCCGCCGGAGCCGAGAACTGAGAGTGAGAGAGATGACTGCCACCACCACAGAGAAGACCGCGGACGCCGGCTCCGCTGGTACGGGCCGCATCGCCCGGGTCATCGGCCCCGTGGTCGACATCGAGTTCCCCGCGGGCTCGATGCCCGAGATGTACAACGCGCTCGAGATCGACTACGAGCTCACCGGCGAGGCACGCAAGCTCGTGCTCGAGGTCGCCCTGCACATCGGCGACAACATGGTGCGCGCCATCGCCATGAAGCCGACCGACGGCCTGGTCCGCGGACTGCCGGTGCGCGACACGGGCGAGGGCATCTCCGTCCCGGTCGGCGACGTCACCAAGGGCCGCGTCTGGAACGCGACCGGTGACTGCCTGAACCTCGAGGAGGGTCAGAAGCTCGAGATCACCGAGCGCTGGCCGATCCACCGCAAGGCACCGGCCTTCGACCAGCTCGAGTCGAAGACCGAGATGTTCGAGACCGGCATCAAGGTCATCGACCTGCTCACCCCGTACGTGCTGGGCGGCAAGATCGGCCTGTTCGGTGGTGCAGGCGTCGGCAAGACCGTGCTCATCCAGGAGATGATCGCCCGCGTCGCCAAGGACCACGGCGGTGTGTCGGTGTTCGCCGGCGTCGGTGAGCGCACCCGTGAGGGCAACGACCTCATCGCCGAGATGGAGGAGGCCGGCGTCCTCGCGCAGACGGCGCTCGTCTTCGGTCAGATGGACGAGCCTCCGGGCACCCGACTCCGTGTCGCCCTGTCGGCCCTGACGATGGCGGAGTACTTCCGCGACGTGCAGAAGCAGGACGTGCTGCTCTTCATCGACAACATCTTCCGGTTCACCCAGGCGGGTTCCGAGGTGTCGACGCTGCTGGGCCGCATGCCCTCGGCCGTGGGCTACCAGCCCACGCTGGCGGACGAGATGGGCGTGCTGCAGGAGCGGATCACGTCGACCCGTGGCCACTCGATCACCTCGATGCAGGCGATCTACGTTCCCGCTGACGACTACACCGACCCTGCGCCGGCCACGACGTTCGCGCACCTCGACGCCACCACCGAGCTGTCGCGTGACATCGCGTCGCTCGGTATCTACCCGGCGGTCGACCCGCTGACCTCGACGTCGCGGATCCTGGACCCCCGGTACATCTCCCAGGAGCACTACGACACCGCGGTGCGGGTCAAGCAGATCCTCCAGCGCAACAAGGAGCTGCAGGACATCATCGCGATCCTCGGTATCGACGAGCTGTCCGAGGAGGACAAGATCCTCGTCAACCGTGCGCGCCGCATCCAGCGCTTCCTCTCGCAGAACACCTACGTGGCGAAGCAGTTCACCGGGGTCGAGGGCTCGACGGTGTCGGTCGGTGACACGGTCGAGGCGTTCTCGAAGATCGCGGACGGCGAGTACGACCACGTCGCCGAGCAGGCCTTCTTCATGTGCGGTGGCCTCGACGACGTCGAGAAGAAGTGGGCGCAGATCCAGAAGCAGACGGGCGAGTGACCGCTCCACGCTGACGCGACCCGGAGCCCCGCCCGCCCGTCCGGGTGGTGCGGGGTTCCGGTGCTCAGCCCGACGAGGCGGATGATGGACGGCACCGGCCAGCCGTTAAGGTCGGAGATGTTGCGGGCGCCGTGACCCGGCGCCCCCGAGGTGAGAGGCAGGCCCGTGGGCACTCTGCATGTCGAGCTCGTCGCGACGGACCGGACGATCTGGTCCGGTGACGCGTCCATGGTGATGGCCCGCACCCTCGACGGTGAGCTGGGCGTCCTCCCCGGCCACACGCCCATGCTGGGCGTCCTGGCCCCCGGTGAGGTGCGGGTCACCCCGACCGACGGTCAGGTCGTGACGGCCGAGGTCGACGGCGGGTTCCTCTCCGTCGAGAACGACCGGGTGCTCGTCGTGGCCGAGAAGGTCGATGTCGAGGACGCCCCCACGGCCCGCAGCGGTCACTGACACCACTCGGCGGACGTCGTGGGTGGTTGGACCGTCCCGCTCGAGATCGCCGCGGGGGTCGCGTTCCTCCTGGTCGTCGGCGTCACCCTCGTCTCAGTGCGCCGGGTGGCCCTCGCCCGTCGCTTCGCTGCGTTCGACTGCTCCGTGCGCGTCGTCGACGAGGGCCGGTCCTGGACGATCGGCGTCGCACGCTACGGCCCGGGACGGCTCGAGTGGTTCCGGGTCTTCTCGCTGTCGCTGCGGCCTGCCCTCACCTTCGAGCGCTCGCGCCTGGAGGTCGTCGGCGAGCGCGTGCCCGTCGGCGGGGAGGTGCTGGCCGTCCTGCCCGGCATGTCGGTGGTCAGCTGTCGCTACGACGGGCACGAGGTCGACCTCGCCCTGAGCGCGGAGGCCCACACCGGGTTGACGTCGTGGGCCGAGGCCGGGCCGCCCGGTCAGTTCGGGCGCGTCACCTGAGCGTCAGCTCGACTCGCGGCCGCCGCCCGGCTGCCACAGGGCGTCCCCGGTACCAGCGACCACGTTGACGTACCGGGCCAGCACGAAGAGCAGGTCGGAGAGCCGGTTCAGGTACTGCGCCGCGATGGTGTTGACGCCACCGTCGACGTCGCCGCCGTAGGCCTCGACCGCGGCCCACACGGACCGCTCGGCCCGGCGGGCGACGGTGCGGGCCAGGTGCAGGTGCGCTGCCTGGCTGGTTCCGCCGGCCAGCACGAACGTGGTCAGCTTCGGCAGCTTCTCGTTGTAGTGGTCGATCGCGCCCTCGATCTCGGCGACCCACTCCGCGCGCATCCGCAGCGGCTCGTAGGCGTACTCCTGCGCGAGCGGCAGGCACAGGTCGGCGCCGACGTCGAACAGGTCGTTCTGCACGCGCTGCAGCAGGGTGACGACGTCGTCGGGCAGGCCGCCGGCGGTCAGGGCGACGCCCAGCACCGCGCCCGCCTCGTCCGCGTCCGCGTAGGCCGCCAGTCGCACGTCGGTCTTGCGCGTCCGGCTGAAGTCACCGAGGCCGGTGGTGCCGTCGTCGCCGGTGCGGGTGTACACCCGGTTGATCCTGACTGCCATGGGCTCAGCCTAGGTGGCCTCCGGCCGCGTGCCCGCCGGGGCTCCGACCAGGTCGATGAGCATAGGCTCGCTGCGTGGAGTGCTTCCGGGTCGTCGGCGGCGCGCGGCTGACCGGTGAGGTCACGGTCGCGGGCGCGAAGAACAGCGTGCTGAAGCTGATGGCCGCGACGCTGCTGGCCCGCGGGCCGAGTGTCCTGACGTCCGTCCCCGACATCGTCGACGTCGGCATCATGGCCGAGCTGCTGCGTCGCCTGGGCTGCGACGTGCAGCACGACAAGGACGCCGGGGTGCTGGAGATCGACGTCCCCGACGAGCCGGGGCACCGGGCCGACTACGAGCTCGTGCGGGCGATGCGGGCGTCGATCAGCGTGCTGGGTCCCCTCGTCGCCCGCACCGGGCAGGCCGACGTCGCGGTGCCCGGTGGCGACGCGATCGGCTCACGCGGTCTCGACCTGCACGTCGACGGGCTGCGTGCGCTCGGCGCCCAGGTGCACGTCGACCACGGCTACCTGATCGCCGAGGCGCCGCCCGGGGGCCTGCGTGCGGCGGCGGTGCCGCTGGCCTTCCCGTCCGTGGGCGCCACCGAGAACCTTTTGATGGCAGCCACTCTCGCGGACGGCACGACCGAGCTCGACAACGTCGCGCGTGAGCCCGAGATCGATGACCTGGCTCGCATGCTGATGGAGATGGGCGCGCAGATCCGTGGCATCGGGACCACGCGGCTTCTCGTGACAGGGGTCGACCGCCTGCACCCCGTGACGCACGAGGTCGTGCCGGACAGGATCGTGGCCGGCACCTGGTGCTACGCCGCAGCGACCACCCGCGGCGACGTCCTCGTGCGCGGAGCCCGTCCTCAGCACCTGCGTACGAGCCTCGACAAGCTGCGGCTGGCGGGTGCCGAGGTCGTGGTGAGCGACGAGGGCATCCGCGTGGTCGGGCCCCGCCGTCCGCGCGCGGTCGACATCGCGACGCTGCCGTACCCCGGGTTCCCGACCGACCTGCAGCCGTTCGCCCTCACGCTCGGGGCGGTGGCTGAGGGGTCCGGTGTGATCACCGAGAACCTCTTCGAGGCGCGATTCCGGTTCGCCCACGAGCTGGTCCGTCTCGGCGCGGACCTGACGATCGACGGCCACCACGTGCTGGTGCGCGGCCGTGCCGGCCTGTCGGGGGCGCCGGTGGAGGCCAGCGACATCCGCGCCGGCGCGGCCCTGGTGATCGCGGGCCTGGTCGCGGACGGGTTCACCGAGGTGTCCGGGGTCGAGCACGTCGACCGCGGCTACGCGGACTTCGCGGGCACCCTGCAGTCACTGGGCGCCGACGTCACCAGGCAGCCGGTCAGCCAGAGCCGTTTCGGGTGAGGACGTGCTCGGCGACGAGTCGCTCGGTCCGGAACACCATCACACGCGGACCCTCGGTCGTCTGGGCCAGGGTGGAGCGGATGCCCGCGTCCTCGAGCCGCCTCCGCAGCATCTCCGCCTCGATGACCGTGGCGGGTGACGCAACCGCGACCAGCAGGCCGTAGTCGTCCGGCCTCCCGGGCCGGGGCCTCCCGGGGACGAGCGACCTGCCTCGGGTGAACGTCCACCGCAGCAGGCCGATCAGGACCAGGAGCACCACGGCCGCGACCAGGGGTCCGAACAGGAACGAGTAGCTGCCCCACTCGGCCACGGCCGCCCCTCTCCTCGCCGGTAGGCCAGGTCGTCGCCTGGCCCCCGTCCAGTGTGCGGCGGGCGCCGCCGACATGCGACTGGGACGTGGGGGAGGATGCGCTCATGTCCGTCGCAGTGGTGCTCGTCAGCCTGGTGGTCGTGGTCCTCGCGGGAACGGCGCTCGCCTCCCGGCTCAGCGTCCCGGCCCCGCTCCTGCTCACCGTCCTCGGGCTCGGGATCGGGCTCATGCCGTTCGTGCCGGACGTCGAGATCACCGCCGAGCTCGTGCTCGTGGGCCTGCTGCCACCGTTGCTGTACTCCGCCGCGATCCGCACGTCGCTGCTCGACTTCCGGGCGAACACCCGTCCGATCGCCCTGCTGTCGGTCGGCCTGGTCATCTTCACCACGCTCGGCGTCGGGGCCGTCGCCCAGGCGCTGCTGCCGATCAGCTGGGCCGCCGCGTTCGCCATCGGTGCCGTCGTGGCGCCTCCCGACGCGGTCGCCGCGACGTCGATCGCGCGGCGCGTCGGCATGCCGCGACGGATCGTCACCATCCTCGAGGGCGAGTCGCTGGTGAACGACGCCACGGCGCTGGTGTGCCTGCGGACGGCGACGGCGGCGATCCTGGCGGCGTCGGCCGTCTCCGGCGCGGGCGGAGGAGGCGACGAGCCCGGGCTGGACCTGGCCGAGCTCGGCTTGATCGGGCTCGACTTCGCCTGGGCGGCCGGTGCGGGCGTCGCCGTGGGGTTGGCCGTCGCGTACGTCTTCAGCAAGATCCGGCGCCGCCTCACCGACACGGTGAGCGACACGACGCTCTCCCTGATCGCGCCGTGGGTCGCGTTCCTGCCCGCCGAGCAGATCCACGCGTCCGGGGTGCTCGCTGTCGTGGTCGCGGGCCTGCTGATGGGGCACAAGGCCCCGGTCGTGCAGAGCGCGGCGTCCCGGATCTCGGAGCGCACCTACTGGCGCACGATCTCCCACCTGCTCGAGAACAGCGTGTTCCTTCTGATCGGCCTGCAGGCCCGCCGCATCGTGTCGGACGTGGGATCCAGCGACCTGGGCCTCGTGACCATCGTCGTGGCGTGCGTCGGCGTGCTTCTCGCGGTGGTGCTCCTGCGTCCCCTCTGGGTCTTCCCGGCGACGTACCTGCCCCGACGGCTGCGCGGGGTGCGGGAGAAGGACCCCGCCCCGCCGTGGCAGTTCGTGGCAGTCGTGTCCTGGGCGGGGATGCGCGGCGTGGTCACGCTGGCGGCCGTGTTCGCTCTGCCTGCCGAGACCGAGCACCGCGAGGTGCTCGTGCTGATCGCGCTGGTCGTCACATTCGCCACGCTGCTGCTGCAGGGCTCGACGCTGCCGTGGCTGGTGCGGCGCCTCGACGTCCACGGTCCCGACCCGCTCGAGGACAGGCTGCAGGAGGCGGCGGTCCTGCAGGACGCCACGGCCGCCGGGCTGCGGGTGCTGGATGCCGAGATGGATGCCGCCGCAGGCTCGGAGGGTGACCCGGACGGCACCCTCACGAACCTGCGGCTGCAGTCCCAGCGCCGCACCCACCTGGCCTGGGAGCTGCTGGGGGAGCGCACGCCGCAGGACGAGTCGCCCACACGCCGTGCGCTGCGCCTGCGTCGGGAGATGCTCGCAGCCGAGCACGCCGAGGTGCTGCGGATCCGGGACGAGGGCGTCGTCGCGCACGAGGTCCTGGAACGGGTGATGACCCTGCTCGACCTCGAGGAGTCGGTGCTGGTGGGGGCGGACGAGCGCTGGGACCCGCAGGAGCACCACGGCGACCTGCTCGCCCCGCAGCGTCCCGGCGGGCAGTGCGAGCACCTCCTGGCCGCGCCTGCCGCGCTGCGGCCGTCCACGCCCGGGGTCTGCCCCGACTGCGTGCGGGACGGCCTGACGTGGGTTCACCTGCGCATGTGCCTGGACTGCGGCAACGTCGGGTGCTGCGACTCGTCGCCGGGCCAGCACGCCGACGCGCACTTCAGCCGGACCGGGCACCCCGTGATGCGCAGCATCGAGGCCGGCGAGGCGTGGCGCTGGTGCTACCGCGACTCCGAGCTGGGCTGACAGCCCTGCGCGAGACGTGAGAAGTGGGGCAGCCGAGCCGGTTGCGTGCCCCACTCCTCACCTCCCGCTCGAGGCGTCGCGCGTGACGACGCTCACCCGGCGCATCCCTGTCCGGCCTGGTGACTCGTCGGTAACCTCGCAGCACCCGCGAGGAGGCACAGTGATGGAGCAGGACCCCAGCCGGCCGGCGCGTCCCGAGCGGGACCGTCCGTGGGTGATGCGCACGTACGCCGGGCACTCGTCGGCGACCGAGTCCAACGCGCTGTACCGCCGGAACCTCGAGAAGGGCCAGACCGGCCTGAGCGTGGCGTTCGACCTGCCCACGCAGACCGGCTACGACCCGGACCATCCCCTCGCGCGCGGCGAGGTCGGCAAGGTGGGCGTGCCGATCAGCCACATCGGCGACATGCGCAGCCTGTTCGCCGACATCCCGCTCGGCGAGATGAACACGTCGATGACGATCAACGCCACCGCGATGTGGCTGCTCGCGCTCTACGAGGTGGCGGCGGAGGAGCAGGGGGCGGACCCGTCCGCGCTGGCGGGCACGACGCAGAACGACATCATCAAGGAGTACCTGTCGCGGGGGACCTACGCGTTCCCGCCCGGGCCGAGCCTGCGGCTGATCACCGACATGGTCGCCTACACGGTCAACGAGATCCCGACGTGGAACCCGATCAACATCTGCAGCTACCACCTGCAGGAGGCGGGCGCGACGCCGGTTCAGGAGGTCGCGTACTCGCTCTGCACGGCCATCGCCGTGCTCGACGCCGTCCGCGACTCGGGGCAGGTCCCCCAGGAGCGCTTCGGCGAGGTGGTCGCGCGCATCTCGTTCTTCGTCAACGCCGGCGTGCGGTTCGTCGAGGAGATGTGCAAGATGCGCGCCTTCGTCGAGCTGTGGGACGAGCTGACCCGGGAACGGTACGGCGTCACCGACGCGAAGCAGCGCCGCTTCCGGTACGGCGTGCAGGTGAACTCGTTGGGGCTCACCGAGGCTCAGCCCGAGAACAACGTGCAGCGCATCGTCCTGGAGATGCTCGCCGTCACGATGTCGAAGCGGGCCAGAGCGCGCGCCGTGCAGCTTCCGGCCTGGAACGAGGCGCTGGGGCTGCCGAGGCCGTGGGACCAGCAGTGGAGCCTGCGGATCCAGCAGGTCCTCGCCTACGAGTCCGACCTGCTCGAGTACGACGACCTGTTCGACGGCAGCCCGGTCGTCGAGGCCAAGGTCGACGAGATCGCCGCGGGCGCAACGGCGGAGATCGCACGCGTGATGGAGATGGGCGGGGCCGTCGCCGCCGTCGAGTCCGGGTACATGAAGCAGGCGCTCGTCGCCTCGCACTCGTTGCGGCGTCAGCGCATCGAGGCCGGTGAGGACGTCGTGGTCGGCGTGAACCGCTTCGCCACCTCGGAGCCGAACCCGCTGACCGCCGACCTCGACACCGCGGTCCAGACCGTCGACGCGGACGTCGAGGCGCGCGCCGTGGAGGCGGTCGTGGCGTGGCGGGCCGAGCGTGACGCGGACCCGACGTCCCGGCAGCAGGTCGCCGGTGCGATGACGCGACTGGCCGAGGACGCCCGCTCGGGCGCCAACCTCATGCCGGCCACGCTGGAGTGCGCGCGGGCGGGCGTGACGACCGGGGAGTGGGCGCAGGCCCTGCGGGAGGAGTTCGGGGAGTACCGCGCGCCGACCGGTGTCAGTGGGGCCGTGGGGGCTTCGCGTGGAGCGCCGGGGTCCGCCACCGACGCGCTGTCCGCCGTCCGCGAGAGGGTGCGTGCGACCGGTGACGAGCTCGGCTCGCGGCTGCGTTTCCTGGTCGGCAAGCCGGGGCTCGACGGGCACTCGAACGGCGCCGAGCAGGTGGCGGTCCGGGCCCGGGACGCGGGGTTCGAGGTGGTCTACCAGGGCATCCGGCTGACACCCGAGCAGATCGTCGCCGCGGCGGTGGCGGAGGACGTCCACGTCGTGGGGCTGTCGGTGCTGTCGGGGTCCCACATGGACCTGGTGCCCCAGGTGGTGGACGGGCTGCGCGCGGCCGGCCTCGACGACGTGCCGGTCGTGGTCGGCGGCATCATCCCCGAGGGCGACGGGCGTCGGCTGCGCGAGCGTGGCGTCGCCGCGGTGTTCACGCCGAAGGACTTCGGGCTCACCGACATCATGGGCGCGGTGGTGGACGAGATCCGCCGGGCTCACCGGCTCGAGGTCTGAGCGGGACGGTCAGGCCCAGGCGGTCGCCAGCCTGGTCACGGTCTCGCGCAGCCGGTCGGGCGAGGTCGCGAGGTTGACCCGCACGTGCCCGGCGCCACCCGCGCCGAACTCGTCCCCGGCCATCACCCAGACGTTGCCGCGCTGCTGCGCGAGGCGTGCGGGCTGCTCGTGGCCGTAGGCGCGCACGTCGACCCACGCCAGGTACGTGCCCTCCACCGGACGCGCACGGGCCAGTGGCAGGTGCTCGGACACGAGCTGGGAGAACAGGTCTCGCTGGCTGCCGAGCCGCCCGCGCAGCGACGTCAGCCAGGGCTCGCCTCGGGTGTACGAGGTCACCGCGGCCACCGCACCGAGCGGGCTGAGGCCGTGGTTGGCCACGAGCGGCACGCTGCGCAGCCGGTCGGCGGTCGCCCGGTCGCCCGTCACGATCTGCGCGCACTTCAGCCCGGCCGTGTTCCACGCCTTGGACGCCGCGACGACCGCGACGGCGTGGTCCGCCGTCCCCTCGAGCGTCAGGTACGGGACGTGCTGGGCTCCGGTCAGCACCAGGGGCGCGTGGATCTCGTCGCTGATGACGCGGGCTCCGTGCCGGAGCACGACGTCGCGCAGGCCCTCCAGCTCGCCGCGGGTGAAGACCCGGCCCCAGGGGTTGTGCGGCTGGCACAGCAGGACCGTGCGGGCGCCGCGGGACAGCGCGTGCACGATGCGGTCGAGGTCCAGCTCGGCGCGGTCCGCATCAGGGTCGAGGGGGACGTCGACCCGCCTGCGCCCGGTGACGTAGGCGACGTCGAGGAACGGCGGGTAGGCGGGGGTCGGCACCACGACCGGACCGGTCTCGCTGAGGACCTCGAGGGCCAGCCGGACGCCGGCCATCACGTCGCCGCAGAGCACCACGTTCCCCGGGTCGATGGGCCACCGCCACTGCCGGGCGGCGAAGCCTGCCAGGGCGGGTCCCACGCCGGTGCCGGCGTCGAACGGCGGGTACCCCGTGACCCCGCGCAGCACGGCGTCGGTCAGGGCCTCCTGCACCGCGGGGTCCAGCGCGTAGTCCATCTCGGCCACCCACGACGCGATCCACTCGCGGCGCGCAGTTCCCCACTTCAGCACGAGGGCCTCACGCAACAGGTCGTCGGACAGGTCGACGACGGGTGGCGCCGAGGCGCGGCGCGAGGTGGCTGACACGGAGGTCACCGCCCCATCACACACCACGCCGGCGTACGTGTCGGCGCTAGGGTCGGCCGGATGTCCGACCTGCAGTGTGCTGCCACCCTGCTGCTGTGGCCCGTCGAGTCGGCCGCGTCCCTGCGCCGGTCCGCGCCGGCACTGGTGGCAGACCGGGTCGCGGCCGTCCAGTCCGCGGACGCCGCAGCCGCGGGCGAGGTCGGCGCCGAGGCAGCCCGGCTGCTGAGGGTCCCCGCGAGCACGCTCGACGGGCTGGACCGCACGACCGACCTCGTGGGGTTCCGGACGGCTCTCGCCGACCTTGCGGACGCGCATCGCGGCGAGACGGTCCTCGTGGTCCTTCCTCGGGGGGTGATGGACCGCTGGGTGCCCGCGGCGTGCGGGCTGGCGGCAGGAGCGCGCGTGCCGACCGGTGTCGCGCGGGTGCGGGTCGACGCCGACGCGTGGGTGCTCGACGCCTGGCCGGGCGACACCGTCACGGGTTCCGACGGCTAGGGCGACAGGACCTGCAGCAGCCGCGCCACCTCGGCGGCGACGGCCGCGCGACCCGGCCCGAGGTACTTGCGCGGGTCGACCAGCGCGGGGTCCGACTCCAGCGCCTCGCGGACGGCGGCGGTCAGGGCCTTGTTCAGGTGGGTCGCGATGTTGATCTTGACCATCCCTGCGGCGACGGCGTTGCGCAGGCCCTCGTCGTCCACTCCCGAGGAGCCGTGCAGGACGAGGGGGACCGGGACGCGTTCGCGCAGAACGGAGATCAGGTCGAGGTCGAGCGCCGCGTCACGGGTGAGCATCGCGTGCGACGAGCCGACCGCGACCGCGAGCGCGTCGACGCCGGTGGCTTCGACGAAGGCGGCCGCGTCGTCGGGGTCGGTCCGCACGCCGGGAGCATGGGCTCCGTCCTTGCCGCCGACCTCACCCAGCTCGGCCTCGACCCACACGCCCCGTGCGTGGCACCAGTCGGTGACCTCGGCCGTCGCGGAGACGTTCTCGTCGTACGGGAGCGTGGCGGCATCGAACATCACCGAGCCGATGCCTGACCCGACGGCTTCCTCGACGAGCGACCGCCGCGTCGCGTGGTCGAGGTGCACGCACACGTCTGCGCTGCTGGCCGCCGCGACCTGGAGGCACGCGGCCGCGATCGGAGCGAGGCCCCGGTGGTAGTCGGCGGTGTTCTCCGACAGCTGCAGGATGACGGGCGCGGCCGGCCCGCTCCGCACCCTCGACGATGGCCTCGGCGTGCTCGAGGGCGATGACGTTGAAGGCGCCGACTCCTCGGCCCTCGGCCTGTGCGGCGGAGAGGATCTCGCGAGAGGGGACTACGGGCATGGGTACCTCCGACCCACTGGCCGTGCCTGAGCACGGCGACCGGTACGAGCGCTTCGTCGGTGACCAGGACGTCGGCCGACAGACCCGGACGCAGCGCGCCGACGGCGTCGTCCAGACCCACGAGGGCGGCCGGCGTCGCGCTGGCCGCCGTGACCGCGGCGTGCAGCCCGTGGTGGGCCGAGCCGCCCGCCGGACCACGTCGATCAGGTGTGCCGTGCCACCGGCGATGCTGCGCTGCTCCGCGGGCTCGTCACCCGCGAGCCGTGCGACGCCGCCGGCCACCTCGACGTCCAGTGCGCCGAGCCGGTAGCTGCCGTCGCCCATCCCGGCTGCGGCCATCGCGTCGGTGACGAGGGCCACCTGATGCGGACCGACGAGGTCGAGCACCGCGGAGACCGTGTGGTCGTCGAGGTGGACGCCGTCGCCGACCAGCTCGGCGACGAGGTCGCCACGGGCCGCGGCCGCGAGACAGGCGGCGACGGGTCCGGGGGAGCGGTGGTGCATCGGCGGCATGCCGTTGAACAGGTGGGTCGCGGAGACCCGCGCGCCGCGACCCGGACGGCGTGCTCCACCAGCGCCGTCGTCGTCGCGGCGTCGGCGTCGGTGTGGCCGATGCTGACCACCGCGTCGGCGGTCGCGAGCTGTTCGACCATCCCGGTCGCGTGCTCGGTCTCCGGTGCGAGAGTCATGCTGCGGACGGTCCCCCGTCCGAGCTGGAGCCAGCGCGCCAGGGTCTGCGGGTCCCCGGGCACCAGGGCGGCGGGGTCCTGCGCGCCGCACCGCGCGGCCGACAGGAAGGGGCCCTCGAGGTGGATCCCCGCGAGCAGCCCCTCCTCGGCGAGTGACGCCAGCATCGGGATGCGACGGTCGAGCTCGTCGGTCGTGGCCGAGACCAGGCTGCCCAGCAGCGTGGTGGTGCCGTGCTGGTGGTGGTGGGTCGCCGCCTCACGCAGGCCTGTCGGCGTCGGCGTCGGGGAAGGCGTGCCCGCCTCCGCCGTGGCAGTGGACGTCGACCAGTCCGGGGAGCAGGGTCAGGTCGGAACGGTCGGGGACGGCGGTCCCCCCGGGTGCGTCGGCGACCTCACCGACCCACTCGACGATGCCGGCGCGGCACACGACGAGGCCGTCGTCGATCACCGCACGGGGGGCCACGACCCGGCCGCGCAGGACGACGGTGTCCACGGCCACGACGCTCACGAGACCACCTGCGCCGCCGGCGCTTCCCGGTGCCGGCGGGTGGAACACGGTGGCCTCGTCCTCCCGCGCGAGCAGGGCAGCGCCGATCACGCCGGCCCGGGTGCCGAGGGACGCCGTCACCAGGTCGGGCACGACGACGACGTGAGCCAGGCCCGCGCAGGGCCTCACGCAGGGGGTCGATCAGCGTGTCGCCGGCCGCCGAGAGGCCCCCGGCGATGACGACGCGCGATGGCGCGAGCAGTGCGCAGGTGGCGTGAAGCCCCTCCGCGAGGGCCTGCACGGCGCGGTCCCAGACCTGCTGGGCGAGAGGGTCGTCGCCGAGCCGGGCCACGACCTCGGCCGCGCCGGCGACCTGCTCGCCCCGGAGGGCCGCGTAGTCGCGGGCGATCGCGCGGGCGGACGCGACGGCCTCCAGGCAGCCGACGTCCCCGCAGCCGCACCGGCGCTGCTCCGCGCAGCCGGGACCTTGACGTGGCCGAGCTCGCCGGCCTGCCCGAGCCGGCCGTCGGCGTGCGGCCCGCCGTGAGCACGCGACCACCGCTGAAGAGGGTTGCGGCGATGCCGGTCCCGATCGCGACCACGACGACGTCGTCGACGCCGCGTCCAGCGCCCAGCCGGTGCTCCGCCAGCCCGGCCGCCGCGACGTCGTGACCGATGACGACGGGCAGGCCGAGGGCGGACGCGAGGTCGGGGCCCACGGTGGGCGCCGGCCAGCGCACGTTCGCGGTGAAGCGGACCACCCCGTGTCGCGGCGTCGACGAGGCCCGGCACGACGACGCCCGCCCGGTCGACGACGATGCCCCTCTGCCTGGCCACGTCGACCAGCGACCGCCCGAGCGAGGAGACCGCGCTCGAGGGCGTCGCCGCCGGTGGTCGGTGCTGCTGCGGCCGTCGACGACGACGGTGCCGTCGACGTCGACGACCTCGGCCTTGACGTCGGTGCCCCCGACGTCGACGGCGAGAAGGTGTGCTGGGCACGCGCACAGCGTGCCCGCCCGAGGGGCTTGCCCGCACGGCGGCCCTACTCGCCCAGGATGATCGAGCGGCTCGAGGAGCGCGGCTGGTCGGGGTCCAGCCCGGCGTCGGCGGCGCGCACCACGCACAGCCGGTGCACGCGCGAGCAGGTCGGCCATCGCGTCGATCGCGGCGTGCTCGAAGCGCGCGCCGGTCGCTGCCACGTCGTCGGCCAGGCCCGACGGGCACCTCGCCGAACGCCCACACCACGCGGTCCGGGCGCGGAGATGGAGATCGGCCCGTGGCGGTACTCCATCGCGGGGTAGGCCTCGGTCCAGCAGCTGCGCCGACTCGCGGAGCTTCAGGCCCGCCTCCTCGGCGATGCCGACGGTCCAGCCGCGGCCGACGAAGGTGATCTGCTCGGCGGTGCGGGCCGGGCCCGAGTGAGGCCTCGTCGGCGGCCAGCACCTCGCGGGCCTGGTCGGCGACGGGGGCCAGGTCGTGCCCCAGGCCGGCGCGGAGCAGTGCCAGCGTGGTGGTGGCGAACCGGGTCTGGACGACGGACTGCTCGTCGACCTCGCTGAGGACCGAGCGGGTCGGCGAGGTCGGCCACCGGGGTGGAGCCGTCCGCGGTGATCACGGTCGTCGGCGTCGGGCCGCCCTGCAGCCCGCGCAGGACCTCGATCACCTCGGTGGTCGTGCCCGAGCGGGTGATCGCGACGACCCGGTCGTAGCCGCGGTCGAGCCGGTGCTCGCTGGCCGGCCACGCGTCGGTCACGCCGTGCCCCGCGCGCTCGCGCAGCTCGGCGTAGCAGCGCGCCATGAACAGCGACGTGCCGCAGCCGATCACCGCCACGCGCTCGCCGCGCGCGGGCAGCAGGTGTGCCACCTCGGGCAGGCGCCGTGCGACCGCCTCCCAGTCGTCAGGCTGGGTCGCGATCTCGCGGGCCAGGTGGGTCCCGGCCGTGCTCGTGGTGCTCATGGGTGTCAGTCCTCGCCTCGGGGGTCGCCGAGTCGGATCATGCTCGGGATTGCCTGACAGTGTCAATGTCTGAACGAAAACAATCATGATCACTCATTACGTTCGCAAGGTGAACACGAAGCGTCGAGCTGATTTCGTGACATCGAAGCCATTGACGCCGAGCTGACCAGGCTGCACGATGACGCCTGGCGGTAGGTCTTTGACTGAACCGCACCTGAATCTGTCAGGTTCGATCATCCAAGCGAGCGACAACGAAGTCGGTGCCGCGTGGCGCCGAGGTGGAGGCAGAACGTGGGACGAACGACGCGACAGGGGCTCGGCCGGACCGGGAGAGTCGCCGCAGTCGGCATGGTGGGCGCCCTGGCGCTGACCGGGTGCGGGTTCGGTGGCGGATCCGGCGGTGGAGGCGACGCCGGTGACGGCGGCTCGACGTCCATCTCCCTCATGGTGCCGAGCTACAGCGACCAGACGAAGTCGTTGTGGGAGGGCATCATCGAGGACTTCGAGGCCGAGAACGAGGGCATCACGGTGTCCCTGCAGGTGGAGTCGTGGGACAACATCAACGACGTCATCACCACGAAGGTGCAGTCCGACGACGCCCCCGACATCCTCAACATCGACGCGTTCGCCGGCTTCGCCGCGGACGACCTGCTCTACACGGCCTCCGAGGTCGTCTCGCCGGAGACGCTGGACGACTTCCAGCCGTCCTTCGCCGACAACGCCTCGATCGACGGCGACATGTACGGCCTGCCGCTGATCGCCTCGTCGCGCACGCTCTTCTACAACACGGACCTGCTCGCGCAGGCCGGTGTGACCGAGCCGCCGGCGACGTGGGACGAGCTGCTCGCCGCCGGGCAGAAGGTCAACGCCCTCGGCGGCGGCGTCTACGGCTACGGCATGCCGCTCGGCAGCGAGGAGGCTCAGGCCGAGACGTCGATCTGGACGTTCGGAGCCGGCGGCGACTGGGGAGACGCCGAGACGAGATCACCGTGGACACACCCGAGAACCTCGAGGCCGTCGAGTTCATGAAGAAGATGATCGACTCGAACGCCACCCAGCCCGACCCGGGCGCGAGCGACCGCACGCCGATGCTGGACGTCTTCATCCAGGGCAAGATCGCGATGGCCGAGGGCCTGCCCCCGACCGTCGGACAGATCGAGCAGAAGAACCCTGACCTGAAGTACGAGACCGCACCGATCCCGACCAAGGACGGCGAGCCGGTCACGCTGGGTGTGGCCGACCACCTGATGGCGTTCAAGAACGACGGCGACAAGGCCGCGGCCATCACGGCGTTCCTCGACTACTTCTTCAGCGCCGACGTCTACACCTCGTTCGTCGACGCCGAGGGCTTCCTGCCCACCACGAAGTCCGGTGCCGACGCGCTCGGTGACAAGGAGGAGATCGCCACGTTCCTCGAGGCCCTCCCGGACGCGAAGTTCTACCCGAGCACCAACCCCAACTGGTCGGCGACGCAGGGTGCCCTGCAGAGCCTGATCGGTCAGATCGGGCAGGGCGCCGACCCGGCGACCGTGCTGAAGGACATCCAGGCCAAGGCCGACGCCGGAAGCTGATCACCTCCCGGCCGGGCCGCGTCCCAGCGGCCCGGCCGGGCCCGTCCGCGCCCCCTCGACGTCACGGAGCGAACATGACCGACCTGACCCTGCAGCCGCGACGGCCGGGCCCCTCGCCGATGCGCCGACTCGGGGCGGCGGTGCCGTGGGTGGCCCCGGCGACGCTGCTGATCGTCACCATCGTGCTCTTCCCCGCCGGCTACATGGTCTGGTCGTCCACGCGAGACATCTCGCAGTCGGGGGTCGACCGCGGGCCCGCGGGCTGGGCCAACTACGAGCGGGTGCTCGAGCTTCGGCTCTCTCGACAGGGTCCTGGCCAACACCGCCCTGTGGACCTTCGGGGTGGTGGCGGTGACCGTCGTCATCTCGATGGGCCTGGCGCAGTTCCTCGACAAGGCCTTCCCGGGTCGGCGCCTCGTGCGCCTCGCGGTGATCGTGCCCTGGGCGGCGAGCGTGGTCATGACGACCACCGTCTTCTACTACGGGCTCGACCCGTTCTACGGCGTGATCAACCAGTTCCTGGTGGACATCGGCCTGCTCGACACCGGCTTCGGCTTCACCAAGCGGCCGGTGCCGGCCTTCCTCGCCTCGATGGGCATCGCGGTCTTCGTGTCGCTGCCGTTCACCGTGTACACGCTGCTGGCCGGGCTGGCGACGATCCCCGCCGAGCAGCTCGAGGCGGCCCAGATGGACGGCGCCGGTCCCGTGGCGGCGCTACGTCAGCGTGATCCTGCCGGCCCTGCGCCCCGCCCTCGCGGTGGCCGTCCTCATCAACATCATCAACGTCTTCAACTCGCTGCCCATCCTCAAGGTGATGACCGGCAGCCTCCCCGGCTACGACGCCGACACGACGACGACGCTGATCTTCAAGTTCATCCAGTCCGACCGGCAGATCGACACGGCGAGCGCCCTGTCCGTCCTCAACTTCGTGATCGTGCTCGTGGTGATCGCGATCTACCTGAAACTGGTGCGTCCGATGCAGCAGGTGGACCGATGAGCGCCGTCGCGCCCGGTCGGCCGTGGACGCCGTCCGTCCCGACCGGAAGCCCGAGACCGCGCCGGCAGGCGCGGGGCCGGGCCCGACGCCTCACCCCGAGGTCGGCCGGCCAGGGTGCGGACGCCGCGCTGGGTGCTGGCGCTCGCGGGCGCCGTCGTCGCCCTGGTGTTCCTGCTGCCGTACCTGATCATGCTGATCGGGTCGTTCAAGCAGCGGTCCGAGATCCTGCGCATCCCGGCGACCTACCTGCCCCAGGAGTGGACGCCGCAGAACTACGTGACGATGTGGTCGACGCCCGAGACGCCGCTGCCGTACAACCTCGTGTCGACGATCGTGATCTCCGTCTGCGCGACGCTGCTGGTGCTGGCCGTCGCCCTGCCCGGCGGCGTACTACACGGCGCGGCACCGGTTCCCCGGCCGGCTGGTCTTCCTGCTGCTGGTGCTGATGACCCAGATGCTGCAGCCGACCGTGCTCGCCTCGGGGCTGTTCCGCGAGTTCCTCTCCGTGGGCATCAACGACACCTGGCTCGCGATGATCCTGGTGAACGCGGCGTTCAACCTCAGCTTCGCCACCTGGATGATGCACTCCTTCTTCGCGTCCGTCCCGGTCGAGATCGAGGAGGCGGCGATGCTGGACGGCGCGACACGACTGCAGACCCTGCGACGCGTCACGCTGCCGCTCGTGTGGCCGGGCGTGGTGACCGCGATCATCTTCACCTTCGTCGCGTGCTGGAACGAGTTCGCGGCCAGCCTGGTGATCCTGACCACCGCTGAGAACCAACCGCTTTCGGTGGCTCTGACCAAGTTCGTCGGGCAGTACGACTCGGCCTGGCAGTACGTGTTCGGCGTGTCGGTCGTGGCGATCGTGCCCGTCGTGATCCTCTTCGCCGTGATCGAGAAGCGCCTGGTTGCCGGCCTCACCGCCGGTGGGGTGAAGTGAGAAGCCGGTGAGCGAACCTGCCGCGCCTGCGGCTGACCCCGGTGGTGACCCCCCTGACCGCTCGCAGCGGTGGCGTCGCCTGCTCGACCTGCTCGGAGAGCGCGGACGCCTGTCGGTGACCGAGGGAGCGAGCCTGCTCGGCGTCTCGGAGGCGACCGTGCGCCGCGACTTCACCTCGCTCGCGTCCCAGCAGCTCGTCACCCGCACCCATGGTGGCGTCGTCGCGACCTCGGTGGCCTACGACCTGCCGGCCAGGTACCGCCAGGGCGGCGACGACGTCAAGGACCGGATCGCGGCGGCTGCGTGCGAGATGCTCTCCCCGGGAACGGTTGTCGGGTTCAACGGCGGGACGACCACGTCTGCCACGGCCCGACGGCTGGCGGCCCGGGCCGACCTGGCGGCGTCCAGCTCCCGACCGTCGATGACCGTCGTGACCAACGCCCTGAACATCGCCAGCGAGATGGTGCTGCGCCCCTTCGTGCGGACCGTGACGCTTGGCGGGGTAGCGCGTCCACAGTCCTACGAGCTCACCGGCCCGCTGGCGAGCCTGGTGCTGGAACAGCTCTGGCTCGACGTGCTCGTGCTCGGCGTCGACGGTCTGCGACGTAGAGGGGGGAGCGTCGTGCTTCCACGAGGGCGAGGCCGGCGTGAACGCCCAGATGGTGGCCCGCTCGAACCGCGTCATCGTGGTGGCGGCGTCCGAGAAGCTGGGACGACGTGCCTTCGCCCGGATCTGTCCGGTGTCGTCCGTGGCCACGCTGGTCACCGACCGAGGGGCTGAGCCGGCTCGCGTCGAGGAGCTCCGTGCGGCGGGGGTGGACGTCCGGCTGGTCTGACGCGCGTCAGCGTCAGGCCTCGGCGAGCGCCTGCTCCGCGTGCTGGGCGACCAGCGACAGCACCTCGTCCGCGCAACCCCACGACAGGGTGATGCCGGCGCCACCGTGCCCGTAGCAGTGCACGACGGTGCGCTCGGCTCCGACCTCGCTCTCGAGCCTCACCGTGGGTCGGACCGGACGCAGCCCGACGCGGTGGGCCAGCACCTGCGCCGTCCGAAGTCGTGGCTCCACCGGCTGCCGGCACGGGCCAGGATCCGCTCGGCCACAACGGGTTCCGGGGCCGGGTCGTATCGACCTCGTTCGGCGGTGCCCCCCACGACGACGTGATCGCCACGGGGGAGGGCGTAGAGGGGACCGTCCGGTCTCGTCCTCGTCCACCCACCAGGTGTCCAGGCCCGGGTTCTCCACGCACCACCACCTGGCCGCGCACCGGCGCCACCTCGGAGTCGCCCGCCATGGCGCGGGCGCTGACGCCGGTGGCGTTGACCACGACCCCGCGCTGCGGCAGGGCCGAGAGCGGCATTCGGGTGATGGTGCCGCCCGCGGCCGCGAGGCGTTCGGACAGCCACGGCAGGTACGCGGTGGTCTCCACGAGTGGGACCGTGAGCGACCAGCCGGACCGGTACCCGGGACGCGGGTCGGCCACCAGCTCCAGGGCGAGCCCGAGGCCGTCGTGGTCGGCCCAGCCGGGACGTGGTGGGTCCGGCTCGCGGTGCAGGAGCAGGCCGGGTGTCATGCGGACGCCCGACTCGGGGGCCGAGGCGGCGAGGGCGGTCAGCTCGGCGAGCGTGGCCGCGCCCCATCGCCGCACCTTGTCGGCCGGCTGGGCCAGGTAGGGGAGCCACAGTCCGCCGGCGACCGCCGACGTGGTCTCCAGGGGCAGGTCGCGCGCCAGGACGTGCGTGTCGTACCCGGACTCGGCCAGGCGTACGGCGCACGACAGCCCGATCACGCCGGCGCCCACCACGATCACGCGGCTCATGCGGCCATCCTGGCAGGGCTGCGGCGGGGAATCCCCGTGACGCCAGACCCGGTGGCCCGTAGCCTCCGACCACGTGACCCTCAACCAGCCGGTGACCGTCCGGCGCGAGCTGCCGTCCGACGCGGACACCGTCCACGCCCTCATCACAGCGGCCTTCGAGGACGAGACCGTCACCCGCCTGAAGGAGACGCTGCTCGCGTCCCCGGCCGGACGTGACGGGCTGTCGTTCGTCGCCGAGGTGCACGGTGAGGTCGCCGCCCACGTGCTCTACACGCGCAACGTCCTCGACGCCCCTCGTCGTCTCGTCGACGTGCTGGTGCTGAGCCCGGTGTCGGTGCACCCCGACCACCAAGGCCGCGGCGTCGGCACCGAGCTGATCCGTCGCTCGCTGGACTCGTTGGCGGACAGCGGTTTCCCGCTCGTCTTCCTCGAGGGGTCACCGGGGTACTACGCGAGGCTCGGGTTCGTGCCCGGTGGCGACCTCGGCTTCCGCAAGCCCTCCCTGCGCATCCCCGATGCGGCGTTCCAGGTCCACCCGCTGCCGTCCCGCCAGGCCTGGATGACCGGCACGCTCGTGTACGACCAGCTGTTCTGGCAGCTGGACTGCGTCGGGCTGCGCGACCCGGAAGCGTGACCCGCCCACCATTCTCGGGAGAACCGGGGTCATGAGGGCCTCCCGGAGGCCGATTCTCCCGAGAATGACGGTCGCAACGGGGCCTTCTGGACGTGCAATCTCCCGAGAATGGCGGGGAGGCGGGGCGCGTCAGAAGAGCCGTGACCCGCTGTCGTCCACACCCCGGAGCGCGTCGTAGTCGAGCACCAGGCACTCGATTCCGCGGTCGGTGGCCAGCACCCGGGCCTGCGGCTTGATCTCCTGCGCCGCGAACACGCCACGCACCGGAGCCAGCAGCGGGTCGCGGTTGAGGAGCTCGAGGTAGCGCGTGAGCTGCTCGACGCCGTCGATCTCGCCCCGCCGCTTGATCTCGACGGCCACCGCGCGACCACCGCCGTCGCGGGCCAGGATGTCGACCGGGCCGATGGCGGTCGGGTACTCACGGCGGACGAGGGTGTGACCGGACCCCAGCACCTCGATCTGCTCGGCGAGCAGCCGCTGCAGGTGCGCCTCGACGCCGTCCTTGACCAGGCCGGGGTCGACGCCGAGCTCGTGCGCCGAGTCGTGCAGCACCTCGTGCAGGCTGACGACGAGCCGGTCCTCGTTCTTGATGTGCTGGACGGTCCAGACCGCGACGACGCCCGCCTCGGCCTGCTCGTCGGTCGGCACGCTCTCGACCAGCGTGCAGGGCGGGCTCATCCAGTTCAGCGGCTTGTACGAGCCGCCGTCGGAGTGGACCAGCACGCTGCCGTCGGCCTTGACCAGCAGAAGCCGGGTCGCCAGCGGGAGGTGTGCGGTGAGCCGGCCGACGTAGTCGACGGAGCAGCGGGAGATGACCAGGCGCACGAGGGGTGAGCGTAGTCAGTCGTGGAAGTAGGTCACCCGGGTGACCACCAGGAGCCGCACGCCCGTGCCACCGGCGAACGCCTGCTCGAGACCCGGCACGTCGCCGGCCTGCCCCGCCCAGTCCGCGTAGACCGGCTGTGGCAGGTAGATCGGCATGGCGGCGCGTGTGCTCACGGCGACCTCCAGCACGGCGCCCGGATCGCCACCGGAGAAGCGCAGAACGGACTCGTCGCCTTCCCTCGTCGGGTACGGGCGTGAGGCGTCAGGCGCCCACCCGGCGTCCAGCAGCGCACGCTCGACCGCTCCCGCGGCATCGGTGAACGAGGTCGACGGCGGAAGCTGCAGGGCTGACGCCGCCGTCCTGTCGCAGCTCAAGGTGTAACCGTCCTGCCGCTTCCAGTCGTTGTGGCCTTCGGTGCAGGTGTCCACCTCGGTGTCGTCGAGCACCCGACCACCCGTTGCCGCGATCACCTGTCGGAGCGCGTCGTCGTGACGGGAGCGGGTGCGCTCGACCGAGTCGTCGCGAGCGGCGACGACCCGGGAGTCGAGAGGCTGTGCGCTCGGGCGGATCCCGTCCCATCCGCCGGAGAAGCTCCAGATGAACACGAGCCCGGCGGCCAGGGGGACCCCGACGACCACGGCCGCCACGACCAGCGCGGTGCGGAGCCAGGTGCGGCGGGTGCTCGGGGTGCTCATGTCCTCACCCTCATCGACGCAGGTGGGTCGACACCTGAGGGTCCGTACTCAGGAGTCCGTCTGCGCGTGTGACGACCGCGACCCCTCCCGTCCCTGTCGGCCACCGGAGAGGCTCTGCGAGGATGCCCGGCAGGTCAGGGTGGGGTGACGGCGCGCGATGCACGCCTCCCGCCGCAGAGCACGCACGAGGAGCCGTGATGACGCGCGATTTCGCCAGGGTCGGTGTGGTCGGTCTGGGCACCATGGGGGCCGGCATCGCCGAGGTCTTCGCCCGCAACGGCCTCCAGGTCGTCGCCTACGAGCCGGACGAGGACGGTCTCGAGCGCGGACGCGCCCACCTCGACCAGTCCACGGGTCGCGCGGTCGCGCGCGGCAAGCTCAGCGAGCAGGCGCAGGCCGAGCTCGTGGGGCGCGTCACCTTCACCAGCGACCTGGCCGACTTCGCCGACTGCGAGCTCGTCGTCGAGGCCGTTCCCGAGCACCTCGACCTCAAGCGGGAGATCTTCGCGTCGCTCGACGGCATCGTGAAGCCCGACGCCGTCCTCGCCACCAACACCTCGAGCCTGTCGGTGACGGAGATCTCCGTCGCCACCCACAACCCGCGCCGCGTCGTCGGCATGCACTTCTTCAACCCCGCCCCGGTGCTGAAGTTCGTCGAGGTGATCCGGACGGTCGTCACCGAGGACGACGTCGTCGACGACGTCACGGCGCTCGCCGCCCGCATCGGCAAGATGCCGGTCGTCGTGCGCGACAAGGCCGGGTTCATCGCGAACGCCCTGCTGTTCGGCTACCTCAACCACGCCGTCTCGATGTACGAGTCGCACTACGCCTCGCGCGAGGACATCGACGCGGCCATGACGCTGGGCTGCGGCCTGCCGATGGGCCCGCTCGCGCTGATGGACCTGATCGGCCTCGACACCGCGTACGAGATCCTCGACACGATGTACAAGCAGGGTCGCGAGCGCCTGCACGCGCCCAGCCCGATCCTCAAGCAGATGGTCACGGCGGGTCTCAAGGGACGCAAGAGCGGGCGCGGCTTCTACACGTACGCGGAGCCGGGGTCCTCGAAGGTGGTCGCCGACGCGCTGACCCCGGCCGAGCAGGACGGCTCGGGCGAGGCGCTGCGCACGGTCCGCACGGTCGGCGTGGTCGGGTCGGGCACGATGGCCAGCGGCATCGCCGAGGTGTTCGCCAAGGCCGGGTACGACGTGGTCGTCGTGGCCCGCAGCACCGACAAGGCCGACGGGGTGCGGGCCCGCATCGCGAAGAGCCTCGACAAGGCGGTCGGCAGAGGCAAGATCGAGGCCGCCGACGCGGACGCGGCCCGCGCACGGGTCAGCGGGACCACGTCGCTGGACGACCTGCGCGACGTCGACCTCGTCGTCGAGGCCGTCGTGGAGGACCTGGGCGTCAAGCACACTCTGTTCGCGAACCTCGACGACATCTGCAAGCCGGGCGCGATCCTGGCGACGACCACCTCGTCGCTGCCCGTCGTCGAGTGCGCGGCGGCGACCCAGCGCCCGCGCGACGTGGTCGGGATGCATTTCTTCAACCCCGCCCAGGTGATGTCCCTCGTCGAGGTGGTCAGCACGGTGTCGACAGCGGACGACGTCGCCGCGACCGTGGTCGACGTGTGCGAGAAGCTCGGCAAGCACCCGGTGCGCTGCGCCGACCGCTCGGGGTTCATCGTGAACGCCCTGCTGTTCCCCTACCTCAACGACGCGGTGAAGATGCTCGAGGCGCACTACGCGACCGCCGACGACATCGACACCGCGATGAAGACGGGCTGCGGCTACCCGATGGGTCCGTTCGAGCTGCTCGACGTGGTGGGCCTCGACGTGTCGCTGGCCATCGAGCGCGAGCTCTACCTGGAGTTCCGGGAGCGCGGCTACGCGCCCGCGCCCCTGCTCGAGCACCTCGTCACGGCCGGGTACCTCGGTCGCAAGGCGGGCCGCGGGTTCCGCACCTACGCCTCCTGACCGGCCGTACCCATCCACTCGGGCCGGCAACCGTGACGCACCCGCTGGCCGACGTGCTCCGGCGCGCGGCCACGGGGTCGGTGCCGCCTGCGGACGGGGCGGTGGAGCTCGTCCCGCCGTGGCGCGACCGCACGGTGGCGGTGGTCGCGCTGACCGGGCACGCCTACGTCGCCGCGGGGGACCCCTGGACGGTGCAGCGTCTCGAGGCCCTCGGTGCGGACGGCTTCGGCGGCGCCCACCACCCCGCCGTGGTGACAGCGCTCGCCGCCGGAGGTGAGGTCGACAGCCTCGATGTGCTCCTGGTGGGCCGGGGGACCGGTGAAGGTGGCCCGCTCGTGCGTCGCCCCGACCTCGACGACCACCCGCGCGCTGCGCACGGTCGCGTCTGGCGGGACGACCTGGTCGCCTACGGCGATCCCGTCCCTGCCGGCGGCGCCGTCGGCCGCGGCGTGCTCACGCTCGGACGGGGTGTCGCGGGCCTGACCGAGACCAGCATCGAGGTCGCACGGCCAGGCCTGGGGACAGGCCGCGACCTGCTCGCCGACGGCCTGCGGCTGGTGCCGTTCGGCGACCCGGTGTGGGCGCGCGTGGCTCCGGGCAACGTGGCCAGCCTGCGGCTCTTCCTCGGCGCAGGGTTCGTGCCCGTCGCGTCGGTGCAGCTGGCGCTGACGCCGTCACGCCCGCGAGCCGTTGAGTGAGTCGTCAGGTCCGGAGAGAGCCACGATCCGGCAGGACCCGCCGCATGACGTCGACGGGGGCGGTCACACCGTAAGTCGCTTGTGGTTCGCGACCCCGTGAGGCTTGATCGACTCGTGAGCATCGCGATGGCTGCACCTGATGTCGCTGGGCTGCGCGAGGCGGCAGCTGCGCTCAGGCAGTGGCAGTACGACCGAGCGCCGATGCAGCTGCACCCGGGCGACGTGGGCTTTCACTGGAGCGGTGGCCCTGAGGCCACGGCTGCTGCCCTGCGCGTGTGGTCTCGCGCAGAGCGGATCGTCGCTGTCGGACTGCTCGACGGCCCCCGGCTGCTGCGGATGGCCATCGACCCGGAGCTGCAAGGCGACGAAGGACTGATCCACCGCCTGCTCGTCGACATCACCGAGCCTGTGCGCGGAGTCCTGGATCCCGGCAGTGCGGTCGTCGAAGCACGCTGTGGCGACCTGCTCTCGCAGGTCCTCATCGACCACGGGTGGCAGTACGACGAGCCCTGGACGCCCTTTCACCGCGACCTCTCCGGTCCCGTCGTCGACTGCGGCCTGCGCATCGAGAGGGTCGGACCCGACCGCGCCCACGTGTGGGTCGGCGTCCATTGGTCAGCGTTCCGCGGCTCGAACATGGCCGAGGAGGACCGCCGGCGCGCGGTGGACCGCTGGCGCGCGATGGCCGGAGGTGCGCCGTATGCCGAGGCGCGCTGTCTCATGGCTCTCGACGAGCAGGACGACGCTGTGGCAGTGGCGGCGGTGTGGTCAGCTGGTCGCGGGCGTCCCGGACTGCTTGAGCCGATCGGTGTGCACGGCGATCATCGGGGTCGTGGTCACGCCAAGGCGATCACTCTCGCTGCCGCTGCCGCCCTTCGCGAGATGGGATCGTCCAGTGCGATCGTGTGCGCGGAGAGCTCGAACGTCGGTGCCGTCGCGACGTACGCGTCAGCGGGGTTCCAGCCCTGCCCCGAGGTCTGCGACGTACGACGGAACGAGTAGGACACCCCTCCCCGCCGGCAGCCCCCGCCGGGCGGAGACGGCGAGCAACACGCAGAGCACCGTCCACGCCGGCCCGAACAGCCAGTTCGGAGGGGTGAAGGCCGGCTTCTCGGCGGCCAGGTAGCAGCCCTCGACCCCGCCGCGTGAGGACGTGCCCGGTACCGTTGCATCCGCCCCGGCGTGCAACGCCAGGGCTCTCGTCCGCGTCGTGCAGGTGTGGCAGTGGCACTCGCGGACGGGGGAGCGGCGCCGACCGCACCGTGGGTGCGGCGGAGGCCGGTGCCCGCGATCCGTCCCGACCGGGGGAGTGGCGCAGCCGTGGTGCAGGAGCGTGGCCCGTCGCGCACCGGCACGGCCGAGGAGTTCATCGCCTCGCGCGGTCCGGCCCTCGTCCGGCTGGCACGGGGTCTCCTGAAGGACCCCCACCACGCCGAGGACGTCGTGCAGGACGTGCTCGCGAAGGTGTGGGCATCGTGGTCGCGGATCGAGCGCGCGGACGACCCGGACGCGTACGTGCGGCGCATGGTCGTCAACGCGTCGACGTCGTTCTGGCGCCGCGCCGTCCGCAAGGAACGCCCGACGGAGCACGAGTGGCTCCCCGAGTCGTCCACGCTCGACCGCGCCGAGCACCACGCGGAGACCGACCAGATGCTGGCACTGCTGAGGCGGCTCCCCACCAAGCAGCGCACCGTCCTGGTGCTCCGTCACTACGAGGGCCTGCCGGACGCTCAGATCGCGGACCTGATGGGCTGCTCGGCCGTCACCGTCCGCAGCAACGCCCACCGTGGCCTGGCGTCGTTGCGCGGGATGCTGGACGGCGGTGGCGACCGTGGCTGACCGGTCGAGGGGGGTGGCGCGGTGATCGGCAACGACCTCGAGGAGCGCCTGACCGCGGCGCTGACGGACGGGCTGCGTACGGGCGACGTCGACGTCGCGTCCCTGGTGGCGGGCGCTCGCGTCGGCGCCCGCCGGGTGCGGCGGCGACGCCGGGTCGCGGTGGGAGCCGCCGTCGCCGTGGGCCTGGCCCTGCCGTTGGGAGCCGTCGGCGTGGCCGCCTGGCAACAGGGTGAGCGCTCGGCCGACGTCGCCTCCACCCCGTCGGAGACCGGCATCCGCCTGACGCCGTCGGCGACCACGACGCCCGGAACGGTCACCGCGGACCCGACGCCCCCGCCCGCCCCGGAGGTCGACCCGACGACGCTGGGCCCGGGCGAGAACGCCGTGGAGATCCCTCTCGACGTACTGCCGGTACAGGGCGACCTGCCGCGTCCGATGGTGCAGCTCGACGCGACCGCGTACCGGCTGATCCCGGTGGCGATGGGTCAGGCCTGCAACCTCGATCGGGCCGGCACCGAGCCGATCGCCGGGGCGAGCGACCAGTGGGCCGAGGAGAACAGCAACCGCCTGGACCAGCTCGACGTGAGCACCAACGTGACCGCCTACTCCCGCGGTCAGGGGGCCGGTGCCTTCGCGGAGGCCACGGACGACACCGGCGCCTGCCGGTGGCTCGACACGGGAGTGACGACCGGGTTCACGACGGCCGCCGGGAACGCGGCCTTCAGCCGCGTCGTCCCCGGCTCGGGCGGGCAGGAGGCGGTGCAGACCGTCGTCACCCTGGGGGACGTGCTCGTGGGTGTCCAGGTCCGTGCCGCTCCGACGGGCGTCGACGGCCTGACGCTCAGCAGGCAGCTCGCCGAGACCGTGGCCGCGCGGGTGGTCGGGGCCCAGGTGCCGGGCAGCGGGGGCTGACCGGCAGCACTCGCGGGGGTGCCCCGCAGCAACCGCCCCCGACGCCCGGGTCGTGACTGCCGTCGGGTCGCCGGGCACGTGGAGGGGCACGTGCCCGAGCGCGACCTCGACGTGTCCCTCGGGGGCCTGCAGCGCACCGAGTCCCACCCGGACGGGGAGTGGCTCGTCCGCCACGTCACCGGTGCGGGCGCCACGCGGCCGTACGTCTGCCCCGGCTGCTCGCAGCAGGTGGCGCCGGGCACGGCGCACGTGGTGGCCTGGCCGACCGACTCGGTGATGGGCGAGGAGGCGGCGGTCGAGCAGCGTCGCCACTGGCACACGCCCTGCTGGCGGAACCGAGCGCGCCGCGGGCCCCGCTAGTCGCTGGTCGTCCCGGGCCGCGCCGGCTCCGGGCTCACAGGACCTGCTGCAACTGTCCGGTCTGCAGGTCGTAGACGAAGCCGCCCACGGTGATGTCCGTCAGGTACGGCCAGGAGCGGATGCGCTGCACGTCGGCGCGGAGCGCGGCCTCCTGGTCGTCCGTCGTGAGGAAGGCGATGCTCCTCGTGTCCGGGCCGCCGGCCTCGTCCACCGCGGCGTGGATCGCGTCCTCGCCACCCGCCGCCATCCGGCAGCCGGTGTGCGCCATCACCATCACGCGGTCGACCCCGAGCAGGTACGAGGCGAGCACCAGGGTCCGCAGGACGTCCTCGGTGACGCGCGCGCCCGCGTTCCGCAGGATCTTCGCGTCGCCGGGCGCCAGGCCGAGGAGCCGCAGCGGGTCGATCCGGGAGTCCATGCACGTCAGCACGGCCAGCCCACGCGCGGCACGCGCCTCGAGCGCGGCCTGCTCGTACGTGGACGAGAACTCCTGGTTGGCGGCGAGCACGTCCGAGAAGGCGTTGTCGTTCGTCACGCGGGGCAGCCTAGTTGGTGCGTCGGCCGGTCCGTGCGACGGCAGCGGAGGCCGGCCGACGACCGCTCACCTGCCCTTGAGCCTGTTCACGACCGAGCCAAAGGTGGTGCGCCCGCGACGGCGCTCCTGCGCGTCGGCGGCCAGTGCCGTCCGCAGGCCGGCGTTGATCCCCAGCCAGCGCAGGGGTTCCGGTTCCCACCGCGGCGACCTGTGCCCCACCCACGCCAGCTCGGTGCGGTCGGTCCGCCTGCCCACGAGCAGGTCTGCCAGGGTCGCGCCGGCCAGCTGAGCCAGGGCGACTCCGTCGCCGACGTACCCTCCGGCCCAAGCCATCTGGAGCTCACGGTCGTGGCCGACGCTGGGATGCCAGTCGCGGGGGATGCCGAGCGGACCGCCCCAGGTGTGGTCGACCGGCACGTCGGCGAGGCGCTCACGCCCACCGGCCACGTCGTGCAGGACGGGGAAGAGCTCGCCCAGGCTCGTCGCCAGCGTGTGGTGCACGCGAGGGTCGCGGTCGAACTCCGGCGCGATCGACGAGCGCCAGTGGTACGGCGCCCCTCGTCCACCGAACACGAGCCGGTCGTCGGCGGTGCGCTGGCCGTAGACGACCGTGAAGCGGTGGTCGGAGAACGTCTCGCCCGAGGCGAGTCCGATGCGCTCCCAGGCCCAGGCCGGCAGCGGCCGCGTCGCCAGGACCAGCGAGTAGACGGGAGCGACGGCTCGCCGGGGCGCGCCGTCGAGCATCGGCGTGTAGGCCTCGGTGGCGCGGACGACCTGCCGGCAGCGGACCTCGCCCGAGCTGGTGGTGACGAGACCGGGCCCGATCCGCAGGGCGCGGGTGCGCTCGACGACGCGGACACCGCGTCGCTCCGTCGCGGCCGCGAGTCCGTGCACCAGCTTGCCCGGGTGCACGCGCGCGCAGTCGGGGGTGAAGGTGCCACCGACCGCCCCCTGCGCCTGGACGTGCTCCGCCGTCGCGCCCGCGTCGAGCAGATCCACCCGGTCGACCCCCCAGTGCTGCGCGTCGGCGACCTCCTCGCGCGCCCGCTCCATCGCGGCCTCGTGGTGGGCGACCACGACGGTGCCGCCGAGCGCCCAGTCGCAGTCGATCCCCTCCGCGGCCGCCAGGTCGCCGAGATCCTGGACGGCCGCGACGGCCGCGCGTCGCAGGTCGAGCGCCGCCTCGCGTCCGTGCCGCCGCACCAGGGACGACGTGGAGACCGGGAACAGGCCGGAGCACCAGCCGCCGTTGCGCCCGCTGGCGCCGAAGCCCACGGTGTCGGCCTCGACGACCAGCACGTCCAGGGACGGATCACGCTCCAGCAGGTGGTACGCCGTCCACAGGCCCGTGAAGCCCCCGCCGACGACGCACACGTCGACCTCGGTGTCCCCGTCAAGCGACGGCCGGGACCGACGGAGACCGGCGAGGGAGCGTGACGTCCCAGACCGACCGCGACACCTCGCGGTCGGAGGTCACAGGCGTTTCCAGGCCTCGCTCAGCACACCGCGCAGGATGCTCTCCATCTCGTCGAACTCGGCCTGGCCGCAGATCAGCGGCGGCGCGAGCTGGACGACGGGGTCGCCCCGGTCGTCCGCCCGGCAGTACAGCCCCGCCTCGAACAGCGCCTTGGAGAGGAAGCCGCGCAGCAGCCGCTCGCTCTCGTCGTCGTCGAAGGTCTCGCGGGTCGTCTTGTCCTTGACGAGCTCGATCCCGTAGAAGAAGCCGTCGCCGCGCACGTCGCCGACGATGGGCAGGTCGAGCAGCTTCTCGAGGGTGGACCTGAACGCGGGCGCGGTGCGGTGCACGTGGTCGTTGATCCCCTCGCGCTCGAAGATGTCGAGGTTCGCCATCGCCACCGCAGCCGACACCGGGTGGCCGCCGAAGGTGTACCCGTGGGCGAACGTCGTCTGGCCCTTCGAGAACGGCTCGAACAGCCGGTCGGACGCGATCATCGCGCCGATGGGGGAGTAGCCCGACGTCATCCCCTTGGCGCACGTGATCATGTCGGGCACGTAGCCGTAGTCGTTGCAGGCGAACATGTCGCCGATCCGACCGAACGCGCAGATCACCTCGTCGCTGACCAGCAGCACGTCGTGGGCGTCGCAGATCTCGCGGACGCGCTCGAAGTACCCGGGCGGCGGCGGGAAGCAGCCGCCGGAGTTCTGGACCGGCTCGAGGAACACGGCGGCCACCGTGTCGGCGCCCTCGAACTCGATGGCCTCCTCGATGCGGTCGGCTGCCCAGCGCCCGAACGCCTTCTCGTCGTCGCGCAGGTACTCGGGCGCCCGGTAGTGGTTGGTGTTGGGCACCCGGAACGTGCCGGGCACCAGCGGTTCGAACGGCTCCTTCATCCCGGGGATGCCGGTGATGGACAGAGCGCCCTGCGGGGTGCCGTGGTACGCGACGGCCCGGGAGATCACCTTGTGCTTGCCCGGCTTGCCGACCAGCTTCCAGTACTGCTTGGCCAGCTTCCACGCGCTCTCGACCGCCTCGCCGCCACCCGTGGTGAAGAAGACCCGGTTCAGGTCGGCCGGGGCGTGGGCGGCCAGCCGCTCGGCCAGGTCGATCGCTGCGGGGTGCGCGTACGACCACAGCGGGAAGAAGGCCAGCTGCGAGGCCTGCCTGGCGGCCGCCTCCGCGAGCTCGGTGCGGCCGTGACCGACCTGCACGACGAAGAGTCCCGACAGCCCGTCGAGGTAGCCCTTGCCGTGCTGGTCGAAGACGCGCGCACCCTCGCCGCGCACCATCACCGGTACCGGCGACGTGGCGTAGCCCGAGTGCCGGGTGAAGTGCATCCACAGGTGGTCGCGCGCCGCGTCGGTCCGCTGCGGCGCCGGTCGGGGTGGTGGTCATCTGGTTCCCCAGTTGTAGTGCTGCTGGTGCAGCTTCAGGTAGACGAAGGTCTCCGTGCTGACCACGCCGGGCGTGCGCCGGACCTGGCTCGTCAGGAGGTTGAGCAGGTGGTCGTCGTCCTCGCAGACGACCTCGAGCAGGATGTCGAAGGAGCCCGCCGTGATGACGAGGTAGTCGACCTCCGTGATGGCGCCGAGCGCCTCGGCGACAGCCTCCAGGTCGCCCTCGCAGCGCACGCCGATCATCGCCTGGCGCGTGAAGCCGACCTGGAGCGGGTCGGTGACCGCGACGATCTGGATGACGCCGGAGTCGACGAGGCGCTGCACGCGCTGGCGCACCGCGGCCTCGGACAGGCCGACGGCCCGCCCGATCGTGGCGTAGGCACGACGGCCGTCCTCCTGGAGCTGCTCGATGATCTGCTTCGAGACGTCGTCCAGGACCGGACGGGTGGCAGGGGATGACACCGCCCCATCATGTCCTCACCGAAACGCGCGAAGCAAGTGAATCCGTCGTCGACAGGACTTCAGGATCGCGCGTTTCGACATTGTGATGCGAGCAAAGTCAAGCGATCCCGTATCCAACGACCAGCATCTGTGATTAGTGTGCCAGCAGCACGTGACGCGGCGACGAGCGAGGAGACCTCAGATGCAGGGTCCGACGGGTGGGACGGTACGGGAGCTGCGCAGCTTCGTCGGCGGTCGGTACGTCGATCCGGCGGGTGACCGGCGGACGGACGTGGTCGACCCGAGCACCGGGCGGGTCGTCGCCAGCGCGCCGGTCGGCTCCGAGCAGGACGTCGACTCGGCCTACACGGCGGCGGCCACCGCCTTCGAGACCTGGGGCAGCACCACGCCCTCGCACCGCCAGCAGGCGCTGCTGAGGTTCGCCGACGCCGTCGAGTCCCGGGCCGACGAGCTGATCCGTCTGGAGTCCGAGAACACCGGCAAGCCGCACGCGCTCACGGCGAGCGAGGAGGTGCCGCCGATGGTCGACCAGATCAGGTTCTTCGCAGGCGCGGCCCGAGTCCTGGAGGGCAAGTCGGCCGGTGAGTACATGCCCGGCCACACCTCGTACGTACGACGCGAGCCGATCGGCGTCGTCGGGTCAGGTGACGCCCTGGAACTACCCGATGATGATGGCGATCTGGAAGATCGCGCCGGCGCTCGCGGCCGGGAACACCGTGGTGCTCAAGCCGTCCGACACGACCCCGGAGACCACCCTCCTGCTCGCCGAGATCGCCGCCGAGTTCCTGCCGGACGGGCGCCCTCAACGTCGTCACCGGCGACCGCGACACCGGCCGTGCCGTCGTCAGCCACCCGGCGGCGTCCCTCGTGGCGATCACCGGGTCCATCCGGGCGGGCATGGAGGTCGCGGGCTCCGCGGCAGCCGGTCTCAAGCGAGTCCACCTCGAGCTCGGCGGCAAGGCGCCGGTGATCGTCTTCGACGACGCAGACCTCGAGGCAGCCGCCGAGGGGATCGCCGGCGCCGGGTACTTCAACGCCGGGCAGGACTGCACGGCGGCCACACGCGTCCTCGTGGCGCCCGGGATCCACGACGACTTCGCGGCCGCGCTGACCGAGCAGGCCAAGCGATCGAAGGTCGGTCTCCCGGACGACGACGACGCCGCGCTGGGTCCCGTCAACAACCCGGCCCAGCTCGACCGCGTCACGGGCTTCATCGACCGCCTCCCCGACCACGCCGACCTGCGCACGGGTGGTGCGCGGGCGGACGGCTTCGACGGCGGCTTCTTCATGCAGCCGACCGTGGTCGCCAACCTGCGCCAGGACGACGAGATCATCCAGGACGAGGTCTTCGGGCCGGTCATCACCGTCCAGCGCTTCGACGACGAGGAGCAGGCGCTGCGGTGGGCCAACGGCGTGCAGTACGGCCTCGCGTCCAGTGTCTGGACCAAGGACCTGGGCCGGGCGATGCGCGTGACGAGGGCGCTCGACTTCGGCTGCGTGTGGGTCAACACGCACATCCCGATCGTCGCGGAGATGCCGCACGGCGGGTTCAAGCGGTCCGGGTACGGCAAGGACCTCAGCATGTACGGCCTCGAGGACTACACCCGCGTCAAGCACGTGATGATCGCCTTCGACGAGTGACGCCGTCCGCTCGTCCATCCCGGAAGGAAACCCGATGACCCGACGCCCCGTACGCCCGACGTCCCCGGCCGAGAGGGCCGCTCGCCTGGCCGCGATGCCTCCCGAGGTCCGAGCGCTGGTGAGACTGCAGGCGCAGCACCAGATCTCGCGACGTTCGGCGTTGCGTGGCGCGGGAGTGCTGGGGCTCGGTGCCTTCCTCGCAGCGTGCGGCACCGCCGGCACGCCCACCGGCGGCGACGGCGAGAGCGCCACGGTGAGCCGGCGAAGGACGTGTCCGACACCGAGAAGACCGTCGCGTGGGCGAACTGGACGCTCTACCTCGACTACGACGACACCACGCGCACGTACCCGACGCTGGACGCCTTCATCGAGCAGACCGGCATCGACGCGACCTACAGCGAGGACATCGACGGCAACGACACGTACTACGGGAAGGTGCAGGGCCAGCTCGCCAACGGTCAGGACATCGGGCAGGACATCGTCACCCTGACCGACTGGATGGCGGCCCGGATGATCCGGCTGGGCTACACGCAGGAGCTCGACCTCGCCAACATCCCGAACAGCACGAACCTGCTGCCGTCCCTGAAGGACGTCGACTTCGACCCGGGTCGCAAGCACTCCCTCACCTGGCAGTCCGGGTTCGGCGGCATCGCCTGGAACAAGGAGGCCGTGCCCGGTGGGCTACGGACCGTCTCGGACCTGTGGAAGCCCGAGCTCAAGGGTCGCGTCGAGGTGCTGGACGAGTGGCGCGACACGATCGGCCTGATCATGATCGAACAGGGCGTGGACATCGGGAGCGACTGGGGCGCGGACGAGTTCGGCGCCGCGATCGCAGTGCTCGAGGAACAGATCAACAACGGGCAGATCCGCCAGGTGAAGGGCAACTCCTACAAGGAGGACCTCATCTCGGGTGACGCGCTCGCGGTCATCGGCTGGTCGGGCGACATCACCCAGATCAACTTCGAGAGCGACGACCAGCTGGGAGTTCGCCATCCCGGACAGCGGCGGGACCCTCTGGAGCGACAACATGATGGTTCCGATCGGCGCCCGCCACAAGAAGAACGCCGAGATGCTGATGGACTACTACTACGACCCCGGCCGTGGCCGCCGAGGTCGCCGCCTACGTCAACTACATCTGTCCCGTCGAGGGGGCGCAGGCGGAGATGGAGGCGATCGACCCGGAGCTGGCTGCGGACACCAGCATCTTCCCGGACGACGCGACGCTGGAGACCGTGACGGTCATCCGGTCGACCACCCCGGACGAGGAGACGGAGTTCGGCGGCCAGTTCCAGACGGTGATCGGGAACTGACGATGGCCGAGGACCTGCACCGCGACCCCGGCCGACGGACCGAGGAGGGACGGGACCTCCAGCTGGTGGACGTCACCAAGCGCTTCGGAGACTTCGTCGCGGTCGACGACCTCTCCCTCACCATCCCGTCGGGGTCGTTCTTCGCCCTCCTGGGACCCTCCGGGTGCGGCAAGACCACCACGCTGCGCATCGTCGCCGGGCTCGAGCACCCGACCAGCGGCCAGGTGCTGATCGCCGGTGACGACATCACCTCCACCCGGGCGCACCAGCGTCCGGTGAACACGGTGTTCCAGAGCTACGCCCTGTTCCCCCACCTCGACATCGGCGAGAACGTCGCGTTCGGACTGCGCCGGCGTGGCGTCAAGGACGCGACCGAGCGAGCGATGCAGGCGCTCGACCTGGTGGAGCTGCGGCACCTGGCCCGCCGCAAGCCCTCTCAGCTCTCGGGTGGCCAGCAGCAGCGGGTGGCGCTCGCACGGGCGATCGTCAACAACCCCGCTGTGCTCCTGCTCGACGAGCCTCTCGGCGCACTCGACCTCAAGCTGCGCCGGCAGATGCAGGTCGAGCTCAAGTCCATCCAGCACGAGGTCGGTCTGACCTTCGTGCACGTCACGCACGACCAGGAGGAGGCCATGACGATGGCCGACACCGTGGCCGTGATGAATGCGGGCCGCATCGAGCAGATGGGTGCCCCGCAGGTGCTCTACGACCTGCCGAAGACCGCGTTCGTCGCGAACTTCCTCGGTCGCTCGAACCTCGTGCCGGGACGCGTGCTCGAGGACGACGGCCAGGTCCTTGGCGTCGATGTCGCGGGCACCCGGATCCAGGTACCCGTCGAGCGCTCCGTCTCGCGCGACGGCGACGTGCTCGTGGGCTTCCGCCCGGAGAAGGTGCACCTGGTCGTCGGGGACGAGGAGGTGCCCTCCGGCACGAACATGCTGGGTCCGGGCACGGTGCGGGACGTGTCGTTCTCCGGTGTCAGCACGGAGTACCTGGTCGACGTCCCCGGACTCGGCACGATGAGCGTCTTCGCGCAGAACCTCGATGCCGGGGTGCGCGCCTACCCCGGCGACGAGGTGCGTCTGGCGTGGGTGCGCGCCACACCTTCGGTCTCTCCGGCAGCGACGACAGCCACGCGGGCGTGGACGAGGCCGTCGACGCCGATGCCTCCCGGCCTGCGACGGTGAGCCCGCAGCCTCTCGGCAAGGGGCCCGCGTGAGCATCGCCGGGGTGGCCTCCAAGGTCACCCCGCCGGGTACCGACCTCGGCGCGGCCGCCGATCGGCGGCGCGGCCGCATCGGGTACCTCCTGCTGCTGCCCGGCATCGCGTACCTCGTGCTGTTCTTCGTCGCCCCGGTGGGGGCGTTGCTGCTCACGTCGCTCTACGAACGCGTCCCCGGCGGACCGGTCGGCGCCACGCAGCCCGCCTTCAGGGTCCAGAACTACGTCGACGCCCTGACGACGTACGCCCCGCAGTTCGGACGCTCGTTCCTCTACGCGACGATCGCGACCGTCCTGGCGCTGGCCATCGGCTACCCGCTCGCGTACGTCATCGGCGTGCGGGCCAGGGGCCGCCCCATGCTCCAGGGCCTCCTGCTCGTGATGGTGATCGCCCCGTTCTTCACCAGCTTCATCCTGCGCACCATCGCCTGGAAGCAGATCCTCGCCGACGAGAGCATCGTCGTCGGTGCGCTGAAGACGGTGTCGTTGCTGCCGGACGACGCCCGGCTGACCGCCACCCCGATCGCGGTGGTCGCCGGGCTGACCTACAACTTCCTGCCGTTCATGACGCTGCCGATCTACGCGAGCCTCGAACGTCTCGACCTGCGCCTGGTCGAGGCCGGCGGCGACCTGTACGCCGGTGCGGGGTCGACCTTCCGGCACGTCACCCTGCCCCTGTCGATGCCCGGCGTCGTCTCCGGCACGCTGCTGACCTTCATCCCCGCGGCAGGCGACTACGTCAACTCCGCGCTGCTGGGCAACGCCGGCACGGCGATGATCGGCAACGTGATCGACTCGAGGTTCTTCCGGGTCGTCGACTACCCCACGGCCGCGTCGCTGTCGTTCCTGCTGATGCTGGCGATCCTCGTCCTCGTGGCCTGGTACGTGCGGCGCTCGGGGACGGAGGACCTGCTGTGAGGCGGGCGTCCTTCGGGAGCCTGCTGCTCCCCGTGTACGCAGGGATCGCCTTCCTCTACCTGCTGACCCCGATCGCCTACACGTTCGCCTTCTCCTTCAACGACGCCGGCCGGTCGAACCTCGTCTGGCAGGGGTTCACCCTCGACAACTGGCGCAACCCCTGCGGCGCGCCCGCGGTCTGCCAGTCGGTCGTGAACAGCCTGCAGATCGGCGTCCTGTCGACGGTCGTCGCCACCGTCCTGGGGACGATGATCGCCCTCGCCCTGGTCCGGTACCGCTTCAGGTTCCGGGCGACCGCGAACCTGCTGCTGTTCCTGCCCATGGCGACGCCCGAGGTCGTGCTGGGCGCGGCGCTGCTGGCCCAGTTCCTCAACCTCCGCGTCAACCCCGGCTTCGCGACGGTGGTCATCGCGCACATCATGTTCAGCATCAGCTTCGTGGTGGTGACCGTGAAGGCGCGTGTGTCGAGCCTCGACCCGCGGCTGGAGGAGGCGGCGGCGGACCTCTACGCGTCGCCGCGGATGGCCTTCTGGCGCGTCACGTTCCCGCTGCTGCTGCCGGGCATCGCCGCCGCGGCGCTGCTGGCGTTCAGCCTCAGCTTCGACGACTTCATCATCACGAACTTCAACTCCGGCAACACCGACACCTTCCCCAAGTTCGTCTTCGTGTCCGCGACGCGCGGCATCCCCGCCCAGGCCAACGTCGTGGGATCGGCGATGTTCTTCACCGCCCTGCTGATCGTGGTCGCGGGGCAGCTGGTCGCGGCTCGGCGGCGCAAGCTGCTGGCCGCCGAGTCGTGAGCCGTCCCCAGCCGTCAACCCTGAAAGGTGCTGTCCCGATGAGGATCCTGTTGGTGGGCTCCGGTGGCGTGGGAGATGCGTTCGCTCGCATCATCGCGCGGCGTGACTTCTTCGACCTGTGCGTCGTCAGCGACTACGACCTGGCCCGCGCCCAGCGGACGGTCGCGGCCGTCTCCGGCCGTGACGGGGCGGACGACGGACGCTTCCTCGCAGCGCGCGTGGACGCCTCCGACGCCGGCTCGGTCACGGCACTCGCCCGTGAGCACGGTGTGACCCACGTGATGAACGCGGTCGACCCACGTTTCGTGATGCCCGTCTTCACCGGGGCCAGGGACGCCGGCGCGGACTACCTCGACATGGCCATGTCGCTCAGCCGGCCGCACCCCGAGCGCCCGCACGAGCTGCCCGGCGTGAAGCTCGGGGACGAGCAGTTCGCCGCGGCGCCGCAGTGGGAGGAGGCGGGACGGCTCGCCCTGGTGGGGATGGGGGTCGAGCCGGGGCTCTCGGACGTCTTCGCCCGCTACGCCGCCGACCACCTCTTCGGTGAGATCGACGAGCTCGGCACGCGGGACGGCTCCAACCTGGTCGTCGCCGGGGCGGACGGGGAGCCGTCCTTCGCGCCGTCCTTCTCGATCTGGACCACGATCGAGGAGTGCCTCAACCCGCCGGTGGTGTGGGAGGAGGGCCGCGAGTGGTTCACGACGCCACCGTTCAGCGAGCCCGAGGTCTTCGACTTCCCGGCGGGGATCGGTCCGGTCGAGTGCGTCAACGTCGAGCACGAGGAGGTGCTGCTGATGCCCCGGTGGGTCCGGGCGAAGCGGGTCACCTTCAAGTACGGGCTGGGTGAGGAGTTCATCGACGTCCTCAAGACGCTCAACGCGCTCGGCCTCGACCGGACGACGCCGGTCCCGGTGAGCAGCAGCGCCGGACGTGTCGAGGTGTCGCCGCGGGACCTCGTCGCCGCCTGCCTGCCCGACCCGGCGACGATCGGCGACCGGATGAGCGGCACCACGTGCGCCGGCCTGTGGGTCACGGGCACCGGAACGGACGGCCGACCCCGCGAGGTGTACCTGTACCACGCGGTGGACAACGCCTGGTCGATGGCGGAGTACGGAGCGCAGTGCGTCGTGTGGCAGACGGCGGTCAACCCCGCGGTGGCACTCGAGCTGCTCGCCTCCGGGGTCTGGTCCGGCACAGGGGTCCTCGGCCCCGAGGCCTTCGACGCCGTCCCGTTCCTCGACCTCCTCAAGGGCGGCTACGACTCACCGTGGGAGCTCCAGGAACGCACCCCGGGAGCGTGACGCGGAGCGGGGATGTGCGGCACACGGGCCGTCCCCCTCCTCGACTGGTCGTGAATGGCGCGACACGCTCGGCGTTTCGCGCCAGGCGTGACCAGCCAAGGTCGCGGGGACCCGCAGGAACGACGGTCAGGCGACCAGGGCCGACAGCACCTTGTCGAAGGACTCCGTGTGCCGGTCGACCTGGTGCGGCTCGGTCGTCGGCGCCATCAGCGCCATGTTGTGGAACGGGGTGAGCAGCAGCCCGTCGTTGAGCGCCGCAAGGTGCAGGAGCGTCTGCAGGTCGAAGTCGTCCGCCGACGCCGCCTCCGCTCCGTGGCGCGGCGGCGTCGGGGAGAAGGCGTACTCGGCGCGGCCGCCGAGCCGCGTGACGTGCCACGGGAGGCCGTGGCCGTCGATGCCGGTCTGCACGCCGTCCGTCCACCGCTGCGCGAGTGCCTCCATGTGGGCGTACGCATCGGGGGTCAGCACCTCGCTCAACGTCGCCCGGATCGCCGCCAGGGACAGGGCGTTGCCCGCCAGCGTGCCGCCGATGCCGCCCAGGTCCACGTCCTCGAGGTCGACCTGGGCGGTCGCCCGGTCCGCCAGGTCCTGGCTCATCCCGAACGCACCGCAGGGCACGCCGCCGCCGATCGCCTTGCCGAGTGTCACGACGTCCGGGCCGAGCCCGTCCCGCGCCGTCATCCCCCCGGGACCGGTGCACAGCGTGTGCGTCTCGTCGAGCACCAGCAGGGAGCCGAAGGTGCGGGTCAGCTCACGCAGCGCGTCGTGGTAGCCGGGCTCGGGCAGGACGATGCCGATGTTGGTCATCGCGGGTTCCGCCAGCACGCAGGCGATCTCACCGCCTGCGAGCGCGCGCTCCAGGGCCCCGACGTCGTTGAACGGCACAACGGCCGTCGTCAGGGCCGGGTGCACGGGAGGGCCGATGTTCCCCCGTCGCGGGACCACCTCCCCGTCGGCGAGCGTCGCGAAGGTCTCGTCGACGCTGCCGTGGTAGCAGTAGTCCATCACCAGGATCTTCTGGCGTCCGGTGAGGTGCCGGGCGTAGCGGACGACGTGGCGGTTGGCATCAGTCGCCGACAGCGTGAACTGCCACTGGGGGAGACCGAAGCGACTGGTCAGCTCCTCAGCGGCGAACGGTCCGTCGGGCGTCGGCAGCATCGTCGTCAGACCCCGGCTCGCGCGCTCGGCCACCGCGACGACCGTCGGGAGGGGGCTGTGGCCCGTCATCGCCCCGGTGTCCCCGAGGCAGAGGTCGGCGAACTCCAGGCCGTCCAGGCAGCTGAAACGCGACCCCTCCGCCTCGTCGACGCAGAGCGGGAAGGGTCCGGCCCACTTGGCCATCCAGCTCATCGGCACACCGCCGGGCAGGTGGCGGCGTGCCCGCTCGTGCGCCACCCCGCACCGTGGGTGGTTCGCCGCGAACCTCTCCGACTCGGTCGACCGCATCTCGCGGACCCGGGAGGGGTCGACGCCCGTCACCGCGCCATCACCTCGTCCATCGCCTCGAGGAGGACGTCGGTGCCGGCGGTGAGCTGGTCGTCGGTGATGACCATCGGCGGCAGCAGCCGGATGACGTTCCCGAACGTCCCGCACGTGAGCGTCAGCACGCCGGCGGCATGGCATCGCGCCGCAACCGCCGCAGCGGACACCGGGTCCGGGGTGGTGCCGTCTGTTCCGACGAGCTCGACGGCGAGCATCGCGCCGCGGCCCCGGACGTCGCCGATCCCCGGGTGGCGCGACTGCGCGTCGCGCAGGAGCGACACGACGGTGGCCTCGATCGAGCGTGCCCGCGCCAGGAGGTCCTCCTCCCGGTAGACGGCGATCGCCGCGAGTGCCGCCGCGCACGCGACCGGGTTGCCGCCGTAGGTGCCGCCCAGACCACCGGGATGCACGCTGTCCATCACCTCGGCCCTGCCGGTCACCGCGGCCAGGGGGAGCCCTGCGGCGATGCCCTTGGCGGTCGTCACGAGGTCGGGCACGACGCCTTCGTGGTCGCTGGCGAACCAGTCGCCCGTCCGCCCGAACCCTGTCTGGATCTCGTCCGCGACGAGGAGCGCGCCGTTCGCGGTGCACCAGCGCTGCAGGGCGGGCAGGAACCCGGGCGCCGGGACCACGAAGCCTCCCTCGCCCTGGATCGGCTCGATCACCACGGCGGCGACCTGGTCCGCGCCCACCTGCTTCTCGACGAGCTGCAGTGCCCTGTCGGCCGCCTGCTCGCCGGTCATGCCCCGTGGGTCCCGGAAGGGGTACGACATCGGGACGCGGTACACCTCGCCGGCGAAGGGTCCGAAGCCCTTCTTGTACGGCATGACCTTCGATGTCATCGCCATCGTGAGGTTCGTCCGGCCGTGGTACCCGTGGTCGAAGACCACCACGGCATCGCGTCCGGTGGCCGTCCGCGCGATCTTGACGGCGTTCTCCACCGCCTCGGCGCCGGAGTTCAGCAGCACGGACCGCTTCTCGTGGTCGCCCGGGGTCAGCTCGGCGAGGGCCTCGCAGACGCGCAGGTACGACTCGTAGGGGGAGACCATGAAGCAGGTGTGCGCGAACGCCGCCACCTGCTCCTGCACCGCTGCCACCACGCGCGGGTGGGCGTGGCCGACGCCCGTGACCGCGATGCCCGAACCCAGGTCGATGAGCGTGTTGCCGTCGACGTCCGTGAGCAGCGCACCCGAGCCGTGGTCGACCCAGGCGCCCAGCATCGTGCTGATTCCCCTCGGAACGGCCGAGCGCTGTCGCGCGGTCAGGGCCCGCGACCGAGGCCCCGGCAGCTCGGTCAGGAGCCGCCCCGCGAGACCCGGGGTGCTGATTACGTCGCTCATGGCGTCAGGGTAGGCCGGAACAGGCGCCATGGGCAGCCCTGGACGACGGAATTCGCAATCACTGCCCTGGCGTCCTCCGTGCGGCTGCAGTTGAATGGTGCGCGACGTGGGCCGACCGGTCGGCTCGTCACCGAGACCAGGAGGACTGAGCGGGCGATGGCCGTCACGGAGCGCGAGCAGAAGGTCGTCGATGCCGTACCCACGGGGCTGTGGATCGCAGGGTCGTGGCGCGAGGCCACGGGCGGCGGGCGCATCGACGTCGAGGACCCGTCGACGGGTGAGGTGATCGCGACCGTCGCCGACGCGACGGCCGCTGACGGCGTCGAGGCCCTCGACGCCGCCGTCGCGGCCCAGGCCGACTGGGCCGCCGTTCCCCCCAGGGACCGGGGGGAGATCCTCCGCCGTGCCTTCGACATGATCACCTCGCGCGCCGACGACCTCGCCCTGCTGATGACCCTGGAGATGGGAAAGCCCGTCGCCGAGTCCAAGGCCGAGATCACCTACGCCGCGGAGTTCTTCCGCTGGTTCTCGGAGGAGGCGGTGCGGATCGCCGGGCGCTGGTCGACGGCTCCGAACGGCGCCAGCCGGCTGCTCACCATGAAGCAGCCCGTCGGACCGTGCCTGTTCATCACCCCCTGGAACTTCCCGATGGCGATGGGGACCCGCAAGATCGGTCCCGCCATCGCCGCAGGCTGCACGATGGTGGTGAAGCCCGCCTCTCTGACGCCGCTGTCCATGCTCGCGCTGGCCGACCTGCTGTCGGAGGCGGGGCTGCCCGACGGCGTTCTCAACGTGGTGACGACCTCGCGCACCGGCGAGGTGATGGAGCCCCTGATCCGCGACCCGCGCCTGCGCAAGCTGTCGTTCACCGGGTCGACAGAGGTGGGCCGCAAGCTCGTCGAGCAGTCGGCGGAGCAGCTCCTGCGCGTGTCGATGGAGCTGGGCGGCAACGCGCCCTTCGTCGTGTTCGGCGACGCCGACGTCGACGCCGCGGTCGAGGGCGCGATGCTCGCCAAGATGCGCAACACCGGGGAGGCGTGCACGGCCGCCAACCGCTTCCTCGTGCACGAGAGCGTCGCCGACGAGTTCACCTCGCGTCTGGCCGACCGGATGGGCGCGATGGCGATCGGTCGTGGCAGCGAGGACGGCACGAAGGTCGGGCCCCTCGTCGACGCCGCGACGCGCGACAAGGTCAGCGACCTGGTCGAGGACGCCCGTGACCGCGGCGCGACCGTCCTCTGCGGCGGCTCGGCGGTCGACGGTCCCGGGTACTTCTACCCGCCTACCGTGCTGGCGGAGGTGCCGGCCGACGCGCGCATCCTGCACGAGGAGGTGTTCGGGCCGGTCGCGCCCGTCGTCACCTTCACGACCGACGACGAGGCGGTCGAGGCGGCCAACGACACCGAGTTCGGCCTCGTCGCCTACGTGTTCACCCGCGACCTCCAGCGGGCCCTGCGTGTCGTCGAGCGCCTGGAGACCGGCATGGTCGGGCTCAACGCCGGCGTCGTGTCGAACCCCGCCGCTCCGTTCGGTGGCGTCAAGCACAGCGGGTTCGGACGCGAGGGCGGCGCCGAGGGCATCGAGGAGTACCTGGAGACGAAGTACGTGGGCATCAGCCTGTGACCAGGTACGGGTCGCAGTTCGGCCCCGACTTCACCTTCCTCGGCGTTCCACGCGCGGATCTCGACGAACCGCAGTCGTTCTCGGACGCCGACGTCGTGGTGGTCGGCGCGCCGTTCGACGGGGGCACGTCGCACCGTCCGGGAACGCGCTTCGGCCCGCAGGCGATCCGCGGCACCGACTACCTGGCCCACGACGGGTCGCGTCCGCACCTCGCGCTGCGGACCGACGCCCTGCGCGACCTCACCGTCGTCGACGCGGGCGACGTCGAGATGCCGCCCGGCGACATCGAGAAGGCGCTGGGCTCGCTGCGGCAGGCCGTGGCCCGCGTGGCCGCCAGCGGGGCCGTCCCGGTCGTGCTCGGCGGCGACCACTCGATCACGTACGGGTCGGCGAGCGGCGTCGCCGACGCCCTGGGTCAGGGTCGGGTCTCGATGATCCACTTCGACGCGCACGCCGACACCGGGGACATCGAGTTCGGCTCGCTGTGGGGCCACGGTCAGCCGATGCGACGCCTGATCGAGTCCGGCGCCCTGCGCGGTGACCGCTTCCTGCAGGTCGGGCTGCGCGGCTACTGGCCCCCGCCCGAGGTGCTCTCGTGGATGGCCGACCAGCGGATGCGCTCCTACGAGATGACGGAGATCGGACGGCGGGGGCTCGAGGCCTGCCTGACCGAGGCCTTCGAGATCGCCCTGGACGGCTGCGACGGCGTCTACCTGTCCGTCGACATCGACGTCGCCGACCCCGGTCACGCCCCGGGGACGGGCACGCCCGAGCCCGGTGGCCTGACGGCCCGCGAGCTGCTCGACGCGGTCCGCAGGATCGCCCTCGAGCTGCCGGTCGTCGCCGTCGACGTGGTCGAGGTGTCCCCGCCCTACGACCACGCCGACATCACGGCCGCCCTGGCGAACCGGGTCGTCCTGGAGACGCTCTCGGCGATGGCCCGGCGTCGTCAGGACGCCCGTGACGGCACGCGGTGGGACCCCGACCGGCCACTGCTCGAAGGTCGCTGACGCCGAGGGCGTGCGGACGGGGGAGACTGGTCCCGTGACCCAGATCGCCCTGCTCGGATCCACCGGCTCGATCGGCACCCAGGCCGTCGACGTGGTGCGTGCCGACCCCGACCGCTTCGAGGTGGTCGCGCTGGCCGCCGGCGGGGGCGACGCCGCGCGGGTCGACCTGCTGGCGCGCCAGGCCGTCGAGCTCGGCGTCGAGCAGGTGGCGGTAGCGCGGGCCGACGCCCGTCCGGCGCTCGTGGAGGCGATCGAGGCGCACTCCCGCGCAGCCGGGCGCCGGGGGTACGCGCCGGAGGTGCTCGAGGGCCCGAAGGGCGTGGTCGAGCTCGCCTCACGGGGGACCGACGTCGTCCTCAACGGCGTCACGGGCTCGGTCGGCCTCGGCCCCACGCTCGCGGCCCTCGAGGCGGGCAGCACGCTCGCGCTCGCGAACAAGGAGTCCCTGATCGTCGGCGGGCAGCTCGTGATCGACGCCGCGCGGGCCGCTGGGGGGCGAGGCAGGGGCGCGACGGACCGTATCCGCCCGGTCGACTCCGAGCACTCGGCGATCGCCCAGTGCCTACGGGGCGGCAGCTTCGACGAGGTCGAGAAGCTGGTCGTCACCGCCTCGGGTGGACCGTTCCGCGGTCGTTCTCGCGCCGAGCTCGAGCGGGTCACGCCGGACGACGCCCTGGCCCACCCGACCTGGGCCATGGGGCCGGTGATCACGACCAACTCGGCGACGCTGGTGAACAAGGGGCTCGAGGTGATCGAGGCGCACCTGCTGTTCGGGGTGCCGTTCGACCGCATCGAGGTCGTCGTCCACCCGCAGTCCGTCGTCCACTCGATGGTGGAGTTCGTCGACGGCTCGACGCTGCTCCAGGCGTCGCCGCCCGACATGCGCATGGTCGTGGCGACGGCCCTCGGCTGGCCGGAGCGCGTGCCGGGTGCAGCCGCACCGTGCGACTGGACGCAGGCCGCCACCTGGGAGTTCTTCCCGCTCGACGACGAGGCCTTCCCCGCGGTGCGGCTGGCCCGCCAGGTCGGCGCCGCGGGCGGGACCTACCCGGGCGTCTACAACGCGGCCAACGAGGAGTGCGTGGACGCGTTCCTGGCCGGCGACATCACGTTCACCGACATCGTGGACACTGTCGGCAGGGTGGTCGACGACTGGTCGCAGGCACCGGAGCGTGAGCACCACCCTCGCGACGCCGACCTCGACCGGGTGCTGGCCGCGGAGACGTGGGCCCGTGACCGGGCACGCAGGCTGCTCGAAGGGGGTCCTCGGTGATCGACGTGCTGGAGTACGTGGTCGGCGTCCTGATCCTGGTCGTCGTGCTCGCGCTGTCGATCGCCCTGCACGAGATCGGTCACCTCGTCCCCGCCAAGAAGTTCGGCGTGAAGGTCACCCAGTACATGGTCGGCTTCGGGCGCACGCTCTGGTCGACCCGGCGGGGCGAGACCGAGTACGGCGTGAAGTGGCTGCCCCTCGGCGGCTACATCCGCATGATCGGGATGTTCCCTCCCCGTCCCGGTGAGGACGAGCACCACCTGCGCGAGTCCTCCACCGGCACCTTCCAGTCGCTCGCCGAGGACGCGCGCGCCATGAGCGCCCAGGAGATCGCGCCCGGCGACGAGCACCGTGTCTTCTACAAGCTGCCGGTGCACCAGAAGGTCATCATCATGCTCGGCGGGCCGATGATGAACCTGCTGATCGCGTTCGTGCTCTTCGGCATCCTGCTCGTCGGCTTCGGCGACATCCGGAACCCGGTGTCCACCACCACGATCGACACGGTCAGCGCCTGCATGCGGACGGCGGCGGAGGGCAGCCAGCCCTGCACCGACGCCGACGAGACGACCCCCGCCGCGAAGGCCGGCGTGCAGCCGGGCGACCAGGTGGTGGAGCTGGCCGGCGAGCCGGTGACCTCGTGGTCGCAGGTGCAGCAGCTGGTCCGCGCCCGAGCCGGCCAGGAGACCTCGTTGGTCGTCGAGCGGCTCGACGGCACCCGGGAGGACCTGAGCATCACCCCGGTCGAGAACGAGGTCGTCGACCTGGCCGCCGACGGCACCGCGGCGCTCGACGCCGACGGGGAGCCCCTCACGGTCACCGCCGGCTTCGTGGGCGTCACCCCCACGCGCGAGCTGGTGCGGCAGTCCCCGGCCGTCGTCCCCGGCTACACCGCGGAGGTCTTCACCGGCACGGTCGGAATCATCGCGCGGCTCCCCGTGCGCATGGTCGACGTCGTCCAGGCCGCCTTCGGCACCGAGGAGCGCGACCCGAACGGCCCGATCGGGCTCGTCGGCGTCGGCCGCATCACCGGCGAGATCGCCTCCTACGACGAGATCACCCTTGATGACAAGGTCGCGAGCCTGCTCAGCGTCCTGGCGTCGCTGAACATGGCGCTCTTCGTCTTCAACCTCGTGCCGCTGCTGCCGCTGGACGGCGGACACGTCGCGGGCGCCCTGTGGGAGGGGCTGCGCCGCCAGCTCGCGAAGGTGCGGCGACGTCCCGATCCAGGACCCGTCGACGTCGCCAAGGCGCTGCCGCTGGTCTACGCCGTGTCGGGTGTGATGGTCGTGATGTTCGTCATCCTGCTGTACGCCGACATCGTCCGGCCGATCTCGATCTACGGCTGAGCGATACTGGAGCCATGTCGAACCCGATCTCGCTCGGAATGCCCTCGGCGCCGCCTCCCGTCCTCGCTCCGCGCCGTCCAACACGCAAGATCAAGGTCGGCACCGTGGAGGTCGGCGGGGACGCGCCCGTATCGGTGCAGTCCATGACCACGACGCCGACGACGGACATCAACGCGACGCTGCAGCAGATCGCCGAGCTGACGGCGACCGGGTGCGACATCGTCCGCGTCGCCTGCCCCACGCAGGACGACGCCGAGGCACTCCCGGCGATCGCCACGAAGTCGCAGATCCCCGTGATCGCCGACATCCACTTCCAGCCGAAGTACGTCTACGCGGCCATCGACGCGGGATGCGCGGCCGTCCGGGTCAACCCCGGCAACATCCGCAAGTTCGACGACCAGGTCAAGCAGATCGCGTCGGCCGCGAAGGACGCGGGCGTGAGCATCCGGATCGGCGTCAACGCCGGGTCGCTCGACCCGCGGCTGCTCGAGAAGTACGGCAAGGCGACGGCCGAGGCGCTCGTCGAGTCGGCCGTGTGGGAGGCGTCGCTGTTCGAGGAGCACGACTTCCACGACTTCAAGATCTCGGTGAAGCACAACGACCCTGTCGTGATGGTCAAGGCCTACCAGCTCCTGTCCGAGCGGGGGGACTGGCCGCTGCACCTCGGCGTCACCGAGGCCGGTCCTGCCTTCCAGGGCACGATCAAGTCCGCCACCGCGTTCGGCGCCCTGCTCAGCCAGGGCATCGGCGACACCATCCGCGTCTCCCTCTCGGCCCCGCCGGTGGAGGAGGTCAAGGTCGGCAACCAGATCCTCCAGTCGCTGAACCTGAGGCCCCGCAAGCTCGAGATCGTGTCGTGCCCCTCGTGCGGCCGCGCGCAGGTCGACGTGTACACGCTCGCCGACCAGGTGACCGCGGGCCTCGAGGGCATGGAGGTGCCGCTGCGCGTCGCGGTGATGGGCTGTGTCGTCAACGGTCCGGGCGAGGCGCGCGAGGCCGACCTCGGGGTCGCGTCCGGCAACGGCAAGGGCCAGATCTTCGTCAAGGGCGAGGTGATCAAGACGGTTCCCGAGTCCAAGATCGTCGAGACCCTGATCGAGGAGGCGATGCGCATCGCCGAGTCGATGGAGTCCGAGGACGACGACGGCACCACGGTGGGTGGCTCGCCGACCGTCAGCGTGGGCTGAACGGCACCGTGTCAGCCCGCGTCCCGTCGCCGGAGCCGACGTGCTGACCCGACCAGCGGTCAGGACGCTGGGGCCTCGGGACGCGCGCGCGGTCCTCGACCTGTGTGACCGCGATCCTGTCGCCAACGTCTTCGTGGCCGGGCGCGTGGAGACGGCGGGCGCCGACCCGGCCCGGATGGGCGGTCAGCTGTGGGGGTACTACGAGCGGGGGACCCTCGTCTCGGCCTGCTGGGCCGGAGCCAACCTCGTGCCCGTCGAGGTGACCCCCGCCGCCGTGGAGGCGTTCGCCGACCGGGCCCTGGCGCACGGCCGCCGCTGCTCCTCGCTCGTCGGACCCGCCCCGGCGGTGCTCGGGATGTGGGAGCTGCTGGAGCCCGAGTGGGGGACGCCCCGCGACGTGCGCCCGGTGCAGCCGCTGATGCTGCTCGAGACCGACTCGCCCCTGCCTGTCGACCCGGGCGTGCGCAGGGGGGCCCGAGCCGACCTCGACCTGCTGATGCCGGCGTGCGTGGCGATGTTCACCGAGGAGGTCGGCTACTCGCCGGTCTCCGGTGACGCCAGCGGCTCCTACGGGGTGCGCGTGAAGCAGCTCGTCGACTCCCGGCGCTCCTTCGTCCGCATCGACGAGGGCCCCGGCTCGGAGCCCGAGGTCGTGTTCAAGGCCGAGCTGGGCGCCGTCAGCCGCCGCGTCGCCCAGGTGCAGGGCGTGTGGGTGGCCCCGCGCCACCGCGGTCGCGGCCTCACCGCTCCCGGCATGGCGGCGGTGGTCGCCGCCACGCGCCGTGACGTCGCGCCGCTGGTCAGCCTCTACGTCAACGACTTCAACACCCGCGCGCTCGCCGCCTACCGCCGCGCGGGGTTCCACCGGGTGGGCACGTTCGCCACCGTCCTGTTCTGACCTCCGCCACGCGTGCGGTTCGGGCCGGCGTCGCGGCCGTGGCGGGCACGCCGGCTGGCACCTTCGAGCTGTCGTGCCGCGGCGCCGTCCACAGCCGCCGACCTGCCAGCCGGTGTGTCCACAGACGGCCCGGGACCGTGGCGCGCGGTGTGACGGTGCGACCACAGTCGGCGGCGTGGAGCAGGGGCAGGTCGACCGGGTGGACCGCGTGGTCGCCGTGGTCGCGGCCTGCGGGGGCACGGCGACCTGGGCACGGCTGCGTCGCGAGCTGCCTCGGCGGGCGGTGGAGAGCGCCGTCGCGCAGGGTCGGCTCCTTCGCCTGACCCGCGGCGCCTACGCCCTGCCCACGTGCGCGCCGTCGCTCCAGGCGGCGGTGCGCCTGGGCGGCGTGGTGTCCCACGAGTCGGCGGCAAGGCTGTGGTCCCTGGAGCAGCTCACGACCCGTGACGTGGCGCACGTGACGGTGCCGCGCTGGCGCCGGACCACCCTCGCGGGCGCCGAACGGGACCTGCAGGCCATCCGGCTGCACTGGGCCGACCTCGACGACGGGGACCACCGCGGCCTCGTCACCACCCCGCTGCGCACGGTGCTCGACTGCGCCCGGACGCTCCCGTTCGCGGAGGCGCTGGCCGTTGCGGACTCGGCCCTGCGCCGCGACCTGGTCGGCGCCGACGAGCTGGTGCGAGCCGCGGCCTGCTGTCGCGCGAGCGGGGCGCGCGCCGCCCGGAGCGTGGTGGCCGTCGCCGACGGCCGAGCGGCCAACCCGTTCGAGTCCGGCTTGCGGGCCATCACGCTCGAGGCAGGGCTGCACGCGGTTCCAGCCTCAGGTACGGGTCCGCACACCGGGCATGCGCGGCGTGGTGGACCTCGGCGACCCCGAGCGCCGGATCGCGCTGGAGGCCGACAGCTTCGAGTGGCACGGCGGCCGGGTCGCGCTGGACCGGGACTGCCGACGGTACGACGAGCTGGTGCGCTCCGGCTGGCTGGTGCTGCGGTTCTCGTGGGAGCAGGTCATGTTCGACCGCGGTTGGGTGGCCGACGTCGTGCGGGACGCGGTCGCGCAGCGGCCCGGCGGGCACGCGGGCAGGCAGGTTCGCAACGGGCGGCGCCGCACGGCCTGACGGCATCGGACCTGCCAGCCGCTGTGCTCGTGTGCACGCACAGCGGGCCGCGGGAGGGGCGCGGGGTCAGGCCCGGCCACCGCCCAAACCGGTGCGAGACCCTCGGCGGCGCGCCCATAGACTCGCGCGCATGATCCTGCGGATGTCGTCCCTGTTCCTGCGCACGCTGCGCGACGACCCGGCCGACGCCGAGGTGCCGAGCCACCGGCTGTTGGTGCGGGCCGGCTACATCCGCCGCGCCGCCCCCGGCATCTACTCGTGGCTCCCGCTCGGCTACCGCGTGTACCGCAACGTCGAGCGCATCGTGCGCGAGGAGATGGACGCCGCGGGGTTCCAGGAGGTGCACTTCCCGGCGCTGCTGCCGCGCGAGCCCTACGAGACCACGAACCGGTGGACCGAGTACGGCGACAACATCTTCCGCCTCAAGGACCGCAAGGGCGCCGACTACCTGCTGGGGCCGACGCACGAGGAGCTCTTCACGCTGCTGGTGAAGGACCTGTACTCCTCGTACAAGGACCTGCCCCTGTCGATCTACCAGATCCAGACGAAGTACCGCGATGAGTCCCGGCCGCGCGCGGGTCTGCTGCGGGGCCGCGAGTTCGTGATGAAGGACTCCTACTCCTTCGACGTGGACGACGCCGGGCTCGAGCGGTCGTACCAGGCGCACCGCGACGCCTACATCAAGACCTTCGACCGGTTGGGCCTCGAGTACGTGATCGTGGCGGCGATGTCCGGCGCCATGGGTGGCTCGGCCAGCGAGGAGTTCCTCGTTCCGGCGGTCAACGGCGAGGACACGTTCGTGCGCTGCACGTCGTGCGACTACGCCGCGAACGTCGAGGCGGTGCGGGTTCCGGTGCCCGACGACGTGCCGTTCGAGGGGACGGCGGCCGCCCACGTCGAGAACACCCCGGACACCCCGACGATCGAGACGCTCGTCGACCACCTCAACTTCCACCTGCCGCGCGAGGACCGGCCGTGGCACGCGGCCGACACCCTGAAGAACGTGCTCGTGGTGCTGCGCCACCCGGACGGCACGCGCGAGCCGCTGGCCATCGGCGTGCCGGGCGACCGGGACGTCGACGACAAGCGACTGGGCGCCCAGGTCGAGCCGGCCGAGGTGGAGGCCTTCACCGAGGCCGACTTCGCCGCACACCCCGAGCTGGCCAAGGGGTACATCGGGCCGGGGGTGCTCGGGAGCGAGTCGGCCTCCGGCATCCGCTACCTGCTCGACCCGCGGGTCAGCCCGGGCAGCCGGTGGGTGACAGGATCCGACCAGCTCGGCCACCACGTCGTGGACCTGGTCGCGGGCCGTGACTTCCCGGCCGCCGGCCAGGACGGGTCGGACGGGACGATCGAGGCCGCCCAGGTGCGGGACGGCGACTCGTGCCCGACCTGCGGGCACCCGCTCGAGACCGCCCGCGGCATCGAGATGGGCCACGTCTTCCAGCTCGGACGCATTTACGCGGAGGCGCTCGGGCTCAAGGTGCTGGACGAGAACGGCAAGCTCGTCACGGTGACGATGGGTTCGTACGGCATCGGCGTCTCCCGCGCCGTCGCGGCGATCGTCGAGAACTCGCACGACGAGCTGGGCATCGTGTGGCCGCGTGAGGTCGCGCCCGCGGACGTGCACCTCGTGGCGACCGGCAAGGACGCCGAGGTCTGGAGCGTCGCCGAGAAGCTGGCGGCCGACCTCGAGGCCGCCGGCGTCCGCGTGCTCTTCGACGACAGGTTCAAGGTGAGCCCTGGTGTGAAGTTCAAGGACGCCGAGCTCGTCGGTGTGCCTGCGATCGTCACGGTCGGCAAGCGCCTGGCGGAGGGGCTCGTCGAGATCAAGGACCGTCGCACCGGCGAGACCACCGCGGTCGCACCCAGCGAGGTGCCGGGCCTGCTGTCGGCCTGGGTCGCGGGTGACGCGCACACTCCGCTGGCGCCGGTGCTCACCGCGGGCCGGGAGCAGTGACTGGGCGCTCGGCGCGCGGTGTCGAAGCCGTCGTCTTCGACTGGGGCGGGACGATCACACCGTGGCGCGCCATCGACCTGCTGGAGCAGTGGCGGGTCTTCGCCGGCGCCTACCTCGGGGCGGACGGTGACCACGCGGTGCTCGCCGAGCGGCTCATCGGCGTCGAGGACGAAGCGTGGCGCCACGGCCGCGAGCGAGGGGTCAGCGCGCGCCTCGCGGAGATCCTCGACCGCGCAGACGTCGACCCGGACCACGACCGCTTCCCGACGGCCCTGGCTGCGTACCAGGCGTTCTGGGAGCCGTACACGCTCACGGACCCGGACGTGCCGCCGCTCTGGCAGGCCCTGCGCGAGCGCGGGATCAAGGTCGGCGTGCTCTCGAACACGATCTGGACCCGGGAGTACCACGAGCAGGTCTTCAGCCGGGACGGCGTGCTGGACCTGATCGACGGCGCCGTCTACTCGAGCGAGATCGACTTCACCAAGCCGCACCCCGAGGCGTTCGCCGCCGCGCTGGCCGCCGTGGGGGTCGAGGACCCCGGCACTGCGGTCTACGTCGGGGACCGTCCCTTCGAGGACGTCCACGGGGGGCAGCAGATGGGCATGCGCGCGGTGCTCGTCCCGCACTCCGACATCCCGCTCGACCAGCAGGTGGCGGGCCGGGGTCGCGACGACGTCGTGCCGGACGGTGTCGTCCAGCGCCTCGCCGACCTGCTCGACCTCGTCGACGGCTGGCGCTGACCTCGGTGCCGCAGGTCGCACTCGCCGGGCTCGACCTCGCAGCGGTCCAGCAGCAGGTCGAGGGCGCCTTCGGAGGCATGCCGTGGTGGGGCGTCGCGCTCCTGCTGCTGGCCGCCGCGTCGGCCGGCTTCGTCGACGCGGTCGTCGGAGGAGGGGGTCTCATCCAGCTGCCCGCCCTGCTGCTCGTGCCGGGCATCACGCCGGTGCAGGCCCTGGCCACGAACAAGCTGGGCAGCATCTGCGGCACCACGACCAGCTCGATCATCTACTACCGCCGCGTGCGCCCTGATCTCGCGACGGCCCTGCCGATGGCGGCCCTGGCGTGCGCCGGGGCGGTGGGGGGAGCGGTGTGCGCCAGCCTGCTGCCGGCCTCCGTCTTCCGGCCGGTGATCGTCGTGGCCCTCGTCGCCGTCGCCGCGTACACGCTGGCGCGCCCGTCGATGGGCGAGGTGAGCGCCCTGCGCTTCGACGGCCACAGGCACTACGTCGCAGCCGGTCTTGCCGGTGCGGCCATCGGGTTCTACGACGGCATCCTCGGGCCGGGGACCGGGTCGTTCCTCGTCTTCGCGCTCGTCGGGCTGATGGGCTACGCGTTCCTCGAGGCCAGTGCCAAGGCCAAGATCGTCAACTTCGCCACCAACCTCGGTGCCCTGCTCGTCTTCGTCCCGCAGGGGGCTGTGCTCTGGGGACTGGGTCTGGCGATGGGCGCGGCCAACGTGCTCGGTGGCTACCTGGGCGCCCGGACGGCGATCTCCCGCGGGAGCCGGTTCGTGCGGGTGTTCTTCCTCGTCGTGGTGGGAGCACTGGTGATGCGGCTCGGCTGGCAGGTCCTCACCGGCGGCTGACGAGCCGGCTGTCAGGCCAGCTCGGGCATGCCCGGGAAGGCCGGCAGCGGACCCCACGCCGCCGCCTGGAGCCCGGCGGCCACGAGCCGCTCGGTTGCCACGGTCCGCAGCCCTGCGACGTCGGTGGGGACGAGCGCGGCTGCGGCGTCGGCGACGTCGAGCTCGAGCCGCGACGCCAGGGTCTCGGCGGCCGCCGCGTCGGTCAGCACGGGCAGCCGGTACGCAGGTGCCGCCGGAGGCAGGTCGGCACCCGCTCGAGCGGCAGCCGCCGACAGGGCGTTCGCGTCCCCCGAGTGCCGGACGATCGAGGCGACGGCCCGGTCACGTGGCGTGCCGTCAAGTCGCACGGCGAGCACACCGAAGGCGTAGGCCGCGGCGTGGTGCGCGCCGACCAGGCCCTCCAGGGCTTGGCGGTCCGACGGCTGGAGACTGCCCATCAGGTCCTCGGACGGTTCGGCCAGGAGCTCGGCACCCGTCCCGGGCACCAGCACGGGGGCCGGAGCGGCGGCGAGCGACGCGAGCGCCACGGCGCGCGCCCCGCCCGACGTGGCGATCGAGGCGAGGAGACGCGCCAGCTCGCCGCTCGTCTCGCCGGTCCGACCGAGTAGGTCGACGGCGCAAGCGTTCTCGGTGGTCGCGAGTACGGCAGGGGTCGGTGGTCCTGGCACGGGTGGGGGACCGGCGGTCGGCCAGCCCTGCGGTGTCGCGGAGGGTGTCGGCACCGGACCAGGCAGGGGCCCGAGCTGGTCGAGGTGAGCGACGTGGTCGGCGGCGGCCGCAGCGGCGAGATCGGCGACGGCGGTCGGGGTGGGTGACGCCGCGACGACCGCCTCGGCCAGCTCCCGGAGTGCGGTGAGCCGCTCGATCGCCGCGAAGCGCGCCAGGTCGTCCGGGGCCAGCACCGGCGGCGTCGGTGTGGGCACGTCGTCCAGCCGCACGTCGGAGGGCCTCAGACCGCAGCCGGTGAGCGCCATCAGCGCCGCCGCCGCACCCCCGGAGACGAGGAACGAGCGCCGGGGGACGAGGACGTCGGCGGCGTCGGCGGGTGGCACGGGGGCGATCCTCGCACGGGTAGGGTTGGTGACTCACAACAGCACAGAGGGAGGTCCGGGATGGCGCACCAGCCCACCACGACGTCGACGGCGGCCACCGCGGCCGTGACCTCCCTGATCGCCCCGTTGGTGAACTCCCAGGGGCTGGTGCTGGAGGACGTGACGATCACACCCGCAGGCAAGCGCCGCGTGGTGAGGGTCGTCGTCGACCTGCCCTCCGGGCCGGGGAGTCTCGACCTGGACGTCGTCGCCGACGTCGCCCGCACCGTGTCCGAGGCCCTGGACGCGGCCGAGGAGGGCACCGGGCGTGGCCCGCTCGGCGGCGCGCCGTACGTGCTCGAGGTGACCTCGCCCGGCGTGGACCGTCCGCTGACGATCCCGCGCCACTGGTCGCGGGCGACCGGCCGCCTGGTGACCACCACGGTCGCCGGCGAGAAGGTCACCGGACGCGTCGTGGCCGTCGACGACGACGGCGCCCGTCTCGACGTCGAGGGCGAGGAGCGGGCTGTGGCGTGGGCCGACCTCGGTCCGGGAGCGGTGCAGGTGGAGTTCAACCGCAAGGACACCACCTCGAAGGACGGGGACGACGGGGACGACGCGCACGACGACGAGGAGGGCTGACATGGACATCGACATGAGCACGCTGCGGTTGCTCGAGCGGGAGAAGGAGGTGCCCTTCGACGTCCTCGTCCGCGCGATCGAGGCCGCGCTGCAGGTGGCCTACCACCGCACCGAGGGCGCCCAGGAGCGTGCGCGGGTCGAGCTCGACCGGCGCAGCGGCCACGTGGTCGTCTGGGCGGCCGAGGTCGACGAGGACGGCAACGTCCTGCGCGAGTTCGACGACACCCCGACCGGTTTCGGACGGATCGCCGCGACGACCGCGCGCCAGGTGATCATCCAGCGACTGCGCGACATCGAGGACGAGCAGGTCCTGGGCGAGTTCCGCGACCGGGAGGGCGCGATCGTCTCCGGCGTGATCCAGCAGGGGCCGGACCGCCGGATGGTGCACGTCGACCTCGGCACCGTCGAGGCGGTGCTGCCGCCGCCCGAGCAGGTCCCGGGCGAGCAGTACCAGCACGGTGCCCGCATCCGCGCCCTCATCGTGGCCGTCCGCAAGGGCATGAAGGGTCCGTCCATCACGATCAGCCGCACCCACCCCAACCTCGTGCGTCGCCTGTTCGAGCTCGAGGTGCCCGAGGTCGCGGACGGCACGGTCGAGATCGTCGCCCTGTCCCGTGAGGCCGGGCACCGGACGAAGATGGCCGTGCGGTCCACCGTGGCCGGGGTCAACGCGAAGGGCGCGTGCATCGGGCCGATGGGCCAGCGGGTGCGGGCCGTGATGACCGAGCTGCACGGCGAGAAGATCGACATCGTCGACTGGGACGACGACCCCGCGGTGTTCGTGGGCCACGCGCTCTCGCCGGCGCGCGTGCAGTCCGTCGAGGTCGTGGACGCCGCGGCCAGGTCCGCCCGGGTGATCGTGCCCGACTACCAGCTCTCGCTGGCGATCGGCAAGGAGGGGCAGAACGCCCGCCTCGCCGCGAAGCTGACCGGCTGGCGGATCGACATCCGGCCCGACACACCGGCGGGTGGGTCGGCCCCCGCAGGGCACGCCGCGACCCCCGTGCAGACCCCCGCGGAGACCCCCACCCAGACCCCCGCCCAGGCCCCCGTGCAGACCGCCGCGGGCGGTGCCGAGGAACAACCCGGTGCCGGAGAGGGCTAGACTGGACGACGCCGGACAACCACTCCGGCGGTCTCCGCGTGCTCGTGGCGCCGGTGGGCCCCCGCCCAGCGGGGAGCCCGACGGTCCGCAGCGCACGTGCGTGGGGTGCCGTCGTCGCGGTGACCGGTCACGGTTGCTGCGCGTGGTCGCGGTCCGGACGGACGACCCACCCGGTCGGGTGGTCGAGCTCGTCCCGGATCCGAGGGCCCGGCTGGCCGGTCGTGGTGCCTGGGTGCATCCCGACGTGGACTGCCTCGACCTGGCTGTGCGCCGGCGCGTGTTCGCTCGAGCCCTGCGGCTGCAGGGTCCGGTCGACCTCGCGGCGGTGCGTGACCACCTCGCGCGGGGATGATCCGTGTGGCACGGCACGAAGCAGCACCAGCAGCACCAGCACTGTCAACACCGTCGAGTTCCGGAAGCGGGTCAGTTTCTGATGGGCACCCGATGAGCAACCAGCAATGAACGCCCCCCAGCACTAACGACGGTCCGCGCCTGTCTGGCCCGGACCGCAGACAGGAGAGACGTGGCAAAGGTCCGGGTCTACGAGCTCGCTAAGGAGTTCGGGGTCGAGAGCAAGGCCGTCATGGCCAAGCTCGAGGAGATGGGCGAGTTCGTCCGGTCGGCGTCGTCGACCATCGAGGCGCCCGTCGTCCGCAGGTTGAAGGATGCCTTCCCTGCGAACGCCGCACCCCCCAAGAAGGCGGCCAAGCCGGCCGCCAAGAAGGCCAGCCCCTGCTCCGGCAGCGGCGCCCTCCGCACCCGCGGAGTCCATCACCGAGGCGCCCGCGCCGGAGACGGTCCCGGCCACGCCGGGTCCCAAGCCGTCCCCCGCGAGCGCGCCGTCCGAGCCCGCCGTCGAGGCCGCGCCGGCCGCCGCGGCCGAGACCTCGTCCGAGGCGCCCGCCCGCCCCGCAGCGCGGCCTCAGGCGCCCGCGGCGAAGGCGACCGAGACGCCCGCCGAGGAGGCGCCGCGTCCGGCGGGCCGTCCGGGCAACAACCCGTTCGCGACCAGCCAGGGCATGCCCCGGCCCGGTCAGCGTCCCGCCCCGGCCGGTGACCAGGCCGAGGGCGAGCGTCCGGCTCGGCCGGGTGCCGCACGTCCCGGCAACAACCCGTTCGCGACCAGCCAGGGCATGCCCCGGCCCGGTCAGCGCCCGGCGCCCGGCGGCGAGCGTGCCGGCGAGCGTCCGGGTGGGCCCCGTCCCGCGGCCGGCTCCGGCGGACCGCGTCCCGGCGGCCCGCGCCCGAACCCCGGCATGATGCCGGGCCGTTCCACCGTCGGCCGTCCTGGCCCCGGTGGCGCCCCCGGTCGCGGTGGTCCCGGCGGACGGCCGGGCGCAGGTGGCGCAGGTCGTCCCGGCGGCGGCGGCGGCGCCGGTGGCGGTGGCTTCGGAGGCGGCGGAGGCCGTCCCGGTGGTCCCCCCGGCGGCGGTTTCGGCAAGGGCAGCCGCGGTCGCGGTGGCACGCAGGGCGCCTTCGGGCGCGCCGGTGGCCGTCCGGTCCGTGGTCGCAAGTCGAAGCGGGCGAAGCGCCAGGAGTACGAGGCGATGCAGGCCCCCTCGGTCGGTGGCGTCACCGTCCCCCGGGGCGACGGCACGACCGTCATCCGCATCCGCCGCGGCTCGTCGCTGACCGACTTCGGCGAGCGCATCGACGCGAACCCCGCGAGCCTGGTCACCGTCCTCATCCACCTCGGTGAGATGGCGACCGCGACCCAGTCGCTGGACGAGGACACGTTCCAGCTGCTGGGCGCCGAGCTCGGCTACCGGATCGAGCTGGTCTCGCCGGAGGACGAGGAGCGCGAGCTCTTCGAGTCGTTCGACATCGACCTGGCCGGCGAGCTGGAGTCCGAGGGCGACGAGGACCTGGCCGCGCGTCCGCCGGTCGTGACCGTCATGGGTCACGTCGACCACGGAAAGACGCGACTGCTGGATGCGATCCGGCAGGCCGACGTGCTGTCCGGTGAGGCCGGTGGCATCACCCAGCACATCGGTGCCTACCAGGTCAGCAAGGAGCACGAGGGCGTCGAGCGTCCGATCACCTTCATCGACACCCCGGGTCACGAGGCCTTCACGGCCATGCGTGCCCGTGGTGCCCGGGTGACGGACATCGCCGTCCTGGTCGTGGCGGCCGACGACGGCGTGATGCCGCAGACGATCGAGGCCCTCAACCACGCGCAGGCGGCCCAGGTGCCGATCGTCGTGGCGGTCAACAAGATCGACAAGGAGGGCGCGAACGCCGACAAGGTGATGCAGCAGCTCACCGAGTACAACCTGGTGGCCGAGGAGTACGGCGGCGAGACCATGTTCGTGCCGGTGTCCGCCAAGCAGGGCCAGAACATCGAGGCACTGCTGGACGCGATCCTGCTCACCGCCGACGCGGCGCTCGACCTGCGGGCCAACCCCGACAAGGACGCGCGTGGTGTGGCGATCGAGGCGCACCTCGACAAGGGTCGTGGTGCCACGGCCACCGTGCTGGTGCAGTCCGGCACGCTGCGCGTCGGTGACGCGATCGTGGCGGGCTCCGCCCACGGCCGCGTGCGCGCCATGCTCGACGAGCACGGCGAGAACGTCGAGGAGGCGCACCCGTCCCGTCCGGTGATGGTGCTGGGTCTGCAGTCCGTCCCGGGCGCCGGAGACACGTTCATCGTGGCTCCGGACGACCGGACCGCACGGCAGATCGCCGAGCGCCGTGAGGCCGCCGACCGCGCCGCGGTCCTGGCCAAGCGCCGCAAGCGCATCAGCCTCGAGGACCTCACCGCGGCACTCGCCGCGGGCAAGGTCGAGACCCTGAACCTGATCATCAAGGGTGACGGTTCCGGCTCGGTCGAGGCCCTGGAGGAGGCGCTGCTCAAGATCGAGGTCACGGGCGAGGTCGAGCTGCGGATCATCCACCGAGGTGTGGGTGCCATCACGCAGAACGACGTCAACCTGGCCACGGTCGACGACGCCATCATCATCGGCTTCAACGTGCGGCCCGCCGAGCGGGTCGCCGAGCTGGCCGACCGTGAGGGCGTGGACCTGCGGTTCTACTCGGTCATCTACCAGGCGATCGACGAGATCGAGTCGGCCCTCAAGGGTCTGCTCAAGCCGGAGTTCGAGGAGGTGCAGCTCGGCACCGCCGAGGTGCGCGAGGTGTACCGCTCCTCCAAGTTCGGCAACATCGCCGGTTGCCTCGTGCGGTCGGGCCTGGTGCGGCGCAACGCCAAGGCGCGGCTCGTCCGCGACGGCGCGGTGGTCGCCGACAACCTGGCGATCGAGTCGCTGCGACGGTTCAAGGACGACGCGACCGAGGTCCGTGACGGCTTCGAGTGCGGTATCGGCCTCGGGTCGTTCAACGACATCCGTGTCGACGACGTCATCGAGACGTTCGAGATGCAGGAGAAGGCGCGCGCCTGACCCTGGGCGACGACCTGCGTTCGGCGCGGGGCCCCACCGCGAGGCGGTGCGGGCCCCGCGTCTCTGCAGGACGGCAGGACGGCACGGAGGTGGGCATGATCGTCGGGTCGCTGCGGCTGGACGTGCTGCTGGGAGACGTCCACTCGCTGAAGGGCAAGCGGTCGCTCGTGCGGCCGGTCCTCTCAGAGCTCCGGCGCCGGTACGAGGTGAGCGCTGCCGAGACCGGCGCCCACGACCTGCACCGGCGGGCGGAGCTGGGCGTGGCCGTGACCGGCCCCGACGCGGACCACGTCCGCTCGGTGCTGCAGAGGTGCGAGCAGCTCGTGGCCGGCCGGCCCGAGCTGGAGCTGCTCGCGGCTCGTACCCGTGTCTGGGACGACGAGGACGAGTGATGTGCTGTTCGATGGGACCGGACAACCGGTCGGACGAAGGGACGAGTCATGGCTGACGCCGCACGGGCACGCAAGGTCGCCGACCGGATCAAGGTGGTCGTCGCGGAGTCGCTCGAGCGCCGGGTCAAGGACCCGCGGCTTGGCTTCATCACGGTGACGGACACCCGCGTGACGGGCGACCTGCAGCACGCGACCATCTTCTACACCGTGTTCGGGGACGAGACCGAGAAGGCCGCCACCGCCGCGGCTCTCGAGAGCGCCAAGGGCAAGCTGCGGTCCGAGGTCGGCAAGGCCATCGGCATCCGGCTGACCCCGTCGCTCGAGTTCGTGGCCGACGCGATGCCCGAGAACGCCGAGTCGATCGAGGAGCTGTTGCGCGAGGCCGCCGCACGTGACGCCGAGGTGGCGGCTCTCGCCGTCGGCAAGGCCTACGCCGGTGACGAGGACCCCTACCGGCACCCGGAGCTGGAGGAGGTCGACCTTGAGGACGACGAGGACGACGAGGACGACGAGGACGACCTCTCCGACCTCGACGAGGCTGCCGCCCCCGCGGCCGAGGCCAACGTGGACGGCCGGGCCTGACGTCCGTGGGCGACGGTCTCGTCCTGGTCGACAAGCCGGCGGGCTGGACCAGCCACGACGTGGTGGCGCGCGTACGTCGTCTCGCGGGCACCCGGAAGGTCGGGCACGCGGGAACCCTGGACCCGATGGCCACCGGCGTGCTCGTCGTGGGGGTCAACCGCGCGACGCGGCTGCTCACGTACCTCGTGGGCGCCGACAAGACCTACACGGCCACGGTGCGCCTGGGGGTGGCCACGCTCACCGACGACGCCGAGGGCGAGGCGACGGAGATCACCGACGCGTCGGCGGTCACCGAGTCGGCTGTGCGAGAGGCGGTCTCACATCTGACGGGACCGATCGAGCAGGTGCCGAGTGCCGTGAGCGCGATCAAGGTCGACGGCAAGCGCTCCTACGCGCGGGTGCGCGCCGGCGAGGACGTGCAGCTGGCCGCGCGGCCCGTCACCGTCCACAGGTTCGACGTGCTGTCGACGCGGCCGGCGCACCACGAGGGCACGCCCGTCCTGGACGTCGACGTCGAGGTCGACTGCTCGTCGGGGACGTACGTGCGGGCACTGGCTCGTGACGTCGGGTCGGCGCTGGGGGTGGGTGGGCACCTCACCGCGCTGCGCCGCACCCGGGTCGGTGCATTCGACCTGGCGGCTGCCTCAGACCTCGACGCCCTGTCGGAGAACCTGGTGCTCACGGGCATGAGCGACGCCGCGCGGGCTCTGTTCCCGGTGCGCGACCTGGCACCGGACGAGGTCGTCGAGCTCGGCTTCGGACGGCGGCTCCCGGTCGAGCCGCCGGGCTCCGCGCGTCCGGTGGTGGCCGCGATCTCGCCCGACGACCGGCTGGTGGCGCTGATCGAGGAGCGGGGCGCGTCGGCCCGACCGCTCGTCGTGTTCGCCCCGGCCTGACCGGGAAACCCCCAGCTCGCGCCACCTCGAACCCGTCCCCGGTGGGTTCCGCTCAGGACCTGCACGGGGGAACCTGGGGTGATGGTGCCCCAGGCCCCGGAGAGAGGTCCCACCGCGGTCGTGCGCCCGCTGACGGACGAGGTCCGGCGCGCGTGGCAGGTGGGTGGCGCTCCCGTGCGGGCGGCGGCGGTCGTCGGACTCGTGCTGATGCTCGTCGGTGCCGTGCACGCCGTCGCGTTCGCCGTCGCAGGAGGGCCCTGGCAGGGTCCCGTCGCCTGGCGCAAGCCGTTCGCCTTCGGTCTGTCGTTCGGCCTGACCACGGTCACCGTCGCGTGGGTCGTCACCCGTCTCGACCTGCGTCGCTGGATCGCGTGGGTGCTGCTCGGCGCGTTCTCGCTGGCCGCGACGACCGAGGTGGCGTGGGTGACCGTGCAGCGGGCCAGGGGAGTGGCCTCGCACTTCAACGACGACACCCCGGCCGACCAGCTGGCGTTCACCGTCGCCGGTGGCATGTCGGTGTCCGTCATCGCGCTCGTGCTCGCGGCGCTCTTCGTGCTGTCGTGGCGCCGCACCGCTCCGCCGACGCTGGCGTCGGCCATCCGGTCCGGCCTGGCGATCCTGCTGGTCAGCCAGGTCGTGGGCAGCCAGATGATCGCGCGGGGCATCGCCTCGCTCGGCGACGGGGGGCCCGCGACCCACGCGGTCCCGCCCGCCGGCGACCTCAAGGTCTCGCACGCCGTGGCGATGCACGCGATCCAGGTGCTTCCAGCCGTGGCGCTCTGGGTGATGACGGCGCGCAGGACGACGGCCGGCGGACGACGCCTCGTACGTGGCGTCGCCGTCGTGTACGCGCTCGTGGTGGGCGCGACACTGCTGCTGGCGGCCAACGGACGGTCGCTGACGGAGCTGTTCCCGTGGTCGTGAGCGTCCTCGGCACGGGCGTCGGAACGGTCTGGCGGAACGCGGTCCGCGGGACGCGGACGCGGCCCGTACGCTGTCCGGCGTGGAGCGATGGAACGGTGTGGGCGACGTGCCGCCCGGCTACGGGCCCTCCGTGGTCGCGATCGGGAACTTCGACGGCGTCCACCGCGGCCACTGGTCGGTGCTGACGCGGCTCGTCGACGAGGGTCGGGCACGCGACGCGCGCGTGGTCGCGATCACGTTCGACCCGCACCCGCTGCAGGTCCTGTACCCGGAGCGCGCGCCGGAGATGATCACCGGTCTGGGGACCAAGCTCGACCTGATGAGCGGCACCGGGCTGGACGCGACGCTCGTGATGACCTTCACCCGGGACCTGGCGGCGATGACGCCGCAGGAGTTCGTCCAGGACGTGCTGGTCGACGTGCTCGGCGTGAGCGCCGTCGTCGTCGGCCACGACATCCGATTCGGTGTGCGCAACTCGGGTGACCTGTCGACCATGCAGGACCTGGGCAAGACGCTGGGGTTCGAGGTCGTCGTCCTCGAGGACGTCACCGGGCCCGTGCACGGAACGGCCCCCGACGGACGTCGCTGGTCGTCGTCGTGGGTGCGTGAGCTGCTCGCGGTCGGTGACGTGCCCGGCGCGGCCGACGTGCTGGGCCGTCCCCATCGCGTCGTCGGCGAGGTCGTGCACGGCGACCACCGCGGGCGTGAGCTGGGATTCCCGACCGCGAACCTCGGCCCCGGCTCGGAGGGTCTCGTCCCCGCGGACGGTGTGTACGCGGGCTGGCTCGTGCGCCTCGACCTCGCGGACGGCGAACCCGACCGGGTGCTGCCCGCCGCCGTCTCGATCGGCACGAATCCGACCTTCCACGGCCACGGGCGCCGCGTCGAGGCCTACGTGCTCGACCGGACGGACCTCGAGCTCTACGGCGAGCGCGTCGCCGTCGAGCTCGTGCAGCGGCTGCGCGAGACCCTCACCTACGACTCGGCCGAGGACCTGGTCGAGCAGATGCACCGCGACGTGGCGCAGTGCCGCGAGGTGCTGTCCGTCGTGTCACAGGGCTGACCGTGGACGCACGTCCGCCGGGCGGCGTGGACACCGACGTGCAGGCTGCCGAGCGCTGGTTCGAGCAGCACGGCCTTCCCTGGTTCGTGGACGCCGAGCACGACCGGGTGCGGCGTCTGCTGGGTCCCGGACGCCTGACGCGGATCGCGCTGATCGCCGCCGTCCCGGCCCTCGCGCTGGGGATCGGGCTTGGCCTGCTCAGCGGGGAGTTCAGCAACGGGCTGGCCACCTTCGCCACCGTGGTCGGCGTGGGCGTCCTGGCGTGGGCGGGCTGGCGACTGCGTGCCGGCACGGTCGTGCGCTGGGCAGCGGCGCGGACCGGCGGGCAGCTGCACCTGCTGCTCCACCTGCTGACCAGGGCGCTGCCGCTGCTGCTGATCTTCACGGTCTTCTTCTTCATCAACACCGAGGTCTGGCAGGTCGCGTCGTCGCTGACGCCCGGGGTGCTGTGGCTCTCGGTGCTGCTGTTCGCCGGTCTGGCCGTGCTGTTCCTCGTCGCGCGGCTGCCCGAGGAGGTCGACCGGGTGGTGGAGGAGGTCGACGCCGACGGCGACGGGTCGAGGCTCGTGTCGGCCTGCCGCGGCACGCCGCTGGAGGAGAGGTCGCAGAGCCTGGTCGCCGACTCGACCACACGCCAGCGCGAGCGTCTGGCCGTACCGCTGACACCGCTGCAGCGCAGCAACCTCGTGCTGGTGCTGCTGCTGATCCAGGCCGGCCAGGTGCTGCTGCTCGCCGTGTGCGTCTTCGGCTTCTTCACGCTGTTCGGTGCCGTCGCCGTCCGGCCCGAGATCGTCGAGTCGTGGGTGGGCAGCCCGCCGCACGCGGTCGGCTGGGACGGGTCCCCGCTCAGCACGGAGCTGCTGCAGGTCGCGGTGTTCCTCTCCGCGTTCTCCGGTCTCTACTTCACGGTGGCAGCGGTCACCGACCCCGGCTACCGCGAGCAGTTCTTCACCCACCTCAGCACCGAGCTCGAGCGCGCGGTCGGGGTCCTGGCCGTCTACGGCGCGCTGCAGGGCCACCGGCACGGATCCGCCGACGAGGGCGATTCGGCCGCACAGGGCTCCCGCTGGTAGCCTGACGGACGCCGTCAGAACGGCCGCGGACCCAGAGAGCCCGGGTGGAACAGCCCCGGTGCGCCGCGCAACGAATTTCAAGGAGACCTGTGCCCCTCGACGCCGCCACCAAGGCTGAGATCATGACCGAGTTCGCGACCGTCGACGGTGACACGGGTTCCCCCGAGGTCCAGGTCGCGATGCTGACCCGCCGGATCAAGGACCTGACCGAGCACCTGAAGGAGCACAAGCACGACCACCACAGCCGTCGTGGTCTGCTCCTCCTGGTCGGTCAGCGCCGCCGGCTGCTGCAGTACCTGGCCAAGAAGGACATCACCCGCTACCGGTCGCTGATCGAGCGGCTCGGCCTGCGCCGATGACCCACTGACGCGGTCTCTCCCTCCGGGGAGGGGCCGCGTCCTGCACTTCCCCGCACCACCAGCACGCCATCACAGAGCACGACCCACACCAGGAGCGTCGGCCCCAGCAACGGCCCGGTCCTCGGTAGTGGCCTCCGGGACGTCGCACAGCGCGACCCCGCCCGTGGGCCTCGATCGAAGACCGGCATCGCCCGGCCGGGACGCCCTCGCTCCGAGGACGAACGGAGTGTGACCCATGGAGGGTCCCGAGATCACCTTCGCCGAGACAGTCATCGACAACGGCCCCTTCGGCAGCCGTACCGTGCGCTTCGAGACGGGCCGTCTGGCCAAGCAGGCCGCCGGTTCCGTCGCCGCGTACCTCGACAACGACACGATGCTGCTGTCGGCCACCACGGCCGGCAAGCACCCCAAGGACCACTTCGACTTCTTCCCCCTGACGGTGGACGTCGAGGAGCGGATGTACGCGGCCGGCAAGATCCCCGGTTCGTTCTTCCGTCGCGAGGGCCGTCCCTCGACCGACGCGATCCTGACCTGCCGCCTGATCGACCGTCCGCTGCGGCCGTCGTTCGTCTCGGGCCTGCGCAACGAGGTCCAGGTCGTCATCACGGTGCTGGCCCTCAACCCCGAGGACCCCTACGACGTGCTGGCCATCAACGCGGCGTCGCTGTCCACGCAGCTCTCGGGCCTGCCGTTCTCCGGCCCCGTCGCCGGCGTGCGCATCGCCCTCATCGAGGGCCGCTGGGTGGCGTTCCCGACCCACAGCCAGCTCGAGCGGTCGGTCTTCGACATGGTCGTCGCCGGCCGGGTCGTCAAGGGCGCCGACGGCTCGGACGACGTCGCGATCATGATGGTCGAGGCCGAGGCTCCCGAGGGTGCCTGGAACCTCATCCAGATGGGCGGCCAGAAGCCCACCGAGGAGATCGTCGCGGCAGGCCTCGAGGCCGCCAAGCCGTTCCTCGCCCAGCTGTGCGCCGCCCAGCAGGAGGTGGCCGGCAAGGCCGCCAAGGAGACGCAGGAGTTCCCCCGCTTCCTCGACTACCAGCAGGACGCGTACGACGCCGTCAAGGCGCAGTCCGCCTCCGACGTCGACCAGGCGACCACGATCGCCGGCAAGCAGGAGCGCGAGTCGCGTCTGGACGAGATCAAGGAGGCCGCCAAGGCCGCGCTGGCCTCGCAGTTCGAGGGCCGCGACAAGGAGATCTCCGCCGCGTTCCGCTCCATCACCAAGGCAGCCGTGCGGCAGCGCATGCTGCGTGACAAGATCCGCATGGACGGTCGCGGCCCGGCCGACATCCGCACCCTCTCGGCCGAGGTCGAGGTGCTCCCGCGGGTGCACGGCTCGGCGCTGTTCGAGCGCGGCGAGACCCAGATCATGGGTGTCACCACGCTGAACATGCTGCGCATGGAGCAGATGCTCGACACGCTCTCGCCCGAGACGCGCAAGCGCTACATGCACAACTACAACTTCCCGCCGTTCTCCACCGGTGAGACCGGTCGGGTCGGCTCGCCGAAGCGCCGCGAGATCGGTCACGGTGCGCTCGCCGAGCGTGCGCTGATGACGGTGCTCCCGAGCCGCGAGGAGTTCCCCTACGCGATCCGCCAGGTCTCGGAGGCGCTGAGCTCCAACGGCTCGACGTCGATGGGCTCGGTCTGCGCGTCCACGCTGTCGCTGCTCAACGCCGGTGTGCCGCTGCGCGCCCCGGTCGCCGGCATCGCGATGGGCCTGGTCTCGGACGAGGTCGACGGCAAGACCGAGTACCTCGCCCTCACCGACATCCTCGGAGCCGAGGACGCCTTCGGCGACATGGACTTCAAGGTCGCCGGTACCCGTGAGTTCGTCACGGCCATCCAGCTCGACACCAAGCTCGACGGCATCCCCGCGTCGGTCCTGGCCGCCGCGCTGACCCAGGCCCGCGACGCGCGCCTGCACATCCTCGACGTGATGAACGAGGCGATCGACGCTCCCGACGAGATGAGCCCGCACGCCCCGCGCGTGATCTCGGTGACGGTGCCGGTCGACAAGATCGGCGAGGTCATCGGCCCGAAGGGCAAGATGATCAACCAGATCCAGGAGGAGACCGGCGCCCAGATCTCGATCGAGGACGACGGCACGGTCTACATCGGCGCGACGGACGGCCCGTCCGCCGAGGCGGCGCGGTCGATGGTCAACGCCATCGCCAACCCGCAGATGCCCGAGGTGGGCGAGCGGTACGTCGGCACGGTCGTCAAGACCACGACGTTCGGCGCGTTCATCTCGCTGACGCCCGGCCGTGACGGCCTGCTGCACATCTCGCAGATCCGCAAGATGGTCGGCGGCAAGCGGATCGACGCCGTCGAGGACGTGCTCGCGGTCGGCCAGAAGGTCCAGGTCCAGATCGGCGAGATCGACCAGCGCGGCAAGCTCTCGCTGGTGCCCGTCCTGGACGAGGAGGCCGCCGACAAGACGGTCGACGCCAACCAGGCAGCCGACGCGAACGTCTGACGTGACGGACGCGACCCAGCTCGCCGCCGCTGGGGAGACGGCCGGCGCCATCGTGCGCCGGACCGTCCTCCCCGGCGGCGTCCGCGTTCTCACCGAGTCGATGCCCGGGCTCCGCTCGGCCACCGTCGGCGCGTGGGTGGGTGTCGGCTCACGTGACGAGGCCGAGGGCCACCACGGGTCGACGCACTTCCTCGAGCACCTGCTCTTCAAGGGGACGCCACGACGTACCGCGCTCGACATCGCGGAGGCGTTCGACGCGGTCGGCGGCGAGGCCAACGCCGTCACCGGCAAGGAGCACACCTGCTACTACGCGCGGGTGCTCGACGCCGACCTGCCGATGGCCGTCGACGTCATCGGCGACATGGTCACGTCGGCCACGCTCGACCCCGAGGACCTCGACGCCGAGCGCGGCGTGATCCTCGAGGAGCTGGCGATGAACGACGACGACCCCTCCGACGTCGCCCACGAGCAGTTCGCCCGCATCGTGCTGGGTGACAACCCGCTGGGGCGCCCGATCGCGGGCACGCCCGAGTCGATCCGGTCCGTGGCCCGCGACGCGGTGTGGGAGCACTACCAGGAGCACTACCGGCCGGACGGACTCGTCGTCACGGCCGCAGGCGGTGTCGACCACGACGACGTCTGCGACCTCGTCCAGGCGTCCCTGTCCTCCGCCGGGTGGCCGGCCGACCCCGACACCGACCCGCTGCCGCGTCGTCTCAGCGGCGACAGCCGCGGTGGCCTCGAGCCGCACGGCGCCGAGCAGGGGTCGATCCTCACGATCCGCCGGTCGACCGAGCAGGCGAACCTGCTGATGGGCGGCCTCGGGCTGCTGGCGACCGACCCGCGCCGCTACACGATGTCGGTGCTGAACGCCGTCCTCGGTGGCGGCATGAGCAGCCGCCTCTTCCAGGAGATCCGCGAGAAGCGCGGCCTGGCCTACTCGGTGTACTCGTTCTCCGCGGGCTACGCCGACTCCGGCTACTTCGGGCTGTACGCCGGCTGCACGCCGGCCAAGGTGCCCCAGGTGGTCGAGCTGCTGAGCCGCGAGTGGGAGCGGCTGGCGACCGAGCCGATCTCCGCGGACGAGCTGGACCGCGCGGTCGGCCAGCTCAGCGGCGGCCTGGTGCTCGGCATGGAGGACACCGGGTCGCGGATGTCGCGGCTGGGCAAGGCCGAGCTGGTCTACGGCGAGTTCGTGACGATCGACGAGTCGCTCGAACGCATCCGCAAGGTCACCGTGTCCGACGTGATGGAGCTGGCGGCCGAGCTGTACGCGCGGCCCGCGCTCACTGGCCCTCGTCGGGCCGTTCGACAGCGACCCCGTCACGTCCCTCTGACGACTGCGCCCGCGGCCGGGCTACGTCGACGCGACGTCCCCTGAGACCTCGTCCGTGACGGGATGGTCCACGGGGACGACGTGCGTCAGGACGTACGCGGACTCCCCGGGACCGTCAACCAGCGAGGCCCGCACGTCGACCAGCACCGAGTGCCCGTCGGCGTGCAGGAACCGCTTGCGGCGCTCGATCCGCCGCGCCCGGCCCTCGTAGAGCCCGACCGCGTCGGCCCGGTCGGCGTCGCGGTCCTCCGGGTGGGTCACATCCTGGTTCCTGAGCCAGAGGAGCTCCCCGCCGCTGCGCCCGAGGTATCCGGCGAACGCGCGGTTCACCCGGAGGAAGCGCCCCTCGCCGTCATGGAGCGCCATCCCGCTCGGTGCATCGTCGAAGACGTGCCGGAAGAGTCCCTCCGACCGCTGCAGCGCCTGGCGGGTGCGGACGGTCTCGGTCACGTCGTACGCCACCCACACCAGCGGCCCGTCCGCCCTCGCCGGTCGGGCCGGGCAGCCGCTGGGTGGTGCCGCGGACCCACCTCGCCCCCGTCGTCCCGACGCACGGCAGGTCGCGCTGGCCCGGGGCGTAGCAGGTCGCCGTCGACCACCTCGTCGAGGCGGCGACCGACGAGGTCGCGTGGATAGGTCCCCAGGACGTCGATCGCGCCTAGCGGACGCGTAGGTGACCACGAGGTCGGCGTCGGCCAGGACGACGGCCTCGGCCCGCGACTCGAGAGTCACCGGCGGCGGCAGGCCGGTCGAGAGCCCCTGGACCAGCGGCTCGTGCCCGCGCAGCAGGGCGTCGAGCGCCGGACCGGTGCGCCATCGGACGTCCGAACAGCCATCCCTGGCCGAGGTCGCAGCCCATCGACACGAGCTGGCGCGCCTGCGCCGTGGGTGGCCACTCCCTCCGCGCACGTGAGCTGCCCGAGGCTGTGCGCCGCCTCGATGACCATCCGCACGAGCACGGCCTCGGCGGGCTCGCGGTCGACCCGCTCGACGAACGAGCGGTCGATCTTCACCAGGTCGAACGGCAGGTCGCGCATCAGGCTGAGGGACGAGTAGCCCGTCCCGAAGTCGTCGAGCGCGATCCGGACGTCGAGCGCTCGGATGGCGGCGAGCTGGCGCCGCGCCGACTTCAGGTCGGTGAGGGCCTGGCTCTCGGTGATCTCCAGGCAGAGGCGGCCCGGAGCGAGACCGGTCCGCTCGAGCACCTCGTGCACCTGGTCGGGAAGCCGTCCGTCGGAGAGCTGGTCCGCCGAGACGTTCACGTTGACCCGGGGACCCGAGCCGTCCGGGGCGGTGCAGCGCTGGGCCTGGGTGCACGCGCGCTCCAGGACGTAGAGGCCGAGTGCGTCGATCAGGTCGGCACGAGCCGCGACGGCCACCATGGCGTCGGGCGGCACGGGCTCGACCTCCGACGGGACCGTCGACTCGTTCGCGTCGTGCGCCTCGGGCCACCGGACGAGGGCCTCCGCCCCGACGACGCGGCTGGTCGGCAGCGTGACGATGGGCTGGTAGTGCACCTGGAGCGTGTCGGTGGCCAGGGCGTCCCGCAGCCGCGCGCCGACGAGGGCGTCGTCAACGGGCGCGTCCGTGTCCACGATGCCGCCCCCCTCGTGCTCCTGGTTCACGCTTCACGGCGGATCCGTCCCGTTGCCCGTGCGCGTCCGCGGCCACCCGGCGGACGCGCCGCCCGACAGCATGTCACGCGGTCAGCCGACCGCACAGGTCAGCGGAGTGGCCCGAAAGGATGGTTCGGGGCCCGTGCTCCCGCTGGCCCGCCCGGTGCGTCCGGAGTGCCCCGAGAAGGGCTGTCACGCCGGTGGCGGTGCTGATTTCGGGGTTGCGGTGGACCGGAGCGGGCGTGCCACACTGTGCTCAGCAGAGACACAGTCTGCGCGTGCTCCGGGGTCGGTGAAATTCCGAGCCGGCGGTGACAGTCCGCGACCCGACCGCATCCAGCGGCCGGTTGACCTGGTGGAACTCCAGGACCGACGGTGAGAGTCCGGATGGGAGGCAGCACGCCGCGGGACCGCTGCGTCGACGCCGCACCCTGTCGTGGGCGGCTCGACGTCCGGACCCGTCGCACCCATACCCCCGGATCCCGCGCCAGAGCGGACGGAGCGGACGGTGCGGAGGACGGGTCACACGAGCACGAGCGGCTCGCCGGTCGAGCAGCAGGCCATGCGCCGCGCGCTCGCCCTCGCGTCCGACCCCACGATCCGGCCCGGCGCCAACCCCCGGGTCGGGTGCGTGCTCCTGTCCTCCTCCTGGCAGGTCGTCGCCGAGGCCGCGCACCAGGGCGCAGGCACCCCGCACGCGGAGGCCGCCGCGCTCGCGGCCGCCGCCGACCGCCTCGACGACGTCGACACCGCCGTGGTCACCCTCGAGCCCTGCAACCACACCGGCCGCACAGGGCCGTGCGCGCAGGCACTGGTCGAGGCAGGCGTCCGCCGGGTCGTCTACGCGGTCGACGACCCGACGAGCGTGGCGGGCGGAGGCGCCGCCACGCTGCGGGCCGCCGGTATCGAGGTCGTCGGTGGCGTGATGGCCGAGCAGGCGCGAACCGTGGACGAGGAGTGGTTCGCCGCCGTGGGCGCCGGGCGACCGCACGTGACGTGGAAGCTGGCCGGCACGCTCGACGGACGTGTGGCCGCCGCGGACGGCAGCAGCCGGTGGGTCTCGGGCGCCGGGTCCCGGTCGGACACCCACCGCGTGCGCTCGCAGGTCGACGCCATCGTCGCGGGCACCGGCACCGTGCTCGCCGACGACTCGCAGCTGTCGGCCCGTGACGCCGACGACAAGCCGCTGCCCCGTGAGCGGCAGCCGCTGCGGGCCGTGATGGGGATGCGTCAGGTCCCGTCCGGGGCACGCGTCCTGGACGACTCGGCGCCGACCGTGCTGCTGCGCACGCGCGACCCGCTCGAGGCCCTGGCCGAGCTGTGGGAGCGGGGCGTGCGCCGCGTGCTGCTTGAGGGTGGCCCGACCGTCGCCGCGGCCTTCTGGCGTGCGGGGGTGGTGGACCGCGTGACGCTCTACCTCGCCCCGTCCCTGCTGGGGGCCGGGTCGGCCGCCGTCGGGGACCTCGGCATCACGACCATCACCGGCCAGGCGCGGCTGCGGTACACCGCCGTCGAGCGGTGCGGCACGGACCTGAAGATCACCGCGGTGCCGCTCGACGGCACGAAGGACGAGGAGGACCACTGATGTTCACCGGCATCGTCGAGGAGCTCGGCACCGTCGTCCGCTTCGAGCGGCTCGCGGACTCCGCCCGGCTCACCGTGCACGGACCCCGTGTCACCTCGGACGCCGTCCACGGCGCGTCCATCTCCGTCAACGGCGTCTGCCTGACGGTGACGGACGACCTGCGCGGCGACGGCAGCGACGACGGGAACTTCGCCGTCGACGTGATGGCCGAGACCCTGACGCGCAGCGCGCTCGGAGCGCTCGTCCCCGGCGACCGCGTCAACCTCGAACGGGCCATGGCGTCGACCGGACGCTTCGGCGGACACGTCGTGCAGGGCCACGTCGACGGCGTGGGGACGGTGCTCGAACGCGTCGCCGGGAGGGCCTGGGAGAGCGTGCGTTTCGCGGTGCCGGCCGAGCTGGCCCGCTACCTCGTCGAGAAGGGCTCGGTGACCGTCGACGGGGTGTCGCTGACGGTCACGGGTGTGAGCGAGCCCGGCGCCGAGACGCACTGGTTCGGGGTCGGGCTGATCCCGACCACCCTCGCCGCGACCACGCTCGGGACCCGGACGGTGGGGGAGAAGGTCAACCTGGAGGTGGACGTGCTCGCCAAGTACGTGGAACGGATCGCGGCGTTCGCCGCGGTGGAGGTGCAGGACCGATGAGTACCGAGCTCGAGAACGACCGGCGCGTCCGCACGGACGACGTCGGGGCGGCGCTCGCTGCTCTCGCAGCCGGCGAGCCGGTCGTGGTGCTCGACGCGGCCGACCGCGAGAACGAGGGTGACCTGGTGATGGCCGCCCAGCTCGCGACGCCCGAGTGGATGGCGTTCTTCGTGCGGCACGGCAGTGGCTACGTGTGCGTGCCGATGGAGGCCGCCCGCGCCGACCACCTGGGTCTGCCCCTGATGGTCACCCACAACGAGGAGTCGATGTCGACGGCCTTCACCATCACCGTCGACGCGCGCGAGGGCGTCGGCACCGGCATCAGCGCGGCCGACCGGTCCCGCACCGTGACGTTGCTGGCCGACCCCCAGGCCTGCGCGGCCGACCTGGTGCGGCCCGGGCACGTGCTGCCGCTGCGGGCGCGCCCCGGTGGCGTGCTGACCCGTCCCGGGCACACGGAGGCGGCCGTCGATCTCGCGCGGCTCGCGGGGCTCGACCCGGTCGGCGTGATCGTCGAGCTCGTCGCCGACGACGGCTCGATGCGGGACGCGGTCTCCTGCCGTGAGTTCTGCGACGAGCACGACCTGCTGCTCGTCACGATCGAGGACCTCGTCGCCCACCTCGGCGGACGGCCGGGTCGCCCGAAGGTCGGTGGCTCCCGCGCCGCCGGAGGCGCCGGCGCGGCTCGAGCGGCTCGCCACCACCCGACTGCCGAGCCGGTTCGGCACGTTCACCGCGCACGGCTACCGCGAGGAGACCGGCACCGAGCACGTCGCGCTGGTCGTCGGCGACGTGTCCGCCTCGACCGGCGCCGGCGCCCCCGTGCTCGTCCGCGTCCACTCGGAGTGCCTGACCGGAGACGTGCTGGGGTCGGCGCGCTGCGACTGCGGCCCCCAGCTCCAGGAGTCCCTGACCCGGGTCGCGGAGGCCGGCCGCGGGGTCGTGATCTACCTACGAGGGCACGAGGGACGGGGCATCGGCCTGGTAGCCAAGCTGGCCGCGTACGCGCTGCAGGACGGAGGGCGGGACACCGTCGACGCCAACCTCGAGCTCGGGCTACCCGTCGACGCCCGTGACTACGCCGTCGCCGCAGCCGTTCTCGCCGACCTCGGGGTGGGTCCGGTGCGGTTGATGACCAACAACCCGGCGAAGGTCGACGGCCTGACCCGGCTGGGTGTCGACGTCCGCGAACGAGAGGGTGTGCTCGTCGCCGTGACCGACGACTCGGTGGACTACCTGCGCACCAAGCAGGCCCGGATGGGCCACGACCTGCCGCACCTGCCCGGCACCGACCGGGCCTACCCCCACGGAGCAGCCTGATGAGCGGACACGGCGCCCCCGTCGTCGACACCCCGAACGCCCCCGACCTGCGCGTCGCCGTCGTCGCGGCCCAGTGGCACACCGAGGTGATGGACGGGCTGCTCGCGGGCGCGCGTCGTGCCCTGGCCGAGGCGGGTCTGGAGGACCCCCTCGTGGTCCGGGTGCCCGGCACCTTCGAGCTGCCCGTCGCCGCGGCGAGGCTGGCCGCCGCGGGCTACGAGGCCGTGGTCGCGCTCGGCGTCGTGGTGCGCGGTGGCACGCCGCACTTCGACTACGTCTGCTCCGCGGCGACGTCCGGCCTCACGCAGGTGTCGGTGTCGACCGGGGTCCCCGTCGGGTTCGGGGTGCTGACGTGCGACGACGACGCGCAGGCGCTCGACCGCGCCGGGCTGCCGGGGTCGAAGGAGGACAAGGGCTACGAGGCGGCCCAGGCTGCGGTGATGACGGCGGTCACCCTGGCAGGATCCCTGGATGGCGCACGCTCCCCAGCTCCCTGAGTCGGCCGACGTCGTCGTCATCGGCGGCGGCGTGATCGGCGTCAGCACGGCCTTCCACCTGGCCGAGGCCGGTGTGCGGGACGTCCTGCTGCTCGACCGGGGTCCCCTCGGAGCCGGGTCGACCTGCCGCTCGGCCGGTGGGGTGCGGGCCCAGTTCTCGGACCCGGTCAACGTGGAGCTGGGGGCGCGTGGGCTGGAGGCGTTCCGCCGCTTCGGCGAACGGCCGGGCCAGGAGATCGACCTGCACCAGGTGGGCTACCTGTTCCTGCTCGACGATCCGGCGACGGTGGCGAGGTTCGAGCAGGCGATCGCCCGTCAGAACGCTCTCGGGGTGCCGAGCCGCCTGGTGGATCCTGCTGAGGCGCAGCGGCTCTCACCGTTGATCAGCACGGAGGGCCTGATCGCGGCAGCGTTCTCCCCGACGGACGGGTACTGCACCCCGGAGTCTGTGGTGCTGGGGTACGCCACCGCGGCCCGACGGCTGGGAGCGCGTCTCGTGACCGGATCCGCAGTCACCGGTATCCGCAGTGACGGCGGTGAGGTGAGGGCGGTCGTCACCGACCGCGGGACGGTGCGGACCTCGACCGTGGTCTGCGCGGCGGGGGCCTGGTCACGCGAGGTGGGCGCCTGGGCGGGGGTCGACCTGCCGGTGACGCCGCTGCGGCGCCAGGTGCTCACGACGGCCGCCGGGCCACGGCGGGAGCCCCTGCCGCCCGACCTGCCGATGACCATCGACTTCTCGACGTCGTTCTACTTCCACAACGACGGGACCGGCCTCCTGATCGGCATGTCCGACCCTGACGAGGAGCCCGGCTTCGACACGCGACGCGACGACAGGTGGCTGCCGCTGGCTGCACGCGGCCATGGAGCGTCGCGCCCCGAGTCTGCTCGACGTCGGGCTGTCCGGCGGCTGGGCCGGCCTGTACGAGATGACCCCCGACCACAACGGTCTGGTGGGGGAGGACCCTCGCGTGTCGCGGTTCCTGTACGCCACCGGGTTCTCCGGGCACGGGTTCCTGATGGGACCGGCCGTCGGGGAGGTGATGCGCGACCTGGTCCTCGGCAGGCCACCGGTGGTCGACGTCTCGTCGCTGGACGTGCGTCGTTTCGGCGTGGGGTCGCACGCGCCGGAGCTGAACATCGTTTAGAAGCGCTCGAGTCGGCCACCCCTCGAGAGAGAGCAGGAAGACGAGGTCGCTCAGGCGTGGGGTCGGGGTCAGCTCTCGTTGACGCCTGTCTTGGCGCGGCGCATCGCGGCGCCATCGCAAGCAAGCAGTTGACGCCTCACGTCTGGCAAACCCAGCGAGGCCCGCCCCCGAACCACCGGGGGCGGGCCTCGCGCTTCCCACCACAAGAAGCTGGCATGAGCATGAGCCCCGATGTTGCAGTGGTCAACCGAACCCCGATCGGACAGCAGGCGGAGGCCATCGCAATGGCCGCAGTTGTCATTCTGACCCAGCGCAGCCTCTACACGGCGTTCCGTGGGCGGCGGTGCCACGCCCGATGAATGGCAGCACTGCGTGCTGGGAGGCGGGGGCCGTGGCACAGTGCGGTCATGGTCCGTCACGTCCCCCGGTGGCGCCTGCGCGCCCGCTTCGCTGCATCGCTGTCCGCCATGTACGGCCAGGAGGTACCGGCCTACACGACGCTGGTCGAGGTCTCGCACGCCGTGAACGGGGACGTGCTCGACCGGTGGGGTGAGCGGGCCGAGCGGCTCGGGTCACGCGACCGGGTGACGGCCGAGCGCCACGGTGCCATCCGTGTCGGCTCGGCGCGCGAGCTCGAGCAGGTCGGCCGCGTGTTCGCTGCGATGGGCATGCACCCCGTGGGCTTCTATGACCTGCGCGACACACCCGTCTCGCCGGTGCCGGTCGTGTCCACCGCGTTCCGTCCGGTCGACCCGGACGAGCTGGCGCTCAACCCGTTCCGAGTGTTCACGTCCGTCCTCGCGACCGACGACGAGCGATTCTTCGACCGCGACCTGCAGAGCAGGCTCACGCGGTTCCTGGACCGGCGCGAGCTGTTCCCACCCGAGCTCCTCACCCTCGCGGACCGAGCGACCGAGGCCGGGGATGACGGCCTGCGCGAGCCCGAGGCGGAGCGCCTGCTCGAGCTGGCGACGGCCGCGTTCGCCCTCTCTCCCGAGCCGGTCGACCGCGCCTGGTACACCGAGCTCGAGCAGGTCTCGCCGGTCGCCGCCGACATCGGCGGGATCGGCAGCACGCACATCAACCACCTCACGCCCCGCGTGCTCGACATCGACGATCTGTACCGGCGGATGCAGGCGCGCGGGATCACCATGATCGACGAGATCCAGGGGCCTCCGGCGTGGGACGGGCCGGACGTGCTCCTGCGTCAGACCTCGTTCCGCGCGCTGAGCGAGCAGCGGATGATGTGCGAGCCCGACGGCACCGTGGTGCCCGGCGCGCTGCGTGTGCGGTTCGGTGAGGTCGAGGCCCGGGGCATCGCCCTGACGCCGGCCGGGCGCGAGGTCTACGACCGGCTGAGCGCGGACGTGGACCGACGGGTCGCCGCGGACGGGCGCACGTCGTCGCGGCAGCAGGTCGCGCAGGCGCTGTGGCCCCAGGGGTTCCCGTCCACCGAGGCCGGGCTCGCCGCGGCTGGCCTGGGCTACTTCACGTGGACCGTCTCCGAGGGCCGGCGGGCGGACGACGCCTCCTGGGCGGAGCAGCCTGACCCGGCGACGCTGCTCTCCGCCGGATGGCTGCGTGCCGACCCGGTCGTGTACGAGGACTTCCTGCCGCGCTCCGCCGCAGGCATCTTCGCGTCGAACCTCGACCTGGCGCGAGCGCGGGCGACTCCACCCGCGAGGGCACGCACCGGGACCTCGACTGGCTCGCCGCCGTGATGGGACGCACCGTCCACGACCCGGACGACCTGTACCGCGCGCAGAGCTCCCCGACCCTGCGGGCAGCCCTGGAGAGGCTCGGAGGCGTCGTCGACCCGGTCGACGTCGCGCGTACGCTCGGGGCGGCCCCACGGCCGCCGACCCACCGCCCGACGAGCGCACCGGAGTCCCCGTGAACGAGCAGAGCACCGCCACGACGACCAGGACGCTTCCGGCCGGTCGACGAGCTGGCCGACCTGGCTCACGACCGGCTGCGCCGGTGCGGCGTCGACCTCGCCCAGGTCTCCGGGGACGTGCCGGCCACCACGCCGCTCACCGGCACCGAGCTCACGCGACTGCGCTGGGCGACCCCGGCCGACGTCGTACGGCGCCGTCGCCCGTGCACGAGCCGCCTTCGACGTGTGGCGGACGACCCCCGCCCCCGTTCGGGGAGCGCTCGTCCGTCGGCTCGGTGAGGTGCTGACCGAGCACAAGACCGACCTCGCCGACCTCGTCAGCCTCGAGGCGGGCAAGATCCGCTCCGAGGCGGCCGGCGAGGTCCAGGAGATGATCGACGTCTGCGACTTCGCGGTCGGTCTCTCCCGGCAGCTCTACGGGCGCACGATGCCGTCCGAGCGACCCGGGCACCGGCTCGCCGAGACCTGGCACCCGCTGGGGGTCGTCGGGGTGGTGACGGCGTTCAACTTCCCTGTCGCCGTGTGGAGCTGGAACGCGGCCGCTCGCCATCGTGTGCGGCGACCCCGTCGTGTGGAAGCCGTCCGAGACCACGCCGTTGACGGCGCTGGCCTGCGCTGCGCTCTTCGCCCGTGCGGCCGCCGACGTCGGCGCGCCACCGCACCTCAACCAGGTGCTGCTCGGTGGGCGCGAGGTCGGGGAGACTCTCGTCGACCATCCCGCCGTCGCGCTCGTCAGTGCCACCGGCTCGACCCGGATGGGACGCGAGGTCGGCCCTCGCGTCGCCGCTCGGTTCGGTCGGTCTCTGCTGGAGCTCGGCGGCAACAACGCCGCGGTCGTCGCGCCCAGCGCCGACCTCGACCTCGCCGTCCGCGGCATCGTGTTCTCCGCGGCCGGCACCGCGGGGCAGCGGTGCACCACGCTGCGCCGCGTGGTCGCCCACTCGTCGGTCGTCGACGCGCTCGCCGACCGGTTGGTCTCCGCCTTCGATCGGCTCCCGATCGGAGACCCGCTCGCCGAGGGGACGCTCGTCGGGCCGCTCGTCGGCCGCAGGGCGTTCGAGGCCATGGGGGACGCTCTGGAGCGTGCGACCGCCGACGGGGGGACGGTGCTCGTCGGCGGGGGACGCAGGTTGGCAGACGAGGCCGCGGACGCCTACTACGTCGAGCCCGCCGTCGTCCGCATGCCGTCGCAGACGGACGTGGTGCGTACCGAGACGTTCGCGCCGATCGTCTACCTGATGCAGTACGAGGACCTCGCGGACGCGATCGCGACGAACAACGGCGTGCCGCAGGGTCTTTCGTCCGCCATCTTCACAGCCGACCAGGCCGAGGCGGAGCGGTTCCTGGCGGCGGACGGCTCGGACTGCGGCATCGCCAACGTCAACATCGGGACGTCCGGTGCCGAGATCGGCGGCGCGTTCGGCGGCGAGAAGGAGACCGGCGGCGGACGCGAGTCGGGCAGTGACGCGTGGAAGGCCTACATGCGGCGAGCGACGACGACCGTGAACTACTCCGGTGACCTGCCGCTCGCCCAGGGTGTCGACTTCTCGGTGTGACGTGGGACCTAGGGTTGAACCGCATGAGCGAGACGACGCGGGTGGCCGTGCTCGGTGCAGCCGGGAGGATGGGCAGTGCCGCGTGCGCCGCGGTGGAGGCCGCGTCCGACCTGGAGCTGGTGGCCCGTGTCGACGCGGGCGACGACCTGCAGCAGATCGTGGACGTGGGGGCCGAGGTCGCCGTCGACCTGTCCGTGCCGTCCGCCGCACCCGGCAACGTCGCCTTCTGCGTCGACCACGGCGTGCACGCTGTCGTGGGCACCACCGGCTGGACGCAGGAGAGCCTCGACACCGTCCGTCGCCGGCTGGCGGACGCACCCGGTGTCGGTGTGCTGATCGCCCCCAACTTCGCGCTCGGTGCCGTGCTCGCAATGCGGTTCGCGCAGATGGCCGCCCGTCACTTCGAGTCGGTCGAGGTCGTCGAGCTCCACCACCCCGACAAGGTCGACGCGCCCTCTGGCACTGCCCGCCACACCGCCGAGGTCGTTGCGCGCGCCCGCCGCGAGGCCGGTCTGTCCGACCCGCCCGACGCGACCACCTCCGAGCTGGACGGTGCCCGCGGCGCGCTCGTGGACGGCGTCCGCGTGCACAGCGTCCGGCTGCGCGGTCTCGTCGCGCACGAGGAGATCCTCTTCGGCGGCCCGGGCGAGCAGCTCGTGATCCGTCACGACTCGTTCGACCGGTCGTCGTTCATGCCCGGCGTGCTGCTGGGCGTGCGCACCGTCGGGTCCCGTCCGGGCCTGACGGTCGGCCTGGCCGAGTACCTCGACCTGTGAGCGGCCTCCGAGGTCGCGCGCGTGAGGGCGAAGTGGCTGGCGCTGGGCATCAGCGCGCTGTGCGCGGTGTACCTGGTGGTGGCCGGCATCCGCGCCTGGACGCTGCTGAGCTCGGGCGAGTGGCAGGGCGTGCTGCTGGGCCTCGGCGTGCTGCTCGTGCCCCTGCTCGTCGGCGGCGCCGTCGCTGCGCGAGCTGAGGTTCGGTCAGGTCACCGAGTCGATGGCGCGTGAGCTCGAGACCGTGGGCGGGCTTCCGGTGGACGACCTGCCGCGCAGGCCGTCCGGACGGATCGAGCGCGCGGCCGCGCAGGACGCGTTCGAGCGGTACCGCGCGGAGGTCGACCATGCACCCGACGAGTGGGACCGCTGGTTCCGCCTGTCCTGCGCCTATGACGCCGCCGGTGACCGGCGTCGGGCCGGGCCGCCATGCGTCACGCGGCCGACCTGCGGCGCCGCTAGGTCGTCGACGGGGTGCGCGCGGCGTCTGCGGCCGACGAGGCCAGCGCCTCGAGCGGTCCCCGTCCCCGGGCGCCGAGTGCGGTTGCCACCGCTCGCCACAACGTCGCCGCGGCCAGGGCGACCAGCACGTGCGTGACCCACGTCGAGGGCCGTGAGGTGCTGACGCGCGCGTCGTCGGCGAGGGCGACCACGTGGCCGGTGTAGAGGGTGAGCGTCATGGAGCCGGTCGCCGCCAGCGGTGTGAGCGCGAGGGCGCTCCACCGCGCGCGGCCCGCCCACCAGGCGACGGCCAGGCACACGCCGAGCACCGTCAGCGCGGTGCCCGCGTGTGGACCAGATCGAACGGTGTGCCCTGGTGCGGTCCGCTCGTCGCGAGCCACCACCAGGTCTCGTCGGGGTCACGCCGAAGGTGCTCGTCACCAGCACCGTGTCGAGCGGTGTCCCCGCCACCGGTGAGTCGGCCGGGATCTCGAGCTGCTCGCTGCCGCCCAGCGGTCCGAGCAGGACGGTGGAGACGAGCTTCGCGGCGGCTGCCAGCGACGCCCCGACGTCCCGCCAGCGTCACCCGGCCCGCCACCCCTGCGTCGCCTGGCGCAGCAGAGGGCTTCGACCGACAGCGAGCCCCACCAGCAGGTACCCCGTCCACGTCAGGACGGGGTAGTAGCCGGTGAGCGCCACCGTGACCAGCAGCTCGCCGGGATCGGCGAGCGACAGCCACGACGTCACCGGTCCGGGCCCCGGCGTCGACGAGCCCGCGCAGGCGTGCGAGACGACGGGGAGACGACCAGCCACGCGGCGCCCCACCACGCCGTCACCCGCCACCGGCACCCCAGCCACGGCAGCACCGCGACGAACAGGAGCGCGTAGTTGACGAGGATCACCGCGACCCCGGACCTGAGGCACGCCGAGCGTCAGGCCGATCACGAGCACGACCCCGGCTCGTCCCAGGACCGCCCTGCGGGCGGAGGTCAGCGCCGCGCCGACGGGCGGGGTGGTGCGTCCGCTGACCAGGGCCAGCGCCACGCCGGCGAGCACGGCGAACAACGCCGACGCGCGGCCGGCGAAGACGAGGTGCAGGGGGTCGACCACGAGCCGGCTCGTCGCGAGGTGGCGGGGACGATGTGCACGGCCATCATCCCGAACAGGGCGAGGGCGCGTGCCACGTCGAGCCCGATGATGCGGTCGGTCCGCGTCGGCGTCTGCTCGCCGGCGTCCCGGCCCGCTCGGCGCTCATCCCCAGCCCAGCGCGCGCAGCCCGGCGGCCGTGGCGGCGCCGAGCGCCACGACCACGATGAAGGGTGCGCGCAGCAGCAGCGCGACCACGGCCACGGCCACGGCGGCGAGACGGGCGTCGACGACCACGGAGGACCCCTCTGCGAGCGTCTGCACCACCACGAGCGCCGACAGCAGGCCGACCGTGACCATGCCTGCGAGGTGGGCGACGGCCGGTCTCTGCAGCAGGTGCGTCGGCACCAGGTGACCGACGAGCTTGAGGGCGAAGCAGGCCGCCGACGCGACGAGCACCCAGGCCCAGAGCGTCACGTGGCCACCGCCCGCGACGGCTCGTCGTGGCCCGCGCCGTTCCCGGGTCGTCGAACGCCGGCGACCAGGAGCGCGACGACCGCCGCCGCGAGCACCGGGACGCCTGCGGGGGCGACGGGGACGAGGACCGCGGCGGCCACTGCGGCGGCACCGGCCACGGCAGGCGCCTGCCGCTCACGCAGCCGAGGCCAGAGGAGGGCGACGAACGCCGCCGCGGCAGCACCGTCGAGCCCCCACTGCCGGGGATCGCCGAACGACGACCCGAGCAGCGCACCCGCGAGCGTGGACAGGTTCCAGAAGACGAACACCGACAGGCCCGTCACCCAGAAGCCACGGCGCCGCTCGGCGGTGTCCGCCTGGGCGAGCGCCACGGCGGCGGACTCGTCGATCGTGACGTGGGCGGCGGCAGGTCGAGCAGGGCCGGGGCAGGTGGAGGAGCGGGGCCAGGCGCAGGCTGTACAACGCGTTGCGGGCGCCGAGCATGGTGGCGGTCGCCGCGGCTGCCACCCCGGCATCCGCCGGCGCCGATCACGCCGACGAAGGCGAACTGCGACCCGCCCGTGAACATCAGCAGGCTGAGGGCGCACGTCTGCCAGACCGTGAGCCCGGCCGCCACCGACAGTGCGCCGAAGGAGACCCCGTACGCGCCGGTGGCGAGTCCGACCGACAGTCCCTGCCGCGTGGCCGGGGTGAGGGTCACGGCCGTCATGGTTGGGCGGACACCGGGTCGGACAGCGATGCGACCAGCCGGACCTCCCGCAACGGGGCCAGGGCACCGGGCACCTCGAGCTCGCGCCACGCCCCGTCGGGGCCCAGCCCTGCCGACGCGAAGAACGCACGCCGCGCGGGATCGGTGACGGCGGCCCAGCTGCTGACCTCGTCGGCGCCCGTCTCGCGCAGGTGGTCGACGGCGGCCGAGAGCAGGCGGGACCCGTGCCCCCGGCGCTGGTGCGTCGGGTCCACCAGGAGGGCGACGAGCTCACCGGTCGGCTCCACCGCGGCGAACCCGACGACGGTCGGCCCGGCGCAGGCCACGAGCACGCGGTGCTGCGGCGTCGGGGGAGCGGTGACGGCGCCGCGCCACGAGTCGGCCAGCCCGTCGGGGTCGAGCGCGGCCAGCACGGCGTCGGGCAGCGAGTCGGCGTAGGTGGCGCGCCACGACCGGGCGTGGACGGCGCCGATGGGTGCCACGTCGCCCGGCGTCGCCGCACGCACCGACGCGTCGGCCGTCGCCGCGCCCAGGACGTCGGTGGTCTCCACGGGACCATCCTGTCAGCAGCCGGGCCGGGTGGACCCGGGCAGCCGCCTCGTAGCCTGTCGCGGTGACCGACACCCCTGCACCGCTGGCCACGACCTTCGAGGCGGTGCTCTTCGACCTCGACGGCACGCTCGTCGACTCGACCACCGCCGTGGAGCGCAGCTGGCTTCGCTGGGCCCGTGAGGAGCAGGTCGACCCGCAGCTGCTGGCCGGGTTCCACGGCGTGCCCTCCGCCGGCATCGTCACGGCCCTGCTCCCGGACCACCGGCGCCAGGACGCCTTGAGCCGCATCGACGCGCTCGAGCTCGCCGACATCGACGGGGTGGTCGCGCTCCCCGGCGCCGTGCGGGCGCTGGCGGCCCTGCCGACCGGCCGGTCCGCGATCGCCACCTCGTGCACACGGCCGCTCGCTGCCGCCCGCATCGCGGCGGCGCGCCTGCGCGTGCCCGACGTGGTCGTGACCGTCGACGACGTCGCCGTCGGCAAGCCCGCCCCCGACCCGTACCTCCTCGCCGCTTGCCGTCTGGGCGTCGACCCGGCGCGCTGCCTCGTGGTGGAGGACGCCCCCAGCGGTCTGCGCTCGGCCCGCGCCGCCGGGTGCGCCACGCTCGCGGTGACCACCACGACCCCGGCCGCCGACCTCGAGGCCGACCTGGTCGTCGCGACGCTCGACACGGTGCACCTGGTGGCGACCGCCGACGGCGTCGTCCTGCGCCTGGCCTGACCCCGCCCGCTCCACGCCGCCCCCCGCGCACCACCCACGGCCCCGGGCGCGCAGGCCGGGCGCGGGCACATCGGCTGGCAGGTGTGGCGCGTGGCGTCTCGGCGGCACCCCGACCTGCGAACCTGCCAGCGCCTGTGCCCGCTCTGGTTCCCGCCCCCGAGCCCGGCACCGGCGGGCACACCGGCTGGCAGGTGTGCCGCCTCGCGGGCCGACGACACCCCGACAGGCGAACCTGCCAGCGCGCGTGCGCGCTCGCGGCGCTACGGTCGCGGGATGTTCCTCATCTTCGGCACCAAACGCTTCGTCACCGTGCTGGGCGTGGTCACGTTCGTGTGCGCCCGGTGCGGCAACCCGGCGGCGCAGCGGGTGGAGAAGTGGGTCACCAAGTTCACGCTGTTCTTCGTGCCGCTGTTCCCGGTGTCGACGAAGTACGCGGTGCAGTGCGCCATGTGCGGCACGCAGACCCGGATCGAGCGCGCCGAGGCCGAGCGGCTCACGGCGGACGTGCCGGGCGCGGGTCGCCCGACCGGGTACGGCCAGGGCGGTGGCGTGTCCGGGGCGGAGGGGCGCGGCGCGGCTGGTTAGTCTCGACCGGTGAGTGAGCAGACCCCCACCGCCACGCAGTCAGCCACGTTCCGCTCCGACGTCGCCGTCGAGCTGGTCCGAGCCTCCGCGCAGGACGCCGACGTGCTGTTCGCCGCCCGCGTCTCGACCAAGGGCGAGTCGAGCCTGGAGGACGTCGACGCCGACGCCTCGCGGTCGACCGGCCTGATCAACTACCTGATGCGTGACCGGCACGGCAGCCCGTTCGAGCACAACTCGATGACCTTCTACGTGCAGGCGCCGATCTTCGTGTTCCGCGAGTTCATGCGGCACCGGATCGCCTCCTACAACGAGGAGTCGGGTCGGTACCGCGAGCTGCGGCCGGTCTTCTACGTACCGGGGCCCGAGCGACGGCTCGTGCAGGAGGGCAAGCCCGGGGCGTACACGTTCGTGGACGGGACACAGGAGCAGCACGAGCTCGTCGACTCGGAGACCCGTGCGGTGTGCGAGCACGCGTACGCCTCGTACCAGAAGATGCTTGACGCAGGGATCGCCCGCGAGGTCGCGAGAATCGTTCTGCCGGTGACGATCTACTCGTCGATGTACGTGACGATGAACGCCCGCTCGCTGATGAACTTCCTCTCGCTGCGCACGAAGCGTGACGACGCGCACTTCCCGTCGTTCCCGCAGCGCGAGATCGAGATGGCGGCCGAGCAGATGGAGAGCGCCTGGGCCGAGCTGATGCCGCTCACGCACGCGGCGTTCGAGAAGAACGGTCGCGTCGCCCCCTGACGCGGCACGGGCGGCGCGCTCAGTCGACGAGAGCGGCCCACCCCTTCGACCGTGCGACGGCTTCTCGCCAGCGCCGGTAGCCCGCCTCGTCGCGCTCGCCGGGCTCGAAGCGGCGGTCGAGGCGCCAGGTCTCGGCCAGCTCGTCCTGGGACGACCACACGCCGGTGCCGAGGCCGGCCAGGAAGGCTGCCCCCAGGCCGGTCGTCTCCTGCACCTGCGGCCGCTCGACGACGATGCCGAGCTGGTCGGCCTGCCACTGCACCAGCACGTCGTTGTCGCTGGCGCCGCCGTCGACGCGGAGCACCTCGACCTCGGACTCGATGGACGAGACGACGTCGCGTACCTCGTAGGCGATGGCCTCGAGCGTCGCCCGGACGATGTGCGCGCGGGTGGTTCCCCTCGTGATGCCGATGATCGTCCCGCGCGCCTCCGGGTCCCAGTCCGGGGCGCCCAGGCCGGTGAGCGCCGGGACGAACACCACGCCTCCCGTGTCGGGCACGGTCTGCGCGATGGCGGCGGTCTCCTGCGCCGACCCGACGATCTGCAGCCCGTCCCGGAGCCACTGGACCGCCGCTCCGGTGACGAAGATCGACCCCTCCTGCGCGTAGGTGATCTCGCGGTCGGAGCTCATCCACGCCACGGTCGAGAGGAGGCCCGTCCCGTCCTCACCCAGCGGGGCGGGGACAGGCGTTGTTCCCGTGTTCACGAGCACGAAAGAGCCTGTGCCGTAGGTGCACTTGGTGTCACCCACACCGAAGCAGGCCTGCCCGAACAGGGCAGCCTGCTGGTCACCTGCGATCCCTGCGATCGGCACGTCGAGGCCGAGGAAGGACGAGGGGTCGGTGCGCGCCACCTCGCCCCAGCTGGGCACCACCTCGGGAAGGGCCGACCTCGGCACGCCGAACAGCTCGCACAGCTCGTCGGACCACTCGCCGGTCGCCAGGTCGAGCAGCAGTGTCCGAGACGCGTTCGAGGCGTCGGTCACGTGGCTCGTCCCACCGGAGAGGCGGGCCACGAGGTACGAGTCGACGGTGCCGACCGCGACCGAGCCGTCGGTGACCCCGGCCCACGACTTGGGGTCGTGCTCGGCCAGCCACGCGAGCTTGGTGGCGGTGAAGTAGGGGTCGAGCCGCAGCCCGGTCAGCTCAGCCACACGGTCCTCGTGACCGCCCTCGCGCAGGCGGTTGCAGACGTCGACGCTGCGACGGTCCTGCCAGACGACCGCGCGCCGCGGTGCGGCGAGGCCGTCCCTGTCCCACAGCACCGCGGTCTCGCGCTGGTCGGTGATGCCGATGCTCGCCACCTCGACGGAGCCCCCGGGTTCGGCGTCGGCGGCTGCGAGCGCCTCGCGGCAGGCGACCAGGGTCGCCTGCCAGATCTCCTCCGGCTGGTGCTCGACCCATCCCGGACGCGGAAAGTGCTGCGGGAACTCGCTGTACCCCTTCGCCAGCACGCGGGCGTCGTCGGCGACCACCAGCGCGGTGACCCCCGTGGTTCCTTCGTCGATGGCGAGGACGGCGCGGCTCGTTCCCATGCCGGGACCCTAGCGACGCTCGCGGGAGAGTGGTCGAGAACCACTTGACATCGAGACTCCAACGGTTGCATGGTTAGTTACATGAGTAATGAACCAAGGAACCGTCGCTAGTGGACGACGTGCGGCCCCTGTTCCTCCAGATCGCCGAGCAGGTCGAGGCAGGAATCCTCGACGGCTCGCTGCCTGAGGAGAGCCAGGTGCCCTCGACCAACGAGCTCGCCGTCTTCCACCGGATCAACCCGGCGACGGCGGCCAAGGGCGTGAACCAGCTCGTGGCAGACGGCACCCTCTACAAGAAGCGAGGTATCGGCATGTTCGTGTCACGTGGCGCGCGGGAGCGGCTGCTCCAACGACGACGGCAGCAGTTCGCGCTCCAGTACGTCGAGCCGCTGGTGGCGCAGGCACGCACCCTGGGCCTCACCACCGACGAGGTGCGGACGATGATCGCCCACGCCGGACGCGAGGTGCTCTCGTGAGCGCCGACGTGCAGGCGCCCGTCGCCTCCGTCCGCGGTCTCTCGCGCCGGTACCCGGGCGTGGCCGCGCTCGACGACGTCAGCCTGGATCTGCGCGCCGACACCATCCACGGGCTGCTGGGACGCAACGGCGCGGGCAAGACGACCCTTCTCCAGATCATGGTCGCCCAGCGCTTCGCGAGCAGAGGCCAGGTGCGGCTCTTCGGCGCCGACCCGTACGAGAACCCCTCTGTGCTGCAACGCGTCTGCCTGGTGCGCGAGGGTCAGACGTACCCGGACGGCTTCAAGGTCAGGCACGTGATCCGGTCCGCGCAGATGCTCTTCCCGAACTGGGACGGTGCGTTCGCCGACCGTCTGCTGCGGGACTTCGACCTGCCGGCCGGACGTCCGATGAAGAAGCTCTCGCGGGGCATGCTCTCGGCGGTGGGCGTGGTCGTCGGCCTGGCCTCCCGTGCCGAGCTGACCCTGTTCGACGAGCCCTACCTCGGGCTGGACGCGGTCGCGCGGCAGGTGTTCTACGACCGCCTGCTCGCCGACTACGCGGAGAACCCGCGAACCGTGGTGCTGTCCACCCACCTCATCGACGAGGTCAGCGGCCTGCTCGAGCACGTCGTCCTGCTCGACCGGGGACGGGTGGTGCTCGACACGAGCAGCGAGGCGCTGCTCGACGACGCCGTCCAGGTGACCGGACCCCACCAGCTCGTCGACCGGTTCGCCGCGGACCGGCGGGTGCTCCACACGGAGTCGCTCGGCGCGGTCAGCCGAGCCACGGTCACGGGCCGGATGGGGAAGGCAGGACGGGCCGAGGCCGCAGCGCTGGGCCTGTCCCACGAGGCCGTGTCGCTGCAGCAGCTCGTCGTCCGCACCACGACTCACGCGCAGCACCGGGCCGATGACGCGGACGCGCACGGAGCCCCCGAAGCGTCGCCCGCCGAAGCCCTCACCCGGACCGGGAAGGACCTGTCATGAACCGCGTTCTCGATGTCGCCCGTGTTCAGCTGGTGGCCTGGCCGAGCGCCGTGGGCTGGCCCTTCGGCATCCTCGCCATCGCCTTCGCAGCCAACCTGGCTCTCTTCGCGATCTTGGGCGTGGAGGTCACTGAGAGCAGTACCACCGGAGGGCTTTTCGCGATCTACGTGGTCTTCTTCGTCGTATCCCTGCAGTCGGTCACGCAGATGTTCCCGTTCGTCTCCGCGTTGAGTGTCACCCGGCGGGAGTTCTTCGCAGGCACCGCCTTGCTGGCGCTCGCGCAGGCCCTCGCGTTCGCAGCAGTCCTCGTCGTGTTTCGCCTCGTCGAGGACGCGACCGGTGGCTGGGGGATGGGGCTGGAGTTCTTCGGGGTGCCCTACCTCGTGCACGACAACCTGCTGCTGCAGCTGGCGGTCTACGCCGTCCCCTTCATGGTGCTCGCCGCCGTCGGCATGTTCCTCGGCGTGGTGTTCAAGCGCTGGGGGACCAACGGGATGTTCGCGCTGACGGCGCTGAGCATCGCGTTGCTCGGCGCGTGGGTCGCCCTCATGACGTGGCGCGACGCCTGGCCGTCGGTCGGCAGCTGGCTGACCACCACGTCGCCGGCGGCCATGATCGCGGGCTGGCCGCTGGTCGTCTGCGTCGCCATGGGCGGCCTGGCGTACCTCGGGCTGCGCCGGGCCCAGCCGTAGCGACGACCGGACCCGGGCCGGACGGGGCCCACGATGTGACCTGACGCACACCCCGTCCGGCCGGACCCTCTAGAGTCGACGGCGCTCGACCAACTGTGCGATCCGGCAACGGCGCCGCGACCTGCACCTCACCGAGACCATCGATCTCTTCGAGGAGGACGCGCCATGCGCGTAGGAGTGCTCACCGGCGGCGGAGACTGCCCCGGACTCAATGCCGTCATCAGGGCGGCCGTGCTCAAGGGCAGCACCGAGTACGGGATGGACTTCGTCGGTTTCCGCGACGGGTGGAAGGGGCCGCTCGAGGGCCTCACGATGACGTTGGACGCCGACACCGTCCGCCACATCCTGCCGCTCGGCGGCACGATCCTCGGCTCGTCGCGCACCAACCCCGTGAAGATCGACGGCGGGCTCGAGAAGGTCGCGGCCAGCATGAAGGAGCTGGGCGTCGACGCGCTGCTGGCCATCGGTGGCGAGGACACCCTCGGTGTCGCGACGCGCCTGCACGAGGCGGGCACCCCCGTCGTCGGGGCGCCGAAGACGATCGACAACGACCTGTCGGCCACCGACTACACGTTCGGGTTCGACACCGCGGTGCAGACCGCGGTCGACGCGTGCGACCGCCTCGCCACGACCGGCGCCTCGCACCATCGCGCGATGATCGTCGAGGTGATGGGCCGGCACGCGGGGTGGACCGCCCTGCACACCGGGATGGCCGCGTCCGCCGACGTCACCCTGGTGCCGGAGCAGCCCTACGACATCGAGGCCGTCGCGGACGCCGTGCGACGCGTGATCGCCCGCGGCGACGCCCCGCTGCTCGTCATCGCCGAGGGTGCGCACCCGTCCGGCGGAGACCTCACGACGACGGAGGCCGAGCTGGACGCGTTCGGGCACGCCCAGCTCAAGGGTGTCGGCGACTCGCTGGAGGCCCTGCTGAAGGAGCGCATCGAGGGTCTCGAGAGCCGCGTCACGGTGCTCGGTCACCTGATGCGCGGCGGAACCCCCACCGCCTTCGACCGCATCCTCGGCACGCGCTCCGGCCTGTCGGCCATCACCGCCATCCACGAGGGCGACTTCGGGACGATGGCTGCGCTGCGTGGGACGGACGTCGTCCAGGTGCCGCTGGCCGACGCGACCGGCGAGCTGAAGACGGTTCCCGGGTCGCGGGTCGAGGAGCTGGGCTGGGTGTCCGGTTGACGGACGCGGCGCGGGGACGCTGAACCTGCGGGCCTACCCTGAGAGGGTGAGCCCTGTGTCCGAGTCGTCCGTCCCCGCGCCCGCCGCAGTCCCCTCGGCGGCAGCCCCCGTCACCCCGCAGTCGGTCAGGGACTCGTGGCGCGACCTGCCCGCGGCCCAGCAGCCGACCTGGCCCGACCGGTCAGCGGTCGACGACACGGTCGAGCAGCTGTCGGTGCTGCCCCCGCTGGTGTTCGCCGGTGAGTGCGACCTGCTGAAGGCGCGCCTGGGCGAGGCAGCGGCGGGCAAGGCCTTCCTGCTGCAGGGCGGCGACTGCGCCGAGACGTTCGCGGGGGCCACGGCCGACCAGATCCGCAACCGGATCAAGACGGTGCTGCAGATGGCGGTGGTGCTCACGTACGGCGCGAGCCTGCCCGTGATCAAGATGGGCCGGATGGCCGGCCAGTACGCGAAGCCGCGCAGCAGCGACGACGAGACGCGTGACGGCGTGACGCTGCCTGCCTACCGGGGCGACGCCGTCAACGACTTCGCGTTCACCGAGGCCTCGCGCACGCCGGACCCGCGGCGGCTCCTGAAGGCGTACAACACGGCCTCGGCGACGCTGAACCTCATCCGGGCGTTCACCACGGGAGGCTTCGCGGACCTGCGCCAGGTGCACGAGTGGAACCGCGGCTTCGCCGGCAGTGCCGCCAACTCGCGGTACGAGGCGCTGGCGGCCGAGATCGACCGCGCGATGGCGTTCATGGACGCGTGCGGTGCCGACTTCGACGCGCTCCGCACGGTGGAGTTCTTCGCGAGCCACGAGGCGCTGCTGCTCGACTACGAGGGTGCGCATGACCCGCATCGACTCGCGGACGGGCCAGCCCTACGACGTGTCGGCGCACATGGTCTGGATCGGTGAGCGGACCCGCCAGCTCGACGGGGCGCACATCGAGTTCGCCTCGCGCATCCGCAACCCCATCGGTGTGAAGCTCGGGCCGCGCACGACCGCCGACGACGCGCTCGCGCTGATCGACAGGCTGGACCCGACGCGCGAGCCCGGTCGGCTCACCTTCATCACCCGGATGGGAGCCGCCCACATCCGCGAGGTGCTGCCCGGCCTGGTGGAGAAGGTCACGGCGTCGGGTGCCCAGGTGCTGTGGACGTGCGACCCCATGCACGGCAACACGTTCAGCTCGCCCAGCGGCTACAAGACGCGCCGCTTCGACGACGTGATCGACGAGGTGCGTGGCTTCTTCGAGGTGCACAAGGGGCTGGGCACGATCCCCGGAGGCCTGCACATCGAGCTGACAGGCGAGGACGTGACCGAGATCCTCGGCGGCTTCGGGGAGATCTCGGACGCCGACCTGTCCACCCGGTACGAGAGCCTGTGCGACCCGCGTCTGAACCACCAGCAGTCGCTCGAGCTCGCCTTCCTCGTCTCGGACATGCTGCGGGGCCGCTGAGCGCGATGCCTTCCGCCGAACCCATCGTCGACCTGCGCTCGGACACGCTGACACGTCCGGTGCCCGGGATGCGCGAGGCGATGGCGAGCGCGGAGGTGGGCGACGACGTCTACGGCGAGGACCCCACGGTCAACGCGCTGGAGCGGCGCGTCGCCGACCTGCTGGGTCACGAGGCGGGCCTCTTCACGCCCACGGGATCGCTCGCGAACGTCCTCGGCGTGCGCCTTCTCGTCGAGCCGGGACGAGAGCTGCTGTGCGACAGTCTCGCTCACGTCGTGCGGGCCGAGCTCGGCGCTCATGCGGCGCTCGGCGGGGTGACCACCCGGACCTGGGACGCACAGGTGCCAGGTCGTCAGGTCGGGCTGCTCGACCCCGAGGTCCCGCTGCGGATGATGGTGCCGGACGGCGGGCCCTACCTGGTCTCGACGGCCGCGGTGGCGGTGGAGAACACCCACAACTTCGGCGGTGGGACCGTGCAGCCCCTGGCGGCGCTGAGGCGCCTGCGCGAGGGCACCGCCGACGCCGGGGTCGCCGTCCACCTGGACGGCGCGCGCCTGTGGAACGCCCACGTGGCCGACGACGTGCCCCTGAGCGAGTACGGGTCCCTCGCCGACACCGTGTCCGTGTGCCTGTCGAAGGGGCTCGGTGCGCCGGTGGGGTCGGTGCTGGTCGGGTCGGGCGAGCGCGTCGCCAGGGCCCGCGTGTGGCGCAAGCGCATGGGCGGCGGCATGCGGCAGGTCGGCATCCTCGCGGCGGCCGGTCACTACGCCCTGGACCACCACGTGCTGCGCCTACGGGACGACCACGTTCGCGCGACCAGGCTCGCCGAGGCCTTGTCGGCTGTGCTCCCGTCGGCTGTGGACCCGGCCCGCACGCGGACGAACATCGTCGTCCTCGACCTTCGGGAGGCCGGCATCCCGGCGGCCCCGCTCGCCAAAGAGGTTGCGGCAGAGGGCGTCCTGGTGTCCGTGCTGGGAACCTACGCGCTCCGCGCGGTGACCCACCTCGACGTGGACGACTCCGGTGTCGACCGAGCCGCAACCGTCCTGTGCAGAGTGCTGACCCGGGCGCGCGAGAGGACGTCCGCGACGGGGGAACCGTGAGCGACCACGAGATACGCGACGCCGCGCCACGCGTGCTGCCGCCCGGGCAGCGCCGGGCCTCGCGGTTCACGGCGCAGCACTACGGCAGGGTCCCTCGGTCGCGGCCCGACAGCTGGTCGCTGACGGTCTCCGGGGCGACGGCCACGGGTGAGTCGCGTGCCTTCACCCTCGACGAGGTGCGCGCGATGCCTCGGACCACGGTGAAGGGCGACCTGCACTGCGTCTCACGCTGGACGCAGCTCGACCGCGAGTGGGAGGGCGTCCTGTGCCGCGCCCTGCTCGAGCTGGTGCCGCCGTCGCACACCGTGACGCACGTTCAGGCCTGGGCCGAGTACGGCTACTCCAGCACGCTGCGGATCGAGGACATCGCCAGCCCGCGCGCAGTCCTGGCCGACCGCGTCGACGGCGCCGACCTGACGCCGGAGCACGGCTGGCCGCTGCGGCTCGTGGTGCCGCACCTCTACGCGTTCAAGGGCCCCAAGTGGCTGCGCGGCATCGAGTACCTGCGCACGCCCGTGCGCGGCTTCTGGGAGAAGCGTGGCTACCACGTGGTCGCCGACCCGTGGCGCGAGGAGCGGTACTCCTACCAGGAGTGATCTCGGGGAGCTCGCTGTCGCGTGGGGGCCAGCCCCGTGGGCCGCCATTCTCGGGGGAATGCGCGTCCTAGGGGCCCACCGGCCGTCATTCTCGGGGGAATGCGCGTCCCAGGGGCCCACCGGCCGTCATTCTCGGGGGAATGCACGTCGGATGTGTTCGTGCGGGCGACGTTCCGGGGAGTCGACGCGCGACCACGAGGTGTGACCGGTCGGCAGCGGCGTCCTCACGACGCGCAGGCGCCGGCAGGCGGGTTCCGGGTGGGGGGCGGCACCTGACCCGTCAAGACGAGCCAGGTGCCACCACCACTCAGATGTCGCCGCCGCCGCCGTCCCCGCCGCCGTCGCCGCCGCCGCCGTCACCGGGGTCGGTCGTGCCGAGGCAGTCACCCTTCTTGTACCCGCCGTTGCCGCCGCCATCGGGGCCGCTGTGCGGGTTGCCACGGCTGGAGTTGTGGCCGCAGTTGCCCCAGCCGTTGTCGCCGCCGTTGTCCGACGGGGCGACCGGGACGACCGGTCCTGCGGGTCGCTGGGGGTTTCCGTTGGCGGCGTTCGCCGTCACGGCTCCGGTCAGCGTGATTGCCACGGCCATGCCGATGGCACAGATGGTCCTGCGCATGAGCTCTCCTGTCGTTCGTCGGTCCCTGTGGATCGGCACACAGGCACCCCGGCCTGAGAGGGCAGACGGGTGACGGGACGTCGAGCAGGGCGACGACGAGCGACGGCGCGTCAGGCCTCGTGGTGCAGGATCTCCGACGGTGGGTCGTCGGCGGCCGTGGGAGCCCGAGCGCCTTGTGCGGCAGAGGCTCTGCGCGGCGCCACCTCGACCACGTACATCGCGGCAAGCACCATCGCCCCGCCGACCAGTACCCGCGGGCCCAGCGTCTCGCCGCCGAACAGGACGGCGAACGCCGCGGCGAACACGGGCTCCGTCGTCATGACGATCGCGGCCCGCGTCGCGGTGAGGTGCCCCTGCGCCCAGGTCTGCACCACGAGCGCCCCGGCGCCGGCGATGAGCGCCATGTAGAGGATCGCGCCCCAGGCGAACCCGCCCCGGGGCAGCTCGATCCCGCCCGGTACGGCCGCCACCGAGCACACCACGGCGATGACGAGCATCTGCACCGTCGACAGGCCCAGCGCCTCGCGCGGGTCGGACCACCGGCCGAGGCCCACGATGTGCAGGGCGTAGAACAGGGCGCCCAGCAGCGTGATCGCCTCGCCCGTGCCGGCCGAGAGCCCGCGCAGGCTGAGGACGGCGAGCCCCGCCGTGGCCAGGGCCACCGCCATCCAGGTGCTGGCCGGCGCGCGCTGGCGCAGCAGGACCGCACCGAGCACCGGGGTCAGCACCACGTACATCCCGGTGATGAAGCCGGACACCGACGCGTCCGTCGTAGCCAGCCCTGCCGTCTGCAGCAGCTGGGCGACGCCGTACAGCAGCCCGAGGACGATCCCGTTCCGCCAGGCCCGGCGGTCGAGGCGGCGGACCTGGGGGAGGAACGCGACCACCATGACCACGGCGGCGATCCAGAACCGCACCGCGAGGAAGTCCGCGACGGGCAGCGTCTCCAGGACGTCCTTGATGAGGAAGAACGTGGAGCCCCAGACCGCCGTCATCGCGGTCATGGCCAGCGTGGGTACGAGCGGGCCGATCGGTCGCTGCTGCGGGCCCTGGGCGCGCGGGGGTCTGCCGGCGGGCGGGGTGGTCACGAGAGGTCCCCGCGGCTCAGACGACGGTGAGGGTGATGGTGGAGCCCTTCGGGGCGGTGGTTCCGCCGCGCGGGTCCTGCGACCGGACGGTGCCGAAGTAGCCCCCGAGCACCTCCTTCACCTCGACCGTGAAGCCGGCGGCCTCCAGCGCGCTGCGCGCATCGGCCACCTGCTGGCGGACCACGTCGGGCACCTCCACGAGCGGCGGGCCCTTGGAGACCACCAGGGCGACCTTGTCACCGGCGAACAGGGTGCCCTCGGCGGGGGACTGACTGATCACCACACCGGCGGCGACGCTCTCGCTGAACTCCTCGCTGACCGCCGGGGTGAGGCCGGCCTTCGTGACGGCGGCCTCCGCGGCCGCCCGCTTGCCGCCCGCCACGACGGGCACCTCGATCGGCTGACGGCCCTTCGACGCCACCACGGTCACGGTCTCGCCGCGACGGATGCTCTCGCCCTCGGCGGGTGTCTGGCCGATCACCAGGCCGTCGGCCACGGTCTCGCTGTACTGCGCATCGCCCAGGGTGATCGCGAGGTCGGTCTCCTCGAGCGCTGACGTCGCCTGCTCCGCCGTGAGGCCGGCCAGCTTCGGCACCAGCGTGAACTCGGAGCCCTTCGAGACGAACACGTCGACCGTCGCGCCCTTGCGCACCTCCTCGCCGGCGGCCGGGTCGGTGCCGACCACCTGCCCGGCCGGGACGGACTCGTCGTACTGCTCTCGAACCTGCGCGGAGAGCCCGGCCCCGTCCAGCGTGGCGGTCGCCTCCTGCGCCGTCCCGGAGACGGCCGGCGTCACGGTGTACGCACCCGGACCGGACGTGTAGAACCAGGCGACGCCGGCGACGAGTGCAGCGACGAGCAGCGCCGACACCATGGCCAGCAGTCCGCGGCGACGTCGCTGTCCGTCCGGACCGAAGCCCCAGGCGTCCTGCGGCCCACCGCCGGCCGTACCGCCCTCGGCGCCGCGTCGCGACTGCTCTGGGCCCGTGACGGAGGCGCCCGGGCGCACCACGCGCGTGGCGTGCTGGGTGTCGGTCGGGGTCGCGCCGTCCGCGACGGCCACCGCGGCGGCCGAGCGTGGAACCCGGTCGAGGGCCTCGTCCCCGAGCTCGTCGCGTACCTGACGGACGTCGACGACCAGCTCGCGGGCGTCGCGCGGACGCTCGTCGGGATCGCGGGCCGTCGACCACGTGACGAGGTCGTCGAGCTCGACCGGCAGGCCCGGGTCGAGCGACGACGGAGGTGGCACGTCGTCGTTCACGTGCTGGTACGCCACCTGGATCGGCACCTCGCCGAGGAACGGCTGTCGACCCGTGAGCATCTCGAACAGCATGATCCCGGCCGCGTAGACGTCGCTGCGGGCATCGGCCACGCCCCGGAGCACGAGCTCGGGGGAGAGGTAGGCCGCGGTGCCCATCAGCATCCCGGTGGTCGTGCCGCTCTGGGACGTGCTCGCCGCGCGGGCCAGACCGAAGTCGGCGACCTTCACCCGGCCGTCCTCCGTGAGCAGGACGTTCTCCGGCTTCACGTCGCGGTGCACCACACCGGCCCGGTGGGCGGCGGCCAGGGCGTCCAGCAGGGGCTCGAGCACCCCCAGGGCCTCGCCCGGCGTCAGGGCGCCGCGCTCGCTCAGCAGGTCCCGCAGCGTCGTGCCGGCGACGTACTCCATCACCAGGTAGACGACGTCGTGGCTGCTGCCCTGGTCGTAGACCGCGACCACGTTGGGGTGGGACATGCGGGCGGCCGACTTCGCCTCGCGGTGGAAGCGGGCGATGAACTGCTCGTCGTCCGCCAGATGGGGGTGCATCACCTTGATCGCGACCTCGCGGTCGAGGCGCTGGTCGGTGGCCAGGAACACCGTCGCCATGCCGCCGCGGGCGATGCGGGACGTGACCTCGTACCGGCCGTCGAGCACGAGGCCGACGACCGAGTCCAGGGACGTCCGCATGGCGTGAGTCTACGAAGCCTGTCGACCCGTTCCGTGCAGGCTCGCGGCGCCCTCCCAGCGCGTACCAGCCGGCCGGGCACACCGGGACGGGGAACGACGGAGCCCGTCGGCGCCGTCCTGGGCGGAGGACGGGACCGGCGGGCTCCGGGTCTGCGTGCGTCTGCCGGGGTGGCGGCAGCGTGCGCGCGGGTCTAGCGGTAGCGCGCCATCAGGGTCTGCACGCTGGCGACGTAGCGCCGCGTGTCGGGGTACATCCCGTTCCGCTTCACCGACGACATGCCCTGGTAGTAGGCGGCGATGACCGTGGCCTGGTCGGCGCCCGAGCGAGTGTGCGCGCGGAGCAGCACGACCCCGGCGGTGGCGTTGTCCTGCGGGTTCAGCAGGTCGAGGCGGCGTCCGACGATCTCCGAGGTCCACTGGCCCGAGGACGGGATCACCTGCATCGCGCCGACCGCGTTGGCGGGGGAGACGGCCCGCATGTTGAACCCCGACTCCTGGTACGCGATGGCCTGTGCCAGCGCGGGGTCGACGCCGTAGCGGCGGGCGGTGTCGGCCACGATCGCCTGCATCTGCGCCCGCGTCGGGACGGGGCGAGCGGCCAGCGCGTCGCGGTTGGCGGTGGCCGCCTGCACCACCGCGTCGGAGTAGGTCCGTCCGGCGAACGTGTTCGACATCGGCTTCGACGAGGACGCCGCCGCGCCCGGGACCGCCAGCTTCTGGCCGATCTGGAGCGTGGCGGCCTTGTCGAGCGAGGGGTTGGCGGCGCGCAGGGCCGAGACCGTCGTCCCGCGGCGGGCCGCGATGTGGCTGAGCGTGTCACCGGACTTGACCGTGTAGGTGCCGACCGAGGGCGCAGCAGGCGCCGAGGAGGCTGACCCGCCGCGCGCCGCGATGGTCTTGCCGGACGTGCCCTTGGGGACGCTCTTCGCGGCGCCCGGCACGCTGAGCTTCTGGCCCTCGCGGATGAAGCCGTTCGAGCGCAGGCCGTTGGCCGCGATCACGGCGGCCGAGGTGGTGCCGTACCGCGCGGCGATGTGGGAGACGGTGTCGCCCGCCCGCACGGTGTACGCGCCGGCCGTGGGTGCGGACCGTCCCGAGCGACCGGTCGCGGTCGGGCCGCCGCCTCCACCCTTGCTCGGCAGGACGAGGGTCTGGCCCTCCCGGATGAAGCCGTTCGTGCTCAGGCCGTTGGCGGCGATGATCGCCGACACCGTCGACCCCGTCGCCAGCGCGATGTGGGAGACCGTGTCACCCGCCTTCACGCGGTACGTGGTCTGGACGGCGGTGTGGACCGGCGCAGCCAGCACCCGGACCGCCGGGGCGGCGGCCACCAGGTGCTCCGCGGAACGGGACGCGGTGTGCGATGAGCGTTCGCGCGCGGTCTGGTCGCCGTCGGAGGCGGCGGCCGCGACGGGGGAGACGGCTGCCAGCGCCGACGTGCCGAGTGCGGTCGCCAGCAGGATCGGCACGGTGCGCGGGCGCGGCCGGGAGCCGATGGCGGCGGGCTGCAGCGTCATGGGGGTCCTCGACTTCAGGAGGGTCCGGCGTGGCCGGGCGGGGAGGAGTGACGGATGTGACTCAGGGCAACTCATGCGACGGATGTGACTGACGAGACGGGAGGGAACATACACGAATCTCGTCGAGGTGACCCGAATTACACCGGTGTAATTGCTCGTTCCCGTGCTGCCCGGGGGCGACGCCACCCCGGACGGAGCGTCGCTCCGGAGGTCGTGCCACGCTGTGCGGGTGAACGAGAACACCGTGGGTGACGCCGCCCAGGCCCCGGAACGGGCCCCGGGACAGGCCCAGGAACAGGCCCAGGAACAGGCCCAGGCACACGCACCGGAGCAGGGGCACGACTCCCTGCTCGGGCGCGTCGACGCGCTGGTCGGCGACTGGCTGACGCTCCCCGACGTCGCCGAGCGGCTCGGCGTCGACATCAGCCGGGTCCGTCGTCTCGTGGACGACCGCGACCTGCTCGCGATCCGGCGCGGCCACCCGCGCGTGCTGTCCGTCCCGCTCGCCCTGGTCGACCCCGAGCCGCTGCCCGCGCTGGGCGGCACCCTGTCGGTGCTCACGGACTCGGGCTACGACGACCTCGAGGCGCTGATGTGGCTGTTCACCTACGACGACGCCCTGCAGGACACCCCGGTGGGGCAGCTGCGCAAGGGTCACAAGACCGAGATCCGGCGGCGCGCGCAGGCGCTCGCCTTCTGAGGGGGGATCCATGCACTGGACGCTCGAGGTCGTGGTGGTACCGGTGTCGGACGTCGACCGCTCCAAGGAGTTCTACGAGGGACTCGGGTTCGGGGTCGACCACGACACCTCCGTGAGCGCCTCGATGCGCGTCGTGCAGCTCACCCCACCGGGCTCCGGCTGCTCCATCGTGATCGGCACCGGGATGAGCGCGATGGAGCCGGGCACGTTGCAGGGGCTGCAGCTCGTGGTCTGCGACCTGCGCGCCGCGCGCGAGCAGCTGGTCGCCGCCGGGGTCGAGGTGTCACCGGTGCAGGTCTTCGGCGCCGGGGGTCAGCGTCCCGCAGGCGAGGACGACGACCTCGACAATGCCGGCTTCTGCTACTTCAGCGACCCGGACGGCAACGGCTGGGCGGTGCAGCAGATCACCGCCCGCGGCTGACCGGGTTCACGACCTCCACGCCGCCTGGCGGCGTCGCTCGCGGCGGGCCGCCAGCAGCGCAGGCACCGCGACCGCGGCTCGACGCCGGTTGGGGACGGTGACGCGGCGCGTCAGCACGGGATAGTCCTCCTGCTCCACCCGCCGCAGGATGTCGCGGTACAGGGTGAACGCGGCACGGATCGCCGGGCGTGCCACCGGGTCCAGCTCCTCGACCCCCGGCGCCGCCTCCACGTACAACGCGCGGCAGCGCTCAGCCTCGAAGGCGAGCAGCGCGCGGACGGGGTCGGTCACCGGCGCGCCGAGCCGCACGGCCTCCAGCAGGTCGCGGGTGACCCCGTGCGCGTCGAGGTCCTCCTGCGGCAGGTACACGCGTCCGCGCTCGAGGTCCTCACCGACGTCCCGCACGAAGTTCGTCAGCTGGAACGCCTCGCCGAGCCGCCGAGCGGCCACCTCGAGGCGCTCGCGTCGGGCGCCGGACGGCGACGGGCTCAGCAGCGGCAGCATCCACAGGCCCACGACCTCGGCCGAGCCGTACATGTACGTCTGCAGGTCGGCGTACGTGGCGTACCCGGTCACGGTGAGGTCCATCGCCATCGAGTCGAGGAAGGCGTGGACGGTGTCGTGGGGGATCTGCCACCTCTCGCACGTCGCGATCAGCGCCCGCGTCACGCTGTCGTGGCCGGTGCCCGAGACGAGTGACGCGCGGACCTGGTCGGACCACTCCCGCAGCACGACCGGGTCCGGGTCGACGACACCGTCCACGAGCTCGTCGGCCGCCCGGGCGAAGCCGTAGAGCGCCCAGACCCACGGTCTGCGCCCGGCCGGCAGCAGGCTCGTGGCCAGGTAGTACGTACGGCCGTGGGCCGCGTGCAGCCGCCGGCACACCTCCAGGTCGGTGCGGAGCTCCCGGTCGGTCACCCCGGCCGCGTCGAGCGCGCGAGCGGTTCGCCGGCCGACGGTGGGGACGACGCCCGTCACCGCACCCGTCACGGCCACGCCCGGGAGCGGTAGGCGGGGTCCGGTCCGGTCACCTGCTCCGCCGCCAGGCGACCCGAGATCAGCACCATCGGCACACCCACGCCCGGTGTGGTGCCCGAGCCGGCGAACGCGACGTTGCTGCCCCACGTGTTGCGGGGGCGGAACGGACCGGTCTGGCCGAACGTGTGGGCCAGCGCGAAGGGAGTCCCCTCCTCCATGCCGCGCGCCTGCCAGTCCAGGGGAGTGGTGACCATCTCGGTGTCCAGGCCGTCCTCGAACCCGGGGTACCCGCGCTCGGCGAGCACCGAGAGCACGTGCTCTCGGTAGTGCGGACCCGTCGCGTCCCAGTCGATGCCCGGGCCGGCACCCAGGTGCGGGGTCGGTGCCAGCACGGAGTAGACGTGGTGACCGGGCGGAGCCAGGCCGGGGTCCCCGACCGTCGGCTGCGTCAGCAGCAGGCTGGGGTCGCTCATCAGGCGGCCGCTCGTCAGCTCGGTGAACGTCTGCTCCCAGGCCTTCCCGAACAGGATGGTGTGGTGCGCCGGCGTACCGGGCTCGGGGTGCTGCACCGACGACCCGCCGGTCAGGAGCCAGCACGAGGGGCTGTACGTCAGACGCCGGGTCAGCGGGTCGCCGAGCAGGTCGCGGCGCGCGACCGGGAGGTCGGGCGTCAGGACCAGCGCGTCGCAGGCCAGCCTCTCGCCGTCCGTGGTGACGACCGCGGTCGCCCGTCCGCCCGAGTGCTCGATGCGCTCGACCTCGGTGGAGTACCGGACGTCGACGCCGTGCTTCCTGGCGGCGTCGGCCATCGCCGTCGGCACGGCGTGCATGCCTCCGCGGGGGAACCAGACCCCGGCGACCGAGTCCATGTAGGCGATCACGGCGTAGATCGCCAGCGCCTCGGTGGGTGCGACACCGGCGTAGAGGGACTGGAACGAGAAGATGCGCTGGGTCCGGTCGTCCCGCAGGAAGCGGGCGACGGTCGGCGCGAGTCGGCGCATCCCGCCGGCCGCGACGAGACGAGCCAGCGAGCCGGTCAGCAGGTCGGTCGGCCGGTCGAGGTTGCGGTCGATGAAGTCGCGCATCTCGTAGCGGTAGAGCCTCGTCACGAAGTCGACGTACCGCTCGTACCCGGCCGCCTCCTCGGGCCCGCACAGCTCCTCGACGTGCGAGGCCATCTGCCGACGGTCGCTGACGACGTCCAGGTGGCTGCCGTCGGCGTACCGCGCGCGGTAGAGAGGGCTGACCGGCTCGAGGGTGAGCCAGTCGGCCATCGACTCGCCGACGGCGTCGAAGCAGTCCTCGATCAGGTCCGGCATGGTCAGGACCGACGGGCCGGTGTCGAAGCGGTACGTCCCCGCCGAGGTCGTGACATCGGCCCGCCCCGCGCGTCCGCCGGGCAGGGGCTCGCGTTCCAGGAGGGTGACCCGCCGGCCCGCCCCCGCGAGCCGCATCGCGGCGCTCAGCCCTGCCAGCCCGGCGCCGACCACGACGACGTGGTCGACCCCCGGCATGCCCGCGGACCGCCGTCCCGGAAGCCTCATGCCTGACGTCGCGTGGACGAGTGGACCAGCGACGCGAGGACGTCGTCGGCCGGTGGTGCCACACCCGCGCCCTCCAGGGCCTTGTGGGAGTGGTCGACGAGCTCGTCGATCATCGCCTCGACCTCCTCGAGGGCGCCGGTGGCGACCATCACCTCGCGGACGCGTTCGACACCCGACGTGTCGAGGTCGGGGAGCCCGACCAGGGCGTCCAGGTCACGGCGCTGGTCGGCGTCCGCCCGCTGGTGGGTGAGCGCCAGGAGCACCGTGCGCTTGCCCTCCCGCAGGTCGTCCAGGCAGGGCTTGCCGGTCAGCTCGGGGTCCCCGAAGACCCCGAGGACGTCGTCGCGCAGCTGGAACGCCTCACCCAGCGGGACCGCGTACCGGCTGTACCCGGCGAGCAGGTCGGTGGAGGCGCCGGCGAGGTGCCCGCCCAGCAGCATGGGGTGCTCGACCGTGTACCGGACGGTCTTGAAGCGGATCACCTGACGCGCCCGCTGCACCGCGTCGTCGCCCATCGGGCGGGCCTGCGTCAGCACGTCGAGGTACTGGCCCGCCATCAGCTGCGTCGCCATCTGGTCCCACACGGCGCGTCCGGCCTCCCGCCGCTCGTGCGGCAGGTCGGCGCTCGCCTGCGCGAGCAGCTCGGCGCTCCACGTGAGGCAGAGGTCGCCCGCGAGGACTGCTGCCGCCATCCCGAACCGCTCGGCGTCGCCGTCCCAGCCCTCGCCCTCGTGCAGGCCGGTGAAGCGCACGTGGGCGGACGGGTTCCCCCGCCGTGTGTCGGACGAGTCGATGAGGTCGTCGTGCAGCAGGGCGGCCGCGTGGAACAGCTCGAGGGCCGAGGCGGCCCGCACCGCCCGGTCGTCGTCCTCGCCGCCCGCGCCCCGCCAGCCCCAGTAGCAGAAGGCCGGCCGCAGACGCTTGCCCCCGGCGATGAGCTCGACCACGGCCTCGGCCAGCGGGACCGTGCTCGCGTCGACCTCGCTGAGGACGGCGGCGTGCCGTCCCATCGCCTCGTCGAGCACCGCCTGCACCCGGTCACGCAGGTTCTCGGCGTCCAGCGGGGACGAGTGGTCCATCCGGCCTCCAGTTCGTCGACGGGTGCGTCACCGGGGTTTCGGTGGGGCAGGTCCGTCCGGATGCACCATTGTCCAGTGGTTGGTTGTCCCTCCGCGCGCCGGAGTGCCCGCCTACCCTGGGCACATGGCCCTTGGACTGCCGTCCCACCTCAACGGGACCGCCGGTGCGCCGCCGACCGTCAGCGAGCTGATCGCGCGGGGTGAGCGTTCGTACTCGTTCGAGTTCTCGCCGCCCCGTGACGCCGAAGCGGAGGCGCAGCTGTGGGCGGCCATCCGCCGCCTCGAGGGACTCGCACCCACGTTCGTGTCGGTCACGTACGGCGCGGGAGGGTCCACCCGCGACCGCACCGTGCGCGTCACGCGCCGCATCGCGGAGGAGACGACGCTCACCCCGGTCGCCCACCTCACGTGCGTGGCGGCGACACGCGACGAGCTGCGGCAGGTGGTGGGCGCCTACGCCGACGGAGGCGTGCGCAACGTCCTCGCCCTCCGCGGTGACCCGCCGGGCAACCCGGGCGGCACCTTCGTGCCCCACCCCGACGGCCTCGACCGCGCCGACCAGCTCGTCTCGATGATCCGCGGGCTGGGCGAGTTCTGCATCGGCGTCGCGGCGTTCCCGGAGAAGCACCCCGAGTCGCCGGACCTCGCCCACGACGCGCGGGTGCTCGTGGAGAAGGCACGCGCCGGGGCCGAGTTCGCGGTCACCCAGTTCTTCTTCGACGCCGACGACTACTTCCGCCTGCGCGACATGGTCGTCGCCCTCGGCTGCGACATGCCGATCCTGCCGGGCCTGATGCCGGTGACGAACCTCGGCCAGATCGAGCGGTTCCGCCAGCTCAACGGGCAGGGGCTCCCGGACGACCTGGCCGAGCGGCTGCGGTCGGCCTCGGACGCGGACGAGGTCCGCCGGATCGGGATGGCGTCCACGACCGAGCTGGCGGCACGGCTCCTCGACGAGGGCGCGCCCGGCCTGCACTTCTACACGCTGAATCGCTCGACCGCGACGCTCGAGATCTACCGGACGCTGGGACTGCACGCCGACCGGGGCGTCGCCGCCTCAGCCCGTCCGTGACCGTCGGGCGGCCCGACGTCCGCACCGTCACCGTGACGGGCGCGGGGTCGGCGGCCGCCGAGGCCGACGTGGTCAGGTTGCACGTGGCGGCCCACGCCGTGCGCGCGACGGCGTCCGACGCGGTCGCGGCCACCGACGACTGCGTACGCCGCGTGCGGGACGCGCTCGCCGGGACCCCGGTCGGGGGGACGGTGGCGGACAGCGTCGACCTCTCGCTGACGACGGACGAGACCTGGGAGGTGGATCCACGCACCGGACGCAACACCCAGCGCCGCAACGGTTTCCGCGCCGGTCACGGCCTTCTCGTCCGCGTGGGGTCGCGGGACGCCCTCGGCTCCGTGCTGACCGCGGTGCTGGAGGCGGGCGGTGACGACCTCGCGGTCCAGCACGTCGAGTTCGCCGTCGCCGACACCACCGCCCTGCGGGACCGGGCCCGGGAACAGGCCTGGCAGGACGCGCGACACCGTGCCGTGGCGCATGCCGCCGAGGTCGGGGGCGACCTGGGTCGGGTGCTCGAGGTGACCGAGGACCTCCCCGCCGGCCCTCGCCCGATGGGCACCGTGCGCGCCATGTCAGAGCTCGGCTCCACGCTCGAACCCGGCTCGGTGGAGGTGGCCGTCGCCGTCACCGTCCGGTGGGAGCTGTCCTGACGCAGCCGCCCGACCGCCGTCGCCGCCTGGACGAGTGGTCACGCCTGCACCCCGGCATCGACCCGGACACGGGGCTGGTCGGGGGCTGGCTGCGCCTGGTCGACGTTCTCGCCCGTCCGCTGGCCGCCGCCCGCGTGCCGCCCGACGTGGTCACCGGGGTCGGGCTCCTCGTCGCGGTCTCGGCGGTGGTGGCCGCGGCCGGCGACGGCCCCCGACGCGGCGTGGCGGTCGCGGCCCTCGTCGGCCTGTCGGCCCTCCTGGACGGGCTCGACGGCGCGGTGGCGGTGCGCACCGGCCGGGTGACGGCCCGTGGTGCGCGGCTCGACGAGGCGTCCGACCGCCTCGGGGAGGCGTGCTTCGGCGCCGCCCTGTGGCTGCTCGGCGCGCCGTGGTGGCTGGCCGTCGCGGGGGTGGCGGCCGGGTGGATGGTCGAGGTGGTGCGGCACCGCACCCGTCGCCACGGACGCGCGGACGTGGTCGTGGTGACCGTGGGGGAGAGGCCGACCCGGGTCGCCGTGACCGCGATGTTCGCCCTGGCGACGGCGGCGCTCGCGGGCTCGCAGGGGTGGCTGGACCCGGAGCTCTGGGCGGCCGCGGGAGCCGGAGCTCTCCTGGTCGCCGGCGTCGTGGCCCTCGGCCAGCTGCTCGTCGCCCGTCGCCGCGACTAGGGGGTCAGGCGGGGCCGACGAGTCCCGCGACGATCTCCGCCGAGATCCCCACCAACGGGATGCCGCCGCCGGGGTGGGTCGATCCGCCGACCAGGTAGAGCCCCTGGACGGGGGAGGCGTTCGTCGGTCGCCGGAAGGACCCGCGCACCCCGTGCCCGGCCAGGCCGTACAGCGCGCCGCCCGGGCTGCCCGTCCGGCGCTCGAGGTCGGCGGGGGTCAGGTGGTCCCGCACCCGGATCCGTGCCCGCAGGTCGAGACCCCGCGACGCCAGCAGGGACAGCACGTGGTCCCCGTACGCTCCCGCCGCACCGGTCGCGTCCCAGTCGATCCCGAACCGCAGGTCGTCCGGACGGTGCCGCGGCGCGTTGACGAGGACGAAGACCGCCTCGCTGTCGTCGTGGGGCCGCGTGCTCGGGTCGTCGGGTGCGCTGAGGTAGACCGTCGGGTCGTCGACGGGCCGAGGGCGTCCCTGGTGGGCCCCGGTGCCGAACACCGCGTCGAACTCGTCGTCGTAGTTGCCGCCGAACAGCACGGTGTGGTGACCGAGCCCCGTCGGCCCCTTGCCGCCGTCGAGGCCCAGCAGGAGGACGAAGCCCGAGAAGGAGGCGTCGGCCCGGGGGTCGGTGAGGGCTCGACGCCGTCGTCCGTCGAGTCCGGGGGCGTCCGCCAGCAGGTCGCGGTACAGGTGGGTGGCGTCGGCGGCGCACACCACGACGTCGGCGTCCAGCACGGTGTCGTCCGCCAGCTCGACACCGGTGGCGCGGCGCCCGTCGGTCAGCACGCGCGTGACGGCTGTGCCGGTGCGGATCTCGGCTCCGAGCCGCTCCGCCCGCGCGGCGACGGCGGTCACCAGCTCGTACAGGCCGCCGCGGATCGTCCAGGCACCGAAGGCCTGCTCGACGTACGGGATGGACGCCAGCGCTGCCGGCGCCCGCCGCGGGTCCGAGCCGGAGTAGGTCGCGTAGCGGTCGAGGAGGGTCCGCAGGTGGGGGTGCTCCAGCTCGGCCTGCCCGAGCTGCCTGAGCGTCGTGAGCGGCGCGATCGTCCGCATCCCGTCGACACCGGCCCGGCGCGCCAGGCCGAGGGCGGCCCGCGGCCCGGTCAGGGGCCGCGTCAGGAAGGGCTCGCGGGTCACGTCCCAGATCTCGCCACCGCGTCGCAGCAGGCCGAGCCACTGGTCACCGGCTCCGGGGCCGAGGACCGCGTCGAGCTCGGAGCGGATGGCCGCCCGGGACGCGTTCGGCATGCTCAGCTCGGTGCCGTCCGCGAAGCGGTAGCGGCAGACCGGGTCCACCGGGAGCAGCTCGACCTCGTCCTCGAGGGGGGTGCCGGTCGTGGCGAAGAGGTCGCGGTACACCGCGGGGAGCGTCAGCAGGCTCGGGCCGGTGTCGATCGTGAAGCCGTCGCGGCTCCAGCGCCCGGCCTTGCCCCCGACGGTGTCGGCCTGCTCGCAGACCACGACGTCGTGCCGAGCAGCAGCCAGCCGGACGGCGGCGCTGAGCCCGCCGAGCCCCGCCCCCACGACCACGACGCGCGCCACGCCCACAGCCTAGGTGGGCGCGGTTCAGGGAAGGCTGCGGCCCTTCCAGGTGAGGGTGCCCCGCCGGTGCCCGCGCCATGACCGCACGCCGAGCCAGATCAGGGCGGCGACCGAGACCGGGTGCGCCGCGGCGTCCGGCACCACGCGGGCACCGGTGCGACGTCCGACGAGCACCCGGCCGACCACGCCGGCCACGTAGCCGACGAGACCTGAGCGCGAGCCGAGGACCGCCGCGGCGGGCGGCAGCAGGTACGCGAGGGCCAACGCCGCACCGACCCCCCGCGCGGCGGCGGGCGAGCCCGTTGCCGACCACAGCGACTTGCTGTAGCCGTCCACCAGCTCCCGTGAGGTCCGGTACATCCGGCACACGGCGATGTCGGTCCCGTCCGCGACGCCCCCTCGTCCACCCACTCCCTTGACCGCGCGGAGGAGGGCGATGTCGTCGATCACCTGGTCGGCCACCCCTCGGTGGCCACCGGCTCGCCGGTACGTCGCGGTGTCCACCGCGAGCAGCTGTCCGTTCGCGGCCACCAGCGAGGGCCGCGGCGACCGTTCGGCCCACCGCAGCGGCAGCGTGCTCGCCCAGGACCACTGCAGCAGCGGCTGGACGAGCCGCTCCAGGGGCCCGACGGCCTCCTGGCGCGGGTAGGGGCTGACCAGGTCCAGCCGATGGCGGCGCAGCAGGTCGACGGTCGCGGCCACGGCGTGCCGGGCGAGGCGCACGTCGGCGTCGACGAAGACCAGCACCGTGCCGCGCGCGTGGTCGGCGAGCCGGGCGCACGCGGACGGCTTGCCCAGCGCCCCCGCGGGAGGAGGCGTGCCGTCCACCACCCGGAACCGGCTGTCACGGGCGGCGTGCCGTCGGGCCAGGTCGCCGGTGCCGTCGCTGCTGCCGTCGTCCAGCACGATGACCTCGAGGTCACGCACCCCCGTCTGGGCGCTCAGGTCGTCCAGCAACCCGCCCAGCTGGTGGGCCTCGTCGCGGGCCGGGACCAGCACGCTGACCGCCTCGCCGACATCCGGGGGATCGCCGAGCGGTCGGCGCAGCAGCGCCAGGTTCACGGCCGCGTGGACGGTCAGAGCCAGGGCGAGTGAGGAACCGGCTCCGGTGAGGAGCCGTGCGGCGGGGCGGATCACGCGCGCCCGCGCCACCAGGCACGGAGTGCCGGCGCGACCAGCGGCGCCATCGTGACCAGCCCCCAGACGGCCACGCCAGGCCGCCCCCAGAAGACGCCGTGCGCCAGCGCCGAGCCCAGCCACGTCCAGGCGAGCAGCAGCGCGGGGGCGGCGACCCGCTCCGCGACACCCGTCCGGCTCGACGGGAGCAGCCGGTTCAGCAGGCCCTGCACGAGCAGGGCGACGAGCACCCACCCCGCCAGGTTGGTCAGGGGGATGCCCTCCATGCCCGGCAGGTGCGGGTCCGGGTGGGCCCACACCCAGTGCCCCGCGTCGACCATCTGCGGGTCGAGGTAGAGGTCCCAGCCCACCAGCCCGAGTGCCGCGGCGGGCACGACGAGGACGGGGCGGCGTCCGAACGCCGCCCGGGCCGCGAGCAGCGTGGGATAGGCCATCATCACCCAGGCCAGAGCGACCACGACCGGCACACCGAGCGGCTGCCAGCCGAGCGTGCCGGCGTAGGAGTACTCCCCGAAGGGGAAGCCGGTGGCCACCCCCACGGCCTCGGCCACCAGGCTCAGGACCCCCACCGCGAGCAGCGCGTAGACCGCCCGGAGACCTCGCCACACGAGCGCGTGCGTGATCGAGGCGGCGGCGAACAGCAGCACCGTGGTCACGGTCAGCGCCGGAAGGGCCGCGTCCGGAGTGAGCGGGTAGGCGACCTGCGCCAGAACGGCGGACGCGGCCAGCGCCAGCGGCGCCGAGCGGGCCGCACGTCCCGGTTCCACCGGGGTCCGCGCGGCCCGGCCCGCCCCCTGGGGTCTGACGATCGTCACGGCGTCGGCACGTCGCCGAACGCGCGGTCGCCCCGGTCTCCCGCACGGTCACGGCGACTGCGCCGCCAGGCGAGGATGTGTCGCATCAGCACGATCACGACGGTCATCCCCACGAACAGCAGGACGGCGGCGATGCCGGCCGCCACCCACGGGGCGAAGATGGCCAGCGACACGACCGACGCGACGGCCACGTCCTCACTGGTGCTGACCACGACGTTGCTCGCCGGCTCCGGTGAGGTGTTGACGGCAGCGCGCAGACCGGCCTTGACGGCGTGGCTGGCCAGTGCCGTCACCCCGCCCGCCGTGGCGGCGACCGCCTGCTCCAGGTTCCCCGCGTCGCCCGCGATCAGCGCGCCGAGGGCCGCTCCGATCGCGGGCCGGATGGCGGTGTGGATGGCGTCCCAGGTCGAGTCCAGGTAGGGGACCTTGTCCGCCACCGCGTCGACGAGGAAGAGGACGAGGGCCACCACGAGCACGTCGGTGCGCGCCAGCGCGTCCGGGATCTGGGCCAGCTGGAAGAAGCGGTCCGCCCCGCCGAGGATGAGCACGACGAGGTAGGCGTTGATGCCGCTGGCCCACCCCGAGGTGAAGACCCACGGGAGAAGCTCCATCTCGGTCCCCCTCCTTCCGCCGGCCTCGATTCTAGGCCGCAGGGACGACGCCGCCCTCTCAGGTGACCGAACTGCCCTCGTACGAACCCTCCGCGTCGAGCACCGCGAACCGCGCGAACAGCTCCTCGGCGTACCAGTCCTCGGTGGGGGTGCGGCGGACCACCGCGACGTGGGGCTCGCCGCGGTAGGCGAAGCGCGTCAGCGCCTCGGTGTCGTCCCAGAGGCTCAGCGTCCCCTGCAGGCCGACGGGCGACTCGCCGATGCCTACTGCCAGCCGCAGGCCCTCCGCCCGGGCGAGGTCGCGTGTCACCGCCGGGACGGCCCGGCGGAAGGTCCGGGACCGGCTGCCGCGCAGTCGGGCTCGGGTCAGGGCCGCGACCGGCGCCCCGGCGTCGGGACGCGCGGTCGGTCGCCCGAAGGGCTCCTGACCGCCCCACCGTCCCCGGCTCGACAGGGGCTGCAGCACGAGTCGCAGCCTCTCCTCCGACAGCCGGTCCCACCCCCGGACCGTCCGGGAGGTGTCGAAGTCGCCGGCCGCCCCCCGGTCTCGCCAGCAGGTCAGCACGGCCCAGTGGTTGAGGTCGGCGTCCCGCAACCCGAAGCCACCGGCGCGGCTCGTGCCGAGCAGGCGGTGGAACGTGCTGCCGCCCCCGTGGAGCGGCAGGTGGTCCCACGCCATGCGTCCGAGGGCAGCGGGAACCCGCGCGGTCGGCACGCGCCACAGGTGCAGCGTCACGACGGGCACGTCGTCGGCGTTCCGGTCCACGCCGCGAGCGTAGGTGAGACCGGGTGAACCGCCCCTCGACGCCTCAGGTGGACCGGTCGACGTGCCGAGACAGATGGGGTGGGCACCCCCCACCTGCTGAGTACCGGGACGGCGGACCTGAGTACCCCACGGGGTCATCAGGGAGGCCGGACAGGTCGACGGTGGGGAGGTGCCTGCACCACGGGGGGTCTCGGCGTCGTCGCCGCGGCCCCGTGCCGGGGCTCGCACCCGGGCAGCCTGGTTCCAGGGGGGAACCCAGGGTGTCCGGGTCGAGAGCCACCGGTACCGGTGCGGGCGCTGTGCAGCAGCCGCCGTCCGACCGGAGGACCGATGACCGTCAGCCCCGCCAACCCGACCCGTCTCGACGTCGCTCGTGGTGGCCACGCCCGACTCCCGCGACCGCTGGGTCGACGCGCTGCGGGTCGGCTCCCTGCTCGTGGTGGTCGTCGCCCACTGGATGATGGGCGTCGTCACCGCCGACGGGCAGGTGACCAACGCCCTGGTCGAGGTCCGCTGGCTCCAGCCGCTGACCTGGGTCCTGCAGGTGATGCCCCTCTTCTTCCTCGTCGGAGGTGTCGCGCACGCGCACTCCCTGGAGTCGGCCGACCGCGTGGGCGGGACGGCGGCCGGCCGGTACGCCGCCTTCGTGCGGGCCCGCGCGGGCCGCCTGCTGCGGCCCACCCTCGTCCTCGTCGCGGTCTGGGTCGTTGCCGGCGTGGCTCTCCGGGAGACCGGTCTCCTGCGTGCTGAGCACCCGTTGGTCGTCGCGGCGCTCGGTCTGTCGACGCAGCTGCTGTGGTTCGTCGGCATCTACCTCGGCGTCGCAGCACTGGCCCCGGCGATGCGCGCCTGGCACCGGCGACACGGCCTGCTCGCGGTCTGGGCGCTGGTCGCGGCGGTCCTGCTCGTCGACGTCGTGCGCTTCACCCTCGACCTGACGCTCGTGGGCACCCTCAACTTCGCGCTCGTGTGGCTCGCCCTGCACCAGCTGGGGTTCTGCTGGAGGGACGGGTTGCTCACCCGGCGCCTGGCGCTGGGGATGGCAGCCGGTGGGTTCGCGGCGCTGGTGCTGGGCGTCACCATCGGGCCGTACCCGGTGAGCATGGTAGGCCTTCCGGGAGAGGCGATCTCGAACATGGCGCCGCCCACGGCTGCGCTGCTGGCGCAGGGCCTTGCCCTGTGCGGTCTGGTGGTGCTGGCGCGGGGGAGGATGACCCGGGTGCTGGCCCGGCCCGCCGTGTGGCGGGTGGTCGTGGCCGGCGGCGCCGTGGCGATGACCACGTTCCTGTGGCACCTCACGGCGATGATGCTGGTCGTGACGGGCGCGCTGGCGCTGGGCGTCGACCTCCCGAGCCCCGGCTCGGCGGCCTGGTGGGCGACCCGACCCCTGTGGCTGGTTCTGCTGTGCCTGCCGACGGCCGCTCTCGTGGCCGTGCTCCGCCGGTTCGACGCCCCGCGGGCTTCGTCGAGAGCACCTCTGGCGCAACGGGACCGGCGGGTCGACGCGCTCGCGGGATGTGGCGTGGCGGTGACCGTCGTCGGCGTGATGATGCTGTCGGTCACCGGCGTGGACGTGCTGGGCGGCGCGGCGCGCACGTTCCTCGTCGTCGCCGTGACCCCGGGAGCCGCGCTGGCCGTCCTGCTCGCCGGGTGCGCCCTGCTGCTGGTGGCTCGTCCGGCGCGAGCCGACGACGTCGGTGCTCCGCCTACTCCACCTCGACCGGGTGACCCGCGGTGATGCGGAGCAGCTCGTCGTAGTGGGTCGGGAAGACGGCCCGCGGGTGACCTCCGGCAGCCCAGATCTCGTCGTACGCGGCCAGGGTCACGTCGACCAGCGTCTGCAGGAACTGCGTGTGTGCGATCGGGGCGACCCCTCCGATGGCGAACCCCGTTGTCTCCCGGACGAAGTCGGGGTCGGCGCGGTCGAGACGCTCGACGGCCAGCACGTCGGCCAGGTGGGCCGTGTCGACCCGGTGCGCCCCCGAGGTGAGGACCAGCAGGGGCCGACGACCCTCACGGGTGCTGTCGTCCGGGACGGCGAAGACGAGGGAGTTGGCGATCTGCGCGACGGTGACGCCGAGCTGCTCGGCGGCCTGGGCGGCGGTGCGGGCGTGGTCGGGCAGCACCCTGATCCGGCCGGTGGCTCCGAGGGCGGCGAGGGTCTCTCGGACGCGCGAGACGGCGGGGTGGGAGCCGAGGGGGTCCTCGGGCGCGCCGAGCGTGGCGCCCGTGCCCGTGTCGCTGGACATGTCCGGAGGGTAGTGACCCGGCCGGGGTTGCGGTACGTGCCGCGCGGGACGGATGTGCGGTGGCGCGGCTGTCGGACCCGGGTGCTGGGGTGGGAGGCGGACAGGGAGTCGGCCGGCCCGAGGGCCCGGAGGATCTCTTGACGGACTGTCGGAGCACCGGTGTACAGTCTGAGGTATTCGAACAGGTGTTCGAGTCGATGGACCGGTGGTGGAGTCGCGACCTCACCGTAGGCACCCGGCCGGGCAGGGCGACCTCGACCCCGCCCTCCCCGGCCGGTGCCACCTCGTTCCGGGTCGACCAGCAGGCCACCCGCGCGGCGGCCCGGTGCAACGGAGGTGCTCGATGACTCGTGGGTACGACGACACCGTCCAGGTGCGCACCACCCCGGCCGACGACCCGGCCCAGTTCCTCTGGAGGGGCCGGCTCTACGTGGTCCGTGAGGTGCTCGGTCGATGGCGTGAGCGCCAGGCCTGGTGGGCACGGCCCCGCGCACTGGCCGTCCACGGCGTGGGGGAGTCCGGCGCCGTGGTCGGTGCGGGTGTCGCGGACGGTGCCCGGGCAGGTGTCGGCCTGGCCGAGGTGAACGCCGACCGGGAGGTCTGGAGGGTCGAGGCGAGTGCCGGGCGGATGGCCGGCGCCGGCGTCTACGACCTGTGCCGGGAGACGGTCGACCCGTCCCTGCCCACGTGGCGGCTGATGCGGGTCAGCGACTGACCGCACGAGACGAGACCGCAGACGAGACCCCCAGAGCCCTGCCGGAGAAGGAGAGACGATGAGCCCCCAGCTGCTGGACCGCCCCCCTGTCCCCGCTCCCTCCCGTGCGATCGCGCAGGCGGGCGCGCCGGTACCCACGGCTGCGCTCGAGCTGCTCGACAGGTCGGCCGAGGGCCTGCGGCTCGCGGAGCGCTGCGACGACGCCGGTGAACGGTTCGTCGCGGCGCACCTGTCCGCGCTGCGCGCCGCCGCGGCGGTGCTCGCCGTGCGCGGACGGCCGAAGCGCACCTCCGGCGCCCTCAACGTCTGGCAGGTGCTGCCACGGGTGGCCCCCGAGCTGGGGGAGTGGGCCGCCTTCTTCGCGGCCGGGGCCCCCAAGCGGTCGGCGATCGAGGCCGGTCGTGAGCACGTCGTGACCACCCGGCAGGCGGACGACCTGGTGCGGGACTCCACCACCTTCGCCGGCATCGTCGCGGAGAGCCTGGGAGTGCTACCACCGCCATGACCGGCTTCACCCACCTGCACGTCGCCTCCGGGTACTCCCTGCAGTACGGGGCCTCCAGCCCCGCAGCGCTGGTGGAGCGGGCCGCCGAGCTCGGCCTGCCGGCGCTCGCTCTCACCGACCGGGACGGCCTCTACGGCGCGGTCAAGTTCGCCACCGCCTGCAGCCAGGCCGGCGTCGCGCCCCTGCTCGGTGTCGACCTGGCCGTCGAGCCGTCGGGGCTGCTCACCGGGCTGCCGGCCTGGGCCGACCCCTCCGTGGCGGCCGCCCGCAGCCTGGCCCGTGGCACCCCCGCGCGGGGCGGCGCCGTGGTCGACCTGCGACGTCCTCGGGTCACCGTCCTGGCACACGGCGGGGGTCCGGCCGCCGGCTCGGCCTCCGTCACCCGCGACGGCGTCGGCGCCGTCGCCCCGGGGTGGTCGGGGCTGTGCCGTCTGGTCTCGGCCACCCACCTGCGGGGTGAGCGCGGGGTGCCGGTGGCCACCGCCGAGCTGGTGGCGCAGCACGCGACCCCCGACGCCTCCGGCGCTTCCGGTACCTCGGCGGCGGCGGTGACGGGTCGCTGACGGTGCTGCTCGGGCCGGGTTCCGAGCTCGGCCGGGCGCTGCTGGCCCGCCGTACCGACCTGGCCCGCGCGGTGCTGGCCCGGTGGTACGACCTGCTGCCGCTCGGCTCGCTGGCCGTCGAGGTGGTCTGCCACGACGGGCCGGAGAACACCGCCGGGAGCGTCGGGCACGCCGCGCGGATGCTCGGGTTCGCGCGCGAGGCGGGGGTTCCGGCCGTGCTCACCGCAGCGGTCCGCTACGCCACCCCCGACGGGGCCGCCACCGCCGACGTGCTCGATGCCGCACGCCGGCTGGTCCGGCTCGACACCCGCCACCTCGACCGCACCACGACCGCCGGCTACCTGGCCGGTGCCGCCGAGATGTCCGCCACCGCGCGGCGGGTCGCGACCGCGGCCGGCCTCGGTGCGCGCGAGGCCACCGACCTGCTGCGCAGCACCGAGGAGGTCGCCCTGCGCTGCCGCCTCGACCCGGCCGCCGACCTCGGCATCGGCCAGGTCCACCTGCCGGAGCCGTCGCTCGTCACCCGCGGCGAGGCCGTGACGCACGCCGCGGCCGACGCGGTGCTCCGCCGCCGCTGCGAGGCGGGGATCGGCCGGCGCTACCCGGGCGCGTCGGCGGCCCACCTGCGCGCGGTCGACCGGCGGCTCGACGACGAGCTGGCCACGATCGCCACCCTCGGGTACCCCACGTACTTCCTCACCGTCGCCGAGGTGTGCGACCTGATCCGCGACGGCGGGGTACGGGTCGCCGCCCGCGGCTCGGGGGCCGGGAGCCTGGTCAACCACCTGCTGGGGATCTCCGGGATCGACCCGCTGGCCCACGGCCTGCTGATGGAGCGGTTCTGCACCCCGCTGCGTGCCGAGCTGCCCGACATCGACATCGACGTCGAGTCCGACCGGCGGACCGACATCTACGGGTGGATCCTCGAGCGGTTCGGCGGCGACCGCGTCAGCTGCGTGTCGATGATGGACACGTACCGGATCCGGCACGCGGTCCGCGACGTGGGTGCGGCCCTCGGGCTCCCGCCGTCCGAGATCGACGTCATCGCCACGTCCTTCCCGCACATCCGCGCCCGGGACGCCCGTTCGGCGCTGGCCGAGCTGCCCGAGCTGGCGCGCAGCGGCCTGACCGCCTCGCGGTTCGACCTGCTGTTCGACCTGGTCGAGCGGCTCGATGCGCTGCCTCGGCACATCGCCCTGCACCCCTGCGGGGTGCTGCTCAGCAACGGCTCCCTGCCGCAGCGCACCCCGGTCGAGGCCAGCTGGATGGGCTTCCCGATGAGCCAGTTCGACAAGGACGACGTCGAGGTGCTGGGCCTGCTCAAGCTCGATGTGCTCGGCATCCGGATGCAGTCGGCGATGGCGTACGCCGTCGAGGAGGTCGTCCGCGTCGACGGGGCCGACGCGGTCCGTGCCGGTCGCCACGACGAGGACGCGTCCTACCTCGAGGGGGACACCGGCCGGATCGACCTGGACGCCGTCCCGTTCGACGACGAGGACACCTACCGGCTGATCCGCTCGACCCGCACGCTGGGCTGCTTCCAGATCGAGTCACCCGGCCAGCGCGAGCTGGTCGGCAAGTTCGCCCCGCAGGAGTTCGGCGACCTGGCCATCGACATCTCCCTGTTCCGTCCCGGACCGGTGAAGTCGGACATGATCACGCCGTTCCTGCGCGCCCGGCACGGGTGGAACGCCCCGGAGTACCTGCACCCCTCCCTGGTGCCGGTGCTGGCGGAGACGGCAGGGGTGGTGGTCTTCCACGAGCAGGTGATCCGCATCGTCGACGTGGTCACCGGGGTCGGCCTGGCCGAGGCGGACGAGGTGCGCCGCCGGATGGGGTCGAAGGACGGGCAGGCCGAGGTCGGCCCCTGGTTCCGCGAGGCGGCCGCCGCGAGGGGGTACGAACCACGGGACGTCGAGCGGATCTGGAAGGTGCTCGAGGCCTTCGCGTCGTTCGGCTTCTGCAAGGCGCACGCGGCCGCGTTCGCGCTGCCGACCTACCAGTCGGCCTGGCTCAAGGCGCACCACCCGGCGGCGTTCCTGGCCGGCGTGCTCACCCACGACCCCGGCATGTACCCCAAGCGGCTGATCCTCGACGACGCCCGCAACCTCGGCATCGCCGTGCTCGGGCTCGACGTCAACGCCTCGACGTCGGTGTACCGGGTCGAGAAGGTGGCGCCCTGGGACGAGCCGCCGCCGGCCGTGCTCGACCAGGTCGGTGCCGGACCGCACGCCCCCGACGCGGGCCCGCGGCAGGTGGTGCCCGCGACGCCGCTGCCGGACGACCTGGTCTGCAGGGACGGCGAGGACGGGCCCGCGTCCCACCTGCGGCTGGACGCCGCCGTCCCCGACGGACGGGAGTACGGCATCCGGCTGTCGCTGACCGACGTGAAGGGCATCAGCGAGGCCGAGGTGGAGCGGATCGTCGCCGGACAGCCGTACCACTCGCTGGCCGACTTCTGGCACCGCGCCCGCCCGAAGCGACCCACCGCCGAGAGGCTGGTCATGGCAGGGGGGTTCGACAGCCTGTACGGGCTCGGGTCGTCCGTGCCGGTGCGTCGGCGCGACCGCGTGACCCGGCGCGACCTGCTGCTGCAGGTGGCCGACCTCGACCGCTGGTCGCGGTCCACCGCCAGCGCTGCCCGCAAGGCCGGGGTCGCGCCGTCGCGCTCCCGCGCGCGGGTGGAGGCCGCGGTCCAGGGGTCGCCCTCGGGGGCGGCGCGACCGGGGTCCGACGACCTGCGGGCCGCGGCCGCCCGCCAGTCGCAGGCGTCTGCGCCGGTGCTGCCCGCCGCCGAGCAGACCGTCCAGCTGGCCCTCGACCTCGGCGACGCCCCGGAGCAGGCGGTCCCCAGCGGGCTGCCCGAGATGACCGGGGCGGAGCGCGTCCGGGCCGAGCTCGACGTGCTGGGGCTCGACGCCAGCCGTCACGTCGTCGAGTTCTACGTGCCGTTGCTGCGCGCGCTGGGTGCCGTCCCCTCCCGTGCCCTGCGGCAGCAGCGCAGCCGGTCGGAGCTGCTGGTGGCAGGGGTCAAGGTGGCCACCCAGACCCCGCCCATCCGCTCCGGCCGACGGGTGGTCTTCCTGACCCTGGACGACTCGACCGGTCCGGTCGACGCCACCTTCTTCGAGGACGCCCAGGGTCCGTACGCCTCGACGGTGTTCGGGTCCTGGCTCCTGGTGGTGCGCGGGGAGCTGCGGCGCACCGGACCGAGAGGGGTCTCGTTGCGCGCGACCGGTGCCTGGGAGCTTCCGGTGCTGTGGGACCTGTGGTGCGAGCACGGGCTGGAGGCGGTGCTGGCGGAGATCGAGGCGGGTGAGCGACCCGGGAGCCGTGAGGGGACGCAGCATCGGACCGGGGCGCCGTCCCGTACCCAGGGGACGGGCCGGGACGACGGCGCCCTGCGTGGAGCCGTGGCGGCGCAGGGGCCCGAGGCAGAACGGCTCGCCGCGGCGGGTCTCCGGCAGGCCGTGGCCGCCGGCGCCGACCACGTGCCGGGCGACCCGCCGCCACCGGACCGACCCGCCGACCCGCGGCGCCACCAGGAGCCCTCACGCCACGAGGAGCCGGTGGAGGTCCCGGCGGCGGAGCGGGAGCGGGGACGGCGGGTGCTGGTGCACGCCAGCGGGTTCCGCCAGTCGCCGTACGCCGACGTCAAGCCGGCCGGCGACGACGTGCGGTCGACCCGCGGGCTGGCCGCGGCGTCCGAGCAGGACGCCGAGGAGCGACGCCGCCACCGGCAGGCACCGCGCAGCCTGTGGCACGCCAGCCCCGGGAGCTCGGGACGATGACCGACCCGCGCGTTCACCCGGGTCCCTCCGGTGCGCCCCCACTAGGCTGGCGACGTCGGCATCCGCCGCCCACCTCGTCGTCCTGCCGGAGGTTCTCGTGGACTCCCCGCCTGCCGTCTGGTCGGGCAGCGTGCTCACCGCCGGCGTCGACTGGCTCCTCACGCGGTGCGGGCCCGCGGACCAGGACCCGCTCGGCACCGACTCGTCCAGGACTCCCTCACGCGTCGTGCTCGACCTCGGGGGCGGCACCGGCGGGCAGGCCGTCCGGCTGGCCCAGGCCGGGCACCGGGTCACCGTCGTCGACCCCAGCCCGGACGCCCTCGCGTCCCTGTCCCGGCGGGCGTCCGACGCCGGGGTGGCGGACCGACTGCACGGGGTGCAGGGCGACGCCGAGAACCTGGCCGACCTGCTGTCAGCGGCGAGCGTCGACCTGGTCCTCTGCCACGGCGTGCTCGAGGTCGTGGACGACCCCGCCGAGGCGCTCACGGCGATCCGGCGCGTCCTGCGGCCCACCGGCCGGCTCAGCCTCCTCGTCGCCCAGCGTCACGCCGCCGTGCTGGCCCGCATCAGTGCCGGACACCTGCGCACGGCCCTGCACCTGTCCCGGGACCCCGACGGTCGTTGGGGAGAGAACGACCCCCTGCTGCGCCGGTTCGACCTCGACCAGGTGGTCGACCTGCTCGAGGCCTGCGGCTTCGCCGTCGAGGAGGCCGAGGGGGTGCGGGTCTTCGGCGACCTCGTCCCCCGCACCGCCCTCGCGGAGAGCGCCTCGATGGACCTGCTGTCCGAGCTCGAGCAGGAGGCCAGCGGGTCCGACGCCTTCCTCGACATCGCCGCGCAGCTGCACGTGCACGCCGCTCCCGCGCCGGAGGCCTCTCACGCCTGACCTGCTGCGACTCCTCGCGGTCCCGCCCGCCGGGGGCCCGGCATGAGCCGTGACCAGCTCGGACGCACCGGGAACGGCACCGAGGGCGCCGGGCTGTCGGGTGACGACGCCGGCTGCACGATGCTGCACGTCGACATGGACGCCTTCTACGCGTCCGTCGAGCTGATCGACCGACCGCACCTGGTCGGCCGCCCGGTGATCATCGGCGCCGGCGGGGGCCGCGGTGTCGTGCTCTCGGCCACCTACGAGGCGCGCCGGTTCGGCGTCCACTCGGCGATGCCGATGTCCCGCGCCCGCAGGCTCTGCCCTGCCGCCGAGGTCATCGCCCCCGACCACACCCGCTACACCGAGGTGTCGCCGGGCGTGATGGAGGTCTTCCGGGCGATCACGCCCGGCGGTCGAGCCGCTCAGTCTCGACGAGGCCTTCCTCGACGTGTCCGGTGCCGTCCGCCGGCTGGGGAGCCCGCGGCGGATCGCCGAGCTGATCCGCGCGCAGGTGCACGCCGAGCAGCGCATCACCTGCTCGGTCGGCGTGGCCTCGACGAAGTTCGTCGCCAAGCTCGCGTCGGCGCGGTGCAAGCCCGACGGCCTGCTCGTCGTGCCCGCGGACCAGGTGGTGGAGTACCTGCACCCGCTGCCCGTCGGCGCGCTGTGGGGGGTGGGGGAGAAGACCGCCGAGCAGCTTCACCGCCTCGGGCTGCGCACGGTCGGAGAGATCGCGCACACGCCGCAGCTGACGCTGCGCCGCGCTCTCGGCCAGACGGTCGGTGCGCACCTGTACGACCTCGCGTGGGGACGCGACCCGCGTCGTGTCGTCGCCGAGCAGGTCGAGAAGAGCACCGGCGCCGAGGAGACGTTCGGCGTCGACGTCGACGACCCCGAGATCGTCCTGCGCGAGCTGCTGCGGCTGTCCGAGCGCACGGCGCGGCGTCTCCGGTCGTCCGGGACCTCCGGGACGGACCGTCGTGCTCAAGGTGCGGTTCGCCGACTTCACCACGATCACGAGGTCGCAGGACGCTTCGCGAGCCGACCGACGTGGCCCGCGACATCTACGGCTGCGTCGCGTCAGCTCTACGACGCGTTGCACCTGGAGCGGGCGCGGATACGGCTGGTCGGGGTACGGGTGGAGGGCCTGGTCGACTCCGGTGGACAGCACCGCCAGCTGCTGCTCGACGAGCGGCCGCAGGGCTGGCGCGAGGCCGAGCAGGCCACCGATCGGGCGGTGGCCCGGTTCGGCTCGCACAGCGTGCGCCCCGCCAGCCTGCTCGACGCCGCCCGCGTGCGGCACCCCGACGGTCGCTCGCCGGGAGACGAGGAGTCCCGCAGGAGCTCCTGGTGCCCCGCCGCCGTGACGCCGGACGGGCTGGCTTTGGCCGTCTTTCGACGGACGTGGGCGATCCTCGTCGACGACCGCGCATCACGGATGTGACGTCCGGGTTTCGCGACCCGAGATCGCGACCTATCCTGAGGTAGTCCACCGGTAGGTCGACGGTGGACGTGACCCGAGGAGGCCCAGGTGCCGCTGTCCGATCACGAGCAGCAGCTGCTCTCGCAGATGGAGCAGCAGCTCCTGGCTGACGACCCGAAGTTCGCGTCCGCGATGAAGGGGTCAGCACGCCATCCGCGCGCCGGCAGCCGCATGGTCCTCGGCGGTACTCGGTCTGGTCGATCGGCTTCGGCCTCCTCATCCTCGCGGTCGTCTCCCAGCACCTCTGGCTCGCGATCCCCGCCTTCCTGCTGATGCTCGCGGGAGTCACCTACGGGCTGTCGCGTCCGACGGCCCGTGGCCCGGTCGGCGTCGTCCGTTCCGACGGCAGCACCGACGACCCGCCCGGCGCGGGCGCGCCGCGGGTCGCCCAAGGGCTTCATGGGCCGCCTAGAGGAGCGGTGGGACCGCCGCAACGGCGACGGGGACAGCTGGCGGTAGCGACAGTCGACGGGCGCCGGTCTCACGACGGCTCAGCCCCGGTCCCGCCGTCTGAACCCGCGACCGACCCGTCCGGCGAGCGCACGGTCCAGGCGGTCCGCCGCCAGACCCAGCGACTGCGTCGCCGACCGCAGGTGCTTCACCCCCGACGCCGGTACGAGCCGTGAGCGCCAGCGTGCTCGCCAGCCGCGCTGAGCCCCGACGGCTGCGGCGACCACCCCGACGTCGTGGCGCAGCCCACGGTCGCTCATCGGGTCCGCGTCACGGGACGCACCGTGCGAGCGTGCGGGGGCGTCGAGGTCGAGAACGGCCACCGTGAGCGGGCCGGCGTCCCCGACGCGGTCCGGCTCACGGCTCCGGCGGGTCGCCGTCGGCGTCCGGATCCCGGCCGGCGCGCGTAGCGGACGCGCTCCACCGCCGCACCGACACGGGTGAGTGAGACCAGCGCCTCCGGCTCCAGGCCGTCCCCGACGACGCGGCAGGCCTGTCCGCACGGTCGAGGAGGGCGGCACCCTCAGACCGAGGTCGCCCACCGACTCGATCATCGACGTCCACGCCGCCTCGGCCCGGGTGGCCGGCTCGCGTGCAGTCGCCCACCGACGTCGTCGGACCAGGGACGACGTGACGGTGGGCGCGGCCAGTGCCGCCAGGACGAGCGCGAGAGCGCAGCAGCAGCCGCCACGGCAGCGCCACTAGCCAGCCGATCACGTCGCGGAAGGACAGCCCCCCGCTGTTCCGGTCGCCCAGCGGTCGCCTCCTGCGCCCCGGTCGGCATCACGGCCGTGGCCGATGGTGCTGGGGAGGGCGCGGCCGTCGGCGCGGTGACGGCGGGCGCCGCCCACGACGGCAGACCACCCGCACGGGACGACGGTGTCGGCTCGAACCGCATCCACCCGGCGCCCTCGAAGTACAGCTCGGGCCACGCGTGGGCGTCCTGCTGGGTGATCACCCAGGTGCCGTCGGCCTGCTGCTCGCCGGGCAGGAAGCCGACGGCCACGCGCGCTGGGATGTCCAGCGTGCGCGCCATGATGGCCATCGCTGAGGCGAAGTGGACGCAGTACCCCTGTCGTGTGACGAGGAAGTCGGCGACGCCCGTCGACCCGCTGTCGGTCGGTGCGTCCAGGGAGTACTGGAAGCCTCCGCCGCCGCGGAACCAGGTCTGGAGGCGACCGGCCTGCTCCAGGTCGGTGCCGGTTCCGGCCACCTCGGCGGCCGTCGCGGCGATCGACGGTGGCAGGTCGTCCGGCAGGGCGGTCCAGACGTGGCGCTGATCCCCGGCGGGACCGGCCCCGCGGCGGCGAGGTCCTCCGGGGTGGGCTCGACCAGCAGGTGCTGGACCGTGTAGCTCAGACCCGGTGTGCGTCGTGACCCCGTCCCCGACGACGTTGAGCGTGCTCTGGTCGTAGAGCCAGTTGCCGAGGATGTCGACCCGGCGAGGTGGGTACGGCACCGGGAGCCACCCCTGGCGCAGAGTGCGTGATGGTGACGGAGGTCGTCGCCTCGCTGACGGGCACGTTCACCGACAGCCCCGGCGGGGACGACATCACGTCCTCGGCGCGCCGCTCGCGGTCCACGCTGCCGTAGGTGGGCTGCCAGGTGTCGCCGTCGAAGGAGTCCGTCGTCACGACACGCAGCGGGTCCGGTTCGGGGTCGGTCGTCTCGTACCGCAGCACCTCGGCGTCCTCCGGCGCGGTGAGGTCGTCGCGCAGGGAGAGGATCGGGTTGAGGACCGTGATCGTGCCGTCCCCCTGGCCGGATCCGGGTCCGAGCCCGCCGGGCAGCAGGCTCTCGCTGAGCCCGGGACGACGGCCGGCAGCAGCACCGCCCCCGCCAACGCGACGGCGCCGACCCGCCGTCCCGTGGCGGCCATCGGAGCCCGCTCGTCGCCTCGTGTCCGCGTCCGGAGACCACCCGTCCCCAGCGGCTGACGCGCTCGCCGGAGTCGGAGGCGATCGAGCAGCAGGTAGCCGGTTCCGGCGAGCACGAACCACCACCACGGCAGCCCGTTCGGCGTCAGGGCCGCCGGCACGCAGTACACCGCCAGCAGCGGGAGCCCGGCCACCGCGGGACGCCGCAGCGTCACCGCGAGCAGGTCGGTGAGCCAGGCGACGAGCCCCAGGCCCGCGACCGCCACCAGGCGCAGCCCGGGGTTGTCCGGCACCGGGGCGGCGGACTCCGCCATCACGACCCCGCCCTGGACGACGAGCTCACCCAGCCGCAGGACCGACTCCTTGCCGGGCAGCAGGCCCAGCCACGCCTCCGGCAGCGCGTACCACCAGGTGATGCCCAGCAGCATGGCGGCGAGGTAGGCGGCCGACGCCCAGGCTGCCCCGATGAGGCGGTGCGCGAGCGTCGCGACCGCCGCTCCCAGCACCACGACCGCCGCGAGCTCGACCAGCCAGTTGGTGCCCCGGATCAGGGGGATGCAGGTCGTCGCGGTGAGCAGCACCGCGAGGGCCGCGAGCATCCTGGGCCCGCAGGTGCCGGCTCATCGCCACGCCGCCGCGAAGCCGGAGCCGGAACGACCCGCCTGGTGACGCGCGACGAGCGAGTCCCACGCGCGCGTGACGGTGCTGCGGCCGTCCACCTCGACGGCGCTCCACCCACCGACCTCGAGACGGCCGATCGCGTCGCCGCGGGCGGCGTCGATCTGGGCCGCCCGGCGCGGCGGCAGCATCGCCCAGTCGGTCGTCTTCAGCAGGAGGGCGAGCCCCACGGTGCCCTGTCGGCTCAGCGCGGCGAGCGGGTGCACGTCGGCCGCGTCGACCTCGCCCAGCACGGCGACGACCAGGCCGTCACCCCCTGCGCGCGTGAGCAGACCGGTCGCCGCCGAGAGCTCCCGCGGACCGGCGAGGTCCATCACCGCCAGCCGGTCCAGCAGCGGGCCGACGCCGCCCGCGTGCTCGCGTCCTGTCCACCCGGTCTCGAGGTCGTCGCTGATCATCCGCACGCCGTAGCCCGCCTCCACCAGGAGGTGGCAGACCGAGGCCGCGGCGCTGATCGCCCACTCGAAGGACGAGGCGGGCCCGTCGCCCCGGTGGCCCACGGCCCGCCGGTCCACCAGGACGGTCGCCTGCATCTGGTGCGGCTGCTCGTCGCGCCGCACCATCAGCTCGCCGCGGCGGGCGGTGGACCTCCAGTGCACGCGGCGCAGGTCGTCCCCGTGCCGGTACTCGCGCGTGGCCAGGTCGTGCTCACCCGAGGCCGCGGCGGTGCGGGTGACCGAGTCACCGGCGCCTCGCCAGCTCCCGGCAGCCTTCAAGGGGGCCAGCGGGTGCAGCCTGGGTACGACGGTCAGCGGATCCGTCGCGGTGAAGGAGCGGGTCACCTCGCACATGCCGAACGGGTCGGTCAGCCGCAGCCGCACGGGCCCGACCTCCCAGCGCCCGCGTACGTCGCTGCGGAGCGAGTAGGTCACGGCGGCGCGGCTCCGCGGGTCGAGCCGGTCGACGACGAAGCGGGGGCGGGCGCCCAGCACGTACGGCAGCTGCTCCTCCGCGAGCAGCACGCCGGTCGGGACCCTCGACAGGTTGGCGAGCTCCAGCCGGACGGATGCCGACTGCCCGGCCGAGACCCTCGCCGGCTGGATGGATCCTGGACAGCTCGACCCGGTACCGCGACCGAGCCACGACCAGGACGCTGACGGCGGGGACCAGCAGGAGCAGCGCGGCGATCCTCAGCAGGTCGCGCTGGCCCAGCACCACGGCACAGGCGGCCGTCGCGAGGCCGGCCGCCATGAACGCGCGTCCCCGGACGGTGAGGCCCGAGAGCGCGTTCGGCAGGGCGCCGGACCAGCCGCTGCTGGCCCGCTCGAACCGGGAGCCCTGAGCTGCGGAGCCGGCCATCGACGTCGCCCTCAGCGGGTGCCGGACGGGACGGGCACGCGGTCCAGCACCTCGGCCAGCACGTCCTCGACCGACCGGCGGGCGAGCTGGGCGTCAGCGGTCGGCAGCAGGCGGTGGGACAGAACGGCCGGCGCGAGCAGCTTCAGGTCGTCGGGAAGCACGTGGTCGCGCCGGTCGAGCGCCGCGTGGGCCTGCGACGCCCGCAGCAGCTGGAGGCTGGCGCGCGGGCTGGCTCCCAGACGCAGGTCCGGGTGCGTGCGCGTGGCGGTCACCAGGTCCACCAGGTACTGCTTCACGGCCGGGGCCGCGTGCACGGTGCGGACGACCTCGACGAGGGCGCGCACGGTGGCGGCGTCGGCGACGGCGGTCAGGCTGTCCAGCGGGTCGACGGAGTCGCGCGAGTCGAGCATCTCGATCTCTGACGCGGAGGCCGGGTAGCCCATCGAGACCCGCGCCATGAACCGGTCGCGCTGGGCCTCTGGGAGGGGGTAGGTCCCCTCCATCTCGATGGGGTTCTGCGTGGCGACCACGATGAAGGGGGGCTCCAGCACGTACGTGATCCCGTCGACCGTGACCTGCCGCTCCTCCATGCACTCGAGCAGGGCCGACTGGGTCTTCGGGGAGGCCCGGTTGATCTCGTCGCCGACCACCACGTTCGCGAAGACCGCCCCGGGCTTGAACTCGAAGTCCCGCGTCTCCTGGTTGTAGATGCTGACGCCGGTGATGTCGCTGGGCAGCAGGTCGGGCGTGAACTGGATCCGCCGTACCGAGCAGTCGATCGACCGCGCCATCGCCTTGGCGAGCATCGTCTTGCCGACGCCCGGCACGTCCTCGACGAGCAGGTGTCCCTGCGCGAGCAGCACCGTCAGGGCCGTGCGCACTGCACCCGTGCTTACCCTGGATCACGGACTCGATCGCCCGCTGGATGGCCCCCGCGGTGTAGGCCAGGTCCTCCAGGTTCTGGGGGGCCGTACCTGTCGTCGTCACTCGTGCTCCTCGGCTTCCGGCGGGTGTGAACAGGCGGCGACGCCTGACGCCACGACGTTACGGGATGAGCCCACGATGACGTAGGCGTCCGGGTCACCGATCGCTCGGTCCGCGTCCCGCGGCACCCTCCCCACTTCCCCCCACGCGGTGCGCCGGCTGGAACCCCCTCAGCGCTGGTCGGGCGGGCCGGAATGCCCGATAAGCGGTGATTCTAGAGGCACTCTCTGACGCGATGGACCTCGGTGCAGCGACCTGCCTCCGCGCGCGGGTGCCGCTGTGGCCCTCCATCGTCCTCCACTGCGGCTCGCAGCGATCGTGACCTGCAGTTTTGTCTCAAGTCCCGCCGCGACTCGGCCGAGATCTCGTTGACTGTGGAGTGAAGTGGGGTAATGTGGAGGCTGTCGGAGCGATGGGGGTTCCGACGCGAATCAGGAGGGGAGGGCGCGATGTTCCTCGGCACGCACTCTCCTCGGTTGGACGAGAAGGGCCGGCTGATCCTGCCCGCGAAGTTCCGCGACCAGCTGGCCCCCGGCCTGGTGGTCACCCGCGGCCAGGAGCGGTGCCTGTACGTCTTCACCACCGGCGAGTTCGAGCGCATGCACGAGCAGCTCCGGCAGGCCCCGGTCGCGAGCAAGCAGGCCCGCGACTACCTCCGCGTCCTGCTGTCCGGTGCCTACGACGAGCTCCCCGACAAGCAGGGCCGGATCACCATCCCCACCCAGCTGCGCACCTACGCCAACCTCGACCGCGACTGCACGGTGATCGGGGCCGGTTCCCGCGTGGAGATCTGGGCAACCACCGCCTGGGAGACCTACCTGGCCGAGCAGGAGCCAGAGTTCGCCAGCACCGCCGAGGAGGTCGTGCCGGGACTCTTCTGACACCGATCGACCCTCGGCCGCATGGCCAGGTCTCCAGCCGTCCGCGGCGTCCTGACACACCTTCCCCGGTGCCAGGCCGCGCCGACGGATGGGGACCTGGCCAGGCGGCCACCCCCGTGCCGAAGCCGGTCGCGACCCGGCTCCCACCACCTCTCCGGCCCCGGCCAGTGAGAACCGCAGGACGAGAACCACGTGAACCACCCAGCCACACCAGATCGTCGAAGGGTCGAGATGTCCGAGGACGCGGCAGCGCGGCACGTGCCGGTGCTGCTCGAGCGCTGTGTCGCCCTGCTGTCGCCCGCGCTGAGCACGCCGGGGGCCGTGGTGGTGGACGCCACGCTCGGGATGGGCGGCCACAGCGAGGCGCTGCTCGAGGGCTGCCCGGGCGCGCGCCTCGTCGCGGTCGACCGCGACCGCGAGGCGATCACGCTGGCCGGGGAGCGGCTCTCCCGCTTCGGCGACCGCGTCACCCTGGTGCACGCGGTCTACGACCGGCTGCCCGACGTGCTCGCGGACCTGGGCCTGCGGCGGGTCCAGGGGGTGCTGTTCGACCTGGGCGTCTCCTCGCTCCAGCTCGACGAGGAGGAGCGCGGCTTCGCCTACCGCACGGACGCCCCGCTCGACATGCGGATGGACGCCAGCACCGGCGCCACCGCCGCCGACGTGCTCAACAGCTACTCGGCCGCCGACCTGGCGCGCGTGCTGCGCGCCTACGGCGAGGAACGCTTCGCACGCCGGATCGCGGGCGCCGTCGTCCGTGAGCGCGCCCAGGAGCCGTTCACGACGAGCGCGCGACTGGTCGAGCTGGTCCGGGCCTGTGTGCCGGCCGCGACACGCCGGACCGGTGGCAACCCCGCCAAGCGGACCTTCCAGGCCCTGCGCATCGAGGTCAACGGTGAGCTCGACGTCCTGGAGCGCGCCCTGCCCGAGGCGGTCGACGCACTGGCCGTCGGCGGCCGCATCGTCGTGATGTCGTACCACTCGCTCGAGGACCGCATGGCCAAGCACGTCCTCGCCGACGGCGCGCGCAGCACCGCGCCGCAGGGCCTGCCGGTGGAGCTGCCCGAGCACGCCCCGCAGCTGCGCCTGCTCACCCGTGGCGCAGAGACCGCCGGAGACGACGAGGTCGCCGCCAACCCGCGGGCGGCGTCGGTGCGCCTGCGGGCCGCCGAGCGCCTGCGCCGTCCGGGGAGGGCGGCGTGAGCCCGGCGGCGGCGCGCGCCGCCACCGCGCCGGTCTCGGCACCGCGCGGTCCTCAGCGTCCCGTCAGCCGTACCACCCGCACGGTCCCGCCCGCGCCGCGGCTGCGCGTCCTGGCCGCACCCGCACGCGCCACGTCGCGCCCGTTGTTCGTCGTCGGCTGCGCCGCGCTGCTGGTCTCCAGCCTGCTCGCGGTGCTCGTCATCAACATCGTGCTGTCGCGCGGCGCCTATCGAGGAGAACCAGCTCGAGGTGCGCCAGATCGCCCTCACCGAGGCCGAGCAGGCCCTCGTCGGAGGACCTGGCCGTGCAGGTCGGCCCCGTCGACGCTCTCGGCGCGAGCGCGGGAGCTCGGCATGATCCCCAATGCCGGCCCGGCCTTCATCCGGCTCAGTGACGGCAAGGTGCTGGGTTCCCCCATCCCCGCGGACCCCGAGAAGGCAGCCGCGTTCGCCGAGATCCCGGCCGCGGCGCTGGCCGCGCCCGGGGTGGTCAGCGAGTCCGAGGCCGTCGCCGCGCAGGCTGCTGCGGACGCCGCGGCCCAGGCCGCCGCAACGGCAGCCGCAGAGGCTGCCGCCGCCGCGGCGGCTGACTCGGCGGAGCCGCCTGTCCCGCCGGCCCCGCCCGCCGGCCTCGGCGACGGAGCCGTGCGGCCGGGAGGCGACCGGTGACGGTGACCACGGGTCCCGCGGCCGTCGCGGAGCCGGCGCGCCGCGCGCGCGCCGCCGACGCGGGCTCGGCCGCCGGCCGTGCAGCGCCCCACGCCAACGGCGGCGGCGCGGGCGCGCCGCCGCACCGCCCCGCGGGCGTCCCGCCGCGCGTCCGGTCGGAGGCCCGCGGGCTGCGCGAGAGGTCGCCCGACCGGCGTGCCCGTGGACTGGTGCTCGTGATCATGGTCCTGGTGAGCCTGTTCGCGGCCCGCCTCGTCCAGATGCAGGGTCTCGACGCCACCGCGCTGGCCGAGGAGGCGCTGGGCAACCGGCTCGTCAAGGCGCCGCTGCTGGCCCACCGCGGGGAGATCACGCGACCGTGAGGGCGTCGCGCTCGCCGCCAGCGTCGAGCGGCGGAACATCACCGTCGACCAGACCCTGGTCGCCTTCTACGAGAGCGCGGACGGCGGTCCCGGTGGCCTCGACGGCGCAGCCGCCGACATCGCGGCCGCCACCGGGACCCCGGAGGCGAAGGTCCGCGCCGGCACTCGACGGCGAGCGCCGCTTCGCCTACGTCGTCAAGGGGGTGACGCCTCAGGTGTGGCGGGCGGTGCAGGACCTGCGCGTCCCCGGCGTCTACAGCGAGAAGACCAGCGCGCGCAGCTACCCCGCCGGTGCCGTCGCGGGCAACCTCGTCGGCTTCACCGGCGGCGACGAGGGCGCCGGGCTGGCCGGTCTCGAGATGAGCCTCGACGAGCAGCTGGCCGGGACGGACGGGCAGCGGCTCTACGAGCGGGGCGGCGACGGGCAGATGATCCCCACCGGCGACATGGCCGAGGTCCCCGCCGTCGACGGCCGGGACGTCGACTCACGATCGACCGCGACCTCCAGTGGTATGCCCAGCAGGCGATCGCCGCGCAGGTCAAGGCCTCGAACGCCCAGTGGGGCAACGTGTTCGCGATGGAGGTCGAGACGGGCAACATCCTGGCCCTCGCCGAGTCGCCCACGGTCGACCCCAACAACCCGGGCGGTTCCGACGCGGAGGACCGCGGCACGCGAGCCCTGTCGGACGTCATCGAGCCCGGTTCGACGGCGAAGGTCATCACGGCCGCGGCGGCGATCGAGGAGGGCGTCGTCACGCCCGAGAGCCAGTTCGTCGTCCCGGACCGCTACACGACCAGCAACAAGCAGACCTTCAAGGACTCGCACCCGCACCCCAAGGAGAAGCTCACCTTCGCCGGCATCCTCGGCAAGTCGTCCAACACCGGGACCGTGATGGTCGGGTGAGCAGCTGAGCCGCGAGACCCGGTACGAGTACCTCCAGCGGTTCGGCCTCGGGCAACCCAGCGGTCTCGACTTCCCCGGCCAGACGAACGGCATCCTCGCCCCCGCCGACCGCTGGGACGGGCGGCAGCAGTTCACGGTGCTCTTCGGGCAGGGCGTGTCGGTGAACGCGCTCCAGTCGGCCCAGGTCTTCGCCACGATCGCCAACGACGGCACGCGCATGACGCCGCGGCTCGTCGACGCCGTCGAGGACGAGAACGGGGTGATGGTGCCGACGCCCGCGTCCGAGGGCACGCCGGTGGTGAGCGCGGAGACTGCTGTCCAGGTGCGCACGATGCTCGAGGGCGCCGTGTCGGAGGGGACCGGCGGCAACGCGACGGTGCCCGGCTACCGGGTCGCCGGGAAGACCGGGACGTCGCAGGCCCCGCTCGGCGGCGGGTACAGCGGCTACACCGGGTCCTTCATCGGCTTCGCGCCGGCCGAGGACCCGAAGATCGTCATCGGCGTCACCCTGCAGCGCCCGACGAACGGCTACTACGGCGGGACCGTGGCAGCGCCGGTCTTCCGCGACGTGATGTCGTTCGCCCTCCAGGACATGGCCATCCCGCCGTCGGGGCAGAAGGCCTCGCTGTACCCCCTCACGTACGAGTGACCCGCGTGTCGGCGCCGGGGGCCGACGCCCCGATGCGGGGTCCGGGCGCATCCACCTCGCGGCGGTAACCTCCCGTGGTGCCCGACGACTCCCTGGACCACCGGCCGCCGGCACCGACGGACGACGCCGTGACCGCTGCCTTCCCCCGCCCCGCCTCCGTGCCGGGTGCTGCGGGAGGCCGGACGGTGGCGGGACTGGCGGAGAGCCTGGGTGCCCGCACGGACACCACGGAGGGCGGTCGATCGCTGACCGGTGTGACGCTCGACTCGCGCGGCGTGCGACCCGGCGACGTCTACGCCGCACTTCCCGGTGCACGACTCCACGGCGCGCGGTTCGCCGCCGACGCGGTCGCCGCCGGCGCTGCCGCCGTCCTCACGGACGAGGACGGAGCCCGGCTCTGCGAGGGCGTCGCGGTGCCGGTGCTGGTGGTCGCGGACCCGCGCGGGGTGCTCGGAGGCGTCTCGTCGTGGGTCTACGGCCATCCGGCCGCCGACCTGCTGATGCTCGGCGTCACCGGGACCAACGGCAAGACGACGACCTGCTACCTGATCGAGGCCGCGCTGCGGCACGCGGGGCGGCGCACGGGGATGATCGGGACGGTGGAGACGCGGTTCGCCGGCCGCCGGGTGCCGAGCCCCCGCACCACGCCGGAGTCCCCCGACCTGCACGGGCTCCTCGCCGTGATGCGCGAGGCAGAGGTGTCCGCCTGCGCGATGGAGGTCTCGAGCCACGCGCTCGCCCTGCATCGCGTGGACGCCGTCCGGTACGACGTGGCGGGCTTCACGAACCTCTCCCAGGACCACCTGGACTTCCACCCGGACCTCGAGGACTACTTCACCACCAAGGCGTCCCTCTTCACGCCCGAGCGCACGCGCTCCGCCGTCGTCTGCGTGGACGACCCGTGGGGCACCCGGCTGGCTGTCGAGGCGACGGTCCCCGTCGTCACGTTCCGCACGCCGCTGGCGGCGGACCACGGCGGCACGGGCGAGACCGACTGGGAGGCGGTCGATCTGACCCCGTCCATCGACGGCCCCGGCACCGAGTTCACCTTGCGACACCGAGACGGCCACAGCCTCGACCTGGTGTCCCCCCTCGCCGGCGACTTCAACGTGGCGAACACCTCTCTCGCTGCCCTGATGCTCGTCGCCGCGGGCTTCGACGAGGCGGGCATCCGGGACGGGCTCGCCAGCGGTGACACCGTGCCGGGCCGCATGCAGGTCGTCGGTGACGCCTCGGACGGCCACCCGCTGGCGGTCGTCGACTACGCCCACACCCCCGACGCCGTCACCGCGGCGCTGCGCGCACTGCGCCGCACCGCCTCGGGCCGGCTGGTCGTGGTGCTGGGGGCCGGCGGGGACCGAGACCCCGGTAAGCGCGAGGCCATGGGTGCCGCGGCCGCGACGGGCGCCGACGTCGTCGTCGTCACCGACGACAACCCCCGCGGCGAGGACCCGTCGGCGATCCGGGCGCGGCTCGTCGCCGGCGCCCGCGAGGTGGCCCCGCACGCGAGGTCGAGGTGCTCGAGGTTCCCGACCGGGCCGACGCGATCCGGGAGGCGGTCCGGCGCGCCGACCGCAGCGGCGATGCGGTGCTGGTGGCCGGCAAGGGACATGAACAGGGTCAGGAGGTGGCGGGCACCGTCCACCCCTTCGACGACCGGGACGTCCTCGCCGCCGCCCTCGGCGCACGACCCCCGTGGGTGCGCCGTGATCGCCCTCCGCCTCGACGAGGTCGTCGCCGCCACACGCGGCAGCCTCGTGACCGACGCCCCCGGCGACGTGGTGGTCGACGGTCCCGTCGTCACCGACTCGCGTCGCTGCGGACCCGGTGGCCTGTACGTGGCGCGGCACGGCGAGCAGGCCGACGGTCACGCGTACGTCGGCTCGGCGCGCGCAGGCAGGCGCCGTCGCCGCCCTCGTCGAGCGCCCCGTCGACGACCCGCTGCCCCAGGTGCTGGTTGACGACACCGAGAAGGCCTTCGGACGGCTGGCCCGCGCGGCCATCCACGCGGCCGGCGAGTCCCTGACGGTCGTCGCCGTGACCGGCTCGTCCGGCAAGACCAGCACCAAGGACCTCCTCGCGACCGTCCTGGCCGGTCTCGGTCCGACCGTCGCCGCGGAGCAGTCCTTCAACTCCGAGATCGGCGTGCCGCTCACGGTGTGCCGGATCGACGGGACCACCCGCTACCTCGTCGTCGAGATGGGAGCCAGGGGGGCGGGTCACCTGTCGTACCTCACGTCGATCGCACCGCCCGAGATCTCGGTGGTGCTCAACGTGGGACACGCCCACGCCAGCGAGTTCGGCTCGCTCGAAGGGGTCGCCCACGCGAAGTCGGAGCTGGTGGAGGCCCTCGGTCCCGACGGCGTCGCGGTGCTCAACCTCGACGACCACCGGGTCGCTGCGATGGCTGCTCTCGCCCCGGGCCTCGTCCTGGGCACCAGCGCATCGGGTGTGGCCGAGGCGGACGTGCGTGCGGAGGACGTCCGTCTCGACGAGCAGGGACGCCCCTCGTTCCGTCTGGTGAGCTCCGTCGACGGGGCGGAGGGCTCGGCGGACGTCGTGCTCGGGCTGCACGGGGAGCACCACGTCTCGAACGCGCTCTCGGCAGCGGCCGTCGCGCTCCGACTGGGGCTGTCACCAGGCCGCGTCGCGGAGCTGCTCTCGGCGGCCGTGGCCGCCAGCCGCTGGCGGATGGAGGTGGCCCACCGGGCCGACGGCGTCACGGTCGTCAACGACGCCTACAACGCGAACCCCGACTCGATGCGGGCGGCCCTGAAGGCGCTGGCGTCGATGGGGCAGGGTCGTCGTACCTGGGCGGTGCTGGGGGAGATGCTCGAGCTCGGCGAAGAGAGCGCGATGCTCCACGACGAGATCGGACGGCTCGCGGTCCGTCTCGACATCTCCCAGCTCGTCGTCGTCGGGGACGGTGCCAGGCCGATCCACACCGGTGCGGTGATGGAGGGCTCGTGGGGCGGTGAGTCGGTGTGGGTGCCCGACACCGATGCGGCCCACGAGCTGCTGGCGGAGCGTCTGGAGCCGGGCGACGTCGTGCTCTTCAAGTCCTCGCGGGACAGCGGCCTGCGCTGGCTGGGCGACCGCGTGGCCGCCGACACGCCGCCGGCGGGCGTGGAGGGGTCCATGGTGGAGGCGGACCGGGCTGACACCCTGGGGTCCGTGAACGCGCAAGCGCCGGCCGTGCCGGAGACGTCGGAGGCTGCCGACGCCGACCGGTCGGGCGGCCTTCGATGAGGACGGTCCTGGTCGCTGCGGCGCTCTCGCTCGTCTTCTCCCTCTTCGGCACACCCCTGTTCATCCGCTTCCTGGTCAAGCGCGGCTACGGACAGTTCATCCGGGACGACGGGCCGACCACGCACCACACCAAGCGCGGCACGCCCACGATGGGCGGGGCGGTGATCATCGGGGCGAGCCTGACGGCGTACGGCCTCGCCCACGTCCTGACCACCACCCCCGTCACCGTCTCGGCGCTGCTCGTCCTCTTCCTCATGACCGGGCTGGGACTGGTCGGCTTCCTCGACGACTTCATCAAGATCTCGCGGCAGCGCAGCCTCGGTCTGCGCAGCGTGCCCAAGCTCCTGGGGCAGTCGGGGGTGGCCGTCGTCTTCGCGGTGCTCGCGCTGATGTTCCCCAACGAGGGCTACCGGACGCCGGCGTCGACCGCCATCTCGGTGATCCGGGACACCAACCTCAACTTCGCGTTCGCCGGCGCGGCGGTCGGGCTGCTGCTCTTCGCCATCTGGGCCCAGCTGATGATCGTGGCCACCAGCAACGGCGTGAACCTCACCGACGGCCTCGACGGGCTCGCCACCGGCGCGTCGACCATGGTGGCCGGTGCCTACGTGCTCGTCGGCATCTGGCAGTCGAACCAGTCGTGCCAGAACGTGGCCCAGGCCGGCCCGCAGTGCTACGAGGTGCGTGACCCGCGCGACCTGGCCGTGGTCGCCGCGGCCGTGATGGGCTCGTGCTTCGGCTTCCTGTGGTGGAACGCCTCGCCGGCGAAGATCTTCATGGGCGACACCGGGTCCCTGGCGCTCGGTGGCGTGCTCGCCGGGCTGGCGATCACGACGCGCACCGAGCTGCTCCTCATCGTCATGGGCGGGCTCTTCGTGCTGATCACGCTCTCGGTGATCATCCAGGTCGGCTCGTTCAAGCTCACCCGACGACGCGTCTTCAAGATGACGCCGCTCCAGCACCACTTCGAGCTCGCCGGGTGGGCCGAGGTCACGATCGTGATCCGGTTCTGGATCATCGCCGGCCTGTTCGTCGCGCTCGGTCTCGGCCTCTTCTACGCCGAGTGGGTCGTCGCCCTGTGACCGGGGCGCACGGGGCGCACGGCGGCACAGCACGCACGGCGGCCCTCACGCACGCCGGCGCGGACTGGGCGGGTCTGCGCGTCGTCGTCGCCGGTCTGGGCCTGTCCGGTTTCGCGGCCGCCGACGCGCTGCTCCAGCGGGGTGCGCGTGTCGTCGTCGTGGACGCGAGGGACCCCGACGACCCCGCGCACGGCTCTGCCCTGCGCCGCGACCGCGAGCTGGTCGACGTGCTGGGCGGCCGGACGCTGCTGGGGCCGTCGACCGCCTCGAGCCTCCCCGCCGTGGGCGGCGAGCGCCCCGACCTGGTGGTGACCTCGCCTGGTTGGCGTCCCGACGCCCCCCTGCTGGTGGACGCCGCGTCCGCGGGCGTTCCGGTGTGGGGCGAGGTGGAGCTCGCCTGGCGGCTGCGGCCGTCGGTCGGCGCGGCCCCCTGGCTGACGCTGACCGGTACCAACGGCAAGACGACGACGGTGCGGATGCTCGAGGCCATGCTGACCGCCGGGGGTCTGCGCGCGGCGGCGGTCGGGAACGTCGGGACCCCGCTGCTCCACGCGATCGTCGACCCGGTGCCCTACGACGTGCTGGCCGTCGAGCTGTCGAGCTTCCAGCTGCACTGGTCCCACTCGATCGCGCCGCGGGCGAGCGCCTGCCTGAACCTGGCACCCGACCACGTCGACTGGCACGGCTCGACCGACGCCTACGCAGCAGCCAAGGGCAAGGTCTACGAGCGGAGCGAGGTGGCGTGCGTCTACAACGTCGACGACCCGGCCACCGAGCGCATGGTCGAGGCCGCCGACGTCGTGGAGGGTTGCCGCGCCGTCGGTTTCACCCTCGGAGTGCCTGCCCGCTCGATGTTCGGCGTGGTCGACGACGTGCTGTGCGACCGGGCGTTCACCGAGCACCGCGCGTCGAGCGCGCTCGAGCTGGCCACGCTCGCCGACCTCGAGCAGGCCGGCGGAGGGGTGGTGGCGGCGCACACGGTCGCGAACGCCCTGGCGGCGGCCGCGCTGGCCCGTGCCCATGGGGTCGCCCCTTCCGCCGTGCGTGACGGCCTGCGGGGCGTGGTGCCCGAGCCGCACCGCATCGCCACGGTCGCGCGAGCAGGTGACGTGACGTGGGTCGACGACTCCAAGGCCACGAACCCGCACGCGGCCGCCGCGTCGCTGCGGGCGTTCGAGTCCGTCGTGTGGATCGCCGGGGGGCTGCCCAAGGGCGCCGACTTCGACGGGCTCGTGCGCCAGAACGCGAGCCGGCTCCGGGCGGCGGTGCTGGTCGGCGTCGACCGGGCCCCGCTGCGCGAGGCGCTGGCGCGACACGCACCGGATGTCCGCGTGGTGGAGGTGGACGCGTCCGAGACTGGTGGCATGCCCCTGGCCGAGTTCGTCATGCGCCGGGCCGTCACCGCGGCCTCGGACCTGGCGCGCCCCGGCGACACGGTGCTGCTGGCGCCCGCCAGTGCCTCGATGGACCAGTTCACGACCTACGGCCACCGGGGTGACGAGTTCGCCGCCGCGGTCAGGGCGCACCTCGGCCAGACGGACGGTCGCGACCGGGGAGGGGACGGCTGACGTGGCCACCCTCAGCCCCGGCGCGACCCGGTCCGCCCAGCCCGCCCGGTCCGACGGCCTGCTCGCCGGGGTCGGCCGCCGAGTCACCGAGCGGCTGGCCGTCTGGGAGACGCCGACCACCAGCTACTACCTGCTGCTCGGGGCGACGCTCGTCCTCGTCGTGATCGGCCTGGTGATGGTGCTGTCGAGCTCCAGCGTCGACTCGATCGCGGACGGCGGCTCACCCTTCGCGGTCTTCGGCAAGCAGGCCATGTACGCGGCGGTCGGCGTCCCGCTGATGCTCGGGTGCTCGCGGATCCCGGTGGCCGTGTGGAAGCGCCTCGCCTGGCCCCTCGTGGGGCTGGCCGTCGTCGCCCAGCTGCTCGTCTTCACACCGTTGGGCTTCGGAGCCGGCGGCAACATGAACTGGGTGCGGCTCGGCCCCGTCACCGCGCAGCCGTCCGAGGCCGCGAAGCTGGCCCTCGTGGTGTGGTGCGCGACGATCCTGGCCGCGAAGTCGTCCCTGCTGCACCGGTGGCAGCACGTCCTCGTCCCGATCGGCCCGGTGGCCGGCCTCGTCCTGGCCCTGGTGCTGGCAGGACGCGACCTCGGCACGGCGCTGGTGATCATGATGCTCGTCGGCGTGATGCTGTTCGTGGGAGGTGTGTCGGGGAGGTTGTTCGCCCTCGCCCTGGTGGCCGGTGCGGCCCTGGCAGGGATGCTCGTGCTCTCCAGCAAGAACCGGATGGCCAGGGTGGAGACGTGGCTGGGCGGGGCCGAGTGCGACCAGCTCGGCGCCTGCTGGCAGTCGACGCACGGCACGTGGGCGTTGGCCTCGGGCGGCTGGTGGGGGCTGGGCCTGGGGGCCAGCCGCGAGAAGTGGTCGTGGCTTCCCGAGGCCCACAACGACTTCATCTACGCGATCATCGGCGAGGAGCTCGGGCTGCCGGGGACGCTGGCGATCCTCGTGCTGTTCGCCGTCGTGGCCGTGGCCGGACTGCGGGTGATCCTGCGCAGCGACGACCTCTTCGTGAAGATCGCGGTGGCCGGCGTGCTCGCCTGGGTGATCGGGCAGGCCCTGGTGAACGTGGCCGTCGTCATCGGCCTGCTGCCGGTGATCGGCGTCCCCCTTCCGTTGGTATCCAGCGGCGGGTCGGCCCTGCTGACCACGCTCGCGGCGCTCGGCATGGTGCTGTCGTTCGCCCGGTCCGAGCCCGGTGCGCGGGACGCCCTCGCGGCGCGAGCCGGGGTCGTCCGGCGATCGCTGGCCGTCGTCGGCTCGCGCGGCTCCGTCGGACGCGGCCGGTGAGCGGCGGGACGTGCCGGACCGGGCCCCTGTCTGTGGTCCTGGCCGGCGGTGGCAGCGCGGGCCACGTGAGCCCGCTGCTGGCGCTGGCCGACGCCCTGGTACGTCGCGACCCGGGGACCCGCGTGCTGGCCCTCGGCACCGAGGACGGGTTGGAGTCGCGGCTCGTGCCCGCCCGTGGGTACCGCCTGGTGACGATCCCCAAGGTGCCCCTGCCGAGGCGCCCCTCCGTGGCGCTGCTGAAGGTGCCGGGGCGCCTCAAGGCTGCTGTCGACCTTGCGGCGGAGGCGATCTCGTCCGCGCAGGCCGACGTCGTGGTCGGGATGGGCGGCTACGTCAGCCCACCCGCGTACCTGGCGGCGCGGCGCCTCCGCGTCCCGATCGTCGTCCACGAGCAGAACAGCCGCCCCGGCGTGGCCAACCGGCTGGGGGCGCGCCTGACGCGGCACGTCGCCGTGACGTTCCCGCTCACCCGCCTCCCGCACGCGGTCCGCGTCGGCATGCCGCTGCGACGCGAGATCAGCCACCTCGACCGGGCCGCGCTGCGGGACGAGGCGCGGCGCCACCTCGGGCTCTCCCCGGACGCACCCACGGTGCTCGTGACCGGCGGGTCCCTCGGGGCGCAGCGGCTCAACGAGGCCGTGGTCGGTGCCCTCCCCGACCTGGGCGCGGCCGGGATCGGGGTCCTGCACCTGACCGGTGCGGGCAAGGCGGGGGCCGCCGGGTCCGACGACGGCGGGCCCGCGTACGTGGCGCTCGAATACTGTGACCGGATGGACCTGGCCTACGCAGCGGCCGATCTCGTGCTCTGCCGGGCCGGCGCCAACACGGTGTGCGAGCTGACCACCGTCGGGCTTCCGGCGGTCTACGTCCCCCTGCCGATCGGGAACGGCGAGCAGCGGCTCAACGCCGAGCCGGTGGTCGCGGTGGGCGGAGGGCTGCTGGTGGACGACGCCGAGCTCGACGCCGACTGGCTGCGCCGTCACCTCGTCCCGCTCGTCACCGACCGCGACCGCCTCGCGGCCATGGCAGCGGCCTCCGCGGGAGCCGGCGTCCGCGACGCCGACGAGCGTCTGGCAGACCTCGTCGAGCACGCTGCCTCCGAGCACGCTGGGCGGGCGTGATGGCCGTGGTGGGACCGCGTTTCGACCTCGCCGCGGAGGTGCCGCCCGCGACCGACCTCGCACCCGTGCACTTCGTCGGTGTCGGCGGCATCGGCATGTCGGGCATCGCCCGGATCATGCTGGCCCGCGGCCTCGAGGTCTCGGGCAGCGACGCCAAGGACCTTCCGGTGATGACCGCTCTGAGAGCGGTCGGCGGCAAGGTGGAGTCCGGCTTCGACCCCGCCCGGGTCGACCGGGCGCGGACGCTCGTGGCCTCGTCGGCGATCCGTCCCTCGAATCCCGAGCTCGTCCGGGCCGCGGAGCTGGGCGTGACCGTGCTCCACCGGTCACAGGCCCTGCAGGCGCTGATGCAGGGCTACCGCGGCGTGGCCGTCGCGGGCACGAACGGCAAGACCACCACCTCCTCCATGCTCACGGTGCTGCTGCAGAGCGCCGGCCTCGACCCGTCCTTCGCCATCGGCGGAGAGCTGGTCGGCGCCGGGACGAACGGGCACCAGGGCTCGGGCGACGTGTTCGTGGCCGAGGCGGACGAGTCGGACTCGTCGTTCCTCGTGTACACGCCGGTCGTCTCGGTCGTGACCAACGTCCAGCCCGACCACCTCGACCACTACGGCACCGCCGAGAAGGTCGTCGAGGCGTTCGACGCCTTCGCCGACCGGCTCGGGCCGGACGGCGTGCTCGTCGCCTGCGGCGACGACCCCGGGTCCGCCGCCCTGGCCGCGCGGGTCCGGGGGAGCGGTCGCCCCGTCCTCGTCTACGGGACGGGGGACGACGCGGACGTCCGGGTCGCCGACCTGTCCTTCTCCGCGGGCTGCGCCGACTTCGAGATGGTGCTGGAGGGACGGGTGATGGGGCGCGCACGGCTCGCCGTGCCCGGCCACCACAACGCCCTGAACGCGGCCGCCGCCTTCGCCGCGGCGATCGCCCTCGGCGTCGACGTCGGGGCCGCGCTGGCGGGCCTCGCGGCCTTCACCGGGACGCGCCGCCGCTTCGAGGCGCGCGGTGAGTCCGGTGGCGTCCGCGTGTACGACGACTACGCCCACAACCCCGCCAAGGTGGCCGCCGCGGTGGCGACGGGGCGACAGGTCGCCGGGGCCGGTCGGCTCGTCGTCGTCTTCCAGCCCCACCTGTTCAGCCGCACGCTCTCCTTCCACCGCGAGTTCGGGGAGGCGCTGTCCGCCGCCGACCACGTCGTGGTGATGGACGTGTACCCGGCTCGCGAGGACCCGGTGCCCGGTGTGACCGGCGCGCTGGTCGCCGACGCCGTCGACCTGCCGGCGGAACGCGTGACCTACGTGGAGTCGTGGTCGGCCGCCCCGGCCGAGGCGGCCCGCCGCACCCGACCGGGCGACCTCGTGCTGACCATCGGTGCCGGCGACGTCACGATGGTCGGCCGCGAGGTGCTCGCCCTGCTGCACGACGGACCCCAGGGACCGGGCGGACAGCCGGGAGCCGCTCCGTGAGCCCCCGTCCGACGCGACCCGTCCGGCGTCCCGTCGCTGCTCCCGTCGAGGCTCCGCGCGTCCCCCGGGCCCGACCGGCGCACGACGTGGCGACGAGCGCCTCGCCCACGACCCGGCGTGCCGCGTCGGGCGGACGCAGGAGCACTCCGAGCCCCGAGAACCCCGAGCACCCCGGGTGCTCCGCTGTCCTCCCGCGCCGCCGTGGGGGTCGAGCTGGCGCGTCGCGCAGGCGCCGCCACCTCCCGGTCCCTGGCCCGCTCCGCGGTCCCCGCGTCTCGGTCACGGGTGGTGTCGACGGCGTCGGTCCGCCGGTTCGCCCAGCGTGCCCGTCGTCGGCGCTGGTCGACCTGGCGCCCCCTCGTGCTCGCGGGTGCGGTCCTGGTCGTCCTCGGCGCGTCGGGGTGGGTCCTGCTCTCGTCGTCGTGGCTCGAGGCCCGGACGGTCGAGCTGGTGGGCGGGGAGCGGCTCACGGTGGTGGAGGTCGAGGCACTCGCGGCCACGGACCTCGGCCGGCCCCTCGCGCGCGTCGACACCGGCGCCCTCGCGCAGCGGGTCGAGGAGCTGCCGATGGTCGCCGACGCGCAGGTGCTGCGTGTGTGGCCGTCCACGCTCGAGGTCCGCGTCACCGAGCGGGTCCCGGTGGCCGCCGTCGCGGCCGAGGAAGGCGTCGCCCTCGTCGACGGGGAGGGCGTCCAGGTCGCGACCGTCGCCGAGCCGCCTGCGGACCTGCCGCTGGTGTCCGCGGCCACCGTGGCAGCGGGCGACCGTCCGCTGCGCGCGGCGAGTGACGTGCTCGAGCAGATGCCCGCAGAGCTGCGGGCCCAGGTCGCGGGTACCGAGGCCCTGACGCAGGACAGCGTGACCCTGACCCTGCGCTCCGGGTCGACCGTTGTCTGGGGGAGCGGGGAGGACGGTGCCCGGAAGGCGGCCGTCCTCACCGTGCTGCTGCAGACCCCCGCCGAGGTCTACGACGTCTCGGCACCCGGCACACCCGTCACGCGCTGAAACCCTGATCGCACGACACGCCGCGCGCCTCCTTGGTGCGGGGCGCTGCGCGCCCTAGCGTCACGCCCACGACCAGTTGACATAACTATAACCCTCTAGTTGAGGGTGAAGGTCCGGCAGCAGTCCATCAGGCACTCAGGGAGAGGCGCTCACCGTGGCAGCACCGCAGAACTACCTCGCGGTCATCAAGGTCGTCGGCATCGGCGGCGGCGGCGTCAACGCCGTGAACCGGATGATCGACGTCGGTCTCAAGGGCGTGGAGTTCATCGCCATCAACACCGACGCCCAGGCGCTCCTGATGAGCGACGCGGACGTCAAGCTCGACGTGGGGCGCGAGCTGACCCGCGGGCTCGGCGCCGGGGCCGACCCCGAGGTCGGCAAGAAGGCGGCCGAGGACCACGCCGAGGAGATCGAGGAGGTCATCAAGGGGGCCGACATGGTCTTCGTGACGGCAGGCGAGGGCGGCGGCACCGGCACGGGCGGCGCGCCCGTCGTCGCGCGCATCGCGCGGTCCCTCGGCGCCCTGACCATCGGCGTCGTGACGCGCCCCTTCACCTTCGAGGGGCGCCGCCGCGCGACGCAGGCCGACACCGGCATCGAGGGCCTCCGCGAGGAGGTGGACACCCTCATCGTCATCCCGAACGACCGGCTCCTGTCGATCAGCGACCGCGCCGTCTCGGTGATGGACGCGTTCAAGGCCGCCGACCAGGTGCTGCTGTCCGGTGTGCAGGGCATCTCCGACCTGATCACCACGCCCGGACTCGTCAACGTCGACTTCGCGGACGTGAAGTCCGTGATGCAGGGTGCCGGCAGCGCGCTGATGGGCATCGGCTCGGCGCGAGGCGAGGACCGCGCGGTCCAGGCCGCCGAGCTGGCGATCTCGTCGCCGCTGCTGGAGGCCAGCATCGACGGCGCCCACGGCGTCCTGCTCTCCTTCCAGGGCGGCAGCGACCTGGGGCTGTTCGAGATCAACGAGGCGGCCCGCCTCGTGCAGGAGGCGGCCCACCCCGAGGCGAACATCATCTTCGGGACGGTCATCGACGACGCCCTCGGGGACGAGGTCCGCGTCACCGTCATCGCGGCGGGCTTCGACGGTGGCACGCCGCACCGCCGCCGTGACGAGCGTGCGCTCGGGCAGGTGAGCGGACGCACCCAGACCCGCGTCGCGCCGTCGGCCCCCGCGACCGGCTCGGCGCCGACGCCTTCCGTGGGGCAGCCATCAGCGGCGCCGGACCACTCGCGTACCGGTTCCGAGCCCGACCTCGACCTCACGCGGACGCACGCGTACGAGCCGGTGCCGGCGGGCGTCGCGCACTCGACGAACGGCCAGCACGCACCGATCCCGCCGCGGGTCGTCGACGAGGAGCAGGGACGACGTCCGGCACCCCGCTCGGTGGCGTTCGAGGACGACGACCTGGACGTGCCCGACTTCCTCAAGTGACCGAGCCCTACCCGGGAGCTGCCCGGTGAGCGCAGCCGGACCCCGTGACCCCCTGTGGTGGTCACGGGGTCTCGGCGTGTCGGTGGGAGATGCGCCAGCCGTGACGACCGTTGCCTTCACCGACCGTGGCCAGGACGCCGCCGATCCCGAGAACCCTTATGGCACAGCGAATCTGGCACGCCATGTGGGCGACGACGAGTCGTCCGTCGCAGCCGCTCGTCACCGGCTGGCCCGGCGTGTGGGCGTCGACGACGACCGGCTGCTCCTCGTCGACCAGGTGCACGGCCGCGACGTCGTCGAGGCGACCGGACCGTGGGACGGCCCGGCGCCCAGCGCCGACGCCGTGGTGACGTCCCGCCCGGGGCTGGCGCTCGCGATCATGGTGGCCGACTGCGTCCCCGTGCTGCTGGCGGACCCCGTGCGCGGAGTGGTCGGCGTCGCGCACGCGGGCCGCGCGGGCATGGCCTCGGGCGTGCTCGAGGCGACCGTCGGCGCCTTGCGTGACCTCGGCGCCCGTGACCTGGTGGGGATCGTGGGGCCCTCGATCTGCGCGCGCTGCTACGAGGTGCCCGCTGAGATGCGCGACGACGTGGCGCGCCGGGTCCCGGCGAGCGCGGCACGCACGTGGACGGGCACGCCGTCCATCGACCTCGCTTCCGGTGTGCTGGAACAGCTGTCGCCGCACTGCCTCTCGCTCCAGCTGGTCCCCGGGTGCACCGCCGAGGACGAGCGGCTGTTCTCCTTCCGTCGCGACGGGCGCACGGGGCGGTTCGCGGGCGTCGCGTGGATGCTCCCCTCGTCGGCGCCACCGGGGACGACGTCGTGAGCCGGGCCGACGAGCTGGCCGCGGCGCTCGGCGCGCTGCGGGACCGCGTCGCGAGGGCCTGCGCCGCCAGCGGACGTGACGCGTCCGAGGTCACCACGGTCGTGGTGACCAAGACCTACCCTGCGAGCGACCTGGAGCTGCTGGCCTCCTTCGGGGTGACGGAGGTGGGCGAGGCCCGCGACGTCGAGGGGCGCGAGAAGCGCAGCCGGCTCGAGGGGCTCGGTCTGCGCTGGCACTGCATCGGTCAGGTGCAGACGAAGAAGGCCGGGTCCGTGGCGCGGTGGGCCGACGTCGTCCACTCCGCGGACCGCGAGAAGCTCGTCCGGTCGCTGTCGCGGGGTGCCGTTGCCGAGGGCCGGACCCTCGACGTGCTCGTCCAGGTCGACCTCGACCCGTCCGGCGGCCCCCGGAGCGGCTCCGGCAGGGGTGGCGCGCCGTCGGCCGAGGTGCCGGCGCTCGCGGAGGCTGTCGCCGGGTCAGAGGGCCTTCGGCTCGCCGGCGTGATGGCTGTCGCCCCGCTCGGGGCCGACCCGGAGCGGGCCTTCACGCGGCTGCACGAGGTGGCTGAGCGTGTCCGAGCGGACCACCCGGCGGCCCGGTGGATCTCAGCGGGGATGAGTGCCGACCTCGAGACCGCGGTGGCCTGCGGCGCGACACACCTGCGTGTCGGTAGCGCGGTCCTCGGTTCGCGTCCGCCCCTCGGGTAGCGTCGATCTCGCGCCGACGCGCACGTTGATCGGACCTCGCAGCGATGCGGGACACGCACCGGAGGAGAGCACCATGGGCGGGGCCTTGCGCAAGACGATGGTCTACCTCGGTCTGGCCGAGGAGGACGAGCGCTCCGACGACGAGACGCACGGTTCCGAGCCGGCCGGCTCGTGGGTCGAGGAGCACCACGATGACCGGAGGGCTGACGTGACCCCGATCAAGCGGGAGCGCACCCCGTCGCGCGTCGTCGCCGAACCCCTCGGCGGCGACCTGACCAGGATCTCGACGATCCACCCGCGCACCTACAACGACGCCAAGACCATCGGGGAGAACTTCCGCGAGGGCATCCCGGTGATCATGAACCTCACCGACATGGACGACGCCGACGCGAAGCGCCTCGTGGACTTCTCGGCCGGCCTCGTCTTCGGCCAGCGCGGGTCGATCGAGCGCGTCACGAGCAAGGTCTTCCTGCTGTCGCCGGCCCACGTCGAGGTCACTGCGCCCGCCGCGTCGACGACCCGCGCGGCGGCCACTGCCGGCTTCTTCAACCAGAGCTGACGGCGGAGCGCGACCGCACATGGTGGTCTTCCTGGCCCTACTCGCCTTCCTCCTCTGGGTGTTCTTCCTGCTGATGATCGGACGTCTGGTCTTCGACCTCGTCCGGTCGTTCTCGCCGGAGTGGCGTCCGAAGGGCGTCAGCCTCGTGCTCGCCGAGATCATCTACACCCCCACCGACCCGCCGCTCAAAGCCCTGCGACGCGTCCTGCCCCCACTCCCGATCGGGCCTGTACGACTGGATCTCGCCTTCCTGGTGATCATGATCAGCCTCGTCGTGCTGATGAACGTCGTCGGCGCGCTGCAACGCAGCCTTTCCTGAACCACCCGCCTCCCGCAGCCGCGGGCTCGGCGGTGACCGTGCTGTTCCGCTAACGTTGCGGCGGTGATCCCGGGAAGGGATCAGCGCTCCACACATCGCGTACGAGGTGACCACATGGCGTTGACGCCGGAAGAAGTTGTCAGCAAGACGTTCCAGCCGACGAAGTTCCGCGAGGGGTATGACCAGGACGAGGTCGATGACTTCCTCGACGACGTGGTCAACACCCTCCGCGCGCTCCAGGCCGAGAACGAGGAGCTGAAGTCGAAGCTCTCCGCTTGCGAGCGCAGGGTCGGTGAGCTGAGCCGCGCTGGTGCGGCCGCGTCCGCCACCCCGGTGCAGGAGCGGGTGCAGGAGCGGGTGCCCGAGCCCGTGGCGGCTCCCGAGCCCGAGCCCGAGCCGGAGCCCGAGCCCCAGCCCGAGCCGGAGCCGGCGGTGTCTCCGGCAGCGGCCGCCGCCGTCAGTGGCGGCATGGCGGGTGGCGACGGGCAGGTCGGGCCTGAGGCGGCGACCGGCATGCTGGCGCTGGCCCAGAAGCTCCACGACGAGCACGTGCGCAGCGGTGAGCAGCAGCGCGACCGACTGGTGGCCGAGGCGCAGGAGCACGCCGAGACCCTGACGCGCGAGGCCGAGCAGAAGAAGTCCCAGACCCTGGGCGCCCTCGAGCAGGAGCGGTCGCTCCTGGAGCGCAAGATCGACGAGCTGCGGGCCTTCGAGCGCGAGTACCGCACCCGTCTGAAGGCGTACCTGGAGGGCCAGCTCAAGGACCTCGAGGCCAAGGGGACGATGGTCCCGGGCCGACCGGGGGAGTCGGGTCACCCGCTCGGCGGCTGAGCAGATCGACCAGACACGAGGGGCCGGCGCCACGGGCGTCGGCCCCTCGTGTCCGTTCCGGTAGGAGTCGCGCCTCGGCGCGTCGCGCGTGCGGCGTGTCGACGCGTGCGCCTATTGTCGGCGGCACCACGAGCGCCCCCGGGCGGAGGAGGCCGGACGATGGCTGCTGGGAAGAAGGCTGCACCGACCCGGAAGGCGACGTCGACGTCGCGTGCCACCAGGCCGCCGGGGAAGAGGTCCGCCGCCGCGAAGCCCGCCGCGACGACGGTCGGGACCGCTGCGAAGTCCGTCGTGACCAAGGCGGCGACCGCTGCGAGGTCCGCCGTGAAGAAGGTGACGGGCACGAGCGCCCCGGCGAAGAAGGCCCCGGCGAAGAAGGCGCCCGCGAAGAAGGCGCCCGCGAAGAAGGCGCCCGCGAAGAAGGCGCCCGCCAAGAAGGCGCCCGCCAAGAAGGCGCCCGCCAAGAAGGCGCCCGCGAAGAAGGCGCCCGCGAAGAAGGCGCCCGCCAAGAAGGCGCCGGCGAAGAAGGCGCCCGCGAAGAAGGCGCCGGCGAAGAAGGCGCCCGCCGAAGAAGGCGCCCGCGAAGAAGGCGCCCGCCAAGAAGGCGCCCGCGAAGAAGGCGCCCGCGAAGAAGGCGCCCGCGAAGAAGGCGCCCGCGAAGAAGGCGCCCGCCAAGAAGGCGCCCGCCAAGAAGACGCCCGCCAAGAAGGCGGCGACGGCTGCTGTCACCAGCAGTTCGACGTCCAGGAGCGCCGCTGCGAAGGCCCCTGCCGCGAGGGCCACGCGTGCCGGCTCGGCAAACGGGTCAGCGGTGACGCGTCTGTCGGTCCGCGAGGCGGAGTCACCGTGGACGAAGGCCGAGCTCCGCGCCGTGCGCCGCGAGCTGACCGCTGAGGTCAAGCGGCTGCAGGGCGAGCTGGCCCTTGCCGACCACCAGCTCGCGGAGCTGATCGCCGACTCCGCGGACGCGGTGGGCGACGATCAGGCGGACACCGGCTCGAAGGCGTTCGAGCGCGAGCACGGGATCAACATCGCCAACAACGCGCGAGAGCTCGTCCAGCAGAACCTGCTCGCCCTCCGGCGCATCGACGACGGCACGTACGGCATCTGTTCGTCGTGCGGCCGTGCGGTGGGCAAGGCACGCCTGCAGGCCTTCCCGCGCGCGACCCTCTGCATGGAGTGCAAGCAGCGCGCGGAACGCCGCTGACGCCGGCGCGGTTGAGACCGACTGCGCCGCCACCCACCCGACCACCTGGTCGGCCGGCCGCGCTGCGCGTGGGAGGCTTGGGGGGATGACCCCGAACCTGCTGCTCCGGTGCGGCCGCGCCCGCCCGGCTCCGGGTGGAGCGGCCTGCACACGCTCATGACCGTCGCCGCCGTCCTGGGCCTGGCGATCGACCAGGCCACCAAGGTGCTGGCCGTCGACGCCCTCTCGGACGGGTCCGTCGTGACGGTCCTCGGCGACGTGCTCAGCCTGCGTCTGATCCGCAACGCCGGCGCCGCCTTCTCGCTCGGCGAGAGCAGCACCTGGCTGTTCACCGTGGCGGCTGTCGTCGTCGTGGTCGTCGTCCTCCGATCGTCCCGTCGCCTCGGCAGCCGGGCGTGGGCCCTGACGCTCGGCCTCCTGCTGGGCGGCGCCGCCGGCAACCTGACCGACCGGCTGCTGCGGGAGCCCGGCCCCGGCCGCGGCCACGTCGTGGACTTCATCGACTACAACGGCTGGTTCGTCGGCAACGTGGCCGACGTCCTCATCGTGGGCGCCGCCGCGGCGGTGGCGGTCCTCGGGCTGATGGGTCGCTCCCTCGACGGCACGCGCCACGACGACCGGGAAGCCGAACACGAGAAGGGCACGGGGACGGTCGATGCGTGAGACCCGTAGGCTCCCCGTCCCCGACGGCCTCGAGGGCGAGCGCGTCGACGCCGGGCTGGCCCGGATGCTGGGCCTGTCCCGCTCCGTCGTCGCCGGCCTCGCCGCGGACGGCTCGGTGCAGGTCGACGGCCGCACCGTGGGCAAGTCCGACCGGCTGATGGCCGGTACGTGGGTCGAGGTCGAGCTCCCCTCACCGCCTGCCCCGGTCGAGGTGGTCGCCCAGCACGTCGCCGGCCTGCGCATCGTCCACGACGACGACGACCTCGTCGTGGTCGACAAGCCCGTCGGCGTCGCCGCGCACCCCAGCCCCGGCTGGTCCGGACCGACCGTCGTCGGCGGCCTGGCCGGCGCCGGATACACGATCGCGACCTCGGGGGCGGCCGAGCGCCAGGGCGTGGTGCACCGCCTGGACGTGGGGACCTCCGGCCTGATGGTGGTCGCCAAGAGCGAACGCGCCTACTCGCTGCTCAAGCAGGCGTTCAAGGCGCGGACGGTCGAGAAGGTCTACCACGCGATCGTCCAGGGACATCCCGACCCGTTGACGGGCACGGTCGACGCGCCGATCGGCCGCCACCCCACGGCCGACTACAAGTGGGCCGTCGTGACCGGCGGCAAGCCCAGCATCACCCACTACGAGCTGCTCGAGGCGTTCCGCGCCGCCAGCCTGATGGAGATCCACCTCGAGACGGGGCGGACGCACCAGATCCGGGTGCACTTCGCGGCCCTGCGGCACCCGTGCGTCGGCGACCTCACGTACGGCGCCGACCCCACGCTGGCGGCCCGGCTGGGGCTGACCCGGCAGTGGCTGCACGCCGTCCGGCTGGGGTTCGATCACCCCGGGACGGGCGAGCGGGTCGAGTACTCCAGCACGTACCCGGACGACCTCGCCTCGGCCCTGGAGCGTCTCGGCGAGGGGTGAGGAAGACCGTGGGTGGTGACACCTAGACTCCCTCCATGCCCTCTGGCTCCACCTCGTCGTCCGACCAGTTCGTGCACCTGCACGTCCACACCGAGTACTCGATGCTCGACGGCGCGGCGAGGGTCGGCGACCTGTTCGCCGAGGCCGAGAAGATGGGCATGCCGGCCATCGCGACCACCGACCACGGCTACGTCTTCGGGGCGTACGAGTTCTGGAAGACGGCTCAGCGTCACGAGGTCAAGCCGATCATCGGCGTCGAGGCGTACCTGACGCCGGGCACGCACCGCACCGACAAGAGCCGGGTGAAGTTCGGCGACGGCGGACGGGACGACGTCTCCGGCTCGGGCGCCTACACGCACATCACCCTCCTCGCCCAGAACAACACCGGGATGCACAACCTCTTCCGGATGTCCTCCCTGGCCTCGCTGGAGGGGTACTACTTCAAGCCCCGGATGGACCGCGAGCTGCTGCGGACCTACGGCTCGGGCCTGATCGCGACCACCGGGTGCCCGTCCGGGGAGATCCAGACCCGGCTGCGGCTCGGCCAGTACGAGCAGGCGGTCGCGGCGGCGGCGGAGTTCCAGGACGTCTTCGGCGCTGACAACTACTTCTGCGAGCTGATGGACCACGGGCTCGGCATCGAGCGCACCGTCCGCGAGGACCTGCTGCGCCTCGCCCGCGACCTGAAGATCCCGCTGGTCGCCACGAACGACCTCCACTACACGCGCGCGGAGGACGCGACCGCCCACGCCGCGCTCCTGTGCGTGCAGTCGGGCTCGACGCTGGCGGACCCGAACCGGTTCAAGTTCGACGCCGACGACTTCTACCTCAAGTCCCCGGCCGAGATGCGGCACGTCTGGCGGGAGCTGCCGGAGGCCTGCGACAACACCCTGCTCATCGCCGAGCGGTGCGAGGTGTCGTTCACCGAGGGCGAGGGGGCGTTCATGCCCCGGTTCGGCGTCCCCGAGGGCGAGAGCGAGCAGTCGTGGTTCGTCAAGGAGGTCGAGCGCGGGCTGCACGAGCGCTACCCGGGCGGCATCCCCGACGAGGTGCGTTCGCGAGCCGAGTACGAGACCGACGTCATCATCTCCAAGGGGTACCCCGGGTACTTCCTCGTCGTCGCGGACTTCATCGGGTGGGCCAAGGAGCACGGCATCCGCGTCGGACCGGGCCGCGGGTCCGGCGCCGGGTCGATGTGCGCGTACGCCATGAAGATCACCGACCTCGACCCGCTCCAGCACGGCCTGATCTTCGAGCGGTTCCTCAACCCCGAGCGCAAGTCGATGCCCGACTTCGACGTCGACTTCGACGAGCGCCGCCGTGGTGAGGTGATCCGGTACGTCACCGAGAAGTACGGCTCCGACCGCGTCGCGCAGATCGTCACCTACGGCACGATCAAGGCCAAGCAGGCCGTCAAGGACGCGTCCCGGGTGCTCGGCTACCCGTTCGCCATGGGCGAGCGCATCACCAAGACGTTCCCCCCGGCCGTGATGGGCAAGGACGTGCCTCTCGCCGGCGTCTTCGATCCCTCCCACAAGCGCTACTCCGAGGCGTCCGAGCTGCGGGCCCTGCACGCGGAGGACCCCGAGGTCGCGAAGGTCGTCGAGACCGCGAAGGGCCTCGAGGGGCTGAAGAGGCAGTGGGGTGTGCACGCGGCGGGCGTGATCATGTCGAGCGAGCCACTGCTCGACGTCATCCCGATCATGCGCCGCGAGCAGGACGGCCAGGTCATCACGCAGTTCGACTACCCGAGCTGCGAGTCGCTCGGCCTCGTCAAGATGGACTTCCTCGGCCTGCGCAACCTCACCATCCTCGACGACGCGCTGAAGAACGTCTCGGCCAACCGCGGGGTCGAGGTCGACCTCGACGCACTGAACAAGGACCCGACGGACCCGCTGACCTACGAGCTGCTGGGTCGCGGCGACACGCTCGGCGTGTTCCAGTTCGACGGCGGCCCGATGCGCGCCCTGCTGCGGTTGATGAAGCCCGACAACTTCGAGGACATCTCGGCCGTCGGCGCGCTGTACCGCCCCGGCCCGATGGGCGCCGACTCGCACAACAAGTACGCGCTCCGCAAGAACGGCAAGCAGGACATCGAGTACCTGCACCCCGAGCTCTCCGACGCGCTCAAGCCCATCCTGGGAACGACCTTCGGCCTGATCGTGTACCAGGAGCAGGTCATCCTCATCGCCCAGCAGCTGGCGGGGTACTCGCTCGGCAAGGCCGACCTGCTGCGCAAGGCGATGGGCAAGAAGAAGCGCGAGGTCCTCGACGCCGAGTACGTCGGGTTCGAGGCCGGGATGAAGGAGAACGGCTTCGGGGCCGCAGCCATCAAGGCGCTGTGGGACGTGCTCGTCCCGTTCTCCGACTACGCCTTCAACAAGGCGCACTCGGCGGCGTACGGCCTGGTCTCGTACTGGACCGCCTACCTCAAGGCCAACTACCCCGCGGAGTACATGGCCGCGCTGCTGACCAGCGTGCGCGACGACAAGGACAAGTCGGCCCTGTACCTGGGCGAGTGCCGGCGGATGAAGATCACGGTGCTGCCGCCGGACGTGAACACGTCGATCGGCGTCTACGCCGCCGTCGGTGACGACATCCGGTTCGGGCTCGCCGCGATCCGCAACGTCGGGGTCAACGTGGTCGAGGCGATCGTCGGGGCTCGCGAGGAGAAGGGCGACTTCACGTCGTTCGAGGACTTCCTGCGCAAGGTGCCGGCGGTCGTCTGCAACAAGCGCACGATCGAGTCCCTGATCAAAGCCGGCGCCTTCGACTCCCTCGGGCACACGCGCCGCGGCCTGTCCGCGATCCACGAGATCTACGTCGACGCGATGGTGGACGAGAAGCGCCAGGAGGCGATCGGTCAGGACTCCCTGTTCGGCGGGCTCGACGACGACTCGGGCACGGTCCTGGCCGCGTTGCCGCCGATCCCGGACTACGAGTGGGAGAAGCGGGACAAGCTGGCCAGCGAGCGGGAGATGCTCGGCCTCTACGTGTCCGACCACCCGCTCTTCGGGGTCGAGCACGTGCTGGCGAACGCGGCGGACACCTCCATCGCGGCGCTCCTGGCCGACGAGTCGCGTCCGGACGGCTCGATGGTGACCATCGCCGGCATGATCACGTCGGTCACCCGCAAGATGACCAAGAACGGCAACCCCTGGGCGATCGCCGCGGTGGAGGACCTGGCCGGGGCGGTCGAGGTCCTGTTCTTCCCGCAGACCTACCAGACCGTCTCGCACGAGCTGCACGAGGACGTCGTGTGCGTCATCCGCGGTCGGCTCTCCCGCCGGGACGAGGTGCCGAACCTGCACGCTCAGGAGATGAGCCTGCCCGACCTGTCCGACGGGCCCCGCGGCCCGGTCACGATCGCGCTGCCCGCGATGCGGTGCACGCCGCCGGTCGTGGGCCGGTTGAAGGACGTCCTCGCGACGCACCCGGGCGTCACCGAGGTGCACCTCCGCCTCACCGGCGGAGGCGGCGACAAGGCGACCGTGATGCGTCTCGACGACGCGCTGCGCGTCACGCCCTCGCCGGCGCTGTTCGGCGACCTCAAGGCGCTGCTGGGTCCCAGCTGCCTGGTGTGAGCGGTCGCACGGCGCGGTGGCGCGTGCTGTCGTGGGTCGTCACCGCGCTGCTCCTCGTGGCTCTGGCGACAGCGGTGGGTGCCGCCTGGTGGTTCTGGTCGCCCCGGGCGGCCATGGCCGTCGTCGACGGCGTGCCGACGAGTGCGGGGATGGACGACGTGACGGCCGTCGGGGACGCCCTCTTCGCGGCGCTCGCCGCCGGAGCCGGGCTCGTCAGCGGCGTGGCCGTCGCAGTCCGCCCGGGCAGGGCGCCGGTCTCACGTGCGGCCGTCGTCGTCGTCGGCGGAGCGGTGGCCGCGGTCGGCGCGTGGCGGCTGGGCGTCTGGCTCGGACCGCCGCCCCTCGACGCGCAGCAGGCGGCGGGTCTCGACCCGCTGGTCAGCCCGGTGGCTCTGTCGTCCCCGGCCCCGCTGGTGATGTGGCCCGCGACGTGCACGGCCGCGATCTTCGTCGGCCTGATCGTCTCCCTGCTCGTGCGGCCGCCCGAGCACCCGCCTCTCGATCCGCCGACGCAGGCCCACAGCGTGCCGGTCTGACGTCGGCCCGCGGACCTTCCGCCCAGACGTGAGAAGTGGGGCAGGTCGAGCACCCCGGTGCCCCGGTTCCCGCGTCCGGCCGCACCGGTCGCCACTAGCGTCGGGCGGGTGATCACGGCGGGCGTCGACCTGGCCACGGAGCCGGAGCGCACGGCGCTCGCGGTCCTGGACTGGAACGAGTCCGGTGCGCGCGTGACCGTGCTGTCGGTAGGGGTCGACGACGACCAGGTCGTCCGCACCGCCGAGCAGGTCACCACCCTGGGGATCGACTGCCCGCTGGGCTGGCCGGACACCTTCGTGGAGTTCCTGCAGGGTCACCACACGGGACACGTGCTCGCGCCACGGGACGTGCGGGGCACGGACTGGCGCCGGACCCTCGCCTACCGCGAGACCGACCGTGCAGTCCGGGCGGTGACGGGGCTCACGCCGCTCAGCGTCGCCGCCGACCGCATCGGGCTCACGGCCATGCGTGCCGCAGGTCTGCTCGCCCGGCTCGCGGCTCTCGGCGACGTCGTCGACCGGGCGGGCTCCGGGGTCGTGGTGGAGGTGTACCCGGCGGCCTCGCTCAGGATGTGGGGGCTGGCCCACCGCGGCTACAAGGGGAACGCCAACCTCTCCAGCCGTGTGGCGCTGCTGGAGTCCCTTCTCTCCGGAGCCCCCTGGCTGGACATGGGCCCGTACGCAGACCTCTGCGCCTCCTCGGACGACGCCCTGGACGCTGTGGTCGCGGCACTGACCGCCCGGGCAGCCGCCCTCTCGGTCGTCACGCGCCCGGTGACGGAGCAGGAGAAGGACCGGGCCGGCCGCGAGGGGTGGATCGTGCTGCCCACCGGACCGCTCTCGTCGCTGGTGCCGGGCGCGACGGATCTCCCGAGACCCCGCGGCGCCGACCCGGCACCTGCCGGAACGGCCCCCCGTCGGGACGTCGAGAAGCACCCGCCGGCCTCGACCACTCAGTGAGGCGTCGCCCCGACGCCACCGACGGAGAGGGAGACAGATGAAGTACATGCTGCTGATGAACCACTCGACGAGCGGGTCGCACGAGGAGTGGTCGCCGGAGGACCGGGCGGCCAGCGGTGCGGCGATGGGGGCGATCCACGAGGAGCTGACCTCGCGGGGCGAGCTGGTCGGCGCCGAGGGCCTGACCGGACCCGAGGCGGCCACGATCGTCACGCACGACGGCGTCGGCGACCCGGTGGTCACCGACGGGCCGTTCCCCGAGTCGAAGGAGCTGCTCGCCGGGTACTGGATGGTCGACGTCGAGTCGCGGGAACGGGCGATCGAGATCGCCGCACGCACGTCCGCCGCGCCGGGCCCGGGAGGCCGGCCGGCGGCCCGGGAGATCCAGGTACGTCCCCTGATGGTCCGTGACATGGACGGGTGAGCGAGCCGGGGAGGGTCGAGGGCCTGCTGCGTGATCTGGCGCCGCAGGTCCTCGGGGTGCTCGCCCGCCGCCACCGGGGCTTCGACGACGCGGAGGACGCGGTGCAGGAGGCCTTGCTGGCTGCGGCCACCCAGTGGCCCCGTGACGGCGTCCCGGACAACCCCCGGGGCTGGCTCGTCACCGTGGCGTCCCGCCGGCTGACCGACCTGTTCCGTCAGGAGGAGGCGCGACGTCGGCGGGAGTCGGCGACGGCCGCGGGCGAGCCCGATGAGCTTCCCGACGTGCCCGACCGCGACGACTCGCTGATGCTGCTGTTCCTCTGCTGCCACCCGGTGCTGACCCCGGCGTCAGCCATCCCGCTCACGCTGCGTGCTGTCGGTGGCCTCACGACCGCTGAGATATCCCGTGCGTTCTTCGTGCCGGAAGGCACGATGGCGCAACGGATCTCACGCGCCAAGCGCAGGATCAGGTCGGCGGAGCCGTTCGTCCTCCCGACCGCCGGCGACTGGGACCACCGGCTCCGGTCGGTCCTCAAGGTCCTCTACCTGATCTTCACCGAGGGGCACAGTGCCAGCACCGGGCCCCTGGTCGCGCGCGTCGAGCTGTCGGCGGAGGCCATCCGCCTCACGCGGATGCTCCACGCGCTGCTGCCCGAGGATCCCGAGGTCGGCGGTCTGCTGGCCCTCATGCTGCTGGACGAGGCACGCCGCCCTGCGCGCACCGGTCCGCGCGGCGAGCTGGTGCCTCTCGACGAGCAGGACCGTTCCCTCTGGAACAGGCGGCTCGTCGACGAGGGGGTGGCGCTCGTGTCGGCTGTCCTCCCGGCCGGCGCCGTGGGTGAGTACCAGGTGCAGGCCGCGATCGCCGCGCTGCACGACGAGGCCCCGTCCGCCGACGAGACCGACTGGCCACAGATCCGCGCGCTGTACGCGCTGCTCGAGCGCATGACGGGCAGCCCCATGGTCTCGCTCAACCTCGCGGTCGCCGTCGCGATGGTGGAGGGGCCTGAGGCGGGGCTCGTCAGGGTCGCCCACCTGGACGCCGCGCTCGCCGGCAACCACCGCCTCGACGCCGTCCGAGCCCACCTGCACGAGAAGGCCGGGAATGCCGCGGCCGCGCGAGCCGGGTACCGCGTGGCGGCGGCGCGCACCACGAGCACCGCCGAGCGGAGCTACCTGCTGGCGCGCGAGACGCGACTGCGAGAGGACGCCAAGGAGTGACCGCGAGGGCCTGGGCCGGTCAGGTGCTCAGACGCCCGACCAGGGCCTCCGCGAGGCGGACGCCCGACAGGAAGGCCGCCTCGACCCGGGGTCTGCCGCCCCAGGCGTCCCCGCAGACGCCGATCCCGTCGTCGCTCAGCAGGAAGGGCTCGTCCCGTGCCGCGGCAGGGCGGGCGAAGGTCCAGCGGTGCACGTGCGTCCAGTCGGGGTCGACGCCGATCGACAGCGTCCGACGCAGCGCCCGCACCAGGAGCGGCCCGGCCTCCTGCGGTGCCTCGAGGTGCCGGGAGGCGACGTCAGTCGTGGAGTGGGCCACGAGCACGGAGGCGTCGTCGCCCCGCCGCCGTCCGTCGTCTGCAACCCAGGACAGCTCGTCCTGGCCGTTCACGAACGCCCCGTCCAGGCCGGGGTCCCAGCAGCGGTCGGACCATCCTGCCGTCAGGGCGAGCACCGGCTCGAAGACCGCCGTCAGGGCCTCCCTCTCGGGTCGTCCGGCGGGCAGGAGGCGGGCGGCCTGGGGGTCCGGCATCGCCAGCACGACCGCGCCCGCTCGCGCGCCGTCGACCGTCGGGGCACGCCCGTCGTGGTCGACCAGCGACGCCGTGCCGTGCGCGGTGGCGAGCCCGTCCGCCAGGTCCTCGACCAGCGAGCGCAGCCCCGACCGTCCGGCCCACCGGACGGGGCCCGACGTGGAGCGGGGGGCCTCGCCCTCGTCCAGCACGGTGAGCGTCCTCGTCCACTCCCGCGCGAGACCCTTTGCGTGCCAGTCGTTCACGACGTCCTCGAACTCAGGCTCCGACGACGTCAGGTAGGACGCGCCGATGTCGACGGGTCGTCCCTCGAACCGTCGTGACGCCATCCGACCTCCCATGCGGCGCCCACGGTCAACCACCCTCACCGGCACGCCGGCGGACCACAGCCGGCGCGCGCAGGCGATCCCCGAGATCCCTGCTCCGACCACCACGACGGGTTCCACCGGCCCAGCCTGTCACCTCGGTGAGGCCGTCTCCGGAGCAGGCTCGCAGCGCGTGTCAGGTCGTGGCGATGCGCGCCATCCGACCGCCGGTCAGCCGCAGGATGTCGTCCGGCGACACCTCCACGTCGAGCCCGCGGCGACCTGCGCTCACGAGGACGGTGTCGAAGTCGGCCGCGGACTCGTCCAGCACCGTGGGCAGGCGCCGCTTCGCACCGAAAGGGCTCACCCCGCCCATGACGTATCCCGTCACACGCTCCACCTGGTGGGGGTCAGCCATCTCGGCCCGCTTGCCACCGACCGCCGTCGCCACGGCCTTGAGGTCGAGGCGGTGGGTGACGGGACAGACTGCCACCGTGAGCTGGCCCCCGACGGACACGACGAGGGTCTTGAAGACTCGGGCAGGGTCGATACCGAGTGCCCGCGCCGCCTCCAGCCCGTACCCCCCGGCGGCCTGTGCCGCCGACGGGTCGTGCCGGTACGCGTGCAGGGTGTGCGCGGCCTTCTCGCGCACGAGGACGCGCGTGGCGGGGGTGCTCGACACGGTGGAGAGGACCTGTCTCAGTTGGGCGTCGGGTGGTCCCACGGCTCGGTCACCGGCAGAGCCCCGAGCGTCTCGACCAGGTACCGCTCCCGCTTGAGCAGGCGCACCTCCGCCGCGAGCCGGCTCACCGTGTCGGGCTGCTCCAGCAGCGCCTGCCGGTCAGCCAGCTCGAGCACCATGCCGGCGGCGACCAGGTAGGACAGCACACGCGACGAGCTCGGCAGCTCGGGTGGCTCCAGGCCGAGCAGCTCCCGGTAGCCGCTGTAGGCGGCGGACACGCGGTCCGCAAGGGTCACCGCGTGGTCGCCCTCGTCAGGTCCCTCGTCCGACAGGGCCGACACCATGCCGGTCAGGTACGGGGTGCCGGCCCCCTCGTCGAGCCCGTGGAGCCGGAACCGCACGGCGCCGCTGGTGACCAGCTCGTAGGTGCCGTCCCCGTTGTCACTGACGTGCCGGATCACGGCGGTGGTGCCCACCTCGTGCAGGGCCGCCGCAGCGCCCTCACCGACCTCGTGCCCCGACTTGATGGCGACGACGCCGAAGACGCGCTCGCGCTCGGGAAGCTCCATGAGGTCCTCGACCAGGCTCCGGTAGCGAGGCTCGAAGATCCTGAGCGGCAGGACGAGTCCCGGCACCAGGACGGTGCCCAGCGGGAACAGCGCCAGCCGTTGCACCTGTCGAATGTAACCCGGGGTGGCGTCCGGCACCCCGCCCTCGGCGCGACGCGCCGGACCGTGTCGCGGCCCCTTGGGGAGCCCGCAGGGAGCCGAGCAGGCCCGGGGGGCACCGTGCACGAGGCGTCCGCCGCCGCCCAGGCGCTGGCAGGCTGCGCACCCGCCGTAACCTGGGACGGTGATGCGCCTCATCGACCTGCGCGGCTCCACGCTGACGGCCCGCGAGCTGCGCGCCCGCATGCCGCGCGCCGAGCTCGACGTCGACGCCGCCCTGGCCCAGGTCAGGCCGATCGTCGACGACGTGGCCGCCCGCGGAGCATCGGCGCTGCGCGACCTGGGGGAGAGGTTCGACGGGGTGCGGGTCGAGACCCTGCGGGTCGACGCCTCGGCGCTGTCGGAGGCGTTGGCATCCCTCGATCCCGCTGTGCGGGCCGCCCTCGAGGAGTCGATCCGCCGCGCGCGGATGGTTCACGCCGACCAGCGCCGGGACGAGACGACGACCGTGGTCGCCGACGGTGGCACGGTGACGGAGCGGTGGGTTCCGGTCGACCGCGTCGGTCTCTACGTGCCGGGCGGGCTGGCCGTCTACCCGAGCAGCGTGGTGATGAACGTCGTGCCTGCCCAGGAGGCGGGCGTGCCGTCCCTCGCCGTCGCGTCCCCACCCCAGCGAGAGCATGGCGGGTTGCCGCACCCGACGGTCCTCGCCGCCTGCGCGCTGCTCGGCGTGGACGAGGTGTACGCCGTGGGCGGTGCCCAGGCCGTCGCCATGTTCGCGCACGGCGCGGTCGAGACCGAGGGGCCGCGGACCGGTGAGACCGTCTGTGAACCGGTCGATCTCGTCACCGGTCCCGGCAACGTCTACGTGGCTGCGGCCAAGCGGCTGCTGCGCGGCCTGATCGGCATCGACGCCGAGGCCGGCACCACCGAGATCGCGGTGCTCGCCGACTCGACCGCCGACCCCGTGCACGTGGCGTTCGACCTGGTCAGCCAGGCCGAGCACGACCCCAACGCGGCCTCGGTGCTCGTGACGGACTCCACGGAGCTCGCCGACGCGGTGGCCGACGAGCTGGCCCGCGTGGTCGCGGCCACCAAGCACACCGAGCGGGTGAGCACGGCGCTGTCCGGGCCCCAGTCCGCCGTGGTGCTCGTTGACGACATGGAGGCAGGCCTGCGCGTGGTCGACGCCTACGCGGCCGAGCACCTCGAGATCCAGACCGCGGACGCGGCCGCGCTCGCCGCCCGGGTGCGCAACGCCGGCGCCGTCTTCGTCGGCCCCTGGTCCCCGGTCTCCCTCGGCGACTACTGCGCGGGCTCCAACCACGTGCTGCCAACGGGTGGGTGCGCCTGCCACTCGAGCGGGCTGTCGGTGCAGACCTTCCTGCGCGGCATCCACGTGGTCGAGTACGACCGCGACGCCCTCGCCGAGGTGGCCGACCACGTCATCGTGCTCGCGGCCGCCGAGGACCTTCCCGCCCACGGCGACGCCGTCACGTCACGCTTCCGCGACTGAGCCCTCCCTAGACTCGCCGCGTGACGACGCTCGACGACCTGCCGCTGCGCGGCGACCTGCGGGGAGCCAGCCCGTACGGCGCGCCGCAGCTCGACGTCGCCGTGCGCCTCAACACCAACGAGAACTCCTACGCCGTGCCCGACGACGTGGTGCAGGAGGTCGTCGACGCCGTCGCGTCCGTCGCGGGCTCCCTCAACCGGTACCCCGACCGCGAGTTCACCGGCCTGCGCGAGGACCTGGCGGCGTACCTGTCCCGCACCGCCGGCGTGCAGGTCGACGCCGACCAGGTCTGGGCCGGCAACGGGTCCAACGAGGTGCTGCAGCAGCTCGTGCTGGCCTTCGCCGGCCCGGGGCGCGCAGCCACCGGCTTCACGCCCGCGTACTCGATGCACCCGTTGATCAGCCGCGGCGTCGGCTCGAGCTGGGTCGACGGTCCGCGCGAGAGCGACTTCTCGCTCGACGCCGACGCACGTCGCGGCCCACATCACCGCGACGGCCCCCGACGTCGTGTTCCTGTGCTCGCCCAACAACCCGACGGGCACCGCCCTACCACTCGACGTGGTGGAGGCCGCCTACGACGCGTGCTCCGGCATGGTCGTGGTCGACGAGGCGTACGCCGAGTTCGCCCGTGCCGGAACGACGTCCGCGCTCAGCCTGCTCGCCGGCCGGCCACGCCTCGTGGTCACGCGGACCATGAGCAAGGCCTTCGCGCTCGCGGGCGCCCGGCTGGGGTACCTCGCGGCCGACCCTGCCGTGTCCGACGCGCTACGCCTGGTGCGCCTGCCCTACCACCTGTCCAGCCCGACGCAGGCGGTCGCCCGCGCAGCGCTCGCCCACGCCGACGCCCTCCTCGACACGGTCGAGGCGATCAAGGTGCAGCGCGACCGCATCGTCGACGAGGTGCGAGCCCTCGGGCTCAGCCCGGTGCCCAGCGACGCCAACTTCGTGCTGTTCGGCGGGCTGGCCGACGCGCAGGCGACCTGGCAGGGTCTGCTCGCGCACGGAGTGCTCGTCCGCGACGTCGGGCTGCCCGGCCACCTGCGCGTCACGGCGGGCACGCCCGACGAGACCAGCGCCTTCCTCACCGCCCTGGCCCAGACCCTGGCAGACCAGCCACCGACCACCCAGGAGACCCGATGAGCCGCACCGCCCGGATCGAGCGGACAACCACGGAGTCGGCTGTGCTGGTCGAGGTCGACCTCGACGGCACCGGCACCTCGCGCATCGGCACGGGCGTGGGCTTCTACGACCACATGCTCACGGCGTTCGCCAAGCACTCGCTCATCGACCTCGTGGTCGAGGCGCAGGGTGACACGTACGTGGACGCGCACCACACCGTCGAGGACGTCGCCATCGTCCTGGGCCAGGCCCTGCGGGAGGCGCTGGGAGACAAGCGGGGCATCGCCCGGTACGGCGATGCCACCGTGCCTCTCGACGAGGCCCTGGTGCAGGCCGTCGTCGACGTCTCGGGGCGCCCCTACTGCGTCCACACCGGTGAGCCGGAGGGCCAGCAGTACGCACTGGTCGGCGGCGGCGGCGGGGGCGTGCCCTACGCCGGGTCCCTGACGCAGCACGTCTTCGAGACGCTCGCGCACCACGCCGCACTCGCGCTGCACGTCCGGGTCCTCGCCGGACGCGACCCCCACCACCTCGTCGAGGCCCAGTTCAAGGCCGTCGCACGGGCCCTGCGCGCCGCGATCACCCTGGACCCCCGGGTCGACGGGGTGCCCAGCACCAAGGGCGCGCTCTGACGACGCCGGAGCCGTCCGAACCACCCCGCACGGCCCTGCTGCTCGTGCCGGTCCCCGCCCCCGGCGCGCTGGCCGCGGCGTGCGGAGCGGTGGGCGTGTCCGGGCTCGTCCTGCCGACCGACGACTCCGGCAGGGCACCCTGCATCGTCGTGCTCGACGAACCCGGGACGAGCGGCGTCGCAGCAGGACGGCTCTCGCGCGTCCTCGGCCGCGCCGCGGTGATCGAGCTCGTGCGCACCGAGGAGCGACTGGAGGCGGTCCGGTGGGAGCGCGGCCGGGTGGTCGACCGACCGCCGGCCGGACTGCTCGTGCAGGGCCTGCCCGACCTCGTCACGTCCGTCCTCGTCGGGGGTGTCGATCCGTCGGGTCGTCCGGACGCCGTGGTGACCGGGCGCGGACGTGGTCCGTCCGGCGCCGGGAGGGGCGGCGTGATCCGGGGGTACCTGGACGGGGACCGCGTGGCCCGACGTCGCCGGATGGACCGGTGGGCGTCCTGGGTCCTGGTCGTCGTGCTGGCGCTGCTCGCGCTGACGGAGTCGCTGCGTGCGGTCACGGCCGACGGCTCGTGGGTCGTCGTGGCCCTCGCGTCCGTGGTGGCGCTCGGTGTCGGCCTGCGCGCCGCCCGCCTCCGGGACACCGCGGAGGACCGGCCTCCCTCGTCCTCGTAGGCTGTCGCGGTGCCCCGAACCCCCCAGGTGGTCGTGCTCGACTACGGCTTCGGCAACGTGCGCTCCGCCGTCCGCGCGCTGGAGCGGGCCGGAGCCGAGGTCGAGCTCACCGCCGACCGGACCGCCGCGGAGGACGCCGACGGTCTGGTCGTCCCCGGTGTCGGTGCCTTCGCGGCGTGCATGCGCGGGCTGCTCGCCGTGCGCGCCGACCAGGTGGTCGACCGTCGCCTGGCCGGTGGGCGCCCGGTGCTCGGCATCTGCGTCGGCCTGCAGGTCCTGTTCGGGGCGGGCGTCGAGCACGGCACGCGGACCGAGGGCCTCGGGCAGTGGCCGGGCACGGTCGAGCGGCTGGAGGCCGAGGTGGTGCCGCACATGGGCTGGAACACCGTCACGCCACCCGAGGGCTCGCGGCTGTTCGCCGGTGTCGAGGACGAGCGCTTCTACTTCGTGCACTCCTACGCCGTGCGGCGCTGGGACCTCGAGGTCGACGCGTCCTCCCCGCTCACCGCGCCGCTGGTGACGTGGGCCGACCACGGAGGGCCGTTCGTCGCCGCGGTCGAGAACGGCCCGCTGAGCGCCACGCAGTTCCACCCGGAGAAGTCGGGCGACGCCGGCGCACACCTGCTCAGCACCTGGGTCGGGTCGCTGCGGTGACGCGTCGATGAGCAAGGACCGCCGACGTCGCCGCGAGGAGCGTGAGGCCGCCGAGCGGACCGCCGCGAAGCGGCGGGCGTCCCGTGCGGCGCCGCGGTGCCACCGCGCAGCCCGTGACCGGTCCCTTCCGTCGCCTCGGCGGCAGGCTGACGGTCGACGCCGTCGCCGTCCCGACTCCGTCCTCGTGCCGCGACGTCGCCGCGCAGAACCTCGCGTTGGCGGCGGTCCTGCTGGCCCTCAACGTGCTGCTGTGGACGCAGGTGTCCGACACCGGCCTGCGCCTCGTGGCCGCCGCGCTCAGCGTGATCGCATGGCCGGTGCTGGTCACCCTCGTCTTCGACCGGAGGTCCTCGTGAACCCGTCCGCCACCAGCCCGACCCGGCCTGCAGCTGCTCCCGGCGGTCGACGTCAGCGACGCCCAGGCCGTCCGCCTCGTCCAGGGCGAGGCCGGCACGGAGAGCCACTACGGGGCGCCCCTCGACGCGGCGCTCGCCTGGCAGTCGGCCGGGGCCGAGTGGGTCCACCTCGTCGACCTCGACGCGGCGTTCGGGCGCGGCTCCAACGCGAACCTGCTGGCCGAGGTCGTCGGGCGGCTCGACGTGGACGTGGAGCTGAGCGGCGGCATCCGCGACGACGAGTCGCTCGCTGCGGCGCTGGCCACCGGCTGCCGTCGCGTGAACCTCGGCACCGCCGCGCTCGAGGACCCGGAGTGGACCGCGCGCGTGATCGGCGAGCACGGCGACCGGATCGCCGTGGGTCTCGACGTGCGCGGCACCACGCTCGCCGCGCGCGGCTGGACGCGCGAGGGCGGCGACCTGTGGTCCACGCTGGAGCGCCTCGACCGCGACGGCTGCCCCCGCTACGTGCTGACCGACGTCACCAAGGACGGCACGCTCACCGGCCCGAACACGGACCTGCTGCGCGAGTTCTGCGGCCACACGTCGGCGGCCGTCGTGGCGTCCGGCGGCGTGTCGAGCCTCGCGGACGTCGCGGCGCTGCGGGCACTCGTCGACGTGGGCGTCGAGGGCGCGATCGTCGGGAAGGCCCTGTACGCCAGGGCGTTCACCCTCGAGGAGGCCCTCGAGGTGGCCGGCGGCATCCGGGGCGTGAGCGGCCTGCTCACCCCGACGGAGTTCGCCGGTGACGACGGGAGAGCGGACCCGCGCCTCGCGGCGGCCCTGACGACGGTGTGCGCGGCGGCCGACGCGGTCGCGCGGATGTCGGCGCTGGAGGAGGTCGTCCGCGCGATGGCCGCAAGCCCGACTTCTGGTGCCGGTCGTCGCGGTGCTGGGGGATAGCGAGACCTCGTCACTGACGGGTCTGACGTCCGACAAGAGCGCCGACATGGCGCTGGTGACGCTGACCGCCCCGGACGGCAGGCAGGCGCTGCCCGTCTTCTCCGGCACGCAGGCCCTGTCGGCCTGGGACGCGCGGGCCCGTCCCGTGCCCGTGGCCACCCGGCGCGCGGCGCTGTCCGCGGTCGAGGAGGGCTGCCAGCTGCTCGTCGTCGACCCGGCCGGCGCGGCTGTCGTCGTGCCGCGCCCCGCGTTGTGGGCGCTGGCGCAGGGGGAGGTGTGGCTCGCGTCGCCCCGGCACCCCGACGTGGCCGCCGCCGTCCACGGGGCCGTCGCCGGCGAGCCTGCCGTCGTGTCCGCCCGCACCGAGCCCGGCACGCGCCCCGGCGGGGGTGGGGCCGAGCTCGTCGTGGTGCTCGCGGTGCGGCCGGGCCTCGACCGCCCGGGCGTGGACGCGCTCGTGCAGCGCGTCAGCGCCGCGCTCGCCGCGCACGAGGCCGTGGCCGAGCGGGTCGACTCGATCACCCTGCGCCTCGAGACGGGCTGACGGGCCCACCGGCGCCGGCCCGAAATGGCGTTCCGGAGTGTCGGCGCGGGTGAGAGCATTCGTCCCATGTCCTTCGCTCCCTACCGTCGCCTGCTCTCGCGGGCCGACGTGCGCACCCTGCTGCTGTTCGGCGTCTTCGCCCGCATCCCGCACACCGCTGCGGGCCTCATCCTCACGCTGCACGTGGTGCAGACGCTGGGGCGCGGGTACGGCGCCGCGGGGACGGTGGCGGCCGCCTTCACGGTGGGTGTGGCACTGGGGGCACCGTGGCGCGGACGCGCGATCGACCGCGTCGGCCTGCGCCGGGCGCTCGTCCCCTCGATCGTCGGCGAGCTGGTGGTCTTCGGTGTCGCGGGCTTCCTTCCGTACCCGTGGCTGGTGGTGGTCTCGGTGGTGGGCGGCGTGCTCGCGGTCCCGATCTTCACCGTGATGCGGCAGTCGCTCAGCGTGCTGGTGCCGACCGACCAGCGGCGCTCCGCGTACGCGGTCGACTCCATCGCGGTCGAGCTGTCGTTCATGGCCGGCCCGGCGCTGGGCGTCGTGGTCGCCACCACCTGGTCCACGCGGGTCGCCCTCCTGCTGGTCGCCGCCGCGGCCACGGTCGCCGGGGTCGGGCTCTGGCTGTTCGACCCTCCGACCCGTTCCGAGCAGATGAGGACGCCGGGCTCCCTGCCCGAGTCGTCGGCCCCGGCGGCGGCGACCGCGGCGGCCGTGGAGTCGGGCGCCGGCGCCCCGGCCGGTGTCATCGAGGGGAAGGGCGCCGCGCGCGGCTGGCCGGGCTGGGTGAGCCCGGGCCTGCTCGCCGTACTCGGGGCCAGCGCGGGAGCCACGCTCGTGCTCTACGGCACCGACGTCGGCGTGATCGCGCGCCTGCGCGAGATCGACGCGATCCAGCTCACCGGCCTCGTGTTCTTCTTCTGGGGTGCCGGCTCGATCGCGGGTGCCCTCGTCTACGGGCAGCTGCGACGCGGCGTGCACCCGCTGTGGCTCCTGCTGGGCCTGGCGTCGAGCACGGTGCCGCTCGGGCTGGCCCACTCCGTCTGGGCGCTGTGCGCCCTGATCCTGCTGGCGGGTGCCCTCTGCGCGCCGGTGATCAGCTCGACCGCCGAGGCCGTCGCCAGGATGGTCCCCGAGCGCTCACGGGGTGCCGCGATGGGGTGGCACGGCTCGGCGCTCACCGTCGGCGGAGCGATCGGGGGTCCGCTGGCCGGGCTGACCATCGACCGGGTCGGTCCCTGGGGCGGATTCGCCGTCGTCGGGGGCGTCGGGGCCATGGTCGGCCTCGTCGGTCTGGTAGCCCTGCGGGCCCGGCGCACCCGGCGCTCCCGCCCCACGGGTCCGCGGCAGCGGACGGGCGCTCAGACGACCGAGCCGGTGAGCTTCTCGCCCGGCCCCTGACCGGGTGGGTCCGCCACCACGGAGGCCTCGCGGAACGCCAGCTGGAGGGTGCGCAACCCGTCCCGCAGGGCGCGGGCGTGCTGGTTGCCGAGGTCGGGCGCGGCCGCGGTGACCAGCCCCGCGAGGGCCCCGATGAGGACGCGGGCCTCCGCCAGGTCGGTCTCGGCCTCGGCGGCGGCGCCGCCGTCCCCGTGTCTCGCCCAGCCCGCACTTGACCGCCGCGGCGCTCATCAGGTGCACGGCCGCGGTCGTGATCACCTCGACGGCTGCCACCTCGGAGATGTCCCGGATCGCGGTGGCGGTCCGGTCCGCAGGATTCTGTGCGTCCGGGGTCATGCTGGTAGCCTCTCAGACTGACTGACCGGACCATCCACGGCCTGCGGCACGCCAGCAGGACGAGGTCCGGTGCGCGAAGCGGAGATCACACTCCCACCCGACGCCACCGCCTGCAGTTGAGAAGTCCCAGGTGGCCGGGTCTCGGTTCGGGGTTCGCACGTACCCGAGCAGCCCTCGTGGCGACCGTCGTCGACACCGTCGACAGGTGGCCCGGGCGACCGATGTGGCCTCCGTCCAGCGACCGTGGACGGGGGCCTTTCCCGTTCGCGGCGGACATCACGACGTCACGAGGAGCAGCACATCAGCGAGCCGCGCATCAACGACCGGATCAGGGTCCCCGAGGTCCGACTGGTAGGCCCAGCTGGCGAGCAGGTCGGGATCGTCCGCGTCGAGGACGCCCTCCGGCTGGCCCAGGAGGCCGACCTCGACCTGGTCGAGGTCGCCCCGAACGAACGTCCGCCGGTCTGCAAGCTCATGGACTTCGGCAAGTTCAAGTACGAGGCCGACATGAAGGCCCGTGAGGCCCGCAAGAACCAGGCCAACACGGTGCTCAAGACGATCCGTCTGCGGTTGAAGATCGACCCGCACGACTACGCCACCAAGCGAGGTCAGGCGGAGAAGTTCCTCACCGCCGGCGACAAGGTCAAGGTCATGATCATGTTCCGCGGCCGCGAGCAGTCCCGCCCCGAGATGGGGTACCGGCTGCTGCAGCGGATCGCCGCCGACCTGGGAGACCTCGGCTTCGTCGAGAGCTCGCCGCTCGCAGGACGGCCGCAACATGGTCATGGTGATCGGCCCGCACAAGAAGAAGGCCGAGGCCAAGGCCGCGGCGGCTCGCGCCGCCAAGGGTGGACGACGTCGCGACCGCGACGAGGCCGCCGGCGGGTCGGGCGAGACGGCGGGCGCGTCGAAGGCAGAGACCGGAGGCAGAGACCAAGCCCACGGCGGAGGCCAAGCCCACGGCGGAGGCCAAGCCCACGGCGGAGGCCAAGCCCACGGCGGAGGCCAAGCCCACGGCGGAGGCCAAGCCCACGGCGGAGGCCAAGCCCACGGCGGAGGCCACCGCCGACGCCACACAGTCCGAGACGCAGTCCGTCGAGAGCTGACCAGCACGAGGCCCCGCGCACGCGAGGCAGCATCCTGCACGACCGACGACACCGAGGAGAACGGCAGCCATGCCGAAGATGAAGACGCACAGCGGGACCAAGAAGCGGGTCCGGCTCACCGGCGCCGGCAAGCTCATGCGTGAGCAGGCCTTCGGTCGCCACCTGATGGAGGGCAAGTCGAGCCGCCGCGCCCGCCGCCTGGCCATGGACCAGCCGGTCGCCCCCGCCGACGTCAAGAAGCTGAAGAAGCTCCTCGGCAAGTGAGCTGAACTGACCCCGGTCGGCGCCGGGCCAGCCCCGCGCTGGTGACGGCACCGACCACCGACGAGCACGACCTGAGGAGCAGCACGTGGCACGCGTGAAGAGGGCGGTCAACGCCCACAAGAAGCGCCGGGAGACTCTCGAGCGCGCCAGTGGCTACCGCGGTCAGCGGTCCCGCCTGTACCGCAAGGCGAAGGAGCAGGTCACCCACTCCCTCGTCTACTCCTACCGCGACCGGAAGGCGCGCAAGGGGGACTTCCGTCGGCTCTGGATCCAGCGCATCAACGCTGCGGCCCGCGCCAACGGCCTGACGTACAACCGGTTCATCCAGGGTCTGGGCCTGGCCGGCATCGAGGTCGACCGGCGCATGCTCGCCGAGCTGGCCGTCAACGACGCCGCCGCGTTCACCGTCCTGGTGAAGACGGCCCAGGCGGCCCTGCCGGCGAAGGCCGAGGGCTCCGCGGCCTGACCGCGGACCCTTGGCACCCTGGTCGACGCACCACCGAGCGCCCGGATGAGCGAGGTGCTGTCCAACCCGCGCAGCGAGCGGGTGCGGACGGTCGCCCGCCTCTCCGGGCGCTCGGCGCGTCAGCGGGCCGGTCGGTTCCTTGTCGAGGGCCCGCAGGCGGTGCGCGAGGCGGTCCCGTCCGGCGCCGTCGTCGACCTCTACGCGACCGCCGAGGCCCTCGCCCGGCATCCCGAGATCGTCGCCGCCGCGCCGACGCCCGGGGCCTGCCGGTGCGCACCTGCACCGACGAGGTGCTGGCGCGATGGCCGACACCGTCACCCCGCAGGGCTGGGTCGCGGTCTGCCGTCCGGTCGACCGGCCGCTGCGACGCAGGTGCTGGCCAGGCGTCCGCGGCTGGTCGCGGTCCTGTCCCACGTCCGCGACCCCGGCAACGCCGGCACGGTCCTTCGCACCGCGGACGCGGCCGGCGCCGACGCGGTCGTGCTCACCGAGGCCAGCGTCGACGTCCACGGCCCGAAGTGCGTCCGCGCCACCGCCGGCAGCCTGTTCCACGTCGACGTCGTGACCGGCGTGACGCTGGCCGACGCCGTCGCCGGGCTCGAAGGACGCCGGCTCCGCCGTGCTCGCCGCGGACGGCGCCGGCGACGTCGACCTCGACACACTCGCTCGACGAGGCCGACGCTGGGCACCGGCCACCTCGTCCGGCCCCACCGCCTGGGTGTTCGGCAACGAGGCCTGGGGCCTGGCGCCGGAGGACCGTGCGCTGGCCGACGCCGTCGTCCGCGTCCCCATCTACGGCGGCGCCGAGAGCCTCAACCTCGCCAGCGCTGCCGGCATCTGCCTGTACGCGACGGCGCGTGCCGCCCGACGACGCGCGTCGGACTGACCGCGCCCCCGGTTCCGCAGACCGGGCCGTGCGGTCCCGCACTACCCTGCGGGAATGGACAGCTCGGGGACGGCGAGGACGGGGCCTTCCTCGGTGTGCAGCCCGACGACCTACCCGACGGGCTCGCTGCTCACGGACGGCCGGACGGCGTCATCCTCGCCGTCAACCGCGCCGCGGAGCGGTGCACCGGTCTGTCGGCGGACGACCTGGTCGGTCAGGACATCCGCACGGCCCTCCCCTTGCAGGACACCAACGGTCGCCGGTGGTGGGACTTCGCCGACCCCTGGACGGGCCTGGCCACCCGCACCGGTCACCGCGAGCGGCTGCTCCTGCTGCCGGGTGGACGGGAGCTGCTCGTCACGGCGCGCTACGTGCGTTCGGCGAGGCTCGGTCCGGTCACCCGGGTCGTGCTGGCGCTGCGGGACACCGAGTCGCGTCGGCGGGCCGAGACGGACCACGCCGGGTTGATCTCGACGGTCGCCCACGAGCTGCGTTCCCCACTGACATCGGTCAAGGGCTTCACCTCGACCCTGCTGCGCCGGTGGGACCGCTTCAGCGACGAGCAGAAGCGGCTGATGCTGACGACCGTCGAGGCGGACGCCGACCGCGTCACGCGCCTGATCACCGAGCTGCTCGACATCTCGCGGATCGACGCCGGCAGGTTGCAGGTGCGCCGGCAGGTCGTGGACGTCGGCGACATCGTGCGCGGCCAGGTCCAGCGGCGCGTGGCGTCCGGGACCGACGCGGCGAAGTTCCGCGTCGACGTCGAGGGCGAGCTGCCCGAGATCTGGGCCGACCCCGACCGCATCGAGCAGATCGTCGCGAACCTCGTGGAGAACGCGCTGCGGCACGGCGACGGGAGGGTGCACGTCACCGTCGGACCCGACCGCAACGGTGGCCGTCCCGGCGTCGCAGTGCTCGTCGAGGACGAGGGGGAAGGCATCCCTGCCGAGCACCTCGGCCTGGTCTTCACCAAGTTCTGGCGGGGGTCGCGTCGCGGGGGAACGGGTCTCGGGCTGTACGTGGTCCGGGGTCTGGTCGAGGCGCACGACGGGAGCATGAGCGTGGGACGGTCCGAGCGCGGCGGCGCGGCCTTCCGGTTCACGCTGCCCGCGGGGGCACCCGACCACCTGGCCTGATCCCGGCTCCTAGACTCTGGTCCCATGTCCGCACCGAACTCCCAGTACGACCCTGTCGAGGTCGCTGCGCTGTCCCCGGAGGCGGTGACGGCGGCGGTCGACGACGCGCTCGCGGCGGTCGCCGCCGCCGGCTCCCTCGACGAGCTGAAGACGGCGCGCCTGGCCCACGCGGAGGAGCGGAGCCCGCTCGCCCTCGCGAACCGGGAGATCGGGGCCCTGCCACCCGCCGCCCGAGCGGAGGCGGGTCAGCGGGTCGGGCACGCGCGGGCGACCGTGCGGTCGGCGATCGCCGAGCGGCTGGCGGTGCTCGAGGCGGAGCGCGACGCGCGCGTCCTGGTCGAGGAGACCGAGGACGTGACCCTTCCGACCGGCCGTCGGCACCGCGGTGCCCGCCACCCCCTCCCCGTGCTGATGGACCGCATCGGCGAGATCTTCACCGCGATCGGGTGGGAGGTCGCGGAGGGGCCCGAGGTCGAGACCGAGTGGTTCAACTTCGACGCCTTGAACTTCACCCCGGACCACCCCGCCCGGCAGATGCAGGACACCTTCTTCCTCGACCCCGTCGGCTCGGGCCTCGTGCTGCGCACCCACACCTCACCGGTGCAGGCCCGCACGCTGCTGGAACGCGACCTGCCCGTGTACGTGATCTGCCCGGGCAAGACCTTCCGGACCGACGAGCTGGACGCGACCCACACCCCGGTCTTCCACCAGGTCGAGGGCCTCGCCGTCGACAAGGGCCTCACGATGGCCCACCTCAAGGGGACGCTGGACCACTTCGCGCAGTCCGTCCTCGGCGAGGGCATCACCACGCGTCTGCGCCCGTCCTTCTTCCCCTTCACCGAGCCCAGCGCCGAGATGGACCTGCGCTGCTTCGTCTGCCGTGGTGAGGACGTCTCCTGCCGCACGTGCGGTGGGACGGGGTGGATCGAGTGGGGCGGGTGCGGCATGGTCAACCCGGCCGTGCTGAGGGCGTGCGGGGTGGACCCGGACGTGTACTCGGGGTTCGCGTTCGGGATGGGCGTCGAGCGCACCCTGATGTTCCGCAACGGTGTGGAGGACATGCGCGAGATGGTCGAGGGCGACGTGCGTTTCAGCGCTCAGCTGGGGATGGAGGCCTGATGCGCGTCCCGCTGGCGTGGCTCGCAGAGATGAGCGACCTGCCCGACGGCAGCACCGCCGAGAAGGTGGCGGCCGACCTGGTCTCCGTCGGTCTCGAGGAGGAGGGGATCGACGCCGGCGACCTGACCGGGCCACTCGTCGTCGGTCGGGTCCTGTCGGTCGAGCCCGAGCCGCAGAAGAACGGCAAGACGATCAACTGGTGCTCGGTCGACGTCGGACCGGACCACGCGGCCGAGGACGGCGGCGCACGCGGGATCGTCTGTGGCGCACACAACTTCGGCCCCGGCGACCTCGTCGTCGTGGCGCTGCCCGGGGCGGTGCTGCCCGGGGGGTTCGAGATCGCGTCCCGTCGCACGTACGGCCACGTGTCGGACGGCATGATCTGCTCGGCGGCCGAGCTGGGCCTCGGCGACGACCACAGCGGGATCATCGTGCTGTCGAGCCTCGGTCTGGACGCGGCGCCCGGCACCGACGCCATCGGCCTGCTCGGGCTGGGCGACGCCACGATCGAGGTCAACGTCACCCCCGACCGCGGCTACTGCTTCAGCCTGCGCGGCATCGCTCGCGAGTACGCGCACGCGACCGGCCGCACGGACCTGTACCGCGACCCGGCGGACGCGTTCCGGCCGGCGGCGCAGCCCTCCGGTACGGGCTACCCCGTCCGCGTCGACGACCGGGCCCCGATCGACGGGGCCCTCGGCTGCGACAGGTTCGTCGCGCGCGTCGTGCGGGGCATCGACCCGTCGTCGCCGACGCCGTTCTGGATGCAGCGCCGGCTGCAGCAGGCGGGCATGCGACCGATCTCGCTCGCGGTGGACGTCACCAACTACGTGATGCTGGGGCTCGGGCAGCCACTGCACGCCTACGACCTCGGCGCGCTCGGCGACGCCATCACGGTCCGGCGCGCGACCGAGGGCGAGCGGCTCACGACGCTCGACGGGGTGACCAGGGAGCTGCACCCCGAGGACCTCCTCATCACCGACGGCGTCGCAGACGGTCGCGGTGAGCGCGTGATCGGCATGGCCGGCGTGATGGGCGGGGCGACGACCGAGGTCAGCGGCTCGACCTCAGACGTCCTGGTCGAGGCCGCGCACTTCGACCCGATCTCGGTGGCACGCACCGCACGCCGACACCGCCTGCCCAGCGAGGCCAGCAAGCGGTTCGAGCGCGGGGTCGACCCCCGCGTGGCCGACGCGGCCGCCGAGTGGGCCGTGCGTCTCCTCGTCGAGCTGGGCGGGGGCATCGTTGACCCCGGCGTCACCGACCTGGACGACACACGCCCGCCGGCCCCGGTCGAGATGTCGGCCGACCTTCCCGCCCGGCTGGTCGGCGTGCCCTACGACGCCCCCACCGTCGTGGCCAGACTGCGTGAGATCGGCTGCGTGGTCGATCATTCCGAGCCGCTCGAGGCGGCGGCCGAGCTGACGGTCACGCCGCCGACCTGGCGACCCGACCTGCGGGTCGGGGCCGACCTGGTCGAGGAGGTGGCCCGGCTCGAGGGCTACGACGCCATCCCCTCCGTGCTCCCTCCCGCGCCCGGGGGTCGAGGCTTCACCGACGACCAGCGAAGGCGTCGGAGCGTGGCACGTGCACTCGCAGAGAGCGGCTGGGTCGAGGTCATCGGTACGTCCTTCGTGGCAGGCGAGGTGAACGATGTGCTCGGCCTGGAGCCGGACGACTCACGGCGCATGATGGCCCGCTTGGCGAACCCGCTGTCCGAGGAGGCGCCGTACCTCCGGTCGTCGTTGCTGCAGGGTCTGCTGGAGGTGCTGCGCCGCAACGTCTCCCGAGGCGCGACCGACGTCGCCGTCTACGAAGTCGGCTCCGTCACGCGGCCCGACCGGGCGCCGCAGGTGGGCGACGCTCCCCGGTTGACCGTCGCGGATCGCCCCTCGGACGCCGATCTGGCGCACCAGCGGGCGGCGGTCCCGCCGCAGTCCCTGCGCGTCGCCGGGATGGCCGTCGGGCGCTTCGAGCCGGCCGGGTGGTGGGGCCAGGGGCGTCCGGCGGACCACGGCGACGCCGTGCAGGCCGTGCGGACGCTCGCGGCGGACCTCGGCGTGCCCGTGGTGGTCTCCGCCGACGTGCACGCGCCCTGGCACCCCGGCCGGTGCGCGGCGCTGTCGCTCGTCGACGGCACGCTCGTCGGTCACGCCGGCGAGCTGCACCCCGCCGTCTGCGAGCGGGCCGGCCTGCCGCCCCGCACGGTGGCCTTCGAGGCGGACCTCCGCGTCCTGCTGGGTGCCGCCGCCGCCACGGGTCCGACCCAGGTCGTGCCGATCAGCACCTACCCGGTGGTGAAGGAGGACGTCGCTCTGATCGTGCCGACGTCCGTGCCCGTCAGCGTGGTCGAGGGCGTACTGCGGTCCGCCGGGGGCGATCTGCTCGAGGACGTGCGTCTGTTCGACGTGTACGTGGGCGAGCAGGTGCCGCAGGGGCACCGGTCCCTGGCCTTCGCCCTGCGGATGCGGGCACCCGACAGGACGCTCAACGCGGACGAGTCGGCTGCCGTCCGCCACGCCGTCGTCAAGGCCGCGGCGGACGAGCTCGGGGCGGTCCTGCGCGGTGGCTGACGAGAGCCGCCACGTGGCGCCCTCCCGCACCGCGTTGGTGACCGGCGGCTCCCGGGGTATCGGCGAGGCCGTCGCGACCGGGCTGGCGGCAGCAGGTCTCGACGTGGCGGTCCTGGGACGGACGGCGGACCGCCTGGAGCAGGTCGCCGACCGGCTCCGCGGGCTGGGCGTGCGCGCCGTCGCCGTCACGGCCGACGTCACGGACCCCGAGCAGGTGACGGCGGCCGCCCGCCGTGCCGAGGCCGACGTGGGGCCGGTCGACCTGCTGGTGAACGCCGCCGGGGTGATCGAGCCGACCGAGCAGCCCGTCTGGGAGGAGGACCCCTCCGTGTGGCGCGCTGTCGTCGAGGCCGACCTCCTCGGTCCGATGCACGCAGTGAGGGCGGTCGTTCCCGGCATGGTCGCCCGTGGTGCCGGTCGGGTGGTCGACATCAGCTCCGGTGCCGGCCTGGCACCCCGGCCCGAGTACACCGCCTACAGCGCGTCCAAGGCAGGCCTCTTCAGGCTCAGCGGCCACCTCCACGTCGCCGGGTACGCGAGTGGGCTCCGCGCGTTCGAGATCTCACCCGGTGTGGTCGCCACCGAGATGACGGCCGCGATGGCCGTGCACGCGGACCGCACCGAGTGGACGCCGGTCGGGGCTGTCGTCGAGCTCGTGGTCGCCGCGGCCCAGGGCCGGCTGGACGCGTGGTCGGGCCGCTTCGTGCGCGCAGGTGCCGACACGGTCGACTCCCTCGTCGCGGTCGCAGACCGTGGGCTGGGTGAGCGTGCGCGCACGCTGGTGCTGGAGGGGTACGGTCCCGACGACCCCCTCGGGTGACCAAGAACGTATGACTATCCAGTCAGGTGTATGATCATGCACATGATCTCAGTGGCGGTCGCAGGTGCGAGCGGGTACGCGGGGGGTGAGGTCCTCCGGTTGCTGCTCGGGCACGAGCACGTGCAGATCGGGGTGCTGACGGCCGCAACCTCGGCGGGCTCGAGGCTGGGGGAGCACCACCCGCATCTCGTCCCCCTCGCGGACCGGGTGCTCGAGCCGACGGACGTCGAGAAGCTGGCCGGTCACGACGTCGTCGTGATGGCCCTTCCGCACGCGGCGGGCGGTGCGATCTCGGACGCGCTGCCGGCTGAGACCGTGGTCGTCGACGCCTCGGCCGACCACCGGCTGGTCGACGAGCAGGCCTGGGTCTCCTACTACGGAGGTACGCACCTCGGGAGCTGGCCGTACGGCCTGCCCGAGCTCGTGCACGCCGACGGCACCAGGCAGCGTGACAAGCTCACGGGCTCGCGGCGCGTGGCGGTGCCCGGCTGCTACCCCACGGCCGTGTCCCTCGCGCTGGCACCCGGCCTGGCGGCGGGCGTCCTGTCGAGCGACGACATCGTGGTCGTGGCCGCGTCCGGCACGTCGGGCGCCGGACGGTCGAGCGCCCCCCACCTGGTCGGCTCCGAGGTGATGGGGTCCATGTCGCCCTACGGCGTCGGCGGTGTCCACCGCCACACGCCGGAGATCGAGCAGAACCTCTCTCTCGCAGCCGGTTCCGACGTCACGGTGTCCTTCACGCCCACCCTTGCCCCGATGGCGCGCGGCATCCTGGCCACCTGCACCGCACGGCTCGCGCCGGGTGTGGACGCCTCCGACCCGGCGGCGCGGGACCGGGTTCGCCGTGCCTGGACCGACACCTACGCCGACGAGCCCTTCGTCCACGTGCTGCCCGAGGGGCGCTGGCCCCGCACGGCCGACACCCTCGGCGCCAACACGGCGCTCGTCCAGGTCGCCGTCGACCCCCGCTCGGGGCGCGTCGTGGTCGTCGCGGCCGTCGACAACCTCACCAAGGGCACGGCGGGCGCGGCGGTGCAGTGCCTGAACCTCTCCCTCGGCCTTCCCGAGACGACCGGTCTCCCGACGGCAGGGCTCGCGCCGTGACCGACACGTGGACCCTCACCGCGCACCCCGGAGCGCTCTCGGTCGTCCGCCTGGATCCTGGATCCCGCGCACCCGACTGGGCGGTGGGATCGCCCCTGGCATCGGTCACGTGGACCCCGGACGAGACGAGCGTCGTGTGCCCCACGCGACAGGTGCCCACCTCGCTGCCCGGTCCGGTGACGGGCCCCTTCTCCGCCTTCGAGGTCGCCGGGCCGCTCGACTTCTCGCTGACGGGGGTGCTGTGGGGCCTGCTGGCCCCGCTCGCGGACGGGGGTGTCACCGCCCTGACCATGTCGACGTACGACACCGACTGGATCCTGGTCCCCGCCCAGTCCCAGCCGGAGGCGACGGCACTGTGGACGGCGGCCGGACACGAGGTGGTGTCGGCGTGAGCGTCACCGCCGCACAGGGTTTCGTCGCCTCCGGTGTGACGGCCGGACTCAAGGCCAGCGGACGACCCGACGTCGCCCTGGTGGTCGGCACCGGCCCGCGCTCGGTGGGAGCAGCGGTCTACACGTCGAACCGGTGCAAGGCGAACCCCGTGCTGTGGAGCGAGCGCGCCAGCGCTGACGGCTCGGTGCGTGCTGTCGTGCTCAACTCCGGTGGCGCCAACTGCTACACCGGCCCGGACGGCTTCGCGACCACGCACGCCACCGCGGAGCTCGTGGGCGACCTCACCGGCGCGGGAGCGGGTGATGTCGTGGTCTGCTCCACCGGCCTGATCGGGGTCACGCTGCCGCACGACCCGCTGCTGGCCGGAGTCCGACGCGCGCACTCCGCGCTCTCGTCGGACGGCGGCCAGGCCGCGGCCGAGGCCATCATGACGACCGACACCGTCCCGAAGCAGGCAGTGGCCCGCGGCGACGGCTTCGTGGTGGGCGGGATGGCCAAGGGCGCGGGAATGCTGGCCCCGGCCCTCGCGACCATGCTCGTGGTCCTCACCACGGACGCCGACGTCGACGCACCGACGTGCGAGGCGGCCCTGCGGACCGCGACCGCCCTGACCTTCGACCGCCTGGACTCGGACGGCTGCCAGTCCACCAACGACACCGTCGTGCTGATGGCCGGGGGAGCGTCCGGCACGGCACCGACGGCCGCCGCGTTCACCGAGGCCGTCACGGCGGTCTGCCACGACCTGGCACAGCAGCTGATCGCCGACGCGGAGGGCGCCGAGCACGTCATCGCGGTCGAGGTGCGCGGTGCCTCGTCCGAGGACGACGCCCTCGCGGTCGGCCGGTCCGTCGCCCGCAGCAACCTCTTCAAGACCGCCGTGTTCGGACGCGACCCGAACTGGGGACGGATCCTCGCCGCGGTCGGCACCACGGATGCGGCGTTCGACCCGCTCGCCCTCGACGTGGCCGTCAACGACGTGTGGGTGTGCCGGGGCTCGGCGCCCGCCGAGGACCCCGCGACGGTCGACCTGAGCGACCGGGAGGTGCGCGTCACGGTCGACCTGCGGTCCGGTGACCGCACTGCCACGGTCTGGACCAACGACCTGACCCACGCCTACGTCCACGAGAACAGCGCCTACTCGACATGACCCAGCAGCAGCAACCCCGCCGATGGGGCACCACCCGCGTGATGCGCCCGGACGACCCGGACGGCGACGCCCACCGCGCCGCCGTGCTGACCGACGCCCTCCCCTGGCTCAAGGAGTTCCACGGCCAGACGGTGGTGATCAAGTACGGCGGGAACGCCATGGTCGACGAGGGCCTCAAGCGGGCCTTCGCCGAGGACATGGTCCTTCTGCGGTACGTCGGGATCAGGCCCGTCGTGGTGCACGGCGGCGGTCCCCAGGTCACGGCGATGCTGGGCCGGCTCGGCATCGAGAGCGAGTTCAGGGCCGGACTCAGGGTGACCACGGAGGAGACCGTGGACGTCGTCCGCATGGTGCTCGTGGGTCAGGTCGGCCGTGAGCTCGTGGGTCTCATCAACGAGCACGGTCCGCACGCCGTAGGGCTCTCGGGCGAGGACGCCGGGCTTCTCCGCGCGGAGCGCACACGCCCGGTGGTCGACGGCGAGGCGGTCGACGTCGGCCTGGTGGGCGACGTCGTGGAGGTCGACCCTGCCGCGGTGCTCGACCTCGTCTCGGCGGGTCGCATCCCCGTCGTCTCGACGGTCGCACCGGACCCGACCGGGCAGGTGCTCAACGTCAACGCCGACACCGCCGCCGCCGCCCTCGCGGTCGCGCTCGGGGCGGTCAAGCTCGTCGTCCTCACGGACGTCGAGGGCCTGTACAGCGCCTGGCCCGACAGGTCGTCGCTGGTGCAGCAGATCGGAGCGGACGAGCTGGAAGAGGTTCTGCCGGAGCTCGACTCGGGGATGCTCCCCAAGATGAACGCCTGCCTGCGAGCCGTGCGGGGCGGTGTTCGCCGGGCGACGGTGGTGGACGGTCGGCTGCCGCACGCCCTGCTGCTGGAGATGCTCACCAGCGAGGGCACCGGGACGATGGTGGTCCCGTGAGCGCGCAGCCCGAGGGGACCGAGGTTCTCGCTCGCTACACGGGCTCGGTGATGAACACCTTCGGCACGCCCTCGCGCGTCCTCGTGCGCGGCGACGGGTGCGTGGTGCACGACGCCGAGGGGCGCCGGTACCTCGACCTTCTCGCCGGGATCGCCGTGAACGCCCTGGGACACGCCCACCCGGCCCTGGTGGAGGCCGTGACGACGCAGATGTCCACGCTCGGGCACGTCTCCAACTTCTTCGCGACCGGGCCGCAGGTGGCCCTGGCCGAGCGTCTGCTCGGTCTCCTCGACGCCCCCGAAGGGTCACGCGTCTACCTGTGCAACTCGGGTGCCGAGGCGCTGGAGGCGGCCCTGAAGATGGCGCGGCGCACCGGCCGTCCGCGCACCGTGGCGGCCGTGGGTGCGTTCCACGGGCGGACGATGGGCGCCCTCGCGCTGACCCACAAGCAGGCCTACCGCGAGCCCTTCGAGCCGCTTCCCGGCGGCGTCGAGCACGTCCCCTTCGGCGACGTCGAGGCGTTGCGCGCGACGGTCGACGAGAGCGTCGCGGCCGTGGTCCTCGAGCCCGTGCAGGGGGAGGCCGGTGTGATCCCGGCGCCGCCCGGCTACCTGGCCGCTGCACGCGAGATCACCCGGGCCGCAGGGGCTCTGCTGGTCCTGGACGAGGTGCAGACCGGCATCGGGCGTACGGGCGCCTGGTTCGCGCACCAGCACCCCGCCCTCGGCGGGGACGACGTGCGGCCCGACGTGGTGACGATGGCGAAGGGGCTCGGAGGTGGTTTCCCGATCGGAGCCGTCGCCGGGCTCGGTCCGACGGCGGGGTCGTTGCTCGGCCCCGGCCAGCACGGCACGACCTTCGGGGGCAACCCCGTCGCCTGTGCCGCGGCCCTCGCGACGCTCCGCGTGATCGAGACCGACGGCCTCGTCGAGCACGCGCGGTCGCTGGGCGCCGCCTGGCGCGCGGACCTTGCGGCCGCCGACCCGCTCGTGCGGGAGGTGCGGGGCGAGGGCCTGCTGATCGGGGTCGCCCTGCACCGGCCGGTCGCCGCCCAGGTGGCCGCTGCGGCGCTCGACGCGGGCTTCATCGTGAACGCCGTCGCACCCGACACGGTGCGACTGGCACCGCCTCTCGTCCTGTCGGCCGCCCAGGCGGCAGAGTTCACCTCGGCCCTGCCCCACCTGTGCCGGGCCGCGACCGCCGCCGCCGACGCGGCGCAGCCTCCGGCGACCGAAGGAGACCCGCGATGACCCGCCACTTCCTGCGCGACGACGACCTGACCCCGAGCGAGCAGGCCGAGGTGCTGGCGCTGGCGGCGAAGGCGAAGGCGGACCGCCTGTCCCTGCGGCCCCTCGAGGGGCCCCAGGCCGTCGCGGTCATCTTCGACAAGCCGTCCACGCGGACGCGGGTGTCCTTCAGCGTGGGCATCGCCGAGCTCGGCGGCTACCCGCTGGTGATCGACGCCCAGAGCAGCCAGCTGGGTCGCGGCGAGCCCGTCGCCGACACGGCCCGCGTCCTGGACCGCCAGGTGAGGGCGATCGTGTGGCGTACGTTCGGGCAGGACCGGATCGAGGAGATGGCCTCCGTCAGTGCGGTTCCCGTGGTGAACGCACTCACCGACATGTTCCACCCGTGCCAGATCCTGGCCGACCTGCAGACGGTGGCGGAGCACAAGGGCGACCCCGACACCGGCTCCGTCGCCGGACTCACGCTGACCTACCTGGGCGACGGTGCCAACAACATGGCGCACTCGTACGCGCTCGGTGGCGCGACGGCCGGTCTGCACGTGCGCATCGGCACACCGTCCAGCCACCTGCCCGACCCTGCCGTGATCGCCGACGCCCGGCGGGTTGCCGCCGGGACCGGGGGTTCCGTGACCGTCCTCGACGACCCGGCCGCCGCGGCGGAGGGCGCCGACGTGCTCGCCACCGACACCTGGGTCTCGATGGGACAGGAGGGAGAGAAGGACTCCCGCGCAGGCGGGCAGAGCCCGTTCGCACCGTTCGCCGTGGACGGTGCGGCGCTGGGGCGGGCCGCGGACGGGGCCGTCGTCCTGCACTGCCTGCCGGCCTACCGGGGGCTCGAGATCTCCGCCGACGTGATCGACGGACCGGCGTCCGTGGTCTGGGACGAGGCCGAGAACCGGCTGCACGCCCAGAAGGCGCTGCTGACCTGGTTGCTGGAACACCCGTGACGTCCATCCCCGCCACGAAGACGGCTCGCCACGCCCGGATCGCCGGCATCCTGGCGCGCCACGCCGTGCACTCGCAGCCGGAGCTCGCCGCTCTCCTCGCCGAGGACGGCGTCGAGGTCGCCCAGGCGACGCTGTCGCGCGACCTCGTGGAGATCGGTGCCAGCAAGGTGCGGGGGGCGGGCGGGACGCTCGTCTACGCCGTGCCCGCCGCCGGCGTCGACCGCACGCCACGGTGCGCGGTGCCGATCGAGCAGCTGGACGCGCGCCTGACACGGCTGTGCGAGGAGCTGCTCGTGACGGCGGACGCCAGCGCGAACCTCGTCATCCTGCGCACGCCGCCCGGCGCCGCGCAGTTCCTCGCCTCGGCCGTCGACCAGTCGGTCCTGCCGGCCGTCCTGGGCACCATCGCGGGTGACGACACCGTGCTGGTGATCTCACGGGACCCGCTCGGTGGGCAGGCCCTTGCGGACCGCTTCCTGTCCTTCGCGTCAGGTCGCGTGGAGGAGACCGCGTGACGTCCGCACCGGACGAGGAACCCCCGACCACGAAGCACCTGGAGGAGCACCCGTGAGCAAGGTCCTGACGTCACTACCGGTCGGCGAGCGGGTCGGCATCGCCTTCTCCGGCGGCCTGGACACGTCCGTCGCCGTGGCGTGGATGCGCGAGAAGGGTGCCGTCCCCTGCACGTACACGGCGGACATCGGCCAGTACGACGAGCCGGACATCGCCGCCATCCCCGGCCGTGCGATGCAGTACGGCGCCGAGGTGGCCCGTGCCGTGGACTGCCGACACGCCCTCGTCGAGGCCGGTCTGGTCGCCATGTCGTGCGGCGCCTTCCACATCCGGTCCGGGGGTCGCACCTACTTCAACACCACCCCGCTGGGGCGCGCCGTCACCGGAACGCTGCTGGTGCGCGCCATGCACGAGGACGGTGTGGACATCTGGGGCGACGGCTCCACCTTCAAGGGCAACGACATCGAGCGGTTCTACCGCTACGGGCTGCTCGCGAACCCGTCCCTGCGGATCTACAAGCCGTGGCTCGACCGCGACTTCGTCACGGAGCTCGGCGGCCGCGCCGAGATGAGCCAGTGGCTGACCCAGCGAGACCTGCCGTACCGCGACAGCGCCGAGAAGGCGTACTCGACCGACGCGAACATCTGGGGCGCCACCCACGAGGCGAAGACCCTCGAGCACCTCGACGTCTCGCTGGAGATCGTCGACCCGATCATGGGCGTGCGGTTCTGGGACCCCGCCGTCGAGATCGAGGCCGAGGACGTCACGGTCCGGTTCGAGCGTGGTCGTCCGGTCGCGATCAACGGCACGTCGTACACCGACGCGGTCGAGCTCGTGCACGAGGCGAACACCATCGGCGGCCGGCACGGGCTGGGGATGTCCGACCAGATCGAGAACCGGATCATCGAGGCCAAGTCCCGGGGCATCTACGAGGCGCCGGGGATGGCGCTGCTGTGGGCCTGCTACGAGCGGCTGCTGAACGCCGTGCACAACGAGGACACCGTCGCCAGCTACCACGCGCAGGGACGGCGGCTCGGCCGGCTGATGTACGAGGGGCGCTGGCTCGACCCGCAGTCACTCATGCTGCAGGAGTCGATCCAGCGCTGGATCGCCTCGGTCGTCACCGGCGAGGTCACCCTGCGGCTGCGTCGGGGCGAGGACTACACGGTCCTGCGTACCGACGGTCCCGCCTTCTCCTACCACCCTGACAAGCTGTCGATGGAGCGCACCGAGAACGCCGCGTTCGGCCCCACCGACCGGATCGGGCAGCTGACCATGCGCAACCTCGACATCGCCGACTCCCGCGCCCTGCTCGAGCTCTACGCCGACCAGCCGCTGGACCAGGGCCAGGTCCTGGTCGAGAACGGGACGTTGTTCGGTGCCCTGCCCGCCGGCGGCGCCGACAGGATCACGGCGAACCCGGCCGTGCTCGGCGACGAGGAGCTCGCGCTCGAGCACGCCGCGATGGAAGCCGGAACGGACTGATGGGCACCGGGACGACGGCGACCGGCGCCTTGTGGGGCGGTCGCTTCAGCGGCCGCCCGGCCGACGCGCTCGCGGCCCTGTCCAAGAGCACCCACTTCGACTGGCGGCTGGCCCGGTACGACATCGAGGGGTCGCGCGCCCACGCACGCGTCCTGCACGGCGCCGGCCTCCTCGACGACGACGCGCTCGCCGGGATGCTCGACGCGCTCGACCGGCTGGACGCCGACGTCTCGTCAGGCGCCTTCGTCCCCGACCAGGACGACGAGGACGTGCACTCCGCCCTGGAGCGCGGCCTGGTCGAGCGTGCGGGCGCCGACCTCGGGGGCAGGCTCCGCGCCGGACGCTCGCGCAACGACCAGATCGCCACACTCGTCCGGATGTACCTGCGCGAGAACGCACGTCGCGTCGCCGGAGGCGTGCTGGACGTCGTCGAGGCCCTGGTCGACCAGGCCTCTGCGCACCCGAACGCGCCCATGCCGGGCCGTACCCACCTGCAGCACGCCCAGCCGGTGCTGCTCGCCCACCACCTGCTCGCTCACGCGTGGCCGCTGCTGCGTGACGTGGACCGGCTGCGCGACTGGGACGCGCGTGCGGCGCTGTCGCCCTACGGGTCCGGGGCGCTGGCCGGCTCGTCGCTGGGGCTCGACCCGGCGGCCGTCGCGGCCGACCTCGGATTCGACGGGCCGGTGCAGAACTCCATCGACGGCACCGCGGCGCGCGACGTCGTGGCCGAGTTCGGTTTCGTCGCCGCGATGATCGGGGTCGACCTGTCGCGGATCAGCGAGGAGGTCGTCCTCTGGGCCACCAAGGAGTTCTCGTTCATCACGCTCGACGACGCCTTCTCCACCGGCTCGTCGATCATGCCGCAGAAGAAGAACCCCGACGTGGCGGAGCTGGCGCGCGGCAAGGCCGGGCGCCTGATCGGTGACCTCACCGGCCTGCTCGCCACCCTCAAGGGACTGCCGCTCGCCTACAACCGCGACCTGCAGGAGGACAAGGAACCCGTGTTCGACGCCGTCGACACGCTCGAGGTCCTGCTGCCCGCCGTGGCCGGCATGGTCGCCACCTTGACGTTCCACACGGGGCGCATGGCCGCGCTCGCGCCGCAGGGCTTCGCGCTCGCCACCGACGTCGCCGAGTGGCTCGTGCGCGAGGGCACGCCCTTCCGGGTCGCCCACGAGGTCGCCGGGGCCTGCGTGCGCGTCTGCGAGGAGCGTGGCATCGAGCTGTGGGACCTGTCGGACGACGACCTCGGAGCCATCGACCCGCTGCTCACGCCGTCGGTGCGCGAGGTGCTCTCCGTGGAAGGCTCCCTGGCCAGCCGCGACGCGGTCGGCGGAACTGCACCGCCACGCGTCGCCGAGCAGCTGGCGCAGGCACGCCAGGCGCTCGCGGCCTCGCGCACGTGGGCGCGGCGAACCGCCTCCGCGTGAACCGCCGACGAGGCGCACCGGGACCGACACGCGTTGGCGCAGGCTTGTCCTGGGTGGCTGCTCTCGGCAGACTGCGCTCATCGGGCCCGCGACGTCGCGGGCCGGGAGGGTCGGTCCAGATGCAACGCCTGACGGTGCAGGGCTCATGACGGCGCAGAGCGACATCACGCACGCACGGTCCCTGGTGGCCGACCTGCGTCGGACCCTCCAGTCGCTGGGCGCGGACTACGGCGACACGGTGGACATCCACCGGCTCAAGGACGACGTCGCCCGGCTGGCCGCCGACCTCAACCTGCTCGCGCAGACGGCACCGCGCAGCGGCGCCGCGGGCGACTCCGAGGTCGTCTACATCCCTGATGACGACTACTCGTCCGACTTCTGGGCCGACTCGGACGACGAGGGCCTCGGCGCCTCCGGTCCCCGCTGACTGGAGCCGCGACCAGATGACGACGTCCCCCACCGACCGCACCGCGCGCGTCGGCCCCCGGGGTGTTGGCGCCCCCGGCCGTGCCCGCATCGACTTCCGCTCGCTCCGCACGGACCGCTGGTGGGTCGAACCCGCTCTGACCGTGGCCGGCCTGGTCTTCTTCGTCGTCTACGCGACGGTGAGAACGGCCAGCCAGCGCGACTACTGGGTCGACGACTACCACTACCTGACCCCCTTCGTGTCGCCGTGCGTCAGCGCCTCGTGCGTACCCGGGTCGGCCCACTTCGGTGAGTTCCTGCCGGCGTTCCCGCCGTTCATCCCGCTGGCGATCCTCACGCTGCCGTTCCTGCTGCTCTTCCGGCTGACCTGCTACTACTACCGCAAGGCCTACTACCGGTCGTTCTGGCTGTCGCCGCCCGCCTGCGCCGTGGCGGAGCCGCACTCCACCTACACGGGGGAGACGCGCTTCCCGCTGATCGGGCAGAACCTGCACCGCTACACGTTCTACGCGGCCGTGGTCATCTCCCTGATTAACACCTACGACGCGATCCTGGCCTTCCACTCGCCCACGGGCTTCGGCTTCGGGCTGGGGAACGTGGTGCTGGTGGTCAACGTGGTCCTGCTGTGGGCCTACACGCTGTCCTGCCACTCGTGCCGCCACATCGTCGCGGGCAAGATCAACAGCTTCTCCAAGCACCCGGTGCGCTACCGGGCCTGGCAGCGCGTGAGCTGGATGAACGCCCGGCACATGCAGCTCGCCTGGATCACCATCGGCAGCCTGATCGTCACCGACGCCTACGTCGGGCTCGTCGCCGCCGGCGTCATCACAGATCTGAGGTTCATCGGGTGACCGAGACCGAGCGCCACTCCTACGACGTCCTGGTCATCGGTGCGGGGGGCGCCGGCCTGCGCGCGGCCATCGAGGCCCGCGAGCAGGGTCTGCGCACCGCCATCATCTGCAAGTCGCTGTTCGGCAAGGCGCACACCGTCATGGCCGAGGGCGGCATCGCGGCCTCGATGGGCAACGCCAACTCCAAGGACGGGTGGCAGGTCCACTTCCGGGACACCATGCGCGGCGGCAAGTTCCTCAACAACCCGAGGATGGCCGAGCTGCACGCCCAGGAGGCGCCGCAGCGCGTGTGGGAGCTGGAGACCTACGGCGCGCTGTTCGACCGCACCGCCGACGGCCGCATCAGCCAGCGCAACTTCGGCGGGCACGAGTACCCCCGTCTCGCCCACGTCGGCGACCGCACCGGGCTCGAGCTGATCCGTACGCTCCAGCAGAAGATCGTCTCCCTCCAGCAGGAGGACCTGCGCGAGCACGGCGATCTGGACGCACGCATCAGGGTCTTCGCCGAGCTGACCATCACCGACCTCGTCAAGGACGGGGACGCCGTCGCCGGCGCCGTCGGGTACTGGCGCGAGTCCGGACGGTTCGTCGTCTTCGACGCCCCCGCGGTGATCCTCGCGACCGGCGGCATCGGCAAGTCGTTCAAGGTGACCTCCAACTCGTGGGAGTACACCGGTGACGGCCACGCGCTGGCTCTGCGTGCCGGCGCGACCCTGCTCAACATGGAGTTCGTGCAGTTCCACCCCACCGGCATGGTCTGGCCCCCGTCCGTCAAGGGCATCCTCGTGACCGAGTCGGTGCGCGGTGACGGGGGAGTGCTGCGCAACTCCGAGGGCTCACGGTTCATGTTCGACCACGTGCCGGACGTGTTCCGCGGCCAGTACGCCGACTCCGAGGAGGAGGCGGACCGCTGGTACACGGACCCGGAGAACAACAAGCGCCGCCCGGAGCTGCTGCCTCGCGACGAGGTCGCCCGCGCGATCAACACCGAGGTCAAGGAGGGGCGGGGCTCGCCCCACGGCGGGGTGTTCCTCGACGTCTCCACCCGGCTGCCGGCCGAGGAGATCGTCCGACGCCTGCCGTCGATGCACCACCAGTTCAAGGAGCTCGCGGACGTCGACATCACCGCGGAGCCGATGGAGGTCGGGCCTACCTGCCACTACGTGATGGGCGGGGTCGAGGTCGAGGCCGACACGGCCGCGTCGACCGTGCCCGGACTGTTCGCGGCCGGCGAGGTGGCAGGCGGGATGCACGGCTCGAACCGGCTGGGCGGCAACTCGCTCTCCGACCTGCTCGTCTTCGGGCGCCGGGCCGGCGCCGGCGCCGCCGCCTACCTCGAGGGCCTGGGTGACAAGCGTCCGACGGTGGGGGACTCGGACGTCGACGAGGCGTGCCGCCGTGCGGTCGCGTCCTTCCACCCGCGAGAGGGCGAGGCGGCCGACGCAGCACCCGAGAACCCCTACACGGTGCACACCGAGCTTCAGCAGACGATGAACGACCTGGTGGGGATCATCCGCCGCGAGGAGGAGGTGGCCGAGGCGCTGGAGCGCCTGGACGCGCTCGAGCGGCGTGCCGACCGCGTCGTCGTCGAGGGGCACCGGCAGTTCAACCCCGGCTGGCACCTCGCGCTCGACCTGCAGAACATGATCCTGGTCTCGCGGTGCATCGCGCTCGCCGCGCTGGAGCGCACCGAGAGCCGCGGCGGGCACACGCGCGAGGACCATCCGGCGATGGACGCGGCCTGGCGGGGCGTCAACCTCGTCTGCGGCCTCGACGACTCCGGCGCCGTCGCGCTGCGCCGCCAGCCGGTGCCGTCGATCCGCCCGGACCTGCTCGAGCTGTTCGAGGAGTCGGAGCTGTCCAAGTACCTGTCGCCGGACGAGATCCCCGCCCGCACCGGCCGACCGACGGAGGCGTCATGACGCAGCGGACCAGGCCCGACCAGCCGGCGCGGTGGCAGCGGTGAGCTACCAGGCGTCCTTCCGCGTGTGGCGTGGTGACAGCGACGACGGCGGTCTCCGCGACTTCACCGTCGAGGTGAACGAGGGCGAGGTCGTCCTCGACGTGATCCACCGCCTCCAGGGCACGCAGGCGCCGGACCTGGCCGTCCGGTGGAACTGCAAGGCCGGCAAGTGCGGCTCGTGCAGTGCGGAGGTCAACGGCCGCCCACGCCTGCTGTGCATGACGCGCATGAACCTGTTCGCCGAGGACGAGGTCGTCACGGTCACACCGCTGCGGGCGTTCCCGGTCGTCAAGGACCTCGTCACCGACGTGTCGTTCAACTACGAGAAGGCGCGCGAGATCCCCGCGTTCGTCCCGCCGCCGGGCGTCGAGCCCGGCCAGTACCGGATGGCGCAGGTGGACGTCGAGCGCCCTCAGGAGTTCCGCAAGTGCATCGAGTGCTTCCTGTGCCAGGACGTCTGCCACGTGGTGCGCGACCACGAGGAGAACAAGGAGGCGTTCGCCGGCCCCCGCTTCCTGATGCGGATGGCCGAGCTCGACATGCACCCCCTGGACGCCCACGGCTCACGCGCCGCCGAGGCCCAGGAGGAGCACGGTCTGGGCATGTGCAACATCACGAAGTGCTGCACCGAGGTCTGCCCCGAGCACATCAAGATCACGGACAACGCCCTGATCCCGCTCAAGGAGCGTGCGGTCGACCGCAAGTACGATCCGCTGGTGTGGCTGGGCTCCAAGATCCGTCGGCGCACCTGACCCTGCTGGAGCGGTCCGCGCCCGTGGTGGCCCCGCGGCTGCTGGGCGCGCTGCTCACCCACAGCACCGGCGAGGGCTCCGTCACCGTGCGCCTCACCGAGGTCGAGGCCTACGACGGGGCTCACGACCCCGGGTCCCACGCCTACCGGGGTCGCACGCCCCGCAACGCCGTCATGTTCGGGCCGTCGGGCGTGCTGTACGTGTACTTCAGCTACGGCATGCACTGGTGCGCGAACGTGGTGTGCGGACCTGAGGGACGCGCGAGCGCCGTCCTGCTGCGGGCGGGCGAGGTTGTCGACGGGGTGGACCTCGCCCGGCAGCGCCGTCCCGCCGCACGGGACGACCGCGACCTCGCGCGCGGCCCCGCCCGGCTGACGGCGGCGCTGGGCATCGACGGCAGCGGCGACGGGTCCCCGCTCGACGGCGGGCCGCTGCGTCTGCGGCCGCGGAGCCGGTCCCACCTGCGGGCCGCGATCTCGTCCGGCCCACGGGTCGGGGTGTCGGGTGCGGGCGGCGACGGCGACGCGTTCCCCTGGCGGTTCTGGCTGACCGGCGATCCCTCCGTCTCGGTGTACCGACCCGGCGCGTCCCGCACGGCGGCGCGTGCCGCGGGTCAACCCGTTCGTCGCTCGTGAGCACCATCGGGCAGGCTGTCCGCCGTGGCCCGCGACCGCAGGGCCCACCCGCGAGCAAGGAGACGCACGTGACCGACATCCTCGACGAGCTGCAGTGGCGCGGACTGGTGGCGCAGACCACCGACGAGGCCGCGCTGCGTTCCGCCCTCGCCGCAGGTCCGGTCACCTTCTACTGCGGCTTCGACCCGACCGCGCCGAGCCTGCACATGGGAAACCTGGTTCAGCTCGTCGTGATGCGTCACCTGCAGCGCGCCGGCCACCGCCCCCTGTGCCTGGTCGGCGGTTCGACGGGACTGATCGGTGACCCCAAGGCCACGGCCGAGAGGACGCTCAACAGCAAGGAGACCGTCGCGCAGTGGGTGGCCCGGATCGCCGAGCAGGTCCGGCCCTTCCTCGACTTCGACGGACCGCACGCGGCCACGCTCGTGAACAACCTGGACTGGACCGCTCCGCTGTCCGCGCTCGACTTCCTGCGGGACGTCGGCAAGCACTTCCGGGTGAACGCGATGATCCGCAAGGACGCGGTCGCCGCACGCCTGCAGAGCAGCGAGGGCATCAGCTACACCGAGTTCAGCTACCAGCTGCTCCAAGGGCTCGACTTCCTCGAGCTGTTCCGCTCGTACGGGTGCACGCTGCAGACAGGCGGGAACGACCAGTGGGGCAACCTCACGGCGGGGGTTGACCTGATCCACCGGGTCGAGGGGGCGACCGCGCACCTGCTGACGACCCCGCTCATCACGGATGCCTCCGGGCAGAAGTTCGGCAAGTCCGAGGGGAACGCGGTCTGGCTCAGCGCCGACATGACCAGCCCGTACGCCTTCTACCAGTTCTGGCTCAACGTGGAGGACGCCTCGGTCGTCCAGCTGCTCAAGGTCTTCACCGACCGCACGCGGGAGGAGGTCGCCCGCCTCGAGGAGAGCGTTGCCGACCGCCCGTTCGCGCGGGAGGCCCAGCGCGCCCTGGCGCAGGACGTCACCACGCTCGTGCACGGGGAGCAGGCCACCAGGGCGGTGGAGTCCGCGTCGGCGGCCCTCTTCGGCAAGGGCGAGCTGGCTTCGCTGGACGAGGGCACGCTCCGGGACGCGACGCGGGAGCTGGAGACGGCCCGTGTGGCGCCCACCGACCTGGCCGTTCTGGACCTCTTCGTGGCCACCGGCCTGGCAGCCAGCAGGGCCGCCGCCCGACGGACCGTGGACGAGGGGGGTGCCTACGTCAACAACGTCAAGGTGACCGACCCCGCGGCCTCGCTCTCGACGGGTGACCTCCTGCACGGTCGCTACGCCGTCCTCCGAAGGGGCCGGAAGACCCTCGCCGCCGTCGAGGTGCGTGCCTGAGCGCAGCTGCGCATCCAGATCGGTTGCGCTGCACCGGATCTAGGCGCCAGATGGTCGGAGGGTCCACCCCGGACCACCCGATTTGACGTGAGTCGCGGAACCCGCCTAATGTTCTCGACGTCAGCCCGACAGGGAGGCACGGACACCGAGAGGTGGCCGGTCCCGCAGGGCAGACCCCCTCTTCGCAAGGGCCGGGACGGACGGTCGGTAAGACCACGTCCGGGTGCTAACGTAGAGGGCCGATCTGGGCCACGAGGCCAGGTCCGCCGGCACGAACGCGGCGGGTTTGACTGAGTGGAGACAGACGGGTAAGTTAGAAGGGTTGCCCCGAGAGCAGAACCCGAAAGGGTCTCGATCGGTGCGCGTCCGCTCCTTGAGAACTCAACAGCGTGCCAAAAGTCAATGCCAAAACCCCGTCGTGGGTGGCAGCGCGACCGACATACGTCGGTGAGCGAGCTTCCTACGCGGAATTCCTTTGGTATGACAGATGATCAGTTATGTAACACTACATAGCTAGCGAGAATCTGCTCAGCCAGATCTAAGAACGGCACCTGCTTCGGTGGGTGCCATCTCTATGTGTCGGTGCCACGGTTCGCCGTGGTCACCTTAAGACATCAACGGAGAGTTTGATCCTGGCTCAGGACGAACGCTGGCGGCGTGCTTAACACATGCAAGTCGAACGGTGAAGTCAGTGCTTGCACTGGCGGATCAGTGGCGAACGGGTGAGTAACACGTGAGTAACCTGCCCCTGACTCTGGGATAACCCCGGGAAACCGGAGCTAATACCGGATACGAACCTCTTAGGCATCTGAGAGGTTGGAAAGATTTATCGGTCAGGGATGGACTCGCGGCCTATCAGCTTGTTGGTGGGGTAACGGCCCACCAAGGCGACGACGGGTAGCCGGCCTGAGAGGGCGACCGGCCACACTGGGACTGAGACACGGCCCAGACTCCTACGGGAGGCAGCAGTGGGGAATATTGCACAATGGGCGAAAGCCTGATGCAGCGACGCCGCGTGAGGGATGAAGGCCTTCGGGTTGTAAACCTCTTTCAGCAGGGAAGAAGCGAAAGTGACGGTACCTGCAGAAGAAGCACCGGCTAACTACGTGCCAGCAGCCGCGGTAATACGTAGGGTGCAAGCGTTGTCCGGAATTATTGGGCGTAAAGAGCTCGTAGGCGGTCTGTCGCGTCTGCTGTGAAAACTCGGGGCTTAACCCCGGGCCTGCAGTGGGTACGGGCAGACTAGAGTGCGGTAGGGGAGACTGGAATTCCTGGTGTAGCGGTGAAATGCGCAGATATCAGGAGGAACACCGGTGGCGAAGGCGGGTCTCTGGGCCGTAACTGACGCTGAGGAGCGAAAGCATGGGTAGCGAACAGGATTAGATACCCTGGTAGTCCATGCCGTAAACGTTGGGCGCTAGGTGTGGGGCTCATTCCACGAGTTCCGTGCCGCAGCAAACGCATTAAGCGCCCCGCCTGGGGAGTACGGCCGCAAGGCTAAAACTCAAAGGAATTGACGGGGCCCCGCACAAGCGGCGGAGCATGCGGATTAATTCGATGCAACGCGAAGAACCTTACCAAGGCTTGACATGCAGGGAAATCTCACAGAGATGTGAGGTCCGCAAGGGTCCTGCGCAGGTGGTGCATGGTTGTCGTCAGCTCGTGTCGTGAGATGTTGGGTTAAGTCCCGCAACGAGCGCAACCCTCGTCTTATGTTGCCAGCGGATAATGCCGGGGACTCATAAGAGACTGCCGGGGTCAACTCGGAGGAAGGTGGGGATGACGTCAAATCATCATGCCCCTTATGTCTTGGGCTTCACGCATGCTACAATGGCTGGTACAAAGGGCTGCGAGACCGCAAGGTGGAGCGAATCCCAAAAAGCCAGTCTCAGTTCGGATTGGGGTCTGCAACTCGACCCCATGAAGTCGGAGTCGCTAGTAATCGCAGATCAGCAACGCTGCGGTGAATACGTTCCCGGGGCTTGTACACACCGCCCGTCACGTCATGAAAGTCGGTAACACCCGAAGCCAGTGGCCCAACCCCTTGTGGGAGGGAGCTGTCGAAGGTGGGACTGGCGATTAGGACGAAGTCGTAACAAGGTAGCCGTACCGGAAGGTGCGGCTGGATCACCTCCTTTCTAAGGAGCATCTGGCGCCGGTTCGCCGGCGTCCAGGCCCACGCCCGAGTCGTACGTACTCGGGGTGGAGCTCAAGGGTGGAACATTGACCAGTTGGCCGTCGCCACAGCGACGCTCCTCAGTACGACCGGCTTGCCGGACGGAACCTGGAGCAGAGCGGTGGAGACGGCCTCGGCGCGCTGTTGGGTCCTGAGGGAACGGGCACTGCCCCCCTCTACGCAACGGACCAACCCCTCGGACGAACCGGCCACGATCGTGGCCAGGCGCCGGGAATGGGGTTCGGGACCGCCCGTAGCTTGAGAACTGCACAGTGGACGCGAGCATCTTTGATATCTGTAGCCAAGTTTTTAAGGGCATACGGTGGATGCCTTGGCACCAGGAGCCGATGAAGGACGTAGGAGCCTGCGATAAGCCTCGGGGAGTTGGCAACCGAACTGTGATCCGAGGATTTCCGAATGGGGAAACCCGGCTGGATTCATCTCCAGTCACCCACGCCTGAACACATAGGGCGTGCGGAGGGAACGAGGGGAAGTGAAACATCTCAGTACCCTCAGGAAGAGAAAGCAACAGCGATTCCGTGAGTAGTGGCGAGCGAAAGCGGAAGAGGCCAAACCGTACACGTGTGATAGCTAGTAGGCGTTGCGTGTACGGGGTTGTGGGACCCGTCAGTCTGAGCTACTACTCAGGCAGGGAGTCAAAAATGCGCGTCATAGTCGAAGGACATTGAAAGGTCCGGCACAGAGGGTGCTACCCCCGTAGACGAAATGGCGCGCACTTCCGATGGGGATCCCAAGTAGTACGGGGCCCGAGAAATCCCGTACGAATCTGGGGGGACCACCCCCTAAGCCTAAATACTCCCTGGTGACCGATAGCGGACAAGTACCGTGAGGGAAAGGTGAAAAGTACCCCGGGAGGGGAGTGAAATAGTACCTGAAACCGTGTGCCTACAAGCCGTTGGAGCTGAGCCTTGTGCGAAGTGACAGCGTGCCTTTTGAAGAATGAGCCTGCGAGTTAGTGGTACGTGGCGAGGTTAACCCGTGTGGGGAAGCCGTAGCGAAAGCGAGTCCGAATAGGGCGAATCAGTCGCGTGCTCTAGACCCGAAGCGGAGTGATCTACCCATGGCCAGGTTGAAGCGCGGGTAAGACCGCGTGGAGGACCGAACCCACCAGGGTTGAAAACCTGGGGGATGAGCTGTGGGTAGGGGTGAAAGGCCAATCAAACTCCGTGATAGCTGGTTCTCCCCGAAATGCATTTAGGTGCAGCGTCACGTGTTTCTTGCCGGAGGTAGAGCTACTGGATGACTGATGGGCCCTACAAGGTTACTGACGTCAGCCAAACTCCGAATGCCGGTAAGTGAGAGCGTGGCAGTGAGACTGCGGGGGATAAGCTCCGTAGTCGAGAGGGAAACAGCCCAGAACACCAGCTAAGGCCCCCAAGCGTGTGCTAAGTGGAAAAGGATGTGGAGTTGCACAGACAACCAGGAGGTTGGCTTAGAAGCAGCCATCCTTGAAAGAGTGCGTAATAGCTCACTGGTCAAGTGATTCCGCGCCGACAATGTAGCGGGGCTCAAGCACACCGCCGAAGCCGTGTCATTCACACAACAGCCAGGTCGCCTAGCGATCCAGGCGTGTGGATGGGTAGGGGAGCGTCGTGTGGCGAGTGAAGCGGCGGGGTAACCCAGTCGTGGACGCCACACGAGTGAGAATGCAGGCATGAGTAGCGAAAGACGGGTGAGAAACCCGTCCGCCGAATGACCAAGGGTTCCAGGGCCAGGCTAATCCGCCCTGGGTAAGTCGGGACCTAAGGCGAGGCCGACAGGCGTAGTCGATGGACAACGGGTTGATATTCCCGTACCGGCGAAGAACCGCCCATGCCGAACCCGGTGATGCTAAGCGCCTGAAGCTGGTGAGTCCTTCGGGACGATCCAGTGGAGCGCGCGACCCGAACCGGTAGTAGGCAAGCGTATTAACAGGGGTGACGCAGGAAGGTAGTCCAGCGTGGCGATGGTAGACCACGTCCAAGGGTGTAGGGCGAGAGGTAGGCAAATCCGCCTCTCATGAGCCTGAGACCTGATAGATAGTGCGAATGCACGAATTGGATGATCCTATGCTGCCAAGAAAAGCCTCGGCGCGAGGTTCTAGCCGCCCGTACCCTAAACCGACTCAGGTGGTCAGGTAGAGAATACTAAGGCGATCGAGTGAATCGTGGTTAAGGAACTCGGCAAAATGCCCCCGTAACTTCGGGAGAAGGGGGGCCTGAGGGGTGACGGCACTTGCTGCCCGAGCCCTTGAAGGCCGCAGAGACCAGGGAGAAGCGACTGTTTACTAAAAACACAGGTCCGTGCGAAGTCGCAAGACGATGTATACGGACTGACGCCTGCCCGGTGCTGGAACGTTAAGGGGACGGGTTAGCCGCAAGGCGAAGCTCAGAACTTAAGCGCCAGTAAACGGCGGTGGTAACTATAACCATCCTAAGGTAGCGAAATTCCTTGTCGGGTAAGTTCCGACCTGCACGAATGGCGTAACGACTTCTCCGCTGTCTCAACCGCGAACTCGGCGAAATTGCACTACGAGTAAAGATGCTCGTTACGCGCAGCAGGACGGAAAGACCCCGGGACCTTTACTATAGTTTGGTATTGGTGTTCGGTACGGCTTGTGTAGGATAGGTGGGAGACTGTGAAGTCGGCACGCCAGTGTCGGTGGAGTCAACGTTGAAATACCACTCTGGTCGTTCTGGATATCTAACCTCGGTCCGTAATCCGGATCAGGGACAGTGCCTGATGGGTAGTTTAACTGGGGCGGTTGCCTCCTAAAGAGTAACGGAGGCGCTCAAAGGTTCCCTCAGCCTGGTTGGCAATCAGGTGTCGAGTGTAAGTGCACAAGGGAGCTTGACTGTGAGACTGACAAGTCGAGCAGGGACGAAAGTCGGAACTAGTGACCCGGCCGTGGTTTGTGGAAACGCGGTCGCTCAACGGATAAAAGGTACCCCGGGGATAACAGGCTGATCTTGCCCAAGAGTCCATATCGACGGCATGGTTTGGCACCTCGATGTCGGCTCGTCGCATCCTGGGGCTGGAGTCGGTCCCAAGGGTTGGGCTGTTCGCCCATTAAAGCGGTACGCGAGCTGGGTTTAGAACGTCGTGAGACAGTTCGGTCCCTATCCGCTGCGCGCGCAGGAAACTTGAGAAGGGCTGTCCTTAGTACGAGAGGACCGGGACGGACGAACCTCTGGTGTGCCAGTTGTTCCGCCAGGAGCACGGCTGGTTAGCTACGTTCGGAAGGGATAACCGCTGAAAGCATCTAAGCGGGAAGCCTGCTTCAAGATGAGGTTTCCATGGGGCTTGCCCCGAGAGGCTCCCAGCTAGACTACTGGGTTGATAGGCCGGATGTGGAAGCGAGGACTAAAGACTCGTGAAGCTGACCGGTACTAATAAGCCGATAACTTGACTACATTTTCTTGCTTGCGTCCACTGTGCGGTTCCCGAGATGCGGTCGGTCAACGACCCTGACATCTCCATAGAGTTTCGGCGGTCATAGCGTTGGGGAAACGCCCGGCTCCATTCCGAACCCGGAAGCTAAGCCCAACTGCGCCGATGGTACTGCGAGGGGGACCTCGTGGGAGAGTAGGACGCCGCCGGACATACTTTCGATGACGGCCACCCCTTCGGGGGTGGCCGTCATCGGCATTTCTGCGTGGAGACGCGTTGTGACAGGGTGGCGCCGACGGCACGTCGGGCGCCGCTCACACCGCTAGCGAAGGAGCCGACAGTGGCACAGGGAGCGGGGAGCGACAGGGGGCGCGGACGCGGGGACCGCGACGGACGACCGGGCGGCGCGTCGGGCGGTGGATCCCGCGGAGGCCGCGGAGCCGGCGGCGCAGCCGGTCGAGGCGGTAGCGCCCGCGGCGCCGGTGGCGGGCGCGGTGCCGGCTCGGCGGGTGGCGCAGGCGGAGGCCGCAGTGGTGGACCGGGCGCCAGCGCGGGCCGTGCAGGTGGGTCCGGTCGCGACGCGGGAACCGGAGCGGGCTCGAGCCGTGGAACCGGCGGAGCCGGTCGCGCGGGACGTCCGTCACGCAGCGGCACAGGCTCCGGTAGGCCGAACCGTGGTGGTGACGCGGCCGGCGGCGGCTCGCGTCCACAGCGATCTCCTTGGTCGAAGAGCAGCAGCAGCAGCGGGGAGGGTCGTCCCCGCACGTCGGGGGCAGATCGGGGTACCGACTCCTCACGTGGAAACGACTCTCGCGGCAGCGCGCCGCGGGGCAGTGACTCCAGGGGCAGCGCGCCGCGGGGCAGTGACTCCAGGGGCAGCGCGCCGCGGGCAGTGACTCCAGGGGCAGCGCGCCGCGGGGCAGGCTCCAGGGGCAGCGCGCCGCGGGGCAATGACTCCAGGACGTCGCGTACCTCGGGGGCCGGCTCACGGGCGGGGTCGTCAGGCCGGGCGTCGTCGGGAGGTGCCCCCTCGGGCCCCCCGTCGTCTGGCCGTCCATCCTCAGGTCGCCCCGCGTCGGGTCGCCCTTCCACCGGGCGTGGTCGGGACACCGACGGCCGCGGGGCTGCTCGCGGGGAGCGCCCGGGCGCGGGTCGGCCGGATCGTCCGGGCCAGGAGGGGGGCCGTGGGGCGGTCGCGCGACCGCCTCGCGACGTCGGCGCGGACCGCTCCATCAGGGAGCAGGAGCCCGCGTTGCCCCAGGAGGTCACCGGCGACGAGCTGGACCGACAGGTCCGAGGCGAGCTCGGGACCCTCTCACGCGACAACGCGACCTCCGTCGCGCGGCACCTCGTGATGACGGCGCAGCTTCTCGACGAGGACCCCGAGCTCGCGTACGCGCACGCCCAGGCGGCCCAGCGTCGCGCCGGTCGTGTCGGTCTGGTGCGTGAGGCGCTCGGGATCGCGGCCTACCAGGTCGGCAGGTTCGAGGAGGCGCTGCGCGAGCTGCGCACCGCCCGTCGCCTGACCGGCTCGTCCGAGCACCTCGCGGTGATGGCCGACTGCGAGCGTGGGCTGGGGCGCCCCGAGAGGGCCCTGGACCTGTTCGCGTCCGACGAGGCCAGGACTCTCGACCGTGCGGGCCAGCTGGAGATCCTCATCGTGGCGGCGGGAGCGCGACAGGACCTTGGCCAGCACGACGCAGCCGTCGTCATGCTGCAGGTCGCCGAGCTCGAGGTGCCGCCGACAGCCGGGTCGGGGCCCGCCCGTGCTGCCCGCGCCCGGCTGATGTCCGCCTACTCGGACGCCCTGGCGGCAGCCGGTCGCGCCGACAGCGCACGGGAGTGGCTCGAGCGTGCCGCTGCCGCCGACGTCGACGGCATCACCGGAGCGGCCGAGCGTCTCGGCTGGGACGGCCTCGAGCCCGGGGAGATCATGGACCTCCTCGACGGTGACGACGACGCCGGCGCCGACCTGGCTGAGGACGCGTCCGGGTCTGAGGAGTCCGAGGCAGTCCGAGGCGTCCGAGGCGTCCGAGGGGGAGGCAGGGTCCCACCGGGCGGTCGAGGCCGAGAAGCCCTCGGTCGACGGCACCACGGCCTGACGAGGCCCGGTGTCCAGACTGCGTGACGCCTACGACGCTCTCCTCGCGGACCTCGACGGCGTGGTCTACGTGGGTCCGGATGCGGTCCCTGACGCGATCGAGGCCCTGACCGACGCGCGTCTCGCGGGGCTGAAGGTCGCGTACCTGACCAACAACGCCGGGCGGCCCGCGGGTGACGTGGCCGTGCACCTGCGCGAGCTGGGTCTCGAGCTGACCGACGACGACGTGGTGACGTCGGCGCAGGTGGCCGCCCGGATGGTCGCCGACCGCTGCGGGCCGGGCACGCGGGTCCTGGCGGTCGGCGGGCCGGGGGTCGCCGCGTCACTGCGCGCAGCCGGTCTGATCCCGGTGGAGTCCGCGACCGACGAACCGGCCGCCGTCGTCCAGGGGTACGGCCCGGGGGTCGGCTGGTCAGACCTGGCGGAGGCCACGTTCGCCATCCGGGCCGGTGCGCTCTGGGTCGCCACGAACACCGACCTGACGATCCCGACCGCCCGCGGCATCGCGCCCGGCAACGGGACCCTCGTCGCGGCGGTGCGTGCTGCGGTGGACGTCGACCCGATCGTCGCCGGGAAGCCCCGCCGCGAGGCGGTCGACTACGCAGCGCAGCGGTTGGAGGTGCACAGGCCTCTGGTCCTCGGCGACCGGCTCGATACCGACATCGAGGGAGGGCGGGCGGCCGGCATGGACACCGTGCTCGTCCTCACCGGCGTCCACGACCTCGCCGACGCCTGCGACGCACCTCCGCACCAGCGACCGACCTACGTGCTGCGGACCCTCGCCGAGCTCGAGCGGCCGGTGCCGCGGTCCGACGTCTCCGGTGAGCGGGGTGTGTGCGGTGACGCCGAGGTCGTGGCCGACGGCTCCCGTGTGCGGGTGGCGGTCCACGGCTCCGACCCCCTCGACACGGCTCGGGCAGCGCTCGCGCTGGTGTGGTCGCGTCGGGACGCGGGCCACGACGTCTCCACGCCGACGTCCCTGTTCGACACCGGTCGCCTCGGGTCGGTGCCGGACGGACCCGGGCGGTAGCGTGACCCCCGTCGAAGGAGGCAAAGATGCTCGAAGGTCTGCGTGGGTACGTCCAGCTGGCGAGTGGGCTGTCCGAGGCGACGGCCGCCAAGGCGCGTGAGGTCGCCCAGGCGCTGGTCGCCCAGGGCGGTGTCAGCGGCATCCCCTCGAACGCGTCGACCATGGCGGTCCAGATCGCCGGCCTGGCCGAGGACCTGATCGAGACGGCCCGCAGCAACCGGGGCGTCCTCGTCGACATCGTCCGCACCGAGGTCGAGCGGGGAGTCGCCGCCGTCGGCGTCGTCACGGCTCCCGAGCTCGAGGTGCTGCGTCGCCGCCTCGCGGACATCGAGGCCGCTCTGGCGGACCCCGCGGCCTCCCACACCGCGTCCGCGCCGTCGGCCGCACCGACGGTGAGGCCGACGACGCCGCAGAAGCCCGCCGCGAAGAAGGCGTCCGGGAAGACGGCGTCCGCGACGGGGGCGACTGCCGAGAACACGTCCGCGAAGACGGCGACGGCGAAGAAGACGCCGGCGAAGAGGACGACCGCGAAGAGGACGACCGCGAAGAGGACGACCGCGAAGAGGACGACCGCGAAGAAGACGACCGGTGAGTGAGCCGACCTCGACGCCCGCGCGCGACCTGCCACACCGCGAGCCGCAGCGTCCGCATGCCCAGTCTCCGACAGGCGCGGGCGACCTCGAGCTCACCGGAGACGCGTCCGTCGACGCCGTCCTCGCGCGGCTGTCGGGCCTCGACGACGAGGTCGACCCGGCCGCGCAGCTGCCGGTGCTGGCCGAGATCCACGAGGCGCTGCAGCAGCGGCTGTCGTCCACCGAAGGCTGACGGTGTGCCCCGCCGCGTGCGACTCGATGCCGAGCTGGTCCGTCGTGGACTGGCCCGGTCGCGCCAGCACGCCGCCGAGCTGGTCGACGGCGGACGCGTCAGCGTGAGCGGACGCACCGCGGTCAAGTCGGCCACGCAGGTCGAGACGGCGGCGCCGATCGTCGTATCTGAGGCGCCCTCGGGACCGGACTACGTCAGCCGAGGGGCGCACAAGCTCGTCGGCGCGCTCGACGCCTTCCCCGACGTCGTGGTCGACGGACGACGGTGCCTGGACGCTGGGGCGTCGACCGGAGGGTTCACCGACGTCCTGCTGCGCCGGGGAGCCGAGCACGTCGTCGCGGTCGACGTCGGCTACGGACAGCTGGCGTGGTCGCTGCGCAGCGACTCGCGCGTCACCGTCCTCGACCGCACGAACGTGCGGACGCTGCAGCCTGCCGACGTGGCTCCCGCCCCCGGCCTCGTCGTGGGTGACCTGTCCTTCATCTCGCTGACGCTGCTGCTGGAGCCGCTCGTCGCCTGCAGCGCACCCGACGCCGACCTCGTGCTGATGGTGAAGCCGCAGTTCGAGGTGGGTCGCGCGAGGCTCGGGTCCGGTGGTGTCGTGCGCGACCCCGTCCACCGGCGTGACGCCGTCGTCGCGGTGGCGGAGGCGGGACGCGCCCTGGGCCTCGGGGTGCGGGGTGTGCAGGCGAGCCCGCTGCCCGGCCCGAGCGGCAACGTCGAGTTCTTCCTGTGGCTGAGGCGTGACACGTCCGCGATCCAGGGTTTCGGGCCCGAGGAGCTCGTCGAGCGGGTCACGGCGGCGGTCGAGACCGGGCCGCAGGGGGCGAGCCGGTGATCCGGGTCGTGTCGGGTGGCGTCGATCCGGAGCGCGCGGGACACGAGCACGGCCGGTCCCGGACCGAACGCAGCGTCCTGGTGCTCACGCACACGGGACGTCCGGAGGCCGTGCACGCCACCACCGAGCTGCTGCACCGGCTCGTCGAGGTCGGCTTCTCACCGACGATGCTGGCCGACGAAGCGGACGCGATCCCGGGTGCCCCGGCGTCCACACGGTCGGTGGACGACCCGACACAGGCCGTCCGGGACGCGGAGCTCGTCATCGTGCTCGGCGGCGACGGGACGATCCTGCGCGCCGCGGAACTCGTGCGCGGCCACCCCGCCCCGCTGCTGGGAGTCAACCTCGGTCACGTCGGCTTCCTCGCCGAGAGCGAGCGGGAGGATCTCGCCGAGGCGGTCCACCGGCTCGCGGCACGCGACTACGTGGTCGAGGAGCGCATGACGATCGACGTGCGCGTCACCGTCCGCGGCGAGGAGCTCACGCGCACCTGGGCCGTGAACGAGGCCAGCGTGGAGAAGTCCAGCCGCCAGCGGATGCTCGAGGTCGTCACCGAGGTCGACGGTCGCCCCGTGTCGACGGTGGGCTGCGACGGCGTGGTGATGGCCACGCCCACCGGGTCGACGGCCTACGCCTTCTCGGCCGGTGGGCCGGTGGTCTGGCCCGAGGTCGAGGCGCTCCTGATGGTGCCCATCTCGGCGCACGCGCTGTTCGCGCGCCCGCTCGTCGTGGCGCCGACGTCGGTGCTGGCCGTCGAGGTCCTCGACCGGGCGTCGTCCGGGGTGCTGTGGTGCGACGGGCGCAGAACGGTCGAGCTGCCGCCAGGTGCGCGCATCGAGGTGCGTCGCTCGGAGGAGCCGGTGCGGCTCGCGCGCCTCACCACGGCGCCGTTCACGGACCGGCTGGTGGCCAAGTTCCGGCTGCCGGTCACCGGCTGGCGCGGCCCGGCCGAGCGATGAGCGTGACGCGGTGATCGAGGAGATGCGGCTACGCGGGCTCGGGGTGATCAGCGAGGCGGTGCTCGAGTTCAGCCCGGGCCTGACCGTCGTCACGGGCGAGACCGGGGCCGGCAAGACGATGGTCGTGACCGGCCTCGGCCTGCTGCTCGGCGGGCGGTCCGACACCGGCGCCGTGCGAGCGGGGGAGTCGACCGCGGGCGTCGAGGGGCGGTTCGTCGTGCCACGGGACGGGCCGGTCGCGGTCCGCGCCGAGGAGGCAGGCGCCGACCTCGATCCGCTGCCGGACGGGCGCGGCGAGCTGATCGTCAGCCGCACGGTCGGGGCGAACGGCCGGGGCCGAGCCCACCTCGGCGGCCGTGCAGTCCCCGTGGCCACCCTCGCCGACCTCGCCGACGACCTGGTCGCGGTCCACGGCCAGTCTGAGCAGATCCTGCTGAGGTCGCCGGAGCGGCAACGCCAGCTCGTCGACCGCTTCGGGGGCGAGGGCGTCGAGCGGCCGCTGACCGCCTACCTCACGGCGTGGGAGCGCTTCAGCGCCGTCGACGGCGAGCTCACCCTGATCACCGGGCAGGCGGCGGCCCGTCGCGAGCAGGCCGGGCTGTTGCGGACCGGTCTGGAGGAGATCGAGGCCGTCGACCCCCAGCCGGGCGAGGACCACGAGCTCAAGGCCCTCTCGCAGCGGCTCGAGCACGCGGAAGAGCTTCGCCGGGCAGCGTCGTCCGCCCACGCCCACCTGGTCGGCGAGGAGGACGCGATGCAGCCGGTTCCCGACGTGCTGCAGCTCGTCGAGTCGGCCCGCCGCGAGGTCGAGGGGGCAGCCGCGTTCGACGGGACGCTCGGGGCCCTGGCATCCCGCCTCGCCGAGATCGGTTACCTGGCAGGCGATGTCGCGGCCGAGCTGGCGACCTACCTGGCTGGTGTCGACGCCGACCCCGCCGGTCTGTCCACCGTGCACGAGCGCCGCGCCGAGCTGACGACGCTCACGCGCCGCTACGGCGAGGACGTGGACGCGGTGCTGGCGTGGTCCCAGCAGGCCGCTACGCGGCTGCACGAGCTCGACGGCGACGACGACCGCGTCGAGGGTCTGCGGGCTGAGCACGCCCGGCTCGACGCCGAGCTGACCCGCCTGGCCGAGGACCTCACGGCCGCGCGGACCGCCGCGGGTCGCCGGCTCTCCGAGGCGGTAGCCGCGGAGCTGGGGCACCTGGCGATGTCCGGCGCCCGGCTGACGGTCGACGTACGGCCCCGCGAACGCGGGCCACACGGCGCGGACGACGTCGCCCTGCTGCTCGCCCCGCACTCGGGAGCTCCCGAGCGCCCGCTGTCGCGTGGCGCGTCAGGCGGGGAGCTGTCGCGCGTGATGCTCGCCCTCGAGGTGGCGATCGCGGGCCTCGACCCCGTTCCGACCTTCGTGTTCGACGAGGTCGACGCCGGAGTGGGCGGCAAGGCCGCGGTCGAGATCGGCCGGCGCCTGGCGACCCTCGCCGAGTCGGCCCAGGTCGTGGTCGTCACGCACCTGGCGCAGGTGGCAGCGTTCGCAGACCGCCACCTGGTCGTGGTGAAGTCCGACGACGGCCGGGTGACGCAGAGCGACGTGACCACGGTCGACGGCGAGGACCGCGTGCGCGAGCTGGCTCGCATGCTCGCCGGGCAGGAGGACTCCGACACGGCACGGGCCCACGCGGCCGAGCTGCTGGCCCAGGCGCAGCTCTAGCCCGACGGGCGTGCCTGCGACCCGTCCGGCCGTCGCACCGTGGGAGCATGAGGGCGCCATGAGAAGACTCCAGCTGCGTCGCAAGCCTCCGGTCGCCCTGCCCGGGGCCGTCGGCACCGCCCGCGTCGACAAGCGCACGAAGGACCTCGCGAAGCGGCTGAAACCCGGCGAGATCGCGGTCATCGACCACAAGGACATCGACCGCATCGCCGCGGAGTCCCTCGTCGCGTGCCGGCCCTCCGCGATCGTCAACGCGTCGGCGAGCACATCCGGGCGCTACCCGAACATGGGGCCCCAGATCATCCTCGAGGCCGGGATCCCGCTCGTCGACGGCGTGGGCAAGTCCGTGATGACGACGATCCACGACGGCCAGAGCCATCCGGGTGGACGGTCACCGCGTGCTCGACCTGCACCACCACGACCGCCTGCTCGCGGAGGGCGTCGAGCAGAACGAGGACACGGTCGAGGTGTCCCAGCAGGAGGCCCGGGCGGGCCTGGCCGTCCAGCTCGAGTCGTTCGCGGCGAACACGATGGAGTACCTCCGCAAGGAGCGCGACCTGCTCCTCGACGGCGTCGGCGTCCCCGACATCGCCACCGACATGGAAGGTCGCCAGGCCCTCATCGTCGTGCGCGGGTACCACTACAAGGAGGACCTGGCCACGCTGCGGCCCTACATCCGCGAGTACCGCCCGGTGATGATCGGCGTCGACGGTGGCGCCGACGCCATCCTGGAGGCCGGGTACAAGCCGGACATCGTCGTCGGCGACATGGACTCCGTCTCGGACGCGACGCTGATGAGCGGTGCCGAGATCGTCGTCCACGCCTACCGGGACGGGACCGCGCCCGGCCTCGAACGCGTGGTGGCGCTGGGGGTGGACCCGGTCGTCTTCCCGGCGGCCGGAACGAGCGAGGACATCGCGATGCTCCTGTCCGACGACAAGGGCGCCGAGCTGATCGTCGCGGTCGGTTCCCACGTCACGCTGGTGGAGTTCCTCGACAAGGGCCGCGCCGGCATGGCCAGCACGTTCCTGACCCGACTGCGCGTGGGCGGCAAGCTCGTGGACGCCAAGGGCGTCTCGCGCCTGTACCGCCAGCGCATCTCCAACCTGCAGCTCGCCGTGCTGGTGGTCGCCGGCCTGGCCGCACTCGGCATCGCGCTGGCGTCGACGAGCGGTGGCCAGGCCTTCTTCGCGATCGCTGCCGGCTGGGCGGACGATGCCTTCACCGTGGTCGCGGACTGGTTCCGCGACCTGGGTGGCGGCTGATGGTCGTCCACCGTCCGACGCGCTCCCACCAGCACGACCTGACCCCCCTGAAGAGGACGGCCTCACGGTGATCGACTTCCGCTACCACCTGGTCTCCCTGGTGTCGGTGTTCATGGCGCTCGCCATCGGCGTCGTCCTCGGCGCCGGCCCGCTCAAGGAGTCCATCGGCGACACCCTCACCAGCCAGGTGCAGGGGCTACGCGACGACAAGGAGGCGCTGCAGCAGGCGGTCGAGAACCGTGACGCGGCCCTGCTCCGGCGTGAGGAGGCGATCACCGCCCTCTCGGGCGCTGTCGTCCCCGGCACGCTGGCCGACCGCGCGGTGTCCGTCATCACCCTGCCCGGGGCGGTCGGCGCCGACGTCGACGAGCTCACCGCTGAGCTGACCGAGTCCGGGGCGACCGTGGCGTCCACGGTCGCGGTGCAACCCGGCTGGACCGACCCGGCGCAGGGGTCGGCGCGCGCCGACGTGGCGGACGGGTTGCTGCAGTACCTGCTTCCGGGCCAGCTGGCCGACGGGAGCCCTGCCGAGCAGATGGCGGCGCTGTTGACCCGCGCGGTCCTGTCCAGCAACGGCGGTGAGCGCGACAGCGACGGCATCGAGGTGCTGGACGCCCTGATCGCGGCGGAGCTCGTCACCGTCACCGAGGACGGGACACGCCGGGCAGACCTGGCCGTCGTGGTGACCGGTGCCCCCGCGGACACGGCCGGCGCCGGCGACGAGGGCTGGTCAGAGGCCGACATCGAGTCGACCATCGCTCTGGCGGTCGCCGCCGACCAGGCCTCGGCCGGCGCCGTGGTGTTGGGTCCGACCTCGGCGGACACCGACGCGGCCGGCGTGATCTCCGCCCTGCGTGCGGACGCCGACGCGGCCGGCGAGGTCTCGAGCGTGGACGTGCTGGAGAAGCCTCTCGGCCGTCTCGCCGGCGTCCTGGCGCTGCTGGAGCAGACCGCGGGCGGTGTCGGCCACTACGGCGTCGGGCCGGACGCGAGCAGCGTCCTGCCGCCGGTGCCGACACCGGCGACGCAGGACTCGACGGTGGCGCCGGCCCCCACGGGAACCGACGGGTGACGCCGCACACGGCGTCGGGTCGAGCAGGAGCGTTGACCCCGGTGCTCCTGGCGGCCGCCGGGGCGGCCTCCGCCTGGCTGGCTCGGTACCGGGCCCCTGGAGGAGCGGACACGTGGGAGCGCACGAACCACCGTGGTGAGACGGTCACGCTCGCCGAGGGACCCGCCTGGGCGGCCGGAGCGGCGGCCGCGATGGCTCTCACCCCCGGGGTGGGTGGCCGCGTGCGCGCCGGAGCGGTGGTCGCCACGGCCGGAGCGGCCGCGTTCGGCGCCGTCGACGACCTCACCGAGACGGGGTCCGCGAAGGGGCTGCGGGGTCACCTGGGCGCCCTCCGCCACGGCGAGCTGACGACCGGGGCTCTGAAGATCCTCGGTATCGGCGCCGCCGGACTGGCCTCCGCGGCGCTGATGCTGGAGCGGGACGAGGACACGGGTCCGTTCGCGCACCTCGCCGACGTGGCCGTCGCAGGCGGCGTCGTCGCGGGTGCCGCGAACCTGTTCAACCTGCTGGACCTGCGTCCCGGACGAGTTCTGAAGATCGTGCTCGCGCACGCGCCCGCGGCCCTCTCCGGCGGGCCGGGGGCGCCGCTCGCGGGTGCGGCGGTCGGTGCGGCCCTGCCACTGCTGGCGCCCGACCTCGGTGAGCGGGCGATGCTGGGGGACTGCGGGGCCAACGCCGCGGGAGCCGCCCTGGGCGCGCACCTGGTGGCGGCCACCGGGCCGCAGGGACGTGGCGGCCGTGTCGTCCGGGCGCTGGCCCTCGTCGCCCTCGTCGCGGCCACCCTCGCCAGCGAGAAGGTGAGCTTCACGCGCCTGATCGAGGGGACGCCCGGCCTGCGCGAGCTGGACGCGCTCGGTCGCCGCCCGGCACCGCCGGTGTGAGCACCCGACGTGAGCCTGCTGTCAGGGGCGAGGTGAGGGCGAGGTGAGTCCGGGTGCGCGGCGCCTCGGCGCCGGCATCGCGGCCGGGGCCGGGCTCATCGCCGTCATCACGCTGGTCTCGCGCGTCGCGGGTTTCGGACGGTGGCTCGTCTACTCGGACTCCGTCGGCGCCGAGTGCGTCGGCAACGCGTACCTCGTCGCGAACCAGCTGCCCAACGTCCTGTTCGAGGTGGTGGCCGGTGGTGCGCTCGCGGGTGCGGTCGTGCCGCTGCTCGCGGGGCCGCTCGCGCGCGGGGACCGGGCGGAGGCCGACCGGACGGCGTCGGCCCTCCTGACCTGGACCCTCCTGGTGCTCACGCCGCTGGCCGTGCTGCTGGCGCTGGTGGCCGGACCCGTCACCGGGCTCCTGGTCGGTGGTGACTCGTGCCCGGGCAGCGAGCAGCTGGCCGCCCAGATGCTCGTCGTCTTCGCCCCGCAGGTGGTGCTGTACGGGCTGGGGATCGTCCTCGTCGGGGTGCTGCAGGCGCACCGCCGGTTCGCCTGGCCCGCCCTGGGGCCGCTGTTGTCCACGCTCGTCGTGATCGGCGCCTACCTGGCGTTCTCCGCGACGGTCGGCCCGTTCCGGGACGACCCGGAAGGGCTGCCGTCCTCGGCGCAGGCCTGGCTGGCGTGGGGGACCACCGCGGGGGTCGTGGCGATGACGGTGCCGCTGCTGTTCCCCGTGTGGCGGACCGGCACGCGGCTCCGCCCGACCCTGAGGTTCCCGCCGGGGGTGGCCGCTCGCGCGGCCGCGCTGGCCGGCGCCGGGGTCGTCACCCTCCTCGCCCAGCAGGCGTCCGTGCTCGCGGTCGTCTACCTGTCGAGCCGCGGGGTCACGTCGACGCTGACCGTCTTCCAGTACACGCAGGCCGTCTACCTGCTGCCGTACGCGGTGCTGGTGGTGCCGCTCGCGACGAGCGCGTTCCCACGGCTCGCCACCAGTGCGGCCACCGGTGACACCGAGGGGTTCGCGGCGACGGCCGCCCGCACCACCCGCGCGGTCGTGCTGGTCGCCGCGGCCGGAGCCGCGCTGCTCGTGGCGGTCTCGACCCCGGTGGGTCGCTTCTTCGGGCTCCTCGACTCCGGTGACGTGAGCGTGATGGGGCCGGCGGTCGTCGCGATGGCACCCGGGCTGGTCGGCTTCGCGCTGATCGCGCACGTCGGGCGGGCGCTGTACGCGCTCGAGCGCGGTCGGCTCGCGGCCGTCGCCACCGCCGGTGGCTGGGTGGGTGCGGTCGTCGCCATGGCGCTGCTCGCCACCGCGGTCGAGCCCCGGTACCAGGCGGTCGCGCTCGCGGCAGGAAGCAGCATCGGCATGGCGGTCGCCGGCGTGGCGCTCCTCGTCTCCCTCCGACGCGTCACCGGCCCCGTCGCGCTGCGCGGGCTGGCCCGCACCGCTGCCGGGTCCGGGACCGCGAGCCTGCTCGCCGCGGGCGCCGGGTGGTGGGTCGGGGTGGCCCTGACCGACGTGTGGGGCTCCGGCGCACCCGGGACGGTGGCTGCGGGCGTCGTTGCGGCGGTGGCGGCCCTGCTCGTGCTGGCCGGCGGTGTGGCCGTCCTCGACCGTCCCACGGTGCTGGCGGCCCGTCAGCTGAGGGGTGGCGGCGGCACGTCCGGCGCCGCGTCCGACGTCACGAGCGAACAGGGGATCCAGCGATGAGAGTGCTTCTGGTGCAGGGATCGTCGGCCGGCGGGGTGGGCCGGCACGTGGCCGCCGTCGCCGCCGGCCTCGTCGACGGCGGTCACGACGTGGTCGTCGCCGGGCCCTCGGCGGCCTTCGAGGACTTCGGGCTCGCCTCCACCGGAGCGCGTTTCGTCCCCGTCGAGATCGGCGACCGACCGTCCGCTCGGCGCGACCTGGCCGCCGTGACAGCGTTGGCCCGGCTCGGGCGCGGTGCCGACGTGGTCCACGCCCACGGCCTGCGGGCCGGTGGGCTGGCGGCGCTCGGGCTCGCGCGGCTGCTGCGGCACCGGCCGGCGCTGGTCGTGACCCTGCACAACCTCCCCGTCGGGGGTGGACGGGTGCAGGCGATCAGCGCGGCGCTCGAACGTCTGGTGGCGCGACGCTCGGCCGCCGTGCTCGGTGTGTCGGGCGACCTCGTGGACCGCATGCTGGACCGGGGGGCGGCCCGCGCGGAGCGCGCGCTGGTGCCTGCGCCTCCCGGGTCTCCACCGTCCGGGCCGCCCGACGAGGTGAGGGCCCGGGTGCGTGCGGAGCTCGGACTGGACGGCCGGGCGACGGCCCTGCTCGTGACCGTCGCCCGGCTCGCTCCGCAGAAGGGTCTGCCGTTGTGGTGCGACGCGCTGGCCGAGCTGACCCGCACCCGCCCCGACCTGGACGTGCTCGCGGTCGTCGCCGGTGACGGTCCCCTGCGCGAACAGGTCCAGCGCCGCGCCGACTCCGACCGGCTGCCGCTGAGGCTGCTGGGCCGGCGCTCGGACGTGGCGGACCTCTTCGCCGCGGCGGACGTCGCGGTCTGCCCGAGCGTGTGGGAGGGCCAGCCGCTGGTCGTGCAGGAGGCGCTGCGCCGGGGCGCCCCGCTGGTGGCCACCGACGTGGGCGGCACCGGGGAGGTCGCGGGCGACGCGGCCCTGCTGGTGCCGTACGGCGACGCGAGTGCCCTGGCGGGGGCCGTCGCCACCCTGCTCGACGACCCCGCCGAGCGGACGCGCCGCCACGAGGCGGGGCTGGCGCGGGCGGCGCAGCTGCCGACCGACGCCGACGCGGTGGACCAGCTGGACCGGCTGTACCGGTCGCTGGCCTGAGCCCGGGCCCTTCCCCGATCGGCCCCACTACCGGCCCGTCGCGCAAGGACACCTCGGGTCGCTGCTATCGTCGAAGCCCGTGGCAGACCGGACACTCGGATACCGAGATCAAGCCAGGCAAGGCGGGTCCGCTGCGACCCGACACATCTTCGTCACCGGTGGTGTGGCGTCCTCACTCGGGAAGGGCCTGACGGCGTCGAGCCTCGGCCACCTCCTGCGGGGCAGGGGCCTGAAGGTGTCGATGCAGAAGCTCGACCCCTACCTCAACGTCGACCCCGGCACGATGAACCCCTTCCAGCACGGCGAGGTCTTCGTCACCGACGACGGCGCGGAGACCGACCTGGACATCGGGCACTACGAGCGGTTCCTCGACGAGGACCTCGACGCCGCGGCCAACGTCACGACGGGCCAGATCTACTCGAACGTCATCGCCAAGGAGCGCCGCGGCGAGTACCTCGGCGACACCGTCCAGGTGATCCCGCACATCACGAACGAGATCAAGGCCCGCATGCGGGCCCAGGCCCAGCCGGGGACGGACGGCGAGGTGCCGGACGTGATCATCACCGAGGTGGGTGGCACCGTCGGCGACATCGAGTCGCTGCCGTTCCTCGAGGCCGCCCGTCAGGTCCGGCAGGACATCGGGCGTGACAACGCGTTCTTCGTCCACGTCTCGCTGGTGCCGTTCATCGGCCCGAGCGGCGAGCTGAAGACCAAGCCGACCCAGCACTCCGTCGCGGCGCTGCGGTCGATCGGCATCTCCCCGGACGCGATCGTGCTGCGCTGCGACCGGGACGTGCCCGAGTCCGTCAAGCGCAAGATCGCCCTGATGTGCGACGTCGACTTCGACGCCGTGGCGACGGCCAAGGACGCGGCGTCGATCTACGACATCCCGAAGGTGCTGCACTCGGAGGGCCTGGACGCCTACCTGGTGCGCCGCCTCGACCTCCCGTTCCGTGACGTCGACTGGACCGAGTGGGACGACCTGCTGCGCCGCGTCCACCGTCCGGCGCACGAGGTCGAGGTCGCCCTCGTCGGCAAGTACATCGACCTGCCGGACGCGTACCTCTCGGTCACCGAGGCCCTGCGGGCCGGCGGCTTCGCCGAGGACGCACGCGTCCGGCTCCGCTGGGTCGCCTCGGACGCCTGCGACACCCCCGAGAGAGCGCACAAGCAGCTGCACGGCGTCGACGCGGTCTGCGTGCCGGGTGGCTTCGGCATCCGGGGGATCGAGGGCAAGCTCGGCGCCCTGCGCTGGGCGCGCGAGAACCAGGTGCCCACGCTCGGGCTCTGCCTTGGCCTGCAGTGCATGGTGATCGAGTACGCCCGCAACGTGCTGGGCCTCGTCGACGCCTCGTCGTCCGAGTTCGACCCCGACAGCGAGCACCCGGTGATCGCGACCATGGACGAGCAGAAGGCGATCGTCTCCGGTGACGGCGACCTGGGCGGCACGATGCGCCTCGGCCTCTACCCGGCGGACCTGAGGCCGGGCTCGGTCGTCGCCGGTGTCTACGGCACCAACCGGGTCGAGGAGCGTCACCGGCACCGGTACGAGGTGAACAACCGGTACCGGCCCCAGCTGGAGGACGCCGGCCTCGTGGTCAGCGGTGAGTCGCCGAACCACGCGCTGGTCGAGTTCGTCGAGCTCCCCGCCGACGTGCACCCCTACTACGTCGCCACGCAGGCGCACCCGGAGTTCCGCTCGCGGCCGCACCGGGCGCACCCGCTCTTCTCGGGACTCGTCGCCGCCGCGCTCCAGCGTCAGCGCGACGAGCGCCTGATCGAGGTGGAGACGTCGCCGTCCTCCGAGGTGGCGGTCTCGTCCGCGGCCGTGGTCTGAGTCGGGATGGACTCCACCGCAGCACGTTTCGCGGCCGGCGACACGTACGCCCCCCGTCAGGTCAGCGACTCGGAGGTGGTGCACTCCGGGCTGATCTGGGAGGTCGTCCGCGACACGGTCGACCTCGGCGAGTCGGGAAGCGTCCGGCGGGAGTACGTCTCGCACCCCGGCGCAGTCGGCGTGATGGCGCTGGACGACCAGGACCGGGCGCTGTTCGTCTACCAGTACCGTCACCCGGTCCGGCACGACCTGTGGGAGCTGCCCGCCGGTCTGCTGGACGTGCCGGGGGAGCTGCCCGTCGTCGCCGCCCAGCGCGAGCTGGCCGAGGAGGCGGACCTCACCGCGGCGCGGTGGGACGTGCTGATCGACTGGTTCAACTCGCCCGGCGGCATGGACGAGGCGATCCGGGTCTACCTGGCCCGGGACCTCTCGGTCAGTTCCCGAGGACGACCGGCACGAGCGCCAGCACGAGGAGCGCGACATGGTCACGGAGTGGGTGCCGCTCGACGAGGCCCGCGACGCCGTGCTGTCGGGGCGGCTGCACAACCCGACCACCGTTGCGGGCGTGCTGGCGGCGTGCGCGTCACGGGACCAGGGCTGGGCGTCCCTGCGTCCGGCCGACGCGCCGTGGCCCGAGCACAAGGCCTGGCGGTGACACGACGGTCGGTCAGCCCTTGGCGTCCGACCACCGGTCGACGACGCTGACGTCGGCAACGAAGCGCACGCCGGTGCCACACCACCGGGCGGCCGTCGTCCCGAGGTCGGTCACCACGTCGCGGGCGACCTGGTCGGCGACCTCCTCCCGGACGTGGAGCAGCAGCTCGTCGTGCAGGCACAGCACGACGGTGCCGGCGCCGGAGGCGGCCAGCCGGGCGCGGACGGTGGCCGTCCACGCCTTGAAGAGCTCGGCCGCGGCACCCTGGACCACTGCGTTGCGGGCGAAGCGGCCGCGCCCCGCCACGACGGCACGGTACGGGCGCAGGAGCGCCTCGCCCGCGTCCTCCGGCACGGGGTCGACCGCGAACATGCGGACCCGGCGGCCGCCGAACGTCAGCACGTCGCGACCCGCGTGCCCATCCTCGTAGGCGGCCCGTAGGTACGACATGGCCACCGGGTACGCCCGCTCCATGTCCTTGAGGGCCTCCCCGGCGGTGCCCGAGGTCTGCCCGTACATCGCCGCCAGCACGGCGATCTTGGCCACCGGCCGCTCGCACCGCAGGGCACCTGCGACGTCGGCGTAGAGGTCGTCGGCCCGGGCCGCGCGGGCCAGCGCGGGGTCGCCGGAGACAGCCGCCAGCACGCGTGGCTCGACCTGACCGAGGTCGGCGCGGACGAAGCGGTGGCCCGGCTCGGCGACCACCGCGACGCGCAGCTCACGCGGCATCGAGTGCAGGCCCGCCTGCGCGGTCATGCGGCCCGCGCCGCCGTCGCTGCCCGACCACGCGCCGCGGAACCGTCCGTCGGCGCCCAGGTGCTCGTCGAGCCAGCGGTACCCGTAGGTGGTGCAGATGCGCTCGGCCTTGCGCCAGGCGAGCAGGGCGTCGACCAGCGGGTGGGCACCCGCGTGCTGCTCCAGCCGCCAGGAGCGGGTGTCGGGCAGGTCGAAGCCGTGCTGGGCGAGCAGCGCCTTCACCTGGGCAGGGCTCCGCAGGTCGACGGACCCCCCGGCGCGCGGGGCGGTGGCCAGCACCGCGGCGTCGCGGGCCGCGCGCAGCGCGAGGGCGTCCGTCTCGTCACGGGGCCGACGTCCGGCCACCTCTGCGACGGCGGCCTCGGCGGTGGGCCGGTGGACCGGCAGACCGTCCCGTCCGAGCTCGGCGCACAGCAGCTCGGCCGCCGACTCCGACCAGGCGGTGTGCAGTGCGTGACCGCGCGCCGGTGTCGCCTCGACGGCGGTGCGCTGGGTCGCCGCGACGTCGAGGGCCAGTCGCGCCCAGGTCAGCGCACGCGCGGCGGACGCGGCCCAGGCCCCGGCGACCCAGTCCGGACGCAGGTGGCCGTCGGGGCGCACCGGCTGCTCGGGGTCACCGTCATCGCCGCTGGTTGCCGAGGTCCCTGCTCCGCCGGAGCCGAACAGGTCGAGCTGGCCGTCGCGGGGGATGTCGGCCTCCTCGAGGCCCTGCAGCTGCGCCCACAGACGGGCGGGGTCGTCCCGCCACCCGCCGTGGAGGAGCCGGTGCACGGCCGCGAGGTCCCAGCACCGGCGCAGGCGGAGGTCGGGACGGCGCTCCAGCAGGGGTGCGGCCGCGGCGCGCGCGGACCACCACACCCAGCGCGGGCCGACCTCGGCGTCGAGCCGGGCGCAGTGCTCGGCGGCGGCCGCGAGCGGGACCGACCAGTGCGGTCCCTCCCCGCCTGCTGCGAGGACGACCACGTCCCGCGCGACGACCAACGCCACGGGGGCACCCGGTTCCAGAGCGTCTGCGGCCGGGGCGTACGGCTCGCCGACCGCCGTGGCGTCCAGGTCAGCCCTCCAGCCACCGTGAGAGCGCGGCGATGGCGGCCGGGTAGGCGTCGAGCCGGTTCGCGCGCTTGGCCAGGCCGTGGCCCTCGTCCGCGTACACCCGCAGCTCGCACTCGATGCCGCGGGACCGCACGGCCTCGACGAGCTGCTCGGCCTCGGACAGGGGCACCCTGGGGTCGTTGGCGCCGTGGATCACGAACAGCGGCGCACGGATCTGGTCGATGCGAGGCAGCGGTGACGCGTCCTCGAGCATCTGGCGATCGGTCTCCAGCCGCCCGTACTCGCGCTCGCGGTAGGCCCGGCGGTACGGCGACGTGTTCTCGAGGAACGTGACGAGCGACGAGATGCCGACGATGTCGACGCCCGCGGCCCACAGCTCGGGCTGGAACGTCAGCCCGGCGAGCACCATGTAGCCGCCGTACGAACCTCCCCACAGCGCCGCCCGGTCCGGGTCGAGCCCGAGCGAGGGGAGCCAGCCGTGCAGTGCGGCCAGGTCGGCCACCGAGTCGAGCCGGCGGGGACCGTCGTCGAGCGAGTACCAGCGACGGCCGTAGCCCGTCGACCCGCGGACGTTCGGCACCAGCACGGCGTGCCCGGCGGCGGCCAGGGCCTGGGTGACCGGCGCGAACGTGCGCAGCGACTGGCCCTCCGGACCGCCGTGCACGACCAGGACGGCCGATCCGGCGCGGTCGGGGTCGGGGTCACCCGTCGGCGGGTAGACGAAGCACGGGACCTGCTCGCCGTCCGTGGTCGGGACGAGGTGCGAGGACGGCAGACCCACGTCGGGAACGGGGCCGGACGAGTCGGTGAGGGCCTCGACCCGTCCGTCCGAGGCGTCGACCAGCAGCACGTCACCGGGAACCCCGGGGGCGCAGAAGGACAGGACGACCGAGCGGGAGTCGGGGGACCACACGGGCTCCGGCAGCGTGTAGCCGATGTGTCCGGCCTCCTCGGTGCCGCCGCCGGGCAGGTCGACCTGGTGGCGCAGGCGTCCCGTCAGCGGGTCGTGCAGCCCCAGCCGGGACTCCCCGTCGACGAGGGTCTCCGCCAGCAGGGTGGAGCCGTCGGGGGAGAGCCAGCCCTGCACGTCCCACCGGTCGTGGGCGACGACCGGGGAGAACCGTCCGTCCGCCAGGTCGTGCCGCCCGACCAGGGTGGTGTCGAAGTCGGCGTCCGTCGCGTAGACCAGCGACCCGCCGTCGGGCCACCACCTCGCCCCCTCGTGCCGGCCGGGCTCGGCGGGGTCGGTCAGGGCGAGGGGCTCGGCGTCGGGGTCCGTGAGGTCGACGAGGACCAGGTGCGCGCTCATCGGCAGCGTCGGGGAGGCCAGCACCAGCACGACGCGGGCGCCGTCGGGGGACACCGAGGCCGAGGTCACGGACCCGCCGCGGGAGAACACGGGAGTGGACACGCCGGTCGTGAGGTCGAGCAGGTGCACGTCGAAGTCCACCCGGTTGCGAGAGTTGCTGGCGTACAGCACCCGCCCGGGGGTGACGTCGAGGAGACGGTGCATGACGCCCGCCTCGTGCACGAGCGGCTCGAGGTCGTCGAGACCGGCAGGGAGCGCGGGACCGTCGGCGGTGTCGAGCCGCAGCACCGAGAGCTGGGCGTTCTCGTCCCCGCCCTCGTCGTGGACCACGATCACGGACCGCTCCCCGGGCACGTACCGGCCCGACACGGCGCCCGGCAACGCCGTCAACGGCGTCCGCCGCCCACTGCCGTGCTCCAGCTCGACGAGCTGGACCGACCCGCTGTCGTCGTGGCCGGCGAGCACGTGCCCGGCGTCGTCGACGTCGAAGGCACGCCACGTGCGCAGGTCGAGCCAGGCCGTGACGAGGCGGGTGAGGTCGTCCGAGACGTCGGGGGCGGTCGCAGCGTGGTCCACGCGGTCACCCTGCCACGGGGGGCGGACAGGGCGTCGAGCGGGCACAATCACCGTCGACGCGCACCGCCAGGGTGCCGTCGACCCGAGTCCCGTGGGAGGGCGTGCGCATGGCCAAGGACCTGGAGAAGGCCACCCGGCCGGAGGACCAGGAGGGGGGACGGCTGGAGCGTGCCGCCACCCTCCTGGTGACACGCCTCGTCGACGCCGGGATCGACGGCGTGGGCCCGCTGGAGCCCGCCACCGTCGTGGCGGACGCCGCGGGGGTCCGGTCGAAGGACCTGGACGCTGCCGTGGACGACCTCGTCACCTCACATGCCCGGCTCGCTGCCGCCGGGGGGTTCGTCACCGGCATCGGCGGGTTCTTCACCCTGCCGGTCGCGCTGCCGGCCAACGTGGCGGGCTTCTACGGGATCGCGACGCGCATGGTGGCGGGGATCGCGCACCTGCGCGGATACGACGTGAGCCGCGCCGAGGTGCGGACCGCCGTCCTGCTCACGCTCGTCGGGGCGGACGCCAAGAACCTGCTGCACAAGGCCGGGATGAGCCCCACCGGGAAGATCGCCGACCTGGCGCTGCAGCGGCTGCCCGGCCCGGCGCTGATGATGCTCAACAAGGGCATCGGCTTCCGTCTGCTGGCCCAGGTCGGTCGCAAGAGCCTCTCGCGGCTCGGCCGGGGCGTGCCCCTTGTCGGCGGCGCGATCGGTGCCGGCCTGGACTTCTGGCTGCTGCGCAAGATCGCCGACTCGGCGAAGGCGGAGTTCGTCCACCGCCGCTGAGGGAACGCCTCCCGCCCGGGGCGCGTTCGACACGACGAGGCACCCGTGCGGGTGCACCGGGAGGAACCATGCGACGCATGTCGGCTTTCACGGCCCTGTGGAGGACACTGCGCGGACAGCGACGGCCCGGCTCGCCCCCGGTGGGCGACCAGCTGCGTGCGCTGCCCCGCATGGCCCGGATGACGCTCCGCGGTCAGTACCAGGGGCTGGACCGGGGACGGCTGCTCCTGATGGGACTGGCCCTCGTGTACGTGGTGTCGCCCATCGACCTGATGCCGGAGGCGATGCTGCTCGTGGCCGGCCTGGGCGACGACGCGCTGGTGCTCAGCTGGCTGGCAGGCACGGTGCTCTCGGAGACCGAGGCGTTCCTGGCGTGGGAGAGGGAGCGCGTCGAGGGGTCCGACGGTGCGGACGGCCGGGGTCGCCCGCGAGGGCGCACGATCCCCGGCGAGGTGATCTGACCTCTCCGTCCACAGGCCGTCGGACGGCGCCCGTCGTCCACAGGCGCGGACCGGCGGTGGCCCGGCGACCGACCGCACCCCGAGGGTCGGCGCATGCCCAGCACCCCGACCCCCGTCCTGCGCGTCAGCGAGCCCCGTGACCTCGTCGCGCTGGTGCCGTACCGGCTGGGCTTCGTGCCCCGGCGGTCCCTCGCCCTGCTGAGCCTGCGAGGACCCCGGTCACGGGTCGGCCTCGTGCTCCGCGTCGACCTTCCCGGGCCGGGCACCGAGACGGACACCTGCGGGCAGGTCGCGCGCTACCTCCGCCAGGACGGCGCGGCCAAGGCAGTGGCGGTCGTGTACGACGACGGGCCCGAGACCCACGACGACCTGCTCCGGACGCTGCGGGCCGCCCTGGACGACGACGGCGTCCAGCTGCTCGACGGCTGGCACGTCGGCGCGGACCGCTTCCGCTCCCTGACGTGCACGGACGCTGCCTGCTGCCCGGCGGACGGGTGGCCCGTGGCGGAGCTGCAGGGCAGCCGCGTCAGCGCCGAGATGGTGGGCCTGGGGATGGGGGTGGCCCCGGGCCGGGAGCACCTGCTGCCCGACCTCACGCCGATGCCTCCGGACGCTCTGGCCGCCGTGGCCGCCGTCGTCGAGGCGGCGACACCTGCCCCGGACGGGAACACCTCCACCTGGCGGCTGCAGGGCCTGGCCGCCTGGCGGTCCCTCCTCGGGACGTGCCGCGACGGTGTCGTGGCAGGCCCCGCCGGTCCCCTCGCCGCCGCCCGGCACCGTCAGGTGGTGGGCGACGTGCTGGCGCGTCTGTCCGACCCGTGGGTGCGCGACGCGGTGCTGCTCACGGCGGTCAGCGAGGCCGGCGACGCGCCCGAGTCCCTGGCGGCGGACGGTCCGGACGGACGGACCGACGACCTGCTCGCCGCGGTCTTCGGCTCGGGCGAGCCGTCGGCACCGGACACCGAGCTCCTCCTCTCCGTACGGACCGCGCTCGCCGAGCTGGTCCGGCACGCGACGGGAGGGCACCGCGCCGCTGCGCTGGCGGCGATGGCGTGGTCCGCGTGGTGGGAGGGTGACGGCGCGCGGGCGGGCGAGCTGTCCGACCTCGCGCTCGCCGGGTCCCCGACCAACCGGCTCGGTCGGCTCGTGGACTCGGCCGTGCGAGCGGGGATGGCACCGGCCTGGGTGGTCAGGGACCGCGCCGCGGACCTCGCCGGGGCGGACAGGCGCTCCTGACCGAGGGACCCAGGGCGTCTCACCTGTCGTCAGATCGTCTTGACATGCAAGACTTTTGTGCGTGTCGTTGGCGGCATCCGCGACGCCGTCTACCCTTTTTGCAGGTCATGAGTGCCAGCGTTCAGCCCCGGCTTGCTGGCCGGCAACCCTCCTCCGCGGTGGGGTGCCCCGGGTGATGACCCGGTCGAGCGCGATCCGTCGCTCGGCAAGCGCGGGCGCCTCCACGGGCCCTTCGAGGCACCAAGGAGACGACATGACCGACGGCTGGTCCTTCGAGACCCGACAGATCCACGCGGGCCAGCAGCCCGACGCCGCCACCGGCGCCCGGGCCCTGCCGATCTACCAGACCACCTCGTACGTGTTCCGGGACACCGACCACGCGGCGAACCTGTTCGCCCTCGGTGAGTTCGGCAACATCTACACCCGGCTGATGAACCCGACCACCGACGCGGTGGAGCAGCGCATCGCCAGCCTCGAAGGGGGAGTGGCGGCGCTGCTGGTCGCGTCCGGCCAGTCGGCCGAGACCATCGCCCTGCTCAACGTCGCCGAGGCGGGCGACCACCTCGTGGCCAGCCCGAGCCTCTACGGCGGCACGTACAACCTCCTGCACTACACGTTCCCGAAGCTCGGCATCGAGGTGTCGTTCGTCGAGGACCCGGACGACCCCGAGTCGTGGCGGGCCGCCTCGCGGGAGAACACCAAGGCCTTCTTCGGCGAGAGCATCTCCAACCCGAAGCAGGACGTGCTCGACATCGAGGCCGTGGCCGCGGTGGCGCACGAGGTGGGCGTCCCGCTCATCATCGACAACACGGTTCCCACGCCGTACCTGGTCCGCCCGCTCGAGTGGGGCGCGGACGTCGTGGTCCACTCGGCCACCAAGTACCTCGGCGGGCACGGCACGGCCATCGCCGGCGCGATCGTCGACGGCGGCACGTTCGACTACGCCGCCCACCCGGAGCGGTTCCCCGGCTTCAACACCCCCGACCCCAGCTACAACGGCCTCACCTACGCCAAGGACCTCGGCGTCGGGAGCGCGCTCGGCGCGAACCTCGCGTACATCCTCAAGGCGCGGGTGCAGCTGCTTCGCGACCTCGGGCCGGCCGCCTCTCCGTTCAACGCCTTCCTCATCGCCCAGGGCATCGAGACCCTCAGCCTGAGGGTCGAACGCCACGTGCAGAACGCCACCGCGGTGGCGACGTGGCTCGAGGCGCGCGACGAGGTGACGAAGGTCCATTACGCGGGACTGCCATCCAGCCCGTGGGCGGCCCAGGCCCGCAAGTACGCGCCGCGCGGTGCCGGCGGCGTGCTCGCCTTCGAGCTCGCCGGAGGACTGGAGGCCGGTCGCCGGTTCGTCGACGGCCTCACCCTGCACAGCCACGTGGCCAACATCGGGGACGTGCGCAGCCTGGTGATCCACCCGGCCTCCACCACGCACAGCCAGCTGACGCCCGAAGAGCAGAAGACCACCGGCGTCACGCCGGGACTGGTCCGCCTCTCCGTGGGCCTCGAGCACCTGGACGACATCCTCGCCGACCTCGAGAGCGGCTTCACCGCCGCCAAGGCGGTCGGATGACCCCTGCCTGGAGGGAGGGTGACCCGCCGGGACGGCGGCAGTTCCTCCACCTGGGCCCCCGCCGGCTGGAAGCCGGTGGGGAGCTGCCCTCCGTCCAGGTCGCGTTCGAGACCTGGGGGACGCTGAGCCCGGCCCGCGACAACGCCGTCCTGGTCCTGCACGCACTGACCGGCGACAGCCACGTCACCGGACCCGTCGGACCGGGGCACCCCACGCCCGGCTGGTGGGGTGCCCTCGTCGGCCCGGGCCGCCCGATCGACACCGACCAGTGGTTCGTGGTGGCCCCCAACGTCCTGGGGGGCTGCCAGGGCACCACCGGACCGGCCACGCCGGCCCCGGACGGCCGGGCGTGGGGGAGCCGCTTCCCGTTCGTCACCGTCCGGGACCAGGTCGACGTCGAGGCAGCGCTCGCCGACCACCTGGGGATCGAGACGTGGGGTCTGGTGCTGGGCGGCTCGATGGGCGGGATGCGGGCGGTGGAGTGGGGCGTCACGCACCCCCAGCGCGTGGCCCGGCTGCTGGTGCTGGCCGCCACGGCCGCTGCCAGCGCCGACCAGATCGCCTGGTGCGCACCCCAGCTGCACGCGATCCGCACAGACCCCGCCTACCGCGGTGGCGACTACCACCACGTCGGGGACGGGCGCGGGCCCGTCCACGGCATCAGCGTCGCACGGCAGATCGCGCACGCCACCTACCGCAGCGCGAGCGAGCTCGACCTCCGCTTCGGACGTGAGGCGCAGCCCGGGGAGGCCCCCCTCGGCGGCGGGGGCCGCTACGCGGTCGAGTCCTACCTCCAGCACCACGGCGGCAAGCTGGCGGCGCGGTTCGACGCCGGCTCGTACGTGGTGCTCACCGAGGCGATGAGCTCCCACGACGTCGGCCGGGGACGCGGTGGCGTCGCTGCCGCGTTGTCGCCGGGTCACGGCCCGCACCCTGGTGGCCGCGATCGACTCGGACCGCCTGTACCCGGTCCACCAGTCGCAGGAGCTGGCTGCCGCGATCCCCGGTGCCGGCGAGGTGGCGGTGATCCGGTCCCCGTACGGGCACGACGGCTTCCTCATCGAGTCCGACGCCGTCGGTGAGCTCGCCTCTCGGCTGCTGAGCACCTGTCGGGAGCGAGCGGTCGGCTGATCGCCCGCCCTTGTCGGTGCACCGGTGCCTGCGTGTCGACCCTCTCAGGACACGGCGAGGCGGCGCACCGCCTCCAGCACGCCCGGCCAGGCGGCCTCGAACCCCGGGTGCAGCTCGAGCTCCTCGACCCGGCCGACGGGCACCCACTCCGTCGTGCTTGTCTCCGCGTTGGCGCTGAAGGCGCGGACCCGCCCCACGGCCGAGGCCAGGACGAGGTGGTAGCGCCAGTCCACGTGGTCGGCGCTGAGCAGCACGTCGTGCACCCGGACCTCCGCCGCGACGACGCCGGCCTCTTCCTCGGCCTCTCGCAGGGCGGCCTGGACAGGGGTCTCGTGGCTGTCGATCGCCCCTCCCGGGGCGGCCCAGGTCCCACCCTGGTGCACCCACGGCGCGCGCAGCTGGAGCAGGACCTCGCCGTGGGTACCGCGTGGGCCGGGCCGGTGGACGAGCAGCCCCGCGGCCCCGTGCAGACCCCAGTGGCGTCGCCCGCAGCGGCAGACGACCCAGCCGTTGCCGTCCGCGATGCCCATGAAGGCCACGCTACGCAGGTGCTCAGGACGGGAACGTGCCCGTACCCGGGCCGCCCGCCCGGGACAGGTGGGCCGGCTGCGCCGCGCCCGGGGCTGCGGTCCGGTAGCGTCACCTCGCACCGTGTCGCCGGGGAACGGGCTGTCCCTCGGCGTGCACTCCACAGCTGGAGCACCGAGGAGGCCGACGATGGCGATCGTGGTCGGGTACGTAGCCACGAAGGAAGGCCGAGCGGCGCTGGACGCGGCCTCCCGGGAGTCCCGCCTGCGCAATGCGCGCCTGGTGGTCATCAACAGCAACCGTGGCGGCAAGGACCTCGACCGTGAGGAGGCGACCCGGTACGAGCAGGAGCTCGCCGAGGTCAAGGCCACCTTGGACAAGGCAGGCATCGAGCACGAGGTGCGGCAGCTCGTGCGCGGCGTCGAACCGGCCGAGGACCTGGTCAAGGTCGCGGAGGAGATCGACGCCGAGCTGATCGTCATCGGGCTGCGCCGTCGCACGCCGGTGGGCAAGCTCATCCTCGGGTCCAACGCGCAGCGCATCCTGCTCGACGCCCCGTGCCCCGTCCTGGCGGTCAAGTCCTCCGAGTAGCCACCGGCGCGACCCCACCGCGGAGCTCGACCGCGGCCTCCGGGGGGTTTGGTCCGGCGCCGCACCGGGCACGTGTCACAATGGAGTGCTTGACGAGACCCCTGCCGCCGCATGCCCGCACACCGGAACGCGCGGGCATGGTTCGGGTCCGGCGAGCGTTGTGATCAGTGCCGCCCACGGCGACGCGACCTCGGTCGCGGCCCGTGCCGGCGAGGGTTCCTCACCGAACCTGGCCAAGGGTTGTAGCCCCAGCCCCCCGAAGGACGAAAGGCAGTCTGTGTCGTCGGTTCCGTCTTCCCGCCCTCTCCCGCACGAGTTCTCCCACCCGGAGATGCACCGCCTCTTCGGGGTCGCCTGCACCCGGGGTTCGGTGGTGGCCTCCGAGCTGCGTGACGCCTGCGAGACCGCGCAGATCCCGATGGCCCGCATGCGAGGCGTGCTGCGGGCGCTCGAGGACGCCGGGATCACGGTGGTCGTCGAGACCTCGCTGACGGGCCGCGTCGCCGCGGCGACGAGCACGTCGTCCAGGACCACGGTCGCCACGGGCAAGAAGGTCGCGGCCAAGAAGGCCCCGGCGAAGAAGGCCGCCGCGAAGAAGGCGGCCCCCGCCGACGACGAGGCGGAGACGCCCGCGAAGAAGGCGACCGCGACCAAGGCGGCCGCGAAGAAGGCGCCGGCCAAGAAGTCAACGTCCGACGACGCCGCCCCGGTGAAGAAGGCCGCCGCGAAGAAGGCCCCGGCCAGGAAGGCCGCCGCGAAGAAGGCCACGGCCGCCGCGGCGACCGACGAGGGCGATGGCGTCGAGGAGACCGACGACACCGCTGCTCCGCAGATCGAGGGCGCGGCTCCCGGCGTCTCGAGTACCTCCCACCCCGCGAAGAAGGACGATTCCTTCACGCTCGCGGACGACGACGAGGAGGACGCACCTGCCGTCCAGGTCGCCACCGCGGGTGCCACCGCTGACCCGGTGAAGGACTACCTGAAGCAGATCGGCAAGGTCGCCCTCCTCAACGCCGGCGAGGAGGTCGAGCTCGCGAAGCGCATCGAGGCGGGCCTGTTCGCCGAGGAGAAGCTGAACTCCGGCGCCAAGATGAGCGCCACCGCCAAGCGCGAGCTGCAGTGGATCGCCCACGACGGACGTCGTGCGAAGAACCACCTGCTCGAGGCGAACCTCCGCCTCGTCGTGTCGCTCGCCAAGCGGTACACCGGTCGCGGCATGCAGTTCCTCGACCTGATCCAGGAGGGGAACCTCGGCCTCATCCGTGCGGTCGAGAAGTTCGACTACACCAAGGGCTTCAAGTTCTCGACCTACGCCACCTGGTGGATCCGGCAGGCGATCACCCGCGCCATGGCCGACCAGGCGCGCACGATCCGCATCCCCGTCCACATGGTCGAGGTCATCAACAAGCTGGCCCGCGTCCAGCGCCAGATGCTGCAGGACCTCGGGCGCGAGCCCACTCCGGAGGAGCTCGCCAAGGAGCTCGACATGACCCCGGAGAAGGTCGTCGAGGTGCAGAAGTACGGCCGCGAGCCGATCTCGCTGCACACCCCCCTCGGCGAGGACGGCGACAGCGAGTTCGGTGACCTGATCGAGGACTCCGAGGCGGTCGTGCCCGCCGACGCCGTGTCGTTCACGCTCCTGCAGGAGCAGCTGCACTCGGTGCTGGACACGTTGTCCGAGCGTGAGGCCGGCGTGGTCTCCATGCGGTTCGGCCTGACCGACGGCCAGCCCAAGACGCTGGACGAGATCGGCAAGGTCTACGGCGTCACGCGCGAGCGCATCCGCCAGATCGAGTCCAAGACCATGTCGAAGCTGCGGCACCCGTCGCGCTCGCAGGTGCTGCGCGACTACCTGGACTGACCTCCCCGAGCCCGTCGCCCCGAGCCCGTCCCACCGCGTCCGGCCGCACCGCGGCCGGGCGCGGTGCGCTGCTCTGGTCGTCCGGCCCGGACCGGTGCGATGCTCGTCCTGTCGGCTCGCCGTCGCCAGGAGGTGACCATGTCCGCAGTCCGCCGGATCCGCTGGAGGCTCGTCGTCCTCGCACCGAGCCTGGCCGTGCTGCTGACCGCCTGTCCCGGCGGTGGGAGCGGCGGGACAGGGGGCTACTAGCCGGCGGCGTCGAGGAACAGGACGGCCGCCAGCCAGCTGACGGACGCCAGCAGGGCTGCGCCGAGCTCGACGAGGATCCCCAGCCCGACGGCGCCCAGTGCCGTCACGGACGAGCGCCGAGCCGCACCCCAGTCACGTAGCCGGTGGTACTCCGCTGCGGCCAGCCCGCCGATGAAGCCGACGAACAGCCCGATCACCGGGATCACGAAGAACCCGAGGATCCCGGCGAGCCCACCGATGACCAGCGATCGGTTCGGCACGCCGGAGGTGACCATCCGGCGACCGGCCGTCAGGTACTTGAGCACGGCACCCGCCGTGATCAGCAGGACGACGATCAGCAGCACGAGCCAGGCTGTGACCGGTCTGCACGACGATCGCCCACACCAGCACGGCCGCGGCGATGAGGATGCCCCCGGGGAGCACGGGCAGCAGGGTCCCGATGACGCCGACGAGGATGGCGAGCCCGCAGATCAGGGTGATGTCGTCCCGCAGCGCGTCCACGCGCGGACCCTACCCGCACCGCCCTCGGGCCCGGACCGGACGCACCACGGGCCAGGACCGTCGCCGGTCCTGGCCCGTGGTGGGATGCGTGTGGCTGCCTCGGGGCCGCTCAGCTCACTCCGTGCCGGCCGACTGCAGTCGGGAGGTCTCCGGGTTGAGGCGGTCCGTCTCGTCGGTGATCGCGGCGGCGACCTGGCGCAGCTGGTCGTCGTGCTCGCGACCGTGGTGGGCGCAGAAGAGGAGCTCCCCGCCGGAGATGAGCATGACGCGGACGTAGGCCTGGGCACCGCACCGGTCGCAACGGTCGAGGGCGGTGAGACTGGGTGTCGCGAGGGTGGCGGTCACGGGGTCCCTTCCATCGAGCTGTCGTGTCTGTCACCGGGTTCAACCATGACACCACACCAGGACGTTCCCGATCGGCAGGTTGCACCCGGTTCGCTCTACGCGTATCCGATTCGTTGTGAGACTCGTGACCGGATGGGTCCGAACAAGTGACGTGCGCCACGTTCGCACCCCCGTCCGGGTCCCGGACGGACCAGCGTGCCGACACGGATGCGTCGGCCCCCGCGGCTAGTCTCGGTGGGTGCCCGCCAGCAGGACCGCCCCCTCGCCCAGCCGCCCCGCCAACGGGCGGACCGCCTCCGACCCCAAGGCGTACACCGCCCGGCACCTGTCGGTCCTCGAGGGGCTCGAGGCCGTCCGCAAGCGCCCGGGGATGTACATCGGCTCCACCGACTCGCGCGGGCTCATGCACTGCCTCTGGGAGATCATCGACAACTCCGTCGACGAGGCGCTCGACCGGCCACGCGTCCGCGATCTCGGTGCTGCTGCACGCCGACGGCTCCGTCGAGGTGCGCGACGACGGCCGCGGCATCCCGGTGGACGCCGAGCCCAAGACGGGGCTGAGCGGTGTCGAGGTCGTCTTCACCAAGCTGCACGCCGGCGGCAAGTTCGGCGGTGGGTCCTACGCCGCGTCCGGCGGCCTGCACGGGGTCGGGGCCAGCGTCGTCAACGCGCTGTCGGCCCGCCTCGACGTCGAGGTGGACCGGGGCGGCAAGACGTACGCGATGAGCTTCCGCCGCGGCGAGCCGGGCATGTTCGACGACCGCGCGGCCGGGCCGCAGCCCCGATGCGCCCTTCCGTGCCTTCACCGAGGGCTCCGAGCTGCGCGTGGCAGGCAAGGCCAAGCGCGGTGTCACCGGCACCCGGATCCGCTACTGGGCCGACCCGCAGGTGTTCACCCGCGACGCCCAGTTCGGCTACGACGAGCTCGTCACGCGCGCGCGGCAGACGTCGTTCCTCGTGCCCGGCCTGCGGCTCGTCGTCCGCGACGAGCGCGGCTGCCCGGTACCCCCGGGGCGGACGGCCCGCACGAGGAGGCCTTCCGCCACGACGGCGGGATCAGCGAGTTCGTCGAGCACCTGGCCGTCGACCCCCCGGTGACCGAGGTGTGGCGGCTGCACGGGTCGGGCGACTTCCACGAGACCGTGCCGGTGCTCGACGCGATGGGTCACCTGGAGCCGACCGAGGTCGAGCGCGAGTGCGAGGTCGACGTCGCGCTGCGGTGGGGCACCGGCTACGACACCGACGTCCGCTCGTTCGTCAACATCATCGCGACGCCGAAGGGCGGCACCCACCTCGCGGGCTTCGAGACGGCGCTGCTCAAGACGTTCCGCAAGCAGGTCGAGGCGAACGCCCGCCGGCTCAAGGCCGGCAACGACAAGCTGGACAAGGACGACGTCCTGGCCGGCCTCACCGCCGTGCTCACCGTCCGGCTGCCCGAGCCCCAGTTCGAGGGCCAGACCAAGGAGGTCCTCGGCACGTCCGCGGTGCGCGGCATCGTGGCCAGGGTCGTCGAGCGCGAGCTGGGCAGCCTGCTGACCTCGACGAAGCGGGGGGAGAAGCAGCAGGCGGCCCTGCTGCTGGAGAAGGTCGTCGCCGAGATGAAGTCGCGGATCAGCGCGCGGCTGCACAAGGAGACCCAGCGTCGCAAGAACGCCCTGGAGACGTCCTCGCTGCCGGCCAAGCTGGCCGACTGCCGCAGCGACGACGTCGAACGCATCGAGCTGTTCATCGTCGAGGGCGACAGCGCCCTGGGGACGGCCAAGCTCGCCCGCTCCTCGGACTTCCAGGCGCTGCTGCCGATCCGCGGCAAGATCCTCAACGTCCAGAAGGCGTCGGTCACCGACATGCTGAACAACGCCGAGTGCGCGTCGATCATCCAGGTGATCGGGGCCGGGTCCGGCCGCACCTTCGACCTCGAGCGCGGCCCGCTACGGCAAGGTCGTGCTCATGACGGACGCCGACGTGGACGGCGCCCACATCCGCACGCTGCTGCTCACGCTGTTCTTCCGGTACATGCGCCCGCTGGTCGACGCCGGCCGCGTGTACGCCGCCGTCCCGCCGCTGCACCGCGTCGAGATCATCGGCGCCGGCCGGGCCAAGAACGAGCTCGTCTACACCTACTCCGAGGCGGAGCTGCAGGCCGCTGCTGAAGAAGCTGGACCGCAGCGGGAAGCGCTACAAGGAGCCGATCCAGCGCTACAAGGGCCTCGGGCGAGATGGACGCCGACCAGCTGGCCGAGACCACGATGGACCCCCGTCACCGCACGCTGCGCCGGGTCCGGATCGCCGACGCCGAGGCGGCCGAGCGCATCTTCGAGCTGCTGATGGGCAACGACGTCGCGCCGCGCAAGGACTTCATCGTCGACGGGGCCGAACGCCCTCGACCGCGAGCGCATCGACGCCTGAGCGAGCCCGACGGGCTATTTCCCGCAACTGCCCCAGCGCGTCTGTTGTGGGACAGGGTGGCCGGGCGGCACAGTGAGCCCCCTCACGAGGGAGTGACGCCATGACCGACCTGCGCAAGGACGACGATCCCGCGGCGCTGCCCGCGACCGCCGAGCTGCACGAGCCGGAGCTCCGGCGGGTGATGGGACCGCGGCTGCTGCTGCTGTTCATCGTCGGCGACATCCTCGGCACCGGCATCTACGCGCTCACCGGGCCAGGTCGCCGGTGCCGTCGGCGGAATCGTCTGGGTGCCGTTCCTGGTCGCCTTCGTCGTCGCCACCATCACGGCGTTCAGCTACCTCGAGCTGGTGACCAAGTACCCGCAGGCCGCTGGGGCGGCGCTCTACGCGCACAAGGCCTTCGGCATCCACTTCGTCACGTTCCTCGTCGCCTTCATCGTGATGTCGTCGGGTGTCACGTCGGCGTCAACGGCGTCGCGGGCGTTCGCCAGCAACCTCTCCGAGGGTTTCGGCCTCGGATGGGAGGGCGGCGCGGTCACGCTGGCGGCGATCGGGTTCATGGTCGCTGTGGCGGCGATCAACTTCCGAGGCGTGGGGGAGAGCGTGAAGCTCAACGTCGTCCTCACGCTCGTGGAGCTGTCGGGACTCGTCCTGGTCATCCTGGTCGGCCTCTACGCCATCACCCAGGGACGGGCCGACTTCTCGCAGATCACGGTGTTCGAGTCCCCAGACGACAAGAACGCGTTCCTGGCCGTCACCACCGCGACGTCGCTCGCCTTCTTCGCCATGGTCGGCTTCGAGGACTCGGTCAACATGGCCGAGGAGACCAAGGAGCCCTCGCGGATCTTCCCGAAGGTGATGCTCTCCGGGCTCGCGATCACGGGCGTGGTCTACGTGCTGGTCTCGATGACGGCCGTCGCGCTGGTGCCGATCGGCGTGCTCGCCGCACCGGACAACGCGACACCGCTGCTCGACGTGGTCGAGGCCGGGGCGCCGGGCTTCCCCACAGAGCAGATCTTCCCGTTCATCTCGATGTTCGCCGTCGCCAACTCGGCGCTGATCAACATGCTGATGGCGAGCCGGCTGCTGTACGGGATGGCGAAGGAGCTCGTGGTCCCGCCGATCCTGGCGCGCGTCCACCCGGAACGCCGGACCCCGTGGGTCTCGATCATCTTCACCACCCTGCTGTCGGTCTTCCTCATCACCTTCTTCGGCAACGTCGCGGCCCTCGGGGGCACGACGGCCCTGCTCCTGCTCTCCGTCTTCACCGTGGTGAACGTCGCGGTCCTCGTCCTGCGCAAGGACACCGTCGACCACGAGCACTTCCGGGCGCCCACCGCCGTCCCCGTGCTCGGCGCCCTCTTCTGCGCCTACCTGGTCGGGCCGTGGACCGGGCGGGACCCGGTCCAGTACCGCGTCGCCGGCGTCCTCCTGGCGATCGGCATCGTGCTGTGGGCCGCGACCTGGCTGTACAACCGCGGGCGCTACGGCCGCAAGACGTTCCTGCGCGACCCGGAGCAGATCCGGGGCTGAGCCCGGGGCCCAGAAATTGCGGAGACACCCGCCGTGGCGCCGACCTACGCTGGCACCCATGCCTTCCCCGCAGCTGCCGCCCGACGACCTCGGTCTGCGGTGGCGCGCCATCACCCTCGACGACATCGACCTCTGGCACGCCCTCGAGGGCGAGCTGGAGACGCACGACGACCTGACCGAGCGCTACGACCGCGACGACCTGGTCGAGGAGCTCACCGGCGGCTCGCACAAGGACCCGGCTCGCGACTCGCTGATCGGGGTCGACTCCGGCGGGGTCGCTCGCGCGTTCGGGCAGATCGAGGCGCTTCCCGGCACCTCGTTGCGCCGGGTGTACCTCTGGGGTGGTGTGCATCCTGAGTGGCGCACACGCGGAGTCGGACGTGCCCTGCTCGCCTGGCAGCTCGCCCGGGCCAACGAGGTCCTGGGTGAGCAGCGTGGGCCGGGCGGCGAGTCGGTCTCGGACGTGCCGTGGCGCATCGTCGTCAACCACCGGGAGCCGCTGGCCGACCGCAACGCCCTCTGCGAGGCGGCCGGTCTGGTGGCCATCCGCTGGTTCCACGACATGCTGCGTCCGCTGGGCGACGAGGCCGAGCCGGTCCCGGCGGTCACGGCCGAGAACGGGTTCCAGGTCGTGCCGTGGACCGAGGACCTGGACGACGCGGCGCGGCTGGCCCACAACGAGTCGTTCGCCGGGCACTGGGGTTCGCAGCCCCGGGACGAGGAGATGTGGCGTCTCCGGACGACGGGCCACCGGTCCTTCCGCCGCGACTGGTCACGCGTGGTGCTCGACCGCGTCGCACGGGGCGGGGGCGGCCGGCCGGAGATCGCCGGCTACGTCGCCTGCCACGCCTACCCGCAGGACTGGGCGGGACAGGGCTACACCCAGGGCTGGATCGACCTGCTGGGCGTGCGGCCCGCCTGGCGGGGCCGCGGCCTCGCCCCGGCGCTGCTCGCGTCCGCCATGAACGCCTTCGCCGAGTCGGACATGCAGACCGCCGGCCTCGACGTGGACACCGGGAACGCCAGCGGGGCGCTGGACCTCTACACGCGTATGGGTTTCCACGTGGAGGAGACGTCCGTCGCCTGGGCGCTCCAGAGCCCCGACGCCGACGGACTGTGACGAGGTCCGGGACGTGGCCGTACCTGGGGTCAGCCGACGGTGATCGGACCGCCGAGGGCTGAGACCGGCTGGGGGAGAGGCGTGCCTGAGCCGTCACGCCGGCCGGTGGCCGCCGGCAGCTCGACGGCCGCGCCGCTCGCAGCGGTGGCCATGGCGGGCGCCGGTCCGACCCACGCGGCGATCAGCTCGTCCTCACCGCGCAGGAACCGGTGGCAGCGCACACCGCCGGTCGAGCGGCCCTTGCCCGGGTACTCCGGCAGCGGGGTGACCTTGGCCGAGCCGGTCTCGGTCCCGGGCAGCGCCGACGAGGAGCCGCTGATCGTCACGGCCACGGCGTCGGCGGTGGCCGCGGGAGCCACGGCGCCGAAGTAGACGACCCGCGCCCCGGCGCCGAGCTTCACGCCGGCCATCCCGCCCGCGGCACGGCCCTGCGGCCGGACCTTGCCGGCGTCGAAGTGCAGTAGCTGGCCGTCGCTCGTCACGAAGACGAGCTCGGCGTCGTCCGAGCGCAGCTCGACCGCCCCGACCACCTCGTCGCCGTCCTTGAGCGAGACGACCTCCCAGTCGGCGCGCGTCGGGTAGTCGGTGGCGACCCGCTTGACGACGCCCTGGGCGGTCCCCAGCGCCAGGCCGGGCGATCCCTCGTCCAGCGAGCACAGCGTGAGAACGCGCTCGCCAGGCTCGAGAGTGAGGAACTCGGACACCGGAGCGCCGCCGGACAGGCTGGGCGGGCCGGCGGTCGGGGGCAGCGCCGGGGTGTCGACCACTCCGAGCCGCAGCATGCGGCCGCGGCTCGTCACCGCGCCGACCTCGCCGCGGGCCGTCGTGGCCACCGCGGCCACCACCACGTCGTGCGCGTGGCGCTGGCCGCCGTCGGCGTACGACTGCGGTGGCTCCTCGCCCCCGGTGCGTGCCAGCAGTCCCGTTCCCGACATCAGCAGCCAGCAGGGGTCGTCGGTCACCTCGAGCGGCGCGGCGGAGGCCTTCGCGGTCGCCCCGGACCCCTCGAGCAGGACGGTGCGCCGCGGCGTCCCGTAGGTCTTCGCCACCTCGGCCAGCTCGTCGCTGACCGCGCGACGGAGCAGGGCCTCGTCGCCGAGGATCTCCTCCAGGGCGGCCATCTCGGCGAGCAGCTGCTCCTTCTCGGCCTCCAGCTCGATCCGCGAGAACTTCGTGAGGCGACGCAGCCGCAGCTCGAGGATGTACTCGGCCTGCGCGGTGCTCAGGTCGAAGACGCTCATCAGCCGGCCGCGCGCTGACTCCGCGTCGTCGCTCGCGCGGATGACCTGGATGACCTCGTCGATGTCGAGGATCGCGATCAGCAGACCCTCGACGAGGTGCAGGCGCTCGCGACGCTTGCGCAGCCGGTACTCGCTGCGACGGCGCACCACCGAGAGGCGGTGGTCGACGTAGACCTGCAGCAGCTCCCGCAGCCCGAGGGTTCGCGGCTGCCCCTCGACGAGGCACACGTTGTTGATGCCGAACGAATCCTCCATCGGGGTCAGCCGGTACAGCTGCTCCAGGACCGCGTCGGGGTTGAAGCCCGTCTTCACCTCGATCACCAGGCGCAGCCCGTGCGCCCGGTCGGTGAGGTCGGTGACCGCCGAGATGCCCTGCAGCTTCTTGGCCTGGACGGCGTCCTTGATCTTCTCGATCACCTTCTCCGGACCGACCGTGTACGGCAGCTCGGTGACCACGATGCCCTTGCGGCGAGCCGTGACGTTCTCGATGCGCGTCGTGGCGCGGGTGCGGAAGGTGCCGCGACCGGTTGCGTAGGCGTCGCGGATGCCGTCCAGCCCGACGATCTTGCCGCCCGTCGGCAGGTCCGGGCCGGGCACGAAGCGCATCAGGTCGGCCAGTGTCGCGTCCGGGTGCTTGATCAGGTGCCGTGCCGCGTTGACCACCTCGACGAGGTTGTGCGGCGGCATGTTCGTGGCCATCCCGACGGCGATGCCGCTCGCCCCGTTGACGAGCAGGTTCGGGAAGGCCGCAGGCAGGACCTCGGGCTGGGTCAGCTGGTTGTCGTAGTTCGGGACGAAGTCGACGACGTCCTCGTCGAGCCCCCCGGTCATCTCCAGGGCGGCGGGGGCCAGCCTCGCCTCGGTGTACCGCGGCGCGGCGGGTCCGTCGTCCGGCGACCCGAAGTTCCCGTGGCCGTCGACCAGGGGCAGTCGCAGGGAGAAGGACTGGGCCATCCGGACCAGGGCGTCGTAGATGGCGGCGTCACCGTGGGGGTGCAGCTTGCCCATCACCTCGCCGACGACCCGTGAGCACTTCACGTGCCCCCGGTCGGGGCGCAGACCCATGTCGGCCATCGAGTAGAGGATGCGACGCTGCACCGGCTTCAGGCCGTCACGGGCGTCGGGCAGGGCCCGCGAGTAGATGACCGAGTAGGCGTACTCGAGGAACGACCCCTCCATCTCGGCGGAGACGTCGATGTCGACGATCGTCTCCTCGACGGGGGGCGGGTGAGGTGCGCTCGGGGTACGTCGGGCCATGTGCCGATTGTTTCGCACCCCCCGGCGGTCCCCGTCGGCGGCGCGCGGCAGGAGGGGGTGCCGTCCGTCGCATCCGGGGCTACGGCCGCCAGGGCACTCCGAACCGGCCCAGGTGGGCCACCTCCTCCGGCCCCCGCCGACCGCGCCGCAGGCTCGGGCTGCGCCGGTCGGCCGCGGGGTGGCCCACGCTGACCACGCCCACCGGAACGCGTGTCGCCGGCACGCCGAAGGCCTCGCGGAAGGCGTCCACCCGGTCGGCCGGCACGCCGAAGAAGCAGCCGCCGAGCCCCTCGTCGACCGCGGTCAGCAGCATGAGCAGGGCCGCCATCCCGGTGTCGACGTGCCAGTAGGGGACGGGCCAGTGAGCCTCGTCGCGGTCGGTCCAGCCCTTGTCGGGCTCCGCGTAGCGGTCGAGGTAGGCGTCCTTGTGGCTGAGGCAGACCACGAGCAGCGGGGCCGACATCAGCCCTGTCAGCCAGGCGTCCGGCTCGCCCTCGCGGACCGCGGTGCTCGCCCAGAACCTGTCACGGTCCGCCGGTGCAGCCAGGACGAGGAAGTCCCACCCCTGGGTGAAGCCGGCCGAGGGCGACCGCACCGCGTGGTCGAGCATCCGCTGGACGACCTCGGGCGGGACCGGCCGGTCTGGGTCGTACGCCCTCACCATCCGCCGCCGGCGGACCACCTCTCGCAGCTCCATCGACGCAGCCTCCCATCGACACACCACCTCGGCCCTAACCTGGGTCCATGGCGGACTCGCCCCGGCAGACGGGCTTCCCCGGGCACTGGGCGGCGGACGTCGTGCTGCGCGACGGGGGAACCGCGCACCTGAGGCCGATCACCGTCGAGGACGCCGACGCCCTGCAGGCCTTCCACCTGGGGCAGTCCGCCGAGTCGACCTACATGCGCTTCTTCGCGCCGATGCCCCGCATCTCCGACCGTGACCTGGAGCGCTTCACGCACGTGGACCACCACGACCGCGTCGCGCTGGTCGCCGAGGTCGGCGACCGCCTCATCGCCGTCGGCCGGTACGAGCGCCTCTCGCCGGACGAAGCCGAGGTCGCGTTCAACGTCGCGGACTCCCAGCAGGGACGCGGGCTCGGCTCGGTCCTGCTCGAGCACCTTGCCGCCGCCGCGAGGGAGCGCCGGATCCGTCGTTTCGTGGCCGAGGTGCTGCCGCAGAACCGCAAGATGGTGCAGGTCTTCCGCGACGCGGGGTACGAGGTGACGCACGCCTACGACGACGGTGTCATCTCGCTGCACTTCGACATCGACCCCACGGAGCGGTCGAGGGCCGTGATGGCCGCCCGGGAGCACCGGGCGGAAGCAGCGAGCCTGCAGGCGTTGATGACCCCCCGGTCGGTGGCCGTCGTCGGCGCCAGCGGCGTCGTGCCGTCGGTGGGTGCCGCACTGCTCGACAACCTGCTCGGAGGTGGCTTCACGGGCTCCGTCCACCCGGTGAACCCCGGCGCCGACGTCCTCGGCGGCCTTCCCGTTCACGCCTCGGTGGCGGACATCGACGGGCCCGTCGACCTCGCGGTGGTCGCCGTCCCTGCTCAGGCCGTCCGCCAGGTGGTCGCCGACTGCGCGGCCGCCGGGGTCAAGGGACTGGTCGTGGTGTCGAGCGGCTTCGCGGAGACCGGAGCGGAAGGGCTGGCGCTGCAGCGTGAGCTGGTCCGCACCGCGCGGGCACAGGGGATGCGGGTGGTGGGCCCGAACTCCTTCGGGATGGTCAACACCGACCCGGAGGTGCGGCTCAACGCGTCGCTGGCCCCCGACCTGCCCCAGCCGGGTGGGCTCGGGCTCTTCAGCCAGTCCGGTGCCCTCGGCGTGGCCGTGCTCGCCTCCGCCGCGCGACGCGGCCTGGGTGTGTCCAGCTTCGTGTCGGCCGGAAACCGCGCGGACGTCTCCGGCAACGACCTGATGCAGTTCTGGGAGGAGGACCCGCGGACCACGGCCGTCGGCCTGTACCTGGAGAGCGTCGGCAACCCGCGCAAGTTCTCGCGCGTGGCCAGGAGGCTGGCGCGACGCAAGCCCGTCGTCGTCGTCAAGTCCGGCGTCAGCGGCTTCGGCGTGCCTCCCGGCCACGAGGTGCGGCAGTCCCGTGCGCCGCGGGAGGCGTTCGGCGCCATGCTGCGCCAGGCCGGCGTGATCCGGACCGAGAACATCCACCAGCTCTTCGACGTCGCGCAGCTGCTGGTGCACCAGCCGCTGCCTGCCGGGGAGCGGGTCGCGGTGGTGGCGAACTCCGAGGCCCTCGCGGCACTCGCGGCGGAGGCGGCCAGCAGCTGGGGCCTTGACGTCGCTCCGCCGGTCACGGTGGCCCCGCAGGCCAGCGCCGAGGACTTCCGCTCGGCGCTGCGGCAGGTCTTCGCCGACCCGTCCGTCGACTCCGTCGTGGCCAGCTTCATCCCACCGCTCGGGGCCTTCGGGCAGGACGTGGTGACCGCGCTGGCCGAGGCCTCGGCGGGGTCGGAGAAGACCGCCGCCGCGTGCTTCGTGGGCCTGCGCGAGGTCACGCACGAGGGCATGCACGGCAGTGAGACCGTCCCGGCGTTCCCCACGCCGGAGGACGCGGCCCGCGCGCTCGCGGCCGTCACCCGCTACGCGCAGTGGCGCGCGCGCGACCCGGGCGTGCCCGTCGAGCCGACGGGTTGTAACCCCGCGACAGCCCGTGAGCTCGTCGACCGCGAGCTCGCGGGCCGCGACGGTGCCCGTGCGGACCACCCCAGCGGCCTCGCACTGGGCGAGGACCGCGTCGCGGAGCTGCTGGCGTGCTACGGCATCTCCGTCCGGCCAGCGCTGGGGGCGTGCGACGCGGACGAGGCGGTCGCGGCCGCCGAGCGGCTCGGATGGCCGGTGGCCCTCAAGTACGCCGACCGGACCCTGAGGGAGCGCCGGGACGTCCAGGGCGTCCGGCTGCAGATCGGGACAGAGCGCGAGCTCCGGGCCGACGTCCAGGAGATGCTCTCGGGCGTGCACGACCCGGCGGTCGCGCGCGGGTTCGTGGTGCAGTCGATGGCGCGACCCGGCGTGGCTGTCATCGTGCACGCCATGGAGGACGCACTCTTCGGACCGGTGGTGTCGTTCGGCCTGGCCGGCGACGCGACCGAGCTGCTCGGTGACATGGCACACCGCATCCCGCCCCTGACCGACGTCGACGTCCACGACCTCGTCCGCTCGATCCGGGCTGCGCCCCGGCTCTTCGGCTACCGCGGCACCCCCGCTCTGGACGTCCCCGCGCTGGAGGACCTGCTGGCGAGGGTCTCCCGTCTCGCGGACGACCTGCCGGAGGTGGCCGAGCTCGAGCTGTTCCCCGTCCTGGTCGGGCAGACCGGCGTCAGCGTGCTCGCGGCCTCGGCCCGTCTCGCCCGGCCCCCGACGCGCACGGACCACGGAACGCGTCGGTCCATGGGTGCTACGTGAGCCGGTGGTCGCCGCGTGGTGCCAGGATGGACGCATGACCCGCCGCCCGGCCACCACGAGCCCCTCCCTGCCGTCCGTGCTCACGGACGACATCGACCGTGCCGGCTACTACCCGGCCCTGGTCGCGCAGGTCGTCGACACGGCCGTCGCAGGCGAGCCCGTGCACGCCCACCTCGTGCACCAGGAGACGACCTTCGACTCCGAGGAGGTGCGGCGCCACATCACCGTGCTGGTGGTCACCGGTAGCCGCCTCGTGGTGGCCCACGCCGACGACCACGGTCCCGACGAGGGCAGCCCCACGACCTACGCGTCGGCGTCGACGGAGGCCGTGCCGCTGCACCAGGTCCGTACCGTCGTCCTGCAGCACCTCGTGCCGGACCCGGCCCAGCACACACCGGGGGCGCTGCCGCACGAGCTGAGCCTGACCATCGGGTGGGGCTCGGTGCACCGCGTCGACCTCGAGCCGGCCACCTGCGCGGACCCCGGCTGCGAGGCCGACCACGGCTACACCGGCAGCATCGCCGGCGACGACATCGTGGTGCGTGTCGCCTCCGCGGCCGAGGGCGGGGACGCCGTCGCCGACGCGCTCGCTTTCGCCCGGGCGCTGTCGGCCGCCACCGGAGGTCACCTGCCGGGCGCTGCGGCCCCCGCCACGGCGGCCCCGTGACCGGCCTGTGAGCCCGGCACCCGTCGGGGAGCTCCGCGAGGTCCTGCCGGCGGTGGCCGGCGCACTGGGTGTGGCGTCGCTGCGGTCCGACGTCCCCCGTCCGGGATGGTCGCTGCCCACGCACCCGCGGGTCGTCGTCGTGCTGGTCGACGGCCTGGGCGACATGCTCCTTGCCGACCGCCCCTCGTACGCGCCGTTCCTCACCGGGCTGCGGGCCGAGGGGGGCCGGGCGTTGCGCTCCGGGTTCCCCTCGACCACCGCCACGTCGATGGGGTCGTTCGGCACCGGCCTGGCGTCGGGGGAGCACGGCATGGTCGGCTACCAGGTACGCGACCCCGACACGGGCCTGCTGCTCAACGAGCTGTCGTGGGAGAACGGACCGGACCCGCGCGAGTGGCAGCCGCGCCCGCCCGTGTTCGAGCAGGTCGCGGCGGACGGCGTGGACGTCGTGCTGATCGGGCCGTCCTTCTTCGGCGGCTCGGGTCTCACGGAGGCGGCGCTGCGCGGCGCACGGTTCGTCGGGGCGTCCAGCCTCGACCGCCGGGTCGACGCCGCAGCCACCGCCGTCCGCAGCTCGCCGCGCAGCCTGGTGTACCTGTACTGGGGCGACGTCGACAAGACCGGACACGGCCGCGGCTGCGGGTCGTGGGACTGGTGCGACGAGCTGGCCGCCGTCGACCTCGCTCTGCGGACGCTCGCCGCCCGCCTGCCGTCCGACACGCTGATGGTGGTGACGGCGGACCACGGGATGGTCGACGTGCCGATGGACGCGCGCATCGACCTGGTCGACGCCGACACCGACCCGGTGGCGCGGGAGCTGGCCCGAGGCGTCGAGCTGACCGGCGGGGAGCCTCGCGCCCCGATGCTCTACTGCGAGCCGGGGGAGGCACCGGCGGTCGCTGCCCGGTGGCGTGCCGTGCTCGGCGACGACGCCGAGGTGCTCACCCGCGACGAGGCCGTCGCCGCCGGCTGGTTCGGACCGGTCGGCGGCTCTCGCTCTTCGGCGGATCGGGGACGTCGTCTGCTCGGTCTCGGGTCCACGGGCGGTCCACGACACGCGCGTCCAGCGGGTCGAGGGCAGGTCGCTGATCGGCCTGCACGGTGCCCGCACGGACGACGAGGTGCTCGTCCCGCTGCTCGTGCGCCCACCGGCCTCCGGCTGACCGGGCCGCTAGGGCAGGATGGTCCCCCGTGGCGGAACTGGTCTTCTTCTCGGGCACGATGGACTGCGGCAAGTCGACGTTGGCGCTGCAGATGGACCACAACCACTCGGTGCGCGGACGTGGCGGCCTGATCTTCACCCGCTACGACCGCGCGGGGGAGTCCGTGCTCTCCAGTCGGCTCGGGCTGAGCACCGAGGCACTCGAGGTGGCCGACGGCACCGACTTCTGGGACGAGGTGACCCGCCGCCGGATGGCCGGCCACCGTGTCGACTACCTGGTCTGCGACGAGGCGCAGTTCTACTCGCCCACGCAGGTCGAGCAGCTCGCCCGGATCGTGGACGACCTGGGGGTCGACGTCTTCGCCTTCGGGATCACCGCCGACTTCCGCACCCGGCTGTTCCCCGGCTCGGCGCGGCTCGTCGAGCTGGCCGACCGCGTGCAGCTCCTGCAGGTCGAGGCGCTGTGCTGGTGCGGCTCCCGCGCCACCCACAACGCCCGCACCGTCGACGGCGTGATGGTCGTCGAGGGTGCCCAGGTGGTCGTCGGGGACGTCGACCAGGCCACCGGCGAGGTGGGCTACGAGACGCTCTGCCGTCGCCACCACATGCGTCGGATGACCGCCCACGCAGCCCGCGCCGCCGCGATGTCGCCGGACGTGCTGCCGTTCGACCTCGAGGTCTGTGCCGTCCCGCCGAACGGCGACGCACGGACCGTGGACGCGGTCGAGACCGCCTGAGCCTCAGTCCTTCTTCGACCCGAAGACGATGTCGTCCCAGCTCGGGACGGTCGCGCGCTTCGAACGGCTGCTCGGCGCTGGGTTCCGGAGCCGGCGGAGGAGCCCGGGCGGCGCCGGCGCGGCTCATCGGCCTGCTCGGTCCCGTCCGGCCCGTCGTCCCACCCGCACGGTCGGCGTCAGGGCCCGGCGCGGGCGCCGGCCGGCCGGGGCTCGGGCAGCGCGAGGATCTCCGCGTCGGTCGCCTCGTCGGGGCGCGATGCCGGGGGATGTGCGCCCGGTGCGTCCCCGCGTTCCAGCAGGTCGTCCACGAGGTCGGTCTGCAGCGGCGCGCCGATCCCCTCGACCGGACCGCCGTCGTCCACCGGCTGACGACGACCACGCCGTCCCCTCAGGGCGTCGAGGATGTCCACCGTGCGCGGCGCCACGGGCTCGTCGGCCGCGCTCTCGCGGACACCCCCGTCGGCCTCGACGTCGTAGACCCGTTCGGACACCTCGGTCGCGGGACCGGCGTCGGACCCCCGCACGGCGCTCAGCCGCCGGGCGCCCAGGGTCCCGAATCCGACGACGCCCGGCCGGACAGCCAGCGGGCCTCGTCGTCGAGCGGGTCGAGGGTCCGGCCGGCGGGTCGAAGTGCCACTGGGCGACCTTCGGCTTGCGTCGCGGCCGTGAACGAGACCTGCACCAGCCACGCGCCCGACTCGTCGCGCCACGCGTCCCAGGTGCGCTGGCCGCCGACGCCCCGCACCGCCATGCGCTCGGCCACGAGGTCGTCGAGGATCTGGTCACCGCCGGAACCGCGGAGGGCGATGGTGTTGCGTGCCCGGCGCGCGATCTCCTCGCGCTCGGCGAGGACCGGGCCCCTCGTACCGGCGGACGTGCTCGAGCGGCAGGCCTGAGCAGCTCGGCCAGCTCCTCGGCGCTCTGCCCGGCGCGGATCCTGGTCTGGATGTCCCGGGGACGCAGGCTGCCGTCGATCGCGATCTGCAGCTGACCGAGCCGTGCGCGGTCGCGACGGACTGCGGCGCGCAGCGGCTCGTCGATCGGCAGGAGGTAGCGCGACCCGTCAGGGGCCGTGAGCAGCACGTGCTCACCGTCGTCGTGAACCCCCACCAGCTCCAGGTCCTGCATCGCCACGGTCTCCCTCGTCTGGCAGCTCCCGATCCCTGCACCCATCCCTGCGCGCCCACTGTAGGACGGGGAGGGGCCAGACCCGGGAGCCGTGCCGCGTGCCGGGCCGGTGGATCAGACGCCGTGCAGGTGGATCAGACGCCGAACAGGTGGATCAGTCGCCGAACAGATCGCGCAGGTAGGTCGTGCTGAAGACGCGGTGCGGGTCGACCCGGTCCCTGACGGCGCGGACGTCGTCCCAGTGCGGCACGTCGGCGGACAGGTCGGCGGCGGTCCGGGAGTGGAGCTTGCCCCAGTGGGGACGGCCGGCGTAGGCCACGAAGAGGTCCTCGCAGTCCGCGAACCAGCGCTCGTACTCGACCCGCTGGAAGCTGTGCACGCTGACGTAGACGCTGTCGCGGTCGCACGACGGGGAGAGCCAGACGCCGTCGGCGGGACCGAACCGCACCTCGACCGGGAAGCCGACCTCGTGCCGGGTCGCCAGCTGCCGCAGCTCTCGCAGCACCGCAGCAGCCGTGCTGCGGGGCATCGCGAACTCCATCTCGACGAAGCGCACCCGTCGGTGCGTCGTGAACGCACTGTGCGAGTGGGCGACACGCGGTCTGCTGCCGCTCAGCCGCACGGCCAGGCCGTTGCTCGCACGGCGGCTCCTCGGAGCCGCTCGCTGCGCCGCACCGACCAGGGCCAGGCCGACGTTCTCGACCACGTCCCGTCTCGTCCGGGCCATCGTCGTGCCTCCACCGGGCCGGTACCGGTGCGTGCGTGCGGTCCCGGGTCGTGAGCTGCACCCCGTCGGTGCCGGGGAACCAGAAGAGCTCCGGGTGGTCGCTGCTCGCGGCGAACGCGTCCAACCCCTCCAGCGTCGCGTCGAGGCGGCCCGGATCGGTCCTGGGTGACCAGCTGGAACGCGGGGACGGTCGACAGCCGGACGCGGGTCACGACGCCGAAGGCGCCGAGGCCGAGCCGGGCCGCCGCAAGGAGGTCCGGGTCGTCGTCCGCGTCGACGCGCGCCAGGCTCCCGTCCGCCAGCACCAGCTCGAGGCCCACCACCGAGGACGTCATCGCAGCCGGGATGTCGCGCGCCGTGCCGTGCGTCCCCGGTCTGGGTGGCACCGGCGACCGTCTGCGCGTCGATGTCGCCCACCACGGGCAGCGCCCGGCCCCGGCCCAGCAGCTCGGTGCCGAGGCGGCGCAGCCCGGTGCCAGCGGAGACGGACGCGACACCCGTCGCGGGGTCGACCTCGATGTCCTCGTCCGGACCCCCGGGCAGCACGACGACGTCGTCGCAGCCGACGAGGGGGCTGAAGGAGTGCCCGGACCCGGCCGCTCGCACGGTGCCGCCGCGGGCCGCCGCATCGGCCACGGCGTGCTGGACGTCCTCGACGCTGGTCGGGAGCCAGGAGGTGCTGGGGGGAGGCGTCGCACCGTGCCGGCCCAGCTGCGCCACCGCCGGCGTCGGGTCATCCCGGTCAACCTCCCGATGCTGCGCGGTCGGACGCACCTTGGGACGATGGACGCATGACCCTCGCGTCGACCCCCACCTGCGCACCCTACGACGCCCTCCTGCTGCTGTCCTTCGGCGGCCCGGAAGGACCTGACGACGTGCTGCCCTTCCTCCAGAACGTGACCCGCGGACGAGGGATCCCCGACGAGCGGCTCGTCGAGGTCGGAGCCCACTACGCCCTGTTCGGCGGGACGCAGCCCGATCAACGACCAGAACCGTGCGCTCCGGCAGGCCCTCGAGGACGAGCTGCGCCGCGCGCGGCCTGGACCTGCCGGTCCTGTGGGGCAACCGCAACTGGGACCCCTACCTCGTCGACGTCCTGCGGGAGGCACACGACCGAGGTCACCGGCGGGTGCTGTCCCTGACCACCAGCGCGTACTCGTCCTACTCCGGCTGCCGCCAGTACCGCGAGGACCTGGGGGAGGCCCTGGTGACGCTCGCCGGTGAGGGACGCCACCTCGAGGTCGACCAGGTGCGTCGCTACTTCAACGCCCCGGGCTTCGTGCAGGCCAACGTCGACGCCGTGGTCGCGGGCGTCCGGCGACTGCGTGGGTCGGGTCACGCCGAGCCGCGCCTGGTGTTCGTCACCCACTCGATCCCCGAGTCGATGACACGGGGGTCGGGTCCGCGGGGCGACGCCTACGTCACGCAGCACCGCGATGTGGCGGCGACCGTCGCCGCCGGGGTCGCGCAGGCTCTTGGCACCGAACCGCTGCCCGTGGGACCTGGTCTTCTGCTCCCGCTCGGGTCCTCCGTCCCAGCCATGGACCGAGCCGGACGTGAACGACCACCTCGAGCAGCTCTCCCAGCGGGGGGTGCAGTCCGTGGTGCTGGCCCCGATCGGTTTCGTCAGCGACCACATGGAGGTGGTGTACGACCTCGACACCGAGGCCGCGGCGACCGCCGAACGGCTGGGGCTGGCCTTCGAGCGTGTTCCCGACCGCCGGGACCGCGGCCTCGTTCGTGACGCGGGCTGGTCGACCTCGTGCTGGAGCGGGCCGACGTCGCCCGGCGGGGCACCGCACGCGTCGGCGGGGAGGCGTTCCCGGACGGCGGTCCCGACCGCGCCACCGTCGGATCGCTGGAGGCCGGACACGAGATCTGCGCCGTCGGCTGCTGTCCTGGGCGGCAGGCCGGTCGACCGGCGGCGTGCGGCGCGGACTGGAGCCCGCCCGTCCTGACGGTGACGTCGTGAACGACCCCGTCCCGGCGAAGCACGACCTGGCGGCGCTGCTGGAGGTGGCCGAGGGCGCGGCCCGGGCCGCGGGGCGGCTCATCCACGACGAGCGACCCGACGACCTGCGGGTCACCGCGACCAAGACGAGTCCGGTCGACGTCGTCACGGCCATGGACACCGCCGCGGAGGCGCTGCTGCTGGAGCGGTTGCTGGAGGCCCGCCCCGACGACGGCATGCTGGGCGAGGAGGGCGGCCTGAGGTCCGGGACCAGTGGCCTGACGTGGGTGGTCGACCCGATCGACGGGACCGTGAACTACCTGTACGACATCCCGGCCTACGCGGTCAGCGTCGCCGTGGTGGAGGGGCAGCCCAGCCCGCGGTCGTGGACCGTCCTGGCGGGGTGCGTCTTCAACCCGGCCACCGGTGAGATGTGGACGGCCACGCTCGGGGGCGGCGCCCACCTCGACGGGGTGACGCTGCCGGGACCGGCGGACGTACCGCTCGAGAGGGCCCTGCTCGGAACGGGTTTCGGCTACACCGTGCCCCGACGCCGATCGCAGTCACGCGTCCTCGCGTCCCTGCTGCCCAAGGTCCGTGACATCCGCAGGATCGGCTCGGCGGCCCTCGACCTCTGTGCCCTGGCCACCGGTCGGCTCGACGGCTACTACGAGCGGGGCCTCCAGCCGTGGGACCACGCGGCCGGTGCCCTCGTCGCCTCGGAGTCCGGAGCGCGGGTGACGGGACCCGGCGGGGTGGCTCCGAGCGAGGAGCTGGTCGTCGCAGCCCGTCCCGGCCTGCACGCCCGCCTCGTGGAGGAGCTCTCGGTGCTGGGCGCCGCGCGCGACGACGACGCCTGACGAGCCACGGGCCCATCCACGCCACCTGACCGGCGGGCACGGCGAGGGCCCGGGCACCGCCCGGGCCCCAGGATCCTCGCGCGGTCAGTGGCGGCGCGTCTGCTGGTCCTCGGTGAGGTCGATCTGGATCGGGCCGGTGGCCGCTGCCGCGGCGGGAAGCTCGTGGTCCTCGATCCGGCCGTACCGCTGGAGGGTCTCGATCACCGTGGGGAGCTCCAGCCCGTTGTCCTGAGCCACCCGTGCGAGCGACTCCAGCTCGCCGAGCCGCACCTCGACCAGGTAGTCGTCTCCCGTGCGCTGTGCCTCGGCGAGCGACGTGCTGGCCTGTGCCACCCGTTCGGTCATCTCGTTCGCGAACTCGTTCATGAGGGTCACCTCCGTCTGGCGGCGGCGAGCACCGCGGTCCCCGTGTGGGCGTGCCATCAGGGCCAGGGGGCTCCGAACGTCGACACCCAGGACCCTAACGCGAGCCCTCCGTGAACTCCCAGGTCGCGGGTGCGGCGCGACCGTGCGTGATTGGGCCGATAGAGGGTCGCTGTCACGCGCCGTCGTCGCCCCTGACCTGCGACGATGCCTCGGGTCGGCCCACGGGCGGACGTGAGATGCGGACACGGTCGAACCAGGCAGAGCGGACGCCCTGGGCGCGACCTGGAGGACCAGGTGGCGAGCCGATGACGCGCCGCGTGCCCGCAGTGGTGCACAATCCCCCGGCAGCGGGCACAAAACCGCGTGCCTGCGACGTTGTCCAGTCGCGCCACCCAACGACCCGGCTGCACCGACCCACCAGTTCACCCGCGAGACCCGGAGCGTGACCACCCCCATGGCGACCGACTACGACGCGCCGCGCAAGACCGACGACGAGCTCAACGAGGACTCGATCGAGGAGCTCAAGGCACGCCGCGCCGACAAGAACTCGGGCAAGGTCGACGAGGACGAGACCGAGGCCGCGAAGGCTTCGAGCTGCCCGGTGCCGACCTCTCCAACGAGGAGCTGTCGGTGCGGGTCCTGCCCCGCCAGGAGGACGAGTTCACCTGCACCAGCTGTTTCCTGGTGCACCACCGCAGCCAGCTCGCCAGCACCAAGAACGGCCAGCCGATCTGCAAGGAGTGCGCCGCCTGACCGAGGCTGCCTCCCCACCGGAGCCCTGACATCGAGGGACCGCCCTTCCCGTTCACTCGGGAGCGGCGGTCCCTTCGTCGTGCAGGACCGGCGGCCAGGCGGTCAGGGTGGCGGGTCGGACACGAGCCAGTAGGGGGTGGGGTCCTGCGGGTCCAGCACCTCGACCCGGACCACCGGGTCGACCCATCCGCGCAGCAGCAAGAACGCGCGCGCATCGAGTCGCGGTCCGCGCTCCTGACGCGCCTCCTCGCCGGTGAAGCCCGCACCGGGCCGAGCAGGGAGACCGGGATGTGCGCACGCCCCGCCCGCAGCTCGCCGTCCGAGACCGTCACCCGCGGAGAGGCCTGGAGCAGACCGGCCACGCACAGCACCAGCGCGACGACCGCGACCGAGAGCGCACGGCCGCGCCGACGGGCCACAGCGACAGGGCGACGCCGCACCGACCAGCGGCACCACCAGCCAGAAGCCGGCCGACGGCCAGAGCCGCTCGGAGTAGAGCGGCGCCGGGCGTCGGCGCCGGGGGCGCGGCCGAGGCGCGTCGGTCCCGGTCGGCACGGTCCGGTCCACTGTGAGGCGGGTGTCGTCACCTGTCCAGGGTGTCACGCGGGACCGACCTGTCCGACGCGGCCCGGCCCCGCGCCGACGCGATCCGCGGGCGACTAGAGTTCTGGCCCGTGAGCCATCCCGACCTGGACGTCCAGGTGCTGCTGCAGCGGCTCGACCCCGACCTGCCCGTCCCCGCCTACGCCCACCCCGGTGATGCGGGTGCCGACCTCGTGGCCGTCGCCGACGTCGTGCTGCCGCCCGGCGGCCGTGCGACGGTCGGGACCGGGCACCGCGATCGCGCTGCCGGACGGCTACGCCGCCTTCGTCCACCCACGGTCGGGACTCGCCGCGCGGCACGGCGTGACCGTCGTCAACGCCCCCGGCACGGTGGACGCCGGGTACCGCGGTGAGATCCGTGTGACGCTGCTGAACACCGACACCGAGCGCGAGTTCGTCGTCAGCCGCGGGGACCGCATCGCGCAGCTGGTCGTGCAGCGCGTCGAGAGCGCGGTCTTCGTCGAGGTCCAGCGGCTGCCAGGATCGCAGCGGGGCGACGGGGGACACGGATCGACGGGTGGGTTCGCGGACCCCACCCGCACCCAGGGACCCGGGCGACCAGCGGATCCCGATGACAGCGCACAGCGGCCGCTGGCCGCAGGAGGGGAGCAGTCATGAGCTGGTTCCGACGCAAGGGCAAGGCGGACGACACGAACGCTGCCGACCCGGCGGCGCCGAGCACGGACCGTCCGGCCAGGACGAGGAGTCCGCCGACGAGGTCGGGCCCTCCCGGAGACCGGGCCGCGGACCGTGGCACCTCCGAGACCGAGACCCGACGACTTCTCGCACGGTCCCCTGGACATCTCGGAGGCGGACGAGGACGAGCGACGGATCGACCTCGGTGCCCTGCAGCTGCCCGGTCGACAGGGCATGGAGCTGCGGCTCGAGGTGGAGGAGAGCACCCAGCGGGTGATCGCCGTGACGGTCGCGATGGGAGGCTCCAGCCTGCAGATGCAGGTCTTCGCCGCCCCCCGCACCCTCGGGGTCTGGGACGACGTGCGCGGCGAGATCGCGGCGCAGGTGACACGTCAGGGCGGGACCGCCGACGAGGTCCCCGGTCCCTTCGGTCGGGAGCTGATCGCGCGCATCCCGGTGCGCACGGCCGACGGACGGAGCGGTCACCGTCCCAGCCGTTTCGTCGGCGTCGACGGTCCGCGCTGGTTCCTGCGCGGCGTCTTCGGTGGGCCGGCCGCCCACGACCAGGCCGCGGCCGCCCCGCTTGGAGGACGTCCTGCGGTCGGCGGTGGTGGTGCGCGGCAGCGAGGCGATGCCACCGCGCGACCTGCTGCCGCTGCGCCTGCCCGCCAGCGCCACGCCCCCGCCGGAGGCAGCGGCCGACGCCCCGCCCGAGGGCGAGGGCGCGGGAGACCGTGACCGGACGGGGGACAGCTCGGTCGACGACCTCACGCCGTTCGAGCGCGGTCCGGAGATCACCGAGCGGCGCTGAGCGTGGTCCCGGGTACGTCGGACCACCGTCCGGTCGCGTCGTACCCTGGTGACCGTGGACGAAGACGTGGCGACCAGATCACCGCTGAAGTCGGTGCTGACCCGGTGGACGCGTTCCCAGTCGAGCGTGCAGGCGGGCGAGGAGAGCGACCGGTCGCGGGCTCTCGGCGGCACGCCGTGCGGCCAGCTGTCGGGTCGTCGTCGCGTCCAGCTGGTGGGGGCGTCTGCAGGCCGTGACCCTTCGTCCGCGCGCGGGGGTCCCGGCGCTCGAGGCCGAGCTCTCCGACGGGACGGGCTCGGTGGCGCTCGTCTGGCTCGGTCGCCGCGAGATCATCGGCGTCGAGACGGGACGCTGGATGCGGGTCGAGGGTCTGGTGGCGTGCTCCGAGGGCCGCAAGGTGATGTACAACCCGCAGTACGAGCTGCTGACCGGTCCCACGACGTGAGCGAGTCGTCGCTGACGAGGCGACAGCTGCGTGAAGCAGCGCAGGCGCGAGCGCACCGGTGGGCTCGCCCAGGCCGGGGCGAGCCGACTTCTCGCTCCATCGCGCCGTCGGCGGGCCCCCGCGGGGTCGATCGAGGCGCTCGTGCCCGGCCTGCTCTACGTGATCGTGTACACCGCCACCCGTGACCTGACCCCGGCGCTCGTCGTCTCGGTCGGAGCAGCGGTGCTCGCGCTCCTCCTGAGGGTGGTCACGAGGTCGTCCCCGTCGCAGGCGATCGCGGGCGCGATCGGCGTGGCCGTGTGCGCGTTCTTCGCCGACCGGACGGGCGACGCCCGCAACTTCTACGTGCCGGGACTCCTGACCAACGTGGGCTACGGGCTGGTCTACCTGCTGTCCACGATCCCGTTCCGCAGCTTCGTGTTCCCGGGCACGTCGATGCGCGTGGGACCAGGTCCGTATCCCGGCGCTCGGGCTCGTGATCGGGCTGCTGACCGGTGAGGGGCTGCGCTGGAGGCACCACCCGGCCCGGCTGAAGGCGTACCAGAGGATCACCTGGCTGTGGGCGGCCATGTTCGCCCTGCGTCTGCTCGTCCAGCTGCCGCTCTACTTCACCGACCAGGTGGGCGCGCTCGGCGTCGCCCGGCTGGTGATGGGGGTCCCGTTCTTCGCCCTGACCGTCTGGCTGAGCTGGGTGATCCTCAAGGCCGCTCCACCGCCGCTACCGCACGAGGACGACGGCCCCGCAGAGGATCCCGTCGTCTCCGACGTCCCAGGTGGCGACAGCGACGCCACGTACACGTCGGACGACGTCAGCCCCGGTCGGGGGACAGCAGCGACCTGAGCTCGTCCTCGACCTCGGGGACGGTGAGGAAGAGCAGCTCGTCGTGCGCCTCCAGGACGTCGTCGCTGCTCGGGGGGATCGGCCGCTCCTCGCGCATGATCGCGACCAGCACGGTGTCGACCGGCCAGTCGACCGTCCCCACGCGGGTCCCCACGAGCGGGGAGTCGTCCGGCAGCGTGAACTCGGCCATGTTGGCCTGACCCTGCTGGAACGTGAAGATGCGCACCAGGTCGCCGACCGACACCGCCTCCTCGACGAGGGCCGTCATCAGGCGCGGCGTCGAGACGGCGACGTCGACGCCCCACGCCTCGCCGAACATCCACTCGTTCTTGGGGTTGTTGACGCGGGCCGACGGTGCGCGGCACCCCGTACTCGGTCTTGGCGAGCAGCGACACCACGAGGTTCGCCTTGTCGTCGCCGGTCGCGGCGACGACCACGTCGGCCGACTCGAGACCGGCCTCGGTGAGCGAGGCGATCTCACAGGCGTCAGCGAGCAGCCAGTCGGCCTCGGGCACGGACGCGTGCTTCATCGCGTCGGGCGCCTTGTCGACCAGGAGCAGCTGGTGCCCGTTCGCCAGCAGCTCACGGGCGATGGACCGCCCGACGCTCCCGGCCCCGGCGATGACGACACGCATCGAGTCTCCTGATCTGAGGGGTCAGTCGGTGGCGGGCGGCTTCGACAGCTGCCGCTCGACCCTGGGCAGGGTGTCCACCGGGAACATGAGGTGCACGAGATCGCCCTCCTGGTAGACGGTCTCCGGGTGCCGGGAGAACGCCCTTGCCCAACCGGGTCAGGAAGGCGACCCGCGCGTGCGAGGCGCGCTCGAGGTCGGTCAGGAGCCGACCGACCCACCCCGGGTGGACGCCGATCTCCGCGAGCTGGAGGTGGCCGCTCGGGTCGGCGTACTCCGGGGCGGCGCCGTGAGGCAGCAGCCTGCGCAGCATCTGGTCCGACGTCCAGCTCACCGTCGCGACCGTGGGGATACCCAGCCGTTGGTAGACCTCGGCGCGGCCCGGGTCGTAGATGCGGGCCACCACGTTCGAGACGCCGAAGGTCTCGCGGGCGACGCGGGCGGCCAGGATGTTCGAGTTGTCGCCGCTCGAGACGGCCGCGAAGGCGTAAGCCTCCTCGATCCCGGCCTCGATCAGCGTGTCCCGGTCGAAGCCGACGCCCGTGACGGTCGTCCCCTCGTAGCCCGCGCCCAGGCGTCGGAACGCCTCGGCGGCCTGGTCGACGACGGCGACGGAGTGGCCACGCTTCTGGAGGCTGCGGGCGAGGGACGCGCCCACCCGGCCGCAGCCCATGATCACGAAGTGCACGGCCGGAACGCTACACGTCCGCGGCGTGTGCCTAGCATGGTCGCTCGTGAGCATCACCGATGGCGTCAAGCGGATCCTCGTCGGGCGCCCCTTCCGCAGCGACCGGCTGTCCGAGACCCTCCTCTCGAAGCGCATCGCCCTGCCGGTCTTCGCGTCCGACGCGTTGTCGTCGGTCGCCTACGCACCCAACGAGATCTTCCTGACGCTGGCTGTGGCCGGCGTGAGCGCCTACGCGTTCTCGTGGCAGATCGGGCTCGCGGTCGCGCTGGTCCTGCTCGTGGTGGTGGCCTCGTACCGCCAGAACGTGCACGCCTACCCGTCCGGTGGGGGCGACTACGAGGTCGCGACCGTCAACCTGGGACGGAACGCGGGCGTCGCCGTCGCGAGCGCCCTGATGGTCGACTACGTGCTGACCGTTGCGGTGTCGATCTCCTCGGCCGCCCAGTACGCGGCGTCCGCGATCCCGCAGATCCGGGACCACCAGGCCCTGGTCGCCGTCCTCGCGGTCGTCGTGCTCACGGCGATGAACCTGCGTGGTGTGCGCGAGTCCGGGACGTTGTTCGCGATCCCGACGTACATCTTCATGGTCTCGATCCTCGGGATGGCCCTGGTCGGCGCCTTCAGGTGGGTCACCGGGTCGCTGCCGCTCGCGGAGAGCGCCCAGTACACGACGCTGGTGCAACCGCAGTACGCGGAGGGTCTGGGCACCGCGGCCGGGGTCTTCCTGCTGCTGCGGGCGTTCTCGTCGGGGTGCGCCGCCCTGACCGGCGTCGAGGCGATCAGCAACGGCGTACCGGCCTTCCGCAAGCCGAAGAGCGCGAACGCCGCGGCCACCCTCGCGATGCTCGGCGGCCTGGCCATCACGATGACGATGGGCATGGTCGTGCTGGCCCGCGAGATGGGGGTCGTCTACGTCGACGAGACCAGGCCGTGGGACGAGCTGCTGAGGGACGGGCAGGCCGGCGTCCCCGGGCCGGGGGACTCGGTGGTGTTCCCCGACGGCTCCGAGTACCACCAGCTGCCGATCATCGGTCAGCTCGCCGACGGGATCTTCTCGGGCTTCGACCCGGCGTTCTGGCTCGTGACGGCCGCGACGGGGCTGATCCTCGTGCTCGCCGCCAACACGGCGTTCAACGGCTTCCCGGTGCTGGGCTCCATCCTGGCCAAGGACGGCTACCTCCCGCGCCAGCTGCACACCCGCGGCGACCGGCTCGCCTTCAGCAACGGGATCGTGATGCTCGCCGGGGCAGCCATCCTGCTGATCATCGCCTTCAACGCCCAGGTCACCCAGCTGATCCAGCTGTACATCGTCGGCGTCTTCGTCTCGTTCACCATGAGCCAGCTGGGCATGGTGCGGCACTGGACGCGGCACCTCCGGCTCGAGACCTCGGCGTCGGAACGCGCGCGGATGAGGCGCTCACGGGCGATCAACGCGGTCGGGCTGGCGATGACGGGCGTCGTGCTGGTGGTCGTCCTGCTCACCAAGTTCCTGCTCGGCGCGTGGATCGCGATCCTGGCGATGGTGGTGCTCTTCGCGGTGATGCGTGCCATCAGCACCCACTACGAGCACGTCGCCCGCGAGCTGGAGTCCAGCGAGGCCGTGGCCGCGAACGTCCGGTCGCTGCCGTCGCGGGTGCACGCGATCGTGCTCGTGTCGAAGCTGCACCTGCCGACGCTGCGGGCGCTCGCCTACGCGCGGGCCTCGCGGCCGTCGACCCTCGAGGCGATCACGGTCGACGTCGACCCCGAGGCGACGGAGGCCCTGCGACGGGAGTGGGACGAGCGGTCGATCCCCGTGCCGCTCAAGGCGCTGCACTCGCCCTATCGCGAGATCACGCGGCCCATCGTGCGCTACGTCAAGAAGATCCGCCGGGTCAGTCCCCGCGACCTGGTCGTGGTCTACGTGCCGGAGTACGTGGTCGGTCACTGGTGGGAGCAGCTGCTGCACAACCAGAGCGCCCTGCGCCTCAAGTCGCGGCTGCACTACACCCCCGGGGTGGTCGTCGCGAGCGTGCCGTGGCAGCTGCACTCCTCCCAGGGCATGGAGGAGCGGCTCGACGGTCAGGCACCGGGTGACGTGCGTCGCGGCACCCAGACGGGCGACCAGCCGGCGCCGTCCGCGGCCACGGGCGCCGACAAGCCGGTCGAGCCGTAGTGGCGTCCGAGGAGCACGGCACCGACGTCCCCGCCGAGGTGGAGGTCGACGTCGAGCGCGTGGCCCACGGTGGGCACTGCGTGGCGCGGCACGAGGGCCGCGTCGTCTTCGTGCGGCACACGCTGCCCGGTGAGCGTGTGCGCGTGCGTCTCACCGACGCCGCTGCCGGACAGCGCTTCTGGCGCGGCGACGCCGTCGAGGTCCTGGCCCCCTCGCCCGACCGTGTGCCGTCGGTGTGGCCGGAGGCCGGCCCTGGAGGCGTCGGCGGCGGAGAGCTGGCCCACGTCGCGCTGCCGGCGCAGCGGCGGTGGAAGGCGTCCGTCGTCGCCGAGCAGCTGTCACGGCTGGCCAAGGACGATCGTGCCGTCCTGGTCGAGGCGGCACCCGGGGACGACGAGCGCGGGGGACTGGCCTGGCGGACGCGGATCTGCGCTCGTCGCCGACGCGGACGGGCGCGCGGGCATGCACCGGCACCGCTCCCACGACGTCGTCGCACTGGACGTCATGCCCCTGGCGACAGAGCACATGGCTGCTCTCGACCTGTTCGCGCGGCAGTGGCCCGCGGGCAGCCGTGTCGAGGTCGCGGCGCCCGCGGGTGGTGACAGTCCCCTCGTCCTGGTCGACGGGGTGCCGTGGGTCGACGGGCGCCCGGACACGCGCCGCACCGCGCGGACCTCGGTGCGTGAGGTCGTCGCGGCCTCCGACGGCGTGGAACGTCGCTACCGCGTCGCCGCGTCCGGCTTCTGGCAGGTGCACCGCGAGGCCCCGGCCCTGCTCCTCGACGCGGTGTCGCAGGCGCTGGGGGAGACCGACCTGGAGAACGCCTCGGTCTTCGACCTGTACGCGGGCGCGGGGCTGTTCACGCCCCTGCTGGCCGACCGGGTGGGACCGCGCGGGCGCGTGCTCGCGGTCGAGGGCGACCACCGCGCCGCGACCGACGCACGTCGCAACGCCCACGACCTGGAGCAGGTCGAGCTGGCCGAGGGCGATGTCGGGTTCGCGCTGGAGACCGCGCCGGTCGTCCGTGCCCGAGCCGTCGTGCTCGACCCGCCCCGCGTGGGCGCCGGCGCGTCCGTCGTCCGCCAGATCGCGGCCCTGCGCCCGGAGGTCGTCATCTACGTGGCCTGCGACCCGGCGGCGCTGGCGCGTGACATCGCCACGTTTGCCACGCAGGGCTACCGGCTCGACGCGGTGCGCGCGTTCGACCTCTTCCCGATGACTTCCCATGTGGAGTGCGTTGCGCTTCTTGTGAAAAGCGACTCCGGCCTGCGGTGATGTGATCGGGGCCGCGTGGCGAGGTGTGCAGATCGGCTACCTCGAGGCGCCGTACGCGATGCGGACCGACGTGCGTCGCGTCCGGGACATCACCGAGACCGAAGCCCTGCGCGGGTTGCTGCCTCTTGCCCGAGAGTGGACACGAGGCCGTGACCTGCCAACGCCGCCGGGCACACTGGGCGGCGCCGACGGCTATCACGTGCTGGCCGCCCTGGTACGCAACCCTGAGCCAGATCTGTTGTCGATGCTTGCCCATTTCGGCATCCGTGTCGGTGCTCGACGGCGGGGCGACGCTGCCCACTGCCTGCGCAGCATCGCGCACCCGGAGGCGGCCTCCTGCCTAGAGGCCCAAGCTGTCGAGCTCGGCAGGCTCCAGTACGCAAGCGTCGTGGGTGACGGTGTCGCCCTCACCGCCGGCTGTGTCCGCCTCGCAGAGCTGCACGAAGATCTGCTCCGACTCCTCGACTGCTCACCCCGGGACGCTGCCGTCACCAACTGACTCACGGGACGCCACGCTGGTTGCCCGGGGAGGGATCGGTGACGGGGTGAAGGCCGGTTATCGCCTGTAGACGTCGCTGCGTCGGTCTATGTGCAGGATCTCCACGAGGCGGGCGTCTTCAAGCACTCCGTAGATGACCCGGTAGTCACCTCGGCGAGCAGAGTGCAGGCCGGTGACCTCACCGCGGAGCGGCTTGCCCACTCGCTGTGGATTGTCAGCGAGGGGTCCGAAGATGAACTCGACGCAGGCCGTGGCCATCTTCTCCGGTAACCGCTGTAGATCACGTTCAGCTCGAGCTGTGACTCGGATCGTGTACTGCTCCGGCACTCAGGCGATCCCGTAGCGAGACTTGATTGCGTCGTTGTTGGCGAAGCGGTCCGCGGCGGCGTCGGCAAGGCCCTCGCTGATGGCTTCGGCAGCGCCAGGCGTTCCGAGGATCTCCAGGGTCTCCTCGATGGCGGCGAGGTCGTCGGCGGAGATGAGGACCGCAGCGGGGTGGCCGTGACGGGTGATTGTCACGCGTCGATGGGTGCGTTCGACCTCCGAGACGTACTCCGAGAGCCGGTCTCGCGCGTCGCCAAGTGGTACGGCAGTCATGCTCAAAGTGTAGCCAAAACACCGGGCAGAACGCGACTCTCGCCCCGCAGCGAACGTCGTGACGCTCAGGCAGGCCTTTGCGCGCCCGGGCTGCCACCCTTGCGGCCGCAGGGGCGGAGCGCCTTGCTGATGGCGTCGGGCACTGCCCGATGCTCGAGTCGGCGCGTCCCGCGGTTCGACCGGGCCCAGCCCTTGGAGGTGCGCCATGAGCGCGCTGCTTGTCGGGTACGCCCGATTGCCCGCCAGATCAGCTTGAGTCTCGGCGGGTCGGTCTACCGCCCCACCGACGCGGTCGGCAGGTTGCTGTTCAACGTTCTTGCGATGGTGGCCGAGTTCGAGTCCGACCTCATCAGGCTTCGCACAGTCGAGGGGATGAAGGTGGCCAAGGCCAAGGGCCGCCTGCGGGGGAAGCAACCCACGCTCAGCCGGAAACAAGAAGCGCACCTGGTCTCGTTGGTGCACAGCGGCGAGTACAGCACGCTGGAGGTCGCCGAGCTCTTCGGCGTAGGACGCTCAACCGTCTACCGCGCCATCGAACGGCAACGCATCGCGGCGAAGGCCAACCTCGCAGAGTCGTCAGCGCGGAGCTGACTGATGTCGGCACCGGCTGTCCCGGAACTGACACCCCAGCGCGACGCCGGCGCCCCATCCGTCCGCTTGGCCAGTCGTCCACCGAAGGCGGTTCGGTTTCCGGGACGGCTCGAAGCCCGCTCAAGGATGGCACGGATCTGCCACGAGTCAGTGGGGCGTCGAAATCGAGTCGTGTCGGTGGCGTGAGTCGACGAGCATGTGCGGGTGAGCCCACTTCCCTCTGTGCGGGCCGACGCTGTCCCGGACCCCCAGGTGGTGACCCGGCTGCTTCGCGAGCAAGCTCCGCATCTGGCCGGCATGCCCGTCCGGGCGAGCAGCGCGTCCGGTAGCAGCAACTGGGTTTTCCGCCTTGGAGACACTCTGGCTATCCGCTTGCCGCGCTCGGACGACTACGTCGCGGATCTGGTGAACGAAGTGCGCTGGGTGCCCCGTCTTGCACCGAGTCTGCCGGTTGCGGTTCCAGACGTCGTCGCCGTCGGCCAGCCCAGCGGGGCCTTCGCCCGGCCGTGGGCGGTCGTGTCCTGGGTGCCGGGCGACCTTCCGCTTGCCCTGGACGGTTCACAGCAGGCCCATCTCGCAGAGTCCTTGGGCACCTTCCTCCAGAGCCTCCACGCTGTCGACACCGCCGACGCTCCAATCGAGCCGGAATGCTGGGGCTACCGCTGCGGTGAGCCGGTCACCGAGATGATCGACCGATGGGCAGATCGTGCGGCCGCAGAACTGGCGGACCTGTTCAACCCGGCCAGCGTTCGTGAGGCATGGCAACGCTTGCGCGACGTCCCTACGGCCACCGAAGCCGCCTGCTGGGTGCACACCGACCTGTCCGAGGAGAACCTCCTCGTTCATCACGACGGGCGACTGGCCGGGGTGATCGACTTCGGAGGCGTGGGCGTTGGCGATCGGTCCGTAGACCTGCTCTACGCGTGGAGCATTTTCGACGGCCCTGCTCGCGAGATTTTCCGCGCCGCGTCCAGGGCCGATGAAGAAACCTGGACTCGTGCCCGCGCGTGGGCCTTCGTCGGCCCGGGCCTGCTCAGCATCGTCAATTATCGGCACACGATGCCCTCCCGAATCGAGCGCCTCACCTCGATGGTCGAGACGATCGCAGCCGAGGTAGGCATCCAGCTCCGCTGAAGGTCGGCGATACCTACCTTGGTGCTTCGCGAGCCCATCGGTCTGCGGGATGGAACGGAGCTGTGCGTGGCCGCGGCCCGGGAGTGCCTCGCACCGCCGGGTGCGGCCCGGTCAGCTCTCGTCCGGCGGGTTGAGGAACCAGCGGTGCCCGAACGGATCGACAAAGACCGCCAATCGCCCGGCGGGTGGGCTGTCCTCGGGTCCGCGGGTCATCGCCGTCCCGGTCGCGACGACACGGGAGGCTGCCGCGTCGACGTCCTGCGCGACCAAGCTTCGACGGTGGGTGGCGACCGCAACGGTCGCGCTCCGGCGGAGCCTGGACTAGTGGCTCCGCTGGAACTTCTGCTGCTTGGCACGGTTGCCGCAGACCTGCATGGAGCACCAACGGCCGGTCCGTGACCGCGAGTGGTCGTAGAACGCCCACCGACAGGTGTCGTTGCGGCACACCTTGAGCCGTGGCCAGGTGTTGTCCGCGACGGCACTCGAGACCGCTGTCATGAGACGTCCGACCAGGCCCGACACCCCGGCGTCGGCCGAGACCCACGTTAGCCCGTCGGCCGACAGGCTCGGTCTCACCGCGCCCCACAGCATGCTGGCGTTGATCACCCTCAGCGCGCTGTCAGTGCTGGCCGTGCGGTCGTGATGAGCAAGCAGGGATGTCCGCAGTGCTTCACGCAACTCGAGGACCCGGGGGAGCTCGGAACCGGTGGCGCCGGCGGGCATGAGCCCGTTCTGGTCGGCCCACACATCAAGGTCGTCAGAGGTGAGCAGCCAATCTCGCCCGGCCTCCAGGTCCCGCGAGTTGACGAAGGAGCGGACCAACTCCAACTGTCCCGGTGCCTTCGGCCCCGCCGTCGCATCCATGACCCCAGTGTAACCGCCGTTCATCGATCGATGGTTGCACAACGGGCAGTCGCGTCTCTAACCTTCATCATCATGACGACGGTTACCGAAGCGAGTGCATGGTCCTCGACCGACTTCCGCGCCCTGTGGCGGGCCAGCACGCTGTCGGTCGCAGGATCCGAGATCGGCGAGATCGCACTACCAGTCCTCGCACTGCTCGTCCTCGGCGCGTCACCCACCGAGCTGTCGTGGGTGCGCGTCGCTCAGTTCGCGCCGTTCCTGTTCCTGACTCTCCCCCTCGGCGTACTCGTCGACCGCAGACCTCGACGCCGCCTCATGGTGCAGGCAGATCTCGTCCGCGGGGCCTTGCTGCTGACGGTTGCGGGCCTGGCACTGACGGGCGCGCTGAGCGTGCCAGTCCTCTTGCTGCTGGTCGTCGTTCTCGGTGCCTGCACCGTGCTGTACAGCATGGCCGACTTCTCCTTCCTGCCCCAGCTCCTGAGCCCCGAGCAGTTGCCGGACGGCAACGCCCGGCTCACCGCCACCCAGTCCGCCCTCGGCGTCGGCGGCCAGGGGGTCGGGGGCGCTCTGGTTCAAGCCGTCACAGCGCCGTGGGCGCTGGCGGTGAACGGCGTCGCCTACCTGGGTTCAGCCGTCTCGCTACGCCAGATCACCACGATCGACGAGCGTCCCCCACCTACAGGGGAGTCGAGCGTGGCCGCAGCCTGGGCGGGAGTCAGGGCGTTGTGGCGGCACCACCGAGTGCGTGCGTTGGCCGCCGAGGCCACGATCTGGAACCTCGGCAACGAGATCCTCATGCTGTCCATCATCGTCCTGGTCATCCAGACCTACGACCTCGGACCACTGCTCCTCGGCTTGATCTTGATGGCCGGTGGCCTCGGCGCCTTCGTCGGCAGCGCATTCAGCGCCCGATTGACCCGTGCTGTCGGCTACGGCCCCGGGCTCATCGCGGCTCTCGTCCTGGGCAACACAGCTCCCCTCACGGTCATCGCCTTCACGAGTGGCACGCCGTGGCGGATTGCCTTGCTGGGCCTGGCGTTCCTGGTGTCAGGGTTGGGCATCGGCGTCGCCAACTCCCAGGCTGTGACGGTGCGTCAGCTGTCGGTTCCCGCGCGACTTCACGGCCGCGTCAACGCCGCCTACCGGTTCCTCTCCTGGGGAGCGCTGGCCGTCGGAGCGCTCGGAGCGGGGCAGCTGATCGACGCCATGGGCGCACACCGCGCCGCGGTCATCGGCGGCGTCGTCATGGCCTGCGCAACCATCCCCGTACTCCTCTCCCCGGTCCGAAACATGCGGTCCACCATCGACGCCGAAGCGGAGACGCAGTAGCCGAGGCCCGCCAGGCAATCGTTGACGTTTCGATCACCCGGGGCTGGCTGAGCGCGTCGCCGGCGCAGGAGCTGTCCCGCATCCGACACCTGAGCGGGAATCCGGCGTGTCTCGCTGTGAGCACGACGAGGGCGGCCGGTCAGGGTTCCTCTTGTGGCGCGCAGGCCAGAGCTACGGCAGTCTTGCCGCCCGAGCGAAAGGAGGTGCGTGACCCGTGTCCATTCTGGTTTCCGCGCCTCCTGAGGCTGACTGACCGAGCGCAGGAGCAGGTGGCGTCTCCCTTGATGAGGTGCCCCATGAATGACTCCACCGAGCACGACCCCACTGACCGTCTGATCCGCTGTGCCATCGTGATACGCGTTCGAGAAGTTGAATGCGAAGTACTTCGCGAAGGACGGCTCGTCACCGCCCGGTTCGCGTCAATGTTCCTTGCACCGCGGACCGAGCGAGTGCAACCCGGCAATCTAGTGGCCATGGCAGCCACGTCCGACGGCACTGAGACCGTGCTGTGGCGGTGGTATGACGGCGTCGTTCTCGAAGACGGGCCGGAAGCCATCAGGCTCTGGGAGCCTGCTCACGGCGAGGTGCTGGCGCAGGCGCGCTCCGCCGATATCCCTGGGAGGCCCGGGACCCGTGCGTACTTGTCCGCGGGACTCCCTGGCGCAGAGTGGTGGGTCGCGGGTCCCGCCACCGCGAACGCACGGGACGCCGATGTCGAGCTGGACGAGGTCGACAAGCTGTTCACTGAGAACGGCCTGTGGGACTCCATCGGGTAGCTTGCTTTGCGCTTCCTGGTGGTCACGCTCCGCGAGCCGATCCCTCTACGGGGCGAAGCCTTAGGGCTCCAGGTCGTACTCAAGGCTGTAGCGATGGGTGCCGTCCTCGTCTACCTCGAGAAGGAGCGTGCCGGTGATGCCGGCCAGTTCGCCGTCGCCCGAGCCAGGTACCACCTCGTAGTGCAGCGTCTGCGAACCGCTGCACTACGCCCGAACTGCTGTAGGACGAAGCTGCCTTGCCGGTCCTCGAGGTGGCCTTGCACCGTCTCGATCGCGACCTAGCCGGCCGTGCCCGCCTGTGGATCTCCGCCCGACAGCATGATGCCCGTACCGACGCCGTCTAGGTCCCCGTCGCACGTCATGGAAAACTCGAATCGACTGACCGCTCCGTCCATCTCAGCAGGACCAGGGCGAATGCTGTCATCGAATGAGCCACGGGCGGTGTTCGTCATGCCGGTCATCCTGCCCTGGCTGGTCGTGGTGTCGCACTCATCGGAGCCGTGCCGGTGCGGGATCGTCACGCGGAGCGTGACCAGTGCGGGATCGGTCACCGGAGCGGGCCCCTGTTCCGGGGGCGCAGTCTTATCTGGCGTCTGGATTATGGTGGCGGGAGTTTTCCAATGATCGGAGCAACGCTGTGAGCTGGACGTTCATGGTTGTCGTCTTGGCAGTGGTGGCCGTTCCCGGGCCTGACTTCGTCATCACGCTGCGAAACACCATCTCTGGTGGTCATGTGGCGGGCGCCGCCACGGCAGTCGGCGTCGGCGTCGCCTCTGTCATTCAGGGCACCCTGGTCTCACTCGGCCTTGGAACTCTCATCGTCCAGTCCCAGCCGGTCTTCATGACCTTGAAGTGGTTGGGCATCGCCTACCTCATTTTCCTGGCCGCACAGTCGCTGCGGTCAGCCTGGCGCGGTCAGTACAACCCGACCCCTCAGGAGACCGAGCCAGGCCGACGAAGCAGGGGGCTGCGGCAGGGTTTCCTGTGCAACATCACCAACCCCAAAATGCTCGTCTTCTACCTTTCCTTGTTGCCGCAGTTCGTTGGGGCAGGTGCCCCCATCTGGTCGTGGCTCGGCCACGCCTGGACGTTGCCCTTGATCGGGACTTCCTGGCTGCTCTTCATCGTCGTCCTGAGTGGCGCGGTGCGGGAAAGACTGCTCCGTCCCATGACGCGACGCGTCATCGACACCACATCGGGGGTCGCGCTCCTTGGCTTCAGCGGCCGACTCGCGCTGCAGCGCGGCTAGCCAAAGCCTCCAGGGAGAAGCCCCACTCGTGTCCGGCGGTCCTACCGGCCTTAGGCGGACGTGGGCAGCGCGGCACTTCCAGATCGACCAGCGGAGGGAACCCAGTGCGACTTTCCGGAATCGACCACGTCGTCATCTACGCGAAGGACATCGACCGTACGATCGACTTCTACACCAGGGTGCTGGGGATGACCCACGTCCTCTTCGATGACGGCTGCCACGCCCTGCACTTCGGCCAGCACAAGATCAACATCCATGACGTTGCCGCACCGTTCGAGCCCCACGCGAAGCAGCCGAGGCCGGCGGGATTCGACGCATGCCTACTGACCGACATGGCGATCACTGATGTGCTCGCGCACCTTGGTGCTCACAATGTTGACGTGATCGAAGGACCCTGCATCCAAACCGGGGCCAGGGGTCCCATGGTGTCCGTGTACTTCAACGACCCTGATGGCAACCTCATAGAGATCGCCAACTACGACCCCATCGAAGCATGACCCGGGGAAGCTACGTCTGCTGCCAGGCGTCCATCGAGGGAGCCGAATGCGGATCCTGACCTGAGCGCGTAACCCGGGGATCCTCCTGTGGCACGCTCCGCGTGCCGATCCGCATTCGGGAAGCTGGGCGTTGGCGACGCGACCGCATGGTTCGTCTTATGGGACGCGCACCGTGGAGCACTCCTCACGGCACTTCATGAGGCGTGTGGCGCCTCAATCTTGTGCATCCAAGATCAGCGCCAGACTCCGCGCCGATCCATCAGACAGGACCAGGATCTCAGATTTGTCTGCGGATAGCGCCCGCAGGCAGGAACGCGCCAACTCAACCGCTCGATTCGCCTTGTCCGCGATCGCCGCCTGATCGAAGGTTCCTCCGTGGACAATCTTGCTGCGATCGTCACTCGGAGGAGATGATCGGCGACCTCGCCGTACGAGCCCTCGAAGCGGCGCCTGCGCTCGCGCCAGCGCCGCCCGCGCCCGTTGACGTACGTCGCTGGGCGTTCGCGAACGACATCGTCGTCTCCGTCCGCGGCCGAATCCCGTCGGCCGTGATGGATCGGTACCTCGAGGCCCGCGCTCGGGGGGAGATCTGAAGATGCTGTCGTTTGCGACTGTCGTCGCCCCGATGACCGGAGGGCTCGGATTGGGCTCGGTTGGATTCGCAACCTCCCGCAAAGGCGTTCTACCGATGTCAAGGCGAAGCAGCGACATCGTCGCAGGTCAGCGGCCAGTTTGGTCCGATGTGGGCGGCCAGTCGCGAGCGATCGCACTCACGCTCAGGCCCATTGACCTGTTCACGATGACGCACCACGTGGAGTGCGTGGCGCGCCTCGTCCCCTCCGGCTAGCCCTCCGTCCTCCCCGTCCCAGGGCCTCGAGTGGTCGCACCTGGCGCGACACGCCCGGCGTGTCGCGCCAGATGCGACCACTCGGGCTGGGTGGCGGGTCGGACGGTGCGCGGGCGAGGATGGCGTGACAGGTCCGCCGCACACCACTAGTATCTTGACATCAAGATACTTTCGTCAGGAGGAGAGCCAGCGTGAGCAGCATCGACAGCTTCGGCGCACGGGACACCCTGCACGTGGGCGACAAGGCCTACGAGTTCTACCGGCTCGGGGTGGTGGACGGTGCGGAGCGGCTGCCGTTCAGCCTCAAGGTGCTGCTGGAGAACCTGCTGCGGACCGAGGACGGCGCGAACATCACGTCCGACCACGTCCTGGCGCTCGCCGGCTGGAAGCCCGACGCCGAGCCCGACACCGAGATCCAGTTCACGCCGGCGCGCGTGATCATGCAGGACTTCACCGGGGTGCCGTGCATCGTCGACCTCGCGACCATGCGCGAGGCGGTGGCCGACCTGGGTGGCGACCCGTCCAAGATCAACCCGCTGGCGCCGGCCGAGCTCGTCATCGACCACTCGGTGATCACGGACGTCTTCGCGCGGCCCGACGCCTTCGAGCGCAACGTCGACCTCGAGTACCAGCGCAACGGCGAGCGCTACCAGTTCCTGCGCTGGGGCCAGACGGCGTTCGACGACTTCAAGGTCGTGCCGCCCGGCACGGGCATCGTCCACCAGGTCAACATCGAGCACCTGGCGAAGGTCGTCTACGAGCGCGACGGCGTCGCGTACCCGGACACCTGCGTCGGCACCGACTCCCACACCACGATGGTCAACGGGCTCGGGGTGCTGGGCTGGGGCGTCGGCGGCATCGAGGCCGAGGCCGCGATGCTCGGCCAGCCCGTGTCGATGCTCATCCCGCGCGTGGTCGGCTTCAGGTTGAGCGGTGAGATCCCCGCCGGCGCCACCGCGACCGACGTGGTGCTGACGATCACCGAGATGCTGCGCCAGCACGGGGTCGTGGGCAAGTTCGTCGAGTTCTACGGCGAGGGAGTGGCCGCCGTGCCGCTCGCGAACCGCGCCACCATCGGCAACATGAGCCCCGAGTTCGGTTCCACGGCAGCGATCTTCCCGGTGGACGACGTGACCCTCGGCTACCTCGGCCTCACGGGCCGCAGCGACGAGCAGGTCGCCCTCGTCGAGGCCTACGCCAAGGAGCAGGGCCTCTGGCACGACCCGTCGGTGGAGATCACGTTCTCCGAGTACCTCGAGCTCGACCTGTCGACGGTCGTGCCGAGCATCGCCGGCCCGAAGCGTCCACAGGACCGCATCGCGATGACGGACGCCAAGACCGCCTTCCGTGCGGCGCTGACCGACTACGTCGCCGACGACACCAACGGTGTCGTCGACGAGGCGGGGAAGGAGTCGTTCCCGGCCAGCGACGCCCCTGCGGTGAACGGCCAGACGCAGGAGCAGATCACTGCTGACGCGCCTCGTGACAGCCACGCGGTCCCGTCGCCCGACGGCCGCCTGAGCCAGCCGGTGCCCTTCACGACGGCGGACGGCACCGAGACCCAGCTGGACCACGGCCACGTGGCGATCGCGTCCATCACCTCGTGCACCAACACCTCCAACCCGTCGGTGATGGTGGCCGCCGCGCTGCTGGCCAAGAACGCCGTCGAGCGCGGCCTGGACGTGAAGCCGTGGGTCAAGACCTCGCTCGCGCCGGGCTCCAAGGTGGTCATGGACTACTACGAGAAGGCCGGGCTGGTCCCGTACCTGGAGAAGCTGGGCTTCCACCTCGTCGGCTACGGCTGCACGACGTGCATCGGCAACTCGGGCCCGCTCCCCGAGGAGGTGTCGGCCGTCGTCAACGAGCACGACCTGTCGGTGGTGTCGGTGCTCTCGGGCAACCGGAACTTCGAGGGACGCATCAACCCCGACATCAAGATGAACTACCTGGCCTCACCGCCGCTGGTGATCGCGTACGCGCTGGCCGGCACGATGGACTGGGACCCCGACACCGACCCGATCGGGACGGCCGAGGACGGCACCGACGTCTTCCTGCGGGAGATCTGGCCCGAGGCGGCTGACGTGGCGCGGGTCGTCGAGGCGTCGATCACCCAGGAGATGTTCACGACCGACTACGCCGACGTCTTCGCGGGGGACGAGCGCTGGCGCTCCCTGCCCACTCCCGAGGGCAAGACGTTCGCGTGGGACCTCGAGTCGACGTACGTGCGCAAGCCCCCGTACTTCGACGGCATGCAGGCCGAGCCGGAGCCCGTCACCGACATCTCCGGCGCGCGCGTGCTGGCCCTGCTGGGTGACTCGGTCACGACCGACCACATCAGCCCGGCGGGCGCGATCAAGGCCGACAGCCCGGCGGGGGTCTACCTCTCCGAGCACGGCGTGGAGCGAAAGGACTTCAACTCCTACGGCTCGCGACGCGGCAACCACGAGGTGATGATCCGCGGCACGTTCGCGAACATCCGGCTGAGCAACCTGCTGCTGGACGGGGTGCGGGGCGGGTTCACGCGCGACTTCACCGCGGGCGGCGAGCAGACCAGCATCTACGAGGCGGCACAGCACTACGCGGAGGCGGGCACGCCGCTGGTGGTGCTTGCCGGCAAGGAGTACGGCTCGGGATCGAGCCGCGACTGGGCGGCCAAGGGCACCGCGCTGCTGGGCGTCAGGGCGGTCATCGCCGAGTCGTACGAGCGCATCCACCGGTCCAACCTGATCGGCATGGGCGTGCTGCCCCTGCAGTTCCCGGAGGGGGAGACGGCCGAGTCCCTCGGGCTCGACGGGACGGAGTCGTTCGACGTCTCCGGTGTCACCGGGCTCAACGAAGGCTCCACCCCGTCGACCGTGAAGGTCGTGGCCGCACGCGAGGGCGGCGAGCCCGTCGAGTTCGACGCCACGCTGCGCATCGACACCCCGGGAGAGGCCGACTACTACCGCAACGGCGGCATCCTGCAGTACGTCCTGAGATCGCTCGTCGGCTGACCTCACGACGGAGGCGACGAGGCCCCGTCCCGGGATCACCGGGTACGGGGCCTCGTCGGTTCTCCGAGCAGGACCGTCTGGGAGTCAGCCCTTCTCGGCGCCTTCGGCCGTGCTCATGATCTGCCGCTGGAAGAGGAAGAACATCACCGCCACCGGGATGGTCATGAGCGCGGCAGCCCCCAGCTTCAGGGGGAACTGCTGGGCCTGGCCCTGGCCGCCGGACGCGAGCGTGGCCACACCCTTGGTGAGCGTGTAGAGCTCAGGGCTCTGGGCCGACACGACGAAGTGCGACAGCTCGTTCCAGGATCCCTGGAACGAGAGGATGACGATCGTGATCAGGGCGGGCCGTGCCATCGGGAGCACCACCGACCAGTAGGTCCTGAAGACGCCCGCGCCGTCGATGCGAGCCGCCTCCTCGACGCTGAGGGGGATCGACTCGAAGAAGTTCTTCATGATGAAGACGCCGGCCGCGTCGGCCAGCAGCGGGATGATCATGCCCGCGTAGCTGTCGTAGATGCCGAGCTGGTTCACGACGAGGAACTTCGGGATCAGCAGGACGACACCCGGCACCGCCATCACGGCGATGAGCCCGGCGAACACCAACCCGCGTCCTCGGAAGTGCAGCCGCGCCAAGGCGTAGCCCGCCATCGAGGCGAACAGGACGCGGCCGACGGTGACGCAGACGGTGACGACCACGCTGTTCGCCGTCCACGTCAGGAAGGGCAGGTCGCTCGTGAAGAGCGTCTGGTACGTCGCCGACGTCCACGTCTCCGGCACCAGCGTCAGCGGGTTCTGCGTCGCGTCGCCGTCGGTCTTGAACGACGTCGAGATCTGGATCAGGAACGGGAAGACGTACAGGACCGCGATCGCGACGAGGAGGCCGTAGGTGAGCGACGAGGCGACCAGGCTCCGGCGGCTGCGCCGGCTCGGCGTGGGCGCCGCCGGGGGAGCCGGGTCGGGTTCCCTGGCGGTCGCTTCCAGCGCTGTGGCCGTCATGCGGCACCTCCGGAGGTCGTCTGCACGAAGCGCTTGCGCCGCGGCACCGTCGTCCTCTCGCGCAGGACCCAGCGCTGCACCAGCGCCAGGGTGACGATGATGAAGAAGAGGATGAACGCGATCGCGGCGCCCTCGCCCCAGTTCTGCTGCTGGAACGAGGACGTGTACGAGAGGTAGGCAGGTGTGATCGTCGTCTTGCCCGGTCCGCCCTGGGTGCCGACGTAGATCTGGTCGAACACCTGCCACGTCCCGATCAGCCCGAGCGTGAGCACGGTGAAGAGGGTGGGTCGCAGCATCGGCAGGGTGATGTGCCGGAACCGCTGCCACCCCGTCGCCCCGTCCATCATGGCCGCCTCCTCCACCTCGCCCGAGATGTTCTGCAGCGCGGCGATGAAGAGCAGCATGAAGGTGCCCGAGGTGGTGAAGACGGCCAGCATGACGAGCGCGCTCATCGCCACGCTCGGGCCGGCGAGCCAGTCCCACCACGTCAGGGACAGGAACCCGTGGTCGACGAGGGGCCCAGGGCCCTGGTCGACGCCCACGGCACCCAGCAGCACGTGCAGGACGCCCCGGGGGTCGGCGAACCAGTTGGGCCCGTTGACCCCCAACCACGACAGCACGCGGTTCACCGCGCCGCTGCCGCTGAAGAGGAACAGGAACACGAGCACGATCGCCACCGAGCTCGTGACCGAGGGGAAGTAGAACGCGGTCCGGAAGATCCCGCGTCCCCGCAGGACCCTGCGGTTGACCAGCACCGCGAGCGTCAGCGCCGCCACGGTCTGCAGCGGCACGACGAGGACGACGTACCAGAAGTTGTTGCGCAGGGCCGTCCCGAAGTCGCGGGCCTGGAGCCCGCCCTCGCTGCTCAGAACCTGCGTGTAGTTCTCCACTCCCACGAAGCCCACCGTGGCCGCGAAGGGGCTCCCGCGACCGTTCCAGTCGCTCACGCTCACCCACGCCGCCATCAGCACGGGGACGACGAGGAACAGGCCGAGGATCACCAGGGCGGGCGCCGTGAGCAGCCAGCCCGCCGGTGTCTCGTGGCTCCGCAGTCCGGAGGCACGGGACGACGCTCGGGTCACGAGCCCCCCAGCACGGCCTCGAGGTTGGTCTGCGCCGACTCGAGGATGGCCTTCGGGTCGCCGGAGGAGATGCTCTCGAGCTGGGAGTTGAGGTCGGCGACGACGTCGGAGACGCCCTCGTTGTTGGGGATCGCGACGGCGTAGTCGGCCTGGGCGAGGAACGGCGCAGCCTCCGGGTTGTCGCTCTTCCACTGGTCGGCGGCGGACTCGACCGAGGGCATCACGCCGAAGGCCTTCGCGAACTCGAGCTGCTGCTCGCTCGACGTCAGGAACTCGACCATGTCCTTGGCCGCCTCCTTGTTCGCGCTGTCGGCAGCGATCCCCCAGCAGTTCGTGAAGGTGAGGGTGCCGGGGCCCGCGGGTCCTTCCGGCAGCTCGGCGATGCGGTAGTCGATGTCCGGGTAGTCGGCCCCGAGGGCACCCAGCATCCAGTTGCCCTCGATGGTCATGGCGGCCTTGCCCGTGCCGAAGGCCTCGCCGGCCCATCCCGCGTCGAGGTCCTGCGCAAACGTCATGGACCCGGCCGACACCATCGACTGGACGTACGACAGGGCCTCGACGTTCTCGTCGCTGGCCGCAGTGGCCTCGCCGTCCATGACCAGGCCGCCGCCGGCCTGCGCCATGAACGCGCCGAGACGCTGGTACTCGGTGCTGGTCGTCAGGCCGACCTGGGTGTCCGTGGTGAGCTTCTGCGCCACGTCGCTCAGCTCCTCCCACGTGGTCGGGACGTCGTCGTCGGTCAGCCCGGCGGCCGTCCACGACGCGTTGTTGATCACGAGCCCCAGCGTCGAGAAGTCCTTCGGGGCGCAGTAGTACTCGCCGTCGACGGTGAAGGCCTCACGCAGGTTGGGGTAGAAGTCGTCGGCGTTCTCCATGTCGGCCGCGTAAGGCTCGAGGGAGCCGTTGGACGCGTAGCTGGCGACCAGGTCGGAGCTGACGTAGAAGACGTCCGGCGGCGAGCCCGCTGCGAAGCCCTGGCTGAGCTGCTGGTTGAGGTCCTGCGCAGCGACCACCTCGGCCGTGTTCCCCGACTCCTCGGCCCACGCGTCGGCAGCCGCGGTGACCGCGTCGGTCTCGGCAGGCCCGCTGGAGCCGATCAGTACCGACAGCTCGACGGGTCCGGACTGCTCCTGGTCGGGCTCGGAGCCCTCGTCGAAGCCGCTGCCTCCGCCGCAGGCGGACAGGGCGAGGGACAGCGCTGCGGTGAGGCTCAGCGCGGCGGTGACACGGTGGGGCGTGGCCATGGTGCGGTCTCCTGGGACTCAGCTGCCGGGCGGCAGCGGGGCGGGCGTGGACGATCGGACGGTCAGGGTCGGGCGGAGCAGTACCCGCTGTGGTGACGTCGGCGTGCCGGCGATGACGGACAGCACCTGGTCGAGGCACGCCTCGGCAGCGGGAAGGACAGGCTGGGCGACGCTGGTGAGCCCGACGGCCCGCGCGACAGGGGTGTCGTCGAAGCCGACCACCGCAACAGCAGGGTCGACGGCGTGGGCGCCCAGGGCGAGGGAGTCGCTGGCGCACACGAGCGCGGTCGGGGCCGGGGCGCGGACGAGGAGCGCCTCGGCGGCCTCGCGGCCCGCGCGGACCCCGTCCTCGACGGATGCCTGGAGCGTGCCGTGCACGGGGAGGCCGGCGGCACGGCAGGCCGACTCCCAGCCGCTGCGCCGGTCGTCGCCGACGCCTGACCCGGACGGCCAGCCGACGTAGCCGATGCGCCGGTGGCCGAGGTCCACGAGGTGCTCCACTGCGGCCTGCGTACCCGCGGCACCGTCGACGTCGACCCACGAGTGGCGCTGGTCGACCTCGCCCCACGGGCGGCCGAACGTCGAGAAGGGGATGTGGCGGTCGGCCAGCCAGGACGTGCGGGGATCGCCGTGGTGGGTGCTCGTGAGCAGAAAGCCGTCGAGCTCGCTGGAGGCGAGCAGGTCTGCGTACGAACGGATCTCGGCCTCGTCGTCGTCCGCGGTGAACAGCACGATGCGGTAGGAGGCGCGCTGAGCGGCCTGCACGACGGCGTGCAGGAATCGGTCCAGCAGGGCGCCGTTGATGCCGCCGTGGTCGGGCTCCAGTCGCAGGCCGAGGAGCATGGAGCGCCGGGTGCGCAGCTGCTGCGCGGCCCGGGAGGGCGTGTAGCCGAGCTCGTCGATGGCCTCCCGAACGCGGCGGGCCGTGTCGGCCTTCACCAGGTGGGGTGCGTTGAGCACGTTGGAGACGGTCTGACGACTGACGCGGGCGCGGACGGCGACGCTGTCGAGGGTCGCCCTGACCGCCACCGCGCACCTCCATCGCCTCGTCGCGATCAACGTCCCCGGCGGGTGGACCCCGCGGAAGCGCTGTGATTGGATCGTTCAAATCGTCTAAGGGCACAGTGCTCCGCCGCAGCGCCGTCTGTCAAGGTGCGAGCAGGATGTGACCGCACGACGACCCTCCAGCGGGCGACCCCGAGGGAGGGAAGGTCGATGAGCGTCACCTACCAGGAGGGACCGGTCGCCATGACCCGACCGCTGCAGCCGGCGCTGCACGAGCTGGCCCTCTGCCTGCATGCGCCCACCCTTGTCGCCTCGTCCGCGGACGGGCAGGTGCGGGACCGGGGCGCCGAGGGAATGCTGCACGGCGACGTCCGCGTGCTGTCCCGCGCGGTAGTCACGGTGAACGATGCTGAGCCCGAGGCCGTCTCGAGCTCCGCGACGAGGCGCGACCGGCTACCGCTTCACGGGGCTCCTCGGAGCAGCTCGGCGACGCGCACCCCGACCCGACGGTGCGTCTCGACCGGGTGCGAACCGTGTCGGCCGGTCGGTGCGACGAGCAGCTGGAGCTCTCTCCACCGCGTCGGACCCGGTCATCGTGGACATCGAGGTCGACGTTGCTGCGGACTTCGCCGAGGTCGACGTCGTGAAGTCGGGCAGGGGCGGTGCTCGCGCTCGCGGCGCGAGGGTGACGCGCCGTTCGTGTGGGAGACAGGCGGGACCGTCAGCCGGCTGGTCTTCTCGTCCGCGCACGGCTCGACCGTGACGGAGACGGGGCAGGGCGGCGATGTGGACGTGGCGCACGGTGCTCGAGCCCGGTACGCCGCACCCGGTTCGGATGGCGCGTGGAGGTCCGCGACCCACGGTCCGCGGTGGGGCCCGCACCGAGCCTCGAGCACCTGGGCGGTTCCCGTGGTGCGGGCGGACGACCGCCGACTGGCCACGTGGCTCGAGCGCGTCCCTCGAGGACCTGGCGGCGCTGCGCATGATCACCGTCGACACCCCGGACGACGTCTTCGTGGCTGCCGGTGCCCCCTGGTACTTCACGCTCTTCGGCCGCGACAGCCTCTGGGCCGCGCGGATGGCGCTACCCCTCGGCACGGACCTCGCCGGCGGGACGCTGCGCACGCTCGCGGCCCGGCAGGGAACGGTGCACGACCCCGCGAGCCAGCAGCAGCCCGGCAAGATCCTGCACGAGCTGCGTCGGTCGGTGATGGTCCTCGACGACCACGGCACCGCGCTGCCCCCGACCTACTACGGCACGGTCGACGCGACCCCGCTGTGGCTCTGCCTGCTGCACGACGCGTGGCGCTGGGGGCTGCCGTCGACGAGGTCGAGGCCCTGCCTCCCGGCGGCGCGAGCCGCCCTCGACTGGCTGGTGGACTGGGCCGACCCGGACGGTGACCTGCTGCTCGAGTACGTCGACTCGACCGGGACCGGGCTGTCGAACCAGGGGTGGAAGGACAGCGGCGACTCCGTGCGCTTCGCCGACGGCTCGACTGGCCGAGGCGCCGATCGCCCTGGCGGAGGTGCAGGGGTACGCCCACGAGGCGCTCGTGCACGGCAGCGACGTGCTGGAGGCCTTCGGGGACGCGGTCCACCGACACCTACCGCGACGTGCCGATGGGATGCGAGGCGGCCTTCGCGCGTCGCTTCTGGGTCGACGACGGGCGCGGTCGCTACCCGGCGCTCGCGCTGGACGGCTCCAAGCGCCGCGTCGACGCCGTCGCCAGCAACATGGGACACCTGCCGGGCACCGGGCTTGCTCGACCGGGACGGGGAGACCGCTGTCGCCCGACGGATGGCGGACGCCTACGATGAGCTCCGGACTTCGGCCTGCGGACGATGTCGACCGACGCTGGCGGCTTCTCGTCGCTGAGCTACCACTGCGGGTCGGTCTGGCCGCACGACACGGCCGTCGTGCTCCTGGCCCTGTCCCGTGCCGGCCTCGCCGAGCACGGCCGTGGTCTCGTGGAGGGGCTGCTCGCCGCGGCCGCGGCCTTCGACGACCGGCTGCCCGAGCTGTGGTCGGGGGACGCGGCGTCCGACGTCGGCCGGCCGGTGCCCGTACCCGGCCGCCTGCCGGCCCCAGGCGTGGTCGGTGACGCGGCCGTGGCCCTGCTCCAGGTCGTGCTCGGGCTCGAGGTGGACGTGCCCGGCGGGGTGGCGCGACTTCGCCCGATGCGACCGAGTCCTGTCGGTCGACTCGTTGTGGAGGGTCTGGTCGTCGGTGGCGAACCCGTTGTCATCGAGCTGGACGCCGAGGGCCAGGTCGTGCGTGCGGAGGGCGGGGATCTGCGCTGGGAGACCGCCTGATCGTTGCCGAAACGACGCCGAGCGGGTCCTTGTCGCCGGACCCGGCGTGAGCGCCTTACATTGAAGTCGTGAAGGCAAAGGCGCCAGGATCGACATCATCGCTTCGAGTTGCCAATCGCGAGCGAGTGCTGTCGACCCTGCGTCTCCACGGTCAGCTGACGCAGGCCGAGGTCGCCCGGGAGACCGGTCTGTCGGCCGCCACCATCTCCACCCTGGTCCGCGAGCTCACCGCGCAGGGACGCCTCGTCGTCCTCGCTGACGGCGCCGGTCGGCGGGGCCGCGTGCATGGGCCTGGCGCGGGAGAACGGCCTGGTCGTCGGCGTCGGCGATCGGTCACACCCACGTCCGTGTCGCCGTGGCGGACCTGACCCACCGGGTCCTGGGCGAGCGGACCGTCGACGTCGACGTCGACAGCTCCGTCGACGCCGTCATCGTCGCCAGCCTCAGCCTCGGCGACGAGCTGCTGGCCGAGCACGGTTCGGACCACGAGGGCGTGCTCGGGGTGGGTGTGGCCGTCCCCGGCCCGATCGACGACCGCACCCGCACGGTCGGGTACGCCCGGCGATCCTGCCCGGCTGGGTGGGGGTCGACGCCCAGGCGCAGTTCGAGCGGGCCTGGGGCGTCCCCGCCATGGTCGAGAACGACGCCAACCTCGGTGCGCTCGGCGAGACCACGTGGGGGGCGGCGCGCGGACGTCGGCACGCGATCTACCTCAAGGTCGCGTCCGGTGTCGGCGCCGGTCTCGTCCTCGACGGCCGCCTCTACCGCGGCGCGCACGGCGGCGGCCGGCGAGATCGGCCACGTCACCATCGACGAGTCGGGCAGTGTCTGCCGATGCGGCAACCGGGGCTGCCTCGAGACGATCGCCGGCAGCGGTCACCTGCTGCGCCTGCTCGCGCCCACGCAGGGCGAGCTCGACGTGGACGCGATGATCACCCGGGCGCGAGCGGGTGACGCCGGCTGCATGCGAGTCCTTGGCGACGCCGGCCACGCCATCGGCCTGGCCGTCGGCCAGCTCTGCAACGTGCTCAACCCCGAGACGGTCGTCGTCGGGGGCCAGCTCGCCGAGGCCGGCGAGATCCTGCTCGGCCCGGTCCGCAAGGCCGTCGAGCGGATGGGCACGCCCAGCACCGTGGGGCAGGTCGAGGTCGTCCCCGGGATGCTGGGCAGCCGAGCCGAGACGCTCGGGAGCCGTCGCTCTCGTGCTCGCCTCGGCGCTCCCCTCCAAGGTCGGTGCTACGTCGGCTGACCACGACGCACCACCCGTACGTCGTCCGATAAGTCAGACAGTCACAACACATCTGGGAGACATCATGCGTTTCACCCGTCACCGGGCGGTACTCATCGGAATGCTCGCCGTGACCGCAACGGTCGCCGCCGGCTGCGTCCAGGACACGTCGTCGTCGGGTACCGGCGAAGGCACCTCGACGCAGCAGTGGGGGCAAGGACTCGGGCACGATCGCCCTGCTCCTGCCCGAGTCGAAGACCACCCGCTACGAGGCGTTCGACCGACCCTTCTTCGAGGCGAAGGTCGCCGAGCTCTGCCCGGACTGCAACGTGCTCTACTCCAACGCCGACCAGGACGCCGCCAAGCAGCAGCAGCAGGCGGAGTCGGCGCTCACCGAGGGCGTCGACGTGATGGTGCTCGACCCGGTCGACTCGGCGAGCGCCGCGACGATCGTCAACAGCGCCAAGAACGCCAACATCCCCGTGATCAGCTACGACCGCTTCGTCACCGACGCGCCGATCGACTACTACATCTCGTTCGACAACGAGAAGGTCGGCGAGCTGCAGGGAACCGCGCTCGTCGACGGGCTCAAGGCCGCAGGGCAACGACGCCGGCGACATCGTCATGATCAACGGCTCGCCGACCGACAACAACGCCACGCTGTTCAAGAAGGGCGCGCACTCGGTGCTCGACTCGTCCGGCTACACGATCGCCGCCGAGTTCGACACCCCGGACTGGAGCCCCGACGAGGCGCAGGACTGGATGGACGGCCAGCTCGGCCACGCTGCGACCGGACCAAGCTCGTGCGGCGTCTACGCCGCCAACGACGGCACCGCCGGTGGGGCCATCGCCGCCATGCGCGCCTGCGGGCCTGTCGCCGCTGCCGCTCGTCACCGGTCAGGACGCCGAGCTCGCCGCTATCCAGCGGATCCTCTCGGGCGACCAGTACATGACCGTCTACAAGGCGATCAAGCCGGAGGCCGAGGCGGCCGCCGAGATGGCCGTGCAGCTGCTGCGCGGCGAGACGGTCGTAGCCGAGGACGAGGTCAACGGGATCCCGTCCGTGCTGCTCGAGCCGTCGCGGTGACCAAGGACAACGTCGCCGACACGATCGTCAAGGACGAGTTCTACACCGTCGACGAGATCTGCGCGGGCGAGTTCGCGGCCGCGTGCACCGAGGCCGGCATCAGCTGACCCAGCCGAGCTGAGACAGCGCGTGGCACGAAGCGCCTCAACGGCGCCGCCCCGGTCGGTCGTCCTCACGGACGGCCGGCCGGGGCACCCCGTCACCCCGACAGTGAGGATCCTCGACATGAGCACGACCGTGACCGAGAACGTCCCCTCGCACGACACCGGTGAGCAGCCACCGGTTCTCGAGCTGACGGGCGTCACCAAGCGATTCGGAGCCGTCCAGGCCCTGAGCGGCGTCGACCTCGAGGTGAAGGCCGGCGAGGTGATGGCGCTCGTCGGCGACAACGGCGCCGGCAAGTCGACGCTGGTCAAGGTGATGGCCGGCGTCTACACCCCCGACGGCGGCGACGTGACAGTGCAGGGCCGCAAGGTCCACATCACGTCACCCTGCAGCGGCGCGGAAGCTCGGCATCGCGACCGTCTTCCAGGACCTGGCCCTGTGCGACAACCTCGACGTCGTCGCCAACCTGTTCCTCGGACGGGAGGAGCGGAACCGCGGCATCCTCGACGAGGTCGGCATGGAGAAGCGGTCGTGGGAGCTGCTGCGCCAGCTCTCGGCCAAGATCCCCTCCGTCCGCATCCCCGTCGCCTCGCTCTCCGGAGGTCAGCGACAGACCGTGGCCATCGCCAGGTCCCTCCTCGGTGAGCCACGCCTGGTGATGCTCGACGAGCCGACCGCGGCGCTCGGCGTCGCGCAGACCGCAGAGGTCCTGAACCTCATCGAGAGGCTCCGCGCCGCGCGGTCTCGCCGTCGTCGTGATCAGCCACAACATGGCGGACGTGCAGGCGGTGGCCGACCGGGTGGCCGTGATGCGCCTCGGCCGCAACAACGGTGTCTTCCGCGTCGCGGACGTCTCCTACGAGGAGATCATCGCCGCCATCACCGGAGCCACGGACAACGCAGTGACACGTCGCGCAGCGGCCGGCCGGACGGAGGACGGAGTCGTGAGCACGCCCGCCGAGAGCGAGCACGCCGCCGCCGCGGTGCCGCTCGACCATGCTGGACGAGCGGCTGATCGCCGAGCGTGGCGATCAGGGGCCAGGCTGGACGCCTTCCGCACCCGGGTGCGTTCCGGTGACCTCGGGTCCCTGCCTGTCGTCGTCGGACTGGTCGGTGATCTGGGTCGGCGTTCGGACTCCTCAACCCGAACTTCCTGTCGAGCCGCAACCTGGTCAACCTCGCCCTGCAGTCGGCGGCGGTCGGCACGATCGCGATCGGCGTGGTGCTGGTGCTGCTCCTGGGTGAGATCGACCTGTCCGTCGGGTCGGTGAGCGGCCTGTCCTCGGCCGTCCTGGCGGTCCTCTTCGTGCAGCAGCAGATGCCGCTGGTGCTCGCGATCGTCGCCGCGCTGGCGGCCGGGGCGGCGATCGGTGCCGTCTACGGGATGCTCTACACGACGTTCGGGGTACCCAGCTTCGTCGTCACCTTGGCAGGACTGCTCGCAGTACTCGGGTTACAGCTGTTCGTGCTGGGTGACACGGGCACGATCAACCTGCCCTTCCAGTCGGGCATCGTCCGGTTCAGCCAGAGCATGTTCCTCACCCCGGCGACCGCCTACGGGCTCGTCGCTGGTCGTGGTGCTCGTGCGATCGGCAGCGAGGTGATCGGGCGCTCGCCGCCGGCGGCCGCAGGGCTCTCAGGCACTCCCGTGACCGTGATCGTGCTGCGGGCGGTCGCCATCGGTGCCGCTGCTGCATGGTCGGGGCCTTCGTGCTCAACCGTGACCGCGGGGTCGGGCTGTCGTTCGTGCTCTTCGTCGCGCTCGTCGTGATCGATGGACCTGCTGCTGCGCAAGACCCAGTGGGGGCGCGACATCTTCGCCGTCGGCGGCAACGTCGAGGCGGCACGACGCGCGGGCATCAAGGTGCGCCGCGTCTACCTGCAGGTCTTCATCCTCACGTCGATGTTCGCGGCGCTCGGTGGCGTGCTGGCGGCCGGACGCCTCGCCGCCGCGAACCAGGCCAGCGGTGGCGCCGACACCAACCTCAACGCCATCGCCGCGGCCGTGATCGGCGGCACCAGCCTCTTCGGCGGACGCGGGCAGCGCCTACTCCGGCGCTGCTCGGCATCCTCGTGATCCAGTCGATCTCGAACGGCCTCACGCTGCTGAACCTCGACTCGTCGATCCGCTTCATGGTCACCGGTGCGGTGCTGCTCGTGGCGGTCATCGTCGACGCGCTGTCGCGGCGTGGACGTGCGCGGGCCGGCATCGCCTGATCACGGGCTCGAGTGCCCGGCATGCCGAGATCCCGGCATGCTGGGCGCGGTGAGCGCGTACCTGCCACCCGGGTGGCCCTCCGAGGTCCCGCCCCCGGCCGTCCGCGGCTGGGAGCGGCGTGCGGTGGCCTGGCTGCTCGACCTCTGCCCGCACGAGTACCGCGGCTACCCCCTGCTCCAGCGGCACCCGCTGCTGATGGTCAGGTTGACGGCGCGGCACGTCGCGGCGCAGCAGGCCGGCGTGGCGACCGCGGTGGCCCAGCTGCGGGCGGACCTGGCCGGGTACGTGCCCGGTCCTGTCGTCAGCGAGGGCATCCAGGTCCTGGAGGCCGAGGCCGCGCGGCTCTCCCGTTGCGCCCACGCGGTGATGCTCGTGGAGCGGGCCCTGCGCGGACAGGACTTCGTCCCCCGGCTCTGAGCGGGGCTCGGCGCGCGCGGGGCGCCCCCGCATTTAGACTCAAGGCCCGGCCGCCCGACCCAAGTGGCCCCCGACGACCAGGGAGCGTGGCATGACGTTGCTGACGGGGATCCGTTCCCCCAAGGACGTCAGGGCGCTGTCGCCGGAGCAGGTGCCCGAGCTCGCCGCGGAGATCCGGGCGCACCTCATCGCCGAGGTCTCCCGCACCGGCGGCCACCTGGGTCCGAACCTCGGCGTGGTCGAGCTCACCATCGCCATCCACCGGGCGTTCGAGTCGCCGCGCGACACCGTCGTCTTCGACACGGGCCACCAGTCCTACGTGCACAAGCTGCTCACGGGACGTCAGGACTTCTCCGGTCTGCGCACCAAGGGTGGCCTGTCGGGTTACCCGTCGAGGGCCGAGTCCGAGCACGACGTGGTGGAGAACTCCCACGCGTCAGCGTCGCTCTCCTGGGCCGACGGCATCGCCCGGGCCCGTGCGCTGAAGGGCGAGAGCGACCGCTACACCGTGGCGGTGATCGGTGACGGTGCCCTGACCGGCGGCATGGCCTGGGAGGCCCTCAACAACATCGCCACGGCCAGGACCGCAAGCTGGTCGTGGTCGTCAACGACAACGAGCGGTCGTACGCGCCGACGATCGGCGGCATGGCGCACCACCTGGCGACGCTGCGCACGACCCGCGGCTACGAACGGTTCCTCGACTGGGGCAAGCAGACGCTGCAGCGGAGCGGCGCGCCGGGGCGGCTCGCCTACGAGGCGCTGCACGGCGTCAAGAAGGGCCTCAAGGACATCGTGGCCCCGCAGGGGCTCTTCGAGGACCTCGGGCTGAAGTACATCGGCCCCGTCGACGGGCACGACCCGGCGGACGTCGAGCACGCGCTGCGACGCGCCAAGGCGTACGGCGGGCCCGTGATCGTGCACGTCCTCACGCGGAAGGGCAACGGGTACCCGCCGGCGATGAACGACGAGGCGGACCAGTTCCACGCGGTGGGCGTGATCGACCCGGAGACCGGCCGCGCCGTCTCGGCGTCCGGCGCCTCGTGGACCGCGACCTTCGCCGACGAGATGGTCAACGTCGGTCGGGACCGCAGCGACGTCGTCGGCATCACCGCCGCGATGCTGATCCCGGTGGGGCTGCACAAGTTCGCCGCGGAGTACCCCGAGCGGGTCTTCGACGTGGGCATCGCGGAGCAGCACGCCGTCACCAGCGCCGCCGGGATGGCGTTCGCCGGCCTGCACCCGGTCGTGGCCGTCTACGCGACGTTCCTCAACCGCGCCTTCGACCAGGTGCTGATGGACGTGGCGCTGCACAAGGCGGGCGTGACGTTCGTCCTGGACCGTGCCGGGGTGACCGGACCCGACGGTGCGTCGCACCACGGCATGTGGGACCTGTCGATCCTGCAGGTGGTCCCCGGCATCCGCATCGCGGCCCCACGGGACCGAGCACGTCTGGTCGAGGAGCTGCGCGAGGCCGTCGACGTCCAGGACGCCCCGACCGTGCTCCGGATCGCCCGCGACGCCGTCCCTCCTGACATCGACGCGCTCGAGCGCGTGGGCGGGGTGGACGTCCTGTACCGCGGTGCCGCCACGGACGTGCTGGTCGTGAGCATCGGTTCGCTCGCCGTCACCGCGCTCGAGGTCGCGGAACGGCTTGCGGCGCAAGGCATCGGTGCCACCGTCGTCGACCCGCGCTGGGCTCTGCCCGTGAACCCCGTGCTCCTCGAGATGGCGCGGACGCACCGGTTCGTCGTGACGCTGGAGGACGGCGTGCGCGTGGGTGGCGTGGGCACGCGGCTGCGCCAGACGATGCTCGACGCAGCCATCGACACGCCCCTCCACGAGGTCGGCGTCCCGTGCCGTTTCCTCGACCACGGCAGCCGAGGCGAGGTGCTCTCCCAGATCGGGCTGACCGCGCAGGACGTGGCGCGTGACGTCGCCGGCCGCATGGCCGGCCTGGACGCCGACGCGCAGCAGGAGTCACCGCTCCGCCAGCAGTGACCCGGCCGCCTCAGCGGTAGCGGACGTCGCGGGCGACCGGCGGGGTCAGCCGCACCGGGTCGGACAGCACGGCGTGCAGGGTGTTGCCGCCCGTCGGCGCGAGCACGACCTCGTCGGCCGTGACCAGCAGGGGACGTCTCAGCCCCCGTTCCCACTCGTCGGTCGCGGCCCAGGCCGCGGACACGAACGCCGGGTCGACGCGGGCGAGGTCGTACCAGCCGCGGCTGCGCATCGGGGCGGCCAGCGCCCGCATCCCCGAGCCGTCCGAGGCCGCGAGGTAGCGGCGCACGGACCGCGTGGTCAGCAGGGTCGGTACGTCGACGCCGCCGACGGGACGCAGCACCGCCTGCTCGTCGGTGACCGCAGCACCCACGGCCCCGCGGGGGTGGTGGTCGCGCCTGAGCCGGCTGACGGCGAGGTGGCCCATGCCTTCGGCGTGGGCCACCATCTGCGGCCACCACGTGCCCAGGTCGAGCCCGGCCGCCCACGCGACCGACGATGGCAGCGGCAGCACCTCGTCACTGCTCGACAGCAGCCCGACCACGCCGGTGCCGAGCTCGAGGGCCCCGCCGAGGGGCCGTTCCCGGACCCAGCCCGTCCCCGGGTGGATCGCGTGGTCGGGGGGTAGCGCGAGAGCGCGCGTCGCACGACGCAGGACCTTGGCCGCGTCCGGTCCGAGGTCTGCCACCACGCGGTGCATCCGCAGGCAGAGTGACAGGCGGCGGTGGGCGACGGGCGACCCGGCGGGGCCGGGTCCGTGGGCGGTGGCGACCACGCGCCAGGACAGCCGTACCGGCAGCGAGCCGTCCCGACCGTCGAGCACGACCCCCTGCGCCCGGGGCGTCAGGTCGATGTCGTCGAGCACGCTCACCGCGAGCACGGCGCGACGCAGCGCCACCTCGGGGAGCTGTTCGTCCGCCACGGGTTCACCGTAGCCGTCGGGGTCGCGTCCGCCGAGACCACGACGGTCCCAACACCCGGACGGGCGCACGGCGACCGTCCCGGAGTTCCCGACCGGACCAACGGTCCATATCGCACACCCTCGGACCTCGCCTTGTGGGTGCGCGCCACATAGGGCACGCGACGCGCTGCACGTTAGCGTCCGAACGACGAGGACGCTCCCGCCCCGCCTGAAGGAGAACAGATGCGCCTGACCCGGTCGGTGCCGACCCGCCAGAACCCGTCCACCGTCCGGGGCGTTCGCGGTGGCCCGGTGGTGGCCGTCGCGGCTGCAGGGCTCGCGCTCGCCCTTGCCGCCTGCGGCTCGCCGGGTTCACCGGGAGCTGCCGGTGAACCGGGTACCGAGGGCGTCGGCGAGAGCCGGGGATCGGAGCCGATCCCCGTCGGCCTCGTCTACTCCAAGACCGGTCCGCTGGCCACGTACGGGCAGCAGTACCTCGAGGGGTTCCACGCCGGGCTCGACTACGCCACGGACGGTACCGGCCAGGTCGACGGGCGTGACATCGACGTCTCCGAGGTGGACGACGCAGGCGACCCCGCCAAGGCCGTGGCGGCCGCGACCGACCTGATCGGTCAAGGCACGAAGGTGCTGGCGGGGTCGACGTCGTCGGGCGTCGCCCTGCAGGTCGCCCCGCTGGCCGAGGAGAACGGCGTGCTGTTCATCTCGGGTCCCGCGGCGACAGACGGCCTGACCGGCGTCAACGACCACACCTTCCGCTCAGGGCGGCAGACCTACCAGGACATCCTCACGGCGGCGACCTTCCTCGGCGACGTGAAGGGCAAGAAGGTGACCGTCTTCGCGCAGGACAGCGCATTCGGGCAGGCCAACGTCGCCGCCGTCGAGGCCGTCCTCGGCGCACAGGGGGCGACGGTCACCGCTCTGCCGGTGAACGCCACGGCGACCGACCTCACCCCGTTCGCGCGCCAGGCGGTCGACGGCGCCCCCGACCTGCTCTTCGTCGCATGGGCCGGAGCCAACGCGAGCCAGATGTGGCAGTCACTCCAGCAGCAGGGGGCGTTCGAGGCCACGACGGTCGTCACCGGGCTCGACATCAAGGCCTCCTACCCGGCGTTCGGCGAGTCAGCGGCGCAGATCAGCTTCTTGTCCCACTTCTTCGACGGCGCCGGCGACAACGAGGCCTACAACGCGCTCGCGGAGAGCCTGGGCTCCGCCGGCGAGCAGGTTGACCTGTTCACGAACGACGGGTTCGTGGCCGCGCAGATGGTCGTGCACGCGCTCAGCGAGTCGCCCGACGAGGTCGACGGCATGGTCGAGGCCCTCGAGGGCTGGACGTTCGAGGGGCCCAAGGGGCAGCTCACGATCCGCGCCGAGGACCATGCCGTGCTGCAGCCCATGTTCCAGGCACGCCTGGTGGCCGACGGGGACGGCTGGCGCCCGGAGCTGGTCGAGACCCTCGAGCCCGACGCGGTGGCGCCGCCGGTTGCGAGTTCGTGAGGGACGCGAAGCCCACCGCGCCCCACGCCGTCTCGGAGGAGCTCGACGGCGAGATCGTCCTCAAGGCAGCGGGTCTCGGCTGGACCGTGGGAGGCGCAGTGATCGTGGACGACGTCACGCTCGATCTCCGGGCTCGTGAGCTGCTCGCGGTGATCGGCCCGAACGGGGCCGGGAAGTCGACGCTGCTGCACCTGCTGAGCGGCGTGCGTCGGGCTACGCGCGGACGTGTCGTGCTGGGCGGCGTGGACGTGACCGGTAGCGGGGTCGAGGCGCGGGCGCGCCGCGGGCTGGGTCGCACCTTCCAGACGTCCAGCCTCTTCGACGGACTCACCACCGCGGAGAACGTCCGGCTGTCGGTGCAGAGTGCGGCGCCTGGCGCGCTCTCGGTCCTGAGGCGCGCCCGGAACGCCACGCAGCGGCAGGCGGTCGGCGAGCTGCTCGACCGGGTCCGGATGGCGCACCGGGCCTCCCGGATCGCCGGCGAGCTGTCCCACGGTGACCGCCGCAAGCTCGAGCTGGCGGTGGCCCTCGCCCGTCGCCCGGAGGTGCTGCTGCTGGACGAGCCGATGGCGGGGGTGTCGGTCGAGGACGTGCCCGGCCTGGTGGACCTGGTCGGTGGCCTGCGCGCCGACGGCGTCAGCATCGTGATGGTCGAGCACCACATGGACGTCGTGCTCGGCCTCGCCGACCGCGTGGCCGTGCTGCACCACGGGGCGCTGTTGTCGGTCGGCTCACCTGCTGAGGTCACCGCCGACCCCGTGGTGCAGCAGGCGTACCTGGGGGAGGAGCTGTGAGCGCGTTCCCTCCTGGCGAGAACGCTGCGCCCGTCCTGGAGGTCGCCGATCTGAACGTCCACCTCGGGCGTTCGCACGTCCTGCAAGGCGTCACGTTCGACGTGCGTCGCGGTGGTGTGACCGCGTTGCTGGGCCGCAACGGCGTCGGCAAGACAACCACCGTCAAGGGCGTGCTCGGCCTCGTCCCACGGCGCGGGATGATCCGCTTCGACGGCACGGACATCAGCAGGACGTCGACCCCCTCGGTCGTGCGTGGCGGCATCGGGTACGTCCCGGAGGACCGGGAGGTGTTCGCCTCGTTGACGGTCGAGGAGAACCTCCGCCTCGCCGAGCAGCCCGGTATCGAGCCCGCCTACGGCCTCGTCCACGACCTGTTCCCCGAGCTTCTCGAGCGCAGGCGTCAGCGGGCGGGAACGCTGTCGGGCGGGCAGCAGCAGATGGTGGCTCTCGGCCGGGTGCTGCTGGGACGCAACGAGCTGCTCCTCGTGGACGAGCCGACCAAGGGCCTGTCGCCTCGGCTGGTCGGGGAGGTGAGTGCCGCGCTGGCGCAGGTGGCCGAGCGCACGACCGTCCTCCTCGTGGAGCAGAACCTCGCCGTGGTGCGGCGTCTCGCACGGGACGTGGTCGTGCTGGACGCGGGCCGGGTCGTGCACACCGGTCCCGCGGCCGAGCTGCTGGGGGACGCCGAGCGGACGAGACGCCTGCTGGGTGTCGCCGGGCGTCCCTCGCCGCGAGCCATCGACGCCGAGGGGGTCCCGCGATGAGCACCCTGGTGCTGCTGCTCGCCACAGGACTCGGCCTGGGGGCCCTCTACTTCCTCGTGGCGTCGGGCCTCAGCCTGATCTACGGCTTGATGGGCGTGCTCAACTTCGCGCACGGTGCCTTCCTCACCGCCGGGGCCTACGCCGCCTGGTGGGCCACGACGCACCTGCCCGGTGCGTCGGTCTCGGGGGTCGGGTTCGCCGTCGCGGCCGGATTCGGGGTCGCGGTCGGCGCCGCACTGGGGGCCGTGGTCGAGCTGACCCTGATCCGCCCCCTCTACCGCCGTCACATCGAGCAGGTCCTCGTCACGGTGGGACTCGGTCTCGCGGGTGTCGCTCTGCTGCAAGGCATCTGGGGGTCAGACCCACGTCCCTTCCCGCGCCCCGGCTGGTCGGCGGGGACGACGGAGGTCGCAGGAGCGTCGGTGCCCAACGACCGGTTCGTGCTGGTCGTCGCGGCCGTCGTGGTGCTCCTCGCCCTGGTGTGCCTGCTGCGCTTCACGCGGATCGGGCTGGTGATCAGGGCGGGGGTCGAGAACAGGTCCATGGTCGAGGCGCTGGGCATCGACGTGCGCAAGGTCTTCACGCTGGTCTTCGCGATCGGAGGCGGGGCAGCGGCACTGGGGGGCGTGCTCGGGTCGGTGTACCTCGGCACCGTGTCGCCCGGCCAGGGGACGTCGCTGCTCATCTTCGCGTTCATCGTCGTGGTGATCGGCGGTCTGGGTTCGCTCACCGGGACGGCGATCGCGTCGGTCGTCGTGGGGATCGTGCAGCAGCTGGCCAACTTCTACGCGGCCTCCGGTGTCGGTGACTTCTCGGTGGTGCTGCTCCTGGCCCTCGTCCTCCTCGTGAGACCGCAGGGCCTGACCGGACGGGTGGCCACCGCATGAGCACCGACACCGACCGTCACGCGGTCGCGGGGGACGAGTCGCGGCCTGCCGACGACAGCACGGTCCGGGCCACGGGCTCGCCGCGGCGGCTCCTCCCCGTGGCCGTCCCCGTCGGCGTGCTCGCGCTGCTCGTCTACCTGCCGTACGTGCCGCTCGACGTGCCGTGGCTGCTCCCGGACCGCGTGAACGGCCCCGGGTCGATGCAGCTGCTGGCGCTGTGCCTGGTCTTCGGCGGCATCGCCCTCTCCTACGACGTGCTCTTCGGCCGGACCGGTCTGCTGTCGTTCGGGCACGCGCTCTTCGTGGCGACCGGTGCCTACGGGACGGCGGTCGCGATCGAGCACTGGGGGATCGGCCTGGCACAGGCCGCCGTCGTCGCCCTCGGGCTGGGTCTTGCCCTGGCCCTGGTGGTCGGCGCGGTTGCCCTTCGCGTGAGCGGCATCGCCTTCGCCATGGTCACGCTGGCCTTCGCGCAGGCCGCCGCGATCGCCGTGCAGCGCAACCCTGGCGGGTTGACCGGGGGAGAGGAGGGGTTGCCGCTCGACCGGTCGGGGGTGCCGGACCTGCTCGTCGGCGTGCTCAACGCTCCCTACCGGTACTGGCTCGCCCTGGCCTACCTCGTGGTCTGCTGGCTCCTCGTGTCGTGGCTGGGACGCAGTCGCGCGGGTCACGTGTGGGCCGCGGTGCGCGAGAACCCCGAACGGGTCGCCGTGCTGGGACTGTCGACGTACCGCGCTCGGCTCGGTGCCTTCGTCGTCGGCTGCCTGCTCGGGTGTCTCGGCGGGATCGTCCACCTCGTGGTGACCGGTGGCGTCACCGTGCACACCGCCTCGTCCGAGCTCACGCTCACGCTGCTGGTGATGGTCGTGCTCGGTGGGGCCGGCAGCCGCTGGGGTCCCGTGTTCGGGGGAGTGCTGTACACCTACCTCGACAACCGTCTGCTCGGCCTGGCGTCCTCGGACGTCGTACAGGGGCTCCCGGCAGTGCTGAGGGTGCCCGCCTCGCAGCCGCTGTTCGTGCTCGGCGCGGTCTTCGTGGTCGTCGTGTTCTTCGCGCCCGGCGGTCTGACCGGGGTGCTGCGCGGCCGTGGCGGGGGCGCCCCGCAGGCAGAGACGGAGCGGGACCGGTGACCGAGGTCGTCGTCCACGAACTCACCCCGACCGACGACACGGGTTCGCTCCCGGTGGTGCTGGCCGTCCACGGCATCACCGCGAACGCGTTGTCGTGGAGGGTGCTGGCTCGCGAGCTGACCGGGCGGGCCCGTGTGCTGGCTCCCGACCTGCGCGGGCGTGCCGACTCGCGGTCCGTCGCCGGCGGCTACGGACTCGGGGTTCACGCGGACGACCTCGTCGCCGCCCTCGACCGTGCCGGCGTCGAGCGCGCCGTCGTGGTCGGGCACTCGATGGGTGCGTTCGTGGCGGCGATCTGCGCGGCCCGCCGGCCCGACCGCGTCTCGGCCGCCCTGCTGGTCGACGGGGGCGTCGCGTTCCCGCGGCCGGCCGGCCACCACAGCGCCGGGGTCGCCGACGGCGCGGTCGACGCCGACGTGGACGCGTTGCTGCAGGCCGTGATCGGTCCTGCCATGACCCGGCTCTCGATGAGCTTCGAGACAGCGCAGGACTACCTCGACCACTGGTCGGCGCACCCGGCCGTCGGCCCGGCGCTGGCCGGGCCGACGGGCGACGACGTGCGCGCCTACTTGCTGCACGACCTCGTCGGCGGGGATGGCGGGTCGCTGCGCTCGTCGTGCGTCCTCGAGGCCGTGCGAGCGGACGGTGCCGAGGTCCTGCTCGATCCACAGGCCCACGCCGCCGTCGGCGCCGCGCTGTCGGCGGGGGTCCCGGTCACCCTGCTGTGGGCTGCCCGCGGGTTGATGGACGAACCGCAGGGCCTGTACGACACCTCGCGGTTGACGGCGCTCGAGCTACCTCGCGACGTGGAGGTCGTCCCGGTCGCCGACTGCAACCACTACTCGGTGATCCTCGACCCGACGGCTGTCAGGTGTGTGGCCGCCGCGGTGCTGGCCTCGGTCGCTCAGCGTGCACCCAGGAGGTCGTCGAGCCGCTCGTAGCTCTCGACCATGCCGCCCTCCATGCCGCCGGAGATCATCCCGTCCCGGCTCTCCATCGAGTCGAGCATCGACCGGATCCGCAGGCGCGTGCGACCGTCGCCGAGGTCCTCGAACGTCGCCGTCTCGAGCGAGACCCCGTCCGGCCAGCCCTCGTAGGTGAAGGTCTGGACGATCCGCTCGTCGGGACGGACCTCGTGGAACGCGCCGAAGAAGCGGTGCTCGTCCCCGTCCGGCGCCGTGTGGACGTAGCGGTACGCGCCGCCGGTCCTCGCGTCCCACTGGTCGATCGTCATCGCCATCGCGCGGGGGCCCAGCCACTGGCCCACGAGGTCGGCGTCGGTGTGCGCCCTGAAGACGGCCGCAACCGGTGCGTTGAAGTCGCGGACGATGTCGATCGCGGGCAGGTCGGGGTCGGCGGTCACGCGTGTCTGGGGGTGGGTCGCGGTGCTGGTCATGATGCTTCTCCTTCGGTGGTGTCGTCTCTCGTGCTGCTGTCCTCGTCCATGGCGGCCAGCACGGCGTCCAGGCGCTGGTAGCGCGCCTCGGCCTCGCGCCGGTACCGCTCGATCCACTGGGTCATCAGGTCGAACACCTCCGCCTCGAGGTGGACGGGCCGACGCTGTGCCTCGCGGGTGCGGCTGACGAGGCCGGCCTCCTCGAGCACCTTGAGGTGCTTGGAGATGGCCTGGACGGTCACGTCGTAGGGCTCGGCGAGGTCGCCCACCGTCGCGTCGTCGACGGCCAGGCGCGCGACCATGTCGCGACGCGTGGGGTCGGCGAGCGCGGAGAACACCTGGGAGAGCCTGTCGGTGGCCACCGTTCGCCTCACTCTCTTTGTCAACCGGTCGGTTGACCAAAGGTAGGAAGTCGTCCGGGAGTTGTCAACCCTCCGGTTGAATAACCGGATTGACGGCGGGAGGGCCCAGCACCTGCCGCAGGCGCAGCGCGAGCTGCAGCTCCAGGCTGCGGTCCGGGTCGGCCCAGTCGCGTCCCAACAGCGCCCGCACCCGGTCGAGTCGCTGCGTCACGGTGTTGACGTGGACGTGCAGCACCGACGCGGCACGACGCGGGGATCCCCCGCAGCCGAAGTAGGCGTCGAGGGTGGCGCCGAGCTCGGTCCCGCGTCGGGCGTCGTAGTCGAGCACCGGCCCGAGCTGTGCACGCACGTAGCCCGCGACGTCAGGTCGCTCGCCGACCACCAGGCCGGCGAAGCCGAGGTCGGCGGCCGCGGCGCCCTGACCGGCGTTGCCGAGGGTGCGCAGAGCCTGGGCCGTGCGGCGGGCCTCCGTCCACGCCCCGGCGAGGCCGTCGAGCGGGACCACGGGCCCGGCCACACCGACTGTGACGTCGCCACGCACCGAGAGGCGCCGCGCCAGCGCGGAGGCCGCGCGGGACGGGCCGCCCTCGGCCGGCGGCGTGTGCGCACCGACCAGCAGCACCACGTCGCCACGGTGCTCGGCCACCAGCCCGTTGACCGTGCACCAGGGGCGATGCCGAGAGCGCCAGTGCCCGCGTGGTCAGCGGCGGGTCGGGGTGGCAGACGGCGACCAGGTGCTCGTCCTCCAGCCCGATGGACAGCAGACGGGCCCGCTCTGCGAGGGCTACGCGTTCCGGCCCGGGTGAGCCGTCGTGGGAGAGCAGGTCCGACAGCAGATCGGTGCGCACGCGCTGCTCGGCCTCGGCGGCCTGCCGGCGGAACAGCAGGACCAGGGCGGCGACGACCGCGGCCCGCTCGACGATGCGCTGCTCACCCGGCGTGAGGGCGTCGCGTCCCCCGAGCACCAGGGTGCCAAGGCGTTCGCCCGACGCGGTGGCGACGCTCGCCGTGACGCCGTCCTGGGAGGCCAGGCGACCGGTCCCGGCCGAGGCCAGCACGGCCGCGTGCTGCGCCAGCGGGTCGGGCTCGGAGGGCGTCCGCGTGGCGGACGGCGGCGCCTCGCCGTGCTCCGCGGTGCGCCGGCCGTCCTGGTCGAGCACGACAACCCAGCCGCCCAGCAGGTCGCGCAGCGTCGACGTCACGTCCCCCACGCCACCGCCCTCGAGCACGACGGAGGCGAAGCGGTCGTGCGCCTCTGCCGCCTGCTGCACCGCGGCGGACGTGGCCCGCGTCTCGGCCAGCGTCCGCGTCTGGACGAGCGACACCGCGGCCAGCGCGGCGAGGCTGCCGAGCAGGGACACCTCGGCGACGCTGAAGGGCCGGCGGACGCGGTTGCTGGCGAACAGCACGCCCACGAACTCGTCCTCGACCAGCAGTGGGGTGCCGCAGATGGCGACGAGGCCCTCTTCGCCCACGGCAGAGTCGATCTCGCGCGTGTGCCGGAACCGTTCGTCGTCGAAGTAGTCGGCGGTCCAGTACGGCCGCCGGGTCTGCGCGACGAGCCCGCCCAGACCGGCGCCGAGCGGCAGTCGCACCGACTGGAAGGCCGCCGACACCGAGCCCGCGGTGGCCCGCATGTGGGTGTCACCGCGTTCGGGGTCGAACAGCGTGAGGTAGGCGACGTCGGTGCCCAGCAGGCTGCGCGCCCGGCGGACGATCGCCTCGAGCACGCCTCCGGGGTCACGCAGTGACGCGAGGTCACGGGCCGTCTCGACCAGTGCGCCGAGGCCCTCCTCGCGGCGCTTGCGGGTGTCGAGCAGGTCCTTGACGCGCACGGCCAGCTCTCGCACCTGCTCGGCGGTCTCGGCGTCACCGTCCGCCAGGCGCGTGCCACGGCCTCGACGGTGCCGACCGGCGCGTCCTCGGCGAGGAGGCGCAGCAGGTCGAGCGCGGTCGACGACTGCGGAGCGGTGGCGGGATCGGGCACGAGCCGATCCTGCCACCGCTCCTGCGTCGAGAGCGTCGGAGGACGTCAGCCTCGGACCAGCTCCTTCTCGACCGCGTCGTCCTCGTCGAGGTCGCGGCGGCTCGTCTCGCGGTAGCTGCCCACGGCGATGATCGACACCACGGCGCACACCGCCACGTAGGTCGCGATCAGCCAGCCGTCGCCGGAGATGCCCAGCAGCTTCGTCGCGATGAGCGGCGCCAGGCCACCCGCCAGGATCGATGCCAGCTGGTAGCCGATCGAGACGCCCGGAGTAGCGGACCTTCGTGCCGAACAGCTCGGAGAAGAACGCAGCCTGGGGCCCGTACATCGCGCCGTGGAAGAGCAGGCCGCCGACGATGGCCACGGTGGTGAGGGCGAAGTTGCGCGTGTCGATCAGCGCGATGAACACGAACGCCCAGACCCCCACGCCCGCAGCGCCGATCAGGTACACGGGCTTGCGGCCCGAGCCGGTCGGACAGGGCGCCCCACATCGGGATGGTGGCGAAGTGCACGACTGCGCCGATGAGGACGGCGCTGAGCACGAACGACTTGCTCTCGTCGTAGCGGGCCACCAGGTAGCTGGTGATGACGATCGTGAAGATGTAGTACGAGACGTTCTCGGCGAAGCGGGCACCCATCGCGGTGAGGACCTCGCGGGGGTAGGTCCGGAACACCTGGAGGATCGGCAGCGACTCGCGGCACGCCACCGGTCCGCCTTCCGGGCCTCGGCCTTGGCCTGGGCGGCCTTGAAGACGGGCGACTCCTCGACCTGCAGCCGCACGTACAGGCCGATGATGACGAGCACCGCGGAGAGCAGGAACGGGATGCGCCAACCCCAGGCGAGGAAGGCCTCGTCGGACTGGAACGCGGCCAGGATGGCGAGCAGCCCGTTCGCGAGCAGCTGGCCACCAGGAGCGCCGGCCTGCGGCCAGCTCGCCCAGAACCCGCGACGTGCCTTGTCACCGTGCTCGGAGACGATCAGCACGGCCCCGCCCCACTCGCCGCCGAGGGCGAAGCCCTGGACGAGGCGCAGCAGCACCAGCAGGACCGGGGCGAGGGTGCCCACCTGGTCGAACGTGGGCAGCGCACCGATGAGGAACGTCGAGACGCCCATCATCATCAGGCTGAGCACGAGAAGCTTCTTGCGTCCCAGCTTGTCACCGAAGTGACCGAAGACGATGCCGCCCACGGGACGGGCGATGAACCCGATCGCGAAGGTCGCGAAGGCCTTGAGAGTGCCCGCAGCCGGGTCGTCGTCGGGGAAGAACACGGCCGGGAAGACGAGGGCTGCGGCGACCCCGTAGAGGAAGAAGTCGTACCACTCCACGGTGGTGCCGACGAGGCTCGCTGCCACCACCTTGCGGATGGGGGTGCGAGGCGGCGGCCGTCCGGCCGGCCCCGCTGCCGGAGCTGCTCTGACACGGTGATCTCCTGTGGTGGGTGGTGAGAAGGGACTGGGACGAGGGGTCGGTGCGGCTAGCGGGCGGTCCAGCCGCCGTCGATCGTGAACGACGAGCCGGTGATCGAGTCGGTGCCCGGTCCGCAGAGGAACGCGACCATGGTCGCGACCTCGTCGGGCTCGACCAGACGCTTGGCTGCCACGGGGGCGAGCATGACCTGTTCGAGCACCTCGTCGACGGCGATCCCGCGCGTGCGGGCCTGGTCCTCGAGCTGGCCCTCGACGAGCGGCGTGCGGACGTAGGCCGGGTTGACGCAGTTGCTGGTGACGCCGTGCTCGGCGCCCTCCAGCGCGACGACCTTGGACAGGCCCTCGAGCCCGTGCTTGGCCGTGACGTAGGCGGACTTGAAGGGGCTGGCGCGCAGTCCGTGGACGCTGGACACGTTGACGACGCGTCCCCAGCCCTGCGCGTACATGTGGGGAAGGGTGCGCCGCGCCAGCCGGAACGGTGCCTCGAGCATCACGCGGAGGATGAGCGAGAACTGGTCGGGGGGGAACTCGTGCACCGGGGCGACGTGCTGCAGCCCGGCGTTGTTGACCAGGATGTCGACGTCGGCAGGCAGCCGGTCGACGGCGTCGAGGTCGGACAGGTCGCAGCGGATGGCGTTGATGCCGTCGGTCTGCGCGGCCAGCGCGTCCAGCCCGACTCCGTCGAGGTCGACCGCGTGGACCTTGGCGCCGAGCGTCGACAGCCGGCGAGCGCAGGCCAGGCCGATGCCGCTGGCGGCGCCGGTGACCAGCGCGGTGCGCCCGGAGAGGTCGGGGCCGTCAGCGGCGGCGCCGGCGGCCGGCGGCAGGGGGATGTCGTTCACGGCGCCGACGCTAGGCCCCCCGGATGCTCACCTCCGTGTGGTTCGGACCCACACTTCGTGACGTGCGTATGTGGGTTGAAGCCACTCGACCTGTCGCGTTCGCGCGGTGCGCTACGTCTTGGCGGCGACTGCCCGTGCGTGGGCGGCGCGGCTCCAGTCGAGCAGGTGGTCTCTGTTCTCCCGTACCTGCGCGGGGATCGTCCAGTAGGGCATGCGGCCGTGGCGGGCCGAACCCAGCGACTCGAACTCCTCCTGCGCTGTCGTCGTCACCGCGCAGGAAGCACTGGCCGGTCGAGTCGACGATCGCGAACATCACGCCGTCCATGAAGAGGCCGTGGCCTCCGAACATGCCCTTGGACGTGATGTGGCCCCACGGCTGGAGGTCGTCCTGCAGGGCGGCGGCCGCCTGCGTCCGGCTGTGCCCTTCGTGGCTCCCTTGTCTCCCATGGTGCGCTCCTTCGATGGGGTGGCGCACCTGCCCCCACCTCACCACGTCGAGCGCTCGGGCGGCATCCCTCCGCCCGGACCGCCCCTACGATCCCGACCGTGACAGCCTCCCCACGGCTCAAGGAGTCCCCGGTCGCCTGCTGGCCCGGCTCGCAGCCATCGGTGCGGCCTCGCCGATCGCCCCGACGCCCTGGCCCTTCTCGGTCTCGGCTCGGTCGGTACGGACACGGCCGCCTCGACGAGCACTCGGACCTCGACTTCTTCGTCGTCGTGGAGCCGGGCGCGAAGCAGCGCTACCTCGACGACCTCGGGTGGCTCACGGACGCGCAGCGAGATCGCGTTCAGCTTCGCGAACACGGTCGACGGCAGGAAGGTCCTGTTCGTGGACGGCGTCTACGCCGAGTACGCGGTCTTCGAGCCCGACGAGCTGGCGACGGTCGCGGCGCCGTCGACCCGTGTCGTGTGGAGCCGGGACGACGCGGACTGGACCGGCGACCGCGCCGGGCCCGGTGGGAACACCCACCCGCAGACCTCGACTTCCACGTGAACGAGGCCCTGACCAACGTGCTCGTCGGGCTCCACCGTGACGCGCGACGGCGAGAAGCTCAGCGGTGCTCGTCTGATCCAGGTGCACGCCGTCGACCGGCTGCTGTCCATCGTCGACCTGTGGTCAGGGTCGGGCTCCACCGGACGTCAGGACCCCTTCGCGATCGAGCGAGGTGCCGAGCGCCGTGTCGACGGCAGCATCGACCTCGCGCGCTGTGTTCCGGGCTACACCGCCAACCGGGCTGCGGCAGAGGCGATCCTGGAGTGGCTCGAGACCCACACCGAGCCGCACCCGGCGATGGTCGCTGCCATCCGGTCCCTGCTCGCTGCGGGTGAAGAGGTAGGCGCCGGCCCGTCTCGGTGAGCGGCGTCACGCGCGGTCGTCGGCGTGCCAGGGCCTCGGGTCGTCCCGTAGCAGCGAGTACAGCAGCACGTCGACGTTGGTGCCCTGGTTGAAGAACGCGCCCCGTACCCGTCCCTCGAGCGAGAAGCCGCACTTCTCGGCGACCCGCACCGACGCGGCGTTCTCCGGGACGATGACGAGGTGGATGCGGTGCTGCTTCTTCGTGGCGAACAGGTGGTCGACGAGCAGACGCACCGCCTCGGTGGTGATGCCCTGGCCCGCGAAGCGCTCGTCGTACAGCTGGTAGGAGAGCTCGAACGCGTCCCAGTAGCTGACCGGCTTGAAGAACTCGATGTGACCGGCGACTTCGCCGCCGTCCACGACCAGGAGGGTCCCCGCCTCCTTCTCCCAGAAACCGGTCTCGGCGAACTGCCGCCGGAAGGCGGGTTCCGAGGAGACCCCCAAGGGGAAGAAGGCGCCACGGTTCCGGATGTCGACGTGAGCCGAGTAGAGCGCGTCGAGATCCGACTCGCGCACAGGTCGCAGCGTGATGCGCTCGCCATGGAGCATGACCCTCCCTCCGCTGCGTCAGGGTGCCCCCGCCGTTCGAACGCGGTCAAGGGGCGAGGGCCCTGCCGGTGGGAGGCGGACAGGTCAGGCGGGGACGGACGCCACCCCGGGCTCGAGGAAGCGTCGTCCGGTGACCTTCTCGGCCACGCCCGACCGGTCGAGCAGAGGTGTGAGCCCGCCGTTCCAGAACGAGAAGCCCGCGCCGGTGATCATCGCGAGGTCGATGTCCTGCGGGGCGCTCACCACACCCTCGTCGAGCATCAGCCGCACCTCCTCGGCGAGAGCGCCCAGCACCCGTTCCCGCACCTCGGCGCGGTCGAGCACGACCGGCTCCGACGGCCGTCTCGAGAAGGCCTTCGACCTCCGGGTCCAGCACGGGCTTGCCGTCGGGCCAGAGGTAGAAGCCCGGCTTGCCGGCCTCGACCACACGACGCAGGTTCTGCGAGACGAAGAACCGCTCTCCGGAACGCCGGTGCAGCGTGTCGCTGTTGTGCAGCGCGATCGCGGGCCCGACGAGGCCGATCAGCACGAACGGGCGGCATCGGGGCCAGACCCGCGAGCGACGAGTCGGCGACGTCGATCGGCGTGCCCTCCTCGACGACGCGTCCGATCTCGCCCATGAACCGGCCGAGCAGCCTGTTGACGACGAAGGACGGGGAGTCGCTTCGCCGCGATGGCGGTCTTCTTCAGCGCCTTCCCCGTGGCGAACGCGGTGGCGAGCGTGGCGTCGTCCGTCCGCTCGCCCCGGACCACCTCGAGCAGCGGCATGACCGCGACCGGGTTGAAGAAGTGGAAACCGACGACGCGCTCGGGATGCTTCAGCTGCGACGCCATCTCGGTCACCGACAACGACGACGTGTTGGTGGCCAGCACGCACTCGGGCGAGACGACTGCCTCGACCTCGGCGAACACCTGCTGCTTGACCGCCATCTCCTCGAACACGGCCTCGATCACGAACTCCGCGTCGGCGAAGCCGTCCTTCGAGGTGGAGCCCGTCACCAGTGTCCTCAACCGGTTCGCGGCGTCGGGGGAGACGCGCCTCCTGCGCGGCGAGCTTGTCGACCTCGGCGTGCACGTAGGCCACGCCCTTGTCGACGCGTGCCTGGTCCAGGTCGGTCATCACGACCGGCACGCCCATGCGCCGCGCGAACAGCAGCGCGAGCTGGCTGGCCATCAGTCCGGCGCCGACGATCCCGACCTTGGTCACGGGACGGGCGAGGCCCGCATCGGGTGCCCCGGCGGGCTTCTTGGCCCGCCGCTGGACGAGGTCGAACGCGTAGACGCCGGCCCGGAACTCCTCGCTCATCACCAGGTCGGCGAGCGCCTCGTCCTCGGCGGCGAAGCCCTCGTCACGGTCGGCGGTGCGCGCTGCGGTGACGAGCTCGATGGCGCGGTAGGGGGCGGGGGCGGCGCGTCCGGTCTTGAGCGTCGGCGAAGCCCTGCGCGGCCGCGGCGGCCGCTCGTCCAGGCCGACTCGTCGACGGTGTGGTCCGGGCGCTCGACGGTCGTCTCGCCGGTCAGCACCGACGCGGCCCACCGGACGGACTGCTCGATGAAGTCGGCCGCCTCGAACTGCGCGTCGGCGATGCCCAGCTCGAAGGCCTTGGTGCCCGACAGCATCGTGTTCTGGTTCAGCGCGTTGGTGACGATCACCTCGAGCGCGCTTGGCCGGTCCGATCAGCCGCGGCAGCAGGTAGGTGCCGCCCCAGCCCGGCACGAGGCCGAGGAAGCACTCGGGCAGCGCCACGGCCGGCACCGTCGTAGCGATCGTGCGGTACGTGCAGTGCAGCGCGATCTCGACCCCACCACCCATGGCCGCACCGTTGACGAACGCGAAGGACGGCACCGGCAGCTCGCCGAGGCGGCGGAGCTGGTCGTGGCCGAGACGTGCCAGCGCCAGGGCCTGCTCCCGCCCCGAGACGACGCCCACCTCCTTGAGGTCGGCCCCGACGGCGAACACGAAGGGCTTGCCCGTGAGCCCCACGGCCGCGATCTCGCCTGCGGCAGCACGTGTCTCGACGTCGTCGAGTGTGGCCCTGAGGTTCAGCAGCCCGCCCGGACCGAAGGTCGTGGGCTTGGTGTGGTCGAAGCCGTTGTCCATCGTGATCAGCGCCATGGTCCCCGCCCCGCCGGGGAGGGTGACGTCGCGCACGTGGAAGGCGGTGACCCGCTCGCTGGTCGTCGCGGCGGCGAGGTGCTCAGGTGTGACCGTCACGTCGGTGTTCGTCGTGGTGCTCATCAGGCTGCAGCCTCCGTGCCGTAGTCGACGTTGTGGGGGTTCTCCCAGATCACCGCGCCGCCCATCCCGATGCCGATGCACATCGCGGTGAGGCCGTAGCGGACGTCTGGCTTCTCCTCGAAGTGCCGGGCGAGCTGCGTCATCAGCCGGACACCGGACGACGCCAGCGGGTGCCCCGTGGCGATGGCGCCTCCCCAGGGGTTGACCCGCGGGTCGTCGTCCGCGATGCCGAAGTGGTCGAGGAAGGCGAGGACCTGCACGGCGAAGGCCTCGTTCAGCTCGAAGAGGCCGATGTCGTCGATGCCGAGACCGGCCTGCCGTAGCGCCTTCTCGGTCGCCGGGACCGGGCCGATGCCCATCACCTCGGGGTCGACGCCGACGAACGAGTAGGAGACCAGGCGCATCCTCGTGCTGAGGCCGAGCTCGTCGGCTGCCTCCTGCGAGGCGAGGATGCACGCGGTGGCGCCGTCGTTCAGCCCGGCGGCGTTGCCGGCCGTCACCCGTCCGTGCGGACGGAACGGCGTCTTCAGGCCGGCGAGGTCGTCCACCGTGGTTCCGGGGCGGGGCGGCTCGTCGGCCGTCGCCAGTCCCCAGCCCCTCTCGACGCTGCGAGTGGCCGTCGCCACGAGGTCGGGTTGGATCAGGTCGTTCGCGTAGGCCTTCGCGAGCTTCTCCTGGCTGCCGACCGCGAAGGCGTCGCAGCGCTCCTTGGTGATCTCGGGGAAGCGGTCGTGCAGGTTCTCCGCGGTGGACCCCATGACGAGCGCCGAGGGGTCGACGAGCTTCTCGGCCACGATGCGCGGGTTGGGGTCGACGCCCTCACCCATCGGGTGGTGGCCCATGTGCTCGACGCCACCTGCGATGGCGACGTCGTAGGCGCCGAAGGCGATCCCCGAGGCCGTGGTCGTCACGGCGGTCATGGCGCCCGCGCACATCCGGTCGATCGAGAAGCCGGGCACCGTCTTCGGGAGCCCCGACAGCAGCGCGGTCAGGCGTCCCAGGGTCAGGCCCTGGTCGCCGATCTGGGTCGTCGCCGCGATCGCGACCTCGTCCACCCGCTCGGGCGGCAGGCCGGGGTTGCGGCGGATCAGCTCGCGCACGCAGTTGACGACCAGGTCGTCGGCCCGCGTCTGCGCGTACATGCCCTTCTCGCCGGCCTTGCCGAAGGGGGTGCGGACGCCGTCGACGAAGACGACCTCGTGAGCGGTGCGGGGCACGGTGGCCTCCCAGTGCAGGGCGGGGTGGACGCCCTCATGCTACTCAGCGGTAACAATGCGTGGGACCCTGCCCGGACGTGGTGACCGTCACGCCCGGAAGAGCGTGTCCCCCCAGTGACCGCCTGCGCTCACGCCGGGCGGGACGGCCCACACACCCGAGCCGCTGATCGCGAAGGTGGTGATACCGGCTGTCAGCTCGGCCGTCGAGAGGTCGCAGGCCTCGTCCGACGCCGACACCCGGACCCTTCTGCTGCGCTGGTCCTCCCCGGACCTGGAGGCCGGCTCCGGGTCGCGCAGGCGCCACGGAGGACGAGCGGAAGCAGCGGCAGCGCGGCCGGAGCGAGGCGGCGGCCCGCACGGGGCACGCAGGGACGGGGACAGCACGAAGGGCACGGCCTTCTCCGGTCAGGTCGGAGGTCGTGGGCCGGGCTCAGGAGCCGCTGGTCACGGGGGTGGGAGTGGTGGCGGTGGTCACCGGACGTGGCCGGGACGGGCGCAGGAAGACGGTCATCATCACCGCCACGTAGGCCAGCCAGGTGACGGCCTCGAGCCACGTCGTCGCGGGGGAGAAGTTGAGGGTGCCCTTGAGGAGGGTTCCGTACCAGCTGCCCGGCGGAACCTGCGCGCTGACGTCGAACGCCAGGGACGTGAGGCCGGGCAGGACCCGGGCCTCCTGCAGGTCGTGGACGCCGTACGCCAGCACCCCGGCGGCGATGACGATCAGCGCAGCCCCCGTCCACAGGAAGAAGCGACGCAGGTCGATGCGCAGGGCGCCGCGGTACATGAGGTGGCCCAGCAGCACCGCGACGGCGAGCCCGATGGACGCCCCGGTCACGGGCGCCCACCCGAGTCCGGTCGCCTGGATGGCCGACCAGAGGAAGAGGGCGGTCTCCAGGCCCTCGCGTCCCACGGCCAGGAACGCGGTGAGTGCGACCGCGCCGGATCCCACCGCCACGGCAGCCTGCATCCTGCCGTCCAGCTGGGACCTGAGGTGACGCGCCGCCCTGCGCATCCAGAGCACCATCCACGTCACGAAGCCGACGGCGACGATCGAGAGGGTGCCGCCGAACACCTCCTGCTGCTGGAAGGTCATCGCGCGGGACGTGAACGTGAGCAGGGCGCCGAAGGCCAGGCTGAGCCCCACGGCCACGCCCACGCCGGTGGCGACCCACCGGAGCTGGTCACGCAGCCCGGAACGGACGAGGTACGCGACGAGGATGCTGACGACCAGGGCGGCCTCGAGACCCTCGCGCAGGCCGATGAGGAAGTTCGCGAACATTGGAGTGAGGTTAGCCTAACCTCACTCCCGAGGCATCACGCGCCCTCGACCAGCGCCTCGTCGCGCACACCGGGCTCGCCGGGCTCGCCGGGCTCGTCGGGCTCGTCGGGCTCGTCGGGCTCGTCGGGCTCGTCGGGGGCGTCGAGCGAGGCCTGTGCCGCGGCGAAGGCGGCTGCCAGGTCGGGGGCGAGCAGGTCGACCTGCCACTGTCGAGCCCCCATCGCGAGCAGCGCCTCGCCGATTCCGGCTGCGTCGCTGGCGTCCGGCGGTCGCCAGCACACCCGACGCAGCGCGTCCGGTGTGAGCAGGTTCTCCACGGGCACAGCCAGCTGCTCGGAACGCTCTGCGACCAGGGCGCGGGACAGGGTCAGCCGCTCCGAGGCCAGGGGGTCCCGTTCACGCCAGGCGCGTGGGGGAGGTGGCCCGTCGCCACGCAGCGTCGAGACCGGGAGCTGGGCGTCGGGCAGGTCACGTCCGCGCTCGACGGCCCGCATCCAGCGATCGGCGATCCGGCGGTTCGCGGGCCCGGAGAACACGGGCAGGGCCGTCAGCTGCTCGGTGCTGGTGGGCAGGGTCGAGGCCGCGGAGACGAGCGCTCGGTCCGGGAGCACGCGGCCCGGAGCCACGTCACGGCGCTGCGCCATCTGCTCCCGCTCGTTCCACAGCTCGCGCAGCACGGCGAGCTGGCGCCGGCTCTTGATCTGGTGCATGCCGGAGGTGCGACGCCAGGGGTCGCGGCGCGGCGGAGGCGGGGGAGCGTCGCGGACGGCGGCGAACTCCTCGCAGGCCCACGCGAGCTTGCCCTGCTCGTCGAGCAGGGCAGCGAGGGCGTCGCGAAGCTCGACCAGCACCTCCACGTCGAGGGCCGCGTAGCGCAACCAGGGCTCGGGCAGCGGACGGGTCGACCAGTCGACCGCCGAGTGCTCCTTGGCCAGCTGCCACCCCAGCAGGTTCTCGACCACGGCCGCGAGCCCGACCTTCTCCAGCCCGGCCAGTCGCGCCGCGAGCTCGGTGTCGAACAGCTCCCCACCGGGGCGCAGGCCGACCTCCGCGAGGCAGGGGAGGTCCTGGTTCGCCGCGTGCAGCACCCACTCGGTGTCACCGAGTGCGTCGGTGAGCACGGACAGGTCGTCCAGGGGGACCGGGTCGACCAGCACCGTCCCGACGTCGTCGCGGCGCAGCTGGACCAGGAAGGCACGCTGTCCGTAGCGGTAGCCCGAGGCGCGCTCGGCGTCGACGGCGACGGGTCCGGTCCCTGCGGCGAGGGCCTCGGCGGTCTGCTCGAGCTGCTCGCGCGCGACCACCAGGCGTGGGACACCGTCGCGCGGGTGCGTCAGGGGACGCGGCTCGGGCGGGTTCATGACGTCCACCGTAAGGCCAGGAGGAACGTCGACGGACCCGCGCGGAGCGGCGTCAGCGGATGGCGCCGGCCCGCAGGGCCATCACGACCATCTCCGCACGGTCGCCCGTGCCCAGCTTGCGGGCGATGCGTGCAAGGTGGCTCTTGACGGTCAGGGCCGACAGGCCGAGCTGCTCGCCGACGTCGCGGTTCGAGTGCCCGTCCGCTACGAGCTGGAGCACCTCGAGCTCGCGGTGGGACATGCCGGCGAGGTTGCCCCCGCTGGCCTGACCCGAGGAGCTCGGGCTGGGACGGGTGATGAGGAAGCACCGCAGGCCGCCGGCCAGCGCGGCGCGGGCGATGGTTGCGGCTTCCGCGGTGGCGACGACGATGACGCGCTGCCAGCCGGCGGCGCGCAGGTCACGTGCCAGCGTCACGCCGGAGCCGTCGGCGAGGGTCGCCTCGACGACGCAGATCTCGCCCGGCCTGCCCACCATGGCGCGACGGGCCTGGGCGACGGACGAGGCGGCGAGGACGTCAGTGGCTCCCAGGGCGCGAAGGATCCGCACTGCGGCGTCGCGCGCTGCGGGCTGCTGCACCGTGACCAGCGCGGTGTAGCGGCCTTGGCGTGGCGGCATCGCAGCAGCGGTGCGCTCCACAACTGATGTCACCCGTGCCTCCCGGTAGGTGGCCCACGGTGGGCCGTCTTTCCCCCTATCGGCTCAATGCTCCCCTGACTGTAGGGGTGGCGCGACCGAGGTGGAGCCGGAACGTGGTCGGCGACGTCGCGGCGCCGTCAGCCGATGCCGCGCCGCAGGGGTGACACACCGTCCGGGAGCGGTGGCAGTCCGGCGACGGTGCACAGCAGCGACGCCCATCCCTGCAGGTGCGGTCCCAGGTCGGCGTCCAGCGCGGTCCACGACGCCCGGACCTCGATCTCGACGCTCGGCCCGCGGTCTGCGAGGGCGCCGTGGGAGTCGGAGAGCACCCGCGTCACGGTGCCGCCGATCTCTCCGACGGCTGCTCCCTGCGACGCCAGCGCGTCGACGAGCCAGGACCAGCCGACCTCGCTGAGCAGGGGATCGGACGCGAACTCGGGCTCGAGGGCCGCGCGGACGAAGGTGACGGCCCGCATCGTGCCCTGCCACGCCTCCTGCCCGGCGGGATCGTGCAGGAGCACGAACCGCCCCGTCGCGAGCTCGTCCTCGCCGTCCAGCACCTCGCCCGACAGAGCGAGCGAGTAGGGGGCGATCCGCTGCGGCGCGGGGACCTCCGTCAGGTGCACCTGGGGCCGGAGACGGGCGCCACGCAGCGACTCGACCGCCTGGCCGAAGGCCGCGGGCACTCCCGCGGGCAGGTCGCGCGCTGCCACACCGGCAGCGTACGTCCGGCGACGTGGGCGTCGGCGTCATCGAGCGTCGACCGGCGCGTCGCACGGCTGTCCCTCCTCGCTGCTCGGCGTCGGCCCCGTGACGGCCCCCGCAGCGGGTGGGTCCTAACCTGCGCGCATGCCCTCGTCCGTGGCTGGTCCCGGCCTCGCCCTGCTCTCCTCCGGCTTGTGGGGGACCGCCGACTTCGTCGGTGGCGTCGTGTCCAAACGGATCCGGTCCGTCGTGGTCGTCGCCTGGTCCCAGGCAGCGGGGCTGGTGGCTGTCACCGTCACCGCCCTGGTCATCGGTGCCGTCGACGCCCCCCTCGGCTGGCTGCCCTGGTCGGTGCTGGCAGGGGTCGCAGGTGCCTCGGCGCTGGTGGCGTTCTACGCGGCCCTGGCATCCGGGACGATGGGTGTGGTCTCACCGATCGCGGCGCTGGGGGCGATCGTGCCGGTGCTGGCAGGCGTTGTCGCGGGTGAGCGACCGAGCACGGTGCAGGTCGTCGGGGTCGTGCTCGCGCTCGCCGGTGCGGCACTCGCGTCCGGCCCCGAGCTGGCACCGGGACGAGGCGGCACCCGTGGCGGCGGCCGGCCGGTGCTGCTCGCCGTCCTCGCCGCCGTCGGCTTCGGTGTCGCGCTGCTGGCGATCGGCCGCGGTGCGGAGAGCTCGGCGGTCATGACGCTCGTCGGCATGCGAGCGGTCAGCGTGACCGCGTTCGCCGTCGCACTGATGGTGCTGGCGCTGCGGCGCGGCGGGACGGTCGCCCGGTCAACGGCGGGGGTGGGGCGGCGTGACGTGCCGGTGGTAGCGGCGATCGGGCTCGCGGACGTCGGCGCCAACCTCTGCTTCGGTATCGCGTCCACGCTGGGACTGCTGAGCCTGACCGCCGTGCTCGGCTCCCTGTACCCGGTGATGACCGTGCTGCTCGCCCGGTTCGTGCTGCACGAGCGGCTGCTGCCCGTCCAGGTCGCGGGCATCGGGGCTGCCTTCGTCGGGGTCGCGCTCATCGCGCTCGGCTGACGGTTGCCGCCCCCGATCGGGGTCGGCGCGTCTGCGACCATGAGCCCGTGAGCCTCAGCCCCGCCTCCCCCCGCTCGGCCACGCCCGTCGACGCCACGACGAGTCCGTTCCTGGCCGCCTGCCGGGGCCTGCCGACCGACCACCACCCGGTGTGGTTCATGCGCCAGGCGGGACGGTCGCTGCCGGAGTACCGCCGGGTCCGCGAGGGCATCGCCATGCTCGACGCCTGCCGCACCCCCGACCTGGTCACCGAGATCACGCTGCAGCCGGTCCGCCGCTACGGGGTCGACGCGGCGATCCTCTACTCCGACATCGTCGTCCCCCTGCACGCCGCCGGCATCGACCTCGACATCGTGCCGGGGACCGGACCGGTGATCGCGGAGCCCGTGCGGACGGAGGAGGCGGTCCGCGCGCTGCCCCACCTGGCGCCCGAGCAGGTCGACGACATCGGCACCTCAGTGCGCCAGCTGGTCGGCGAGCTCGGTGACACCCCCCTGATCGGTTTCGCAGGAGCGCCTTTCACCCTCGCCAGCTACCTGGTCGAGGGCGGACCGAGCAAGAACCACGAGCGCACCAAGGCCCTGATGTACGGCGCGCCCGCCGTCTGGGACGAGCTGATGGGTCGTATCGCCGCGATCACGACGACCTTCCTTCGCGTGCAGATCGAGGCCGGGGCGTCCGCGGTGCAGCTCTTCGACTCCTGGGTGGGAGCACTCCCCGAGCACGACTACCGGCGCTACGTGATGCCGCACTCGGCCGCGGTGCTGGCGGGGGTCGCCGACCTGGGGGTGCCGCGCATCCACTTCGGGGTGGGTACCGGCGAGCTCCTGTCGGCGATGGGCGAGGCGGGCGCCGAGGTCGTCGGGGTCGACTTCCGCGTGCCGCTCGACGTCGCGGCCCGCCGGGTCGGACCCGACCGCTCGCTGCAGGGCAACATCGATCCTGCCGTGCTCTTCGCGCCGTGGGACGCCGTCCGCTCGCACACGCGCGCGGCTCTCGAGGCAGGACGTGCGGCACGTGGTCACGTGGTCAACCTCGGCCACGGCGTGATGCCGGAGACGGACCCGGACGTGCTCGCGCGGGTGGTCGACCTGGTGCACTCCACCGACGTGGTCGCCGGCGACAGCTGAGGGGCGGCCGGTGACGACGACCGACCTGGCCGCCCCCGTCGTGGTGGTGGGCGCCGGCATCAGCGGGCTCGTCGCGGCCTGGCGCCTGGCGCAGGCGCTCGCCGGACGGCAGAGCCCGCGGGTGCTGCTGCTCGAGCAGCGGGCCCACACCGGAGGGGTGCTTCGCCGTGGTCCGCTCGGGGACGTCGTCGTCGACCTGGGGGCCGAGGCCCTGCTCGCCCGCCGGCCCGAGGCGCTTGACCTGATCGACGAGCTCGGCCTCGGTGGGGAGGTGGTGCACGCCCGGGTCACGCAGGCCGCGGTCGCGTCACGCGGATCGCTGCACCCGCTGCCGTCAGGCACGGTGATGGGCGTGCCCGGTGACCCGCAGTCGCTGACCGGGCTCCTGACCCCGGACGAGGTGGCGCGCGTCGCGAGGGAGCGTGACATGACGTTCCCCTCTGTCGCGCAGGACGTCTCGGTCGGCGAGTGGGTGGGGCAGCGACTCGGGGCGCCCGTGGTCGACCGGCTCGTGGAGCCCCTGCTCGGCGGCGTGTACGCAGGGCATGCCTCCCGGCTCTCCCTGCGCGCCACGATGCCGTCCCTGTGGCCGGCCGCCCGCGAGGGGCGCGGCCTGCTGGACGAGGTGGCCGCCCAGGTCGCCGCTCGACCCGGCGGCCCCGTGGCTCCGGTGTTCGCCGGGTTGCGCGGCGGCGTGTCGCGGCTCGCCGAGACACTGGGGGAACGGCTCGTGGACGCGGGGGTCGAGGTGCGCACCGGTGCGTGCGTGCAGCGGCTGGAGGCCGTGCCCGGTGGGGGCTGGCGCCTGCACCTCGGACCGGCCGGGCGCGGACCGGTGCTCGAGGCGTCCGGAGTGGTGCTCGCTGTCCCCGCCCCCGCCACCGGACGGCTGCTCGCCGACGTGGCGCCCGACGCGGCCGGGACGCTCGCCTCCGTGCCCGTCGCCTCGACGGCCCTGGTGTCGGTGCTTCTCGACGACGGCGCGCTGGACGACGTGGCCGACCGTGAGATCTCCGGCGTGCTGGTGCCGCCCGTCGAGGGCCGGTTGGTGAAGGCCATGACCTTCTCGAGCCGCAAGTGGGGGTGGGTCCGCGAGGCCTCGTCCGGCCGGGACGTGCTGCGTCTGTCGGTGGGTCGCGCGGGCGAGGCCTCCGGTCTGCAGCGGTCGGACCAGGACCTGGCCGCTGCGGCCCTCGCCGACGCCGGCGACCTGCTCGGTCGGGCGGTGCCCGCCGCGGCGGTCTCGGTGGCACGCTGGGGCGGGGCGCTGCCGCAGTACGAGGTCGGTCACGTCGACCGTGTCCGGGCCGTGCGGTCCGAGGTGGCCGCGCTGCCGGGGCTGGCGCTCGCCGGGTCCGTCTACGACGGTGTGGGGGTCCCAGCCTGCATCGCGACCGCTGGGGCAGCCGCGGCAACGGTTCTCGGCCACCTGGGCCGAGTCGGCCGATGAGGGTGGGGGAGACTGTGCCCATGTCTACCGAGTCGTCCGAGTCCACGAAGGTCAAGGCCCGCGAGGTCAACGAGACCATCCGGTACACGATGTGGTCGGTCTTCCAGGTCACGACCTCGCTGGGGGACGTCGACCGCTCCGCCGTCGAGGACGAGGTCGAGACGCTGTTCGCGCACGCGGCTCAGGACGGTGACGTCGTGGTGCGCGGCGTCTACGACGTGGCGGGCCTGCGAGGTGACGCCGACCTGATGGTGTGGTGGCACGCGCCGACCGTCGAGGCCCTGCAGCGCGCCTACCAGGCGCTCCGCCGCACGACGCTCGGGCAGCACCTGGCCCCGGTCTGGTCGCAGGTGGCCATCCACCGGCCGGCGGAGTTCAACAAGGGCCACGTCCCGGCGTTCATGGCCGGCGAGGAGCCGCGCGACTACGTCTGCGTGTACCCGTTCGTCCGGTCGTACGACTGGTACCTCCTCCCCGACGAGGAGCGTCGCGACCTGCTCGTCGAGCACGGCAAGGCCGCGCGTGGCTACCCGGACGTGCGCGCCAACACCGTGTCCTCGTTCGCGCTGGGCGACTACGAGTGGATCCTCGCGTTCGAGGCAGACCTGCTGCACCGCATCGTCGACCTCATGCGCGACCTGCGCGCCACCGAGGCGCGCAGGCACGTCCGCGAGGAGGTCCCCTTCTACACCGGACCCCGGGTGGGGCTGGGGGACCTGGTCGCCCGGCTCCCGTGAAGCGGGCCGTCGGCTAGGACTCCAGCAGGTCCCGGTCGGCGTCCCGTCGACCGGCCGCACGCGGGTCGGGCTCGGGCTCCTCCTCGGCGAGACGCTCGTCCAGGGTCTCGTTCGCCTCGGTGTTCGGCTGGTCCTGAGGGGGCTCCCAGCCGTCGTCCCCGGTCTCGCGCTGCAGCCCGTCGGTCGCGAGGGCATCAGGGTCGTCGGCCTCGGACAGCTCGCTCTCGGCCGTCGCGACGTCGGGGTCGTCGCCGGCGGGGTCGGCCACCGGGTCGGCCTCGTTCGGCTCCGCGTCGATCGGGTGCATGTCGAGGGGACGCTCGGCGCTGTAGTCGCTCATGCCTCCACCCTCGCCCTTCTGCGACGACGGCGCCAACCGGCGCATCGGCACGTGCGGGATGCCGTCGTCGAGGAACTCCGGGCCGCACACCTCGAAGCCCAGAGCCGCGTACATGCGCTGAACCGGCGACTGCGCGTCGAGCACCAGCACCTCGTGCCCGTGCGCCTCCAGGACGGCCCGCATCAGCAGCGTCGACAGGCCGCGACCGCGCACGTCGGCGCGCGTGGCGACGCGTCCGACCCGCCGCTCGGCGCCGGGCTCGACCAGCACGCGCAGGCAGCTCGTCGGGCCCGACGCGTCGGCGGTCCACCAGTGCTCGGTGCCGGGCTCGACGTCACGGCCGTCCAGCTCGGGGTAGGCGCACTGCTGCTCGACCACGAAGACGTCGAGGCGCAGCCTGACCAGGTCGTGCAGGGTGCGCGGGTCGAGGTCGTCCCACGTCGCCCGGTTCACGGGCCCGTCGACGTGCCCTGCCTCGTTCACGCCTCGTCGGGGACCTGGGTGAGGGCGATGCCGTTGATGCAGAACCTCTGGTCGGTCGGGGTGCCGTACCCCTCGCCCTCGAAGACGTGCCCGAGGTGCGACCCGCACGTCGCGCACCGGACCTCGGTGCGCAGCGAGCCGGCCGAGCGGTCCTCGAGGAACTCGACGCGGTCCTCCGCGAGCGGCGTGTAGAACGACGGCCACCCGCAGTGGGAGTCGAACTTGGTCTCGCTGCGGAACAGCTCCGTGCCGCAGGCACGGCACGAGTAGGCGGCGGCGGTCTTGTCGTCCTCGATCGGGCTGCTGCCGGGACGCTCGGTGCCCGCCTGGCGCAGCACCTGGTACTCCTCGGGGGAAAGCTCCGCCCGCCACTGCTCGTCGGACTTCGTCACCGTGTAGTCACGTCCGGTCGGGTCCAGCTTGCCCATCGGATCTCTCCTCGTCCTGTCGGTCCGGTGGCCGGGTCGGCGCACTCGGTCACTCAACCACTGTGCGCTCCGCCGCGTTCCCGATAGCGTCCCCTGGTGGCCAGCAACAGCCGTCGAGATCGAGGTCCCCGGTGCTCCGGAGGGGGGCTCGCGCAGCGTTCGGCTCTCCAGCCCCGACCGCGTGCTGTGGCCGGAGAGCGGCCTCACGAAGCGTGACCTGGCCGACTACGTGGTCGCCGTCGCGCCCGGCCCTGACCCGTGCCCTGTGCGACCGACCCGTCACGCTGCAGCGGTTCCCCGACGGCGTCGAGGGTGAGGCGTTCTACTCCAAGAACCCGCCTCGGGGGGTCCCCGAGTGGGTCCGGACGGTGATGGTCACCTACCCGAGCGGCCGACGCCACACCCAGCTCGTGGTGGACGAGCCGGCCGGCGCGGTGTGGGCCGTGCAGATGAACACGATCACGTTCCACCCCTGGCCGGTCCGCACGGGCGCCCCGGACGACCCGGACGAGCTGCGCCTTGACCTCGACCCTCAGCCCGGTCGCGGGTTCTCCGACTCCGTCGAGGCGGCGCACCTGCTCAGGGAGCTGCTCACCGAGCTCGGGCTGACCGCCTGGGTGAAGACGTCGGGCAACCGGGGCGTGCACGTGTTCGCGCCGATCCGGCCAGAGCACGAGTTCCTCGACGTGCGCCACGCGGCGATCGGCGTCGGACGCGAGCTCGAGCGGCGTGCCCCGGAGCTCGTGACGATGGCCTGGTGGAAGGAGGAGCGCGGCGATCGCGTCTTCGTGGACTACAACCAGACGAACCGGGACCGGACGATGGCGTCGGCGTACAGCCCCCGTCCGCTGCCCCACGCCCCCGTGTCGACCCCGGTCACGTGGGAGGAGCTCGACGACGTCGACCCGGCCGAGCTGACGGTGCGGACGGTCCCTGGGCTCGTGGCCGACAGGGGCGACGCCTGGGAGGGGATCGACAGCGACCCGGGGGACCTCGGCCCCGCCCTGGCCCTGTGGCGGGCGGACGTCGATGAGCGCGGCCTGGGTGAGCTGTCGTTCCCGCCCGACTACCCGAAGATGCCGGGTGAGCCGCCGCGCGTGCAGCCGAGCCGCAAGAACGAGCAGAACTGGTAGCACGCCACGCCGTCGTGTGTGAGCGCGTCGTCCAGGTAGGGAGCCGACAGGGGAGGCCGATGTGGGACGCGGACTGGTCGTGACGGCGGTCTGCCTGGCCGTGCTGGCGGGCTGCGGCGGCGAGGAGGAGGTCGCGACATCACCGACGACCGGCACGACGAGCGAGGCACCCTCGACCTCGGCCTCCACCTCGCCCTCGGCGAGCGAGACGGAGAGCGGGACGGCGGGCATCGGCGGGGAGGAGGTCGCGCTCGCCGTCGTCGCCCAGTGGCTCGCCCGGCTCGCGGAGGGGAACGCCACCGCGGCGTACGAGATGCTCGGCGTGATCTCCCAGCGGACGGTGGACACCCTCGGTGGCATGGAGGGACTGATGCCCGGCCTGCAGGAGGGGATGGCGGCCTTCGCCGACGCCGGCGACCGGACGGTCGTGGGGGTGCCGGGCCAGGACGGTGCCCACGTCGTGACGTACTCGGGTGACATCGAACGAGAGGGGATCACCGAGTTCGACGCCCGGGCCTGGGCGGTGCACCCGGAGGGCGAGCTGGACGTGATCGAGGCCTTCAGCCTCATCGGCCCCGAGATCGACTCTCCGCCTGCGGGTTCCACCGACCTGGCTGCGGACGAGGACGTGCGCGTCTACCTGCCCGCCGGGGGCACGGTCACTGCACTGCTCGACGGTGAGGTGGTGACCTCGGTCGCTGAGGAGGGCGCCGACGGCGACCAGGTGCTCGTCACCGTCTCCCCGCCGACCGGGACGTGGCCGGCCGGCCGGCACGTGGTCACGGTGGCCGTCACGCCCACCGCGCCCGGTGGCGACGGGCCATGGGTCGCGGTCGCGGTCCCGCTGACCATCGGCTGAGCCCCTCAGCCCAGGAAGGTGGTGCCGGCGTACACGTGCAGCACCGGGACGCCCACGACGTCCCGCGCACGGGACGCCCAGTCGCGGTGGAACGTGTCCTCGACGGCGTGCGGTCGTGTCACGACGATCACCTCGCGGGCGTCGTGCCGCCCGACCGCGGCCATCAGCGCAGGTAGCGGGTCGTCCGCGGTCACCTCGCCGACCGCTGACATCCCCCGTGCCCGCAGAGCCGCCAGCGACGTCTCCAGCGCCTGGGTCGCGGTCGCCCGTGCCGACGACTGGTCGGGCTCGCGACGCATCTCCTGAAGGGCCTTTCGCAGCTCGAAGAGGCTCAGGTGGTCGAGCACGTCGACGAGCAGGTTGCGGTGCGTGTCCGCCGGCACGAGCACCTGGTACTCCAGCGACTCGCCGGCGTGCAGCTCCGCGATCCGGGTCGCGTCGTCCTCTCCGAGGGCCTCCTCGGTGAGGACCACGATCAGCTCGCGGTCGTCGGAAGGGACGTCGGTCGGGGTGGGGGTGGTCTCGCTCACGTCGTCAGGCTAGCGGCGCGGGACGGCGAGGTAGTGGGCGCGTCGTCCTGGCTCGAGCCGCTCGATGGCGCTCCGCAGCATCACGCGGGGCATCACCGGGCGCGTGGGCGTCGAGGAACCGCTCCAGCGCGACCACGTCGCGGATGCCGACCTCACGGAGCATCCAGCCCACCGCCTTGTGGACGAGATGGTGCGGGTCATCGAGCAGCCGCTCGGCCAGGTGCAGCGTGTCGGCGTGGTCGTCGGCCCGGATGGCGGCGAACGTGCTCGTGACAGCGGTGCGCCGGTCCCAGACGCTCTCACTGGCCGCCAGGTCGTCGAGCAGGTCGCGGCGCACGGACGCCTGCTCCGGAGCGAGCAGCCAGGCGCCCAGCACCTGCGGAGCCCACGAGTCCACCAGGTCCCAGTTGTCGATGCGACCCCGGTGCGCGAGGACGAGGCGGACCACGTGGCCCTGTCGTGGCGGCGGACTGCGCCGCACGATCTCGCCGACCAGGCGCAGCGCGGCGTGCCGTTCCTCGTGCCAGCGACTCTCCAGCAGGCTCACGAGGTCGGCGTCGGTGGCGTCCTGCCAGTACCGGCGCGCGACCGCCTGCCCCTGAGGCACCGTGCTGCCCAGGAAGAGGTCCCCCTCGGCGTAGCCACCTGGAAGGGCCTTGAAGTAGCGCGTCTTCTCCGGGACCGTGCGCGAGTCGGCCACCTGCCGCAGGTCGTGCGCCACGCGTGCTGCCACCGAGCCGGGCGCGTACCCGTCGCCCGCCTCGACCGCTCCGACCATGCCGCGACGCTACCGTGGGCTGCGTGCGACTTCCCGTGATGCCGCCCGTCAAGCCGATGCTCGCGAAGCCGGCCGGTGAGATCCCGCCCGGCCAGCTGTACGAGCCCAAGTGGGACGGCTTCAGGTCGATCGTCTTCAAGGACGGCGACGAGGTCGAGATCGGCAGCCGCAACGGCAAGCCGATGACCCGCTACTTCCCCGAGGTGGTGCAGGCCGTGCTCGACAGCTTCCCGGAGCGGGCGGTCGTCGACGGCGAGATCGTGCTGGTCGACTCCGGGCGCAACGTCCTGGACTTCGAGGCGCTGCAGCAGCGCATCCACCCCGCGTCGAGCCGTGTCGACCTGCTCGCGCAGCAGACCCCCGCGAGCTTCGTGGCCTTCGACCTGCTCGCGCTCGGGGACGAGGACCTCACCGGCCGGCCGATGGAGGAGCGGCGTGCACTGCTGGAGAAGGCGTTCGCCGGCGCGAAGCCGCCGGTGCACGTCACGCCCGCCACGCGAGACCTCGACACCGCGCGTGAGTGGTTCGAGCGCTTCGAGGGGGCCGGCCTCGACGGCCTGATCGCCAAGAAGCTGGACCAGCGGTACCAGCCCGACAAGCGCGTGATGACGAAGATCAAGCACGAGCGCACCGCCGACTGCGTGGTGGCGGGGTACCGCCTCCACAAGTCCGGCGAGGACGCGATCGGCTCACTGCTGCTGGGCCTCTACGACGACAGCGGCGACCTCGTCTCCGTGGGCGTCGTCGGGGCCTTCCCGATGGCGAGGCGGCGCGAGCTCCTGACCGAGCTGCAGCCGCTCGTCACCGACTTCGACGACCACCCCTGGGCCTGGGCGCGGCAGGAGGAGGGGCACCGCACGCCGCGCAAGTCGGAGACCAGCAGGTGGAACGCGGGCAAGGACCTGTCGTTCACGCCGCTGCGTCCGGAGCGGGTGGTCGAGGTGCGCTACGACTACATGGAAGGGGTGCGCTTCCGGCACACGGCGCAGTTCGTCCGATGGCGTCCTGACCGCGAGGCCCGGTCGTGCACCTACGACCAGCTGGAGCGCCCCGTCCGCTTCGACCTCGACGACGTCCTGACCGGGCTCTGAGCGGGCCATGAGGCCGACAACGGGTCGGGAGGGCAGAATCAGCGGCGTGACCACACCACGCCCCGGCTGGAAGGTCCTCTCGGCCGCTCTCGCGGTGGCCGGGGCGACGCACCTCGCCCGCCCCGCGCCGTACGACCGGCTCGTCCCCCGCGTGCTGGGTGCACCGCGGCCGTGGGTGCACGGCTCCGGGCTCGCCGAGCTCGCCGTGGCCGGTGCGTTGCTCCACCCCCGGACCCGTTCGCTGGGCGGGTGGGCGGCAGCCGCCCTGTTCGTGGCGGTCTTCCCGGGCAACGTGACGATGGCGACGCGAGCGGCAGGCTCGCCGCGCGCGTCGACGACGGCCAGGACGCTGACGCTGGCCCGCCTTCCGCTGCAGCTGCCTCTGGTGTGGTGGGCGGTCGCGGTCGCCAGGCACGCGGCCGGCGGAGCAGGGAGGACCCGATGAGCAACGCCCGTCACCCGGTCGCGAAGGGGGCCGTCATCGGGGCGGCCGTCGGCGGCGGAGCGGCGGTGCTCGCGGGCGCGGCGGTCTCGGCGGCGGCCGCGTACTTCGCCCGACGGGTGGTCACGCCCGACCGCGTCAAGCCCGACGACGTGGAGGTGCTCACGGTCGGGGCAGGCACGCTCACGATGGCCGTGACCCCGGAGACGGTGGCCCCCGGTCGCTACGGCCTCTGGCTGTCCAAGGGGAGCGGTCACGCCCGCGTCGGCGAGGTGCTCGAGAAGGACCTGCGGGCGGGCACGGTGACGCGGCGTCTCGAACGCGTCGACGCCGGTCGCCTCGCAGTGGGCCCGGCCCGCTGGAACCAGTACTACTTCTCCGGGAACCCTTCCAGCGCACTGGGTCTTGCGTATGAGGACGTGACGGTCACCTCGGACGCGGGCGAGCTGCCGACCTGGTACGTCCCGCCGTCCGACGACGTCGCCCGACGCGATGTGTGGGCTCTGCTCGTCCACGGTCGGGGCGGGACGCGGGAGGAGTGCCTGCGGGCGATCCCGTTGCTGCACCGGCTCGGGCTGCCGGTGCTCGTCCCGACGTACCGCAACGACCCCGAGGGCCCGGCCACCCACGGGGGCCGGCTCAGCCTCGGGGACACCGAGTGGCAGGACGTCGAGGCGGCCGTGCTGCACGCCCTCGACGCGGGGGCCACCGAGGTCGTCCTCTTCGGGTGGTCCATGGGCGGCGCGATCGTCCTGCAGCACGTCTCACGCTCGTGGACGGCGGACCGCGTCAGGGCCCTGGTGCTCGACTCGCCGGTGATCGACTGGCTCGACGTGCTCGACCACCACGCGCGGCTCAACCGGCTGCCGCGCCCGATCAGCCGCCTCGGGCTGATGATGCTGGCCGACAAGGCCTGGCGGCGGGTGGTCGGCACCGACGCCCCCGTCGACCTGCGACGGCTGGACTGGGTGACGAGGGCGTCGGAGCTCAAGCTGCCGGTGCTGCTGGTGCACAGCGACGACGACGAGTTCGTCCCGTCCGGCCCGTCGAGGCGGCTCGCGCAGGCCAGGCCGGACATCGTGACCTTCGTCGGCTTCCCACATGCCCGGCACTGCAAGGAGTGGAACACCGACCCCGACCGCTGGGAGCGCGAGGTGGCGCGGTTCCTGCTGCAGCACCTCTGACCCCTAGGGTCTGCGGCATGGACGTCACCTACGAGCTCGTCGTCGTCACCCACCTCCTCGGCATGGCCGCCCTCGTCGGTGGCTACCTCGTCGCCGCCCGCGGCACGGTTGCCCCGAACGACGTGATGCTCTGGGGAGCGCGCACCGCAGCTCATCACCGGGCTCGTGATCGTCGGGCTGGGCGAGGGGGCCGGCGTCTGGGGCGACGACCAGCCCAGCTACCTGAAGATCGGCGTCAAGCTCGTCGTCGCACTCGCCGTCGCGGGCCTCACCGAGGGGGCGATGGCCCGGCGCTCGAAGAGGGACGTGTCGACGGTGACGCACGTCGCCGGCGGGCTGGCGATCGCCAACGTGCTGGTGGCCGTTCTGGTCAGCTGAGCTGCCAGCGCGCCAGCAGCGTGCCGTCCTTCTCGATCAGCTGCACCAGCCGCAGGCCCGAACGCTCGAGGGGCAGATCCGAGCCGCTGAGCATGCGATGCCCGTCGCCACCGGCCAGCAGCGGTGAGGTGGTGTGGCAGAGCTCGTCGAGCCGTCCGTCGGCCACCATCTGCCCCAGCAACGACGGGCCGCCCTCGCAGAGCACCCGAGGCATGCCGAGCCGCACGAGGGCGTCGACCGCGGCGTGGGGGTCGACGTCCTTCTCGCCGGCCACGATCACGTGCTCGTGGCCGAGGGCCGCCATCAGCGCGGCCAGCTTCTGCTTGTCGACGGACTCGGGGACGACGACCACGACGGCCCAGGAGCCGTCGACGCGGCGGGAGGAGGTCAGAAGGTTCTCGGGTACGTCGCCGCTGCGCGTGACCACGGCGAGGCACGGAGCAGGGGCCTGGCCCCGGGCCGAACGCCACGAGGCGAACTCCGCCTTGGCGGCGGGCACCCGGTAGCCCTCGGTCCGCGCGGTCCCGGCACCCACCAGGATCGCGTCGGACAGCCCGCGCAGGACGGAGAACACCTCTCGGTCCGACTCCGAGCTCACCGACTCGGAGCGACCGTCCGGGCCGGTGACCGACCCGTCGACCGACGTCACCATGTTGCCGCGCACGAACCCGCGGACGGGCACCGGATCCGGGTACGCGTACAGCCGGCTCAGTGCGGGGACGTTGAGGCGCGTGGGGTCGCCGGCCGGCAGCGCCTCGAGCACGCCGGGATCGCCGATCAGGAGTCGCACGCTCAGGCGCCGGACTTCTCGCGCACCTGGCGCTTGATCCGCCCGAGCATGCCGGCCATGCCCCGAAGCCGCAGCGGGCTCACGGCCTCGGCGAGCGACGAGCCGGTGCGAGAGGTCGTCGGGCACGGCGAGCACGGTGCGGCGGTCTTGCCGTCGAGCCCTTCGGCGAGGATCCCCGCGAAACCGCGGGTCGTGGGCGCCTCGGCCGGGGCGGAGAAGAAGACGCGAGACCGCGGCCCCCGGCCGGTGCCCTCCACCTCGACGGACCACGAAGAGCGGCGACTGGCACTCGTGCACCTGCTCCAGGAGTCCGGGTGGTCGGCGTACCGCTCCGGCAGCGCGGGCAGCTCCGGCGAGAGCTCCAGGAGCAGCTGCAGGCGGTCGTGGTGCCGACGCCGGAGAAGTCCTCGACGAGCTCCCCGAGCGACGGGGGCAGCGGCCGTCGGACCGCTCCGCGCGGACCCCGCCGGCACCCGCCGGCTCCGCGCCCTTGGCGATCGGCACGCGGACCGCGTTGCCCCACTCCGTCCAGGAGCCGTCGTAGTTGCGCACCTTCGGGAAGCCGAGCAGGTGGGTGAGCACGAACCAGGTGTGGCTGGAGCGCTCGCCGATGCGGCAGTACGCGATCACGTCGTCGTCCGGCGAGAGGCCCTGCTCCTGCTGGTAGATCGCCTCGCAGCTCGTCGCGCGACCGGAAGGTGCCGTCGTCGGCCGCGGCACGGGCCCACGGCACGGCTGCGGCGCCCGGGATGTGGCCGCCGCGCAGCGGCGCCCTCCTGCGGGTAGTCGGGCATGTGCGTGCGCTCGCCGGAGTACTCCTGCGGCGAGCGCACGTCGACCAGGGGCTGGCCGAGGTGAGCCTTGCACGTCGTCGTTGAACGCGCGGATCGGAGCGTCGTCGCGCTCGACCACCGGGTACTCGCGTGGTGGCCGGCTCGGGCACCTCGGTGGTCATCTCGCGGCCCTCGGCGACCCACTTCGCGCGGCCGCCGTCGAGCAGGCGCACGTCGTCGTGGCCGAACAGCGTGAACACCCACAGCGCGTAGGTGGCCCACCAGTTGTTCTTGTCGCCGTAGAACACGACGGTGCTGTCGCGGTCGATGCCCTTGCGCGACATCAGGTCCGCGAAGGCCGCGCCGTCGACGTAGTCGCGCGTGACCGGGTCGTTGAGGTCGAGGTGCCAGTCGACCTTCACCGCGCCGGGGATGTGGCCGGTGTCGTAGAGCAGCACGTCCTCGTCGCTCTCGACGACCACCAGGCCGGCGTCGCCGAGGTGCTCGGCGAGCCACTCGGTGCTGACCAGGCGCTCGGGGTGCGCGTAGGCCGCGAAGGCCTCGTTCGTGTCCTGGGAGATGCTCATGGCCCCATCCTCCCACCGCGGCGGAGCGGCGCCAGGGGGCGGGCTCGCCACGCCGTCGAGACGCGAGTCGAGACATCCTCGGCCCGGACGGGCAGGGTGGGCTCCGTGACGACCGAGCACGACGCGGTGACGGGGTCGACCGGCCCAGGGCTGGCCCGCCTCAACGCGATGCCGCGCGAGGAGGCCGAGGCGACCCTGGGGGCGTGCTGCTCGTCGCGGGCCTGGGCGTCGGCCGTCTCCGGGCGCCGGCCGTTCTCGGACCCGGGCGAGCTCTACGCCGCCGCCGACGCTGAGATGGCTGCCCTGGGCGAGCAGGACGTCGACGAGGCCCTCGCCGGGCACCCGCGCATCGGCGAGAGGAAGGCCGGCCCGGAGGGCGACCAGTCCCGCCGGGAGCAGGCGGGCGTCCAGGACGCCGAGGCGGAGACCTTGGCCGCCATCGCCGACGGCAACCGCGAGTACGAGGACCGCTTCGGCCACGTGTACCTGGTGTGCGCGACCGGCCGCAGCGCCGACGAGCTGCTCGAGATCCTGCGGGACCGCCTCCACCACGACGCCGCCACGGAGCGGCAGATCGTCCGCCGCGGAGCTGGCCGCGATCAACCGGATCCGGCTCGAACGCCTGCTGCGGGAGGGCCTGACATGACCAGTGCGGTCACGACGCACGTCCTCGACACGGCGAAGGGTCTTGCGGCAGAGGGCGTTCCGGTGCGGCTGGACCGGCTGGAGGTACGCGGGACAGGGGCCGCAGCCGTTGTGGCGGTCGGTGAGGGGGTCACGGACGCCGACGGACGGGTGACGGACCTCGGACCCGAGGTGCTCGCCGCCGGGACGTACCGCCTGACCTTCGACACCGGTGCGTACTTCGCACGGGACGGGCGCGAGAGCCTCTACCCCGAGGTCGTGGTGACCGCGAGGCTGTCGCAGGACGGTCCAGCACTACCACCTGCCCCTGCTCCTGTCCCCGTTCTCGTACTCGACCTACAGGGGGACCTGATCATGGGCATCGTCCTCGGACGGAACCAGTACGGGAAGGCCGAGAACCGGGTCGTGCGCGTCTACCGGGACACGGCCCGGCACGAGATCCGCGACATCAACGTGTCCACGGCCCTGCGCGGCGACTTCACCGACGCCCACGTGGTGGGCGACCAGTCCCGCGTGCTGCCGACCGACACCCAGAAGAACACGTGCTTCGCCTTCGCCAAGGAGAAAGGCGTCCGCGAGATCGAGGAGTACGCCCTCGACCTCGCACGTCACTTCGTGGACGACGTGACGCCCGTCGAGGGTGCGACGGTCGATGTCGAGGAGTACTCGTGGCAGCGGGCGCTCGTGGACGGCGTCCCCCACGACCACACGTGGGTCCGCAGCCACCAGGAGGTCCGGACCGCGTCGGTCGCCGTCGAGGCGACAGCGTCGGGCAGGGTCGAGACGGTGGTCTCGGGACTCAAGGACCTCGTCCTGCTCAAGTCGACGGGGTCCGCCTTCAGAGGGTTCCTCACCGACGAGTACACGACGCTCGCCGAGACGGACGACCGCGTGCTCGCGACGTCCCTCGTCGCGACCTGGCGCTACGTCGGGACGGATGTCGACTGGGACGCCGCGTACGCGGACATCCGGCGCATCCTGGTCGAGCGGTTCGCCCAGGTGCACAGCCTGGCTCTGCAGCAGACGCTGTGGGCGATGGGGAGCGCGGTGCTCGAGGCGCGTCCCGAGGTCGCCGAGATCGGGTTCCGGGCACCGAACAGGCACCACCACCTGGTGGACCTCGCGCCCTTCGGTCTGTCCAACCCGGGCGAGGTCTTCCTTGCGGACGACCGCCCGTACGGCCTGATCGAGTGCACGGTGACACGGGACGAAGCCGATCCGCCGCTTCCGGACGGAGAATCCACCGTCGGACCGTGACGCGGCCGGACGATTCGTGCCAATGACCTGGCGCGGGAGTCTCCCGCACGGTGAGATGGGCTGACGCACCGCGACGAGGGGGAGCACATGGAGTTCCTGCAGCCGACGACCTGGGCCGAGGCGCTCGAGGCCAAGGCCGGGAACCCCGACGCCCTGCCCCTGTGCGGCGGCACGGACGTCATGGTCGAGCTGAACTTCGACGCCCGCCGACCGGCTGCCCTCCTCGACCTGACCCGGGTGCCCGAGCTCGCCGAGTGGTCGGAGGAGGACGGTCGGATCCGCCTCGGAGCGGCCGTGACCTACGCGCGCGTCATCGACGAGCTGGGGTCACAGCTGCCCGGCCTGGCGATGGCCTCACGGACGGTCGGTTCTCCCCAGATCCGCAACCGCGGCACGATCGGCGGCAACCTCGGCTCGGCCTCGCCGGCCGGTGACGCCCACCCACCGCTCCTGGCCGCCGACGCCGTGATCCGCGTCGAGTCGGTGCGGGGCCGTCGCGACGTCGCGGTGCACGACTTCTTCGTCGGCGTGAAGCGCAACGCGCTCGCGCCCGACGAGCTGGTCTCGGCCGTGCTGGTGGTCCCCCCGTCCGGCCCCCAGCAGTTCTGCAAGATCGGCACCCGCAACGCCATGGTCATCGCGGTGTCGTCGTTCGGGCTGGCGTTGCACCCCGACCGCAGGGCGGTCGGCACCGGGATCGGCTCGGCCGCACCGACTCCGCGCCGCGCGGCCGACGCCGAGGTGTTCGTCGCCGGCGAGCTCGAGGCGGCCGGCCTGTGGGAGTCGCGCGACGAGCTGCCGAGGCCGCTGGCGCAGGAGTTCGGCCTGCGGGTCGCGGCTGAGGCGTCGCCGATCGACGACGTGCGCGGCACGGCCGCCTACCGCCGGCACAGCCTGACCGTGATGGCACGACGGTCGGTCACGTGGGCGTGGAACGACTACCGGAGGGCCGCCTGAGCATGCGAGTCACGACCGTCGTCAACGGTTCCCGGCGTCAGGTGGACGACGTCTGGGAGGGCGAGAGCCTGATGTACGTGCTGCGCGAGCGGATGGGCCTGCCGGGCTCCAAGAACGCCTGCGAACAGGGGGAGTGCGGCTCCTGCACCGTCTACCTCGACGGCACGCCGGTCTGCTCCTGCCTCGTCGCCGCCGGTCAGGCCGAGGGGCGCGACGTGGTCACCGTCGAGGGGCTCGCCGGTCCCGACGAGCTCCACCCGGTCCAGCAGGCGTTCGTCGACGCCGGTGCCGTGCAGTGCGGCTTCTGCACACCGGGGCTGCTCGTGGCCACGCACGACCTGATCGCCCGCACGCCGCAGCCGACCGACCCGGAGATCCGTGAGGCGCTCGCCGGAAACCTCTGCCGCTGCACGGGATACGAGAAGATCCTCGACGCGGTCCGTCTCGCGGCGGACCGGGCCGCCGACAGCGGCGTGGCCACGCCCCCCGAACCCCAGGACGGCCGATGACCGGGGACCTGACCGTCCTCGACGGCTGTGCGGTCGTCACGATGGACGGCACCCGCACGGAGCACGCACGAGGGCACGTCGTCGTGCGCGGCAAGCGCGTGGAGGCCGTGGCCGAAGGGCCCGCGCCGCGGATGGACGGCGCCACCGTCGTGGACGGGACCGGCTGCCTGCTGACCCCGGGCTTCGTCAACACGCACCACCACCTGTACCAGTGGGTGACCCGCGGCATGGCGGTCGACGAGACCCTCTTCGGGTGGCTGCGGCACCTGTACCCGGTCTGGGCGGGCATCGACGCCGACACGGTGAACGTGGCGGCGCGCGGTGCGCTGTCACGGCTGGCCCTCACGGGCTGCACGACGAGCACCGACCACCACTACGTCTTCCCGCGCGAGGGTGGCGACGTCCTCGCGGCAACCATCGAGGCGGCCACCGAGGTCGGCCTGAGGTTCCACCCCTGCCGCGGGTCGATGGACCTCGGCCAGAGCGCGGAGGCCTGCCCCCGGACCACGTCGTCGAGGACCGCGACGCCGTGCTCGCAGCCAGCGAAGAGGCCGTCGACCGCTGGCACGACCCCGCCCCCGACTCGATGCTGCGTGTCGCCCTCGCACCCTGCTCGCCGTTCTCCGTGACCGGCGAGCTGATGCGGGAGTCGGCGGAGCTCGCGCGACGCAAGGGCGTCATGCTCCACACGCACCTGGCGGAGACCACCGACGAGGACGACTTCTGCCGTGAGCGCTTCGGCTGTTCGCCGCTCGACTACGTCGAGAGCCTGGGCTGGCTCGGTGACGACGTCTGGTTCGCGCACGCCGTGCACCTCGACGACGCCGACGTGAAACGGATGGGTTCCAGTGCAACGGGTGTCGCCCACTGTCCCTCCTCGAACGCGCGGTTGGGCGCCGGCATCGCCCGCGTGCGCGACCTGCGGTCGGCCGGCGCCAGGGTCGGCCTCGGAGTCGACGGGGCTGCCAGCAACGAGGCGTCCAGCCTGCTCGAGGAGGTGCGGCACGCGCTGCTCTTCGCCCGGGCACGCGGCGGCCCCCAGGCCCTCGCCGTGCGGGACGCGTTGGAGATGGCGACGATCGGGGGGGCCGCGGTGCTCGGGCGCAGCGACGACATCGGCTCGATCGAGCCGGGCAAGCTGGCCGACCTCGCGCTCTGGAGGATCGACACGCTCGCGCACTCCGACGTCGCCGACCCGGTCGCCGCGCTCGTGCTGGGGTCGCCCCCGCCGCTGGAGCTGCTGATGGTCGACGGCCGAGTCGTCGTCGAGCAGGGCGCGCTGCGAACCGTCGACGAGCCGGCACTGGCCCGCGAGACCGCTGCTGCGCATCGGCGCCTGCTGGCGAGGGCCGAGGTGACGGCGTGACGGGCACGGGCAGCGCGGGCACCGGCACGCGGCTGCCCACGGGAGCGCCGTCCCGCACCGACTCGCGCGGCGACGGTCGGGTGGGTGACAGCCCCCAGCGACCCGACGGCACGCTCAAGGTCACCGGTGCGTTCGCGTTCGCGTCCGACCTCTGGATGGACGACATGCTCTGGGGGGCCACCCTGCGCAGCCCGCACCCCAGCGCACGGATCGTGTCCGTCGACGTCGGCCCCGCCCTGGCGACGCCCGGTGTCTTCGCGGTGCTCACGGCCGCCGACGTGCCCGGGGCCAACGCCGTCGGCCTGGAGCACCAGGACCAGCCGGTGCTCGCGGACGGCGTGGTGCGCTACCAGGGCGAGCCGGTGGCGCTCGTGGCCGCCGAGCACCCGGAGATCGCCCGACGCGCAGCGCGCAGGATCGTCGTGACGTACGCCGAGCTGCCCGCCGTGACCGACCCCCGGACGGCCCTCGACGAGCAGACCCCCTGGGTGCACGCGGAGCACGACAACCTGGTGCGGCACCTCCAGGTCCGTCGCGGCGACCCCGCTCCGTCGGCTCCGGTGGTCGCCTCGGTCGAGATCGAGGTCGGCATGCAAGACCAGGCATTCCTCGGACCCGAGTCGGGTCTCGCGGTGCCGGCCGAGGACGGCGGGGTCGACCTGTACGTGGCCACCCAGTGGCTGCACGTCGACCAGCGCCAGGTGCAGCAGGCCCTCGGGCTGCCCGCCGACAAGGTGCGACTGACGCTGTCGGGCGTCGGCGGGGCCTTCGGCGGGCGCGAGGACCTGTCGATGCACGTCCACGCCTGCCTGCTCGCCCTGCACACCGGCAAGCCGGTGAAGATGTCCTACGGGCGGGAGGAGTCGTTCTTCGGCCACGTGCACCGGCACCCCGCGTCCCTGCGGTACGAGTTCGGTGCCGAGCACGACGGCCGCCTCGTGTACGCACGGTGCGAGCTGGTCTTCGACGGCGGCGCGTACGCGTCGTCCACGAGCGCCGTCGTCGGCAACGGCGGGACGATGGCCGCGGGCCCGTATCGCGTGCCGAACGTGCACGTGGACGCGTACGGGGTCTACACGAACAACCCGCCGTGCGGGGCGATGCGCGGGTTCGGTTGCGTCCAGGCCGCTTTCGCCCACGAAGCCGTGATGGACGCCCTCGCCGCGGAGCTCGGCATGGACCCCGTAGGGCTGCGCGTGCTGAACGCCCTCGAGGAGGGCGACGCCAACATCACCGGTCAGGTCATCGACTCGGCGGCACCCGTGGCAGAGCTGCTGCAGATCGTGCGGGACCTGCCGATGCCGCCACCGAGGGTCGACGACGGTGACAACGACCTCCGGTCCCTGCCCGGTGGCGTCTCGAACACGACGCACGGAGAGGGCGTGCGGCGCGGGGTCGGGTACGGGGTCAGCCTCAAGAACGTCGGCTTCAGCGAGGGCTTCGACGACTACTCCACGGCCCGGGTGCGGCTCGAGGTCGTGGGCGGCGAGGCCGTCGCCTCCGTGCACACGGCCGCGGCCGAGGTCGGGCAGGGGCTGATCACCGTCGAGCAGCAGATCTGCCGGACGGAGCTGGGTGTCGAGCGTGTCGTGGTGCAGCCGAAGGACACTCAGGTCGGCAGCGGTGGCTCCACGTCGGCGTCGCGTCAGACGTACGTCACCGGCGGCGCGGTGAAAGCCGCCTGCGAGGCCGTGCGGGCCCAGGTGCTCGGCCGTGCCGCCACTCGCGCCGGCCGCTCCGTCGACGAGCTCGCGCTGCGGCAGGGGGACGTCGTGACCTCGTCCGGAGAGGTCGTCGCCGGTCTTGCCGACCTGCTGGGCGACGAGGTGGTCGAGGAGACCGTGGAGTGGCGCCACCGTCCCACCAGGGCGGTCGACCCGGAGACGGGACAGGGCGACGCGCACGTCCAGTACGTCTTCTCCGCCCACCGCGCGGTGGTGGACGTCGACGTCGAGCTGGGACTCGTCAAGGTCGTCGCCCTCGACACCGCGCAGGACGTCGGCAAGGCGGTCAACCCGCAGGCGGTGGTCGGCCAGATCCACGGCGGCTCCGCACAAGGCATGGGCCTGGCGCTGATGGAGGAGGTCGTGGTCGTGGACGGGCTCGTGCAGAACCCGTCCTTCACCGACTACCTCATCCCGACGATCCTCGACATGCCCCCGATGCGTGTGGAGGTGCTGGAGAACGCCGACCCGCATGCCCCGTACGGCATCCGCGGGGTCGGGGAGCCGCCGACGATCTCGTCGGGGCCCGCCGTGGCCGCCGCCGTCAGGCAGGCCTGCGGCGTCTCCCTGCGACGCGTTCCCATCCGCCCGGAGCACATCACCGGTACCTGACCCGCACGAGGAGGACACCGTGACCGACATCCGGGTGACAGGTTCACCGGTCGAGCGCAGCGACGAGGTGCTCACACCGGACGCGCTCGAGCTCGTCGCCGAGCTGCACCGCCGGTTCGGCGGCCGTCGCGACGAGCTGCTGCGCGCAAGACAGGCTCGGCGGGAAGAGATCTCGCGGACGGGACGTCTCGACTTCCTGCCCGAGACGGCCGGCGTGCGGGACAGCAGCTGGACCGTCGCGACCGCGCCGACCGACCTGCGGGACAGGCGTGTGGAGATCACGGGGCCCACCGAGCGGAAGATGGCGATCAACGCGCTGAACTCGGGGGCCTGCGTGTGGCTGGCCGACCTCGAGGACGCCAACACCCCGCACTGGCACAACGTCGTGGCGGGTCAGGTGAACCTCGTGGACGCCGTCCGGGGGACGATCGCGTTCACCTCGCCGGAGGGCAAGAAGTACGCAGTCGACCCCGATGCGGATCGGCCCACGATCGTCCCCCGACCGCGTGGCTGGCACCTCGACGAACGCCACGTGCTCGTCGACGGCGCCCCGGTCGCCGGCGCCCTCGTCGACGCCGGCCTGTACCTGGCCCACAACGCCCGCGAGCTGCTCGCACGGGGGAGCGGCCCCTACCTCTACCTGCCGAAGATGGAGTCCCACCTCGAGGCGCGGCTCTGGAACGACGTCTTCGCGGTGGCCCAGGAGTGGCTCGGGGTGCCGTACGGCACCATCCGTGCGACCGTGCTGATCGAGACGATCACCGCCGCGTTCGAGATGGACGAGATCCTCTACGAGCTGCGTGACCACGCCTCGGGGCTGAACGCCGGTCGCTGGGACTACCTGTTCTCCATCATCAAGAACTTCCGGGACGCGGGCCCGCGCTTCACGCTCCCGGACCGCAACGCCGTGACGATGGCGGCGCCGATGATGCAGGCCTATGCCGACCTGCTGGTGCGCACCTGCCACCGCCGTGGCGCGTACGCGATGGGGGGCATGGCCGCCTTCATCCCGAGCCGGCGTGACAGCGGCGTGAACGAGCGGGCCTTCGCCAAGGTGCGGGAGGACAAGACGCGCGAGGCGACAGCGGGTTTCGACGGGTCGTGGGTGGCTCACCCCGACCTGGTGCCGCTGTGCCGCGAGGTGTTCGACGACGTGCTCGGGGAGCAGCCCCACCAGCTCGCCGTGCTGCGTGAGGACGTGTCCGTCTCGGCTGACGACCTGCTCGCGGTGGACCGCACGCCCGGCGAGGTGACCGAGCCAGGTCTGCGCGGCAACATCCGGGTCGGGCTGCAGTACGTCGAGTCCTGGTTGCGGGGCAACGGCGCCGCCGCGATCGACAACCTGATGGAGGACGCCGCCACCGCGGAGATCTCCCGTTCGCAGATCTGGCAGTGGGCCCACAACGGGGTCAGGCTCGCGTCGGGCGAGGTCGTGACGGCAGAGCTCGTGCGCTCGCTGGTCGAGGAGGAGTCCCAGGCCCTCCAGGAGAAGCTCGGTGACGACGAGACCGGTCACCGGGCCGACGCACGGACGATCTTCGAGCGGAGCGCGCTGGACGACCACTTCGTCGACTTCCTCACGCTTCCCGCCTACGACCTGGTGCTGGCGAAGGAACGTGGATGACCGCGTCCGGACTCGACCTCGCGGGGCTGGTCGCGGAGGTGGACGCCCTGCTCGCCGACGCGGACCGCGAGCTGTCGACGCTCTACCCGGGTGACAGGGGTCTTCGCCAGCCCGTCCACACGGTGTACGTCCCTGCCTCCGACTACGACGCCGATCTGGCTCCGGAGTGGGGACGACAGGCCTTGGAGGCGCTCGACCGGCACGCAGTCGTCGCGGCCGACCTCGCCGACGCGCTCGACCTCCCGGCCGACCTGTCCGGCGAGGTGGTCGAGCGCGTCCGCGACAAGCTCACGCGCGAGCCTGTCGAGGACGTGCGGATCGACTTCGAGGACGGGTACGGCGACCGCGGCGACGAGGTCGAGGACCGGGACGCGCGGTCCGCGGCCCGGGCCCTCGCCGTCTCGCTCGACGCCGGCACGGCGCCGCCCGGGACCGGGTTGCGGTTCAAGAGCCTGGAGGCGCCGACGCGGCAGCGCGGACTGCGCACGCTCGACCTCTTCCTCGGCACGCTGCTCGGAGAGCGCGACCTCCCGGACGGTTTCGTCATGACGCTCCCCAAGGTGACCTCGGTGCAGCAGGTCGAGGCGATGGCCACGGTCTGCGAACGGCTCGGGGACGCCTACGGGCTGGGGCGTTCCGTCCTGCGTTTCGAGATCCAGGTCGAGACGCCGCAGGCCGTGCTGGGGCCTGACGGCACGGCGCTCGTCGCCCGGATGGTCCACGCGTCCGCGGGACGGTGCGTGGGCCTGCACTACGGCACGTACGACTACTCCGCCGCCTGCGGGATCGCCGCCGGCTACCAGAGCATGGAGCACCCGGTCGCCGACCACGCCAAGGCGGTCATGCAGCTCGCGTCGGCCGGCACGGGGGTGCGGCTGAGTGACGGCTCGACGAACGTCCTGCCGGTGGGGGACCGCGACGCCGTCCGAGCGGCCTGGCGTCTGCACGCCCGCCTGGTCCGGCGGTCGCTGGAGCGCGGCTACTACCAGGGCTGGGACCTGCACCCCGCACAGCTGCCCAGCCGGTACGCCGCCGTCTACGCGTTCTACCGGGAGGGGCTCGACGCGGCCGCGGAACGGCTCCGTGCCTACGTGGGGGAGCGCGGCGGCGGGGTGCTGGACGAGCCGGCGACCGCCCGGGCGCTGGCCGACTTCGTGGTCAGGGGGATCGACTGCGGCGCGGTCGACCTCACGGAGGTCATCGAGCGGACGGGGATCGCACGCCAGCGGCTGCTCGGGCTCGCCCGGCGCGACGCACGCCGAACCCCGCGGGTGGGCTGAGCGTGCCCGGCGCCGAGGTCGTCCTCCGCGCACGGCGCATCATCACGCCGTCGGGGGAGGTGGCGGGCACCCTGGTGGTCTCCGGTGGACGGATCGCGGCTCTGGAGGCGTTCGACTCCACCACGACGGGCCGTGAGGTGGTGGTGCTGGACGACGACACCGTCCTGATGCCGGGTCTCGTCGACACCCACGTGCACCTCAACGAGCCCGGACGCACCGAGTGGGAAGGCTTCTCGAGCGGCACCCGGGCAGCAGCGGCGGGCGGGGTGACCACGCTGGTCGACATGCCGCTCAACTGCATCCCGCCCACCACGGACGTCGACGCGCTGCGGACCAAGCAGCAGGCGGCCCGCGACCAGGTGCACGTCGACGTGGGCTTCTGGGGCGGTGCCGTCCCGGGCAACCTCGGGAGCCTTCGCGCCCTGCACGAGGCGGGCGTCCTCGGCTTCAAGTGCTTCCTGGTTCCGTCCGGCGTCGACGAGTTCGAGCACCTGGAGCCGGCGGAGCTCCTGCCTGCGATGCGGGAGGTCGCGGCGTTCCACGGGCTGATGGTCGTCCACGCGGAGGATCCTCAGGTCATCGACGCCGCCGAGCCCCCGGCGGGCCGGAGCTACCAGGGGTTCCTGGCATCCCGTCCTCGACGTGCGGAAGACGTTGCCGTGCAACGGGTCATCGACGCGGCCCGCGAGACCGGCTGCCGCGTGCACGTCCTGCACGTGTCCAGCGCCGGCGTGCTCCCGCTCGTGGCCGCAGCGCGTGCCGCCGGAGTGCCGGTGTCGGCGGAGACCTGCCCGCACTACCTCACCCTCGCGGCGGACGACGTCCCCGACGGTGGGACGCAGTTCAAGTGCTGCCCGCCCATCCGAGAGGGAGCCAACGCGGAGGAGCTCTGGCGTGGCCTGCGCGACGGCGTGGTCGACTGCGTCGTCTCCGACCACTCGCCCAGCACCCCCGACCTCAAGGCGCTGGGAACCGGGGACTTCGCCGCAGCCTGGGGCGGGATCGCCTCGCTCCAGGTGGGCCTGCCCGTCGTCTGGACCGCGGCGAGGGCGCGCGGCCTCACTCTCGTCGACGTCGCGCGCTGGATGGCGTCCGAGCCGGCACGGATAGCGGGTCTGCGCGGCAAGGGGCGGATCGAGGTCGGGGCGGTAGCGGACCTCGGCGTCTTCGCCCCTGATGAGCACATGGTCGTCGACCCGGCGGAGCTCCACCACCGCAGCCCCGTCACCCCCTACGCCGGCCGGGCGGTCACCGGCGTGGTGCGCAGCACCTGGCTCGCGGGCCGGCGGGTCGACATCGACGGGGAGCCGCGCGGACGGCTCCTGGACAGGGAGACCTCATGACGGACGACGACTTCACCGCGCTGCCCGACCTCGCGTCGCGTGCACTGGCCGGCAGCGTCGTGTCAGCGAACGACGAGCTGTTCGCGCAGCGCGAGAACCTCATCAGGCCGGAGCCGGCGGCCTTCTCACCGCACGACTTCGGCCACAAGGGCAAGGTCTACGACGGGTGGGAGACGCGACGCCGTCGGGAGCCCGGACACGACCACGCGGTCGTGCGCCTCGGCGTGCCCGGGGTCGTGCGGGGCGTCGTGGTCGACACGGCGTGGTTCACCGGCAACTACCCGCCCTTCGCGTCCGTCGAAGGGGCGAGCGTGGAGGGGTACCCGTCCCCCGAGGAGCTGGGCGAGGTGCAGTGGGTGCCTCTCGTGCAGCAGGTCGCCGCTGAGCGGTGACGCACGCAACGCGTTCGCGGTCGACACCCCGGGTCGGTTCACCCACGTGCGGCTGAGCATCTACCCCGACGGCGGGGTCGCCCGGTTCAGGGTGCACGGGGAACCCGTTCCGGACCCGCGGTTCCTGGCCGGGACGATCGACCTGGCGGCCCTCGAGAACGGGGGCGTCGTCGTCGACTGCTCCAACGCGTTCTACTCGTCCCCGACCAACCTGCTGCTGCCCGACCGGGCACGCTCGATGGGGGAGGGGTGGGAGAACGCCCGTCGTCGTGAGGGTGGGAACGACCACGTGACCGTGGGGCTCGGCAACCGTGGCGTCGTGGACGTGATCGAGGTGGACACCTCCTGGTTCGTCGGCAACGCGGCCGGGTGGGCGACGCTGACGGGTGTCGACGGCTCCGATGGCGACCTCACCGACGCACCGACCGTCGAGCTCGTCGGGCGCACGCGCCTGCAGCCGGACACGCGGCACCTGTTCCGCGTCCGGACGGACCGCCCCGTCTCCCACGTGCGCCTCGACGTCTACCCGGACGGCGGTGTGGCCCGGCTCCGGGTCAGGGGGCGGCTGACCGACGACGCCCGTCGTCATGCAGTGGAACGCTGGCTCGACCTCCTGCCGGAGCAGCACGCGCTCGACGTGCTGCGGACCGACGGCGGCCTCGACGCCCAGGTCGCCGGTCGGCTGGTCGGCGGACGTCCGTTGCTCGGGACGACCCGGCTGCCGCAGGACGTCGTGGACGCCGTTCTCGTCGGCTGACGTCAGGGCTCGCGCACGCCGTCGACGGCCGCAGGCACCTGCTGCTCCAGGGCGCGGGTCCGGCGGACCGCGGTCGCCAGCGCCCGGTCGGTGATGTCGCCGGGCGGGCAGTCGACGAGCCGCTGCGTCACCTGCTGGACGTCGCGGAGGTCACCCAGCACCGTCTGCAGCTGCTTGGCTGCCGCCACGGTCGCGGACGCGGCGGCGTGCCGCGCGTCGTCCGTCTCCGACCGTCGCTCCGCCTCAGCGGTGTACCGCAGCCGCTTGGCCGCCTTCCGGACCTCGTGCCAGTCGGTGGTCGTGGAAGCGCGACCGCGCCCGTCGCAGCACGCGGTTCCGCTCGGCCTCGACCCGCTCGTCCAGGCCGCCGTCCCCGGTCGCGTCCGTCGTCTCGAGGGCGGTGGCGAACGCCCGGACCTCGGCGGCCAGCTCCAGCGCGTCGGCGAGCCGCGCCGGAGGAACGGCGTCCTCCCTCTCCGTCCCGGCGCCGTCGACCGGCAGCCCCAGGGCCTCCAGCAGCAGGGCGAGCTCGTCAGGGGCCCAGCCGTCGTCGTCGGCCCACGCGGTCAGCAGCTCAACGGCCACCTGGTCGTCCCGGGCCCCGGACAGCCCGGAGCCCAGGAGCCGGCAGCGCTCGATCAGGGACGAGGCCCTGCCGTCCGCCTGAGGCACCAGAGACCGACCGGACCTCAGGACGCTGCGGATGCGGCGGCACGCGACACGCAGGTCGTGGACGTCGATACGGAGCTGCGCGTCGACGAGGTCGTCCGCGCAGTCACGCAGGTAGGGCGTCAGCTGGGCGGACGCGCGGGGGAGCACTCGCCCAGGATGGCACTCCGGAAGACCAGTCGCGCAGTATCGTGAGATCCGCCGTGGCGGAGCGATGATCAGGAGTGACGGTGGCGCAGCTCGAGACCGACACCGGTCCCCGCGGGGAGCCGGCCGGAGCTGCCGTGCCCTTCGCGTGCACCCGAGCGGCCTCGACGGTGGCGGAGGCGTCCCGCGCCATGGTGGACGAGCTCGCCGAGGTGCACGACCTCCCCAGCATCTACCTGCTCGTCGACGGTCGGCTGCGCTGTCAGGCGGCCCGGGGCTACTTCCAGGTCGTGGACGGCTTCAGCACGGACGTCGGGGTGATCGGACGGGTGGTCCGCACCGATCTCCCCGTGCTGGTCGAGGACGTCACGGCCGACCCGACGTTCATCGCGGCCATCCCCGGTCTGCGCGCCGAGGCGGCCGCGCCGGTGCGCGTCGGAGGCGTGGCGGTCGGTGCCGTGAGCCTCGAGACCCGCGAGTGCCCTCCGCAGTCCCTGCTCGCCGACGCCATCCGGGCCGCGGACGTGCTCGGCGAGGTGATCGAGGCTCTCGGCGGTCTTCCGCCGGTGCCGCTGGAGCAGCGCCTGGCGCGCATCGCGGTGTCGCTCACCGCGCGGACCGACCGCACCGAGATCGCCAGACGCGCTGTGGAGGGCGTGATCGAGATCTCGGGCATGTCGTCCGCGTCGCTCAGCCGGCGGTCCGGTGCCGGCGTGTGGTCGAGTCGCGCCGCGGCTGGCCCGTTGGGGGATGCTCTGCGCGACTGGACCGACGAGGAGCACGCGGTGATGGCCCGCTGGGTCGGCGCCGGGACGTCGTCGCACTTCCCTGGTGGTGAGGCGGTACCTGCGGACTACGGCTTCCTCCAGCGCAGCGGGGTGGGGGCCATCGCCGTCCAGCCGCTCGTCGTCGGCGGCCAGGTCGTCGGCCTGCTCACGACGGCCGACACCCGCCCGATCCCGCACGATGCCGCGCGCGTGGCAGCCGTGGAGCTGCTCGCTGGACAGGTAGCGGCCACTTTCGAGATCGCCTGGGCCATCGGCGAGCTCACGGCCCGCGCCACGCAGGACTCGCTCACCGGTCTGCGCAACTCCGCCCAGTTCGCGCGTGACCTCTCCGAGTTCCTGGTCGAGGCTCCCGCCGAGGGCGTCCGGCTGCAGGACTGCCTGGTGGTGCTCGACATCGACCACTTCAAGCAGGTCAACGACAGTGAGGGACATCCCGCGGGTGACCGGGTGCTGGTCGAGCTCTCCGCTGCCCTGCATAGCCAGCTGCGCGAGTCGGACCGGCTCTACCGGATCGGCGGTGACGAGTTCGCCGTGGTGCTGCGGGGCGTCGGACGGGAGGTGGCCGAGCACGTGATGGCGCGACTGCTCGACGCAGCGCGGGGTCTCGGGAGGACGCTCTCGGTGGGCGCCGTCATGCTCGAGGGCCAGGAGTCGCCCCACGCCCGCGAGGTCGCCGACCGGTGCCTGTACGAGGCGAAACGCGCCGGGCGCGACCGCTACCGCCTGGCGCCGTGACCGACCAGCCCCCAGCCCTCGCGGACCGCCGACCCCAGCTGAGCGTCGAGCGCCTGCTCGCCGACCTCGTGCCGGCTCCCCACTTCGCCGCGGTGTCGTTCGACTCCTACCGCAGCGACCAGGCGCAGCCGTCGCAGGCGGAGGCCGTCGACCTGCTCACGACGTTCGCGGCCGGCACGGCCGCGCCCCACTCGTCGAGGGGCAGGTGGGGACGCCTGCGCCGCGGCGACCGCTCCACCCCGTCCGGGAAGCCAGGTGTGTACCTCGACGGAGGGTTCGGCGTCGGCAAGACGCACCTGCTGGCGTCCCTGTGGCACGCCGTCCCAGGGCCCAAGAGCTTCGGAACATTCGTCGAGTTCACGAACCTCGCGGGGGCGATGGGGTTCCGGCAGATGGTGGAGGCGCTGTCGTCCAACACGCTCGTCTGCATCGACGAGTTCGAGCTGGACGACCCGGGTGACACCGTGCTGATGGCCCGGTTGCTGCGTGAGCTCGTCGACTCCGGCGTCCGGCTCGCCGCGACGTCCAACACCCTCCCGGACGCGCTGGGGGAGGGCCGCTTCGCCGCAGACGACTTCGTCCGCGAGATCCAGGCGGTGTCAGGGCACTTCGAGGTCAAGCGGGTGGACGGGGAGGACTACCGCCACCGAGGCCTGCCCGAGCCCCCGCCGCCGAGCCCGGATCGCGAGGTCGAGGCTCGAGCAGTGGCGACCGAGGGTGCCGTGCTCGATGACTTCGGCCGTCTGACAACGCATCTCGCGTACGTTCACCCCAGCCGGTACGGCGCGATGCTGGACGGGGTCGATGCGGTGTTCTGGCGTGGTGTGCGCACGGTCGAGGACCAGAACGTGGCCCTGCGCCTCGTGGTGCTGGTCGACAGGATGTACGACAGGGAGCTGCCGCTGGTCACCAGCGGGCAGCCGCTGGACCAGCTCTTCACCGACGAGATGCTGCGCGGCGGCTACCGCAAGAAGTACCGGCGTGCCCTGTCGCGGCTCGCCGCGCTCGCGAGGACCTAGGCCAGCCGGACCACGGCGACCGACTCCGCGGGCAGGCGCACGGCGTCGGTGGCGAGCTCGGCACCGTCCCAGGCGAGTGTGGCCTCGACCGGCTCGCCGTCCACCGGCACGGACGCGGGCTCGGTGGCGAGGTTGCAGACGACGCGGAACGAGCCACGTCGCAGCACGAACCAGCCGCGCTGCTCGTCGTGGTCCACCTTCACGCGATCGAGCCGTCCGTCGCACAGCTCGGGCTCGCGCCGGCGGAGCGCGGCGAGGTCCCGGTACCAGGTGAGCAGTCGCTGGTGCGGCTCCTTCGTCGTCTCCTGCCAGTCGAGCACGGAGGCGTCGCGGGTCGCGTGGTCCTGCGGGTCGGGGATGTCCTCTGCGTCCCAGCCCGTGTCGGCGAACTCGCGCCGCCGGCCCTGGCGGATCGACTCGGCCAGGTCTGGGTCCTCGTGGTCGGTGAAGAACTGCCACGGCGTCCCGGCACCCCACTCCTCGCCCATGAAGAGCATGGGGGTGAAGGGGCTGGTCATCGTCAGCGCAGCGGCGATGGCCGCACGTCCGGTCGAGATCGTCTCGGTGGGACGGTCGCCGACGGCGCGGTTGCCGACCTGGTCATGGGTCGCGGTGTAGGCGAGGAAGGAGTGACCGCTCACACGGGACCTGTCGACCGGTGCGCCCCAGTCCTTCTCGCGGAACGACGACCAGCCGCCGTCGTGCACGAACACGCGCGTCAGGGACTTCGAGAGGGACTCCATGGTGCCGAAGTCGCCGTAGTAGCCCTTCCGCTCACCCGTCAGCAGCGCGTGCAGGGCATGGTGGAAGTCGTCGTTCCACTGGGCGGTCATCCCTCGTCCGCCCTGGGCGGTCGGTGTGACCATCACGGCGTCGTTGAGGTCGGACTCCGCCACCAGTGAGAGCGGGCGCCGCAGCTCGTCGGAGAGCGCTGCCGTCTCGTCCGCCAGCTGCGCCAGCACGTGCCGGGGTGAGTCGTCGACCAGTGCGTGCACGGCGTCGAGCCGCAGCCCGTCGACGTGGAAGTCGCGCATCCAGCGCAGGGCGTTGTCGACGACGAAGCGACGCACAGGCTCCGCGTCATCACCGTCCAGGTTCACCGCCTGCCCCCAGGGCGTGTGGTGGCGGTCGGTGAAGTACGGGCCGAACCCGTGCAGGTAGTTGCCGCTGGGGCCGAGGTGGTTGTACACGGCGTCGAGGTGCACGGCGAGACCGTGCTGGTGGCAGACGTCGACGAAACGCTGCAGGGCCGCCGGACCGCCGTACTGCTCGTGCACCGCATAGAGCGCGACGCCGTCGTAGCCCCAGCCCCATCGTCCGGGGAAGGCCGCCACGGGCATGAGGGACACGACCTCGACACCGAGGGCGACGAGGTGGTCCAGGCGCTCGAGCGCCGCGTCGAGGGTGCCCTCCGCGGTGAAGGTGCCGACGTGCAGCTCGTAGACCAGCGCGCCGCGGACGTCGCGGCCCGCCCAGGACCCGTCGCTCCAGGTGTGACGGCTCGCGTCGAAGACGCGGCTCGGTCCGTGCACACCCTGTGGCTGCCAGGCCGACCGCGGGTCGGGGACGGGGTCGGCGCCGTCCACGCTGTAGCGGTAGTCGGTCCCGTGACCGGCATCGTCGACGGTCACCGACCACCAGCCGGCCGTGGTGGCCTGCATCGGCAGGCGGCGTCCGTCGAGGTCGAGGTCGACGGTGGAGGCGGACGGGGCCCAGACGGTGAACTCGTGCACGGGACCACCCCACCAGTCCCGGGGCCTGCTGTCACATCGAGGCTCTCCGTGTCGTCGACGAGGTGTTCATCCCTTCACCGGACGGAGCACTCCATGGCACGCGTCGACGTCGATCCCCGGACCTTCCGCCCCCGCCCAGGACCCCTGACCCGGGCGCTGCTCTGGTACGTCCGCCGCACGGCCGGGGACCTCGACTCGGTCTCGGTCATGGCGCACCGGCGGGGCGTGCTGATCCCCTGGATGCTGCTGGAGGGCGCAACACAGCGCACACGCAGCGTCCTGCCGGGAGAGCTGGCCGATCTCGTGGTGTTCGTCGCCTCCGTGCGGCTCGGGTGCTCGTGGTGCGTGGACTTCGGGGCGTCCCTCTGGGAGGGCAAGGGTCTCGACCCCGCCGTTCTGCGGGCGGCCGTGACGTGGCGGGAGAGCGACGCCTTCGACGACGACCAGCGGGCCGCCTTCGCGTACGTGGAGCAGATGTGCGGTGAGGTGGGTGAGGTGGACGACGCCGTCGTCGCGGACCTCGTCGAACGGTTCGGGCAACCCGGTGTGGTGGAGCTGACGTACCTGGTGGCCCTGGAGAACATGCGCAGCCGGTTCAACGCCGCCCTCGGGCTGACGAGCCAGGGGTTCAGCTCGGGGGACGCGTGCTCGGTGGCTGGTCCCGCCTGACCCAGCAGCGGCAGAACGGGCGACCCTTCGACCGGCAGGTCGGGGCTTACCCGAGCTGCACAGGAGGGACACGTGTTCGAGTCGCGACGGGAAGATCGCGGTGCGCAACAGGTTCCGCTCCCGCCTGAGCGCAAACTGTCAGACGTGTCTGCGACGCTGGCCGCATGCTCCAGACGGAACGCCTCGACGCACCGTCGTCGCCCGATGCACCGTCGTCGCGCGTGCTGCGCCGGCTCGTGCGGGACGCCCTGGCGGTGCCGCCGGGCGCCGCGCTCGTGTCCGCGCTCGAGGAGCTGACCGCCCGGCGCGACCTCTCGGCCCGGGAGTGGGTGGAGGTCGCCGCGGCGTGGAAACGGGTCGCCTGCCTCGCCGCGGCAGGCCAGCACGTTGCGGTCGCCGAGCTGGACCGGGCGCTCAACCCCGAGATGGAGGACGCCCAGCGGGAGGACCACTTCGCCTCGCCGGGGCGAACGTGCAGCGTGCGACGCACCGCGGACGAGATCGCGCCCGCGCTGGGGATGGCACCTCGGGCCGCGTCGCGGTACGTCGCGCTGGTCCGCCGTTCCGAGAACCTGCCGGCGGCCATCGACGCCCTCGCCGACGGACGCATGGACCCCTCACAGCTGCGCGCGCTCGACTCCCACACGCGGCACCTGCCTTCTGGCCCGCGGCGACGGCTCGAGGCGGCTGCGGTGCGATGGGCGCCGAGACAGACCCGCCAGCAGCTCGAGGCCGCGCTGGCCGGTGAGGCGATCCGTCTCGCTCCCGGCCACGCGTCCGTCCTGGTCGAGCGCGGCGTGGCCGACCGTGACGTGCAGCTCCGCCGCTCGCCGCTGGCCGGCTGCTCGCGCCTCGTCGCCGACCTGCCGACCGACCAGGCCCAGGCGAGCTGGTTGGCGCTCAACGGCGTGGCCCGGGCCGGTCGGCGCAGCGGGCCGGCCCGAGGAGACCACCGGACGCTGCCGCAGCTGCGCGCGGACACGCTGACCGCCCTCCTCACCGGTCACCCGGTGCCGTCAGGTCGCGGTGCCGCTGAAGGCGAGCGCGCGACCCCCGTCCCCACGCCGCGGGAGCTGTCCCGGCACGTCGAGGTCCACGTCGTGGTGTCCGCGGCCACGCTGGCGGGGAGTGACGAGCTGCCCGCGTCCGTGCCGGGTGTGGGCCCGCTGGACCCGGAGACCGCACGTCGGCTCGCCGGACACCGTCCCTGGCGTCGCCTCATCGCGGACCCGACGACGGGCACGCTGCTGCACGTGGACACGCGGACCGTTCCCGCGCCGACGACGATCGCGGGGCTGAGTGCGGACCTGTCCTGGGGGCCGGAGGAGGACCCCCGGTGGGAGGCTGTGCTCGCACGGCTGGGCTCGTGGTCGTCTCCGTCAGCGCCGGTCGCCGATGGCTACCGGCCCACCTCGGGGCTGCGGCGTCACGTGCAGACCCGTGACGCGACGTGCATCGGCCCCGCCTGCTTCCACCCAGCGGCCGGTACGCAGCTCGACCACACGCAGAACTACGGCGTCGTGGCGGACGGGTCGACTGCGCGCTCCTCACCTGACAACCTCGGGAGCGTCTGCGAGCGCATCCACAACGCCAAGACGCACGGTGGGTGGCGGCTCGAGCAGCCGACGCCCGGGACGTTCACCTGGACGAGCCCCACCGGACGCACGTACCCCCGCGCGTCCCGCCCCTTGGTTCATGGCTGGGGGTCCGGCGACGATCCGTGAGGTGGTCGCGCGTACCGGCCGACCTTGTCGGGCGCCAGCACGGCGTGAACCGCACTGACCTGGCCGCCGTCGAGGACGACCGCGTAGACCCCGACCTTGGGGTCCTGGGGTCGTGTGCTCCCGGACCGCATCAGGTAACCCGGCGCCCCGTTGACCAGGACGGGTTCCAGCGTGGTCGCCGGGTCGTCCGCCCGCCTGGCCAGCCCGAGGAGGAAACGAGAGACCTCGTCCGCCCCGACCAGCGGCCGACGAGCAGCGCTCACCCGGCCGTCGCTGTCGGTGACGAAGGTGACGTCGTCGGCGAGCAGCTCACCCACCCGGTCGGCGTCCCCGGACTGCAGCGCGTTCGCGAGCTCGGCCAGCACCGCCAGAGCCTCCGGGGCGGACGCGGTTCGAGGTGGCGCGGCACCGGACAGGCGTCGACGTCCGCGGGAGGCGTGCTGTCGGGCGGTGGCCACGGGGCAGCCGATGACCTCGGCGACCTCGTCGAAGGGCATGTCGAGCACGTCGTGCAGGACGACGGCGACGCGCTGCTCGGGAGAGAGCGTGTCGAGCACGACGAGGAAGGCCATCCGCACCGACTCGTCCAGGACGACCGCCTCGGCGGGGTCCGTCGCCGGCAGCCCGGCCACAGGGTGGTGACTGTCCAGCGCATGGACGAGCGGCTCCGGGAGCCACGGGCCGACGTAGTGCTCCCGTCGGGCCCGTGCCGACCGCAGCTCGTCGAGGGCCAGCCGACTGACCACCGTGGTCAACCAGGCTGCCGGGTTCCGCACCTCGGAGGCGTGCTCCTGCCACCGGGGCCACGTCCGCGACACCACGTCCTCCGCGTCCGCCCAGCTGCTGGTGAGCCGGTACGCGACGCCGAGCAGCCGCGGCCGGTGCTCGGTGAAGACCCGCGCCACGTCGTCCTGAGAGCTCACGCCGACCCCTCTCGCACTAAGGTCCGAGGATGGCAGCCACGCGCAAGGGCACGGGCAAGGGCACAGGCAAGGGCACGGCCAAGGGCGCAGGAAAGGGCACCATGTCGGACGGCAACCCGCTCGACCGCGAGGCCTCCACCAAGGACGCCAAGAAGGCCCGAAAGGCCGCGCGCGCCGAGGTCTCGGCCGCCGTCGAGGCGACCGCCGCCGCGACCGAGCTCGCCAAGGACGCGGCCAAGGCGAAGCGCCACGCCACCGAGACCGCCGAGGCGGCGGTGCGCGCCAGCGAGACGGCTGCCGCAGTGGAGGCGCAGGCCAGCGACGTGACCACCGTGGTCCCTCGGCTGCTCGCCGACCTGCTGCGCGTCGACAGCGGCTTCACGCTCGCGGACGTCGACACCCGTGGCACACCGGGTTTCGACGGCGGCAAGAAGGAGGGCAAGGCGGCGCTCGAAGGTGGGGTGAGCCGGCTGTCCGAGCTCCAGGAGCGGCTCTTCGCCCAGGGCCGTACCGGCGACACCCGCGCACTGCTCCTGGTCATCCAGGGCATGGACACCTCGGGCAAGGGCGGCATCGTCCGCCACGTGCTGGGTGCTGTCGACCCGCAGGGTGTGGCGCTCACGTCGTTCAAGGCGCCGACGGCCGCCGAGCGGGCGAAGGGCTTCCTCTGGCGGATCCGCCAGGCGCTGCCCGGCGGCGGCTACATCGGCGTCTTCGACCGCTCGCACTACGAGGACGTGCTGATCGTGCGGGTCCGGGACCTGGTTCCGCGAGCGACGTGGATGCGCCGCTACGGCTCCATCAACACCTTCGAGAAGGGCGTCGTCGAACGGGGAACCAGGGTCGTCAAGGTGATGCTCCACGTCTCGAAGGACGAGCAGCGCGAGCGACTCGCGGAGCGGCTGGACCGTCCGGACAAGTACTGGAAGTACAACCCCGGCGACGTCGACGAGCGTCTGCTGTGGGACGACTACGCCGAGGCGTACCAGGCCGTGCTCGACAGGACGTCCAGCGACGCCGCTCCCTGGTACGTCGTCCCTGCAGACCGCAAGTGGTACGCCCGCTGGGCGGTCCAGCAGCTGCTGCTCGACCACCTCAGCGCGATGGACCCGCAGTGGCCCGACGCGGACTACGACATCGAGGAGGAGAAGGCCCGCCTCGCCGCCAGCTAGTCGCGGACCGGCTGGTCGCGCACCAGGAGCGCCACGGGGTACCGGTCGAGCAGGCCGGCCACCCCGACCGTCCCCGAACCGGCGGCACGGCCGGTGAGCAGGTCCGTCCACTCACCGACGGGCAGTGCGACGGTGTGCTCGCCCCAGCCACCGAGGCGGTCGAGTTCCACCGGCAGCCGCGTGGCGAGAGTCACGACGGAGGGCCCGGCGTCGGCACCGCGCGCGAAGGCGACGAGGTGGCCGGTGGTCGTGGGAAGCGGGGCGTAGGTGGCGTCCTCGCCCACGAAGACGTCGGGACGATCACGCCTGAGCCGCAGGGCCCGCGCCGTGACGAGCAGCTTCTCGTCGTCGAGGTCCCGTGGTCCGGAACCCTCGTCGAGGCGGTCGAGACGTGCGGACCGCTCGGCGTAGTCGACCGGTCGGCGGTTGTCCGGGTCGACGAGGGACGTCTCCTCGAGCTCGGTCCCCTGGTAGACGTCCGGGACGCCTGGCATCGTCAGCTGCACGAGCTTCTGGCCGAGCACCGAGACGCGCGCCGCCGGGAGGATCGAGTCCACGAAGGCGCTCACCGACGCGAGCACCTCGGGCGAGCCCAGCACGGCGGAGGCGAGGTCCAGCACCTGCTGCTCGTAGTCCGCGTCGGGATCCTGCCACGTCGTGTGGAGCTTGGCCTCGCGCATGGCCTTCGTGAGGTACTCGTGCAGACGCTCCTCGCTGAGGGGCTCGCCGGCACCTCCCGGGGACGGGGCGAACGTGGCGACCAGCGTCTGCCAGAGCAGGTAGCGGGTCGGCGCGTCCACGCGCCGACCGACGACCGGCCCGGCCAGCGCCTCCCACTCGGTGAACGCGTGCTCCCAGGCCGCGGGCACCTGGGAGAGCACCGCGAGACGCGCGCGGGCGTCCTCGGCACGCTTGGTGTCGTGGGTAGAGAGGGTGGTCATCGCCGTCGGCCAGTTCCGCAGCTGGCGCTCGCACCACGCGTGGAACTCCTCGGGTGGGATGCCGAAGCGGTCCGGGTTGCCACCGACCTCGTTGAGCGCGGCCAGCCGGTGGAACCGGTAGAAGGCGGTGTCCTCGACGCCCTTGGCCATCACCGGACCGCACGTCTGCTGGAAGCGGACGACCAGCTCGGCGCGGGCGCTCTCGTCGAGACGTCCCGCACTTCCGGCCTCGCGCCCGAGCAGCAGGTCGCGCACGAGGTCGAGGGTGTCGTGCCGGTCCTCGGCCAGCTTGCGTCGCGCCTGCTCGACGGCGTGGTCGAGGACGGCGACCTGGTCGGGGGGTGCGACCTCGCCGGGCACCACGTAGGCGCGGTACCGGTCGAAGGCCACGAGCAGCTCGACGACGACGTCCGAGAAGGCGCGCCGGGTGTGGTCGCGCAGACGCACGTCGGCGTGCGCGATCTGGGCCAGCAGCTCGACCAGACGGTGCACCTCCGCGAACAGGGAGCCGGCGACGAGCATGCGCTTCGCGTCCTCGATCACCGAGTGCAGGTCGGCGCCCGTCCCGGTGGGCTCGGCGTTCGCCTCGACCCGGTTCCACAGCGCGGTCATCGGTCCCGCACCGGAGGGGTCGACGAACAGGCCGCCGACTCGCATCAGGGCGTCGTAGCCGGTCGTCCCGGCGCAGGGCCAGTCGGACGAGAGGGGCTCGTCGCCCTCGAGGATCTTCTCGACGACCACCCACGACCCGTTGGTCGCCTCCGCCAGGCGACGCAGGTAGCCGCGCGGGTCCGCGAGACCGTCGGGGTGGTCGATGCGCAAACCGTCGAGGCGCCCCTCCTCGATGAGGTCGAGCAGCAGCCGGTGGCTGGCCTCGAAGACGTCGGGGTCCTCGACGCGCACGGCGGCCAGCGTGTCGACGTCGAAGAAGCGGCGGTAGTTCAGCTCCTCGTCGGCGACCTTCCAGTACGCGAGCCGGTACCACTGACGGTCGACCAGCTGGTGCAGCGGCAGCTGCTCGGTTCCGGGCCGGACCGGGAACACGTGCTCGAAGTAGCGCAGCACCGGCCCTGGGCCACCGGGCCGGTCGGCGGGGCCTGCCCCGCCCTCGAGGTCGAGCGTGATCTCGCCACGCGCGAGCACGTCGCCGATCCGGTCGCCCAGCACGGGCATCAGCAAGGCGTGGTCCTCCGTCGCCCAGTCGACGTCGAACCAGTGCGCGAAGGGGGAGGAGGGGCCGTCCCGCAGGACCGACCACAGCTCCGCGTTGAGGTGCGCGGGGGTGGGGACGGCCACGTGGTTGGGCACCACGTCAGCGACCGCTCCCAGCCCCCGGGCGGACAGCTCGTCACTCATCGCCTCGAAGGCGGAGCGCCCGCCGGCGTCGTCGGAGAGCCGGCCGTGGTCGACGACGTCGTACCCGTGCGCCGACCCGGGGGTCGCGGCCAGCACGGGCGACAGGTAGACGTGGCTGACCCCGAGCCTGGCCAGGTACGTGGCCTGCTCCGCCACGTCGGCGAAGCCGAACTCGGAGCGGACCTGCACCCGGTACGTCGACACCGGGACGGGTCGACCGGCCGCGGGCCGGCGTGCCTGCACCTGCTGCGAGCCGGTCTCCTCGTCGCGTCCTCCAGCCACCCTCAGCCCCGGCGCAGGACGATGGTGCTGCGCGCGACGGCGCGCAGGGAGTCGGTCGGGGCGAGCTTCGTGCCCTCGTCCGTCTCCATCCCCGTGTCGAAGACGACCTGCCAGCTGGCCCCGTAGGCGGTCTCCGGCAGGGTGAAGTCGAGCGCCTCGTGGTGCGCGTTGTAGAGCACGAGGAACGAGTCGTCGACGACCCGCTGACCCCGTGGCCCCGGCTCCGGGATCGCGTCGCCGTTGAAGAACACCATCACCGAGCGCGCGTAGCCGTTGGTCCAGTGCTCCTCGTCCATGTGCTCGCCGGACGGTGTGAACCAGGCGATGTCACCCAGGTCGCTCTCCCCGCCGTGGCTCGCGTCGCCGGCGAAGAAGCGGCGACGACGGAACACCGGGTGCTCCTGCCGCAGCGCCAGCACCTTGCGCGTGAACTCGAGGAGGTCGGTCGCGGACTCGTCGAGATCCCAGTCGATCCAGGCGATCTCGTTGTCCTGGCAGTAGACGTTGTTGTTGCCGTCCTGGGTTCGACCGATCTCGTCGCCGTGCGCGATCATCGGCACGCCCTGGCTCAGCAGGAGCGTGCTGAGGAAGTTGCGCTGCTGGCGCGCCCGCAGCTCCAGCACGTCGGGGTCGTCCGTCTCGCCCTCCACGCCGCAGTTCCACGACCGGTTGTGGCTCTCGCCGTCGTTGCCGCCCTCGCCGTTGGCGTCGTTGCGCTTCTCGTTGTACGAGACCAGGTCTCGCAACGTGAAGCCATCGTGTGCAGTGATGAAGTTGATGCTGGCGATAGGACGGCGACCGTCGTCCTTGTAGAGGTCCGAGGAACCGGTCAGCCGGGAGGCGAACTCGCCGAGGGTTGCCGGCTCACCGCGCCAGAAGTCGCGGACGGTGTCGCGGTACTTGCCGTTCCACTCGGTCCACAGAGGCGGGAAGTTGCCGACCTGGTAGCCGCCGTCGCCGAGGTCCCAGGGCTCCGCGATGAGCTTCACCTGGCTGACGACCGGGTCCTGCTGCACCAGGTCGAAGAAGGCGCTCAGCCGGTCGACCTCGTGGAACTGGCGGGCCAGCGTGGCCGCGAGGTCGAACCGGAAGCCGTCCACGTGCATCTCGAGCACCCAGTAGCGCAGCGAGTCCATGATCAGCTGCAGCACGTGGGGGTTGCGCATCAACAGGCTGTTGCCGGTGCCGGTGGTGTCGTAGTAGTGCTCCTGCTCGTCGTCGACGAGCCGGTAGTAGCTGGCGTTGTCGATGCCGCGGAAGCACAGCGTCGGGCCCATCTCGTTGCCCTCGGCGGTGTGGTTGTAGACCACGTCGAGGATGACCTCGATGTCCGCTTCGTGCAGGGACTTCACCATCCCCTTGAACTCCTGGACCTGCTGCCCGAGCGTGCCGTTCGACGAGTAGCCGTTGTGGGGGGCGAAGAAGCCGATCGTGTTGTAGCCCCAGTAGTTGCTGAGGCCCTTGTCCTGCAGGTGGGTGTCCTGCACGAACTGGTGCACCGGCATGAGCTCGATCGCCGTGATCCCGAGCTCCGTGAGGTGCTCGATCATCGCCGGGTGACCGATCGCCGCGTAGCTGCCCCGGAGCTCCTCCGGGATGTCCGGATGCGTCTGCGTGAGGCCGCGGACGTGCGCCTCGTAGATCACGGTCTCGTGGTACTCGTGACCCGGGCTGCGGTCGTTGCCCCAGTCGAAGAAGGGGTTGATCACGACCGACGTCATCGTGTGCCCGAGGCTGTCGTCGTCGTTGAAGTCCTCGGGGTCGTCGAACCGGTACGAGAACAGGGACTCGTCGCCGTCGACCTGACCGTCGATCGCCTTGGCGTACGGGTCGAGCAGCAGCTTGGACGGGTTGCAGCGCTGACCGCTCTCGGGGTCGTAGGGCCCGTGGACCCTGTAGCCGTAGCGCTGCCCGGGCTGGATGGTGGGGAGGTAGCCGTGCCACACGCCGCCGTCGACCTCGGTGAGGTCGAGGCGCGTCTCAGCGCCGTCCGCGTCGACGAGACACAGCTCGACGCGCTCTGCCATTTCTGACACCAGCGTGAAGTTGGTGCCCGTCCCGTCGAAGGTGGCCCCCAGGGGGTAGGGCCGTCCGGGCCAGATCTGCACGCGATGCTCCTTGGGTGGTGACGGGTCGGGTCGAGCTGATGGTGGTGGTTCAGGCCGTGACGGCATGGTCGACGATCCCACGTGTGGTGGGTTCACCGACGGGCATGGTGCCCAGAGTGAGGCCACCGCCCCTCTCCACGCGAGTCGAGACGTAGGCGTCGGTCACGATGGAGGGGCTGTAGCGGGCGAGCAGGGAGGCCTGGAGGAGCACGGCGAGGCGCTCGACGACCCAGCGTGCGGCCCCTGCGACCGCCTGAGGGTCCTTGGTGGCCTCCCGTGCGGCCTCTCGCAGGGTGTCGACACCCTCGACGAGGGCGGCGTCGAGGCGCTTCGAGGCCCCCTTGCCCGACTCGAGCTCGGTGACCAGCGCCTCGACGGAGCCCTCGCTGGTGCGCAGGACCCGGAGCACGTCGAGGGCGATGACGTTGCCGGAGCCCTCCCAGACGGAGTTCAGCGGCGACTCACGGAACAGCCTGGCCAGACCGTTCTCCTCCACGTAGCCGTTGCCGCCGAGGCACTCCAGCGCCTCCGCGACGAGCATCGGGGCACGCTTGCAGACCCAGTACTTGCCGATGGCGACGCCGATTCGTGCCAGGTCGCCCTCCGTCTGGTCGCCCGCCCACGCCGCGTCGGTCGCGGCGGCCAGCCGCAGGCCCAGGAGGGTGGCGGCCTCCGACTCGACGGCCAGGTCCGCGAGGACGTTGGACATCAGCGGGGTGTCCACGAGCAGCGTGTCGAACGCGCGGCGGTGGCGAGCGTGGTGGACGGCCTGGACGAGTCCGGCCCGCACCGTGGCCGCCGACCCCAGGACGCAGTCGAGCCGGGTGGCCGCGACCATGCCGAGGATCGTGCGCACACCGGAGCCCTCGTCACCGAGACGGACGCCCCACGTGCCCTCGAGCTCGAGCTCGCTCGACGCGTTGGACCGGTTCCCGAGCTTGTCCTTGAGGCGCTGCAGGCGCCAGGTGTTGCGACGACCGTCGTCGAGCACACGGGGGACCACGAAGCACGTGAGCCCGGCGTCGGCACGGGCCAGCACGAGGAACACGTCGCTCATGGGCGCGGAGCAGAACCACTTGTGACCCGTCAGGCGGTAGGTCTGGCCGCCCTCGAGAGGCCCTGACGGCACGGGGACGGCGAGCGTGCTGGTGCCCGACAGGTCCGAGCCGCCCTGCTTCTCGGTCATGCCCATGCCGGCCAGTGCGCCGGCCTTCTCGGAGGCCGGGCGCAGCCCGAAGTCGTAGACGGTCGAGGCCAGCCGGGGTACCCACAGGTCGGCGAGGGCCGTGTCGACCCGCAGGGCGGGCACCGCGGCGCCGGTCATCGACAGCGGGCACGTGTGCCCGGCGTCGGTCTGGCTCCACATCAGCATCCCGGCGGCCCGCGCCACGTGGGCTCCCGACCCTCGCGGGGCCGTCCAGGCGCCGGCTCCGAGACCGTGCTCGACGCCCACCTGCATGAGCTGGTGGTACGCGGGGTGGTACTCGACCTCGTCGATGCGTTCGCCGCGGGCGTCGTGGGTGTGCAGCACCGGCTGGTAGCGCTCGGCCTGGTCCGCCCACGCGCGCGCCTTCGTGCTCCCGGCCATGGCGCCGAGGTCGGCCAGGCGGGTGGTGTGCGCGGCGGCGCCGTGGCGCTCGACGGCATCCCGCAGCGCGACGTCCCCCAGCCACGGGCCGGGGCCGGCGAGCGGCGGGACCTGGTTGGTCACGCGATGTGTCATCGGCACCCGGACACGGTAGTCGCCCGGAGCGTCCATCACGGAACCGTCCCGCCGCCCGGGCACGGCCGCCCGCCAGCCTGCGGGCCGAGCCGGTGATCGGTGGTTACCGTGGGCACGTGGCGACCCCTGGTGCGGTGCAGCGGGCGGTTGACCACACGGCCGCCACCGCCCGTCGCCGGGCCCGGCCGCTCGCACGGCACCGGCGCGTCCGGCACGCCTGGCACCTGGTCAGCGTGACGATCCGCGTCTGCCTGCGGTACCGCGTGACGGGCCTGGCGGCGGAGGCGGGCTTCTTCGCCCTGCTCTCGCTGCCGCCGCTGCTGCTGGGGCTGGCCGCCACGGCGGCCTGGGTCGGGTCCGAGCTGGGGGCAGACACCGCGCTCCAGCTGAAGAACGGCCTACGGGACTACCTCTCGCCGTTCCTGACCTCGGACGTGGTCAACAGCGTGATCATCCCCACACTCGAGGACGCCATCGACACGCCACGCATCGACCTGATCTCCCTGGGCTTCGTGCTGTCGCTGTGGTCGGGGTCCCGTGCGCTGAACGTCTACATCGACACCATCTCGATCATGTACGGGCAGGGCGGCCATCGCGGCATCCTCCGCACGAGGGTCCTGTCCTTCGGCCTGTACGGCCTCACACTCGCGCTGGGCGCGGTCACGGTGCCGCTGGTCCTGGTAGGACCGTCGCTCCTGCGCGACGTGCTGCCGGCGACGCTGGAAGGGCTGATGGTCCTGTACTGGCCCGTGGTGACCGTGCTGGGCATCGCCCTGCTGACCAGCCTGTACCACGTGAGCGCCCCGCTCCGGACGCCGTGGCGCAGGGACATCCCGGGCGCCGTGCTCGCCCTGGTGAGCTGGATCCTCGCCAGCGGGCTGCTGCGTCTGTTCCTGTCCTTCTCCCTGGGCGGCACCCCCGGGGCTGCGCAGCCCGGGAGCGACCCGGCCAGCCGCAGCTTCTCGATCTACGGGCCGCTGACCACCCCGATCGTCGTGCTGCTGTGGCTGTACCTGCTCGCCCTGGCCGTGCTCGTCGGTGCCGCGCTCAACTCGGCCGTGGACGTCAGGTGGCCCGGCACGAGGCGCAGCCCCGCCGACGCACCCGTCGGCGGTGGCACACCCACGCTGACCCCCGTCCGCGACACCGAGGCGGGGCCGTGGCTGAAGCACGGACGCCACTTCCCTCGCGGTGCCGCCGCTGCGGCGGCGGTCGGAAAGTCAGATGACGCCGAGGACGAGGCCTCCTAGCATCGTGAGGGCGACCCGGGACGAGCCCGGGACCGCGGACAGGACGGAGGTGCCGGCGATGACTGCTGACAGCCGCACGGCGACCCCCGTCCACCCGCACCGCGAGCGTCCCTGAGGCCCGGCCCTCCAGCCGGCCCGGCCCGTCCGGTGCACCTCGAAGGGCACCACAGTGACCGAGCCTTCCCGCACCACCCGCCTCCACCTCGTCCGGCCGACGACCACCCTGCGCGACGCCGGCTGGGACGAGCACTGGGCACAGGCCGCCTGTGTCGACCGCGACGTCCCCTTGCACCCGGCCCGCGTCACGCGCGCCGACCGCGGCGCGAGCGAGGTGGTCCTCGACGACGGCCCGCTGACCGTCGAGTGGGGGACCGCCCTGCGGCGCGCCGTCGACGACGACCCCGTGGAGACCCCCGCCGCCGGCGACTGGGTCCTGGTCCACCGCGGCGACGCCGCCGCCGGCACGCGTCCGACCCTCGTCGAGGTGCTGCCACGCCGCACCTCCGTGGTCCGGCTGCAGGCCGGCAGGTCGTCACGCGGACAGGTCCTCGCCGCCAACGCCGACGTCGTCTGCGTCGTCGAGGGTCTCGACCCCGACCCCGACGTCGGCCGCGTGGAGCGGCTCCTCGCCCTGGCCTGGGCCTCGGGTGCCGCGCCCGCGGTCGTCCTCACCAAGGCCGACCTCGTCCTGGACGCCCGGGGCACCGTCGAGGAGATCTCGGCCTGCGCCCCCGGCTGCCCGGTGTGGGCGGTCTCCACCGTCGACGGGTACGGCCTGGACCCGTTGCGTGAACAGCTCGCGGCGGGACGGACCGTGGCCCTGCTCGGGGCGTCGGGCGTCGGGAAGTCGACGTTGCTGAACGCCCTCGTCGGCGACGAGGTGATGCTCACGCGCACCCTCGGCGCGATGAACAAGGGGCGGCACACGACGGTGACGCGCGAGCTGCACCTGGTGCCAGGCGGGGGAGCGGTGCTGGACACCCCCGGGATGCGCAGCGTCGGCCTCGCGGGCGCCGAGGACCTGGATGACGTGTTCCCCGAGGTCGAGGAGCTCGCGGCCCGGTGCCGCTTCGGCGACTGCACCCACACCGTGGAGCCGGGCTGTGCCGTCCTGGCCGCCGTCGAGGCCGGAGAGCTGGCCGAGCGGCGCCTTCGCTCCTACCGCAAGCTCGTGCGGGAGCAGGAGTACCAGGCGGCTCGCGTCGACGCCCGCGTCGCGGCCCAGCGCGCCGACCGGTGGCGGCAGATCCACCGCGGGCAGCGGGAACGCCGGAAGATCGAGGGACGCAGGGACGTCCAGCGCTGAACGGTGCTCAGGGCTCGAGCAGACCTGACTGCACAGCTGCGTCCGGGTCCGACCAGATGGCCATCGCCGTCCGCATCCTCAGGAACCCGAGCTTCGCGTAGAACGCCTCCGCGCCCGGGTTGGCGTACAGGATCACCTTGGTGTGGCCGTCGGCCCGCCGGACAAGCTCGGTGATCAGCCGGCCGCCCAGTCCACGACGCTGGTGCCCCGGGTGCACCGCGACGTCGGCGATGTAGGCCACGTCGAGACCGTCGGCCAGGGCACGTCCGGCTCCGACGAGGCGGCCGTCGGCGCGGACGAAGCACGTGAACATGCTGTGCGAGAACACCGTGGCCAGCCGGTCCGGCGGCTTCTCGCCCAGCGGAGCGATCCGGTAGAGCTCGGACAGCTCCGACCAGTCGACGCCCTCGGTGTCGAAGGTCCAGGTGTACTCGTCCACGATCCCCCTCAGGCCAGCTTGGCCACGGTGAGCAGTACCGCCGAGTCCTCGAGGGCCTCGAGGCTGTGCCGCTCGTCGGGCACGATGAGCAGGTCTCCGGGTGAGCCCTCCCAGTGGACGTCGCCCGCGGAGAGGCGGACTCGCCCGAGCAGCACGTGCACGGTGGCCTCGCCGGGGTTCTCGTGCTCCTCCAGCCGTCGTCCGGACGCCAGCGCGATCACGGTCTGACGCAGGACGTGCTCGTGACCGCCGTAGACCGTGTGGGCGCTGCGACCGCTGGACGCCTCGCGTGCCGTCTCGAGGTGACGACGGGCGCTCGCCGTCAGGGACGACTTCTCCATGGACTCGCCTCTCCGTGGGCCGACGCTGGCGTGGCACGACCCTACGCCGGGGGCGGCCAGCACGGGGCTCACGCGCGACCGTTCGTCACTGGCGCGCAGAGCAGCGCAGCCCACCGCCTGACCTCGAGGCACGCGGCGTCGACACCGGTCACCACCGTGGTCGTCGACTCCTGTCGCGTGACGTCGGTGGTCATCGCGACGCTGAGCACGAGGTCGTGGGGCTCCGAGGCGGAGGTGACGCGCGCGCTGACGTGGCACACGCCGACGACGACGTGAGGTTCTGGGCGGGGAGCCGGACCCATGGGCGGCACGATGGCGCACCACCGTCACCGAGACATCTCCGAGCGTCGTCTCCGGGGTGCGCCCAGGCGTCAGGCGATGGCCGGCGCGCGGTCCCGAGCCGGACGGTCGCCCTGCCCCCGGTAGGTCGTCAGCAGGTCTGCCAGGGGTGTCGGGGGTCCGACCCCGATCTCGTCCTGCAGGAGGCGCGCGTAGGAGCGGGCGTGCCGCACGGCGCCGACGACGTCGCCGCACGCCAGGCGCACCCTCACCGCGAGGACGTTGGCCGACTCCCGCAGGGGGTCGCACTCGACGGCCCCGAGTCCGAGCAACAGGGCGAGGTGGTCTTCCCGGCGGGCCAGGGCCGCGCGGGCAGCGAACTCGAACAGCTGGACGGCCTCCTGTCGCAGGCGCTCGCGGTCGAAGACGACCCACGCGTCCCAGCACCCGGGCAGGAGCTCCCCCCTCAGGTCGAGGAGGAGCTCGGGGTCCGGCAGGGCGCCGACCCGTCGGTGCTCACGCGCCGCCGCGTGGAGGGTCCGGACGTCGACCACCACGGAGTCGCCCAGACCGAGCTCACCGGCCGAGACGACGAGGAGGTCCCGCCCCGCCCTCTTGAGCCGCCAGAGGGCCGTGCGCAGGTTCGCGTGGGCCTTCTCCTCGTCCGTGTCGGGCCACAGCACGTCGGCCACGTAGGCGCGAGGCAGCCGCCGGTCCTGCAGCGCGACGAAACCCAGTAGGCGGTGCGCTGCCACGGGGACGTCGACGACCCGGCCGTCGCGCCGGAGCTCGAACCCGCCGAGCAGGCGCATCGTGATGCCTCGGGTCATGGCGTCCTCCCTCGGACTGCGGTGGTCCGTGACGTCGAGGCGCTCGGCCGGGACCCGAGCCCGTCGACCGCTCGATGCTTCCGTCGCGCCGTCACCGTCGCGTCACGACAGACGGTGACAGCGCCGTGACGGGTCCGGCCTAGCGTCTGCCCAGCGGGCCCCGTGGCTGGTGAGAACGGGGGGACGACGACCGGAAGGGGGTCACCCCGATGCTGGACGACAGCGCCCTGTGGACGGAGGATCTCGACCTCGACCTGGGCGAGGACGCCTGGGACGACGCCGATCTCGACGACTCCGACGACTGGGAGGACCAGCTCGACGCCTGGGCCGACGGGGAGCAGTGGGCCGACGGGGAGCAGTGGGCCGAGGGCGAGCTCTGGGACGACGGGGACGAGTCCCTCCTCGGCGTCGACGTGGAGTCGCCGACCTACGGCGAGCTGCTGCGTGGAGCGCTCCGGGGGGACCTGCGGGATCTCGACTCCGAGGACCTGGACGACGCGGTGTTCTCGGCGCTCGACACGATGTCGCCCGCCGAGGGCTTCAACTTCGGCAAGGCCCTCCAGCAGATCGGTCGCGGCGCCTCCAGCGTCGTCAGGGATCCCGTCTTCGCCCAGGTCGCCGGCACCGCGTTGCCGATCGTGGGAGGCGCGCTCGGCACCGTCGTGGGGGGACCCGTCGGAACAGCCCTGGGCAGCAGCCTCGGGATGGCCGCCGCGAAGGCGATCCCCGGCCGCCCCGCCGCGCCCCCGGCTGCAGGCCGTCCACCGAGCATCCCACGCGTGCCGGCTCCGGCTCAGGCCGTCGGGGCCGTCGGGGCCGCTGGACCGTCGCCGGGAGCGGGCGGCTCGGACGCCGCGATGAGGGCGCTCCTGCTCGGGCAGCAGCGGGGGGCGATCCTCAGCACCCTCGCCGCGGCGCTGGGCCCGCAGGGCAGGTCCACGGTCAACGGGATGCCCGTGGCCACGGTGCTGCGGGCACTGAGCAGCCTGTACGGGCAGGCCGCCGCCGACGCCGATGCCGTGATGTTCAGGCGCAGGGGCGGTGACTCCGAGGCGCTGGACGTCTGGGGCGAGGGCGAGCATCTCCGACCACGAGGCCTACACGGCGCTGATGGATGCCGACGACGACGTCCTCGCGCTGGCGTGGGGGACGACGTGACCACCTCCGAGCTCGCGGACGTCGAGGCCCTGCTGGAGCGGGTCCTCCCCGATCCCTCGGGCTTCCTGGAGAGCGTCCTGTCGCAGCTCGTGGACCGCCTGGGGGTGGCCGCCGCCCAGCAGGGCCCGCCCACCGTCGTGGAGGGTTTCGAGGCCGCGGGCCACCAGGACCTGGTCGACCACAACCTCCTCCTGGCGGCGGCGCTCGGCGCCTGCGACTGCTGGGGCGCCGACGCCGACTGTGAGGTGTGCGCGGGCGAGGGCGCCTCCGGCTGGACCGACCCGGATCCCGAGCTGTTCGCCGAGTTCGTCGGACCCGCAGCAACCCGTGCCGCAACAGCCCGTGCCGCAACAGCCCGCGCTGCGACACCCGCACGCGACACCAGCGCGGACAACCATCACCCCGCAGACGTCCCGTCCCGGGACGACTCCGGCGGGGAAGCCGAGGAAGGGGACGCAGATGAGCAGCACCGTGTGGCTGGATGACATCGGGCTCGACGGGGCGGAGTACGACGACTCCGAGACCGGCGAGCTCTACGACGACAGCGAGTACGAGGACAGCGAGTACGACGACAGCGAGTACGACGACAGCGCCGAGTACGACGACAGCGCCGAGTACGACGACAGCGAGGCCCGCAGGTCGCGTGCCTCACGGCGTCGCGCGGCCATGCGACGTCGGCGCATCGCCGCCGCGCAGCGCCGCCGAGCCGCCAAGGCCGTCGCTGCCCGGCGCGGTCGCCGACCCGTGCCCCGTTCGTCGACGCCGAAGGCGGCCGTCAAGGCCATCCGCACCCTGGACCTGAACACCAAGGTCCAGGAGGACAAGTTTCGCACCGCCACGGCAGCGATGAGCCGTCGCATGAGTCGCTCCGAGTACGCGGCGGTGTCGGGTGCCGCGATCAACCAGTTCATCGAGTCCTTCGACGCCCCGGACAACGCGTACTTCCGTGCGGCACTGCGATTCTCCCCGCTCCTGCTCCTGACGCCGCAACAGCGGGGAAAGGGCTTCGAGGGCTTCGTGAAGGACCCCCGGGTCGTGGGTGGGGCCGCCGTGGCCGCGATCACGGTCATCGGCGAGAACAGGGGACGGCTGGGTGCCGCCAGCTCGATCGACGTGCTGGCCTCGAGCGAGATCCAGGCGGGGCAGAACGACCGCTTCGTCGCGGACGTGTTCGACCGGACCGGGAAGCTGCTCGACAAGGACGTCACGTGGTCCTCGGACGACACCTCCGTCGCCGAGATCGACTCGACCACAGGCAAGGTCACCGCCAAGGCTGCCGGGACGGTCGTGATCACGGCGCAGCTCGGCGACGTGCGGCGGCGCACGCGTCTGACTGTCCGCCCTGCAGCCGGCGGGGCCAAGTAGCCGTCGGTCGCCGGTGCCGGTGAGGACGGACCGTGGACCCGGCGCTGCGCGAGCTGCTGCGTGCCGAGCGGCGGGACCCCGAGCGGGTCGTCGAGGCGATCGTCCGGTTCCGGTTCCGCGACGCGGTCGTGCCCGGCGTCCGCGTCGTGGCTCGCTTCGGCACCGTGGCGACGTGCCGGATCCGCGCGCGCGACGTCGTCGCGGTGAGACGACATCCGCTCGTGGCGAGCTGCAAGGCGTCGCGGGGGCTGGGGCCCGAGCACCAGACTGCCCTGGCCGCCACCGGTGACGTCGCCGAGGCGGCGACCGACCCCGTCCACCGTCCGACGGATCGCCGTCGTCCGGAGGGGACGGGGCTCACCGGTCGCGGCGTCGTCGTGGCGGCCCTCGACTGGGGACTGGACTTCGCGGCGGCGTGCTTCCGCCGGGCCGACGGGAGCACGCGTCTGCTGGCGCTCCTCGACCAGCGGGACCGTCAGGCGGGCGCGCGCGGCTCCCCGTCCCCCTACGGCTACGGGACGGTGTTCTCGTCCGCAGACATCGACGCTGCCCTGCGGACCGACCAGCCCTACCTGGCTCTGGGGTACCACCCGGCCGACGCCGACGCAGGAACCGGTGCCCACGGCAGTCACGTCCTCGACATCGCCGCCGGCAACGGGAGGTCGGGTGGGCCGGCCGGGGTGGCGTGCGACGCGGACCTCGCGTTCGTGCACCTCGCCGACCGGGACACCGGCGGGCTGGCGAACCTCGGCGACTCCCTGCGCCTGCTCGAGGGTCTCGACTTCGTCCGGCGCACCGCCGCGGGCCGGCCGTGGGTGGTCAACGACAGCGTCGGACGCCATGCCGGCCCGCACGACGGGTGCACGCCCGCCGAGATGGCCGTCGACCAGCTGCTCCTGGGCACCCCCGGCTGCTTCGTCGTGCAGAGCGCGGGCAACTACTACCGCTCCGGCACGCACAGCACCGGTCACGTGCCGCCCGGTGGCCGCCGGACGATGCGCTTCAGCACCCACCCCGACGACTCGACCCCGAACGAGGTGGAGGTCTGGTACCCGGGTGTGGACGAGCTGGTGGTGGAGCTGACCCCGCCGGGGTCGGACCGCCCGGTGCGAGCGGCGCTCGGGGAGGTGGCCGACGTCGTGGTGGCCGGTGAGGTCGTCGGCCGCGTCTACCACCGCGAGGACGATCCCAACAACCACGACAACATGGTCGACGCCTTCCTCTACGTCACGGCGCCGCCGGGTGAGTGGACGCTGACGCTCCTCGGGCGCAGCGTGGTCGACGGCACCTTCCACGCGTGGATCGAGCGGGACCAGGCGTGCCCGCACTGCCAGAGCCGGTTCCGCGCCTCGGACGCCAGCCCCACCACCACCACGGGCACCCTGGCGAACGGCCGCCTGCCCCTGGTCGTGGGCGCCTACGACGCCCATCAGGCGGGGCACCCGCTGGCCCCGTTCTCCAGCTCCGGCTGGACGCGCGACGACCGTGTGAAGCCCGACCTCGTCGCCCGGGGCGTGGACGAGCTGGCACTGCGCTCCGCTCCGGCCGAGTGCGCCGGCAGCCCCGACCTGCTGGTCCGCAAGTCGGGCACCAGCATGGCGACCCCGCACGTGACCGGTGCCGTCGCCCTCTGCCTCGAGGCAGGTGGCCGTCGGCTGCCGGCGCGACGGATCCGGTCGCTCGTCCTCGGGACCGCCTCACCGTCCCCACCGGCGCACGACCCGCGGCGTGCAGGTCGCGGGCTCCTCGACCTGCGGGCCCTGACCGACAGGCTCCGCGCGGACTTCCCCCACGCCACGACGAAGGAGACGACGATGATCCGGACCAGCTGGGTTCCCGCGCTCGTGGGCGGCGACTCCGACCCGCGCCTGGTGCTCGCGGCAGCGCCCGCGACGGCCTACCGGGAGCTGCTCTATCGGCCCGACGGCCGGCTCGGCCGGTGGGTGGGGGAGCGCTTCGAGGTGGTGGCGCGCCCCGGCGAGGCGCTGACCGCCGCCACCCGTCCGGGCGACGTCCTGCTCGGCGTCACCCTCGGCAGCCGGTCGCGGGGCAGGTGCGACATCCTCGACGCTCCGCTGGAGAGCCACCGGTCCCGGGTGCTGCCTCCGGGGCGTCTGCTCCTGCGGCCCCGGTCCGCCCCGGAGCCCGACGACTCGGACGCCGCCGGAGACCTCGCCGAGAACGACCCCGGGCACGTCGTCAGGGCCCGGAAGGTCTGGTGCCGACTCGGTCTGCCGTCCGGGGTGACGATCCTCGACATGACCCAGGTGCCGTCGACGCAGGTGCGGGGCGCTGGATTCCAGGCGTGGACCAACTCGGCGTCGAACGTCTACGTGGACGCCTCGGCCGACGCCCCCGGTGTGATGGAGGCGGTCCTGCACCACGAGGCCTGCCACGTTCGTGACTTCCGCAAGGCCAAGCGGCGTCCTCCGACGTACGCCCACATGATGCGGTACGAGTGCGATGCGTACACCGCATCCGACAGGTGGACGAAGAACCACGCGGACGCCGACGTGCGCGCCACGAACGGTTCGCTCGCCGATAGCGCCAAGCTCTTCTGCGACGAGATCGCCGCCGCGGGGAGGGCCCGGCTGAGCCGCCGTGCCCTCGACCAGCGGTACCGCACCTTCCTGCTCAGCACGAACAAGCTTCCTGCCCACCAGGACCTGGGTGCCCTCTACCTGGCAGACCCGCAGCCTCCTCGGCCCACGCGCTGCGCCTCGACGAGCGGCGCCCAGGGTGCGGGGGAGGACGTGCCCGAGACTGCCGAGACGCGGCTGGTCGCCACGCTCCTGCGGGACGGTCGGTCGGAGAACGACATCACCGACGCGGTCTTCTTCGCCCGGCACCCCGGAGCCCGCCGAGGCGGCCTGCGGTCGGGCAGCGCGAAGGCCAGGGAGTGGACCCGGATCCGTGACGACGCGGTGCGACCCGCTGCGCGCCGGGCGCTGGCGCTGGGAACCGTGGACCCGGTCGAGCTCGCCCTGTACCTCAGCCAGTACGAGGGGGACTCGCGGGTCCCGGCCGATGTGACGCGCCAGTTCCTGACAGAGCCCGTGCTGCTGTCGCTCGGCCGGAGCCTGAGGGACCGGGTCATCTCGAACTGGCGACTCGGCCGTCGGCCGCTCGACCCGGCGCGGCTGCACCGCATCGCGGTCGACCTGACCGGAGACGTCGGTGCCGCGACCCTCCTGTGCCACAACGTGCTCAAGGCCTTCGTCCGCAGCGGCACAGCCATCACCTGGCGCGGTACGGGACAGCCCGGCGAGTACACCGACGGGCGGACGACCTACGTCGCGGCGGTCGTCCACCCGTCCGGTCGAATGAAGTACGCGCCGACAGGCGGCACCGAGAAGGTGTCGATCTTCTACCTGCTCTTCTCCGACCACGAGTTCGGGACCGCGGACCCCGGGGACTGGTACCACTTCTTCGTCACGGCCTCGATGGTGACCCTCGCCGCGGACGCGGGGGGCGGGTCCGGGGGGCGACGGTCCCGGGACGCCACCGACGCCGAGGACCGGGGTGGCCGTGCGTCGAGCGTCGCCTACCGCGCCCTGCTGTCCGACCGGATGGCAGAGCTCGCAGGTGCGATGACGGACTCCGCGCTCGCGGGCGTGCCGACCTACCGGGGCTGGGTGCGGGCGAACGCGATCAGCTTCCTCGAGGGCGGCTTCTACGGGAAGGACTACACGCAGGACCAGGGCGACGTCGCGAGGGAGAGCCGCGTCCACCTGCGCGGAGCCGTGTTCGGACTGAGGACCGTCGGCGGCGCTCCGGGATCGACCTGGCGCTGGTACGTGCCGAAGGCGGGCAGCATCAGCCAGACCGACCTCGCCTTCGGGGTCGACCTGAGGGCGTCCACGGCTGAGGTCCTGCGCCCCGACGGCACCGCCGGCACCGCCGGCGCCGGAGGCGACGAGGTGCACGGCGACGAGGTGCACGGCGACGAGCTGCCCTGGGACGGGCTGCAGAGTGACGAGGCGGACTCGCTCGACGCCGAGTGGGCAGCGCCGTCCGCGCTGCTCCTCGACTCGGAGAACGACCCCTACCGCGAGCTCCTCGACGAGATCGCCCGCGAGCTCCGGCTGCGCTTCACCGACCCGGACGACCCGGGAGTGCGCAGGCGCCGACTGCGGCTCCGCACGCTCTTCGCGCGGGTCCCCGCGGACAGGCGCCGCGAGCTGCGGAACCAGCTGGGCGTCGAACGCACCGGGGACGACCTGTCCCGGCTCTTCCACGGCCGGCTGCACCGAGCCACCCGACGGGAGCTGCTGCAGATCCTCGACCGGGCCGCGCCCGGCCCGGTCGCACCGACGGCGCCGGCACCCCCGTCGCGTCCGAGCTTCGTCTCGCCGCACGAGCCACTGCCTCCGGGCGAGTACGGACGTCTGGACGCGGCGGTGCGGTCCCTGAGGCAGAAGATCGACGCCTCCAACGACCCGCGGGCGTGGCGGTACCGCTGCTGGCTGACCAAGCTGGCCGCCGGGGCGGACGACCGGGTCATCCCCTGGTACCGCATCTGCCCTCGCACCTCGGGGGCGATCGGTGCGGCCTACCTCGTCGGCCCCTGCGACATCACGGCCGGTTCAGCGGTCGACCAGACCGAGCTGGAGCGGGCGATCCGCTCCGTCCCGGACGTCGAGCCCGCCAACCGGCGACTCTTCTTCATCACGCACCTGCGTCCGCAGATCCTGTGGCTGACGGAGCTCACGAGTGACCAGTTCCACCTCGAGAACCTGGGTCGTTTCCACGACCAGGTGCAGATGGCCGTCTCCAAGCTCGACCTCTGGGCCAACAACCCGATGGGTGGCAGCTCCGCGATGCCGCCGGCGTACGTGTCGATCAAGGACTGGATCGGGCAGCGGCAGCGGGACCCGAACAGTCTCTACAGCTGCCTGTGACAGCGAGGACGAACTGGCACAATCCGCGTCTGTGACCACGAATGACCTGACCCTCGCAGTCCGACAGGCGCTCGCCGCCCAGAGCCGCGAGGTCAGCGGCTTCGGCGTCGGCCTGGAGTTCCCGGTCGGCGCGAGCACGCCCTTCGTGCAGTGGTGCCGGGAGCCCGACGGTGCCCTCTACCTCGTGGAGGTCCTCCCGCCCACGGACCGTCCTGAGGCGACCGCCTCGCTGACAGGCCGCGGCTTCGCCCCTCACGCTCGCAAGAAGCTGGCCAAGCTGGGGATCTGGGCGTACGAGCGTCCGGACCCACTGGAGGGTGCGCGGACCGACGCCGAGGTCGAGGCCGTGATCACCGCACTGGTCCAGGAGCTGTGGCCGGTGGTCGACGGTCCGTTCAGGACCTACCCCTAGCGGACCGCACGGGCCGGCTGAGCCTCGTCCCCTCAGTGTCCGGGGGAGGCGGGGGCGGCCCGGGACACCGTCAGCAGGACGGGGGACCGCACGCCCAGGCGGGACAGGGAGTCGGCCAGCACCTCAGCCAGCCACCCCACCGCCTCGCACGTCCACTCGGACAGCGTCCCGTCCAGGAGCAGGTCCGGTCCGGGTGGTCCGTTCCAGAAGGTGTCGTCGAAGGGGGCGGGCGGGGCGGTACCGGGGTCGCGGACCTCATGAGAAGCGGCGTTGAAGACGGCCTGGTCCAGGCGCTCGAGGTGCTCGACCAGCCGGCCTGTCACGACCCGCACGGACACGTCCTGGCCGCCGTTGACGGCTACCGTCACCGGTGTGCGCGCCTGCGGGTCGCCCGCACCGAACCAGTGCCGGGTGGCCATCGCCGGCACGGCGGCGTACGCCGGACGCGCGTCGGCGTCAAGGCCCTGGACCGGCAGGAGGACCTGCACCGCATTCAGGTGCAGGGCTCCGGCCCGCTGCGTCGCATCACCAGCGCCGCGCAGGAATGCCTGCACCGGCAGCGGCCGGTCGGCGGCCACCGCCTCCGCCTGGACCTGGAACCACGCGACCAGCCCGGGCCCGGCGAGCGGGTGCTCCCAGCCGGCGTCGTTCATGGACCACAGGCCATTCCCGACGGCAAGGCCATCGCCAGGCTCTGCGTCGTCGAGCCAGCCCATCGCGAGCGAGCGCTGGAGGAACAGCGAGTATGCGTCGTGCTCGGGGTCGGCGCCCCGCCACGGGTGCGGCACCAGGTCGCCGTACAACGCAGCGAACATGGTGCCCGCGGCCCGACGGGCCGCGGGCACCACGCCCGGCTGTGCGGGGGAGCTGCGCTCCTGCACGCTGTGTCCTTCCGGCCGGCCCGGCGGAGCCGGAGATAGGTCAGTCAGTAGATTCGGCAGTTGACGTCAGCCTGCCGCATGGGGTTCTCCCCGGTGTCGATCTCACCGACCACGTCGACGTCGACGTGGTTGCGCCACGACGTCTGCAGGGTGTTGTCGCAGTCCCTGCGGGCCGTCGTACGGTTGCTGCTCCCGCCGCCGGGCGACAGCTCCTTGGTCACTGAGCACTTCTTCTGCCGCCACGTGTTGTCCGTGTACCACTCGTACAGGCAGTTGTAGACCTTGGCCTTGTTGTTGCTGCAGGTGCCCTTGTCCCACCAGCCGTGGCCGGACACGGCGACGCCGGTGGAGGACCGGTGAGGATTGTCCCTGCCGCTGACCGGAGTGCAGCCGAACAGCGCGGCCTCCGCTGTGCTGGCCGAGGTGGACCTGGCCGACTCCTTGGCGCTGCTCAGGACCGGTGCGGGATCCCCTGTACCCAGGTCGATCGCGCGGCCGGAGCTGTCCAGGACGACAGCGGTGGCCTCGGAGCCAGCAGGGGCGACACCCGGGACCGCGGACGAGGAGGGCGCGAACCGGGCGACAGAGCTCGTCCCGGTGGCCGGCGCGGCTGCCACGCCGAGACCGAGGGCGAGTGCGGCCGCGACCGTGAGGAGACGACGTGCAGACTTCATGCTGACTCCCTAGGACATTGTGACCTGTGTCACATCAGCGCACGCTATCCGCGACAGGGCCCCGTGCCAAGAGCCTGGACGCACGAGGTCGCGCGGCGGGTCGCTGAGGTGCGGAACGTGGCGGCGACCCGGGGTGCACCGGCACGGCGGCCGTTCCGGCGATCGAGGATGAGGACGCGGCCACGGGATGAGCGGTTCGCTACGCACCCTCGCCCAGCACCTCGATGGTGCAGCGCGGCCCGGTCGCGCGGGCGAGGCGCTGGTCGCCGGTGACGAGCGTCGTGTCGAGCGCCTCGGCGAGGGCGACGTAGGCGGCGTCGTAGACCGTGAGGTCGTCGCGCAGCGCCCAGCACCGGCTGAGGAGCGGCGCGTGGTGGGCGCGGTCCAGGGGGAGGGCCCCCAGGTCGTCCAGGGCCAGCGAGGCTCGCCCGGGGTCGAGGTGACCGCCTCGGACCAGCCCGCGCCACACGGACGTCACCTCCAGGTCGATCAGTGACGGCGCGGCGAGCTGCTCGCCGCGCAGGCGGGCACGTGCGTCCTGGCCGTCCTGGCCGTCGTCGAGCAGGGCGACGGCCAGGACGCTCGCGTCAACGACGATCACGGTCGCCCTGGAGCGCGCTCACCGAGTCTGGCGAGCGAGAGCGTCCCGCCATGGCGGTCGCCGGCCATTCCGAGCACCTCGTCCACCGTCGGGCGCGCCGCCTCGGCGACAAGCCTGGAGCGCAGGTACTCCTGGAGTGACTGGTGGGCCGCCGCCGCTCGCTGACGCAGCACTTCATGGGTGTCCGCTGGCACGTCCTTGATCTGGATGTTCGGCATGGAGCCATTATGGAGCCAGGGTGGCCGGATCGGTAGGGGTAGCGCCGGCGGTGGACGGACTGTCCCGACGCTCGTTCCCGATCCCAGAGCCGGTCGCCACCTTGCTTCGGGCTGTGGCGGCGCGTCACGAGCAGGAACGCGCCAGCGCCGCCAACCTGTGGCACGAGGCAGGGCTGGTGTTCACCACCTGGCTCGGCCGGCCGATCGATCCGCGCAACGCGCTCAGGTCGGTCACCCGCGCGGCCGAGCGCGCTGGTCTGACCGGCGTGGCTGCTACATCTGCTGCTACACGGCCACCGCCGACACGCCGAAGGCCGCCCCGGACGATGTCCGGAACGGCCTGTGACCTGCGACAACTCTGGTGGGCGATACTGGGATCGAACCAGTGACCTCTTCCGTGTCAGGGAAGCGCGCTACCGCTGCGCCAATCGCCCGTTCAGCACTGATCATGGATCGTTGCTGAGAGGTGGAGACGGGATTTGAACCCGTGTAGACGGCTTTGCAGGCCGTTGCCTCGCCTCTCGGCCACTCCACCGCGAGACAGGCTGCCGTCTCGACAGTGCCTCAGAGCGGACGACGGGATTCGAACCCGCGACCCTCACCTTGGCAAGGTGATGCTCTACCAGCTGAGCCACGTCCGCACGCAACCTCACCCCAGGGGGCGTGGCGTGCGTCGGAACTCTAACCGAGTGCGCGCGGGGGAGTCCAACCGGTACCCCCGCCATGCGCGGCGGCGTCAGCCGGGGGGCGTGGGCGACAGGCCCGCGCACTCGCGGATCGCGTCCCAGGAGGCCAGGTCGGCGGCCGCGTCGTCGCCGGTGCGCACCACCGGGATGCCGTCGTCGGCGATCCGCATCGGTGTCCAGGTGGCGGCCGTCACCGCGCCCGGGTCGGGGACGACCTGCCCGTCGACCGGGGGTGGCGGCAGCGTCACCGTCAGCACGCCGGTGGTGATCGAGACCTCGTCGTTGGAGCGCCACCAGACGAAGTTGCCCAGACCGTAGGCGACGTACGCGCTGTTGCCCGCGTCGGTCGTGTACCAGCCCATGCCCTGGAGCTGGTGGGCGTGCGCGCCCACCACGACGTCGGCCCCGGCGTCGACGAGGCGTGGGGTGATGGAGCGCTGGCCGGCGTCCGGGCAGCCGGTGTAGTCCGTGCCCCAGTGCAGGAACACGACGACGACGTCGGCCTGCGCCGAGGCCGCCTCGACGGCGGCCACGAGCCGGTCGGGGTCGCGTGACACGGCCACGCCGGGGTCGTCGTCGTCCGCACGCCACGCGGCTGCCGTGTGGTCCGGCACCTGGGTCGCACCGAGGACGGCCACCGTCGTGCCCCGGGCGTCGACCAGCGCGGGAGCGAAGGCCTGCGCCGCGTCCACCCCGATGCCCACGACGCCGACGGGGCTGCTCCCGATCGCGGCCAGCGTGTCCTCCAGCCCGTCCGGCCCGTAGTCGACGCCGTGGTTGTTGGCCATGCTCACCACGTCCACTCCCGCAGCGGCGACGGCGTCCAGGGCGGTCGGCGGCACCCGGAAGTGGAACTTCTTGGGCTCCTTCGAGCCCCGCTCCGTGACCGCTGCCTCGAGGTTGAGGACCGTGACGTCCGCGGCCGACAGCACCGGGCGAAGGGACGCGAGGGCCTGCGCCGGGTCGGCCCCGTCCGCGAGCAGCGGTTCCAGCCGGCCGGAGAAGTGCACGTCCCCGGCGAAGGCCAGCGTCACGGGCTCCGGCGGCGTGGGCGTCGGGGTGGGCGTCGGGCTCGGCTGCCGGAGATGATGCGGCTCGTCGTGCTGGAGGCCACCGTGCCGGCAGGGGCGATCCGCCGGTCCCGAGCAGGCTGCGCCGAGCGTCAGCACCCCACAGGCGAGGGCGGTCGCGACGAGTCGGGGGGAGGGCACAGCACGGACCGTACACAGCGCGGCGGCCGTGACGCCGTTGCCCATGCACGGGCGACAGGGGGAGGATCGGTGGAGGGCGTCGACCCTGCCGGCCGGTGCCGTGAGGTGGTCGGTGCCGTGAGGTGGCGATGAGACGGGTCCGTGCAGCTGCAGTGGTCGTGGCGCTCTCGGTGGCTCTCGGCTCGTGCAGCGGCGACCCACCGGACCCGATCGAGCGACGCAACGCTCGCCCCCGCCCGCCCGGGCCCGTCGTGGTGCTCCCGACCCCCTCAGGACGTCGCCGCCCCGCCCGGCGTCGCAGCCGCCCTGCAGGCGGTCGTGGACGGCGTGGTGCGCAACGAGCAGCGGCACCCCGGGCTGCGGCGCGGGGCGCCCGGGCTGGCCGTCTCCGTCGTGACGGACCGCTGGTCGTGGGCCGGCGCGGCAGGCGTCGACGGCGCCGGAGGACGTGTCGGACCTGACTCGGTCGCGGCCATCGGCGACGTCACGAAGACGTTCGTCGCCGCTGAGGTGCTGCACCTGGCGGACACCGGTCTCGTGGACCTTGAGGCACCCGTCTCCCGGTACGTCGACCACCCGGCAGCCTCCGGCTCGGCCACCGTCGAGCAGGCCCTCGGCATGCGAGCGGGCTTCCGTGACGCCCCCGGTGCTGTCGACGAGGCCTCCGCCGACCCCTCGCGCGACTGGGCGACGTCGGACGCTCTCGACCTCGCGGCGGCCCCCGGTGCCACCCCCGCCGAGCGGCCTGTCCTCTCCCAGGCCGGGTACCTCGCCCTCAGCCTCCTGATCGAGGACGTGACCGGAGGCTCACTGGGGTCGGCCCTGACGTCGGATCTGCTCGAGCCCGCTGGGCTGGTACGGCTCTCGCTCCAGGAAGGCCAGCTCTTGCCCGGACCCGTGATGGTGCCGGTGTCCCATCGGCCGCTGCCACCGGCGGACGGGTACCTGCCCTACCGCTCCCTGGCCGGCCTGGCCGGAGGGGCCGCGGGGATGGCGGGGGACGCGCCGACCCTCGCGCGCTGGGGCTACCTCCTGTACGGGGGTCACGTCCTGGACACCCCGTGGGTGGCACGGATGACGGACGACGCCGAGCCGGACGCGCTGCCCGGCATCGGCTACGGGTTGGGCACGATGGTGATCTCGACCTCGTTCGGCCTGCGCGCCGTCGGCCACCTCGGCAGCGTGCCGGGCTACAGCAGCGCGCTGGTCGTCGTGCCGGAGCGACGGCTCAGCATCGCGGTGCTGGCGGTGCGGGAGGACCTCGACACGGTGGGCCTCGTCGAGCGGCTCACCACGGCCGTGGTCCTCGAGGAGTGAGCCACGGGCCGGTACGGTCGCGCGGTGCCAGCGCCCGACCACCCCGCCGCGGTGCCCCTGCTCGCGGGGGCGCGTGCCTGGTGGGGCGGTGTGCTGGCCACGCAGGCGGAGGAGCGGGTCGACCTCGCGGTCGACCCCGACGCGCTGGACCGGCCCGGGTGGTGGTCGGTCGTCCAGCCGTTCGAGGGCGGCGGGCTCGCGCTGCGCTTCGGCCACCTGGCACCCGGTCCGCTGCCGGCGCCGCGACACCGCTGGTGCGGGCCGGATCCCGACGCCTGGTCGACGTCCGTCGACCGCGCCACGTACGTGGACGGCGTCTCCCGCATCCGCGAGCTGGTCCGCCAGGGAGAGGTCTACCAGGTCAACCTGTGTCGCGTGCTGAGCGCGACGACGCCCGACCGGCCTGACCCCTGGGCGCTCGCCGCCCGGCTGGCGGTCGGCAACCCGGCGCCCTACGCGGGTGTGGTGGACGAGGGGCCCGCCGGCGGGCTGGGTCGTGTCCGCGTCCCCCGAGCTCTTCCTCTCCCGGGACGGGGACCGTGTCGCCTCGGGACCGGTCAAGGGAACGGCCGCCACGGCCGACGGGCTGCTCGAGAAGGACCGCGCGGAGAACGTGATGATCACCGACCTCGTGCGCAACGACCTCAGCCGGGTGTGCCGCCCCGGCACCGTCGAGGTCGACGGGCTCCTGCGTCAGGAGCAGCACCCGGGGCTCGTCCACCTCGTGTCGACCGTCCGGGGGAGGTTGCGGCCGGGCGTCGGCTGGCGCGAGCTCCTCACCGCGACCTCCCCGCCCGGGTCGGTGTCCGGTGCCCCGAAGAGCACTGCGCTGCAGGCGATCCGGGATGCTCGAGCCGGTGCCACGTGGACCCTACTGCGGTGGTGTCGGTTGGGTCGACGGTCCCCAGGGCACGCTGGCCGTCGGCATCCGGTCGTTCTGGTGGACGCCGAGCCCGGCCGGCGGTGGGGTTCTCCGCTTCGGGACGGGAGCGGGGATCACGTGGGGGAGCGACCCCGCCGCGGAGTGGGCGGAGACGGAGCTGAAGGCCGAGCGGCTCGTCGGCCTGGCGTCCGGTGGAGGTTCCCGCCACCGTGGCAGAGTGGGGGGATGAGCGGCACCACGTCAGCACCGTTGGTGGTCTGGGTCGGCGGCAGGGTCCGGGACCCGTCGACAGCGACCGTGGCGGCCCTCGACCACGGCATGACCGTGGGGGACGGGGTCTTCGAGACGTGCAAGGTGACGGCTGCCGGCCCCTTCGCCCTCACCAGGCACCTGCGACGCCTACGGCGTTCGGCCGAGGGGCTGGGCCTGCCCGCCCCGGACGACGACGAGGTACGAGCCGCCGTCGCCGACGTGGTCGCGGCCCTGCCGATGGACTTCGGTCGCCTCCGCATCACATGGACGGCCGGCCCCGGGCCCCTGGGCTCCGAGCGGTCGGGGGAACCGGGGACGCTCGTCGTGGCCGCCGCGCCGTCACCGCAGTGGGCGGGCGCGCCCGCCGCCGTCAGCGTGCCGTGGACCCGCAACGAGCGCGGCGCGACCGCCGGCCTCAAGACCACGTCCTACGCGGAGAACGTGATCGCCCTCCAGTACGCCCGCGAGCGCGGCGGGACGGAGGCGCTGCTGGCCAACACCCGAGGCGAGCTGTGCGAGGGGACCGGCTCGAACGTGGCCGTGGTGGTCGGGGACGAGCTGGTCACGCCGCCGCTCGAGTCGGGCTGCCTGGCAGGTATCACCCGCGAGCTGATGCTCGAGTGGTGCGAGGACGACGGACTGCCGTGTCGCGAGAAGACGCTCCCGATGGCGACGCTGCAGGAGTGCACCCAGGCGGTGCTCACGTCCTCGACGCGAGACGTCCAGCCAGCTGTCAGCGGTCGACGGAAGGGCGCTGACCCCAAGGGGTCTCGTCGCCGCCGTGGCGGAGATGTTCGCTCGCCGCAGCGCGGACGACCTCGACCCGTAGACCGGTCAGGAGTCGGCGAGCAGCTGGGACAGCTCGGCGTCGATGTCGATCACCGTGTGCTCCTGGCCCCGCGGCAGCACCTGCTCGGTGCGCCGGAGGAAGTCGCGCACGTCACCGGCGTCGGCCTCCAGCTCGGCCTGACCGTCCGGCGAGGCGAGCCCGATCACCAGGACGTCGCCGAAGGGTCCCCGCTCGGGCCGCACCGTGACGTCGCCCTCGCCCCCGGGGGCGAGGAGCCCGTCGGCCAGCAGGTCGCGGGCGAACACCCACGTGACGACCTCGTCCGGGCCCTGGAAGGCCACGCTGACCGCGTAGGGGTCGTCGGAGCCGTACTGGAGCTGGACCGGCAGCGGCAGCACCTGCTGCTGCGGCACCCTGAGCCGCAGCTCGATCGGTACGGCAACCACGGTGCGCTGGCTGGATGTCACGGGAGCCTCCTGGGCCTTCCTGGGAGCGGGGATGTGCACACTCGTGATGTGCACAGTCGAGGGGTACCCGCCGCCTGCCGAGCGAAACATGGGGATCCCCCGAGTCGGCTCTCGCGTGGGCGATTTGACCACCTGCGTCCCTCGCTCGACACGTCCCGACGGCGAGTCTTCACCCGTCCGTCCTAGCCGTGCGTCCTCGTCGCTGCGCAGCGTGACCGTCGGACACTCACGAGGCCCAGCACCGACCTCCGTAGACGGGCATTTCCCCGATCTCGGTGCGGCGAACGGCTGACGGGGGTCCCCCGACGGGAGGCGACAGCCGGCTGTCAGCCGGCGCGCCTACGCTGAGTACATGGACGAGCACGCTCCCACGACCCCGGGTCGACCTCGCGCGCCGAGCCGACGTCGCGCCGGCCGACCGAGCCGCTCGGAGCGGCCGGGGCACACAGAGCGCCACCGTCACCGCCCGTCCGAGCACGAGGACGGGTGGGCCTGGCGCCGACGGCTCAAGGCCGACCCGATGACGAGGCTGATCTACCGCATCGTCGTCGGCATCGTCGGCGTCACGCTGATGGTGGCCGCCCTCCTCACCGGCTGGCTGCCCGGGCCCGGGAGGTATCCCGCTCTTCCTGATCGGGCTGGCCGTCCTGGCCAGCGAGTTCGAGTGGGCGCACCGTCTGCTGCAGTGGGCCAAGGAGAGGTTCCACCAGCTCATGGAGTGGAGCGACCGGCAACCGGTGTGGGTGCGCTGGGCGTCGGGGCTGGGAACCCTTGCGCTGGTGGGGCTCGTGGCCTGGGGTGGGCTGCGTCCTCGTCGACGTTCCCGGCTGGTTCCCGGACGTCGCAACCGACCTCCTCAGCCGCCTGCCCGGCGTCGAGCGCCAGGGCTGAGGCCGCTCGCGAGCCGGTGCGGGGTCACGTCCGGGCATCGGGTAGGGTGATGCCGCGCCAAGGGCGATTGGCTCAGTGGTAGAGCGCCTCGTTCACACCGAGGAGGTCACTGGTTCGAACCCAGTATCGCCCACCAGCACGTACAGCGAGCGGCCTCGAGCCCCGTCCGGGCGGACGGGGCTCTCGTCGTCCCAGCGTCCGCCCCGCCCGCCCCGTCCCCCGACGTACCCTGACCACATGGACGGTCTGCAGGAGTCGGCAACGGTCGTCGGGCGCGTGGGGGAGCTCTACCGGTACCCGCTGCGCGCCGCGGGTGCTGAGTCATTGAGCGAGGTCCTGATCGGCCCGGCGGGCCTGCTGGACGACCGGTGCTGGGTGCTCCTCGATGAGGAGGGCGAGCCGCTCAGCGGTCGCGACGCACCCTGGCTGCGCGCCGTCGCGGTGGGCGTCGTCGACGGTGAGCTGACGGTGGACGTGGGGGACGGTCGGCCGGTGACGCGCGGGGACGCCGAGGCCGCGCTGAGCGGGGCCGCGGGCGCAGCCCCGGGTGGTCTGGCCGGGGCCACCGTGCGTATCGCCCCTGCGGCCGGGCGACGCGCTGGCGTCGAGCCCGTCCACCTGGTCAGCGTCGACGCGCAGTCCGCGTCCGACGCCCCCGACGGCTGCGACCCCCAGCCCCGCGCCAACCTCGTGCTCGAGATCGACCATCCCGGAGCCGAACGCGGTTGGGTCGGGCGCCGGGTCGCGATCGGGGAGGTGGTGCTGGAGGTGACAGGCACGCCGCGGCAGTGCCTCGGCGTCTACGCCCGGGTGCTGAAGCCCGGCCTCGTCCGCCGTGGCGACGAGGTGGTGCTGGAGGAGGAGCCAATGGCGGAGGAGGGCTCCGCGGTCTCGACGGAAACCGGCTGAGGGATCGCGACCCCCCGCCGATAGCATCGGCGCGCGGCGCCTGCCGCACGTCGACGTCCCGAGGAGAAGCCCGTGCCTGCCCAGCTGACCGTGTCCGTCGCCGGAAGCGAGCGATCGGTCGAGCAGGGCACGACCGCCGGCGAGGCCATCTTCGCCGCGGAGGCCGGAGCGCAGCACGGCCCCGAGGCCGTCGTGGTGGCCAGGGTCAACGGCGAGCTGCGTGACCTGGTGCATCCCCTGGGCGACGGTGACGTGGTCGAGCCGGTCGTGATGAGCAGCGAGGACGGTCTCAGCCGTCCTGCGGCACTCCACCGCTCACGTCCTCGCGCAGGCCGTCCAGGAGGTCTTCCCCGACGCGAGGCTGGGCATCGGCCCGCCCGTGCGCGACGGCTTCTACTACGACTTCGACGTGGCCGAGCCCTTCACGCCCGAGGACACCAAGCGCCTCGAGAAGGTGATGCAGCGCATCGTCAAGGAGGGGCAGGTCTTCTCGCGCCGGGTCGTCTCCGAGGACGAGGCGCGCGCCGAGCTCGCGTCGGAGCCGTACAAGTGCGAGCTGGTCGGCCTCAAGGGCGGCGATGGCGAGGAGATCGCCGAGGGCGCAGACGCCGAGGTCGGCGCGGGCGAGCTGACGATCTACGACAACCTCCGCCGCGACGGCTCGACGGTCTGGAAGGACCTCTGCCGCGGCCCGCACCTGCCGACCACCAAGCTGATCGGCAACGGCTTCTCCCTGATGCGGACGGCCGCCGCCTACTGGCGCGGGAGCGAGAAGAACCCGCAGCTGCAGCGGGTGTACGGCACCGCGTGGCCCACCAAGGACGCGCTCGTCGCGTACAAGGAGCGCCTGGCCGAGGCGGAGCGACGCGACCACCGGCGTATCGGCGCGGAGCTCGACCTGTTCTCCTTCCCCGACGAGGTCGGATCGGGCCTGGCCGTGTTCCACCCGCGTGGCGGCATCATCCGACGCTCCATGGAGGACTACTCGCGCCAGCGGCACGAGCAGGCGGGCTACGAGTTCGTCTACTCGCCGCACATCACCAAGGCAGCGCTGTTCGAGACCTCCGGGACACCTCGCAGTGGTACGCGGACGGGATGTTCCCCGCCATGCACATGGACGCCGTCACCGGTCCCGACGGCGAGGTGGTGAAGCCGGGGCAGGACTACTACCTCAAGCCGATGAACTGCCCGTTCCACAACCTCATCTACCGCAGCACCGGCCGCTCGTACCGCGACCTGCCGCTGCGGCTGTTCGAGTTCGGTACGGTCTACCGCTACGAGAAGTCGGGCGTCGTCCACGGGCTCACCCGCGTCCGGGGACTCACCATGGACGACGCGCACATCTACTGCACCCGCGACCAGCTGAAGGACGAGCTGGCCGCGACCCTGCGGTTCGTGCTGGACCTGCTGGCCGACTACGGACTCGACGACTTCTTCCTCGAGCTGTCGACGAGGAACCCCGACAAGTCCGTCGGTTCGGACGAGATCTGGGAGGAGGCCACCCAGATCCTCGCCGAGGTGGGCGAGAACTCGGGTCTCGAGCTGCGTCCCGACCCGGGCGGCGCGGCCTTCTACGGTCCGAAGATCTCGGTGCAGGCCCGTGACGCGATCGGCCGGACCTGGCAGATGTCGACCGTCCAGCTGGACTTCAACCTGCCCGAGCGCTTCGAGCTCGAGTACACCGCCTCCGACGGCTCCCGGCAGCGTCCGATCATGATCCACCGCGCCCTCTTCGGGTCGATCGAGCGCTTCTTCGGCATCCTCACCGAGCACTACGCCGGCGCCTTCCCGCCGTGGCTGGCACCCGTCCAGGTCGTGGGGATCCCGGTGGCCGCCGACTTCGCCGACCACCTCCACCACGTGGCCGGGCTCCTGCGGGCAGAGGGGGTCCGGGTCGAGGTCGACGACTCCGACGACCGGATGCAGAAGAAGATCCGCACGCACACCAAGCAGAAGGTGCCGTTCCAGCTGATCGCCGGGGCCGACGACGTCGCCGCCGGAGCGGTGTCCTTCCGCTACCGCGACGGACGGCAGGACAACGGCGTGCCGGTGGAGGACGCGGTGGCCCGCATCGTCGAGGCGGTCCGCTCCCGGGCCCAGGTCTGAGAGCCGGCGGCGATGACGGGATCGTCGGAGGCGTCGGGCCGACGGGTCGTTCGGTCGGCGACGACCACCCCGGCGAACCGGACGGGTTCGAGAGGCTGTGGACGCCGCACCGGATGGTCTACATCGCCGGTGGTGACGCGTCCGGCAAGCCGCTGGACGACTCGCCCGGCGAGCAGTGCCCGTTCTGCCGGGCCGTCGACTCGGACGACGAGACGGCGCTCGTCGTGGCGCGCGGCACGCACTGCTACGCCGTGTTGAACCTGTTCCCCTACAACCCCGGACACCTGCTCCTGTGCCCGTACCGCCACGTGGCCGACTACGCCGACCTGACCGCCGACGAGACGGTCGAGCTCGCGGAGATGACGCAGACGGCCATGCGCGTGATCCGCTCCGTCGCCTCGCCCCACGGCTTCAACATCGGCATGAACCAGGGTGCGGTCGCCGGGCGCCGGCATCGCCGCGCACCTGCACCAGCACGTCGTGCCGCGGTGGAGCGGGGACGCGAACTTCCTGCCGGTCGTCGCCCGCACGAAGGCGCTTCCCGAGCTGTTGTCGGACACGCGTCGCCGGATCGCCTATGCCTGGACGCGGGGCGCGCCGGGAGCCGGGGAAGCGTGATCGCCGGGCCCGCGAGGCCGGACGTCAGCCCGCGGTGAGCCGGTCGCAGACGTGCGGTGGCGCCGGGGCGTGCGACGCGTAGCGTCGCGTGAACGTGCCCGTGCCGTGGGCGACGGCCCGTAGGTCGATGGCGTAGCGCGTCAGCTCGAAGGCGGGCACGTCGGCGTGCACCGTCGTCCGTCCGGACAGCCCGGGCTCGGTGCCCGTGACGCTGGCCCGGCGACTGGACAGGTCGGCCATCACCGCGCCCACGAACTCGTCGTCCATCGCGACCGTGACCTCGTCGACCGGCTCGAGGAACGCGATGCCGGCGGCCTGAGCCGCCTCGGTCAGGGCCAGGGCACCCGCCGTCGCGAAGGCCGCGTCCGAGGAGTCCACGCTGTGGGCCTTGCCGCCGGTCAGCCGCACCCGCACGTCGACGAGCGGGTAGCCGGCGCGCACGCCCTTGGCGAGCTGCGCGCGGACGCCCTTCTCGACGCTGGGGATGTACTGCCGGGGGACCGCGCCTCCGGTGACCTCGTCGACGAACTCGAAGCCGGCGCCCTGCGGCAGCGGCTCGACGATGAGGTCGACGACGGCGTACTGACCGTGCCCGCCGCTCTGCTTGACGTTGCGGCCGTGGCCCGAACCCGTGCCCGTCACCGTCTCTCGGACGGCGACCTTCACCGGGCGCGTCTCGGCCTGCACGCCGCCGCGCGTGGCCAGCCGGTCGAGCAGCACCTCGAGGTGCGCCTCGCCCATGCACCACAGCACCTGCTGGCCCGTGTCGGGGTCGACCACGACGCGCGCGGTCGGGTCCTCGGCCTGGAGACGCACGAGGGCGTGGGCGAGCTTGTCCTCCTGCGCGGCTGACGGGAGCCGAGATCGCCACCGGCAGAAGCGGTTCGGGCAGCACCCACGGCTCCATCAGGGCCGGGTCGTCGGGGCTCGACAGCGTGTCGCCGGTCTCGGCGTGCATCAGCTTGCTGACGGCGACCAGGTCGCCCGCGACCGCGCGCGGCACCGCGGTCAGCTGACGCACCCTGCGGCAGGGCGACGGTGGCGGCGCGCTCGTCGAGGTCGTGACCTGCCGGCTCGCCGCGGGGTCCGTGAACCGTCGGCGGCGAGGTGCCCGCTGACGTGCACCTCCGTGCTGGGGTGGAGGGTGCCCGAGAAGACCCGGACCAGGCTGACGCGCCCGACGTAGGGGTCGCTGGTCGTCTTGAGCACCTCGGCGACCAGCGGACCGTCCCGGTCCGCCGAGTCCGACGAGCCGGGGATGGCCGTCCGGCGTCGTGACCCGGGGGACCGTGTGCTCCGCGGGCGACGGCAGGCCGCGCACGAGCACCTCCACCAGCTCGCGGATGCCGAGCCCGGTCGTCGGCACGCAGGGCAGCACCGGGTGGAACGTGCCGCGCGCGACCGCCGCCTCGAGGTCGGTGACCAGCTGGTCGTACGAGACGCGCTTCCCGGCCAGGTAGCGGTCGAGCAGGTCGTCGTCCTCCGACTCGGCGATGATCCCCTCCACGAGCGCGTCCCGGCGGCCGCCCGCTGCCTCGATGTGCTCCGGGTCGGCGGGCCGTGCCTCGAGCTCGCCCGAGGACGTGTCGAACACCGTCCAGGACAGCAGCCCGATCAGCCCCGCGGGGCTGTCGTCGTCCGCGAGCAGGGGCAGGTAAAGCGGCTGGACCGTCTCCTGGCCGAACAGCCGCTGGCAGATCTCCAGGATCGTCTCGAAGTCACCGCGGGGCAGGTCCACGTGGGTGACGACGATGATGCGCGGCATCCCGACGGCCGCGCACTCGTCCCACGCCAGCCGGGTCGCCCCGTCGATGCCGTCGACGGCCGACACGACGAAGACGGCGGCATCCGCTCCTCGCAGACCGGCTCGCAGCTCGCCGACGAAGTCCGGGTGGCCAGGGCGTGTCGATCAACGTCAGGCGCACCGTCGTCGATGGCTCGGCCGGGTGCGGCACCCGCGTGTGGGCCACGGCCAGCGACACCGACCGGCCGAGCCGCTTCTCGACGTCCTCGAAGTCGCTCACCGTGCGACCCATCGGCCACCGAGCCGGCCCGCGGAGATCGCGCCCGGTGCCGGCCAGCAGGGCCTCGACGAGGGTGGTCTTGCCCGCGCCCGTGTGCCCCACGAGCACGATGTTGCGAACCTCGTCGGTCCTGGTCGGGCCAGTCATCGTCAGGCGATCCTTCGTCGGCGCGGCTGGGGTGGGCACCACTCTGGCCTTCCGGTCGAGCGCGCGCAACGACGAGACGGAGCGGGCGGAAGGGCGTCGCCCTCGCACTAGGCTGACCGCGGGCGACCCAGCCCCGGTCCGGGGAGCCGCCCGGGTGACGCCGACCCTCGACCCGGCCCCCGACCCGCCCCCGACACAGCCATGGAGCCATGCTCAACCGCTACGCCCGGTCCTTCGCCACCCGGCTGTTCACGCCCGTGGCCAACCTGCTGCTGCGCTGGGGCTCGGGCCGGACGCCGGTCACCGTCCTGGGCACGGTCGGGCGTGATCGCGTCCGCGCTCTGGTTCTACCCGCGTGGGGAGCTGTGGGTCGGCACGGTCGCGATCACGGTCTTCGCGCTGACCGACTCGGTCGACGGTGTGATGGCTCGCATCCTGCGCGAGCGCGGGACGCGTCGCTCGACGACCTGGGGCGCGTTCCTCGACTCCACCTGCGACCGCTTCGGCGATGCCGCGGTCTTCGGTGGCCTCGTCGTCTGGTTCACCGGGCGAGGCGACGAGCGCGCCACGGCTCTGCTCGCCCTGCTGTGCCTCGTGCTCGGGTCCGTCGTGCCGTACGTCAGGGCTCGGGCCGAGGGGCTCGGGATGACGGCGTCGGGTGGCATCGCGGAACGCGCGGACCGCCTCGCCGTCGTGCTCGTCGCGACCTTCGCCGTCGGTGTCGGGCGCCCCCACTGTCGTCCTCACCGTCGTCCTCGCCCTCCTGGCCGCGGCCAGCGTCGTGACCGTGTCGGCCAGCGGGCGCACACCGTGAGGCAGCAGTGCGCGGTGCCGGCCTCGCCCGAAGGGGTGGACCCGTGAGGCGTCGGCTGTCGGCGTGGTCCTACCTGCTGGGATGGCGGCTCGTGCGCCTGCTGCCCGCCCGGGTGGCCTACGGCATCTTCGCCCGCATCGCCGACCAGATGTGGCGTCGTCGCGGCGGGTCGGTTCGACGTCTGGAGTCGAACCTGGCCAGGGTGCGGCCCGACCTGTCGGCCGACGAGGTGCGACGGCTCTCGCGCGCCGGGCTCGCCTCCTACCTGCGGTACTGGTGCGACTCGTTCCGCCTGCCGTCCTGGTCGGCGGACGAGGTGCGCGCCGGCGTGCGGGTCGAGGGCGACGTCCCGGTCCGGGCCGCGCTGGACGCCAAGGAGGGCGTCGTCGCCTCGCTGGCGCACCAGGGCAACTGGGACCTGGCCGGCGCATGGGCCGCGTACGAGCTGTGCGCCGTGACCACCGTCGCGGAGCGGCTCGAGCCGGTGGAGGTGTTCGACGCGTTCATGGCGTACCGCACCTCGATCGGGATCGAGGCCCTGCCGCTCGGGGACCCCAGTGTCTTTCCCACGCTGATGCGCCGGCTGCGGGACGGCCGCCTGGTGCCGCTGCTGGCCGACCGCGACCTGACGCAGATCGGGGCTGGACGTGCTCCTGTGCGGCCATCCCGCCCGGATGGCCGCCGGCCCCGCGACCCTCGCCGAGGTCACCGGTGCGCACCTGTTCCCGGTGAGCATCTGGTACGAGCCGGCCCGGGACATGCCGTCCGGTCACCGCATCGTCATCCACTTCCACCCCGCGGTGCCGCCCTCCGGCCTGCCCACGCGCACCGAGCGGATCGCGGCCCGGACGCAGGCGTGTGCCGACGCGCTCGAGCGAGGGCATCACCGCGCACCCCGAGGACTGGCACATGCTGCAGCCGATCTTCACCGCCGACCTGGACCCGGCGCGGTTGGCCCGAGCGCAGGAGGCGGCGCAGGGATGAGGATCGGGATCGTCTGCCCGTACTCGCTCGACGTCCCGGGCGGTGTGCAGTTCCACATCCGCGACCTGGCCGAGCACCTGATCGGCCTGGGACACGAGGTCAGCGTGCTGGCGCCGGCGGACGACGACACCCCTGTCCCCGCGTACGTGCAACCTGCCGGTCGTGCGCTGCCCGTGCCCTACAACGGCTCCATCGCGCGCCTGACGTTCGGGCCCGTGACCTCGGCCCGTGTACGCCGGTGGCTCGGCGAGGGCCAGTTCGACCTGGTGCACCTGCACGAGCCGCAGATCCCCAGCCTGTCGCTCATCGCGCTCTGGGCCGCAGAGGTCCCGATCGTCGCCACCTTCCACACCTCGATCCCGAGATCGCGTGCCCTGCAAGCGGTCTACCCGCTCATGCGGCCAGGGCTGGAGAAGATCCTCGCCCGCATCGCTGTCAGCGAGGACGCGCGACGGACCCTGGTCGAGCACCTCGGCGGGGACGCGGTGGTGATCGCCAACGGCGTCTCGTGCGACGTCTTCCACGACGCCCTGCCCGACCCGCGGTGGACCGGGACCCCCGAGTCGCCGACCCTCGCGTTCCTCGGCCGGATCGACGAACCGCGCAAGGGCCTGCAGGTGCTCGCGGACGGCTTCGGCCGCATCCGCGCCCGCGTACCGGGCGTCCGGCTCCTGGTCGCCGGTCGGGGCGACGTCGACGAGGCCCGGACCCGCTTCGGTCGCCGACGCCGACGCCGTGACGTTCCTGGGCGAGGTCTCCGACGCCGAGAAGGCCTCGCTGCTGTCGTCCGTCGACGTGTACGTGGCCCCGCACACGGGCGGCGAGAGCTTCGGCATCGTGCTCGTCGAGGCGATGAGCGCCGGCGCCGCCGTCGTGGCCAGCGACCTCGGCGCCTTCACGCGCGTCCTGGACGACGGGCGGTGCGGCGCGCTGTTCCCGGTCGGCGACGCCGACGCGCTCGCGCAGCGGGTGGTCGGGACCCTGCGCGACAGCGCTGCGCGTGAGGCGATGGTCGTGCGCGCCTCCGCCTGGGTGCGGCGCTACGACTGGTCGACGGTGGCGGAGCAGATCCTCACCGTCTACGAGATGGTCGCGCCCGCCACCGACGTCCACGTCGCCCCGGTCCTCGCTGCTGTCGAGGTGGCGTCGATGAGCTGGGAGATGTGGACCCTGCTCGTGGTCGTCGTCCTGGTGCTCCTCGGGTGGTACCTCCTCTTCAGCGCGAGCCGGCTCGACCGCCTGCACCGTCGGGTCGAGGGCGCCCAGGCCGCCCTGGACAACCAGCTGCTGCGACGCGCGACCGCCGTGACCGAGCTCGCCGGCTCAGGGGTGCTGGACCCCGCCAGCTCGCTGCTGGTCGCAGGCGCGGCCGTCGCCGCCATCGAGGCCGGTGAGGTGCGTGCGGCGCAGGTGGCGCTCGACCCCTTCTCGGGGAGCCGGATGGCCGACCGCGACGCGGCGCGCGAGGCGGCCGAGAGCGACCTCTCCCGAGCGCTGCGTGCCACCATCGACGAGCTGCCCGAGGACCACCCGGCCGTCACCGGCGACCACCTCGACGCGCTCGCGGCCGTGTGCCACCGTGTCTCCCTCGCGCGCCGGTTCCACAACGACGCCGTGCTCCAGGCGCAGGCGGTGCGACGCAAGCGCGTCGTCCGCTGGGCACGTCTGCAGGGGCGTGCCCCCGTCCCGGAGACCGTGGAGATGGACGACGAGCCTCCCCGGCTGCTGGCTGCTGCTGGCGTACCGTCGAGCAGGTGAACAGCCTCCCGGTCGCCCGTGGTCGTGCTGAGACCGTCCACTCCGGCATCGGGGTCGGCGCTCTCATCGCAGCGGTGCTCGTCGCGGGGTGCGGATCGCCCGAGCAGGACCCGGTCCAGAGCCCTGGGCCACCGACGACGTCGACCCCGCCCCCGACGCCGACACCGACGCCCGTGCTCTCGCGGCTGACCGGGCTACCGGTCGCCGACGGTCCCGTGCTCGCCGTGAAGATCGACAACACGTCGCGGGCGCGTCCCCGGATCGGCATCGCCCAGGCCGACCTCGTCTACGTCGAGCCGGTCGAGGCGGGGCTGACGCGCCTCCTCGCCGTGTTCTCCACGACCCTTCCCGCCGAGGTCGGACCGGTGCGCAGCGCCCGGGAGTCGGACGGTCGCCTCCTCGACGGGTGGTCGGGCGTCGCGTTCGCCGACTCCGGTGCGAGCGGTCGCACGAACGCCGCCCTGCGGACGGCCGGACTTCGAGCGGGTCAGCTTCGACACGTCGCTGGAGGGTTACCGCCGCGACCGGTCGCGCAGGGCGCCTCACAACGTCGTCGGTGACGTGGCCGCGCTCGTGGCGCGTGCCGGGGGCAGCGCTCCGCCGCCGGAGACGGGCTTCGTCTTCGGCCCCCCGCCGACGGGTGGCACGCCTGCAGGCGGTGTCACCGTGAGGTACCGGTCCAGCAGCATCGGCTTCGAGTGGGCGCCCGCCGAGCAGCGCTGGCTGCTCAGCACCGACGGCACGCCGGACGTCGACCCGGCGGGCGTGCAGCACAGCGCGGCCACCGTCGTCGTCCAGGAGGTGACGGTGACGTCCTCTGCCAACCGTGACGTGAACGGTGCGCCGACGCCGTTCGTGACAGTCACCGGAACGGGGCCGGCGACGGTGCTGCGCGACGGGCAGGCGTTCGCCGCCTCGTGGAGCCGGCCGGAGGGTGGGTCGGCCACCACGTTCACGACCGGCACCGCGGCTCGTCGCCTACCCATGACGTTCGCGCCCGGCCCGGTCTGGGTCGTGCTCGTCTCGTCCAAGGAGCCGGTCACGGTCGAGTGAGCGGATCGGCCGTCCGCCACGGGCAGCCGGGGACGGAGCACCCCGCGACACGATCTACCCTGGAGTGACTCCATCCGCGGCGGGCGCAGGCCCGCCCGCCCCGTCCCCGCCCCGAGGTGCCCCGTGTCCACGCAGTCCAGCCCGCAGTCCTCCTCCGACGCGCCGAGCAGCCCGTCCGAGCACGTCGTGGGCACTGCCCGCGTCAAGCGCGGGATGGCCGAGATGCTCAAGGGCGGCGTCATCATGGACGTCGTCACCGCCGAGCAGGCCCGCATCGCCGAGGACGCCGGCGCCGTGGCCGTGATGGCTCTCGAGCGGGTCCCCGCCGACATCCGGGCCCAGGGTGGCGTGTCGCGCATGAGCGACCCCGACATGATCGACGGCATCATCTCCGCCGTCTCGATCCCCGTGATGGCCAAGGCCCGCATCGGCCACTTCGCCGAGGCCCAGGTGCTGCAGTCGCTGGGAGTCGACTACATCGACGAGTCCGAGGTGCTCACGCCCGCCGACTACGCCCACCACATCGACAAGTGGGAGTTCACGTCCCCTTCGTGTGCGGCGCCACCAACCTCGGCGAGGCGCTGCGCCGCATCACCGAGGGCGCGGCGATGATCCGCTCCAAGGGCGAAGCCGGCACCGGTGACGTCTCGAACGCCGTCACGCACATGCGCACGATCCGCGCCGAGCTGAACCGGCTGCACGGCCTGCCTTCCGACGAGCTGCTACGTGGCCGCGAAGGAGCTGCAGGCCCCCTACGAGCTGGTCCGGGAGGTCGCGGCGGCCGGCAAGCTCCCGGTCGTGCTGTTCACCGCGGGCGGCATCGCCACTCCCGCGGACGCGGCGATGATGATGCAGCTGGGTGCCGAGGGCGTGTTCGTCGGTTCGGGCATCTTCAAGGCCGGTAACCCCGCCGAGCGCGCCGCCGCGATCGTCAAGGCCACGACCTTCTACGACGACCCCGACGTCGTCGCGAAGGTGTCGCGCGGGCTGGGCGAGGCGATGGTCGGCATCAACGTGGACGAGATCCCGGTCGCCCACCGCCTCGCCGACCGGGGCTGGTAGCCGCGTCGGGCACTGCCTCTGCACGCAGAGGACGGGGGCGGCGTCACCACGCCCGGCGCAGTGGGGGGCGCGCGGCGGTCAGGTCACCGCGGCCCGGGTCGCCCAGCGCTCGTCGAGGTGCTCGCCCTCGTCGAGCACCTCGACGAGCTGCTCGACCGCCGCGAGGACGTCGGCGTGGGACAGGTAGAGCGGCGCGAAGCCGAGGCGCACGTAGTGGGGTTCGCGGAAGTCGCCAACCACCCCGCGGGCGATCAGCGCCTGCACGACGCCGTACGACTGGGGGTGGGCGAGCGACACCTGCGAGCCGCGACGTGCGTCGTCGGTCGGGGTCGCGACCGACATGCCGGGCACGAGCTCCTTGACGCAGCGCAGGAAGAAGCCGGTCAGCGACAGCGACTTCGAGCGTGCCGCGGCCGGGGGAGACGCCGTCGTAGGCGGTGAGCGCCGACTCCAGCGCGAGCAGCGAGATCATCGGCTGGGTGCCCACGCGGACCCGGTCGATCCCGTCGGCCGGCGTGAAGGCCGGCGCCATCCCGAACGGCTCGGCGTGGCCGTGCCACCCCGACAGGGGCTGGTCGAAGCCGGCCAGGTGACGACGCGCGACGTAGGTGAACGAGGGCGCACCCGGCCCGCCGTTGAGGTACTTGTAGCCGCAGCCGACCGCGAGGTCGACCTCGTTGCGGTCGAGTGCCGACGTCGTAGACCCCGGCGCTGTGGCACAGGTCCCACAGCACCAGCGCGCCGGCGTCGTGGGCTGGCGCGGGTCACGGTCGGCAGGTCCCAGAGCTCTCCGGTGCGGTAGTCGACCTGCGACACGGACACCAGCGCCACCTCGTCACCTCGCTGCTCCAGGAGGGCCGGGATGTCGGGCGGCGAGACGAGCACCACCTCGAGGCCGGCCATCCGCGCCGCGCCCTGCGGCGATGTAGAGGTCCGTGGGGAAGGAGTCGGGGTCGGTGACCAGCACCGTCCGTCCCGGGCGCATCCGGGCCGCGGCGACGTACGACTTGAAGAGGTTCACCGTGGTGGAGTCGCCCACCACGACCTGGCCCCGCGCGGCGCCGACCAGGCGTCCCACCGCGTCGCCCACGCGCTGCTGGGCGCCCCACCAGTCGTGGGTGTTCCACGAGGCGATGAGGTCGGTGCCCCACTGCTGCCGCACCACGTCCGCCACCGCGTCGGGGACGCAGGTCGGCAGCGCGCCGAGGGAGTTGCCGTCGAGGTAGACCAGGCCCTCCGGGAGCGTGAACCGCCGGCGGACGTGGGCGAGGGGATCGGCTGCGTCGAGTGCGGCGGCCTGCTCGGCGAGGGTCGAGGTCGGGGTCACCGGTCGACGGTATCCGGCGTCGCGGTCGGGGCGGCGGACCGGACGGCCCGAGCTGTCGGACCCCGCCCCTAGCGTCAGCGAGGCACAGGGGCCTACGACCCGACACGACGGTAGGGAGGCAACGACATGGACATGAAGCTGGAGCTGGTGCTGGTGCCCGTGACCGACATCGACCGGGCCAAGCACTTCTACGTCGACCAGGTCGGGTTCGTGGCGGACCACGACGTGACGGTCAGCGACGAGATCCGCTTCGTGCAGCTGACCCCTCCGGGTTCGGCCTGCTCGATCGCGATCGGGCGCGGGCTCACCGGGATGTCGCCGGGCTCGTTGGACAACCTCCAGGTCGTCGTGGCGGACGCGGACGCGATCCGCGCCGACCTCGTGGGTCGTGGGGTCGACGCCAGCGAGGTCGATGACCAGCCCTGGGGACGGTTCGTGCGGTTCGCGGACCCGGACGGGAACGGGTGGTCGCTGCAGCAGATCGTGTACCCGGAGCAGTCGCAGGAGCCGGCCGGGACGGCGGCGCAGCCGGCGTAGCCAGCAGCGCTGCCCCGGCGGGGTCAGGTCGCGGCGCCGGTCGCCCGGGCCGGCGGCTACCGTGAACGCGTGCCCGGCGTCGTCTCCCTCCTGCCCTCCGCGACCGAGTGGGTGTACGCGATCGGGCAGCAGCACCGGCTGCGGGGCGTCACCTTCGAGTGCGACGAGCCGGCCACGGCGCGCACCGACCACCGCGTGGTGGTGGACGGTCTCGACACCGCCGGGCTCACAGCGGGCGAGATCGACTCCCTCGTACGTGCCCGCCTGGCCGACGGGGACGCGCTGTACACCCTCGACGCCGCCGCGATGCAGGCGATCGCACCCGACGTCGTCCTCACCCAGGACCTCTGCCGGGTGTGCGCGCTGCCGGCGGCCGAGGTGGACCGTGCCCTCGACGCGACCGGGTGCCCTGCGGTGGTCGTCACGCTCGACCCGCACCGGCTCGACGAGGTCCTCGACGGGGCCGCGGACGTGGCCGCGGCCCTCGGTGTCCACGAGCTCGGAACCGCTCTGCGGCAGAGGCTCTCGCGTCGCCTGGCCGACATCGGCGCGGCTTCGCCGGCAGCCGGCGTCCCCGCGTCCTCGTCGTCGAGTGGACCGACCCGCCGTTCGTCGCCGGTCACTGGGTCCCGGACCTGGTGACGGCCGCCGGCGGGGTCCCAGTCCTGGCCTCTCCCGGCGGGCGCTCGACGACGACGGACTGGGAGGCGATCGCGGCCTGCAACGTGGACGTCGTGCTGGTCGCCCCGTGCGGGTTCGGCCTGGACGACGCGGTCGTCCAGGCGCGTCGGGTAGCCGACCGTCTCCCGCCCCGTGCCGCGGTGTTCGCGGTCGACGCCGGGGGTCTCGTCACCCGTCCGGGACCTCGGGTCGTCGACGGCGTCGAGGCGATCGCGCACGCGCTGCACCCTGACCGTGTCGCGGCACCACCGGCCGGCCGCGTCGCACAGGTCCTGCCCGCCTACGCTGAGCGTTCGTGAGCAGCACCCCCACGATCGGCGTCCTCGCCCTGCAGGGCGACGTCCGCGAGCACCTACACGTCCTGGAGTCGCTCGGGACCCGAGCCGTTCCCGTCCGGCGACCGTCCGAGCTCTCCGGGCTCGACGGCATCGTCCTGCCCGGGGGAGAGTCGACGACCATCGACAAGCTCTCACGCGCCTTCGACGTGCGCGAGCCCCTGGTCGCCGCGCTGCGGGAGGGTCTGCCGGCCTACGGCTCGTGCGCCGGGATGATCCTGCTGGCGGACCGCGTGCTCGACGGACGCCCCGACCAGCAGACCTTCGGAGGGCTGGACGTCACGGTGCGCCGCAACGCATTCGGGCGCCAGGTCGACTCCTTCGAGGAGGACCTGGAGTTCCAGGGCGTGCCCGGCGACCCCGTGCGCGCCGTGTTCATCCGCGCACCGTGGGTCGAGGAGGCAGGGGAGGGCGTCGACGTCCTCGCCCGCGTCGCGACCGGACCCGCCGCGGGTAGGATCGTGGCCGTTCGCCAGGGCTCGTTGCTCGCCACGTCGTTCCACCCCGAGGTCACGGGGGACCGTCGGGTGCACGGGCTGTTCGTCGAGATCGTGAGGGGTCAGTCGTCATGAGCGGCCATTCCAAGTGGGCGACCACGAAGCACAAGAAGGCCGTCATCGACGCCAAGCGCGGCAAGATGTTCGCCAAGCTGGTCAAGAACATCGAGGTCGCGGCGCGCACCGGCGGTGGCGACCCCGCGGGCAACCCGACGCTCTACGACGCGATCCAGAAGGCCAAGAAGTCGTCGGTCCCGAACGACAACATCGACCGCGCCCTCAAGCGGGGCTCCGGCCAGGACGCAGGCGGCGCCGACTACCAGACGATCATGTACGAGGGGTACGGGCCGAACGGCGTCGCACTGCTCGTCGAGTGCCTCACGGACAACCGCAACCGCGCGGCCTCCGACGTCCGGGTCGCGTTCACCCGCAACGGCGGCACCATGGCCGACCCCGGGAGCGTCTCGTACCTGTTCACCCGCAAGGGCGTCGTGCTGGTGCCGGCCGAGGGCCTCGACGAGGACGACGTGCTCGCCGCGGTCCTCGACGCCGGCGCCGAGGAGGTCAACAACCTCGGCGACTCGTACGAGGTGGTGTCCGAGGCGACCGACCTGGTCGCGGTCCGCACGGCTCTGCAGGACGCCGGGATCGACTACGACTCCGCGGACGCGCAGTTCGTGCCCGCGACGCAGGTCGACCTCGACGCCGATGGCGCCACCAAGATCTTCCGCCTCATCGACGCCCTCGAGGACAGTGACGACGTGCAGAACGTCTACGCCAACTTCGACGTCTCGGACGAGGTGATGGCCGAGGTCGGCTGACCTCGACCGCTCGCCACCGATCCACACGGGTGTCGCTCGGTCGCCGCGTGGCGCCGGAGTGCGAGGCTGGGCGCGTGAGAGTCCTCGGCGTCGACCCCGGCCTGACGCGGTGCGGCATCGGTGTCGTCGACAGCCGCCCCGGACGTCGCGCCGTGCTGGTGTCGGTGGAGGTCGTCCGCAGCCCCGCCGACTCGCCCCTGGCCGAGCGCCTGCTGGCGGTCTGCGACGGCATCGAGGCCGCGATCGCCCTGCACCGTCCGGACGCGATGGCCGTCGAGCGCGTCTTCAGCCAGCAGAACGTGCAGAGCGTGATGGGGACGGCGCAGGCCAGCGGCGTCGCGCTGCTGGCCGGGGCCCGCGCGGGGATCCCGGTGACGCTGCACACGCCCACCGAGGTGAAGGCGGCCGTCACCGGCTCGGGACGGGCGGACAAGGACCAGGTCGCCGCGATGGTCGTCCGCATCCTCGGGCTGGACGTCGCACCACGTCCCGCCGACGCCGCCGACGCGCTCGCACTGGCCATCTGCCACCTGTGGCGCGGTGCGCCGGTCGCTGTGGCGGGCGCGGATCCTTCGGCGGCCACTGTGCCCGGACACGCCGCCAAAGGACCCACGCCCGCACAGCTGGCGTGGGCCGAGGCGACCCGCGCCGCCGGGCGTCGCGGACCACCCGCGGCACGCCGGGCCTGACCTCCCGGCCCCCGTCGCCACCACCCGTTAGCGTGGACGGAGTCGAACAGGTGTTCGCGTGCGGTCACGAGGGCCGCTGCGCGGGCAGCGGAGGGGGTGAGTCGTGATCGCCTCGGTGCGTGGACGCGTGGTGACCCTGCGGCTGGACGCCGCGGTCGTCGAGGTCGGCGGGGTCGGCATGCTCGTGCAGGCGACACCCGCGACCCTCGCGGGGCTCCGCACCGGCAGCGAGTGCGAGCTGGCGACCAGCCTCGTGGTCCGCGAGGACTCCTTGACGCTGTTCGGCTTCACCGACGCCGACGAGAGAGACGTCTTCGAGACGGTGCAGACGGTGTCCGGCATCGGCCCACGGCTGGCTCTCGCGATGCTGGCGGTGCACACCCCGGACGGTCTGCGCCGGGCGGTCGCCGAGGAGGACCTCGCAGCCCTCTGCCGGGTGCCCGGCATCGGCCGCAAGGGCGCGCAACGGATCGTGCTCGACCTGTCAGACCGGCTCGGCCCCAGCCGGACGGCCGCGGCGTCGGCCCCCGCCGAGCTGACCCCGGACGGTGGGTCGCCCGAGGTCGTGCAGGCTCTCGTCGGACTGGGCTGGAACACCAAGCAGGCCGAGTCCGCGGTCGCGCTCGTCACCGAGGACCAGCCCGGCGCCGACGTGGCGACGCTGCTGCGGTCGGCGCTCCGGCAGCTGGGCCGCGGCTGATGCGCACCGGCAGGACGGAGGAGGGAGGCACCCGCGAGGGCGCCGTGACCCGGCACGACGACGGCTCGGCCGAGGTGCACCTGCCCGACGTGATCGTGCCGGACCTTCCAGATCGGTCCGAGGTCGGCGAGCACGACGAGGGACCCGACCTCGGCACCAGGATCGTCGCGCCGGGCGCGGACCACATCGAGCGGGCGGCCGAGGCGGCACTGCGGCCCCGTCGACTGGAGGAGTTCATCGGCCAGGCCGTCGTGCGTGACCAGCTCTCGCTGGTGCTGCAGGCGGCGACGGCGCGGGGCGCCGTCCCCGACCACATCCTGCTCTCAGGACCGCCCGGCCTCGGCAAGACCACGCTGGCGATGATCGTCGCCTCGGAGCTGGGCTCGCCGCTGCGGATCACGTCCGGGCCCGCGATCCAGCACGCCGGCGACCTGGCCGCGCTCCTGTCGTCGCTGGAGGAGGGCGAGGTCCTGTTCCTCGACGAGATCCACCGGATGGCCCGGCCCGCCGAGGAGATGCTCTACATGGCGATGGAGGACTTCCGGGTCGACGTCGTCGTCGGGAAGGGCCCCGGCGCCACGGCGATCCCGCTGGAGCTGCCCCCGTTCACCCTGGTGGGCGCCACGACGCGGGCCGGGCTGCTGCCTGCCCCGCTGCGCGACCGCTTCGGGTTCACCGCACACCTCGACTTCTACTCGGCCGACGAGCTCGAGACCGTCCTGACCCGCTCCGCCCGCCTCCTGGAGGTCCACCTGAGCCCGGACGGGGCCCGTGAGGTCGCGGGCAGGTCCCGCGGCACGCCCCGGGTCGCCAACCGGCTGCTCCGCCGAGTGCGCGACTGGGCCCAGGTCCGGGGCAGCGGTGTGGTGGACCTGGCGTCCGCCCGGGCGGCCCTCGAGGTGTACGAGGTCGACCAGCGGGGCCTCGACCGGCTCGACCGGTCGGTGCTCGCTGCCCTGTGCCGGAACTTCGGTGGTGGACCTGTCGGCCTGTCGACCCTGGCGGTGGCCGTCGGGGAGGAACCCGAGACGGTGGAGACCGTCGCGGAGCCGTTCCTCGTCCGCGAGGGGTTGATCGGGCGGACGCCGCGGGGCCGGGTGGCCACGGCCGCGGGGTGGAGGCATCTGGGGCTGCGCCCGCCCGCGACCAGTGCCGCCGCCCAGCTGGGCCTCGACCTGGACGCCTGACCGCACCGAACCCGCACAGTCCGTGGGCGGCGCGCGGGGGGCGAGATTGTCCACTCTCAGGCGCCTCGCCTACACTCCGCGGGGGCTGGGCACGCTGCGACGACGGCGGCCCGTGGCCTGATGCCGTCCGGATGTCCCCGGCCTCGGCGCACCGAGCAGACGCCGGACCGGCGCTGCGGAAGGAACGTGAACTCGCAGTGGACCTGCTTCTCCCGCTCATCATCATCCTGCCCCTCGGCCTGCTGATCTACCAGCAGCGCAAGCGCCAGCGCGCCTTCGCCGAGCAGCAGTCCCGCCTGGCCGTCGGTCAGACCGTGATGACCACGGCCGGGCTGTACGGCGAGGTCATCGAGGTCCTCGACGACCAGATGGTGCTCGAGGTCGCTCCCGGGGTGCGGCTGCGGTGGAACAAGGCGGCAGTCGGCAAGATCGTGGACGAGGGTCTCGTCGCCGGGCAGCCGCTCGACCAGGCCGCACACGACGACGCCCTGGCGGACGACGCGCCCGATGAGCGCCGCGACGGTCCCGACCTCAGCAAGAGCTGACGCGCCCGTCCGGCCGTCCGCACCGATCCGAGAAGAGACCCTTCCGTGGCTGGTTCCACCCGTTCCAAGCGTCCTCTGCTGACACTCGTCGTGCTGATCACTGCGATGGCGGGCGCCCTCGGCGCCGGCGTGCAGTGGTCGTCGGCCTCGTGGACCCCCAACCTGGCCCTCGACCTGGCCGGCGGCACCCAGATCATCCTGGAGCCGCGTCCCGACGAGGCCGGTGCCAGCGTCGACCAGCAGATCATCGACGACGCGATCGCGATCATCCGCCAGCGCGTCAACTCCAGCGGCGTCTCCGAGGCGGAGGTCACGAGCCAGGGCGGCCAGAACATCCTCGTCGACCTCCCCGGCGACCCGGAGGAGCAGCGGGAGGCACGGGAGCTGGTGAGCCAGTCGGCGCAGATGCGCTTCCGCGCCGTGCTGGTCGAGCAGGCGGCCACCCTGCCGCCCGACGCCGGCGAGCCCACCGAGGGGGCGACCCCGACCGAGGGCGCGACGCCCACCGACGGGGCACCCCGACCGACGGGGCCACCCCGGCACCGACCGGCTCGGGGACGGAGGGCGTCACCACCCCGGCGCCGACGACGACCACGGACGGCCGGGCGGTGCCGCGCATCTTCGCCGCCGGGACCGCCGCCACCACGGCCCCGGCTGCGACGACTCCCGCGCCGGCGGACCCGTCCGCGACCACGCCTGCGATCCCGGGACCCACGGCCACTGACCCGTCCGACCTGGGGCAGATCACCGAGGAGATCGCCGCCGAGTTCACGGCGCTCGACTGCACCGACCCGGCCAACCTCGTCGGGGCGCTGGAGGACGCCGCGGACCAGCTGCTCGTGACCTGCTCACAGGACGGGGCCGCGAAGTACATCCTCGGCCCGGTCGAGGTGGAGGGCTCCCGCATCGCAGGCGCGACGTCCGGCCTGGTGCGAAACAGCCAGGGCGCCACCACGGGTGAGTGGGGCGTGCAGCTGGAGTTCGACAACGAGGGCGCGGGCGAGTTCCGCACCGTCACAGAGCGTCTCATCGGCCTGCAGCCGCCGCAGAACCAGTTCGCGATCGTGCTGGACGGCCTGGTCGTCTCCGCTCCCCGCACCAACGCGGTGATCACCGACGGCAACGCGGAGATCACCGGCAGCTTCACGCAGACCTCCGCCACCAAGCTCGCCAACCAGCTGCGGTTCGGCGCCCTGCCGATCTCGTTCGAGGTGCAGACCGAGGCGCAGATCTCGGCGCTCCTGGGCTCCGAGCAGCTGCAGAGCGGACTGCTCGCCGGACTGATCGGCATGGCCCTGGTCGTCGTCTACTCGTTGCTGCAGTACCGCGGCCTGGGTCTCGTGACGGTGTTCTCGCTGCTCATCGCCGCGACGATCACGTACCTGACGATCTCGCTGCTCTCGTGGACGCAGGGGTACCGCCTCAGCCTGCCCGGCGTCGCCGGCCTGATCGTGGCCATCGGTATCACCGCCGACTCCTTCATCGTCTACTTCGAGCGCGTGCGCGACGAGGTGCGAGAGGGACGGACACTCGTCGCGGCCGTCGAGGCAGGCTGGGCGCGCGCGCGGCGCACGATCATCGCGTCGGACGCGATCAACCTCCTGGCGGCAGCGGTCCTCTACCTGCTGGCGGTCGGTGGTGTGCGGGGCTTCGCGTTCACGCTCGGCCTGACCACGGTGATCGACCTGGTCCTGGTCTTCCTCTTCACGCACCCGGCGCTCCAGGTGCTCGCCCGGACGAAGTTCTTCGCCGAGGGCCACCGGCTCTCGGGCTTCAGCGCCGAGCAGCTGGGCCGTCCCTCCGCCTACGCCGGTCGCGGCCGCGTCCGCACCCCGAGCGAGCGGTCGGAGGCGTCCGAGAAGGGACGCATGACGATCGCCGAGCGTAAGGCGGCGGCAGCGGCGGCCGCCCGGGAGACGACGACAGACGGCGACGCCGGCACAGACCACGACGGCGGACGCGTGAGCGTCTCGAAGGAGAACTGAGATGGCGTTCAGCTTCGCCAGGTTCGGCAACGACCTCTACTCCGGCAAGCGGTCCTTCGACTTCGTCGGCAAGGCGCGGTACTGGTTCGCGATCGGCATCCTGCTGGTCATCGGCTCTGTGCTGGTGCTGACGCTGAAGGGCATCAACCCGGGCATCGAGTTCCGGGGCGGGTCCGAGCTCCGGGTCGCCGGCGTCACGACGACCGACCAGCGCATCGCCACCGACGTGGTGACGAGCGCCTTCCCCGCCGGCGAGGCGCCCCGGGTCTCGGTCGTGGGCAGCGACGGCATCCGGGTGCAGACCGAGCGGCTCACCGACGACGAGACCGACCAGCTCCGCGACGAGCTCGCGACCGGCTACGGCGTCGAGCCCTCCGCGGTCACGTCGTCATTCGTCGGCGCCTCGTGGGGAGCTGACGTCACCGAGAAGGCCCTGACGGGACTGGTCACCTTCCTGATCCTCGTGTCGCTGGTGATCGCCCTCTACTTCCGTGCGTGGCAGATGGCCGCTGCGGCCGTCGTCGCGCTGCTGCACGACCTGATGGTCACGGCAGGCATCTACGCCCTCACCGGCTTCGAGGTCACGCCCGGCCACCGTCATCGGCTTCCTGACGATCCTCGGCTACTCGCTGTACGACACGGTGGTCGTGTTCGACAAGGTCCGCGAGAACACCGCGCACGTGATGGCCAGCACCCGTCGTACGTACGGGGAGGCCGTCAACCTCGCGGTCAACCAGACGCTCGTGCGGTCGATCAACACCACGGTCGTGGCGCTCCTGCCGATCGGTTCCATCCTCTTCATCGGTGCGTTCCTGCTCGGTGCCGGCACGCTCAAGGACATCTCGCTGGCGCTGCTCATCGGCGTCTTCGCCGGTGCCTACTCATCGGTCTTCATCGCCCCGCCGCTCCTGGTGGCTCTGCGCCGCCGGGAGCCGGCGATCGTGCAGCAGGAGGCACGCGTGGCCAAGGCCCGCGCCGTGGCGGCCGCGTCAGGCCCCGAGCGACGAGGCGGCTCAGGTCGAGGGAACGACGTCGGACGTCATGGTCACCGCCGGGGCACCGACGCCCGAGCAGACGGCGCCCGTCCGCCCCACGGGCCCGAGGAACCAGCCGAAGCGCTCGAACCGGAAGAAGAAGCGCTGACGTGAGCGTCTCCCAGGCTCGCCCGGGCGGTCCGCGCGCCGAGGGGCCCGAGCAGCAGGCCCGTCGCGACCTGGTGCTGTCCCTCGTCCGCGACGTGCCCGACTTCCCCAGCCCGGGCATCGTCTTCAAGGACATCACCCCCGTGCTCGCCGACGCGGCAGGCCTGCGGGCCGCCGTGGACGGGATGAGCGCGCTGCTCGACGACGGGGAGGCCGACGTCATCGCGGGCGTCGAGGCGCGCGGCTTCATCCTCGGTGCGCCGATGGCCCTGCGCGCGGGCACCGGGTTCGTCCCCGTCCGCAAGGCGGGCAAGCTCCCCACGACGACGCGGTCCGCGAGCTACGGCCTGGAGTACGGCACCGCCGAGATCGAGGTGCACGTCGACGCCTTCACCGCGGGGCAGCGCGTGGCGGTGGTCGACGACCTCCTCGCCACGGGCGGGACGGCCAAGGCGACGTGCGACCTGGTGGAGGCCGGCGGTGCGCACGTGGTGGCCGTCCTCTGCCTCATCGAGCTCGGCTTCCTCTCCGGCCGCGAGCACCTCGACGGTCGTGACGTCCGCTCCCTCGCGGTGCTCTGAGCCCGCGGCGTCAGGCTCGGGGGCCCGCGCCGCTTAGACTGGAAGCCGACAGCAGGAGGTGGTTCCGGTGAGTGACCGCATCGACGCAGGACCCGCGACCCAGCCCTCCGCTGCACCCGGCGCCACGACGACCGACCCCGTCGACAACGCCTCCGCTGGAGGCCTGCCGTCGCTGCGGCCGGGCGAGACCGGCCCGGTCGGCATCCGCGCCAGGATCGCGCGCTTCGGCGGACGCAGCGGCTCGACCTCGCCGGTCCTGGAGCCCCTGCTGCGTTCCGTCCGCGCCAACCACCCGAAGTCCGACACCGCGGTGCTGGAGCGGGCCTACGAGGTCGCCGAGAGGGCGCACCGCGGGCAGCGCCGCAAGAGCGGGGACCCCTACATCACCCATCCGGTTGCGGTCGCCACGATCCTCGCCGAGCTGGGGATGACCGTGCCGACGTTGGCTGCCGCCCTGCTCCACGACACCGTCGAGGACACGGACTACAGCCTGGAGGCGCTGCGCAAGGAGTTCGGTGACGAGGTCGCGATGCTGGTCGACGGCGTCACGAAGCTCGACAAGGTGGCGTACGGCGACGCGGCGCAGGCGGAGACCGTCCGGAAGATGGTCGTCGCGATGGCCCGTGACATCCGGGTGCTGCTGATCAAGCTGGCCGACCGCCTGCACAACGCCCGCACCTGGAAGTACGTCTCCCAGTCGTCCGCCGAGCGCAAGGCACGGGAGACGCTCGAGATCTACGCGCCGCTCGCCCACCGGCTCGGCATGAACACGATCAAGTGGGAGCTCGAGGACCTGTCGTTCGCCACGCTCTACCCGGGTGTCTACGACGAGATCGTGCGCCTCGTCGCCGACCGCGCCCCGGCCCGTGAGGAGTACCTGGCGGTCGTCCGTGACAACATCCGCGACGACCTGCGGGGCGCCAAGATCAAGGCCACGGTGACGGGGCGACCGAAGCACTACTACTCCGTCTACCAGAAGATGATCGTGCGCGGCCGCGACTTCGCCGACATCTACGACCTGGTCGGCGTCCGCGTCCTCGTCGACACGGTCCGTGACTGCTACGCCGTGCTGGGTGCGCTGCACGCGCGCTGGAACCCGGTGCCCGGGCGGTTCAAGGACTACATCGCGATGCCCAAGTTCAACATGTACCAGTCCCTGCACACGACGGTGATCGGGCCGAGCGGCAAGCCGGTCGAGGTGCAGATCCGAACCCACCTGATGCACCGGCGGGCCGAGCTGGGCGTCGCCGCGCACTGGAAGTACAAGGACGCCGCCAACAAGGGCGCCTCGACGGAGGCGGGCGACACCGCCAACGCCAACGAGATGGCCTGGCTGCGACAGCTTCTCGACTGGCAGCGGGAGACGGCGGACCCGGGGGAGTTCCTCGACTCGCTGCGGTTCGAGATCGGTGGACGCGAGGTCTACGTGTTCACGCCGAAGGGCGACGTGGTCGCCCTTCCCGCCGACTCGACCCCCGTCGACTTCGCGTACGCGGTGCACACGGAGGTCGGGCACCGCACGATGGGTGCGCGGGTCAACGGCCGCCTCGTGGCTCTTGAGTCGTCGCTCGACAACGGTGACGTGGTGGAGGTCTTCACGTCCAAGGTCGCCGATGCGGGACCGAGCCGGGACTGGCTGACCTTCGTCAAGAGCCCGCGCGCCCGGAACAAGATCCGCCAGTGGTTCTCGAAGGAGCGCCGCGAGGAGGCGATCGAGCAGGGCAAGGACCACATCGCCAAGGCGATGCGGAAGCAGGGGCTTCCCATCCAGCGGTTGATGAGCCACGAGGCACTCGTGGGGCTGGCCAACGAGCTCCGCTACGCCGACGTGTCGGCGCTGTACGCCGCCGTCGGCGAGGGACACGTCTCCGCGGCGAGCATCGTCTCCAAGCTCGTCGTCGGCCATGGGCGGGGCGGACGGTGCGGAGGAGGACCTCGCCGAGGCGACCATCCCGTCGACCGTGCCGCAGCGTCGGCCGCGCTCGGGCGACCCGGGCGTCGTCGTCAAGGGGCTGGACGACATCTGGGTCAAGCTCGCGAAGTGCTGCACCCCGGTGCCGGGTGACCCGATCATCGGCTTCGTCACCCGTGGTCATGGGGTGTCCGTCCACGTCGAGGACTGCGCCAACGTGGCCGGCCTGATCAGCCAGGACGGTCGCATCGTCGACGTCGAGTGGTCGGTCGGTGCGGCCAGCGTCTTCCTCGTGCAGATCCAGGTGGAGGCGCTCGACCGCGCTCGGCTGCTCTCCGACGTCACGCGGGTCCTCTCCGACAACCACGTGAACATCCTGTCCGCGTCGGTCGCCACGAACAGGGACCGGGTCGCCGTCTCCAAGTTCGTCTTCGAGATGGGTGACCCGGGGCACCTCGGCCACGTCCTCGCCGCGGTGAAGCGGGTCGAGGGTGTCTTCGACGTCTACAGGATCACTGGGAAGCGTTCAGGCTGAGGGCATCTCGGCCTCTTGCCCACACCGTGACGGGGTCGGTCAACGGCACTGAGGCGAGTGGCGCGACCTGACGGCGTCGGACCCTCGACAGCACGTCGAGGCGCACGTGCCGTCCACGGGCTCGACGGTCGTCCGCCGGCAGGTCGTCACGCACCTGAGGGGACCGACGCCGTGGCTCCACAGCCAGTCGAGCGCGTCCTGGTCGCGGTCGGTACCCCACATCAACAGGTCGACCGTGGTCCGGAGCGGCGTGGTCAGGGGCGTGCCGTGACACCGCTCGACGTCCTCCGGACCGAGTGCGAGCTGGCGCGCCCGCACGCCCTCGCGCGGGCGTGAGCGACCGGGGCGGCCGGCGGACGATCACGTCGACGTCGTGGTCGTCCCGGTCCTGGACGTTCCGGCCGGCGTCTCGGTCGAGGCGGGCGTCGACCAGGCCCGCCCCGGGCCCACACCGCCGACGACATCGCCACGACCGCACCGGGGCGCAGGAGGAGGCGGAGCGCGGCGCAGCGGGCGGACGGCAGGCCGGCCCAGGCACGAGCCAGGTAGACGCCGCCGGCCACCGCGCTGGAGAGCCCCTCAGCGTGCCAGCGCTCGAGGGTGGCACGGTCCTGACCGGGTCCCGTGAGGAACGGCTCAAGAGCGGTCGGGCGCCGGGTGGCGAGCAGCCACGCGAGGCCGTCGGGCTCGGCTGGGCTGACGGGCACGGCCGCCACCGTGGACGCGGCGGACCTGCGGAACAGCCCGTCACGACCGGTGTGGACGACCGGCCGCGGAGCGAGCCTTGTGGACGGCCCGACGGCCCTCACGCCGAGCCGGGTCTGAGGGTGCGGAGCACGCACGGAGCGGCAAGAGAACGTGGGCCCGCCTCAGGAGAAGTCGTCGGCTGCCCTGCGAACCTGCTCGAGCCATGCGCGCCGTGCCTGCAGGGCCTGCTCGGCATCCTTGACGCCGCGGGCGTCCCCGGACTGCTTCGCCGACTCGAGGTCGCTGCTCGAGCCCTGCGATCGACTCCTCCAGCTGGCCGAGGGCACTGTCCGCCCGCGCCTTCGTCTCGGGGTTGGACCGCTTCCACTTGGCGTCGTCGATGTCGCGGACGGCCTGCTCGACGGCGCGCATCCGCTTCTCGACGCGGCCGAGGTCGGCCCGCGGCACCTTGCCCGCCGCATCCCAGCGGTCCTGCACCGAGCGCAGTGTCGGTCTTCGCGGCCTCGAGGTCCGTCACCGGCAGCAGGGCCTCCGCCTCGGCGAGCAGCTTCTCCTTGACCTCGCAGGTTCGCTGCGAACTCCGCGTCCTGGATGGCGAGGTCGGCGTTGCGTGCCTCGAAGAACGTGTCCTGGGCGGCGCGGAAGCGACCCCACAGGGCGTCGTCGTCCTTGCGTCCGGCCCGCCCGGCGGCGCGCCACCGGTCCATCAGGCCCGGAAGGCAGCGGCGGTCGCACCCCAGTCGCGGGAGTCGGCCAGCGCCTCGGCCTCCTTGACCAGCTTCTCCTTCTTCTCCTTCGCCTCACCGTGCTCGGCGTTGAGCTGCGCGAAGTGGTGCTTGCGGGCCCGGTCGAAAGCGGTGCGGGAGTGGCTGAACCGCTTCCACAGCTCCTCCTCGACCGGCTTGTCGAGTCGTGCACCGGACCGTTGGGCGGTCTTCCACGCCTCGAACAGCGCCTGCATCCGCTCGCCCGACGACTTCCACTGGATACGAGCGGGATCGGTTCCGGCGATCGCCTCGGCCTCCTCGACCAGGACGAGGCGCGCGACGCGCGACTCCTCCTTGGCCTCGGCACGGGCCTTCTCGATCTCCTTGCGGCGGACGGCCACCGCCTCGTCGAGACCTGCGATGCGCGTCGCGAGCCCCTCGAGGTCGCCGACGCCGCCGCGTCGGCGAGCTGGGAGCGGACGGCGTCGAGTCCCTTCACCACGTCCTTGACCGCCGCGCCGGGTACCTGCAGCCGCTGCTCGGCCAGGTCGACCTGCGCGACGAGGTCGTCGTACTTGCGGCCGAAGTACGCGAGGGCCTCGTCCGACGTCGTATCGGGGTACGAGCCGACCGGTCGCTCGCCGTCGGCGGTCGTGACGTAGACCGTGCCGTCGTCCGCCACGCGTCCCCACGGTGCGGGGTCGCTCGGCGGCCGCACGCGCCACTGGTTCCTCGTGGGCCGGGGCGGCGCGGGTGACGCCTTGCGCGTCCGCTGGCGAGGACCCCCGGTCGGGGTCCGGGCCGGGGCACGGGATGCGGACGGGGCGCGGGGCTGGGATGTGGAGCCTCGGACGGGGCCGGGGCGGGCGCGGTCGGGCTCCGGGGCGGACGGCTGCTCGACGGCGGGCGTCGGCTCGGTCTCGGTGCGGGGGCTCCGCGTCGGTCCCGGTGCGGACGGCTGCTCGACGGCGGCGCTCGGGGCGGGCGCCTGCTGACTCGGGGGCCGACGGCTGCTCGGCGGCCGCCGCGGCTCCGGGGCACGTCGGGACGCGCTGCTCGACGGCAGGCGTCGGCTCCGTCGACTCCGTCGCCGGCTCGGTGGGCGTCTGCTCGCTCACTGACGGTCACCTCCTCGATGCTGACGGCCCGCGTGGGCGCGGTGCCGTCCTCGGCCAGACCTCCGTCGGCGATCTGCTGGACGATGTCGAGGCCCTCGGTGATCGTGCCGAAGACCGTGTAGCCGCCGGCCGAGTCGGAGGGGATCGTGGAGTCCTCGTAGACGAGGAAGAACTGGCTGCCCTGGCTGTCGGCCTGGTCGCCCACTCGGGCCATGGCCAGCGTCCCGGCGGGGTAGACGTCGTCGATCGGAGCGTTCTCGATCGGACCCCAGGTGTATCCCGGGGCCGCCCTGGCCGGTGCCCGTCGGGTCGCCGCACTGGAGCACGAAGATGCCGGTCGTGGTCAGGCGATGGCAGGGCGTCGAACTGTAGAAGGCGTCGCGGGAGAGCTGGACGAAGTTGGCGACGGCCTGCGGCGCGGCCGCACCGTCGAGCTCGACCACGACGTCGCCGCAGCGTGGTGGCGATCGTCGCCGTCCACGTCCGGCCCTCGGCCACGGAGGGGTCCGGTGCGGCCGCGAACTGCAGCGGCTCGGCAGGAGGGGCTCGCCTCGACCGGCGGGCACGGGTTGTCCGGGTCGTCGGTGCTCTGGCTCGCGGTGGGGTCTGGCGCGGCCGTGGTCGTGCCGTCGTCGCGGTCGAGCCACCACATCAGCCCGAGGACGAGGGCGGGGACCATGAGCACGGCGACCACCGCCAGCACCATCCGCACCCGCGTCGCCGGAGCGCCTTCTCCGCCTGGCGCTGCTGCCAGTCGGAGTACCGGCGTCGTGCGTACTCTCGCTCCCGCTTGCTCGACGGCACGTGGAACCCTCCCAGGTCCTGGTGACCGGTACGACGTGGTTCGGCGCCCGGTGGTGAGTGACTCGCGCGCAGAGTCTATGCGCCGTGTCGGCACGCCGCGGAGGGGCGCGCGGACGACCGTCGTCACTGACGCGGGCGCGTGGCCGACGGATGGGTGCATGACCCGCCGGTAGGCTCGCGACGTGCTCCTGTCCTCCTTCCCGGCCGCCGCGTTCGCCACCAACTGCTACGTCGTCGCCCCAGGTGCGGGCGAGGAGTGCGTGGTGGTGGACCCCGGTGTGGGTGTGCTCGACGACCTCGCGTCCGTGCTGTCGACCCACCGTCTGCGGCCCGCCGCGGTGCTGCTCACCCACGGCCACCTCGACCACGTGTACTCGGTGACCCCTGTCTGCGCCGGGCACGACGTCCCCGCACTGGTCCACGCCGACGACGCCTACCGGCTGGGGAACCCCTCGCCACGCTGGACCCGTCCCTGGTCTCGATGCTCGAGCTGCAGTTCGGCGAGAGCGCGAAGTGGGTGGAGCCGTCCGACGTCCGGCGCGTCCGCGACGACGAGGCGATCGAGATCGCCGGTCTGTCCATCACCGTGCGGCACGCTCCCGGCCACACCGAGGGGTCGGTCCTCTTCGGTCTCGACGACGTGCCCGACTCCCTCGCGGGGGACGCGGGGGAGCCCGGACGACCCACCGCGACGTCGTTGGTCGGGGACGTCCTCTTCGCCGGGAGCATCGGCCGCACCGACCTGCCGGGGGGTTCGCACGAGGCCATGCTGAGGTCCCTGCGCGACGTCGTGCTGCCGATGCCCGACGACACCCTCGTCCTGCCGGGACACGGTCCGGCGACGACCATCGTCCGCGAGCGCGCGACCAACCCCTATCTCCTCGAGGTGGCTCGCTGATGGCCCGCATCACGCCGATCTCCGGGTTCCCCGAGTGGAGCCCGGCACAGCGCGCCGTCGAGCAGCAGGTCGTGGACGAGCTGCGCCGGGTCTTCGAGCTGCACGGTTTCGCGAGCCTCGAGACCCGTGCCGTCGAGACCGTCGGCCAGCTCCTGCGCAAGGGCGAGATCGACAAGGAGGTCTACGGCGTCCGCCGCCTGGCCGGTGACGACGAGCCGCAGGCCGCGGTGGATCCGTCCAGCGACCTCGCGCTGCACTTCGACCTGACCGTGCCCTTCGCGCGCTACGTCCTGGAGAACGCGGGGACGTTGCAGTTCCCCTTCCGCCGCTACCAGATCCAGAAGGTGTGGCGGGGCGAGCGACCCCAGGAGGGCCGCTACCGCGAGTTCGCGCAGGCGGACATCGACGTGGTCGACCGCGACGCGCTGCCGTTCCACTACGAGGTCGAGCTGCCCCTGGTGATGGCCGAGGCGTTCGAGGGCCTGCGGCGACTCGGTCTGCCTGCCATGACGGTGCGGGTCAACAACCGCAAGCTCGCCGAAGGCTTCTACCGCGGGCTCGGGCTCGACGACCCCGACGCGGTGCTTCGGGCGGTCGACAAGCTCGACAAGGCCGGCCCGGACGCCGTGACCGCCCTGCTGGTCGGCGTCGGTGCCACGCCCGACCAGGCCGCAGCCTGCCTGGCCCTCGCCCAGATCCGTTCCGCCGACGGCAGCTTCGCGGACGACGTGCGCAAGCTGGCCGACGCCCACGACGTCTCGCACCCGCTTCTCGACGAAGGCCTGGCAGAGCTGACCGCGGTGGTCGAGGCGGCGGCTCGTCGCCGTCCCGGGGCGCTCGTGGCCGATCTCTCGATCGCGAGGGGCCTCGACTACTACACGGGCACCGTCTACGAGACGACGATGGAGGGCTACGAGCAGTTCGGCTCGGCCTGCTCCGGCGGACGCTACGACGCCCTCGCCAGCGACGGCCGCACGACCTACCCGGGCGTCGGCATCTCCTTCGGTCTGACGCGCGTCCTCGGCCTGGTGTTCGCGCGTGGGCTCACCGCGTCGCGATCGGTGCCGACCGCCGTCCTGGTCGCGCTCGGCGACGAGGACCAGCGCCCCCAGGCCGAGCAGGTGGCCGCCTCGCTGCGGTCGCGCGGCGTGCCGACCGAGGTCGCGCCGCGTGCCGACAGGTTCGGCAAGCAGATCCGGTTCGCCGACCGCCGCGGCATCCCGTTCGTGTGGTTCCCGCCGGCCGGGGCCGACCCCGCCGAGGGCCACCAGGTCAAGGACATCCGTTCCGGCGACCAGGTGGACGCCGACCCCGCCACGTGGGTCCCGCCCACCGAGGACCTGCGTCCGGGCGTGATCCTGCCGTCGTGAACGACCCCGCCGTGGACGCCGCCGTCGCGCACGCGCGGCGGCTCGGAGTGATCGGGGCAGGAGACGTGCAGCCCCGGCTGCTGCACGCGGGGGCCAACGCCGTGGTGCACCTGCACCCGGAGCCGGTGGTCGCGAGGATCGCGCACTGGACGGCGTCCGTCCGCGCCGACGCCGGCGCCCATCTGGCGCTGGAGGTGCTCCTCGCCCGTCGTGCGAGCTCCCGGGGTGCGGATGTCGTCATCCCCCTGCCCGGCAGCGCAGGGGGGCCTCATGCGGGCCCTGAGGCCGTGATGACGTTCTGGCCGCTGCTCACCGGCCTTCGCTCGTGTCGGGACGGTGCTGCGGCGGGCCGGGCCCTGGCCCGGCTGCACGGGGGCATGTCCGGCTACACGGGCTGGATGCCGGGCCCCGAGCAGGTGGCGGCCGACAGCCACCGCGCCGTCATGCTGCTGGCGCGGCTTGGCGTGATGCCGATCGCGGAGGCCGTGGACATCGGTGACGAGAGCCGCGAGGCCCTCGCGGACATGCAGGCCGTGACGACACGTGTGGAGCGCGCCTCCCCGGGGCGTCTGGTGCCGCTGCACGGCGACCCCCACGGCGGCAACCTGCTCGACGTGGACGGCCGCGCCACCTGGTGGGACCTCGACGACGCGTGGCGCGGGCCGGTCGAGTGGGACCTCGTGGTGATCCGCGACAGCGAGAGCCTGGACGGGGACGAGGCGGTGGCGACGTACCTCGAGGTGACCGGGTTCGTGCCGGACCCGGAGGCGCTGGCCGTCGCTCGGCGGCTCCGCGACGTCCAGAGCCGGGCGTGGGTCGCCCTGTACGCGCACGGCGCTGCGCTCGACCCTCCCCCCAGCACGTAGGCCCCCCACCACCCCCCACGCCACCGAGTGGTCACGTCTGGCGCGACACGCCGGGCGTGTCGCGCCAGACGTGACCACTCGGGGGCTTGGAGGGGTGGTCAGCGCGAGGCCCGCCCGGCGTTGGCCACCACCGCGTCGTGGACGTACTGGGCCAGCCCCTCATGCTGCTTCTCGTACCCGTCCCTGAACCGCTCGTCGGCCACGTACATCTCGGCCAGGCCGGCGTGCATCTCCGGAGGGCAGTCGTAGAACCAGCGCGTGATGTGCTCGCGAGCCGTCTCCGCGAGGTCCATCGCGACGTGCCCGTCGGCGGGCTCGCCGGCGACCAGGGCCTCGACGAAGCGACGGTTCACGTCGTCCATCTCGGCCTTGATCTGCGTCCACTGCTCCTTCGTGTACTGCGACGTGCGCGCCTGCGACTGCTTCCACGCGTCCGTCTCACCCCAGCGCTCCTCGGCCTCCGCCGCGTAGTCGTCCCCGGGCCAGTTCTCGCCGAAGATCTCGAACTGCTCCTCGCGGGTGAGCTTGATGTCCATCGTGCGCGCCTCCAAGAGTCGGTCAACGGCCAGCCGCATGTCCTCGAGTGCCCCGATTCGCTCGTCGAGCAGGTCGCGTTGGCGCCGCAGGTGCTCCGTGGCGCTGACACGTGGGTCGTCGAGGACGTCGGCGACCTCGTCGAGCGAGAAACCGAGCCCCCGGTAGAAGACCACCTGGTGCAGGCGGTCGAGGTCCGCGTCGGAGTACAGCCGGTAGCCGGCGGCATTCCGAGTGCTGGGTCGCAGCAGGCCGATCTCGTCGTAGTGGTGCAGCGTCCTGACACTGACCCCCGCGAACGCGGCGACCTGCCCTACCGAGTGGTCCACGGCTTCTCCCTCCACACGTCCCGGCGGGGCGTGCACGCCCCACCGTGAGCCCTCACGCGGCGTCAGGGTCAAGTCGATTCGGTCCGGACGGTCACCGCCCGGGGAGCCCCGTCCGCCGGGTGAGGTCAGGCGCCGACCGTGTGCAGGTCCTGCAGCAGGCAGATCTCGGCGCCGTGGTGGATCAGCTCGCGGTTCATGTGCAGCACCAGGTGGCCGAACGGCGCGGTGGCGTCGATCTCGGTGGCCCGGCTGAGCCCGACGGTCATCACCTGGTCGGCGTCCAGCGAGTCGATCCCGGCGATCCACGCCTCCACCCAGTGACTCAGCGCCGCAACGCCGGCCGCGGCGGTCGGGTGGAGCTCGATGTCGTCACGGCGGCGCCGACGCTCCCCGAACGTCCACTCCCATCGTTCGAAGAAGCCCTCGGTGAGGTGGGCGACGAGCCAGGCGATGCTGCGCGGACCCACGTGGTCCGGACCCGCGGGCCACTGGGCCACCCACTCGCCGGACCCGACGACCCGCCCGGTCGCCTCGCTGCGACGGCACACCGTCAGGGTGCCGGGCACGGGTGCCCAGAGGTACTGCTCGTCGGTCAGGGTGGCGAGCCGCGCGGAGAGCTCCATCCACGAGAACCCCAGCTGCCCGCGCACCATCGCCATGGGGTCCTGGCGGGTCAGGATCGACCAGTCGAACCCCTCGTCCTGGTGGGTGTCGTGCTGTCCCGCGTCCGTCATCGACTGCTCCCGTCCCCGTCCGCACCCCCGGCGGCGGTGGGCCCGAGGATGCCACGGGAAAATGGCGGTGCGGGGGATCGGCGCGGAGTCCGTAAGATCGTGCGGTCACCCCGACCCCGACCTGCAGAGGTTTCCGTTGTTGCGCACCCACGAGGCCGGCTCGCTGCGAGCCGCCGACGCCGGCACCACCGTCACGCTGACCGGATGGGTGGCCCGCCGCCGCGACCACGGGGGCGTCGCCTTCCTCGACCTGCGGGACGCGAGCGGCGTCTCCCAGGTCGTCGTCCGCGACGAGGAGGTCGCCCACGGCCTCCGCAACGAGTACTGCCTGCGCATCGTGGGCGAGGTGGCCTCCCGTCCGGCCGGCAACGAGAACCCGGCGCTGCCGACGGGCGACATCGAGGTCATCGCCTCCGAGGTCGAGGTCCTCAACCCCTCGGCCCCCCTGCCCTTCCAGATCGACGACCACGTCGAGGTGGGGGAGGAGGCCCGGCTGCGCCACCGCTACCTCGACCTGCGCCGCACCGGACCGGGCTCGGTGATCCGGCTGCGGTCGGCCGTCAACCGCGCCGCCCGTGCCGTCCTCGACGCGCACGACTTCGTCGAGGTCGAGACGCCGACGCTGACCCGGTCCACGCCCGAGGGCGCACGCGACTTCCTGGTCCCCTCCCGGCTGCAGCCGGGCTCCTGGTACGCGCTGCCGCAGAGCCCCCAGCTCTTCAAGCAGCTGCTGATGGTCGCCGGCATGGAGCGCTACTACCAGATCGCCCGCTGCTACCGGGACGAGGACTTCCGCGCGGACCGCCAGCCGGAGTTCACGCAGCTCGACATCGAGATGAGCTTCGTCGAGCAGGACGACGTGATCGACCTCGCCGAGCAGGTGCTGGTCGCCCTCTGGAAGCTCGTTGACGTCGACCTCGCCACCCCGTTCCCCCGGATGACGTACGCGGAGGCGATGTCGCGCTACGGCACCGACAAGCCGGACCTGCGTTTCGAGCTCGAGCTCGTGGACTGCACGGAGTACTTCTCCGACACCGGTTTCCGCGTCTTCCAGGCCCCGTACGTCGGTGCCGTCGTGATGCCCGGTGGGGCCTCGCAGCCGCGCCGGCAGTTCGACGCCTGGCAGGAGTGGGCCAAGCAGCGCGGGGCGAAGGGCCTCGCCTACGTCACCGTCGGCGAGGACGGGACGCTCGGTGGGCCGGTGGCCAAGAACCTCTCCGAGGCGGAGCTCGCGGGCCTGACCGCTCACACCGGCGCGGCGCCGGGTGACTGCATCTTCTTCGCCGCCGGTCCGGCGCCGAGCTCGCGCGCCCTGCTCGGCGCGGCGCGGGACGAGATCGCCCGGCGCTGCGACCTCATCGACGAGAAGGCCTGGAAGCTGGTGTGGATCGTGGACGCACCGCTGTTCGAGGCGGCGTCCGACGCCGTGGCCTCCGGTGACGTCGCCGTCGGCTCCGGGGCCTGGACGGCCGTCCACCACGCCTTCACCTCGCCGAAGCCCGAGTGGATCGACCGCTTCGAGGAGTCGCCCGGTGAGGCGCTCGCCTACGCCTACGACATCGTGTGCAACGGGCACGAGATCGGCGGCGGGTCGATCCGTATCCACCGCCGCGACGTGCAGGAGCGCGTCTTCGCGATGATGGGGATCTCGGCGGAGGAGGCGCAGGAGAAGTTCGGCTTCCTGCTCGACGCCTTCGCGTTCGGCGCCCCGCCGCACGGCGGGATCGCCTTCGGTTGGGACCGGATCGTGGCTTTGCTGTCCGGGAGCGACTCGATCCGCGACACCATCGCGTTCCCGAAGTCCGGTGGCGGCTACGACCCCCTGACGCAGGCCCCTGCCCCCATCACGGCCGCGCAGCGTCGCGAGGCAGGCGTCGACGCGGCGCCGGCCAAGGCGGCGCCCGCGTCGTAGCGCCGCGCGGCGGCCGAGGGAGCCAGACGTGACCACACCGACCGGCCCGGCAGGTCGCGTCCAGCTCACGGCGGACGGCGTGGTGGTGCGCTACGGGTCGCGGCTGGTGCTCGACGGCGTCGACCTGGTGGCCGGGGCCGGCTCGCGGCTCGCCCTGGTCGGCGAGAACGGCGTCGGCAAGTCGACGCTGCTGCGCGTGCTGGCCGGGGTGCAGGAACCCGAGGTCGGACGTGTGCTCCGGCACGGGTCGGTCGGGCTGCTGCCCCAGCAGGTGCAGGTGGCAGGCGGGCGGACGGTGGGGGAGGTGCTGGGTCAGGCGACCGCCGAGGTGGAGGCGGTGCAGCAGCGGCGGTCCGTCCTCGAGCAGCAGGTCAGTGCCGAGGCGGACCCGCAGGTCCTGGACGGGTACGCCGACGTGCTCGCCGAGCTCGACCGGCTCGACGCGTGGACGCAGCAGTCACGGCTCGCGGCCGTCCTCTCCGGGCTCGGTCTGGCCGACGTCGACCCACGCCGCAGGCTCGGCACGCTCTCCGGCGGGCAGGTGAGCAGGCTGGCACTCGCGGTGCTGCTGGTGCGACGTCCCGCGATCCTGCTGCTCGACGAGCCGACGACCCACCTCGACGACGCCGCGCTCACGCACCTGGAGCGCGAGGTGCACGACTGGCCCGGGGCGGTCGTGGCCGTCAGCCACGACCGGCAGTTCATCGACACGGTCTGCACGGCAGCGGTCGACCTGGATCCCGCTCTGGCACACGCCCGCTCGCCCGCGCCGGTGCCCGGACCCACCCGCAGCCGCGGCGCCTACAGCGACCACCTGGCCGCCAAGTCCGCCGCACGGCGACGCTGGGAGGTGGCTCACGAGGAGTGGCAGGCCGAGCGCGACCGGCTCGAGACGCTCACGCGCGAGGGATCGTCGGCGACCACCGTCGGCCACGAGAGCCGCGAGCCCCGGGACAACGACAAGATCGCCGGCCACTTCTTCTCGCAGCGCGTCGACGCCGCCGTGTCACGACGGGTTCGCGACGCGCAGCAGCGTCTCGTCGACCACGACCGCAGGCGTGTTCCCGAACCCCCTGCGCTGCTGCGGTTCTCGGCTCCCGCGCCGAAGAATGACCTGGAGGGTCCCCTGGTCGAGGCCCGCGCCGTCCAGGTCGCCGGACGCCTGTCGCAGTGCTCGGTGCAGGTGACCGGCGGCACGCGGCTGCTGGTCACCGGGGCGAACGGCGTGGGCAAGTCGACCCTGCTGGCCGTGATGGCCGGACATCTCGCTCCCGACGCCGGACGCGTCACGCGGGCGCCCGGCGCGACGGTCGGGCTGCTGGCCCAGCGCACGGTGTGGGCGGACCCGTCCCTCAACGCGCTGAGCGCCTTCGCCGCGGGGCGCGAGGGTGACGTCGACGAGCACGTCGAGGCCCTGCTGGCGGTCGGCGTCCTGCGGCCGGCGGAGCTCCGTACCCCGGTGGGGGACCTGTCGGTCGGCCAGCAGCGGCGCGTCGCCCTCGCCCGGCTCGTCGCGTCGCCTCCGGACGTCCTCCTGCTCGACGAGCCGACCGACCACCTCTCCCTCACGCTGGTCGACGAGCTCGAGGAGGCGCTGGGGGCCCGTCCGGGCCCCGTCCTCGTCGCCTCGCACGACCGCTGGTTGCGGCGCCGCTGGGCCGGCGACGAGCTGGTCCTGAGCGCCTCACCCTGATCTGCGCCGGGTGGGGGGTGGTCAGTGGGAGAGGCCGAACCGGTCGTGCAGGCGGCGCAGAGGGCCCGGGGCCCACCAGTTCCAGTCCCCGAGCAGCGTCATCGTCGCGGGGACCAGCAGCATCCGGACGAGGGTGGCGTCGAGCGCGATGGCCACGGCGAGGGCGACACCCGTCTGCTGGATGATCATCAGCTCGCCGAAGATGAACCCGGAGAAGACGATCACGACGATCAGTGCGGCCGACGAGATGATGCGACCCGAGCGCTGCAGACCCGCGACGACGGCCTCGCTCGTCGGCAGGCCGCCGTCGTGCATCTCCTTGATGCGCGAGAGCAGGAAGACCTCGTAGTCCATCGACAGGCCGAAGCCGAGGGCGAGCACGATCGGCGGGATGACGGTGTCGATGCCGTCGGGCGGAGTGAAGCCGAGCAGGCCCGAGAGGTGCGCGTCCTGGAACCCCCAGACCACGACGCCGAGGCTGGCGCCGAGGGAGATCACGTTCATCAGCAGCGCCTTCACCGGGATCAGCACCGAGCCGGTCATCGCGAACAGCAGCAGGAAGGTCGCCAGGACGACGACCCCGATCGCCCACGGTGCGCGGTCGGCCAGCGACTCCCCGAAGTCGACCTGCCCCGCGGCCTGCCCCGTCACCCAGATCTGCTCGGAGGGACGGTCGGCGCGGACGGCCTCCACGACGCCGGTGGCGACGGGTCCGTTGCCGCGTTCGTCGTCCACCCGCACGGGCACGAGGGTGACGTCGCCGACCTCACGCGGCGGCTCGACGGAGGTCACTCCCTCGAGGTCGGCCAGATCGCTCGCCCACGCACCGATCTCGTCGGGTGCAGCCTTCGTCACGATCTGCACCGGGGCCGAGGTGAGCGCTGGGTAGTCGCGCTCCAGCGTCTCGGTGAAGACGCGCTGAGGGCTGTCGGTGGGCAGCATCTCGGCGCCGGCGCTGCGCAGCTGGAGGTGCAGGACGGGTGAGGCGGCCACCAGCAGCAGGGCGCTGACGCCGACGGTGACCCACCACGGCCTGCGTTGTACCCGTCGCGCCAGACGGCTGAAGACGCCTTCGTCCGGGGCGATCTCGCCGAAGCCCCGGGCCAGGCGGGACAGGCCGGGTAGGCGCAGCACGCGGCTCTGGCGCGCCAGTCGCCGGCCACCGAGCGCCAGCAGCGCGGGCACCAGCGTCAGCGCGACGAGCAGGGCCACTGCGACCACCGAGATGCCCGCAGCGCCGAGCGACTTGAGGATCGACGCCTCGAAGAAGACCAGACCGGACAGGCTCGTGGCGACGATCAGCCCACTGAACAGCACGGTGCGTCCGGCGGTCTGCAGGGTCGCGGCCACGGCGTCGGGGACGACCTCGGCCGCGCGGGCCTGCCGCTCGCGCCGGGTGCCCGACGGCGCCAGGTCCTCGGGGGCACGGTGACGCAGCTCCTCACGGAACCGGCTGACCAGCAGCAGCCCGTAGTCGATGCACAGCCCTAGGCCCATCACGGTGACGACGTTGACCACCGTCGAGTCGAGGTCGATGAGGGTGGCGAAGCCGAGCAGCACGGTGAACCCGCCGGCGATGGACGCGATCGCACCGGTGATCGGCAGCCCGGCCGCCAGCAGGCCGCCGAAGACGAAGACCATCACGAGCAGGCTGATCGCGACCGCGACCGTCTCGCCCGACCGCAGGTCCTCCTCGGTCTGGTCGATGATCTCGTCGATCAGCTGGGTCAGGCCCCCGATGCGATAGCTGCTGCCCGGCTGCGCCTCGACGATCCCGTCGCCCAGCTCCGCGAGGCGGGTCTCCACCTCGTCGAGCACCTTCTCGCTGTCGCCCAGACCGTCCTGCAGCGAGACCGAGACCGCGAAGCCCCGTCCATCAGAGGAGAGCAGGGCCAGCGACCCGGGCGACGGCGAACCGTCGGGCAGGGGCGGGGCGGCGAACGGGTCGACCACCTGGGCGACACCCTCCAGACCCAGCAGCCGGCTGCGCCCCTGCGCGACGAGCCGCACGATCCCCTCGTCGGCCGGGTCGACGCCCTCGACCAGGAGCGTGGACGAGGGACCCAGCGGCTGGGCGGCCGACAGCAGGTCCCGACCGGTCTGCGCCTCACCGTCGACGCTGGGGTCCCCGCCCGACAGCTGTGCGAAGAGCCCCGGCCCCACGATGCCCACGGAGGCCGCGAAGCCCCCGAGGACCAGCACGAGCCACACGAGCGCCACGGGGAGGGGGTTGTGGGCGATCCCCCGCCCCAGTCGCGCCAGCACGCAGCCAGGATCGCAAACGGCTGCGACGCCCCGCGCACTGGTCGGCGTCCGGCCCGAACGGTGTCTGCCCGGCGAGCCGGGCTACCGTGACCGCCGTGGCCGACCTGTTCAGTGCGGACGACGCCGAGGACGACGTCGACGGCGGCGTCGACGCGTCGAGGCCCGCGGCGCCACTGGCGGTCCGGATGCGTCCCCGCGACCTCGACGAGGTGGTCGGTCAGGGGCATCTGCTCGCCCCCGGGTCGCCGCTGCGGCGGCTCACGGAGGTCACCGCGCCGGGCGGGACGGCCGGCCGTCGCGCGGGCCCGGCGTCCCTGATCCTGTGGGGGCCGCCCGGCACCGGCAAGACGACCGTGGCCCACGTGCTGTCCCGCGCGACCGGCGGGAGGTTCGTCGAGCTGTCGGCGATCACGGCAGGCGTGAAGGACGTGCGTGCGGTGATGGAGCAGGCGCGCACCGACCGCGACCTGCACCACCGGTCCACCGTGCTGTTCCTGGACGAGATCCACCGCTTCACGAAGGCGCAGCAGGACGCCCTGCTGCCAGGGGTCGAGAACCGGTGGGTGGTGCTGGTGGCCGCGACGACGGAGAACCCGTCGTTCTCGGTCGTGTCGCCCCTGCTGTCCCGGTCGCTGGTGCTGACCCTCCAGCCGCTGACGGACGCCGACCTGCGCGGCCTCGTCGACCGTGCGATGGCAGACCGTCGGGGGCTCGCGGGCGAGGTCGTGGCCGACGACGAGGCGCTCGACCACCTGGTCCGGGTCGCCTCGGGCGACGCCCGCCGGGTGCTGACGGCGCTCGAGGCCGCGGCGGGGGCGGCAGCCGACGACCACGCGGACGCGGGGGAGGACCCGGACGAGCTCCCACGGATCACGCTGCCGCGGGCTGAGCGCGCCCTCGACATCGCCGCCGTGCGCTACGACCGCGCCGGGGACCAGCACTACGACGTGGCGAGCGCCTTCATCAAGTCGATGCGGGGGTCGGACGTCGACGCCTCCCTGCACTACCTGGCCCGCATGCTGGAGGCGGGGGAGGACCCGCGCTTCGTCGCCCGCCGCCTCGTCATCGCGGCGAGCGAGGACGTCGGGATGGCCGACCCCTCGGCGCTGCAGACGGCCGTCGCCGCGGCCCAGGCGGTGCAGCTGATCGGGATGCCGGAGGCGCGGATCGTGCTGGCCCAGGCCGTCGTGCACCTGGCGACCGCGCCCAAGTCGAACGCCGCCTACCTGGGCATCGACGCGGCGATCGCCGACGTGCGGGCCGGGCGCTCCGGCACGGTCCCGTCGCACCTGCGCGACGCGCACTATCCGGGCGCCGGCCAGCTCGGGCACGGCCGTGGCTACGTGTACTCGCACGACGAGCCGCACGGGGTCGCGGCGCAGCAGTACGCACCGGACCCTCTGGTCGGTCGCCGCTACTACGCGCCGACCGACCGCGGATTCGAGCGCGACGTCTCGGCCCGGCTGGAGCGGCTGCGTGGGCTGATCGGCGGACCTGACACGTCCTGACCCACCACCCACGGCACCGACTGGACGCATCTGGCGCGACACGCCCGGCGTGTCGCGCCAGATGCGTCCAGTCGAACGCAGGGAGAGGGTCCGCGCGCCCCGCGATAGGGTCGGCGCACGGTGCCAGGACCCTGGCCCGTCCACTGAGCGAGAGAGGTCCAGATGACGCTGGGAGGAATCGCGGGGCTCATCGCCGCGCTGGCATTTGTGCTGCTCGTGGGCTTCCTGGCCGTCCCGCTGTGGAAGCTGGGGAAGGTGCTCGACCAGACCCGCGACACGATCAAGGGACTGTCGGACGAGACCATGCCGCTCATCGGTGAGGCGACGACGACCATGAGCCACACGAACCACCAGCTCGAGAAGGTCGACACCCTCACGACGAAGGCCGGCGTGATCGCCGACAACGGGGTGCAGGTCGCGACCAACGTGTCGGCGCTGACCACCCTGTTCGCGGCCACGCTCGGGTCCCCGGTGATCCGCGTCGCCGCGTTCACGTACGGCGTGCGCAACGCCATGACGGGCCGGCAGACCGGGGCGCACAAGCGCGGTCGCCGACGCGGGAAGGGCTGACCCCGTGGGACGCCTGTTCTGGATCGCCCTGGGCGCCGCCGCCGGCGTGTACGCCGTCCGCAAGGTGACGCAGACCGCGCACACCTACACGCCGCAAGGACTCTCCGAGGGCCTGAGTGCGTCGGTGTCGAACCTGGCGGACGGGCTGCGGGAGTTCGCCGACGCCGTCCGTGAGGGCGCTGCCGAGCGGGAGGCCGAGCTGCGCAGCGCGCTGACCGGGGACGTCGACCCGACGAGCACGGACCCCGCTGCGGACCCGCTGCACGAGCCCGCCAGCCCCGACGCCTGATCCGGCGACGCGCAGCCCTCGGCCCCGAGACGACCCGGGCGGGACGAGTCCGGGACCGATCAGGGGGGTACCGCGACCCCCACCCCACGAGCACGCGAGGATGCACTGATGGAGACCGCCGAGATCCGCCGCCGCTGGCTGAGCTACTTCGAGGCCCGCGACCACGCCGTGGTGCCCAGCGCCTCGCTCATCAGCGACGACCCGACGCTGCTCTTCACGGTCGCGGGCATGGTGCCCTTCATCCCGTACCTCACCGGCCAGCAGACGCCGCCGTGGAAGCGCGCGACCAGCGTGCAGAAGTGCGTGCGCACGCAGGACATCGAGGAGGTCGGCAAGACCACCCGCCACGGCACGTTCTTCCAGATGAACGGCAACTTCTCCTTCGGCGACTACTTCAAGGAGGGGGCGATCGAGTACGCCTGGGAGCTGATCACGAGCTCGCAGGACCAGGGCGGGTACGGCTTCGACCCGGACAAGATCTGGGCGACCGTCTACCTCGACGACGACGAGGCCGCCGGCCTGTGGAAGCGCATCGCGGGCCTGCCGGACGAGCGCATCCAGCGTCGCGGCCGCCAGGACAACTACTGGTCGACCGGCGCACCGGGACCGGGGGGCCCGTGCAGCGAGATCTACGTCGACCGCGGCCCCGAGTTCGGGCCCGACGGCGGTCCGGTCGTCGACGAGGACCGGTACCTGGAGATCTGGAACCTCGTGTTCATGCAGGAGGAGCTCTCGGCCGTCAGGTCGAAGGAGGACTTCGACGTCGTCGGTCCGTTGCCGAGCAAGAACATCGACACCGGCATGGGTCTCGAGCGGGTCGCGTTCCTGCTGCAGGGTGTCGACAACCTGTACGAGATCGACGAGGTGTACCCCGTCATCGAGCGCGCCGCCCAGCTGAGCGGGGTGAGGTACGGCCGGGACCACGAGTCGGACGTCCGGCTGCGGGTCGTCGCCGACCACGTGCGCTCGTCCCTGATGCTCATCGGTGACGGCGTGAACCCCGGCAACGAGGGACGTGGCTACGTGCTGCGCCGCCTGCTGCGCCGCAGCGTGCGCGCGATGCGCCTGCTCGGCGTCGACACCACGACGCTGCCCGAGCTCCTGCCGGTCTCGCTCGACCGCATGAAGCAGTCCTACCCCGAGCTGGAGCGTGACTTCGGCCGCATCAGCCAGATCGCGTACGGCGAGGAGGAGGCGTTCCGTCGCACGCTCGCATCGGGCACCACGATCCTCGACACCGCCGTGCAGAAGGCGAAGTCGACCGTCACCGAGCAGGCCCCGACGCCGGCCCTCACGGGTGAGCAGGCCTTCGCGCTCCACGACACGTACGGGTTCCCGATCGACCTGACCCTCGAGATGGCGGGCGAGCAGGGCGTGCAGGTCGACCGCGAGGGGTTCACGCGACTCATGACGGCCCAGCGCGAGCGGGCGAAGGCGGACGCGCGGGCGAAGAAGGGGGGCCGGGCGGACACGACGGCCTACCGCGAGCTGCGCGAGAGCGGCCCGACCGAGTTCACCGGCTACCGCGAGCTCGTGACCGGGTCGTCGGTCAGGGGTCTGCTGCTGGACGGCGAGCGCGTGCCGGCGGCACAGGCCGGCCAGGTCGTCGAGGTGGTGCTCGACCAGACCCCCTTCTACGCCGAGTCGGGTGGGCAGGACTCCGACGCCGGCGTCATCACCGGGGACGGCGGGCTGCGGCTCGAGGTGCTCGACGTGCAGCGCCCGATCAAGGGCCTCGTCGTCCACCGCGTGCAGGTCGCGGGCGGTGAGGTCGTCGAGGGCCAGGAGGTCGAGGCCGGCGTCGACGAGCAGTGGCGCGTCGGCGCGTGCCAGGCGCACTCCGGCACGCACGTCATGCACGCGGCGCTGCGCCAGGTGCTGGGACCCAGTGCGCTGCAGAGCGGTTCGTACAACAAGCCCGGCTACCTGCGACTCGACTTCGCCTGGCCGTCCGGTCTGAGCGCGGCGACCCGCAGCGAGGTCGAGGAGGCCGCGAACCTCGCGATCCGTCGCGATCTGGCCGTGTCGGCGACGTACATGCCGTTGGCGCGCGCCCGCGACCTCGGAGCCCTCGCGCTCTTCGGCGAGACGTACGACGAGGAGGTGCGCGTCGTCGAGATGGGTGGCGAGTGGTCGCGCGAGCTCTGCGGTGGCACGCACGTGCAGCACTCCAGCCAGGTCGGTCTGCTTGCGATGACGGGGGAGTCGTCCGTCGGAGCCGGCGTTCGGCGGGTCGAGGCCCTGGTCGGCATCGACGCGTTCCGTGACCTGGCGCGCGAGCGTGCCCTTGTGCTTGCCCTCACCGACACGCTGAAGGTTCGTCCCGAGGAGCTGCCCGAGCGCATCTCCGCGCTGCTCGCCCAGCTCAAGGCGGCGGAGAAGAAGCTGGCGTCGTCGGCGGCCGAGCAGGTGCTGGCTGCGGCGGGCCGGCTGGCGGCCGACCCCACCGACGTCTTCGGCGTCGCCTTCGTCGGGCACGACGCGGGTCTTGTCGGCTCGGCGGACGACGTGCGCTCCCTCGCGCTCGACGTGCGCGGGCGGCTCGGCAACGACCGCCCGGTCGCGGTCGCCGTCGCCGGTGTCGCGAAGGACCGTCCCCTGGTCGTCGTGGCGACGAACGACCCGGCGCGTCAGTGGGGCGTCAAGGCCGGCGAGCTGGTGCGGGTCGCCGCGCAGCGTCTCGGCGGCGGTGGCGGTGGCAAGGACGACGTGGCGCAGGGCGGCGGCACCGACGCCGGTGCCATCGGCTCGGCCCTCAAGGCGGTCGAGCACGCGGTCGGCGAGAAGGTCACGGCAGGTCGATGAGGTCCTGCCGGTGACCGCGGGCGACCGTCCCGCGATGCGGCGCGGAGTCCGCCTCGGCGTCGACGTCGGGTCCGTGCGTGTCGGCCTGGCGGCGAGCGACCCCGACGGGCTGCTGGCGTCGGCGGTGGACACCCTGGCACGCGACGAGGATGGCGGTGCGGACCTGCGCGAGGTCGTCGCCGAGGCGTCGCGGCGGGCGGCCCTCGAGGTGGTCGTGGGGCTGCCGCTGTCCATGTCGGGCCGGGAAGGTCCCGCCGCAGCGCTGGTACGGGGCTACGCTGTCGACCTCGCCCGCCTGCTGGCGCCGACGCCGGTGCGGTTGGTGGACGAGCGTCTCAGCACCGTCGCTGCTCACCAGCAGCTCCGCGGGGCAGGGGTGAGGGGGCGCAGGCACCGCGGCGTCGTGGACCAGGTGGCCGCGGTGGTGGTGCTGCAGAGCGCGCTCGACGCCGAGAGGGCGTCGGGACGCGCACCCGGGTCGCTGGTGGACCCCGGTCCGGTGGCGGAAGGTCCGCCCCCGAGTGCCCAGGAGGCCACTCCCGGATGAGCGACCTGTTCGACCAGGCACGTGCGGCGCGACGACGCGACGAGGACGCGCCCTACGACCACGAGGTCGAGGAGCACGCCGTCGACGAGCGTGTCGACCCGGCGTCCGAGCACGTTGACCTGGCCCATGTCGAGCACGACCAGCCCCTCTCCGACCATGACCACCCCGAGTACGCCGAGCACGTCGAGCACGCTGAGCACGACGAGCACGCTGAGCACGACGAGCACGAGTGGGACGCCTACGACGACGACGCGATGGTGGAGGACCTGGTCGACGCTCCCGTCGGCGAGGGCCGGCGCGCACATCGCGAGGAGCGTCAGCGCAAGCGGCACCGGACGGTCCGCCGCCGCCGCACCGTCGTCGTGCTCGTCCTGTGCCTCGCGCTGTTCGGAGGTGCGCTCTTCGCCGCGTGGACCTGGATCAGGCCGCTGGTCGACGGCTTCAACAGCCCCAGCGACTACGAGGGTCCGGGCTCCGGCTCGGTGGAGATCGTGGTCGCCCCCGGTGACACCGGCCGGGCGATCGGGCGGACGCTGGAGGACGCGGGCGTCGTGCTCACGGCAGGCGCGTTCGTGGACGCCGCGCGGACCGAGCCTCGCGCGGGCTCCATCCAGCCCGGCACCTACCAGCTGCAGCGCGAGATGCCGGCGGCGGACGCGCTGGCCCAGCTGCTGGACCCGTCCTCGAAGGTCTCCGTGACCGTCCAGGTGCGAGAGGGCCTGTGGGTGGCCGAGGTCTACGCCGCGATCTCGCAGGAGACCGGGTTCAGCGTCGAGCAGCTCGAGGAGGCCGCCAAGGACCCGGCGCTCGGGCTCCCGCCCGAGGCCGGTGGTGACCCGGAGGGCTACTACTTCCCGGCGACGTACTCGTTCGACCCCGACGTGACGCCGGTGCAGGTGCTGACCTCGATGGTGGCCCGGCACACGCAGGCGATGGCCGAGGTCGGGGTGCCGGAGGCCGAGCGTCGCGACGTCCTCGTCCGGGCCAGCATCGTCCAGAACGAGGGCACGCTCCCGGAGGACATGGCGAAGATCGCCACCGTCATCCAGAACCGCCTCGACAAGAACATGACGCTGGGGATGGACTCCACCGTCAACTACGCGCTGCAGAAGCGGGGCCTTGCCCTGACGAAGAGCGACCTGGCCGTCGACTCCCCGTACAACACGCGGGTCAACACCGGGCTCCCGCCGGGACCCATCGGCGCCCCGGGAGAGGCGGCGATCGAGGCCGTCGCCACACCGACCCCGGGGGACTGGCTCTACTTCGTGACGGTCAACCCCGACACGGGCGAGACGAAGTTCACCGCCGACCCTGCGGAGTTCGAGCAGTTCGTCGCGGAGTACCGCCGCTGGCAGGCCGAGAACGGCGGCTGACCTGGACGTGCGCCCAGGAGTCGTGAGCCGCCGGGCGGCGGTGCTCGGCTCCCCGGTCGCGCACTCGCTGTCCCCGCTGCTCCATGCCGCGGCGCACCGCGAGCTGGGTCTGGACGGCTGGGGGTACGAGCGCGTCGAGATGAGCGCGGACGGCCTCGCGGCCTTCCTCGACTCCCTGGGACCCGAGTGGGTCGGCCTGTCCCTCACGATGCCGCTGAAACAGACGGTGCTGCCGCTGCTCGACGACGTGTCACCCCTGGCGCGAGCCGTCGGCGCCGTCAACACCGTGACGTTCGGGCCGGCGGACGACGACGGGCGACGACGCCGGCGCGGCGACAACACCGACGTCGCCGGGATCGTCGGTGCCCTCGGGGAGGGCGGCGTGCACCAGGTCGCCGAGGGTGCGACGGCGGTGGTGCTGGGTGCGGGTGCCACCGCGGCGTCCGCTGTCGCGGCGCTCGCCGAGCTGGGCTGTCGCGAGCCGGTCGTCGTGGTGCGGTCGAGGCAGCGGGCCGACGGGGTGGTCGAGGCCGCCGGGCGGGTCGGCGTCCGGGCGCGACTGGCCGACTGGGACGACACGGCGGTCGCCGACCTGCTGCGCCATGCGGCCGTGGCGGTCGCCACCACCCCCGCGGGAGCGGCCGACGGTCTCGCGGCGGTGCTGGCGAGCTCGGCCGGCGGCGGCGAGCGGTGGGCGGGTGTGCTGCTCGACGTCGTCTACGACCCGTGGCCAACGGCGCTGGCGAGGGCGTGGCAGGCGGGCGGCGGCCGCGTCGTCGACGGCGTGGAGATGCTCGTGCACCAGGCGCGGGACCAGGTGCGGCTGTGGACCGGGCGGACGCCGTCGCTGTCCGCGATGCGGGCGGCGGTGGACGGAGTGCGCTGACCGCATCCGTCCGGCCGTGGTCGACGTTCAAGCCCGGGCCCCGGCCAGCCGATGCAGTGCCGTGGACCCCGGTGGGTCCCACACAGCCCATGTCTGCCGCGAGAGGACGACGATGACCACAGGTGTGCGCCAGTTCGTCGACATCCTGCTCGAGGACGGGCTCGTCACCGAGGAACAGCTCGTCGCCGCGTTCGACGTCCACGAGCAGGAGGGCCGCCCCCTCGGTCGCGTGCTCGTCGAGCAGGGGCTGCTCACCGAGTCGCAGCTCGTCGCGGCGCTGTCGGAGCAGATCGGCCTGGACTTCATCGACCTCGCCGAGGCGTCGGTCGACGGCTCTGCCGTGGCGCGTATCTCCGCCGCGGTCTGCCGCCGCCACACCGTGCTGCCCGTCGGGTACGACGAGGGCAAGCTCGTGCTGGCCATGGCCGACCCCGGCAACGTGTTCGCCCTGGACGACGTCCGCCAGATCACCGGCCTGGAGGTGCGTCCGGTCGTCGCCACCCGCGACGACCTGGTGGCCGCGATCGACCGCTTCTGCCGCGCCGACGGTGAGCTCGACGACCTGACCATGGCGATGACGGACGCGGACGAGGACGACGACCTCAGCCAGCTGACGGAGATCGTCGAGGACGCCCCGATCGTCAAGTACGTGAACCTGCTGATCACGCAGGCGATCCAGGACCGCGCGTCCGACATCCACATCGAGCCGGCCGAGCACGAGCTGCGTGTCCGCTACCGCATCGACGGCGTGCTGCACGAGGTGATGCGCTCGCCCAAGCAGATCGCCAGCGGAGTGGTGTCGCGACTCAAGATCATGTCGGACATCGACATCGCCGAGCGCCGGATCCCGCAGGACGGGCGCCTCTCCGTCACGACCAACGGCAAGAAGATCGACCTGCGCGTGGCGACCCTGCCGACCGTGTGGGGCGAGAAGGTCGTCATGCGTGTGCTGGACAACTCGACCGCGCGGCTCGACCTGGCCGACCTCGGGTTCTCCGACAGCAACTTCGAGCGCTACCGGACCAGCTACGTCAAGCCCTACGGGATGATCCTCGTGACCGGACCGACCGGGTCCGGGAAGTCGACGACCCTCTACGCCACGCTCAACATCGTCTCCAAGCCCGAGATCAACGTGATCACGGTCGAGGACCCGGTCGAGTACCGGCTGCCGGGCATCAACCAGGTGCAGGTCAACCCCAAGGCGGGCCTGACCTTCTCGTCCGCGCTGCGCTCGATCCTGCGGTCCGACCCCGACGTCGTGCTGATCGGCGAGATCCGCGACCACGAGACCGCCCAGATCGCGATCGAGGCCTCGCTGACCGGTCACCTCGTGCTGTCGACCCTGCACACCAACGACGCGCCGTCCGCCATCACCCGCCTGACCGAGATGGGCATCGAGCCCTTCCTGGTCGGCTCCGCCCTCGACAGCGTGCTCGCCCAGCGGCTCGCGCGGCGGCTGTGCTCCAAGTGCAAGGAGGAGTACGAGCCGAGCGAGGCCGAGCTCACCGGCGCGCGGTTCCCGTGGAGCCCCGGCGAGTCGACCCCCACCCTGTACCGCCCCGTGGGGTGCTCCGCGTGCTCGCGCACCGGGTACAAGGGCCGGCTGGCTCTGCACGAGGTGATGAGCGTCAGCGAGGAGATCGAGCGCCTCGCGGTCGCCCGCGCCTCGGCCGCCGAGATCGAGAAGACGGCCTCCTCCCAGGGCATGGTCTCGCTGCGCGACGACGGCTGGGCGAAGGTCACCGGGGGAGTGACCTCGATCGAGGAGATCCTCCGCGTCGTCGCGTGACGGACGGTCACGCTCGGGGAGCACCGATCCGACACCTCAAGGGTGGCCCCGGACGGGCCGATGAGCAGGAGAACCAGCAGATCCCGACGAGGCGTGCACAACGAGACAACCGATGAGGGGAGCGCCGTGAGCAGCGGCCAGCCGAACCAGCAGGGCTACTCGCCGGAGGCGTTCGCGTTCCGCGACGCCGCTCCGGCGGCACCGACCGCCTCCCCGACCGCGGAGTACGGCGCGCACGCGGCGACCGCGCCACTGCCGCCCACCCAGCCCGCCCCGGGCGTCGCGACGGCGAAGGCCAAGACCCTCGGCCGCCAGACCACCGAGGCGCAGGTCGAGGAGGGTGACTTCGTCCTCGCCGACCTGCTCAGCGAGATGCTCGACCGCGGTGCGTCCGACCTGCACCTCAGCAGCGGGGCGCACCCGATGCTCCGCCTGCGTGGCGAGCTTCAGCCGATCGACGACCAGCCCGTGATGGAGCGGATGGCCCTCCAGCGGGTCCTCTACGCGATCCTCACGCAGAAGCAGCGGGAGAAGTTCGAGGGCGAGCTCGAGCTCGACTTCGCCTACTCGCTGCCCGGCCGCTCGCGCTTCCGCGTCAACATCTACCGTCAGCGCGAGTCGATCGGTGCCGCGTTCCGCGTGATCCCCTACGAGATCAAGCCGCTCGAGGACCTCGGCATCCCGCCGGCCGTCAGCAACTTCGCCGGGCTCCCCCGTGGCATGGTGCTGGTCACCGGTCCGACCGGCTCCGGCAAGTCGACGACGCTCGCCTCGCTCATCGACCTGGCCAACCGCACCCGGCACGGCCACATCATGACGGTCGAGGACCCGATCGAGTTCCTCCACCGCCACAAGAGCTGCCTGATCAACCAGCGGGAGGTGGGCGAGGACACCAAGTCCTTCGCCAACGCCCTCAAGCACGTCCTGCGCCAGGACCCCGACATCATCCTGGTCGGCGAGATGCGTGACCTCGAGACCATCTCGGTGGCGCTGACCGCCGCCGAGACCGGCCACCTGGTCTTCGCCACCCTGCACACGCAGGACGCGGCACAGACCATCGACCGCGTCATCGACGTCTTCCCGCCCGAGCAGCAGCAGCAGGTCCGCGTGATGCTGGCCGGCTCCCTGCAAGGGGTCGTCTGCCAGACCCTCTGCAAGACGCAGGACGGACGCGGGCGCGTGGTCGCCACCGAGGTGCTCCAGGCGACCGCCGCGGTGCGCAACCTGATCCGCGAGGGCAAGACCCACCAGATCTACTCGTCCATGCAGGCAGGAGCGCAGCACGGCATGCACACGATGGACCAGCACCTCGCAGACCTGGTGCGCACCAACCGCATCAGCTACGAGCAGGGCCTCGAGAAGTGCCACCACGTCGAGGACTTCAACCGCCTGACCGGCCGGGCCTGAGGGAGCGCACGATGGCGACCGCCACCAAGACCTACGAGTACTCCGTCCGCGACCGGACGGGCAAGCTCGTCACCGGCAAGCTCGAGGCCCCGAACGAGGCGGCGCTCGTCACCAAGCTCAAGAACATGGGCTACGCGCCCATGTCGGTGCGCGAGCAGGGCACCGGCATGAACAAGGAGCTCAACCTCCCGGGCAGCAACCGGGTCAAGCTCAAGGACCTGGCGATCATGTCGCGGCAGTTCGCGACCATGATCAACTCCGGCCTCTCGATGCTGCGTGCGCTGTCCATCCTCGCCGAGCAGACCGAGAGCAAGGGCCTGCGCGAAGCGCTCACCGCGGTCCGCAACGAGGTCGAGGCCGGGGGCTCGCTGTCGAACTCGCTGGCGAAGCACCCGCGCGTGTTCCCACCGATCATGATCAACATGTGCCGGGCCGGAGAGGTCGGCGGCTTCCTCGACACGACCCTGCTGTCGGTCGCCACCAACTTCGAGGCCGAGGTGAGGCTGCGCGGCAAGATCAAGGCCGCGATGACCTACCCCGTGGTCGTGTTCGTCATCGCGATCATCGCCGTCGTCGGCATGCTGCTGTTCATCGTGCCGGTCTTCGCCGGCATGTTCACCAGCCTCGGCGGCGAGCTGCCGGCCCCCACGAAGGCCCTGGTCTTCCTCAGCAGCGCCATGAAGATCATGGCCCCGGTCGGGCTGGTCGGTCTCATCGTCTTCGCCCTGACGTGGGGCCGGGTCAAGCACGAGCACCGCGTGCGCAGCGTCATCGACCCGCTCAAGCTCAAGGTGCCGGTCTTCGGCGACCTGTTCGCGAAGGTCGCCCTGGCGCGCTTCGCGCGCAACCTCGGCACGATGATCCGCTCCGGCGTGCCCATCCTGCAGAGCCTCGAGATCGTGGGCGAGACCAGCGGCAACCTGGTGCTCGAGCGCGCGGCCAGGGACGTGCAGGAGAGCGTGCGCAAGGGTGACTCGCTCGCCGGCCCGCTGGCCGACCACAAGGTTTTCCCCGCGATGATGGTGCAGATGCTCGCCGTCGGTGAGGACACCGGTGCGATGGACACCATGCTGGGCAAGCTGGCCGACTTCTACGACCAGGAGGTCGAGTCGACGACCGAGGCGCTCACGAGCCTCATCGAGCCGCTGATGATCGCCGTCCTCGGTGCCCTCATCGGATCCATGATCATCGCCCTGTACATGCCGATCTTCAAGGTCTTCGACCTGATCCAGTAGAACCTTCAACCGTCCAGAACTGTTGTGCCCGAGGGGCTCCCGCGCGCCGCGCTGGGGCCCCTCGCGTGCGCTGCGTGACGGTTAGACCGTTCGGGGGCATCGGACGAGGAATTAGTCCGCCCGGGCTCAAGGCACCCGCTGGGAGGCCGATATCTCACCTGTCAACGAGCCGGACTCCCACCAGCGGGCGGCTCTCACATAGATCGAAGGGGAGCGCAGAATGCTCGCTCGCATCCGCAAGTCCATGGAGGAGAAGGACCAGGGCTTCACCCTGATCGAGCTCCTCGTCGTGATCATCATCATCGGCATCCTCGCCGCGATCGCCATCCCGACCTTCCTCAACCAGCGTGAGAAGGGCTGGGTCGGCCAGGTCGAGTCCTCGGTCAAGAACGCCACGACCGCGGCCGAGTCCTACGCCGTGGACGAGAACGGCTCGTACGACGGCCTGACCGGCGCTGAGCTCACGGCCGAGGGGTACAACCCGACCGCGGGTGTCACCGTCGCAGTCGCAGAGACGGACCTGGCCTACACGCTGACCGGCACCCACGCCAACCTGCCCGGCCGCACGTTCACCTACGACAGCTCGACCGGTGTGATCGTCGACAGCGAGAACCCGTGATCTGAGGCTCCCTGAGCCTGCTCGTCCCACGAGGGGCGGCCCCCACCGGGGGCCGTCCCTCGCGGTGTTCGTCACACCACCCGTTCGGACGCGCGGCGACTGCTCAAGTCGCCCGTCGCGGCCGTCGATAGCGAGATGTCGGTCGAGACAGGTCTCGGCCCGTGCGCGAGGAGACACACGCCACCATGAGGCCACCGGGCACCAGGTCACTGGGCATCAGGCCGCTGGGCCGGGCGCTGCACCGCAGGCGCTGCGCCGGCGGGGCGACCGACGGCGGCTTCTCGCTCGCCGAGGTGCTGGTCTCGCTCTTCGTCTTCGCGCTGGTCTCGGTCGGCGTGCTCCACACCCTGATCTCCGTCATCACGGTCAACCGTGACTCCCGCGCCCGTCAGGTCGCCGCGAACCTCGCGGCAGCGCAGATCGACCGGGCCCGCGAGGAGGCCGACGTCTTCCAGCTGCTCGACGAGGCCCGGACGATCCAGGTCGGCACCGAGACCTACCGCGTGAACCAGACCGCCGCCTGGGTCTCGGACCCCAGCGCCGACTTCGACTGCGGCTCCGGCAGCAGCTCGCTGCGGTACAAGCGCGTCAACGTCACGGTCACGTGGGACGGCATGCGCGCGAGCACCGAGCCGGTCCGCTCCGACTCCCTGATCGACCCGAAGGAGCGCATCAACGACCCCTCCAAGGGCACCCTGCTCGTCTCCGTGCTCAACGCCAGCGGCGCCGGTACGGCGGGCGTCTCCGTGGTGGCACAGCCGGTCGACGCATCGGGCAACCCCGTCGGCAGCCCGCTGCCCACCGCGACCACGGACGCCCAGGGCTGCGCCTACATCCTGCGCGTGGCCCCGACGAACTACCGCATCAGCATCAGCAAGGCGGGTCACGTCAACACCGCCGGTGTGGCGAACCCGAGCACCACCATCGGGGTGGCGGCCGGCAGCGCGGGCTCGGCCGCCTTCGAGTACGACGCGGCGGCCACGGTCACCGTCCGCTACGGCACGAACAGCCCCGTCAGTGGCGTGGTCGTCCCCGACACCTCGATGAACACGACGCTCGCCAACACCACGGCCTACTCGGCCACCCCGGGCACCGTGGTCGTCGGCGGTGTCAGCGGGTCGCCGGCCAGGCGCTTCACGGTCTACCCGTTCGCCTCCGGCTTCGACGTCTTCGCCGGCACCGAGTCCAACAGCGAGGTCGCCGCCAACACGTGCCGGTCGGTCGACCCCGGTGCATGGCCAGGAGGCACGCGACAGGCGTCCGTCGCCGCCACGCCCGGATCGTCGGCCAGTGTCGACGTCCCCATGGGCGTCGTCTCGATCGACGTCGGCTCCGTGGGCTCCAGCGTCCGGTTCCTTCGCGCGCAGATGGTCAGCCCGCCGTCCGGCGTCGACGACCCCGGGTGCCAGACGGGCCAGGCCTACACGTTCGGGTCGGTGCTGTCCGGGTCCGGCCAGGCCACGATCGCGCTCCCGTACGGCACCTGGCAGCTCTACCGGGGCAGCTCGACCAGCCAGACCACCACGGTCACCGCCTCGCAGATCACGCCCAGGGCCGACGCCGCGGCCAACGGCTCCGTGGTGGGCGTGGTGCTCGGCGACAAGGTCGTCATGGACCCGAGGATCACCCCGTGAGCCGGGTGTTCCGAGACGGCCTGCGCCGTCGGCGGCAGCACGACGGCGAGGCCGGCGTGAGCCTGGCCGAGATGATGGTGACCATCACCCTGCTGAGCCTCCTGCTCACCATGCTGGTCGGCCTGGTCATCAACGTCTCCCGCACGTTCACCGAGAACCGCGCGAAGAACGACAGCACCAACATGGCCTCGATCGCCATGAACGAGACGACCCGTGTGATCCGCTCGGGCACCGAGATCCGGGTCGCGAGCTCCCCCTGAACCGCCCGGTCTTCACGTCGATCTCCAACGAGAGCCTGACGATGCACGCCTACATCGACACGGCAGCCGCGTCGCCCCAGCCGGTGAAGGTGACCTTCTACATCAAGACGCTCCCCGGTGGGACGCGTGAGCTGCGGGAGGTCCGCTACCCGGCCGTCACCACCAGCGGCCCGTACTGGACGTTCTCCAGCACCGCCCTGAGCGACCGCCTGCTGACCCGGCACGTGCCCACCCGGACCGGCGGCGACCCGTGGCTGTTCACGTACCTGAAGGCGGACGGGACCGTGGTCGTCCCGCACGCGACCTCACCCACGAGCGCGATCACGTCCGCGACGACGGCCGGCGCCGACACCCTGCGGACGGTGGCGCGCGTCAACGTGCGGCTCGTGGTGCAGGCCGACGTCACCAGCCGGGCACTACCCATGATCATCACGAACGAGGTCGGGATCCCCAACCTCGGGATCGACCGAGTAGGAGCAGCTCCATGATCCGATGGTTCCGGACGGCCCGGTTCGGACGCGGTGACGAGGGTGTGGCTCTCGTCATGGTGCTCGGGATGTCATCTGTGCTGATCCTGCTGGTCGGCGCCGCGGTCACGTACGCGGTCAACAGCCAGCAGCAGGCCCGCGCGAGCCAGGACTTCAACGCCGCGATGGCTGCCGCCTACGCGGGCGTCGAGGAGTACCAGTCGCGGCTGGCGAACGACACCGGCTACTTCCAGTACGGCAACCCCGCCGCGCCCTTCACCGTGGCCTCCGGCAGCGCGTCGGGTGTCATCCTCCCGGTGGTGCCCGTCGCCGCGAACCCCGCGTTCGGTGTGGGGGAGACCGGGTCGTGGGCGACCGTCGCCGGCAGCGGCGGAGATGCCGAGTTCCGGTACGAGGTGGACAACTCGAAGTTCTACACCGACGGCACGCTGCGTCTGCGCTCGACCGGCCGGGCCGGGGGTGAGACCCGCAGCATCGTCGCCGACCTGCGGCAGAAGGGCTTCATCGAGTTCCTCTACTTCACGGACTACGAGATCCAGGACCCGCTGGTCAGCGGCGCTCCGATGTCGTGCGTCCTGCACCGCTACGCGGGACGGTCGACCAGCTGCCAGAACATCAACTTCATCAGCGCCGACACGATCAACGGCCCGCTGCACTCCAACGACGGCATCCAGATCTGCGGCTCGCCGCAGTTCCTCGGGATCACCACGTCCTCGTACGCACCGGCCTCGGGCAACCGCTGGTACCCCAACACAAGCTGCTCCAACAGTCCCGCCTTCCCGCTGAACCCCACGAACAACCCGACGTACCTGCCGGTCCTCGGCATCCCGGAGACCAACAACCAGCTCCGCAAGGAGACCGAGCGCGGCAACATCGAGGTCCCGAACCCCGGCTGCATGTTCACCGGCCCGACGAAGATCACCTTCAACGCCGACGGCACCATGCGCGTGAAGTCGCCGTGGACGAAGTTCACCTCCTCCAACGCGACGCAGAACAACGACGACTGCGGCACGCCGGGGACCTCGGGTCTCGGTGCGGTGAACGGCCAGGTGATCCCGGTGAAGAACAACAACGTGGTCTTCGTGCAGAATGTGCCGACCGTCTCCAGCGACCCCAACTACTGGGCGCCGGCCGCAGCCGGCACGCCCACCTGCCTCGCCCGCGACCTCGGCACGTCGAGCGGCCGCAACGCCGATGGCAACCCCGTGGGCTACCCCGTCGCCGACGAGTACGTGAACAGCGCCTCGGTCTACGGCTGCAAGAACGGGGACGCCTTCATCGAGGGCACGGTCGACGGGCGCATGACGCTGGCGACGGAGAACTACCTCTACGTCACGGGCAACGTGCAGTACGAGGACATGGAGGACGACATGCTCGGCCTCATCGGCCAGAACGCCGTGATGGTGTCGAAGCCGGAGCGGCAGAACAGCTCGCTGGAGGACAGGCAGACCAACCGCACCCTGAGCCAGCGGAACACGTTGGCCGCCAACGGTTACGGGTGCGTACCCACGAGCGCGACGCGCTACACGTGCGAGCGGTACACGTTCTCCGCGTCCGACAACGACCTCGTGACGAACAGCGGCCGTCGGATCGACGCCGCGATCCTGTCGGTCGCGCACACGTTCCAGGTGCAGAACTACAACCGGGGCGGCAACCGGGGGACGCTGACGATCAACGGTGCGATCTCGCAGAAGTTCCGCGGGACCGTCGGCACCGGCTCCGGAGGGAGCGTCACGACCGGCTACGCCAAGAACTACCAGTACGACGCGCGCTTCCGGTACACCGGCCCGCCCAAGTACCTCTCGCCCGTCACCACGACCTACGGCGTCAACGTGTGGGTCGAGGTCAGCCCGGCGTTCGACGTGCAGGGTCGCACTCGCTGACCGGCGAGCGCTCCGCCCCTCGCTAGCCTGACCGCTCGTGACCCCTCTCGTCGTCGCCTTCTCCGCGCTGCTCGGGCTGGCGATCGGGTCGTTCCTCAACGTCGTCGTGTGGCGCGTGCCACGGGGCGAGTCGGTGGTCAGCCCGCCCAGCGCGTGCCCGCGGTGCGGGCACCGGATCCGTCCACTGGACAACGTGCCGGTGCTGGGGTGGCTCCTGCTGCGCGGCCGCTGTCGTGACTGCGGCGAGCCGATCAGCGCCAGGTACCCGGCGGTCGAGCTCGGCACCGCGGTCCTCTTCGGGCTGACGGCGTGGCACCTCGGGCCGGTGTGGCACCTGCCGGCCTACCTGTACCTGGCGGCGATCGGCGTGGCGCTGGCCCTCATCGACCTCGACGTCCACCGGCTGCCCAACGCCATCGTGCTGCCGAGCTACCCGGTCGCGGCGGTCCTGCTCGGGGGAGCGGCCCTGCTCGAGGGTGAGCCGGGCGTCCTGCTCAGGACCCTGCTGGCGGGCGCGGCGCTCTATGCCTTCTACTTCGTGCTGATGTTCGCCTACCCCAAGGGGATGGGCTTCGGCGACGTGAAGCTCGCCGGCGTCCTCGGCATGTACCTGGGATACCTCGGCTGGCTCCTGGTACCCGTCGGCGCCTTCGCCGGCTTCCTCCTCGGTGGCGTGGTGGGTGCCGCGCTCCTGCTCACGCGCCGCGTCGGCCGCAAGTCAGCGATCCCGTTCGGCCCCTTCATGCTCGTGGGCGCGGCCGTGGCGATCGCCGTCGGAGACCCCCTCGTGGACTGGTACCTGGGCCTCGTCGGCCTCTCCTGACGGTGACGGGGCCCGGCGGACGGTTGGTCCGAACGGGCGATTCACTCGACCGGCCCAACTGGTCCGTCCGGGCGGCTCAAGGCAGCCCGCGTTCACCCCGATGACTGGCAGGACGGCCCGCGTGGGTCGCGACGGAAGGGGACGTGACGTGGCTGGACGAACCGCCATCGGTCTCGACATCGGGACCTCGGGTGTACGGGCTGCCGAGCTGTCGTTCGGCAGGAACGGAGTGACGCTCGAGAAGTTCGGCCAGGTGGCCGTTCCCGAGGGTGCGGTGCGCGACGGCGAGGTCCTCGACCAGCCGACCGTCGCCGCGGCCATCCGGCAGCTCTGGACGGCGACGAAGTTCAGCCACAAGAAGGTCGTGCTGGGCGTCGCCAACCAGCGGGTCGTCGTCCGGCAGGTCGACCTGCCCCCGATGCCCGCCGCAGACCTCAGGAAGGCCCTCCCCTTCCAGGTGCAGGACTACCTGCCCATGCCGGTCGACCAGGCCGTCCTGGACTTCCACCCGCTGGAGACCGTCGAGGTCAACGGCGTGCCCCAGACCCGGGGCCTCCTCGTCGCTGCCGCCCGCGAGACCGTGATGGCCAACGTGCGCTGTGCGCAGGCCGCCGGTCTCGAGACCACGATGGTCGACCTCACCTCGTTCGCCGTCCTGCGCTCGATCGGTACCCGCGTCTCGGCGGACGTCGAGACCGAGGCCCTCGTCGACATCGGCTCACGGGTCACCAACATCGTCGTCCACTCCGCCGGCGTCCCGCGGTTCGTCCGGATCCTGCTGATGGGCGGCCAGGACATCACCGACTCGGTGGCCGAGCGTCTGGGCGTGCCGATGGGTGAGGCCGAGGGCCTCAAGCAGCAGCTCGGTCTCATCGGGGCGGGCGACGAGCTCGCCACCGCCTCGCGCGCCGTTGAGGGCACCGCCCAGTCCTTCGTCGACGAGGTGCGCGGCTCGCTCGACTACTACGCGGCGTCGAACCCCGACTGGCCGATCGGCCGCCTGGTCCTCTCCGGCGGTGGCTCGACCCTGCGCGGCCTGGCCGAGCGCCTCAGTGGGGCCACCCGGCTCGACGTGGTCGCCGGCGACCCCATGTCGTCCATGCGCATCGGCCGGACCGGCCTCAGTGAGCAGCAGCTGTCCCTCGTCCAGCCCCTGGCCGCCGTGCCGGTGGGTCTCGCCCTCGGAGTGCAGTCATGACCGTGAACTTCGAGAAGGCCACGGAGGCGGTGGAGCTCGGCAGCGCCTTCGGCGTCGGGTACACCGTGCCCCGCGTGAACCTGCTGCCGCCGGAGATCGGCCAAGAACGCGCGCTGCGCCGCACGAAGGGCCTGCTCGCGCTCGCCCTCGTCGGCGTCATCGCCGCCGCCGGTGCCGGCTACGCTCTCGCCGCAGCCAGCACCGCACGTGCCGAGGACGAGCTGGCCGTCGAGCAGCGTCGTCAGACGACGCTCTCGCAGGAGGCGGCCAAGTACGACGAGGTCCCGCGCGTCCTCAACCAGGTCGAGGCTGCGCAGACCGCACGCTCGACCGCGATGAGCAGCGACGTGCTCTGGTACCCCTACCTGAACGACCTGGCGCTCACCTACCCCAAGAACGTCTGGCTCGACACGTTGACGATGACGCTCGCCGGGACGGACACCACGGGTGCGCAGGCGTCGAACCCCGACCCGCTGGCCACCTCCGGCATCGGGACCGTCGAGTTCACGGGCACCTCGCTCCAGCACTCCGACGTCGCAGCCTGGCTGGACGTGCTGGCCGGTACCCACGGCTTCGTCGACCCGACCTTCAGCACGACCCAGCGGACCGCGATCGAGGAGACGGCGGTGGTCGACTTCACGACCCGCGTCGTCGTGAGCCAGGACGCGCTGTCGCACCGCTACGACCGAGAGGCCCGCTGAGATGTCCCTGACCAAGACGAAGGCGTGGGTCGCCGGAACCGTCGTGCTGTGCCTCGTGGTCTCGCTCGCCGCGTGGTTCCTGCTGATCTCGCCGCAGCGGGCCGAGGCGGCCGAGACCCGCAAGGAGACCGTCACGACCGCGGCAGCCAACCGGGCCCTCGAGCTGAAGATCACCGAGCTCAAGGCGCAGTTCGCGGAGCTGCCGCAACGCCAGGCCGAGCTCGCCGCGATCAAGCAGGCCATGCCGGAGGACGCGCAGCTGCCGACCCTCGTGCGTGACCTCGACGCCCTGGCCACCGCGGCAGGCGTGACGCTGATGGCACTGACGCCCAGCACACCCGTCGCTCTCGCGGGCCCCGGAGCTCCTGTCGTCGCACCGGCCGAGCCGGCTGCAGCGGAGGGGTCCGAGACCGCGTCGCCGACCCCCGGCACGGCGCCGCCGGCCGACGCCACGGTGGTCACACCGTCGGCTGACACCCTCGCCGCCATCCCGGTGGAGGTGACCGTCGTCGGCAACTTCTACAACGTCGAGGTCTTCCTCCGCAGCGTGCAGACCGAGCTGTCCCGCGACTACCTCGTCCAGGGCCTGAGCGTCACGGCCGAGGACGCGGCCGACGCGCAGGACGGCAAGCCCGCTGTGAAGAACGGTGACGTCACGATGCTGATCACCGGCAGCGTGTTCGTCCTGCGCACCGCGGACGACGCCGTCGCCGGCACGTCCGTCGACCCCACGCCCAGCGCCCCCTCGTCCAGCGACAGCTGACGGACCGCAGGAGAAGACGACATGACCACCAGCCCGTTCGGGACACCCAACCCCTTCGCCTCCCCCCAGGGACAGGCTGGCGAGCCCGCTCAGGGGCCCGCCGTCCCCGAGGTCGGGTCGTCGTCCGCCCGGACGCCGATCCTCATCGGCCTCGTCGGCGTGGCCGCTGTCGCGGCCGTCGGCACCGGCCTGTACTTCTTCACCCAGTCGGGCGACACGTCGAACGAGACAGAGCTCGCGCAGCCGGCGTCGCCCGGGGGCGTGTCGACGCCTGCAGCGACGCCGAGCCCGGACTCGACCCCGCTGCCGACGTTGACCCAGTTCAACGGACGCAACCCCTTCGCGGCACAGGTGGTCGTCGGCGGTGCGGACGCGGCCCCCGCGTCCACCCCCGTGGCGACCACTGCTCCGGTGAGCGGCGGCTCGTCCGCCTACACCGGTGGCGGTGGCACCGGCTCCGTCGCCGGCACTCCCGGCCGCGACGGCAGGCCCGGAGCGACCGGTGCGACGGGCTCGCAGGGTCCCGCCGGACCGCAGGGTCCCGCCGGCGAGACGCCGCAGTTCGCCACCGTCACCCTTGTCGGGGGTGACGCGGTGACCGGCGAGGCCGACTTCACGCTCCGCAGCAACACCGAGCAGGTCGACATCGCCGACCTCCCGGTCGGTGACTTCCTCGGGACGACCGAGCCCGGCTCCTGGATCGCGTACACGGTCAAGGGCGCCGACGCGGACGCCGACGGCGTGCTCGACAGCGTGACGATCCAGATGGGCGACGCCGTGTACACGGTGACGCTCGGCGAGACCGTCCTGCTCTGGCAGTACAGCGGCTGACCTGCCGGTCCATCCCTGAGCACCTGCGGGGGCGTCCACGACCTGGGCGTCCCCGCAGGCACGTCCGGGGTCGTCCGGGGCCCGGCGGCCCGCCGTGAAAGGATCGCGCCCATGCTGCGATGGCTCACGGCAGGGGAGTCCCACGGCCCCGCGCTGACAGGGGTTCTCGACGGGCTGCCCGCGGGCGTCGCCGTCACCACCGACGACCTGCGCGCGTCCCTGGCGCGCCGCCGTCTCGGGTACGGCCGCGGAGCCCGGATGAAGTTCGAGGCCGACGAGGTCGCGATCCTCGGTGGCGTCCGGCACGGCCTGAGCCAGGGCGGGCCCGTGGCCATCCAGGTCGGCAACACCGAATGGCCCAAGTGGGAGACCGTGATGTCGGCGGACCCCGTCGACGCCGAGGTGCTCGGACGCCAGGCTCGCAACGCCGCCCTCACGAGGCCGCGGCCCGGTCACGCCGACCTCGTGGGCATGCAGAAGTACGGGTTCGACGACGCCCGACCGGTTCTCGAGCGCGCCAGCGCGCGTGAGACGGCTGCGCGTGTCGCCTTGGGCACCGTGGCCGCTGCGTTCCTGCAGCAGGCGACGGGCGCCCGGCTCGTCAGCCACACGGTCTCGATCGGCCCTGTCGCGGTGCCCCTCGACGCGCCGCTGCCCACCCCGGACGACGTGGCGTCGCTCGACGCCGACCCGATGCGGTGCCACCACGGCGAGACGTCGTCCGCGATGGTCGGCGAGGTCGATGCGGCCCGCACCGAGGGCGACACCCTGGGCGGCGTGGTCGAGGTGGTCGCCTACGGACTGCCGCCGGGGCTCGGCTCCCACGTGCACTGGGACCGCAGGCTCGACTCCCGCCTCGCCGGCGCGTTGATGGGGGTGCAGGCGATCAAGGGCGTCGAGGTCGGGGACGGCTTCCTCACCGCCTCGCGGCGTGGTTCCGAGGCCCACGACGAGATCGAGACCCGCCCCGGCGGCGTGATCCGGCGCCGCACGGGCCGCGCCGGCGGCACCGAGGGCGGCATGAGCACGGGCGAGGTCTTGCGCGTCCGTGCTGCGATGAAGCCGATCTCCACGGTGCCGCGCGCCCTGGACACGGTCGACGTGGCCACGGGCGAGAAGGCCGTCGCGATCAACCAGCGTTCCGACGTGTGCGCCGTGCCGGCCGCCGGGGTCGTCGCCGAGGCGATGGTGGCGCTCGTGCTGGCCGACGCCGTCCTGGAGAAGTTCGGTGGCGACTCGGTGGCGGAGACCCGACGGAACGTCGAGGGGTACCTGGCCGCGATCCCGGAGCAGATGCGGTCGGGCGGCCAGTGACGCGCGTCGTGCTGATCGGGCCACCCGGAGCCGGCAAGAGCACGGTCGCGGCCGAGGTCGGCTCGCGGCTCGGGGTCGACGAGAGCCAGGTCGTCGACACCGATGAGATGGTGGAGTCGGTTGCGGGACGGTCGATCTCGGAGATCTTCGTGGACTCCGGCGAGGCCACGTTCAGGGTGCTGGAACGCGAGGCCGTCCAACGTGCGCTGAGAGGCCGAGCCGCCGTCGTGGCGCTCGGAGGTGGCGCGGTGCTGGACGCCTCGACGCAGGCGGAGCTCGAGCGTGTCGTCGGTGAGGGTGCCGCCGTGGTCTTCCTCGACGTGCAGATCACCGACGCGGCACGGCGGGTCGGCCTCAACACCAGCCGCCCGCTGCTGATCGGGAACCCGCGGGCCCAGTGGCTGCGGCTGATGGAGGCCCGTCGTCCGATCTACGAGCGGCTGGCCACCGTGACGGTCGCCACCGACGGTCGCCAGGCCTCCGAGGTCGCCGACCTGGTCGTGACCGAGCTGGGCGGTGCGTCCTCGTGAGCGAGCCGACGCGCATCACCGTCACGGGCGACGACCCCTACGACGTCGTCATCGGCACCGGTCTCCTGGACGAGCTGCCGGCCCTGCTGGGGGGCGCGCAGCGCGTGCTCGTCGTGCACCCGCACGGCCTGGCCGCCACCGGGGACGCCGTCCGCGAGGACCTGGCGGCACAGGGCTTCGAGGCCTATGTCGCGGAGGTGCCGGACGCCGAGGACGCCAAGCGCGCCGAGGTCGCCGCGTTCTGCTGGGGCGTGCTCGGGCAGGCGGGGTTCACGCGCAGCGACGCGGTCGTGGCCGTCGGTGGGGGAGCCACCACGGACCTCGCGGGGTTCGTGGCGGCGACCTGGCTGCGCGGCGTCCGCGTCGTGCACGTGCCCACCACCCTGCTCGCGATGGTCGACGCCGCGGTGGGCGGCAAGACGGGCATCAACACGTCCGAGGGCAAGAACCTCGTCGGCGCCTTCCACGCACCCGCGGGGGTGCTGTGCGACCTCGACACGCTCGCGACCCTGAACCGCCACGACCTCCTCGCGGGGATGGCCGAGGTGGTCAAGTGCGGCCTCATCGCCGATCCCACGATCCTCGACCTGATCGAGGCCGACCCGGAGGCGGTGAGCGACCCGGCGTCCGACGTCGTGCGTGAGCTCGTCGAGCGGGCCGTGCGCGTCAAGGCCGCCGTGGTCGGTGAGGACCTGCGTGAGGCCGGCCTGCGCGAGGTGCTCAACTACGGGCACACGCTCGGCCACGCGATCGAGCTGGTGGAGCGCTACCAGTGGCGGCATGGCGCGGCTGTCAGTGTCGGGATGGTCTTCGCGGCCGAGCTCGCCCGTCTCGCAGGCCGTCTCGACGACAGCGTCGTCGACAGGCACCGCTCGGTGCTGGGATCGCTGGGACTCCCGCTCACCTACCGCGGCGACCGGTGGCCCCAGCTGCTCGAGGGGATGCAGCGCGACAAGAAGACGCGGGGCAGCCTGCTGCGGTTCGTCGTGCTGGACGGCCTGGCGCGACCCTCGCGGCTCGAGGGGCCCGACCCGGCGCTGCTCCAGGCCGCCTACGCCGAGATCGCGCGCGACTGACCGCCGGGTCGCACCCGGGGTGCCGCCACCTACACTCGCGGCCATGCCGAGCGACCCCGACCGCCGTCCGAGCGTGCTGGTGCTGAACGGCCCGAACCTGGGCCGGCTCGGCAGCCGCGAGCCCGAGATCTACGGCTCCGAGACCCACGACGACCTGGCCGACGCCCTGGTGGAGGCCGGGTCGGACCTCGGGCTCGACGTGCAGGTGCGGCAGACCGACGACGAGGCCGAGCTGGTCGGCTGGCTGCACGAGGCCGTGGACTCCGGGGCGGACGTCGTCCTGAACCCGGCCGCCTTCACGCACTACTCGTATGCCCTGCGCGACGCGTGCGCCCAGGTGACGGGCGCCGGGCTGCGCCTGGTGGAGGTGCACCTGTCGAACCCCGCGGCGCGCGAGGCGTTCCGGCACACGTCCGTGGTCTCCGGTGTCGCCACCGGGACCATTGCCGGCTTCGGCTCGGACTCCTACCTGCTGGCGCTGAGCGTGCTGGCACCGGAGGACGGCGCCTGAGCGGCTAGGATGGCTGCCGATCCCGAACATCTCGCCGGGTACCAGCGTGCCCGGCCGACGAAGGCGAACTCCCTGTGGCGACCACGAACGACCTGAAGAACGGCATGGTGCTCAACCTCGACAACCAGCTCTGGTCGGTGGTCGAGTTCCAGCACGTCAAGCCCGGCAAGGGTCCGGCCTTCGTCCGCACCAAGCTCAAGGCCGTGCTGAGCGGCAAGGTCGTCGACAAGACCTTCAACGCCGGCACCAAGGTCGAGACCGCCAACGTCGACAAGCGTGACATGCAGTACCTGTACAAGGACGGCGAGGACTTCGTCTTCATGGACTCCTCGACCTACGACCAGGTGCACGTCGGCGCCGCCACCGTCGGTGACGCCGCCAACTTCATGCTCGAGAACCAGGACGCCGTCGTCGCGCTGCACGACGGCACCCCGCTGTACGTCGAGCTCCCGACGTCCGTCGTCCTCGAGATCACGTACACCGAGCCGGGCCTGCAGGGCGACCGCTCCACCGGCGGCACGAAGCCGGCGACGCTCGAGACCGGCTACCAGATCGCGGTGCCGCTCTTCCTGGAGACCGGCACCCGCGTGAAGGTCGACACGCGCTCCGGCGACTACCTCGGCCGCGTCAACTAGTGGGCGCTCGGACGAAGGCTCGCAAGCGGGCCCTCGACCTGCTCTTCGAGGCCGAGCAGCGCGGATCCGAGCCGATGGCCCTGCTGCGTGAGCGTCTGCCCGCCGCCGACCCGCCGGTGCCGGAGTACACGGTCACCCTCGTCGAGGGCGTCACCAGCCACCGCGAGCGGATCGACGAGCTGCTCAGCACGTACTCGCACGGCTGGACCCTCGACCGCATGCCCGCCGTCGACCTCCAGCTGCTGCGCCTCGGGGTCTACGAGCTGCTCTGGAACGACGACGTGCCGGACGCCGTCGCCGTCGACGAGGCCGTCGAGCTCGCCCGTGCACTGAGCACCGATGAGTCCCCGTCGTTCGTCAACGGCCTGCTGGGGCGCCTCGTCCAGCTGAAGCCGACGCTGCTGGCCTGACCCCACCACCCCCCACACGCCGACTGGTCACGTCTGGCGCGACACGCCGAGCGTGTCGCGCCAGACGTGACCAGTCCGCGTCGGAGGTGGGGGTGATTCTCAGGTGGACGGGGTGATGGCGCGCCGCGCGTCCGCGTCGAGGACGCCCCAGCGGATCAGCTCGTCCGCGAGCTCGAGGGCCGGGATGTCGTAGATCACCGCGAGTGTGCGCAGGTCCTCGGCGCGGATGGACAGGGACGTGGAGTCCTGCTCGCCACGCTGCTCCTGGATCGTCGTGCAGTAACGCACCAGCGGACCGGCCCGGTCGACAGGCATCTTGGCCAGGTGCTCCAGGTCCAGCACGATCTTCGGCGGGGGCGCCTCGGCGGACGACGCGGTCGAGTCGGGCAGCAGGGCGGCGATCGGCACGCCGTAGAACTCCGCCAGCTCCGCGAGCCGCTGGACGGTGACCGCCCGGTCACCGCGCTCGTAGGAGCCGATCACGACGGCCTTCCACTGGCCCTGGGACCGCTGCTCGACCCCCTGCAGCGAGAGTCCCTGCTGTGCGCGCACGGCGCGCAACCGAGCCCCGAGCGCCTTGCCGTAGTCCGACATCTGTCGTCCTTCCTCGTCGCCGTAGCGGCGTGGACGCCGATGCGTCCCGTGCGGCGAATGCTACCGAGAGTGACGGTAGCGCGTCCGAGGCCACGGTGAGTGGCGATCCGCGCGACGCGCCGGGCGTGGCGTCCGGGGCCCTCCGCATGGGGTAGGTTCAGCGCCGAACGAGTCCTTTAACCACCGTCCTGAGAGGCGGGGAAGGAGTCGCCAGATGGCGTCGCCACGCCCGGTGCTGCACGCACCGGAGATCGCCCGGGCACTGACCCGGATCGCCCACGAGATCCTCGAGGCCAACAAGGGCGCCGACGACCTCGTCCTGCTCGGCATCCCGACCCGCGGAGTCCCGCTGGCGCGTCGGCTGGCCGGGCTCATCGCCACCGTCGAGCCGGGTGCGCACCTCACCGCCGGGTCGCTGGACGTGACCATGCACCGCGACGACCTGCGGACCAACCCCACGAGGACGATCGGCGCCACCGACCTGCCGCCGGGCGGCATCGACGACAAGGTCGTCGTGCTGGTGGACGACGTCCTGTACTCGGGCCGCACCATCCGCGCCGCCCTCGACGCCCTGAGCGACCTCGGCCGCCCACGCGCCGTCCGTCTCGCGGTGCTGGTCGACCGGGGCCACCGCGAGCTGCCCATCCGCGCCGACCACGTCGGCAAGAACCTGCCCACCGCCAGCGACGAGCGCGTGCACGTCCGGCTCGAGGAGGTCGACGGCGACGACGCCGTGCTGATCAGCCACGAGCCGGCCGCGCAGCGCGGCGCCGACCACCCCGCACGGAACGGAGACGTGGCATGAGGCACCTGTTGTCCGCGGCCGACCTGAGCCGCGACAAGGCCGTGCAGCTGCTCGACGTCGCCGAGCAGATGGCCGCCACCCAGCAGCGCTCGATCAAGAAGCTGCCGACGCTGCGGGGTCTGACGGTCGTCAACCTCTTCTTCGAGGACTCGACCCGCACCCGCATCTCGTTCGAGGCCGCCGCCAAGAGACTCTCGGCGGACGTCATCAACTTCTCGGCGAAGGGGTCCAGCGTCTCCAAGGGCGAGAGCCTCAAGGACACGGCCCTGACCCTCGAGGCGATGGGCGCCGACGCGGTCGTGGTGCGACACGGCTCGTCCGGCGCGCCGCACCGGCTCGCGCACTCGGGCTGGATCCGGGGCAGCGTGCTCAACGCCGGGGACGGCACGCACGAGCACCCCACGCAGGCGCTGCTCGACGCCTTCACCATGCGGCGCCGCCTGGTCGCCACCCCGCACGGCAACGACCTGCGAGGGTGCCGGGTCGCCATCGTCGGAGACGTCCTGCACAGCCGCGTCGCACGGTCGAACGTGCTGCTGCTGCACACGCTCGGCGCCGACGTCACCCTCGTCGCGCCGCCCACGCTGTTGCCGGTGGGCGTCGAGACCTGGCCGTGCCGGACGTCCTTCGACCTGGACGCCACGCTCGCGCAGGGCGTCGACGCCGTGATGATGCTGCGCGTCCAGCGGGAGCGGATGACCTCGGCCGGCGGCGGCTTCTTCCCGTCGGCCCGTGAGTACTCGCGGCGCTACGGCCTCGACTCGCGCCGGCTCGCGCTGCTCGAGGACCACACCATCGTCATGCACCCGGGCCCGATGAACCGGGGGCTCGAGATCACGGCCGAGGCCGCGGACGGTGACCGCTCGACCATCGTCGAGCAGGTCTCCAACGGTGTCGCCGTCCGGATGGCGGCGCTGTTCGTCCTGCTGTCGGGATCCGATGCGGCAGAAGCGATCCCCGTTCCCGAGGTGCCGCTGACGGCGCCCGTCCAGCAGGAGGTGACGGTATGAGCGGCTACGTGGTGCGCGGTGCGCGTGTGCTGGGTGGTGAGCCGACCGACCTGCTGCTGCAGGACGGCCGGGTCGTCGAGACGGGGTCGCTGTCCGCGAACGGGGCCACGGTCGTCGACGCGGACGGGCTCGTGGCGCTGCCCGGGCTCGTCGACCTGCACACGCACCTGCGAGAGCCGGGTCGCGAGGACGCGGAGACGGTCGAGACCGGCACCGCCGCCGCAGCTCTCGGCGGCTTCACGGCGGTGCACGCCATGGCCAACACCGACCCTGTCGCCGACACGGCCGGTGTCGTCGAGCAGGTGTGGCGGCTCGGACGACTGGCCGGCCACTGCGAGGTCCGACCGGTCGGTGCGGTGACGGTCGGGCTCGCGGGGGAGCGGCTCGCCGAGCTGGGGGCGATGGCCGACTCCGCCGCTCGCGTGCGCGTGTTCAGCGACGACGGGCACTGCGTCGAGGACGCGGTGCTGATGCGGCGGGCCCTGGAGTACGTCAAGGCCTTCGACGGGGTCGTGGCGCAGCACGCTCAGGAGCCCCGGCTGACGGCGGGTGCGCAGATGCACGAAGGCGAGCTGTCGGGCGTGCTCGGACTCGCCGGCTGGCCGGCCGTCGCCGAGGAGGCCGTGATCGCGCGTGACGTGCTGCTCACCGAGCACGTCGGCTCGCGCCTGCACGTCTGCCACGTCTCCACCGCGGGCTCGGTCGAGATCCTCCGGTGGGCCAAGTCCCGCGGTATCGCGGTGACGGCCGAGGTGACGCCGCACCACCTGCTGCTCACGCACGAGCAGGTGCGCGGCTACGACCCGGTGTTCAAGGTCAACCCGCCGCTGAGGACGTCCGAGGACGTGCTGGCTCTTCGCCAGGCCCTGGCCGACGGCACGATCGACGCCGTCGGCACCGACCACGCGCCGCACCCGGTCGAGGACAAGGACTGCGAGTGGGCCGCGGCGGCGATGGGCATGACCGGGCTGGAGACGGCGCTCGGAGTCGTCCAGGAGGCGATGGTCGAGACCGGCCTGCTCGACTGGGCGGGCGTCGCCCGGGTGATGTCGACGAACCCGGCGCAGATCGGGCGGGTGGCCGGGCAGGGCCGCGGCCTGAAGGTCGGCGCACCCGCGCACCTGGTTCTGGTCGACCCGTCCGACCGACGGGTCGTGGACCCGCGGACGCACGCCACTCGCGGCCGCAACAGCCCGTTCGCCGGCCTCGAGCTCCCGGGCCGGGTCGTGCACACGTTCCTCCACGGCCACCCGACGGTGAGCGACGGGAGCCTGGCTGCCCCGCTGTCGGAAGCCTCCCTGCTCGCCCTGGAGTCCCGGAGCGCCGGGACGCTGGAGCCCAGCCGGTGACCGAGGTCCAGGTCGGCGTGCTCCTGCTCGCGGTCGTCCCGCTGGTGTGGCTGCTGATGTGGCGAGGCTGGCGGTCGCGGGTGCGTCGCCAGCACGGCGTCGCCGCCCTCCCGGCAGTGCCAGATGCTTTGCACCCCACGGTGTTCGGGCCCGTCGACGGGACGTACGCGGGCACGACGACCGCCGAGAGCTGGCTCGACCGCGTCGTGGCCGGCGGTCTCGGTGCGCGGTCCGCCGTCACCGTGACCGTGCACGGCCCCGGTGACGTCGAGGGAGCGAGCGGGGTGCTGCTGGCCCGGCACGGCGCTCCCGACGTGTGGCTCGGGTCCGAGGCGCTCCGCGGGGCCCGGCTCGACCGCGGCATCGCCGGCAAGGTGGTCGGAGCCCGTGGACTGGTCGTGCTCGAGTGGACGCTCGGCGACCTGGACCTCGACACCGGGGTACGCCTGGCGCGGGAGACCGACCGCGTGGCGCTGGCCGACGCGGTGGCGTCGGCGACGACGCACGGCGCGGAAGGAGTGGGTCCACGTGGATGAGGCGATGCTCGTGCTCGAGGACGGTCGCGTGTTCACCGGCCGGCCCTACGGGGCCAGCGGGTCGACGGTCGGCGAGGCCGTCTTCTGCACCGCGATGACGGGTTACCAGGAGACGCTCACGGACCCCTCCTACCACCGGCAGGTCGTGGTGATGACCGCCCCGCACGTCGGCAACACCGGGTGGAACGACGAGGACGACGAGTCGTCGCGCATCTGGGTGTCGGGGTACGTGGTGCGTGACCCGGCCCGCCGCCCGTCAAGCTGGCGCTCACGCCGCGGCCTCGGCGACGAGCTCTCCGCTCAGGGCGTCGTGGGCATCAGCGGCATCGACACACGTGCGCTGACCCGCCACCTTCGCGAGCGGGGCGCCATGCGCGTGGGGATCTTCTCCGGCGACGCCGTGCAGCCGGTGGACCGCCTGGTCGAGGTCGTGCGGGCCGCGCCCTCCATGGCGGGCGCCGACCTGGCCGGTGAGGTGTCGACGTCCGAGACCTATGTCGTTGCGGCGCAAGGGGAGAGACGCTTCACCGTCGCTGCGCTGGACCTCGGCATCAAGGGCATGACACCGACGTTGATGGCCGAGCGCGGCATCGAGGTGCACGTGCTGCCGTCGACTCGTCCATCGAGGACGTGCTGGCGACCGGGCGCTGACGGCGTGTTCTTCTCCAACGGACCGGGTGACCCGTCCGCCGCCGGGGACGTCGTCGGCCTGCTCGGGGAGGTGCTGGAGCGACGCATCCCGTTCTTCGGCATCTGCTTCGGCAACCAGCTGCTCGGGCGCGCGCTCGGGCTGTCGACGTACAAGCTGAAGTACGGCCACCGCGGCATCAACCAGCCGGTGCTCGACCGCGTCACGGGGCGGGTCGAGGTGACGTCGCACAACCACGGCTTCGCGGTCGCGGCACCCGACGGCACCGCGGCCGGGTGAGGCGTTCGACACCCCGCACGGCCGAGCCGAGGTCTCGCACGTCTGCCTCAACGACGACGTCGTCGAGGGCCTGCGGTGCCTCGACGTGCCGGCCTTCTCGGTGCAGTACCACCCCGAGGCCGCCGCCGGCCCTCACGACGCCGGCTACCTGTTCGACCGGTTCGCCGACCTCCTCGCCGCTTCGCGAAATGGCGTGAGCTCGGTGTCGCAGGCGGGGTCGGGAGACCGGGAACACGCCGTATCGCGACCGAGGGACGAGGGGAGCGCCTGATGCCGCGCCGAGAGGACATCTCCAGCGTGCTGGTGATCGGGTCGGGTCCGATCGTGATCGGACAGGCCTGCGAGTTCGACTACTCCGGGACGCAGGCCTGCCGGGTGCTTCGCGAGGAGGGGTTGCGCGTCGTGCTGGTCAACTCCAACCCGGCGACGATCATGACCGACCCGGAGTTCGCCGACGCGACGTACGTCGAGCCGATCACGCCAGACGTGATCGAGGCGATCATCGCGACCGAGCGCCCCGACGCCGTGCTCGCGACGCTCGGTGGGCAGACGGCCCTCAACGCGGCGATCGCCCTGCACGAGAGCGGCGTGCTCGCCAAGTACGGGGTCGAGCTGATCGGTGCGGACGTCGCGGCGATCCAGCTCGGCGAGGACCGGCAGGCCTTCAAGGGCGTCGTCGAGCGCTGCGGGGCCGAGTCCGCCCGCTCGGTGGTGGCGCACTCGATGAGCGAGGTGCTCGCCGCCGCGGAGGAGCTCGGGTACCCGCTGGTGGTGCGACCGTCGTTCACCATGGGTGGCCTCGGGTCGGGCTTCGCCCACGACGAGCACGAGCTGCGCCGCATCGCGGGAGCCGGGCTGCACGCGAGCCCGACCACCGAGGTCCTGCTCGAGGAGTCGATCCTCGGCTGGAAGGAGTACGAGCTCGAGCTGATGCGCGACCGCAACGACAACGTCGTCGTGGTCTGCTCGATCGAGAACCTCGACCCGATGGGCGTGCACACCGGCGACTCCATCACCGTGGCGCCGTCGATGACGTTGACGGACAGGGAGTTCCAGCGACTGCGCGACATCGGCATCGCCGTGATCCGTGAGGTCGGTGTCGACACCGGCGGCTGCAACATCCAGTTCGCGGTCAACCCCGTCGACGGCCGCGTGATCGTGATCGAGATGAACCCGCGGGTGTCCCGGTCGTCCGCGCTGGCGTCCAAGGCCACCGGCTTCCCGATCGCGAAGATCGCCGCCAGGTTGGCGATCGGGTACACGCTCGACGAGATCCCCAACGACATCACCCAGAAGACGCCGGCGTCGTTCGAGCCGACCCTCGACTACGTCGTCGTCAAGGTCCCGCGGTTCGCCTTCGAGAAGTTCCCCGCCGCCGACGCCACACTCACCACCACGATGAAGTCGGTCGGCGAGGCGATGGCGATCGGACGGAGCTTCACGCGAGGCCCTGCAGAAGGCGTTGCGGTCGCTCGAGTCCCGGGACGCCTCCTTCCACTGGGACGGCTCCGCCGACGACCTCGACGTGGACCGGCTGCTCGACAAGGCCCGGACACCCACCGACGGACGCCTGTCGACGGTGCAGCAGGCGCTGCGCGCCGGCGCGACCGTGGAACAGGTCCACGAGGCGACGGGGATCGACCCGTGGTTCCTCGACCAGGTGCTGCTCATCGAGGAGGTCGCAGCCACCGTCCGCGACGCGGCCGAGCTGACCCCTGGCCTGCTGCGCGACGCCAAGCGACACGGCTTCTCCGACAGCCAGATCGGGCAGCTCCGATCCCTGCCCGAGGACGTGGTGCGCGGTGTGCGCCACGCACTCGGCATCCGCCCGGTGTTCAAGACCGTGGACACGTGCGCGGCCGAGTTCGCCGCGCTCACGCCCTACCACTACTCGAGCTACGACGAGGAGACCGAGGTCTCGCCCAGCGACCGCCGCAAGGTGATCATCCTGGGCTCGGGACCGAACCGCATCGGCCAGGGCGTCGAGTTCGACTACTCCTGCGTCCACGCCGCGTTCGCCCTCGGCGACGCCGGGTACGAGACCGTGATGGTGAACTGCAACCCCGAGACGGTGTCGACGGACTACGACACCTCCGACCGGCTCTACTTCGAGCCGCTGACGCTGGAGGACGTCCTCGAGGTCGTGCACGCCGAGCAGGCCTCCGGTGAGGTCGTCGGCGTGATCGTCCAGCTCGGGGGCCAGACCCCGCTCGGTCTCGCTGCGGGGCTCGAGGCCGCCGGGGTGCCGATCGTCGGGACGAGCCCGTCCGCGATCCACCTCGCCGAGGAGCGCGGCGCGTTCGGACGCGTCCTGGCCGAGGCGGGTCTGACCGCACCCAAGCACGGGACGGCCTCGAGCTTCGTCGAGGCCAAGGCGGTCGCCGACGAGATCGGCTACCCGGTCCTGGTGCGGCCCTCGTACGTCCTGGGTGGGCGCGGGATGGAGATCGTCTACGACGAGGAGAGCCTCGCCGGCTACCTGGGACGGGCGTCCGGATCCGGGGTGCGCATCACCCCCGACCACCCGGTGCTGGTCGACCGGTTCCTCGACGACGCGATCGAGATCGACGTCGACGCGCTCTACGACGGCACGGAGCTCTACCTGGGCGGCGTGATGGAGCACATCGAGGAGGCCGGGATCCACTCCGGCGACTCGGCGTGCACCCTGCCGCCCGCGACGCTCGGCCAGGCCGAGCTCGACCGGGTGCGCGAGCACACCGAGGCGATCGCGCGCGGTGTCGGCGTGCACGGCCTGCTCAACATCCAGTTCGCGCTGGCGGCTGGCGTCCTCTACGTGCTGGAGGCCAACCCGCGGGCGTCGCGCACCGTCCCCTTCGTCTCCAAGGCGACGGGCGTGCCGATGGCGAAGGCGTGCGCCCGCGTCATGCTGGGCGCCACGATCGCCGAGCTGCGCGCCGAGGGCATGCTGCCCGCGTACGGGGACGGCGGGACGCTCCCGGCGGAGGCACCGGTCTCGGTCAAGGAGGCGGTGCTGCCGTTCAAGCGCTTCCTGACGCACGAAGGCCTGGTCGTCGACAGCGTCCTTGGTCCCGGAGATGCGCTCCACCGGAGAGGTGATGGGCATCGACACGGACTTCCCGCGGGCGTTCGCCAAGTCGCAGCAGGCCGCGTACGGGGGCCTGCCGACGAGCGGTGTCGTCTTCGTGTCCGTCGCCGACCGTGACAAGCGCGCGATGATCTTCCCCGTGAAGCGCCTCGTGGACCTGGGCTTCGACGTGCTGGCGACCGCCGGAACCGCGGCCACGTTGCGGCGCAACGGTATTCCCAGCCGGGTGGTGCGCAAGCACTCCGCGGGAGAGGGGCCGGACGGTGAGCCCACGATCGTCGCACGCATCCTCGCGGGCGAGGTCGACGTCGTGGTGAACACGCCGTCCGGACGCTCCGCCCGCGCCGACGGCTACGAGATCCGCGCGGCGACGACGGCGATGGACCGTCCGATCATCACGACCGTGCAGCAGCTCGCCGCCGCGGTGCAGGGGATCGAGGCGACCGGCGGCCACGCTCCCCGCGTCCGGTCCCTGCAGCAGCACGCCGCCGCCCTCCACGCGATCTGGGGCCACGTCCCCCCCGGCCACGGTTCGGTCCCCCCGGACGACGGATCGTCCGCGATCGCGCCCCCGACGACGGATCGTCCGCGATCGGCGGCTCGGAGGGTCCCCCGGACGACGGATCGTCCGCGATCGGCGACCCGGTGGGCCTCGGCGCGCGGGGGCAGTCATGAGCGACACTCGCCCGGTGCAGCTGCGGGCCGAGGTCCTCGCCAACCAGCCGGCGGGTGCGTACCGGCGACTGACGCTCGCGGCACCTGCGGTCGCGGTCGGGACGCGTCCCGGCCACTTCGTCGCCCTCGCCGTCGGGGGCGAGGAGTCGAGCCTGCTGCTCCGGCGCGCGTTCTCCGTCCACCGTGCGGACCTCGAGGCCGGCACCGTCGACGTCGTCGTCGCGGCGCACGGTCCGGGTACCCGGTGGATCACCACGCGTCGACCCGGGGACGTGGTCGACGTGGTCGGGCCCCTCGGGCGCCCCTTCACGCTGCCCGACCAGCCCTCGTCGACCGTCCTGGTGGGGGGCGGCTACGGCAGCGCACCCCTTGGCTGGCTGGCGGAGACGTTGCGCGCCAGCGGGTCTCGAGCGGATGTGGTCATCGGAGCGGCGGACGAGTCGCGCCTCTTCGGCCAGGACGACCTCGCGACGGTCGCCGACTCGGTCACCGTGACGACGGACGACGGCTCCGCGGGGACGCGCGGGCTGGTGACCGACGTGATGCCCGACCTGATCGAGGAGGCCGGCACCGCCGTCGCCTACGCGTGCGGCCCGATGGCGATGCTGCGGGCGGTGCACGAGGTGTGCGCCCCCCGAGGGGTCGAGACCCAGCTGGCCGTCGAGGAGTCGATGGCGTGCGGCGTCGGTGTCTGCATGACCTGCGTGCTGCCGGTGGTCGGCGACGACGGGATCACGCGGATGGTGCGCTCGTGCATCGAGGGCCCCGTGTTCAGCGGTGAGGCCCTGCGCTGGGACGCGATCGGGCGCGGCGGGTCACGCGTTCCCGACGACACGCTCGGGGCACCGGTCCCCGCTCCGGTGGTGACCGCCCCCACGGCCCCGGTGGGCACGACGACGGGAGGACCGGCATGACCGCGACCACGACGACGAGCTCGCCGCCGTCCACCGGGGTCGACCTCTCGACCACCCTGGCCGGCCTGCACCTGGCCAACCCGGTGATGACCGCCTCGGGCTGCGCCGCCGCCGGACGCGAGCTCGCGCCGTTCATGGACGTCGCCGATCTCGGCGCGGTCGTGACGAAGTCGGTGATGCTGAGACCCCGCTCCGGACGACCGACCCCGCGGATGGCCGAGACCCCCTCGGGGATGCTCAACTCGATCGGTCTCCAGGGGCCGGGCATCGACGCGTTCTGCGAGAAGGACCTGCCGTGGCTGCGCGAGCAGGGGGCGACCGCGGTGGTGTCGATCGCCGGCGGCAGCGTCGACGAGTACGCCCAGCTGGCAGGGCGCCTCGCGTCCGAGCAGGGCGTCGCGGCCATCGAGGTCAACATCTCCTGCCCGAACGTCGCCAACCGCGGGCTGGTCTTCGCCTGCGACCCCGTCGCCTCCCGCGAGGTGCTCGCGGCCGTCGTGGAGAAGGCGCCACCGGGCGTGCCCGTGTTCGCCAAGCTGTCGCCGGACGTGACCGACATCGTCTCCGTCGCGCGGGCCTGCCTCGAGGGCGGCGCCCACGGGCTGAGCGCCATCAACACGCTGCTCGGCCTCGTCGTCGACACCGACACCCTGCGTCCGGTCCTGGCCGGCGTCACCGGCGGCCTGTCGGGACCCGCGGTCCGCGCCGTCGCCGTCCGCGCCGTCTGGCAGCTCGCCGGAGCCATGCGCGCCGGGGAGCTGCCGACCGCCCCGATCATCGGCATCGGCGGCATCCGGACGGGGCTCGACGCCCTCCAGTTCCTCGCCGCTGGGGCGAGCGCTGTGCAGGTCGGCACGGTGATCTTCCACGACCCCTCGGCGCCGGCGCGCATCGCGGACGAGCTCGCCACGGCCTGTGCCGATCGCGGCATCTCGCGTGTCTGCGACGTGGTCGGCGTCGCCCACACCGAGAGGAGCACGACATGACCGAGACCACGCCGGTGGTCCCGTTCGGCGCCCGGCTTCGGGTGGCGATGGACGAGCACGGCCCACTGTGCGTCGGCATCGACCCGCACCCGCACCTGCTGCACGCGTGGGGGCTGGACGACGACGCCGACGGACTGGAGTCCTTCGCGCTCCGGACCGTGGATGCGCTGGCGGGCCACGTCGCCGTGGTCAAGCCGCAGTCGGCGTTCTTCGAGCGGCACGGCTCACGCGGCGTGGCCGTCCTCGAGCAGGTGGTCGGCAACCTCAGCGCCTCGGGGACCCTCTGCCTCGTCGACGCGAAGCGGGGCGACATCGGCTCGACGATGGACGCCTACGCCGACGCGTACGCGGGTCACAGCTCGACGCTCGCGGGCGACGCCGTGACCGTCAGCCCCTACCTCGGTTTCGGTTCGCTGCGGCCGCTCCTCGACCTCGCCGCGATGACGGGCAAGGGCGTGTTCGTCCTCGGGCTGACGTCCAACCCCGAGGGTGCGCAGGTGCAGCAGGCGACGTGCGCCGACGGACGGTCGGTCGCCGGTGCGATGGTCGACGCCGTAGCCGCCGAGAACGCCGCCTCCGCAACGGATCCCGCGTCGCTGGGGAGCGTCGGCCTGGTCGTCGGTGCCACCGTGGGGGAGGCCGTCGAGGCGCTGGGCATCGACCTGGCTGCTGCGCGAGGTCCCCTGCTGGCACCCGGTATCGGCGCGCAGGGTGCCACGGCTGCCGACCTGAGGCGCGTGTTCGGGACGGCGCGCGCAAACGTGCTGGCGGCATCGAGTCGCGAGGTGCTCGGCGCTGGACCTGACGCGAAGGCGCTGCGGGAGGCGGCCAGGCGCACGGCAGACGAGTGCGCGGCTGCCCTCGGCTCCTGACCTCGGGACCTTCGGCACCGGACGACGCACGCGTGGGCACCTAGCGTCGGGGCGGGCGGCCGCGCCGGGTGGCCGCGGGATCGGAGACCGCCATGGACACCAGCCGGCACGTGGACAAGGTGGCGCTGGTCACCGGGGCCGCGAACGGGATCGGGCGGGCGACCGTGCTGCGGCTCGCCCAGGAGGGGGCACAGGTCGTCGGGTGCGACGTGGACGGTGACGCGATGTCCGAGACCGGCAAGGCCCTGTCGGAGGCCGGCGTGAGCGCCGACCTGGTGCTGGCCGACGTGACGGTGCAGGCGGACGTCGACCGTCTCGTCGCCGCGGCAGGTGCGCAGGTCGACCTGCTCGCCAACGTCGCCGGGATCATGGACCACTTCCTGCCGCTCACCGAGGTCGACGACGAGACGTGGAACCGGGTCCTCGACGTCAACCTCACCGGTGTGATGCGCCTGACGCGGGCGGTGCTGCCCCTGATGCAGGCGTCGGGGCACGGTGCCGTCGTCACGGTCGCGTCGAAGGCGTCCCTGGGCGCGGGAGCCTCGGGTGTCGCGTACACCGCGTCCAAGCACGGCGTGCTCGGGCTGGTGAAGAGCGTCGCCTACTTCTACGGCGACGAGAACATCCGCTCGAACGCCGTGCTGCCCGGGCCGGTCGAGACGGCGATCATGTCGACCGCGTCGCCGCAGTCGGAGTGGGCGATGGGGAAGGCCCAGCTGTCGATGGCCACGATGCGCCGGACAGCACAGCCCGACGAGATCGCGACGCTCATCTCGTGGCTGCTGAGTGACGAGGCCTCCGACGTCAACGGCGCCATGGTGACGGCGGACGGGGGCTGGTCCACCGCATAGCCCCGGCGCCGGTGCCGGGCTCACGCGGCACGGCGGCCTGGCGCGCGGCACCAGGAAACGGTCGTTTTCGTACCCTTTCGGGCCTGTGGTCGTTGAGTCGGTGCGGGTTCTCCCGCGCCGACACGATCGACGACCCGAAAGGTCAGACACATGCGACTTCGTGGACTCACCGGCGCTCTCGCGGCCGGCAGCCTCGCCCTGGTGGGCGTCCTGTCGTCCGGAGCGGCACACGCGAGCACCAACGACCCGCTCTACGGCAAGCTGTGGGGACTCCAGCAGATCAAGGCCGAGCAGGCCTGGGCCAAGAGCACCGGCACCGGCGCCGTGGTGGCCGTCGTGGACACCGGCATCGACTTCTCCCAGCCCGACCTGCAGGGCCAGGTCCTGCAGGGCGCCACGTTCACCGACTGCCCGGCGAACCAGCGTCCGTGCGGCAACGGCGACTTCAAGGGTCCGGACGGGGTCAACAACGGCGACGAGCACGGCACCCACGTGGCGGGCACCATCGCCGCGGCGCGTGGCAACGGCATCGGCGTCGTCGGTGTCGCCCCGAACGCCAAGATCCTGCCCGTGAAGGTGCTCGAGGACGGGTCCGGCTCATCCGAGGACATCGCGGACGGCATCCGCTGGGCGACCGACAACGGCGCGGACGTCGTGAACCTGTCACTGGGCTCGATCCCGGGCGGGCAGATCTTCTCGATCTCCGGCCTCGACTCGGAGATGGCCGACGCCATCGCCTACGCCAGGTCCAAGGGCGTGCTCACCGTGGCGGCGGCGGGCAACAGCTCGACCGCGCTGTGCAACGACCCCGCGTTCAACAGCGCCGCCGTCTGCATCGGCGCGACCGACCGCCGCGGCGTCAAGGCCTGGTACTCCGAGCTGCCGAACAAGGCCGACCGCCGATCGATGTCCGGCCCCGGCGGCGCCGGCCTGACGGCGTGCGACGACGACATCTGGTCGACCGTCCCCCGCGGCACCGGGTCGGCCGGCTGCGGCCAGGCCGACTACGACGCCTACGCCGGCACCTCCATGGCCACCCCGCACGTGGCCGGCGTCGCGGCGCTGCTCTACGCCCAGGGCCGCAGCGTCGCGCAGGTGGAGAGCGCGCTGCTCACCACCGCCGTCACCCCCGGCGCGGGCACGCGCGGCACCTACACCCCGGCCTACGGCCACGGCATCGTCGACGCCCTGGCGGCTGTCAACAGCTGATCGGAGCAGGGGGCACGGGGCCGGCTGGGCGTCACCAGCCGGCCCCGTGGTCGTCCGGCGACGTGGGCCACCCCGCTTCACCCGGATGCCGACCCCCGGCATTGCCTGTCGTCGCCGCCAGTCGCTAGGTTCACCGAGACCATCCAGCCGGCTCGCAGCAGCCTGGACCGCCCGACCGGACCACGCCAGAGGTGACTTCGTGGCACTGCCACCACTGACCCCCGAGCAGCGCGCCGCCGCTACCGAGAAGGCCAAGGAGGCTCGCCGCACGCGCGCACAGGTCAAGAACCGCCTGAAGTACGCGCAGGGGTCGCTGGCCGACGTCATCGCCGAGGGCCAGGCCGACGACGCGGTGGGCAAGATGAAGGTCAGTGCGCTGCTGGAGTCGCTCCCCGGGGTGGGCAAGGTGCGCGCGCGCCAGATCATGGACGAGATCGGCATCTCGGAGTCGCGGCGCGTCCGCGGCCTCGGCACGCACCAGGCCAAGGCGCTCGTCGAGCGCTTCGACCGCTGACGGTGGCGCAGGACACCCGTCCGGCCCGTCTCACGGTGCTCGCGGGACCGACCGCCGTCGGCAAGGGCACCGTCTCCGCCGACATCCGCGCTCGCTACCCCGACGTGTGGCTGTCGGTGTCGGCGACCACTCGGACCCCCGCGGCCGGGGGAGCAGGACGGCGTGCACTACCACTTCGTCGACGACGCGGCCTTCGACGCGATGGTCGAGTCCGGCGAGCTGCTGGAGTGGGCCGTCGTGCACGGCCGCAACCGCTACGGCACGCCGCGTGGCCCGGTGCAGTCCGTCCTCGAGGACGGCCGGCCCGCTCTGCTGGAGATCGACCTGCAGGGCGCCCGGCAGGTCAAGGCGTCGATGCCGGAGGCGCTGTTCGTGTTCCTCGCGCCGCCCAGCTGGGACGAGCTGGTGCGCCGGCTCGTCGGCCGGGGCACCGAGTCGGAGGCCGAGCGGGAGCGCCGGCTGACCACCGCGCGGGTCGAGATGGCCGCCGAGTCCGAGTTCGACGTGACCGTGGTCAACGCTGACGTTCGGCAAGCGACCGACGATCTCGTACACTTGATGGGTCTGCGTCCGGAGTAGCACCAGCACGGACGAGACGACCCCCACCGAATCTGGAGAAACCGCGTGTCCGGAACCACTGCACGCCCCGAGGGCATCACCAACCCGCCGATCGACGACCTGCTGCAGGCCGCCGACTCGAAGTACGCGCTGGTGATCTACGGCGCCAAGCGCGCCCGCCAGATCAACGCCTACTACTCGCAGCTCTCCGAGGGCCTGCTCGAGTACGTCGGGCCGCTGGTCGAGACGCACGTGCAGGAGAAGCCGCTGTCGGTCGCGCTCCGCGAGATCAACTCGGGGCTGCTGACCTGCGAGCCCACCGAGGGCTGACGCGCATGACGTCGGACGGCGTCGCGGGCGCCGTCCCGCCGCAGCAGGTGGTCCTCGGCGTGGCCGGGGGGATCGCCGCCTACAAGGCGTGCAGCCTGCTGCGGCTGCTCACCGAGAGCGGCTTCCGCGTCCGGGTCGTCCCGACCGCCGCGGCGCTGCGGTTCGTCGGCGCCCCGACGTGGGAGGCGCTGTCGGGGCAGAAGGTCACGACCGACGTCTTCTCCGACGTGCCCGAGGTCCAGCACGTGCGCCTCGGGCAGCACGCCGACCTGGTCGTCGTCGCGCCGGCGACGGCGGACCTCCTGGCGAAGGCCGCCCACGGGCTGGCGGACGACCTGCTGACCAGCACCCTTCTCACCGCGCGGTGCCCGGTGCTCTTCGCCCCGGCCATGCACACCGAGATGTGGGAGCACCCCGCGACCGTCGCCAACGTCGCGACGCTGCGCGAGCGCGGCGCCCACGTCCTCGACCCTGCGTGGGGACGCCTGACCGGCGTCGACACGGGGCCGGGCCGGCTGCCGGAGCCCGAGGAGATCTACGCCGCGGCGACGGCGCTGCTCACGTCGCCGGGCCCGCACGCGACGTCCCAGCACAGGAACGACCTCGCCGGCCGCCATGTCCTGGTCAGCGCGGGCGGCACGCGCGAGCCGATCGACCCCGTGCGCTACCTCGGCAACCGCTCGTCCGGACGGCAGGGCTACGCGCTGGCGCAGACCGCCGCGGCCCGCGGGGCGCGCGTCACCCTGGTGGCGGCCAACACCGCGACCTCGGAGGGCGGCTCGCTGCCCGACCCCGCGGGAGTCGAGGTGGTGCCGGTGCGCACCGCCCTGGAGCTGCAGCAGGCGATGACCAAGCACGCCTCCGACGCCGACGTGGTGGTGATGGCGGCCGCGGTGGCCGACTTCCGTCCGGCCGATCCCGCCGCCCACAAGATCAAGAAGAACGCCTCCGACGACAGCGCCCCCACGATCGAGCTCGTGCGCAACCCCGACGTGCTGGCCGACCTCGCCGCCGACCGGCGACGGGACGGGCAGGTGGTGGTCGGGTTCGCAGCCGAGACCGGCGACCTGCAGGGGAGCGTGCTGGACCACGCCCGGCAGAAGCTGGCGCGCAAGGGCTGCGACCTGCTGGTCGTCAACGAGGTCGGGGACGGCAAGGGCTTCGGCACCGACCACAACACCGTGACGATCCTGGACGCACGGGGCGGATCGACCCACGTGGGCCCCGTCAGCAAGGTGGAGGTCTCCGATCTCGTGTGGGACGCGGTCCTCCCCCGGCTACAGTGACCGATCGCGAACCATTGCCGCAGCGCGCTCGCGCTCGCACACCAGGGGAGAACCGTTGAGCCAGTCCGACCTGCGCCTCTTCACGTCCGAGTCGGTCACCGAGGGCCACCCCGACAAGATCTGTGACCAGATCAGCGACGCGATCCTCGACGACCTGATCGGCCAGGACCCGCTGAGCCGTGTGGCGGTCGAGACGATGGTCACGACCGGTCTGGTCCACGTCGCCGGCGAGGTGTCGACCAAGGCGTACGCCGACATCCCGCGCATCGTCCGCAGCACCGTGCTGGGCATCGGCTACGACTCGTCGACCAAGGGCTTCGACGGCAGCTCCTGCGGCGTCGAGGTCTCCATCGGCTCGCAGTCGCCCGACATCGCCGCCGGCGTCGACAAGGCGTACGAGTCCCGGGTCGAGAACGGCGAGGATCCCCTCGACCTGCAGGGTGCAGGTGACCAGGGGCTGATGTTCGGCTACGCGTGCGACGACACCCCCGAGCTGCTCCCGCTGCCGATCTGGCTCGCGCACCGGCTGTCCGAGCGTCTGACGTCCGTGCGCAAGGAGGGCCTGCTGCCGTACCTGCGTCCGGACGGCAAGACGCAGGTCACGATCGGCTACCGCGGCGACGTCGCCTCCGCCGTGCAGACCGTGGTGCTGTCGACGCAGCACGCGCCCAACATCAACCTCGAGACGCTGCTGGCGCCCGACGTGACCGAGCACGTGATCCGTCCCGTGCTGGAGAAGGTCGACCTCGACACCAACGACGTGCGCGTGCTGGTGAACCCGACCGGCAACTTCGAGATCGGCGGCCCGATGGGCGACGCCGGCCTGACCGGCCGCAAGATCATCGTCGACACCTACGGCGGCATGGCGCGCCACGGTGGCGGTGCCTTCTCGGGCAAGGACCCGTCGAAGGTGGACCGCTCAGGCGCCTACGCGATGCGCTGGGTCGCCAAGAACGTCGTCGCGGCGGGCCTCGCGCGCCGCTGCGAGGCCCAGGTCGCCTACGCGATCGGCAAGGCGCACCCGGTCGGCCTGTACGTCGAGTGCTTCGGTACCGAGACCGTGCCGCTCGAGCGCATCACGGCCGCCATCAAGGAGGTCTTCGACCTGCGGCCCGGCGCGATCGTGGCCGACCTCGACCTGCTGCGGCCGATCTACTCCCAGACGGCCGCGTACGGCCACTTCGGCCGCGAGCTGCCGGAGTTCACCTGGGAGCGGACCGACCGCGTCGACGCCCTGCGCTCAGCCGTCGCCTGACGGCCCCCGGACCGTCCCCCGACCTCGGGGTCGGGGGGCTCTGGTGGGATGTCGGCGTGAGCGACGTGGAGCCTGACGAGCACGGCGCGGGAGAGCAGCTCGAGCTCCTGCGCTCGTCCGTGCGTGGCCGCAGGCCACGTCCGGTGGAGGGCGCGGCCGCGGTCGACCCGGTCGCGCGGGTCGTCCTCGACGTGCCCCTGCCGCACCTTGACCGCCTGTTCGACTACCTGGTGCCCGAGTCGATGGCCGAGACCGCCGTCCCGGGTGCCCGCTGCGTGGTGCGGTTCGCAGGGGCCGAGGCAACCGGGTACGTGGTCGAACGCGCCGCCGACACCGACCACGTCGGGGCGCTGTCACCCCTGCGCAGGGTCCCCTCCGCCGAGCCCGTGCTCGACCCGGAGGTGCTGCGCGCGGCGCGCGCGGTCGCGGACGCGTGCGCCGGGACGCTCGCCGACGTGCTGCGACTCGCGGTGCCGCCGCGTCACGGTGCGACGGAGAAGCGTGCCCCCGGGGCGGAGCCGATCCCGCTGCCGGCGCCGGACCCGGAGGCGTGGGGGACCTACCGCGGCGGGGAGGCGTTCCTCTCCCGGGTCGCAGACGGCCAGGCGCCCCGTGCCGTCTGGACGGCCCTGCCCGGGGAACCCGGCTGGCCGCACGAGCTGGCTGTCGCGGCCGCCACGGCGGCGTCCGCCGGACGAGGTGCGCTCGTCGTGGTCCCCGACGGCCGCGACGTCGACCGCGTGGCGTCGGCGCTCGGAGCGCTGGGAGCGGCCGACCACACCGTCCGCCTCTCAGCCGATCTCGGGGCAGGGCCGCGCTACGCGGCGTTCCTGGCCGCGCGCCGTGGCACCGCCCGCATCGTGGTCGGCACCCGGTCCGCCGTGCTCGCCCCCGTGCGTGACCTCGGCCTGGTCGTCTGCTGGGACGACGGCGACGACCTGCACGCCGAACCGCGGGCGCCCTACCCGCACTCGCGTGACGTGCTGCGTGTCCGTGCCGAGCAGGCGGGGGCCGCCGCCCTGTTCGGGGGCCTCAGCCGCAGCGTGGACGCCGAGCAGCTCGTCGCCTCCGGCTGGGCCCGCTCGGTGCACGCCGACCGGGCGCAGGTGCGCCGCCGGGTCCCTCGGGTCGTGGTGTCCGGGGACGACGACCTGCGTGATCCCGCGGCCCGCACGGCCCGCATCCCGAGCCTGGCCCTGCGCACGGCGCGCACGGCCCTGGAGACCGGCCCCGTCCTCGTGCAGGTGCCCCGTGCCGGCTACGTGCCGGCCCTCGCGTGCCAGACCTGCCGGGCACCGGCCCGGTGCGCCACGTGCCACGGCCCGCTCGGGCTCCCGAGCGGCTCGTCGCAGCCCACCTGCGGCTGGTGCGCGCGGATCGCGAGCGGGTGGGCCTGCCGCGTCTGCGACGGCCGGCGCTGGCGCTCGGTCACGGTCGGCGCCGCACGCACGGCCGAGGAGCTGGGACGGGCACTGCCCGGCGTCCCCGTCCGCACCAGCGGGCGGGACGGCGGCGTGCTCGCCCAGGTGCCCGGCACGCCCGCCCTCGTGCTGGCGACACCCGGCGCCGAGCCCGTCGCGGAGGGCGGCTACACCGCCGCACTCCTCCTCGACGCCTGGGCGCCGCTCTCGCGGCCCGACCTGCGGGCGTCCGAGGAGGCGCTGCGCCGGTGGACCGCTGCGGCGGCCCTGGTGCGACCCGACGGGGAGGGGGGACGCGTCGTCATCGTGGGGGAGGCCTCCCTGCCCGCCGTCCAGGCACTGGTGCGGTGGGACCACGCCGGGCACGCCGGCCGCGAGCTCGCGGAGCGGGTCGAGCTCGGCCTGCCGCCGGCCGCCGTGATGGCCGAGGTCGTGGGCCTGCCCGACGGCGTGGCCGCACTCCGCGCCGCCCTGCGGCTGCCGGACGGGGCTGAGGTGCTCGGCCCGGTGCCCGTCGAGGACGGCCGGCAGACGGGGGAGGAGCAGCAGCGCCTCCTCGTGCGGTCACCCCTCGCGACGGCCCCCGCGGTGGCTCGCGCACTCGCCGCGGCACGGTCGGTGCTGTCGGCCGCGAAGACTGCTCGTCCCCCCAGGGTGCGGATGGCGGCCGAGGAGATCGGCTGACGGGCCCCGGTCCGCGACGCACCTAGACTGGACAGCCCGCCCGACCCTCCGGAGGACCTCGCGTGACCATCCAGCCGATCCGCCTGTTCGGCGACCCCGTGCTCCGCACCAAGGCCGAGCCCGTCGTCGACTTCGACCGGCAGATCCGCCAGCTCGTGCGAGACCTCGAGGAGACGATGCTCGACGCCCCCGGCGCCGGGCTCGCGGCCCCGCAGATCGGCGTCTCGCTGCGCGTCTTCACGTACTACGTGGAGGGCGAGCTCGGTCACCTCGTCAACCCCGTGCTGGACCTGGGCGAGGAGTGCCAGGACGGCGAGGAGGGGTGCCTGTCGATCCCGGGCCTCATGTTCGACACCGTGCGGGCGGCGCACGTGGTCGCGCGCGGCCAGGACATGTACGGCGAACCCCTCGTGGTCGAGGGCACGGCCAAGCTGGCCCGCGCCATCCAGCACGAGACCGACCACCTCGACGGCATCCTCTTCGTCGACCGGCTGGATCCTGCGACGCGCAAGGCCGCGATGAAGGCGATCCGTGAGGCGGAGTGGGCCGGTGCGCCTGTGCCGCAGGTCAGGCTCAGCCCGCACGCCACGTTCGGCCGGGCTCTCTGACGGTGCGAGTCGTCTTCGCGGGAACCCCCGAGCCCGCCGTCCCGTCCCTGCGGGCGCTGCTGGCGTCGCGGCACGAGGTGGTCGCGGTCCTGACCCGACCCGAGGCGCGCGCGGGCCGCGGGCGGCGCGCCGTGCCGAGCCCGGTCGCGGAGGTCGCGATGGCCGAGGGGCTCGAGCTGCTCACCCCCGACCGTCCGTCCGACCCCGCGTTCGTCGAGCGGCTCACCGAGCTCGCGCCGGACTGCTGCGCCGTGGTCGCGTACGGGCACCTGGTGCCCGCGCGCGTGCTCGCCGTCCCGCCACGCGGTTGGGTCAACCTCCACTTCTCGCTGCTCCCGCCTGGCGCGGAGCCGCACCGGTGCAGCACGCGCTGATCGCGGGTGACGAGGTCACCGGTGCCACCACCTTCGTCCTCGAGCAGGGCATGGACACCGGGCCCGTGCTCGGGACGCTGACCGAGACCGTGGGGTCCCGCGACACCGCCGGTGACCTGCTCGGTCGGCTGGCCGAGGCCGGCGCCGGTCTGCTCGCCTCGACCCTCGACGGGCTGGAGGACGGTGCGCTGCATCCCGTCCCGCAGCCGGCCGACGGCGTGTCGCTCGCACCCAAGCTCACGGTGGACGACGCCCGGCTCGACTGGACCCACCCAGCGCTCGCGCTCGACCGGCGGATCAGGGGGTGCACGCCGGCGCCCGGGGCCTGGACGCTGTGGCGCGGGCAGCGCGTCAAGGTCGGCCCTCCCGTGCCGGCGCCCGGGCGGCGCCGCCGACGGGCCCGGCCGGCTCGCCTGCGGGGAGGTCGTCGTGGACGACGGCCGTGTCCTGGTGGGAACGGGCTCGGTCCCGCTGGTGCTCGACACGGTGCAGCCGGCCGGCAAGAAGGCGATGCCCGCAGCCGACTGGGCGCGCGGCGTGCGACCTCGCCCCGGGGAGCGGTTCGACGTGGAGAGCGTGACGGAGGTGGCGACATGACGGGTCCCGCACGGCCAGGTGGCACCCCGCGGCGACAGGGTGGCCGGCGTGGCACGGGAGGTCAGGGCGGTCAGGAGGACCGGCAGGGCGCCGGTCCACGCCGCTCGGTCCAGGCGCCCTCGCAGCGCGCCCGGTCGGCAGACCCGGCGCGCGACATCGCGTACGAGGTGCTGCGCGCGGTGCGGGAGGACGACGCCTACGCCAACCTCGTGCTGCCCGGCCTGCTGCGGCGTCGCGGGCTCGACACCCGCGACGCGGCGTTGGCGACCGAGCTGGCGTACGGGACCCTGCGTGGTCGCGGCCTCTACGACGCCGTCCTCGCGGCCTGCACCGACCGGCCCCTCGAGGACATCGACGCACCCGTCCTCGACGCCCTGCGCATCGGTGCCCACCAACTGCTCGCGACACGCATCCCGTCGCACGCGGCGGTCTCGCAGACCGTCGGGCTGGTGCGCGCCGTCGCCGGGGGCGGGGCCGGTGGCTTCGCCAACGCCGTCCTGCGCCGCGTCAGCGAGAAGGACGTCGACACCTGGCGGGCGACGGTCGTCCCCGACGCGGACACCGACCCGATCGGTCACCTGGCCGTCGGCCGCTCCCACCCGGCCTGGATCGTCCGGTCGATGCGCGAGGCACTGGTCGCGCACGGGCGTCCGGTCGACGAGATCGACGACCTGCTCGCGGCCGACAACGCCTCGCCGGCCGTCACCCTGCTGGCACGGCCGGGCCTCGCGACCGTCGACGAGCTCGTCGAGGCCGCCGGCGCCGAGCCGGGCCGCTGGTCGCCGTACGCCGCCGTGCTGTCGCGGGGCGGGGACCCCGCCGCCCTGTCCGCGGTCCGCAACGGACGAGCCCGGGTCCAGGACGAGGGCAGCCAGCTGGTCGCCCTCGCGCTCGCGTGCGCCGAGCTGGGCGGGACCGGCACCGCCGGCTCAGGGTCCGAGCGGTGGCTCGACCTGTGCGCCGGACCGGGCGGCAAGGCCGCGCTGCTGGCGGCCGTCGCCGCGCAGCGTGGGGCCTCGTTGACCGCCGTCGAGGTCAGCGAGCACCGCGCCGACCTGGTCCGGTCGGCGCTCGGGCGGACCCTGTCGTCCGCCGACCTCGACGTCCGGACGGCCGACGGCCGCACGGTCGGCGAGGAGGAGCCGGGACGGTACGACCGCGTGCTCGTCGACGCCCCGTGCACCGGTCTGGGCGCCCTGCGGCGGCGTCCCGAGGCGCGGTGGCGGCGGACGCCTGCCGACCTCGCCACGCTCACGCCCCTGCAGCGGCAGCTGCTCGACTCGGCGCTGGCCGCCGTGCGTCCGGGCGGAGTCGTCGCCTACGTGACCTGCTCGCCGCACCCGGCCGAGACCGTGGTCGCGGTCGAGGACGCGCGACGACGACACGGCGACTCGGTCGAGCTGCTCGACGCTCCGGCGTGCGTGCGGGCCGCGGCCGGACGCGACGTGCCCGACCTGGGCGACGGGCCGACGGCTCAGCTCTGGCCGCACCGGCACGGCACCGACGCGATGTTCCTCGCGCTGCTGCGTCGGCGCTGACCCCCCACGTCGGCCGGCCACGCCGTCGCTAGGCTCCGGGCCATGGGCGTCCAGATCTCCCCGAGCATCCTCTCCAGCGACTTCGCCGACCTCCGAGGCGAGCTGGGACGCATCTCGACCGCCGACTGGGCCCACGTCGACGTGATGGACGGCCACTTCGTGCCGAACCTGACGATCGGCCTGCCCGTCGTGGAGCGGCTCGTGCGGGTCAGCCCCGTGCCGATCGACTGCCACCTCATGATCGAGGACCCCGACCGCTGGGCGCCCGGGTACGCCGAGGCGGGCGCGCAGGCGGTCACCTTCCACGTCGAGGCTGCGACCGCCCCGGTGCGGCTGGCGCGCGAGCTGCGGCGCCTCGGCGCCCGCGCCGGGATGGCCGTCCGCCCGGCGACGCCGGTCGAGCCCTACCTCGACCTGCTCGGCGAGATGGACATGCTGCTGGTGATGACGGTCGAGCCCGGCTTCGGCGGTCAGGCGTTCCTCGACGTGTGCCTGCCCAAGATCCGGCGGGCGAGGTCCGCGATCGCGGGGTCCGGGCTCGACGTGTGGCTGCAGGTCGACGGGGGCGTCTCGACCGAGACGATCGAGCGTGCGGCCGAGGCGGGCGCGGACGTGTTCGTCGCCGGGTCGGCCGTGTACGGCGCCGAGGACGCCGCCGCCGCCGTCGACGAGCTGAGGTCCCTGGCGTCGGCCGCGTGCGGTGCCGCCACGGGCACGAGCAGAACGGGCCGGTAGCCTCGCCCCCGTGAAGACCTTCGACGAGCTGTTCGCCGAGCTGAGCGAGAAGGCCACGACCAGGCCCGCCGGGTCCGGCACCGTCGCCGCCCTCGACGCCGGCGTGCACACGATCGGCAAGAAGGTCGTCGAGGAGGCCGCCGAGGTCTGGATGGCCGCCGAGCACGAGGGCCCGGAGCGCACGGCCGAGGAGATCTCGCAGCTCGTCTACCACCTGCAGGTGCTGATGCTCGCCCGCGGGCTGACGCCTGACGACGTCTACGCCCATCTCTGAGCGGTCGCCCCGCGTCCCCCCGTCTCGCCGGCCCCACCACCGCCTGCCCCCTGAACCACGAGGAGAGCTCGTGCTCCGCATCGCCGTCCCGAACAAGGGATCGCTGTCCGACTCCGCGTCGCTCATGCTCGCCGAGGCGGGCTACGCCTCCCGGCGCGACAGCCGCCAGCTCGTGCTGGCCGACCCCGCCAACGACGCCGAGTTCTTCTTCCTCCGTCCACGCGACATCGCGGTGTACGTCGGCTCGGGCACCCTCGACGTCGGCATCACCGGCCGCGACCTGCTGCTCGACTCGCAGGCGCCGGCCACCGAGGTGATGGGCCTCGACTTCGGCCAGTCGACGTTCCGGTTCGCCGCCGCGGCCGGGGTGGCGTCGCAGATCGCCGACGTCCAGGGCCGCCGAGTGGCGACCAGCTACGACGGCCTCGTGCGCTCGCACCTGGCGAAGCACGGTGTCGAGGCCGAGGTGGTGCGTCTCGACGGTGCTGTGGAGAGCGCCGTGCAGCTCGGTGTCGCCGACGTGATCGCCGACGTCGTCTCGACCGGCGCGACCCTGCGCGGCGCCGGGCTGGCGGTGTTCGGCGACCCCATCCTCGAGTCCGAGGCGGTGCTGATCCGCCGCGAGGAGGGCGGCGAGCCGGACGGTCTCGATGTGCTGCAGCGCCGGCTGCAGGGGGTCCTGGTCGCCCGGCAGTACGTGATGATGGACTACGACGTGAGCACGGACCTCGTGGAGCAGGCCTGTGCGCTGACCCCCGGTCTGGAGTCGCCGACGGTGTCGCCGCTGCACGACAAGGGGTGGGTCGCCGTCCGGACGATGGTGCGGCGCAGCCAGACCAACCAGGTGATGGACGAGCTCTACGACCTCGGAGCCCGCGCGATCCTCGTCACCACCATCCACGCCTGCCGGATCTGACGGGGCGGACCGCCGTGCCCACCCGGGACCTGTACGCCCCGTTCGCCCCGCGCCGCGCCCGACGCGTGGCGCTCGGCTTCGTCGTCGCCGTCGTGGCATCCGGGACGGCCATCGCGCTGCTCGCCCCGCCGCGGTTCGCGCTCCTCGACCGTCTCGGGTTCCTCGTCGTCTGCGCGCTGATCGCCTGGTTCCTCCTGCGGCAGGCGAGCGTGCGGGCCGTGCCCGGACCCGACGGCCTGGTCGTGCGCAACCTCCTGCTCGGCCGGAGCCTCGACTGGGCCGAGATCGTGTCGGTGCGCCTCGGTGACCGTCCGTGGGTCCAGCTCGACCTGGACGACGGCGACACGCTGGCCGTGATGGCGATCCAGCGCTCGGACGGCGCCTTCGCCGTGGCCGAGTCCCGCCGTCTGGCCACCCTGGTCGAACGCCACTCGCGTCCCCCCGACCTCTGAGTGCAGGTGGTCGCTACCCAGGCACGGGGAGCGACCACCTGCGCTCAGAGGGCGGGGGCGGGGGCGGACGGCTACACCCAGGCGAGCCACCGCCCGTGCGGCTGGCAGGCCGCGAGCACACGGTCGTCGAGGGTGAGCCAGAACTGGCTCTCCTCGTGGAGCGGGGGCGGCGGTCCGGTGCCGGGCACGACCTCAGGGCCCTCGGCACCGAGCCGGTGCACGCCGCGTTCGCGCAGCAGGTCGACCAGCCGTCCCCTGTCCTCCCGCGAGAGGTACATCAAGGCGGCGCTGTGGGTCACGACGGGCGTCATCCGGTCGGGAACGCGGTCCAGCAGCGCGGCCAGGTCGGTCGTCGCGTCGCCGCGGTGCACCGGCGGTGGGTCGGCGGCCGCGACGGAGAGGGCCGCATGCAGGCGCTCGGCCCGGTCGACGTGCTCGGGCCAGACCAGGCACTCCAGCCACCGGCGGGCGTCGGGGTCGGTGGCGTCGACGGGTTCCAGGTCGAGGCCCGCGCGCCAGCCGATCGTCGGCACGACGTCCGGCAGGGGGGCGGGGCCGGTCACGCGGCAGTCGAGCCGGACGGGACTGTCGGACGGCCCGACCTCGTGCACGACGTGAGCATCGGGAGCATCGGCGTCGTCGGTCAGGAGGTACCGGTACCGCCAGCGGTCCGGCAGCAGGCACAGCCCGGCGCTCGCTCCGATCTCGACCAGGGCCAGGGGCTCGCCGTCGGCGGCCAGCTGGGAGAGCGCGGGCATCAGCAGGGCGCAGCGTCCCGCCTCGTTGGTCTGGGTGCGGCGCGTCCTGAGGACGTCGAGGACCTCCTCGGGGTGTGCCACAGCCCAGTCGAGGGCTGCCGTCGGGTCGAACACCGGCGCGCCGTGCCAGCGCAGGGCCCCGAAGAGCAGGTTCGGCTGGCGTCGCGGGGAGTCGACGTGCAGCAGCATCTCGAGAACGTCCTCGCGGTCGGCCACCGCGTGGGCCAGCGTCTCGTACGCCGGGGAGAGCCCGCGCGCCCCGACGTCCGCCCAGGAGCGGTAGCGCTCGGCGAGCCGTTCGCGGCGCGACGGCGCGCCATCGGTGTCGACGGCGTCGCCCCTCACGGCGACCAGGGTGCCAGCCGCCAGGTCCCGGCGCACCGTCCCGGGTGCTGGACTTTCGCGGGCTCGTCCGCCAGCCTCGGCGTCGCCGAGCGAGGCAGTCGGCGACCCGAGAGCTCCGCGAGGGGAGTGCGATGTCCGAGGACGTCCGGGTGGTGCGGCAGTTCGCCTCCGAACCGGCCGAGGTGCTGGCGGCGTTCACGGACGGCGACCGCTGGGCCGAGTGGATGTGGCCGCCCCACCTGCAGACCAGCGTCACGACCGACCCCCGCGAGGGTGGACGGTTCACCGTGCGCAGCGAGGTCGCCGACCTCGGTGTCAGCGGCGCGTACCGCGCGGTCCGGGAGCCCGCCGACGACGGACCGGGCTACCTCGACCTCACGTGGCGGTGGGACGGGGACGGGCACGCGACACGGGTGCTGGTCCAGGTCGACGCCGCTGACCATGGCCGCCGGCACCGTCCTCACCGTGACGCACACCGAGAACCGCGACGCCTGACGAGACCGCGCGCCACGATCAGGGCTGGAACGACTGCCTCGACCGGCTCGCGGAGTACCTCGTCGCCTCGTAGCCTGCGTGACGCGGACCGGTCCGCGGCGCCGGCCACCGCGTCGAGCACCTGCCGCAGATCATGGGCCCGGCGACCCTCCAGACGCACGACGCGCAAGGCGGGGTGCGGGTCGCTGCGGACGGGAGACGAGGACGGGGAGAGGTACGACGCCCGGTCGAGCGCCCACCGCACCACGGCCTCGTCGGTGCTGGCGTCGGTCAGGCCCACGACCCGGTCGAGCGGGATCAGCGCGACCAGCCGCTCCAGCTCGTGCACGACCCCGAGGTGCTGGGCCGTGAGTCCGCGCAGGTCGACCAGGACGGCGTCGACGCTGCCCACGAGCGCCTGCACCGCCTGCCGCCACGTGTCGTCGTGGCAGAGCAGGTCGTTGACCCGGTAGCGGCCGTCCCGGTCCGGTCGCAGGTCGAGGTCGTGCACACGCCGGTCGAGGTCCGCCTCCGTCCGCACGAAGAGCCGCGACAGGCGGCCGCGCAGGAACTCGATCAGCTCGTGCGGCTCCAGCACCTCGCTGGCCAGGTCGGGGCCGGTGATGAGCTCGACGCTGCCGACCCAGCGCCAGTGCATCGTGAGGTCGCGCAGCAGCCGGGAGCTGCGGCGGCGGGCGCCGAAGGTCCGCAGCAGCAGCAGCCGGACCGGCGTCGTCGTGGACGGCCGGAGGAGCGCCCCGGACAGCAGGAGGAACCCCACCATGACCACGAACGGCGCCATCCCGAGCAGAGCACCGGCGGCCCCCTGGGTACCGAGCAGCAGGGACTGGGTGATCGCCAGCACGAACCACCACTGCAGCACCAGCAGCGTCTCGTCGCTGACCCACTTGTGCTCGTACAGCGTGGCCATCACCCACCCGAAGGTGGGTACGGCGGCGACTGCCGCGGCTGCCCCACCCAGGAGCCACCAGACGAAGGGGTCGAAGGGGACGCCGACGTACAGGTAGACCAGAGCCGGGTACACCAGGACCACGGACAACCCCGCCGCGGTGAGCGCGGGTGCGACCAGCCAGGCGGCTCCACGCATCGAGCGCACCCCCGTGGCCACCACGAACAGCGACGGCCCGGCGACGACCACGAGAAGCAGCACGAACGAGTCCACGACGCTGGTCCCGCCGACGACCGGCAGCACGAGCGCCAGGGCGAGGAACACGCCCCACAGGACCGCGCGGGCGCGGCGTCCGACGACACCGACGGAGATGACCGTGGGGACCACGAGCCAGCCGAGGATGAGGGTCAGCGAGAGCGTCCGGACGGGCAGCCACTCCAGGCCCTCCACGAGGTGGTAGGCCGCGGTGGCGCTGAACCCGAAGAGCAGGCCGGCGACCCCGAACACGATCTGGGCCCTCCGTGCCGAGGACCGCGCCCGGGTCGACGAGGGGTTCGGACGGGCGCGCCCGCGCGCGCTCGACCGCGATGAACGGCGGCGCAGCTCCTGCAGCCGCGGGCGGTCCGGACGGAGGCGGCAGGAGGCCGAGCAGGTGCGCCGGCCCGGAGGTCGAGGACCGCCGCATGCCCGACTGCACCGCGCTGCGGTACCGCCACAGGAGGAGCCAGCAGACCGGCCACGTGAGCACCCCGGCGACGATCACCACCATGAAGCCCAGGCCGAGGGCCATCGTCCAGACGTCGACCCCGGTGATCTCCTCGAACCTGTCCATGGTGCCTCCGGCGAGGCCCCCGCCCGGGACGGGCGGACCCTGGCTCGATGCTCCGGCGGGAGCACTGCGGTGTCAACGGTGCACGCCCCCCTCCGGCGCCGGACCCCTCCGCCCGTTGACAGACGCTCCGCGCGGGAGCACCGTCGGACCAGCGGCGGACGTGCCCTCGGGGCGCTCGGCCCACGAAGTCACCGACAGGTGGGGGTGCCTGATGACGGTCGAGATCGTGCCGTGGGACCCGGATGTCCGACGCGACCGCGACGGGCCCGGTCGAGGGCTGCGACGGCCTCGAGCAGGACGACCCGGACGACGCCCTCGAGGCGGTCCCGCGCTCGGCCCGATCCCGCGGCTGGGGCCCGGGCTGGCCGGACTGCCAGACCGGCAGGCTCGTCGACCGTGTCGGTCCCGGGAGGGGTGCGGCTCAGCGTGCGCCGGGAGATCGCACCACTCGTCGCCTGGCTGTGCGAGCAGACGACCAGCCGCGGCTATCGTCTCCGGTCGGGTCAGTGCTGGGGCTTCGCCTGCCGGTCGATCCGCGGGAGCCGCACCGCGAGCAACCACTCCTGGGGGCTGGCCGTCGACCTCAACTCACTGGCGAACCCGATGGGTCCCTCTCTCGTCACAGACATGCCCGCCTGGATGCCCAGGCTCTGGACGGCGCACGGGTTCCGGTGGGGCGGGACGTACTCCAGCCGCAAGGACGCGATGCACTACGAGTTCATGGGGACGCCGGGCGACGCGGCCACGCAGGTCGCAGGGCTCGGCGCGCGCGACCCCGGCGGTCGCGACGGCGCAGTCGTCGGCCGCTGGTGCACCCGCGACGGCGAAGCCGGCACCCCGGTACCCGCTGCCGACGGGTCACTACTTCGGCCGGGGGAGCGCGGCCCGGTGCCACGACGGCCGGGTGGAAGCGGACCGTGCCCACGTCCGCACCTTCCAGCTCCGCATGATCGGGCGCGGCTGGAACCTCGGCGCGTCCGGGGCGGACGGACGGTTCGGTCCGAAGGTCGAGGCGGCCGTGCGGAAGTTCCAGAAGGAGAAGCACCTGGCCGTCGACGGCGTCGTCGGCCCGGCCACCTGGCGAGCCCTCTGGGAGGCCCGCGTCACCTGAAAGGGGCTGGGGCAGATGGCCCACGTCACGTTCGTGCACGGCATCAGCAACAAGCCACCGGCCGAGGACCTCACGCGGGCCTGGGTCTCGGCGCTGGCCGACGACCAGGGCATCGACCTCGACTACGAGCACGTGGGGTACGAGCTCGTCTACTGGGCGGACCTGCTCTACGCCCAGCCGCTCGCCGGCGGACAGGCCGAGAGCCTCGAGGCGGTCGACCTGGGCGGTGCCGAGGACGTCGACCTGACGTGGCTCACGGACGGCCAGGGCGAGGACGCCGAGGTGATGGCCCGGCTCGCAGCCCGCCTCGGAGTCGCCGTGGCGCCGGACCCGGTGCACGAGAGCCCCCCTGCGCCCGACCCCGACGTCGGCGAGTCACTCGAGCTGCTGCCGCCGATCCTGGCCCGCCGGGTGATGAGGACCTTCCTGCGCGACGTGCACCACTACCTCTTCAACACGAGCTTCAGCCCGCGCCCGGGGGACCAGCACGCGATCCAGGACGAGATCCGCCGGAGGATGGTCGAGGCCCTGGGACGCGGGGCCGAGCACGAGCCGCCGCACGTGCTCGTCACGCACAGCATGGGCACGGTGATCGCCTACGACTGCCTCCAGCGGGTCCCCGGGTGCCCGGACGTGGACGGGCTGTTCACCGTCGGCAGCCCCCTGGGCCTCGACGAGGTGCAGCACTGCCTGAAGCCCCAGTGGTCACGCCGCGACGGGTTCCCCGGCCGCACGCTGAGCGGGCCGTGGGTCAACGTCTTCGACCGCCTCGACGTCGTCGCGGCGGCCGACCCCTACATCGCGGGCGACTTCAGGCGTGGGGGTGCCGACGCGGTGGTCGACGTCAACGAGCCGAACTGGGGGCGTTGGCGGCACGACATCGGCAAGTACCTGCGTGGTCAGCAGCTGCGGACCCACCTGGCCGACGCCCTCGGTGTCGACAGGCCATGAGGGACGAGGACGCGAGCAGGCTCGCCCAAGAGCTGTCCGGCGCCCTCGGCACGTCCGACGTGGCCGCGGCCGACCGGATCGGCACGGAGATCGTCGAGGCGCTGGAGGACGTCGAGCCCGACGCCGTCCCGGCCGACCTCCTCGACGTCCTCTCGCTGCTGAGGCACCACTGCCGGTTCGGGCTGCTCGAGCGGGTCGCGGAGGCCCTGCTGCAGACGGGTGCCGAGATGCCCACTGCACGAAGGCAGTACGCGCAGGCCCTGATCGAGCGGGGGGCGGTCGTCGCCGGGCTCGACGTGCTCAGCGAGCTGGTCGACGGGGACGGCACCGAGGCCGTGGAGGCGAAGGGGCTGCAGGGCAGGGCGTACAAGGAGATGTTCGTCGCCGGGGGCAGCGCCGCACCTGTGCGCCGCGGCACGTGGCTCGACCGCGCGGTCGCGGCCTACGGGACCGTGTACGCCTCGGACCCCGATGCCGTGTGGCACGGCATCAACACGGCGGCGTTGCTGCTGCGGGCCGATCGGGAGGGACTGCACGTCGAGGGCTTCGACGACCCCCGCTCGGCCGGCCTGGAGATCGCGGGGGACGTGTCGGCGCGGATCTCACGACGCGGTGAGGCCGCGGACCCGTGGGACTGGGCGACGGCGGTCGAGGCCGACGTCGCGCTGGGGGACGTGGACAGGGCGCTCGCCCGCATCCACCACACCGAGGCCACCACCCGCACCGGCGCCTTCGAGATCGCCAGCCTGCGTCGGCAGCTCGTCGAGGTCTGGCAGATGTCGCACGACAGCCCGCCGGGCGCGACGATCCTGCCCCCGCTGGAGGCGCTGCTGCTGCAGAAGCAGGGCGCCGTGCTCACCCTCGGCCCGACAGCGGGTTCCCAGGCACACACCGTCGACAGGGGCTTCGAGAAGGTCTTCGGTGCCGACGGCGCCCAGACGCAGGCCTGGTTCGAGGACCTGCTCCGGCGGTGCCGCGGCGTCGCCCGCGTGGAGGACGCGTACGAGGAGGCCTGTGGCACGGGCTTCGTCCTGGCCGGGGCCGACCTCCACCCGTCCTTCCCGGGCCTGGTCCTGCTGACCAACGCGCACGTCATCCCCGACGCCGTCCCGGCGTCGGACGCCGTCCTGACGTTCCGCGGGCTCGCGCGGGCGGGAGGGACCGCCAGGGTCGCGCTCGGGGCGCAGCTGTGGACCTCACCACCCACCGAGCTCGACGCCACGGTCGTGGCGCTGGCAGAGGTGCCGGACGGTGTCGAGCGCAACCCGCTGGCGGAACGCCTTCCGCTGCTGGACGCCGCAGAGCCGGCTCGGGTCTACGTGGTGGGTCACCCGCTCGGCGCGCCCGCGGTGAAGATCTCCATCCACGACAACGACCTGCTCGACTACGACGACGTCAAGGTCCACTACCGGGCGCCCACCCAGCCCGGCAGCTCGGGCAGCCCGGTGTTCGACAAGCGGTGGCGCGTGGTGGCGCTGCACCACGCGGGCAGTGAGCGCATGACCCGGCTGCACGGGGAGGGCGTCTACGCCGCGAACGAGGGGATCCGCATCGACAGGATCCGCGGCGCCATCGCCGCGTCCCTCGACGGTTCTCCCGGGAGGACCGCATGAGGAACCTGTCGGTGTTCATCAGCTACGCGCGGGAGGACCAGCGCGCCGCCAGGGAGGTCGCATCGGGCCTGAAGCGTGAGGGGTTCTCGGTGTTCCTCGACGAGCAGCGTCTGAGGGCCGGGCGTTTCGGCGCCCAGCTCGAGCGGGCGATCGGGCGGTGCGACGTGTTCGTGCTGCTGATCTCGCCGTTCTCGGTCGCGTCGACGTACGTCAACCGTGAGCTGCACGTCGCCGCGGACGACTACGAGCGCCCGGTCCTGCCCGTCGTCCTCGAGGAGACCGACCTCGGTCCGTTCCGGTTGGTGCTCGGGGGGCTGCAGCGGGTGCCGTACTCGACGGAGAGCCCCTACGGGATCGAGGCGGTCGTGGACGGCGTCTACCGGACCGCGGCCCAGGCCCGGCGCCTGAAGCCGTCGGCCGGTGCACGCACCGCTCGTGTCGTCGGGACCGTCATCGCAGGGCTGGGGCTGGTGCTGTTCCTCGGCGGGATGGGCGGCTTCTTCCTGCTGTTCGCGACGGCCTGGAACTCGCAGCCGGGTGACCAGCCGTCCCCGCTCTTCCCGGTGATGCTCGGCGTGTGCTTCGTCGGGTTCGTGGTCAGCGCGATCGGGGAGGGCATCCGCCGCACGGCAGCCCGGCGGGGGCACGCGTGGCGATGACCACCGTGCGCGTCGGCACCGTCGCGGACCTGCCAACTGCCCTGGAGCCGGTGACCCGCGACGGCCCCCGTCCCGTCGTCGTCCTCGTCGGGGGAGCCGCGGCCATGGAGGACCGGTACCTGGGACCGGTGAGGCAGGCGCTGGGCGAGTGGCTGCTCCCGGCCCTTGACCGGTGGGGTGCCGCCGTCGTCGACGGCGGCACCGACGCGGGGGTGATGCGGGTCGTCGGACGGCTGCGCGAGGCCACCGGCGCCCGGTTCCCCCTCGTCGGCGTCGTGGCCGACGGGACCGTGGCGCCGCAGGGGACCGGCGGCCGCTCGGGTGGGGCAGCCGAGCTGGAACCCCACCACACCCTGGTCCTCGTGGTCCCCGGCCGGCAGTGGGGGGACGAGTCCGGCTGGCTGGGCGAGGTGGCGCGGGTCGTCGCGGCGGGCCGGCCGACGCTGACCCTGATGGTGAACGGCGGTGACGTGGCCAGGGACGACGTGACCCGGGGCCTGGCGCAGCACCGGCCGATGGTGGTGCTGGCGGGGACCGGACGCCTCGCGGACACGATCGCCGCGGCAGCCGCGGGTGAGGTCCGACCCGGCGACCGTGCCGAGCGGATCGCGTCGTCGCCGCTCACGCGCGTGGTCGACGTGTCCGACGGCCAGGCGCTGGGGGCGGTCCTCGACGAGCTCTTGGGAGGCGGGTCGTAGGCTCGCGGCCGTCCGCGAGTCCCGTCCGCCACCCAGGAGGTCCCCCGTGCCCGTGACCGACACCAGCCTCGTGGACGCCACCGTGAGGGCCGTCGTCACCGGCAGCGCCGACGCGGCGGCGGCCGCGCGCCACCGGCAGTCGCGGCTGACGAAACCGCCGGGGTCGATGGGCGCGCTGGAGGACCTGTCGGTGCGGCTGGCCGCGTCCACCGGAGTCTGCCCGCCCGTGGTCTCGCCCGCGGCGCTGGCGGTGTTCGCGGGTGACCACGGCGTGCACGCCCAGGGCGTCAGCCCGTGGCCGCAGGAGGTCACCGGCCAGATGGTGTCGACGTTCCTCGCCGGGCGGGCGGTGGTGAACGCCCTGGCCAGGCAGGTCGGCGCCACGGTGCGTGTGGTCGACGTGGGAGTGGCGACAGACCTGGGGGAGCCCGCAGACCTTGTGCGGCGCAACGTGTCCCGAGGCACGGCAGACCTCTCGACCGGCCCCGCCATGACGCGGGCGCAGGCCGAGGCCGCGCTCGACGTGGGGATCGCGGTCGCGGGCGACCTCGTCGCAGGTGGGCACCGGCTGCTCGTGGCGGGCGACATGGGCATCGCCAACACCACGCCCTCCGCCGTCCTCGTGGCGGCCGTGACCGGCGTCGCGCCCGAGCAGGCCACCGGCCGCGGGACCGGCATCGACGACAGCACGTTGGCGCTGAAGACGGAGACGGTGCGGAGGGCCCTCGCGCTGCACGCCGATGCCGTCGCAGGGGCGGCCGAGGACCCGGTCGGGCTGCTGGCCGCCGTCGGCGGGCTCGAGCACGCCGCGATCGCCGGGTTCCTCCTGGGGGGTGCGGCGGCCCGCGTCCCCGTCGTCCTCGACGGGGTCATCGCGTGCTCCGCCGCCCTCGTCGCCGACCTGATGTGCCCTGCGGCGGTTGACCACTGGGTGGCGGGGCACCGGTCCAGCGAGCCGGGAGCCTCGCTGGCGCTGGAGCGGCTCGGGCTCGAGCCGCTGCTCGACCTGGGCCTGCGGCTCGGGGAGGGCTCGGGCGCGGTGCTCGCCGTGCCGCTGGTGCAGGCCGCTGCTCGGCTGCTCGCCGAGGTGGCCACCTTCGACGACGCCGGGGTCGACGAAGGTGGATGACGTCGCGCCCTACGGTGGTCCCATGACCGCGACGACCTGGACCTGGACCTACCACGACGCGGACGGGGCCGACGTGACCCCGCCCAGCGCGCCCGAGCGGGGCTTCCCGACCCAGGCCGACGCGGAGTCGTGGGTCGGGGAGACCTGGCAGGACCTGCTGGCCGAGGGCGCCGAGGCCGTCACCCTGCGCGAGGGCGACACGGTCGTCTACGGACCGATGTCGCTACGCCCCGCTCACTGACCCCCGACGGCCCCTCGCCCCGGCCGCAGCCGGTCAGGCGACGCGCGTCTGGGGAGAGGTCTCGGCCGTCTTGCCGGCGTCGCGCTCGACCACGTCGCCGAGGGCCTCGTCGATGCGTCCCATCAGCTCGGCGGGGATCTCGACGCCTGCGGCCTTGACGTTCTCAGCCACCTGCTCGGGACGCGAGGCTCCCACGAGCGCCGCGGCCACGTTGTCGTTCTGCAGCACCCACGCGATCGCCAGCTGGGCCATCGTCAGACCCATCTCCTCGGCGATCGGGGCGAGGTTCTGCACGGCAGAGAGGGTCTCGTCGTTCATGAACCGCTTGATCATGTCCGCGCCGCCCTTCTCGTCCGTGGCGCGCGACCCCGCGGGCGGTGCCTGACCGGGCTTGTACTTGCCCGACAGCACGCCCTGGGCGATCGGTGACCACACGATCTGGGAGACGCCGAGCTCGCGGCTGGTGGGCACGACCTCGTCCTCGATGACGCGCCACAGCATCGAGTACTGCGGCTGGCTCGAGATGAGCTGGAACCCCAGCTCCTTCGAGAGCGCGACGCCGTCGCGGATCTGGTCCGCGGTCCACTCGCTCACCCCGATGTAGAGCGCCTTGCCCTGCCGGACGATGTCGGCGAAGGCCTGCATCGTCTCCTCGAGCGGCGTCTCCGTGTCGTAGCGGTGCGCCTGGTACAGGTCGACGTAGTCCGTCTGCAGCCGCTTCAGCGAGCCGTTGATGGACTCCATCACGTGCTTGCGCGACAGCCCGGTGTCGTTGGGGCCACCGGGGCCGGTCGGCCAGTAGACCTTCGTGAAGATCTCGAGCGACTCCCGGCGCTCACCGGCTAGGGCTTCACCGAGGACGTACTCGGCCTTGGTGTTGGCGTACACGTCAGCCGTGTCGAAGGTCGTGATGCCGGCGTCGAGAGCGGCGCGCACGCACGTGGCGGCGACGTCGTTCTCGACCTGGGACCCGTGGGTCAGCCAGTTGCCGTAGGTGATCTCGGAGATCTTGAGGCCGGAGTTGCCGAGGTAGCGGAAGTCCATGGCGTCGACCCTACGGCGCACCGACCGGGACGACGAATCGGGCGGTCAGCGCGGAGGCTGACCGCGCTTCACCGCCGGCTTGGGCAACCGGAGTCGCCGGATCTGGAAGGAGCGCAGCACGCCGTAGGAGATCAGCCCGCGCATCTCGACACCGGCGCCGAACCGCTCACGCAGCCGCCGGCGCATGAGCCGGGACAGGATGACCGCGTCGGTGCCGACCACGATCACCGTCCCCCACAGGACGAGGGTCGACACGAGCTGCACCTGGGCCACCTGGAGCGGGTCGAGGCCGATCGCACCCGGGAGCACCACCAGGGCCACGGCGATCAGGGCCAGGTAGAGGTAGAACTCGCCGATGTTGAGGCGTCCGTCGACGAGGTCGCGCACGAACCGCTTGTTCGGGCCGGCGTCGCGTGGCGGCAGGTGCGACTCGTCGCCGGAGGCCAGCGCCTCGCGCTGGCGCAGCCGCTCCTCACGGAGCTTCTGCCGGTCGGCCTTACCCGCGGCCTTGCGGTCGTCCGGCACCAGCGGGCGTCGCCGCGCCGCCTCGGCCTCCTTGCGTTTCGGGGTCGGACGGTTCTTGGCGCCCGGCCGCTCCTGCACCTGGGGGGCGGCCTTCTCCTGGGTCTTCCGACGTCCGAACACCCGTCGACCCTACCGGCGATACCGTGCGCCCATGACCGACGCCACCACCACGCCCGCCGCCAGCCACCGGACCGACGTCGCCGCCCTGCGTGCCGCCCTCGACGCGCAGATGCCCGGTGTCCGTGCCGACCTCGAGGCCCTCGTGCGCATCCCCAGCGTCTCCGCCGCGGCCTTCGACCAGGCGCACGTGGCCGACAGCGCCGAGGCCGTCGCCGGCCTGCTGCGCGGCACCGGCCTCGATGACGTGCAGGTGCTGCGGGCCGCGAAGCCGGACGGGGGCGACGGGGCTCCCGCGGTGGTGGCGCGGCGACCCGCGCCCGCCGGGAGGCCCACGGTGCTCCTCTATGCGCACCACGACGTGCAGCCGCCCGGAGAGGAGGGCGACTGGACCAGCCCGGCGTTCGATCCGACCGAGCGCGACGGCCGTCTCTACGGCAGGGGCACCGCCGACGACAAGGCCGGTGTGATGGCCCACGTCGCCGCCCTGCGCACCCTGCTGCCGACGTGGGGTCCCGAGGACGGCGTCGGCGTCGTCGTCTTCGTCGAGGGGGAGGAGGAGTCGGGCTCGCCGTCCCTGGCGCAGTTCCTCAGCGCCCACCGCGACCTCCTCGCCGCCGACGTGATCGTCGTCGCCGACTCCGACAACTGGGACGTCGACACCCCGTCGCTCACCGTCACCCTGCGGGGGCTCGTCGAGGGCGATCTCGAGGTGTCGACGCTGCGCCAGGGCGTGCACTCCGGCATGTTCGGCGGCGCCGCCCCCGACGCGGTGATGGCCGCGACCACGTTGCTGGCCCGGCTGTGGGACGGCGACGGCGAGCTGCAGGTCCCGGGCCTGGTCTCCGGCGAGGCTGCCGACCTGGACTACTCCGAGGAGAAGCTGCGCGACGAAGCCGGCCTGCTGGACGGGGTCCGCCCGGTCGGCAGCGGCTCGCTCCTGACCCGGATGTGGACGAAGGCGGCCGTCACCGTGACCGGCATCGACGCGCCCTCGGTGGCGCGCGCGTCGAACACGCTGCTGCCCACGGTGCGCGCCAAGGTGACGATGCGGATCGCGCCCGGCCAGGCGCCGCAGGACGCCTTCGAGGCGCTCAAGGCGTTCCTCGAGAAGGACCCGCCGTTCGGGGCGCACGTCACGTTCACCCGCAAGGAGCTGGGCCAGGCGTTCGCCGGCCCCGTGGACGGCCCCGTCTACGAGGCCGCCGGGTGGGCGTTGACCGAGGCCTGGGACGGCGCGCAGGTCGTGCACCAGGGCATCGGCGGGTCGATCCCGTTCATCGCCGACTTCGTGGGGACGTTCCCGGACGCGACGGTGCTGGTCACCGGCGTGGAGGACCCGCACACGCTCGCCCACGGGTACGACGAGTCACTGCACCTGGGCGTGTTCGCTCGCGCGTGCCTGGGCGAGGTGCTGCTGCTGTCGCGACTGGCCGGCTCGGTCTGACGCGCCCCCTGCTCGCAGATCGTCCCCTTTCTGCCGTTCCGCAGGCCTCCGGAACGACAGAAAGGGGACGATCTGCGAGACGGACGGCGGTGGCGTCAGTCCTTGGCGGTCGCCCCGGGCAGCGCGAGCATCTGGTCCAGCGCGACGCGGGCCCAGTGCGAGACGTCGGGGTCGACCTCGATCCGGTTGACGACCCGTCCGGCGACCAGCGACTCCAGCGCCCAGACCAGGTGGGGCAGGTCGATCCTGTTCATGGTCGAGCAGAAGCACACGTTCTTCTCGAGGAACATGATCGTCTGCTCGGGGTGCTGGAGGGCCAGGCGCCGCACCAGGTTCAGCTCGGTGCCGATCACCCACGCCGTGCCGGCGGGGGCGGCCCCGACCGCGTTGATGATGTACTCCGTCGAGCCGACCTCGTCCGCCGCCTCGACGACCTCGTGCCGGCACTCCGGGTGCACCAGCACCCGCACGTCGGGCCGCGCGCTGCGGGCGTCGACCACGTTCTGCAGGCTGAAGCGGCCGTGCACGGAGCAGTGGCCGCGCCAGAGGATCATCCGCGCCTTCTCGAGCTGCTCCCTCGTGAGGCCGCCGCCGGGCTTGTGGGGGTCGTAGAGGACGCAGTCGTCGAGGGAGAACCCCATCTCGCGGACGGCGGTGTTGCGCCCCAGGTGCTGGTCGGGCAGGAACAGCACCTTCCCCCGGGCGTCGGCCTTCTGCGAGAACGCCCACGTGAGTGCGGTTCTCGCGTTCGACGACGTGCAGACGGTGCCCCCGTGCCGCCCGGTGAAGGCCTTGATCGCGGCGGACGAGTTCATGTACGTCACGGGCACCACGTCGCCGGCGACACCCGCGTCGGTCAGCACGTCCCACGCGTCCTCGACCTGGCTGATCGCCGCCATGTCGGCCATGGAGCAGCCGGCAGCCAGGTCCGGCAGCACGACCTGCTGCGTCGGGGCGGTGAGGATGTCGGCGCTCTCGGCCATGAAGTGCACGCCGCAGAACACGACGAACTCGGCGTCGGGACGGGCGGCCGCCTGCTGGGCGAGCTTGAACGAGTCGCCGGTGACGTCCGCGAACTGGATCACCTCGTCGCGCTGGTAGTGGTGCCCCAGGACGAAGACCCGGTCCCCGAGCGCCGCCTTCGCTGCCCGGGCCCGCTCGACGAGGTCGGGGTCTGAGGACGCCGGCAGGTCACCGGGGCACTCCACGCCGCGCTCGGTCCCCAGCTCGGTGCCTCGACCCAGCAGGAGCAGGGCCGCCGGAGTGGGGGCGGGCTCGGTGAAGGACGACGGTGCGCTCACCTGCTGATCTTCGCACGCACGCGCACCGGCAGGATGGCCGCGTGCGCGTCCTCATCGCCCCCGACTGCTTCACCGGCACCCTCACGGCCACCCAGGCCGCGGCGGCGCTCGCTGCCGGCTGGGCGCAGCAGGCACCCGCGGACCGGCTCGACCTGTGCCCCCTCTCGGACGGGGGGCCCGGCTTCGTGGACACGCTCCACGACGGGCTCGCCGGACCCGGGACCCGCCTCGAGGCGGTCACCGTCACCGGGCCCCTGGGAGACGCCGTGCCGGCCACCCTCCTCGTCGTGGACGGGGACGAGGGCAGGACCGCCTACGTCGAGACGGCGCAGGCGTGCGGGCTCCACCTCGTGCCGGCCGACCGCCGCGACCCCACGCGGACCACGACCCTGGGCGTGGGTGAGCTGCTCGAGGCCGCGCTCGCCACCGGGGCGCGGCGGATCGTCGTCGGCCTCGGCGGCTCGGCCACCAACGACGGGGGTGCTGGCATGCTCGCGGCCCTCGGGGCAGGACCGACCGACCCGCTCGGCCACGGGGGCGCGGCGCTGGCGGACCTTCGCCGCGATGCCCTGCCGGGGCTTGCCGACGTCAGACGTCGGTTCGCCGGCGTGCACCTGGTCGCCGCCACGGACGTGGACGTGCCCCTGCTCGGCTTCCACGGCGCGTCGGCCGGGTTCGCCGCACAGAAGGGCGCGACCCCGGAGCAGGCCCAGGCGCTGGAGGCAGCTCTCGGCCGGTACGCCCAGGTCGCGCAGGAGTCGCTCGGTGTGCTGGCCGCTCGAGACCTGCTCTCTCCCGGGAGCGCCCCCCGGCGGCTCCCCTCGACGCCAGGTGCCGGGGCCGCCGGCGGCCTGGGTTTCGGCGTGATGCTGCTGGGCGCCGAGCAGGTCCCCGGGGCGGCGGCCGTGCTCGACGCCCTCGAGCTGGACCGCAGGCTCGGGGACGCCGACCTGGTGGTCACGGGGGAGGGCACCTTCGACTGGCAGTCCCTGCGCGGCAAGGTGGTGAGCGCGGTCGCCGAGCGCGCACTGGCCGTGGGGGTGCCGGTGATCGTCGTCGCAGGTCAGGTCGAGGTGGGCCGTCGCGAGAGCCTGGCTGTCGGGATCGAGTCGAGCTACGCCGTCGCGACGACCCCGGAGGGGGTCGCGGCGGCGCTCGCCGACCCTGCCGGAACCCTGGCTGCACGGTCGCGACGCGTCGCCCGCACATGGTCCCGGTGAGGCGCGTACCCTGGCCGAGACCGGGAACAAGGCAGCAGCCCGTGGTGGTTGACGCCGGTGAGACCGGTTCGACGCGTCCCGAGCACCTTTGGAGATCCCCCACATGAGTGAGACCACGACCAGCACCCCGGCCGAGACCACCGACGCCCCGGCGCACGGCGTCCTGCTCACCGCTCCGGCGGCCGCCAAGGTGAAGAGCCTGCTCGAGCAGGAGGGCCGTGACGACCTCCGCCTCCGCGTGGCCGTGCAGCCCGGTGGCTGCTCCGGCCTGATCTACCAGCTCTACTTCGACGAGCGCAGCCTCGACGGGGACGCAGTCGTGGACTTCGGCGGCGTCGAGGTCGTCCTGGACCGCATGAGCGTCCCCTACCTGGACGGCGCCACGATCGACTTCGCCGACACCATCGAGAAGCAGGGCTTCGTCATCGACAACCCCAACGCGGGCAGCTCCTGCGCGTGCGGTGACTCCTTCAGCTGACGTCGTCCGAGGCGGCACCCCGGGGACCTGACCCTGGGGCCGTCTGCACAACCGACCGTCTCGATACGCACCGGGCCACTAGGCTGGCCCGGTGCGTATCGCTGTCACCGGGTCCATCGCGACCGACCACCTGATGAGCTTCCCCGGCCGCTTCGCCGACTCCCTGGTGGTGGAGCAGCTGCACAAGATCTCGCTCTCCTTCCTCGTCGACGACCTGCAGATCCGGCGCGGGGGGATCGCCGCGAACATCGCGTTCGGCCTCGGCAACCTGGGCCTGCAGCCGCTGCTCGTGGGCGCGGTCGGGCAGGACTTCGTCGACTACCGGTCGTGGCTCGACCGGCACCGGGTCGACACCAGTCACGTCTGGGTCTCGGAGGTGGCGCACACCGCGCGCTTCGTGTGCACCACCGACACCGACCACGCGCAGATGGCGTCGTTCTACGCCGGCGCGATGAGCGAGGCCCGCAACATCGAGCTGGGCCCGATCGCCGACGCCGGGGGCGGGCTCGACCTGGTCGTGATCAGCCCGAACGACCCCGAGGCGATGCTCCGGCACACCCAGGAGTGCCGTCAGCGCGGCTACTCGTTCGTCGCGGACCCCTCGCAGCAGCTGGCGTGGCTCGACGGCGACCAGATCCGCGAGCTCGTCGACGGCGCGGCGTACCTGTTCACCAACGCCTACGAGGCGTCGATGATCGAGCAGAAGACCGGGTGGTCCCACCGCGACGTGCTCGACCGGGTGGGCGTCCGCGTGATCACGCACGGGCGCGACGGCGCCACCGTCGAGACCGACGGCGCAGAGCCCGTCAACGTCAAGACGCCCCAGGAGACCCGGCGCGCCGACCCGACCGGCGTGGGTGACGCGTTCCGCGCCGGCTACGTCGCCGGCCTGGCCTGGGAGCTCTCGCCGCAGCGGTGCGCCGAACTCGGCTCCATGCTCGCCACCTACGTCGTGGAGACCGTCGGCACCCAGGAGTACCAGCTCGGCCGGAAGTCCTTCCTCGACCGCTTCGCGGAGGCGTACGGCGCCGACGCGGCGGACGACGTGGCGCAGCACGTCCAGCCGCTGCGCCCCTGACGTGACGGCCCGGCCTCCGGCGGCATGACCTCCGACGGGACGACCACCGACGAGCCGATGCTGCCGGTGGGGGACCAGTTCGACCGGGTCGTCGCGGCGGCCGAGCCCGGCGACGACCTGCTGGCCGCCGGTGCTGACCTCGAGGTCTCCACGCTCCTGTCCGCCTACCGGCGCGGACTGTTCCCGATGGGTCTCGGCGAGCACGGCTCCCCGCCGATCGGGTGGTGGTCACCCGACCCGCGCGGGGTGCTCCCGCTGGACGGACTGCACGTGTCCCGGTCGCTGCGTCGAAGCCTTCGCCGGTTCGAGGTGCGGGTCGACACCGCCTTCGACGCGGTGGTCGCGTCCTGCGCCGACCCGGACCGTGACGGGCGCTGGATCACGACCGAGGTGGCCCGGGCGTACGGGCACCTGCACCGGGCGGGCCACGCGCACAGCATCGAGACCTGGTCGGCCGGCGAGCTCGTGGGAGGGCTGTACGGGGTCTCGACCGGTGGCCTGTTCGCCGGCGAGTCGATGTTCCACGTCGTCACGGACGCGTCCAAGGTCGCCCTCGTGGCGCTGGTGGCGCTCCTGCGCGCCGACGGGGACGAGCGCCGGCTGCTCGACGTGCAGTGGAGCACCCCGCACCTGGCATCGCTCGGCGTGGTGGAGATCGCGCGCGACGAGTACCTCGAGCGACTGGCCCGTGCGCTCGCCGCCCCGTCCCCGGTCCTGTCGCCCGGGCGGGTGCCCTCCGAGGACCTGCAGCGGGTCAGCCCAGCCTGACGACCACCCGCACGTCGTCACCGTCCTGGTGGAGCTCCTCCACGTGGTGGCCGCGCATCCGCGCCCACGCGCCCAGGTCCGGTCCGGCCGCGGGGTCCGTGGCCAGCACCTCGAGCAGCTCCCCGGGTCCGAGGTCGCGGGCGGCGCGGGCGGCCTTGATCACCGGCAGCGGGCAGCGCAGCCCGCGCGCGTCGACCACCAGGGGGGAGCCGCCGTCGGGTCCCTCGGTCACAGGTCGGCCGTCCCGAGCTGGTCCCGGACCCCGGCGACGACCCGCGGGAGCAGGTCGAGGAACCGCGTCACCTGCCGGCCGAGCTCGTCCGCGCCGGTCGTCGACGGCAGCGCGACGCGCACGTTGCCGTGGGTCAGGACGCCCATGGCTGCCAGCACGTGCGAGGGGCGGAGCGTGTCGGCGGTGCACGCGGACCCCGAGCCGACCGCGAAACCCTCGCGGTCGAGACCCTCGAGCAGCGCCTCCCCGTCCGCGAAGAGGCAGGAGAACGTCAGGACGTGGGGGAGCCGGTCGACCGGGTCGCCCACGACCTCGACGTCGGCGACGAGCGACGGCACGGCCTCTCGCAGCCTCTCCACGGCCGAGCGGCGACGGGCGTCGGACGCCGGACGGTCGGCGAGCACGTGCTGCAGCGAGACGGCTGCGGCGAGGACAGCCGGGACGGATGCATCCGGACGAGCCGTGTCCCGACGAGCCGCTCACCCCGGGCAGCACCGGCCCGGGCTCGCGCCAGCGCGTGCCCGCGCGCACGGCGAGCACGCCGACGCCCGGACCCGCTCCCCAGGCGCTCGGGTCCGCGACGAGCACGTCCGCGGCGTCGGGCAGCGCGACGTGCCCCGCGGCCGCGCCCGCGTCGACGACCAGCGGGACGCCCGCGGCGCGACAGGCCTCCTGCACCTCGGCCACAGGCTGCAGCGTGCCGACCTCGCCGTTGGCCACCTGCAGCGCGGCGGCTGCCACCCCCGGGGCGGCGACCGCGCGGGTGAACGCGTCCAGGTCGACGCGGCCGAGCCGGTCGACGGGCACCGCCACGCAGCGACCGCCACGTGCCTCGTGCCAGGCGGCGGCGGCGAGCACGCCGGAGTGCTCGACCGCTCCGTGCACCAGGACGTCGCCGGCGCGGGTCCGCGCCGCCAAGGTCCCGAGCACCCCGGCGTGCAGGGCCGTCGCGTGCGTGGGGTGGAAGGTCAGCTCCTCGGTGCGGACACCCAGACCGGCGGCGCACGCGTCCCGGGCCCCGTCCAGGAGCATCCGCGCGCGTCGACCCGCGGTGTGCAGACGGGTCGGGTCGGCCCAGCCGTCGTCCAACGCGCTGACGAGCGCCTCGCGCGCGGCCGGGTGCATCGGCGCCGAGGAGCCGGCGTCCCAGAACACGCTCGGCGAGCGGCCCGGGGTGCCGGCCGAGGGGTCGTGCCGTCGCTCCGCCACGCCCGAACCGTAACCGCCCCCCGACCCGGCCCGACAGGCCTCTCTGGAGTAGGGTTCGACGCGTCCAGATCGTTGCCCCGCGCCGTCCGTCAGGTCAGGTGCGCGGCGTGGTGGAGTGGGGAAGGCCGACGTGCGACCGGACGTACGAGAAGTGATTCGCCACAGGCGGTTGCGCATGCTCGGCCTCGCAGCCGCCGTCGCGCTCGTGGTCAGTGGATGCTCGACCGACGTTCGCCGCGGCTGGCTGCCCGGTGACAGCGCCAACGAGATCACGAACCACACGGGCATCATCACGAACCTGTGGAACGGCTCGTGGATCGCGGCGCTGGTCATCGGCGTCATCACGTGGGGCCTGATGATCTGGTGCATCGCCGTCTACCGGCGACGCTCGACGGACGTCGGCCTGCCGGTGCAGCTGCGCTACAACCTGCCGGTCGAGATGGTCTACACGCTGGTCCCGCTGTTCATCGTCGGCGTGCTCTTCTTCTACACGGTCCGTGACCAGTGGGTCATCGAGGAGCGTGACGGCCAGGCCGACCAGCACATCCAGGTCGTCGGCAAGCAGTGGGCGTGGGACTTCAACTACCTCGACGAGGACGTCTACGAGACGTCGGTGCAGATCGAGGCGGACGGCATCGCCGCCCCCGAGGCCGAGATCCCGACGCTCTACCTGCCCGTCGGCCAGAGCATCGAGTTCCAGCTGAACTCGCGTGACGTGAACCACTCGTTCTGGGTGCCGGCGTTCCTCTACAAGAAGGACCTGATCCCCGGGCGCGACAACTACTACCAGGTGACCCCGCAGGTCGAGGGAACCTACGTGGGCAAGTGCGCCGAGCTCTGCGGCGAGTACCACTCCGACATGCTGTTCCAGGTCAAGGTCGTGTCCGAGGACGAGTTCCAGAACCAGATGGACGCGTTGAAGGACCTCGGCCAGACCGGTGAGCTCGCCGTCGAGCTCGGTCGTTCGGACGGCACCGACCCCGCTGACGACGCACGCGTGACCGAGGGCGAGGTAACCAATTGACCACGTACGAGTACGGCGCCGCCGACCAGCGCGATGAGGTGCTGCTGACGAAGGTGCCCGCGAGGAGCGGGAACGTCGTCGTCAAGTGGGTGACCTCCACCGACCACAAGGTGATCGGCAACCTCTACCTGATCACGTCCTTCCTGTTCTTCCTCTTCGGTGGCGCCATGGCGCTGCTGATCCGGCTCGAGCTGTGGGAGCCGGGGGTGCAGTTCGTCCAGAGCAAGGAGCAGTACAACCAGCTCTTCACGATGCACGGCACGATCATGCTGCTGCTGTTCGCGACCCCGCTGTTCGCGGGCTTCGCGAACGCGATCATGCCGCTGCAGATCGGTGCCCCGGACGTCGCGTTCCCGCGCCTGAACATGCTCGCGTACTGGCTGTACCTGTTCGGTGGGCTGATCGCCAGCGCCGGATTCCTCACCCCGTCCGGCGCCGCCTCCTTCGGCTGGTTCGCCTACGCGCCGCTCTCGAACGAGGTCTACTCGCCAGGCATCGGTGCCGACCTCTGGGTGATGGGCCTGGCCCTCGCAGGCTTCGGCACGATCCTCGGTGCGGTCAACTTCATCACCACGATCATCTGCATGCGCGCGCCCGGCATGACGATGTTCCGGATGCCGATCTTCACGTGGAACATCCTGATCACGTCGGTGCTCGTGCTGATGGCGTTCCCGCCCCTGGCGTCCGCCCTGCTCGTGCTGGCCAGCGACCGCCAGCTGGGCTCGCAGGTGTTCGACGCCGACAACGGCGGCGCGATCCTGTGGCAGCACCTGTTCTGGTTCTTCGGTCACCCCGAGGTGTACATCATCGCGCTGCCGTTCTTCGGCATCGTCTCCGAGGTCTTCCCGGTCTTCAGCCGCAAGCCGATCTTCGGCTACAAGACCCTGGTGTACGCCACGGTCGCGATCGCCGCGCTGTCGGTGACCGTCTGGGCCCACCACATGTACGTCACCGGTGCCGTGCTGCTGCCGTTCTTCGCCTTCATGACGATGCTGATCGCCGTCCCGACCGGCGTGAAGATCTTCAACTGGATCGGCACGATGTTCCGCGGGTCGCTGACCTTCGAGACGCCGATGCTGTGGGCGATCGGCTTCCTCGCGACCTTCGTCTTCGGCGGCCTGACCGGCGTCATCCTGTCGATCCCGCCGCTCGACTTCCAGCTCAGCGACTCGTACTTCGTCGTGGCGCACTTCCACTACGTCGTCTTCGGCACGGTCGTGTTCGCGATGTTCTCGGGCTTCTACTTCTGGTGGCCCAAGCTGACGGGCCGGATGCTGAACGAGCGCCTGGGCAAGGTCCACTTCTGGATGCTCTTCCTGGGTTTCCACGGCACGTTCCTGATCCAGCACTGGCTCGGCGTGATCGGCATGCCGCGCCGGTACGCGGACTACGCGGTCACCGACGGCTTCACCGGCATGAACCAGATCTCGACGGTCTCGGCGATGCTGCTCGGTGCGTCCACCCTGCCGTTCCTGTGGAACGTGTACACGACCTGGCGGAACGCGCCCAGGGTCGAGGTCGACGACCCGTGGGGCTACGGGGGTTCGCTGGAGTGGGCGACGTCGAGCCCGCCCCCGCGCCACAACTTCACGACCATGCCGCGGATCCGGTCCGAGCGCCCGGCCTTCGACCTGCACCACCCCGAGGTGGCGGCCGAGGACCTGGCGACGTCCGACGACTCGCTGCTCGGCGCGGTCGCCGACGAGCCCACCATCGGGAGGAAGCAGTGACCGTCGAGAAGTGGCTCTTCAGCGCCGGGGCCATCGTGTTCATCCCGATCGGGCTGATCTACGGGTGGCTGACCAAGTGGCACGAACCGGTCGGCGCGGCCGGCATCCTGCTCACCGGCGGCCTGGCCGCCATGATCGGTGGTTACCTGTTCGTCACGGCCCGCCGGCTCGACCCCCGGCCGGAGGACAATCCCTACGCCAGGGTGCAGGACCACGAGGGTGAGCAGGGCTTCTTCAGCCCCTGGTCGTGGTGGCCGCTGCCGCTGGCGGCCTCGGCTGCACTTGTCTTCCTCGGAGTGGCCGTAGGATGGTGGGTGTCGATCATCGGCGCGGGCATCGGCGTCCTCGCTCTGGTCGGCTGGGTGTACGAGTACTACCGGGGTGCGCACGCGCACTGATTCCGCCGCTCCCCGAAGTCGACGTCGCCGGAAAGCAACCTCCGGCGACGTTCGCACGTCGTGACCAATGAGGGACCGCATCGCGGTCCCAGGACGCCCACGTCTGGGCGGGGAGCTCGAGGTTCGTAGTGGTCTGTGCACGACGCACGACGACAGGAACGGCATGCGCGGGTGGACCGTGGTCGCTGCGGCGACGGTGATGGCCCTCGCGCTGGCGGGCTGCCAGCAGGCGCAGGCCGAGGAGGGCGTCGGCACCCCGGACTCGACGGCTGAGGCGTCCCCGACGCCGACGGAGTCCGTCGACGCCGGCGTCGATGACCGTGACGCCGGGCACCGACGCCGAGGAGGTCCGTCCGGACGAGCCGGTCGTCGTCACCGCCGAGGGCGGGCGCGTCTGCGACGTCGTGGTCACCTCCGACGGCGGCGACGTGATCGAGGGCGAGACGTCCCTCGACGGCACGACCTGGACGAGCACGACGGGACTGCTTCCGGAGACCACGTACGCGGTGGACGCGACGGCTGTGAACCCCGAGTCCGAGCGGACGCAGTCCAGCACCTCCTTCACGACGCTCACCCCGAAGGACGTCGAGACCGCCAGCTTCCAGCCCAAGGACGGCTGGGACGTCGGGGTCGGCATGCCCGTGATCGTGCACTTCGACGCCGCGGTGCAGGACCGGGCGGCCGTCGAGAAGCGCCTGACGGTCACGGCGAGCCCGCGTGACCGAGGGCGCCTGGCGCTGGGTCGACGACAACCAGGTGCAGTGGCGGCCGCGCGACTACTGGACCCCGGGCACCACGGTGACCGTCGACGCCGACCTGTCCGGTATCGAGATCGCCCCGGACGTCTGGGGAGTGCGGGGCGAGCCGGCCACCTTCACGATCGGTCCGGCGATGATCACGACCGTCGACATCGCCAAGCACACGATGACCGTCACCAAGGACGGCGACGTGCTGCGGACCGTCCCGATCACGACCGGCAAGAACGGCTTCGAGACCCGCAACGGCACGAAGGTGATCATCAGCCGCGAGTCCGAGCACCTGATGGACGCCGAGACGACCGGCATCAAGCCCGGCGACCCGGAGTACTACAACCTCAACGTCAAGTACGCGATGCGCCTGACGTGGAGCGGTGAGTTCATCCACGCCGCCCCTGGTCGACGGGCTCGCAGGGCCGCGCGAACGTCAGCCACGGCTGCACGGGCGCGTCGACCGCGGACGCGAAGTGGATGATGGACAACTCCAAGGTCGGTGACGTCGTCACCTTCGTGAACGGGTCCCGCGCGCTCGAGCAGGACAACGGCTGGACCGCCTGGAACATGCCGCTTCGAGGACTGGGCCAAGGGCTCCGCTCTCACCGGACTGACCCCGCCGCTTCCACAGATCGGCCCCTCTCTGCGGCCTCAGGACCCCCTGTGACCGCAGAGAGGGGCCGATCTGCTGTCGGGGGAGGGTGTGCTTGCCGACCGGCCCTCACACCGGCACCGTGAGGACGGTGCAGCCCGCGATCGAGCTCCTGGTGGCCCACGTCGACCGGTGCGACCCGGGTGGCGTCCGGGGGCTCTACGCCTTCGGTTCGTCCGTCGTGGGTGGACTGCGCCCGGACAGTGACGTCGACCTGCTCCTCGTCACCGAGCGCTCCCTGAGCGTCGACGAGCGCTCCGGGCTCCTGCGCCTCCTGCTCCGGTTCTCCGGGCGGAGGGCGACCGTCATGCCCGGCCGGCCGATTGAGCTGACGTCCGTTGTACACCGCGACGTCGTGCCCTGGGTCTACCCACCGACCTGCGACTTCCTCTACGGGGAGTGGCTCCGCACCGAGCTCGAGGACGGACGGCTGCCGGAGCGGCACCTCAACCCCGACCTGGCTGTGCTCCTCACCACCCTGCGGCAGCACGCCGAGACCCTGCGGGGGCCGGTCCCTGACGTCCAGGTGGACCCGGTGCCGGCGGAGGACCTGCGCCGGGCCGTGCACGACAGCCTCGTGCCCCTCCTGGAGGACCTGCTCGGCGACGAGCGGAACGTGCTTCTCACGCTGGCCCGGATGCTGGTCACCCTCGAGACCGGTGAGATCGTCTCGAAGGACCACGCCGCGCGCCGCATCCTGCCGCGTCTGCCCGAGCCGGGCCGCTCGGTCCTTGGCCGTGCCGCAGCCGGCTACCTCGGGGAGTGCGACGACGACTGGTCACAGGAAGCCGGGCCGCACGCGCAACGGCCTGAGCTGGCTGCGTGGATCCGAGCGTGCCGTTCGGCGTAGTCGCACGAGACCGACGGCCCCGACCCCTCGTGGGGTCGGGGCCGTCTCGGCCTAGCTGGTCAGCTGACGGACGCGTCCGTCACTCGCCGGCTCCGCCACCTGCGACCGGGGTGCGGTCGCGCCGCTCGGCGGCTCGCCTCGATCGCCTCGTGCTCGCCACCGTGGTGGTGCGCAGCGGCCACCTCGGCCGGCGTGACCGGCTCGACGCGCTCCTCGAAGAAGAACCGCGACATCTTGGCGCGGACGCGCTCGGCGCGGGCGCCAGGCTTGGCGACACCGTTCTCGTCCACCTGCGAGTCGAGCTGGAGCGGGCGGTAGGTGTCGTGCTGCACGAGCAGCCAGCGGTCGTGGTCGCTGAGGGGCTCGTGGACCTCGTAGAACTCGCCGTCGGCCGTCCGCACGATCGTGCCGGTCTCCCGGCCGTGCAGCGCGATCTCGCGGTCCTTGCGCTGCAGTGCCGAGGCAGATCCGTCCGCGTGATGACGAACGCGATCGGCGGGAAGACGAACAGGCCGATGCGGAACAGCCAGGTCAGGTCGTTGATCGACAGCCCGAAGTGCGTGGCCATCAGGTCGTTGCCGGCCGCGGCCCACATGATCCCGTAGGCGACGATCGCCATCACGCCGAGCCCGGTGCGGGTCGGGGCGTTGCGCGGACGGTCCAGCAGGTGGTGCTCACGCTTGTCGCCGGTGACCCACTGCTCGATGAACGGGTAGGCGATCAGCACCCCGGTGAGGATGCCCGGGACCACCAGCGCCGGGATCAGGACGTTCCAGCGACAGCGTGAACCCGAGGATGGTCCACTCGATGCCGGGCATCAGACGCAGCCCGCCGTCGATCCACCCGATGTACCAGTCGGGCTGGGTACCGGCGGACACGGGTGAGGGGTCGTACGGCCCGTAGTTCCAGACCGGGTTGATCTGCACCAGGGCCGACACCAGGTCGACGACGCCGAAGACGATGAAGAAGAAGCCGCCGGCCTTGGCCATGTACACCGGGTACAGCGGGTAGCCCACGACGTTCTCGTTCGTGCGGCCCGGGCCGGGGTACTGGGTGTGCTTGTGCAGGGTGACCAGCCCGATGTGCGCACCGATCAGGGCCAGGATCAGGCCCGGGATCAGGAGCACGTGGATGATGAACAGCCGCGGGACGATCGACTCGCCGGGGAACTCGCCGCCGAAGAGGAAGAACGAGACGTAGGTGCCGACCACGGGGATCGACTTCACGACGCCGTCGATGATCCGCAGACCGTTGCCGGACAGCAGGTCGTCGGGGAGCGAGTAGCCGCTGAAGCCGGCGCCGAGGCCCATCAGCGCCAGGACGGCGCCGAGGATCCAGTTGAGCTCGCGCGGCCTGCGGAACGCGCCGGTGAAGAACACCCGGAACATGTGGACGGCCATCGCCGCGATGAACAGCAGCGCGGACCAGTGGTGCACCTGGCGCATCAGCAGACCGCCGCGCACGTCGAACGAGATGGCGAGCGTCGAGGCGAACGCCTCGGACATCTCGACGCCGTTGAGCGGCCTGTAGGCGCCCTCGTACTCGGTGAAGCCCATGCTCGGGACGAACCAGAGCGTGAGGAACGTGCCCGACAGCAGCAGGATGATGAAGCTGTAGAGCGCGACCTCGCCCAGCATGAAGGACCAGTGGTCGGGGAAGACCTTGCGGGCCGCGCCCTTGACGGCCTTGGAGAGGCCGAGACGCTCGTCGAGGAAGTCGGCGGTGCCCGCGACGGCCTTCTCGGAGGCGGATAGCGGCCATCAGCGCTCTCCCCGCTCGAAGTAGCTGGGTCCTGACGGGCTCCTGGAAGTCGCTCTGCGCGACCAGGTACCCCTCGTCGTCCACACTAATCGGAAGCTGTGGCAGAGGCCTCTTGGCCGGGCCGAAGATGACCTTGCAGTGCTGCGTCACGTCGAACGTCGACTGGTGGCAGGGGCACAGCAGGTGGTGGGTCTGCTGCTCGTACAGCGCCACCGGGCAGCCGACGTGGGTGCAGATCTTCGAGTACGCGTAGATGCCGTCGACGTCCCAGCCCTCGCGCTCGGGGAGGTCCTCGACGAGGTCGGGGTCGAGGCGGACGAGCAGCACGGCCGCCTTCGCCTTCTCCTCCAGCGGGTGCTCGGACTCGCTCAGCCCCTCGGGGATGACGTGGAAGACCGAGCCGAGAGTCACCTCGCTGGCCTTGATCGGGGCGCCCGAGGGATCGCGGGCCAGCCGCGTGCCCTGCTCCCAGAGCGTGTGCGCGAGGGAGTCGCCGGGCAGGGGGCCGAGGTCGCGCAGCAGCACGACCCCCGGCAGCGGGAACAGCGCCAGAGCGCCGAGCAGGGAGTTGCGGATCAGCGGACGTCGGCCGATGCCCGACTCCTCACCGCCCGCGCGGATGATGTCGAGCGCGGCCTCCCGCTCCTCGGCGGTGCCGCCGACGTGGTGGCGCTCCTCGACGACCTCGGTGTCCGGCATCAGGGTCTTGGCCCAGTGCACGGCACCGACGCCCGAGCGCGAACAGGGACACGGCCATGCCGACACCGACGCTCAGCGGTGGAGGCCTGGATGCTCGCGAAGGTGCCCTCGGGCCGCCACGACGAAGTAGGACACGATCGCGAAGAGCGTGCCGAGGGCGGAGATCGCGAAGAGCATCACGACCTGGCGCTCGGCGCGCTTCTCGGCGCCCTGGTCGACGTCGGCCATGCGGTGCTTGTGCGCCGGGAGGCCCGGGTTGGGGAACCGGTCGGGCAGCGCCGCCACGCTCGTCGTGGACGGCGACCGTCCCGGTCTCGGACGCGGCGACCTGGTCGCCCTGCGTCATCGGCCTGTCGTCGCTCATGAGGACTTCGCTCCCAGCCAGACGGTGCACGCGATGATCAGTGCCAGCAGGCCGACCCACGCGAACAGACCCTCCGACACAGGCCCGAGGGACCCGAGGGAGAGGCCGCCGGGGCTGGGCTCCGCCTCGACGTACTTCAGGTACGAGATGATGCTCTGCTTCTCCTCCGGAGTGATGTTCGCGTCGTTGAACACGGGCATCGACTGCGGACCGGTCTGCATCGCCTCGTAGATGTGGACGGGCTCCACGCCGTCGAGGGCCGGCGCGTACTTGCCGCGGGTCAGGGCGCCACCGGCACCGACCACGTTGTGGCACATCGCGCAGTTCACGCGGAACAGCTCGGCGCCCTCCGCGAGAGCCTCGTCGTCGTCGAGCTTCGGCTCCAGGTACTCGCTCGTCCGGGATGGCCGGGCCGGGCGCCAGCGAGGCCACGTACGCGGCCAGGTCGGCGATGTCCTGCTCGGTGAACTCCACCGGCTTCATCGGCGCCTGCGGGGCGGTGTTCTGCAGCGGCATCCGTCCGGTGCCGACCTGGAAGTCGACGGCAGCGGCGCCGACCCCGATCAGGCTGGGTCCGGCATCCCGGCCCTGGGCGTTCAGCCCGTGGCAGGTCGCGCAGTTGGCCTGGAACAGCTTCTTGCCCTCGTCGGCGTTCCCCGACGCCGTGGACGTCGCCTCGGCCTGACCCGGTGCCGCGACGGCGTACGCGCCCCCGGTGACGAGGAGGCCGACCAACAGGATGACCACGCCGGCGAGGGGATGACGCCGGCGGGCGGCGAGTGCCTTCACTGCGGTCCTCACTTGATCAGGTAGATGACGATGAACAGGCCGATCCACACCACGTCGACGAAGTGCCAGTAGTACGACGTGACGACCGCGCTGGTGGCCTCGTGGTGGCCGAACTTCTTGGCGGCGAAGCTGCGTCCGATGATGAGGAGGAAGGCGATCAGCCCGCCCGTGACGTGCAGGCCGTGGAACCCGGTCGTCAGGTAGAAGACCGAGCCGTACGGGCTGGAGGCGATGGTCAGGCCCTCGGTCGACCAGCGTGGCGTACTCGAAGACCTGGCCTGCGACGAAGACGGTTCCCATCACGAACGTGAGGACGTACCACTCACGCATGCCCCAGCGTCTGATGTTGAGCATCGAGCCGGTGCGTCCGGGCTGGAGGCGCTCGGCCGCGAACACGCCCATCTGGCAGGTGACCGAGCTGGCCACGAGGACCAGGGTGTTCGTCAGCGAGAACGGGATGTTGAGCAGCGCGGGCTCGGAGTCCCACAGCGCCGGCTCGACCGCGCGGATCGTGAAGTACATCGCGAAGAGCCCGGCGAAGAACATCAGCTCGCTGGACAGCCACACGATCGTGCCGACCGACACCATGTTCGGGCGGTTGACGATCGGGTGGACCAGGGCGGGGGTTGCGGAGGTCGTCGTGGCCACGAGCGCCATTATGGCCCCCGGGCCGGGCCGCGCACAGGGGACCCCCGGTTCGGTCGGCGTGGCTCGTGGCACCGCTAGGCTCGGCCAGGCTGAACCTCCACACACGGCACGACGACGAGCAGGGACGGTACGGGCGATGGCCGCCAGCACAGGAACGGGTTCCACCCGCGAGCGCACGCTCAGGGTCCTGCTCTACAGCGACGACGCCGACACCCGCGCGGCCGTGCGTCTCGCCGTGGGCAGGCGCCCCGCGTCCGACCTGCCGGTCGTCGAGTGGCTCGAGGTGGCGACGCACGCAGCCGTGGTCGACCTGGCCGACGGCGGCACCGTCGACGTGATGGTGCTCGACGGCGAGGCGGCCCCGTCCGGTGGCATGGGCCTGTGCCGCCAGCTGAAGAACGAGATCTACCGGTGCCCGCCGGTCCTGGTGCTGACCGGGCGGCCGCAGGACGCGTGGCTGGCGACGTGGTCGCAGGCCGACGCCGCCGTCCCGCACCCGCTCGACCCTCTGGCCGTCGCCAACGCGCTGGCGGACCTGGCCCGCGGCCGGCTGGCCGCGACCGCTGGTGGCTGACCAGTCCGCTCCGCCGCCGGAGCGGACCTGGCCGTCCGTCCTGAGCCGCCTGCTGACCGGGACGGACCTCGACGCGGGTGACACCGCGTGGGCGATGGACCAGGTGATGACGGGTGAGGCCGCGCCCGTGCCGCTTGCCGGGTTCCTCGTCGCCCTCCGCGCGAAGGGCGAGACGGTCGCGGAGGTCGCACGGGCTCGTCGAGGCCATGCTCGAGCCACGCGCGCCGGATCGTCGTGCCCGGCCCGTGCGTCGACGTGGTCGGCACCGGCGGGGACCGTCGGAACACCGTCAACATCTCGACGATGGCCGTCGCTCGTCGCCGCGGGCGCGGGCGCGCGCGTGGTCAAGCACGGCAACCGCGCGGCGTCGTCGTCCGCCGGTGCCGCGGACGTGCTGGAGGCGCTCGGCGTCCGGCTGGACCTCGAGCCCGAGCGCGTGGCCGAGGTGGCCGAGCAGGTCGGGATCACGTTCTGCTTCGCCCAGGTGTTCCACCCCGCGATGCGCCACGCCGCGGCGGCGCGCCGCGAGCTCGGCGTGGCGACGGCCTTCAACTTCCTCGGCCCGCTGACCAACCCGGCGCAGCCGGAGGCGAGCGCGATCGGCGTCGCGGACGAGCGGATGGCGCCGATCCTGGCTGGCGTGCTCGCCGCCCGCGACCGCGCCGCGCTGGTGTTCCGGGGCGACGACGGGCTCGACGAGCTGACGACCACCGGGCCCTCAAGGGTCTGGGAGGTCGTTCCCGGTCAGGGGGAGCCCCGCGTGCAGCACCTCGACCCCGCGGACCTGGGCATCGAGCGGGCGTCCCTCGCGGACCTCACCGGCGGCGACGCCGCCTACAACGCCTCGGTGGTGCGCGGGGTTCTCGCCGGGGAGCCAGGGCCTGTCCGAGATGCGGTGCTGCTCAACGCGTCTGCCGCACTGGTCGCGCTCGGGTCCGTGGCGGGGCAGGGGATGGACAGCGCAGCGCCACTGACGGAGCGGTTCGCGGCGGCCCTGGCGCAGGTGACCGAGGCGGTCGACGAGGGTCGCGCCAGCGACGCTGCTGGACGACTGGGTCGCCGCGACCGCGTCCTGAGCGGTCAGCCCTCGAGGCCGAGGTCGAACGCCGCGTCGAGGTCGTGCCGGGAGTAGGTGCGGAACGAGATGTAGGTGCGGGTCGCCCGCACGCCGTGCACCTTGCTCACCCGGTCGGCGATGACGTCGGCGAGCGCCTCGTGCTCCCGGACGCGCACCATGGCGACGAGGTCGACGTCGCCGGTGACCGAGTACACCTCGCTGACACCCTCGATCTCGGCGATCTCGGCCGCAGCCTCGGGGATGTGGTCGGTGTCGGTCTCGATGAGCACGATCGCGGTGATCACGGGGTCACCCTAGTGCCGCCTGTCGCTGCGGGTGCACCAGCGGGTGGTCGAAGCCGGGCACCCGGCTCCTGCTGCTGCCCACCGGGTCGACGAGCTCGACCAGCGCGCCGGCGCCTCCGACCGGGCACGTCCACTCGCCCTCGACGTGGACCATCCGCACCCCCGCCTGGTCGAGCCACCGCAGGATCTTCTCGGTCTCCTCGGGTGAGGCGCTGCGGGTGCCGGCAGGCGCGCGGGCGCGACGACCTCGCCGCTGGACCGGAGGGCCTCGATGTACGGACGGGGGTCGGCTCCGCGCGGCGACGTGCTGGTGCCGGCCAGCCGTCCGTGACGGACGAGGACGATCTCCCACCCGCCGTCCTCGGCGCGGCGGGCGGCCACGATCTCCGGGGAGGCGGCGAGCGGCGCGATCCGCTGCGTGCGCTGCGCCCCGCGGACGAAGGCCGACCAGGCGGTCGCGCTGCGTGGCGGCGTCCTCGTAGCGCTCCTGCCGCGAGCAGCTGGGAGACCTTGTGCAGCACGGCCTCGGCGACCGGGGTCGCCATGCCGGTGACGGCGGCGCGGACCCGCTCGACGACGTGGGCGTAGGAGAGGGCGTCCTGGCGGCCGGTGCAGGGCGCGCCGCAGCGTCCGATCTCGGCGAGCACGCAGTCGCGCGCGTTCGGTGGGGGCTTCGCGGGCAGCCGGCCGGTGCACTGCCGCAGCGGGAACGCCTCGTGCAGGGCGGCCACGGCCTGCTCGGCGGCCCGCGTCGAGTTGAACGGGTCCGAGGTACGACGGCGCCCTGGCCGGCGTCAGCCCCGACGGCCCTCACGATCGACAGCCGCGGGAACGGCTCGACCGTCAGCTTCACCCACGGCGACCGTTCGGGGTGGCGCGACCGGCGGTTGTAGCGGCGGCTTGTGCTCGGCGATCAGGCGCAGCTCGCGCACCTGGGCCTCGAGCGTCGTGGCGCACACGATCGGGGTGACCGAGACGGCGAGCTGCACCATCTCGCTCATCCGGCTGCGGGTCTCGGACGCCGTGAAGTAGGTGCGCACGCGGGTGCGCAGGTCGCGGGACGTGCCGACGTACAGCACCTCCTCGCGTGGACCCTTGAACACGTAGACGCCCGGCGCGTGCGGCAGCGACTCCGCCAGGTACCGCTTGCGTCGCTGCGCCGCCGGCACCCGCGACGTGTACGTGGCCAGGTCCTCCATCGACGTGACGCCGAGGCCGCCGAGGCGGGCGAGCATGCCGTGCAGGACGTCGACGGTCGCGCGGGCGTCCTCGAGCGCGCGGTGGTTCGGCACCGTGGACGAGCGGAAGAACGCGGCGAGCGTCGAGAGCTTGCGGTTGCGTACCTCCTCGCGGGTGACCACGTGGCGCGCCAGACGCACGGTGTCGACGACCTCGTGCGCGGGCCAGGCGAGGCCGAGGCGCGCGGCGTCAGCCTTGAGGAAGCCGACGTCGAAGCCCGCGTTGTGAGCCACCAGCACGCAGCCGCGCGCGAACTCCAGGAACGCCGGCAGCACCGTGTCGATGCGCGGCGCGACGGCGACCATCGCGTCGGTGATGCCCGTGAGGCTCGCGATGAACGCCGGGATGGCCTGCCCGGGGTTCACGAGCGTCGCGAACTCGCCGAGCACCTCGCCACCACGGACCTTGACGGCGCCGATCTCGGTGACGGCGCACGAGCCCGGGGGAGCCTCCCGTCGTCTCCAGGTCGACGACGACGAACGTCACGTCGTGCAGCGGACGGCCGAGCTCCTCGATCGTGCCCTGCACCCCGGCGCCTGGAATGCCCACGGTCGCAACGTCCGACGCCCGCCAGGACGCACCTGGCGGTGCGGCGGCGACGTGGCGTCCAGGCATACCGCGACGGTACGGCGGCGGACCGACAGCGCCGTCCCGACGCGCCGTCCGGCCGGTGGTCGGTGCGCCCGCGACCCCGTGCCGGACCGGTTGTCGGACCCCGTCCGTAGCGTCTCGCGCAGTACCTCACCACCAGCGACACGGGTACCCGGAGCGCCTGGCCGGGCCGAGAGCGGAGCGAGACATGATCATCGACTGCGACAGCTGCCAGGCGCGGCCCGCGGCGTGCGGGGACTGCGTCGTGACCGTCCTGCTCGGGCCTGTCGGCGGGCACGCGCCGGTCAGCTCGACGACGACGAGCAGCGCGCGATCAGCGCGCTGTCCGGGTCGGGCCTGGTCCCGCCGTTGCGGCTGGTGCCCCGGGGCCGACGCCCGCTCCGGCCGAGGAGGCGGCGGACCGTGCGGTGAGCAGACCGGCGGCGCGCAGCGGGGGAGCGCGGGGACTTACCATGCCGCACCATGACCCAGGACCGGCTCGGGCCGGCTGACGGGGGGAACGAGGGCTTCCTCGACCTCACCCAGCCCTTCCGAGCACCCCACACCGACCCCGTCGGCGCGCCACGTGGCGCCCGTCGAGCCTCCGCGCCCGGGTCGTGCGCTCCCGGCTTCCCTGCTGGCACTCGGGTCGGTCCTCGCCGTGGCCGTCCTCGCCGCGGGCGTCGCCCTCGTGCGGGGGGACCTGCCGGTGGCGGACCCCGCCGGCTCGCCGTCGTCGTCGTCCTCCGACACGGTCGCCGCACCCAGCCGAACCGTCGACGAGGAGGCCGAACGCCTCGCGGCGCTGGACGAGCTGCTCGCCGAACGCGCTGCCGCGCTGCTGGACCGTGACCGTGAGGCGTGGCTGCAACACCGTCGACGCGGCGTCGGCTGACTTCGCCGGGCGCCAGGCCGAGGTGTTCGACAACATGGCCGAGGTCCCGTTCAACAACATCCGGTTCGAGTTCGGTGGACCGGGACCGTCCCTCGACGAGGCCCGGATGCAGCAGGTCGGTCCGGGTGCCTGGGTCGCGCGAGTGGTCACCGTCTACCGGCTGGCGGAGGCCGACGACGCGGACGTGAGGCGCGAGGCGTACCTGACCATGGTGAACCGCGACGGGACGTGGCTCGTCGCGGACGACGCTGACGGCGGAAGCTCGAAGGACCTCTGGGACCTGGGCCCGGTGAACGTGGCTCGCGGCGACCGCAGCCTGGTCCTGGGAACCGCGGACGCCGACACGCTCGACGGGATCGCCGAGCTCAGCGACGAGGCCGCGGCCCAGGTCGACTCGGTGTGGGGGACGCTCTGGCCCCGCAAGGTCGTGATCCTCGTCCCGCGTGACCAGTCGGAGATGGCCACCCTGCTGATGCGGGACGACGAGGCGGGCCTCGACCAGGTGGCCGCCGTGACCACGGGCGAGGTCGGCGGGGACGAGAAGACCAGCTCGGACCGCGTGATCGTCAACCCGTCCGGGTTCGGGCAGCTCGAGCCGCTCGGCCGTGACGTGGTGCTGACGCACGAGATGACGCACGTGGCGACCCGCGCCACCGGCTCCTCGCGCGTGCCGATCTGGCTGAGCGAGGGCTTCGCCGACTACGTGGCGTACCAGCGGACCGAGCTGAGCCGTCGTCAGATCGCCGGTGACGTCCTCGAGCTCGTGGCCGACGGGAACGGCCCGACGAGCCTGGCGACGCAGAGCGACTTCGACCCGGCGACAGGCGACATCGCGCCGGCCTACTCGTCGTCGTGGCTGGCCGCGGAGATGATCGCCCGCCAGTGGTCCGAAGCCGAGCTGGTTGCGCTGTACCGGGCTGTCGAGGGCGGCGGTACCGGTCGGCGCCACCGCACCCGTCGCCGCCGTGCCGGTCGAGCAGGCGGTCCCCCAGGTGCTGGGGATCAGCCTGGCGGAGCTCCAGGAACGCTGGTTGGCCTACCTCGTGGAGCTCGCGTCCTGACGCCCTAGGGTCGTCGCCATGCCGTCCCCGGGTCGCACGCTCATCGTCACCAACGACTTCCCGCCCCGCACGGGCGGTATCGAGTCCTTCGTCCTCGCGATGGCTCGCCTGCTGCCCCGCGGACCAGGTCGTGGTCCACACCGCCCGCCAGCGCGGTGACGCCGCGTTCGACGCCGGGCTCGACTTCGAGGTGGTGCGCGACCCGTCCCGGCTGATGGTGCCGACCCCGGCCATCACGCGCCGGGTCGCCCGGACGGCACGCACCTTCGGGTGCGACCGCGTGTGGTTCGGCGCCGCCGCCCCCCTCGGCCTGATGGCACCATCCCTACGGGCGGCCGGCGTCCGACGCACGGTCGCGACGACCCACGGGCACGAGATCTGGTGGGCGACAGTGCCCTTCACACGACCGGTGATGCGCGCCATCGGCGAGCGCAACGACGTGGTCACGTACCTGGGCGACTACTGCCGGCGACGTATCTCGGCGTCGTTCACGGCGGCCGCGCGGGGCCGCATGCGCCAGCTCACGCCGGGGGTCGACCACCGGCACTTCCACCCCGGCGCCGGCGGCCCCAGCGTGCGGGAGCGGCACCGGCTGGGCGACCGGCCGGTGGTGGTCTGCGTCTCGCGCATGGTGGCTCGCAAGGGCCAGGACGTGCTCGTCCGGGCCCTTCCCGAGATCCGCCGCCAGGTGCCGGACGCCGCCCTCCTCCTGGTCGGTGACGGCCCGTACCGTCCCGCGGTCGAGAAGCTGGTCGGCTGCCTCGGGCCTGCAGGAGCACGTCGTCCTCGCCGGACGCGTGCCCTGGCACGAGACCCCGGCGTACTACGACGCGGGTGACGTCTTCTGCATGCCCACGCGTACGCGGCGCGGCGGACTGGAGCCCGAGGCGCTCGGCATCTGCTACCTCGAGGCCGCGGCCACCGGGCTGCCCGTCGTGGCCGGCGACTCGGGCGGCGCACCGGACGCCGTGCTGGACGGCGAGAACGGGTTCGTCGTGGACGGGCGGTCGCCGCACGAGGTGGCGACCCGTGTCGCCCAGCTGCTGACCGACAAGCAGCTGGCCGAGGAGATGGGCATCCGCGGACGCTCGTGGGTGATGGAGCAGTGGGGCTGGGAGGCGCAGGCGACGGTCCTGCAGGAGCTGCTCGCGGGCGGGACCGCTCCGTAGGGTCCCGGCACGGACTCCGTCGTCAGCCGCGGGCGACCGTGTCCACCACGGCCGCCCGTACCCCCGGGTCGTCCCACCTCGCCAGGCTCGCCCTGATGCTGACCGTGGTCAGAGCGAGCGACGGGAGGCACACCAGCACCGGCAGGAGCACCCACGGCGAGCGGGCGACGACGGACAGGACGACGCCGACCCAGATCGTCGCCAGCACGAGCTGGGCCGAGTACGAGGCCATCGCCCCGGGAGGCGCGGGGGAGTCGCGGGGGGAGCGCAGCGGGGCGCCGTGCGGTCGGGTGGTCGACCAGCGCAGGCAGCGCGCGACCACCTGCCCGGTCATCGTCAGCACCGCCATCGCCGTCGCGACCAGCGTCGTCGGGGTGAGAGGCCCGGTGGCCCAGACCATCGCGGCGGAGGTGGCGACCACGGCCGTGAGGCCGACCAGCTCGGTGAGCACGAGTGCACGAGCCAGCACCCAGGTCCGTGGCGGCATCGGCAGCGACGCGCGCCACGTCGCGCCCGGTGCCGTCGAGCGCGAAGGCGTTGACCCCGAAGAGGAGTCCCGCCCCGGAGGCGACGACGGCGGTGAGCAGGACCAGGTCGGTCGCGGCCATCCGCGCGACGAGACCACCGAGGGCGGGCGTGACCAGCAGGACCAGCAGGCCACGCCGCAGGGGCGCGGAGCGATGGACCGACGCCCAGTCGAGCCGCCGCCAGGCCCGCACGTCGGCCAGGACGGCACCGGCCGCAGGCAGCGGTCGGGTGACGTAGCGGCGTGTCTCGTGGCGCGCCAGCTCGCGCCCGGGCCGTCGCGCCAGCAGGCCGCACAGCCACGCCCCGAGCGCCCCGGCCAGCAGGGTCGCCAGTGCCAGCCAGCCGACGGCTGACACCCCGGCGAGGGTGTCGCCCGCAGCTGCGGCAAGTGCCTGGTCGGTCACGCGCGCCGTGGGTGTGCGGTCGAGGAGACGGACCACCCGGTCGACGTCGAACCACAGCACGAGGGCCCCTGCGGCGGCTGCTCCGGTGCCTCGCAGCCACCACCGGCCCCGGGGCAGCGTCCGCACGACCTCGACCACCCAGGCCGCTGCCTGTGCGACGGCCGTCACGACGAGCACCCAGGCGGCGGTCACTGCGCCGGCGATCGCGACGCCCCACCACGCGGCGGGGGGCAGAGAGGATCCGGGGGCGAGGCCCAGTGACCGGCCCGCCTCCGTTCCCGCCGCGACGCCTGTCACGAGCCCGAGGGCCAGGGTCTGCAGCAGCCAGGCCAGGTTGAGGGGCGCGAGGAGCAGCGCCCCGAGGTGGTCGGCGGTGGGGGACAGGGGGTAGGCGACCAGCTCGTCCCGACCGATCAGCTCCCGGCCGCCGGACGACGCCACCGCGGCGACGACGAGCCCGACGGCGAGCACCAGGTACGCGGTCGGCAGCAGCTCGACCGCCTCGGTGCGCCGCGCGAACGGCAGGTGAGGGACGGCCCAGGCGCCCAGCGCGACCAGCAGCGGTCCGAGGGCGGCCACCACGGCGACTCCCGCGACGAGGAGAGGCCGTCGAGGGCCGCGCAGCAGACCCCAACGGAGCGAGAGCAGCGCGGCCACCTGTGAGGTGGCGGGGACCGACGTCCCGAGGGGGGACGCCGTCGCTGTCGGCGGCGCCGTCACGGGAGATGTCGTCACCTCAGCAGGTCCCGGTACCGCTGCGCGCCGGCGTCACCCCGCAACGTGTCCGCCGGCGTGGCGGCCACGACCTCCCCGCCCCGCAGCACCACGGCCTCGGTGCAGCAGCGGACGGCCAGGTCGAGCAGGTGGGTCGAGACCAGGACGGCCGCCCCGTCGCGGCGCGCGTCGTCCACGAGCTGCAGCGTCGCGTCGACCCCCAGGGGGTCCACGCCGTCGAACGGCTCGTCCAGCAGGAGGACGGGCGGACGGTGGAAACCGGCGAGCAGCACCGACAGGCGCCGCGACATGCCGTGGCTGAAGCCGGAGCAGACGCGGTGGGCGGCGGCACCGAGCTCGAACTGCTCGAGGAGGTCCTGTGCCCGTCGGCGCCACGCCGGGCCCTCGCGGTCCATCCCGCGCACGCGTGCAGCCAGCTGCAGGTGCTCCCACGGCGTGGCCCGCGGGATCAGCCCTCCCACGTCGGGGCAGTAGCCCGTCACGGCCTTCGCGGCCGTCGGGTCGCGGACAGCGTCGACGCCCGCCAGCCGGATGCCGCCCGACGACGCGGGGATCACGCCTGCGAGCACCTTGAGGGTGGTCGACTTGCCTGCCCCGTTGCGTCCGACGAGCGCGAGGGACTGCCCGGGCTGGACGACGAGGTCGACGCCACGGACGGCCTCGATGTCGGCGAACCGCACGCGCAGGTCGTCGACGACCACGGCAGCGGTGCCGAGGTCGCGGACCTCGCTCTCCGCGTCGTCGCCGGCGCGTCTGCCGGCGCGCGGCGGGGAGCTGGTCACGCGTCCAGTGTCACCCGCTGTGGCGCGGGCTGTCAGGCGGACGGCCGATCAGGCGTAGAGCCGCTCCACGGCCTCCGCGTACTCGTCCATGACCACGGAGCGCTTGAGCTTGAGGGACGGTGTCAGGTGGCCCGACTCGATGGTGAAGTCGCTGTCCAGCACCTCGAACTTGCGGATCGACTCGGCCTTCGAGACCGCCTTGTTGGCGTCGTCGACCGCGCCCTGCAGGGCCTCGAGCACCTTCTCGTGCTTGGCGGCGGCGGGCACGTCCATCGCCTCGATCCCGTTGTTCGACAGCCAGGCGGGCAGCATGTCCTCGTCGATCGTGATCAGCGCGGCGATGAAGGGCTTGCCGTCGCCGACGACGATGCACTGGCTGACGAGCGGGTGGGCGCGCAGGCGGTCCTCCAGGACGGCCGGCGCCACGTTCTTGCCCCCGGCGGTGACGAGGATCTCCTTCTTGCGGCCGGTGATGCTGAGGTAGCCGTCGTCGTCCAGGGCGCCCAGGTCGCCGGTGTGGAACCAGCCGTCGACGATCGCGGACGCGGTCGCCTCGGGGTTGTTCCAGTACCCCCGGAAGACGTGCGGGCCCCTGAGCAGGACCTCGCCGTCGTCCGCGATGCGCACGGAGTTGCCGGGAAGCTGTGGCCCGACGGTGCCGATCTTCGTGCGCTCAGGCACGTTGACGCTGGCCGGGGCCGTCGTCTCGGTGAGCCCGTACCCCTCGAGCACGGTCAGCCCGATACCGCGGAAGAAGTGACCGAGCCGCTCCCCGAGGGCAGCGCCGCCGGAGACGGCGTACTCGGTGCGCCCCCCGAGCGCGTCGCGGACCTTGGGGTACACGAGGCGGTCGAACAGCGCGTGCCGCAGACGCAGACCCAGGCCGACCGACCCCGAGTCCTGCGCCCGGCTCCACTCGATCGCGGTGTCGGCGGCACGCTGGAAGACCGAGCCCCTGCCCCCGGCCTCGGCCTTCTGCTCGGCCGAGTTGTAGATCTTCTCGAAGACCCGGGGCACGGCGAGGATGAACGTCGGCCGGAAGGCCGCGAGGTCGGGGACGAGCGTCTTGATGTCGGCCGAGTGCCCCAGCGTCGTGTTGCTGGCGATGCAGAGCATCTGGATGAACCGCGCGAACACGTGGGCCAGCGGCAGGAAGAGCAGGGTGCTCGCCCCGTCGGTGTTCAGGACCTGGGTGAGTCGGGCGGCGGCGTTCGAGCTGAGCACGACGAAGTTGCCGTGAGTGAGCTCGCACCCCTTGGGCCGCCCCGTCGTGCCCGACGTGTAGATGATCGTCGCCAGGTCGTCGAGACCGCTGCGACTGCGGCGCTCCTCCAGGTCGGGGTCGGTGACGTCGGCTCCCCGCTCGGTCAGCGTGTCGAGGCCGCCGCCGTCGATCTGCCAGCAGTGCCTCAGGGTGGGCACGCGGTCACGCAGCGCGTCGACCGTCGCGCTCTGCTGACTCGTCTCGACGACCACCGCGACCGCACCGGCGTCGCTCAGCACCCACTCGACCTGGTCGGACGAGGAGGTCTCGTACACCGGCACGGTCACGGCCCCGGCGAACCAGATCGCCACGTCCGTGAGCGTCCACTCGTAGCGGGTCCGCGACATCAGCCCGACCCGGTCGCCCGGTTCGACCCCGGCGGCCACCAGTCCCTTGGCCAGCGCGCTGGCCTCGGCGAGGAAGTCGGCGCAGGTGACGTCCTGCCACCTGCCGTCCACCGACCGCCGGTAGGCGACCGCAGCCGGACGTTCGGTGGCGTTGCGCACGACCAGGTCGGTGATGTTCCACGACGGGTCGACCTCGACGAGGGCGGGGACGGTGCTGTCGCGCACGGGGGCTCCTGTCGTTCAGGGAGAGGGTCCGCTCTCGACCCTACTGGGCGGTACGCGCTGGCGGGAGTGGTGGGACGGCCCGCTCGGGGGCGTGTCCCGTCCTGCTCTGCCACGCTGAGGCCCTGCTGGTACCCGGGGGGCGACGGCGGTCAAGACCGTGGCGCCGAGGACCGATGAGGGACGTGATGATGACTGACACCGGCCCAGGGTCACCCGAGCAGCCGACCCACCGACAGGGCGGCGACGAGGCGCGCTGTGCGCACTGTCACGCCCGCCTCGCGCCGGGGATCGCGTGGTGCGCACAGTGCTACACGCCGATCGCGTCGGCCGAGCCGGAGCCCGAGGCAGGGACTGAGCCTGGGACCGGGACGGAGCATGTGGCCGGGAGGGAGCCTCTGGCCGGGACGGAGGAGCCGACCTCGAGGTCGGACCACGGCGACGGGAGGGCCGGCCACCTGGCGGGTGCGGAGCCGGATGCGAGGACCGCCGCGGAGGCGGACCGGATGCTCGCCGGTCTCGCCGCCACCAGCCGCTCCGGGCGGCGCGGGGGGGCCGGGTTCACGGCCGCGCTGTCCAACACGGGGGTGCGCGTCGCCGTCGTCGCCGTCGGCCTCGTGCTGCTCTCCGCGCTGGGTCTCGGCCTGCTCGGCCTGCTCGGCCTCCTCCTCTGAGGGGGGAGTCGCGCGCCGCGTGCGACGGACGGCGGTAGCCTGCCTCCGCGCCGGTGACCGGCGAGCACACGACCAGCACCTGGAGATCGCGCATGGCCGAGAGCACCGAGTCCAGCACGTCCGTGGCCGCTGAGCCGGCCGACGTGCTCGCCGTGATCGCCGACCTCGAGTCGTATCCGGAGTGGGCGGGCGGCGTGAAGGAGGTCGAGGTGCTGACGCAGCGTGCGGGCCGTCCGACCCGGGCCAGGTTCGTCGTCGACCAGGGCCCGATCAAGGACACGTACGTCCTCGACTACACGTGGCAGGTCACCAGGACCGGCACCGGGACGGTGTCCTGGACGCTCGTCGAGGCCGACGTGATCAAGAAGCTCGACGGCTCCTACGAGCTCGCAGCCGACAGCGAGGGCACCACCGTCACCTACCGGCTGGGCGTCGACGTGAAGATCCCGATGCTCGGCATGCTCAAGCGCAAGGCCGAGAAGGTCATCATCGACACGGCCCTCAAGGAGCTCACCCGCCGCGTCGAGAGCTCGCGGTCCGCGTGACCGCATGACGGCCTCGGCCTCCGCCGCCCCGGCGGGTGACGTCCCGCGCACCCTGCTGTTCACGGGCAAGGGCGGCGTCGGCAAGACGACGGTGGCGGCCGCGACCGCCGTGCACGCCGCGCGGGGCGGACGCAAGACCCTCGTGCTGTCGACGGACGCGGCACACTCCCTCGGCGACGCCCTCGGCCACCCGCTGGGTCCGGAGCCGACCGAGGTGGAGCCAGGTCTCTACGCCCAGCAGGTGGACCCGCGCGTGCGTCTCGAGCAGCACTGGCGGACCGTGCAGCAGTCCCTGCTCGAGGCGCTGGACGAGCTGGGCGTCGACCCCGCCGCCGCGGAGGAGATGACGGTCCTGCCGGCGGCCGAGGAGGTGCTGGCGCTGCTCGAGCTGCGCGACCAGGTGCGCGCCGGACGGTGGGACCTGGTCGTCGTCGACTGCGCACCCACCGCCGAGACGCTGCGCCTGCTCGCCCTGCCCGAGGCGCTGTCGGGATACCTCTCGCGCGCCGTACCGGTGGGGCGTCGCGTCGCCCGAGCCATGCGGTCCGGCCTCGTAGGGTCCGGTGCCGGCGATCCCGTCCTGTCCGCCCTGCGCCGTCTCGCGGGCGAGCTGGCCGACGTCCGTGACGTCCTGACGTCTCCCGCGACGAGCGTGAGACTGGTGCTGACCGCCGAGTCGGTCGTGCTGGCCGAGGCGAGGCGCACCCTGACCGCCCTCGCTCTCTTCGGCTACCCCGTCGACGGGTGCGTCGTGAACCGGCTGGTGCCGGACGGGGACGACCCCTGGCGCGCCGCGAGGGCCCGACGGGAGCGCGACGTGCTCGAGGCGGCGCGCGAGTCGTTCGGCTCCGTCGCCCTCCTCGAGTGCCCCCGTCACGGTCACCGAGCCTGTGGGCGCCGACGCGCTCGCCGAGCTCGCCGCCGGGCTCTACGACGCCGCTGGCGCGGGGGAGGACGTCGACCCCTTCGAGGTGGTCGCGCGTGCCACCGGCCCTGGCGGTCGAGCGCAGCGGCGACGACCTGGTGCTGGTGCTGCGGCTCCCGCTGGCCGACAGGGGCGCCCTCGACCTGGCCCGGCGTGGCGACGACCTCGTCGTGACCGTCGGCCACAGCCGTCGCGTCCTCAGCCTCCCGAGCGCCCTGCGGCGCTGCCGGGTCGTGGGTGCGTCCCTGCGGGAGGGCGTGCTCCGCGTGCGGTTCGAGCCGGACCCGGCCCTGTGGCGGCCGCTGTGAGCGCGGGGGGCCAGGCCCGACCCGGGAGCGTGGGAGAGGAGGCGGAGCGCCTCTTCGCGTCGCTGCAGCAGGCGGCTGCGGCGTGGACCCGGGGGGCACCCGCCGCCGGGCCCACCGGACCCGAGGAGCACCTGCCACAGACCTGCGGGGTCTGCCCGGTCTGCCAGGCGATCGCCCGGCTCGGCCAGGCGCGGCCCGAGGTGGTCGGCCACCTCGCTGAGGCGACGAGCGCTCTCGTGGCGGCGTTCTCGGCGCTCGCCTCCGACCAGGGCCCCCGCACCCGCCCCGGCCACGGCGACCCGACGGACCGCGCCGACCGCGCCGACCCGGGCGGCCGCGGGGGCGGTCCGGCCCCCTCGACGACCGAGCACATCGACGTCACCGACTGAGACGGAGGACCTCATGCACACCATCGGCGTGGACGTCGGAGGAACGAAGATCGCGGCGGCGGTCGTGACCGAGGACGGTGCCATCGTCCGACGCGGTCGACGGGACACGCCCAGTCAGGACCCCGCCGGCATCGTCGAGGCGATCCGCGAGATGGTCACCGAGCTGCGGTCGGGGGGCACCGGGGACGAGGAGGTCACGGCTATCGGCGTCGCTGCCGCAGGCTTCGTCGACAAGTCGCACTCGACCGTCGTGTTCGCGCCCAACCTCGCGTGGCGGGACGAGCCGCTGCGCGACCGCGTGATGTCGGCGACCGGCCTGCCGGTGACGGTGGAGAACGACGCCAACGCGGCGGCCTGGGGCGAGTTCCGGTTCGGCGCCGGCCGCAAGGCCGACGACATGGTGCTCGTGACGATCGGCACCGGGCTCGGCGGCGGCATCGTCGTGGACGGTCGGCTGCTGCGCGGCGGCTTCGGCATGGCCGCCGAGATCGGCCACCTGCGGGTGGTGCCGGACGGGCGCCGCTGCGGCTGCGGCAACCGGGGCTGCTGGGAGCAGTACGGCTCCGGCAACGCGTTGGCGAGCCAGGCCCGTGAGCTGGCTGCGTCCGGGGCCGTCACGGCCCTGCGCCTGCTCGAGCTCGCCGGAGGGCGGGCCGACCTGATCACGGGACAGCTGGTCACGAATGCCGCCAACGAGGGCGACCCCGCCGCGGTCGAGCTGCTGGAGGAGCTGGGACGGTGGGTGGGCGAGGGCATCGCCAGCCTCGCGGCCGTCCTCGACCCCGAGCTCGTGGTGATCGGCGGAGGCGCCAGCCAGGCCGGCGACCTTCTGCTGCAGCCCATCCGGACGGCGTTCGCCCACCACCTCACCGCTCGGGGACACCGGCCGCTGGCAGACATCGTCGTGGCCGCCCTCGGCAACGACGCCGGCCTGGTCGGTGCCGCCGACCTCGCACGCGACGTGTCGGGTGCCTGAGGACCTCGACGGGTCGCCACTGGCCGTCGGGGTCGACATCGGCGGCACCAAGGTGGTCGCCGGACTCGTCGACCAGCAGGGTCGGGTCGCTGGCCACGGCCCGGCGGTCGACCCCCGGCCGTGACGTCGTGGCCGTCGAGGACACCATCGCCGCCGTGGTGGACGAGCTGCGCGCACGACGACCCGCGGGCGCCGGTCGGCGTCGGCGCGGCAGGGTTCGTCTCCAGCGACGGCTCCACCGTCCTCTTCTCGCCGCACCTGGCCTGGCGGCGAGAGCCGTTGCGGGACGCCCTGTCCCGATCGGATGCGACGACCCGTGCTGGTCGACAACGATGCCAACGGTGCCGCCTGGGCGCGAGTGGCGTTTCGGTGCGGGCCGCGGTGAGTCCCACCTGGTCTGCGTCACCCTGGGAACGGGCATCGGCGGGGGCATCGTCGTGGACGGCCGCGTTGGAGCGCGGCCGCCACGGCATCGCGGGCGAGTTCGGCCACATGGTGCTCGTGCCCGGCGGGCTGCGCTGCGAGTGCGGCAACCGGGGCTGCTGGGAGCAGTACGCCTCGGGCAACGCCCTGGGGCGGGAGGCGCGCGAGCTCGCGGAGGCCGGGTCGCCGAACGCCGCCGAGATGCTGGCGCTCGCGGGCGGGGACCCGCGGACGCTGGTCGGCAGCGTGGTGACGGCCGCCGCGCAGGCCGGGGACCCCACGGCCACCGAGCTGCTGGCGGAGGTGGGCGAGTGGCTCGGTGTGGGACTGGCGAACCTCGCGGCGGCTCTCGACCCGGGCACCTTCGTCGTGGGCGGCGGGGTGTCCGAGGCCGGCGAGATGCTGCTCGGCCCTGCACGGCAGGCGTTCTCACGCCACCTGACGGGTCGGGGTTTCCGGCCTGCGGCCCGGGTGCGGCAGGCCGAGCTCGGCCCGCTCGCCGGTCTGGTGGGCATGGCCGACCTCGCGCGTCGCGCCGCTGCCAGCGGGCGCGACGTGACGGCCGCCGGGGCGCGCACGCTGCGCGTCCTGACGTGGAACGTCCGGGACCTGCTGGGCGACCCCTTCGCGGTGCACCGTGTGCTGCGAGCCGCGGCGGCGGACGTCGTCTGCCTGCAGGAGGTGACACGCCTGCCGGGGTCGCGGCAGCGGCTGGTGGCGCTGAGCCGCCGCAGTGGCGTCTACTTCGTGGCCGGCGGTCGGTCGTCGGCCGGGACGGCCCTGCTGGTCAGCGCGAGGACCCGCGCCGAGGACGCGGACGCGCAGCGCCTGCCCGTCGGCGGGTGGCGGACGCGCCCGCGTGGCGCTGTCCGGGCGACGGTCGTCCCTCCCGGCACGCGGTCCGTCTCCGTGACGTGCCTGCACCTCGGCCTGGACCCCGACGAGCGCGCGGCGCACGTGGCGCTGCTGCTCGCCGCGGTGCCGACCGGGGTCGGCGCGGTCGTCGCCGGTGACCTCAACGAGAAGCCGGGGGGCGCGTCGTGGCGCGCTCTCGCAGCGCGCGCGGCCGACAGGGCGCCGGACACGGGGCCCACGTTCCCGGCGGCGGCCCCACGGCACCGCATCGACGCCGTCCTGGTCGACCCGGCCCTGGAGGTCACGGCCTACGGGTTCCCGCGCGGGGGTGCGGGAGGACGACGTGGTCGCCGGGAGCGACCACCGTCCCGTCCTCGCCGAGATCGCCCTGCCCCATCTCTGAGGGGACGGGGCACGCGGCTCACTTCACGCGGTCGGGCACCAGCACGTCGGCGAGCTGCTCGAGGAACAGGCCGATGTCCGTGACCACCCCACGCGCCTGCGACGAGCCGCGGTCGGCCAGCTTGGTGACCGTCGCCGGGTTGATGTCGACGCAGACCAGCGGGACCGACGCGGGGAGGATGTTGCCCGTCGCCACCGAGTGCAGCATCGTCGCGACCATGATCGCGAAGCCGACGTCGTGCAGGTGTGCCCGCATCGCGCGCTGACCCTCGATGACGTCCGTGATGACGTCCGGCAGGGGGCCGTCGTCGCGGACGGAGCCCACGAGCACGAAGTCCTTGCCGTTCTTGACCAACGCGTGCATGACGCCGGACGTGATCACCCCGTTCTCGACGGCCGCGGCGATCGAGCCGGCGGCCCGGACGGAGTTGATGGCGCGGATGTGGTGCTCGTGGCCGTGCTCGACGCCCCGACCGTGCGAGAGGTCGACGCCCAGCGACGTGCCGTAGATCGACGACTCGATGTCGTGGGTGGCGATCGCGTTTCCGCCGAACAGGACGTCCACGTAGCCGGCCTCGACGAGGGCGACCATCGCCGGGGCGGCGCCGGTGTGCACGACCGCGGGACCACCGACCCACAGGATGCGACGTCCGGCGGCCTTGGTGTCGCGCATCTCCTGGGCGATCTGCCGCACCAGCAGCGCCTGCGGCTTCTCCGACGAGACCTCGGAGTTCATGAACTCGAACACCTCGTCGTTCGGCGCGACGATCGTGCGCGACACCCGCACTCCGGTGGGCCCGCAGACGACACGGTCGCCTGCCCTCACGTCGCTGACCGGGACGGTGCGCACAGACACGTCGGCACCCTCACCGGTCACCACCAGCCCGCAGTCCATCTCGGGCTGCGCGACGTCGTACCAGCGGGTGCCCAGCCGGATCTGGGTCTCGAGGTTCGTGGTCGAGTAGAAGTCCAGGGGGAAGACGCCGTCTGCCTCGACCTCGCGCACGACGGCCTCGCCGGGCTCGGTGAGGTTCACGCCATAGGTGTTGAGCCGCATGAGGATCGACGCCAGCGTGGTGTCGTCCTCGGCCTGCACCCGGATGCGGGCGTAGGACTCGTCGTCGGAGTCCTTGCCGACGTCCAGGCGCTCGATCACGTAGTCGCCGCCGAGCGACCTGACATCGGTCGCGCAGCGGCTGAGCACGCCTGAGTCGAGCAGGTGGCCACGGATCTCGACGGTGTCGGAAGAGGTCATGCAGCGGAGATTAGACGACGGCGCCGTCGTCCTCGTCCTCGGATCGGTCCGGCATGCGCACCACGAGCGTGACGAAGCCGGCGATGAACGCGACGACCGCCGCGCCGACGACCATCGATGGGGCCGTCCGCCAGAAGAGCGCGGCGAGAAGCAGGAACAGGGGAGCACCCAGGGCGGACACCCACGCGACCGTGCTGACCAGGTCTCCTCGCGGCAGAGGCGGCGGCTCCGGAGGCACGTAGCCCTCGTCGTCCTTCTCGAGCGACGCGCTGTGCCCGCTGCGCGCCTCCTCGCCGCCGACGTGCGAGCCGGACGCTGTCGGCCACGCACGACGCCAGTCCTCCGCGCGGCGGCGGTCGTCGGGCGGCTCGTCGGCGTCCGTCGACCAGCTCTCCTCGGCGAGCTGCGCGACCTCCTCCGGCGTCAGCCGGTGACGGGTCGGGCGCGTCGGGTAGTCGTGAAGCTCCTGCTCGTCGTCGGCGTCGGACTGCGCCGCGGGACGCCACGCCTCGCGCGACGTGGCCGAGCCGCCGACGTCGATGTCCTCCGGTCCCTCCGGCGGCAGCCCCGCCCGGGCGAGGTCGGTCGCGTCCGTGACGTCCAGCACGAGTCCGTCGAGGTCGTCGTCCTCCGCGCGGTCGGTCGACCGCGCGCCGCGGGGACGGGTGTGGCCTGCGGCCTCCTCGGACCAGTGGGCCACGATCTGCGCCCAGGCGGCCTCGACGTCAACACCTCCGCCGACGTCGTCGCCCCGCTCGGCGTCCGGCCCGTCGTCGGGACGCCCGGTCACGAGAGCACCTGGCCGGAGTCGCGTGCGGCGGCCACACGGTGCACGAACTCGGCGCTCTGCGCGTGGATCAGGTCCGCGTCCTCGTCGAGGGTCGCCACGTGGAAGCTGTCGTGCAGCACCACGTCCGTGACGTCGGCGCTCGAGACCCGGTCGAGCACCAGCTGGGGGCTCGACACCGGCACCACGTGGTCGACCGCGGACCGCAGCACCAGCAGGGGGGCGCTGACCTCGGGGAGCGCCTGCTCCACCTCCGGTACAGCTGGATCGACGAGTGCAGCGCGTGCAGGGGCGTGCGGTCGTACGCCAGCTCCGACGAGCCGGGCTTGCGGATGTCGCTCGCGATGCCCGCCGTCGACGCGGTCACGTGACGAAGCAGCGGCACGGCGCGCAGACGGGGATCGGTGAGCCTGACGGCCGGGTTGACCAGCATCAGACCGGCGACGAGGTCGGGGTGCTGCTGCGCGAGCCGGAGGGCGAGCGCTCCGCCCATCGAGAGCCCGCCGACCACGACCGTCCCGTGTCGGTCCGGCGAGGTCGACGAGCTCGGACTCGACCGCGGCGTACCAGTCCGGCCAGCGGGTCCGGTTCATCTCCTGCCAGGTCGTGCCGTGTCCGGGCAGTCGCGGCAGTCGGACGGTGAAGCCCTCCTCCGCGAGGTGCTCGGCCCACCCGCGCAGGCTCTGGGGCGTACCGGTGAAACCGTGGCACAGGAGGACCGCGACGTCGTTCCCGTCGTGGCTGTAGGGCTCGGCCCCAGGCATGACTGGCACCCGCTCATCGTGGCACGGGCCGACCGCACCGGTCGAGAGATCGACCAAGGTGGTCGCAGGTCGGACGCACGCCCCGCACCAGGCGGCGCGACGGATCGTCACGCTCGGGGCCAGGTGGGTGACATCTGAGGAGCCCGGCCGTCCGTCCGGCAGCGCCCGAGACACCAAAGTCCGTAGAGTGGCGGAGGTGTTCTACTGGGTGCTCAAGACGATCGTGCTGGGTCCGATCCTGCGTGCCCTCTTCCGGCCGTGGGTCAGAGGCATCGAGCACGTGCCCGACTCGGGCCCCGCGATCCTGGTCAGCAACCACCTGTCCTTCTCGGACTCCTTCTTCCTGCCCCTCGTCGTGCCCCGCCGGATCACGTTCCTGGCCAAGGCCGACTACTTCACCGGAGGGGGCATCAAGGGCCGTCTGACCGCCGGCTTCTTCCGCGGTGTCGGGCAGGTGCCCGTCGACCGCTCCGGTGGGGAGGCCAGCGAGGCGGCACTGCGCGCGGGCCTGAAGGTCCTGGGAACCGGCAACCTCCTCGGCATCTACCCCGAGGGAACCCGCAGCCCGGACGGCCGGCTCTACCGCGGCAAGACCGGTGTCGCGCGGATGGCCCTGGAGGGCAAGGTCCCTGTGCTGCCGGTCGTCATGGTCGGAACCGACAAGGTCCAGCCGATCGGCAGCAAGGTCCCCACGATCAAGAAGGTCGGCGTCATCATCGGCGCCCCGCTCGACTTCTCCCGCTACGAGGGCATGGAGTCGGACCGTCTGGTCCTGCGGTCGATCACCGACGAGATCATGTACGAGCTGATGCGCCTCTCCGGACAGGAGTACGTGGACGTGTACGCGGCCACCATGAAGGAGCAGCTCGCCGAGGCCGTCCGCGACCGGCTCTCGCAGGCGCGCACCCGTGCACAGGCCGCAGCGGCGTCCGCGGCCGCCCGGGCGGCCGACGCCCGCGCCAAGGTCGAGGCGGCCAAGCTCGACGCGTCGAAGGGGGAGGCGCCTGCGCCGCACGAGGGCGACGACGCCGAGCCGGAGGCCGAGGACGACGGCCTGACCGTCGACCTCGACGCGGCGACGCCGAGCACACGCCCCCCGCGTCGACGGCGCACCCGGCTCCCCGTCCGTCGACCTGCGGGCGGCCGAGGGCTCGCGCCCCGACGGCCGCGCGGCCGACTGAGACCTGCCGGCTCCCCGCTGCCTGGCCGGACACCCCGTATGCCGCGCGACCGGGACCGTGACCTGAGGCTCGTTCCCACCGACCTGGGCTTCACCGGCGCCCTGTGGCGGGCCGTCGACGTGTTCAGGGCCGTCTCGGTCGTCTACGCCGCGGCCGCGTACCTGACACGCCCCGCCGAGCTGGGGCGTCCGGCCGTCGGCTGGCTGGTGCTGGCCCTGATGGCCGCGTGGACCGCGTTCGTCTGGGTCTTCCCGCGGCGCCCCGCGTGGCTGGTCGTCGGCGACCTCGCCGTCGCGTGCCTCGCCGTGCTGGCGTCGGTGCTGGTCGACGACCGCGCGCAGGTCGCTGCGACGAACACCCTCCCCCTGACGTGGCCGGCGGCCGCGGTCCTCGCCTGGGCCGTGTGGCGGGGCGCCGCCGGGGGAGTGGTCGCCGCGCTCGTCGTCGGTGCGGCCGACCTCGTCGTGATCTCCCCGATCACGCGGATGACGCTCCACAACATCGTCCTGCTCCTGCTGGCCGGGGCGGTGGTCGGCTACGCCTGCACGCTCTACGAGCGCAGCCGACGCGAGCTCGCCGCCGCGCTCGAGTCGGCCGCGGCTGCGAAGGAGCGGGAGCGCCTCGCCCGGGACATCCACGACTCGGTGCTGCAGGTGCTGGCCTTCGTGCAGCGACGGGGGGCCGAGATCGGTGGTGAGGCAGCCGATCTCGGACAGATGGCGGCCGAGCAGGAGTCGCTGCTGCGGGGGCTGGTGTCGTGGAGGCCGACCCCTTCTGCGGCCCCGAGCGACAGCGCCGGGAGCCCCGGGACGGCGGACGTGCTCGGCCTGCTGAGCGAACGGTCCGGCCCCGGGGTGCACGTCTCCGGCCCCGCCGGGCCGGTCCTGCTGCCCACCCGCGCCGCGAGCGACCTGGCCGCCGCCGCCTTCGCCGCCCTCGACAACGTGCGCACGCACGCAGGTCAGGGCGCGCAGGCCTGGGTGCTGGTCGAGGACGAGGGCGACGCCGTCGTGGTGACCGTCCGCGACGACGGGGTGGGCTTCGTCGCCGGGCCGGCTGGAGGAGGCCGCCGAGGCGGGGCGGATGGGGGTGGCCCGGTCGGTGAGGGGCCGCGTGACCGACCTCGGGGGAACCGTCGTCGGTGGACTCGTCGCCGGGCACCGGCACCGAGGTCGAGATGCGCGTGCCACGCCGCAGCCGCTAGCTGCGACCTCACGGACGGGCGAACCCGATGTGCCTAGGGTGATGGCCGTGATCCAGGACGACGACGACCAGCACGACGCGAAGCCGCCGCCGTCGGAGCAGGACGGCCCGGTGCGGGTCCTGGTGGCCGACGACCACCCGATGTGGCGCGACGTCGGTCGTCCGCGACCTGGAGGCCGCGGGCTACCAGGTCGTCGCCACGGCGGCGAGCGGTGCCGAGGCGATCCGCCGGGCGGCGGCGACGCGGCCCCAGGTGGTGCTGACCGACCTGCAGATGCCCGGTGTGGACGGTGTCGAGGCGACGCGGCAGATCGTGGCCGCGGACCCCACGGTGCGGGTGCTCGTGCTGTCCGCGAGCGGTGAGCACGACGACGTGCTCGAGGCGGTCAAGGCCGGCGCCACCGGGTACCTGGTCAAGTCGGCCTCGCGTGACGAGCTGCTCGAGGCGGTCGCGCGTACGGCCCAGGGCGACGCCGTGTTCACCCCGGGCCTCGCGGGACTGGTGCTGGGCGAGTTCCGCCGCATGTCGAACCGACCTGCGGACCCGGCCTCGGGCCCACCTGCGGGGACGCTGACCGAGCGGGAGACCGAGATCCTGCGCCTCGTGGCCAAGGGCCTGTCGTACAAGGAGATCGCGGGTCGGCTCGTGATCTCGCACCGCACGGTGCAGAACCACGTGCAGAACACGCTCGGCAAGCTGCAGCTGCACAACCGGGTCGAGCTGGTCCGCTACGCGATCGCCACCGGCCTCGAGGACCCCCGCGACGACTGAGCCCACGTGACGCCTGGGCGGCCGGCTGCGACCTCGGGCGGGCACACCGGCTGGCACCTTGCGCCAACGCGCAGCGTGAGGCCGACCACACCCCGCACCTGCCAGCCGGTGTGCCCGCACCAGCCGCTGTGTCGCCCCGTCGGACCCGCCGGGTGACGGCGGTAGCGTGTGCGCATGCCCGACACCCCTCTGCAGCCCGCCGGAGGGCTGACACCCTTCCGGCCGTTCGGTGCGGTGGTCACCGCGATGGCGACACCCTTCGACGCCCACGGCGAGGTCGACACCGAGGCCTGCGCGGCGCTCGCCGAGTACCTGGTCGACCACGGCAACGACGGCCTGGTCGTCAACGGCACCACCGGTGAGTCGCCGACGACCTCCGACGACGAGCAGGACCGCGTGCTCCGCGCCGTCGTCGAGGCCGTGGGGGAGCGCGCGCGGGTCCTCAGCGGCGTCGGCACCAACGACACCCGGCACACGGTCGAGCTGGCCCGGGCCGCCGAGAAGAGCGGCGCCCACGGCCTGCTGGTCGTCACGCCGTACTACTCCAAGCCCCCGCAGGCAGGGCTGCTGCACCACTTCCGCACCGTCGCCGACGCCACCGGCCTGCCGGTGATGCTCTACGACATCCCAGGACGCAGCGGTGTGCCGATCCACACCGAGACGCTGATCGAGCTGGCCCGGCACGACCGCATCGTCGCCGTGAAGGACGCCAAGGACGACCTGTTCGCGTCGTCGCAGGTGATGGCTGCCACCGACCTGGCCTACTACAGCGGCGCCGACGAGCTGAACCTGGCGCACCTGACCCAGGGCGCGGCCGGCACGGTCAGCGTGGTCGGCCACCTGGCCGGTGACGCCCTCGCCGACATGGTCGCCGCCGTCGACGCCTGCGACCTGGCGACGGCCGTCGCCGTGCACCGAGCCCTGATGCAGCTGACCACCGCCGTGATGCGGACGACGCAGGGGGTCATCATGGTCAAGGCCGGACTGCAGCTGCGTGGGCTGATCGCCCACCGCAGCGTGCGGCCCCCGCTGGTCCAGGCCACCGACGAGCAGGTCGACCTGGTGCGCGCCGCGCTCGAGTCCGCCTCCCGGCCGCTGTCGGCACCCACCCGCCCCGCATGAGCCACCGCCGGCTGGCCCACCGTCCGCGGACGCGTGCCCACCGGCCCCCCGACGCAGGAGACACAGGAGACACGTGAGCCACCCCCATCCCGAACTTCCCGTTCCGCCGCCGCTGCCGAAGGGCGGCCTGCGGGTCGTCCCGCTCGGTGGTCTGGGCGAGATCGGCCGCAACATGTCCGTGCTCGAGTTCGACGGCAAGCTGCTCATCATCGACTGCGGCGTGCTGTTCCCCGAGGACCACCAGCCGGGCGTCGACCTGATCCTGCCCGACTTCACCTACATCGCCGACCGGCTCGACGACGTGCTCGCCGTCGTGCTGACGCACGGGCACGAGGACCACATCGGTGCGGTGCCCTACCTGCTGCGGCTGCGCCCCGACATCCCGCTGATCGGCTCGCAGCTGACCCTCGCGCTGATCGAGGCGAAGCTCAAGGAGCACCGGATCAAGCCCCTGACGCTCACCGTCAAGGAGGGGCAGGTCGAGCAGCTCGGACCCTACGAGTGCGAGTTCATCGCCGTGAACCACTCGATCCCCGACGCCCTCGCCGTCGCGGTCACGACCGGTGCGGGCACCGTCCTGCACACCGGCGACTTCAAGATGGACCAGCTGCCCCTCGACGGCCGCATCACCGACCTGCGGGCGTTCGCGCGGCTGGGCGACAAGGGCGTCGACCTGTTCATGGTCGACTCCACCAACGCCGAGGTGCCCGGGTTCACCACGCACGAGCGCGACATCGGCCCGGTCCTCGACCGCGTGTTCGCCGGCGCCGAGCGGCGCGTCATCGTGGCGTCCTTCGCGTCGCACGTGCACCGTGTGCAGCAGGTGCTCGACACCGCATACGCACACGGCCGCAAGGTCGCCATGGTCGGCCGCTCGATGGTCCGCAACATGGGGGTCGCCTCCGACCTCGGCTACCTGACGGTGCCCCCGGGCGTCCTCGTCGACCTGAAGCAGGTCGACGACCTGCCCGACGACCAGGTCGTGCTGATGTGCACCGGCTCGCAGGGTGAGCCGATGGCGGCGCTGAGCCGCATGGCCAACAACGACCACCGGATCCGGATCGGCCACGGCGACACGGTGATCCTCGCGTCATCGCAGATCCCCGGGCAACGAGAACCCCATCAACCGGGTCATCAACGGCCTGACCCGGCTCGGCGCCCACGTCGTGCACCAGGGCAACGCCAAGGTGCACGTCTCCGGTCACGCCAGCGCCGGCGAGCTCCTCTACTGCTACAACATCCTGCGCCCGCGCAACGTGATGCCGGTGCACGGCGAGGTGCGGCACCTGCACGCCAACGCCGCTCTCGCGGTGCGCACCGGCGTTCCGCCGGAGCGCGTCGTCGTGGTCGAGGACGGTGTCGTCGTCGACCTCGTGGACGGCGTCGCCAAGGTCGTCGGGGCGGTGCCGTGCGGCTACGTCTACGTGGACGGGTCCTCCGTCGGCGAGATCACCGACGCGGACCTCAAGGACCGCCGCATCATGGGCGACGAGGGCTTCGTCTCGATCTTCGTGGTCGTGGACGCCTCGTCCGGCTCGGTCGTGGTCGGGCCGGAGATCCACGCGCGTGGTGTGGCCGAGACCGACGCGGTGTTCGACTCGATCAAGCCGCAGGTCGTCGCCGCGGTGACCGAGGCGATCATGAACGGCACGACCGACGTGCAGCAGCTGCAGCAGATCGTGCGCCGGGTCGTCGGACGGTGGGCCGGCACGAAGCTGCGCCGCCGTCCGATGATCATCCCGATCGTCGTCGAGTCCTGAGCACGCGTCGCTGGGTCGACCCACCGCCCCGCCGCACGGGACACGCGGTGCTCCTGTGCGGCGTGTGGCGCGTGTGAAACGAGTGACGACGCACTAGCCTGCCGAACATGGCGACCCGTACGTCTTCCCCCGTACGCCGGTCGGGCCAGACCCGCAAGGGTGCCGCCGCGGCATCCTCCAAGGGGTCGACCCGTCCGGCCGGGCGCAGGCAGTCCCCGGCACCGAGCTCGCGACCGGCCACCGCTCCGTTCCCGGTGCGCGTCGCCCGAGGCGCGTTCATGGGCACCGCGCACCTCGTGGGCGGCACGGCCCGGCGCATCGGTCACCGCACCGCCGAGCTCGACCCGGAGCTGCGCCGTGACGGAGTCGGCTTCACCGTCCTCGCGCTCGCGATCGTGGTCGCCGCTCGCGAGTGGTGGAGCGTCGACGGCGTGTTCGGTGACGTCGTGCACGCGGTCGTCGCGGGGACCATCGGCCGTGTCGGCCTGGCCCTGCCGCTGGTGCTGCTGTTCCTGTCGCTCCGCATGCTGCGCCACCCCGACCAGGCGCAGGCGAACAGCCGGATGGGCATCGGCATCACCACGCTGATCGTGGCGGCCAGCGGTCTCGTGCACCTGGCGGTCGGCCTCCCGTCCCCACCCGACGGTGCGAACGCGATGCGCGGGGCCGGCGGCATCATCGGGTACCTGGCGTCCTCGCCCCTCGAGGCTGCCGTGACGGTCTGGGCCGCGGTCCCGCTGCTGCAGCCTGCTCGCCTTCTTCTCCCTCCTGGTGATCACCGCCACGCCCGTTCCACGCGATCCCCGAGCGGGTCGGCGGGCTGTACCGCCGGCTCACCGGCCACCGCGCCGACGACGAGACGGCCGAGGGCGAGTTCCCGGCCGACTCGCGCGACGTCCCGGGCGTCAGGGGACGCCTGCGTCGCCGAGGGGGCACCGACGCCAGCGCGCACGGCGACGAGGCCTTCGAGACCCCGGTCGACGTCGAGCCGGACACGCGGCGCCGACGTCGCGGCAGCCGCGTGGGTGCGTCGGCGCCCGAGACGGAGCCACCGACGGACGACGCGGGCCGAGGCGCCGGCGGACGGTCCCCGTCCCGGCGAGAAGCGTCACGTGCCAGGCCTTGTCGCGCCCGTGCCGGCCGAGTCGACGGCCTCGCGCGCGATGGAGAGGTCGGCGCTCGAGGCACCGCCCACCCAGCCGCTGCCGCAACGCGTCGAGCAGCTCGCTGCTGGCCGGCGACGTCGACCTACACGCTGCCGCCGAACGAGGTGCTCGCCGCCGGGCTCGCCCCACAAGACCCGGTCGTCGGCCAACGACCGCGTCGTCGAGGCGCTGACCGGCGTGCTCGACTCGTTCGACATCGACGCCCAGGTCACGGGCTTCACCCGCGGCCCGACGGTCACGCGCTACGAGGTCGAGCTCGGCACCGGGTGTCAAGGTCGAGCGCGTCACCGCGCTGAGCAAGAACATCGCCTACGCCGTGGCCAGCGCCGACGTGCGCATCCTCTCGCCGATCCCCGGCAAGTCGGCGATCGGCATCGAGATCCCGAACGCCGACCGCGAGACCGTCTCTCTCGGAGACGTTCTCAGGTCCCAGGCGGCTCGCCGCAACGAGCACCCGATGCTGATGGGCGTCGGCAAGGACGTCGAGGGCGGCTACGTCGTGGCCAACCTCGCGAAGATGCCGCACCTGCTGGTCGCGGGCGCGACCGGAGCCGGCAAGTCGAGCTTCGTGAACTCGATGATCACGTCGATCCTCATGCGGTCCACGCCGGACGAGGTGCGCATGGTGCTGGTCGACCCGAAGCGGGTCGAGCTCACCGCCTACGAGGGCATCCCGCACCTCATCACGCCGATCATCACCAACCCCAAGAAGGCCGCCGAGGCCCTGCAGTGGGTGGTCCGCGAGATGGACACGCGCTACGACGACCTCGCCGCGTTCGGCTTCAAGCACCTCGACGACTTCAACAAGGCGGTCAAGGCCGGCAAGGTCAAGCCGCTGCCGGGCTCGGAGCGCCGGATCGCGCCGTACCCGTACCTGCTCGTGATCGTGGACGAGCTGGCCGACCTGATGATGGTCGCGCCGCGCGACGTCGAGGACTCGATCGTCCGCATCACGCAGCTCGCCCGCGCGGCCGGCATCCACCTGGTGCTGGCGACCCAGCGGCCGTCGCGTCGACGTCGTCACCGGCCTGATCAAGGCGAACGTGCCGTCGCGGATGGCCTTCGCCACGTCGTCGCTGGCCGACTCGCGGGTCGTCCTCGACCAGCCGGGCGCCGAGAAGCTGATCGGCCAGGGCGACGCGCTGTTCCTGCCGATGGGCGCGTCGAAGACGATGCGCGTGCAGGGGGCCTGGGTGACCGAGTCCGAGGTCTCCGCGGTCGTCGCCCACGTCAAGGAGCAGCTGGCGCCGGTCTACCGCGACGACGTGGCCGTCCAGCAGACGCAGCGACAGGTCGACGACGACATCGGCGACGACCTCGACCTGCTGCTCCAGGCCACCGAGCTGGTCGTCACGACCCAGTTCGGGTCGACGTCGATGCTCCAGCGCAAGCTGCGGGTCGGGTTCGCGAAGGCCGGCCGGCTGATGGACCTGCTGGAGTCGCGCGGGCGTCGTCGGCCCGTCCGAGGGCTCCAAGGCACGCGACGTCCTCGTCAAGCCCGACGACCTGGTCGGGACGCTGGCCGCTGCTGCGCGGGCGAGGACCCGCCGTCCGACTCGGAGGACGCCTTCGACCAGGACTCGACGCCCGCCGCCGGCGACTCGCGGTACGACGGTGACCCGGTCTCGGCGCAGTTCTCCGGTCCGTCCCAGGAGGTCGGCGACGAGGACGTCTGGGGGCTGACCGGGCGCAGCTGAGCGGCCAGTACCCTCCGAAGATGCGAGGTTCGTGCAGCGTGGGTAGTTTGCACCGTCACCTCAGACCCGGTCGTTCGTTGACCTGACGTGCGCGGACACCCCGCGCCGGAACGGAGCGTCCACATGAGCAACCCCGACCTGACCCCGATGTCCGAGGACGAGCTGGCCGCCGAGGCCGGTACCGCGCTCCCGGACAAGGAGGTCGTCAGCCTCCTCGACCTCAACGCGGACCTCGACCTGGCGCTCGACGCCGCCGCTCCGATCGACCTCGCGGTCGCGGCGAACGCGAACGTCGCCGCCCCGATCGACGCGGCCGTCGCGGCGAACATCCTGTCCGCCGGTTCGAGCGCGCAGGCGCTGGCCGATCAGGGCGTGATGATCACCCAGGGCATCGAGGGCGACGCCACGGCGGCCACCGACCAGAGCAGCACCATCGACCAGGGCGACGACACCGTCGGCACGGAGCCGGGGACGACCACGCCTGCCCCCACCGACGGCGGCACCGGCGTGGGTGCGGTTCCCACCGACCCCACCGACCCGGCCTCCGCGCTGGACGGCGACCTGCTGAACGTCGACGTCGACCTCGCGGCCGACCTCGACCTCGCGGCGCCGATCGCCGGTTCCGTGGCTGCCAACGCGAACGTCGCCGCCCCGATCGACGCGGCCGTCGCCGCCAACGTGGGCTCGATCGGGTCCGAGGCGACCGCGGTCGCCCAGCAGGACGCGATCATCAACCAGAACATCGTCGGCGACGCGACCGCGAACGCCGAGCAGGACTCCGAGATCACGCAGTAACGCCACCTCGACGTGACAACCCTCTCCGGGGCCGGCGCCCCGTCGGGACGCGATGCTGCCCAGGCGGCATCGCGTCCCGACGCGCGCCCCGAGGCCACCCACACGCCCTCTGCCGCCACCGCGACCACGACGGCGGCACCCCGGGAGGGCCTCGTCGACGACGGTGGCGTGCCGCACCGTGCCGCGGGGATCGAGCTGATCGGCGAGATCCCCGGCTCGGGGTACCGCTCGCCGCCGTCCCTCGTCCGTCGCGCCGACGGCCAGACGATCCAGCTGACCCGCCTGCTGTACCTGGTGCTGTCCGCCGTGGACGGCCGCCGCACCTACGAGGAGATCGCCGAGGTCGTCGGCCCCCAGTACGGACGGCTGCTGAGTGCCGAGGACGCGCACACCCTGTGCGACTCCAAGCTGCGCACCATCGGTGTCCTGAGGCTGGCCGACGGCGGCGAGCCCGAGGTCAAACGGTCGAACCCGCTCCTCGCGCTGCGATTCCGCTACGTCGTCACCGACCCCGAGGTCACGCGACGCCTGACGGCCCCCTTCGCCCGGCTGTTCAACCCGATCGTCGTCGCCGTCCTCGTGGTGGCGTTCCTCGCGGTGTGCGCCTGGGTGCTCTTCGAGAAGGGCCTCGCGTCCGCGACCCACCAGGCCTTCGACCAGCCCGGGCTGCTGCTCATCGTCTTCGCTCTGACCGTGCTGTCGGCGGGGTTCCACGAGTTCGGCCACGCCGCCGCCGCGCGGTACGGGGGCGCGACGCCGGGGGTGATGGGGTCGGGGCTCTACCTCGTCTGGCCCGCGTTCTACACGGACGTCACGGACAGCTACCGGCTCGGTCGCGCCGGGCGTGTCCGCACCGACCTGGGCGGGCTGTACTTCAACGCCATCGTGGCCCTGGCGACGTTCGGCGTCTGGTTCGCCACCGGCTGGGACGCGATCCTGCTGATCATCGCCACCCAGATCCTGCAGATGGTGCGTCAGCTGGCTCCGCTGGTCCGCTTCGACGGCTATCACGTGCTCGCCGACGTGACCGGTGTGCCCGACCTCTACCACCGGATCAAGCCCACCCTGCTGGGGCTCCTGCCGAGCCGGTGGAACCACCCGGAGACCACGGTGCTCAAGCCGTGGGCCCGCGCCGTGGTGACGGTCTGGGTCCTGGTCGTCGTCCCGCTGCTGCTGGCGCTCCTCGTGCTGGCCGTGGTGACCCTGCCCCGCCTCATCGGCACGGCTGCCGCTGGCGTGTCGCGCCAGTGGCAGATGCTGACCGAGCAGCTCGGTGACGGCGACGTCCTCGGGGTGATGGTCCGCGTGCTGTCCGTCGTCGCGATCCTGCTGCCGGTGCTCGGCGTGATCTACATCCTCACGCGCCTCGTCCGGCAGGTCGCGACCGGCACCTGGCGCGCAACCGAGGACCGCCCCGTCCGTCGGTCGATGGCAGGCGTGACGGCCCTCGCGCTGGTCGCGGGACTCGCCTGGGCGTGGTGGCCCCAGCCGGGCACGTACGACCCGATCCAGGCCTACGAGCGGGGGACGCTGCAGGACGCCGTGCCGTCGCTCCTGGGTCGTCCCGCGCCCACGGGGCTCCAGGAGGGCCGACCCGGTTCTGCCGTCACCCTCTGGCCCGAGGGCAGCGCACTGCCCTCCCGCGACGCCCCCGAGCTGGCGATGGTCCTGGTCCCGCGTGGGGCCGCGGACGGTTCGCCGGCCACCACGCCGTCCGGCCAGGAGGCCCCCACCTGGGTCTTCCCCTTCAACCGCCCGGCCCCGCCCGAGGAGGGCGACAACCAGGCGCTGGCCGTCAACACGCAGGACGGCACGACGGTCTACGACGTGGCGTTCGCGCTGGTCTGGGCGGACGAGGGGACGGTGCTCAACACCAACGAGGCCTACGCGTTCGCGAGCTGCACGGGCTGCAACGCCGTCGCCGTCGGTTTCCAGGTCGTGCTGATCGTCGGTCAGGCGAACGTCGTGGTGCCCCAGAACCTCGCCGGGGCCGTCAACTACGGGTGCATCGACTGCGTGACCTACGCCCTCGCCACCCAGCTGGTCCTCACGCTCGACGGTCCGCTGAGCGAAGACAGCACCGCGGCGCTCGCGGCGCTCTGGGAGGAGATCGCCGCGTTCGGGGCCTCCATCCAGGACGTCCCGCTGTCCGAGCTGCAGGCGCGCCTGACCGAGTACGAGGCCCGGATCCTCGAGATCGTCCAGTCCGACACTGCCGCGGTCCCCGCGGAGGACGCGGCACCCGGGACGCAGCCGTCTCCGACCGGCGGGTCGGCGACGTCCGGGGCCGACCGGCACGCAGGGTCCGTCCACGTCGCCGACGGCCGGCTCGTCGGGCGCACCCGGGTCGAGCGCGACGTCCGGCCCCGCTGCGTCGGGCGGCTCGACCGCGACGCCGTCGGCGTCCGGGTCGGCCACGTCGACCCCGACCACCTCGCCGACGACCTCGGGGACGGCGTCGCCGACGGGCGGCACCACGACCGTGACCTCGCCGCCGGCGACGCCCTGATCCTCGCCTCCGGGTCCCGGCCACGGGTCGCGGCCCGGGGGCCCTGCCCAGAGGCCCGGCGTCGCGGGGGACGGCGCGGCCGTGAGCCTCGCGTAGCCTGTCGGCCGTGACCTCACCCCCCGCAGCTGCCCCGGCGACCACACGCTCGGTGGCTCTCGTGACGCTCGGCTGCGTGCGCAACGAGGTCGACTCCGAGGAGCTGGCGGGTCGCCTGGCGAACGAGGGGTGGACGCTGGTCGACGACGCGGCGGCCGCCGACGTCGCCGTCGTGAACACGTGCGGCTTCGTCGAGCAGGCCAAGAAGGACTCCGTCGACGCGCTCCTGGAGGCCTCCGACCTCAAGGAGACGGGACGGACGCGAGCCGTCGTGGCCGTTGGCTGCCTCGCCGAGCGGTACGGCGAGCAGCTCGCCGGCGAGCTGCCCGAGGCCGACGCCGTGCTGGGGTTCGACTCCTACGCCGACCTGAGCGGCCACCTCGACGCCATCCTGCGGGGCGAGCGCCCCGCCTCGCACGTCCCTCGTGACCGTCGCACCCTGCTTCCGCTCAGCCCTGCGTCGCGGCAGGACTCCGCGGCATCGGTGGCCGTCCCGGGGCACGGGGCCGCCCACGGCGCGGCACCCGACCTCCCGGTGGGCATGGCGCCCGCCTCCGGCCCGCGGGTGCTGCGGCGGCGGCTCGACGGGCGCCCCTGGGCCCCCCTCAAGCTCGCGTCCGGCTGCGACCGCCGCTGCACGTTCTGCGCCATCCCGGCCTTCCGCGGGTCGTTCCTGTCGCGCCGGCCGGCCGAGGTGCTGGACGAGGCCCGCTGGCTGGCCGAGCAGGGAGTGCGCGAGCTCTTCCTGGTCAGCGAGAACTCGACCAGCTACGGCAAGGACCTCGGCGACATCCGCCTGCTGGAGACCCTGCTCCCCGAGCTGGCTGCCGTCGAGGGCATCGAGCGGGTGCGCGTCTCGTACCTGCAGCCCGCGGAGGTGCGCCCGGGCCTGCTCGAGGCGATCGCCGGCACCGAGGGCGTGGTGCCGTACTTCGACCTGTCCTTCCAGCACAGCGCGCCCGACGTGCTGCGGCGGATGCGCCGCTTCGGCGACACGGAGGCCTTCCTCGACCTCGTCCAGCGGGTCCGGGCGCTGGCCCCGGACGCCGGGATCAGGTCCAACGTCATCGTCGGGTTCCCCGGCGAGACCGAGGACGACCTGGCGCAGCTGCACGACTTCCTGACGCGAGCACGCCTCGACGTGGTCGGGGTCTTCGGGTACTCGGACGAGGACGGGACCGAGGCAGCGGACCTCGACGGCCACCACGACGATGCGGTCGTCGCCGCCCGCCTCTCGTCGACGGTCGCGCTGGTGGAGGAGCTCGTGGCGCAGCGCGCGGAGGAGCGCGTCGGCGACCTGGTCGTCGTGCTGGTCGAGGAGATCGACGAGGACGGCCGACCCGTGGGCCGGGCCGCGCACCAGGGACCCGATGTCGACGGTGTCACGACGCTCACGACCCCCGCCCGGGTGGGAGACCTGGTGACGGCCGTCGTCACCGCCAGCGAGGGTGTCGACCTTGTCGCCGAGCGACTCGAGCCGGGAGCGCGGACCGTGCGGCCCGTCTCGTGAGTCGCTCCGGCAACTGGAACCTGCCGAACGGACTGACCGTGGGCCGGATCCTCCTCGTCCCGGTGTTCGGCTGGTTCCTCGTCCACGACGCGGGGCAGGACCCCGGCTGGCGCCTCGCGGCGCTCGGGGTGTTCCTCGTCGCCGTGGCGACCGACCGGGTCGACGGCGAGCTGGCCCGCAGGCAGAACCTCGTCACGGACTTCGGGAAGGTCGCCGACCCGATCGCCGACAAGGCGCTGATCGGGACGGCGTTCGTCCTGCTGTCCGTGCTGGGGCTCCTCGCCTGGTGGGTCACGATCGCGATCCTCGTGCGCGAGCTGGGGATCACCCTGTTGCGGTTCGTCGTGATCCGGCACGGCGTCATGCCCGCATCCCACGGCGGCAAGCTCAAGACCGTGCTCCAGTCCGTCGCCATCTCGATGCTCGTGTTCCCGATCGAGCTGTGGCTGCCCGCGTGGGTGGGCGTCGTCGCGCTGCTCGCGGTGGCCGCCGCGTTGATCGTGACGATCGTGACCGGCGTCGACTACGTCCTCCAGGCGGTGCGGCTTCGCCGGGGGAGCGCGCGGACAGCGGCCAAGCAGGCGGCCGCCGACGGTCGTGGCTGACCCCACGACACCAGCGTCCGGGCGACCTGCGGGAGACCCGCACGCAGCCCTGGCCGACCAGGTGGCGCGCACCGCGATCGCGTCCGGGACGAGCCTCGCCGTCGCCGAGTCGCTGACCGCGGGCCTCGTCTGCGCGGCTCTCGCGGGCGTCCCCGGGGTGTCGGCCGTGCTGCGCGGCGGGGTCGTGGCGTACACCGCCGACCTCAAGCACCGCCTGCTCGGGGTGGACGCCGACCTCCTCTCCGAGCGGGGGCCGGTCGACGAGGACGTCGCGGTGCAGATGGCCGCGGGGGCCAGGGCTCTGCTCGGCGCGCAGCTCGGCCTGGCGACGACGGGTGTCGCGGGACCGGGGCCCCAGGACGGCGTCGCCGCCGGGACCGTCGTCGTGGCGGTGGCCGACGCCGCGGGCGTGGCCGTCCGCCGGGTGGGGCTTTCGGGGGACCGGGCCGACGTCCGGGCCGGCGCGACGGCCGCAGTGCTCGCGCTGGCCCTCGATCGGCTGGGTGCGTAGAGGGAAAACCCTTGACCTGTAGGGCACTTTTGTCCGAAAGGTTCTCAAGGGGTGGATGGTCACTTACGTTCGCCAAGCCGGGGAGATCACTGGGGTCTCGGGGGACTGGCGGATGAAGGAGATGTACGTGACCAGCACGTTGCGCAAGGGCGCCCTCGCGGTCGGAGTGATGGCCGCAGTCGCCCTCACCACGAGTGTGGCGCAGACAGCAGTGGCGGCACCCGACTCCCCGTCACTGGCCCCGATGGCCTCGGTCGACAAGGCCCAGGCGATCGACGGCAGCTACATCGTCGTCCTCAAGGACGGCACGACCTCCGCGCAGACCGCCAAGGCCGCCGACCGCGCCGAGGCCGCGGGAGGCAAGGTCGACAAGGAGTTCCTCGCGCTGAAGGGTTACGCGGCGAGGCTCGACGCCAACCAGCTGAAGAAGGTCCGCCAGGACCCGGACGTCGCGTACGTCGAGCAGGACCAGAAGGTCAGCGTCAGCACCACCCAGTCGGGCGCCACGTGGGGGCTGGACCGGATCGACCAGCGGGACCTGCCGCTGAACGGCACCTACACCTACACGCCGACCGGCGCGGGCGTGAAGGCGTACATCATCGACACGGGCGTGCTCACGAGCCACACCCAGTTCTCCGGACGGACGGCGTCCGGCTACACGGCCATCAACGACGGCCGGGGCACCGTGGACTGCAACGGCCACGGCACGCACGTCGCCGGCACGGTCGGCGGCACCACGTACGGCGTCGCCAAGGCCGTGACGATCGTCCCGGTCCGCGTGCTGGACTGCAGCGGCTCCGGCTCGAACTCCGGCGTGATCGCCGGCATGGACTGGGTGACCAACAACCACACCGGCGCGTCCGTGGCCAACATGAGCCTCGGCGGCGGGGCCTCCTCGGCGACCGACTCCGCGGTCGCGCGGATGACGAGCTCGGGCGTGACCGTCGCCGTGGCGGCGGGCAACGACAACGTCAACGCCTGCAACTCGTCGCCGGCTCGGGCCGCCTCGGCGATCACGGTCGGCTCGACCACCAGCACGGACGCGCGGTCGTCGTTCTCCAACTACGGCACCTGCCTCGACATCTTCGCGCCGGGCAGCAGCATCACGTCGGCCTGGTACACGTCGAACAGCGCCACCAACACGATCTCGGGCACCTCGATGGCCACGCCGCACGTGGCCGGTGTCGCGGCGCTCTACCTGCAGGGCAACCCGAGCGCCTCGCCGGCCACCGTGACCTCGGCCATCACCGGCACCGCCACCACCGGCAAGGTGACCAACCCCGGGTCCGGTTCGCCGAACCGCCTGCTCTACTCGCTGCTGTCGGGCGGTGGCACGCCCCCGCCGCCGGGTGGTGACTGCGACGAGACCACCAGCGGCTCGGTGTCCTACCGGACCGAGTCGGTCGCGACGTCGTTCACGACCACCACGTCCGGCAGCCTGACGGGCTGCCTGACGGGCCCGTCCGGCACGGACTTCGACCTGTACCTCGACAAGTGGAACGGGTCGTCGTGGGTCGAGGTGGCCGCCGGTGAGGGCGCCACGTCCACCGAGAACGTGACGTACAGCTCGACGGCCGGCCAGTACCGCTGGGTCGTCTACGCGTACAGCGGTTCGGGCAGCTACACCCTGAAGTTCGGTCGCCCGTGACCTAGGGCTCCCCGGGGCGTCGGGCCCCCGTCCGGCATCTCGGACGGGGGCCCGCGTCGTCCCTCCCGGACGGCACCCGCCCCGGAACACGGGCCGCGCTCGGGGAGTTGACCCTGGGGACCGACACGAGGAGTGACCATGCACCGACCAGGTGAGACGTCCACAACCGATGAGCGGACGTTGCGTGCCCGGGGGTACGGTGGGATCTCCGCACCGGCACGCACCGGGGGTGGCGCACCTGCGAGGTGCGCACGTTCCCCCACGGACTCAGCAGAAGGGGGGCCCGCGCATGGTGGTTCTCCGCCGCGAGATCGGCGACGTGCTGCGCGACGCCCGCCAGCGTCAGGGCCGCACGCTGCGTGAGGTGTCCGGCCTGGCCCGTGTCTCCCTCGGCTACCTGTCCGAGGTGGAGCGCGGCCAGAAGGAGGCCTCGTCCGAGCTGCTCAGCTCGATCTGCGGCGCCCTCGCGGTGCCGCTCTCGACCGTCCTGCGCGAGGTCAGCGACCGCGTGGCCGAGGCAGAGGGCGTCACCGTCCCGGACACGATCCCGCCGGAGATCACCGACCAGGTGAACGGCGACCTCGTCGGGGCTGCCTGAGGCTCGCCTCGGCTGATCGGCTGCTCTCTGGCCGTGGCCCCCGCTGGCACGTCGGGCAGAAGAACGCCGTCCGGTCCTGCGGTGCTGTGCCCACCATCTCGACGCGGATCCTCGTCCGGCAGCGCAGACACGGTCGCCCGGCCCGCGCGTGCACGTAGTTCCGTCGGCCCGGAGCCAGGTCGCCGGTCGTCGACTGGACGGCCCGGGTGGCGCCCTGCTCGAGCATGGTGTGCAGGAGGGTGACGAGCCGGTGCAGGTCCGGGACGTCGTCGACCGACGTCCAGGGCGTCACCCCCAGCACGAACAGCGCCTCCGCCATGTAGAACGTGCCGACCCCCGCCAGCACGCGCTGGTCGAGCAGCGCCTCGCCGACGGGCCGCGCAGGCTCGGCCCGCAGGTTGCGCACCGCCAGCTCCGGGAGCCAGTCCGGTCCGAGCACGTCCGGACCGAGGTGGCCGACCAGGTCGTCCTCGTGGCGCGTCTCCACCAGGTCGAGCATCCCGAGCAGGTGGCCGACGGCCACCCAGTCCGCGGTGGAGACGACCGCGCGGACACCGTCCGCAGAGCGCGAGGTGAACGTCTCACCGGGCCGTTGCAGGTGCCAGGAGCCGTCCATCCGGAAGTGGCTGTGCAGGGTGAGAGGCACGGCGTCCTCGGCGCGAGGCGCGTACCCGGCGTGGACGCCGGGCGGAAGCGGGCCGAACCGCATGAGGATGTGCTTGCCCACGCTGACGACCTCGAGGACGGGTCTGCCCGTCAGGTCGACGGTCGCCAGCCTCGGCCACCGCAGGTCGCTAGCCGTCAGCACGCCGCCGGCGAGCGCGGCATGCAGCCGGGTGGCCGCGCGGTGCACCACGTCTCCTTCCGGCACGCTCCCAGCCTGTCACCTCGTCCGTTCTGGCACGATGTGAGAACCACAACCGACCTCAGGGGGACCACCCATGGGCGTGTTCGACCGCTGGCGCGGCAGCCGTGCCCGTCGTCACGACGCCGCCCTTCCGCAGGGCGTCGACGGGACGGGACGGATGGCCGGTCCTGACCAGGGTCGGCGGGTCCCGGATCCGGACCCCGTGTTCCCGGTGCTGTCGCGTGAGCGGGCCGGTGAGCTCGTCGCGTTGGCGCACCAGTCGTTCGCCGAGCACGGACGCGAGACGGTCTACGACGGCAACGGCGCGCTCGTCGGCCAGGGGCACGTGCACGGGTTGGGCAACCTGGCGGCCCTCGCCGCGCAGACCCCGCCGCGGCAGTGGCCCGGCCTGGTGGACCGTCACGTCGTCGGCATGCTGACGGCGTACGCGACGCCCGACCCGACGGGTCTCGACGAGGCCCGCGACCTCCTTCTCCCGAAGATCCGGCTCGCCGCCGACATCCCGCAGCCGCTGCCCGACTACGCCCCCGAGGTGCTGCCGGGTGTGGTGGCCCTGGCGGCCCTGGACTACCCGACGCACGTCAGCGAGCTGCTGGCCGACGCGCGGGTGGACGAGCTCGGGGGGTGGGGAGTCGTCCGGGAGGTCGCCTGGGAGAACCTGCGCAGGCTGCCCGCCCCCACCGTCTCGCACATCCAGGCCGGGCCCGACGCTCCCGTCCTGGCGCTGACGTCCTCGGACTTCTTCGGTGCGTCGCGACTGCTGGTGCTGGACGAGGTGCTGGCAGGTCTCGGAGTGGAACGGCCCACGCACGGCGTGCTGGTCGCGGTACCTCATCGCCACCTGATGCTCGTCCACGTGCTCGAGGGCCCGGGCGTCGTCGCGGCGCTCGGGCTGATGTCTCGCTCGGCCCGCGCCCAGTGGGAGTCCGAGCCCGGGCCGGTCAGCCCGGAGGTCTACTACCGCGACGCCCGCGGCCGCGCCGAGCAGGTCACGCGGGCCGGAGGGGAGCCCGGCCGTGTCGACGTGCTCGTGACCGGGGCGTTCGAGGAGGCCATGCGAGCGCTCGGCCTCCTCGGCTGAGGCACGTCACCCCGCCCCCGCGCCGCCATTCGGCCGACGATGCGTGTGCCCGGGGGTGCCCCGGCCGTGCATTCTCCCGAGAATGGCGGTGGGGGACGCCCGTCCGAGGTGCATTCTCCCGAGAATGGCGGTGGGGACGCCGGCGGGTGAGCCCGCGTCAGCGGCGGAGGCGAAGGCCTCGCGGGGACGGGTGGAAGCCGGCCTCCAGCAGGGCGGCCGCCAGGGGATGGTCCGGACCGACGCCGACCATCTCGTCTCCGTCCGAGCTGGTGACGGTCAGCTGGCCCAGCGCGCCCGACCGGACTGCGGCGGCGAGCGCGCCGGCGGCCTCGCGCAGCACCCCGGGGTCCTCGGTCCAGGTGAGGAGGGTCCGTCCGCCGCGCTCCGCCCACAGCACGAGGTCGGTGCCGTGCAGGACGACGAGGGCGCCGGCCTTGCGGGCCGGGCGGTGGGTGCCCTCAACGGGCGGCCAGTCGAGAGCGGCCCCGAACGGGTTGGCGGGGTCCGTGGCGGCCAGGACGGCCGTCGCGTCGCCCTTCGCGCCGGTGGCGCGGAGCCTGTCGACGGCGGCTGTGGTGGCGAACTGCGCCGCTCCCAACCCCTCGACGAAGTAGCCGCGCCGCACGCGACCGGCCTCCTCCATCGCCGCCAGGACGCGGTAGCTCGCGGCGAAACCGCCCGGTCTGCCCTCGGCCACGACGCTGCCTCGGGTGACGACCCCGTAGCGCTCGAGCAGCAGCTCGGCGTCGAGCGCCGCGCGCGCCGTGGGGTCGGTCTCCACGCCGGGGAGCAGGGCCCATCGCCCGGCCACGGTGGGTGGGGACGACCGGGCGACCACGGAGGCGCCGGCCCTCCCTGCGCTGCCGGGGCGCTGCACGGCCGACCCGTAGCGGGCTCGTGCTCCCGTGCGGCGAGGTCGGTGCGCCGTCCTGCCTCCGTGCAGCCGCGCGCGCAGCGGCGCCAGGGTGTCGCCGGAGACCCGACCTGCCCATACGAGCTGCCAGAGGGCGTCGGCGACCGCGCCCGCGTCCGTCGACCCCACAGCGTCGACGAGGTGGCGGAAGAAGTAGGCGCCGCCGCCCTCCAACGCCGCGAGCACCGTGGCCGCGACGCCGTCCTCGGACGCCTCCAGGTCCTCGGGTAGGGGCAGGGTGAGGTGCGCGGTGTCGGGGACGTGCAGCGACACCCAGCCGTCGTCACCCGGTAGCGAACCGTGACCGCACCAGACGAGCTCGCCGCTGCTGGTCAGCTCGTCCAGCATCCCCGGTGCGTAGTCGCGGACCCGGGACGGCAGCACCAGGGACTCGAGCGCGCTCGCGGGAAGGCGCGCGCCGCAGAGCTGCTCGGCGACCCGGAGGACGCCCTCGACGCCCCGCAGCCGTCCTCCGACGTGCTGCCAGGCCGGCAGGAAGCGCGCGAGCTCGGCGGTCGGCACCGGCTCGACCTCGGCGCGCAGGGCAGCCAGCGACCGCCGCCGCAGCACGCGCAGGACCTCGGCGTCGCAGTACTGGCGCGGCAGGTGCCCTGTTCCGGCCGGAGCGGCGTCCTCGTCGGCGCCGGCGTCGGGCGCCAGGGCGCCGACGCCTCCGTCGGGGTGGTCCGTCGCATCGGGCCCGTCACCGAGTCGCCCGCGCACCGCGTCCGGCAAGAGCTCGCCCGTCGCCAGGCGTCCCCGTCCGGCCATCGCGTTCAGTACCTGCTCGACCACCGCGACGCCGAGACCGAACCGCCGCGCCACCTGCAGGGCGGTGAACGGCACGTGGGTGCGGGCGTACCGCGACACGAGGTCCGTGACCGGGTCGGCGACCGGCTCGGTGAAGGCCAGCGGCAGCCCGACGGGCAGCGCGGTGCCCAGCCCGTCACGCAGCCTCGCCGCGTCCTCGACGGCGGCCCAGCGGCGTTCGCCCGCGACGACGACCTCGATCGCCCGACGCGCCACGACGAGCTCGCCCAGCCACTCGCAGGCGGTCTGCAGGCTGCCGGCCGTCGACCGGGCCAGCACCTCGTCGGCCGACTGCGGTCCGAGCACCCGGAGCAGGTCGGCGACGTCCTCGGTGTGCCGGGCACGGCGGCTGGTGACGAGGTGCTGCAGCTCGCGGTGGGTGCGCACGACCTGCTCAGGGTCGAGCAGGTCCGCGAGTCGCGTGCCGTCGGCACCGTCACGGCCCAGCAGCTCCGCGAGCAGGTCGGGGTCCAGGGAGAGCGCCGCCGCGCGCCGCTCCGCCAGCGGCGAGTCGCCCTCGTAGAGGAACTGGGCCACGTAGCCGAAGAGCAGGGACCGCGCGAAGGGCGACGGCTGCTCCGTGGTCACCTCGACGACCTGGACGGCGCCCGACCCCAGATCGCGCATCAGCTGCTGCAGCCCGGGCACGTCGAACACGTCCTGCAGGCACTCGCGCACCGTCTCCAGGATCACCGGGAAGCTGGGGAACCGGGACGCGACCTCCAGCAGCTGGGCCGCGCGCTGGCGCTGCTGCCACAGCGGCTGCCGCCGGTCCGGACGTCGACGCGGCAGCAGGAGCGACCGCGCCGCGCACTCACGGAACCGGCTGGCGAACAGTGCCGACCCGCCGAGCTGCTCGGTCACCCGGGCCGGCACCTCGTCCGGCGTGATCACCAGGTGCTCGAGCACCTGCGGGCTGCCGTCGTCTCCGCCGCCTGCGGCATCGTGGTCGGGGCCCGACGGGACGACCGCAGCGTCCCAGGGGCCGGCGTCGAGGTCGGGCATCCGCAGGACGATCCCGTCGTCCGCCGGCATGGCCTGGACGTCGAGGCCGTAGCGCTCGCGCAGCGAACCGGCCAGCGCCATCGCCCACGGCGCGTGCACCTGCGCGCCGAAGGGGGAGTGGATCACCACCCGCCAGTCGCCCAGCTCGTCACGGAAGCGCTCGACCACGATCGTGCGGTCGTCCGGCAGGTGCCCGGTGGCAGCCCTCTGCTCCCGCAGGTAGGCCACCAGGTTGTCGGCCGCCCACGCGTCCAGCCCGGACGCACCCAGCCTCTCCCGCGCGGCGTCGTCGTCGAGGGAGTCGATCTCGCGCACGAACGCCCCGACGGCCCTCCCCAGCTCGGCGGGCCGTCCGATGGCGTCGCCGTGCCAGAACGGCAGCTTGCCGGGCTGGCCCGGCGCGGGCACCACCAGCACCTGGTCGTGGGTGATGTCCATGATCCGCCACGTGGAGGCGCCGAGGGTGAAGACGTCGCCCACCCTCGACTCGTAGACCATCTCCTCGTCGAGCTCGCCGACGCGCCGCCCGCCCTGACGGCCGCTGGGCCGCGTGGCCGCGTCCGGACCGGAGCCGCCGGCGTCGCCGGCGAGGAACACCCCGTACAGACCGCGGTCCGGGATCGTGCCGCCACTGGTCACGGCGAGCCGCTGCGCCCCCGGCCGCGACGACAGCACGCCGGCCAGCCGGTCCCACACGATGCGCGGACGCAGCTCGGCGAACTCCTCGCTCGGGTACCGACCGGCCAGCATGTCGAGCACCGCGTCGAGGACGGGCCGGGTCAGGGTCGAGAACGGCGCAGCACGCCGCACCAGGTCGAAGACGTCGTCGACGGACCAGTCGTCGAGCGCCGTCATGGCGACGACCTGCTGGGCCAGCACGTCGAGCGGGTTGCTCAGGACGTGCAGGGACTCGATCTGACCGTCCCGCATCCGCTGGGTCACCACGGCGCTCGTCACCAGGTCGGACCGGTACTTCGGGAAGATCACGCCCCGGCTCACCGCTCCGACCTGGTGGCCCGCCCGCCCGACGCGCTGGAGGCCGCTCGACACGCTCGGGGGAGCCTCGACCTGGATCACGAGGTCGATCGCCCCCATGTCGATCCCGAGCTCGAGGGACGACGTCGCCACGACGGTGGGGAGCCGTCCCGCCTTGAGGTCGTCCTCGATCAGCGCCCGCTGCTCCTTGCTGACGGAGCCGTGGTGAGCGCGCGCCAACGTCGCCGGTGCACCGGCGGACGCGCCGGCCTGCGCCATCGTCTCCGCCGGCGTGCGCCGCGGGCCCGTGTCGTCCCCGCCGGGGTCGTCCTCGCCCTCGTCGCCCGCTGCCTGGTCCAGCCGGTCCGCCCAGGTCTCGTTGAGCCTCGCGGTCAGACGCTCGGCCAGGCGGCGCGAGTTGGTGAAGACGAGCGACGAACGGTGCGGCTGCCCCTCGACGGGCGCGACGAGGTCGACCACGCGCTCCTCGACGTGCGGCCAGATCGACGCCGAGGGGATCGCGCCGGCGGCGTTGCCGGACAGGTCGGCCCCCGGATCCGGACCGCGCGGGTCGGCGGCACCGCTGCCGAGGTCACCGAGGTCCGGGACCGGGACGACCACCCGCAGGTCGAACTCCTTCTCGGACGGGGGCTGCACGACGGCGGACCTCCGTCCCCCGTCGTCAGGGGTGCGCAGCCCGGTGAGGAAGCGGAGCACCTCCTCGGGGGGCCGGACCGTCGCCGACAGCCCGATCCGCTGGGCCGGGCGGTCGAGGAGGGCGTCGAGCCGTTCCAGCGAGAGGGCCAGGTGCGCACCGCGTTTGGTGCCGGCGACGGCGTGGACCTCGTCGACGATCACCGTCTCGACGCCCACCAGCTGCTCGCGTGCGCGTGAGGTCAGCAGGAGGAACAGGGACTCGGGGGTCGTGATCAGCACGTCGGGGGGCGTGCGCTGGAAGGCTCGCCGTTCCGACGCCGGGGTGTCACCCGTCCGCTGGGCGACGGTGATCTGCGGCACCGGCAACCCCAGACGCACGCACTCGTGGCCGATGCCGGTCAGGGGCGAGCGCAGGTTGCGCTCGACGTCGCTGGCCAGCGCCTTCAGCGGCGAGATGTAGAGGACGCGACACCGGTGCGTCGGCTCGGCGGGCACCGGGGACCCGGCCAGCTTGTCGATCGCCCACAGGAAGGCGGACAGGGTCTTGCCGGAGCCCGTCGGCGCCACGACCAGGGTGTGCTGGTCGGCGCTGATGGACTCCCAGGCCCCGACCTGCGCGGCCGTCGGCTCCGCGAACGCGGTGGCGAACCAGGTGCGCGTGGGCTCCGAGAAGCGCGCGAGCACCTCGGCCCGGTCGACGCCGGGGGAGGTCGCGCTGCTCGCGGGGGTCACGAGGCGATTCTGCCCGGCGACACCGACATCCGGGACGTGGCACCCTGGCGACGTGCGACACAGCCACTTCTGGCAGCTGATGGACGACGAGTTCGGTCCGGGGTACTCCCGGTCGGTGGCTCGTGACCAGACCCTGCCCGCCCTGCGGGGCTTGACCGTCGAGACGGCCCTCGCCGACGGCGTCCAGCCGCGACAGGTGTGGCAGGCCGTGTGCGACGCGATGTCGGTCCCGCTCGAGAGGCACTGGGGCGTCGACCGCAGTCCCGCCGCCCGAGGGACCGGGCAACGGGATGAGCCGCCGCGACCGTCGGGGGTCCGGCCGCCAGGAGCGCACGAGAGTCCTCGTCGACACGCTGACGAGGCGTTCGCGCAGCTGATGGCGGCCGACCCGCAGGCGTTCCGGACCAAGTTCCGCACGATGGCGCGCGACCCGTTCGCGTTCTACCGCGGCACCGCCTGCGTGTTCTACGCAGACCTGGGTCCCGATGGGCTCTTCGCGGGCGCGGACGACGAGTGGCTGAACGACGACGGTCGCCGGGTCTGGGTGCAGGGGGACCTGCACGCCGAGAACTTCGGCACGTACATGGCGGCCGACGGTCGGCTCGTGTTCGACGTGAACGACTTCGACGAGGCCTACGTCGGCCACTGGACGTGGGACCCGATGCGCTTCTGCGCCAGCCTGGCGCTGGTGTGCTGGCAGAAGGCGCTGCCGGACGACGTGATGGACCAGCTGATGGAGACGCTACCTGCGCGCCTACCTCGACCAGGTCGAGCACTACCGGGACGTCCAGGACGACACCCGGTGGGCGCTGACCCTCCAGACCGCGACCGGGGCGGTGCTCGACGCGCTGCACGAGGCCAAGCTCCGCACGCGCGTCGACCTGCTCTCCGGCACCACCGTCGTCGACTCCTACGCCCGCCGGTTCGCCGAGGGCTCGGGGGTCCGGCGGCTCGACGACGCCGAGCGCGACGAGGTCATCGAGGCGTTCGAGCGCTACCTCGGGACGATCCCCGAGCACAAGCGCGACGACGGCGTGACCTACGACGTCCTGGACGTCGTGGGACGCTCCGGCTTCGGAATCGGCAGCGCCGGCCTGCCCGCGTACAACGTGCTGATCGAGGGCTTCAGCCAGGCGCTCGACAACGACGTGGTGCTGTCGGTGAAGCAGGGCAACGAGGCGGCGCCGAGCCGGGTCGTCGACGACGAGCGGGTCCGGGACTTCTTCGAGCACCACGGGCACCGCACCGCCCTCAGCCAGCGCGCGCTCCAGGCTCATGCCGACCGCTTCCTCGGCTGGACCGACCTGACCGGCGCGTCGGGGGAGAACACCGGCTTCGTGGTCTCCGAGCACTCGCCCTACGAGGCCGACCTCGACTGGGACGGGCTCGCGGACCCGGACGAGATGGCCGAGCTCGTCGAGCAGCTGGGGCGCGCGACGGCGAAGGTCCACTGCGTGGCCGACGCCGACTCCGAGCAGGGACTCGTCGACGTCAGCGTCGAGGACGTGGTGGCCGAGTGCGTCGGCGACCGCGCCGACGAGTGGGTCCGCCAGGTGGTCCAGTTCTCCCACGCGTACGCGGAGCAGGTGCGGACCGACCACGCGCTCTTCGTCGACGCCTTCCGTTCCGGCGCCTTCGCCGACGTCTCGCCAGCGTGACGCGACCCTCCGCCGCGCGAGCCGACGACGCCCGTGCCGGCCACCGAACGGCGCCGACTGGCCTCGCTCGTGGTCGCACAGGTCCTCGGTGGCGTCGGCGTGGCCAGCGGCATCGCCGTCGGCGGCCTGCTGGCGCAGCAGGTCTCGGGATCCACGTCCCTGTCCGGCCTCTCCCAGACCGCCGCCGTCCTCGGCGCCGCCCTGCTCGCCGTGCCGCTGGCGAACCTGGCCCGTGCCCGCGGACGAGGCCAGGCCCTCGCCACCGGCTACGGCCTGGCCTTCGCCGGTGCCGTGGGTGCCCTGCTGGCCGCGGTGACCGACCAGTTCTGGCTCCTGCTCGCGGCGACCGTGCTCTTCGGGGGAGGCACGGCGGCCGGCCTGCAGTCCCGCTACGCCGCGACCGACGGCGTCCCGTCGCACCGCCGAGGTCGAGCGCTGTCGACGGTGGTGTGGGCGACAACGGTGGGTGCGGTCGCCGGCCCCAACCTCTCCTCGGTCGGGGGCGATCTCGCCGGGGTCGTCGGGGTGCCGTCCCTGTCCGGGCCGTACCTGTTCTCGATGGTGGCCTTCGCCGCCGCGGGCGTCGTCGTCCTCGCGGGGCTGCCGCCGGACCGCACCACGCCCCGTCCCTCGCAGATCGCGGACGATCCGCGCTCGGGAACCCCGTTCCGACCGCAGGAAGGGGACGATCTGCGGCCGGATCCGGTGACGGGCACGCGCAGGGTGGCCGATCCGCGGGCGGCGGGGCCGGGCACGTGGACGGTGCTGCGCGAGGTCGCCCGCATCCCGCGGGCACTGCTCGGGCTCGTGGCGACCGCGTGTGGTCACGCGGTGATGATCGCCGTGATGGTCATGACGCCCGTCTACCTCGGCGACGGCGACGCCAGCCTGGAGGTGATCGGGATCGTCATCAGCCTGCACGTGGCCGGGATGTACGCGCTGAGCCCGGTGTTCGGCTGGCTCGTCGACCGGTTCGGTGAGATCCCGGTGATCGGCATCGGGCTCGTGATCCTGGCCGGCGCGCTGACGACGGCCGCGACCGCGGGCGCCACCGACCGGGCGCAGGTCGGGGTGGCGCTGGTGCTGCTCGGGCTGGGGTGGAGCGCCAGCCTCGTGAGCGGCTCGTCCCTGCTGTCCGCGTCGGTGCGCGCGGAGATCCGCACCACCGTTCAGGGGACGGGGGACCTCGTGATCGGCGTCTGCGCGGCCGCCGCCGGGGTGCTGTCGGGGCCGATCCTGTCGCTGGCCGGGTACCCGGCGCTGGCCGCGGCGGCGGCGGCCCTGCTCGTCCCGGTGCTGCTGGCGATGGTCCGTGCCCTGCGGACGCCACCGGTCGTCCGGATCGGGGCGAGCGCCTGACCTGCAGAGCCCCGGTCCCCGTCACGGTCCCGGTCGGCGACGGCGACAACTCGCTCGCGGGGTGTCCGCGGCGCCGGGTAGCGTCGCCGACGTGCCCGACTCCGACATCCTGATCCACGCACGCGGCCTCACGAAGTCGTTCGGCGACTTCGAGGCGGTCAAGGGCATCGACGTGCAGGTCCAGCGGGGCGAGTCGTTCGGCTTCCTGGGCCCGAACGGCGCCGGCAAGTCGTCCACCATGCGCATGATCGGCTGCGTCTCGCCGCCGACCAGCGGCTCGCTGAGCATCCTCGGCCTCGACCCGGCCACACACGGGCCGCGGATCCGGGCCCAGCTCGGCGTGGTCCCGCAGCGGGACACCCTCGACGAGGAGCTGACGGTCGAGGAGAACATGTTCGTCTACGGGCGCTACTTCGGGCTACCCAAGCAGGTGGTGCGCGAACGCTCCGCCGAGCTGCTCGACTTCGCCCAGCTGACCGAGCGCAGGGCGTCGCGCGTCGAGCCGCTGTCGGGCGGCATGAAGCGCCGCCTGACGATCGCGCGCTCGCTGATCAACTCACCGCGCATCCTCCTGCTCGACGAGCCGACGACGGGCCTCGACCCTCAGGCGCGACATGTTCTGTGGGACAGGCTGTTCCGGCTCAAGCGCTCAGGCGTCACCCTGGTTCTCACGACCCACTACATGGACGAGGCCGAGCAGCTCTGCGACCGCCTGGTGGTGATGGACCACGGGCTGATCGTCGCCGAGGGGTCGCCACGCAGCCTGATCGAGCAGCACTCGTCCCGCGAGGTGCTCGAGCTGCGCTTCCCGGCCGACGACCACGAGCCCTACGCGGAGAAGGTCGACGGCATCGCCGAGCGCGTCGAGGTGCTGCCCGACCGGCTGCTGCTCTACGTCCGCGACGGCGACACGGCGACCTCCGCGGTGCACGACCGAGGGCTGCAGCCGTTGTCCAGCCTCGTCCGGCGCTCCACCCTCGAGGACGTCTTCCTGCGGCTCACCGGCCGCACCCTCGTGGACTGAGAGGTGCCGTCCATGACTCCCGAACCGGCGGCCGGCTCCGATGCCCACGCGGGCACGGAGCACCACCGGGAGCCCACGCCCGACCAGCTCGCTCCGGACGGCGGTGGGGCGGGGTCCGTGTTCCAGTACTGGTGGCTCGCGTACCTGCGCACCTGGCGGGGCTCGCTGTTCGCCAGCTTCCTGGCTCCGGTGATGTACCTCGCGGCGATGGGCTACGGCCTCGGGGCGCTCGTCGACGGCGGGGAGCGGGGCGGCATCGGCGGCGTGGCCTACGTCGCCTTCATCGCCCCCGGGGTGCTGGCCGCGACCGCGATGCAGACGGCGGCGGGGGAGTGCACCTTCCCGATCATGGCCGGGATGAAGTGGAACATGTACTTCCACGCGATCCTGGCGACGCCGCTGCGGGTGAGGCACCTGGTGCTCGGCCACCTCTACTACCTCGTGGTGCGGCTGACGATCGTGTGCGGCGTGTTCATGGTCGTCGCCCTGGCGCTGGGTACGGCACGGTCGTGGTGGGCGCCGCTCGCGCTGCCGGCCGCCGTGCTGACCGGGCTGGCCTTCGCCGCACCGATCACCGCGTACGCCGCCACGCAGGACGACGCCGGCGACGGCTTCAACGTCATCTTCCGCTTCGTGATCATGCCGATGTTCCTGTTCTCCGGGACGTTCTTCCCGATCGACCAGCTGCACCCGGTGCTGCAGCCGGTCGCGTGGGTGACGCCGCTGTGGCACGGCGTCGAGCTGGCCCGCGGATTCACCCTGGGCACCGCGACCGTCCCCGGGGCGCTCGGGCACACGTTGTACCTCGCCCTGTGGGTCGGCGCGGGCCTGTGGCTCTCGGACCGGCTCCTGAGCCGACGGCTGGTGAGCTGATGGCGTCTGCACCGTCGACGGGCCGACCGTCGAGCACCCGGACGCCGACGTCCGGCGAAGCCGGTCAGGCCCGGGGTGTCGCGCACCAGATCGCCCGCCTGGTTCCGATGCCTGCGGGTGCGGGGATGGCCCGCGCACTCGTGGAGCGCAACCTGCTCTCGTTCAAGCACGGGTGGGTCACGCTCGTCAGCGGCTTCTTCGAGCCGGTGTTCTACCTCTTCTCCCTCGGAGTGGGGCTCGGGGCGCTGATCGGCACGGTGACACTGGACGACGGCTCGAGGGTCGCCTACGCCACGTTCGTGGCCCCGGCGCTGCTGGCGTCCTCCGCCATGAACGGGGCGGTCTTCGACTCGACGTTCAACATCTTCTTCAAGCTCAAGTACGCCAAGCTCTACGACTCCGTGCTGGCGACGCCGCTCGGTCCGCGTGACGTGGCGATCGGGGAGATCACGTGGGCACTGCTGCGTGGCCTCGTCTACTCCATCGCCTTCTTCCTGGTAGCTGCTCGGCGCCGGCCTGGTCGACTCGTGGTGGTCCCTCCTGGCGCTGCCCGCCGCGTCGCTGATCGGCTTCGCGTTCGCGGCCGTGGGCATGGCGGCGACGACCTTCATGCGGTCGTGGCAGGACTTCGACTTCGTCCAGCTGGTCGTGCTGCCGCTGTTCCTGTTCTCCACGACCTTCTACCCGCTGTCGACGTACCCGCAGGTGCTGCAGTGGGTGGTCCAGGCGACGCCGCTCTACCACGGGGTCACGCTGGTGCGAGACCTGATGCTGGGCAACGTGTCCGCCGGCCTGGTCTGGCACGTGCTCTACCTCGGCGTGATGGGACTGGTCGGGGTCGTCGTCGCCGCGCGGCGTCTCGAGCGGCTCCTCCTGACATGACCCCCACGGGGGCCGCGGTTCCCGGGCGCGTCGTCGACCTCTTCGCCGCCTCGGGCACGGTGGAACCGCTCGACGGGGGGCGAGGCGGAAGCGTCCGCGTCGGCGACCTCGTGCTCTCACCCGGGCGCGACCAGCCGACCACGACGTGGCTCTCACCGGTGCAGGCCCGCCTCGCGGTGCGGCTGGACGAGACTCGTCCGCGCGCGCTGCGCGTGTCCTTGCCGGTCCCGACGAGGGACGGACGCTGGGTCGTCGACGGCTGGGCCGCGACGCGCTACGAGCCCGGTACGGCACCCTGTTCGGACCTCGACGTGCTGGTCGCCGCGGGTCGTCTGCTCAGCGCCCGGCTCGCGGTGGCCGTCCCGGAGCGACCGGCGGTCCTCGACGAGGTCGACCACCGGTGGGCGCGGGCCGACCGCGTGGCCTGGGACCTGGACGCCGGACCGGCCGCCCTGAGCGCGCTCCGGCCCGAGGCCCGCGACCTGGTCCGCCGGGTGCTGGGCGCCCGACGGCCCGTCGACCTGCCGTCCCAGCTCGTGCACGGGGACCCCGTGGGCAACCTGCTGCTGGACGCGGCCGGGTGCCCGTTCGTCATCGACCTCGCTCCGTACTGGCGGCCCGGGGCGTGGGCGGAGGCCGTGACGGTGCTCGACGCCGTGCTGTGGGAGGGCGCCGACCCGGGAGCGCTGGGGGCCTGGGCCTCGGGGGTCCCTCGGCAGCTGATGCTGCGGGCGGTGGCCTACCGGATCCTGTCGGACGCGCTCCCGGACGTGATTCTGGACGTGGCGCGCTACGCCGAGGTCGTCGCCGGCCTGGACGCCGTGGACCCGCTGCCCGCCTGAGCACCGAGGCAGCCACCGGCACACGACACGCCGCCCGAGGTCCTCGCGCTCGAACAGGTGTTCGGTAGTCTCTTCCACAGGTCGGACGCACGAGGTCCGGTCGTCCACAGGGACGGCGCGGGGCCCGGGGTTGTCGGAGGTGGCGCCTAGCGTCGTCCTCGACACGACAAGCCGACCGCACGACGACCACCCGGCTCCCGCCGGCGACACGGAGGATCACATGCCCGCTCCCGCAGACCGCGAGAAGGCGCTCGACAGCGCGCTCTCCCAGATCGACCGCCAGTTCGGCAAGGGCTCCGTCATGCGCCTCGGCGACGAGGTGCGGGTGCCCATCGAGGTCATCCCGACCGGGTCCATCGCGCTCGACGTCGCGCTGGGCATCGGCGGCCTGCCGCGCGGCCGCGTGGTCGAGATCTACGGGCCGGAGTCGTCGGGAAAGACGACCGTCGCCCTGCACGCCGTGGCCAACGCCCAGCGGGCCGGCGGCATCGCCGCCTTCATCGACGCCGAGCACGCGCTCGACCCCGACTACGCGCAGAAGCTCGGTGTCGACACCGACGCGCTGCTCGTGAGCCAGCCCGACACCGGTGAGCAGGCGCTCGAGATCGCCGACATGCTGATCCGTTCCGGCGCCCTCGACATCATCGTCATCGACTCCGTCGCCGCACTGGTGCCGCGGGCCGAGATCGAGGGCGAGATGGGGGACAGCCACGTGGGTCTGCAGGCACGGCTGATGTCGCAGGCGCTGCGCAAGATCACCGGTGCCCTCAGCAACTCGGGCACCACGGCGATCTTCATCAACCAGCTCCGCGAGAAGATCGGCGTGATGTTCGGATCGCCCGAGACGACCACGGGCGGCAAGGCGCTGAAGTTCTACTCGTCCGTGCGCCTCGACGTGCGCCGCATCGAGACGCTGAAGGACGGTACCGAGCCCGTCGGCAACCGCACCCGCGTCAAGGTCGTCAAGAACAAGGTGAGCCCGCCGTTCAAGCAGGCGGAGTTCGACATCCTCTACGGCCATGGCATCTCGCGTGAGGGTGGTCTGATCGACATGGGTGTGGAGCAGGGCTTCGTCCGCAAGTCCGGTGCCTGGTACACGTACGAGGGCGACCAGCTCGGCCAGGGCAAGGAGAACGCGCGAGCGTTCATGCGCGACAACCCCGACCTGGCGAACGAGCTGGAGAAGCGGATCAAGGAGAAGCTCGGTGTGGGGCCGCAGCTCGACGCACCGGCGACCCCGGCGACCCCGGCGGTGCCCGAGGTCCCGGTCGACTTCTGAGCCGGTGAGCGCTCCGTCCAGGGCACCGCGCGAGCGGTGGCCACGGGCCCAGCCCCCGCCCGACCCGGAGGGTGAGCGGGAGGCCGACCCGTACGCCGTGGCACGCACGATCGTGCTCAACCAGCTGACTGCCGCAGCTCGGACCCGCTCCGAGCTGCGGCAGAAGCTGGCGTCCCGCAACGTCCCCGACGCGGTGGCGGAGGCAGTGCTCGACCGGTTCGAGGAGGTCAACCTCGTCGACGACGAGGCCTTCGCGTCCGAGTGGGTCCGCTCCCGTCACCGAGGCCGCGGTCTGGCCCGTCGCGCGCTCACGATGGAGCTGCGCCGCAAGGGAGTCGGCGAGGAGCTCGCGCGACAGGCCGTCGACGAGCTCGACCCCGACACCGAGCGCGCGACCGCGGAGAACCTCGTGGCGCGCAAGCTGCGGTCCACCCGCGGGCTCGAGCGGGACGCCCGCGTGCGCCGGCTCGCCGGGATGCTGGCCCGCAAGGGCTACCCGGGCGGGATGGCGATGGACGTCGTGCGCACGGCGCTGGCCGCGGAGGGTGAGGAGACGGACGACCTGTACGGCGACGGGTGACCACTGGCTACGGCGCCGGGCGGCGCGCGGTATGGCTCAGATCCCCGTTGAGCCGTCGAGGGTCTCGCGGATGATGTCTGCGTGGCCGGCATGGCGCGCGGTCTCCGCGATCATGTGGAACATGACGTATCGGACGTTGCACTCGATGATGTCCTGCCGCGCGCACGGACTGTCCAGATCCATCGACGCCACGACAGCGCGGGACTGCTCGATCTGCTCCCGATACGACGCGACCCAGTGGGCCACGGTGTCGCTCTCGTCGACCAGCAGGTCGGCGTCCCGGGGGTCGGGTAGCACCTCGGGCCATCCGTCGGGCAGCTCACGGCCGGCCATGACGATCTCGAACCAGCGACGCTCCCAGGTCACGGCGTGCTTCACCAGCCCCAACAGCGACAACGAGCTCGCGGTCGGTGCCTGCCGCGCCATCCCATCAGCCACCCCCTCGATCTTCCTCATCAGCCCCTCGCGCTGGGCATCGAGGGTCATGGCCAAGGCTTCGCGCTCCGAGCCGAGTTCACGCAGCTGGGTGTGGTGTACAGGCACGCGGGGATGCTAACGGCACCCGTGTCCACGCGCGCTCATCGGCAGATCCGGTCAACGGGTACCCAGCGCACAGCGGTCACGAGGGACACATCCAGCTAGACCGTCTCCACCTCTGCGTGCCCCGACGTACGGCGGGAGAGCCGTCCCTCGAGCCACACCGCGAACCGGCTGAGGGAGAAGTTCATGATGATGAACATCAGGCCCACGAGGGTCAGCATCTGGATCGGGTTGTCGAGGTTGAGTGCGATCAGGTTGCCCTGGCGCAGGAGCTCGGTGTAGATCCCCAGCACCGCGGCGAGCGACGTGTCCTTGAGGATGACGACGATCTGGCTGATCAGCGCCGGGAGCATGACCCGGACGGCCTGCGGCAGCAGCACCAGCCGCATCGTCGCACCGGGCATCAGGCCGATCGCGGTGCCGGCCTCCCGTTGCCCGGTGGGAAGCGACGCGACCCCGGCACGCACGATCTCGGCGATGATCACCGAGTTGTACGCCGTCAGCCCGATGACGAGGAACCACAGACCGTCGCTGCCGGGCAACGGCCCCACGTCGACACCGATCTCAGGGAGGACCTTGCTGGCGAAGTAGATCGTGATGACGACGGGCAGGCCGCGCATCAGCTCGATCAAGCCGACGATGGGCATCTTGCCCCACCGGCCGAGGAGCATCCGTGCGACACCGAGCAGCGCGCCGATCACGACCGAGAACGCGATGGCGAGCAAGGCCGCGGTGAGGGTGGCCTTGAGGCCTTCGAAGATCAGGTTCCAGACGAGCGGGAACTCCTCGGTGGACGGGTCGACGATGGGTGCCCACAGGTCGTAATCGAACTGGCCGGCGCTGGCCAGCCTCGTGAACACCACGGCCAGCAGGCCGAGGACGAAGAGGCCCCCCGCGATGCTGCCGATCAGGGCGTTGCGACGCGCACGGGGCCCCGGCTCGTCGTAGAGGACGGTCTGGTGGCTCATCGCACGATCGCCACCTTCTGCTCGAGGTACCCGAGGAGCGCGCCCGCGGGGAGGGTGATGGCGAGGTAGCCGAGAGCCACGCCGGTCACGACGGGGAGCGCAGCGAAGCCTTGTGCGCTGGTGAGGGACTCGCCGACGCTGAACAGGTCACCGCCGACGCCGAACGCGCCGACGACGGCGGAGTTCTTGAACATCGCGATGATCACGCTGCCCAGCGGGGGGATCGCGGTCCGGAAGGCCTGCGGCAGGACGACCTCACGCAGGGAGGGGAGGAAGGGCAGCCCGATCGCGCGGGCGGCCTCGGCCTGACCGGCCGGCACGGAGTTGATGCCCGACCGCACGGCCTCGCACACGAACGCGGACGTGTAGATGATCAGCGCCGTCACGCCGAAGAAGTAGAAGCTCCGGTTGATGCCGATCTCCGGGAGCCCGAAGGCGAAGAAGAACAGCACCACCGTGAGCGGGCAGTTGCGGATGATGTCGACCCACGCGGTCCCGAAGCCACGCAGGGTGGCGACGGGGGACACGCGGAAGCTGGCGATGACGGTGCCGAGCACCAGCGAGCCGACCATGGCGACCAGGCAGATGCCCAGCGACCTCAGGAACCCCGACCAGTACAGGTCGAGGTTCTGCGTGATCGCTTCCACGCTCACCTCCTGGTTCGTGCCGCGACGGTGGACGTCGTGTGGCTTACGGGTCGATCGGGTGCGGGCGACGCTCCCAGTGGGGACTCGCCCGCACCCGACGACCGTCGTTCAGTGCGGACGGGTCAGCTGCAGGCGTCCGCCTCGGGGAGGGTCGGGGTCTCGGAACCCTCGACCTCGCCGGCGGTCGAGGTCCACGCCTCCTCGTAGGTGCCGCTGTCGCTGGCCTCCTGGAGGGTCTCGTTGATGAACTCGCAGAACTCGACGTCGCCCTTCTTCACGCCGATGCCGTACGGCTCGTCGGTGAACTGCTCGCCCACCAGCTTGAACTCACCGTCGGACTCGCTGACGAAGCCGAGCAGGATGACGTTGTCCGTCGTGACGACGCCCACCTGGTCGGTGCGCAGCGCGTCGGCGCACTTGGCGTACGTGTCGAACAGCACGAGCTGGTCGTCGGACGCCAGGTACTCCTTGATGCTCTCGGACGGCGTCGAGCCGGTGACCGAGCACACCTTGACGTCGGCGTTCGCCTGGAGGTCGTCCGGCCCGCTGATCGCGTCGTTGTCGGACTTGACCATCAGCTGCTGGCCGGCGACGTAGTACGGACCGGCGAACGTGATGCGCTTCTTGCGCTCGTCGTTGATCGTGTACGTGGCGACGACCATGTCGACCTTGTCGGTCTCCAAGTTCTCCTCGCGCACCTTGGACGGGCTCTCGACCCACTCGATCGAGTCGGGGGAGATGCCGAGCTTGCCGGCGATGATCTTGCCCACCTCGACGTCGAAGCCCTCCGGGTCGCCGGAGAGGCCCTTCAGCCCGAAGCCGGGCTGGTCGAACTTGGTGCCGATGCGGATGGACCCCGCCTCGGAGAGGTCGGCCATCGTGGTGCCGGCCGCGAACTCGGGCGCCTCCTCGACGGTGGGCTCGGGGGTGTCCCCGCCGGTGTCGTCACCACCGCAGGCGGTCAGGGCGAGGGCGCTGAGGGCCATCGCCGCAACGAGGGTGTTTCGTCGGAACATCTTCTGCCTCCGTGTCGGTTCTGCGGTGTCGTGCGGTCTGTTCCCCGTCCGGTCTGACCGGGCGGCGAGCTCGGTCAGTGCGTCAGGATCTTGGAGAGGAAGTCCTTCGCGCGCCCGCTCTTGGGGTTGGTGAAGAACTCCTCGGGCGTGTTCTCCTCGACGATCTCGCCGTCCGCCATGAACACGACGCGGTCGGCAGCGCTTCTGGCGAAACCCATCTCGTGCGTCACGACCACCATCGTCATCCCCTCCTTGGCGAGGGTGATCATGGCGTCGAGGACCTCGTTGATCATCTCGGGGTCGAGGGCCGAGGTGGGCTCGTCGAAGAGCATCACCTTCGGCTTCATGGCCAGCGCGCGGGCGATCGCGACGCGCTGCTGCTGCCCACCGGAGAGCATCGCCGGGTACTTGTTCGCCTGGTTCTGAACGCCTACTCGCTCAAGGAGCTTCATCGCCTCGGCGTTGGCGTCGGCCTTCTTCAGCTTGCGCACCTTGATCGGCCCGAGGGTCACGTTCTCGAGCACGGTCTTGTGGGCGAACAGGTTGAAGGACTGGAACACCATCCCCACCTCGGCGCGTAGCCGGGCGAGGTCCTTGCCCTCTGCCGGCAACGGCTCGCCGTCCAGGGTGATGGTGCCGCGCTCGTAGGTCTCCAGCCGGTTGATGGTGCGGCACAGCGTCGACTTGCCTGACCCGGAAGGTCCGATGACCACCACGACCTCGCCCGCGTGGACGGTGAGGTTGATGTCCTTCAGCACGTGCAGGTCGCCGTAGTACTTGTCGACGGCGTCCATCACGACCAGAGGCTTGCCGCTGTGGCCCGTCCCGCCGTCCAAGGACTCGTCGTCCTTGGCGAGGTCGGGCGCGGAGCCGGGGTCGTTCGGCGGCGGGGCGGACGGGTCGCTCATGTTCGGAACCGTATCCGTCCGGGCCCCGCAGCGGCACCCACCCGTGCGGTTCGAGCGCGGTCGTGACCGCACTGATACCTGACGACCGTTTCGTGGAGGGCACCTCCGCTGAGGTGTCACCACGGTCCGTGAGCTCTGCGAGCCCTCAGTAGGTCGGCAGCGACGGGTCCACGTCACGGACCCAGGCGAGCACCCCTCCGTCCAGGTGGCTGGCGGACTCGTACCCGGCCTGGCGGAGGACCGTCAGGGCCTGCGCCGACCGGCCACCGCTCTTGCAGTGCAGCACGAGTCGTCGGTCCCGGGGGAGCTCGTCGAACGCGCCGCCCGCGACGATCCGGTCGAGGGGGACGGCGACGGCCCCGTCGATGGAGACGATGTCGCGCTCGTCGCCGGGCCTGACGTCGACGAGCACGACGTCGTCGTCGACCAGCATCGCCGCGAGCTCCGACGCCGTGACGGTGGGCAGCTCGTCGACGGCGCAGGCACCCTCGGGCTCCTCCGTCAGCGACGTGATGGCGGGCCCTGACGGGTCGGGGCGGATCTCCACCGTGCGCCAGGTCATCTCGAGGGCGTCGAACAGCATCAGCCGTCCGACGAGAGGCCGTCCTGCGCCGGTGATCAGCTTGACCGCCTCGGTCGACATCACCGACCCGACCGCGGCGCAGACGACACCGAGCACGCCGGCCTCACCGCATGAGGGCACGGTGCCGGGGTCCGGCGGCTCGGGGAACAGGTCGCGGTAGTGCGGCCCGTGCGGCGGCCAGAAGACGCTGACCTGCCCGTCGAACCGGAGCAGCGATCCCCAGACCAGCGGTGTCCCGGTCAGCACGCAGGCGTCGTTGACGAGGTACCGGGTCGGGAAGTTGTCGGTGCCGTCCAGCACCAGGTCGTACTGCTCGATCACGGCGATCGCGTTGTCGGGTGTGAGCCGCTCCCGGTGGGGGACGACCGTCACCAACGGGTTGACGCGGGCGATCGCCTCGGTCGCGCTGTCGACCTTGAGACGGCCCACGTCGTCGGTGCCGTGCACGATCTGCCGCTGGAGGTTCGACTCGTCGACGACGTCGAAGTCGACGACGCCGATCGTGCCGACGCCGGCGGCAGCCAGGTAGAGCAGGGCCGGTGAGCCGAGCCCACCGGCGCCCACCACCAGCACGCGGGCGTTCTTGAGCCTCCGCTGCCCGGTGCGCCCGATCTCGGTCAGCAGCAGGTGGCGTGAGTAGCGGCGGACCTCGTCGGCGGTAAGGTCCGGTCCGGGCTCCACGAGGGGGGCGAAGGACGGGTTCTGGGGTCTGGTGGACTGCACCCGTCCAGCGTCACCCGTGCGGGCCGCGGTGTCGAGTGCACGCCGTACCCTGGGCTGCGAGATGACGACCTATGACGTGCGCACCCACGGGTGCCAGATGAACGTGCACGACTCCGAGCGGCTCGCCGGGCTCCTCGAGGACGCCGGCTACCAGGCCCTGGAGCCCGGCGCCGACCCCGACAGCGCCGACGTGGTGGTGTTCAACACCTGCGCCGTCCGTGAGAACGCCGACAACAAGCTGTACGGCAACCTCGGTCACCTGGCGCCGGTGAAGAAGGCGAACCCGGGCATGCAGATCGCCGTCGGCGGCTGCCTCGCCCAGAAGGACCGAGACACCATCGTGCGCAAGGCGCCGTGGGTCGACGTGGTCTTCGGTACCCACAACATCGGGTCCCTTCCGGCGCTGCTCGACCGCGCACGGCACAACGAGAGCGCCCAGGTCGAGATCCTCGAGGCGCTCGAGGTCTTCCCGTCCACCCTGCCGACCAAGCGCGACTCGACCTACGCCGGCTGGGTGTCGATCAGCGTCGGCTGCAACAACACGTGCACCTTCTGCATCGTCCCCAGTCTGCGGGGCACGGAGAAGGACCGTCGGCCGGGCGACGTGCTCGCCGAGGTGCAGGCGCTCGTGGACGACGGCGCGATCGAGGTCACGCTGCTCGGGCAGAACGTCAACACCTACGGGGTCGAGTTCGGCGACCGCGGCGCGTTCGCGAAGCTGCTGCGCGCCTGCGGCTCGATCGACGGCCTGGAGCGCGTGCGCTTCACGAGCCCGCACCCCGCCGCGTTCACCGACGACGTGATCGAGGCGATGGCCGAGACCCACAACGTGATGCCGCAGCTGCACATGCCGCTGCAGTCGGGGTCCGACCGCGTGCTGAAGGCGATGCGCCGCTCGTACCGGTCGACGCGGTTCCTCGGGATCCTCGACCGCGTGCGGGAGCACATGCCCGACGCGGCGATCTCCACCGACATCATCGTGGGCTTCCCCGGCGAGACCGAGGAGGACTTCCAGGCCACGCTCGACGTCGTCGCGGCCTCGCGGTTCGCCAACGCCTTCACGTTCCAGTACTCGCAGCGGCCCGGTACCCCGGCCGCCGACCTGGCGGACCAGATCCCCAAGGCCGTTGTGCAGGAACGCTACGAGCGGCTCGTCGCCCTGCAGGAGCAGATCAGCTGGGACGAGAACCGCACGCAGCTCGGCCGCGAGCTCGAGGTGCTCGTCGCGCGCGGAGAGGGACGCAAGGACGAGGCCACCTCCCGGCTCTCAGGTCGTGCGCGCGACAACCGCCTCGTGCACTTCTCGGTGCCGGACGAGGTGCGCGCGCACGGTGCCGACGCGCTGCCGCGCCCTGGGGACGTCGTCACGGTCCGGGTCGACTACGCCGCACCGCACCACCTCGTGGCGGACCACGTGCCGGGTGGCGTGTGGAACCTGCGGCGCACCCGCGCCGGTGACGCGTGGGACCGTCGGCGGGCCGAGTCCTGCGGCGTGCCGATGACCTCCTTCGAGGTCGGTGCCGCGTCGGGCCCTCGGCCGGTGGTCCTGGGTATGCCGGCGGTCCGCTCCTCCTGACCGCCATGGCGGACCGTGTGTGACATGTCCGGGTTTCGGCCGTAGGTTGTGCAGGCCTCGAAGGGAGCCCGCGCCATGACCACTGGACCGACCGAGCCCACCTCCGACCCCGGGACGACGCCGGCGGCCGGCGCGAGGAAGGCCGCGCCCCGGAAGAAGGCTGCCGCGAGGCGACCTGCCGAAGGCTCCGCAACTCCCGTCGACCCGACGGCCCAGATGGCTGCCGTGCCTGCAGCACCGGCCGCCTCGACGACGCCGCACCCCGACCCGCAGGCGCCGGAGTCTCCAGCGACGGCCGACGAGGCGACACCTGCGCCTGCCGAGCCGACACCGGCCGACCCGACACCGGCCGACCCGACAGCCGGCCGAGCCCGAGCCCGAACCGCCGGCCAACGGCGGGTACGCGGTGGTCGAGGGCATCAACTGGAAGCCGCTCCACCCGCAAGCCGCTGCCGCGCGGAAGCTGTCGACGACGTGGTCGTTCGGGGGCGCGATCGTCGCCGGCGTGGTGTTCGTGCTCGGCTTCGTCGCGGCGGGTCTGACGGACGGCATCAGCGGCGGCCTGGTGGCCCTGCTCGGCGCCGTGGCCGGTGGAGTCGTCCTGGTGTCGGCGGGACTCGGCATGCTGCAGCTGGAGGCGCTGCGCGCCGAGAGCGTCACGATCCCCACCGGCGACGGGCCGGACCGGCGGTCGCTGACGGACGGTGCCGCGCTGGACCCCGCGCTGCTGAAGGAGCTCCGTCAGGGACTGGCCGGGCTGACGGCCGCACGGGCCGCCATCTTCGCCGGTGCCTTCCTGCTGGCCGTCGCAGCCATCGGCGGCGGCATCAGCCTGGCGGGCGGCGAGGAGGACGACGACTCGGAAGGGCCCGCGCCGTCCCCCACCGTGACGCAGACCAGCTAGGGGCCGGTCGGCGTCGGAGCACCGCCGCCGGACGTCACGTGGGGTTGTGGTCCCGCGTCTGCTCGTCGTCGTCCGCGGCACTCGCGTCCTTGCGGCCGACCTTCTCGTCGGCCATCCGCTGAGCCTTGTCGACGTGCTCGGCGTGCCGTCCACCGGTCGCGCGGTCGACGGCGTCGCCGCCCTTCTCGATCACCTGGTCGCTGATCGACTCGACCTTGTCGGGGTTGTCGCTCGTCAGCTTCTCGGCCTTGGCCCGCAGGTTGTCGAAGGTGCCCATCCGGTCTCCTCGTCCGCCCGGGCTCATCCCGGGGTTCCCTGCCAGCGAACCCCAGTTCGCTCCCCGGCGCCAGGGGGGTGGTCAGTCGTCCCTGTCGTGACCGCCGCCCCTGACCGTGACGTCCACCCACACCAGACGGTGGTCGGACGTCGGGAAGGGGAAGACGCCGGTCAGCCGCGACAGCGGGTCAGCCTGCACCGGCCAGAAGACGCCCGCGTCGGCGACCCGCAGGTGCCGCGACGGCAGCACGTAGTCCGCGCGCAGGTTGCCGGGCGCCGGGTTGTCGTTGAAGTCCGCGGTGTCGTACTTCGGGTCACCCTGGTGGGTCGTGTTGGCGCCGCCCTGCAGCTGCGCGGCCTCGACGGCCCCGGCCGAGCTCGGCAGCGGGTCGGTGATGCGGCGGTTGTCGATCAGCTGCTGGATCGACCCCGGGATGGAGTCGCCGTCCACCGGGTCGCTGTTCTGGTCACCCATCACCACGAAGGACGAGCCAGGCCGCAGACCGCCCCGTCGGCCGTCGTCGTCGTAGATGTAGCGGCTGCCGCGCGGCGACCCGACGTAGTCCGCCCAGAACCGGATCTCGTCGTGGTTGCGCGTGCCGTTGCGGTCCTCCGCGCCGTCGAACGTCGGAGGCGTCGGGTGCGAGGCCAGCACGTGCACGGTGCGGCGACCGACCTCGACCGGGACGTCCCAGTGGGACTTGCTCGACAGCCGGAAGACCTCGAGCTCCTCGGGGGAGTACCAGTCGGCCGGACCCGCGTTCGCCGGGTCGTCGGGCAGCAACGCGCCCGGCATGTCCTTCCACAGGAACGTCTGGAAGGTCCGCACCGACTGCTCGTCGATCGGGTAGCGGGAGAGCACGGCCATGCCGAACTGACCCTCGTAGAGCCCGAACCCGAAGGCGTCGTTGCCGCCGCCGACGGTGCCGTTGTTGTCGAGGTCGAAGCCCGAGGGGACGCCGGTGTTCGACGGGGCGACGAACGAGTACCGGTACTCGATCGGGTCCGCGCCGCCCTGTCCCACCTCCAGGTAGTTCTGGCGGAACAGGTCGATGGCGACGTCGTCCGGCACGTAGTCGAACTCGTTGAGCAGCAGGACGTCCGGCCGCGTCCGCTGGATCACCTCGGCGACCGCCTTCGCCTGCGCGTTGTCCGGCGTGGACAGGTCGGAGACGAGCTGGCCGGCGGCGTTGCGGTTCAGGCTCGCGTTGTAGGTCGCGACGCGCAGCTCGGTGCGGCGGTCGGCGCGGCGGCCGTCGTCGCCGTCGTCGTCGGCCCACGCGGGTGCGGTCGTCAGACCGGCCCCCAGGGCGACGGCGACGCCGACGGCGAGAGCGGCGGCGCGGGCGGTCCGGCGTCCGGACGGTCGGAGGTGACGGGTCGGCGTCCTCACGGTGGTCTCCCTCGTGGCTCGGGGTCGGCAGCGACGCTAGTGCGTGTTCCGCCGCGCCGTAAGGGGCAGAGCGGACGACTCGGTGAACGGCTGAGGAGCGACCGGCCGGCCGGCGCCCGCGTCTGAGGGGCCTTAGGTGCCCGGACGGGGTGCCGGGCGAGCGTCTGAGGGGGAGCGGGGTGAGGAGCGAGGCACGTGACCGATCCGCTGACCACCGCCTCAGCACGACTGTTGAGCGTGCCGGGGCAGGGAGCCCCGGTACGGATCACAGGAGGAACCCATGACCAGCACCTTCGGTCCCGAGCTCGACGCCGAGATCGCGTACCGCCGCGAGCAGCTCGCGAACGGCGCCGCCAAGCGCGGCGACGGCTGGCTGCCGTGGCTGCTGCACCGCCGTCCGGCCCACGGCTGAGCGTGACGGGGAGGTCCGGCACGCCGACCGGTCAGGCAGGACAGCGATGTCGGCAGGCGGTGCGACGATGACGGTCGTGACCCGACCGTCGTCGTCCGCACCGCTGGTGGGCCGGCACGCGCAGATGCGCGCGCTGAGCTCCGCGCTCGATCGTGCCGGCGACGGCCAACCCACCACCGTGCTGCTGGGCGGGGACGCCGGCAGCGGCAAGACCCGCATCGCCGACGAGCTCGCGACGCTGGCCCGCAGCCGCGGCCACTGCGTGCTCGCCGGTCACTGCATCGACCTCGGCGAGGTCGGGCTGCCCTACCTGCCTTTCGTCGAGGTGCTCTCGACCCTGCAGACCATCGCCGCGAGCGAGCCCGTCGTCGCGGCCCAGCTCGCCGCGAGGCCCAGCCTCGCCGGCATCGGCGGCGGCACCCGTGCGGAGGTCGGCGGGACGGCCGGCGACGACGTCGGGCGGCTGCAGCAGTTCGACGCCGTGACGTCGTTGCTGGCGGAGATCTCCCGCGAGCACGCCCCCGTCGTGCTCGTGGTCGAGGACCTGCACTGGGCCGACCCGTCCACCCGCGACCTGCTCCGCTACCTGGTGGCCCGGTCCGCCGGGCAGCGGCTCCTGGTGCTGCTGACCTACCGGGTCGACGACCTGCACCGCCGCCACCCGCTCCGCCCGCTGCTGGCCGACCTGACCCGACAGCCTGGCGTGGAGCGCGTCGACGTCCCGCCGTTCACGCCGGCCGAGCTGCGCGAGTTCGCGCAGTACGTGGCCGGGTCCGTTGCCTGAGGACGAGGTGCGCCAGGTCGTCCGCCGCTCGGAAGGCAACGCGTTCTTCGCCGAGGAGCTGCTCGAGGCCGGCGCCGGTGCCAGCGGAGTGCCCGACTCCCTGGCGGACGTGCTCCTGGCGAGGTTCGAGCGGCTGCAACCCGACTCGCGCCACGTCGTGCAGCTCGCCGCCGTCGCGGGGCGTCGTGTGGCCGAGCCCCTGCTCGAGGCCGTGCTGTCCGCGGAGGGCATGGGACCCAGCGGTGGCCTCGACGCGCAGCTCCGCGACGCCGTCACCCACCAGGTGCTGGTACCGGACGACAGTGGCCGCTACGGCTTCCGGCACGCGTTGCTGGGCGAGGCGGTCTACGACGACCTGCTTCCCGGCGAGCGGGTACGGCTGCACGCGGCGTTCGCCGCCGCGATCCGTGCCGACGGTGCCGCGCTGGGCTCATCGGCGGAGCTCGCGCACCACGCCCTCGCGAGCAAGGACCTGCCAGGCGCCCTCGTCGCGTCGATGGACGCCGCGGACCAGGCGGCACGGCAGCACGCCCCGGCCGAGCAGCTGGGTCACCTCGAGCGAGCCCTGGAGCTCTGGCACGCGGTGCCAGACGCCGAGGAGCTGACCGGCGGAACCCTCGTGCGGCTCGGCATGGTGGCCGCGGGCGCAGCCAGCCGGTCGGGTGAGCTGGCGCGTGCCGTCTCCCTGGCGCGCGCGTCGGTCGACCTCGTCGCCCCTGCGGCCGAGGGTCAGCCCTGGGGCAGCCCCGCGGCCGTCGCGGAGGCCGAGGCGCGCCACCAGCTCGCCCAGCACCTCGCGGCCGCCGACGACGACCGCACCGTCGACGAGAGCCGTCGCGCGATCGAGCTGCTGCTCGGTACGGCCGACGAGCTTCCCTCCGTGACACCGACTCCCGAGGTCGTCGTCGCGGCAGCGATCTACGCCCGGGCGTGCCTGTGGTGCGACCACGACGAGGACACCGTCGCCTGGGCCGAGTGGACGGTGAAGGCTGCACGCCTGCTGGGGCTGCCCGCGCTCGAGGCCGACGCCCTCACCACCCTGGCCGTGCTCACGCGCGACGACCCGGCCGAGACCGCGAGGCTGCTCATCGAGGCCCGCCGCGGAGCGGTGGAGGCGGGGGAGCTGGGTGTGGAGCTGCGGACCACGTACAACCTCCTCGCGAACTACTTCTACAGCGGCGACTGGCACGCCGCCCTGACCGAGATCGAGGCGGGCACGCGCAGGGCGGTCGACACCGGGCACCACCTGGAGCACCTGGGCGATCGAGATGCGGGTGCTGGACGTCGTCGCCCGCTACCTCGTCGGCGACTGGGACGGCAGCGTCGCCGCCGGCACACCGCTGGGCGCCAAGCCACCTGACTCGGTGGCGGCCCGGCTCAACGCTGCGGGTCTGTACGTCGCCGTGGGTCGCGGCGTCGAGGGGGCGCTGTCCGCCGCCGAGGCGGTCCGCGCCGACTGGCCGCAGGACGGGCAGATCGCGCTGATCGGTGGCGGCACGCTGACCGACGCCCTGACGTGGGCGGGGCGAGCGCAGGAGGCCGTCGACGTGGCCTCCGAGGTGCGGGACTACCTGACTGCCACGTGGAACTCGTACTTCCTCGGAGGCATCTGGCTGTCGGCTCTGGCGATCTCGGCGTTGGCCGACACCGTCGCCGGTCCGCGCGTCGACCAGGGCCGGAGGGCGACGGCCCGTCAACAGGCGGACCGGTGGCGCGACGGTGCCCGCGCGGCCGCCGAGCGTGGCCGACCGCGGGGTGGACGGCTGGGGCCAGAGGGGCGGGCCTGGCTGGCCCGGGTCGAGGCCGAGCACTCCCGCCTCAGCGGCGACCGGCAGGTCGAGCTCTGGACAGCGTCCGTCGAGGCGTTCGGTGACGCCTACCCGTACGAGCAGGCGCGCAGCCGGTGGCGCCTGGCGGAGGCGCTGCTGGGAGCCGGCGACCGCGCGGAGGCCACGCGGGTCGCCGGCGAGGCCGCCCGGACCGCCCGCGGTCTGGGGGCCCAGCCCCTGCTGGACGCCGTCACGGCCCTCTCGCGGCGGGGTCGCCTGGACGTGCCCGGAGTCCGCGAGGCGGGCACGAGTCTGCTGACGGGGCGCGAGGCCGAGGTCCTCGCACTGGTCGCGGAAGGACTCACCAACCGTGAGGTCGGGGCGCGACTGTTCATCAGCGACAAGACCGTCAGCGTGCACCTGTCCAACGTGATGGCGAAGCTCGGGGCGTCCAGCCGCACGGAGGCCGTCAGCAAGGCCCTGCGGGAGGGTGTCCTGCCGGGCTGAGGCGACCCGGCCCGGATCGGGAGCTACCCGGGCGGCTCGACCGAGGGCTGGACCGGACGCTCGCCGCGCGGGTCGGGGTCGCCCTGCTGGCCGGCTTCCTCCGCGGGCGACGGCTCGGGGGTCGTCCCCGACTCCGTGCTGTCCGCGTCCTCGCCGGTGCCGTGCACCGCGGGGTCGACCTCCGGCGGGTTGCCGTGCTCGTGGTGGGGATCGTGGCGGTAGTCGGTGTCGGAGTGCGGTGACTCGCTCATCGCGCATGCCTCTCGCTCGCGGGACGGTGACCACCGGTCACCGGTTCGCCACCAGCCAACCCCAGCGGGGGACGGTCCGCCACACCGGTGCCTGGCGGGATCGGCCACACTGGTCCCGTGGTGACGCCCTCGCTTGACCCGGAGCCGCTGGTGGTGGCGGTCGTCGGGCCGACGGCGACCGGCAAGTCGGACGTGGCCGTCGCGCTGGCCCAGGAGCTCGGCGGTGAGGTGGTCAACGCGGACGCGTCCCAGCTCTACCGGGGCATGGACGTCGGCACGGCCAAACCGAGCACCGACGAGCGCGCCGGCGTGCCGCACCACCTGCTCGACGTGCTCGACGTGACGCAGGAGGCGAGCGTCGCGGAGTACCAGCGCGACGCGCGGGTGGCGATCGACGACATCGCCGGGCGGGGCCTCGTCCCGGTCCTCGTGGGTGGTTCCGGCCTCTACGTGCGGGCCGCGCTCGACCCGCTCGAGTTCCCGGGCACGGACCCCGACGTGCGTGCTCGCTGGGAGGCCGAGGCTGCCCGGCTGGGGCCGCATGGCCTGCACGCCGTGCTGGCAGAGCGTGACCCGGCGGCGGCGGCCGCGATCCTGCCCTCGAACGTGCGCCGGGTCGTCCGGGCCCTGGAGGCGGGAGAGCTGACCGGGCGCCCGTTCGCCGCCACGATGCCGGCGCACGAGTACGTGCGGCCCAGCGTGCAGGTCGGGCTGCGCCGCGAGCGGGACGACCTCGACGCCCGCATCGCGACGCGCATCGACCGCATGCTCGTCGCCGGGTTCCTCGACGAGGTGCGAGCCCTGGAGAAGCGGGGCCTGCGGCAGGGACGGACGGCGTCCGCCGCGCTCGGGTACCGCCAGCTCCTGTCCCACCTGGCCGGGGAGCTGACCCTGGAACAGGCGCGTGACGAGACCGTCAGCGCCACAAAGGCTTTCGCTCGCCGTCAGGACAAGTGGTTCCGGCGCGACGGACGGATCACCTGGGTCGACGCGGCGCTGCCCGCTCGGGACGTCGTGGCCCGTGCGCTGGAGGCCGTGCGGGGTGCTGCAACCGAGCAGGGGCCGACCGTGGAGCCCGAGGGCGTCCCGGGCACGTAGCCTGACGTCGTGGCCACTGCACTCACCGAGACGTCCTCGTCCTCGAGCCCTCCGACCGGTCTGCGCTTCACCAAGGGCCACGGCACCGAGAACGACTTCGTGATCGTGCCCGACCCCGACGGCGAGCTGGACCTGCGTCCCGAGCGGGTCGCCGCCATCTGCGACCGACGGGCGGGCATCGGCGCGGACGGACTGATCCGCGTGGTGCGCTCCGGCTCGTGCGGCGACCCGGGTGGAGAGCGGTCCCTGGCCGAGGACCCGGCCGCCGAGTGGTTCATGGACTACCGCAACGGCGACGGGTCGGCGGCCGAGATGTGCGGCAACGGTGTCCGCGTGTTCGCGGCCTACCTGCTGCGTGAGGGGCTCGTCGACGAGTCGCTGCTCGTGCCCGACGGCCCGGGCCTGGTGATCGGCAGCCGTGGCGGCGTCAAGCGCGTCCACCGCCGCGTGGACGGGTGGTTCTCGGTCGACATGGGCGGGTGGCGCGTGTCGGGCGGCGACAAGGCGATCGAGGACGGCTTCGACGCGCTGGTCGGCGTGCGGGGGCTCGACGTGCCCCGTCCGGGCCTCTCGCTCGACCTGGGCAACCCGCACACGGTGATGGCCCTGGCCGAGCGGTCAGAGCTCGACAACGTCGACCTCTCGGTGCCCCCCGTCGTGGAACCCGCTCCCCCGCACGGCACCAACGTCGAGCTGATCGTCACGCTCGACCCCGAGCACGGCCCCGCCGGCACGGTCGGGCGGCTCGCCATGCGTGTGCACGAGCGAGGCGTGGGGGAGACCCGGTCGTGCGGCACCGGCGCCTGCGCGGCCGCTCTCGCGGCGCGCATCTGGGGCGGTGCCGCCTCGCCCGACCGGTGGCTGGTGGATGTGCCGGGCGGCCAGGTGGAGGTGCAGGTCCTCGACGGCGAGCGGGTCGTGCTCTCCGGCCCCGCGGTCCTCGTCGCGGACGGCACCACTGGTCTCTGAGGCGCGACGTCTCGATCGGGTCTCAGCGGGATCGACCCCAGCGGTGCGCGGCTAGCGTCGGGCCCGTGACAGGCAGGACGCTGTGCTGGCTGGTGGCCGCGAGCGCGGCGATGGTGACCGGATGCGGCCCTGATGGCACCTCCGTACCGCCGACACCGACCACGACGTCGGACACCCTCGCGCTGACCCTGCCGCGTGCGGTGCACCGCGCCGTGGCCCTGCCGGACGGCTCGGTCCTGCTGGTCGGTGGCTGCTCCACGTCCGGCTGTGGCGGGTTCGACGAGGCGCGGACCAGCGAGCTGGTGGATCCCGCGTCCGGCAGGTCGAGACCGGGTCCGATCGCGGGCGAGCCGCGAGCCAGCGGGACCGCGACCACGCTGGTGGACGGAAGGGTGCTGCTGATCGGAGGCTTCCCGGGCGAGGGGCGGGAACCGACCGCGGGTATCGAGGTGTACGACCCCGAGACCTCGTCCTTCTCCCCGTTCGGGACACTGCGGACCGCCCGGGCCGGCCACTCGGCGACGGTGCTGCCGGACGGGAGGGTGCTCGTCGTCGGAGGCTCCGGCGTGGACGGCGCGGCTCTGGACTCGGTGGAGGTCGTGGACCCTGCGACGGCGCTGGTCTCGCTCGGACCGCCGCTCCCTGAGCCGCGTGCCGCGCACGACGCCGTGCTGGTCGACGGACGGGTCCTCGTCGTGGGAGGGGCGTCGCGGGACGACGCGCTGTCGACCACGGCGCTGCTGCAGGGCGGGGCCTGGGTCGCGGGGCCGGAGCTCGGTACGCCGCGAGTGAAGCACGCAGCGGTCGCCCTGCGGGACGGGCGCGTCCTGGTGGTGGGAGGGTCGACCTCCGTCGAGGGTCGTGAGCTGCTCGCCAGCACCGAGCTTGTCACCCTGTCGGACGACCCTGCGCCGGGGATGGTGCGCGACGGACCCACCCTGGCGGCAGGCCAGTACAAGCTGGATGGTGCGGTCGCCGTCCTCCCCGACGGTCGGGTGGCGATCGCCGGTGGTTCGCGGCTGGAGGTCTTCGACCCGGCCGACGACACCATGGCCACGGTGGACGAGAACCGCAGCCACGACGGTCGTTCGTGACCGCCACGGTGCTCGGGCCGAACGCCGTGCTTGTCGCCGGCGGTTACGACGACGCCATCGTGCCCACGACGGCCGCCCGGGTCGTGATCGTGCCCGCCAGCCCCTGACCCGTCACCTGTCGGCCCGGCCCTCCTCGTCGCGGACGGCACCGCCGGTCTCTGAGCCGCGACGCCTCGTCCTCACCGGTGCCGGCAATCCGTGAGGTCACCGGCTCCGAACCCTGCGGTGCCATGTCCGACGTCCGCCCCCTGGGACGGGACGTAAGTCTGTGGCAGAAAGTCGGCGACCCGCGCAACCATTGCTGCACGGTGTGCGTCTCACGTGTGGGAGCGGCCCGACCGGGACGTGGACGGGCCAGCTCCCACCAAGGCCAGCGTGTGGTGCTCGACGCTCGGGAGTCGGGATCGTCATGGAGGATCGGGAGCAAGGACGGGAGGCGATGATGTCGCAGCTTGACGACATGGTGCGTCGACCTGTCGTGCCGTCGCAGCGACGGGTGATCGACCTCGCGTCCGCGGAACGACAGCTGGCCGAGCGCCGGCGTCGGCGTGAGCAGCTGCTGCTCGAGCTCGAGACCGCACGCGCGGCACGGCGCCGCCGGCGGACCCCGCGGCCCGACGCGAACCGCTGACGCGCGGCCGTCGCGGTCCTATCCTCGACCCACGGCGCGCGGCGCGACCGTGCACCCGGTCGGAGGAGATCTCATCAGCGTTCTCGTGCTCGTCGTGTTGCTGGCCCTGGGAGTCGCGTTCGTGATCGGTCTCGGCGTGCTCGCCGTGACCCTGGTCGTCGCCTCCAGGCGTCGGAGCGCGCCGGTGGCTCAGGCGCCCGACAGCTCGCGCGCCACCCGCAGCACCCTGTAGCCCTTCGCGCTGCCCGCGCGGTGCACGCTCAGCGAGGGCGCGAAGTGGTCGCGCATCCACGCCGCCAGCGAGTCCGCGCCGAGGTGGCGCTGGACCACGAGGTGCGCCTGGCCGCCGTCGTCGAGCCGCGGCAGCCACCGGTCCAGCAGGTCGTGCAGCGCCGCCTTGCCGACCCGGATCGGCGGGTTCGACCAGATCGCTGCGAACGCGATGTCCGACGGGACCTCGTCCGGGAGAACGGGTCTGATGCCCGTCAGGCCCAGCCGCGTGGCGGTGTCCCGCAGCAGGTCGAGCGCCCGCTCGTTGACGTCGACGGCCCAGACGGTGGCGTCGGGGGAGCGCTGCGCCATCGAGATCGCCAGCGGTCCCCAGCCGCAGCCGAGGTCGAGCAGCTCTCCGTGCTTCGGCGGGTCCGGTGCCTCCCGCAGGAGCACACGGGTGCCGAGGTCGACGTGCTGGTGGCTGAACACCCCGAACGCGGTCTGCACCTGCACCGTCCGTCCCGGCGAGGGTGACTTCGAGCGTGCGGCGCTCGTCGGGGGTCGCGGGGCGGGCGGAGAAGTAGTGGTCGCCCGCCGGCGTGGGGGTGGTCTGGTCGGGCACCGGGTCACCCTACGCGGGGAATCTGGTCGCCTCCGCGCTGGTTGACGTGTCAGGCTGGCAGTGCAGGGGCCAGCCGTACACCGAGACCGGGAGCTTCATGACCGCCGCACCGAACGACGACACGACCCGCGACGCGAGGGTGTCGTCCAGCGACTCGGACGCCGCAGTGATCGGCACGGGCGCGGTGCACATCGACGGGAACGCGATCGACGACGCCGTCGCCCGGATCCTCTCCCGGCACGCCGAGGCCGTCGCGGAGCACACCACCGGCAGCCACGACGACGTCGACCGTGACGGTCACCAGCAGGACCTCGCCGACCGGCAGGCGCTCCGCCGCGTGGCCGGCCTGTCGACCGAGCTCGAGGACGTCACCGAGGTCGAGTACCGGCAGCTGCGCCTGGAGAAGGTCGTGCTCGCCGGGCTGTGGACCACCGGGTCCGTCGCCGACGCCGAGAACTCGCTGCGCGAGCTGGCGGCGCTGGCCGAGACGGCCGGCAGCCAGGTGCTCGACGGCGTGCTGCAGCGCCGCTCGACCCCGGATCCCGGCACGTTCCTGGGCTCCGGCAAGGCCGCCGAGCTCCGGACCGTCGTGCAGACGACGGGCGCCGACACGGTCGTCTGCGACGGCGATCTGGCACCGTCCCAGCGGCGTGGCCTCGAGGACATCGTCAAGGTCAAGGTGATCGACCGGACCGCACTGATCCTCGACATCTTCGCCCAGCACGCGAAGAGCAAGGAGGGCAAGGCCCAGGTCGAGCTGGCCCAGCTCGAGTACCTGCTGCCGCGCCTGCGTGGCTGGGGCGAGTCGATGTCGAGGCAGGCCGGTGGACGCGTGGCCGCCGGCGCCGGGATCGGTTCGCGTGGACCCGGTGAGACCAAGATCGAGCTGGACCGCCGCCGCATCCGCAACCGGATGGCGAAGCTGCGCCGCCAGATCAAGGGCATGAAGCCGGCCCGCGAGACCAAGCGCGCGAACCGGCACCGCCACGCCGTGCCGTCCGTCGCGATCGCCGGGTACACCAACGCCGGCAAGTCGTCGCTGCTGAACCGCCTCACCGGTGCGGGCGTTCTCGTCGAGAACGCGTTGTTCGCGACGCTGGATCCCACGGTCCGCAAGGCCGAGACCGCGGACGGTCGCCTGTACACGCTGGCCGACACGGTCGGGTTCGTCCGGCACCTGCCGCACGAGCTGGTCGAGGCGTTCCGCTCGACGCTCGAGGAGGTGGCCGACTCCGACCTCGTGCTGCACGTCGTCGACGTGTCCCACCCGGACCCCGAGGGTCAGATCGCCGCTGTGCGTGAGGTTCTCGCCGAGGTGGGCGCCGACGCCGTACGCGAGGTGATCGTCCTCAACAAGGCCGACGCCGCCGACCAGGAGGTGATCGACCGGCTCCGTCGTCGTGAGCCGCGGTCGGTCGTGGTGTCTGCCCGCACCGGCGCCGGGTTCGCGGAGCTGACCGAGCTGATCGCGGCCGAGCTGCCGCGTCCGCAGGTCGAGGTGCAGGTCGTGGTGCCCTACCACCGGGGCGACCTGGTGAACCGGGTGCACACGTCCGGCGAGGTGATCGAGTCGGAGCACACCGAAGCCGGCACGGCGCTCGTGGCGCGCGTCATGCCCGACCTCGCGGCAGACCTCGAGCCGTTCGCGGTCGCCCGCGCCTGAGGCGCGGTCGAGGGATGGAGCAGCACCCGCACTCCCACGGCCACCGGGACCATCACCCCGAGGGCGGCCCCGACCACGACGAGGCGGGACTGGCCGACCTGCTGGACATGGACGCCGAGGTGCTCGGACACCTGGACGATCTGACCGCATGGGCGGCGCAGCACGCTCCTGACAGCCCACGGACCCTGGTGGACGTGGGAGCCGGGACCGGGACCGGTTCGCTCGCACTGCTGCGGCGCTTCGCGACGGCCGAGGTCGTCGCGGTCGACCTGTCGACGCTGATGCTCGACCGCCTGCGGGCCGCGGCGCTCGAGCAGGGGCTGGGCGAACGGGTGCGACTGGTGCAGGCGGACCTGGACGCCGCCTGGCCCGAGATCGGCGACGTCGACGTCGTCTGGGCCGCGTCGTCGCTGCACCATCTCGCGGACCCCGATCGGCTGCTCCGGGACGTCGCGGCCGCCCTCCACCCCGGCGGTCTGATGGTGGTCGTCGAGATCGACGAGCTGGCGAGCTTCCTGCCGGACGACCTCGGGACCGGCCGCTCCGGCCTGGAGATCCGTCGGCAGGAGGCGATGGTGCAGGCGGGCTTCAACGACCACCCGGACTGGGCTCCGCACCTCGAGCGGGCCGGTCTCGAGGTGACCGGGCAGCGGGTCTTCGCTCGGGAGGTGAGCCCGGAGCCGTCCGTGGCGGGGCCGTACGCGCACGCCTACCTGCGCCTGGTCCGCCCGGCTCTGGACGGCCTGCTGGCGCCCGAGGACCTCGACGCGCTGGACCGCCTCCTGGCGGACGACGGCCCGGACGCCCTGGTTCGCCGGGCCGACCTGACGATCCGGGTGAGCCACGTCGCGTGGGCCGCACGGCGGCGGGCGTGACCGTCCACCGATCATGTCGTCGTCGCCCGCATCGGGGTGCCGTTCTGTCACGATGAGCAGGTGACCCAACAGGCACCTCACACCGCGTCGTGGCCCCCACCGACGCCCCAGCAGACCTGGCAGCCGCCACTGCCCGGACCGCCGAAGCCGGAGCGTCCGCTGAAGCCGGCCCTGTGGTGGGCCCTGGGCCTGAACGCCGTCTGGGCGCTGCTCTGGACGGTGGCGATGATGCTGCTGGCGGCGTTCGCGGTGTACGTCTTCCAGGCCGTGGCGGGTGGAATGACCGACCTGCCTGGCGATCCGCGGCAGTCGGGCATGTTCCTCGGGTTGATGGCCGGTGCCTTCCTCGGCAGCGTGCTCGTCGGGCTCGTGCTGACGGTGGGCGCGCTGCTGCTCCTTCGGCTCGGCCACACGTTCCGTACGTTCCCGTCGTTCGTGCAGGCCCTGTTGGCGGGGCTGTGTGCACTGGCGGCAAGCAGCGTCCTCGGTTCGGCGGTCGGCTTCGTCACCGACATGGCCTCGCGAACCCCAGGCATGTTCGGCCAGTAGGTTCGTCGGGTGAAAGACCCTGACCTGCCCCCGGTGGACGACCTGCTGACGGCTGCCGTCGGTGGCATCGCAGGCACCGAGCGGCCGGGGCAGCACGAGATGGCCGAGGCCGTCGCGAAGGCGTTCGACGGGGGCGACGCGCTGCTGGTGCAGGCGGGCACCGGAACGGGGAAGTCGCTGGCGTACCTCGTGCCGATGGTGCGGCACGCCGTCGAGTCGAAGACGCGTGCCGTGGTGTCGACCGCCACGCTCGCGCTGCAGGCGCAGGTGGTCGAGCGCGACCTGCCTCGTCTCGCGGCGTCGCTGAAGCCGCTGATCGGCCGCGAGCTGACGTTCCAGATGGTGAAGGGCCGCGGCAACTACGTCTGCAAGCACAAGCTCTCGGGCGGCTTCCCCCAGGACGACGAGGGCGGTCTGTTCGACCTCGAGCCCCTGCCCGGACGCGTGGTCACCGAGGCGAGCACCGGTCCGTCGTCCCCGCTCGGCCGTGACGTCGTCCGGCTGAGGGAGTGGGCCGAGGAGACGGAGAGCGGCGACCGCGACGAGCTGGTGCCCGGCGTCAGCGAGCGGGCCTGGCGGCAGGTGGCGGTGTCGGCGTTCGAGTGCCTGGGCGCGCAGCAGTGCCCGATGGCGGCGGAGTGCTTCAGCGAGCGGGCGCGGCAGCGTGCGCGCGAGGTCGACGTCGTGGTGACGAACCACGCCCTGCTCGCGATCGACTCGTTCGAGGGGCGGCAGATCCTGCCCGAGCACGACGTGCTGGTGGTGGACGAGGCGCACGAGCTGGCCGACCGGGTCACCGGTGTCGTCACCGACCAGCTGACGGTGCCGATGGTCGAGGCGGCGGCGAGCAGGTCGCGCAAGCACGCGGGTGTCGACACCGACCGGCTCATCGCCGCGGCCGGCGACTTGGAGTCCGCGCTGGAGGAGCTGCCCGAGGGGCGGTTCTCCGAGGGGCTGCCGGGCACCCTGCAGCTCGCCGTGGAGCAGGTGCGTGACGCGGCGCGGGGTGCGGCGGGGTCGCTGCGTGAGGCGGCACCGGGACGGGTGGCGTCCGGCGGCACGGAGGCGGTCGGCGGTCTGCAGCAGGCGCGGGCCGCGCTGGCCGAGGTCTTCGACGTGGCCGAGCGGCTGGCGGCGGGGCTGGCGACCGACGTGGCGTGGCTGACGGTCTCGGACTTCGGACGGGGGACGCCCCGGCGCACGCTGAACGTGGCTCCGCTGTCGGTGGCGATGCCGTTGCGCGACAAGCTCTTCGGCGACCGCGCGGTCGTGATGACGTCGGCGACGCTGACGGTCGGTGGGACGTTCGAGGCGGCTGCTCGGTCGGTGGGTCTGGTCGGGTCCGGTGCGCCGACCTGGCACGGCCTGGACGTGGGAAGCCCCTTCGACTACCAGCGGCAGGCGATCCTCTACATGGCCGCGCACCTGCCGCCGCCGGGCCGTGAGGGGGGAGGGGCGGGCACGCTCGACGAGCTGGAGGCGCTGGTGTCGGCCGCGGGTGGCCGGACCCTGGGCCTGTTCTCATCGCGGCGCGCGGCCGAGGCTGCGGCCGAGGCGCTGAGGCAGCGGCTCGACATGCCGATCCTGTGCCAGGGCGACGACTCGATGCCCACGCTGGTGCGGCAGTTCGCCGCCGACCCGGCGACGTGCCTGTTCGGGACGCTGTCCCTGTGGCAGGGCGTCGACGTGCCGGGCACGTCGTGCCAGCTCGTGGTGATCGACCGGGTGCCGTTCCCGCGGCCCGACGACCCGCTGATGTCGGCGCGCTCGGAGGCGGTCGCGAAGTCGGGAGGGAACGGCTTCATGTCGGTGTCGGCGCAGCACGCGGCGCTCCGGCTGGCCCAGGGTGCCGGACGGCTGGTGCGCTCGATGGACGACCGAGGCGTGGTGGCCGTGCTCGACTCGCGGCTCGCGAAGGCGCGGTACGCCGGGTACCTGCGGGCGTCGCTGCCGCCGATGTGGGCGACGACGGACCGTGACGTGGTGCTGGGTGCGTTGAAGCGGCTGGACGAGCTGGCGACGGAGGCGGAGCGCGCTTCGGACTCCTGACCCATCTGGGTTGTCTGGGGCATCTGGGGTGTCTGGGACGCTCGGGACGCTCGGGACCGGAGTGGTTCAACGCTGCAGTACCTGCTCGCTGACCGTGGATAGCGCTGTTTGAGGTCGCTGGTGCTGGGGTACGTTCCGACCGTGCGATCGACGGGGCGGCTGGGGGCCGCGGGGGTGGCGGCGCTGGGCCTGGTGACCGGTCTGGCGTTGGCCGGATGTGACGGTGGCGGGGGCGAGCCGGCGCCGTCCTCGTCGACCTCGTCGACCTCGTCGACCTCGTCGACACCGAGTGAGACGGCGACTCCGACCGAGACCGTTGCGCTGCCCGTGATGCCGGACGAGGCGAAGGTCGAGACCGACGCCGGGGCGTCGGCGTTCGTACGGCACTGGTTCGCGTTGGTGAACTACGGGTACCGGACGGGGGATACGGCTCCGCTCAAGGCACTCTCCCGGGCCGAATGCGACGGGCTGCGAGCAGCTTCGTAGACCTCATCAGAACCTGAACGCTGACGGCTCGGTCGCTGTCAGGACCCGCTCGTCGTTGAGTCACGGTTGACTCACCTCCGCCTCGGCTCGGCGTTGTGACGTCATCACGTGACCTACCGGGAACGAGCGGTCTGAGGTTCGCGGCGGCCAACGGACTTCGGTCGCGATCGGCGAAGACACCGACGTCCAGTCTGGCAAGAGGCTGCCGCATCTTGGCAGGACGGGTCGGCTGGATGATGCTTGGAGGTGGGTGCCACGTGAGGGCTCTGATCGCCGGAGCTTCTGTTCATCGCTCTTGGTCCTGCTTCCCGCACCGCCGGGGCGAGTGCCTGGCGGCGCCGGTCGTGGACTTCGGCTCCGGATTGACTGGAGGCAGCGTCGACCTCGCGCTCACTGACGAGCAGCAATAGCCGAACATGAGACAAGCGGTCGCAAGCGGCGCCCGCCGGAACCGTCAGCAGCGCCGATGCACTACATCGCCTACCCAGCCTGCGCTGGGAACACGCCCAACACCGGTGTCGACACGCATGTGTCCGTCAGTCGCCTCGGTTGTCCTGCGCCCTACTTCCGAGTGTTCATCTTCCGCGCTCCCGTCACTGTCACTGTCGGCCAACCCGGCTGGGAGTTCGTCACCGAACGCTGCAACACGCCGGGTACGCCGGGTGCGACGCCCGGCGCCGTTGCCGGCGATGACTCTGGCCGACTTCCAACGACTTCCGTTGCCCGCTGGCACCTCAGTCGTCGAACCGCCAGGTGGCTACGTGCTGGTCGGGATGCCGACGAACGTCTTCGCAACCCAGGCTGGCCCGACACTGATCGACACGACGCTGCTGTCGTATCCGGTTCAGGTGCGTGCAACGCCACGGCGGTACGCGTGGGACTTCGGGGACGGCTACGTCCTCGGCCCGACCGGTGCGCCCGGAGCTGCCTACCCGGCGCTGACCAACACGCACGAGTACCGGGAGCGCGGTTCCTTCGCGATCACCATGACGACGTACTACTCCGGGGAGTACTCGGTCGCGGGAGGTCCGTGGCTGCCGATCCCCGGCCAGGCGCAGGTCGCCAGTGCCCCGATCACGGTGCAGGCCCTCGCCGGACGCAACGAGCTCGTCGCCGAACCCCGGCCCTGAGTACGTCGCAGCCAGAGGGCTGTGGACAACCAGCACGTCGGTGATGTTGGCGTTGGTTTGATCTCGCGTGTGCGCTACGAAGTCGACCCCGCGGAGCTGCAAGCCGCCGCGGGGCGCATGGGCCGGGGAGCCGAGGCGGCTCTCGAGGCACGAGCCCACGTCCTCGCCGCCGCCGACACCCTGCATGCGTGGTGCCCGGCCGAGGTCCGCGGCACCGTCGGCGCCGCCATCGAAGCACTTGCCCACGCAGCGCTGTTGGCCGGGCACCACGGCCAGCTCACCGCCCGACGTCTGACCCGCGCCGCGGAGGGCTACGCCGTGGCCGACCACCAGGTCGCGCAGTGAGCGTCGCCCTGTCCGACGCCTACGGCGCCCCGATCCCCGAGGTCGACGCCGCGGCCGCGCACGGCGCTGCCCTGTTGCTGCGTCGGGCGGCGATCGCCGCTGATGAGTGCCTCGACGATCTGGCTGCTGCCTCAGCGCCGGCGTGGTCCGGCTTGGCCAGCCAGGCGTACCTCGACGGGCGCGCCGCCGTCTCGCGCCAGGCCACGGACCTGCACCAGGCCGCCCACGACCTCTCACGGGCGATCCTCGACTTCGCGGACGAGGCCGCCGTCGTGGTGGTGCGATGGCGCGAGGACGCCCGCCGACTAGGAGAGCTCGACGCCACCCTGGCCGACCCGGTGCGTGCCGGGATCGACGTCACCGGGCTCGTCGGGATGGCCCGCCACGATGCGCTGGTCGCTGAACGCGAGTCGCTCCGTGAGCGGGTGACCACCTGGGAGCGACGCTTCGCGGACGCGGAGGCACAGCTCGTCTCCGCGTCGCGTCGGGTCAGTGCAGTCCTCGACGACGGTGTGCTGTCGGTCGGTGACCAGCTGTGGGCCATCCCGGAGACGATGACCCAGCAGATGCTCGTCGAGCCACTCGCACTGGCGCAGAGCGTGATCGAGCATCCGTCCACGTTCGACGACGTCGCCAAGGCACTGCTGCTCGGCCTGAAGGACCAGCTGCTGCACCCGATCCGGACCGTCGAGGAGATGGTCGGAGCACCTGCCTACGACGATGGGCGGTGGGGCGAGGGCGTCGGGACCGACCTCGCGCTGCTGGCTGGCGTCTTCTCGCCGTTCAGGCACGGTGGCCGCACGGACGTCGACGCCGACTTCGTTCGCGGCCTCGACGGTGCAGGCTCGTGCTCCGCCGAGCTCGTCCGGCAGCATCGGCCTGTCCATCGCCCTCGCGCTGTGGGCGGCCAAGCCGACCTGCAAGGTGGTCCCTCCCGAGGACCGCATCCGCTTCGCCCGCCAGATGCAGGACCTCTCGGCACCTCGTCCGAGGACCCAGACGCTGGACGAGCTGGTCGCCGGCGTTGACCTCGATGCCTCGGAGCACGCCCGCCTGGGACACACGATGAGCCGCCACATCGACGTCGACGAGGAGTACCTCGAGTACCGGCTGCGCACGGGGACCCCACTGCCGGACGGCAGCATGGGCAACCGACCGGCTACGCGCCTCGGTGTGGACCGACCGTGCGACCGCGGAGGCGACGATCACCGCAGGCATCCAAGAGAACCTGCCGGCGACTGCGCGAGTGGTGGGAGTCGGGGGAAGCCAGACCATGGGATCGTCGATTGGGCCGGGACGAGGACATCGGCCTCATGATGACGCTGGACGGAGCAGGCGACGTGAGTCACTAGCCGGCGAACCACGTGGAGGTCGTGCTGAAGCGTCAGCGGAGACGAACTGTTCATTCTGACGACGCGGCTGAGTCCGGTTGGCGCAAGAAGGGAGCTCACCATGAGACAGACCCGGCACGAAGGCGTGAGGACCCTGCTCGGGCGTCACTTCGACGGGGTCGAGAACAGCGAGATGGATCACGCCATCCTGATGGACAAGCAGATCCTGAAGCTGCATCGACGATGGTGAGGCCTCGAGGGCGTGGCCGACGAGCTGGAGCGAATGATCGAGGTGGCCGTCACCGAGCAGCTCGCGATGGACGTCATGCCAGCCGGGTTCGCTGGAGGGGCCCGATCTGGGACGGCCCCGTCGAGCTACCGCCAGATCATCCGCGCCGCGCTCTCCCGCGTCCGCGAGGCGATCGCCGACCCGTCGGTCATCCCGCCGCGCGGACCCAACGACGACGGCATGACCCTCCCTCGGACCTCGGCCTTCTTGGACCGCGAGACCGCCGAGCGTGCCTGCGCTCTCGTCATCCGCGCGCACTACCCGCTCGTCAGGAAGTTCCAGGCGGAACCGGCGTCGCTCGGCTGGCGGGCGTTGCACCTCTACGCCGACCTCAGCACCGAGATGGACCGCGTCGGAACGGTGATGACGTCCGAGCCCGATGCGGGTAGCCGTCTGGACGTCGAGCGAGGTGAGGTCTACCTCACGAGTGCGGCTGTCGTCGTGGTGCGCCGTGACCTTGACACAGGTGAGGTCTACATGCGGACCGCCTATCCGGAGCTGCCGCTGGACACCGCTGTGCGAGCGCATTTCCCGGCCCTGTGCCACTTCTACGGTCCCTGGTTCGGGCAGCACCGCGACGCCCCGGCGCACGGTATGCAGGACGTGTGCAGCTCGACCAAGGAGCCGGCGTTCTCGCAGGTGAGGGCAGAGCTCGATCTGCTGCTCAGCGTCGCCGGGGACGACGAGGACGAGCTGCGTCGCATCCTCGAGGCCTGCGGCAGCTACGTCCTGCCGGTGCGGGTCAAGCACTGGGTGGAGCGGACGCGTTGGCGACTCGACGCCTACGACTGGCTGCCCGGTGAGCCGATCACGAACATCCGCATGATGCCTGGGTATCCGCGCAAGGAGTTCCGTCCACCCGAGTGACGCGGGACGACCTGCTGCAGGTCCGGCCACGCACTACAGCTCGGCGTCGCTTCGGAGGATGCAGAACTCGTTGCCCTCCGGGTCGGCGAGCACCATCCACCCCGTGCCGTCGGTGTTGCGTCGGTCCTCGACCTCGCTGGCGCCCAGGCCCAGAACGCGAGCGATCTCCTCGTCGCGCAGCCGATCAGTGGGCCTGAGGTCGAGATGGACCCTGTTCTTCGTCTGCTTGTCCTCGGGCACGTCGATGAAGAGGAGACGGTGCCCGCTGCTCGGGTCGACGATCATGCACTCCTCGTCGCCCGGCTCGTTGGGGTCGTCGGGGAGGTCGGTGTACCCGAGGACCGGCTTCCACCACGTGGCCAGCGAGTAGGCATCGCGGCAGTCGAACGTGGTGTGGGAGACCCTGCACGTCATGCGCACACCGTAGATCAGGGCCCCAGGTCACGGCTTGTCGTAGTCGGCTCCGTAGTCCGCGCGCGCCTGGGTCCTGATGGCGGAGATCTTCGAGGCGAACTGCGCCCGCGTGAACCCGCTCCGGTGCGTGAAGTCGTACGTGCTGGTGAGTGAGAACGGCGCGACGACGAACGAAGGCGTCGTGGCGTCGCTGGTGTGCCCCGCCTTCCAGGGAGTACGGGTGAAGTTCCGCCGACGCAGGTAGCCGGGACGGACGACCCCACCCCAGAGGCTCGTGTCGACCCACCTGCGCGAGATCAGACCGAAGGCCTTGCGGGTCTCGGCCTCCGACTGAGCATCCAGGGAGATGAGCAGAGCCTTCAGCTGCTTCTCGGCCTCAGACTTGAACGAGCCGCCTGCCGTCAGCGCGCGCGCTGCCACGACGGTGCCCAGGTAGTTGGAGGACAGGTCCTCGGGGGAGAACGACGAGTTGTGTCCGCCGGGAGTGCGTGTCATCGGATACGTGAGGATCTCGTGCGCCAACGCGTCGTCGTCGGCGATGCTCCGAGCCAGGTCGAGCCACTCCCCGGCAGGAGCAGCGCTGGTGAGCCGAGCCTCACCCTCGGACACCTTGATCGTGGTCCCAGAGGCTCCACCGGCGGCATGGATGGTCTGGTAGGCGAAGGCCGTCACCTCCACGACCTGCCACAGGTGCCCCAGGTCCACGAACCCGGCCTTGCCGGTGTAGACGATGCCCGGCTGTCCCACACCGAAGCCCCCGTACGTGGTCACTCCCTTGAGCGACGACGCCTCGAGCATGCAGCACAACCTCGTCACGGTGACCGGCTGGCTCACGGGGGGACTCGGAGGAGCGACTGATGCGGGCGGCGCCTGAGAAGACAGCGGAGGTGCCGTGGGGGTGAACTCAGGCAGCTCCGTCCAGGAGCCCTCACCAGCCATCGGCCGGTAGGCCATGGCGTGCTCGCTGCCGGTCTCGGAGGACCACGAGTCGGCGGCGTCCTCATCCCGTTCGGCAGCGAACCCCGGGCCGTCGTGAGCCGATCCCGGCTCCTCCCGGCGGACGGCTCCGGAGCTACCCATGGTCGCCCTGGCCCGTGCCGCAATGACGGCGACATCGAGCTTGCCCGGATCCCAGTGGTCGTTGTCGGGGACGTTCTGGTGCCCGCAGACACCGTTGAAGGCATACCACTCCTGGCGGGTCATGCGGCAGCGTGAGGCCTTCCCGATGCAGTGGCGTCCTCCCGCGGGCTGGGTCGAGCCGAGGTTGATGGGCACCAGGCGTGCGACCGGCGCGAGAAGCCGTTCGGCCAACCAGGCGAGCACCTGGGGGTGGACGTCGCCCATCTCGGCGGCGAACCCCCAGACCTCGACCTGCACGGCGTGGAGCCGGTTGGTCTGCAGGTTCCCTGGCCGCGCCAGCGCGTAGGCGGACCGGTTCAGCGGGATGGTCTGCAGGAGGAGGTCGGCCGACGGCATCGCCCACAGGTGTGGTGGGTTCTCGTGTCGCGCGGCCATCGCACGGAACCCGCTGGCGGACGGCTTCGCCTCGACGGTGTGGAAGACGAAGCGCCACGGCGAGTCGACGTAGCTGCCCCCACCCGACTTGGCGTTGGCCACCCTCTCGGCCTTCGGAAGCCACAGCTCAGCACCGCCGGCCGCCGGCGCCTCGCCCGTGAGCAGCGGCCTGACGAGTGAATCGCGCAGGGTCTCCCACTCCGCGGTGAGGACGTCGGAACCCGTTCCGGGCAGGGGGCTGTCGCCTGGGCCCTGACCCTCGTGGGTAGCAAGGGCCACCCGCGTCAGCTCGTCGACGTCACGCGTCCCGGCCGCGATCGCGCGGCGCACGGCGTGCTGCTCCTCCGACTCGTGCGCGAGCGGCAGTGCGCCGGGTCCGGCCCCGAGCTCGTCCTCCGCGTACGCCGGGTCCGCGTCCTGCCGCTCCGCGAACGGTGACTCGACCCCCATCTCGTAGGACGTGGGCGCCGACTCGGCCTCCGTGTCCCTCCATACGGTGCTCATCCCGATCTCCTCACGCACGGCTGCCGTTGCCGGCGGACACCATCGACGACGCGGTGGTGGTCGCCGGGACGGGGGCGGACGCCGTCCCGGGGGACGGGGTGGGGATGCGCAGGGGCTGCGAGCCCAGCTTGGTCCCGACGTCCACCGGGGTGTCCTTGACGCGTTCCCCGGTCGCCGACTGCCACAGGTTGACGACGTTGCGCATCTCGACCCCGAGCGCGCTAGTCCCGTCGAAGAGCGCCGAGGCTGCGATCGGGTCGTCGAACGACCCCAGCTCGATGGCGCGCAGCACGCTCGACATCGGCTCCGCCAGCTCGAACATCTCGCGCGAGCGGGCTGCCGGTGTCATGCCGACCCGCTGCGCGATCTTGGCCAGACGGTCTCCCGGGCTGGTCGCCTCCGCCTTGAGGTCGACCACGATGGGTGTGTCCGTCTCGAGGGTCAGGTGGAACCAGCTGAGGATGGTCACGTACGCGAACTCCTCCCTCGCCAGGAGGCCGCCCTGCCTGCGGTTGTTGAACATGTCGCGGATGGCCTGGCAGAGGAACGAGACGTAGGACGGGTCCGTCGGGTTGGTCCCGGACGTGTTCTCGCTGTTGACAAGTCCCATCCACACCTGCCGCAGCAGCTCGGCCCACTTCGTCCTGAAGTCGGCGTTCACGCCGAGTCCCACGTCCGCTTTCCATGGCTGGCCGGACGCGACCGACGCCGGCGGCTGGTGTGGCAGGTCCATCCCGAACATCCGCCAGTAGGCGTTGCGGCGGGAGACGCGGGCATGAGGACGCGCCTCGCTGACGATGCCGCCGATCGAGAAGAGCGGCGGGTCACGATAGAAGAGCTCCTCCGTCGCACGCAGCCACCTCGTGCTCTCGATCGACAGGGTGCCCAGCGTCTCGCCGACCACCATGCGGCGGACCACTTCGAGGAAGATCTCCGAGACACCGGTGCTCTCGATCAGGTAGGCGTACGAGAGGTGATGCCACATCAGGCCGATGCCCGTCGTGGGCGGCCCGAGCACGGGGGTCCACTGCTCGGTGTCCGGCGGGACGATGCCCGAGGGGCTCAGCAGTGCCGTGGGGACCTGGGTCGGCAGGTCGTGCGCACCGATCACGGCGTCGTCGCCGAGGAACGGGGCGTCCGTCGACGCCGACCCGATCGGCAGCTCGGGCACCAGCCGTGCGCCGGCCCAGGCCTCCTCCAGCCACCGGCTGAGCTGCAGAGGATGCAGCAGCAGCACCTGGTCGCGGGTGCCCCCGCCGTCCGCGTAGAGCTTAGCGAGGCTCAGAAACATGGCCGGCTCCTTCGCTGCGTGCCAGGTCGATCGTGTCGTCTGTCGTGGAGGGGCGGCCGGACCGCCCCGGGTCGAGCCGCGGCCCGAAGGCGAGGACCGGTCCCTGTCGTGAGCGCAGGAAGACCATCGAGCCGATCGGGTCGTCGGCGTCGAAGTGCCGCGGCTTCGCGACGCCGGTGCGCCGACGCTCGTGACCTGCGCCGCCGGGCTTGTCGTCGTCGCGGTCGTCGTCGCGGTGGATGCGCAACACCTCGACCTTGGTGCCGGTGCGCAGCTCGACCCAGTCGGCCGCCGGGGGCAGGGCCTCGAACAGGATCAGGTCCTTCCTGCGTGTTGCGGCGACGACGTGCACGTCGAACTCGGAGCCGCTGCGCGAGCTGACCCGGCCGGTGAGTGCGCCGAGGGCGCGGTACCCGAAGGTCACCCTCTGTCGAGCCCGGTCCGCCTCGGTGGAGGTGTCCACGGGCGTGGACCGGCCCGCCGGGCTCTCCGCGAGATGCTTCACCGCCTCGGTCAGCTGCACGAGCTGCTCCATCAGCCGCTGGTTCGCGGCTGCGCCGCCTGCGGAGGATGTGGTGGCCATGGGAGGTCCTTCGGTCTCGGGCGCTCACGCGGCGCGGTGGGCGAGGGTGGAGGCGGGGCTCGTGTCCGCGCCGAGGTCGGTGACCCACGCACGGAGCGACTGCTGGTGCTGTTCCGCGTGGACCGGATCGAGCGCGGAGCGGGAGGCGAGGATCGCGAAGATCCTCAGCGGGTGGCGTCGGCGTAGGTAGGACGACGCGAGCAGGGATCCACCGGCCTGGTCCTCGAGGGCGCGCAGTCCGGAGGGACTCACGTGCCCGGGGTCGACGACGGAAGCGAAGGACGCTCCGCGGAAGGCCCGCATCGGACGGCGCGTGCAGGTGTCGACGATGTCGTCCATCGCCGCGAGGCTCGCGCGGGCCAGCTGCCCGGCCTCCCCGCCAACGGACTCCGGGGGATGCCGACGCCACCACACCCGGGCGACGTCGTCCCAGGGGCCGTCGCCGAACCAGCTGCGGCAGAGCGCCACGTTGAACATGACGCGGATCCAGGAGAACGGGTGCGGATCACCGAAGCGGATCCGGTAGACCTCCGCGGTCGACCCGTCCACGACGTTGGCCAGGGCGACGACCGGTGCCCACCCGGCCTGGCAGAAGGCATGCGTGTCGGCGGCGATCTCGCTGGCCCACCCGCTCCAGGTGTCGGCCAGCTCGACCGACCGCGGAAGGAGGACCGCGCGCAGGGCTTCGGCCAGGTGGGTGTTCCACCCGGTCAGGTGACCCACCTGGTGGCCGGACTCGTGGAGAAGCGCCGTCGGGAACGACACGTTGTGGCGGGTCAGCTTGATGGCAGCGGCTGGCGAGGGGTGAGACTGGTCCCAGAGCCTCACGCCGGCCCTGAGGATCGACGCCCCCAGCCCCTTGTCGAGGTAGACCAGGGCGGGTGGGCTGTCGATGCCCAGTTGTTCGAGGGACAGCGCCATGGAGTCGGACGCCAGGGTGTCGTACCCGCGGAGCAGGGCGCGCGTCGGAGCGTTGGTGCGGGTGGCCACGGCGTCGCCGTAGAAGTCCAGGACCGTCTCCGCCTGCAGGTAGCGGCGTCGTAGTCGCAGGACTCCGGTGCGCAGGGCGTCGCCGTCGAGGCCGGACGCTGCTGCCCGTTCCAGGCTGCGAGCCTCCTGGACCAGGACCGCCACGACTCCCGCGAGACGGTTGCGCACGTTGCACTGCAGGTACTGCTCGAGCCCGGCCCACGCCTCGGGCGCGGCCACGACATCGAGGTCGGCGAGCGCCTCGACCGCGAGGCGCCAGTGGGCGACCTCCGCCCGGGTCTGCCGGACCGCGGCGTCGTCAGTCACGGTGCTGTCCGCTGCGGACGGTCAGGGCGGGGTCGGCGACCGTGCCGCTCGCGAGCGCAGCCTTGTCGTCGAACGTGAAGGCGAAGGTGAGGGTCACACCCGCTGCAGGATCCTTGGCTGCGGTCGTCAGCTCGGCCGCTGCGGAGGCCAGCTGCCCGGCGACCGTCCTGCCGATCGCCTCGGCGATGGCGTCGGCCGCCTTCGCGGGCACGCCCTCGGCGACGGTGATCCCCCGCTTGGCCAGCTTCCGTCCGAGGCGACCGGCGATCGCCTGGCGAACCGTCGGCCCGACCAGGCCGCGCAGCAGGGCGACGACCTGCACCGGCTGCTTCTTCTCGAGGTGACCCACCAGACGGTGCGCGTTGCGCTCGCTGACGTGCAGGTGCAGCCGCAGGGCCGGCTGGGGACCGCTGACGTCGAGTCGCAGGGAGAACGGGGGACGGGGGCGCAGGCGCACTCCCTTGACCTTGAGCCGGTAGGCGCGTGTGCCCGGTGCTCGTCGCCGCCCGGCGGGGGCGGGTCCGCTGCGGCGACGTTGGGCCCGCGGCCGCGGGCGGGGGAGAGGGTTCGGTCGTGACGGCGTGAGCTCCTCGAACTCGAGTGCACCGTCGGCGTACGACTCGTCCTCGCCCTCGAGCTCGAAGGCTGCGAGGTGGCCGTACTCGGCGCCCGGCATCAGCTCGTAGTGGTGCACCTCGCCCTGCACCGGCCAGGTCCGGGTGCCCGCGTCGAGCAGCCGGTCCTCGAGCGTCTCGCCGTCGGAGAACGTGACCGACCGGGCGACGGCGCGGGTGATGCGGACGGGGTGCACGACGCTGTACTTCTTGTAGCGGAAGTGCCGACCCGCCCGGCGGGGGAACAGCACCCAGATCCCGCGCTCGCCGTCCGTGGCATCCTCCTCGACCAGCTCGGGACGCAACACCTCCGCCGGGAAGTGGCGGGCCGCGGCCGACGCGAAGGCCTCGTGCACGAGGGATTCCAGCAGCAGCTCGTTCTCGAGGGAGGCTGCCGGGTGCGACATCACGTCACGGATGGTGTCCTCCGCCGTCGCGACGAGAGCCTCCGCTCCCAGCGTGCCGTCCTCGACGCCCTCAGCCTCCAGCCCGAGCAGGCGAAGGCCCGCGTCAGCGACGGGACGCGAGAGCAGTGTGGCCGCCTGCCGCCCGACCATGCCCTGGATCAGCGTCGCCAGCAGCTTGGCGACGAAGCCGACGACCCGCTTCCGGCCGATGACCTTGACCCCCAGCTTGATCAGCTTCATCGCGGCCATCACGACCGGCACGAACTCCTCCATCTCCTCGATGGGGGCGCGCCCCGGCTGGGCCTCGAGAAGCTGGTGCGTCAGCTTCTGCCGTCCTGCGTCCAGGGCGCCGTAGGGACCGTCCGCAGAGAGTCCGGCAGGGGAGCCCTCGGCCTCGAACTCCGCCAGGAGCTCGGTGACGACCGACTCGCTCGGGGACAGCACCGCCTCCGCGAGGAAGGAGTCGAGCTCGTCGGCGAGCGACTCGGCACCCCAGGCGTCCTCACCCTCGGCACCGGCCGTGGGGTCGGTCGAGGAGTCGTCCGTCGCCGCGGCCGGCGGGGTGCCAGGGGCCGCGGTGGGTCCCGGCGAGGGCGACTTGGCCCTGCCGCCCGGGCCCATCCCGAACTTCGCGGCGAGCTTCGTCGCGGCGGGTCGCAGCGCAGGGGGGAGCTTGCCGATGGCCCTCTTGAGCACCCGTTCCAGCAGTGGCCGGACGATCTTCTTCAGCACGCCGAAGAGCTTGCCGAGCGGCAGCAGCTTGCCGACGGCCCGCACGCCCTTCTTGACGAGCTTCCCGACGCCCTTGACGACCTTCTTCACCTTCTTCACGAGCCTGCCCAGGAACAGCTCCTGCGCGTCGAGCGGGCGGTTCGCGAGCTCCTGGTCGGTGGGGAGGTACCCGGCCACGGCGTCGATCTCGGCCTCGGTGAGGCCGCCCGCCGGTCGGTCCGCGAACTGGCCTTCGAGCTCCGTGAGCAGGTGGTCGGCCCGTGCGGCGACCGACTCCATCCACTGAGTGGCCTCCGACTCGCCCACCTGGAGCGCCTCGGCCTGCTGCCCCCACGTGGCGCTGGCGGTCAGGTGCCTGGCGGCCGCCTCGTCACCCAGTGCCTCGAGAGCCTCCGCGAACTCCTCGTCCTCGAACTCGGCCCGCAGCGCCTCGAACGCCTCCGCCTCCAGGTCGGCCTCCTCGAAGGTGACCATCGGTCCGGCGAACGGGGTCGTGACCTCGTGGGCGACGTAGTCCTCGCCGTCGACGGTCGCGGGCGTCGCGGCCCCCTTCTCGACCGTCAGCACGGCAGCGGCGAAGGGGCTGGTTGCCGCCTGCGTCGGCGGGGCCTGTGGTGAGGGCGGCCCACCAGGTCGGACGGCCGCGGCTGTCGTCTCGAAGACGCTCATGACCACCTCCCGGGCACTGGCCGTCGACGCTAGGTGGTGGCCGTCCGCGGCATCGTCCAGGTGTCGTCGGCGTGGCCGTCGCGCGAGCGTCACTCGCTCGTCTTCGCGTCCGTCGTCGGTCGACGCTCGTGGCCGATCGGCGTCGACGTGGCCAGGTCGCGGAGCCACGCGGAGACCGTCACGGCGGCGTCGTCCGCCGACGCCACGACGGCATGCGCGTGGGCGCCCGTGCTGTCGGAGCCGAGGAGCCTGATCCGGATTCCTGCTCCCTCGACCCAGGCGCGGACCACGACCACGGTCCACGTCGGCGGGTGAGAACCGTTTACCACCACCGCCATACGCGCTATGTTGGCGGTGGAAGCGTCCTCGCCGCGTCATTGCGGTCGTCGTAGCGATTGTCTCCCTGGATGTCCGACCGCCGGCTCACCAGTGTCCGGGGGCACCATGTCGACACCACCACAGCGGGCGCACCTCAGGGTGATGGGCCGCTTCGAGCTGCTCGTGGGGGAGCGGCCCCTCCTGCTGCCGATCCAGGCCCAGCGTGTTCTCGGGCTGCTGGCTGTCGTCGGGTCCCCCCAGACCCGGTCGTCCCTGGCAGGAACGCTCTGGCGTGACGCTGTCGAGTCCCGCGCGAAGGCCAACCTGCGAAATGCGCTGTGGCGGGTGCAGCGGGTGTCCGGAGCGGTGCTGCGGTGTACGCGGGAGGGTGTCGGTCTCGACTCGCACGTCTCGGTCGACCTGCGTGAGTCCCAGAGGTGCGCCGAGCAGCTGGTCTACCAGCACGCCGTCCTGGCAGGTGGGCAGACGATCCAGCTGCTCGACCGTGACCTGCTCCCGACCTGGGACGAGGAGTGGCTGGTCATCGACCGTGAGCGCCAACGTCAGCTGCGCATGCACGCGCTCGAGGTGCTCAGCGACGCGCTGTGCCGGGTGGGGCGGTACTCCGAGGGCATCGCCGCAGCCCTGGCCGCGGTCAGCGCGGAGCCGCTGCGTGAGTCCTCACAGCGCGCACTGATCTCCGCCCACCTGGGGGAGGGGAACGTGTCCGAGGCGGTCAGGCAGCTCGAGGCGTACAGACGCGTACTCGACGGCGAGATGGGCATCGCCCCGAGCCGCCAGCTCGAGGGGATCGTCGGGGCTGCGCTGGCCGGTCCACGACCCTGACGGGCGCCGACGGTCTGCCGGTCGTGCCCTCGCTGGTGACTGTCGCGTCAGCGGGGCTGCACGGTGAGCGTCGTGACGTCACCGTCGACGTCCACGGTGACGACGTCGCCGGGGCGGATCTGCCGACCGCGCCGCCCCTCGGGCTCCCCGTCCACCTGCACGAGCCCGTCGTCGAGCATCGCCTTGGCCACGGCGCCGTCGTCGGCCAGCCCGGCCAGCTTGAGCAGCTGGCCGAGCCGGATCGACGCGTCGCGGATCATGACGAGCTGGTCGCCCACGTCAGACGCTCCGCAGCACCGCCACGACGCGGCCCAGGATCTGCGCGTCGTCGCCGTTGATCGGCTCGAAGGCGGGGTTGTGCGGCATCAGCCAGAGGTGCCCGTCCTTGCGCTTGTAGGTCTTGACCGTCGCCTCGCCGTCGATCATCGCGGCGACGATCTCACCGTTCTCGGCCACCTGCTGCTGGCGGACGACCACCCAGTCGCCGTCGCAGATGGCGGCGTCGATCATCGACTCGCCCACGACCTTGAGCAGGAAGAGCTGGCCGTCGCCGACGAGCTGGCGGGGGAGCGGGAAGACGTCCTCGACGGCCTCCTCCGCGAGGATCGGCCCACCGGCCGCGATCCGTCCGACGACCGGGACGTACGAGGGCTCGGGGAAGGCGTCGCCGGAGCCGGTGGGGTCGATCTCCTCGGGGGAGACGACCTCGATCGCGCGGGGGCGGTGCGGGTCGCGGCGAAGGAAGCCCTTCTTCTCCAGCGTGGCGAGCTGGTGGGCCACGCTCGACGGGCTGGTCAGGCCGACGCTCTCGCCGATCTCGCGCATGCTCGGCGGGTAGCCCCGCGCGGCGACCGCGTCACGGATGCAGTCGAGCACCTTGCGCTGGCGGACCGTGAGCCCGTCGCCGGTGTCGACCTCGGGCAGCTCGTGCACGTGCGCCTCGCCGTTGCGGCTGGTCGCGGCCTTGAACGTGCCGTCGCCGGCGGCCGGGCGTCGTGGGGGTTCGGTGGGCCGGGCCATCGCGGTGCCTCCTGGAGCCGTGTGCGGGTCGTGCCGTTGAGGAAACCGTACGGCTCCGACAGTCCCGATTCAAACACCTGTTCGAAGGCGTGTCGCAGACCTCCTTCTCGCGGATCGGTCACTTACCGCCGTTCGGAGTGGCCCTGGGACCGCGGATACCGGTCGATCTGCGGGCCTAGCGAGGCCCTCGTCGGGACCGACTGTCGGTGGCGCCTGCTGGACTCCGGGACATGACGACGAACACCTGTCCGACGAACACCTGTTCGACTGAACGCTGGACACCGTCCGAGACGGCTGGTAGAACTCGTACAGGCGTTCGATCGAACAACCGTTCGACATCCTTCCCCACACGCCCGGAGGTCCCGATGAGCGCGATGACAGTCAGCCCGGCCATGGTCAGCCCCTTCGGCGGCCGCGGGCAGCAGGACCGCACGCGCCACCTGTCTGCCGTCCCTGCTCGGCCCCAGAGCGCCGACGCGCCGCTGGCCCTGACCCGCCGCGGCCGCCTGGCGATCACGCTGCTGGCCACGGTGGTGCTCGTGGGTGGGGGAGTGATCGGCGCGCAGAGCGCGCTGGCCGGCGACGGCGCGACGTCCGCGGGCACCGCGACGGTCGTGGTCCAGCCCGGTGAGTCCTTGTGGTCGATCGCGGGGGACGCGGTGCCGGGCGCCGACCGCCGTGACGTCATCATCGACATCCAGCAGCTGAACGGGCTGAGCACCTCGCAGGTGTCGGCCGGACAGTCGCTCATCGTCCCCGCGGGCTGAGGGGCGCTCTGCCGCACCGGACCCCACACGCGATGGTGAGGTGGCGACGTGCGGGACCGCGAGGTCGTAGTCTCACGATCGTGGAGCTCCGGACCGTCGCCCTCGACCACCCCGACGCGCTCCGGCTCGTCGGCGAGGTGCAGCAGGAGTACGTGCGGCGCTACGGCGGCGAGGACGCCACCCCCCTCGACCTCACCGAGTTCCATCCTCCGCGCGGCACCTTCGTCGTCGGCTACGTCGACGGCGAGGCCGTGGCCTGCGGCGGGTGGCGCGCCCACGACTCCGACGAGCCCTTCTTCGCGGACGGCGACGCCGAGATCAAGCGGATGTACGTCTCGCCGACCCGGCGGGGAGTCGGCCTGGCCCGGACCGTCCTGGTCGAGCTCGAGCGTCGTGCCCGCGACGCCGGTCGCCGCCGCCTCGTCCTCGAGACCGGCCTCATGCAGCCGGAGGCGATCGGCCTCTACACGTCGTCCGGGTACGCCCCGACCGAGAAGTTCGGCACCTACCGCTGCGAGCCCGACAGCCGGTGCTTCGCCAAGGTCCTCGACGAGGTCGACGCCGCCTCAGCCTGACCGCCGGCCCCCGCTCGTCGGGGCGGTCGGACGTGCTGCTCCACGGCCTCCCCAGCGCGACACGACGCGCGACACGCGCGACTTCAGCCGAAGTGCTTGCGGAACATGTGGGGCTCGTCCTAGCGTTCACCCCAACATCTAGTAGTTGCACGGATGTGATTCGTCCACAGGTTGTGGACGCCGCCGACGAAGTCGTCCACAGGATGTGGACGGCGTAGCGCGAGGCGGGGGACCCGGAGAGGAGGCCGCTGGTGCACTGCCCGTTCTGCCGCCACAGCGACTCCCGGGTCGTCGACTCGCGCACGGCCGACGACGGCGCGGCCATCCGGCGCCGCCGTCAGTGCCCCGAGTGCGGTCGCCGCTTCACCACCGTGGAGACGACCAGCCTCACCGTGGTCAAGCGGTCCGGCGCGGCCGAGCCGTTCAGCCGCGACAAGGTCGTGTCCGGCGTCCGCAAGGCATGCCAGGGACGCCCGGTCACCGAGGACCAGCTGGCGCTGCTCGCGCAGACCGTCGAGGAGTCGATCCGGGCGACCGGCGCGGCTGAGGTCGAGGCCCACGAGGTGGGCGTCGCCGTCCTCGGGCCGCTGCGTCAGCTCGACGACGTGGCCTACCTGCGGTTCTCGTCCGTCTACCAGGCCTTCGAGTCGCTCGAGGACTTCGAGGCCGCGATCACCCTGCTGCGTGCCGAGGGCGAACCGACCGGGGTCGAACCCGGCGACACCGCCCCGGCGCACAGCCCCTGAGTCACCGCCGGCGGCTTCGGAGGGGAAGCCGACGCCGCCGGCGGTTCCCACGTCACACCCGGCAGAACTGTCAGACCCCAGTGATGGACTGACCGCACGACCCCATCGCACGACCCGCACCACCACAGACACCGGCCACACCACCCAGCAGCACCACGAGGGGACGAGGAAGCAGATGACGGAGATCGCGCCAGGCACCGCCGCGGGCTCGCGCAAGCGAAGCGGCAAGGCCGCCGGCAAGGGCCTGACCATGGAGCGCGTGTACACCACGCCTGGCGTGCACCCCTACGACGCGGTGACCTGGGAGCGGCGCGACGTCGTCCAGCAGAACTGGAAGACCGGCGAGACGATCTTCGAGCAGCGCGGTGTCGAGTTCCCCGACTTCTGGTCGGTGAACGCCTCCACGATCGTCACCACCAAGTACTTCCGCGGCGCCGTCGGCACCCCGGAGCGCGAGCAGGGGCTCAAGCAGCTCCTCGACCGCGTGGTGCTCACGTACACGCAGGCCGGCCGCGACCACGGCTACTTCGCGACGGAGGACGACGCGACGGTCTTCGAGCACGAGCTCACGCACATGCTTCTGCACCAGGTGTTCTCGTTCAACAGCCCGGTGTGGTTCAACGTCGGCACCTCGAGCCCGCAGCAGGTCAGCGCGTGCTTCATCCTCGCCGTCGAGGACTCGATGGACTCGATCCTCAACTGGTACCGCGAAGAGGGGCTGATCTTCAAGGGCGGCTCCGGCGCGGGGCTCAACCTGTCGCGGATCCGCTCGTCGAAGGAGCTGCTGCGCTCCTCGGGCGGCACCGCTTCGGGCCCGGTCTCCTTCATGCGCGGCGCCGACGCGTCCGCCGGCACGATCAAGTCGGGCGGCGCCACGCGCCGCGCGGCCAAGATGGTCGTCCTCGACGTCGACCACCCCGACATCGAGGAGTTCGTCGAGACGAAGGCGCGTGAGGAGAACAAGATCCGCGTGCTCCGCGACGCCGGCTTCGACATGGACCTCGGTGGCTCCGACATCACGTCGGTGCAGTACCAGAACGCCAACAACTCGGTCCGTGTCTCCGACGCCTTCATGCACGCGGTCGAGGAGAAGGGCGAGTTCGGCCTGACCTCGCGGCTGGACGGCTCGGTCATCGAGACCGTCGACGCGGCAGGGCTGTTCGGCAGGATCTCCCAGGCCGCGTGGGCGTGCGCCGACCCGGGCATCCAGTACGACGACACGATCAACGACTGGCACACCACGCCCGAGTCCGGCCGCATCACCGCGTCGAACCCGTGCAGCGAGTACATGCACCTCGACAACTCGTCCTGCAACCTCGCGTCGCTGAACCTGCTGAAGTTCCTGCAGGACGACGGCTCGTTCGACGCGAAGAGGTTCGCCAAGGCCGTCGAGATCGTCATCACGGCGATGGACATCTCGATCTGCTTCGCCGACTTCCCGACCGAGGCGATCGGCGAGACCACCCGCACGTTCCGCCAGCTGGGCATCGGGTACGCCAACCTCGGCGCGCTGCTGATGGCGTCGGGCCTGGCCTACGACAGCGACGGCGGACGGGCACTCGCCGCCGGCATCACGTCGCTGATGACGGGCACCGCGTACAAGCGGTCGGCCGAGCTCGCCGGCGTGGTGGGCCCGTACGAGGGCTTCGCCCGCAACGCCGAGGCGCACACCCGCGTGATGCGCAAGCACGCGGCCGCGAACGACGCGATCCGCACCCTGCACACGATGGACAAGGACGTGCAGCGCGAGGCCACCAAGTCGTGGGCCGGCGTGCTGTCGATCGGCGCCAAGAACGGCTGGCGCAACGCGCAGGCCTCGGTGCTCGCACCGACCGGCACGATCGGCTTCATGATGGACTGCGACACGACGGGCATCGAGCCCGACTTCTCGCTGGTCAAGTTCAAGAAGCTCGTCGGCGGCGGCTCGATGCAGATCGTCAACCAGACGATCCCGGCGGCGCTGCGCAAGTTCGGCTACGCCGAGGAGACGGTCGAGGCGATCGTCGAGTTCATCGCCGAGCACGGCCACGTCATCGACGCGCCGGGCCTCAAGCGCGAGCACTACGACGTCTTCGACACGGCGATGGGGGAGCGGTCCATCAAGCCGATGGGCCACGTGCGGATGATGGCGGCGACGCAGCCGTTCCTGTCGGGCGCGATCTCGAAGACGGTCAACCTGCCCGAGGACGCGACGGTCGAGGAGATCGCCGACGTCTACTTCCAGGGCTGGAAGCTCGGCCTGAAGGCCCTCGCCGTGTACCGCGACAACTGCAAGGTCGGCCAGCCGCTGTCGGACGGTGGCAAGAAGGCCGCCCCGGCGGAGTCCGAGGTGAAGGTGGTCGAGGTCAACAAGCCGACCCGCAAGCGCCTGCCGAAGTCGCGTCCGTCGATCACCACGTCGTTCAGCGTCGGTGGCGCCGAGGGCTACATGACCGCCGGCTCCTACCCGGACGACGGCCTCGGCGAGGTGTTCCTCAAGCTCGGCAAGCAGGGCTCGACCCTGGCCGGTGTGATGGACGCCTTCTCGATCGCGATCTCCATCGCCTTGCAGTACGGCGTGCCGCTGGAGACGTACGTGGAGAAGTTCACGAACATGCGCTTCGAGCCGGCCGGCTTGACCGACGACCCGGACGTGCGGATGTCGCAGTCGGTGATGGACTACGTGTTCCGCCGCCTGGCGCTGGACTACCTCGACTTCGACACCCGGTCGGCGTACGGCATCCACACGGCCGAGGAGCGGGCGCGCCAGCTCGACACCGGCTCGTACGAGCCGACCCCGGCCGACGAGGAGTCCGAGGCGCACTCGCTGCAGCAGTCGGCTCCCGTGGTCGAGGCCAAGGCCGAGACCACTGAGCACCACTCGGTGGAGGAGGCGTCCGTCAAGGCGGCTCCGAAGTCGGTGCACTCCTCGGCCGAGCTGCTCGAGGCCATCCAGGGCCGCGAGTCGGACGCGCCGATGTGCTTCACCTGCGGCACGAAGATGCGGCCGGCGGGAAGCTGCCACGTGTGTGAGGGGTGTGGGAGCACCAGCGGGTGCAGCTGATGTGAACGGTCAGTCAATGTCCCTGCTGGATCGGTCAGCAATGTCCCTGGATCGGTCAGCAATGTCCCTGATTCGGTCAGCGGGACATTGATTGGGTGTTGAGCGGTAGGAGCCCCGGCCTCACGACGAGGCCGGGGCTCCTGCGCGTTTGGGGTCTGGGACTCACGAAGTTGGGTCCGCTGCGCAGCCGAGCGGCGGTCTCCTCGTACCCGGCGACGCCGCTACTCAAAGCCACAGCACGGCTACGCAGGGTCACATCTAGTGTTTCGCTACACCGCCCTACAAAACGCTACATCTGCGCCACGGGTGCCGGGGGGCAGGCGCTGGGGTGCTAGGTGTGTGCCTCTAGGAGCCAGGCAATCGGGAGTTCTCGGTCCCTCCGCTCTTGACAGAAAACTTCGCCATCGCGACGTTATCCGTCATGGAGGTGACACTGCAGGACGCAGCGGCCCAGCTGGGCGTCTCGGTCCGCCAGGCGCAGCGGCTCGCTGCCGCCGGCACGCTGAACGTGACTCGGTGGGTCGGCCACACTGCGCTGGTCGAGTCTGGTTCTGTTGTCGCGGCGGCCCGGACCGCACGCGGCGCCGGCCGCAGATGGGACGCCAGGACGGCATGGGTGGGCCAGCACGTCACGCGGTGCACCGCCTGCCCGAACCCGTGGCGGCTGCTGGAGGCCACCGGCCGCCCGTCGACGCGCTTCCGGTGGGACGACGGCCGCGACGACAGCGTCGAGCAGGTCTTGGCTGGCGAAGGGGTGCAGTTCGTCGGCGGCACCGCCGACCGGCTCAGCGCCTGACGGTCACCGCTCTACAGCAACTGCTCACTAACCCCTAACCCCTCGGAACCCGGCACTTCGCCAGCAGCCCGGCCGAGACCAAGGGCTCAGCCCGGTCGGGACCCACGACCCACGCAGGCACGGCCACCACGGCTCACCTGGCTACGGCATTTAACGCGAGGCCGGCGACCCGCAGCTCAGACCTGCCGGGGAGCCTGACCCGGTTTCCCGGACACGGCTCTGGGGCCCGCCGGCGAAGCCCGCGGGCGCGCCGTCGCGGCGCTCGGTGTCGACAACAGCGCCGAGGTTTCGTAGCTGTGGGCGACCGTGTCGTAGTGGGCCACCGCCACCGCCACCGGCGCTGGAGCAGAGCCGAGCACCCCAGCGACCACCGCGAGTGTGGCGGTCAGAACGACGAGCAGACGGCCGAAACAGCGCCTGATCGCAAGAGGCCCTGCTGCGGTTCCCGGCGACGGCTCGCCACTCGTCATGTCATCGCCTGCGTGTCGTCCGGTCGCGGAGGAGCAGCGCGAAGAGATGCCCACATGCCTCGTCCTCGGTGTCGAAGCGAGTCTCCGTCGTCCGGAGCCCGCGTTCTGAGAAGAAGACCGCCCAGCCGCCTTCCGACGGCTCCAGTACGTACGTGTCGTCCTCTGCTCGGCCGTCGAGATCGTAGGCGAGTCGGTCGATACCTTCCTTGTCCAGCAGGTCACGCAGAGTCCGGCGATCCATCTAGTTCACCGCCTTGAGGAAGCCCTGCCCGATCAGATCAGCCACAGATCCGGGAAGCTCGTACTGCGTCCCGAAACCCAGCTGGCCGTGCCAGGGAGCAACGGTGCCAGCGTCGACCGGGAACGGCTCGACGACCTCATAGACGTTGGGGGGTCGCGCCCCCGCACCGGGCGGCAACGACCGCATCTCGAGCGGTGTTCCGGCCGGCGAGACGAACGTCCCCCCTTCTCGTCCGTATCGGTCGATCCGAGTACCAGCTTCGAGGGTCTGCCTTGAGGAGCCGCCGAGGAAACCCCGGTTCGGCGGGTAGTAGGTCGTCAGCTTCTGACCCGCGGTCCTCGCGGTGTTTGCGGCAACACGGTTGCGCTCGAAGGCGAATGAGGACCCGGAGTTGGTCTGGGCTTCCCGGTCGGTCGTACCCGTAGACCACACGACCTCCGCGAGCGTGCCCGGGTGTTCGTAGTCGGTGGCGGCGGCGGGTGCTGGTCCATCAGAGCGCACCTCAGCGCCGTGCGACCAGTTGGCGACGGCGTCGTAGATGGCGTGGTCGTACGCCGCGGGCGGACCACGCTCGGTGATCCCACCCATCGGCGGCGCACCGTACCGAGATGCGTCGTAGGCGTAGGGCACGAGCGCTGGCGCCTGAGTTGCCTCAGCAGCGGTCACAGACCCTAGTCCGATGAGGGCGACCAGAAGCGCAACGAGAGCACCGACGACGGCTCTCATTGGTCCTCGTCTGCTTCGAGCCGATCGAGCCACTGGTGGAAGTCGTCCTCGCCGTGCAGATAGTCAACAGGGCTGATCATGAGGTCTGCCCCGGACAGTTCGCGGAGGGCATTCCAAACAATGGGGTCCTTCACTTCAGGATCGTCCTGAGTCACCCAGGTGCTAGCCCAAGCGGCGGCTTCCTCCCTCGACTCGCGACCGGCGAGCAGGTCGAGAAGTCGCTCGCGAACAGCGGCACGGTCGGGACTCGGCGGCGTGGTCACCACGCACCTCCGAAGTTGCCGAACTCGTCGAAGGAGTAGTGGGTCTTGGGCCCTCCAGTTTCAGGTCTGACGATCCGAATGCCCCCGGAATAGCCGCTTCGGTGAAGAAGTCGCGAACTGTCTGCAGCGGCGGCTCAGATCTGGTCGAAGGCACATCTGGCCAGCGATCGTCCTTGTCCTGGCTCGCGTCGGGTCATCGACCTTCCAGCACCGCTCGGCACTAACCACCCGGCGGTGCGGTTGTTGTCTTGCCGGAGCGCTCGCCGTATCGATGCGCTTGAGGTACCGCCGCGGTTGTCTCACGATTCGTGGGTTCGCCCGTAGCGTTGTCTTGCCAGTAGACGACGTGTTGCCGTGGCGTCACCGTATCGAGTTCCCGACTGCCGCGGTCGAGCGTCTCGTGCCACGTTCTGGTGGCGCCGGTTCCGGGATCCCACTCTCTGACCAGCCGCCGGCCAGCCATCTCGCCTTGCTTTGCCGCAGGCGTGAGGTTGCCGTAGTAGCGGAGGCGACCACTCTCCAACTCGCGGAATCCGCCCTCGTACCAGTACTCGAAGTGGGCCTGCAGAGTCTGCCCGTACGGCTTGTCGGCGTCACGGCCTATCGCCTGCAGCGTCATTGACCTGCTGTTCACCCAGGGACGACCGGAACCTGTCACGCACGGGATCTTCGGGGTTCCGCTCAAACCCAGATCAACGGCGGAGAGGGCGACCGGGGGGGTGTTGAAGTCCACCGCCAGAGTGACGGTGCTCTCGAAGCGGCGCCAACTTGAGCTCGAGGTCTCGGAGGCTGCACGCAGGCCGAGAGAAAGATGGTTCTGGTTGTTACTGGCGGCCCACTGCATGGCAGATGTGGCAGGGAAGTCGAGTTGGCCGCCAGCTGGTGAGCAGCCGGTGCGCCCCAGCTTGACGGTGTGAGTGGACTGAAGATCGATCCAGGTCGGCGGGTTGCTCCAGTTCGTGGCTGCCGTTGCCGTCCCGGTTCGCCAGAGCTGAACTGCGTTCGCCGTGCAGTCATAGGCGTGTGTCTGCTTTGCCGAGAAGGTGGCCCCGAGAATGTTCTTGCCCCGAAAGGGGGACGTGTCGAAGTCCCAGAAGAGCCGCTTCGTGTGCGTGCCGTAGCTGGCGCCGGTGACGTAGCCAACGCCTTCGCTGGCGTCGCTCCAGTTGTAGTACTCCTGCGTTGAGAACGACTTGTTCACCATTGCCCACGAGTTCCGGACCGCGGACAGCTCAGGGTCGATGACGACCGGGAACGTCGTCTCGGGATCTGACAGCATCGACTGATCTACAGCGATCTCCAGGTGGCCATCGACGAGCGCGACGTCCAGAGCCTTCACGACGTCACCCTCGACCGGGCCGTCGGCACTGAAGCCAGCGTCGCCGATGGCCACGGAGTCCTCGAGCAGGCGATGCAGCCCAGGGTCCTGTGCGCCGCTGGCGTCCCACATCAGCGCCGGATTGCTGTTCAGCACCACCTCGCCCGCCATGTCCGTGACCACCAGGCCGCCGTCGCGGCGCGACAGCTCCCCACCTTCGACTTCCGACTGCAAGGTCAGTTGGGCTAGACGCGGGTCGCCTGCCGCCTCACGATCGCGAACGACGAGGACCTCCGAGAACGACTCGACACCAGCTCGCAGCTGCAGGTCGACCCCCGGCAGCACCTCCGGGTACACCGCGGTGTCGCCCGTCACGATTGGCGCCGGCAGGTCACCTGGCCACCGCCACGTCAGCGACGTTCCGCCCTCGCGCACAACGACCAGCGCGTCTGCGCCACCGCCGGAGAACGACACGTCCAGGGCGGCAGCGTCCGGAGCGATGCGTCCGTCAGCCTCGATGACGAGTGAGGTGTCCACCGGGACCCAGCCGTCTCCGTGTTCAACCCGCACCGGAGTAGCGCTGAGTTCGGCCGTTGTCGTGCCATCGGGATTGGCTGAGATGAGTTGCGTTTCTGTGGTTTCCGAGTCGATCACGACCGGCGCACCTGATTCCTGCGCCATGCGTTGAGCCTGGCTCCGGTCGTCGGCTGAGCTCCCGGTCGAGCTGATCTCAGCGTGTGCGCGCGCAGGTGCGGGTCCTGGCGTGGCGACCGCTGGTCCGAGCAGTGCCTGGGCGGCCGCTATCAGGACCCCGGCAGTGAGAACGCGTCGTCGCCCAGCGTGAATCATCACTGCAGCCCCCCGGATCAGCGTCCCTCGGACGCCGTGGCGCTGAACCTAAAGCGCTGAAATCCCCCGAACAATCGTCGGATGAGCATTTCACCCATTCAGCCCTCTAGTGCCCACGGAATCCGCTGAGGGGCGTTCGGCCGGTTACCGGTGCCGGAGGTGGAGGAGTTCGCCATCGGACGGCTGATCGACTCACCCGCGAAGGCCGGCGATCCGGACCGGGCCCGGCATGGGACCAGGGCGCCTGCGCCGCGTGGCCGAGCGCGGCAACGCCGCGGCCTTGACCATGCTGGACCTGTGCGGCGCCGAGGACGCCGGGTACGCCAGCGTCCAGGAGATCACGACCGTGACCGGCACCACGCCCCCGGGGTGCGCGACCAGCTCGCCGGCCTGACGATGATCCTGCGGAACCCCGCCAACGGCTTCGCCCAGCGGGTCTGAACGACCACGGTCCCTGGCTTCCCGGTGAGCTGGCCGGCTATTCCCTGGACGACGCCCTGGCCGCCATCTGGCGCGACATCCGCGGCGGCAAGCTCACGCCTTCACGGGTGGCCAACCTCGACCCGACCGGCCAGCCCGCACCGGAGCCGGTGGGCGAACCGGCCCGAGCCCGGCCGTGAAGCCATCCGACGCACCCGACCAGCGGCCGGTTGGGGAGAACGCCACCTGCTGAGGCAGGCTGGCACAGTTAGGCCGCGGAAGGGTTCGGTCGCGGCTCGTCGAGCGGGCCAGAACATCGCCTACCGCGCGTGGCTTCCCAGCGACCGGAGCCGACCGCCGCGGGACATACTGTGACCGTTGGACGGACATTGGATGACCGTTCACAGCTGATGTGAACGGTCATTCAATGTCCCTGCTGGATCGGTCAGCAATGTCCCTGGATCGGTCAGCAATGTCCGTGAATCGGTCAGCCGGACATTGACCGGATGCTGAGCGGGATGAGCCCCGGCCTCACGACGAGGCCGGGGCTCTTGGGTGTGCGGGGTCCGGGGGCGGCTGCGACGGGGGCGTGCTTCGAAGCAGCTGGTGCGGGGGGCTCAGCCTCGGCTCACAGCGGACTCGTCCTGCACCTCGGCCACGCATGGTCGGCGACCGGGGGTCGCTACTTACGTCCGCGAGTCGGCGGCTCCCGTGGGACGGGCGGGAAACGCGCGACGGCCGACGTCGTGTATCGCGTTTCGCTATACCGCTTCATAAATCGCTATACCTCGGCCCGGGTGCCCCGGCTGGGGCGGCCGGTGCATGGGACGGCCGGCGAGGTCGACGCCCGGCTGGGCCGCCTCCCCGGCGAACAGGTCACCCTGACCGTTGCCCGCAGCTCCGGCGGCCAGGACCAGGTCCGGGTCCTGCTCGGCGAACGCTGAGTAGTCATCCTCCGATGACTGACGCAACACGCGACGAGTTGCTGCGGCTTGCTTGGCGAGGCGTTCGGTGGAGAACAGCGAACCTCAGCAACCTGCCTGCTGCGCGTCGTGTGGTGGATGCGGGGCCTCGCCTGAGGACGTCGCGACCGCGATGTCCGCTGCGGCGTACGAGGCCGTCTTCGCGTTGCTTGCGTCCTTGGTGAGGGCGGGGACCCTGACGGAGGGGTCGCGCCACCCGCGTGGGCCATGGTCGCCCTTGCGGACGGGCACCCGCTCGTCGGCCTTCATGAGGATGTTCTCGGGGCGGACCCAACCGGCGTCGAAGGTGCCGACCTGTTCAGGTGAAGTGCCACTCGGCGACGAGGCGCGGATCTTGTGGCGCGTCAGGCAGATGCATTCCATGACCTACAAACCGGGTGTCCGTGTGGAGTACACGGCACCACCGGTCTTCGACCTCATCATCGCTACGGGCGAGGTCGGGGTCGTGACCCGAGTCGAAGATGGCTGGGTCTTTGCCGAGTGGCCGCGTAGCGGAGAGCACAGCGTCCCCCTCGCGCACGTTCGGCCGTACGACGGCCAGGTGCCGCTACCCGGCCGGGCCAACGGACGTCGGTAGTGCATTCGTGCAACTTTCCTCACAGCTCGCTGCCGAACTCAGCGAACGCTGACCTGCCTCAGGGGTCTACGCCACGGGGCCGGTCCCCGCGCGGCTGATCGCCCGCGCGATGTCGCGAGCCGGGTCCGCGCGCCGGTCAGTCCTTGTGGCGTGCCCCTCATGATCACGGGGTACATGTGCGAGGTCGACTTCGACGGCACCACGCTGATGGCCCGGGGGACGAACAAGGCCAGCCACTTCGCGCTCGTCGGGCACGGGCACGAGGGCGACCTGGTGCTGGTCCGCGCCGACATCGCTGGCGTCGATCTGAAGAAGGCCGGGCTGCTGACCAACGGGAACCTGCGCGTCACCACGCGCGCCGGCGTCACCCACCAGCTGCACTTCCTGCGCAAGCACGCCGACGACTTCGCCGACCTGGCCAAGCGCCTGCAGCCCGGCCTGTAGGGGGCTGGCCGCCCCGGGCCCCCAACGGGGCTGCGCAGGCGTTGACGACCTCCCCGCGGCAGCCGCGGGTCGGCGGCCGGGTCACCGGCGGCCGAAACGCCGTACTCGGTCTCGATCCCGTTCACCCGTCGCACGGTCCTGGGGCGGGACTAGGGAGCGGCACCGAGCTGCTGGCACACCGGGGTCTGCGACGCGGCGAGGAGGCCGTCCTCCAGTTGCGCCCGCGCAGTCTCGGAGGTGACCAGCTGCTCCAGGGTGAGGGCGAGAAACGTGCCGAGCGCTTCGACCGCGACGCAGTCGGCCTGCTCGGCGCTGAGACCCTTGGCCTCCAGCTGGTACCGGACGATCTCGTACAACGCGAACGAGTCCACACCGGCTGCCACGCACCAGGAGATGGCCCCGACGGCGACGGCGTGGGAGCGGCCTTCCTCGAACGCGGCGACGATCTCGGCATCGCTCGCCGCCCGCAGCTGCTCGCCGACGCAGTCCAGGTGCTCGGGAGGGATGACGGCAGGTCCCCACTCGGCGAGGTCGAGCGCGACACCTTCGTCGAACGCCGCCCGATCGGCAATCGCCAGACCGGAGATGCCGTCGACCATCCACCGGTCGTCCTGGAGGACGAGCTCGAGAGTCTGGGCGAGCCCCGAGCTGGAACCGCCGATCGACGTCACGCGCGCGGTGGCGGTGCTGCCGTCGACGGCTACCTGGTCGACCACCACCTCGTCGGCCGGCTCGGAGGCGGCGACGGCGTCGCGGCACACCGCGACGTCGGTGCTCCCGACCGCCAGCTCCAGGCCGTTGGCCGTGTAGGCGTCGGTGCACTGGTCCGGGTCGGAGGACGTGCCGAGCTCGGTGAGTACGGCGACGACCTGTTCCTGGGCCGACGGCGTACTCGTGGTGGCCGTGGTCGGGGCGGCGGCTTGCCCGCCCTGGCCGGTGCAGGCGGCGAGCGCGAGCATCCCCGCCAGACCCATCGCGGACGTGCGCGGGCGTGCGACCACGTCGTTCCCCCCTCGTTCGGTTCCCCTGTGGCGCGGAGTCTACGGGCGTGCACGGACGGCCCGGCTCCACCGGCGGCGCGGGTCATGTGTACCGGCCGGTGCTCTGCGAGGGGTCGATCGTGCGGCCCGCCCCCCGACCCCTTCCTGCCCTGGATGTTCCCCGGCCCCATCCGGTCGCCCGTGGCACCGGCAAGGCCGCACGGCGGGCAGCGCGGCCACCCGACTCTGCAGGCGTGACGTTGGTGCGAGACCGGCCGCCTGGCAGCCGGTTCCAGCTCGCCGGGCCGGCCCTGGGGTGGGCAGTTGACGGTTCGTGCCGAACCTGGACGCCTACCTGTCAGCTCGATCGAAGCCTTTCGAATCGTGGGAGTAGCGGCGCACGGAGATCACTTCACCCGGGCGAACTCCCCTCGCTCCACCTTGCCCAGGTGGCGTCGGACCTCGTTGCGGACCGTCCGGGCCAGGATGTAAGAGACCGATGACGTTGGCGATCGACATCGAGAAGATCATCGAGTCCGAGAAGCCGATCACAGGCTCCAGCGACAACGCGGCACCCACCACGACGAACAGGCAGAAGACGACCTTGAACACGATCTCGGCCGTCGTGCTGTCACCGAACAGGTAGCCGGTCGCCTTCATCCCGTAGTACGACCACGAGATCATCGTCGAGAACGCGAACAGGACGACCGCTATCGCGAGGACGTTGGGGAACCAGGGGATCACCGACTCGAACGCGCGCGAGGTGAGCCCGACCCCCCCGAGCTCCGAGGCCTCCGGATCGGCCCAGGCACCGGTGATCACGATCGTCAGCGCCGTCATCGTGCAGACCACGATGGTGTCGATGAGCGGCTCGAGCAGCGCTACGAAGCCCTCGGTCGCCGGCTCCCTGGTCTGGACCGCGGAGTGCGCGATCGACGCGGAGCCGATCCCGGCCTCGTTGGAGAACGCGGCTCGCTGGAAACCGACCATCAGCACCCCGAGGAACCCGCCGGCCATGCTCTGCGGGTTCAAGGCGCCGGCCACGATCTCACCGAACGCGCCGGGTACCTGGTCGATGCTGCCGATGATGACGATGAGGCAAGCGCCGACGTAGGTGCCGGCCATGAACGGGACGATCTTCTCCGTCACCCGGGGGATGCTCTTGATCCCACCGATGATCACCGCGCCGACGGCCACCGCGAACACCAGGCCGATGACCCAGTTGATGTCGGCGAAGGGGCTGTTCTCGCCACCGGTGACACCGACGATCTGGGCGGTGGCCTGGTTGGCCTGGAACATGTTGCCGCCGCCCAGCGAGCCTCCGATGCAGCAGACGGCGAAGAAGGCGGCCAGGAACTTGCCCAGCCGGACGTTGCCGGTGACCTTGGCGACGCCGTCGCGCAGGTAGTACATCGGCCCGCCGGACACCGAGCCGTCCGCGTGCTCCTGGCGGTACATCACCCCCAGGGTGCACTCCGCCATCTTGGAGGCCATGCCGAAGAACCCGGCGACGATCATCCAGAAGGTGGCGCCGGGACCACCGAGCGAGATGGCCACCGCCACGCCCGCGATGTTGCCGAGGCCGACCGTCCCGGAGACCGCTGTCGCGAGTGCCTGGAAGTGTGAGACCTCGCCGGCGTCCTCCGGTTTGGAGAACCGGCCGCGGACCAGGTTGATCGAGTGCGGCAGCCGCGCAGCTGCGGGAAGCCGAACCAGAAGGTGAAGAAGATGGCCGCACTGATCAGCCACACCACGATCAGTGAGATCTCGGCGCCGAAAATCGTCACGGAGTAGAACACGACGCTGACGATGAAGTCCGAGACCGGCCCGAAGTACTTGCTGACGGTGTCGTCCACGCCCAGCGGGACGGTGGCGACGACGGTGTTCACGGGACCACCGTCACGGGCACGGTCGTGTGTTGCACGACCTGGGAGGGGGTGCTGCCGAACAGGGCCTGCTTGACGCGGCTGTCGCCGGTGCGCCCGAGCACGATGTGCCCGCTCTCGCGCTGGTTGGCAATCTCGATCAGCGTGTCTACCGGGTCACCGTGCCTGACGAGTGTCTCTACCGAGACCCCCTTCTCGCGCAACAGCGCGGCCATGGGTTCGACGATCTGGTCCGTCGCTGCGGCGATCTCCTCGGCCCGGCGCGTGGAGCGGTGCTCGTTCTCCTCAGGAGTGTTGAACGAGAAGGGCGACCAGGGGATCACGTGCACGACCAGGACCTTCAGGTCTAGCTGATGGGCCCGGTCGGCCGCGAACTCGACCGCCCTCCTGCTCTGCTCGCTCCGGTCGACACCGACAAGTACCTCTGGCACGCCATCACCTCAACGACCCGGACGTTGGACGGGGCCAATGACCCTAGGCCCCTCTCGGGGGCACTGTCACCCTTCAGACAACGTGCAGGACTCCGGACTGCGCGACATCAGAGAGGCCGACGGTCTCAAGTGAGCGGACAGAGCCGGCCGACGTCGGGGATGACTCCTCGGTCCGTTTGTGAACCCGGCCGCGCACGGTTGTCGCCGTGGTCGTTGTGTCCTTCTAGACGCTCTGGGCACCCCTCAGGAAAGGAGTTCCGGGTCGGCGATCGGGCACCGGCACGCTCCGCGTGCCGATCCGCAACCGGACGCGTCATGAAACCCCGTCCGGTCGGCGGTCGGGCCCGGCCCCCGAGTGTGACCGGCCGGCGCGTGCGGACGGTCAGTTGGCCAGGGCCGGTGAAGTGTGACCGGGTCGACCGTCCCGCGATCTCCTGGTGAGGGCCCTGGCACTGGCCGGTCGGATGCGGGACCTACGTCTCTTGGCGAAGCCGGCTCGACGCTGCAGGGTGGCCGCCATGAGCGCCTCCACGGTCGAGATGACCTCCCACCTGCTGATAGACCGCTACCTGCCGACGTACGACGTCACGTTGGTCGTACACCAGGTGGTCGACGCCGACGTGTCCACCACCTGGCAGGCGCTGTGCGACCTGGACCTCGCCCAGGTGCACACACCCTTGCTCGACGCGGCGTTCTTCATCCGCGACCTCCCGGCCCGATGGGCGGAGTTCCGGGGACGGGATCAGAAGGAGAGGCCGCCGCTACCCGAGATGAAGCTGGGTGGCGGCGAGCCGACGCTCGAGGGGTGGCTCGGGCTCGGCAGGACTCCGCAGCGCGAGATCGCGTTCGCGGCCGTCGGCAAGTTCTGGCAGTCCGACATCACCTGGTACGACGTCGAGCGGATGACCCCTGAGGAGTTCGCCGCGTTCGACGAGCCGGGCTGGGGCCGGATCGCAGCGGACTTCACGTTGCTGCCCTACGGCGCGACCCGCACGCTGGTCTCGTACGAGGCACGGACGGCGACGAACGACCCGGAGTCCGCAGCGAAGTTGTCGCGGTATTGGGGTCTGGTCCAGCCGTTCGTCGGCCACATCATGCGCGCCGCGCTCAGGTCCCTGAAGCAGGACGCCGAGACAGCGCGACCGTGACCACGATCTGACGTCGCCAGTCCCAGACACGGACGACCACACATTCGGCCATCGCGGCTGCTTGCGACGGGACGGTTGGCCGCACGAGGCCGCAAACCCCTACAGCGAAGGGGGCGGGTCTAGATCGAAACTGCGCCTCGCCCCTGCGATCGGCGGCCGTGTAGTCGCCGAAGTCCCGTGAGTCGACGGCGCACGTTCGTCTTCGCCATCTTGCTGAGGTTCAGGGGCGGGTCCAGCACCGCGAGCACCTCGGTTTCCAGTCCGTCGAGGGCATCGGCGTCCTCCACGGCCAGTGCCACGATGCGCAAGTGCGCGTGCATCCAGCACGTCAGGCGCCCTTCGTCGATCTCGGACTCATCTCGTGCGGCAGCGAGCACGGATCCAAGGCTGAGACGAAAAGTCGAGAACTCGTGCCGCCCGCCGAGGTGCATCCCTCGGATCCGACCCCACAGGGTGTTCGAGGACTTGCGCCCGCTCCGCGACCGGGTGGCGCCCGCCAGCCCGGCGTAGATGAGTCCGGCCCTCATCGGGTGCCCGAGTCCTCGCTCAAGCTCGGCCGCTCCCTCGGTGTCGACCCACCAGCTGTAAAGCCCCGGCGCTCGCATGTCCGTGCCGTCCGTCGCCAGGAAGTCAGCTGGGGACTGGGCGCCGGTCCCGTCTTCGAGTTGCACAACGAGGTCGCCAACCGCGGGGCTGGGGCCCGCCGGTGGGGTGGGCTCGATGTGAGACCCATACCAAGCGAGCCGCTCGCCCATCGTGAGCCCGGTGAGCGGCTCGATGACCTCGGCTCCGGCGTCGAGAAGTCCGGCGCGGATTGCGTCCACATAGGCGGACCCGGCATGGATCTCGATCCGCTTGTTTGCGAGCGGGCCTACCGCGTCTTGAAGCTGCTTGGTGACGCGGGCGCCCCATGCTCGTCGATAATCACGGGTAGTCCGCGATAACCGGAGGTCGTACGGCTCCAGCACCTGGCCTGGGGCGACGAGCCCGTGCTCTGCGGATAGGACGAACCATGGGACTCGGGCCCCCTCCGCGTAGGCGCGCTCCTTGCGGAACAGTGCGGAAGTGTAGAGATCCTGGGCCTGTGCCGGGTGGGGGAGTTTCGACTTCACACAGCCGACAAGAACGAGATCGGCAGGTCCCGAGCTCTGGGATCGTGGCGAGGTGGCCACGGTTCCTGATGCGGGGCGGCCGGCCCGCTGTCCGTCCGAGGTGCGCCGAACGAAGGTGACTGACTGGCCAACAACGACATTGGTCGTAGAGAAACCAAGCCACCCGCTGCGTGCGCCGCTCCAGAAGGCGGAGTGATCGTATGCAGACCGGGGGAGCCCACCGACCAGAGCATCAAGGTCATCCCACGAGAACGTGCGGCGATCGGCGACGTCGCTGAGTTCAGCACGTAGAGGAGACCATTTCGCCATGCTGCGAGTGTGCCCCAGAGGTCCGACAGGCGGCCTCCCGTTCCGCCGTGACTTACGAGGCGTTCAAGAACCTCTGGTACTCGATCTCGAGTAGCTCAGGATCCGGTCGCTCACTCTTCACCGTCGGGATCGTGAGCAGGCGCTCGCCGTGCCGTCGCTTCAGCCCATACTCGAGCATTGGTCCGTCGATCTCGTCCAGCAGGTCCGTCCGGATCTGGACGACGAGGTCAGGGCGAACCCCCAGGATGTGTGCGTCGAATGCGGCGTGGTGGATCTTGCACATCGCCAACCCGTTGCGAACTGAGGCAACTCCGCGCGGGTCGCTGTCGGGAACGATGTGCGCAGCGTCCAGCAGCTGATGGTGCCGGAGCGCGCAAACCGCGCAGCGCGTGCCGTAGGCACGCAGCACCGTGGCCCGGAACACCGGCTGGTGCACGCGCTGCTTGGTCTCGCGCAGGATGTAGCGGCGCATCTGTTCCTCGACGGGGCTGCCCGGTTGAACGACATGGGCCGTGCTCTCGTGGGCAACGACGAACTGATGCTGCGCCGGTTCCTCGGCGAGGAAGAACACGGGATAGATGGGTTGGTAGAGCCCGGGACCCACGCCGAAGAACCAGATCAGAGGTAGCCCTGCCCTCATCGCGGCTCGTAGGGCTCGGTTTTCGGGGTGGTCGCCATCTTCGCCGCGCCACTTGTATCGGATGAGGCCGTCCGGCCCGGCGCCGTCCTCGTACGGGCGCGCCGACCCTTCAGCGCGATAGACCGTTCTAATGGAGAGGGCCGACTCAAGGATGGCTGGCTTGCGGATGCCGCGCTGGGCATCGATCAAGGGGATGCGCTGACCCTCGAACTGGAAGTCACGCAGGTCGGCGGACTCGATGGGAATCTGACCGTCGTGCGTGCGCACCGTCAGCCAGGCCATGGCAGCCCTCCGCAGCGCCAGATCCCGGTCGGCCCCCCATGTCACCACGACCGTGAGCTTGCCATCTAAGCCTGACCTCTGGGCGATAAAGGAGAAGCAAGGATGTGCCGAAGCAGCTTCGACGAGGGGAGCGGTCATGGTGGCGGGAGCATCGGCAGGGGAGAGCGCCGAGCTAGCACGTCAGCGTGCCCGTGCGCTGGAGCAGCAGGCTGCCGCCCAGCGCGCTCTAGCCGGTCGGATGACGGTGGCGAACGAGACCGAGCTGCGCACTTCCCAGGTGCTGTCGAGGCTCACGCCGTTCGGTTACCTACAGCTCACGGACCGTCGATGGCCCGGGTCGCAGAAGGCCAACGTCGACCTGGTACTCGTCGGGCCGAGCGGCGTGTATGTGGTTGACACCAAGTGCTGGGCGGACGTGTCCATCGCCCGTGGCCGGATCTTCCGCGGTCAGGCCGACGTCACCGACGAGCTGGAGGGAATGCGAAATCTGGTGCAGCACACTCGCACCGACCTGGCCGAAGTTGGGCTGGCACCCACAGAAGTGGTCCCCGTCCTCGTGCTGGCCGGACAGCGAGGCGTCCACGAGGACTTGAACGGCATCGAGGTCGTCGGGGAGCACGACGTCGTCAGCTACGTCGCACGTCGTGGTGACCGGCTGCGCGAAGTGCAGATCGACGCCTCCTCGCTCGATGTCTGGCCCTGTTCCCGCCGATGAGCGCCCCTCCAGCCGAGGTGCCGCGGCCGCGTCACGAGCCCGCGGCCGCCGACCAGCCGGCGAGTGACCAGCTCGCTCTGATCGACGACACCGACCTGAAGCAGGCCCTCCTCGAGGCGGCCATGGCCCAGCCCATCGAGGACTGGATGACCTTCCTGCACCCCGAGCAGGCCAAACATGTCCAGCGGTCGTTCAGCGGGCCAGCACGGGTGCGCTGCGCGGCGGGTACTGGCAAGACCGCGTGGGCCTGCACCGAGCGGCGTACCTCGCGTCGACTCGTCCGGGCCGGGTGCTCTACACGAGCTTCGTCCGGACGCTGCCCGTCGTTCTGCGCGAGTACTACGGCAGGCTCTCGCCGAACACCCTCGATCGGGTCGACTTCGTCAGCGTGCACCGCTTCGCCATCGACCTGCTCCGCCAGCGCGGCTACCAGCCGCAGATCGACCTCAACGCGGTGAAGAAGGCCTACCGCATCGCGTGGTCCCAGGTCGGGAAACCCGGCCCACTCAAGAAACTTCCTCAGGAGTGGACGTACTGGCAGGAAGAGATCGACAGCGTCATCAAGGGGCGCGGCTGACACGCTTCGACGAGACGCAGGCCTCACCGGTCGGACGTCGCTATCCGTTGAACCGTGACCAGCGCGAGGCGGTGTGGCGTCTGTACGTCGCCTACCAGCAGCAGCTTCAGGTGCTGGGCGTTCACGACCTCAATGACGTCTTGATGCACGCTGAGAGGGAGCTGCGGCAGCGACCGATCGAGGGGTACTCGCTCGTGGTTGTCGATGAAGTGCAGGACCTCTCGTGTGTAGCAGTGAGGATGCTGCACCACCTCGTCGTGATCGACAGGACGGCCTCATGCTGATCGGTACGGACAGAGACCGTCTACCCCGGGGGCTTCACGTTGGGTGGGCCGGAGTAGACGTCGCGGTCGCTCGTCCGTGCTCAGGCACAACTACCGGAACACCGCTAGATCCTGCAAACGGCTTAGCAGGTCGTCGCGGCTGACGTCTTCAGCGATCTCGACGAGCTCGAGGAGGCCGGTCAGCGCGACGTGGTGGTGATGCGTCAGGGACCGCAGCCCATCCGGGTGGACGCACGAGATCTGGCAAGCCACGATCAAGCTCTGCTGAGCGCCTTGGGCGATGCGCGAGCGAAGGTGGGAGTCGGTCTGGGTGACGTCGCGATTCTCGCCGCCACGTCATCCGTACTGGATCACTACGCGAAGCTGCTCTCACAGAGGGGGGTGGCGTACGTACACCTGGACAAGTACGACGGTCGCCCATGCGAGAAGGTTAAGCTCGGAACCTTCCACCGGGCCAAGGGGTTGGAGTTCAAGCACGTGCTACTGCCGCAGCTCGGCGGCGCGTCGAAGCGACCCACCCGCGGAGCGAAGGCGGAGGAGCAGCGCGACCGCTTGGAACTTGAGCGACGGCAGCTCTTCGTCGACATGACGCGCGCGCGAGACGGACTGTGGATGGGGACGTCTGCCGCTAGACGGACGTCGGTTCGGCCGCAGGTCCGACCGCGCTGGTCTCCGCCTCACGCGGCAGACCCTTTCCCGACATCCACGCGACGACGTCGAAGACACGGATCGCGGAGATGTCATCGCCTACCTCGGCCTGGGTCCTCATTCGGACGAGGCGCTCCTGCAGCCCTCGGCCATCCGCGCGGAGAGCAGCTCGCAGGCCGAGCCAGAAGGAGTCGGGCTTCCCAACCACATCACGTACGACGTTGTCGTAGACCGGAATCAACCGAGGGCGTTTGCGGGCAAGGAGCTTCCCAGCGGTGACCCAGCCGATGCCATGAATCTGGTCCAGCTTGTGCCAGAGCTGGTCGGCGGGTGAGCCTGGGACCACATGGCGTTCCTCCGCCTCCACCAGATCACATCGTGCGGGATCTGCGAGCAGGCCGGTCAGCTCTGTCCCCCGTCGCTCAAGCAGCCCAGGCGGCGCGAGGCGGAACCTCGACCGACAGCATCACACCGCGACGAGGTCCTCCGCGACGATCGCCGGTGGGGGAGCGCGCACCTGAAACGTCCGATCAACTTCGGGCAGCCGCCACAGCGTCCGCCACCTCGACATCCCCACCCACCAGCTCCAGCACCTTCCCGGCCGTCCCCGGCTCACCCAGCAGCGACTCCAGCACCGCGGCCACGTCATCGCGGCTCACGTCACCCCGGTCGACGTGCTCCTTCAGCGTGACCCTCCCCGTCCCGCGCTCGTCCGTCAGCAACCCCGGACGTAGCACCGTCAGGTCGAGATCCCGTGCGAGCAAAGCCTCCTCGGCGGCGAGCTTCGCCCGCAGGTACGCCACGAACACGTCGTCCATGCCGTCGGGCGTCGCGCCGTCGCGGACGCTGTCGGTGCCCATCGACGACACCAGCAGGTACCGACGGATTCCGGCCTGGTCGCACGCCTCCGCCAGCAGAACGGCCGCGCCGCGGTCCACGGAGTCCTTGCGCTCGACCGAGCTGCCCGGCCCGGCACCGGCGGCGAACACCACCGCGTCGCACCCGTCGATGGCGTCGGCGACATCCGCGACGGACGACGACTCCAGGTCGACGACGGCCGGTTCGACTCCGGCGTCCCGCAGGTCGGCCTCCTGCTCCGGCTTGCGGATGAGTCCGACGACCTCGTCACCGCGGTCGGCGAGCAGCCGTCCGAGTCGCAGACCGATCTGACCGTGGGCCCCAGCGATGGCGATGCGCATGACCTCACCCTAGGAGCGACCCCCGCCCGCCGCGCCTCGTGAGGCGACGACGCGAATCTCAGCCCACGTCGCGGCGGCGGAACCGGTCCAGTCCGAAGACGACCAGCGCCGCGGCCACCAGCGTCAGCCAGACCAGCGGCACGACGCTGAACGACGGCCCCGGCAGCTTCGGTGAGTGGGTGAACGGTGAGACGTCCATGACCCAGTGGCTCAGCTCGAACAGCGGCCCGACCTCGGCGATCAGCAGGAAGACAGCGACCGCGCCCCACCCCGCACCGGCCCAGCGCGGGGAGAGGCCGAAGGCCGCCAGCGTCAGACCGACCAGCACCATCGCCGCGGGGACCTGGACCAGCGCCGCCCCCACCACGCGAGGGACCTGACCCACGTCGCCGAGCGCGACGGCGTGCGCGGTCCCGGCGACCATCCCCGACACGGCGAGCAGCCAGACCACGCCGCCGAGCGCGATCGCTAGGTGGCTGGCCACCCACTGCCGACGGGTGACGGCCGTGGCCAGCAGCTGCTCGGCGCGCATCCCGTCCTCCTCGGCGCGCAGACGGAGCACGGACTGGATCCCGAACACCGACGCGATGATCCCCGTCAGTCCCATCATGGTCGCGAGGTAGGCGTCGACGATCGCGTCCTGCCCGCCCAGCCGTGCGATCAGCTCCCGCGCGGCGGGCGTGTTGAAGAAGTCCCCGACCTGGGAGGCGATGCTGCCCAGCACGAAGGACACGACCATGACACCGAGCGTCCAGGCCACGAGCGACCCGCGCTGGAGCCGCAAGGCCAGCGCGAACGGCGTACGGAGGCTCGCCGCAGCCTCCGGCCGGCCCAGACGGTCGCCGATCATCCCCGACCCGAGGTCGCGTCGGCTGACGAGCAGGTAGGCCAGCGCCGTCGCGAGCACCGTGAAGGCGGCGGGCAGCAGCAGCACGCCCCACCGGTCGCCTGCGTACGGACGCACCTGCTGGCCCCAGCCGATCGGCGACAGCCAGGAGAGCCAGCGCGGGCCCCCCGCGGCCGCCGAGTCGCCCAGAGCGCGCAGCAGGTACGTCGCTCCCAGCACCGTCACGGCGAGGCCGGTCGCCGCGCGAGCGCCGTTGGGGATCTGCGCCGTGATGGCGGCGACGGCCGCGAACGAGATCCCCGTGAGGGCCCAGGCGGCGCCGAATGCCACGGACCCCGAGGCGGGGAGTCCGGCGGAGACCAGTCCCGCGGCGGTCGTCAACCCCAGGGCGACGTTCATGCCGCCCACGACCACGAGGGCAGCGGTGAGCGGAGCGAAGCGGCCGACCACGCCGGCTCCGACCAGCTCGCTGCGCCCGCTCTCCTCGTTCGCGCGGGTGTGCCGCACCACGAGCATGATCGCCAGGACGGCCACCAGGAGGGCGCCGGTTCCCCCCATCTTCCACATCGCGATCGCCCCGAGCGAGGTCTCGTCGTAGATCCGGCCGTACAGGGCGACCAGGGACGGCGTGCCGTTGATGCTGGTCCCCGCCTCCCGCAGCGAGACGGTGTCGGGGTAGAGGCCGTCGACGGCCGCCGCCGAGCTCGTGGCCACGAACACGAACAGTGCGACCCACAGGGGCATGATCACGCGGTCCCGGCGCAGCGCGAGGCGGACGAGGGGACCGGTTCCGGTGAACGGGCTGGCCGGTGCCGCCGCCGGCGGGAGAAGGTCGCGCCGTTGCCTCGACCGTCGTCATCGGGGCGCTCCCGCGGCCTCGCGCGCGCCACCGTCCGCGGCCGCCAGGTCATCGGAGTAGTGCCGCAGGAACAGCTCCTCGAGGGTGGGCGGCCTGCTGGTGAGGGTGCGTACGCCCGCGGCGCTCAGGCGGCGCATGACGTCGCCCAGGTCCTGCGCCTCCACCTCGAACCGCACCCGGAGGTCGTGGACCTCTAGGCCGTGCACGCCGGGCACGTCGGCGAGGCCGTCGGGCACGAGGTCCAGCTCGGCCACGATCGACGTCCGGGTCAGGTGCCGCAGCTCGTCCAGGGTTCCCGTCTCGGCGATCCGCCCGGCGCGGATGATGCTCACCCGGTCGCACAGGGCCTCCGCCTCGGCGAGGATGTGGCTGGACAGCAGGACCGTGCGTCCGCTGCCCTGCTCGGTGATGTAGCGGCGGAACGTCTCCTCCATGATCGGGTCCAGGCCCGAGGTGGGCTCGTCCAGCAGCAGCAGCTCGACGTCGGACGCCAGCGCCGCGATGAGCGCCACCTTCTGCCGGTTCCCCTTCGAGTACGTGCGGGCCTTCTTCGTCGGGTCGAGGTCGAAGCGATCGAGCAGCTCCGCGCGGCGGCGTGCGTCGAGCCCCCCACGCAGGCGGCCAAGCAGGTCGATCACCTCGCCGCCGGACAGGTTGGGCCACAGCGAGACGTCACCCGGCACGTAGGCCAGGCGGCGGTGCAGCGTGGCGGCGTCGGCCCACGGGTCGCCCCCCAGCACCCGCGCCGTGCCAGCGTCGGCCCGCAGCAGACCCAGCAGGATGCGCAGCGTCGTGGTCTTGCCGGAGCCGTTGGGACCGAGGAAGGCGTGGACCTCCCCCTGCTCCACGCGCAGGTCCAGCCCGTCCAGGGCCCGGGTCCGGCCGAACGTCTTGACCAGCCCGGCGACGTCGATCGCCAGAGTCATATCCGGACTCTACGTGGGGGCGCGCGACCGGTACCGGGACCAAAGCCACGGGCGAAACGGGTCCTCCCGCCCAAGTCGTCCGGCCGACACCCGGCCGGGTCGAGCGTCCGATCTAAGCGATCCCTTAGGTGTCGTTGACGCACCCTCGCGCACAGGCTGGACTGCGGTCACGCGAGCGCCGCCGATGTCGCCCGCCGACAGCGAGGAGCTGGGCATGCAGGTTCCCGCCCCGTTCGAGTACGAGCGAGCCACGAGCGTCGACCACGCGATCGGCCTGCTGGAGCGTCTCGGCAGCGACGCCCGCCTGGTGGCCGGCGGCCACAGCCTGCTGCCGATGATGAAGCTGCGGCTGGCCAACCTCGAGTACCTGATCGACATCAACGACCTGCACGACGAGCTCGGGTACGTCACGGTCGAGCCCGACCAGGTGCGCATCGGGGCGATGACCAGGCACCGCGAGCTGCTCGAGTCCGACGAGCTCGCCGCGCACTTCCCGATCGTCCGCGACGCCGAACGCGTCATCGCCGACCCTGTCGTGCGCAACCGCGGCACCCTCGGAGGCTCGCTGTGCCAGGCCGACCCGTCCGAGGACCTGTCGGCCGTCTGCACCACGCTCGGCGCGACCTGCGTCATCCGCGGCACGGCGGGCGAGCGGGTCGTGACCATGGAGGAGTTCCACCGCGGACCGTACGAGACCGCCGTCGAGGACGCCGAGATGCTGATCGAGGTGCGCCTGCCGATCCGTGCCGGTGGCTCCAGCGCCTACGAGAAGGTCGAGCGGCGGGCCGGTGACTGGGCGGTCGTCTCGGCCGGCGCGGCGGTCTGGATGGACAACGGCGTCATCACCGACGCGCGGGTCGGGCTCGCAGCGGTGGGGCCGAACACCACCAGCATCCAGGCGATCTCGGACGTCGTGCGCGGGCAGCAACCGTCCGAGGAGCTCTACGCACAGGCCGGGGCGATCGCGTCCGAGAGCTGCCGGCCGTCGGAGGACGGGCGGGGCACGGTCGAGTACAAGCGGCACCTCGCGGACGAGCTGACCCGGCGCGCCCTGCGGCGGTCGGTCGCCCGCATCAACGGCGAGGAGAGCTGACCATGCAGGTGTCGATGACCGTCAACGGCGACGAGGTCACGAGCGAGATCGAGGGCCGGCTCCTGCTGGTGCACTACCTGCGGGACCACCTCGGGCTCACCGGGACCCACTGGGGCTGCGACACCAGCAACTGCGGCACGTGCGTCGTGTGGATGGACGGCGAGCCGGTGAAGTCGTGCACCGTGCTGGCCGCCATGGCCGGCGGCCGCGAGGTGCGCACCGTCGAGGACCTCGAGCAGGGCACCGAGCTCGACCCCGTCCAGCAGGGCTTCATGGAGTGCCACGGGCTGCAGTGCGGCTTCTGCACCCCGGGGATGATGATGACCGCCCGCGCGCTGCTCGACCGCAACCCCGACCCGGACGAGCACGAGATCCGCGAGGCGATCTCGGGTCAGATCTGCCGCTGCACCGGGTACGCGACCATCGTCCGCTCGATCCAGTGGGCCGCGGACCACGAGAAGAGGGCCCGAGCCGGCACCGACGCCGCCACCGCGCTGGACGACGCCTCCGGCTCCGACCCCGAGGGGGCAGCCGGCGCGACGCCGCAGGCCGAACAGTCCGACACCGTCACCGCAGGGAGCTCGTCATGACGACCGTCGAGGACAGTCCGGCGCGGGTGTTCGAGAACAACGACGAGAAGCCGGTCGGCCACGGACGGATGCTGCGCAAGGAGGACCCGCGCTTCATCCGCGGCCTCGGCCGCTACTGCGACGACGTTCAGCTCCCCGGCATGCTGCACCTGGCGATCCTGCGCTCCCCGGTGGCGCACGCGAAGATCCTCAGCATCGACACCAGCGCCGCCGAGGCGCACCCGAAGGTGAAGGCCGTCGTCACCGGCGAGACCCTCGCCGGACTGGGCCTGGCGTGGATGCCCACGCTCTCCAACGACGTGCAGGCGGTGCTGGCCACCGACAAGGTCCGCTTCCAGGGCCAGGAGGTGGCGTTCGTCGTCGCGGAGGACCGGTACTCGGCGCGTGACGCCCTCGAGCTGATCGACGTCGAGTACGAGATGCTCGACCCGGTCATCGACGTCCGGAAGGCCCTCGACCCGTCGGCGCCGGTGATCCGCGACCGACCTGGAGGGCAAGACCGACAACCACTGCTTCGACTGGGAGACCGGCGACAAGGACGCCACCGACGCCGTGTTCGCCCGCGCCGACGTCGTCGTCAGCCAGGACGTCGTGTACCCGCGGGTGCACCCGGCGCCGATGGAGACGTGCGGCTCGGTGGCCGACTACGACCGCGTCGACAACCGGCTCACCCTCTGGTCGACGTCGCAGGCACCCCACGCGCACCGCACCCTCTACGCGATCGTCGCCGGGCCTGCCCGAGCACAAGATCCGCGTGATCTCGCCCGACATCGGAGGCGGCTTCGGCAACAAGGTGCCGATCTACCCGGGCTACGTGTGCTCCATCGTCGGCAGCATCGTCACCGGCAAGCCGGTGAAGTGGATGGAGGACCGCTCGGAGAACCTGGTGAGCACCGGGTTCGCCCGCGACTACGTGATGCGCGGCGAGATCGCGGCCACGCGCGAGGGCAAGATCCTCGCGATCCGCACCAACGTGCTCGCCGACCACGGGGCCTTCAACGGCACCGCGGCACCGGTGAAGTACCCGGCCGGCTTCTTCGGCGTCTTCACCGGCAGCTACGACATCGAGGCCGCCTACTGCAAGATGACCGCGGTCTACACGAACAAGGCGCCCGGCGGTGTCGCGTACGCCTGCTCGTTCCGCATCACCGAGGCCGTGTACCTCGTCGAGCGCATCGTCGACTGCCTCGCCGACGAGCTCGACATGGACCCGATCGAGCTGCGGATCAAGAACTTCATCCAGCCCGACCAGTTCCCGTACACGACCAAGACCGGCTGGATCTACGACTCCGGTGACTACGAGCCGACCATGCGCGAGGCCATGCGCATCGCCGGCTACGACGAGCTGCGGCGTGAGCAGGTCGAGAAGCGGGCGCGCGGCGAGCTCATGGGCATCGGCGTCGCCTTCTTCACCGAGGCCGTCGGCGCCGGTCCCCGCAAGGACATGGACATCCTCGGCCTGGGCATGGCCGACGGGTGCGAGCTGCGCGTGCACCCCACCGGCAAGGCGGTGGTGCGGCTCTCCGTGCAGTCACAGGGCCAGGGGCACGAGACGACGTTCGCGCAGATCGTCGCCGAGGAGATCGGCATCCCGCCGGCCGACATCGACGTCGTCCACGGCGACACCGACAACACCCCCTTCGGGCTGGGGACGTACGGCAGCCGGTCGACCCCGGTCTCCGGCGCCGCCGCCGCCCTGGTGGCGCGCAAGGTGCGCGACAAGGCACGGATCATCGCGTCGGGGATGCTCGAGGTGTCGGTGGCCGACCTCGAGTGGCAGAAGGGCGCCTTCCACGTGAAGGGCGACCCCGGGAAGTCGGTGACGATCCAGGACATCGCCATGAAGGCGCACGGCGCGGGCGACCTGCCCGAGGGCGTCGAGGGCGGCCTGGAGGCCCAGATCTGTTACAACCCGGAGAACCTCACCTACCCGCACGGCGCCTACATCTGCGTGGTCGACATCGACCCGGGCACCGCGCAGGTGAAGGTGCGACGCTTCATCGCCGTCGACGACTGCGGCACCCGCATCAACCCGATGATCATCGAGGGCCAGGTGCACGGTGGGCTCACCGACGGCGTCGGGATGGCCCTGATGGAGATGATCTCCTTCGACGAGGACGGCAACTGCCTCGGCGGCTCGCTGATGGACTACCTCATCCCGACCGCGCTGGAGGTGCCCGACTGGGAGACCGGGTTCACGGTGACGCCGTCGCCGCACCACCCGATCGGCGCCAAGGGGGTGGGGGAGTCCGCGACCGTCGGCTCGCCGCCGGCGATCGTCAACGCTGTCGTGGACGCCCTCAAGCCGTTCGGCATCCGCCACGCCGACATGCCGCTGACCCCGTCGAGGGTGTGGGACGCCATGCAGGGCCGTCCCACCCCCTCGATCTGACCGCCCACCCGACACAGGACGAGCCCGGAGGCCCGGTGACGCACCGCATGACGGCCCGTGCCGCCGAGCTCGACCGCGGCCAGGGTGCCCTTCGTGCTCGCGACCGTCGTGCGGGCGCAGGAGCCGACGTCGGCCCGGCCGGGGGACGACGCGGTGATCCTCGGCGACGGCACGGTCGAGGGCTTCGTCGGCGGCCACTGCGCCCAGGAATCGGTGCGGGCCGCCGCGCTGTCCGCCCTCGACGACGGCAACGCCGTGCTGCTGCGTGTGCTGCCCGAGGGGGAGGAGCCCTTCCCCGACACACCCAGTTCGAAGGTCGTGGTGAACCCCTGCCTGTCGGGAGGTGCGCTGGAGATCTTCCTCGAGCCGCTGCGACCGGCTCCGCTTGTGGCCGTCGTGGGTGACACCCCCATCACCACAGCCCTTCTCGCGATGACGGGGCAGCTCGGTATGGCCGGCGCTCAGGCGCCGGCGGGGGAGCCGCCGGCCGGTGCGACCGCCGTGGTGGTGGCGAGCCACGGAACGGGTGAGATCGAGTCGATCCGCTCCGCGCTGGACGCCGGCGTCCCCTTCATCGGTCTGGTGGCCAGCCGTCGACGTGGAGCCGCGGTGCTCGACGAGATGGGCCTGACTGGTGACGAGCGCGCGCGTGTCCGCACGCCGGTGGGGCTCGACATCGGCGCCCGCACCGCGGAGGAGATCGCGGTGTCGATCCTCGCCGAGCTCGTTCGCGCGATCCGTGTCGAGAAGCTCGTGGCGGTGGAGGAGTCGCATGCCTCGGCTCCCGCTCAGGCCATCGACCCGATCTGCGGGATGACGGTGGTGGTCGGACCCGACACCGTGCACGAGCACGACGACGAGGGCGACCACTGGTTCTGCGCCACCGGGTGCCGGGACGCCTACCTCGCGCAGGCGGTGCAGTAGCAGTGTTCGTCACCGGCCTCGTCCTCGCGGCGGGCGGCTCGAGGCGGCTCGGTCAGCCCAAGCAGCTGCTGCCCTACCGCGGCGCGACGCTTCTGGACGCCACGCTCGACGTCGCTCGTTCCTGCCGGTTCGACCAGCTGCTCGTCGCGCTGGGCGCTGCGGCCGGCGACGTGCGGGCGGCCGTCGACATCACCGGCGCCGAGGTGGTCGAGAACCCTGAGTTCGGGACGGGGTGCAGCTCGTCGATCGCCGTGGCACTTGCGTCGGTCGACCCGCGCGCCGACGGGCTGGTGCTGATGCTCGGTGACCAGCCCGGCGTGGACCCGGAGTGCGTGCCGGGCCTGGTCGAGGCGGGTGCGTCCGGCGCGGCCGTGTGCCGCTACGACAACAGCCTCGGTCACCCGCTGTGGTTCGGGCGCGACGTGTTCAGTGACCTCTCCGCGCTGGAGGGCGACAAGGCCGTGTGGCGGCTGCTCCACTCCGGCACCCTCGACGTCCGCGAGGTGCCCGTCAGCGGACCCCTGCCGGTGGACGTCGACACCTGGCAGGACTACGAGGAGCTGCTGGCCCTCGACGAGACATCCGACGAGCCACCCGACATGTCGGCTGCGACCGGGGAGTCCCCGTGACCGGGACCACCCCGTGGAAGGACGCCGACGAGGTGCGTCGCCGCCTCGACGAGATCGACTACCTCGTCGACGACGGGATGGCGACGGCCCTCTACCTGGCGCTCGTGCTCGAGCAGCCCCTGCTGCTGGAAGGGGAGCCGGGCGTCGGCAAGACGGCCGCCGCCAAGGCGCTGGCCCAGGCGCTGGGCGCCCCGCTGATCCGGCTGCAGTGCTACGAGGGGCTGACGGCGGGAGAGGCCCTGTACGAGTGGAACTACCAGCGCCAGCTGCTCGCGATCAGGCTGGCGGAGTCGCGGCACGAGACGCTCGCCGACGCCGACCTGTTCACCGAGGAGTTCCTCCAGGAGCGGCCGATCCTGCGCGCGGTGCGCTCGACCGGGCCGGTCGCGCCGGTGCTGCTCATCGACGAGATCGACCGTGCCGACGACGAGTTCGAGGCACTCCTGTTCGAGTTCCTCGGCGAGGCGTCCATCACCGTCCCCGAGATCGGCACGTTCACCGCCGTGCGCCGCCCGGTCGTGGTGCTCACGTCCAACCGCAGCCGCGAGCTGCACGACGCGCTGCGTCGACGGTGCCTCTACCACTGGATCGACTTCCCGGCGCCGACCCGAGCCGCCGAGATCCTTCGCCGGAGTGTGCCTTCCGCCAACGAGGCACTGATCACCTCGGCCACGACGTTCATCGGGAAGGTCCGCGACCTCGACCTCGACAAGGCCCCGGGCATGGCCGAGACGATCGACTGGGTGTCGGCGCTTGCGGCCCTGGGCGCCGCCGACCTCGCGCGTCCCGACGCCATCCGCACCCTGAGCGCGCTGGCCAAGACACCCGACGACCGGACGACGGTGAGCGCCGCACTGGAGGAGCTGGCCCGGCTGCCCGCGGAGACGGTGGCGGTGGGGCCCGGCCACGAGCCGTGACGGACCTGCTGCGCGGGATCGACCGGGCCGCCTTCGCGGCGGCCCTCACCGCGCGGCTGCGCGAACGCGGAGTGGTCGTCGGGCTGACGGCGAGCGAGGACCTCGTGCGGGCGATCGCCGTGGCGCCGCCCGACTCGGTGTCCCAGCTGTACTGGGTGGCACGGATCACCCTCGTCCGGCGGCATTCGGAGCTCGCCGCGTTCGACGCGGTCTTCGAGGCAGTCTTCTCCGATGCGATGCTGCCGTTCGGCGACGCCGCGCGGCAGGCGCAGTCGTCCCCCCAGGAGCCGTCGCCGTCCGACGCGCTGCTGGCCGTCCCTCGCGGCGCGGACGAGGTGGCGGGCGGCGAGGGGCTGCCGTGGGTGACCATGCCGCCCGTCGTCTCGACGGCGGACGACTCCGACAGCGACACGCACGTGCCCGAGCGCCTGGCGTCCGAGCTGGAGGCCCTGTCGGACGTGCCCTTCGAGGAGCTGAGCGAGCGGGAGACCGAGCAGCTCGGTCAGTGGCTCGAGAACCGGCTCCGCACGTGGCCGACCCGTCGCTCACGTCGCCGCAGCCCCTCCCACTCCGGGGCGCAGGTGGCGCTGCGGCGAACGCTCGCCCGCTCGCGGCGCACCGGGTGGGACCCGGTCGAGCTCGTGAGGGTGCGCCCCGTGCCGATGCGCCGGCGCGTGGTGATGCTGTGCGACGTCAGCCAGTCGATGCAGGCGCAGGTGCCCGCCTACTTCCACCTGATGCGCGCCCTGTGCCTCGTGGTCGGTGGCGAGGGCTTCGCGTTCGGCACCGGGCTGACCCGGCTCACGCCGGTGCTGCGACACCGTTCGGCGGCGTGGGCCGTGGACCGCGCCGGCGAGCAGGTGGCCGACCGGTTCGGCGGCACGCGCATCGCGGCGAGCCTGAACGCCCTGCTGGCCTCCCACCACGGCAACGCCGTGCGCGGCGCGATCGTCGTGATCGGCTCGGACGGGTGGGACAGCGAGCCCCCTACCGTGCTGGCGCAGGCGATGGCCCGGCTCAGCCGGCGTGCCTACCGGGTGGTGTGGGTGAACCCCCGCGCGGGTGCGCCGGGGTTCGAGCCGCTGGTGGGGACGATGGCCGCCGCGCTGCCGTACTGCGACGAGCTCCTGCCGGCCGACGACTTCCGGTCCCTGGCGAAGGTGGTCGAGGAGCTGGGCCGCACCGGTGCAGGGGCGGGCCTCAGCTCCACAGCGTGACGTGGACCGACGGCTTGAAGTGGTTGATGCTCACGCCCGCACCTCGCAGCATGGCCTGGGTCGCGCGCGGGGTGGTGACGAAGCGGGTCAGCTCGGCCACGGCCGAAGCCGGGGACCCCAACGTCATCAGGTTCCAGACCGAGTCCGCCTGCATGCCGGGCCCGGTGAGCTTCACGAGCCGACCGTTGGCGACGTCCCGGGAGACCACGAACGAGACGGCGAGCGAGATGCCCTGTCCCCGTTGGGTCTCCTCCAACGCCGCGGCGTCGCTCTGGAAGATCCGTTGTTTCTCCTCGGGCACCTGGAAACGCCTCAGCATGGCGGGGACCGCGCCCGCGTCGCCCGCAGCCGCGGGACCGAGCAGCCACGTCTGATCTCTCAGCTGGTCAGCACCGACGTGCCCGCCCGACAGCGGGTGCGTGCTCCCCACGACCGCCACGACCTGGTACTTCAGAAAGGGCGTGCACACCAGCGACGGGTCGGCATCTCTCGCCGCGGGCCCGATCGCCACGTCGACGGCCCGGTTGAGGAGCAGGGGGGCGAACTGGCGCGGGCTGCGGACGCTCAGCTCCACGTCGAGGTCGGCCGCCCTGCTGGTGAAGAGCCGGATCAGCCCCGGGGCAGCGTGCTCGGCGAAGAGGGTGGAGGCCGCGACCCGCAGCAGGCGACGCCCGCTGCCCGCCTGGCTGACCTCGCGGATGGTGCGGTCCTGGAGTCCCAGCATCTCGACCGCCCGGCTGGCCAGCCGCAGCCCACCCGGCGTGAACGCCAGCCCCGACGAGGTGCGGACGAACAGCCTGTCCCCGAGCTCCTTGCGCAGCTGCGCAACGTGCAGCGACACCGCGGCGTCCGTGACACCCAGCTCCTCGGCGGCGGCCTTGACGGACCCTCGCCGCGCGACGGCGGAGAAGGCGCGGAGCTGCGCCGGGGTCACCTCCGCACGCTAACAAAGCGCGCCGCACGCCGCTGCCCTGCGCTCGCGAGGTCCGGCATCGACGCGAACTCCCTCACTAGCTTCTGGGACGTGCAGCTGCGAAGCTGCGGCGCGTGCCCGTCCAGTACCAGCGCTTCGTGCGCTCGACACTGGACGACCAGGAGCGGCGGGATCTCGTCATCGTCGACAGTGTGGCCGAGGTCCTACGCACCGACCTGGACGCCACGGAAGCCCGGATCGGGGAGGCCCACGTCTTCGGCGCGCAGAGCGCCGTCATCCAGCGGCTGGTGGCTGCCCTGCTCACCCACGTCGGGTTTCGCGAGGAGGTCGTCCTGACCCCGCAGGACGGATTCGTCACCCGCGCGAGGCCGGACTTCGTCTACTCGCTGGGGGATGGACGCGGTGTGCTGGCAGAGGTGGAACGCGGTGGCACGGTGAACAACAACCACGATCTGAAGGACCTCTGGAAGACCCACATCGCCCAGGACGCGCAGCACCTGTTCCTGATCGTCCCGGTGTCGAACTGGTCCGAGTCAGGACGGGCCCGCGAGAAGCCCTTCAAGCGTGTCGTGCACCGGTTCGCGTCCTTCTTCGGAGATCCCCGACGCGAGATAGACGTCGTCAGCTGTCACGTCTTCGGCTACGGCGAGGACACGTTGCCGAGTTCTGCGCCTCCGTGAGCTGACGACTCGGGTGGCGCGGCCCAGAGGCTGACCATGTCCAGCTCTGGCTGATACATGCTGCAGAGACGCTCCCATGACAGGCGGAACAGTTCGTTGACCACGTCTTACGCATAATGTATGTTCACCGATTGGCGACGATGCCGACACGGGAGGACCGATGACCAGAATGCGAATCCGCAACCGTCGAGTGCTGGTCGCGACGGCGTGCGCCGCTGCAGTCACCCTTCTCTCCGGGTGCGGAGGTGAGGGATCCGCCGGCACCAGCGGAAACGGGGGGTCCGCTGGTGACGGGCCGGTCGAGCTGCGCTTCGCCGGGTGGGACGAGAGTCAGACCCCGGCGATGCAGGCCTTCATCGACGCGTTCGAGGCCAAGCAGGACAGCATCAAGGTCACCTACGAGACCGTGCCGTTCAACCAGTACGCCACCAAGCTCCAGGTGCAGGCGTCCAGCGGTGACGCACCGGACGTGTTCTGGCTGCACGCGAACGACCGTGACCTCTACGCCTCCGAAGGGGTGACGCAGAACCTCGACGAGCTGATCGAGGAGAGCGGCCTCGACCTGTCTGCGTATCCCCAGGCGGCCATCGACCAGGTCACGTACGAGGACAGCATCTACGGACTGCCGAGAGGCGCTGCGACCGTCGAGCTCTGGTACAACAAGGAGCTCTTCGACGCGGCAGGTGTCGAGTACCCCACCGCCGACTGGACGTGGGAGGACCTGCAGACGTCCGCGGCCGCGCTGACGGACACCGCGAACGGCGTGTACGGGGTCACGGCTCTGTACGACGGCACGCAGTCGTTCTACAACACCATCTTCCAGGCCGGCGGCAAGGTGATCGCGGACGACCGCAGCGAGGCGCTGCTCGACCAGCCCGAGGCGATCGAGGGCATCAAGTTCTGGACCGACCTCATCGGGGCGGGCTCGGCCCCGACGTACCAGCAGATCCTCAACACCGCACCCGACGCGCTCTTCCAGTCGGGGAAGGCTGCGATGATCTACGCCGGTTCGTGGCACCCTGGCATCTTCGACGCGAACGCGGAGCTCAAGGACAAGATCGACGTCGTCCAGATGCCGGCCGGGCCGGGCGGCGACGCCACGCTGCTGGGCTCGAACGCGTACGTGATGGCGTCGAACAGCAAGCACCCTGAGGCCGCCTGGGAGTTCCTGTCCTTCATCGGAGGACCCGAAGGAGCAGAGGTCGCGGCGCAGTCGAAGGTCGTCGTCCAGCCGGCAGACGCGAACGCGGTGAAGATCTGGGCCGACCAGTTCCCGCAGTGGAACATGGACGCCATCGTGGACTCGGCCCAGGACGGCGTGGGAGGCCCGAACTCCAAGCTGACGACGGAGTGGACCGCCGCCATGATCGACCAGCTCGCCCCAGCGCTCGACCTCAAGATCTCGCCCGAGGAGGCCGCTGCCAACGCCGACGCGGCGATCGAGGAAGTGTTGGCCAAGGAGAACGGCTGACGTGACACGTCCACCCACGTGGCGTGACGCCGCCGCGCCACCCGGACCGCCTCCCACCCCGGCGGTCCGGGTGGACCGCGCCGGTGTCGAGCAGCCTCAGGTGGCGGAGCCTCTGCGACGCAGGCGGCACCGGCTGTCGGGGAAGGCGAGCGAGGTGTGGGCGGGCTACGTGTTCATCGCCCCAGTGACGTTGTTCCTCATCGTCTTCCAGTTCTACCCGCTGGTGCGCGGCGCGTACCTCTCCATGACGAAGTCGGGCTTCTTCGGCGGTTCGCAGTTCACAGGCCTGGAGAACTACCAACGTCTGCTGTCGGATGGCGACGTCCTCGGTGCCTTCCGGAACAGCCTCGTCTACACGGTGATCATCCTGGCCGGGGTGCCGCTGGCGATGCTCATCGCCGTCCAGCTGAACATGCGGGGGCTGAAGTTCCGCTCCTGGTACCGCGTGGTGTTCTTCCTGCCCGTCGTGGTGCTCCCGGTGGCTGCCGGCCTCGTCTGGTCCACGGTGTTCAACGGCGACTACGGACCACTGAACGCGGCGCTGGAGAGCGTGGGCCTCTCGGGCCGATCCTGGCTGCAGGACAAGTCGACCGCACTACTCTGCGTCGGACTCGTAGGTGTCTGGTCGACGCTGGGGTACAACGTCGTGCTCTTCCTCGCAGGCCTCCAAGGGATCCCGTCAGACCTCTACGACGCGGCGTCGATCGACGGCGCAGGGCGGTGGCGTTCACTGCGCAGCATCACGGTCCCGATGCTCACACCCGTGACCTTCTTCGTGAGCGTCACGAGCGTGATCACCGCGATGCAGATGTTCGACCTGATGTTCACCATGATCGGCGTCGCGAACGGTGGCGTACGCAACCCCGTCATCAATGACACGCAGACGGTCGTCTACCTCTTCTACAGAGTGGGTTTCATCGAGAACGACAGAGGTTATGCGTCGACGATCGCCGTCGTCCTGGTGCTCGTCGTCCTCGTCCTGACCATGATCCAGTTCCGGCTCCAGCGGCGGTGGGTCAACTATGCCTAGCCCCGCGACGCAGGTGGCGCCGGTGCCCGGTGTGCCGAAGCCTTCGGACAGGCCAGCGCGCCGGCGCAGCGGCGGGGTCGACGGGTCGCACGCCTGGCCCCAGACCTTCCTCCTCCTGGTCTCCGCGTTGGTGGTCTTCCCGTTCGCGTGGCAGGTGCTCACGTCCCTGAAGACGTTGACCGAGTCGCTGCGGATACCGCCGACGTTCTTCCCGGAGACCGTCGAGCTGGCCAACTACGTCACGGCCTTCGAACGCATCCCGCTGCTGCAGATGTTCGCCGTGAGCACGGGCTACTCGCTCTGCCTCATCGTGGGACACGTCCTTCTCGGCGCCATGGCCGCCTACGCGTTCGCCTGCCTGCGCTTCCCGGGCCGTGACCTGATCTTCTACGCGCTGCTGACCCTGCTGATGGTCCCGCGCCAGCTGTTCCTGCTTCCCCAGTACGAGATCGTCCAGCAGGCGGGCCTGACCAACTCGTTCCTCGGCCTGGTGCTTCCGCACTTCTCCGGCATCTTCACGGTCTTCCTCATGCGGCAGTTCTTCAAGTCGCTTCCCACCGAGCTGATGGAGGCTGCACGGCTGGACGGCGCAGGGCCCTTCCGGACGTTCTTCTCCGTCATGCTGCCGCTGGCCAAGCCGGGGCTGCTGGCCGCCACGATCATCACGGTCCTCTACTCGTGGAACGACCTGCTCTGGCCCCTGATCGTCATCAGCGACGAGACCAAGGCCCCGCTCAGCGTCGGGCTGGCCAACTTCCAGGGCGAGTTCCTCACCGACCGGCCGGTCCTCATGGCGGCCGCGACCATGGCCGCCCTGCCGATGATCGTGCTGTTCCTCTTCCTGCAGCGGCAGTTCATCCAGGGGATCGCGTTCACGGGCTCCAAGTAGCCCAGGGATGGCCGAAGCGGCTGTACCGCAAGGGGTAACGGTGCTCAGCCCGTCGAGGCTCGCTCGGGCGTCGCACCGGTATCGGTACCGCCGGCCCCCGCGCGACGCGAACGCAGGACCGACAGCACGTTTCCCTTGGCTGACTCGATGTGGGTGCGCGTGGCCTGCTCGGCCAGGTCGGGGTCGCGGCGGCGCAGCGCCTCGACGATCTCCGCGTGCTGGTCCTGGGCGATCCTCAGCCGTCCCGGGACTGCTGACCGCACGCGCACGGCCTGGATCCGCCGGTGAACGCGCTCGGCGACCTCGGCCAGCTCACGGTTGCCGGACAGGTCGTTGACCGCTCGGTGCAGGGCGACGTCGACGCGCGCGAACTCGGACTCCGGGCCGTCGACCAGCGACTCGAGCTGCGACATGAGCGCGTAGACGTCGGACAGCTCGATGTCGGCGGCGGCGGCGGCCAGCCTCGCGCCGGCGGTCTCGAGGATCAGTCGAACGTCGTACAGGTCGCTGACCACGTCGTCCTCGAGCGCCACCACGACGGCCCCCCGGCGCGGCTGCACCTCGACCAGTCCCTCGCTCTCGAGCCGCCGCAAGGCCTCTCGCACCGGGGTGGTCGAGATGCCGAAGTGCTGGGAGAGAGGGATCTCCCGCAGCCTGGCCCCGGGGTCGATGACGCCCGAGGTGATCGCGGCGTGCAGGGAGTCGCGGACCTGATCGACCAGGCTGCCGCGGTTCGACAGCGGAGTCAGGTGCGTCAGGTCCGTCATGTCACAAGTATCGAGAATGCGGATGCAGTTAGCAACGTCGCGTACTTCTCGACCCGGAATGCATTATGTATGATCATGGCGAGAGGCCGGGGTCCACGCCGGCGAGCCCGAAGGAGCCACCGTGTTCGAGTCGCCTGCAGCAGATCCCTGGAAGGGGATCTTCGCCATTCCCGTGACGACCTTCCTGCCGGACGGGCGGGTCGACGAGGACGGGCTGCGCCGCCAGGTGGACTTCTGCCTGGAGGGCGGTTCGGCGGGCATCGTCTACCCGGGTGTCGTGAGCGAGTTCTTCGCCCTGGACGACGACGAGCGTCGCCGGGCGACCCAGGTCGTCGTGGAGGCAGTGGCCGGGCGGGTCCCGGTGGTCGTCGGAGCGACCGGCAGCAGCGCCGGCGGGGCGGCGCGACTGTCTGCCCACGCCGAGCAGGTGGGGGCGGACGGTGTGATGGCCACGCTGCCCCCGGTGCAGCACCTGTTCGCGCCGGACCAGCGCTTCGTCACGGAGTACTTCGAGGCGGTCGCGTCCTCGTGCGAGCTGCCGATCATCCTGCAGAACGCCCGGATCGGGCACCCGATCCCGATGAGTCGACTCAGGGAGGTGGTCCAGGCCATCCCGCGCGTGCGGTACCTCAAGGAGGAGACCTCGCCCAGCACCCACCAGCTGACACGGGCGATCGACGCGGTGGGCGACCTGGTGGACGGGGTGTTCGCCGGGCTGGGCGGCATCTTCCTCATGAGCGAGCTGGACCGGGGGGCCGCGGGGTCGATGCCGTCCCCGCCGTTCGTCGACGTCCTGTCACGGGCGTACGAGCTGCACGCCGCCGGCGACCGAGCCGGCGCCAGGGAGCGCCTGACGCCGCTGGCGCCGCTGTTCACGTTCGAGATCCTCTACAACGTCGCGGTGATCAAGGAGGTGCTGGTCCGTCGCGGTGTGATCGCCCACACGACCTGCCGCACTCCGGCTCCGCACCTGGACAAGGTCGACCTGCGCGAGCTGGACGAGCCGTTGGACGGGATCGACCTCGACGCTCTGTCGGCCTGAGCCCCTTAGACGCGCACGTCGCAGCTGCGCACGCTGGTCGCCGCGACCGCCTCGGCATCCACCTGCACCCCGGTCCCGGGTGCGGCCGGCACCACGCCGTGACCGTGCTGCACGGGTAGCCGGTCGCGGACCAGGAGCCCCGTGGCGTCGGCGAGGTCGACCTGGTGCTCCTGCAGCAGCCCTGTGGGGTGCGTGGACGCCATGGCCCAGCTCACCACGGCGGCCAGGGGAGAGCAGGTGCCCACGTGCCACGTCACGTCGGCGCCCTCGGCGCGGACCGCGTCCGCGATCCGCAGGCCCTCGGTCACGCCGGTCCGGGCGACGTCCGGCTGGATGACGCGCACCCCGTGCCGGACGAGGTCGACCGCCTCGCCGACGGTGTGCACGTGCTCGCCCGCGGCAACCGGGACACCAGACGCCGCCGCGAGGACGGCGTGGTCGCTGACCGGGGAGAGGGGCAGGGGGCACTCGAGGAAGGCCACGTCGAGGGGCTCGAGCTCTCGCGCCAGGGCGGTCGCGCCGGCCGGGTCCTGGCCCCACAGCAGGTCGACCATGAGGACCGTCTCGTCGCCCACACCATCCCGGACGGCCCGCACCTCGGCAGCCATCTGGGCGACCGACCCCGACAGGAACATCTTGAAACCCCGGTACCCCTGGGACTCCAGGTCCCGCGCGCGGGCGACACGGTCCTGCCTGGTCGGCTGTCGCAGGCCCGACACATACAGCGGCAGACGTCGTCCGGGCTCCCCTCCGAGCCGCGTCGCCAGCGGCACGCCCTCGCGCCGGGCCACGAGATCCCAGAGCGCGATGTCGAGACCGGCGACCGCGTCGGCGAAGAACCCTGCGTGGTGTCCGCGCACCGCCATCAGACCTGCCAGCCGGTCCCGCTCGGTGGCGGGGTCCTCGACCTCACGACCCAGCAGCGCCGGACCCAGCAGCTCCTCGACGACGACGACGTCCACACCGGGCGCGATGGGGGCCTGTGACTCCCCCCAGCCGACGGCGCCGTCAGAGTCCGTGACCCTCACCAGGCACGTCATCGTCCGGGTCGAGTAGACCTGGGCCCACGCCGGCTCGAGGTAGTAGGGGGTACCAGGCAGTGCGCCGGGACGGTGGTCGACACCCGCGACCTTGTAGTGGTGGTCGATCGAGACGGCGAACGCCTCGACCCGGTCGATCATGGCCATGGTGTCTCCCTCACTGGTGGACGGTCTGCCGAGCTGGGGTCGCGGTCAGGTGAGTGCTGCGACCAGGAAGGTCGCGCCGGTCAGGACGGCCACGACGGCGACGGCCCGCGACATCAGGCTCGCCGGAACGAGCGCTCGCCACCGCACGCCCAGCACCACGCCGACGAGCTGCGTGGCCGTGATGACCGCCAAGGCGATGGGGTCCAGGGAGACGTGCTGTAGGAGGCTGAGGGAGCCGACGCCGGCCACCACGACGTTGTTGGCAAGGCCGGCACCGACCGCCGGCGCGAGGGCGACCCCACCGGCGACGAGAACCGGCGTCGTGACCAGTGGGCCGCCGACACCGACGACCACACCTGAGGTGCCGCTGAGCACGCCGGCGCCGACCGTGGTCGCCCGCGCCGGTGCCGTGCGAGTGAGCACTCCGCCCGGCCGCTGTGCGATGTCGGCGCCCTCGGCAGGCAGCGGCCGCGTGGGTCTGACGAGCGCCACCCCAGCGGCCAGGACGGCGGCTCCGATCAGAGCCTGAAGCACCCAGGCGGGCGCGGCTCGCGAGAGCAGCTCGCCCGCCACGACCCCAGGCAGCGTGCCCGCGCACAACAGCAGCACCAGTCGCAGATCGAGACCGTGACCCCGCCGGTAGAGCACCGCGCCGAGCAGAGCCGGCAGCAGCGAAGCGAGGAGGGCGTGCGCGACGGCCTCGCGAGGCGACAGGCTCAGGGCCCAGATCAGCAGTGGGGGGATGAGGAAGCCGCCGTAGCCCGACAGGCCGAGGCACGTCCCCACGACGAGGCACCCGACTGCGACGGCACACCACTCCACCGGGGCAGCCTAGCGTGCTTATGTATTATGTCGAACATGGCGACGCGCTGGGGTGTGCAGTGAGCGGCCAGGTCGTTGTCACCGGATCCGCCGGCGTGGTGGGCGCCGCCCTCGTGAAGGGCATGACGTCCCGGCCGGTCCGTGACGCCCCCGAACTCGTGCTGAACGACGTGCCGGGGGCGGCCCTTGCGGAGGCTGAGTCGGAAGTGCGGCTCGGCGACCTCAGCGACCCCCGAGCAGCGGATCGAGTACTGGCGGGAGCCACCGCTGTGGTGCACCTCGCGGGACAACCGCGGCCGGACGCGCCGTGGCCGCTGCTCGTCGGGGGCAACGTCGACTTGACCGCCTCGGTCCTCGACGCAGCCGAGCGGCAGGGGGTCGCGCGTGTCGTGCTCGCGGGCTCCGTGCACGCTGTGGGTGACGCGGGCCCGGCTGCCTGGCCGGTGGATCCCGACGGGTGCGCCCGTCCCTGCTGCCGCTACGGGGTGACGAAGGCTGCCGTCGAGCTGCTCGCGCGCGACCACGCCCGCGCCGTCCCTGGGACGTCGGTGGTGACGCTGCGTCTCGGCCTGGTGGCGGCGCGGCCCCGATGGCGCGGCGAGGCACTCGGGTGGACCCCCTCCGATGCGCTCGCTGACTTCGTCGTGGGGGCGCTCACGGCCCCGCCGGGGTACCACTGCGTCCACGCGGTGGCGACACCCGACGGGCGACGCCGGTACGACACCGGGCCGACCCGATCGCTGCTAGGGCACGAACGCCCGGTCCGACCCGAGGACCTCGCCGGGCTCACGGACGAGCTGCCCGAGCTCGCCGCCGGATGCCGGCTGTGGCGCCACCCACCTGAGAGGCGTCTCGTGTGAGCGACGCGGCCCGGCGACACCTGAGGCCTGCAGGGCGGTGCCGCGTCTGGGAGTCAGCGGTGTTCGACCACCCGTCCGTGGTGCTGGAGAACCGGTGGCTGCGGGCGACGGTGCTGCCCGGTCGAGGGGGCCTGCTGCACGAGCTGGTGCACAAGCCCACCGATGCGGACCTGCTCTGGCGCTGGGACCGCGGCCTGCCCGCCCCCGGTCGTGCGCCCAGCCTCGCGCTACCGCAGGGGGGCTACCAGGACGCCTTCGTGGGCGGCTGGGACCTCACCTTCCCGGCGGTGTCCAGGCTCCAGGCCGACGCAGGCACCGTGGTCGGCTCGCACGGCGAGACCTGGGCGCTGCCCTGGCAGGTCGAGGTGGTGCGCGATGAACCGGACGTCGTCGAGGTCGTCCTGACCACGCGGTGCGCACGCACTCCCTTCAACCTGCGCCGCCGGCTCGTCCTGGCGGAGGACGCGGTGCTCCGGTGCGTGACCGAGGTCGTCAACCGAGGCAGCCGCCCGCACCAGTGGGCGATGGGCGAGCACGCGGTCTGGGACGTCGCGTCCGCGCTCGCCACGGGCGGGCGGATCCACGTGGACGGCGAGGTGACGACGGCCCCCGAGCAGCCGCCAGGTTCGCACCTGGTGCCCGGCCGCACGGGGGAGTGGCCGTCGGTCGCCACCCTGGACGGGGGTGTGCGCGACCTGTCCGCCCCCGGCCCGGCCGACCGCGGCACCACCGCGGTCGCCGCGGTCAAGGTCGCGACGGGACGGGTTCGGACCGAGGCGCCCGGGCGTCCGACGGTTGAGCTGCGCTGGGACCATGCAGTTCTGCCGTACCTCCTGCTGTGGCTGCCGTTCGGGGGCGACCACGAGGCACCGTGGTTCGGGACGGTCGAAGCCATGGGCCTCGAGCCGGTGTCGGTCCCTCCCTGGAGCCGTCCCGAGGACCTCGACGTGCTGGGGCCGGGGGAGCACGTGACCAGCACCTGGGAGGTCGAACTGGACGCCCCCCGTGATTCTGCATAATGTGGCGCCATGTTGCGTCCCCATGCACGGAACACCATCGACGCGCAGTCGTCGAGCACGACGACCGGAGACCCGGTGGGCCTCCTCCCGGCGCCGGCGGACGGCGTGGGACTCGCCGTCCGCGGCGGCCAGGTGCTCGTGGACCCGGCCAGCGGTGGCCTGCTGCGAGCCACGTCGGCTGACGACACCGAGTTCATGGGCGGCACCGGTGGCAGAGGGCTCGTGCGCATCGCGGCCCCCCTGCCCGACTACCCATCGCACTACGTCGAGCTGGGACGCACGGCCGCCGGAGCTCCGTCGGCGCGGACCATCGCTCACGCTCGTCCACGACCACCTGCGCACCCCGCACGCCGAGCTCGTGATCCGGGTGGAGGTGGACCTCGACCCCGCGCCGGAGGGTCTGGTCCTGCGGGCCCGGGTCACGAACGGGTCCGACATGCGGCTGCCGCAGGTGGCCTTCCCGCAGCTGCTGGGGCTGCAGCCGGTCGGCGGTCCAAGTCGACGAGGCTGCGGATGAGCCGTGGGACCCTGCACCCGCTGCGAGACCTGACGATGCGTCCCGACGACGCGACCTTCCTCGACATCGCGCTCCAGCGGTACTACGGCTACGGCGCCTTCGAGCTCAGCATGAAGTGGCTGGACTTCGGCTCTGCCGAGGGCGGGCTCACGATGTACTCGCGGGACCCGCGGTACTCCGCGCAGGGTCTGCTCGTGGAGCGCCCAGGGCGGACCGCCGAGACCACCGACCTGCGCTGGATCCACTACCCGCTCATCGAGCCCGGCGAGACCTGGGAGAGCGGGGACTTCGTGGTCCTGCTGCACGAGGGGGACTGGTACGCCGGAGCCCGCGCCTTCCAGGAGTTCGCGTCCGAGGCCTACCCCTATGCCGCGCCACCGCATGTTCGCGAGGCGCTGGCGATCCGCAGCATGTGGGCCGCGGTCCGCAACGCCGACGCCCCGGCGGAGGGTCTGGACCGGGTCACCGAGCTCGCCGAGGAGGTCGCCGACCCGGACCTCGGTGTCGCCGAGCTCGTCGTGTGGCACTGGTGGCAGCGCAACGGTCTGCCGATCCTCCTCGACCCCCGGCTCGGGACGGAGGACGACCTCCGGGCGGCCCTCGCGCGCTGCCGCGAGCTCGGGGTGCCGGTGTCCCTGTTCGTCAGCCACCACCTGCTGCGCGACAGCGACGAGACACCACCCGAGTGGCGGCACCTCAATGCCGCGATGCAGCCCGTCCAGGACGACTGGACGTACGGCCGCGACTTCCTCCCGAGGTGGCGTGTGCAGTTCGTAGGGACGCACGCGATGATGCGTGGGTCGGCGCTGGCCCCCGGATGGCGGGAGGCGGCGCTCGCCGAGTACGAACGGTTGCTCGGGCTCGGTGCCACCTCGATCTGCTTCGACCAGTACTGGTCCTGGTTCGAGCCCAACTTCAGCCCGCACCGGGACGCCCCGCGGATGCCGAGGGTGACCGTCTGCTCGAGCCGGGACGGAGGCGCACGCGCTATCCGGTCCCGGGACCCGCGTGGCACGTTCTCCGGCGAGATGCCCACGGAGATGAAGGTGCCTGTCCTGGACTACACGTGGGAGCGGCGCAACGCCGAGGAGCTCGACGACGATGCACCGTTCCGCGTGGTCTTCCCGCAGGTTCGGCTCAACGGCAACGTGAACGAGCACCCGCGTGGTGCCTTGCACGCCTTCACCGAGGGGCGGCCTGCTCAACCTCATGCCCGGCAACATGCACAGCCACCGGCTGGCCGACTGCCCCGACCTGCTCCGCACCGTGAAGCAGCTGGCAGCGCTGCGACGGCGCTTCCTGCCCTACTTCACCGAGGGGGAGTTCCGGCACGCGGAAGGCGTGAGCGCCGACGCGTGCTTGGCACGCGCGTACACCCACGGCGACGACGTCCTGCTCGTGGTGGCCAACCCGACCGACAGCCCCGTCCGCGCCCGCGTGTCGGTCGACCCCACCGTCTGGGGCGGTTCGAAGGGCCCACGGAGCGCGTCCCTGGTGTGCCAGGACGGTACGCCGCTCCCGTGTGGGAGCACCGACCCGCTCGAGGTCGAGCTCGCCCCCGACACGCTGGCCGTGCTGGAGCTCGCGGCGACCTGACCCCCGGCAGGGCGGTCAGTCGCTGCGGGCGACCCGTTGGGTCTGGGTGCCGAGCCCGCGTCCGGTCAGACGCAGCGTCTCTCCGCCACGCAGGTACTCCGGTGGCCGTAGCCCCATGCCGACGCCGGGTGGGGTGCCGGTGTCGACCAGGTCCCCAGGCTCCAGGGTGAGGAACTGGCTCAGGTAGCGGCAGCAGGAACGCCGGCCGGAACAGCATGGTGGCCGTGCTGCCGTCCTGGCGGCGCACGCCGTCGACGTCGAGGGTGAGCGCGACGTCACTCACGTCGCCGAGCTCGTCCGGCGTCACGAGCCACGGACCGGTGGGGTTGAACGTCGGCGCGGACTTGCCCTTGACCCACTGGCCGCCTCGCTCGATCTGCCACTCGCGCTCGCTGACGTCGTTGACCAGCACGTACCCCGCGATCGCGTCGGCCGCTTCCTGCTCGTCGCGCAGGTACGAGCAGCGTCGCCCGACCACGATGCCGAGCTCGACCTCCCAGTCGGTCTTGCCCGAGCCGCGCGGGATCACGACGTCGTCGTCGGGACCCACGACGGTGTTGGGCGACTTCGTGAAGAGGATGGCTTCGGTGGGACGTCCTGGCCGTCTCGGCGGCGTGATCGGAGTAGTTCAGGCCGATGCACAGCACCTGGTGCGGTCGCGCGATGGGACTACCCAACCGGCGTCCCGCCAGCGGCTCGACCGCTCCGGCGCGCACGCGTTCGCGGACCAGGTCCGGCAGCTCTGCAAGGCCGCCCGAGCCGAAGAAGTGCTCGTCGTAGTCGTCGACCGCATCGTGGACGGTCACCACTCCTTCCTCGACGCCGGGCACGTCCACCATCACGCCCGGCACCTCGCGCCCGGGATCGCCGATCCGCACCAACCGCATGGTCCACCCTCTCGACACATTATCGATAATGCGTGTTGAATGTAGCGCATGAGCCATCACGGGGCAGGGCGTCGAGCGATCGTCACGGGCGGGGAGAGTGGGCTGGGGGCGGCCTGTGCAGCCAGGCTGCGCGCGGACGGGCTGGACGTGCTCAGCCTCGACCTGGGCGGCACCCCGGACCTCGCCGTCGACGTGCGCGACACCACCGCCGTCGCCGAGGCCGTGGCACGGGCCGGGCAGGTGGACGTGCTGGTCAACAGCGCCGGCGTCGTGGGTCCGAACCGTCCGCTGTGGGAGGTCGAGGACGCCGAGTGGGACACCACCTTCGACGTCAACGTCGCCGGAACGTTCAGGATGTTGCGTGCGGTCGTTCCCGGCATGCGCGAGCGCGGATGGGGCCGGGTGGTCAACATCGCGAGCATCGCCGGCAAGGACGGCAACCCGCGGCTGTCCGCGTACTCGGCGTCCAAGGCAGCCGTCATCGCGATGACGAAGTCCGTTGGCAAGGAGCTGGCCACCTCGGGCGTGATCGTCAACGCGATCGCACCGGCGGTCTTCGCGACGCCCATGAACGACAGCACGGCACCGGAGGTCCTGGACCGGCTCGTCGGACTGATCCCCATGCAGCGCCTCGGCCGCCCCGAGGAGGTCGCCGCGCTGGTCTCGTGGCTCGCGTCGGACGAGTGCAGCTTCTCGACCGGGAGCGTGTACGACATCAGCGGCGGACGGGCGACGTACTGACATGTCCGGCGTGGCGGTCCGGGCGACCGACGTGCGTACCCACCACGGGGAGTGTCCTGTCTGGTGGCCGGACGGCTCCGGTCTGCGACTCGTCGACATGCTCGCCGGCGAGCTGCTGCAGGTTCTCGGGCACCACGAGGTGGTGCGTGTCAACGTCGGCGAGACGGCCGCGGCACCGCGTCCGCGCCGTGCCGGGGGCGTGGTCCTCGGAGTCGGTCGCGGCTTCGTGATGCTGGACTCCCGGTGCGTACCCGAGCGTGAGGTCAGGGACGTGTGCGACGGCCCGTCCCTGCGGATGAACGACGGCGGGTGCGACCCCTGGGGGAGCTACTGGTGCGGGACCGCCGGAGGGGGCGTCGACGAGGGTGCCCTGTACCGGCTCGACCCGGACGGGACCGTCGCCAGGATGCAACGTGGCGTCACGACCTCGAACGGCCTGGCCTGGAGTCCCGACGGCACCCGGGCCTACTACGTCGACAGCCGGCTGGGCCGTGTGGACGTCGTGGACGTCTCTGCCGACGGGACCTGGCGACGTCGGCGCCCTTTCGTCGTGGCGCCACGAGGTGTCCCCGACGGCCTCACCGTCGACAGCGAGGGAGGCGTCTGGGTCGCCCTGTGGGACGGCGGTGCCGTGGTCCGGTTCTCCGAGGACGGCGACCTCGACCGGGTCGTCGAGGTCCCGACCCCACGAGTGACGGCCTGCACCCTCGGAGGCGACGACCATCGCACCCTGTACGTCACCACGTCGCAGCACGGCCTCGACCACGACGACGGCTGTGCGGGTGCTGTCTTCGAGACTCGCGTCGACGTCCCCGGGCTACCCGTGGACACGTTCGCCGGATAGCCACCGCGACAGGACCCCACCGACCGATCGGACCAGCACGTCCACCACACACAGGAGGAACGGGAGATCATGGACAACGCCACCTCACCTGGCCTGCACCGCCGGACGCTTCTCGGCGCCGGAGCCGCGGCCGCCGCCGGGCTGCTCACCGGCCTGCCCGCTCGGGCGTCGGCCGACGTCAGGCACCGAGAGCCCCACGCCGACCCCTTCACCCTCGGCATCGCCTCGGGAGACCCACTGCCGGGCGGCGTGGTGATCTGGACCCGGCTGGCACCCAGCCCCTTCGAGGTCGGCGGCGGTGTGGGCCGGGGAGCACACCCCGTGCAGTGGCAGGTGTCGTCGGACCCGAGCTTCGCCGGCGTGGTTCGCGAGGGGACGGCGATGGCGCACCCCGAGTACGCGCACAGCGTGCACGTCGACGTCCGCGGCCTCGAGCCGAACCGCGAGTACTGGTACCGCTTCCGCAGCGGACGGCACCTGAGCCCGGTGGGTCGCACTCGGACCGCGCCTGCTGCGGGAGCGCCCCTGGACCAGCTGCACCTGGTGGTGGCCTCGTGCCAGTCGCTCGGCGCCGGTTGGTACCACGCATGGCGCGACGCCGCCTCTGAGCCGGCCGACCTGGTCTACTTCGCCGGGGACTACATCTACGAGTACCAGGTCGACTCCTCATCGGTCCGGTGGCCCTACAGTCCTTCGCTGCCCGAGGACTACGCGCGGCGGACCGACACCCTCGACCGATTCCGGCAGCAGTACGCGTTGCACAAGGTGGACCCGGACCTGCAGGAGGCCCACCGGGTGTCGCCGTGGATGGTCACGTGGGACGACCACGAGGTCGTCAACGACTACGACGCGTTCGACCCTGATCTGTTCCAGCTGCGCGCCAACGGGTACCGCGCGTTCTGGGAGCACATGCCGCTGCGCACGCCCCAGCTCCCGGACGCCTGGAGCGCCCGTATGCACAGGCACCTCACGTACGGGGATCTGGTGCGCTTCCACGTCCTCGACACCCGGCAGCACCGGACGTCCCAGTTCCCGGGCGGTGCCATCGGAGACGTGCCCGAGCGCCGGGACCCTTCCCGCCAGATGCTCGGGGTCGAGCAGGAGGCGTGGCTCCTGGACGGACTGGGCTCTGGAGGCACGACATGGGACGCGCTCGCGAACACGGTGCTGTTCGGCCGCCTCGACAGCGGCGCGGGCGACGAGCTGCGGTTCTCCACCGGCCAGTGGGACGCGTACCAGGCGGCCCAGCAGCGCGTCATCGACACCGTGGTGGCCAAGGACGTCAACGGCTTCGTGGTGCTGACAGGGGACATCCACCGGAACTACCACCTGAACGTGCTCGCCGACTTCGAGGACCCGGCGTCCCGGGTGGTGGGCGTCGAGTTCGCCGGGACCTCGATCACCAGCGGGCGCGACGGGAAGCAGACGGATGCGGGCCTGGAGCTGCGGAAGGCGGAGAACCCACACCTGGTCAGTGCCGATCTCTGGCGCGGCTACCTGCGCTGCCGCATCACGCACGACGAGTGGACGACGGAGGTCCGCGCGATCGACCAGGTCACGACCCTGACCCACCGGGCCTGGACCAGCCAGACCCTTCGCACCTTCCCCGGCCGGCCGGGCATCGTGGCCACCTGAGCGGACTCCGGGGAACCGGTCCGGCGTTCCTCTTAAGCCGCTGAGCCGTCCTCGGACACCCGGATCGCGATCTTGCCCGCCACATGGCCTTCCTGGCTCAGACGGAACGCGTCCGCGACCTCCGCCAGCGCAAAGGTGTGCGCGACGTCGACGCGGAGGACGCCGTTGTCGGCCATCTCGGCCAACCGCGTCAGGTCCGTCCTGTCCGGGCGCACCCACATCCACCGACCGCCGGCCTCGAGGACCGACGCGTCCGCCACCGAGGCGTGCCGACCACCTTCCGCCAGAACGGCCTTCGTCACGTCGAGGACCCCACCCACGAAGTCGGCGACGACGTTGACCCCGAGCGGTTCGAGCTCACGGACACGTTCGACCAGTCCCTCGCCGTAGGTCACGGGCACCGCGCCGAGCTCACGCAGCCGGGAGTGGTTCGACTCCGACGCGGTACCGATCACGCGCGCACCCAGGCTCCTCGCGATCTGGACACCGAACGACCCGACCCCCCCGGCCGCGCCGTGGATCAGCACCGTGTCGTCGATCCCGACGCCGAGCCGCCGGAGGAGCTGGTACGCGGTCAGGCCGGCCAGCGGCAGGCAGGCGGCCTCGTCCCAGCTCAGCGACGTCGGCTTCCTGACAGACGTGCGCACGGGGACGCTGACGAGCTCGGCGAACGTGCCGCCGTGCACGTAGTCCTTGCGTGCGTAGGCGATCACCGCGTCGCCCACCTCGTACTCGGGGACGTCGATGCCGACCTCCTCGACGACCCCGGCGACGTCCCAGCCCGGGACGACGGGGAACACCGCGTCCATCAGCCCGTCCAGCCCACCGGTCGCGATCATCCAGTCGACCGGGTTGACCGACGCGGACCGCACGCGGACGAGCACCTCACCGGGCGCCACCTTGGGGCGGGGCTGGGCGGTGACCGAGAGCACCTCCGGTCCGCCGAACTGGTCGTACGTGACGGCGCGCATGGTCTCGTCGCTGCTCATGGGGGAGGGCCTCTCGGTCGGACGGGTCCCCCGAACAGTAGTTGACCTCTCACCTACTGGGCGGACAGTCCAGCCGTCCCCGCCGCTAGCGGCGGAACCTGGCTGTCACCACGTCCGCCTGGTCGGATCCTCCCTGGTCGTCGAAGCTCACCACGAGCCAGCCGGACACGCCGCTGCTCTCGGCCGTCAGCGTGACCACGGACCGCTCGCGGGGCTCCAGGGGGACGAAGTCGCCCGTGCTCTGCGCGGGGTCGAAGGCGTCGAAAGCGCCTGCGCTGTCGATGACGTCGACGCTGCCCGCCGAGCTGAACGACGTCGCGCTGTAGGTGAAGTCACCGGCGCCGTCGCTGAGACCGAGCTCGCTCGCCAGGACCGGGAGCAGGGCAGTCGACCCGTTCATCGGGGCGACGGTGTTCCAGACGTCGACGATGTTGCCCGCGCCGTCGAGGACGAGGGCCACGAAGATGCCCTGCGGGGAACCGTCGATGAGCAGGCCGAGGTCGACCCCGATGACGTACGCGTCGGGCACGCCGTCGCCGTCCCGGTCGATCTCGACGTCGATCTCGTTCTCACCGGGGTTGCCCCACCGCTCGTGGGTGCTGACGGCGAAGATCAGCGCCCTGTCGTCTGCCGCGCCGCCGAGCACCTCGCCCGGCAGCACCTGCACGCCGAGCGCGCGCAGGTCCGCGGCGCCCGGGGTGTCCTTGCCGTCGAGGGCGCCGAGGGCGTACACGTCAGCTGTAGCGGCGTGCCGGCCCCGGTTGTCGACCCTGACGCCGTCGGAGCCGTTGCGGATCTGCGCCGAGGAGTCGACGCGGACGTCCGAGAGACCGCGAGGCACGAGCAGGTAGGGGACCCGCAGCGAGTACACGCCGGCACCGGCCGACCTCGGGGTCGCGACGACCGCGCCCTTGACCGACACCAGGTCGCCGCCGTCCGAGGCCTCGGCCGGGGGGAGGGCCGCGACGGCGTCGCGGGAGAGCGTCATCGTGACCTTGACCTTCTCGGTCCTGCCCGGCTCGACGGTGGCCGAGGAGGGTCTGATCGAGATGTCGGCGCCGAGGGAGTCGCCGAACGGTGACGCCGCGAGGTCGTAGGTGACCGCTGCCGACCCGGTGTTGGTCAGCTGGATGGTCTTGGTCTCCTTGAAGTCGTTCTTGATCGGCTGGTAGCCGAACGAGAGCGACCCCAGGCCGCCCTCGGTCGTCGCCAGGACCTTGGTGTCGATCGCACGGCGCGGCTGCACGAGGCCCGCGCCCAGACGGGTCGGGTCGTAGCCGATGACGTCGGCGGCGTCCGCCGTCGCCGTGGTCATCAGCGCCGCCTTGATCTGCTCCGGCGACCAGCTCGGGTTGCGCTCCGCCACGAGCGCCGCGATGCCGGCCGTGTGCGGTGAGGCCATGGAGGTGCCGGACAGGTACGTGCCGCCGGCTCCCGTGCCGACGTCGGTCGACAGGATGCTGACGCCCGGGCGCGCCGATCTCCGGCTTGAGCACGTTGTCACCGCTGCGCGGGCCCGCCGAGGTGAAGGAGGCCGCCGCGCGGTAGCCCGGGTTCGGGATCGTCCCGGCCGAGCTGATCGTGTGCGTCTGACCGTCGAGTGCGGCCAGCGTCGCGGCCGCCGTGTTCGAGACGCCGACGAACGGGATCGTGACGCCGGGGATGGTGCCCTCGAACGGCGGCAGGCCCGCGGCGTTGTTGACCATGATCACGGCCGCGGCGCCGGCAGCCTGGCCGTTGATGGCCCGGTCGACGCGCGCGCAGACGCCGCGCTGGGTGATGACGATGGCGCCCGCGGGGATGCCGGCGTACTCGTCCGGGTCGCAGCCCAGCCCGATGCCGCCACCGCTGCCCGCGCCGAGCACGGCCACCGGACCGGTGACCCCGGCGGAGATGTCGACGCCGTTGGCGACCAGGCCGCTGACGACGGGAGTCGAGTCGATCTGTGCGCCGGGGTAGCCGGGTCGCGAGCCGTCGACGGCCGCCACGCTCAACGCCCGCGACGACGTGCCCGGCGAGCCGGTCATCATCGCGCTCGGGCCCTCGTTGCCGGCGGAGGCCACGACCATCGTGCCCGCGAGGGCCGCGTTGTCGGCGGCGATGGCGTCGAGGGTCGTGCCGTACCCGAAGGTGCTGCCGAGCGACATGTTGATCACGTCGGCGCCGTCCTTCACCGCACGGTCGATGCCCGCGGCGACGTCCGAGTCGTTCGCCGAACCGTCGCACCCGAACACGCGGTACGCCATCAGCGAGGCCTGCGGGGCGGAGCCCGGACCGATGTCGAAGGTCGTACCGGCCAGAGCGGCGTTCGTGTACGGACCGCCGTATGTGGTTCCGCCCTCCACACCGAAGCCGGCCGCCGTGCCCGAGACGTGCGAGCCGTGACCCTGGCAGTCCAGGGGGTCGGCGTCGGGCTGCGGGACGGTCCTCGCCGGGTCGCTCGACCCCGCGTCGTAGTCGTCCCCGACCAGGTCGTAGCCGCCGACCACCTTGGCGGTCGGGAACGTCCCGGGCTCGATCACGGTCGTGTCGTCGTCAGCGAAGTCGGCGGGATCACCCGAACCGCCGAAGTTGGCGTGGTAGTAGTCGATCCCGGTGTCGAGGACGGCGACCTTCACGCCGGCTCCGGTGCCGCCGTAGGCGTCCCAGGCTGTTCCGACGCCGGTGAACAGGTCCGCCGCCTGGTTCGACCTGCGGACGATCCTGGTCGGGATGACCTGGGCCACGGACGGGTTCGCGGCCAGCGCCGACACGGCTGAGGCCGGCACGTCGACCGTCACCGCGTTGACGGCGTCCTGCATCTCCCGCAGCACCTCGCCGTCCTGCGCCTCGGCCGCCTGCGTCACCGGTGCCTGGGAGTCCGCGACCTGCTTGCGGGCCGCGGCCTTCTCCGCCTTGCTGAGCTTGTGACCGGCCGCCTGCTCGCGCTCCACCACGGACGGCGCCTCGAGCACGAGCGACACCGTGACGCGGCGGTCGAGACGCGACGACATCGGGGTGTAGCTCGTGACGGACGACGTGATCTGCACGTGGTCGAACTGCGGTCTGTCGGCGGAGGCCGCGCCGGCGCTCGGCGCCAGGAGCCCTGTGAGGAGGACCGCGGTGGCGGCACCGGAACCTACGACGAGTGCGCGTGATCTCACAGGTGCCCTCCAGGGGTCATTGGTCCGGGCAGTCTTTCCTGTGCCGTCTGGGGTGTAAAGGACCCGGACGGGCGGCTTGCGGTCCCTCGGGTTGCAGTCTGGTCACGCTGTTCCCGCGGCGGAGTGCACGATCCGGGCATAACGCATTCAGCCCCCCGTCCCCGCCTGTCCGGCGAGCTCGCGGGTGGACGTGGTTCTGGGTGAGCTGGTGTCGTCGACCGCCGTTCGGGTCTGCGACGCCGATCGTGCACGTCGGCAGTCACACGCTCGTCTCGGAACCGTCCCCGGACCACTCGATGTGGAACGTCCCCTCGCCGTCAACGCGCTTGTACGTGTGGGCTCCGAACAGGTCGCGCAGACCCTGGATCAGGGCCGCCGGCAGACGATCGGCCCGCACGGAGTCGTAGTAGGCGAGGGCCGCGCTGAACCCCGGGACGGGGACCCCGCGCCCGACGGCGTGCTGCACGACCCGCCGCCAGGCCTCCTGCGACGCGTTCAGCTCCTCGGCGACGCTCGGCGCGGCGAGCAGCGTCGCGAGGTCCTGGCCCGCGTACTCCTGCCTGATCCGCTCCAGCAACCGGGCGCGGATGATGCAGCCGCCGCGCCAGATGCGGGCGACCTCGGACACGTCGACGTCCCAGTCGTAGGCCTCGCTCGCAGCGCGGATCTGGTCGAGCCCCTGGGCGTAGGCCACGACCTTCGACGACCACAGGGCGGCGCGGACGTCGGACACCAGCCGCTCGACGTCGACATCTCCACCGGACGGTCCCTCCAGCACCTCGGCGGCGGCGGCACGGAGGTCGGCGTGGCCGGAGACGGATCGCGCGAACACCGACTCGGCGATCGTGTTGACCGGCACGCCGAGCTCGAGCGCGATCTGGACCGTCCAGCGTCCCGTGCCCTTCTGCTCGGCCTGGTCGGCGATCACGTCGACCAGCGGTCGGCCGGTGCGGGCGTCGACCTGGTCGAGCACGCGGGCGGTGATCTCGATCAGGAAGGAGTCGAGGTCGCCGGTGTTCCACTCTCGGAACACGTCCGCGATCCGTGGCACGTCCAGCCCGGCGTCGCGCAGGAGGTCGTACGACTCCGCGATGAGCTGCATGTCGGCGTACTCGATGCCGTTGTGGACCATCTTGACGAAGTGCCCCGCGCCGTCCGGACCCATGTAGGCGCAGCACGGCTCGTCGTCGACCTTTGCCGAGATGTCCTCCAGCAGAGGGCCGAGCGCCTCGTAGGACTCCTCCGACCCGCCGGGCATGATGCTCGGCCCGTTGAGCGCGCCCTCCTCGCCGCCGGAGATGCCGGCGCCGACGAAGTGCAGGTCGTGCTCCTTGAGTGCGGCCTCCCGGCGACGGGTGTCCTCGAAGTGCGCGTTGCCGCCGTCCACGACGATGTCACCCGGTTCGAGAAGGGGCACCAGCTCGTCGATCACGGCGTCGGTGCCCGGGCCCGCCTTGACCATGACGATGATGCGCCGGGGACGCTCGAGACTGGCGACGAAGCCTCCGAGCCCCTCGGACGGCACGAACGTGCCCTCCTGGCCGTACGCCCCGACGAGCTCGTCGGTGCGCGCCGTGGTGCGGTTGTACAGGGCAACGGCGTGCCCGTGCCGGGCGAGGTTGCGGGCCAGGTTCGCGCCCATCACCGCCAGACCGACGACGCCGACCTGCGCTGTGCTGTCAGGCATCTGAGCCTCCAGAGCTGTCGACGACCCCGCGAACGAACGCTGCCTGCCCGATGTGCTGGAGGCCGTCGTTGAGGACGCTGACGAGGCGCACGGCCAGGGTGACGGGCGGGTCCCAGCGCTCGTCGACGACGCGGTCGAGGTCGTCGTCGGTCAGGGTGGCGACGTACTCGAGGCTCCGCGTGGTGACGGCGTCGAGGTAGCCGCGCAGGTGGTCAGCTGAGGCCCCGACCGCTGCGACGTCGTCGCTGCTGTGACCGAAGCCCGTCGCGGAGTCGTCGAACGGCAGCCCGAGGCGCGCGGCCCAGCCGTCCGCGGTCCAGACCTGGTCGCTGCCGGCGACGTCGGCCACGTGGTCGTCCTGGATGCGGGCGGCGTGCCAGATCAGCCACGCGATGGAGTTGGCCCTCTCGGCGACGCGGTAGCTGAGCTGGTCCTCGTCGAGGCCGTCCAGCACGCGGTGGCCCGAGTCGCGCACCCGGGTCAGCGCGTCGCCCAGCAGGTCTGCGGTCGTCGCCACGGGGGTCTCCCTCGTCCGATCAGGTGGCCTCTCAGCATCCGGTGGTGGGGGAGGGGTGGCAAGAGGGGACCGACACCCGGGACCATCGACACCATGTCCTCCGCCGACCCCCGTTCCCTGCCCGGCGGCCTGCTGCTGCGGACCATGGAGCCGCGGGACGTCGAGCAGGTGGGCGAGCTGCTCGCCGAGCGCGGCGAGCCCGAGGACGCGATCGACCACCGGCTGGTCGTCGAGGACCCGGACGCCGGGCCCGAGGCGTGCGCCGTCGTCGTCCACGGTGATCGCGTGGTCTCCACCGCTCTCCTGCTCGATGAGACCGTCCGGGTCGGCCGGGCCGGAGCGGCCGGCGCCGTGTCGCTGCCGGCGGGGCAGGTCGAGCTGGTCGCGACCGACCGCGAGTACGAGGGACGGGGCCTCGTCCGCGCCCTGATGGGCTGGGCGCACGAGCGATCGGCCGAACGCGGCCACCTGCTCGGCGTGATGATCGGGATCCCGTACTTCTACCGGCTGTTCGGCTACGAGTACGCGATGGCGATCCCGTCCGCGCCGACCCTCACCCGTGCTCCCGATCCGCACGGCGAGGGCAGGCTGCGGCCGGCGACGCTGGCCGACCTTCCGGCGATGGTGCGCCTGCAGGACGACACCCAGGCCGACGTCGACGTCGCGGTACCGCACTCGTCACCGCGCTGGCGGTGGCTGCTGGCCCGCGAGGGCTCGACGCAGATGGTGGTCGAGCGCGACGGGGAGGTGGTGGCCACCTGCCGGTCCTCCGGCGCCGACGACACGGTGCTGCTGGCGGACGGCGCTGCGCTCGACCACGATGCCGCCGCTGACCTCGTGGCCGGCCTGCACGCGACTGCCGGCTCGGGCGGCCTGATGGTGCAGCAGCGGCCGGGACCTGTGCACGACGTCTGCGGCCCGCTGTACGGCGTCGTCACCGATCTGGCCGAGCAGTACTACGTGCGGCTGCCCGACCCGGCAGCGGTGCTGGACGCCCTGCGTCCCCTGCTGTGGCAGCGGCACCTGGCCAGTGGACTGGACCGCGAGGGCCGCGACCTGGTCATCTCGACGTTCGGCCGGCACTACCGGATACCTCAGGAGGCAGAGGGTTTCGGTCACGTCGAGGTCGGCGGACCGATGCAGGCACCGGGGGCGGCCGGCGGCATCGCGTGCGCACCGGACCACCTGGCCGCGCTCCTGCTCGGGCCACTGGGCATGAAGGGGCTGAAAGCCCTGCGTCCCGATGTCTACCCCGGCGGCGACGCCGAGTGGTACGAGGCCCTGTTCCCGCCGCTGACCTCCGACCTCTGCATGTTCTACCTGCCGTACTGAGACCTCACCGACGCCGCGCGACGGCCTCCCCGAACACCCGCGCCATCGCCGCGTACCCCCTGTCGTTCGGGTGGAACCAGTCCGGTGCCAGCGTCCCGAAGACGCCCGGACCGGACCTGCGCATGTCGGCGACCAGCAGCTCACCGCGACGCTGCCTGTCCCTGAGCATCGCGTCGATCTGACGAGCCTCACGGTGCGGGTTCGGCAGGTTCGCCACGACGGAGCCCGCCGGAAGCCGGTCGAGCAGGGCCTCGAAGCGCTCGACGACTCCAGCCCGGTTCGCCCGGAACACGATGTCGTTCGAGCCGATCAGCACCGTCACCAGGGCAGTCGAGACGCCTTGTGCCTGAAGGGAGTCCATCGCCGGAAGCTGTCGGTCCAGCACGTCCTGGACCCGGGCGCCGGAGACCGACAGGTTGAGGAGGCGGTGCCGGCGTCCGTCCGCTGCCAGCCGGCGGCTGAGCTGGCCGACCCACCCCTGGTCGTAGGCCGACGCGCCGACGCCTTGCGTCATCGAGTCGCCGAGCGCCACCCACAGCGGTCCGTCCGCCTGCAGCGCGGCACGGTTCGCACGCTCCCAGTCGTCCGCGAAGGGCTCGATGTGACGCTGCACTGCCGCGATGCCCGGCAGAAGGCGAGCAGCGACAGCCAGGACCCGGCCTGGCGGACGGTCGCTGCGGTTGGAGTACTCGAACGACAGGGTCACGCAGCCAGTGTCGCAAGCGGTCGTCCACAGGCGCGCGTCGACGGTCGCCGTCGTCCACAGGCTCGTCGTCCCGGTTGCCACAGAGCCCGTCCGGTGGCGTCATGGTGCCGACCGCTCACACCGAGGAGGACCCGTGACCCGCACGTCGCGCGCCGAGCTCGTCCACGCCCTGCTGGATCGCTACGGCACGACCTACGCCGAGGAGGCGGGCATCACGCTCAAGGACGCTCCGTCACCGCTGTACCGGCTCCTGGTGCTGTGCACCGTGCTGTCGGCGCGCATCTCGTCCGAGATCGGCGTCGCCGCCGCGCAGGCGCTGTCCTCGGCCGGGATGCGGACACCGAAGGCGATGAGGGACGCCACCTGGCAGCAGCGCGTCGACGCGCTCGGGTCGGCCGGGTACCGCCGCTTCGACGAGCGGACCGCAACGATGCTCGGCGACGGCGCGGAGCTGCTGCTGGAACGGTGGGGAGGCGACCTGCGGCGGCTCCACTCCGCGGCGACCGAGGTGGGCGACCTGCGCAGGCTGCTGCAGGAGGTGCCCGGGATCGGCCCGTTGGGATCGGCGATCTTCTGTCGCGAGGTGCAGGGTGTGTGGACGGACCTCGCCCCGTTCCTCGACGACCGCGTACGGGACGGTGCCCGGGCGCTGGGGCTGCCGAGCTCCGAGAAGGGTCTGGCCGGTCTCGTCGACCCACCCGAGCTTCCGCGCCTGGCCGCCGCGTGCGTGCGCGTCACCCTCGACAAGGGGGCGGTCGCCCGCGCTCACCACCTGACGTCTCCCGACCGCTCACTCGGACATCTCTCCCATCACCCCCGTAACCACCGGCCGCATCGCCCGTTGAGACCTGCATCACGTCCCGCCCTACCTGGCGGGGCTCCGCTCAGAAGGGCTCCCACCTGTGGCCGAACTGCGCTTGAACCCGTCCTCCCCACCTCGAGTCCGGCGTCGACGGGCCACAGCCCTGACGACCGCGCTCGCCGCTGCCTCACGGCCGGCCTCGTCGCCACCGCGACCTCGCCGGTCACGGCAGCTCCCGGCGTCTCGTCGCCCGCGTCCGACGTCACCGTCGACTCGGTGGGGGGCTCCGCCGTGGCCGACGGCCAGGTGAGGGGCTCGTTCACCGGGACCGTGCCGGTCTCCGGGACCGCCACCACGGCCGACGGTGCCGCCGCCGAGCCGGCGCAGCCCGCGCCGTTGCTCGCCGACGCCGGTGACAGCCCCTTCGTGAAGTCCGGTGACGAGGGCGCTCTGATGGGCGCCGGTTACGGCGGCACGGAGCCCTACACCTTCACCTGGACGAGTGACACCGGCTCGATCGAGGGCGCCGACGCCCCGACGGCCGCGTTCGACGCCACCGACGTGCCCGCCGGGCAGTACCCGGTGACCCTGACGGTCACGGACGCCGACGGCGCCACGAGCAGCGACCAGGTCGTCGTCGTGGTCTACGAGCAGGGCGAGCAGACGCTGCTGGAGGAGTCGAGCGAGGACACGACCCCGGGCGCCACCGGCGTCAGCGAGCCGATCGACCTCCCGTTCGAGGTGCCCGCGGGTGTCACGTCCATGACCGTCGACGTCACCTGGGAGATCCCGGCCAACGACTACGACCTGGTCGTCCTCGACCCGTCCGGCGCCGAGGCGGGTAGCTCCGGCAACGCACCGCCGGAGTTCGAGCACACCGGGATCGACGCGCCGGTCCCCGGCACGTGGACCGTGCGGGTGAACAAGTACGCGACCGTCGCCGACACCGTCACCGCGAAGGTCGTGGCCACAACGTCCGGGGTCGACCCGCGCCCGACCGTCGACGCCGGTGGCCCCTACACCGTGGTGACGGGTGACGCGCTCGCGCTCGACGGCACCGTCACTGGCGGGACAGCCCCCGTCGAGACCGGTTGGGACACCGACGAGGACGGTCGTCAGGACGTCTCCGGCACGGACGTCTCCGTGACGCTGCCCGAGGGCCGCCACCTGGTCACCCTCAAGGCGACCGACGCCGACGGGCTGGAGCGGCGGCAGATGACGTCCGTGCTCGTGGCGAACCCGGACCGGCTCGCCGAGGAGACCACCGCGGTCACCGTCGTCGGCGTCGCCGACTCCGGCATCAACCCGTACCACCTGGAGTTCTCCGCGCAGACGTACCCGGACCCGGACGTCCTGGCGCTGACCGACAACTTCACGCGCCACCCGTCCGAGTACATCCCCGGCTACCCGGCGGACGCGACCGCGCTGGACATCACCCTCGACGAGGGCTACTTCCCCGAGGCGGACGCGGCGATCTGGAACGGCAACGAGACGATCCAGCCCGGCCGCATGTACTGGATCCCCGGCACCAAGATCGTCGGTGCTGTCGACGCGGGGGGCTCGACCGGTGTGACGTCCGGTGACGACACGCACCCGATCCTCGACGACAACGGCCACGGCTCCGGTTCGGCGTCGGTGTCGACAGGCAACCGCTACGGCTACTGCCCGACCTGCCTGCTGGTCGTGGTCGAGGCCCTCGACGAGTCCGTGGTCGCCGCACTGCCGTGGGTCGACATCTCCACCAACAGCTTCGGCTACATCGGTGGCGTCCCGCTCGGCCTCATCGGCAACCCCGAGGCCACCAAGAAGGCTGCCGAGCGCGGGCAGACCACGCTGTTCGCGGCCGGCAACGGCGTCGGCAACGCGTTCGACGTGCCGGTGAGCACCTACGGCTCCGACCAGACCGGCCCGGACTGGAACGTCACCGTCGGTGCCCTCCGCCGGGACAACCAGCGCGCCATCGTCGGCGACGGCATCCCGGTGCACCTGTCGTCCTGGGGCGACGGGAACCTGCCGTCGGCATGCCGCACCGGCACCGTCGGGCAGTGCGCCTTCGGCGGCACCTCCGCCGCGACCCCTTACACCGCAGGGGTCTTCGGCACGGTCTTGACCGAGGTCCGTGAAGCCGTCGGTGACGGCCGCGCCGGGCAGAAGGCCGGCCAGGTCGTCGCGAAGGGCCTGCCCGTCGACGAGTCCGAGTACCTGGCGGACGGCGAGCTCACCCGCGCCGAGCTCCGCACCGCGGTGCTCAAGAACGCCTTCCCGCTGAACACCGAGAACGAGATGTCCCCGTTCCCGTACCCGGCCACGGCCCCGTACACCGGCGACACCAACGTGCTGTTCGAGGGCTACGGCGCGGCGACGCCGGAGACGGCGAAGCGCGCCGTCGACGTGCTGCTCGGTCGGTCGCTGATGCCCGAGCGCGACTTCGAGGACGACTTCTTCGCCCTCGACCGTCAGGTCCGTGACAGCCTCTACGGCGGCTACGACCGCGACGGTGACGGGCAGGAGGACAGCGAGGCCCCCGACGGCGGTCTGCCGCTCGACGGGCTCGATCTCGCCACGATGGACGGTGGGCTCGCCGCCCTCCAGCTGGCCTCCGAGAGCTCGTCGCCGGCAGCCGCGGCTCCGGCGTCGGGTGAGGGCCAGCAGGCCACCACCTACTACCTGCACCGCCGCCACGCCGATGCACCGGGCACCGGACCGGGGTGCAGCACGTCGGGCAACGAGAGCTACCTGACGCCGTCCGACACCGCCGGTGACCTCGAGCCCTGCTTCGAGAGCCGTGTGACGAGCGTCGTGGCGGCCTACCGTCCGCTCGGGATCTTCCCGTCGGAGGAGCCCGCGACCAGCCCGACCCCGGCCGGGTCTCAGGTCTACGCCGAGATCTACCTGGCCGGTGAGACCCCGTCCGTGATCCGGCCCACCGGCGTGCTGATGGCCGGTGACCGGGAGATCGGCAAGGGCGAGGGCTCGTTCCAGCCCGTCGTCGGCTCGGGACCGGGCGGGGCCGCGTGCGCGACCCTCGGCGAGAAGTGCTGGACGAAGTACGTCATCGCGTTCGAGACGACCCGGCCCGCCTTCGCCGGTGAGCAGGTCACCGTCCAGGTGCAGATGGTCGGCGCCCGTTCGTGGGCCTTCGGCTTCGAAGGTGACCACGCCTCGCGCGTGACCGTGGTGGCTGCTCCGGCGGACGCCACGGAGGGTCTGGCCGCGACCATCACCGAACCCGCCGACGGTTCCTCCGTCGTCGAGTCGGAGAACATCGTGGCGGGCGGCGCCTACTCGTTCCCCGCCCGAGGCGAGGAGCCGACAGGCGCCGGGGACCACCCGACCACGCAGCGGGTCGAGGTCAGCGTCGACGACGCGGACTTCGCGTCACCGTCCGAGGCGGACCTGCACTCCGACAGCGGCACCTGGTCGCTGTCCCTGGGTGAGCTCGCCACCGGCGAGCACACCGTCTACGTGCGGGCCACCGAGGACACGTCCGCGTCGCCGGTCGTGTCCAGCACCTTCACGGTGACCCCGCGGGCCTCGGTGCAGTGGCAGGTCGTCCCCCGCAATGCTGCGACGGACGCGAGCGCCTGGCGTACGGCGAACGGGCTGGAGGACTGGGACTTCGACCTGCCCACCGGTGAGTTCGGCAAGGGCGCGAAGACCATCGTCGTCCGGCTGGTCGAGGACGGCGTCGAGTCGGCGCGCGACACCGTGAGGGCGCGCTTCCGCTGACAGCTCGCTGCGCAGAGCAGCCACCGAGCACTCGAGCCGGTGCGGACCCCTGGGGAGAGGGGCCCGCACCGGCTCGAGATCCGTCTCAGTCCTTGCTGCCGTCTCCACTCGCAGATCGGCCACTATCTGCGGTTCCCGGGGGGTCCTGGACCGCGGATCGGCCACTATCTGCGGTTCCCGGGGGGTCCTGGACCGCGGATCGGCCACTATCTGCGGTTCCCGGGGGGTCCTGGACCGCGGATCGGCCACTATCTGCGGGGTGCTACCCAGTGGTTCGATGGGCGACTACGGGATCTCACGACGCCGGGACACGGATGAGCAACTACGAGACCGACCCTCGTGTCGACGACTACATCGACGCCCTGCCCTCATGGCAGCAGGCGATCTGCCAGCGGGTGCGTGACCTCGTCCACAGCGCGGACCCCGCCGTCGAGGAGACGATCAAGCGGACCGTCCAGCCGTACTTCGTCCTGCAGGGCAACGTCTGTGCCCTTCTCGCGGCGAAGGACCACGTCAACGTGTTCATCTACGACGGCGGTCTGGCGCCGGACCCGCGCGGCATCATCACCGGCGGCTACGACAACGCGACCGGGTGCACCGTCGCGATCCGCGAGGGTGAGCAGGTGGACGAGGACGCGCTCGTGGAGATGTTCACGGTGGTCATCGCCGACAACCGCGCCGGCGGCTGGCGCACGCTCAGTCGGGCGCGCCGTCCGTCTCGCCAGTGACCGGCCACACGATCTGGGTACGCCAGGTCGCCGGGTCGGTGTCGACCTCCATGTCTGACAGGTAGCGCTCCCACATCCCCGTCGCGGGCTCGAGGTCGTGCTCCTTCATCCACGCCTCCAGCTCGCCGTAGGTCCTCTCGAGGGTGTCGAACGGACCGACATGGAGGGCGACGACGGCGCGACCGCCGGGGAGCACCAGGCGGTGCACCTCTCCGGAGGCCGTCGTGGCCGCCGCGACGGGCATGCCCGCTTCGATGACGACCGTGTCGGTCGGTGTGACGGGGTAGTAGCCGAACGGAGGTCCGACGACGTCGACCTCGGCCTGCTGGACGGCAGCCATCACAGCACCGAAGGCATGACCGAAGAAGTCCGACATCTGGGCGACGGGGACGTCGCCGCGGACGGCGAGGGTCTCCTGCTCATCGAGGTCGACGATCTCAGGCGCGAAGGAGTTCATGGACCCGAGCGTGCTCGCGCGTGCCGGAGCGGGCCAGGGACGAACGTCACCCGCATGATCCGAAGTGTGGCGCCTCAGTGCTCGTCGGGGTCTTCCTCGGCAGCCCGGTGCGTGGCGTGGACGGTGCCCGGGAGGTGGTCCGGAGGGCCGTAGAGGGCGTACACCTTGAGGTCCGTGTCGCCCGTGTTCGCGACGTTGTGCCAGGTGCCCGCCGGGACCAGGATCACGGAGTCGTCCTGCACGTCCGCGTCGAAGTCCAGGTCGTCCTTCGACAGCCCCATCTGGCACCGGCCCCTGCCGGACTCGACGCGCAGGAACTGGTCGTTGTCCCGATGGACCTCCAGGCCGATGTCGTCACCGGGCTTGATGCTCATGACGGTCAGCTGCAGGTGCTTCCCCGTCCACAGCGTCGTCCGGAACGTGTCGTTGTCGAGAGTGGCCTTCTCGATGTCCACGACGTACGGCTCGCCTCCGTGATCGCTCATCGCCCTGGTCCCCTCTCGGTCACGCGCCCGGCCGAGTGCGCGGGCGACCTGCTCCTCATTCTCGCAAGATCGCGCGCCAGGGGCCCGTCGACAGCTTGCGCTGGGGCGTGATCCCGGTCCTGGGCGGAGCCCAGCAGACCGAAAACACGCCCGAACGCGAGGACGAGAGGTGGGAGGGCCGGGGGCGGGTCACACGGTGCGGGCCGTCGGTCGCCGCTCGTCGCTCTCCAGACCCCACGACACGATCCGCTGCGGCTCGATGCGCAGGTAGGCGTCGTCCATCTCGAACGGGACCTTCAACCGGTGGCCGACCTCGGTGCCCCCAGACGCCACCGCCAGCGCCCTGCCGCGGACCTCGATCCCACGCGGTCTCCACGGAGTGGTGCTGGCGAGGTCGTCGATGAGCAGCGTCGCCTTCCCCGTCCGGTCGATGTCCCGGAACTTCTTGCTGGACGCCATGTCGGAGACCGACCCGATCACCATCGTGTCGGTCTCGGCGATCGTGCCGGAACAGCAACGGGACCACGTGCGGCATCCCGTCCGGACCGACCGTGGCCAGCCGTCCCAGCTTCTGCGTGCGCAGGTACTGCAGCTCGGTGTCGGTGAAGGCGCTCATGTCCGGCTCCTCTCTCTGGTAGCCCCGACCACGGCCCACCCGTCGGGGCGTGCTTCCGGTGCTCAGTGCTCCGCCCAGCACGGAAACACGCCCAGGCGCGGGAGACGGGACGGGGGCGTTTGCGGGTGGTCACCCCAGGGTGCGCCCCCACCAGGGGTCGGCGACACTGGTCGCTCACGGCGGATCCCGAACCCGGCCCCGCCCCGCACCGGTGGAGGATGGGGTCGTGGTCGACCAGCCCGTCCCGCAGCCGAACGCGCCCGCGGGCCTGACGGAGCCCGACCCCCGGCGCTGGCGCGCCCTGAGCGTCTGCCTGGTCGCAGGGTTCATGACCCTGCTCGACGTCAGCATCGTCAACGTCGCGCTCCCGTCGATCCAGCAGGGCGTCGACGCCTCGCCGAGCGACCTGCAGTGGATCGTCTCCGGCTACGCCCTGACGTTCGGCCTGGTCCTCGTACCGGCCGGGCGACTGGGCGACGCGCTCGGCCGCCGCCGCATGTTCATGCTCGGGGTCGTGCTGTTCACGGTGGCCAGCCTCGCTGCCGGACTGGCGCCGGCGGCGTGGGTCCTGGTGGTGGCCCGCCTGGTCCAGGGCGTCGGCGGCGGGCTGCTCAACCCGCAGGTGAGCGGCCTGATCCAGGAGCTCTTCTCGGGCGCCGAGCGCGGCAAGGCGTTCGGCTTGCTCGGGGCGACGATCGGCATCTCGACAGCGGTCGGCCCGATCACCGGGGGCCTGATCATCCGGCTCCTCGGCGCGGACGACGGCTGGCGCTGGATCTTCTTCGTCAACCTCCCGATCGGGCTGGCCGCCGTCCTGCTCGCGATGCGATGGCTCCCCGCACCCCGAGATCGACGGGCGCGGGAACGGGACGACCTGGACCCGGTCGGCGTCCTGCTGCTCGCGGCTGCGCTGCTGGCACTGCTCCTGCCGCTGGTGGAGTCGGACCGCCTCGGCGGGACCGGCTGGGTGCTGGGCGTCCTCGGCGTCGGCATCGGCGCGGGATGGGTGTGGTGGGAGCGTCGGTACTCCGCCCGCGGACACACGCCGCTCGTCGACCTGCGGCTGTTCACCCTGCCCGGCTACAGCACGGGTGCCGCCGTGGGCACGCTCTACTTCTCCGGCTTCACCGGCATCTTCTTCGTGCTGGCGCTGTACCTCCAGAACGGGCTCGGCTACTCGCCCCTGCTGGCCGGCCTCGCGCTGACCCCGTTCGCCGCCGGCTCCGCCGTCACGTCGGCCATCGGCGGACGGGTGGTCACGCGCTTCGGTCGTCCGCTCGTGACCGTCGGACTCGTCGTGGTGGTCATCGGCCTGGTGGTCACCGACGTCGTGGTGGGCGTGGCCGACGGACGCTCCGTCGGCTGGTGGGCCGCGCTGCCTCTGCTGCTCGCCGGACTCGGCAGCGGGCTCGTGATCTCGCCGAACATCACGCTGACCCTGGCGGACGTGCCGGTGCACCGTGCCGGGACGGCGGGCGGCGTGCTGCAGACCGGTCAGCGGATCGGCACCGCGGCCGGCATCGCCCTCGTCGGGGCGGTGTTCTTCGCCGGTGTCCGCAGCGAGGGCGGGTACGAGGCCGCGGTGACGATGGGGCTCCGGGTGGCAACGGGGCTGGTCGGCGTGGCACTGGTCTTCGCGCTGGTGGAGCTCGTGGTGGGAAGACGACGAACCGACGGCGCGTCGCACCCGGAGATCTCGCGCACAGGGGCCGAGCGGCCTGGGTAGGGTCGCAATCAGCCGATCGTCGACGAACGAAGGGGAGTCACCATGGGCGTCACCCTCGCCAAGGGCGGCAACGTCTCGCTGAGCAAGGAGGCGGGCGCCGCCGGCCTGTCCAAGATCCACGTGGGCCTGGGGTGGGACGTCCGCTCGACCGCTGGTGCCGACTTCGACCTCGACGCGAGCGCCCTGATGTGCGGGCCCAACGGCAAGGTCGTCTCGGACGCGCACTTCGTCTTCTACAACAACCTCACGAGCCCGGACGGCTCGCTCCAGCACACCGGCGACAACCTCGACGGCGCCGGCGAGGGTGACGACGAGATGATCGTCATGGACCTCGAGCACGTCCCCGCCGACGTCGAGAGGATCGTCGTCCCCGTGTCGATCCACGAGGGTTCGACCCGCCAGCAGAACTTCGGCCAGGTCGTGAACGCCTTCATCCGCGTCGTCAACGCGGTCAACGACCAGGAGCTCGCGCGCTACGACCTGAGCGAGGACGCGTCCACCGAGACGGCGATGATCTTCGGAGAGGTCTACCGGCGCGGCGGGGAGTGGAAGTTCCGCGCGGTCGGGCAGGGCTACGCCACCGGGCTGCTCGGGATCGCGAAGGACTACGGCGTCAACGTCGGGTAGCTCCTCGGGCCCGGGAGCCGCTCAGGCTCGCGGGATCTCGTCCCTGTCGTCGTAGCGTGCGATCGCGCTGACGAGTCCGTCGCGCACCTCGTAGACGCACCACGTCTCGACCGGCTCGCTGACGGCCGTCGTCCACTGCGCCCTCTCACGGACGACGACACGCCCGTCCGAGAGAACCAACGGGTCCAGCGGGGTCAGACGGATACCGCTGCGCGACAACCAGTCACGGACCAGCTGCCGCCCATGACCCACTCCCCGCGGACCGCGGACCGCGACGTCGTCGGTGCACAGCATCGCCGCGGCCTCGACGTCCCCGGCGTTGACCGCTTCGTGCCAGCGCTGCAGGGCCGTGAGGTCGACGTCGGGCTCGGGAAGGGGGTCGCTGCTCATGCGTCCGTCCTATCACCGTCCCCCGACAACACCTCGTGCGACGTGCGCCTCCAGGCCGCTGTCGGTCCTCGGGAGTAGCGTCCCGGGTGTCACGAACCGGAACGCGCCCGGACCCTCGGCGCGACGACACGAGACAGGTGAGGGTGGTGCGACGAACCGACGACGGATGGGTGCTCTCCGTCCGTGACGTGCTGTCCGTCGTCGAGTGCGACCACCGGTTCTCGTTCGACCACGCCGCCGCGAGCGGGCTGGTCCGTCCGGAGGCCGCGGAGGCCACCGCGACGAGCGAGCTGGTCTCGCAACGCGCCAAGGAGCACGAGGCGGACGTCGTCGCCGCGCTCCGCGGCCGCATGGGTGTCGACCTGGTCGAGATCAGCGACAACGGCCCCGACTGGGCGCAGGTGACGGCTGCTGCCGCCGCGACCCAGGCGGCGCTCGACGCGGGCGCACCGGCCGTCTACGGCGGTGTGGTGCTCGCCGGCGGTCTGGTGGCATACCCCGACGTGCTGACACGCGTCCATCCCGGGACCGGCACGGACCTGACGTCACCGGACGGCCGCCACCGGTACGAGCCGCTCCAGATCCGGTTGGCCCACTCCCTGAAGGACAGCACGCTCCTGCAGCTGGGCGTCGCAGCCGAGGCGCTCACGCGCTGGGGCTACCCGGAACCCGACGAGGTGCATGCCTGGCTGGGCACCGGGGAGATCGCCTCTCAGGAGGCAGGTCCCGCGGTCGATCAGGTCCGCGACGCCCTGACCGATGCGACACGTCGACTGGATCGGACGGCAGCCGTCCCCGAGCCGGCCTGGGCGGACAAGCGCAGGGCCTGCAAGAAGTGCCGATGGTCTCCGACCTGCGCGACGGGACGTGCCGCGGCCCGCGACCTGAGCCTGGTGTGGGGCATCCGGTACCGCCACATCCAGCCTCTGCGTGCCGCCGGTCTCACCACTATCGACGCTCTCGCCGACGCCATGGACGACCTGCGTCCGGAGGAGATGGGGGAGCCCGACTTCGCCGAGCTGCGGTCCCAGGCCGCGGTACAGCTGGCGGGGGAGCGCGCCGGGCGGCTCGAGTTCACTGTGCACAGCGACGCCGGGCTGGTCACGCTGCCTCCGCCCCACCCGGGCGACCTGTACTACGACATCGAGGGCGACCCCTTCCACGACGCGGACGGGTCGCTCGAGTACCTGCACGGATTCGTCGACGCCGACGAGCGGTACACGGGCTTCTGGGCCCACTCGCGCGACGGCGAGCGTCGAGCCCTCGAGAAGACCCTCGATCTGATCCGCGAACGGCGGCAGCGGTTCCCGCACGCGCACATCTACCACTACGCCGCGTACGAGCCCTTCCGGCTGACCGAGCTGTCGAAGCGACATGCGCACGCGTGAGCATGAGGTGGCCGAGCTCCTCGAGGGCGACACCCTGGTCGACCTGCTCGACGTCGTCCGGGACTCGATCCAGGTGTCCGTCGGGTCCCGGTCGCTCAAGCAGCTGGAACCGCTCTACATGGGTGCCGAGGTGCGCACCGGCGACGTGCAGAACGCGGGGGAGTCGATCGTCGAGTACAGCCGCTACACGGACCTGCTCCGTGCGGGGCGTCCCGGCGCGGCCGAGGACGTGCTCGACTCCATCCGCCGGTACAACCTGTACGACTGCGTCTCGACGCGGAGGCTCCACCTCTGGCTGTGGGGCCTGCGCTCCGCGGTGCCCGCGGCCGCTAGCTGACCAGGTCCGCCGACGCCCTCGAGGACCCGACCGACGATCGTGCCGATCTCGGCCAGCCGCCACATCTCCGAGCGATGGAACGCGGGCCCCTCCTCGCGCACAGCCAGCAACGCCAGGGGCGCCGTCCCGAGCGGAGCCACGACCGCCCCGCCGAAGGCCGGTCCGTCGGACGGCGCCAGCCGCGGGGTCCCCAACCTCAGCGGCAGGCCGGACGAGAGACCAGGCAGCGTGGACGGGTGCGGTGCACGGCCGCCGGCGACCACGACGGTGTCGAGGCCCGGCCCGCCGCTGGTGCCCAGGACCAGTGCCCAGTCGGCACCGACGGCGGACGGCACGCCGTCCACGAGCGTCGCGAGTGCGCGGGTCGGGGCGGCCATCAGCCGGGCCACGAGCTCGAGCTCGGCGTGCCCGGTGACGGGAGGCGGCTCGTGCAGCACCCCCTTGACGGACACCCCGGCGAGAGACCCGAGCACGCGGGTCACGCGTTCGAGGTGGTCCCTGTCGTTGACGGTGACGTGCACGTCGTCGGTGGCGCGTCCGGACTCGGTGCTGAGCACCTCGACCTGCACGACGTCTGCGCCCGCGCCGCCGATGGTCGAGGCCACCAGGCCGAGGGACCCCGGACGGTCGGGAACGGTGAGGCGGATGCGGACCAGCATGGTGGCCTCCAGGCACGAGTGGACGTCCGCGGTGGCCCGCGGTCCTCCCAGGATGCCGTCGTCGTGTTGCCGCCCTGTTTCGCGCGGGTTCCGGGGGTGAGACGAACAGCCGGGGCGAGCGGGCGATCAGCTCTCGCTGACCCGCTGCTTCAGCCGCGCGATCCGCTGCGCCGTGGTCTCGGGCAGACCATCGGTCGACGCCGCGACGAACTTCGGCCTCGCCGCGGGTGCGCCCACGAAGCCGACGGTGACGTCCGTCGGTGCGGGAGCCTGGCCCACGATGTGCGGTCCGTTGGCGCGTCCGGCGGGTCGCGCAGGAGATCCGTCCGCGTTCGCGACAGCGGGTGCTCCCGAGGTGGAGACCCGGCCCGCTCCATTGGCGATCGAGGCCGGCGCCGTCGGAGCCGTCACGTCCCCGAGCGGCGCGAGCCGTTCCGGCGCGGCGGAGACCTGGGGCTCGGTGCGCGGTACCGGCAGGACGGTCGCCGCCTTGTGCGTGGACACCCCGAGATCGGCCGGCCGCATCTGACCCGAGCCGGTCACGAAGGACTCCAGCTCGTCGTCGATCAGCTTGCTCTGGCGACGCTTCCACTTGTCGACGGCCTGGTTCGCGAGCGACACCTGCGCGTCGAGGACGACCTGTGCCGTACGGATCTCGGCGTCGAGCTGGGTCGCGCTCCGCGCCTGCGCCGCCTCGAGAGCGGCCTCGGCGACCGCCACCGCCTCCTCGTGCTCGGTCTGCAGGCGCAGGCGGGCACGCTCCTCGGAGCGCGTGTCCTCCAGCAGCAGCAGCTGCTCGTAGAGCGTCGGCTTCGACAGCGCGAGCAAGGTCTTGAAGAAGATCGGGAGGCACTCGATCGCGGTGAGGAACACGAACAGCAGCAGGTGCGCCATCTGCAGCATCGAGTTGTGGTGCGTGAGCGACTCGAGCGCCTCCAGCCGCGCGAGCAGGCCGTCGTCGTTCTCGACGGTGCCGTCGTGCGCGGCGACCTCCGCGTCCCGCTTCTCCTCGGCGTCGGCGACCTGCTCGCGCATGTCCGCGAGGCGAGCCTTGTTGTCGATGGTCTGCTGCGCGTACGACGCCTCGGCGCCGGACTGGATCTGGTCCGTCATGGTCTGGAGCTGCTGCTGCAGGGAGGCGCGATCGGACGCCAGCCGGTCGCGGCGCGCCTTCTTCTCCTCGAACGCCGGACCCGCGCCGACCTTGCCGGAGCCGCAGGTGCCGTCCTTCTCACAGGCGACCTCCTGCTCGGCGGCGTTGTAGTCCGCCTCGACCAGGGTCAGTCGTTCCCGGAGGGCGACAACCTCGGGGTTCGACGAGACCACGTCGGCGGGCACGCCGGCGGTGACGGCCTGCTCGAGGTCGACGATCTCCGCTCTCCACTCCGGCAGGTCGGCGAACCGCTCGTCCGCGAGAAGCGCGTTCTCGAAGCCCTCCAGCTCGACCTGGTGCAGGCGGACCAGCTCTGCGTCGATCTCGGCCTTGAAGATCTGCAGCGTGAGCGGGGTCGAGATGACCAGGCCGATCACGAGGGCCAGGAGCACGCGCGGGAGCGCCATCGCGAGCGTCGCGACCTTCGTCTGCTGGCGCGGCGTCGAGACCACCAGCCAGCGGTCGAGGTTGAGGATCGCGAGGCCCCACACCAGCCCGCCGACGACCGCGGCCCAGACCGGCACGTCGAGGGCCATCCACAGCGCCAGCGCCGAGGCGACGGCGGCCAGGCTCGCCGTCGTGAGCAGCGTGCCTCCGAGCGCCGTCTGCTTGACCAGGTCGCGTGGAGCGTGGTCCAGGACCGCCCGGTTGGCCCCCGCCACCGACAGCAGGAAGCGGGTGAGGGGGTTCACGAGCTGCTCCTGAAGAACGACACGCGCGGCGCTGACGCGAGCCACCGGACGAAGTGGGTGGGGACGCCGATCGGCTGGAGCTGCTGTGCCAGCACCGGTCGGAAGCGGTCCTGCGCGTCCATCGCGCGCGCCAGCCGTGCCCGGACGTCCTCGGCCGAGGCCATCGCCGCGGTCACGTCGGCGTGCAGGCGAAAGGTCGGAGGCGCGGGGAGGGCAGGTAGCGCTGGCAGCGCCGGAGGGGACTCGAGCTGCGTCGCAGGAACCACGGTGACCACCGGTGTGCGGACCGTGGTGGCGCCGATCTCGTTGCGCGCGACGACCTCGACGTGACGTGTGCGCTCCAGGGTGACGGTCGTCTGCCCGGTCGGGGGCAGGTCCGTGACGCCGTCCACGGTCACGGACCGGGCGTCCTCGAACGACCAGGAGACGGTGAGCGGCAGACCGCGCGCCGCCACGCGGTCGCTGACGTCGAGCCGGGTCAGCCGCGGCCGCGTGTGGGGCCGGGAGAAGGTTGCGCCGGTCTCCGGGTGCGGGACGCCCGGCGCACGCGCAGCCAGGCCGTGCGTGCCCGGCGCGTGCTGCGACCCGCCGCCGTCGCCGGTGGCGTCCCGTCCCAGGGGGCCCGAACGGGCGCGCGAAGGCAGCGGCACGGCGGCGGTCCTCTCCGTCGGGCGGGCGTGGTCTCCTGGTGTGTTCGGCCTACCGGGGGGCGATCTTGAGCCCGTCCGAGTGGACCGCGGACCGGGGGGAGCAACATCCGTACAGGTGCCGCGAACCGGTGCCGATCCACCTCGCATGCAGACGTGGGACCCCCCGACCGTCCAGGCGGCCCCGGTGCAGCGTGTCCGGACCTGGCCCACGGTGCTCGTCACGGCGGTCACACTCGTTCTCGTCGTCGCCGCCGCCGGCCCCTGGCGTGAGCTCCTGACTGCCCGCCTCGGCCCCGGCGCCCTGCCCGTCGGCATGACCGTGGACGACATGCCCCCGCTGCCGCCGGACGCCCTGCCGCAGCGCGTGCTCCCGCAGGTCACGAGCCTGCTGTCGGGTCCGCACGCCTTCCTCTCGACGCACCCGGACGGGACCCCGGTCGTCCCGGACCCCTGCCGGCCGATGCACTTCGCGGTCAACCCCGCCGGGATGCCCGCTGGTGGCGACGCCGTCGTCCGGGAGGCCATCGCCTTCGTCTCCGAGGCCACCGGGCTCTCGTTCGTCGAGGACGCCCCCACCACCGAGGTCTTCGACCTGGAGCGCTCGCCCCACCAGCCCGAGCTGTACGGGGACCGGTGGGCCCCGCTGCTGATCGGGTGGACGGACGAGGCGAACATCGAGCAGCTGGGCGGCGAGGTCGCCGCCGTCGCACTCCCGGCCACGATCGCGCCCTCTGGCCCGGAGAGCGGGCGCGTCGTCGGCGGGCAGATCGCCGTCGACGCCGCCTTCACCGCGGAGTCGGTGGCGTCTCCGGTCGGGCGATCCGTCCTGCGCATGGTGGTCATGCACGAGCTCGGACACATCGTCGGTCTGGACCACGTCGAGGACCGGGCACAGGTGATGACCGATCGCAGCGCCGACTACTACTTCCTCGGTGCCGGGGACCTGCAGGGTCTGGCCCTGGCCGGGTCCGGGCGCTGCTTCACCGATACGTGAGCGCTCGATAGCGGCGCCGGCCGAAGCGGTTCGACGGTCGCGACGGCCCGTCCTTGGGTACCGTCGAGACATGGTCCTGCGTCCGATCCCTTACGCCGCGCGCGGTCTGGGCTCGCAGGTGAACGGGCGGCCGGTCGACACCGCGGAGGACCTCGACGCCCTGGTCGACCTGGTCTCCGCCGGCTCGATCGTGACGCTCACCGGTGCCGGGATCAGCACGGACTCGGGCATCCCGGACTATCGCGGCCCGACCGGCCTGGCGCGACGGGCCACCCCGATGCAGTTCTCGGAGCTGGTCGGCAGCGAGACCGCGCAGCGCCGCTACTGGGCACGCAGCTTCGCGGGCTGGCCGCTGATCCGGCGGGCGACGCCGAACGACTCGCACCACGCCGTGGCCGACCTGCAGCGCGCCGGTCTGGTGGACGCCGTCATCACGCAGAACGTCGACCGCCTGCACGACCAGGCCGGCAGCGACCCGGTGATCGAGCTCCACGGGTCACTCGACCGCGTCGTGTGCCTGGCCTGCGGCGTCCTCAGCGACCGCGGCGAGCTGCAGACCCGACTGGCCGAGGCGAACCCGGACTTCGACACCGCGACACGCGACATCGGCGACGACACCGGCCAGGTGCGACCGGACGGCGACGTCGAGCTGCTCGACGCGCTGATCGACCGCTTCGTGCTGGTCCCCTGTACCGCCTGCGGCCGCGGACCGTTGAAGCCCGACGTGGTCTTCTTCGGTGAGAACGTGCCCCGCGACCGCGTCGCCCGCTGCTACGAGCTGGTCGAGTCCGCACGCACGCTCCTCGTGCTCGGGTCGTCCCTCACGGTGATGTCCGGGTACCGCTTCGTGCGGCACGCGGCCAAGCGGTCCATGGACGTCGTGATCGTCAACCAGGGCCCCACGCGGGGGGACGAGCAGGCCACGTTGCGCCTGGACGCGCCGCTGGCGCCGCTGCTGACGTCCGTGGTGGCTGCGGTCGGGGCCTGACAGAGCACGTCGACGGGACGGGGACGAGATGCTGCCGAGCGAGGTGCGTGCGCCGCGGGCGACACCACCCGGACGTCGTGCGCCCGTTGGGCTCCTGGTCCTCGCCGGCGTGCTCGCCGCGATGCTGCCCGTGGTGCTGGTCGCGGGCGTCCTGGTCTCGGTGCTCGGCGCCGGGACCGCGGACCCACGGCCCGCATCCGCCTCGTCCCTCGCGCCGGCCCCGGCGGCCACGGACCCGCCGTCCCCGCCGACTGCGGCGGCCACCACGGCACCCACCGAGACCACCCAGGCGCCACCGCCTCCCGGCACGGCGGCGGCACTCCTGCTGACCGTGCCGGTGAAGGGCCGTGCGCCCAGAACCGGCTACGACCGGGACCAGTTCGGTCCGTCGTGGGCGGACACCGACCGCAACGGCTGCGACACCCGGAACGACGTGCTGCGCCGCGACCTCGTCGAGGTGGTCCTCAAGGAGGGCACGAACGGGTGCGTGGTGCTGTCCGGGCGGCTCGTGGACCCGTTCTCGGGGTCGGCGATCCTCTTCTCCCGCGGGGCCGGCAGCGCCGATGTGCAGATCGACCACGTCGTCGCCCTGTCCGACGCCTGGCAGAAGGGGGCCCAGCAGTGGTCGCTCGGCCGACGGCTCGCCTTCGGCAACGACCCGTTGAACCTCCTTGCCGTCGACGGCACCGTGAACAGCGCCAAGGGGGACGGCGACGCTGCGACGTGGCTGCCGCCGCCGAAGAGCCTACCGCTGCGCCTACGTGGCACGGCAGGTCGCGGTCAAGGCCAAGTACGCGGCGTGGGTGACGCTGGCCGAGCACGACGCCATCGAGCGGGTCCTCGCGTCCTGTCCGGACGAGGTATCGCTCGCACCGGGGACGCACCCGTCGAGGCCGACCTCCCGGTCGCGACGACGCCTCCGAAGGCGGCGGCGCCGCCTCCCGCGCCGGTCCCGGTGCCTGTCGCCCGGTCCGCCGCCTGTCCGGCACCGCCGGTCGACGCGCTGCCCGCCGGCTGCGACGCTCCTACCCGGACTTCTGCATCCTCTCCAAGGCCGAGGTCGGCGACCTCGACTGCGCGGACGTGCGACGGTCGGCGGTTCACCGTCCTGGCACCGGATCCGCACGGTTTCGATGGCGACGACGACGGGGTCGGCTGCGAGAGCTGACGTGCCGATCCCGCGTGCGGTGAGAGCGATGTCACGACGTGCACAGGCGCTTTCGGTCGGCCGGGCCCGTTGCCGCGGGTGAGAATAAGGACCTACTCCCGACGACGAGAGGACGCCCCCGTGAGCACAGCCGAGAGCCGCACCGACGAGCCCCGTGACGAGCGGTCCAGCCCGTCCGGAGATCAGCAGCGTGGCCAACCCGCGGCGCGTGCGCTGGAGCTCGCGTCTCACGGGCTGACTCGTCGTCCCACGGCCCCTGGAACTCGTCAGGGTGACCGATAGCGTTGTCGGATGGCCGCGACCGACGACCTCTTCGCTGCCCGCCTTCGCGGTAGCCGTCGACGTCGTCGTCCTCTCGATCTCGGACGGCCTGCTCCAGGCACTTCTCGTGCAGCGCGAACGGGACCCCTACACCGGTCGCCTCGCGCTCCCCGGCGGGTTCGCCGGAGCCGACGAGAACCTCGACGACGCTGCCGTCGCGCGTCCTGCACGACGCCGGGATCACGCGCCACCAGGTCCACCTCGAGCAGCTGCGTACGTACGGTTCGCCTGCCCGGGACCCCCGCGGTCGCGTGGTCACGGTGGCCTGGCTCGCGCTGGGGGCCGACCTGCCGGCCTCCGTGGCGGACAGCGGCCCAGCCGGCCTGCAGTGGGCGCCCATCGCGCTGGTCACGGGCCACGCCGCCGACCGACTGGCCTTCGACCACGGTTCCATCCTGGCGGACGGCATCGAGCGCGCCCGCGCCAAGTTCGAGTACACGTCCCTGGCCATGCGGTTCCTCGGTGAGGAGTTCACCGTCGCGCAGCTGCGCGAGGTCTACGAGACGGTCTGGGGTGCTCGGTTGGATCCCGCGAACTTTCACCGGAAGGTAACGGGCGCAACGGGTTTCGTCGAGGCGACGGGCGAGAGGGCCTGGGGGACCCGGGGCCGTCCGGCGGCGCTCTTCCGCGCCGGCCCCATGACGCTGCTGTACCCGCCCGTCCTGCGACCCTCCCGGGGAACCTGAGCCACCTCCACCAGGTGCAGCCAGGCCCCTCTCAGGCAGGATGAGCCCATGACCCACCGCGTGGACGACTACCAGGCTGCCTCCGACCGTTACGACGCGATGCCCTACCGCCGCGTCGGCCGCAGCGGGCTCGACCTTCCCGCGGTGTCGTTGGGGCTGTGGCACAACTTCGGCGACGAGGTGCCGATGGACAGGCAGCGCGCCGTGCTGCGCCGCGCATTCGACCTGGGCATCACGCACTTCGACCTCGCCAACAACTACGGCCCCCCGTACGGCTCCGCGGAGACGAACTTCGGCCGGGTGCTGCGTGAGGACCTGGGCCGGTACCGCGACGAGCTGGTGATCTCGACGAAGGCCGGCTACGACATGTGGCCCGGGCCGTACGGGCAGGGCGGGGGAGGGCGCAAGTACGTGCTGGCGTCGCTCGACCAGTCCCTTGCGCGAATGGGGACGGACTACGTCGACATCTTCTACAGCCACCGCTTCGACGCCACGACGCCGCTCGAGGAGACGATGCTGGCGCTCGACACGGCCGTGCGCTCGGGGCGCGCTCTCTACGCAGGCATCTCGTCGTACTCGGCGGAGCGGACCCGCGAGGCGGTCGGCATCCTCAACGACCTGGGCACGCCGCTGCTGATCCACCAGCCCTCGTACTCGATGCTGAACCGGTGGGTCGAGGAGGAGCTGCTCGACGTGCTGGACGAGACCGGGGTGGGCTGCATCGCGTTCACCCCGCTCGCGCAGGGGATGCTGACCGACAAGTACCTGAACGGGATCCCTGAGGGGTCGCGCGCCAGCCGCGGCTCGTCGCTCGACCCCGCGATGCTCACCGACAAGGCGCTCGAGCACGTGCGTGCGCTCAACTCGATGGCGGCGGACCGGGGCCAGTCCCTCGCGCAGATGGCACTGGCCTGGGTGCTGCGCGACCAGCGGGTGACGTCCGTGGTCGTGGGCGCCTCGAGCGTGCGCCAGCTCGACGCCAACGTGGCGGCCACGAAGCAGCTGGGCTTCTCCGCGGACGAGCTGCGGAGCATCGACGAGCACGCGGTGGAGGCGGGCATCGACCTGTGGAGGCCGTCGAGTGAGGCCTGACACGGCGCCGCGACCGACGTCATGAGCGACGCCGACGATGTTTCCGAGGTGCTGGGACTCGAACGATCTCGTCTCCGGTCCCTCGTCGAGCGGGACATGGTCGTCGCCGACCGGATCCACGCCTCGGACTATGAGCTCGTCACGCCCGCGGGCTCCACGCTGACCAAGGCGACCTACCTCGGCGATGTGGCGTCGAAGCGCCTGGAGTACCTCGTCTTCGAACCGACGTCACCGATCGCTGTGCGGGCTTCACCGGACCTCATCGTCCTTCGCTACGTCGCACGGATCCGCTTGTCCGTGGGGGTCGACGACGAGGTCGAGCTGAGCGCCTGGCACACCGACCACTACGAGAAGCGCGACGGCACGTGGGCTGTGGTCTGGTCACAGGCGACCGGGATAAAGGCCTGACTCAGGCCGGCCGCGGTGGACGCTGCTGCCTGAACACGTCGCCGAGGTGCGCCCACTGGTCCCGCCCGAGCCTGGCCACGGGAGCCAGCAGCGTCGGGTCGGGAAGCCCGTCGTCGGCCAGCGCGTCGGCATGGACGGCGACGTGCTGGACCTGGCCGAACACCATGACGCTCGAGCGATCGTCCTCGCTGAAGGACTTCTCCCCGACGAGCCGGCACTCGAACGCCAACGGGGACAGCGAGACCCGCTCGGGGCGCACGGTCACCGACGGCACCGTGTCGAGCCCGGCCGCGGTCAGCTCATCGACCTCGGGGCCGAAGCGCGCGCTGGTGCTGTTCACCTGCTCGGACAGGGCGGCGGTGGCGAGGCACACCACGAACTCGCCGGTCGCCCGGACGTTGCGCAGCGTGTCCTTGAGGCCGACCGAGACGAACGCCAGCACCGGCGGGTCGTGGGAGGCCACGGTGAAGAACGAGTGCGGCGCGAGGTTTCGCACGCCGTCCGCTGAAACGCTGCTGACCCAGGCGATCGGGCGGGGGATCACCCCAGCCGTCAGCCACCGGTAGATGCCGCCCTCGGCGCTGTCGGCGGCCACCTCGACCCAGGCGGCGTCCTGTCCTGCGGAATGCGCGCCGGACGTCACAGCGTGCTGCCACCGTCCACGTACAGCGTCTGGCCGGTGATGAAGGACGCGTCCTCGCCGGCGAGGAACGCGATGGCGTTGGCGATGTCCTCGGGTTGCCCGACGCGCCGGACGGGGGTCGCCTCGGCAGCCATCTTGCGGTAGGTCTCCGGGTCGGTGCCGACGCGTACGGCGGTCGCGTCCGTCATCGCCGTGACGATGAAGCCGGGCGCGACGGCGTTGACGGTCACCCCGAACGGGCCCAGCTCGATCGCCAGGGTGCGGGTGAACCCCTGCAGGCCCATCTTGGCCGCGGAGTAGTTGGCCTGGCCGCGGTTGCCGAGTGCCGAGACGCTCGACAGGTTGACGATCCGTCCCCACTTCTGCGGGACGAAGTGAGCCTGCGCCGCCTTGCTGACCAGGAACGCGCCGCGCAGGTGGACCGCCATCACGGTGTCCCAGTCGTCCTCGGACAGCTTGAACAGCAGGTTGTCTCGGGTCACGCCGGCGTTGTTGACCGCGATGTGCACGCCGCCCAGCTCGGCGACGGTCCGGTCGACCGCATCCTGGACCGACGCGGCGTCGGTGACGTCGCAGCCGACGCCGAGCGCGGTGCCGCCGGCGTCCGAGATGCGTTGCGCGGCGGCGGAGGCCGCTCCCTCGTCGAGGTCGAGGAGGGCGACGGCCGCGCCCTCGGCGGCGAGCCGCGCGGCGGTCGCGGCGCCGATGCCCCCTGCGCCGCCGGTCACCAGTGCCACCTTGCCGTCCAAGCGAGACATCGCGTCCTCCAGTCGGGTCCTCGTCGTCCGGCCGACTCTACGTGCGCCCCACCCGGCGCACGTCGGCGCGTTCTCGGTGTCTCAGGACCTGCGGCGCACCGAGAACACGCCGTATCGCGAGGAGGGGGTTGGGGCGGCGGGCGAGGTCAGCCGGCGAGGGCCAGCACGAGCGGGAGGACCGGGCCGAAGCCGGCGCGGCGCAGCTCACGGCCGGCGACGGTCAGGGTCCAGCGCGAGTCGGCCAGGTCGTCCACGAGCAGGACGGGAGCGCCCTCGAGATCGGCGGCGCGGGACGCCAGCTCGGGGCCGACGGAGAAGCGGTCCCAGACGCCGGCGAGGCGGTACGCGCTGTTGCCACCCGCCGAGCCGTCCGGGCCGTGGCCGGCGGGGGTGACGGCACCCAGGAGGGGCAGGCGTCCCAGCTCGGCGAGCCGCTCGGCCACCGACGTCACGAGAACGGGTCGCCGACGCGACGACATCATCACGATGCCCGCCGGCCGCTGCTCCCAGCCCCAGCCTGCGAGCACCTGCGTGCACGCGCGGAGCAGGGCGTCGTCGACGGGCTCGTCGGGGCTGCCGTCGGCGAGCAGCTCGCGCAGGCGCTGGCCCCAGCCGAGGTCGGTGAGTCGGGCTACGGCGCGGCCGGACGCGAGCTGCTCGCCGGCCGGGATGCGACCGCTGACCTCGACCCCGAGGCGAGGCATCCCGGTCGGCCACATGCGGCGCGGCTCGAGCTCGACCCCGGGGCGGTGCAGCGCCTGGTCGGCCACCGCGCGGGACTGCTCCGGGACGTCGGTGGGGTACCAGGCGCCCGCGCACACGTCGCAGCGTCCACAGGGAGTCGCCGTCTCGTCGTCCAGCTCCTCCTGGAGGAAGGCCATCCGGCACGTGGCGGCGGGGTCGTCGTGCGCGCGCAGGTACCGCAGCATCGCCTGCTGCTCGTTCTCGCGGGCCTCGGTGACGCGGCGGTACCTCTCCCCGTCGTAGGTCCAGCCCGCACCGGTGCCGATCCAGCCCGAGCCCTCGCGACGGATCGCTCCGTCGACGGCCAGCACCTTGAGCAGCAGCTCGAGGCGGGTCCGGCGGATGTCGGCCACCGTCTCGAGAACGCCGACCGACAGCGGCTTGCCCCCGTGGTCGCGTACCTGGTCGAGGGCGTCGACCACGGCGTTCGCGCGCTGCGGGTCGGGCATGGACGAGGTGGCGAACCAGTGCCAGATCGCGGCGTCCTCCGGACCGGGCAGGGCCAGCACGTCGGCCCGCTCGACGGCGCGGCCCGCGCGACCGACCTGCTGGTAGTAGCTGACCGGTGAGGACGGCGCCCCCAGGTGCACGACGAAGCCGAGGTCCGGCTTGTCGAACCCCATGCCCAGCGCGGAGGTGGCGACGAGCGCCTTGACCTCGTTGCGGCGCAGCGCCTCCTCGGCGTCTCGACGCTCGGCGTCGTCGGTGCGGCCCGTGTACGCCCGCACCGTGTGGCCGGCCTCGCGCAGGTACGTCGCCGTGTCCTCCGCCGCGCTCACCGTCAGCGCGTAGACGATGCCGCTGCCGGGCAGGTCGTCGAGGTGGGCGGCCAGCCAGGCCAGCCGTGCGGCGGCGTCGGGGAGGCGCAGCACGCCCAGCCGCAACGAGTCGCGGGCCAGGGGTCCGCGCACCGTCGTGACCGGCACGACGGCCCCGTCGTGCCCGGCCGTGAGCTGCTCGGCCACGTCGTCGACCACGCGCGCGTTCGCCGTCGCCGTGGTCGCCAGGACGGGTGTGCGGGCGGGCAGGTCGGCCAGCAGGTCGCGGATGCGCCGGTAGTCCGGGCGGAAGTCGTGGCCCCAGTCGCTGACGCAGTGCGCCTCGTCCACGACCAGCAGACCGCACCGCTCGACCAGGCCGGGCAGCACCTCGTCACGGAAGCGCGGGTTGGTGAGGCGCTCGGGGGAGACCAGCAGCACGTCGACCTGGTCGGCCTCGACCCGGCCCACGACCTCGCCCCACTCCGTCGGGTTGGCGGAGCTGAGCTGCTCGGCGCGCACGCCGGCCCGGGCGGCGGCGGCGATCTGGTCGCGCATCAGGGCGAGCAGCGGGGACACCAGCAGGGTGGGCCCGGCACCCTCCTGCCGCCGCAGGGCGGTGGCGACGAAGTAGACCGCCGACTTGCCCCACCCCGTGCGCTGGACGACGAGGGCCCGCTCACGACGGGCCACGAGCGCTTCGACGGCCTCCCACTGACCCTCCCGGAAGGCGGCCTCGGGGCGGGCGGTGAGGGCCCGCAGCACCTCGTCGGCCCTGGACCTGAGGTCGGTCTCGCTCGTCGCCGTCATGCCCGACACGCTAGACGCCGCCCCCGACGGGGACGGGCCGGCGTCGGACGCGAGGGCCGTGGCACCGCTCGTACCCCAGGCTCCTCACGGCGTGCGGCCAGCCTGACAAGCGGGACATCCACCGGCAGGATGGACGAATGCGAACCCCCGAGACGACGCACCGTGCCTTCACGACCGACAGCCCTCGCGGGGTGGCGGACGAGTACGTGTCCCACCTGGTGGACCTCGACCCGAGGGTGTCGACGGCGTTGGGGGCTCGGCCGCACGAGGACCGCCTTCCCGACCTCTCACCCGACGGCCAGGACGCTCTCGACGACCTGGCCCGGGACACCCTCGCTGCGCTCGACCGGGTCGAGGCCGCGAGCGCCGACGACCCCGCCGAGACCCGCTGCGCCACGGTGCTGCGCGAGCGGCTGACGGCCTCGCTCGACATGTCGCAGACCGGAGAGAACCTGCGCGGGATCCGCAACATCTTCGGGCCCGCCCAGTCCGTGCGCGGCCTGTTCAACCTCATGCCGACGTCGACGGACGACGACTGGTCGGCCATCGGGCGCCGCATGTCCCGGGTACCGGAGGCGTACCGCAGCCACGTCGCGTCGCTCGAGGAGGGGCGACGCCGCGGCCTGTTCTCCGCGCCCCTCCAGGTCGAGGCTCTCGTGGGCCAGCTGGACGAGTGGGTCGCGGGGGACCGCACCTGGTTCCACGAGTTCGTGTCCGACGGACCGGAGCGCCTGCGTGACGACCTGGGCACGTCCGCGGACGCCGCTGCCACCGGCGTGACCGAGCTGCGCGAGTACCTGGCCGGCACCTATCTCCCGGCCGCCCAGGGCACACCCGACGCGGTCGGGGCCGAGCGCTACCGCGTGACGGCCCGGGCCAGCACGGGGGCCGACCTCGACCTCGAGGAGGCCTACGCCTGGGGCTGGGCCGAGTACCGGCGCCTGGACGAGCAGATGCGGGGGGCGGCGCAGGAGGTGCTCCCGGGGGCGACGCCCTTGGAGGCGATGACGCACCTCAACCAGAACGGCGAGGCGGTCGAGGGTGTCGAGCAGGTGCGCGAGCGGCTGCAGCACATGATGGACACCGCGATCAGCGACCTGCAGGGGACGCACTTCGACATCGCCGAGCCGATCCGCCGGGTCGAGGCCATGATCGCGCCTCCCGGCAGTGCGGCCGCCCCGTACTACACGCGGCCGTCGATGGACTTCTCCCGACCCGGACGCACCTGGCTGCCGACCCTGGGCGAGACGCGGTTCCCCCTGTGGGACCTCGTGAGCACCTGGTACCACGAGGGAGTCCCGGGTCACCACCTGCAGCTCGCCCAGTGGGTGCACGTGGCGCCCCAGCTGTCGGTCTTCCAGACGTCCGTCGGGTCGAACAGCGCCTGCACCGAGGGGTGGGCGCTCTACGCGGAGCGGCTGATGGACGAGCTCGGCTACCTCGACCTGCCCGCGCGGATCGGCTACCTCGACGCTCAGATCATGCGCGCCGTCCGCGTGGTCATCGACATCGGCATGCACCTCGAGCTGGAGATCCCGGGTGACTCGCCGGTGGCACCCGGGCAGCGGTGGACCCCCGCCCTCGCCCGCGAGTTCTTCGGTGCCCACTCGGGCCGTTCGGCCGCGTTCATCGACAGCGAGATCGTCCGCTACCTGGGTTGGCCCGGGCAGGCGATCAGCTACAAGCTCGGGGAGCGGGCGTGGCTCGACGGGCGGGACCAGGCGCGGACCCGCCACGCGCAGGACGGCCGCCAGCTCGACCTGAAGACCTGGCACATGAAGGCCCTGTCGATGGGCTCGCTCGGTCTGGACGACCTGACTGCGGCGCTGGCGGCGCTCTGAGCCAGCTCCGCTGGGGTGGGTCACATCCGGGCGAAGCGCGCCCGCGCGAAGAGGTACACGCCGAACGCGGCGAGGCCGAGGGCGATCGCGACCAGGAGGAAGGACCCGTACGGCTGGCTCAGCAGCGTGCGGAGGGCGCCGTCGATACCCGTTGCCTGTCCGGACGTCTGGCGCACGCCGGCGATCACGAACAGCCCGCCGACCATCACGATGACGAGGCCCTTGGCGACGTAGCCGACCATCCCGAGGACGCGCACGCCGGTGGACACGTGGCCGCCTCCGGTGCGCTCGAGGTCGCGCAGGAACTTCTTCGTCGCGCCCTTGTGCACGAGGTAGGCGCCGACGGCCGCGGTGCCGAGGCCGACCGCGACGACCAGGGCGCGGCCGGGGCCGGTGTCGACCAGGGCGGCGGTGAAGTCCGAGCTCTGCTGGCCCGCCGAGGACGAGCCGCCGCGGGCGAACGTGAAGGTGGTCACGGCGAGCGCGCTGTAGAGGATGGTCTTGGCGGCGGCCTTGCCGCGGTCCTTCATCTGGTCGGTGTGGTCGGTCGCGAGCGCTCCCGACGAACCTGCCCCGAAGACGACGTTCGTCGCCTGCCAGACCGCCATGCACGCGAAGCCCGCAACGCCCACCCACAGGGCCGCGCGCCCGGCCCCGGACTGCGCGAGGGTCGCCAGTGCGCCGGTCTGGTCCGCGGAGCCGCTCGCGGCGTCACCGGTCGCGAGGCGCACCGCGATGAACCCGATGACGAGGTGCAGGAGGCCCTCGACGACCCACCCGACCCTGGCGAGGCGCTCCAGCCACTTGCTGTCCGATACCCGGCGGACTACCTCGCCGGCCGACTGGGACTCCGATGCGCTGTGGGTCGACATGGGCGGAGTGTGCCGGACCACGACCCCCGCCGCCACCTCCGGGGCGCGCCGAGGGATGGGTCCTCAGGTCGAGGGGTCGAGCAGCACGCCGGCCCCGGCCGCCATGCGGGCGAGGTCGGTGCCGCTGACGACCCGCAGCGCGAGACCGGTGCGGCCGACGCCTCGCTGCAGGTCGTGCCACGGCACGGGGGACCGGCTGCCGACGAGAACCGCGTTGGCGTACCGACGCCCGCGCAGCATGGCCGTCTCGGCGACGAGTCCAGCGTGCGTGAAGACGCTTGCCACGGTGGCGATCTCGGACCGGAGCATCGCCAGCGGCGGACGGTCGGCGACGTTCGCGAGATAGAGACCGTCGTCGCGGAGCACGCGGGACGCGTCCGCGACGAACTCCTGCGTGACGAGGTGCCCCGGCGTCGAGTCGCCCGCGAAGACGTCGCGCACCACGGCGTCGGCCGAGCCGTCCCGGCGGCTCGCGAGCACCGCGCGGGCGTCCCCCACCTGGAGGCGCAGGCGGGGCGACCGAGGGAGCGCGAACCACGTGCGGACGAGGCGCGCGAGCTCGGAGTCGACCTCGGCGACGACCTGGCTCGAACCGGGCCGGGCGACCTCGACAGCCCACGGCAGGGCACAGGCCGCCCCGCCGAGGTGCACCACGTCGAGGGGCTCCGGCTCGGGCCTGGCGTGCAGAGCCAGGGCATGCGCCAGCAGCTGCAGGTACTCGAAGTCCAGGCGCGTGGGGTCGTCGGGGTGCACGGCCGACGACGGCACGCCGTTCACCGACAGGGTCCACAGCCCCGGGTCGTCCCGCGACCGCTCCAGCACCGCCTCGCCGGTGTCGATCGGGTACGTGCCCTCGGCGGGCGCGATGCGTCCCGGCCCAGGGGTGGCGGCGCTCCTGCGTGGCTGCCTACCCACCGTCCGCCACCGGTCGGGTGGCCACGGGCAGGCTCTGCGCCTCGTTCTGCTCACCGACCCACCCGTCGATGCGTGCCCACCAGCCGTAGAGCCAGTCGACGCGCTCGTCGGGCTCGTGCGGCACGTCGGCGGCCGGCACCTGCCACCAGCGCATGCGGATCTCCGTGTCCATCGGGAGCGCCCGCCAGACGTCCCCAGCGGTGACGAGGTGGTCCAGACCGCTGTGGGCCACCCAGACGACGTCGGCGTCCGGAGCCGCGTCCAGCGCGGCACCGACACCGCCGGGGCGCGGCGGCAGGACGTTGCGCAGACGCTCGGCCTTCTCGGCCTCGGCCACCATCCCCTTCTCACGCAGCTTGGCGATCGCCCGTGCGCGTCGCCGAGCCGTGAAGTTGCCGCCCTCGGGGAAGATCACGAGCGCGTCGTCGTCGTCCAGGTTGGACGCCAGGTCGGCGACGACCTCGATCGTCGAGTCCCCGTCGACCGTGCGCCCCCGGCCGGGACGGATGAACCGGTTCGGGAGCCGGCCCAGCAGGATGTCGATCACCGGGTCCCACTGCAGCGTGTCCTTGAGCACGATGCGCGGCTCGCGGTCGTACCAGGAGAGCAGCGCGTGGACGAGCAGGAAGGAGTCTCCCGGCCCCGCGTGCCGACAGAAGACGAGCAGCGGTCGGCCTGAGAACGCTGACGGCTCAGGACCTTCCACACTGACCTGCACCTTCAGCACCCTCTGCGCCTCGGCGAAGAGGAACGAGAGGACGGCCTGCACGAGGTCGTAGTGCGTCCGCTCGAAGCGCGGCGAGCGGATCCGCCAGCCGAACCCCGAGGCGATCCACAGCACCAGGAGGGCGACGAGCGTCGCGGACTCGAGCAACAGGTAGAGGAGCACCAGCCACAGCACGCGCAACGGTCGCCAACGCCCCGGGATCACAGGGCTGAGCAGCGCGGTGACGAGCAGCACGAGCGGTAGCACGCTGAGGGTGACAAGAGTCAGCGCCACCACGGCGGGAGCGACGACGACGCGCCGGACCCAGACGGGTGGCAGCACTAGATGCCTTCTCCCGCCACGACGCTCGGGTCCTGCACGCTGACCTCGCGGAGGTAGCGGGCGCTCGCCTCGTACGCCGCGTCGATGCGACGGGGGACCGCCGACGTGTTGCGGTAGCGCAGGTTGCTCATCGGGGTCGCCGGGTCGCCGCTCGGGAGCACGTGCACCGTCACGCCGTCGGGGATCATCGTGAGGTCCCGCGAGAAGCGGTGTCGCCGTGCGATCTCGAACGCGACGGTCGCCACCTCCCAGGGCCGGGTCGGCGCCGCCAGCGACCGTTCCACCCGCCCGACCTGCAGCACGTAGATCGTGGTCGCCCCCCGCTCCACCGCCCTGGACACCGGGATGGAGTTCACCAGCCCGCCGTCGAGGAAGTGCTCGTCACCGACCCTCACCGCGGGGAACAGGCCGGGGACGGCGCACGACGCCAGCACGGCCGGCACCAGCGGACCCGACTCGAACCAGTGCTCGCTCGCGCGCTCGATCGAGCTGGCGCAGCACCCGAACGGCACCGCCAGGTCGTCGATGTCGAGATCCCCGACGGTCTTGAGCAGCAGGGCGCGCAACCCCTCGCCGGAGTGCAGCGCCGTCCCGGTCCGGGCCACCGAGCGCACCCGGTCGAGCGTCGACGCGTCCCAGACCGCCGTGGCCTCGTCGACCCACATGCGGGTCAGCGCCTCGATCGTGGCGGGGGAGGGGTCCTTGGCGAGCGCCGCGCCGTTGAGGGCACCCACGCTGGTGCCCAGCACCAGGTCCGGCCGGATCCCGGCGTCGACCAGCGCCCGGGCCATGCCCACCTCGCTGGCGCCGAGCACCCCGCCGCCACCGAGGACGAAGGCGGTGCGGGACGGGCTCACACCCTCATCCTGCCGCTAGGTACGGGCAGCGGCAGCCCGGCGTCGCGCAGCTCGAGCTCCGCGAGCGCGGTCACCACGCGCGGGTCACCGGCTCGCCACGCCGTGACGGGGTCGTCGCTGACACGGGCCAGGCGGTGCATCGGCTGGTTGGCCATGGCCCGGAGCGCGAAGAGGGCGAGGTCCGCGTCGGCGTCGATGAACCTCCGGGCGGCGACCATCCGCCGGACGAAGCGGATGCGGCGGGGGAGGTAGATCATCAGGGCCAGCACGACCGGCACGACGAGGACGACGACGAGGAGGACGGCAGCGAGGTCCTCGACCACCTCCACCTGGCGTCTGCCGGCGGCGGCCACCGCGTCGGCGGCGTCCCCCGCCGACCCGAAGGGCTTCGCGAGATCGTCCCCCACGAACGGGACGCGCTCGGCCGTGTTGCCGGCGTCGCGCAGGCTGGACGCGATGTCGCTGGCCCCCCGGTCGATCTGCCGGCCTGGCTCCGCGAGCGACAGGACCGCCTCCTCGACGGCCTTCGCGGCCCGCCAGCACCACCACACCCACAGGACGAGGAGGATGTCGCCGACCACCTGCCGCGTGGCCTTGGCGGGGGTGCGGGCGTAGGGAACGGTCAACGCGTTCGGCACGGGCTCCTCCTGGTGGATGCGGCTCGCGCCGACACTAGACTCGCGGGCGGTGGGTGACCCGCCCGGTCGAGGAGACCCGGGGCCGGCGTCGCGCAACGCATCCGCGACCGGCAACGGAGCCGGTGGCGCCGACATGGGCGAAGGACGAGTGACTGCTGTGAAGGTGGGCATCCCCCGCGAGGTCAAGAACCACGAGTACCGGGTGGCGATCACGCCGTCCGGTGCGCACGAGCTCGTGCGCAGTGGTCACGAGGTGGTGGTCGAGACCGGCGCGGGTGTCGGGGTCGTCGATCACCGACGAGGACTACGTCGCCGCGGGTGCGCGGATCGCGTCCGACGCGGACGAGACGTGGGGGGAGGCGGACCTGGTCCTGAAGGTGAAGGAGCCGATCGCCTCGGAGTACCACCGGATGCGTGAGGGTCAGACGCTGTTCACGTACCTGCACCTGGCCGCCGACAAGGCGCTGACCGAGGAGCTGGTCAAGCGCCGGGTCACCGCGATCGCCTACGAGACGGTCGAGCTCGCCGACCGGTCGCTGCCGCTGCTGGCCCCGATGAGCGAGGTGGCCGGACGGCTGGCCCCGCAGGTCGGTGCCGCCACGCTGATGCGGGCGGAGGGCGGGCGCGGGGTGCTGATGGGCGGCGTGCCCGGGGTGTACGCGGCCAAGGTCGTGGTGATCGGCGCCGGGGTGGCGGGGGTGAACGCGGCCGCGATCGCGCTGGGGATGCAGGCCGAGGTGCTGCTGCTCGACCGCAACGTCGCCCGGCTGCGGCACGTGGACGCGATCTACCAGGGCCACTGCCAGACGGTCGCGTCGAACTCCTACGAGGTCGAGCGGGCGATCATGGACGCCGACATGGTGATCGGCGCGGTGCTGGTGCCGGGCGCGAAGGCGCCCAAGCTGGTGACGAACGAGCAGGTGTCGCGGATGAAGCCGGGCAGCGTGCTGGTGGACATCTCGATCGACCAGGGCGGCTGCTTCGAGGACTCGCGCCCGACCACGCACGCCGACCCGACGTACGCCGTGCACGACTCGGTCTTCTACTGCGTGGCCAACATGCCGGGTGCGGTCCCGCACACCAGCACCTACGCGCTGACGAACGTGACGCTGCAGTACGCGGTCGAGCTGGCCAACCACGGGTGGAGGACGGCGCTCTCGCGCGACCCCGCCCTCGCGCTCGGCCTCAACACCTACGACGGCGACGTCACCTACGCGCCGGTCGCCGAGGCGCACGACATGCCGAGCCGTCCTCTCTCCGAGGTGCTCTCCTGATCTCGGGCGGGACGCTGGGGGCCCCGCCGCCGACCGTGGTGGGGTCCCCGACCCGGCCTGCGCCGGAGCCTGTTCCGCCGGTGACTGGTCCACCGGAGCCCGGTCCGCCGGAGCCGAGCCCGGCACTCGCGCGGCACCTGCGCGGCTACCTGGAGCACCTGGCCGTTGAGCGCGGGCTCGCGGAGAACACCCTGGCGGCCTACCGGCGCGACCTCGACCGGTACGGCGCGTTCCTCGCCGCGCGCGGCGTGCCGGGGCCGGGCGAGGTGACGCCTCAGCTCGTGTCCGACTTCGTGGCGGCCCTGCGGACGGGCTCGGACGGCCGGCCGGTCCTGACCGCGTCCTCGACGGCACGCACGGTCGTCGCCGTCCGGGGATGGCACCGCTTCCTCGCGAGGGAGGGCGTGACCTCGACCGACCCGGCGGGGGACGTGCGGCCCCCGCCCGCGCCCAAGCGGCTGCCGAAGGCCATCAGCGTGGACGAGGTGACGCGGCTGCTCGAGGCGGCCTCGGTCGGTGACACGGCCGCGTCGCTGCGCGACCGGGCCCTGCTCGAGGTGCTGTACGCGACGGGCGCCCGGATCAGCGAGGCCGTCGGCCTCGACCTGGACGACCTCCCCTTCGCCGGGACCGCCGCCTCCGGCGCAGCGCTCGACCCCCAGGGGATCGCCGTGCGCCTGTTCGGCAAGGGCGGCAAGGAACGCGTCGTACCCCTGGGGTCCTACGCGGTCGAGGCGCTGCAGGCGTGGATCGTCCGCGGACGGCCGTCGATGGCGGCCGCGGGCACGGGCTCCGCGGCCGTGTTCCTCAACTCTCGCGGCGGCCGGCTGTCGCGCCAGAGCGCGTGGACCGTGCTCCGGGCTGCTGCTGCACGCGCCCATGTCGCCGGCCACGTCTCGCCCCACACGCTCAGGCACTCGTTCGCCACCCACCTCCTGGAGGGCGGGGCGGACGTGAGGGTCGTGCAGGAGCTGCTCGGGCACGCCTCGGTGACGACCACGCAGGTGTACACGCTGGTGACCATCGACGCGCTGCGTGAGGTCTACGCATCCGCCCACCCCCGCGCACGGTGAGCCTGGTTGAAGCGCCGCGGCCGTGCGGACTAGGGTCACCGCACGTGCCGGTCCGACCGGAGTGCACTAGAGGAAGAGACGAGCACCTGTGAGCAGCACGACGTCCGACCAGACCACGGCTGGTCTCGGACCGACCGGGCGCCCACTCCCGCAGTTCCCCGTCCCGCCTCCGCTGAGCTCGTCCGGACCCGCGCGGATCATCTCGATGTGCAACCAGAAGGGCGGGGTGGGCAAGACCACCTCGACCATCAGCCTCGGTGCCGCCCTGGCGGAGTACGGCCGCAAGGTCCTGCTGGTGGACTTCGACCCGCAGGGCGCGCTGTCGGTGGGGCTCGGGAGCAACCCGAACAGCCTCGACCTGACGGTCTACAACCTGCTGATGGAGCGCGACGCGAAGATCCACGACGTGATCCGCAGCACCGACATCGCCGGCCTCGACCTGCTGCCCGCGAACATCGACCTGTCCGCCGCCGAGGTGCAGCTGGTGGGTGAGGTGGCCCGCGAGATGATCCTCGGCCGGGTGCTCCGTCCCGTCGTCGACGACTACGACGTGATCCTGATCGACTGCCAGCCCTCGCTCGGCCTGCTGACCGTGAACGCCCTGACGGCGTCCCACGGCGTGCTGATCCCGCTCGAGTGCGAGTTCTTCGCGATGCGCGGTGTCGCCCTGCTGATGGAGACGATCGAGAAGATCCAGGACCGCCTCAACCCCCGGCTCGAGGTCGACGGCATCCTCGCGACCATGTACGACTCCCGGACGCTGCACAGCCGTGAGGTCGTCGCCCGTCTGGTGGAGGCCTTCGGCGACATCGTCTTCCACACCGTGATCGGACGTACCGTGAAGTTCCCCGAGGCCTCGGTCGTGGCCACGCCGATCACCCGCTACGCCTCCGGGCACGCGGGCGCCGAGGCCTACCGCCAGCTGGCGCGCGAGCTCGTCACGCGCGGCAGCGCGGCCTGAGCGTCCCCGCTCCCCGCCCCAGACCCCCGATGAGCCTCACGTGAGCACCCCAGCCCCCGAGTCGGCGGTCGACCGACCGCGGGCCGCGCCGTTCGAGGTGCACCTGGAGAACTTCACCGGGCCGTTCGACCTGCTTCTCGGCCTGATCTCCAAGCACCAGCTGGACATCACCGAGATCGCCCTGGCGACCGTGACGGACGACTTCATCGCCCACATCCGCAGGCTCGACGACGGGTGGGACCTCGGGCAGGCCAGCGAGTTCCTGGTCGTGGCCGCGACCCTGCTCGACCTGAAGGCCGCCCGGCTCCTGCCCGCCGGCGAGGTCGACGACGCCGAGGACCTGGCCCTGCTGGAGGCCCGCGACCTGCTGTTCGCCCGCCTGCTGCAGTACCGGGCCTACAAGCACGTGTCGGCCGCGTTCGCCGAGCGCATGGCGACCGTCGGACGGGGGGCGCCACGAGCCGTCTCGCTGGACCCGCACCTGGCCGACCTGCTGCCCGAGCTGGTGTTCTCGCTGACGCCCCAGCAGCTCGCCCAGATCGCCGCGCGCGCGACCGCACCGCGACCGGGACCCCCCGAGGTGAGCCTTGCCCACCTGCACGGGTCCGCGGTCAGCGTGTCCGAGCAGGCCGAGGTGCTCGTGCGCCGGCTGCGCCGGTCCGGCACCGCGACGTTCCGGGACCTCGTCGCCGACGCCGCCGACACCCTCGTGGTCGTCGGCCGGTTCCTGGCGCTGCTCGAGCTGTTCCGCGAGTCGGCGGTGGCCTTCGAGCAGGCGTCGGCCCTCGGCGAGCTGACCGTCCGGTGGACGGGTACCGACGAGGGCGAGGTCACGGTGAGCGACGAGTTCGACCAGGACCCCTCGGCATCGGACGCCGGCCTCGCCGAACAAGGGGCCGGAACCATCCACCCAGAGGAGCAGGACCAGCTGTGAGCGAGACCCCCGTCGACCACGTCACGGACGCCGACCCGGCCGAGGCCGTCGATCCCGTCGAGGCCGATGACACCGTCGAGGCGCCCCCCGCTCAGGCGACGACCGCCGACGAGCCCGTCGAGGAGGGACTCGACCTCGACGTCGTGCCCGGCGGCGCGCGCGCCGCCCTCGAGGGCATCCTCATGGTCGTCGACGAGCCGGTGACCGACGCGTCCCTGGCCGCCGCGCTCGTGCTGCCCCGCGAGCGGGTGCGGGAGCTGCTGGACGAGCTGGCGACCGAGTACACCGAGCAGCAGCGCGGTTTCGAGCTGCGGGAGGTCGGCGGCGGATGGCGCTTCTACAGCCGATCCGTGCTGGCGCCCGTCGTCCAGCGCTTCCTGCTCGACGGGCAGACGGCCCGGCTGACGCAGGCCGCCCTGGAGACCCTGGCGGTGATCGCGTACCGGCAGCCCGTCAGCCGGGCGCGCGTCGCCGCGGTGCGGGGGGTCAGCGTCGACTCCGTGGTGCGTACGCTGACCACACGTGGCCTCGTCGCCGAGGTCGGAACGGATCCCGGTACGGGAGCCATCCTGTACGGCACCACCACGTCCTTCCTCGAGCGGATGGGTCTGGGCAGCCTCTCCGAGCTACCGGCCCTGGCCCCCTACCTGCCCGAGGCGGACGTGCTCGACGAGCTCGCGGAAGGAACGGCGTGAACCAGCACACCGGGGACGGACGAGGCGCCGGCGGCAAGGGCGGCCCGCGACGGACCCCACCCGGCTCGCCGCGCGCACAGGCGCCTCGAGGCGGCGCCCGCAAGGGCGCGCCCGCAGGCAAGGGGGACAAGGCCGGCAAGGGCGGGGCTCCCACCGGGCGCGGTCAGCGTCCGCCGGGCCGTCGCAGCCAGCCCCCGGTCAGCACGCAGCCCGCGGCGGACGTGCACGACCCCGACGGCGTGCGGCTCCAGAAGGTGCTCGCCCAGGCCGGCATCGCGTCCCGGCGTGCGAGCGAGGACCTCATCGCCGCCGGGCGGGTCGTGGTCGACGGCCAGGTGGTCACCGAGCTGGGAGTGCGGGTCGACCCCGAGCGCGCCGTGATCCACGTCGACGGCATGCGCCTGCAGCTCGACACGACGAAGGTCTACCTGGCGCTGAACAAGCCGCGTGGCGTCGTCACCACGATGAGCGACCCCGAGGGGCGCCCCAGCATCGGGGACCTCGTCGGGAACCGCACCGAGCGGCTCTTCCACGTAGGCCGGCTGGACGCGGAGACGGAGGGCCTGCTGCTGATCACCAACGACGGCGACTTCTCGCACCGACTGCAGCACCCGTCCTACGAGGTGCCCAAGACGTACCTCGCGGAGATCCCGGGTCCCGTCCCGCGTGACCTGGGTCAGCGTCTGCGCGCCGGCATCGAGCTGGAGGACGGTCTGGCCAAGGTCGACTCGTTCCGCATGATCGACCACAAGCCGGGTCGTGCGCTCGTCGAGATCATCCTGCACGAGGGACGGCACCACATCGTGCGGCGCATGCTGGCCGAGGTAGGGCACCCCGTCATGCAGCTCGTCCGGGTGCGGATCGGCCCGGTCCTGCTCGGCGACCTGCTGCCGGGCAAGAACCGGCCCCTCACCCGCGAGGAGCTGGGGACACTGATGGCCGACCTGGGGCTGTGAGCCTCCCGCGGACCCATCCGGGCGCGCGGACCCACAGCTGCCAGTAGGCGACCCCGGCGACGAGCGACGCCGCGACCGCGAGCAGCGGAGAGACGTCGTCGAGCCGCGGGTAGACCTGCCAGTGCGTCAGGTAGACGAACAGGGCCGCGGCCGCCAGCACCCCCAGCACGCGGGCCAGCCAGCGCGGGCACCACAGCGTCGGGAGCCACACCAGCGCGGCCACGCCGAGCAGGATCACGCCCTCGCGGACCGGATCGCCGAAGAAGCCGGGGACGGCCAGCGCGGTCACCCCCGTGACGGCGGCGCGCTGCCACGTCGCGCGGGCCACGGCGGCTGCCCAGCCGAGCGCGAAGAGCCAGAAGACCGGCCGGGTGTTGAAGAGGTCGACGCCGGTCAGGTCGTAGCGCCACACCAGACCCAGGGTCACGAGGACGGCGGCGAAGGCGAAGGGCCGTCTCCGCTGCGCGCGGTCCACCCAGGGGACGGCGAGCACCACGGCCAGCGCCAGCAGGACCCACACGAGCACCTCGACGAACCAGAAGTGCCACTGCTCCGACCAGTCCGACGAACCCAGCACGGTGCCGAGGAGCGCCACGTTCTCGGGGCCGTACCGGCCGGTCAGGGCCACCAGCGCCGCGATCCACGCGACGCTCGGGAGGACGATGCGCGCGACGCTGCGCAGCTGGCCCGCCAGGCGTTCGAGCCGCGTGCGGCCGGCCAGCTGGAAGCGGGCGAAGTTGAAGCCTGCCACCGCCATCAGCACGTGCGCGCCGCCCTGGAGGTCGAGCAGGTGCGCGTGGGTCCCGACGATCAGGACGATGGCCAGTCCCCGCAGCGCGACGCTGGTCTCGACGGTCCGCGCGCGCCGGCGACGGCCCGACGCGACCGGGACGAGCCGCCCGACCGGCGTGGTGTGCCAGCCCTCGGGCAGGTGGCCGAGCAGCTCCTCCAGGCGGATGGACGCGACGACGTAGGAGAGCGAGTCCCCGCCGAGCGTGACGAAGGTGTCGGCCTCCCCGACCTGGGCGCAGCCCAGGACGTCGCGGTACAGCGCCTTCACGGCCTCGGTGCCGGGGACTCCGCTCGGGGAGGTGGACGTCGCCGGGGAGGCATCGAGGGCACCCGACGCGCGCGAGGCGACGGCCAGGCGCCGAACCTGGCCGAGGTCGGGCTTGCCGTTGGGGTGGCGGGGGAGGGCCGCGAGGACGAGTACGTGGACCGCGCCGGGCGGTAGGCCGAGCCCCGTCGCCACCAGGTCGCGCACCGTGTCCGGGTCGGTGCCGGTGCCGCTGTCGGCGGGTTCGACCGCGACGACGAGGGTCTCGTCGTCCCCGGTGCAGGTCGCGGTGACGCCCGCGGCGGCCAGCACGTCCTCCGCCTGCTGAAGGTCGATGCGCAGCCCGTAGAGCTTGAGGAAGCGGCTCCGCCGTCCCACGACCTCGAAGAGGCCCTCCGCCGTGCGGCGCGCCAGGTCGCCTGTCGCGAGGACGTCGACCGCGCGGCCCAGGGCCAGGTCCGAGGGACGCTCCGCGTAGCCGAGCATCACGTTGGGCCCGGAGTACGTGAGCTCGCCCACCTCCGGGTCGTCGACCCCGTCGACCGGCCGAAGGTGCAACGCTCCGCCGGGCACGGCCCGGCCGATCGCCCCCGGGTGGTCGAGGACGAGGTGTGACGGCAGCACGGCCATCCGGGCGGTGGCCTCCGTCTGTCCGTACATCGGCACGAGGTCCCAACCCCTGGCCTGGCCCAGCTCCGCGAAACGGCGCACCTTCTCGGGGGCGAGGCGTCCACCGGCCTGGGTCACGTAGCGCAGCCGTGGCAGGTCCAGGTGCGCGAAGCCGACGCGATCCAGCAGCTCGAACGTGTGCGGGACGCCGGGGAACGTGGTCGCCTCCTGCTCGGCGAAGAGCCGCCAGAAGCACGTGTCGACGACGGACAGGTCCGTCAGCAGGAGGGACGCGCCCCGGGCCAGGTGGCTGTTCACCACGGACAGCCCGTAGGAGTACGCCAGCGGCAGGGTGGTCGCCGCACGGTCGGTCGCCTGGATGCCCAGCGCGGTGGCGATGGAGTCGGCGTTGGACTGCAGGTTGGCCTGGGAGAGCCGGACCACCTTGGGCGAGCCGGTGCTGCCGGACGTGCTGAGCAGGAGGGCGAGGTCGGGGTGCAGCGTGTGGGCAGACCCGGCGCGGCGGTGCTCGAGGCGGGGACCCTGGGCCACCACGTCGGGGTCGTACGCCGCCGCCAGCGCGTCGACCGCGCCCGTGCCGGCCGTGGCCAGGAGGACGACGTGACCGGCCGAGAGGGCGGCGAGGTACGTGATGAGCGAGTCGAGGTCGTTGCGTGCGGCGAGGAGCACCAGGCGCCGGCCGGGTCCCAGGCGACGTGCCCGGTCGTCGACGTGTCCGGCCAGCTCTGCGTAGGTGAGCGTCCGGGTGCCCGTCGTGACGGCGAGGGCCGCACCGTGGGAGGCGATGTCGCTGACGAACCCGGGGGTCGTCGGGGCGAGGACGGGGCTGGTCACGGGAGAGCACTGTACAGGTCAGGTAAGGCTACCCTTCCATCCGGCGAGCGGACGGGACGCCGGTCGTCTCGGCTGGTGGTGTCCCGGCGGACCCGCGCCGCCGCAGCCTCTACGGTGGTGCCGGTCCGACACCCCCTGCGGGACACGTCAGGACGCACGCGGACGAGGGGAGGCGCAGGTGGCGGTGCGGGCGATCCGCGGCGCGATCCAGCTGGACGTGGACGAGCGGGAGCACCTGCTCGCGTCGACCCGTGAGCTGGTCACGGCCATCCTCGAGGCGAACGCCATCACGGCCGAGGAGCTCGTGTCGATCATCTTCACGGTGACGGCCGACCTGCGCTCGGAGTTCCCGGCCCTGGCCGCGCGCGAGCTGGGGATGGGTGACGTCCCCCTGCTGTGCACCGTGGAGATCGACGTGCCCGGTGCCATGCCGCGCGTCGTCCGCCTGATGGCGCACGCCGAGCTCGACGTCCCTCGTCGTGCCGTCCAGCACGTCTACCTGCGCGGCGCGATCGGGCTCCGACGGGACCTCGCCCAGTGAGGCCTCGGTGAGCGACGGAGGCAGCGGGGCCGCGCGCGCCCGCACGGTGGGACCGGTCCGCGTCGTCGGCACAGGACTGCTCGGGGCGAGCATCGGGATGGGTCTGCGCGCGCTCGGTGTCGACGTCCTGCTGCACGACCCGTCCCCGACCGCCCGCGCCCTGGCCCGCGACCTCGGCGCCGGTCGGCTGCCAGGCGCGGACGACGTCCCCCCGCGTCTCGTCGTCGTCGCGGCGCCGCCGGACGTCACCGCCGACGTGGTGGCGGCGGAGCTGCGCGCCCACCCCTCGGCCGTCGTCACGGACGTCGCCAGCGTGAAGCAGCGGCCGCTCACCGAGCTGGCCCAGCAGCTGGGCGACGACCACGACTCCCTCCGGCGCTACGTCGGCGGGCACCCGCTTGCGGGCCGCGAGCGGTCGGGTGCGGTGGCCGCCCGCGCCGACCTCTTCCGCGGGCGGCCGTGGGTCCTCACCCCCGCGCCGGAGGCCGACCCTGGTGCGGTGCGTGCCGTCCACGACCTCGTCCTGGACCTGGGGGCCGCGCCGACGGTGATGCCGGCGGACGCCCACGACCACGCGGTCGCGCAGATCTCCCACGTTCCGCAGGTCGCCGCGTCGCTCGTCGCCGCCCGCCTGGTCGCCTCCGACGACCAGGCCGTCGGCCTGGCCGGTCAGGGCCTGCGCGACGTCACGCGCGTCGCGGCCAGCGACCCTGCGCTGTGGGTGCAGATCCTCGGTGCGAACGCCGGGCACGTCGCCCAGGTCCTCACGGAGCTGCGTGAGGACCTGGACGGCGTGATCGCCTCGCTCCGGTCCCTGGACGACGACCCCCAAGCGCCCGGTGCCCGCTCCGCCCTGGCGACGGCACTGGACGCCGGTGTCCGCGGTCAGTCGCGCATCCCCGGCAAGCACGGGACGGCGCCCACGAGCTTCGCCGTCGTCACCGTGCTGATCCCCGACCGTCCGGGCGAGCTCGCGCGGATGCTCGCGACGATGGGCAGCGCCGGGGTCAACCTCGAGGACCTCAGGCTGGAGCACGCCCCCGACCGGCTCGTGGGACTGGCGGAGGTCTCGGTGGTGCCGGCGGCCCGGGAACGGCTCGAGGGGGCGCTGCGCGCGGACGGCTGGACCTTGGCCGGCTGAGCACGCACTACCCTGGGGACGTTCCCCCCGTCCTGTCGTCCCTGAGGTGAGCCGTGCCCGCGCAGCACAACCGTCCCGTCGTGGTCGCCGTCGACGGCCCGTCCGGTTCGGGCAAGTCGAGCGTCAGCCGGAAGGTCGCGCAGACCCTCGGCCTGGCGTTCCTCGACACGGGTGCCATGTACCGGGCCGTCTGCTGGTGGTGCCTCGAACACGGCATCGACCTGTCCGACCAGGACGCCGTGGCCGCCGCGGCCCGCTCGCTGGAGCTGCGGATGGGCACCGACCCGGTGGCGCCGACCGTCGAGGTCGACGGCCACCTGGTCGACGCCGAGCTGCGGACCGGCGAGGTCTCCTCCGCCGTCAGCACCGTCGCCACGAACCTCGGCGTCCGCGCCGAGCTGCGCCGCCGCCAGCAGCAGATCATCGCCGCCGCCGAGAACGGCATCGTCGCCGAGGGCCGTGACATCACCACGGTCGTCGCCCCCGACGCGGACGTCCGCGTCCTGCTCACCGCGAACGAGTCCGCCCGGCTCGCCCGCCGCGCGGCCGAGACCCACGCCAGCGACGACGACGACGCGATGGCCGCCACGCGCGACCAGGTCCTGCGTCGCGACGCCGACGACGCCACCGTCTCCCAGTTCCTCACGGCGGCCGCCGGCGTCACCACCGTCGACTCGTCCACCCTGTCCTTCGAGCAGACCGTGCACGCCGTGCTCGCACTGGTCGAGGCCCACCTCACCGCCCCCCAGGAGGCCGGCCGATGACCGAGGACCACGTCAACCCCGAGGCCGACCCGCCGGTCGATCAGCAGGTCGACCCCACCCCGGCCCTGCGGGCCGGTCTCCACGACTACGCGCTCTCGGACGAGGACCTCGCCCTGATCGAGGGGGAGGCGGGTGCCGGTGCCGACGAGTACGCGGGCCCCCTCCCGGTCCTCGCGGTCGTCGGGCGCCCGAACGTCGGCAAGTCGACGCTCGTCAACCGCATCCTCGGCCGCCGCGAGGCCGTCGTCGAGGACGTGCCCGGCGTCACCCGCGACCGGGTCAGCTACCCCGCGAACTGGGCCGGGCGTGACTTCACCCTCGTCGACACCGGTGGCTGGGAGGTCGACGTGCTGGGCCTCGACGCCGCCGTCGCCTCTCAGGCCGAGGTCGCGGTCGAGCTCGCGGACGCCGTGCTGTTCGTCGTCGACGCGACCGTTGGCGCGACCGCGACCGACGAGCGCGTGGTGCGGATGCTGCGTGCCTCCGGCAAGCCCGTGGTGCTCGCCGCCAACAAGGTCGACGACATGCGCGGCGAGGCCGACGCCGCCACCCTCTGGAGCCTCGGGCTGGGGGAGCCGTTCCCCGTCTCCGCCGTGCACGGCCGGGGCTCGGGCGACCTGCTCGACGCCTGCGTGGCCGTCCTGCCCGAGCAGTCGACGGTGTCGGCGCCGGCACCCGGCGGCCCGCGCCGGGTCGCGCTGCTCGGCAAGCCGAACGTCGGCAAGTCGTCGATGCTGAACAAGCTCGTCGGCAGCGACCGCGTGGTCGTCGACGACGTCGCGGGCACCACCCGCGACCCGGTCGACGAGATGGTCACGCTGGCCGGTCGCACCTGGAAGTTCGTCGACACCGCGGGCATCCGCCGCCGAGTCCACCAGACCAAGGGCGCGGACTTCTACGCCTCGTTGCGCACCCAGGGAGCGCTCGAGAAGGCCGAGGTCGCGGTCGTCCTCATCGACGCGAGCGAGACCCTGACCGAGCAGGACACCCGCATCATCTCCATGGTGACCGAGGCCGGTCGTGCGCTCGTGATCGCCTACAACAAGTGGGATCTCGTCGACGAGGAGCGCCGCCGGTACCTGGAGCGCGAGATCGAGCGCGACCTGGTGCAGGTGCAGTGGGCGCCGCGGGTGAACGTCTCGGCCCGCACCGGGCGACACCTCGAGCGCATGGTGCCTGCCCTCGACCTGGCACTCGACTCCTGGGACAGCCGCATCCCGACGGGGCGACTCAACGCGTTCTTCGGCGAGCTCGTCGCGGCCCACCCGCACCCGGTGCGGGGCGGCAAGCAGCCCCGGATCCTCTTCGCCACCCAGCCGTCGACGCGGCCCCCGCGGTTCGTCGTGTTCGCCTCCGGCTTCCTCGAGGCGGGGTACCGGCGGTACATGGAGCGTCGCCTGCGGGAGACGTTCGGCTTCGCGGGCTCGCCGATCGAGCTCAGCGTGCGGGTGCGTGAGAAGAGGCGCCGCTAGTCCGGTAGTGTTCTCACCGCCCGACCGGGTGCAGCCCAGGTCGGTTTCCGGGACGTGGCGCAGCTTGGTAGCGCACTTGACTGGGGGTCAAGGGGTCGCAGGTTCAAATCCTGTCGTCCCGACGGTGTGATGTCTCAGGACATCGGCGACACCCGGACCTGCGTATGCAGGTCCGGGTGTTGTCATTTCTGGGGTCTTGCGGGGGCTGGCTTCGCTGCGGTGGTGGGTTGGTAGTCGCGGTTGGGGTCGAGGGTCAGTTCTCGCAGGAGCTCGCCGGTGGCGGCGTTGACGATCCTGATCTGCAGGTCCTGGATGAGCAGGATGATGCAGGTTCCGGCGTGGGTTCGTCCGACGCCGATGTGGTGCAGGCGGCTGTGGTGTCGCAGCGTGACTGAGCCGGCCTTGTCGACGCGGTCGTGCCGGATCCGTTCGTGGGTCTGGGGGTGGGTGGCTGGTCCGGGTAGGGCCTTGGGCATCGAGTCGTAGAGGGTTGCCGGGGTGGCCCGGTGGGGCAGCGAGCGGTGTGGTCGCCGGTGGTTGTACTCGTCGGTGAACTGGTCGAGGAGCGCCTGGAGCTGGGGGATGTTGCTCGGTTGGGTGCGCTGGGCTCGTAGCCATTTCTTCATCGTCTGCTGGAACCGTTCGGCCTTGCCGCAGGTGGTGGGGTGTGCGGGGCGGGAGTTCTTCTGGACGATGTGGCGTCTGGCGAGCTCGGCTTCGAAGGAGTTCTTGCCGCCGGTGCGTGCGTGGCCGGCGAGTCTGACGGTGTAGACCATGCCGTTGTCTGTGAGCGTGGACGCTGGGATGCCGTGGTGAGCAAGGGTTCGCCGGAAGGTGGTCAGGACGATCGGGGTGGTGACCCGGGGGTGTGCGCTGACGTGCAGGGCGTAGCGGGTGCAGTCGTCGAGCCAGGTGATGATCTCGACGTCGGTGCCGGGGCGGCCGTCGGGGTGGGTGAGCCGGTAGTGGGTGAAGTCGGACTGCCAGGTCTGGTTCGGCATCGATGCTTCGAAGCGGATGTAGGAGGACTTGGGTCGCTTCTTCGGCTCGGGGGTGACCAGTCCTGCGGCGGTGAGGTGGCGGCTGATGGTCGACCTGGAGACCCGGTGGCCGTGGTGGTGGTGCAGGTGCCAGGCGATGGTGTCGGGTCCGGCGTCCAGGCCGGCGTCGGTCAGGTCCTTGCGGATCCGGACGAGCAGGTCGACCACGTCGGGTGCCAGGGCGTTGGGGGAGGTCTTCGGGCGTCGTGATCGAGGGTCCAGCGCGGTGTCGCCCTCGGCTTCGTAGCGGGCCTTGAGCTTGTAGACCCAGGTGCGGTGCACGCCGTACCGGGCGGCGACCTCGGCGGGGCTCTGGTGGTCGACGAACAGGGCGGTGATGACCAGGTGGGCCTTCGAGGTGGGGGTCGGCATGGCCGAGCATCGAGCCCGTCCGGGCTGTCGCCGATGACCTGGGACAGGTGTCGCCGATGTCGCGAGACATCTGTCGCCGATGTCCTGGACCAGAACACTGTCGTCCCGACGGAATGGCTGAGGGACCTGACGCTTCGTCAGGTCCCTTCTCCATGTGCCCTGGCACCGGCCGTCGGCTTGACACCGGCACCGGACGTGGCTGCAATATATTGCATGCCAGTTCCCGCCGCGCGCGAAGCACTCGGCCGCACGCTGCTCCGCGACGACGTCTTCCGACGGCTGCGCGACGCGATCGTGGACGGCACCCTGGCTCCGGACGAGCAGCTGCGGGACCTCGAGCTCGCCGACTGGCTCGGCGTCAGCCGGACGCCGGTGCGCGAGGCGCTGCTGCGGCTGGCCGCCGCCGGGCTGGTCGAGGCGAGCCCAGGACGTTCCACGCGAGTGACCGCTCTGGACCTGCGCGCCGTGCGCGAGGCCCGGGACGTGGTGGCCGCGATGCACGCGGTTGCGGTGCGCGAGGCCGTGGCGAGCCTGACCCGGACCGACCTGACCGCGATGCGCGAGGCGAACGCACGCTTCCGGGCGGCCGTGTCGGCAGGGGACGTCGAAGCCGCCCTCCGTGCGGACGACGACCTGCACGGAGTGCCGGTGGCGGTCGCCGGCAACTGTGCCGTCGTCGCGGTCCTCGACCAGTTCACGCCGCTGCTACGGCGGGCCGAGCGACTGCGCTTCGCCGGCCTCGGCGGACGCGCCTCGGTCACGCGTCACCACGCGCTGATCGGCCTGTGCGCTCGTGGGGACGCCGACGAGGCGGCCGCGGTCGCGTTCGACACCTGGCACTCGCTGCCCACCGCCGGCGACGCCGGCCCCGAGACCGAGCCCGTCCACGCCCCGGACCGTCCCGTCGACCAGGAGTGACCATGGCCCTCACCGACTTCCCTCGCTACCCGCTCACGTTCGGCCCGAGTCCCGTCCACCCGCTTGAGCGGCTGTCGAGCCACCTGGGTGGTGCGGCCGTCTGGGCCAAGCGGGAGGACTGCAGCTCGGGCCTGGCCTACGGCGGCAACAAGACCCGGAAGCTGGAGTACCTCGTACCCGATGCGTTCGCGCAGGGGGCCGACACGCTGGTGTCGATCGGCGGGTACCAGTCGAACCACACACGCCAGGTTGCGGCCGTCGCGGCCAAGATCGGGATGAAAGCGGTTCTCGTGCAAGAGAACTGGGTTGACTGGCCGGACTGTGTCAACGACCGCGTCGGAAACATCCTGCTCAGCCGCATCATGGGTGCCGAGGTCCGCCTCGACCCTGCCGGCTTCGGCATCGGGTTCAAGGACTCCTGGGCGCGGGCCCTCGAGGACGTGAGGGAGCGCGGCGGGACGCCGTACGCGATCCCTGCCGGGGCCTCGGACCACCGCCTGGGTGGGCTGGGTTTCGCGAACTGGGCCGCCGAGGTGGCTCAGCAGGAGGAGCAGCTGGGCGTCTTCTTCGACACGATCGTGGTGTGCTCGGTCACCGGCTCGACCCACGCCGGCATGATCGCCGGGTTCGCGGCCCTCGAACAGGCCGGTGGCCGCCCCCGCCGGGTGATCGGCATCGACGCCAGCGCGAAGATCGAGGAGACGCGCGAGCAGGTGGAACGGATCGCGCGGAGCACCGCGTCCCTGATCGGGCTCGAGCGCGACCTGCGGGACGACGAGATCACCGTGCTGGACGGGTGGGCAGGTGACCTGTACGGCATCCCGGTGGAGTCGACGCTGGACGCCATCCGCCTGACCGGACAGCTCGAGGGCGTGATCATCGACCCGGTCTACGAGGGCAAGTCGATGGCCGGCCTCGTCGACCTCGTGACCCGTCGCCAGATCCCGTCCGACGCGACCGTCCTCTACGCGCACCTCGGGGGCCAGCCGGCCCTGAACTCCTACAGCGCACTCTTCACGCACACGCAGCGCCTCGCGCTCTGACTCCGGGCGGGCCGGGCTCGCGCCGAGCGTGTCCCTTCGTGCGACGCGCCGACGCGCAGCGGACGGCTGGGGCTCGTGGGCGCCCGGGCGGACCGTAGGCTGGTAGCGATGAGGCAGAGCGCGCAGGTGGAGCAGGGGGTGGGTCCGGTGGAGCAGGTGCCGCCGCGCTCCGACGACGTGCTCACCGTGCCGAACGCGATCAGCTTCGTGCGCCTGCTCCTCGTGCCGGTCTTCGCCTACCTCATCATCACGCAGCAGGACGGCTGGGCCCTGCTGGTGCTGGCGGTCTCCGGCCTCTCGGACTTCCTGGACGGCTACCTGGCCCGGCGCTGGAACCAGGAGTCGGACCTCGGTCAGAAGCTCGACCCCGCCGCCGACCGTCTCTACATCCTGTCCACGCTGCTGGGCCTGGCGTGGCGCGAGCTGATCCCGTGGTGGCTGGTGGCCCTCATCGTGGCCCGCGACCTCGTGCTGATCGGCACGCTCCCGACGCTTCGTCGTCTGGGGCTCGCGTCCCTGCCCGTCCACTACCTGGGCAAGGCCGCCACCTTCAACCTGCTGTACGCCTTCCCGCTGATCCTGCTCGGCGAGGGCACCGGGGTCCTGGCCGACGTCGCCCGCCCGCTCGGGTGGGCCTTCGCGTGGTGGGGCGCCGGCCTGTACTGGTGGGCCGGTGTGTTGTACCTGCGGCAGCTGCGCCAGCTCGTGCGCGCGGAGCGGGTCCACGTCACCGGCAGCCCACCGGACGAGGCGACCGCATGAGCGTCCCGCCGGCCGCGTCCTCGCCGCCCGGGCGGCCACGCCGCCTGGACGCCTCCATGACCTTGCTCACCGAGGTGATGCAGCGACCGCTCGACCCCGGGTACGCCGCCGTCGCGGAGGCCCGTCGGGCGAAGGGGGAGGGCGCCGCCGCCCGACGTCGACGCACCGCCCCGCTGACGGTGCTGCTGTCCGTCGTCGCGGGCGCGATCCTCGTGATCGGGGTGATGCAGCTGCGGGTTCCTCGTTCGGAGGACACCGTCGGGGTGCTGCGTGAGGAGGTGACCACTCGGACCACCGAGGTCAACGACCGAGCCTCCCAGGTGGAGGCCGTCCGCAGCGAGATCGTGGTACTGCGTGACGCCAACCTCGATGCCGCCGGTGGGGACCTGCTCGAGAGGGTGACCACGCTCGGTGTGCTGTCCGGCGCCGAGCCGGTCACCGGGCCCGGCGCGGTCTACACGCTGGACGACGCCGACGGCGTGTCGGACCCCCTGACCGGTGACCCGAGGGAAGGTGACGACACCGACGCCGGCCGCGTGCTCGACGTCGACCTCCAGGTGGTCGTCAACGGGCTGTGGGCCGCCGGGGCCGAGGCCATCGCCGTCAACGGGCACAGGCTCACGGCGACGTCGGCGATCCGCTCGGCGGGGCCGGCCATCCTGGTCGACTTCCGGCCCCTCGCGCCGCCGTACGTCGTCGAGGCGATCGGGGACCCCGCGACGTTGCAGCCCCGCTTCGCACGCGCCTTCGCCGGCACCTACCTCGACTCGTTGCAGCAGAACCACGACGTGCGGGTCTCCATCACAGGAGCCGGCGAGCTCGCGCTGGCCGGCGGGGACGCCCTGACCCTGCGGTACGCCACCCCGGCAGGCCCCCTGGAGGACGACACGTGATCGCGGCTCTCGGACTGGTTCTCGGCATCATCGTCGGTCTGCTGCTGGAGCCGACCGTCCCGCCGGTGCTGCAGCCCTACCTGCCCATCGCGGTGGTGGCGGCGCTCGACGCCGTCTTCGGCGGGCTCCGCGCCGTGCTCGACGGCATCTTCGACGACCGCGTGTTCGTCGTCTCGTTCCTGTCGAACGTCGTGGTCGCCGCACTCGTCGTGTACCTGGGTGACCAGCTCGGCGTCGGCGCCCAGCTGTCGACGGGGGTCGTCGTCGTCCTCGGCATCCGCATCTTCTCCAACGCCGCGGCGATCCGACGGCACGTCTTCAAGGCATGAGCGAGGGCATGAGCAAGGGCATGAGCACGGCATGAGCGACGTGGACGACGAGCGCGACCCCTTCGGCGCCGACCCGGCGCCGGAGCCCGACGAGCCACGACGAAGGCTGTGGAGGTCGGTGCTGCCCCGCGGGACCCGCGGCGAGCTGTTGGCCGGCCTGCTCTGCGGTGTCCTGGGTTTCGCCCTGGTCGTGCAGGTGCAGCAGACGCAGGAGGCCGACCTGGGGTCACTGCGCGAGTCGGACCTCGTCCGCATCCTCGACGACCTCGGTGCACGCAACAACCGGCTCGAGGCGGAGCAGAACGAGCTGGAGTCGACCAGGCAGGAGCTGCTCTCCGGCAGCAGCGCCCGGGAGGCCGCTCGCGAGGCCGCCCAGAAGGAGCTCGACCTGCTCGGCATCCTGGCCGGCACGACGGTGGCCACGGGTCCGGGCATCCGGCTGTCCGTCTCCGGCGGTGCGGGCGCCATCGGTGCCGCGACCCTGCTCGACGCCGTCCAGGAGCTTCGTGACTCGGGTGCCGAGGCCATGCAGGTCGGGGACGTCCGCATCGTCGCCTCCACGTCGTTCGTCGACACGTCCGACGGCCTGGCCGTGGACGGCAGGCTCGTCGAGGAGCCCTATGTGTTCCTCGTGATCGGGGACCCGTCGACGCTGTCCACCGCCCTGGACATCCCCGGCGGGGTGATCCGCTCGGTCCGGTCCCAGGGCGGACAGGCCCAGGTGACCGAGCTCGATGAGGTGGTGGTGGACGCGTTGCGGGCGCCGACCGCCCCTGAGTACGCTCAGCCGGCTGAGCCGACGGCGACACCCTGAGACCCGTTCCGCTGTGCCGCACGACTCCCTGACGCCGACTCGAGAGGTCACCTCATGGCCGCGTTCGACTACCCCGACGACCTGCGCTACACCGCTGAGCACGAGTGGGTGAAGGTGAAGGACGAGTCGGCGGACGGCACCGTGGTCCGCGTCGGGATCACCGCCTTCGCGCAGGACGCCCTCGGCGACATCGTCTTCGTCCAGATGCCGGCCGCTGGCGACACCGTCCAGGCGGGCCAGACCTGTGGCGAGGTCGAGTCGACCAAGAGCGTGAGCGACCTGTACACACCCGTCACCGGCACCGTCGTGGAGAGCAACGGCTCGCTCGACGGCAGCCCCGAGCTCGTCAACTCGGACCCGTACGGCGACGGCTGGATGTTCGACGTCCGCATCGACGACGTCTCGGTGCTGGCGGATCTGATGGACGCGGCCGCGTACCGGGCGAGCACCGCCTGACCACGAGGTCCTCCAGGTTTCCCCCACAGTGCCCGACTGCTGCTGTCACACCGTGGTTTCACCCTGCCCTTGAGGGTTAGGGTGGGGGAAGCGGTCCGACCGAGAAGGCCAGGGCCGGAACAGCGTTTCAGCGTCCACAGGAGGTCAGATGTCGCAGGAGCCGCCCGAGGGTGAGTCGCAGGACCGACCCTCGGACAGCGTGACCCGGCCGGCCCCGTCCCGGTCCCCGGACTCGACGATGACCCTCTCGGCCGTGGGGTCGGAGGCCGAGGTCGACGAGAGCGGTCTCAGCGGCGACGACCAGGCGGCGATCGGAGCACTTCCCGACGCGAGTGCCCTGCTGATCGTGCAGCGTGGACCCAACTCGGGGTCGCGGTTCCTGCTCGACGGGGACCGGACGACGGCGGGGCGCCACCCCGACAGCGAGATCTTCCTCGACGACGTCACGGTGTCGCGCAAGCACGCCGAGTTCATCCGTGACGGCGCCGTCTTCCGCGTCCGGGACGTCGGGAGCCTGAACGGCACGTACGTGAACCGCGAGCGGGTGGACGACCTCGTGCTGTCCGCGGGCGACGAGGTCCAGATCGGCAAGTACCGGATGACGTTCCACCCGCGGTCCGGCGGGGGTGCCGCCGACCCCGGGGCGGGTGGTTCCGCGCGGTGAGCCAGTCCACCCAACGCTCCCCGGGTGGTCCGCGGCGCGCGCAGCAGCTCTTCAGCATCGGTGAGGTGCTCGGGCAGCTGCAGCCCGAGTTCGCCGACCTGACGCACTCCAAGCTGCGCTTCCTGGAGGACCAGGGGCTCGTCGAGCCGCAGCGGACGGCGGCGGGGTACCGCAAGTTCAGCACGGCCGACGTCGAGAGGCTGCGTTTCGTGCTGTCGACCCAGCGTGACGCGCGCTGGTCCCTGAAGGAGATCGGCGTCTACCTGGACGCGGTTGACCGGGGACTGGACCCCGCTCCGCCCGGGCGGGTGGCGACGGCTCCGCGGCTGGTGCGCGACGGGGGTCCGCCCGGGGCCGACGGCTACCTCCCCGCCCCGGGGGCGCGGCTGCGCCGTGACGAGCTGCTCGCCTCCGCCGAGATCGACGAGGACCTGCTGGCCAGCCTGGAGGCCTTCGGTCTGGTCGCGGTGGGCGACCACGGCTACTACGACGCCGACGACCTCGAGATCGCCGGCACAGCCGGCGCACTGGCCGGCTACGGCATCGAGCCCCGGCACCTGCGATCGTTCCGGACGGCCGCCGACCGGGAGGTCGGTCTGGTCGAGCAGGTCACCACACCGCTGCGTCACCACCGCGGGGCCGGCTCGTCGGCGAAGGCCGAGGAGGTGGCGCGCGAGATCTCCGCGCTCTGCGTCCGGCTGCACGCGACGCTGGTCCGCGCCGGCCTCGACCGCCTCGGCTGACCCGCGTATCCCTGTGGCCCGTCAAGGGTTACGGTGGGGGAGTGCGCGAGCTCGAGGTGGTCGGAGTACGGGTCGAGATGCCCTCCAAGACGCCTATCGTCCTGTTGCGGGAGCGCGACGGCGAGCGGTACCTCCCGATCTGGATCGGTACCGCCGAGGCCAGCGCCATCGCTCTCGCCCAGCAGGGGGTGACCCCTCCGAGGCCCCTCACCCACGACCTGCTGCGTGACGTGATCGAGGCTCTCGGTCGCACCCTCGAGCAGGTCCGCATCGTGGAGATGCGCGAGAACGTCTACTTCGCCGAGCTGAGCTTCGACGGCGGCCTGACCGTCAGCGCCCGGTCGTCCGACGCCATCGCGCTGGCCCTGCGGGTCGGGTGCCCGATCCTCGGGGCGGACGACGTCCTGGAGTCCGCGAGCGTGCCCGTCCCGCACGAGGACGAGGACGAGGTCGAGCGTTTCCGGGAGTTCCTCGACCAGGTCAGCGCCGAGGACTTCGAGCGGCCCGAGGGTCCGGGTCAACCCTCTACCTGAGGTCGAGACTCATGACCGCTGGGCGACACGCCGGTGCAGTCGCGGTCACGTCGTTGACCTGGGACGACGGCGGCCGTAGCGTCGTCATCGAACGTTCCCGGTTGTAGTTCCAGCGGTGTCCTTCGACTCGTCCTGGTCCCACGACTCCCCGCGGGAGCACACAGACCTCGGAGGTCGTAGTGAACGGCACCCACGACGCACCCCAGCAGCGCTCCACGCTGCCGGCCTCCGCGCAGGGCCTCCTGTTCACCGAGGACCTGCCGGTGCTCGACGAGGAGGTGGGCTACCGCGGCCCGACCGCGTGCGGCGCCGCGGGCATCACGTACCGCCAGCTCGACTACTGGGCCCGCACCGGCCTGGTGGAGCCCGGCGTCCGCGGGGCCAAGGGCTCAGGCACCCAGCGCCTGTACAGCTTCCGGGACATCCTCGTCCTCAAGGTCGTCAAGCGGCTCCTGGACACCGGGGTGTCCCTGCAGCAGATCCGCACCGCCGTCGCCGCCCTGCGTGAGCGAGGGGTCGAGGACCTGGCGCAGATCACCCTGATGAGCGACGGCGCCAGCGTGTACGAGTGCACGTCCGCGGACGAGGTCATCGACCTCGTCCAGGGTGGCCAGGGCGTCTTCGGCATCGCGGTCGGCCGCGTGTGGCGCGAGGTCGAGGGCACGCTCGCCGCCCTGCCGAGCGAGCGCGCCGACGACGACGGGATCGCGCCCAGCGCAGACGACGAGCTCGCCGCACGCCGGTCCGCCCGCCAGACCGGCTGACCGCGCCCCCGTCGACCCGTCGAGGCGGGCCGCGAGCACCACGGCTGGTACCGTCTGAGCTGCTGTCGACCCCGCGCGGGAGAGTCCCCGTCGCACCCTCGGTCGGGGCGCCGAAGGGGCAAACTCCCCGGAACCTCTCAGGCGCCAGGACCGCGCGGGACAGGCGACTCTGGAACCGCACCGGTGACAGAGGGGGAGGCAACGGACGGCCCGACGGGCCGTGACGCAGGGAGCCTCCGACATGTCGCACGTCGACCACAGCCACCGCACCCATGACTTCGCCGCCCGCCACATCGGTCCCGGCGAGGGCGAGGTACGCCACATGCTCGCCGTGCTGGGGCACGACAGCCTCGACAGCCTCTCCGCCGCTGCCGTGCCGGCGACGATCGCCTGGGCGGACCGCCTCGACCTCCCGGAGGCGCTGAGCGAGCCGGAGGCCCTCGCCGCGCTCCGCCGGGTGGCCGACAAGAACACGGTTCACCGGTCGATGATCGGGCTGGGGTACTACGGCACGCACACGCCCGGCGTGATCACGCGCAACGTCCTCGAGAACCCCTCCTGGTACACGGCGTACACGCCGTACCAGCCGGAGATCAGCCAGGGTCGGCTCGAGGCGCTGCTCAACTTCCAGACCGCCGTCAGCGAGCTGACCGGTCTCACCACGGCGAACGCGTCGATGCTGGACGAGGCGACCGCCGCCGCCGAGGCCGTCACCCTGATGCGCCGCGCCTCGAAGGTGGGCGACGACGCGGCCGTGGTGGTCGACGCCGACGTGCTGCCGCAGACCCTGGCGGTCGTCCGGACGCGGATGGAGGCCATCGGGCTGTCCGTGATCGTGCACGACACGTCCGTCGGCCTGCCGGACGCAGAGCTCTTCGGCGTGCTGCTGCAGTACCCGGGAGCGAGCGGGCAGGTGCGCGACCTGTCGCCGGTGATCGAAGCCGCCCATGCGCGCGGGGCGCTGGCCACCGTCGCCGCGGATCTGCTCGCCACGACCCTGCTGCGCCCTCCCGGTGAGATGGGCGCCGACGTCGCCGTCGGCTCGTCGCAGCGCTTCGGGGTGCCGATGGGGTTCGGGGGCCCGCACGCGGGCTACATGGCGGTGCGCGCAGGACTCGAGCGGTCGCTGCCTGGCCGCCTCGTCGGGGTCTCCCAGGACGCTGACGGTGCGCCCGCCTACCGGCTGGCGCTCCAGACGCGCGAGCAGCACATCCGGCGCGAGAAGGCCACGTCGAACATCTGCACCGCCCAGGTGCTCCTCGCCGTGATGGCGTCCATGTACGCGGTCTACCACGGACCCGGGGACTGCGGTCGATCGCCGAGAGCGTGCACTCGCGCGCCGCGTGGCTGGCTCTCGCCCTCGACGACGTCGAGGGGGTCGACGTCGTCCACGACACCTTCTTCGACACCCTGCTGCTGCACGTCCCGGGTCGCGCCGAGGAGGTCGTCTCGTCGGCCTACGAGGCCGGCTACCTGCTGCGACGCGTCGACGCCGACCACGTCGGTGTCGCGTTCGACGAGACCACCACGGACGACGACGTCTCCGTCGTGGTCACGCTGCTGACGGGACGGACCGCGTCCTTCGGAGCCGGGTCGGTGATCCCCGACGAGCTCGCCCGCACCAGCCCGTTCCTGACGCACCCCGTCTTCTCCACCCACCACAGCGAGACGTCCATGCTGCGGTACCTCAAGCGGCTGGCCGACAAGGACTACGCGCTGGACCGGGGCATGATCCCGCTCGGCTCGTGCACGATGAAGCTCAACGCCACCACCGAGATGGAGGCGATGACCTGGCCGGAGTTGGCCGACCTCCACCCCTTCGCCCCGTCCCAGGACACGGCGGGCTCGCGGGCGCTGATCGCCGAGCTCGAGCGCTGGCTCGTCGAGATCACCGGGTACGACGCGGTCTCGCTGCAGCCCGAACGCCGGGTCGCAGGGCGAGCTCGCGGGCCTGCTCGCGATCCGCGCCTACCACCGGGCCCAGGGTGCCACGAAGCGCGACGTGTGCCTGATCCCGGTCTCCGCGCACGGCACCAACGCGGCCAGCGCGGTGATGGCGGGCCTGCGCGTGGTCGCCGTCGCCACCGACGGCTTCGGCAACATCGACATGACCGACCTGAAGGGCAAGGTCGAGAAGCACCGCGAGACGCTCGCCGCGATCATGGTCACGTACCCGTCGACGCACGGCGTGTTCGAGGAGTCCATCGCCGACCTCTGCGCCCTGGTGCACGACGCCGGCGGTCAGGTGTACGTCGACGGCGCGAACCTCAACGCGCTGGTCGGGCTCGCGAAGCCCGGCCGGTTCGGTGCCGACGTCTCGCACCTCAACCTGCACAAGACGTTCTGCATCCCGCACGGTGGCGGCGGCCCGGGCGTCGGTCCGGTGGCCGTCGGCGCCCACCTGGCCGCCTTCCTGCCGTCGACGGACACGATGACGACGGACGTGCGGCGAGGGCGTCGGCCCCGTGTCGGCGGCGCCCTTCGGCTCCGCCGGCATCCTGCCGATCTCGTGGGCGTACATCGCGATGATGGGCCCGGACGGGCCTGCGGCGCGCCACCCAGGTGGCGGTGCTGGCGGCGAACTACGTCGCGGCCCGTCTCGCTGAGCACTACCCGGTGCTGTACACCGGCCCCGGTGGGCTGGTGGCGCACGAGTGCATCCTCGACCTGCGGCCGATCACGCAGTCGACGGGCGTGACCGTGGACGACGTGGCGAAGCGCCTGATCGACTACGGGTTCCACGCGCCGACGATGTCGTTCCCGGTCGCCGGGACCCTGATGGTGGAGCCGACCGAGAGCGAGGACCTGGCGCGAGCTGGACCGGTTCTGCGACGCGATGATCGCGATCAAGGCCGAGATCGACGAGGTCGGTGTCGGGGGAGTGGGACGTCGCGACCTCGCCGCTGCGCGATGCGCCGCACACGGCCGAGTCGCTCACCGGCGACTGGGACCTGCCCTACTCGCGGGCGGAGGCCGTCTACCCGGCGGCACCGACCCGGTCGGGAAGTACTGGCCGCCGGTCCGCCGGGTCGACGGCGCGTACGGCGACCGGAACCTGATGTGCTCCTGCCCGCCGGTCAGCGAGCTCGCGGAGGACTGAGACAGCCGGGCAGGTCAGGGTCTGTCACAGGGCGTCGGACACGGAGCCCGCGACGACCGTGGCCCCGCGCTCGGGGTCGCGCTCGACGCGCGGGACCAGGCCCTGGCGGGAGAACACGTCCAGGGTTCGCGCCAGCTGCGGCGTCGCTTGTCTCCAGGAGCACGTGACCGCGCGGGACGAGCCACCCTCGCGCACCTGCGACGACCCGCTGCTGAAGGTCGGTTCCGTCAGGACCGCCGTCCAGCGCAGCCACGCGGCTCGTGGAGGCGGGCCTCGGGGGGCAGGTGGGCGATGGCGGCGGTCGGGACGTACGGCGGGTTGACGACGACGACGTCGACGCGCCCCCGCAGAGAGGGCGGCAGGCCCTCGTACAGGTCGCCGACGTGAACTCGCGCGCGGGGTGGGACGTTTCGTCGTGCACAGCGAGCGGCCGCCGGGTCGAGATCGACCGCGTGGAGATCGACCGTCCCGTACGAGCCTCCCGGCCGGTCCAACGCGCTCACCACCGATGCGCCGACAGCGCCTGTGCCGCAACAGAGGTCGACGAGCACGAGCGGCTCCGACGAGCTGTGGCGCACTCGCGAGAGGACGGCCCTCACCGTGGCCTCGACCAGCAGCTCGGTGCGGCGGCGGGGCACGAAGACACCGGCGGCGGTCAGCACACGTCGCCCACAGAAGTCCGCCCACCCGAGGACCAGCTCCAGCGGCTCACCGGACGTGCGACGAGCCAGCAGGTCCTCGAGGTGTCCGGCGGAGTGGGCTGCCTCCAGGAGCAGCCGAGCCTCGTCCTCGGCGAAGACGCACCCGGCTTGACGCAGCACCGACGCCACGCGTGCCGGCTCGGGACGTCCTGACCTATCCGGCGGGTGCGTAGCGGCGTGCTCGTGGCCCCTGGCCTCTCCCGAGCCCGGGTCGACATGAGCACGCCGCCACGCGGTCGTGGGACCGTCGACGTCCGCGGTCAGGCTCCTGCGACGAACACCGGGCCGGTCGACGGCGTCTGCGACCCGCCCTCGGGCTCGACGGTCACCGCCATCTTGTCGCCGGGCTCGTAACCAGAGGCCTCGGCGAAGAAGCCGCCGCCGCCGGTCGCGGTGAGCATGACGGACGGACGCGGGATGTCGTTCTCGTCCAGCATCCAGAGCTGGTAGCCGTGGCCGTGCGGCGGAGCCTCCACGCCGCTGCCGAACAGGACCACCGTGTCGCCGGACACGACCATCGTGGCCTTCCCGCCGGCGAAGTCGGTCTCCATCACCTGGCGCTCAGGATCCTGCAGGACGCTCGGGATCGCCTCCGCGGCGACGGCTCTCCTCGGCGTCCTGGCGCAGGTCGACCACCCAGGCACCCAGTCCCACCGATGCGGCGAGAAGGCCTGCGGCGGCGACGGACAACCACTTGACCGCCGTCCGCGGTCCGCGGTTCTGGACGGCCGGCACGGCGGGAGGGAGCTGGCGGGTGGTGTGCACCTGTGACAGCACCGACGCGCGCAGGGACGCGGGCGCCTCCGTGCTGGCGGCCGCCGCCAGCCACGCCGCGGTCTCCTGGAAGGACGCCACCTCTGCCGCCGCCTCCGGCGACTCGGCGAGCAGGCGTTCGACGCGGGCGCGCTCGATGTCGTCCACCGCGTCCAGCGCGTACGCGCCGGTGAGCGTCGACAGCTCAGGGTTCTCGCTCATCAGGCGCTGACCCCCATCTCGTCACGTAGTCGGATCAGTCCGTCCCGCAGACGCGTCTTCACCGTGCCCAGTGGCACCTCGAGCAGCTCTGAGACCTCGCGGTGGGTGTAGCCCCCGTAGTACGCGAGGCGGATGGCCTCGCGCTGGAGGTCGGTGAGCGCGCCGAGGGCGCGCCGAACACGCTGTGACTCCATCCTGAGCTCCACCTCCTCCGACACCTCGTCGTACTCGCGTTCGGTACTCGACCAGCTCACCTTCACCTCGCGGTCCGTGGCCGCCTGCGCCGAGCGCACCCGGTCGACCGCGCGGCGGTGGGCCATCGTCAGGACCCAGCCCTTGACGCTGCCTCGCGCCGCGTCGAAGCGCGTGGCCTGGCGCCACACCTCCACCAGCACCTCCTGGGCGACCTCCTCCGACTGGGAGGGGTCTCGCAGGACGCGAAGGACCATGCCGTACACCGGGCCCGAGATGCGGTCGTAGACGCGGGCGAACGCCGCCTCGTCACCGCGAGCGACCAGCGCCATGTCGGCCGCGAGCTGCTGCTCCTCGGTCAGGGCCGGCTGTGGTGGGGCGTCGCCGGTAGGGCGGCCGGTGCGGTCCGGCCTGAGGAAGCTCACCTCAGACACGATGTCACCTCGCCTCCCGACGTGCGCACCCACCACGCGCCCCCCGCTGGCACGGGTGGCCCTGCACACCTAGTTCGACGCTGGGCCGTGACCGGATTGGTACCTGTCGGGACGGCGTGACCGTCCCGCGGCGACGGCGCTGGTGGTGACTCAGGTCCGGCCGGTGTCGTGCTGCGCCCGGCTCATCGACCGTGTGTACGGCTGCCAGTCGGCGTGCACGACGGCGTCCACCAGGGTCGGAGTGGCGGCCTGGACCGCTGCGACCACGCGTGGGTCGTCGTCGACGAGGAGCCGCAGGTGGTGCCGTCGGGCCAGGGTGCGCAGGATGCCGACCTTGAGCTGCTCGGCCGGCCGGTGGTCACCCGAGGGCCGCAGCAGGACGGGACCCGAGGGGGCGTCGTGCTCACGCAGCCACTGCTCCGTGTCGCGCCGGCAGCTCTCCGGTCGCCCGGACAGGTACACGACGCCCAGTCCGGCGTCGACCGCCGTCCGTGCCGCGGCCAGGCCCTCCGGGTGTGGCGGGTCGTCGACGGCGGCGGCGAAGAAGCCCTTCCAGTCGCGGCGGCGGGCGATGAAGTGCATCCGGTGCCGTGTGTCGGCCAGGACGCCGTCCAGGTCGAAGACCGCCACCGCCGTGCGTTCGTCCACGGGCTCAGCGTCCCACGGCGACCACGGTGGAACCGACGGGCGTCTTGACCACCTGGAGCTGGGCCGGGATGCGCTGCCGCAGCTCGCTGACGTGGGAGACGAGACCCACGGCCCGGCCGCCCTCACGGAGTCCGTCGAGCGTCGTCATGACCTGGTCGAGGGTCTCCTCGTCGAGGGATCCGAACCCCTCGTCGACGAACAGCGTCTCGATGCTCAGGCCACCGGACTCGGCCTGGACCACGTCGGCCAGGCCGAGAGCGAGCGCCAGGGATGCCAGGAAGGTCTCGCCCCCCGACAGGCTGCCCGTCTCCCGGACGTGGTTCGTCCAGTGGTCGACGACCTGCAGCCCCAACCCGGACCGGGAGCCTCCGCGACCGCGCTCGTCGGTGTGCTGCAGCGCGAACCGGCCGTCGGACATGGCGGTCAGCCGGTGCGTCGCTGCCTCGGCGACCTGCTCGAGCCGCGCCGCGAGCACGTAGGCCGACAGGCGCATGCGGCGGACGTTGCCCCCGCCCGTGCCCAGCACGCAGCTGGTCAGGTCGTCCAGCACGACGTAGCGGTCCCGCAGCGGCTGGGTCGCCTTGACCTGGTCGCGGACCTGGGCCACGAGACCCGTGAGGTCGCGCACCGCTGCGCCGGCCGTCGTGACGCGAGCCGTCGCGACCTCGAGGAACCGGACGGCCTGCGCCTCGGCGGTGCGTGCCGGCGCCAGCAGGCCGGCGGAGACGACGAGGTCGGGGAGTCCTGCCCCGCCGGGGTGGTCGGCGTGCGGCGAGGCCACCTCCTCGGCCGCGAGGACGAGCTCCGGCGTCCCGAGACGCGACGTCACCGCCGCGAGGGCCTTCTCGTGGGCCGCGATCTCGGTCTCGAGAGCGCGCATCCCCTCGGCGTCGAGTGCGGCAGCGCGTGCCGCGGCGAGGTCGTCGAAGCCGGCGTCCGACGCCGCCCTGCGTGCCGCGGCGCGGACCGCGCGCAGGGACGACGTCACCGGGTCCAGTGCGTCGACCGCCGCCGTGAGGTGGTCGAGAGCCTCGATCTCGCGCACGAGACGCCGGTGCCGCAGCGCCACCGTCGCCTCCCCGTTCCGGGCGGCCGCCAGGCGCTGCTCGACCGCGTCGACCCGTGCCGCGAGCTCGGCCAGTCCGAGGCGCGCAGTGTCGCGCTCCGCGGTGACGGACGCGCTGTCCGCCTCCGCCCGCGTCGTCTCGGCCTCGAGACCCGCGATCTCGGCCACGACGCGGTCGAGGTGTCGGCCGGCCTCCCTGGTCTCGAGGACGGCCTGCCGGAGGCGCTGGACCTCCCGGTCGGCCCGCTCCGGGGGCAGGTCACCGGACGCGGTGCGCGCCGCCGCGAGGTCGGCGGTCAGGCGCGACACGGCGGCGGCCGCGTCGTCCGCAGCGGTGCGAGCGGCGTCGGCCTGCTGCGCCGCCGCCAGAACCCGCTCGGCGTCGACCGCCGGGGCCGTCACCGCGCGGCTGTCCGCCTCCGCCCCGTCGTGGACCCGGGCGCGGTGCGCGGAGGCGGGGGAGGGGTGCTCCGTCCCACCGCACACGGGGCAGGGCTCCCCGTCGCCCAACGAGACGGCGAGCTCGACCGCCATGCCCTCCAGCCGCTGCTGCAGCAGGTCGAGGTGTGCGGACCGCAGGTCGAGGCCGTGCCGGTGGAGGTCGAGGTGGAGTCCCTGGGCGGTGGTGAGCTGTGACCGCAGCCGCGCGGCGCTGGCGGCGGCCCCGGCCGCGGTCTCCGCGCGGGTGAGGTCCGCCTCGGCGGCGGGCAGTCGGGCCGCGACGACCGACAGCGTCTCGCGCTGCCCGGCGAGGTCGCGGGCACGGGTCGACCGGGCCGACACGCTCTGCGCGTGAGCCGCCGTCCGCGCGTCCAGGCCCCTCAGCAGCTCGACGACGCGGTCCCGTTCGGCCGCCTGCGTGGCCTGCCCGCTCTCGAGGGGGAGCAGCTCCGTGAGCCGTCCCAGCTCCTCCCGGCGCGTCCTGACCCCCGCCCTCAAGGCCGCGACCGTGCGGTGCCCGGGCTCGGGGGCGGTGAGCGCGCCGCCGAGCCCTGGGTCGTCCAGGCCGAGGGCTGAGACGGTCTCCGCCGCTGTCGTCGCCTCGGCGAGCGCGTCGCTGCGGGCGGTCTCGACGGCGTCGAGCTGTTCGAGGTGGCCGCGCAGAGCCGCGGCCGCCCTTGCGGCGTCGAGCCGTGTGCGGGAGGCCTCGACCTGGACACCGTGGCGCGTCAGCGCCTGCTGCTCCTGCCGCGCGTCGACGTACCGCGACCACCGCTCGTGGCGTGCGACCTGCTCCTCGTGGTGCTCCCGACGGACCTGGAGCTCCGCCCTGGCCGCTGTCTCGGCCCGCCGTGCGACGTCGAGCAGGTGCTCCGCCCGCTGGAGCCGCGCCTCGGCCACGTCGAGCGGGGTCGCGTCGCAGGGGTCGGGGTCGGTCAGCGCGGCGAGGTCGAGCAGGTCCACCTCGGCGTTCTCGGGCACGAGGGCACGCCGCAGCCCGGGCAGGGACGCGGACGCCTGCTCGACGCGGGCCTCGAGGCGCGATGTCAGCTCCTGCGAGGCCCGCACGTCGTCGGCGGCGTCCCGTCGACGCTCCGACAGCCACTCCTCGACGTAGCTGAACGTCTCGGTACCGAACAGCTTCTCGAGCAGCCGCTTGCGGTCGTCCGCGCCGGCCCGCAGGAACGCCGCGAAGTCACCCTGCGGCAGCAGCACGACCTTCGTGAACTGGCTGAGGCCCATGCCGAGCGCGTCCGACAGCAGCAGCCCGGCCTCGTCCATGCGGTTCGCCCTCGCGACCCACTCGCCGCCGACGAGCTCGCGCACCCTGACGCTCGCCTGCTGGGTGGTGGTGCCCGTCCCCTTCTTCTTGGGACGCTCCCAGGCGGGTGAGCGCACCACCTCGAAGCGCCGCGCGCCGAGGCTGAGCTCGCAGACCACCTCGGGAGCACGGTCCGGCGGGGCGTGGTCGCTACGCAGACGGCCTGCGGTCGACCGGTCGCCCGGGACCGCGCCGTAGAGGGCGAAGCAGACCGCGTCCAGCAGGCTGGTCTTGCCGGAGCCCGTAGGTCCGTGCAGGAGGAAGAGCCCCTGGGACGACAGGGAGTCGACGTCGACCTCCACCCGGTCGGCGAAGGGCCCGAAGGCCTGCACCTCGAGCCGGTGGAGCCTCACCGGGACACCTCGGTCGCGCGCCAGGCCTCGAGGGCCTGCCCCACGAGCTCGCGCTCGGCGTCGGAGGCACCCCGTCCGCGCACGTCGTCGAGGAAGGAGCAGCAGAGCTCCGAGTGGTCGAGGCCCTCCACGCGGTGGGCGTACGAGCCACTCCGCTCCCGACCACCCGTGGGCTCGAACAGCAGCGAGACGGTGTGCGGGAAGCGGGCGCGGAGACGTTCCATCGGCTCCCGGGGGCGCTCCGCGTCCGTCAGGACGACCTGGCAGAAGGCCGAGCGGGCGGCGTCGTGCGCAGGGTCGGCGAGCAGGTCCTCCAGACGTCCCCGCAGGACGACGAGGGGACGGTGCGCGGGTGCGGGCACCTTCTCCACCGAGCACGCGCCGCGTGCGTCGAGGTCGACGAGCCAGGAGCCCTTGGCGTGGTCGCGCTCGGAGAACGAGTACGGCAGCGGCGACCCGCTGTAGCGCACCGTCTCCGTCACCCGCTGGGGGCGGTGGAGGTGGCCGAGCGCCACGTAGTCGACCCCGTCGAACGTCGAGCGCGGGGCCGAGTCGACGCCCCCGACGCGGATGTCACGCTCGCTGCTGCTGGCTTCCGCGCCGGTCACGAAGGCGTGGGCGGCGACGACGGAGCGGGCCCCGCCACGGCCGGCCAGGTCGGCCCGGACCCGGTCCATCGCGACCTCGAGCACCTGGGCGTGGCTGCGGCCGACCCCCATCTCGTCGTGCACGAGGCCTGGTTCGAGGTACGGCAGGCCGTACAGGGCCACCTCGCCGTGGCGGTCCTCCAGGACCACCGGCCGCGCGAGGTCCGCGACGCGGGTGCGCAGGTGCAGGCCGGCGCGTGCGCTGCGGCGGCTGCCGAAGCCGAGACGCTGGGGGGAGTCGTGGTTGCCGCTGGTGACGAGCACGGCCGCCCCGGTGTCGACCAGCCGGTCGAGGGCCTCGTCGAGGACGGCGACCGCGTCCACGGGCGGCAGGGCCCTGTCGTAGACGTCACCCGCGACCACGACGGCGTCCACCGACTCCTCGCGGACGGTCGCGACGAGGTGGTCGAGGAACTGCTCCTGCGCGCCGAGCATCGGCACCTGGTGGAAGGACCGTCCCAGGTGCCAGTCGGAGGTGTGGAGCAGTCGCACGTGGCCAGCGTAGGAACTGCGTCGGACATCGCACGGGACGCCGCGCTGACCAGCACGGACCAGCACGGATCCGTGCCGTGTGGTTGGCTCACACCCCTAGGGCGAGGCAGGCGCGTCACCGGGTCCGGGCGACCCGGTCCACGAGGAGGCCGACATGGGCGACGAGATCTCCGGCAGCTCCTACTCCCGCGAGCACCGGCAGCTCTACCGCGAGAAGGTGGCGCTCTGCCTGGACGTGTTCGAGAAGATGCTCAGCACCGGGGCCTTCGACACCGGGCGGCAGCTGACCGGGCTCGAGATCGAGCTCAACCTCGTCGACTCGGACTACCAGCCGACGATGAAGAACGACGAGGTCCTCAGGCGGATCGCTGACTCGAGCTACCAGACCGAGCTCGGCGCCTACAACATCGAGCTCAACGTGCCGCCGCGACCGCTGCCCGGCGAGTCCGCCCTGGAGCTCGAGGCCGACCTGAGAGCGAGCCTGAACGCCGCCGAGGAGCGGGCCGGCGAGGCGGGGGCGCACATCGTGATGGTCGGCATCCTGCCGACGGTCATGCCGGAGACCTTCGCGCAGGAGGGATGGATGAGCCCCTCTCCCCGGTACACCGCGTTGAACGACTCGATCTTCTCGTCCCGCGGCGAGGACCTGTTCATCGACATCGCCGGCAGCGGCCCCGACCACGAGCGCCTGGCCACCTACTCGTCCTCGATCGCGCCCGAGAGCGCCTGCACCAGCGTGCAGCTGCACCTGCAGGTCGCGCCGCAGGACTTCGCCGCGCACTGGAACGCCGCCCAGGTGCTCCTCGGTCCCCAGGTCGCCCTGGCCGCCAACTCACCATTCTTCTTCGGGCGACGGTTGTGGGCCGAGACGCGGACAGAGCTGTTCCTGCAGGCGACCGACACCCGTCCGTGGGAGCTGAAGAACCAGGGCGTCCGCCCGCGGGTGTTCTTCGGCGAGCGGTGGATCACCTCGATCTTCGACCTGTTCGAGGAGAACGTCCGCTACTTCCCGGCGCTGCTGCCCGAGCTCAGCGACGAGGACCCGCTGGAGGTCCTCGAGACCGGTCGGGCGCCGCGCCTGCAGGAGCTGCGCCTGCAGAACGGGACCGTGTACCGGTGGAACCGTCCGATCTACGACGTCGTGGACGGTCGCGCGCACCTGCGGGTCGAGAACCGGGTGCTGCCCGCGGGCCCCACCGTCGTTGACGTCCTCGCGAACGCGGCCTTCTACTACGGGGCGATCAAGGTGCTCGCGGAGGAGGAGCGTCCGGTCTGGACGAAGATGGGGTTCCCCACCGCCGAGGAGAACTTCCACGCCGGGGCGCGCTTCGGACTCGACGCGCGCACGTACTGGCCGAGCGTGGGCGAGGTGACGGTGGACGAGCTCGTGCTACGCCGCCTGCTGCCCGCCGCCTACGAGGGGCTGGACCGGTGGGGTGTCGCCCCCGCGGTCCGGGACCGCTACCTGGGGGTGATCGAGGCGCGCGCCATGTCCGGTCGCAACGGCGCCTCCTGGCAGGTGGGCACCGTCCAGGCGCTCGAGGACCGGGGCATGGACCGCGCCGACGCCCTGGCGAAGATGCTCGAGCTGTACTGCGAGGGGATGCACAGCAACGAACCGGTCCACACGTGGGAGGTTCCCTGACCCCCAGGGACGAGGGAGTGGGTGGTGAGGGATCAGGCGTCGGCGAGCTCCGGCGGGAAGCCGCCGGTGGCGACCGGGCCCCACCGTGTCGGGGTGACGCGGATCAGGCACTTGCCCTGGGCGGACATCGCCTGGCGGTACTCGTCCCAGTCGGGGTGCTCGCCGGAGATCGACCGGAAGTACTCGACCAGCGGCTCGAGGGCGTCGGGCAGGTCGAGCACCTCGCCGTCACCGTCGACCTGGAGCCAGGGACCGTCCCAGTCGTCGGAGAGCACCAGCAGGCTGACCGACGGGTCGCGGCGGACGTTGGCCGACTTGGCGCGGCCCGGGTAGGTCGCGATGACGAAGCGGCCCTCGGAGTCGACGCCGCACGAGACGGGGGACGTCTGCGGCGAGCCGTCGCGTCGGTGGGTGGTGAGGACGACATGGTGCCTGCCGCGCGCGAAGTCGAGCATCGCGTCGCGGTCGACCTCGGTGTTCGTGGCGATGGAGCGTCCCATGGGCCCGAGCGTAGGCCTGGTCGTCGAGCCGGGCGAGAGGTCCCATCCAGCGGACAGCCGTCCCGGTGGCTGGACCTCTCGCTAGGCTGCCGACGCTGCGTCCCCCCACGAGGAGGTCTCCCCGGTGTTCGCCAAGGTCCTGGTCGCCAACCGCGGCGAGATCGCCGTCCGAGCCTTCCGCGCCGCGTACGAGCTGGGCGCCAAGACCGTCGCGGTCTTCCCGTACGAGGACCGCAACGCCGTCCACCGCATCAAGGCCGACGAGTCGTACCTGATCGGTGAGCGCGGCCACCCCGTGCGCGCGTACCTGGACGTCAGCGAGATCGTCCGTGTGGCCCGGGAGTGCGGCGCCGACGCGATCTACCCCGGGTACGGCTTCCTGTCGGAGAACCCCGCCCTGGCGGAGGCGTGCCACGACGCCGGCATCGCGTTCGTGGGACCACCGCCGCGGGTGCTCGAGCTCGCAGGCCACAAGGTGCGCGCCCTGGCGGCCGCCCGCGAGGCCGGCATCCCCGTCCTGCGCTCGTCGGGTCCGTCGGACGACGTGGACACGCTGGTGGCCGCGGCGCAGGACGTGGGCTTCCCGGTCTTCGTGAAGGCCGTCGCGGGCGGCGGTGGACGGGGGATGCGCCGGGTCGAGGAGCCCGAGGCGCTGCCCGAGGCGCTGAGCACCGCCATGCGTGAGGCGGAGGGCGCGTTCGGCGACCCGACGGTGTTCATCGAGCAGGCGGTCGCCCGTCCACGGCACGTCGAGGTGCAGGTGCTCGCCGATGCGAGCGGGGAGACCGTGCACCTGTTCGAGCGCGACTGCTCGGTGCAGCGCCGACACCAGAAGGTGATCGAGATCGCCCCGGCGCCGAACCTGGATCCCGCTCTGCGAGAGGCGCTCTGCCGTGACGCCGTGGCCTTCGCGCGGGCGTTGGGCTACGTCAACGCCGGCACGGTGGAGTTCCTCGTGGAGACGGCGGGGGAGCGGGCCGGGCAGCACGTCTTCATCGAGATGAACCCCCGCATCCAGGTGGAGCACACCGTCACCGAGGAGGTCACGGACGTCGACCTCGTGCAGGCCCAGATGCGCATCGCGAGCGGCGAGACGCTGGCCGACCTCGGACTCCGCCAGGAGACGATCCGCGTGAACGGCGCCGCGCTGCAGTGCCGCATCACGACCGAGGACCCGGGCAACGGCTTCCGCCCGGACACCGGACGGATCACCGCGTACCGCTCGGCCGGCGGGGCAGGCGTCCGCCTGGACGGCGGCACCGCTGACACCGGCGCGGAGATCAGCGCCCACTTCGACTCGATGCTGGTGAAGCTCACGTGCCGCGGCCGCGACTTCCCGACCGCGGTCCGCCGGGCGCGCCGCGCCCTCGCGGAGTTCCGCATCCGCGGCGTGCACACGAACATCCCCTTCCTGCAGGCGGTCCTGCAGGAGGACGCCTTCACCCAGGGGGACCTGGCCACCAGCTTCATCGACGAGCGCCCGCACCTCCTGGCGGCGCGTGTGAGCGCGGACCGCGGCACCCGCATGCTGCGCCTGCTCGCGGACGTGACGGTCAACAAGCCCCACGGCGAGGCGCGACTGAGCATCGACCCGCGCGACAAGCTGCCCGCCGTGGACCTCGAGCGGCCCGCCCCGGACGGGAGCCGCCAGCACCTGGCGATGGCCGGCCCCGTGCGATTCGCGGCGGACCTGCGCGCCCAGACCACTGTGGCGGTCACCGACACGACGTTCCGCGACGCCCACCAGTCCCTGCTCGCCACCCGCGTGCGCACGCGGGACCTCCTAGCGGTCGCCCCCTACGTCGCGCGGTCGACCCCCGGTCTGCTGAGCGTCGAGTGCTGGGGTGGTGCGACGTACGACGTCGCCCTGCGCTTCCTGGGCGAGGACCCCTGGGACCGCCTCGCCCGGCTGCGTGAGGCGATGCCGAACCTCTGCCTTCAGATGCTGCTTCGCGGACGGAACACCGTCGGGTACACGCCGTACCCGACCGAGGTCACCAGAGCGTTCGTCACCGAGGCGGCCGAGACGGGCATCGACGTCTTCCGCATCTTCGACGCCCTCAACGACGTCGAGCAGATGCGACCGGCGATCGACGCGGTCATCGAGACCGGCACCACGATCGCCGAGGTGGCCCTCTGCTACACCGGCGACCTCGCCGACCCGGCCGAGGACCTCTACACGCTCGACTACTACCTCCGTCTGGCCGAGCAGATCGTCGACGCCGGCGCCCACGTGCTCGCCATCAAGGACATGGCGGGCCTGCTGCGACCGGCGGCCGCCCGCACCCTGGTGACCGCGCTGCGCGAGCGGTTCGAGCTGCCCGTGCACCTGCACACGCACGACACCGCCGGGGGACAGCTCGCCACGCTGCTGGCGGCCGCCGAGGCAGGGGTCGACGCCGTCGACGTCGCCACCGCCTCGATGGCCGGCACCACGTCGCAGCCACCGGCGTCCGCGCTGGTGGCGGCTCTGGCCCACACCGAGCGTGACACCGGCCTCGACCTGCGCGCCGTGATGGATCTCGAGCCGTACTGGGAGGCCGTCCGGCGCCTGTACGCGCCCTTCGAGTCGGGGCTCCCGAGCCCGACCGGCCGGGTCTACGACCACGAGATCCCCGGCGGTCAGCTGTCGAACCTGCGCCAGCAGGCGATCGCGCTCGGGCTCGCCGACAAGTTCGAGCAGATCGAGGCGATGTACGCCGCCGCCGACCGCATCCTCGGGCGCCTGGTGAAGGTGACCCCGTCGTCCAAGGTGGTGGGGGATCTCGCGCTGCACCTGGTCGCCGTGGGCGCGGATCCCGCGGAGTTCGCGGAGAACCCGCAGTCGTTCGACATCCCCGACTCGGTGATCGGCTTCCTCTCCGGTGAGCTCGGCGACCCACCCGGTGGCTGGCCTGAGCCCTTCCGGACGAAGGCCCTCGAGGGACGGACCGTGAAGGTCCGGGACACCGAGGTGCCCGACGAGGAGCGTGCGGCCCTCGACGAGCCGGGGCCCGCGCGGCGAGACGCGTTGAACCGCTTGCTCTTTCCCGGCCCGGCCGAGGAGCTGGCCCAGGTGCGGGCGGCGCACGGGGACGTCTCCGTCCTCGACACCCGCGACTACCTCTACGGCCTGCGCCCCGGCGTCGAGCACGTGATCGACCTCGGCAAGGGCGTGGTGCTCATCGCCGGCCTCGAGGCCGTCGGCGACGTCGACGAACGTGGTCAGCGGACGGTGATGTGCACGCTGAACGGCCAGCTCCGTCCCGTGCAGGTGCGTGACCGGTCCGTGCAGGTCGACGTCAAGGCGGCCGAGAAGGCCGACCCGTCGAAGCCCGGTCACGTGGCCGCCCCGTTCGCGGGTGTGGTGTCGGTCGGCGTCGCCGAGGGGGACACGGTCGAGGTGGGGCAGACGGTGGCGACGATCGAGGCGATGAAGATGGAGGCGTCGGTCACCAGCCCCGTCGCGGGCACGGTCAGCCGTCTGGCCCTGGGTGCCGTTCAGCAGGTCGAGGGCGGCGACCTCGTCCTGGTCGTGGAGGCCGCGGGCTCGTCCTGACCGTCCGCAGTGCTCAGACCCCGTCCGCGACGGCGGCGGTGAGGCGGGTCGCGAGCGTCGCGACGGCACTGCGCAGCTCGGGTCCGCCGTCGACGCGGAACGCGAACGGCAGGGTCGCCAGCCACTCGTTCGCGTACATGCTCGGGTTGCTGGTGCTGCCGACGAGCACGCACCCGTCTCCCGAGGCCTCCAGGCGTCCCATCATGGGCCTGATCCACGGCGCCACCTCCGCCGGCGGAGCGTCGAACACCACGCGGGTGGGGAAGTCCCACCCGCTGCCGAGGTTCTGCTCCAGCGCCGGTACCGGGTCGAGGCCCTCCGGTGGCTCGAACTCCGTGCCCGTCTGCCGGACCCCGGTGATGCGGTCGATCCGGTAGGTGCGCGTGGCGTCCGCGCGGTGTGAGTGGCACAGCAGGTACCAGCGACCGTGGCGGACGACGACCGCCCAGGGGTCCACCTCCGCCGGCCAGTCGTCACCGGACTCGCTCCGGTAGGTGACGACCACGCGGCGTCGGGCTCCCACCGCCTCGACCAGGGCGCTGGTGGTGGCGGGATCCGGACGGGCCGAGTAGCGGTCCGGCGCCGCGGACGCGTGGTCCCGCAGCGCCACCGCCTGCCGCCCCACCCTCTCCGGCAGTGCCCGGATCACCTTGTCGAGAGCGGAACCGACGAGGTCGTCGACATCGGTGGCCGATGCCTGGCCGTCGAGCACGGCCATCACCAGGACCAGCGCCTCGTCCGTGGAGAAGACGACCGGCGGCAGCCTCGTGCGGGGCCCGAGCCGGTAGCCGCCGTATGGCCCACGTGCCGACTCGACCTCGACCCCGGCCTCGCGGAGGATCGCGACGTACCGCCGGGCGGCGCGCTCGGTCACGCCGAGCCTCTCGGCCAGATCGGTGGCCGTGATCCCCGGCCGGTTCCGGAGGACGTCGAGGGCGCGCAGAGCCCGCGCGGTGGGGCTGAGATCCGAGGACACGGCTCGAGGCTAGAGCCGGACACCGGGAACCGGCAGCGGATCGTCCGGAACCGGTTCTACGGTGGCGCCATGACCGAGTTCGTCGAGCGGGATCTGAGCGGTGCGCGTTTCGTCGTCGTGAACGGCGTCAACACCGGCCCAGGGTGGAGGACTTCCCGATCAGCGAAGCGCTGCGCACCGTGCTCAACGAGGAGTGGGAACACGGCTCTACGCCGAACGAGACCTGACCGCACTACAGAACGGGAACTGACCGTGGACATCCTGCTCATCGCCGGCCTCTGGCTGGACGCCTCCGTCTGGGACGACGTCGTCCCCACCCTCGAGGACCTCGGTCACCGCCCGGTGCCGGTCGCGCTGCCGGGACAGGGGGACGGCTCGACATCCGCCACCCTCGACGACCAGCTCTCGGCGGTGCTCGCCGCCGTGGACGCGGCGCCCGGCGAGTGCCTGGTGGTCGGCCACTCCGCAGCCGCCTCGCTGGCGTGGTCGGCGGCCGACGCACGTCCGGAGAAGGTGAGGAAGGTCGCCCTCATCGGCGGCTGGCCGTCACCGGACGGGGCAACGTACGCCGACTTCTTCGAGCTGACGGACGGGGTCATGCCCTTCCCGGGCTGGGGTCCGTTCGAGGGCCCGGACTCCGCCGACCTCGACGAGGAGGCCCGGCGTCGCATCGCGTCCGGCGCCATCCCCGTCCCGGGAGGCGTGGCGAAGGGCGTGGTGCGGCTGGTGGACGAACGGCGCTACGACGTACCCGTCGTGCTCGTGTGCCCCGAGTTCACCCCGGCCGAGGCTCGCGAGTGGATCGACGCAGGCGACCTGCCCGAGCTCGCCAGGATCAAGGACCTCGATCTCGTCGACATCGACTCCGGCCACTGGCCCATGGTCAGCAAGCCGACCGAGCTGGCGCGGGTGCTGGCCGCAGCGGCCGGCGAGAGCTGACGTGCCGTCGTACGCGACACGGTCCCTCGACGCTTCCACGTGGGACGCCTTCGCAGAGCTGATGGAGCGCAACAACGGCGTCTTCGGCGGCTGCTGGTGCATGGCCTTCCATCCGCCGGGCGATCAGCCCGGGGTGAGCCACCGCGACGCCAAGGAGGAGCGGGTGAGGACCGGTCGCGCCCACGCCGCGCTCGTCCTGGATGAGGACGGCTCAGCACAGGGGTGGTGCCAGTACGGCAGCCCGGCGGAGCTGCCGCGCATCAAGCACCGGCGCGAGTACGAGAAGGACGCGCCCACGAGCCCACGGTGGCGGATCACGTGCTTCTTCGTGGACAAGAAGCATCGCGGCCGCGGTGTGGCGAGGGCGGCGCTAGCGGGGGCGCTCGGCCAGATCGCCGCTGCCGGAGGTGGTCTCGTCGAGGCCATCCCTGAAGTAACGGAGGGTCGCAAGGCGTCCAGCAGCTTCCTGTTCAGCGCAACCGTGGAGCTCTTCGAGGAGTACGGGTTCACCCGTAGCCGACAGGTCGGCAAGCACGCATGGGTCGTCAGTATGGTGGTCGACCGTGTCTGAACCGCTCGGATAGCCTGCGTTCCATGGGAAGTCGGAGTCGGCACGTCAGGGTGCACGTCGACAGATCAGCCCTGGAGACGTACGAGTTCGCGTCCGATCCACGCAACCTGCCGCGCTGGGCGTCCGGCCTCGCCGGCTCGGGGGTGGAAGCCGACGGCGACGTGTGGTTCACCGAGTCTCCGATGGGACGGGTCTCCCTCCGGTCCCCCCGTTCAACGACCTCGGTGTGTCGACCTGAGGGTCAGGCGGTGCTGACGTTCCACCTCTGGATGGTCGGCTCGCCGTGGCGGCTGTTGAGCTCGCTGACCGACGCGGGGTCGAGCTCGAGGTGCGCCCCCAGGCGGGGGTCGAAGCCCAGGTAGACCGCCGTCAGCACCCTCAGCTGGTGACCGTGGCCGACGAGCGCCACGTCACCCGCCTCGCGGGCCGCGGCGATGCGACGCAGTACGGCCCGGGCGCGGTCTGCCACCTGGTCCAGCGTCTCGCCGGGCGTCTCGACCGGGCACCACACCGTCCTCGAAGACGGTCCAGCCGGGGTGGGTCCGCTCGCGAACCTGCGGCGTCGTCAGGCCCTCGTAGCCGCCGTAGTCCCACTCCATCAGGTCGGCGTCCTCGTCGGTCACGGCGAGACCGGCGAGCTCCGCCGTGCGGCGCGCGCGCTGCAGCGGGCTGGACACGACGGCGACGAAGGTCCGCCCGGCCAGCAGCTCCCGCAGGCCCGCCGCCTGCTCGCAGGCCGACCTCGTCGAGCGGCACGTCGGTGCGACCGGTGTGGCGGCCCGTGTGCGCCCAGTCGGTGCGTCCGTGCCGGACGAGCACGAGGTCGTGCGTGGACGGCGTCATCCGCCGACCCTAGCCAGGACGTTCGCGGACGGCGTCCTACCATCGAGCGGTTGCGCCCGTCCCGCCCCACCGACACCCCTGGAGCACCGTGCTGACGCCTGTCGCGTACACCGTCCTCGCCGGGGCGCTGGGTCTGGCCGCCTGGTCGGTGATCGCCGCCGTGCGAGGCGTCCGTCCGAGCACCGGCCAGCTCGTCGGGGCCGCGGTGCTCGAAGGCGTGATGCTGCTGCAGTTCGTCCTGGGTCTCGTGCTGATGGCCACGGACGACCGCCAGGTCGAGGCGATCACGTTCGTGGGCTACCACCTGACGGCGCTGACGGTGCTGCCGGTCGGGGTGGCCTGGGGGATCGCCGACCGCAGCCGGTGGGGCAACGGGGTCTTCGCCATCGCGGCCGCTACCGAGGCAGTGCTGATGCTGCGGCTCCTTCAGATCTGGGCCGACCGTGCCTGAGACATCCACCCGCAGAGCGCTACCCACACGCAGCGGGCCTGGTCGGCTCCTGGTCGCCGTCTACGGTGTCTTCGCGCTGTCGGCGTCCGCACGGGCCGGCGTCCAGCTGGCGACGAAGTTCGGCGAGGCGCCGATGGCGTACCTGCTCTCCGCGTTCGCCGCGTGCGTCTACGTGGTGGCGACGGTGGCGCTGGCTCGCTCGTCGGCCCGCAGTCGCCAGGTCGCATGGGGCGCAGTCCTGGTGGAGCTGGTGGGGGTGCTCACGGTCGGCACGCTCAGCGTGGCCGACGTGGCTGCCTTCCCCGACGAGACGGTGTGGTCGGGGTACGGACAGGGGTACGGGTACGTCCCGCTCGTCCTGCCGCTTCTGGGGATCAGCTGGTTGTGGTGGAGCGGGCGACGGGCGTCCACTGCGGACTAGGGTCGGGACATGGCGAGGTACTTCGATGTCCACCCCCAGGACCCGCAGCCGCGCTCCATCGCGCAGGTCGTCGAGATCCTCCGCTCGGGCGGCCTGATCGCCTATCCCACCGACTCGTGCTTCGCGCTCGGCTGCTCGCTAGGCAACCAGGACGGCAAGGACCGCATCGCACGCATCCGGCACCTCGACGGCAAGCACCACTACACGCTGGTCTGCCGCGACTTCGCCCAGCTCGGTCAGCTGGTGCACATCGACAACAAGGTCTTCCGCGCGGTGAAGTCGGCGACGCCGGGCAAGTACACCTTCATCCTCCCTGCCACGCGTGAGGTGCCGCGACGCCTGCTGCACCCGAAGAAGAAGACCGTCGGTGTCCGCATCCCCGAGCACCCCGTCGCCCACGCCCTCCTCGAGGCCCTCGGCGAGCCGATGCTCTCGAGCACGCTGCTCCTCCCCGGTGAGGAGGAGCCGATGACCGACGGGTGGCTGATCAAGGAAGCACTCGACCACCAGGTGGACGCCGTGGTCGACAGCGGGGAGTGCGGCCTCGAACCGACCACCGTGGTGGACTTCTCGAGCGGGTACCCCGAGGTTGTCCGACGCGGGGCCGGCGACCCGTCCCGGTTCGAGTGAGCCGAGGTGGGCCGGTGCCCGACACCCACGAGCACCGCTACGCCGTTGCCGTGCGGTGGACGGGCGACCTGGGGGAGGGGACGGCGACCTACCGCGGCTACTCGCGCGACCATGAGGTCTCGTCCGGCGACAAGCAGGTCCTGCTGGCCAGCTCGGACGCCGCGTTCCGGGGCGACAGCGCCCGATGGAACCCCGAGGAGCTGCTCGTGGTGTCCCTCAGCCAGTGCCACATGCTCACCTACCTGCACCTGTGCTCAGTCGCCGGTGTCGTGGTCACGGGGTACGAGGACCGGGCCGAAGGCCGGATGCTCACGGACGGAGGCGGCGGAGGGTGCTTCGCCGAGGTCGTCCTGAATCCCGTGGTCACCGTCACGGAGTCCTCGATGGCTGCGGCGGCGCAGAAGCTGCATCATGCCGCGCACGACAAGTGCTACATCGCCAGCTCGGTGAACTTCCCGGTGCGATGCGAGCCGACCGTGGTGGCCGGGGAGTTGCGGGTCACGTGACCTGACGTAGGTTCTCCGCGCGGCCCCCGTGCGCGACCGCGACCCGTCGGCCGGACATCAGGAGGGGGAGGGCGTCCCGGCGGGGACGAGCAGCTCGACATCGTTCTGCCGCAACGCCTCCACGAGGTCGGGTGGTGGCATCGTGTCGGTCACCAGGTAGTCGGCGCGACCGACGTGGGCGACCTGCGCGAACAGCATCTTGCCGAACTTCGACGAGTCGACGAGCACCGCGACCTTCGCGGCGCGCTGCATCATGTCGGACATCATCGCGGCCTCGGCGAGGTTGCTGGTCGAGTACCCGCCGGTGACCGAGACCGCCCCGACGGCCACGAGGGCCAGGTCGACCTGGACGTCCACGTCCGCGCCGCTGATGGCGTTGCGGAAGACCACGGGACCGACTGTGGCCTGCGCACCGACGCGCACCATGCCCCCGAAGAGGTAGAGGTCGCGGACTGCCGCCGGGTTCAGCTCAGACGGCATGAGGAGGTTGTTCGTGGCGACGGTGAGATCGTGGTGGTCACGCAACGCGTGGGCGACCGCCAGGGCTGTCGTGCCGCCGTTGATCATCAGCGAGGACCCGTCCTGCACCAGCGACGCGGCGAGCACCCCGATGGCTTCCTTGGCCGAGGTCTGCACCCGGCGGCGGACGTCGATCGCAGTGTCGGGACGCGGCAATGCCGACGGACTGAGCGCGCCGCCGTGCGTGCGGATGAGCACGCCGTCCGCGTCGAGCTGGTCGAGGTCGCGCCGGATCGTGTCGAGCGAGACGTCGAAGCGGTCGGCCAGCTGGGCGACCGTCACCTGACCCACCTCGAAGACGTAGGCCGAGAGCTCGGCCTTGCGGCCGGCAGGCAGACGTCGGGCGGCGTTGGCGGGTCCAGCCCCGGCGGGAGAGCAGCATTCACCTGCATGTTCTAGCACAGGAGTGCGTGTTTGTGCGATGCCTGGTGCGTGCCGGGGAGGATGAATCTGCGGTTTGGCGTGCACCTCCTTGGAGGGATGGCGCGGTAAAGATCCGTGAAATTGCATGTGCCAGCCTCTTGACGTCCATGGTCTTGCCGTTCTAGTTTCAAGAAACCGCAGAACCTCGCAACGAAGCGCAGGACGCGGCAGGACCGGAGGGAGTGTTCATGAGCAAGAGTGCTCGCGCGGCCAGGAGGACCCTCGCCGCTGTGGCCGGTGTGACAGCGATCGCCGTGACCGCCGCCTGCGGTGGGGGAGACGCGACCGCCGGGGACGACGCAGGCGGTGGCGGTGACGTCACCCTGGAGTTCGCCCAGTGGTGGGAGCCAGAGCTGCCCGAGGGCGTCCTTCGAGGACTGATGGACGAGTTCGAGACCGAGAACCCGGGCATCACCGTCGAGCTGCTCTCCGGCCCCTACGCCTCCACGAAGGAGCAGGTGGTCGCGGGTGCCGCGTCCGGCACGATGGCCGACGTCGTCGGTCTCGACGGCGCGTGGGTGCACGACTTCGTCGACCAGGGCTCAATCGCCGACCTCTCCGCACTGATGGGCGAGGCCGGCTACGACGACACGCAGCTGGCGAGCCAGGTGCAGATCGACGGGTCCACGTACATGGTCCCGGTCGTCAACTTCGCTTACATGCTCTTCACCAACAACGACCTGCTGCAGCAGGCCGGCGTGACCGAGGCGCCGACCACGCGTAGCGAGTTCCAGGAGGCGGCCGAGAAGGTCAGCGCCCTGGGCGACAACACCAGCGGCTGGATCCTCCCGCTCTCGCTCGAGACGCCGAACGGCATCCAGAACGACGTGATGTCGTGGGTGTGGGCATCCGGTGGTCAGATGCTGGACGACGGCAAGCCGGACCTCACCAATGCCGAGGTGACCAGCGCGCTGAACTACATCAAGGACCTCAACGACGCGGGAGCGATCGCACCCGGCGCCGCCACGCTCAAGGAGCAGGACAAGCTCGAGGAGTTCACCAACGGGCGCGTCGGGATGATGATCTCGTCCCTCGCGCACATCAACCTGATCCGCGAGAAGAACCCGGACCTGGACTTCAGCATCTCGGCCGTGCCTGCCGAGGACGGCTACGAGGGAGAGCGCGGCACCCCGTACGCCTCCTGGGGCATCGGCGTGGCGGAGAACAGCGAGCACAAGGCCGAGGCATGGAAGTTGATCGACTTCCTGCTGAGCAAGGACGCCAACTCCGAGCTGTCGACCGCAGCGAATGCCTTCCCGGGCAACACCGAGTCGGTGCCGGACTACGTGAACGGCGACGACCTGTTCCAGACCGCGTTCGACGCGTGGAACGAGGGCTACCCGGCCAACGAGTTCGTGGGCCTGCCCGTCGCCGAGCAGCTGATGCGCACGCTGGACGAGGAGCTCCAGCGCACCCTGGCCGAGGACCAGTCCGTCCAGGTCACTCTGGAGAAGGCCCAGGAGAAGTGGATGGCCGAGTTCTAGACCGTCCACCCTCGACCCGGTCGCGCCAGGTGACGAGCCTGGCGCGACCGACCCTCCAGAGGAGGTAGACCGTGTCCCTGAACACGATCACGCGTTCGGTGTCCACCGCCACCGCGGTCGCCGAGCCCCCACGCCGCGCGCCGGGCCGATTCCGCCGGAAGGTGACCCCGTACGGCTTCCTCTCGCCGACGCTGATCCTGCTCGTGATCCTCATGGTCACGCCGATCGTCATGGTCATCGGCTACTCGCTGATGGACCGCGTGATCATGGCCAGGGAGTCGCAGTTCGTCGGCTTCGACAACTACGCCCAGGTGCTCACGAACCCGGTGTTCTTCGTCGCCATCAAGAACACCGCGTACTTCGCCGGCGGCAGCGTGGTGGCCCACTTCGCCATCGGGCTCAGCTTCGCGCTCCTGCTGAACACCGACCTGCTGGGTGCCCGCACCAAGGGTCTCTTCAGGGCCGTGTACATCCTCCCGTGGCTGTTCACCATCGCCATCACCGCAGTGCTGTGGCGGATGCTCCTCAGCCCCAACGGGATCGTGAACTACCTGACCACGACGGTGGGGCTGACCGACACGGCGGTCGAGTGGTTGAGCGACCCCGGCCTCGCACTGCACGCAGTCACCTTCATCAACATCTGGGCCGGGTACCCCTTCTTCATGGTCAGTCTCCTGGCCGGGCTGCAGGGCATCCCGAAGGACCTCTACGAGGCGGCGCGCGTCGACGGCGCCGGAGCCGTCAAGCAGTTCGTCCACATCACCGTCCCCCAGCTGCGACCGATCATCATCAGCATGGCGCTGCTCGACTTCATCTGGACGACGCAGCAGTTCGCGCTCATCTGGCTGACCACGGGCGGTGGACCGATCGATGCCACCGAGATGCTCAGCACCTTCACGTACAAGCTCGCGTTCGCGCAGTTCGACTTCTCGGTCGCCTCGGCCAGCGCCGTCGTCGTCCTGCTGATGTCGATGATCCTCGCGGTCCTGTACGTCCGGCACCAGAAGGCGAGGGACTGACCATGACCACCGAGACCCACGTGGCGCCCGGATCGACGTCAGGTCGAACGGTGACCGGTCTGAGCCTGGCCGAGGTCCTACGTCGACGGGCAAGGCAGCGGGTGCTGGTGCTCGTCGCCCTCACGGTCGGCGCGATGTTCTCCGGACTGCCCGTGCTGTGGATGCTCCTCAGCTCGTTCAAGTCCAACACCGAGATCTTCGAGTACCCACCGCGGCTGGTGACGGAGAACTTCTCGTTCGACGCGTACGCCTCGATCCTCACCGACGGCACGAAGGTGCGGTTCTTCATCAACAGCTACGCGGTGTCCCTGTCGGTGACCTTGCTGACCCTGTTCGTCGCAGTGCTCGCCGCGTACGCGCTGAGCCGCTACGAGTTCCCGTTCAAGCGGGCCCTGAGCGTCGTCATCATCAGCGTCCAGGCAGTCCCGCCGATCACCCTGCTGATCCCCTACTTCGGTCTCGTCGTGGGGCTCAAGCTGTACGACACCTACGCGGGACTGATCCTCACGTACATGGTGTTCACGCTGCCCTACGCGATCATCATGATGACCGGCTACTTCAACACCCTCCCGCGCGAGCTGGACGAGGCGGTCAAGGTCGACGGAGCCGGTCCGATCACTGCGCTCTTCCGCATCCTCGTGCCGATCTCCGTGCCCGGCCTGGTGTCGGTCGGCATCTACACGTTCATGATCGCCTGGAACGAGTACCTGTTCGCCCTCACGCTCACACGCAGCGAGGACATGCGCACCGTCCCCATCGGCATCCAGCTGCTCATGGGCCAGCACTCGTACGAGTGGAACGAGATGATGGCGATGAGCGTGCTGGGGTGCATTCCCGTTCTCGTCCTCTTCCTCTTCTTCCAGCGGTACTTCATGGGCGGCATGACCGCCGGCGCGGTGAAGCTCTGAGACGAGCGACCACAACGCCTTTCGAGACCTCCACTGAGCCAACCTGTTAGAGCACCACACTCCGAGAAAGGGAACTCCCTCCATGCTCATCAACGGCGTAGATCTCCTCGAGGTCGCCAACAAGCACAACTTCGCGGTGCCCGCGTTCAACATCAGCGACTGGGCCATGTGCCAGGGGATCTTCGAGGTGAGCGAGGCCAAGGGCGCCCCGCTGATCATCGCGATCCACCCGGACGAGCTCTCACACATCGGGGTCGAGCTGATGCCCGCCATCATCGAGCGAGCACACCGCTCGCGGGTGCCTGTCACGATCCACTTCGACCACGGCGCGAACATCGAGCAGATGCTCCTCGCCATCCAGACCGGCTTCACGTCGGTCATGCTCGACGGCTCACTGCTTCCGTTCGACGAGAACGTCGCGCTGACCAGGAAGGCCGTCGAGGCGGCTCATGCCGTCGGGCTCTCGGTCGAGGGTGAGCTCGGCACCATCGGCAAGACCGACTCCGAAGCCGAGGACGGCACCGCCGAGATCATCTACACCGTCCCCGAGGACGCGGTGCGCTTCGTGCAGGAGACCGGGGTCGACAGCCTCGCCATCGCGATCGGCACCTGCCACGGCCTGTACCCGTCGTGGATGAAGCCGGAGCTGAAGCTCGACCTGCTCCAGGAGATCGAGGCCAAGGTCGACGTGCCGCTCGTGCTGCACGGCGGGTCGGGGAACCCCGACCTCGAGATCGGCCAGTCGGTCAAGCTTGGTATCAACAAGATCAACATCTCCAGCGACATCAAGGTCGCGTACCACCGGAAGATGCGTGAGGTCCTCGCCGACGACGGTCTGCGCGAGCCCAACTCCATCCAGCCCGCGTCCGTCGTGGCGATGCAGGAGACTGCCGCGCAGAAGATCGACCTGTTCGACGCCGCCAACAAGGCCGACCTGTACTGAGAACCGGCGATCCTGGGGCTGCCCGGGGTGTGTGGAGAGGGGAAGCAGTGGGCTCGGACGTGGTCCTGGGGCTCGGAGGATGCCTGGACTACGAGATCGACTGGGACGCGGACGTCCTGGAGGAGCTCGTGGACAGGTACGGGATCCGTGCGGACGAGCTGTCGCCCTCGGTCGGGATCGACACCGAGCGGGACCTGGTCCGATCGCTTCTCGGCTACGTCCGTGACGGTGTCGGGGGAGAGCGGTTCGTGGGCTCCTCCGACGTCGTCGAGGCCTTCGCGACCCGTTTCGCGCGGCGCACGACGATCGGTGGCACGCCGGTGCGCGCCGCCATCGCGATGGGTCGCCTCGGGGTGCGGAGCACGGTGCACCTGGTGAGCATCGACGACCAGGTGAGATGGCTTCTGCCCGAGGAGGTCTCCTATGTGTGCAGCGCCACCAGGGACACCGTCGACCCTCATCTGATCGTCCAGTACCCCGCCGGCGCGCGCGTGCGGGTGGGGGAGCAGGCGGTGACCGCCCCGAGAGCCAACCGGCTGATCTACGTCAACGACGAGCCCAACCAGGAGCTCGTCATCAGCTCGGAGCTGGGGGACGTCCTGTCCGACGCGCGCGTGTTCCTCGTCTCCGGGATGAACTCGATGCAGGACCCGGACACCGTGGCCCTGCGGCTTCGCGACCTGCGGGACCAGATGCGGTCCCTGCCGGAGGACGCCGTCGTGGTCTACGAGGACGCCGGGTTCCACGTGCCGGAGCGGAGCACCCAGGTGCGTGAGGGGCTCGCGGACGTCGTGGACGTGCACAGCATGAACGAGGACGAGATGCAGGCCTACGTCGGCCGCAGGGTCGACCTGCTCGACGCGGAGGACGTCGCGTCCGCCCTGGGCCAGCTGCGTGAGGTCGTCGGCGCGACCACGCTGGTGGTCCACACGAGCTACTGGGCACTGGCCGTGGGGGAGAAGGCCCGCGACTACCGTGCGGCGCTGGACGGCGGCATCCTGCTGGCCAGCACGCGCTACCTGCACGGGGACGCCTTCACCGCCGTCGACCATGCGCGGACCGCTGAGACGCCCCGCCACACGGGCGGTTCCGTCTTCGCCCACGCCCTCGAGCGGATGAGGCCCGGTCGGGTGTGCGTCGTACCAGCGTTGGTGCTGCAGGCCACGACACCGACCACGATCGGGCTCGGCGACACGTTCGTGGGCGGCTTCGTGGCCGCCCTGGCGGGCGCCGGAGACGGCGTCGCGAACGGTGCCGCGTGAACGCGCAGACGTCCGTCCTGGCGGCCCCCTCCTGGGGCTCGCTGCTCGACGACGGCCTGGTCGCGCTGCCCGACGCCCTGGCGAGCGTCGACGAGATCATCCGCTCCGGCGGGGAGCGAGTTTTGCTCGTCCGCGTCGCCGGCGGACCGTCGGTCGAGATGCTCCTCGACCGCGGCCTCGATCTGGGAGCCGCGTGGTGGGGTGGCACGCCGGTGGCCTGGCGGTCGCCGCAGCGGGTCGACCCCGGCCCCGGTCACGGCTGGGAGGAACGCTTCCTCGGCGGCCTGCTCGCGACATGCGGTCCCGACAACGTCGGTCCGGCGCGCGACGCCTCCGGCCAGCACGGGTCGCACCACCTGACGCCGGCTCATGACGTGCGGTGGTGGCGCGAGCGCACGACCGACGGTGTCGAGGTGCACGTGAGCGGGTGCATCGGCCACACCGTCCTGTACGGCCCTCGGCTCGTGGTCGAGCGCGAGGTCGTCGTCGCGACGGGTCGACCGTGGGTCGACGTCAGGGACGTGGTCAGGAACGAGGGCAGTCGGCCCGTCGGCGTCCCCCTGCTGTACCACGTGAACGTCGGTGCGCCCTTGCTGCGCCCGGGGTCTCGGCTGCTGGTCGACACGCACCGCACCGTCCTGCGTGAGCCGTGCCCTCCCGGTCGCGACCCGCTGCGAATGCCGCCCGCCGCGTCAGACGCCGAGGCGGTTGTCGCCGACCACCGGGCGGTGACGGACGACGGCCGCGCGCGTGCCGTGCTGGAGTCGCCGGGGACGGCGGAGACCCTGGTCGTCGAGTGGGACGGCCTCGCCCTGCCGCGCCTGTTCACGTGGGCCTGGCCGGCGCGTGGTGCGTGGGTGCTGGGCGTGGAGCCGGCCAACGCACCGATGTTCGGACCAGAACGCGAGCTACCCGGTGCCGGTGCGCCCGTCCTGGAGCCCGGGCAGGAGTGGCGCACCGGGGTACGGGTCGGCGTCCTCGACGCCGCCGTCCCGACCTGATGCCTGTTGCACGACGTCCACCGACGGAGACGAGGAACGCCCGATGAGACCACTGGTCCTGGACGCCAACCAGCCGCTCGACAGGTTCTACGCCGGCGGACGGCGCATCGCCGCCTTCCGTGGGGTTGAACCGATCGACAGCAACGTCCCGGAGGACTGGGTCGCGTCCACGACGACGCTCTTCGGCGAGGCGGAGCTGGGCCTGACCCGCCTCGCGGACGGCCGCACGCTGGCCGACGCCGTCGGCGAGGACCCGTCGACCTGGTTGGGCGCAGAGCACGTCGAGGCCTTCGGCAGCGACACCGGACTGCTGGTGAAGCTGCTCGACGCCGGGCAGAGGCTCCCGGTGCACGCCCACCCCGACGTCCCGTTCGCGGGTGAGCACCTGTCGCTGACTCACGGCAAGACCGAGGCGTGGGTGTTCCTCGAGCCCGCGACCGTCCACCTGGCGTTCACCCGCGAGGTGGGGGAGGAGGAGCTCAGAGGGTGGGTGCGTGAGCAGGACACCGACGCGATGCTCGGTGCGATGCACACGCTCGAGGTGGAGCCCGGGGACGCGGTGCTCGTGCCGGCCGGCATGCCGCACGCGGTCGGCGAGGGGGCGTTCCTGGTCGAGCTCCAGGAGCCCACCGACCTGTCGATCCTGATGGAGTGGGAGGGCTTCGACCTGGACGGCGCCGCGGACGGTCACCTCGGACTGGGGTTCGACGTGGCCCTGGGGGCCGTCGACCGGCGAGCGTGGACGCCGGACGAGGTCGAGCGGCCTGCGGGGCGCCACCGCTGCTGACACCGGGGACCTTCTGCCGGCGGCGAGTCCGTTCTTCCGCGTGGAGCGCACGCGGGGCGCCACGCGCTCGGAGCGCAGGCTTCGCGGTCGTCGTCGTGGTCTCCGGCAAGGGTTCTCTCGCAGGAGATTTCGAGCCGATCCCGCTGTGCAAGGGCCAGACCCTCGTCATCCCGTTCGCAGCAGGGGAGTGTGGCCTCGCGGGTGAGGACGTCGAGGCGCTGTGGTGCTGCCCGCCCCATCCCGGCCCTGCCGCCTGATTCGTCACGCCAGGGGAGGTCGACGTCCGACGGGTACTCAGCGAGCGGGTCGCATCCCGGCGACCTCGCCGACGATCGCCCGGGCATTGATGTCCGCCTCGACCGTGGAGTCGAGACGCAGACGGGCTTCGTCCCACCCCTCGAACCCTGCGCGCCGGCCCAGCACCGCGTCCCAGCCCGGCTCCGGGAAGCCTCGGATGTCTCGGTGGCGGTTGCTCAGGCGGCGGCGATGCTCATGCTCATCCGAGCAGAAGACCTCAGCGAAGAGGAGGGTCGTTCCGGCCCGGTCAGCAAGGTCTCGCCACTGCCGGCGCGCGGGCTCGACGTCGTTCACGGCGTCGACGATCACGTCGTGCCCGCCACGCAGCTGCTCCCATGCCACGGCCTCAGCCACGACATATGCGGCAAGCCCGGTCGGCTGGGCACGGTCGATGCCTGCGGCCCACATCGCCGCCTCGATCGGGTCGACCGACACCACCGCGCATCCGAGCAGCCGTGCAGCCTCTGCCGCGAGAGTGCTCTTCCCGCTCCCGGGAAGCCCCGCCATCGCTATCAGCACCACACCACCAGATCTCTCACGAGGGGTCCGAGTCGGACTCGATCACGCCGGCACCATCATGCTGATCCCGTCGGCTGCCCGGGACAGCGACCCGAGGGGAGCTCTGGCGCCGACCGCCGTGCGGTGGGTCAGGCCACGCAGAACTCGTTGCCCTCAGGGTCGAGCATCACCACGTGCCCGAACTCGTCGCCGTACTGCTCGACCCGCACCGTGGTGGCTCCGGCGGCCACGAGCTCGTCGACCTTCGCGTGGACCAGCTCCTCACGCCGGTCCTCCAGCTCCGGGTGGCCCGCGACGACCCGGACGTCGATGTGGACCCGGTTCTTCGACGTCTTGCCCTCGGGGACGCGCAGGAACCCGATCGCCGGGCCGACGTCGCCCGGGTCGATGATCGAGGTGTTGTCGGGCTCGTCGAAGCCGGGTTCGACCACGTACCCCAGCGCCAGCGCCCAGAACCGTGCCAGGCGTGGGGGATCGGCCGCGTCGCAGCCCAGGGTCCATCGTGTCGCCATGGGCGGAGCCTAGGTACAGGGCATCGGGGGTGTGAAGCCCTACCCGACGCCCTGACCGTCGAGTGCGGAGCGCTCGCGCAGGATCAGCACTCCGTCGCCTTCGAGGTCGGCGTAGAACTCGGTGCGACCGGCCATGGCCATGGTGAGGGCGAGGGTCGTCCCGGTGACGAGGGGCCCGTCTCCGGTGACGAACGGTCCGTCCGTCGCCTCGAGGCGAAGATCCTTGATGGCGCTGTGGCTGGGCACGGTGAAGTCACGACTGGCGTAGAAGGACGCCACCTCGGTGACGGTGTCGATCGGGGGCGTGTGGTCGATCCCGAGAGGGCGTCGGATGTCCTGACCGTGCACGACGACCTCCCCGAGCCACGCCGGGGTGTGACCGGAGGCCGCGGTGGTGCTGGTGACCACCTGGCGGAACCGGTGGAGGGTCTGCTCAGGGGTTGCGCCCCGGTGCTCCTCCAGGCGTCGTTGGTTGTGCACGTCGAAGTCGAACCGGGCCCCGACGACGCTGGCCACCCATCGCAGCCGGCCGATGCGTGCAGCAGCCGTCAGGTGGGCGACGACCTCCTCGACAGTCCATCGGCCACACAACGACGGGCGTGCCCACTGCTCGGGGACCAGGCTCTCCAGGTCCTCGGCGAGCGCGGCACGTTCGGCGTGCACTGCAGGCCACATACTCATGCGGTTCTCCTCGGAAAGTCGATACGCGGTCACAGGAGAGGACTCGCGAGACGGACCCGACTCATCGCCCGAACCACGATCGGTCTCGGCGACACGAGCGTCGGAGGCCGTGAGGGATCGGCCGAGTCGCAGCCCGGAGTTCACAGCGGCCGACGAACGTGCCCCGACCGCGCCGACGGCGCGTGAACCCGTCGTCGGCGGGCCTGGTGCGGCAGGCTGACCCCCATGCACTTCGTCGGAGTCGATCTCGCGTGGGGGGAGAAGAAGCCCACCGGCCTCGCCGTCCTCGACGCGGAGGGCCGCCTCGTGCACGTGTCAGCCGTGCGTACGGACGACGAGATCGCTCAGGCGCTGGGCCCGTACGTCACCGGGGACTGCCTGGTCGCGATCGACGCGCCGCTCATCGTCACCAACGCCAGCGGCAACCGCCCGGCCGAGGCGGCGTTGAATGCCGACTTCGCCAGGTTCGATGCCGGCGCGCACCCGTCGAACACCGGCAAGCCCGAGTTCCGCGACAGGCCTCGCGGGGCGAGAGTCTCCTCGCGACTCGGGCTCGACCTCAACCCGCGCTCGCGCCGCCCCCGGCGCGCGATCGAGGTCTACCCGCACCCGGCGACCGTCTCGCTCTTTCGGCTCGGGCGGACGCTGAAGTACAAGCACAAGCCTGGTCGCGACCTGGAGAGCCTGCGCGGCCAGCTCCAGGTGCTGATGGGGCTCCTCGAGGGCCTGGGCTCGACCGAGCCCACGCTGCACGTCGGCGGGGACGCACCGGCGGCGCAGGACTGGACCTCCCTGTGCCGGACGGTCGCCACCGCGACACGCAAGAGCGAGCTGGGGGCCGTCGAGGACCAGGTCGACGCCGTGCTCTCCGCCTACATCGGGTTGTTCGCTGAACGACGACCTGACGCGACGACCACCTACGGCGACGGCGAGACCGGCTACATCGTGACCCCGACCCTGCCCGCGGAGCTTGCACCGACCCCGAGGCAGCGGCGCACGCCACCGGAGCCCGCCAACGTCGCTCGTTCCGCGGTGCGCGAGTACTCCGAGCAGCACCCCCAGGTCGTCGAGGCAGCGGAGCAGTGGACCGCCCTGGTCACGTCGATCCTCGACGACGCCGGCATCAACTACCTCAGCGTCACCGGACGCGCGAAGAGCGTGACGTCGTTCGCCACCAAGGCCTCCCGCACCGTCGACGGGGTGCCCAGCTTCCTCGACCCGATCACGCAGATCACCGACACGATCGGGATCCGCGTCATCACGTACGTGCACAGTGACGTCGCCGCTGTCGCCGACCTGCTCGACGACCAGGTGGTCGTCGTCGACGACCGTGACATGGGTCTCGAGACCGCCAGCGAGGGCCGGTTCGGCTACGCCAGCCGGCACCTGCTGGTGGGGCTGGACGCCGTGCGCGAGAGCCAGCCGACCCACTCCGCCCTGCGCGGTCGGCGTGCGCAGGTGCAGATCCGGACGGTCCTGCAGCATGCCTGGGCCGAGTTCGAGCACGACATCCGCTACAAGGGAACGATTCCCGACGAGCATGTTCCGGACCTGGACCGACGGTTCACCCTGGCGGCCGGGCTCCTGGAGCTCGCGGACCGCGAGTTCTCCACCATCCGCGAACGGCTGCAGGCCGGCATGGGCACTCAACGCCCCGCGCCGGAGGACGACGACCCCCGGATCAGCCCGCGTGAGCTCGCGGCGTTCCTGGCCGGGCAGTACGCGGACGCGGGCTGGTCGCGCACCGACCACTACGCGTGGATCTCCGGGCTGCTCCTGGAGCTCGGCATCGTCTCCCTCGACGAGCTCAGCGGGGTCCTGCGGTCCGTGGACGCAGACGCCCTCACCGAGCGGATGGGCTACCGGTACCCGCCGGGCGCCGTGCGTCGACTCGACGACGCGCTGCTGGGCACGTTCGGCGAGCGGTACGTGAGTCTAAGTGGCAACGCGCACCGCGAGCCGTCCCTGCGCGCGCGGCTGGAGAAGCTCACCGACCACTGATCAGTCCCGTGCGGTGTGGTCGACGAGCGCGTCGACCACCTGCCCCCAGGTGTGTGGCGGGGGGAGCTGGTGCCCCACGCCGTCCAGCTCCAGCAGGCGCGCCCCTGGGATCCCGCTCGCGAGTGCCCGCCCGTGCGGCAGCGGGAACATCGGGTCGGCGGTGCCGTGCACGACCAGCGTCGGGACCCCGGCGAGCTTGGCGAGTCGGTACTGGCCATCGCCGTCGCCGAGCAGGAAGTGGTTGGTCATGCTCGCCGCGATGTCGTTCGTGCGGTCAACGACCCGTCCGGCCACCGCCCGCAGCCTCGACTCGTCGAAGGTGCTGGGCCCGGCGTATGGACGTTCGCCCGCCACGATGTGGTCGATCACCGCCTCCCGGTCGCCCCAGTCGGGCTCGGACCCCGTGCCGGAGAACGCCTCCTGGATCTCAGGAGTGGGGGAGGGGAGTCCCGCGATCCCGCCCTCGATCGGACTCGTCGAGATCAGCGTGAGGGTCGCGACACGGTCTCGGCTCTCGATGGCCAGGCGTTGGGCCACACCACCACCCATCGACAGGCCGACGACGTGTGCGCGGTCCACGCCGACCCCGTCGAGCACCGCGACCGCGTCACTGACGAGCTCCGCCGACGTGTAGCCGGGGGAGCCGACCGGGTAGCTCGTCGAGCGACCCGTGTCGCGCTGGTCGTAGCGCACCACCAGCCGACCCCGCTTGGCCAGCCGACGACACAGGTCGTCCTCCCACCAGTCCATCGACCACGTGGCCGCGCCGATGAGGAGCAGCGCCGGATCGCGGCCGTCACCGATCGCTTCGACGCGGAGCCGCGCGTCGTCGTCCGTCCTGACGACCGTCTTCGTCGAAAGGACCACGGGTCACCCGCCCAACTCGGAAGCGCGCGGGCTTTCCGCGTCGCAGCGGCCGGCGAGGACGGGCACGCCGTCGCCCTCGAGCTCTGCGCAGAACTCGACGCGACCGGCCATCGCCATCGTCACGGCCAGGGTCGTCCCCGTCACCAGGGGACCGGCACCGGTGACGAACGGGCCGTCCGTCGCCTCGAGCCGGAGCCCCGAGACGGCGCTGTGGCTGGGGACGGTGAAGTCGCGGGAGGCGTAGAACCGGGCGACCTCGGTCACCGTCTCGACCGGGGGAGTGCGCTCGAGGCCGAGGGGCCGCCGGATGTCCTGGCCGTGGACGACGATCTCGCCGAGCCACGCCGGCGTGTGGCCGCTGGCCGCGGTCGTGCTCGTGAGCACGTGCCGGAAGCGGGCCAGGGTCTCGGCGGGTGTGGCCCCACGGTGCTCGCGCAGACGCCGCTCGTTGTGCAGGGCGAAGTCGAACCGCGCTCCGAGGACGCTGACCAGCCACCTGACGCGGCCGACGCTGGCTGCCGCCGTGAGGTGCGCGACGACCTCCTCGACGGACCACTCACCGCACAGCGACGGATGGGCCCACTGCTGTGGGGTCAGGCTCGCCAGGTCATCGGCGAGGGCGGCTCGTTCGGCGTGGACGGCGGGCCACAGGCTCACGCGGTTCTCCTCGGGTCGTCGGTCTCTCGCAGGCGAGACCCGAGCGAGCGCGAGAAGTCATCGGTAGCTGGCGGGCCCGCATCCATCCTCACCCCATGACATGCCGGTAAGCATTCTCCGACTCGAACGATCAAGGCAGCGAGACGCTGTACACCCTAAAGACACTTCCGCCTTCGACGACACCACATGGATCGGTCGTTCCCAGCTGCCCCCCGCCAGCCAAACTGGGTTGGTCGCCCTCGCGGAGCGACGTCGATCCGTTCGAGTAGACCCAGAAACCGTCGCCCGCCTCGGAGGCTGTCCAACCAGGCGGCCACACCAGGGCATACATGCCAGCGGCACCGGCATCCAGGTAGGGGCATCCTTCCGCTGTGGCGACTATGGTGCCGGTGTTCAACTGCGCACCAGGAACAGAATTCCCGGGTTTATGGGTAGTCAGGTCGAATGAGCGGGCGGCAGGCTCCGGCAATGGGGAAGTCGCCGGTGCGGTGCCAGTAGGATCGGGCTGCATCGCAATACCCACGCCTACAGACAACGCCACAACGGCAAGGGTCGTCCCAAGCCCCATGACGAGTGCACGTCTGCGTGCAGCTTGCCGGGCCTGGTGCGGCATTCCGGGTAGCAGTTGAGGAGCGATCAGCGCTGGCTCCGCTTCTCTGGGCAATTCACGCCGGAGGTCGTCTTCGAGCATGTTTGTTTTCCTGGCTTTCCAAGAATGAGCGCTATCGAGTTCGATTCTGAGCTCCAGTAGCTAGTATGCGCCCGAAAAGTCGGCGGCATCGCGACATTGAAATGACCGCCCAGGAAGAGGGCTCTTGGTAAGAGGCTGCTCGACGGAGTGACGGTCCGAGGCGCGCCCGCCTTCGAGGCTCGGCTGCTGTCCCAGCGGCGCCACCTCGCAGCCGCCTCTGAGGCGATGCTCCACGAGGCGGCGCTGGGTGCCACGTCGCGTGGAATAAACTCTCTGGCAAGGGATCTCGCCGTACGTGCCGTGGGCATGAGTCCTCTCGACGAGACCCACCAGGCGCTCCTGATCACCCTGTACAAACTCAACGGAGAGGACGAAGCGGCCGAGCAGCAGTACGCCGCCTTCGCCGACACCCTGCACCGGGAGCTCGGCGCCTCCCCGGGAGGCGCGGTACGAGCCGCGCTGCAGCGACGGCCGGCCGTCTCCGGCGTGGTCACGGACGTCCAGTCCGTCGACGCCGTCGTCGAGGCTGGCGTCTCGGCCCTCGGTGCTGGAGCGGTTGACGCCGGCGTGGACACCCTGCGCACGGCCGTGCGGCTCGCCGACGTCACCGGAGACGCCAGCTTGCGCGCGGTCGCGCGACAAGCATTGGCGGAAGCCCTGATCCACTCGGTCCGCGGAGTCGACGAGGAAGCGCTGGCCCTCCTGCACGAGGCGGATGAGCTGGCGGCCGTGGCCGGCGACCGGCACCAGATGGCCTTGGCCCGCACCGAGCTGGGCTACGTCGGCTACCTGCGCGGCAGGTACGACCGGGCGGAGTTCTGGCTGGACGATGCGCTCGAGCTGGGGGAGGGGTCGCCGTCCACGATGGCGAAGGCGACGACCTACCTCGGGTCCGTCGAGAGCGACCGCGCCGCGTACGGACGAGCCCGCCGGCTGCTGGAGCAGGCCCTCGACCCCGCCCGGTCCGCCGGCGAGCCGAGGAGGCAGGCCTACGCGCTGTCGATGCTGGGACGGCTGCACCTGCTCCGGGGGGAGCATGACGAGGCCGGGGAGAGGCTCCGGTCGGCCACCGGGCTCGCGGAGAGCGACCACTGGCTGTCCTTCCTGCCGTGGCCCCAGGCCCTGCTGGGTGAGCTGCATCTCGCTTGCGGCGACGACGGGGCCGCGTCGGGGGCGCTGAGACAGGCCTTCGCCCGGGCCTGCCAGCAGGGCGACCCGTGCTGGGAGGGGATCGCCGCCCGCGGTCTCGCGCTCGTCGCCGAGGCGGAGGCGGACACCGCGCGAGCCTTCGAGCTGCTCGCGGACGCCCGGACGCGCTGCAACCGGCTCGCCGACTCGTACGTCTGGCTGGATGCGTACATCCTTGACGCCCAGTGCCTGCTGGGCGTGGAGCACGGGCACCGGGACACCGAGCGGTGGGTGGACGCGCTGCGCGAGCTGGCGTCCCGGACCGGGATGAGAGAGCTGATCGTGCGGGCGATGCTGCACGGTGCGGCACTCGGCCACCGGGGCGACGCCGAGGCCGCAGTGCTGCTCGGGTCGGACATCGACAACCTGTCCGTGCAGCGACTGCTGGCGCAGGTGTGATCGCGGAGAGCGGGTCAGTGCGCGGAGAGTCGAAGAGGGCCTGGGGTTCTGCGTAATGTCATAATGTCCATTATCGGTAACTCACCCCGGGTGCTACCGAAGGGCGTACTCGTGCGTGCCCGCCCCTCCAGTCGATGTCGGCGGGCGCTCACCGCCTGGTCTCGTACCTGGTCAGGACCACGCCGTCGGGAAACGTCCGGGTCTCTACCAGGTTCAGCTGCACCCAGTCGTCCAGGGCCGTGAAGAACGGCGTTCCGCTGCCTACCAGCACCGGTGCGGTGGCCAGCACGTACTCGTCGATCAACCCGGCCCGCATCGCCGCCGCGGCCAGTGTGGCGCCGCCGATGTCCATGGGGCCGCCGTCCTCCGCCTTGAGGCGGGTGATCTCTGTGACGGCGTCGCCGTCGACCAGGCGGGTGTTCCAGTCGACCGTCCTGGTCGTCGACGAGAACACCACCTTCGGCATGTCCAGCCACCGGCGGGCGAACTCGACCTCCGCCGGTGTGACGCCAGACTGCTGGTCGGCGGTCGGCCAGTAGGTACTCATCGTCTCCCACAGCTTGCGCCCGTACAGCGCCAGGCCCGTCGTACCCACCCGGTCGGACCACCACTGGAACAGCTCGTCGCTCGGCACGCTCCAGCCGATGTCGTCGCCGGGGGCGGCGATGTAGCCGTCCAGGCTCACGTTCATACCGAAGGTCAGCTTCCGCACGGCGTCACCCTCCACCTCAGTCTGTAGGCGTTCATCACGTACGAGGGCTACCTGGACGTCGTCCCCGCCGGACCTCGATCAGGCGCCCACGTACGCAGCCAGGTGCTCGCCGGTCAGCGTCGAGCGTGCGGCGACGAGATCGGCGGGCTTGCCCTCGAAGACGACCCGGCCGCCGTCGTGCCCGGCGCCCGGACCCAGGTCGATGATCCAGTCGGCGTGCGCCATCACCGCCTGGTTGTGCTCGATGACGATGACCGACTTGCCGGCGTCGACCAGGCGGTCCAGCAGCCCGAGCAGCTGCTCGACGTCGGCCAGGTGCAGGCCCGTCGTCGGCTCGTCCAGGACGTAGACGCCACCCTTCTCGCCCATCCGGGTGGCCAGCTTCAGTCGCTGCCGCTCCCCTCCGGACAGCGTCGTGAGGGGCTGGCCGAGGCTGACATAGCCGAGACCGACATCGGCCAGCCTGGCGAGGATCGTGTGCGCAGCCGGCGTGCGCGCCTCGCCGTCGCCGAAGAAGTCGGCGGCCTCGTCCACCGACATGGCGAGCACCTCGGCAATGTTCTTCCCGCCGAACGTGTGCTCGAGGACGGCGGCCTGGAAGCGGCGGCCCTCGCACACCTCGCAGACCGACTCGACGGTGGCCATCACGCCGAGCTCGGTGAAGATCACGCCGGCACCGTTGCAGGTCGGGCAGCCGCCCTCCGAGTTGGCGCTGAAGAGAGCCGGTTTCACGCCGTTGGCCTTGGCGAAGGCTTTGCGGATGGGTTCCAGCAGACCCGTGTAGGTCGCGGGGTTGCTGCGTCGCGAGCCTCGGATCGCTCCTTGGTCGATGACGACGACACCCTCGCGGCCGGCGACCGAGTCCTGGACCAGTGAGCTCTTGCCGGATCCGGCGACCCCCGTCACCACGCAGAGCACGCCGAGCGGGACGTCGACGTCCACCTTCTGCAGGTTGTGGGTGTCGGCGCCGCGGATCTCGAGCGCACCGGTCGGCGTCCGCACCGGGTCTCGCAGGGAGACACGGTCGTCGAGGTGGTGCCCGGTCGTGGTGCCGCTCCCCCGCAGCCCGTCCACCGTCCCCTCGAAACAGACTGTGCCACCAGCGGTTCCAGCACCGGGACCAAGGTCGATGACGTGATCGGCGATGGCGATCGTGTCCGGCTCGTGCTCGACGACAAGCACCGTGTTCCCCTTGTCGCGCAGTTGCAGGAGAAGGTCGTTCATGCGCTCGACGTCGTGCGGGTGCAGGCCGATCGTCGGTTCGTCGAAGACGTAGGTGACGTCGGTGAGCGAGGACCCGAGGTGGCGGATCATCTTGGTGCGCTGCGCCTCTCCCCCGGACAGCGTCCCGGCGGGACGGTCGAGCGAGAGGTACCCGAGCCCGATCTCGGTGAACGAGTCGAGCAGGTGCTGCAGTCCCTTGAGCAGCGGCGCCACGGACGGCTCGTCGAGGTCGCGGACCCAGTCGGCCAGGTCGCTGATCTGCATGGCGCACAGGTCGGCGATGTTCTTCCGCTTGATCTTCGAGGCGCGGACCTCGGTCGTGAGGCGTGTTCCGTCGCACTCCGGGCAGGTCTGGAAGGTGATCACACGCTCCACGAAGGCGCGGACGTGCGGCTGCATGGCGTCGACGTCCTTGCTGAGCATCGACTTCTGGATCTTCGGGATGACCCCCTCGTAGGTGAGGTTGATGCCCTCGACCTTGATCTTCGTGGGCTCCTTGTAGAGCAGGTCGTGCAGCTCCTTCTTGGTGAACTTCGCGATTGGCTTGTCCATGTCGAAGCCGAAGCCCTTGAAGATCCGGCCGTACCAGCCGTCCATCGAGTACCCGGGGATGGTGAGTGCCCCCTCGGCCAGCGACTTGCTGTCGTCGTAGAGGGCGCCGAGGTCGAAGTCCGAGACCGAGCCCATGCCCTCGCAGCGCGGACACATCCCGCCCAGGTACACCGCCTCGCGCACCACCGCCTTCTCGACGCGGCCGCCGCTCTTCTCGGTGCTCATCACCCCGCTGGCCTTGCGGGTCGGGACGTTGAAGGAGAACGCCGTCGGCGGACCCACGTGTGGTCTGCCCAGCCGGCTGAACAGGATGCGCAGCATGGCGTTCGCGTCGGTGGCCGTGCCGACCGTGGAGCGGGGGTTCGAGCCCATCCGCTCCTGGTCGACGATGATGGCGGTCGTGAGCCCGTCGAGCGCGTCGACGTCAGGCCGCGACAGCGTCGGCATGAACCCCTGCACGAAGGCGCTATAGGTCTCGTTGATCATGCGCTGCGACTCCGCGGCGATGGTGCCGAACACCAGTGAGCTCTTGCCCGAGCCGGAGACGCCGGTGAACACCGTCAACCTGCGCTTCGGGATCTCGACGCTGATGTCCCGGAGGTTGTTCACGCGCGCGCCGTGCACGCGGATCAGGTCGTGGGTGTCAGCGACGTGCGCCGCGGGCACCTGCGTGGTCGGGCTCGTGCTCGTGCTCACCATGTCTCCGTCCGTGACGCGCTCAGCGCAGCTCGTGGATGCGGACCATGTTGCCTGCCGGGTCACGGACGGCACCGTCGCGGTTGCTGGCCCAGGTGCTGCGCTGCGGCGGGACTGCTGGTCACACGTGTGATCGTGCCACGCAGCACCGCGGGTGCCCAGCACCGCCGAGCGCCGCCTCCCAGCACAACGCGCCTCGAGCACACGTAACGGGAGGTTGACCGCCGGGGAGGTTCCGTCCCTAGACTCCCCGCCCATGACCGACGTCGACGACCAGGGACGCCCCGAGCCACCGCCCGCCGCTGACGAGGTCGACACGCTCGCCGGCTTCCTCGAGTTCCAGCGCGCCACGCTGGCGTGGAAGGTCGACGGGCTCGACGCGGCCGGACTCGCGGCGACGACGGCCGCGTCCACCATGACGCTCGGTGGGCTCCTCAAGCACATGGCGTACGTCGAGGACCACTGGTTCTCGCGTGCGCTGCACGGCAACGACGCGGCCGCGCCGTGGGCCGCCGTCGACTGGAAGGCCGACGAGGACTGGGACTGGCACTCTGCCGCCGACGACACCCCCGAGCAGCTGCTCGACCTGTGGCAGGCGTCGGTGGCGCGGTCCCGTCAGCTCGCAGCCGACGCCCTTGCCGACGGTGGGCTCGACACGCCGGCCCGGCGTGCCTGGCCGGACGGTCGCGCGCCGAGCCTGCGCTGGATCTACGTCCACATGATCGAGGAGTACGCCCGGCACAACGGTCACGCCGATCTCCTCCGCGAGTCCGTCGACGGGCAGAACTCCGGCGAGTAGCGCGGACGCACAGACGGTATCGACGTGCTGATCGATCGCGTGTTCGTGCAGGCGGAACGGACGGATACCGCACATGCCGCTGGTTGGCCCCTGTCCGTGCCTGCCGTGGCCGGGCTGGTCGGGCACGGACTCGAGCTGACCGCACCGGTGACCTTCCTGGTCGGCGAGAACGGCTCGGGGAAGTCGACGATCGTCGAGGCCGTGGCGGAGGCCGCGGGCCTCGACGCTCAGGGCGGGAGGGCGAACCGCAAGTACGTCAACGACCGGCCGAGGACGCCGCTCGGCGAGCTGCTCGAGGTCGACTGGGGCCGGGAGGGACACCAGTGGCGACGGCGCGCCCGTCTCAAGCGGAAGGGCTTCTTCCTGCGTGCCGAGACCGCGTTCGGCCTGATGAACACCGTCGAGGGCGTCCCGGGCTACTGGGACGAGCGCACCTCCCTGATGAGCCACGGCGAGGGCTTCCTCACGGTCTTCGACGCGATGTTCCGCGAGCCGGGGATCTACCTGATGGACGAGCCGGAGGCAGCCCTGTCGTTCCAGTCGTGCCTGCGCCTGGTCGAGCTGATCCACCGCCTCGGTCGGTCCGGCGCACAGGTCGTGTGCGCCACCCACTCCCCCGTCCTCGCGTCGACGCCCGGCGCCTCCGTGGTCGAGCTCGGTCCGGACGGGTTCCGCCACACGTCCTGGGCCGACCTCGAGGTGGTTGGCCACTGGCGGCGCTACCTCGAGGCCCCGCAGCGGTACCTGCGGCACCTGCTGGACGACGCCTGACCGAGGCGGTGCTGGCGCACCCCTCAGGGCAACACGCCCGAACGCGACCCGCAGGGACGTTCGGACGCTCAGTCGCGATCGCGGGTCACGGCCCAGGCCAGCGCGTTGACCACTCCCCAGCCGCCCGCCACCCCGGCGGCCTTGGCGCGCAGGCCCTTGTCGGACAGCGTCGTCCCGAACACGACGCCGTCGCCGAGGTCCGAGGCGACCCGGACCGCGACGGCGAGGTCGAGGGTGCGACGGCTGGGCGCGAACACCATCGCCAGGCCGCTGGCCACGTCGCGGACGCCCACAGCACGGGTCAGCAGCGCCACGGCCGACGGCGCCCTGCCGTGCCGGTCGACCATGCCGGTCGGCTTGGCCATCACCTCGGGCCGGACGATCACCGCCGCGCCGTAGGCCGCGGTCAGCACTCCCAGCGTTCGCACCAGCCTGCTCATCCGTCGACTCCCTGATCTCGTCGGTCCGCGGTCCATCTCCCGGACCAGTCCTCGGCGCGCCCTGGCCGCTCCCCCATCCTGGGTGTGGCACGGGGAATGCGCGCGACGACCTAGATCGTTCAGTCTTCAACTAGTCCTGAAGTGGAGGTCGTCCCCAATGCCCGCCATCACCGTCCCCGACGTCACCGTCCTCCCCCGCGTGACGGCCCCGAACCCCGCCACCGCTCGTCAGCGGCCTGTGCGCCACGTGGCGACCGCGCCCAGCGGCTTCGAGGGCGAAGGCTTCCCGGTCCGCCGCGCATTCGCCGGAGTCGACCTGGCCGACCTGGACCCCTTCATCCACATGGACCAGATGGGCGAGGTCGAGTACGCGCCGGGCGAGCCGAAGGGCACGTCGTGGCACCCCCACCGCGGCTTCGAGACCGTCACCTACATCATCGACGGCACGTTCGAGCACGCCGACTCCGAGGGTGGCGGTGGCGTCATCACCGACGGCGACACCCAGTGGATGACGGCCGGATCCGGCCTCCTCCACATCGAGAAGCCGCCGGAGGCCCTGGTCGTCAGCGGCGGCCTGTTCCACGGCATCCAGCTCTGGGTGAACCTGCCGCGCGTGCAGAAGATGGCGCCGCCGCGCTACCAGGACCTCCGCGCCACGGACAACACCCTGCTCACCAGCGAGGACGGCGGGGCGCTCGTCCGCGTCGTCGCCGGCGAGGTGGACGGCCACGTCGGTCCCGGCAGCACGCTGACCCCGATCACCGTGCTGCACGCGACCGTCTCCCCCGGCGCCGAGCTGTCCCTGCCCTGGCGGCCCGACTTCAACGCGCTCGTCTACGTGCTGGCCGGACGCGGCACGGTCGGGCCCAAGGCCACGCCGGTGCACAAGGGTCAGCTCGCGGTCCTCGGCGCCGGCGACGCCCTGCAGGTGGCGGCCGACCGCAGCCAGCCGTCCGCGGAGCCGTCGCTCGAGGTCCTCGTGCTCGGGGGGCAGCCGATCCGGGAGCCGATCGCCTGGGCGGGCCCGTTCGTGATGAACACCCGCGCCGAGGTGATCACGGCGTTCGAGGACTTCCAGGCCGGACGGCTCGGGCGCATCCCGGCCGTGCACGGCGCCCCGACTCACGTGGTCGAAGGCAACTGACGAGGCTCACCCCGCACGCGAGACGGCGTGTTTCCGGTGTCCCCGCTCCGCCGGGACACCGGAAACACGCCGAAACGCGAGGAGGGCAGCGCCCGGGATGACGATCAAGCGCGTAGCCGCCGAGCTCGGCGCGAGCCGGTCGACCCTGTACCGGAAGATCGAGCACTACCGCCTCGAGACCCTGCGCTGAGCGTCCCCGAGCGGGGTGACCGGCGCTGACCGGCGCCGGCAGCGGCTGCCCTACGGAAGCGGCGAGCGGCCGCCGGGAGCAGGTTGAGCCGGTCGCCCCGAGCCCTAGGGTGGGCACCATGACCGCAGCACCGTCACCCCCCTCGGCTCCCCGCCCCGCCTCGGTCACCGACTGGTGGCTGACCGACCCGCCGAACAGCCTGGCGGACATCGTCGTCCACCACGCCGAGGCGGACCCCGACCGCCGGCTCATCAGCCGCCGCGACGGTTCGTCGTGGGTGCCGGTCACCGCCGGTGAGTTCCGCGCCGAGGTCGAGGACGTGGCGCGCGGCCTGGTCGCGGCCGGCGTGCAGCAGGGTGACCGCGTCGCCCTGATGGCGAAGACCCGGTACGAGTGGACGCTCGTCGACGTGGCGATCTGGAGCGCCGGCGCGGTCAGCGTCCCGGTCTACGAGAGCTCGTCGCCGGAGCAGCTGCGGTGGATCCTCGAGGACTCCGGCGCGGTCGCCGTGGTCCTGGAGAACAACGGGCACGCCGAGTCGCTCGAGCAGGTGCGCGACCAGCTGCCGGAGCTGAAGCACCACTGGGTGGTCGACGGCAAGGACCCTGAGCTGTCGCTCACCGCCCTCGTGGCGTCAGGTCGCGACGTCGCGGCGGACGAGCTGGACTCCCGCCGTGCCGCACTCACGCCCGAGTCGCTGGCCACGCTGATCTACACGTCGGGCACGACCGGTCGCCCGAAGGGCTGCGAGCTCACCCACGCCAACTTCCTCGCGGAGGTCGTCTCGGCGGTCGAGTTCCTCCCTGAGCTCTTCGCCGACCCTGACGCCTCGACGCTGCTGTTCCTCCCCCTGGCGCACGTCTTCGGCCGGATGATCGAGGTCGCCGTCCTGCTCACCGGCGTGCACACGGGGCACAGCGACATCGCGCGCATCACCAAGGACCTGCCGACCTTCTCCCCCACGTTCGTGCTCGCCGTCCCCCGCGTCTTCGAGCGGGTCTTCGACGGCGCCCGGCGCAAGGCCGTGGCCGGCGGCAAGGAGAAGATCTTCGACCGCGCCGCCGCGACCGCGATCGCGTACAGCGAGGCCCTGGACCGGGGTCGTCCGGGTCTGCTCCTCTCCGCCCAGCACGCGCTGTTCGGTCGACTCGTCTACGGCAAGATCACCGCGGCGCTCGGGGGGCAGGCGCGCTGGGCAGTCTCCGGCGGCGCTCCGCTGGGCGCGCGCCTCGGGCACTTCTTCCGCGGGATCGGCCTCACCGTGCTGGAGGGCTACGGGCTCACCGAGACCACGGCGGCGGCCACCGTGAACACGCCCACGGCACAGCGCATCGGCTCGGTCGGACGGGCGCTCCCGCGCTTCGAGGTCTCCATCGCCGACGACGGTGAGGTGCTGTTGCGCGGCGGGCACGTCTTCCGGGCCTACTGGAAGAACGAGCAGGCGACCGCCGAGGTCCTCGACCAGGACGGCTGGTTCCACACCGGGGATCTCGGAGCGCTCGACGCCGACGGCTACCTGTCGATCACGGGGCGCAAGAAGGAGATCCTCGTGACGTCCGCTGGCAAGAACGTGTCGCCCGCGCCGCTGGAGGACGTCGTCCGGTCGCACCCGCTCGTCAGCCAGGCGCTCGTGCTGGGCGACGACCGTCCGCAGATCACCGCCCTGGTCACGCTCGACCCCGACGCGGTCGCCGCCTGGCTGGACCAGCACGACCGGCCCGCCACCCCGGTGGCCGAGCTGACCACGGACCGCGCCCTCCTCGACGACGTCCGGACCGCCGTCAACGAGGCGAACGCGACGGTCTCCCTCGCCGAGCAGATCAAGAAGTTCCGCATCCTCCCGGTCGACTTCACCGAGGAGGCCGGACATCTCACGCCCAGCCTCAAGATGAAGCGTGCCGTGATCATGGAGGCGTTCGCCGACGAGGTGGAGGCGCTCTACCCGCAGCGCTGAGGCGGGCTCACCAGAAGCGCGTGCCGGGGTCACCCTTGAACGGCCCGACGACGGCGGAGGTGATCCAGCCCCCGTAGAACCCACCGGGCTGCGGCTGCACCCGCTCGTCGTCCACCGTGCACTCGTCCATCGCACCCGGGTAGAGAGCGACGTGGTCACCGAGGTCGGTGTAGTCGGCCGCCGGGTCGGGGTAGAACCACGCGGCCCGCTCGGCGACGCGTTCGCCGGCGACGACGTCGAGGTAGGACGCCGTGCCCTTCCACTCGCAGAACGACGAACCCTCGGCCGGGCGAAGAGCGCCGTCGGCGAAGTCCGTCCGGGGCAGGTAGAAGGTCGGTGGGTGGCTCGTCTCGAGCACCTCGAGCGCGGTCGACGTCTCGCACACCACCTGGCCGCCGAGGACGACCCGCACGATGGCTGCGCTGCGCCGGACTGCCGGCGGTCGCGGGTAGTCCCAGACCGACTCCTGGCCCGGACCGGGCTGCACTCGCTCGACACGGCTCATCCGTCGAGCGTACGTCGGGCCGCTCCCACCACCTCGACTGGTCGTGAATGGCACGACACGCCGAGCGTGTCGCGCCATTCACGACCAGTCGGTGATCGAGGGGGGCTCAGACTGCGGACGACGGGGGCAGCTCGTCCGGGAAGGCGCGGTGGAACGCCTCGGCGATGGTGGCGTACGCCTGCTCGGACGAGGCGAGCTGGGCCTCCGGCACGTCGTGGTGGCGGCGGTGCTGCAGCGCCGCGGTCACGTCGGCGATGGCGCCGTGCAGGTCACCCGCGTCGAAGCGGCTCTTCGCGCGGTGCTGCAGCGCGTACCCGACCAGCTCGGCGTGCCCGTGCGCCCCGGCGTGGCTGAGGGCGGACGTCAGCAGCGCGTCGGCCGCCGGGTGCTCGCCACGCCAGTGGTGGACGTGCGCCAGCCTGATCGCCGCCGCCGTCGCGCGCATGTCGGCCACGTCCGCGTCCCGTGCGCCCGCAGATCCCGCGCGCACCTCAGCCAGGAGCGAATGGTGGTGGGCGCGCGCCACCTCGAGGGCCTCGTCCAGCCTGCCCAGCATGCGCAGCAGACCGACCCGCTCCCCCGTCGTCTCCGGGTCGTCCCCCAGCGCGGCGAGGCGCGCCTCGACCGCCGCCGGGTCGGTCACGACCTCCCGCAGCGTCCGGTCGCTGACGTGCCAGGCGGGGCTCAGGACGGCGCCACCTCGTCGAGGGCGGCCAGGTCTGCGGCCGTCGGCTCCCAGCAGCCGGCGGCGACGTTGGCCTTCACCTGCTCCGCGCTGGTGGCGCCGGCGATGACGGACGAGACCGCGGGCTGCGCCGCGAGACCGCCGATCGCGACGTCGAGCATCGAGATGTCGCGCTCGTCGGCGTAGGCGGCGACGGCCTCGATGCGATCGAAGTCGGCCGCAGCCAGACGCTCCGGGCGCGACGCGAGGCGGGTGCCGTCGGGCGCACCCTCGCCGCGGCGGTACTTGCCCGTCAGCAGCCCGGAGGCCAGGGGGAAGTACGGCAGGATCCCGACGCCCACGTGCTCGCACGCCGGCACCAGCTCGGCCTCGGCCTGGCGCTTCAGCAACGAGTACTCGTTCTGCGCGGAGACGAACGGGGTCTGGCCGGCGCTGCGAGCGGTCCAGTCGGCCTCGACGACCTGCCAGCCGGCGAAGTTCGAGCTGCCCAGGTACCGCACCTTGCCCTCGACGACGAGCTCGTGCAGGGCGGCCAACGTCTCCTCGATCGGCGTCACCTCGTCCGGTACGTGCATCTGGTAGAGGTCGATCCAGTCGGTGCCCAGGCGGCGCAGGCTCGCCTCCACGGCGGTGCGGATGTACCGCCGCGACCCGCGGACGCCCCAGTCAGGTCCGTTCACGCCGCCCATGTCGGAACCGAACTTCGTGGCCAGGACGACCTGGTCGCGCCGGCTGCCCAGCGCCTTGCCGAGCAGCTCCTCGCTCTGCCCCGGCGTGCCGCCGTAGATGTCGGCGGTGTCGAACAGGGTCACGCCGTGGTCGAAGCAGGCGTCGACGACCTGCTGCGTCCGGTCGCCGTCGATGCGGCCTCCGAAGTTGTTGCAGCCGAGGCCGACGGTCGACACGGTCAGGCCGCTCGATCCGAGCTGGCGGTAGTCCGTCTGGGCGGTGGTGGCGGTGGTCTGAGTCACCTCAGCACCCTAAGGGCTCAGGTTCAGGGCGCGACCTGCCGACATCGCTCGTGGACGACGGACCTCCCCGGTTCTGCTGAGCCCCTGCGCCTGTCCACAGCTGCACCGGAAGCGCCCCCACGCAGCGCGTGGGCGTGGCACCGTGGAACCCGAGGGGTCGGTACGGACGTCCGACCGACGGCGCAGCACCAGCGCGTCGTCGGCCGCACCGCCCCGACGCCGACAGCAGAGATGGACATCGTGACCCCAGCAGCCCGAGCGCAGACGCACCGCGTCGGACGGATCTCCGCGCGTCGCCGCCTGGCCGTGTGGCTGGCGGTACCCGTGGTCGCGGGTGCGCTGCTGGTGTCCGCCGGCGGAGGCGTCTCGGCCGACCCGCTCGGCGACGGCGGCGAGACCGCTGCCGAAGGGGCTCTCGCGCCGCCCAGCGCGGAGGAGCTCGCCGCGCAGAAGCTCGAGGCCGAGCGCCTCGCCGCGGAGGTCGACAACCACGAGCTGGCGCTCCAGACCGCACGGCGCGCCATCGACGAGATCTCCCAGGGGGCCGCCGAGGCCCGTGAGGCGGAGCGGGTGGCGCTCGACGCGCAGGCCGCCGCTGTCGCCGAGCAGGGCACACAGCTCCAACGGCTCGACGCCGCGTCCTCGCTGGTCCGCACCCGGCAGGGCGAGCTGGGACGGTGGGCCTCGCAGGTCTACCGCGACGGCGGCGAGCTGAGCGGCATCGAGGACCTGATGAGCCTGCTGGAGTCCGAGAACACCGACGACCTCAGCCAGCGCGTGGCGACCCTCGAGCTCGTCGGACGCTGGCGCGGCTCGGTCGTCGACACCGTCGAGGAGGCGCAGGCCGTCCAGGAGGACGCGACCGTCCGTGCCCAGACCGCAGCCGACGCCGCCACCGCGGCCGCAGGCCAGGCGGTCGCGGCACGACAGCTAGCCGACAGCCTGCTCGACCAGCAGCGTGGGCAGGTGGCCCTGTTGCAGGCGCTCCTCGCCAGCACCTCGGAGGCGGCAACGGCCGCGGACGCCGAGACGCAGAGGATGGCCGCGGCCCGGGCTGAGGACGAGCAGCAGCGACTCGACTCGATGTCCGGTCAGCGCAAGGACAACCGCGTCACGGGCCTCGTGGGCGACTGCGTCGGCGGCGACGTCAGCAGCTACCCCAACGGCGCCATCCCGTCCGAGAACATGTGCCCGTTGTGGGCGGCAGCCGGGCACCGCATGCGCGCCGACGCGGCGTTCGGCTTCAACCGCATGTCGGAGGCCTACGCGCTCCACTTCGGTGACCCGATCTGCGTCACCGACTCGTACCGCGACTACGCCGGCCAGGTCGCCGTGCACCAGAGCAAGCCGACCCTGGCAGCCGTACCCGGAACCTCGAACCACGGCTGGGGCACGGCCACCGACCTGTGCGGCGGCATCCAGACCTTCGGCAGCCCTCAGCACGAGTGGATGCGGGCCAACGCGCCCCTCTACGGGTTCTTCCACCCGGGCTGGGCGCAGCAGGGCGGCAGCCGGCCGGAGGCCTGGCACTGGGAGTTCGGCGGCTGATGCCTCCGCGGGCGAGGACGGCCTACCTCGACCACGACGGTCCCCTGGTCATGGCCCACCGCGGCTTCGACCCCGGTGGCGACGGTCGCCTCGAGAACTCGATGCGAGCCTTCGAGGCGGCGGTGAACCTGGGCGCCGGCTACCTCGAGACCGACGTGCACGCGACGTCCGACGGGCGGCTGCTGGCCTTCCACGACCACTCGCTGGACCGTGTCACCGACGGGCACGGACGCGTCGCGAACCAGCCCTGGTCGCGGGTCAGCAAGGCCCTCATCGGCGGGACGCAGCCCATCCCCCTGCTCGAGGACGTCCTCGACCGCTGGCCCGACGTGCGACTGAACATCGACGTGAAGGCCTGGACGGCCATGGACCCGCTGGTCGAGGTGCTGGAGCGTACGCGTGCCCACGACCGGGTCTGCGTGGCCTCGTTCTCCGACCGCCGGCGTCGGGCGACGATCCGTCGGCTCTCCCGTCCCGTGACGACCTCGGCAGGGGTCGGCGAGACCGTGGCGTTCTTCTCCGCAGCCCTCGCCGGTGCACCCCGTGCGGTGCTGCGTGCCCTGTCCGCCGACATCGACTGCCTCCAGCTGCCGGTCGCGGCGGGGCCGGTCCCGGTCGTCACCGCGCGACTCCTCAGGGCGGCGCACGACGTCGGGCTCCAGGTCCACGTCTGGACGGTCAACGCCCGGACGGAGATGCGGCGGCTCCTCGACCTCGGGGTGGACGGCCTGATCACCGACCGCACCGACCTCGCCGTCGAAGAGGTGCGCAGGTGGGCCCCCGGACCGACATGATCTGCACATGAGCGAAGCGGCCGGCTCAACGGCTCCCCCGTCAGACGGTGCGCCCCCGCACCCGGCCGACCTGGACCCCGTCGCCCGCCGGCGCCAGCACCGCGCCTGGTACGTCTACGACTGGGCCAACTCCGCGTACGTCACGACGACCGCGACCGTGCTGTTCGGCCCGTACATGACGGCGGTCGCGCGCGCCGACGCGTGCCCGGACCTGGTCCAGGGCGCGGAGTGCACCTCGGACCTTGAGCTCTTCGGGTTCCTGCCGGTCAGCCCCGGGTCGCTCGTCTTCTACGCGGTGACCGTGTCCACGATCTTCTCGGCCCTGGTCCTGCCGATCGTGGGGGCGGTCGCGGACCGGTCGCGGCACCAGCGGCAGCTGCTCGGGCTGTTCGCGTGGATCGGCGCGGCCGCCGCGGCGTCGATGTTCTTCGTCGCCGGGTCGAACTGGCAGCTCGGTGTCGGGCTGCTGCTGGTCGCCAACACGGCGCTGGGCTCGTCCCTCGTGGTCTACGACGCGATCCTGTGCCAGATCGCGACTCCGGACGAACGCGACGGCGTCTCGAGCCGGGGCTGGGCGATGGGGTACCTGGGCGGCTTCATCCTGCTCGCCGCCAACCTCGCGGTCGTCACGCTGCACGACTCCCTCGGTCTGAGCGAGGGCGAGGCGGTGCGGGTCAGCCTGCTGTCGGCCGGTGTGTGGTGGGGGGTGTTCACCCTCGTCCCCGTGCTGGGCCTGAGGAACCGCGTTCCCGTCGACCCCGTCCCCGTGGACCCGGACGGCCCCGAGGGCCCCTTGCCCCCGGTCACCGACCCCCGCCGAGCGCCGCTGCTGCGCGGCTCGTTCACCCAGCTCGCGGACACGCTGCGTCACCTCCGCGGGTACCGGCAGACGTGGATGTTCCTGCTGGCGTACCTGCTGTTCAACGACGGGATCCAGACCGTCATCGGGGCGTCGAGCGTCTACGGTGCCGAGGAGCTCGGGCTGCCGACGCAGAGCCTCATCACGACGATCCTCATGGTGCAGCTGGTGGCCTTCGGCGGTGCGCTGCTGTTCGGTCGGCTGGCCGGGCGTTTCGGCGCCAAGCGCACGATCCTCGGCGGGCTGGTGCTGTGGACGGGCGTCGTCGTCGCCGGCTACTTCCTGCCGGCCGGCAACTTCCCCCTGTTCCTGTCGCTGGCCGCCGTCATCGGGCTGGTGCTGGGCGGCACGCAGGCGCTGTCCCGTTCCCTGTTCAGCCAGCTGGTCCCGCTCGGACGAGAGGCGGAGTACTTCAGCCTGTACCAGGCCGCCGAGCGCGGAACGAGCTGGTTCGGCACGTTCCTGTTCGGTCTGGTCTTCCAGATCACGGGCTCCTACCGACCCGCGATCGTGTCCCTGATGGTCTTCTTCGTGGTCGGCGGGCTGCTCCTGACCCGCGTGCGCGTGCGCGAGGGGATCCTCGCGGCCGGCAACACGCCCCCCACGGTGCTCTAGGTCTCAGTTCGGCAGCATTCACACGACCTTCACCCCCGTCCGGAACAGGTTCTGCTCCGAACACGTTCGTACGGTGTGGACGGCAAGCGTCCGCACGGGGCGACGCAAGGAGCGCAGCATGAGTGAACGTAGCCTGCGAGGAACCAAGCTGGGGGCCTCGAGTCTGGAGTCCGACGCGCACGTGTCCCGCGCACCGCGTCAGGTCGCGGAGTACGTCTGCCCGCAGGGGCACGTCACCACGCTGCCCTTCTCGGTCGAGGCCGAGGTCCCGGCGCTGTGGGAGTGCCGGTGCGGCCAGGAGGCGTTGCTGCGGGACGGCACGCGGCCCGACGCGGGACCGGTCAAGCACGTCCGCAGCCACTGGGACATGCTGCTCGAGCGACGCACGGTCGCCGAGCTCGAGGACCTGCTGACCGAGCGTCTGGAGCTGCTGCGCAGCGGTGCCCTGCACCGTCGCAGCGCCTGACGGCGCGGCTCGACAGACCACCAAGCACCCTCAGGACGCATCAGGACCGGTCGCACCGCGACCGGTCCTGTCATGTCCCGGGACGTCCGGCCTAGCTCTCGCTCCCCCGGCGACGGTCCTTCGACTCGTCCGGACGCACCGGCGGGCTCTCGAGCACCGTGCCCATCACCTCGCCCTGAACGTCCTGGCTCCGCGCACGACCACGGAACCGCTCGGCGACCACGGCGGTGCGCCGAGCGATCATCGCCGACAGCAGCGCCCGCGGCAGGGGTCGCGTGAACGGGATGAGGCAGACGAGGGCGAGGACGTCGCTGACGAAACCGGGCAGCACCAGCAGGAAGCCGCCGACCAGCACCAGCGACGCGTCGGCCAGCTCCTTGGCGGGCAGACGCGTCGGGCCGCGGGCGATCGTCACGCCCTCGACCTCCACGGCTCCGATGCCCAGGCCGTCGCGCAGCGCCCTCCACGTCCGCGGCACCTCGCGCGCGAGCAGCCACCCGCCGAGGAGGGTCTCCGCCGCCAGGATCCCGACCACCGGCCACCCACCGAGCCAGCGGGCCATCAGCACGATCGTCGCGATCTCGACGACCGGCGTGAGCACCAGGAGCAGCACCAGCCACCGGGCGCGACCCCGACGTCGCCCAGGCCGGACCGCGCCGTGCGACGTCATCGGGTGCCCCCGGGTGCCGGATGACGGGCACGGCGCCCGAGACCGATGACCTGGGAGGCGCGGTGGCGCAGGCCCCAGACCGTCATCTTGGCCAGTGCCTCCCGCACGATCGCACCGTCCATCTTGCTCGAGCCCAGCTCGCGCTCCACGAACACGATCGGCACCTCGACCACCCGGAAGCCGGCCTGCACGGTCCGCCACACCAGGTCGACCTGGAAGCAGTAGCCCTGGGAGCTCACCTCGTCCAGCGGGATCTTCTCCAGGACCTCCCGGCGGTAGGCCCGGAAGCCGGCGGTCGCGTCCCGCACGTCGATGCCGAGCGCGAGCCGCGCGTAGAGGTTGCCCCCCTTGCTGAGCACCTGGCGGGTGACCGGCCAGTTCTCGACCGCTCCGCCCGGCACCCACCGGGAGCCGATGGCCAGGTCGGCGCCGTCGGCGACGGCCGCGACCAGCGCCGGCAGCTGCTCGGGCTGGTGCGAGCCGTCCGCGTCCATCTCCACCAGCACGTCGTACCCGCGCTCCAGCCCCCAGGCGAAGCCTGCGCGGTAGGCCGCGCCGAGGCCCTGCTTGCCCGGCCGGTGCAGCACGTGCACCTGGGGGTCGCCCGCAGCGCGCTCGTCCACCAGGGCGCCGGTGCCGTCCGGACTGTTGTCGTCCACCACGAGCACGTCGGCGGACGGCACGGCCCTGCGCAGCCGGTTCAGCGTGCCGGGCAGCGCCAGCCGCTCGTTGTAGGTCGGCGTGACGACCAGGACCTTCACGGACTCTCCTCTCCCGCCACCGTCACCGGCGACGTGGACCTGCTCGTGGGGCGGGAGGCACCGACCCGGGCCCCCGCAAGGACACCCAGGATGCCACCGCCCACGAGGAGCCACTCGGGCCACTCACCCAGCCGGCTCGCCGTCGTGAGCGTGTCGCGCAGCGGCACCGTCGCCGTCAGGACCTCCTGCGTGAACAACGACGAGCGCTCGACCTCCGTTCCGTCCGGAAGGACGACCGCGCTGACGCCGACGGTCGAGGCGTGCACCACGGTCCGCCCGGTCTCGACGGCCCGGACCCGCGACATCGCGAGCTGCTGCACGCTCTCGTCGCTGAAACCGAACGTCGCGTTGTTGGTCTGGACGACCAGCACCTGCGCGCCCGCGTCCACGGTGTCGGCCACCAGGTGGTCGACGAGCACCTCGAAGCAGATGAGGTCGCCGACCGGCACGACGTCGCCGCTCTGCAGGGGCACGTCGACCAGCCCGACCTGGTCACCTCCCACCATGTCGCCGGCCTGGTCGATCAGCGGGGTGATCGCCCGGAAGACCTCCCGGTAGGGGACGTACTCGGCGAACGGCACCGGCGCCCGCTTGACGTACTCGTCGACCGGCCCCTGGCCCGGCATCCACAGCAGCGACGTGTTCCGCGTCCGGCCGTCGGCGCCGCGCACGAGCGTCCCGAGCAGGGTCGGGGCGTCGACCGCGTCCACCGCACCGGAGATCACCTGCTCGGCGTCGGGGTTGCGGAACGGGTCGATGTCGCTGGCGTTCTCGGGCCACACCACCAGGTCGGGCCGCCGCGTCTCGCCGCGGTCGACGGCTGCGGCGAGGTCTCGGGTGGCCGTCGCGTGGTTGTCGAGGACCGCCCGCCGCTCGGCGTTGAACTCGAGCCCCGGACGCGGCACGTTCCCCTGGACCGCCGCGACCGTGAGGCTGCCCTGCTGGGCGTCCGTCGGGGTGGGGACGGCCAGGCCCGCCAGGAGCACGGCCCCGGCGGCGAGCACTCCTCCCGCGGTGGCCAGCGGCCGGCGCCGTGCGCGCGGCGAGGGCGGCCTCGAGGAGCAGCGCGCCGACCAGCGCGACGGCGAAGGAGACCAGGGCGGCCCCGCCCAGCGCCGCCAGCGCGAGGGTCGGTGCGTCGGTCTGCGAGAACACCAGGCGGCTCCACCCGAAGCCGCCGAACGGCACGCGCCCCTGGGCCGCCTCGACGGCCAGCCAGGCCGCTGCCATCACGCCGGAACGCAGGAGCACCCCCGGCAGCCCCGTGACGGGGAGTCGCTGCGCGAGGCACAGGGCGACGCCCATGGCGGCCGAGAAGAGGGACTCCATCGCGGCCAGCGCCATCCACGGCAGCGCTCCGACGACGGTCCCCGTCCACTCGATCAGCGGCAGCTGGAAGGCGAGGCCGAAGACGTAGCCGAGCAGTGCCGCCACCCGCACGCCGCCTCCGCGGACGGCCAGGGCGAGGCCGGCGACGGCGAGGGGCGCGAGCCACCACAGCGACGCACCGGGGAAGGCCAGCCAGGCGGCCAGACCCGCGACCGGTGCCAGTGCCGCGGCGATGGGACGCGGCACGGGTCGTGGGGGCACGGAGCGACTGTAGGTGACCACGGACGGACCACTGGGGCCGGGCCGCGATGGACCGGCCGGCCCGCGCGCCCTTCGGGCCGAACCGGGCAGCGATGGCTTCGCTGCGCCGGCTCGTTGTCTATAGAGCGCGCGGGCCCGACCTTGATCCACCCCGTGACCCCCGCGAACGCCGAGGCCGTGGATCGTCACCGCGGTCGGCGCTCGGGCGACGGGTCTGCCGCCGTCAGCGCGCCACCCGGGGACGACTGGTCGGACGCCACCAACTGCGGCCGAGGTGTCAGAACGTACCCGTTCGAGGGTGCCTGTCAACCACACGCTGACCTGCGGTGACTCCCGTCGCCGCAGGTCAGGCAGGGGTCGTCGGGCGCGTCGATCGCCAACCTGGCACGGTCCGGCGGCGTGTCGCTCGGCGTGTCGGTTGGACTGTGCGGCAACGCGTCTGGGAGGGCGGGCCTCAGCCCGGGACGACGACCGTGCCGGTCGCGGTGGTCGCGACGATCGGCGGGTCCAGCACGTCTGCGGCCGAGGCGGACCGGTCCGGGTTGCCCCGGCAGACCACACGGGCCGTGAGGGCGAGCTCCCGGCTCCGGCGCCCCACACGCGTCACGACCGCCTCGATCTCGAGGACGTCCCCGGCGCGCACGGGCGCGACGAAGGCGACGTCGGAGTAGCCCGCGAACAGCCCCTCGTCGCCGTCCGTCCGGATGCAGACCTCCGTGGCGACGTCGCCGAAGCAGCCCAGGCTGTAGGCGCCGTCCACCAGGTTCCCGGCGTAGTGGGCGTGGCTGTACGGGACGTAGCGGCGGTGCACCACGGTCAGTCCGACCCGCGGGTCGACCGGGGCCGTGGACGGCTCGACGTCGGCGTCCTGGGAGCTCACGCGGTCCTCCGGTGTGAGGTGTCGTCCTGTCGGGTGGCGCGCCCGCCGGGCGGGGGAGGCAGCAGGGCGTGGACGAGGTACGAGGCGACCTCACCCGGGGTGGTGCCCTTGCCGAAGATCCTGTCGACCCCGAGCGCGGCCGTCGCCTGCTCGTCGAAGCGCGGTCCACCCACCACCAGGTGCGGGGCGGTGCCCTCCTCGTAGGCCTCGCGGAAGGCTGCAGACATCTCCCGGGTGTTGTGCAGGTGGGCGTCGCGCTGGGTGACGACCTGCGAGACGAGCACGGCGTCGGCCTTGGCAGCCCGCGCCTTCTCCACGAGCTCGGGCACGAGCACCTGCGCGCCGAGGTTCACCACGGTGATCTCGCGGTAGTACTCCAGGCCCTTCTCGCCCGCGAAGCCCTTGATGTTGAGGATCGCGTCGATGCCCACCGTGTGGGCGTCGGTGCCGATGCACGCGCCGACGACCACGAGCTTGCGTCGCAGCCGGCGCTTGATCGCGGAGTTGATCTCCTTGGCGGTCAGGAGCGGGTACTCGCGCTCGATCACCTGGACCGCGGACACGTCGACGAGGTGGCTCACGGGGCCGTAGACGACGAAGAACGTGAAGTCGGGTCCGACGGGCTTGGCGTGCACCACGAGCGCGGGCTCGATGCCCATCTTGGCGGCGAGCTGCGCCGCCGCGCCCTCGGCTCGCTTGTCGTGCGGCAGGGGCAGGGTGAAGGACACCTGCACCATCCCGTCGCCGGTCGTGTCGCCGTAGGGGCGCACGACGTGCCCGGCGGCGCCGCCGGTCTCCGGCGTGCGGCCCTCAGTGGTCGTCCTCACGTCGTCGCGCCCTCCTCCAGCAGGTCGACGGCCGGGTTCAGGTACCCGTCCGCCCGCCTCACCACGCCCTCGAGCCCCTTACCGGCGTCGGCCGGGCGCTTCATCAGACCGAAGGTGCCGTCGCCGATGGCGTTCAGCAGCCCGTCGTCCACGATCGCCTCCAGCAGGTCGACGGCCTCACCCAGCACCTGCCGTGCCCGTCCGGCGATGAAGCCGTCCGGTGGCGGACGGAAGTCCTCGGTGAGACCACCGGCGGCGTTCATCACGTACCGGACGTTCTGGAGTGCGAGGTCGCGGTCGGAGATCCACGGCGTGACCACGGCCTCGGTCATCATCCCGACCAGCAGGATCCCCTGGCCGGTCATCGCGCCGACGAGGTTGAAGAAGCCGTCCAGCAGGTAGCCGCGGAACACGTCCCCGGTCATGTGCTTCGTCGGCGGCATCCACTTCAGCGGCGCGTCCGGGAACAGCTGACGCGCCAGCAGGGCGTGCGCCAGCTCCATCCGGAACGAGTCGGGCAGGTCGGGGTTGATCTCGAACGCGTGGCCCAGGCCGAGCTGCCAGTCCTCGAGCCCGGCCTCCTTGGCGAAGGCCTCGTTGAGCAGCTGCGAGACGGTCACCGTGTGCGCGGCCTCGACCGCGTCGGCGGTCGTGAGGTAGTTGTCCTCGCCGGTGTTGATGATGATGCCCGCCCGCGCGTGGACCTGGCGGCTGAAGCGCTGGTCGACGAAGGTCCTCACCGGGTTGATGTCGCGGAAGAGGATCCCGTACATCGAGTCGTTGAGCATCATGTCGAGCCGCTCGAGGCCGGCCAGCGTGGCGATCTCCGGCATGCACAGCCCCGACGCGTAGTTGGTCAGGCGCACGTAGCGCCCGACCTCCTTCGACACGTCGTCGAGCGCGGCCCGCATCAGCCGGAAGTTCTCCTGCGTCGCGTACGTGCCCGCGTACCCCTCGCGCGTCGCGCCCTCGGGGACGTAGTCGAGCAGGCTCTGCCCCGTCGACCGGATCACGGCGATGACGTCGGCACCCTCGCGCGCGGCAGCCTGGGCCTGCGGGATGTCCTCGTAGATGTCGCCGGTCGCGACGATCAGGTAGATCCAGGGCCGCTGCGCCGGGTCACCGTGGCGCTTGACGAGCCGCTCGCGGGCAGCGCGCGCCCGGTCGATGCGCCGGATACCGGTGGCCACCGCGGAGCGCGCGGTCCGGCCCACGCGGAGCGCGTCGCGGCCCTCCGGCACCCGGAAGTCGACCGCACCGCTGGACGCCTTCTGCGCCAGCGTCAGCAGGTCTGGCGCCTCGCCCCGTGCCAGGGCGTCCCAGACGGGCAGCGCCACACCGTGCTCGAGGCCGGCCTGGCCACGCACGGCGTCCACGAGGTGGTTCACCCAGGGGACGCGCTCGGCATCCGCCCCCGCGAGACCCGCCATGCGCAGCACGGCACGCTCGACCGACACGGTGGTGTGGGTCCGCGCCATGGTGACGACAGGGCGCGCGGCCTTGCGCGCCAGGCGACGGGCGGTGCGGATGGTGGCGGGGTCGAGCTCGAGCGACGGGCCCGGGCGACGCGCGACGCGGGTCGGACGGCTCAGCGAGGACATGCGGCCGATGCTAGCAGCGGAGGGAGGATCTCCCGTCGCTCGCGCGCTACGCCGGACGTCTTACGGCCACATCGGGATTCGTGCCGTCGGTAGTAGCGTTCGGCCCCGTGAGGAACCGGTGACGTACAGGATCGTGCGGCTGCTGTTCATGGTGCTGCTCAAGGCGTGGTGCCGCATGTCGGTCCGGGGGGTCGACCACATCCCCGCCTCGGGTCCGGTCATCGTCGCGAGCAACCACCTCTCGTTCCTCGACAGCGTGGTGATCCCCCTGGGCGTGCCCCGCCGCGTCCGCTTCCTCGCCAAGAGCGACTACTTCACCGGTACCGGCCTGTCGGGAGCGTGGAACCGGTTCTTCTTCACCGCCGTGGGCGCCGTCCCCGTCCCCCGGGGTTCGCACGCCGACGCCCAGGCCGCCCTGCACCTGGCGACCGACGTGCTCCGGGAGGGCGACGCGTTCGGCATCTACCCGGAGGGCACGCGCTCGCGCGACGGCCGCCTGTACCGGGGACGCACCGGCGTGGCGTGGCTGGCCCTCGAGACCGGGGCGCCGATCGTGCCGGTGGCCGTCCACGGCACCGACCGCGTCCAGCCCGTCGACGCCAGGTTCCCCCGGCCGTACAAGATCACGGTCGAGTACGGCGAGCCGATCGGCGTCGACGCCGTGGCCGACCTGAGCAGTGCCGGGCAGAAGAGACGCAGGCTCACGGACCTGGTGATGGAGGAGGTGGCCCGGATGAGCGGGCAACGCCTCTCCGGCACCTACAACGACCACCAGTCGCCGACGGGCTGACCCAGGCGGCCGATCCTGGTCTGCGGGGATCGGCTCAGCCGGCGGCGAAGACGGTCCGTCCCCGCAGAACCGTCTGCCGGCAGGCGGGGGTCGCCACGCCGGGCGTGAGGTCGGGCAACCCGGGGGTGCCCGAGCGCTCGTCCGTGCTCCAGGCCGCGACGCGCGCGTCCGGGGCCTGCACCACCAGGTCGGTCGGCTCCCACACGGCGAAGGTCGCGGTGGATCCCAGCGCCAGGACGCCCTCGCCGTCCCGACGCGCCGCGCGGTGGGCGCCCCGCGTGTGCGCGGCGAACGCGGCCCGGGCGCTGATCCGCTGAGCCGGGTCGTGGTGGAACACGGCGGCGCGCACGGCACCCCACGGGTCGAAGGGCGTGACCGGAGAGTCGGAGCCGAAGGCCAGCACCACCCCGGCCGCCGCCATCGACCCGATGCGGTTGAGCTGCCCACCGCGTTGGCGGCCGAGCCGCTGGACGTAGAGGGAGCTGGGCCCGCCCCACCACTCGTCGAACACCGGCTGCACGCTCGCCGAGACCCCGAGGTCGGCCAGCACGGACGCGTCCTCCGCCGACGCCCCTCGGCGTGCTCCAGCCGGTGCCTCGCAGCGCGGAGCCTGGCCACGCCGACACGGTCCGCCGCCAGCCGCAGCCCCTCGACGGCCGACGTCGACCCCGGCGTCGCCGATCACGTGGAAGCCGCCCTGCAGCCCTGCCTCGGTGCAGGCCACGAGGTGGGTGGCGACCTGCTCGGGATCGAGGTAGAGGTGTCCGCAGTGGTCCACGCGGGTGTCGTCGGCGTACGGCGAGCTGAACGCTGCCGTGCGCGACCCCACCGACCCGTCGATGTTGAGGTCGCCGGCCAGTCCCGCCACCGTGATGCCCTCGGCTGCCATCTCGGCCACGAGGGCGAGGGCTCGCTCGGGATCGGCAGCGAACTCCCCGCGATAGGTGAGCACGTCCGGCATCGTCGGGTCGTCGCCCAGCTCGGCCAGGGACGCGGTGTCGGCGCGCGGCACGATGTGCGGGGCCGCCATCTCGTGGAGCGTCGCGATCCCCGCCGCCGCGGCGGCGCGCAGGGCCACCGACTGCAGCTCGCGACGCACCTCCGGCGCCATGCCGGTGCGGGTCGCGTCGCGGACGACCATGTGGGCGTCACGCTCCACGCGCCCGGAGTCGCTCCAGCCGTCGTGGTCACGCAGCCCGACGGCCTGCGCCAGCGCGCTCGACACGACGGCGGAGTGGACGTCGACCCGGGACAGGTAGACCACTCCCCCGTGCGAGGCGCGGTCGAGCTCGGTCCGCGTCGGGGGACGGCCCTCGGGCCACGCGGTCTCGTCCCAGCCGTGGCCGATCACCGGTCGCCCTGCCGACGCCCGGCTCGCCCGCTCGACCATCTCGAGCGCCTCGGTCAGTGACCTGGCCTCCGACAGCGGCACACCCGTGAGCGCCAGGCCCGTGTCGGTCGTGTGCACGTGACCGTCCACGAAGGCCGGGGTCACCAGCGCACCGTCGAGCTCGATCACGTCGTCGACCTGGCCGACCTGTGCCCGAGCGGCCTCGTCGGAACCCACCCACGCCACGGTGTCGCCGGCGACCACCATCGCGGTGGCGAACGGGTCGGTCGGGCTGTAGACGCTCCCGCCGCGGTACAGCGTGGTGCGCAGGGGCGCCTCGGTCAGGTCGAGGGCGTGGTCCGTCGCGTCGGGGCGCAGGGGGTCGGCAGGCACGGCGACAGTCTGCCGGGGGCGACCGGGGTCGGCAGGGCGGGGCCTCCCGAAGGTTGCGGGCACACGGGCTGGCAGGTTCGAGCCTGACTGGTGCTCACCGCGCCTCGAGGGCAGACGTGCCAGCCGGTGTGCCCGCTCGCACCACAACGCGCCCATGGGCGGCGGGCTTCGGTCCCGGTCAGGTACGAGGGGATCCCGAACTGGTCACGTCTGGTGCGACACGCCGGGCGTGTCGCGCCAGGCGTGACCAGTCGGCGAGGGGGTCAGGTGAGGCGGCGCTCGAACAGCGCCCGGACGCCGGGGGTCTCGCGCAGGACCTGGAGGGCGAGGTCCGCGTGGCCCGGCACGTACCCGTTGCCGATCAGCATGGTCACATCCGCGGCGAGACCCTCCGCCCCGAGGGCGGCGGCGGTGAACGACGTCGCCATCGAGAAGAAGACCACCGTGCCGCCGTCGGCCGTGGCCAGCACGGCACCGTGCTCGCAACCCGGGCACGTCGACGCAGACGACCGTGACGTCGGCCTGACGTCCCAGCGCGCCGGTGACGGCGTCCGAGAGCGCCACCGGGTCGCGCGCGTCGGCGAGGGCGACGACGTCGGTGAGGCCGGCCGCCGTGAGCAGCCCGCCTCGGCCGCCACCGGGACGATCCCGACCGTGCGCGACGCGCCGGCACGTCGGGCCGCTGCCAGCGACATCGACCCCGACTTGCCCGCTCCCCCCACCACGGCGACCGTCGGCGCGCGCCCTTCCGACACGTACCGGCGCACCACGCGGTCGACGAGCGCGGGCGCGCCACAGACGTCCATCACCGCGAGGGACAGCGTCGGGTCGAGGTCGTCGGGCAGCACGGCGGCGATCGACCGACCGAACAGGATCGCGTGGCCCGACGCGGGCACCTGCTCGCTGCGGCCGTCCCACGACGACAGGCCGTCCGTCAGAGCCAGCGGCGTCAGGGACAGCGACACCAAGGTGGCGACCCGGTCGCCCACCGAGAGTCCGAGCGGGGACTCCGGGCCGACCTCCGCGACGGTCCCGACCAGCATGCCGCCCGACCCGGTGACCGGGTTCTGCATCTTGCCGCGCGCGTCGACGATCGAGAGCACCTCGTCGCGGACGCGGTCGCCGTCCAGCACGCCGTCGACGGTGTGGGACTCCGGCGAGCTGCCGGTAGCTGGCGGCGTCGAGGTTGAGCCGCTCGAGGTCGACCCGCACCTCGTCCGGCCAGAGCTCCCGGCGGGCGTCCAGCTTCCGGGCGGCCTGCGGCAGCACGCCCGCGGGCTCGAGGACGCGGTGCAGCCCGACGGGCGAGGCGGGACGCTCGGTCACATTGACCTCCAGATCAGGGAAGTTCTCCGGCGAGGTGGCTTCACAACAGCAAAGTCTCCCGTATCCTGCCACGTGTGACCCAGACTGCCGTGCCGTTGCAGCCCGTGCCCGTCGACCACGACGCGCCGCGGCTCCCCCAGCCCTACTCGTACCAGCGCCGCCCGCTGGTCGAGCCCGACTGGACGCGCCTTCCGGGGTGGAAGGACGTCACGGAGGACGAGTGGCGCAGCGTGCAGTGGCAGCGCTCCCACTGCCTCAAGAACATCGGGCAGCTCCGGGGCGCTGATGGGCGACCTCCTCACCGACGACTTCTACGCCGACCTCGAGCGCGACCAGGCCGAGCGGGCCACCATGTCGATGCTGCTGCCGCCGCAGATGGTCAACACGATGGTGCCCGCGACGGGCGTGTTCAGCGGCGACGCGGCGTGATGCCGAGCGCAGGCGCCGACTTCACCGACGCGTTCCTCGCGGACCCCGTGCGCCGGTACATGCTCCCGGTGTTCTCCGACCGCCGTGCCGACTGGCCGAGCCACCCGCACGCGAGCCGTGACTCGCTGCACGAGCACGACATGTGGGTGGCCGAGGGGCTGACGCACCGCTACCCGACCAAGGTGCTGGCCGAGCTGCTGCCCACCTGCCCCCAGTACTGCGGCCACTGCACGCGCATGGACCTGGTCGGCAACTCGACCCCCGTCGTGCCCAAGCTGAAGTTCGACCTCAAGCCGGTCGACCGCTACGGCGCGATGCTGGCCTACCTGCAGCGGACGCCGTCCGTCCGCGACGTGGTCGTCAGCGGCGGCGACGTCGCCAACATGCCGTGGAAGAACCTCGAGGCCTTCCTGATGCGGCTGATGGAGATCGACAACATCCGCGACATCCGCCTGGCCACCAAGGCCCTGATGGGCCTGCCCCAGCACTGGCTGGCCCCCGACGTCGTCGAGGGCGTCGGACGTGTCGCGACCGTCGCACGGCAGCGCGGCGTCTCCCTCGCGATCCACACGCACGTCAACGCGGCCGAGTCCCTGACGCCCGCTCGTCGCGGAGGCGGCCCGCGCCATGCTCGACGCCGGCATCCGCGACGTCCGCAACCAGGGCGTGCTGATGCGCGGCGTCAACGACACGTCGGAGCAGCTGCTCGACCTCTGCTTCGGCCTGCAGGACGAGGCCTCGATCACGCCGTACTACTTCTACATGTGCGACATGATCCCGTTCAGCGAGCACTGGCGGGTCTCGCTGCGGCACGCGCAGGAGCTGCAGCACTCGGTGATGGGCTACCTGCCGGGCTTCGCGACGCCGCGCATCGTCTGCGACGTGCCGTTCGTCGGCAAGCGATGGGTCCACCAGGTGCACGACTACGACACGGTCCGCGGAATCTCGACGTGGACGAAGAACTACCGCACCTCGATCGAGTCGGCGGACGTCGACGTCACGTCGACCGCGTACGCGTACTACGACCCGATCGACACGCTGCCCGCCGAGGGTCAGACCTGGTGGCGTGCAGCACTCCGACGCCTGACGAGGACGACCAGGCGGCGCTGGCCGAGCTGGAGGCGCTGCCGAACTTCGGCGCGCGTACCGCCGAGTGGCTGCTCGGGATCGGCATCCGGTCGGCTGAGCAGCTCGACCGGCGCCTGGAGCCGGACGACGGTCCGATCGACGTCTACCGCGCGCTGCGTGCCAGCCGTCCCGGCGTGAACCTCAACGCGCTGTGGGGGCTGGAGGCGATGCGCCTGGGCTGCTCCTGGCAGGACATCACGCCGGCCCAGAAGGCCCGCCTGCGTGAGCGTCTCGCCGACGGGTAGAACATGCTCAGACGGCGGGCGGTCGTGCCTCGTACGGCGTGGACAGGACGACCGTGGTGCGGCTCGACACGTTGGCCTCCGCCCTCACCCGTGCGAGCAGGTCCTCCAGCGCGGACGGGGTCGCCACCCGCACCTTGAGGATGTACGACTCCTCACCGGCCACCGAGTAGCAGGCCTCGATCTCCTCGAGGTGACGCAGGCGCTCGGCCACGTCGTCCGGCGCGGAGGGGTCGAACGGGGCCACGGAGATGAACGCCGTGAGCGTGAGGCCGACCGACTCGGCGTCGACGACCGCGGTGTAGCCCTTGATCACACCCCGCTGCTCGAGCCTGCGGACGCGCTGGTGCACGGCCGAGGTGGACAGGCCGGTCGCCTTCGCGAGGTCGGTGTAGCTCATCCGCCCGTCGGTGGTCAGCAGCCGGACGATGTTCCGGTCGGTCTCCTCCATCCGGCGCACTCTAGTGCGCGCCGACCTGACAAGGTGTCGCCGTGACGACGACGACGCACCCCCCGCAGACCGCCTGATGCTCCTCGACTCCGCGTCCCTCTACTTCCGCGCCTTCTTCGGTGTCCCGGACACCATGACGGCACCGGACGGGACACCGGTGAACGCGGTGCGCGGCTTCCTGGACATGGTCGCCGTGCTCGTGGACGAGTACCGCCCGACGAAGCTGGTGGCCTGCTGGGACGACGACTGGCGTCCCGACTGGCGTGTCGACCTGATGCCCTCCTACAAGACGCACCGTGTCGCTGAGGCGGCCCCCGCCGGCGCGACCGAGGAGGAGGTCCCCGACGCGCTGGGTCCGCAGGTGCCCGTGATCGCGGCGGCGCTGGCCGCCCTGGGCGTCGCCCGGGTTGGCGCCCCGCACTGCGAGGCGGACGACGTGATCGGGACGCTCGCCACCCGCGCACCGGCCGGCACGGCCGTGGACATCGTCACCGGCGACCGCGACCTGTTCCAGCTCGTCGACGATGCGCGCGGGGTCCGAGTGCTGTACACCGCCAAGGGGATCCGCAACATGCAGATCGTCGACCAGGCGCTGCTCGGCGAGCGGTACGGGGTGGACTCAGGCGACGCGTACGCGGACCTCGCCACGATGCGAGGCGACAGCAGCGACGGCATCCCGGGCGTGCCGGGCATCGGCGAGAAGACGGGGGCCGCCCTGCTGAAGAGCTTCGGCGACCTCGCCGGCATCCGCGCCGCCGTCGCTGACCTGAGGTCGCCGATGACGGCGGCCCAGCGCGCCCGCTTCGCGGCCGCGTCGGACTACCTGGACGTCGCGCCGACAGTGGTGAGGGTCCTGCGTGACGCCGACCTGCCGGAGGCCGATGACACCCTCCCCTCGGAGCCGGCCGACCCCGACGCCCTCGACGAGCTCTCGGAGCGCTGGGGCCTGTCCAGCAGCGTCGAGAGGGTGCTGTCCGTCCTGCGCTGACGCGCAACGCGTGCAGCACAAGGCCTCTCACACGACGCGCGATCGCCAACGGCGAACGTCCTGCGGGAACGGGGACGACGGTGCGGTCAGCGCCGCCCGCGGCTGCGCAGCGTGCTCGCCGGCATCGGTGGCGCCGGGATCCGTGGCGCCGTGGCCCCCTCGACCGAGCCGAACTGGGGCGCCATGGCGTTCCACATCGTCCGAGCGGTGACGATCTCGTCGTGGTTGCGTCCGATGTAGTTCCACCACATCACGACCTCCTCGGTGAACGGCGCACCGCCGAGGAGCAGCACCGTGCACCCGTCCCGCGACGACAGATCCAGCCCCTGCCGACCGCCGCCGAGGTACACCAGCTCGTCGGGGCCGACGGCTTCGTCCTCCACGACCAGCTCGCCGTCGACGACCAGCAGCCCGTACTCGAAGGCTCGGGACAACGGCAGCCACGCGCTCGCGCCCCCCTCGCTGCTCGGCGTGACATCCAGGAGCGCGCCGACGAGCGGTGTGTAGGTCGTCGCCGGCGAGGTCACCCCGGCGAGCGTCCCCATCAGCACGGTGGCGTTGATCCCGGGCAGGCCCAGGTGTGGCAACGACTCGTGGTGCTCGAACGTCGGCTCCTGGTTCCGTGAGCCCTCCGGGAGCGCGACCCAGAGCTGGAGACCGTGCAGAACCGGGGGGCGCTCGGACGGCGACTCCTCGGCGTGGCTGATGCCGCGGCCCGCGGTCATCAGGTTGAGGGCCCCGGGGGTGATGGTCTGCTCAGAGCCCAGCGAGTCCCGGTGCAGCACGAGGCCGTCGAGGAGCCACGTCACCGTCTGCAGCCCGGTGTGCGGGTGGGGACCGATCATCATCCCGGCGCCCTCGGTGACGTCCACCGGTCCGAACCGGTCGACGAAGCACCAGGCACCGATCATCCGTCGACCGCGCGTCGGCAGGAAGCGCTGGACGGTCATGGCCTCGCGGGGGTTCGCCGGCGACGGTGCCAGCCGGGTGGTCAGCGACACCGCGCGTCCCGGCAGACGCGTGAACGCCCGCACGTCGGCGGGGTCGTGTCCACCGCCGCACTCGTGCACCGTCGGTCGTGTCTGCAGGTCGCTCACCGCACCAGGGTAGGCCCGCGCCGTGCGACCGGGACCTCGGTGTCAGCGGTCGGTTCGTGGCGTGGCGACGACGCCACGGTCGATCGCTGCCACGGCCGCACGGGCGCTCGACGCGACGGCGGCGTCCGCCGGTGAGCCGTGTCCGCCTTCGGAGGCCTGCGCGAGCTGACCCAGCAGGTCGACGACCTGGCGGGTCCACCGGACGAAGTCGCCGGGCGTGAGGTCGGCGTCCTCGAGCACCTCCTGCAGACCCCGTCCGAGGGCCCAGCGGTGGATGGGCCAGGCGAGGCCGAGATCCGGTGCGGCCGTGAGCTGCAGGCGGTGGTCGGCCTCCCGGTCCTGCAGGCGGGACCACACCTGGACGGTCTGGTCCAGGGCGTGCCTGGTGGCCCCGCCGGGCGTTCGCGGCCCCAAGCCGGTCTCCTCCCGACGGGCCTCGTAGACGATGGCCGACGCCACAGCCGCCATGCCGGCCGGGTCGAGGCCACGCCAGATGCCCGCGCGGAGGCACTCGGCGACCAGCAGGTCCTTCTCCGTGTACACCCGCCGCAGCCGCTGGCCGGCCGCCGTCACCACCAGCCCGGTCCTCTCCGGCCCGACGGTGCCGACGCTGCCCGAAGGGCCGCCCGCCGAGCCGGCCGGCTCGTGCACGCGGAGGTAGTCGAGCTCGACCAGCAGGTCGCAGACCCGGTCGAACGTGCGCGCGATCGTGTTGGTGCGGCTCTCGATGGTGCGGGCGAGCTTGTCGCGCTCCCGGCTCAGCTTGTTCCAGCGTTCCGCCCACCGAGCGTGGTCCTCACGCTCCGCGCACCCGTGGCAGGGGTGCTGCCGCAGCTGTCGCCTCAGCGCGGCCACCTCGTCCTCGGCGGCGCGCGGCCGACGTCCCTCGCCACGTGAGCCACCGTCTGACGGGGGCCCCTCGGCGAGCCGCCCCTCGTGCAGCGCAGCGCGCATCGACGACGCAAGGTCTCGTCGCGCCCCGGGGTTGCGGGGGTTGAAGCTCTTGGGGATCCGCACCGTCGCCACGGCCTCGACGGGTGTGGGTACGTCGTGCAACGACAGCCGCCGGATGTCGCGGTCGGCCGTGAGGACGGTGGGGCGTGGTCCCTCCAGCCCTCCGGCCGTCCCGCGGTCGAGCACGACCGCGAAGCCGGAGCGACGGCCGGCGGGAACACGGATCACGTCGCCGGGACGCAGTCGCTCGAGCGACTCGAGCGCCTGGGTGCGCCGACGGCGGGCGACCTCACGGGACGAGTCCTTCTCCGCCTCGCCGAGTCGGCGCCGGAGGCCGGCGTACTCGGTGAAGTCCCCCAGGTGGCAGGTCATCGCCTCCGCGTAGCCGGAGAGCGCCTCGTCCTGGGTGCGCACCGTGCGCGCGAGTCCCACCACCGCGCGGTCGGACTGGAACTGCGCGAAGGACGTCTCGAGGATCTCCCGGGCCTCGCGTCGTCCGACCTGCGCGACGAGGTTGACCGCCATGTTGTACGTCGGGCGGAAGCTGGAGCGCAACGGGTACGTGCGGGTGGACGCGAGACCGGCCACCGCCTCGGCGTCGAGTCCGGGCTGCCACACCACGACGGCGTGGCCCTCGATGTCGATGCCGCGGCGACCGGCGCGGCCGGTCAGCTGCGTGTACTCACCGGGGGTCACCGCGGCGTGGGACTCACCGTTGAACTTGACGAGCTTCTCGAGCACCACGCTGCGCGCCGGCATGTTGATGCCGAGAGCCAGCGTCTCCGTGGCAAAGACGGCCTTCACCAGGCCCCGCGTGAACAGCTCCTCCACGACCTCCTTGAACGTCGGCAGCAGACCGGCGTGGTGGGCCGCGATGCCGCGGTTCAGCCCTTCGACCCACTCGTGGTACCCGAGTGCTGCGAGGTCGGCGTCGGGGATCTGCGTCATCCGCTCGTGCACGACCTGACGGATCTCCGCCCGCTCCGGCTGCGTGGTCAGGCGCAGACCCGATGCGAGGCACTGGCGCACGGCGGCGTCGCAGCCTGCCCGGCTGAAGATGAACGTGATCGCGGGCAGGAGCCCCTCCGCGTCCAGCCGCTCGATCACCTGCGCGCGTGACGGCACACCGGACCTCGACGCGCCCGGACCCCCTGCGGACCACCGGGGGTCGAGCCCTCCGGGACGGCCACCACCGCGACGGCCACCGCGTGCACCGCCCGACGGTCGGCCGGGACGCCCACGCCCGTCGCGGCCCCCTCCCCTGCCGTCCCTGGCCTCCCGGTGCCGCCTCCCGTCGTCCCGGCTCACCTCCAGCAGCTCGGGGTTGACCACGCCCTGCCCGGCGCCGTCCTCGGCGAAGAGGTCGACGAGCCGGGTCCCGAGCTGCACGTGCTGCCACAACGGAACCGGCCGGTGCTCGCTGACCACGATGCGCGTGTCGCCGCGCACGGTGTCGAGCCAGGCGCCGAACTCCTCCGCGTTGGAGACGGTTGCCGACAGGGAGGCGACCAGCACCTCGCGCGGCAGGTGGATGATCACCTCCTCCCAGACAGGCCCCCGGAACCGGTCCGCCAGGTAGTGCACCTCGTCCATCACGACATAGGCCAGGCCGGACAGGGTCGACGACCCGGCATAGAGCATGTTGCGCAGCACCTCGGTGGTCATCACGACCACCGGCGCCTCCCCGTTGACGCTGGTGTCGCCGGTGAGCAGGCCGACCTTCTCGGCACCGTGCTGGGCCACGAGGTCGAGGTACTTCTGGTTGCTCAGCGCCTTGATCGGCGTGGTGTAGAAGGCCTTCCGTCCGGACGCGAGAGCGAGGTGGACGGCGAACTCGCCGACGACCGTCTTCCCCGCACCGGTGGGAGCGGCGACGAGCACGCCGTGCCCCTGCTCGAGTGCCTCGCAGGCCTCCGTCTGGAAGTCGTCGAGCTCGAACTCCAGGCCGTCGGCGAACCGTCGGAGGGCGCCGTCCGCAGCGCCCGCCCGCTGGCGCGCCGCGACGAACCGCTCGGCGGGGGACGACATGCGACGAATCTAGGCCACGGGCCGCACTCCGGTGACTCAGGCCAGCACCCGCACGGCCCGCGGGACCACCTCGCACTGCATCGGTGTGGGCCCGATCCGCTCACCGTCGGCGTAGACGACCAGTGCGCGCCCGGGCGTGTCGAGGCTCAGGGCGCGCGCTCGGCGGACCGTGACGGCCGGGTGGTGCACGTGCCGTCCGGAGAACACGGTCGGGAAGACTCGCACGAACTCGGCCTTCGACACCGGACCCAGGGTCACGACGTCGAGCAGACCGTCGGTGTAGGAGGCGTCGGGGGCGATGCGCATGCCGCCCCCGTAGCTGGTGCCGTTGGCCACCGAGACGAGCATCGCCTCCTCGACGACCTCCTCCCCGTCGAGCACCATCCGGTACTCCAGCGGCGCGAACCCGGCAGCTCGCGGGCGATCGCGATGTTGTACCGCATCCGTCCACGGGGCCAGGTCCAGCCGTTGGCCCGCTCGTTGACCAGGGCGTCGAAACCTGCCGACAGGACGCCGAGGAACCAGCGTCGGGTGCCGTCCGCGGTCTCGACCCGTGCGGCGTCCAGGTCACGCCAGCGTCTGTCGCGCAGCCGTCCGACGAGCTGGTCGACGGCCCGGGCCGGCGGCACCCACGGGCAGGTGCAGGCCTCGCGCCGAGTCGTTGCCGGTGCCGGCCGCGACCACGGCCAGTGGCGTTGACGTGCCGGCGCAGGCGTTCACACCGAGGTGCACCATGCCGTCGCCACCGACGACGACCAGGGCGTCGACGCCACCGGACACCGCAGCCGCCGCCTGGTGCCGCGCGGCGGCGGCGGTGGACGCGCTGACGTCGCGCACCTGCACGCCGTGGTGCCGGAGCCGCTCGAGCACCGTGGACGTGGTCCGCGCGCCCAGCCCCATGCCGCTCGTGGGGTTGGCCACGAGGGCCACCCTCACAGGGCGCTGGCCTCGTCGTCGTCGTAGACCCCGTAGTCCGGCTCGCCGGTCGCCCGGCGCCGCCGACGGTCGTTGACCAGGCAGAAGGCGATGGCCAGGGCGAACAGGCCGAGCAGCGGCAGCGCCAGGAGGAACATCGACAGGATGTCGGGCGTGGGCGTCGCGATGGCCGCGAAGGTGAACGACGCGACGACGACCCAGCGCCAGGCTTTGAGGATCGCCCGTCCGGACACGAGCCCGACGAGGTTGAGCCCGACGAGCACGACGGGGATGAGGAACGAGAGCCCGAAGGTGAGGATGACGCGCATGACGAAGCCCAGGTAGACCTGGGCGTCGATGAAGTTCGAGAAGCCCTGCGGGGAGAAGCCGACCAGGAACTTCACGAAGGTCGGCATCACGCGGAAGGCCAGGTACGAGCCGGCCAGGAAGAGCGGGACGGCCGCCGCGACGAAGGCCAGGGCGTAGCGCCGCTCCCTCCTCTTGAGGCCGGGCGTGACGAACGCCCACAGCTGGTAGATCCACACCGGGCTCGAGACGATCGCGCCGATGAAGACGGAGATCTTCAGCTTGAGGTCGAAGGGACTCGCCACGCTGGCGAAGTTGAGGGACGCCTCGCGGTCGGCCGCGGTGGCGACGTCCTGGATCGGCTGCCCGAGGGCCTCGAGCACGGGGTCGTACAGGAACCAGCCGACCACGGCCCCGGCGATCAGCCCGATGGCGGCCTTGAACAGCCGGTTGCGCAGCTCGCGAAGGTGCTCGCGCAGCGCCATCCGTGCCTCGGGGTTGGCCCGGCGTGCAGGGCTCAGCGGCATCGGTGGCGGTGTCCGGCGTGAAGGGTCGTCGAGTGGGTGGTCGTGGTCTCGGTCAGACGTCCTTGCGGGGGGCGTCGGGAGCGGGGCGCGGCTCCTCGGAGGAGCGTCGTGCCTGGTCGTCGACGACGCGGCCCTCGAGCGGGGCCTCCGGGCCGTGGTGGGTCGCCGAGCCGGACGTCGTGCCGGGCTCGTCGTCGTCCTTCATCTGGCGGACCTCGGACTTGAAGATGCGCATCGAACGGCCGAGGCTCCGTGCCGCGCCCGGCAGCTTGTTGGCGCCGAAGACGAGGACGATGATCACCACCAGGACCAGCAGCAGGACCGGGTTGTCGAAGAACTTGGCCATGTCAGGACCTCTCGGGATCGGTTCTGCTCATCGTACGACGCACGGGCACCGGGTTCGGGCGGGGCGGGTGCCGCCGGGGCCACCGGGAGGTGCCCGAGGACCCCTTCCGCTCGCGCTCATGGGCGGCCGCGAGGTCCTCGTCGGCCCGGCGTTCCAGCCAGACGTCGAAGGCGGCCTCGCGGGAGGCAGCGGTCTCGCCGGCGACCTCGCCGGCCCGACCGACCTGTCGCACCACGGCCAAGCCCTTGCGGAACAGCTGCCAGCCGAGCAGTCCCAGCACCGCGAGGGCGGCGAGGACGAGCACCAGCCAGAGGAGGAACCAGGTCACGCACCGACCCTAGCGGGGTCGTGCTGCAGGACGGGGAGGCAGTCGCGTCAGGCGACGGGACGTCGCGCGTGCAGGGTCGTGGAGGCTGCCGCGGCGACCAGGTCGGCGGAGTCGAGCCAGAGCGCGAAGTCCAGGACGTCGTCGTAGCCGATGACCGGGCCGTGGTGCTCCTCGAGCGCCTCGGCGGGCACGGTCCACGACTCGGCGACCACACCACCCGTCGTGAGGAGCTTGACGATCTCGACGGCTGCGGGCTTGCGGATGATGTCCTGGCAGCCGGTGCAGACGAACGTGTAGTACGACCACGCCGCGACGGAGCAGACCACCAGGCGCACCTGGGGCGGGGTCAGGTCGACGTCACCGCAACACGGGCACGAGGCCTTGATCGTGGTCACTGCGGATCACCTCTTCTGCTGGGCTGAAAGGCTTCTCGAACGATGTGAGATTCCATCGGCCGCCCGTGGCAGAACTTGAGAGTTGCGTGACCGACTGACCCGCTCAGGCGTAGCGGGCGAGTGCCTCGGCCGCCTCGTAGGCCACCTGGGTGACCACCTCTGGCGGCTCCACCACGACGACGCCACCGCCGGAGCGGAGCACGAGCTGCCGCAGCCAGCCCGTGTCGGCGGTACGCAGCCGGATGCGCAGCCAGCCGTCGGGGAGCTCCTCGCTGTGCTCGGGCCGGTACTGGTCGACGACCCACTGCGAGGACGGGCCGAGGTCGAGGGTGATCCGGGTGTCGGTCGGCGACGGGGTGAACAGGTCGTCCTGGAGGTCGCGGCTGCGCGCTTGGGGCGGCGGGGTGCCGTCCACGTCGAGGCGCTCCGCGGACAGCACCCGTCCCAGCCGGAACAGCCGCACGCCATCGGCGCGGTGGCACCAGCCCTCGAGGTACCAGTGGCCGGCCAGGCTCACGACGCGCATCGGGTCGACGTCACGCTCGGTGGCCTCGTCGCGGCCGGGCACCAGGTAGCGCAGGTGCAGACGGCGACGGTCGCCCACGGCTCGGCGGACGGTGGTCAGCACCTGCTCGGCGACCTCGTCGTCCAGGTCGACGGCCACAGCCCCGGCGGCGCGGCCCGCGTCGCCGGTGGCCTCGGAGAGCTTGGCCAGGGCGCCGTCGAGGGCGTCCCGGTCCCCTGCCCCGGGCGCGCCGGCGAGGGTGCGCAGGCCGACGAGCAGGGTGATCGCCTCGTCCAGGCCGAGCCGCAGCGGGCGCGCGATGGTGTCCGCGTTGTCGAGGTAGACCTTGCCTGACTCCCACTCGGCCTCGATCAGGTCGCCGGGCATGTGCCCGGGCAGCCCGCAGACGAAGAGCAGCTCGAGGTCCTTGACGAGCTCGTCCTCGGTGATGTCGAAGTGCCGGGCCGCTTCCGTCAGCGGCACGCCCTGGCGCGCCAGCAGGTACGGCACCATCGCGAGCAGACGGCTCAGGCGGTCGGCCGCGCTCGTCGGGGTGCTCACGGCGCCACCGCCTCCGGGTCGTCGTCGGCGAGAGGGTGCGCCGCCGCGGCGCCCTTGAGCCGCACCAGGACGGCCTCGCGCAGGTCGGGCGGGTCGAGCACCTCGGCACGGGCTCCGAGCGCCGCGACCTCAGCGGCGAGCTCGTCGACGTCGGCGAAGGCCACCTCGATCTCGTCGGTGTGCGCCGGTGCCTCCGCGCGGCGGCGCAGGACCTGGCCCGAGTGCGGCTCCACGCGAAGCCGGGCAGTGCGCTCGGGGGCGGCCACGACGACGTCCCGCAGCATGGCCTGGGCGTCGACGCCGTCCGGGACCTCGACGGTGCCGGGCTCGCCGATGCGCTGCACCTGCCCCGTCACCCGAGACAGCCGGAACAGCCGGGAGTCCTGGCGGTCCCGGTCGAACCCGATCAGGTACCAGCGGCCGTGCCACGAGGTGATACGCCAGGGCTCGACGCGTCGCCGCTCGGGTTCGCCCCGGCCACCCTTGCGGTACCTGAACGCCACCGGAGCGCGGTCGCGGGTCGCCGCGTAGAGGCGGTCGAACGACGGTTCGTTCGTCGAGACGCGCGGTTCGATCCCGACCAGGGACGAGGAGTCGGTCTCGACGCCGAGGGCCTTGAGCTTCACCAGCGCCCGGGCGGCGGGCCCGGCGAGGCTGGCCTGCTGCCACACCCGTGAGGCGAGGCCGAGCACCGCCAGCTCGGCCGGCGTGAACGAGATCGCCGGGAGTGCGTAGGCGTCCGGGTCGATGCGGTACCCGAGCTCGTCGTCGAACCACGAGGAGGTGTTGCCGGTCTCGAGCGGGACGCCCAGCTCGCGCAGGGACTCCTTGTCACGCTCGAACATCCGGTCGAACGCCTCGACGGAGTCGTTCTCCGCATACTGCGGCACCGCTTGGCGGATCTGCTCCTTGGTCAGCCACCGACGGGTCGCCAGGAGGGCGATGACGAGGTTCAGGAGTCTCTCGGTGCGGCGCGCGGACATCGCGGTCAACCTACTCCAGTAGCGTCGCGAGGGTGGCAGACACTCACGGTGCCCCCGACGCGCACCACGTCCCCGACGTCGGCCCGGCGTCCGTCGTGCGCTGGCGGCGTGGTCTGGTCACGGACGTGGGTCGCTCGTGGCACGGCGCGACCGAGGTGCGTGTGCGCATCGACAGCGACGACCGCGACGTGCGGGCGCTGGCGTACCCGGCGCTCGTGGGGTCGCCGGAGCGCGGCGACACCGTGCTGCTCAACACGACCGCCCTCGACCGGGGCCTCGGGACCGGCGGGTACGCCCTCGTCGTGGCGCTCCCCGACCGCCTGCCCCCCGATCCGCTGCCGGGTCCTGGGCACGTGGTCAAGGCCCGCTACACGCCCCTGCAGGCGATGCTGCTGGGCGTCGACGAGCAGGAGTCCCCCCACCACGCCCTCCTGGCGGACGCGGACGACGTGGCCGGGATGCCCGTCGTCGTCGCCGACCTGCACTCCGCGCTGCCTGCGGTGCTGGCGGGTGCGCGGGCTCCAGGTGGTGACGCGGCCGGCACCGACGCGCTCCGCGTGGCCTACGTGATGACCGACGGCGGTGCGCTGCCAGCGTGGTTCTCGCGCGCGGTCGCCGGCCTGCGCGACGCCGGGTGGTTGGCCGGGACCGTCACGGTGGGACAGGCCTTCGGCGGCGACCTCGAGGCGGTGACGGTCCACTCCGGCCTGCTCGCCGCACGCCACGTCCTGGGCGCTGACGTGGCCGTCGTGGCGCAGGGACCGGGCAACCTGGGCACCGGGACGCGGTGGGGGTTCACCGGGGTGGGTGCCGGGGAGGCCGTCAACGCGGCGGTCGCGCTCGGTGGACGTGCGGTGGCGTCGCTGCGGGTCTCCGCGTCCGACGCCCGGGACCGCCACTTCGGGGTCTCGCACCACAGCCTCACCGCGTACGGACGGGTGGCGCTGGCGCGCGCCGACGTCGTGCTCCCCCGCTTCGACGGCCACCCCGGCAGCACGGCGCTCGCCGAGCGCGTGCGCGCGCAGGTCGCCGACCTGGTCGAGCCCGTCGGACGTCACCGCCTGGTCGAGGTGGGGCTGGACGGGCTGGACGACGCGCTGCGCGCCAGCCCGGTACGGCTGTCGTCCATGGGGCGTGGCCTGGACGAGGACCCGTCGGGCTTCCTGGCGGCCGCGGCCGCGGGTCGTCACGCGGCCGCGCTCCTGCGCGACTGACCCGGCCCCGGACCCACACGGCGGCCACCACGCGCGCAGGGGGCCACCTCGTGCGAGGTGGACCCGTGTCGTGCGTGCGGCAGGTCAGCGAGCCGCGACCAGGTCCACCACGAAGATCAGGGTCTCGCCCGGCGCGATCGCGGATCCGGCGCCCCGGTCCCCGTACGCCAGGTCCGGCGGGATGGTCAGGCGGCGACGACCGCCGACGCGCATGCCGGCGATCCCGTCGTCCCAGCCCTTGATGACCTGGCCGACACCGAGGCGGAAGTCCAGCGGCTGCCCGCGGTCCCAGGAGGCGTCGAACTGCTCGCCGGTGGAGAACGCCACGCCGACGTAGTGCGCGGAGACGGTCTGGCCGGCGGCGGCCTCGGGGCCGTCGCCCACGACCTCGTCGTGCACCTCCAGTTCGGTGGGCGGCTCGCCGCCGGGGAAGTCGATCTCTGGCTTCGTGCGGTCGCTCATGGGTTCTCCAGTGGTGGGGGGACGGCTGGGAAGGACGGGTACGTGCTGCTCACTCGGCGTCGAGGATGTCGACCACGAAGACGATCGTGTCCTCACCGCCGGCGGCGCCCTGCGTGGCCTCGCCCGGCGGGACGACCAGCAGGATCTGGCTGCCGGTCGTCTGGCCGGTCAGGCCGGCGTCGAGACCGGGCAGGATGCTGCCGTTCCCGATCGTCAGGGGCGCCGGGGTGCCCTTCGACCACGACGACTCGATCACGCTGTTGTCGCCCCACTTGACCAGGTGGTACTGCACGGTCAGGGACTGGCCGGCGGTCGTCGTGGCGCCGTGCACCGACGATCAGGGGCTGGATGATCAGCTCCTTGGGCGGGGGGCCGCCCGGCGTGGTGACGGTCGGCGCACCGCTCGCCGGGTCGAGGGTCACGGTCGGCAGACCGGGCATCGGAGGCACCGCCGTCCCGGTTGCGCGGTCGAGCACGTCCCCGACCGCGAGGACGTCGATGACGAACAGCAGGCTGTCCTCGGCCTCGATCCCGGCTGCCGGCTGCCCACCGGCCGGGCCGTACCCGTCCTCGGGCGAGATGCCGACCAGGACGCGGGACCCGACGGGCACCCCGGCCAGGCCGGACGCGAAGCCCTTGATGACCGAGCCCTCCTCCAGCACGAAGCTCGCGGGCTTCGGGTTGCCGAAGGAGCTGTCGAACTCGGTGCCGTCGCGGCCGTTGACACCCAGGTAGTTGATCGAGACCTTCTGGCCGAGCTCGACGACCTCCCCGGCCCCCTCGGCGAGGATCCGCCGGTCGGTCTGGGCCGTCGCGAAGGTCCCGTCCCACGAGACGGTCGGCTTCTTGCCGCCGGCCCCGGTGACCTCGACCTCCGTCAGGCTCGAGGTCGTCACCTCGGGGCTCGGCTGAGCCTCCGGCGGCGTCTCGGAGCCGCAGGCGGACAGGACGAGCACGGGCAGGAGCAGCAGAGCAGTGAACAGGCGACGCACAGCAACCTCTTGTCGGGCGGGAGGGAGTGATGAACCCTAACCGGAGTTCCTGGGTGTTCCCTGAGCGGCTCCCCCGGACGGGCGGTGGGCGGGGCACCGGACCGGACGCCTCACATGCTGGCGATCAGCCTCTCGACGCGCTCGTCGACACTGCGGAAGGGGTCCTTGCACAGCACGGTGCGCTGCGCCTGGTCGTTGAGCTTGAGGTGCACCCAGTCCACCGTGAAGTCGCGCCGCTGCTCCTGCGCACGCCGCACGAAGTCCCCGCGCAGACGGGCGCGTGTCGTCTGCGGCGGGACCGACGTGGCCTGGAAGACCTCGATGTCGCTCGACACGCGCTCGACCAGCCCCTTGGCGGCCATGAGGTTGTACAGACCACGTGTGCGCGAGATGTCGTGGTAGGCGAGGTCCAGGCGGGCGACCCTCGCGCTGGACAGCGGCAGGTCGTGCTTGGCCCGGTAGCGCTCGATCAGCCGGTGCTTGATCACCCAGTCCAGCTCGCGGTCGACGAGGGACAGGTCGTCGTCACGCACCGCCCGCAGTCCCCGCTCCCACAGGTCGAGCACCCGCTTCGTGGTGTCGGTATGGAGGTTGCGGGAGTCGACGAACGACCGCGCACGGTCCAGGTACTCCTCCTGGATGTCGAGGGCACTGGCTGAGCGGCCGTTGGCGAGCTTGACCGCCACACGCCCGGTGCGGTCGTGGCTGATCTCCCGGATCGCGCGGATCGGGTTCTCGAGCGTGAGGTCCCGGACGGGGACCCCGGCCTCGATCATGCGCAGCACCAGGTCGACGCCGCCGACCTTGAGCATCGTCGTGGTCTCGGACATGTTCGAGTCGCCGACGATGACGTGCAACCGCCGGTACTTCTCGGCGTCAGCGTGGGGCTCGTCGCGGGTGTTGATGATCGGACGGGACCGCGTCGTGGCGCTGGAGACGCCTTCCCAGATGTGGTCGGCGCGCTGCGACAGGGCGAACAACGGACCCCTCGGCGTGGCCAGCACCTTGCCGGCCCCCACCAGCACCTGACGCGTGACCAGGTAGGGGATGAGGACGTCCGAGAGGCGGGAGAACTCCCCGCCGCGACCCACCAGGTAGTTCTCGTGGCAGCCGTAGGAGTTCCCGGCCGAGTCGGTGTTGTTCTTGAAGAGGTAGACCTCGCCGTCCACGCCCTCCTCGCGCAGCCGGCGCTCGGCGTCGACGACGAGCCCCTCCAGGATCCGCTCACCCGCACGGTCGTGGATGATCAGCTCGCGCACGTCGTCGCACTCGGGCGTCGCGTACTCGGGGTGCGATCCCACGTCCAGGTAGAGCCGGGCGCCGTTGCGCAGGAACACGTTGGACGAGCGGCCCCAGGACACGACCTTGCGGAAGAGGTAGCGCGCCACCTCGTCGGCGGACAGCTTGCGCTGGCCGCCGCCGACGCAGGTCACCCCGAACTCGGTCTCGATCCCGAAGATCCGGCGGTCCATCAGCCCAGCCTACGTGGCGACCGTGCGGGCGGTCCTCACAACACCCTGCGCATCACCTGCATCGAGACGCCGCGGTCGTCGCTGGACGTTCGCGAGTCGACGTACCCGTGACGCCGGTACAGGGCCAGGCTCTCCGAGGAGGCCGTGCCGGTCACGAGCTCGAGGTCCTGCAACCCTGCGGCGTGCGCCTCCGCGTGCACGGCGCTCAGGAGCGCGCTCCCGAGGCCGCGGCCCTGCAGGTCCGGGGCCACGACGATCCGTCCGACCTGACCCGTCGACCCGGCGGTCGAGACCCGCGCCGACCCGACGATGCGGCCGCGCCGGCCGAGCTCCGAGTCCGTGGAGATCACCGCGACGAGCACGGCGGCCATCGGGTCACGCAGCACGTGCACCACGTCCTCGAGCGTGTCACGCAGTGGTGGCAGGTGCGGGTCGCCGTACCGCTGTGCCTCCGTGAGGAACGCCGCCCTCTGCAGGGTGTAGAGCTCCCCCGCGTCGGTCGTGCGCGCATGACGGATCCGGTGCGGTACGGGCGCGGACACCTCGTCACTCCTTCGTGTCGTCGGGCAGCCCGGTGTGGCCCTCTCCATCGGGGGTCCCTGAGCCGCCACCGGTCTGGTCGGCCGTCGGGCCGGCGTCCTCGCCGGTGAGGGTGTCGTGCGGTCCGGGGCGGTGGTCGTCGGTCTCGGGCACGTCGTCGACGTCGGCCGTCAGCAGGCTCTCGAGCAGCACACCCGCCACCCTGCGGAAGGCTCTCCGCGGCCGGTGCCGGTCGAGGACGGCGACCTCCAGCGCATCGGGTTCGAGGGTCCGGGGGGCATCCCCGGCGGGGTCGACCGACAGACCCTCGACGGCGAGGGCGAGCGCCTCGGCAAGCGTCATGCCTGCCCGCCAGCGGTCTCCGATGACGGCCGAGACCTGTTCTGCCGCACCACCCATCACCACGACGCCCGACTCGTCCATGACGGACCCGTCGTAGGTCAGCCGGTACACCTGGTCGTCGGCGGGGGCGCGACCGACCTCGGCGACGACCAGCTCGACCTCGAGGGGCTTGTGCTCGGTCGTGAAGACGGTGCCGAGCGTCTGCGCGTAGGCGTTCGCCAGGCCCCTGGCGGTCACGTCCGTGCGGTCGTAGGAGTAGCCGCGCAGGTCGGCGTACCGCACGCCGGCGACGCGCAGGTTCTCGAACTCGTTGTACTTGCCGACCGAGGCGAACGCGATGCGGTCGTAGATCTCGCTGACCTTGTGCAGCGCTCGGGACGGGTTCTCGGCGACGAACGCGATCCCTCCGTCGTAGGGGACGACCACGACGGACCGGCCCCGGGCGATGCCCTTGCGCGCGAAGTCGGCCCGGTCCTTCATCAGCTGCTCGGGCGAGACGTAGAACGGGGCGGTCATCGCAGGCTCCCTGCGCGGCCAGGGGTGCTGCCGCCCGGGTCGTCGGTGCGTCCCGCCAGCACCTCCCGGACGACACCGCCGAGCTCGCCGTCGTCGACGCGCCGGTAGCCGTCGAGCGTGACGGTGGCCACGACGGGCCAGATGCGTCGGGTGACGTCCGGCCCACCGGTCGCCGAGTCGTCGTCGGCGGCGTCGTACAGCGCCTCGACCGCGACGCGGACGGCCTCCTCGGCCGAGTGCGTGGGCCGGTACAGCTTCTTCAGCGAGCCGCGCGCGAACAGCGACCCGGAGCCGACGGCGTGGTGGTCGTGCTCCTCGTACCGTCCGCCGGTCACGTCGTAGGAGAAGATTCGCCCCCGCCCGGCGTCGAGGTCGAAGCCCGCGAACAGCGGGACGACCGCCAGGCCCTGCATGGCCAGGCCGAGGTTGGCGCGGATCATGCTGGCGAGCCGGTTCGCCTTGCCGTCCAGGCTGAGCAGGACTCCCTCGATCTTCTCGTAGTGCTCGAGCTCCACCTGGAACAGCCGGACCATCTCGACGGCCAGCCCGGCGGTGCCCGCGATGCCCACGCACGAGTAGTCGTCGGCCGGGAAGACCTTCTCGATGTCGCGGTTGGCGATGAAGCTGCCCATCGTGGCCCGCCGGTCGCCCGCCATCAGCACGCCGCCGGGGAACGTCAGCGCGACGATGGTCGTCCCGTGGGGCACCTCGGGCACGGTGCCCGGCGGCAGCGGGCGCCGCCCGGGCAGGAGCTCGGGGCTGTGGGCGGCCAGGAAGTCGGTGAACGAGGAGCCGCCCGCAGTCGTGAACGCTGCGGGCAGCCGTCCGTCACGGTCGGGACGGGTCACTGGCCGCCCTTCTGGACGAAGCCGCGGACGAAGGACTCGGCGTTGGCCTCCAGCACGTCGTCGATCTCGTCGAGGAGGTCGTCGACCTCCTGGGTGTCCACCCGCGCGGCGGGCGCGGTGGGCGGCGGCTCGGGGGCCTCGTCGGGCTCGTCGCCGTCGCGGCGCGTCGGCCGCTGCTGCTCCTGACCGGACATCGGACCTCCTCGTGACGGGACGCTCCCTCAATCCTAGGCGCGCGCACGGACCGCCCACACGCGGTCAGCACGACTGGTGGGCGCGTCGTCAGCGGGCGCTCAGGGCCCGGACGAGCTCCTCGGCGCTCGTGCACCGGTCCAGCAGCCCCCCGACGTGCTCCTTCGTCCCTCTCAGCGGCTCGAGCATCGGCACCCGCTGGAGCGACGGGAAGCCGGGCAGGTCGAAGATCAGCGAGTCCCAGCTCGCGGCGCTGACCTGCTCGCCGAACCTGGCCAGGCACTGGCCCCGGAAGTACGCGCGGGTGTCGGAGGGGGGTTCGGTGACCGCCGACGCGACGTCGGCCGGGTCGACCAGCCGTTCGACCGCACCACGCTCGACGAGCCGGTGGTACAGGCCGCGCTCGGGACGGACGTCCGCGTACTGGAGGTCGATCAGCTGCAGCCGCGGGTGGTCCCAGTCGATGCCTTCCCGGTCGCGGAAGCCTTGCAGGAGGCGCAGCTTCGCCACCCAGTCGAGCTCGGCCGCGCACTCCATCGGGTCGCGCTCGAGCCGGTCGAGCACGGTCCCCCACCGCTCGAGCACGTCGACCGTCTGCGGGTCGGCGTCGGCGCCCTCCCGCTCGCGCACGAAGGCGGTCGCCGCCTCGTGGTAGCGCCACTGCAGCTGCACAGCCGTCAGCGTCGTGCCGTCCCGCAGCGTGACGAGCTCCTTCAGCGTCGGGTCGTGGCTCACCGCGTGCAGCGTCGAGACCGGGTGCTGCACCGTCAGGTCCGGGCAGGCGCGCGCCTCGATCATGTCCAGCACGAGGGCCGTGGTGCCCATCTTCAGGTAGGTCGCCACCTCGCAGAGGTTGGCGTCGCCGATGATCACGTGCAGCCGGCGGTGCTTGTCGGCGCTCGCGTGCGGTTCGTCGCGGGTGTTGACGATGGGCCGCTTCAGCGTCGTCTCCAGACCGACCTCGACCTCGAAGAAGTCGGAGCGCTGCCCGATCTGGAAGCCGTCGTCGTCGCCGGTCTGGCCCAGGCCCACACGGCCGGCCCCGGTGACGACCTGGCGGCTGACGAAGAACGGAACGAGCCCGCGGACGATCTCCGGGAACGGGGTCGCCCGCGACATCAGGTAGTTCTCGTGGGTGCCGTAGGAGGCACCCTTGTTGTCGGTGGTGTTCTTGTACAGGTTCACCGGTCGCAGGCCGGGCGTCTGCGCGATCCGGCGCACCGCCTCCAGCATCACGGCCTCGCCGGCCTTGTCCCAGCGCACCACGTCCAGGGGGCTCGTCACCTCGGGGCTGGAGTACTCCGGGTGGGCGTGGTCGACGTAGAGGCGGGCGCCGTTGGTGAGCACGACGTTGGCCAGCGTCGGGTCCTCCAGCTCGTCCGCGAGCTCCCCGCCGGGGGTGTCGGTGAGCTGGCTGGCGTGCGCCGCGGCGCGCCCCAGCTCCCACCCGCGGGCGTCTCGCAACGGCTGCTCGTCCTCGTAGTCCCAGCGCGCCCGTCCGGCGCGGCTGCCGAGCGGCGCCGCGTAGGCGTTGACGACCTGACCCGACATCAGCATGGGGTTGGCGGTGGAGTCGGACGGGTCGGCCACCCCGTACTCGGTCTCGATGCCCATCACGCGCCGCACCGTCATGGTCGTGAGCGTACGTGGTCGTCTCGGCGCCGGACGTCCGCACTAGTGTCGCGGCGATGACGCCGACACGGTGGCCCGAACAGGGCGAGGTGCACCTGCACTGGGCCCTCCTGGACGGCGCCGGCGCCGTCGGCGGGCCGGGCCCCGTCGGCCAGGACCACCCGTGGTTGAGCCACCCCGAGGTCGAGCGGGCGAGGCGGTTCGCCACCCCGCTGCTGACCGAGCGGTGGGTCCGGGGACGGCTGTTCCTTCGCGCGGTGCTCGGCGACCTGCTCGGCGTGCCTCCCGACCGGGTCGGCCTGCGGGTCGGCGGGGCCGGCCGGCCTGAGGTCGAGGGGCTGACCGGGCCCGCGGACGTCAACCTCTCCCACACCGACCAGGTGGTCGTGCTGGCCGTGGCGGCGCAGCGCGTGGGGGTCGACGTCGAGCAGGGCGGGCGGGTCGCTGGGCGTGACCTGCTGAGGACCGCCGAGGTGGTCTCCACCGCTTCGGAGCACCGCGACCTCGCCCGCCTCGTGAGCGCGTCCGGTGCCGACGACGGGGCGGCGGCCTTCGCGCGGCTCTGGGTGCGCAAGGAGGCGGTGCTCAAGGCCGAGGGGTCGGGTTTCCTGCGCGACGCGCGGGAGGTGGAGGTCGGGATCGGCCCGGTCGGTGAGGTCGGCGCGGTGCGGGTGGACGGCATCGAGTGGACCGTGCGTGACGTCGAGGTGCCCACCGACCTGGGTGCCCCCCGAGACCATGTCGCGGCACTGGCGGTCGGAGGTACGTGTCAGCACATACGCAGTTACTTACGAGTATGACCGTTTTCACGCCATAGTCTGATCCGGGAGGGTGCGCGAGCGGGGGGGTCTCGCTTCTCACAGGTCAGCAACGGGGCTGGCCTGCGCGCGCTGTTGACGATGACCACTGCTCACGAGGCGGTCGACACCGCCGTCACCACGCCGACGCTGCCGCTGAGGCATGAGGACCCGGACGGGATCCGGGAAGGGACCACGCCCGCCGCGGAAGAGGACACGTGGCCCACCGCGCACTGGTACCCCGCCATCGCCGAGGACGGCACGCTCGCCGACCTCGTGCTGGCGCAGGCTGCCCGCACCCCCGACCGGGTCGCGCTGCTGGACGGGACGCACGAGGTCACGTACGCCGAGATGGCCGACGAGGTGCGGCGCACCGCGGCCGCGCTGGGTCCGTGGATCTCGGGCCCCGACACCCTCATCGGCGTGTGCCTGCCCCGCACCGCGCGCCTCGTCACGACCCTGCTGGCGGTGCTGCACGCGGGGGCCGCCTACCTGCCGGTGGACCCGCACTACCCGAGCGACCGCGTCGGGGTCCTGCTGACGGACAGCGAGGTCCCCCTGGTCCTCGCCGACACCACGACCCGTCCGCTGGTCGAGTCGACCGGTGTCGCGTGCCCGGTCGTGGACGTCGAGTCGCTCGCCACCGACGAGGTGGCCGGAGCCCGGCGTCGGCAGCCGCGTCCCGAGGACCTCGCGTATGTCATCTACACGTCGGGATCGACCGGCCGGCCCAAGGGCGTCGCCATCGAGCACCGGCAGGTGACCGCGCTCCTGCGCTGGGCGCACCGCACGTTCTCCCCCGACGAGACGCGGGGCGTGCTCTTCAGCACCTCGGTCTGCTTCGACCTGTCCGTGTTCGAGATCTTCACGACGCTCGCCGGCGGCGGCACGCTGGTCGTCGCCGGCAGCGTCCTCGACCTGCCGCTGCTCCCCCACCGCGACCGCGTCACCCTCGTCAACACCGTCCCCTCGGCGATGGCGGTGCTCGTCAGGGAGGGCGACCTGCCACCCTCCGTGACCACCGTCGTGCTGGCCGGCGAGGCGCTGTCCCGGCGGCTGGCGAACAGCGTGCTGGAGAAGCCGGGCGTCCGTCGCCTGTGGAACTGCTACGGGCCGAGCGAGGTGACGACCTACTCGACCGGCGCCCTCGTGCGCCGCGGCAGCCCGGGGGCCCCGACCATCGGCCGGACGCTGCCGGAGGTCACGGCCCACGTGCTCGACGCGGAGGGGCAGCCGGTCGCCGACGGCGAGATCGGTGAGCTGCACCACGGCGGGGTGCAGGTCGCGAGGGGCTACCTCGGTCGCCCCGACCTCACGGCGCAGCGCTTCCTCGACGGCACCGCCGCGGTGCCCGAGCGCCTCTACCGCACCGGGGACCTGGTGCGGGTGCGGCCGGACGGGGAGCTCGAGCTCCACGGCCGGGTGGACCACCAGGTCAAGGTGCGCGGCTTCCGCGTCGAGCTCGGCGAGGTCGAGACCGTCCTCGCGGCCCACCCGGACGTCACGGAGGCCGTGGTCCTCATGCGCCACGACGCGCGGGAGGCCGCGCACCTCGTGGCGTTCGTGGTGCTCAGCGGCGGGGACGACCCGGTGTCCGGCGGTGCACAGGACCCGGCGACAGCCGAGCAGGCGCTGCGCGGGTGGGTCGGCTCCCGGCTGCCGGAGTACATGGTCCCCACCCGGGTGGTGCCGCTGGACCGGATGCCCCTCGGGCCGCACGGCAAGGCCGACCGCGGAGCGCTCCCCGGCGTCACGTTGGAGACCCCTGCAGCGGCCACGGTGCGGGGCACGGGCGGCCGTGAGCCCGTGACCCCGCTCGAGCTCGAGGTGGCCGCGACGTGGTGCGAGGTCCTCGACCTCGACCACGTGCTCGCCGGCACGCCGTTCCTGAGCGCCGGTGGCACGTCGCTGGCCGCCGCCTCCGTGCTCTCGCGCCTGGCCCGTCGCACCGGGGTGCGGCTGCCTCTCCCGACCTTCTTCGCCGACCCGACGGTGTCCGGTGTCGCCGACGCACTGTCGCGCGCCGGGGCCACGGTGGGCACCTCCCCGGCGCGGACGCTCGAGCGCACGGACGACGTCCACCCAGCCGTCACGCCCGTGCAGTCGCTCTTCTGGGTGGCCGAGCAGCTGGACGGCGGCGACCACTCCCCGCTCTACGTGGTGCCCCTCCAGGTCCGCGTGACCGGAGCGGTCGATCCTGGACGTCTGCGCGAGGCGCTGGACGCGGTGCTCGCCTCGACCCCGGTGCTCCGGACGACCCTGGAGCCGCACGGGTCGTCGCTGCGGGCCTCGACCCAACCCGCCCACCCGTGGCCGCTGGAGGTCCACGACCTGCGCGGGGACGATCGCGCCGCCGCGCGCAGCGCCGCCCTCCTGGCCGCCGCGGCGACGGAGCCGCTGACGATCTCGCGCCTCCCACTGGTGCGAGCGCTGCTGGTGCTCCGCGACGACGAGCAGCACGACCTCGGCCTCTACCTGCACCACGCTGCCTTCGACGGGTGGTCGACGGGTCTCCTCCTCGAGCGGCTGGCCGATGCCTACGACGGTCGCACCCCTGCCCGGGGCCCCCGGTTCGGCGACGTCGCACGTGCTCTCGTCGACGAGATCGAGTCGCCGGCCGGTGAGGCCGCCCGCCGGTACTGGGCGGACCGCCTGGCGTCCCTTGAGGGGGACCACGCGCTTCCCGCCTACCGCGTGACGGCACGACCGGAGCGTCCGCGACGCGGTGGCCGGGTGGAGACGAGGGTCGACCCCGCCCTGCTGCAGCGCGCTGAGCACCTGGCTGCCGAACACGGCACCAGCCTGTTCACGCTGCTGGTGACGCTCACGGCCGTCCTGGTGCACCGCCAGACCGGACGCACGTCCGTCGGGCTCACCTCCCCGCTGTCGGTGCGGCGCGTGCCGGAGGCCGAGCAGGTCGTCGGACCACTGCTCGACACCGTCCCGCTCGTGCTCGAGGTCGCGCCGGACGCCGGCGTGGTCGACCTGCTGCGTCTCAACGCCGACCGGGTGCTGGAGGACCTCGAGCACGGCTGGATCGGGTTCGCGGCCGCTCACCGCGCCGCCGGGCGCGGGGGCTTCCCGTCCGCGCCCGGTACCAACCTCCTCGTCGCGGTGCAGAACCACCCAGTGGCGGACGCCTCGGGTGACGACGTGCGCTGGACGCTCGTGCGCGAGCTGGACAACGGCCGCGCCAAGTCCGACCTCAGCATGTTCTGGGAGCCCGGCGCGGACGGGGGTCCCCTGCTGAGCGTCGAGCATTCGCTCGACCTGTACGACGAGGCCGACGCGCGCGACGTGGCCGAGCGGCTGCTCACGCTGCTCGAGTCGGCGCTGGCGGACCCGATGGCGCCGGTCGCCTCGCTCGACTGGGTCCCCGTGGCCGAGCGTCGCCGCGTGCAGCCGGGGTGGCGGCAGGAGGCCGACCTCGTGGCCGCCTCGGAGCCGGTGCCGGCCCAGGTGGCGAGAGCCGCTGCGCTGCACCGGAACCTGGTCGCCGTCGACTGCCCGGTCGCCGGACGGGTCAGCTACGGGGAGCTGCACGCCTGGGCGTACGCCGTCGGCGAACGACTGGTCGCCGCCGGCGTCGGCGCCGGTCAGGCCGTGGCCGTCGCCTGCCCGCGCGGCGTCGCCGGCACCGCCGCCCTCCTGGGCACCTGGTACGCGGGCGCCGCGTACCTGCCGCTCGACCCGACGCACCCGCCCGCCCGGGTCGCGGACGCGGTCGCCGACAGCGGGTGCACGGTCGCCCTGACGACCACCGACGTCGCCGGCCGCCTGGCGGGACCGCTCGACGGCTGCGCCGTCGTCGACGTGGGGGCCCTGCGGCCCGGGCCGGACGCGGTCGACCCGGGGCTCCCGCAGCGGACGTCGTCCCCGGACGACCTCGCCTACCTGATCTACACGTCGGGCTCCACGGGCAGGCCGAAGGGCGTGAGGGTGGGGCACGCGGCGCTGGCCTCGTTCCTGGACGCGATGGACAGGGTCGTGCCCCTCGGGCCGGGCGAGTCGGTGGCCGGCCTGACGACGCTCTCCTTCGACATCGCGGGCCTGGAGCACTGGCTGACGCTGCGCACGGGCGCGACGCTCACGGTGGCCGACGACGCGACGGCCCGGGACGGCGCCGCCCTCGCCCGCTGGGTCACGTCGTCGGGCGTCACGGTCCTCCAGGCCACCCCGTCGAGCTGGCGGATGCTGCTGGACGGCGGCTGGTCCGGCGACCCCGCGCTCCGCGCCCTGTGCGGCGGGGAGCCGATGCCGGTGGGGCTGGCGGAGCGGCTGCTGCCGCTGACGTCCGAGGTCTGGAACGTGTACGGGCCCACCGAGACGACCATCTGGTCGACGGCGCACCCCGTGCGACCCGCGGACCTCGAGCACACGTACGTGCCCGTCGGGCACCCGCTGCCGAACACGCTGTGCGCGGTCGTGGACGCCACCGGCCGGCCGGTGCCGGCCGGGGTCGTCGGGGAGATCTGCCTGGGCGGGACCTCGGTCGCGGACGGGTACCACGACCGGGACGACCTGACCGCCGAGCGGTTCGTCACGGCCGAGCACCTGCCCGGACGGCCCCGGATGTACCGCACCGGCGACCTCGGGCGCTGGCGGCGCGACGGAGTGCTGGAGTGCTTGGGCCGCAACGACTCCCAGATCAAGCTCCGCGGACACCGCATCGAGCTCGGCGAGATCGAGGCCTCGGTGCGTGCCCTCCCCGGGGTGACCGAGGCGGCGGTGGCGCTGCGCGACGCCGGGTCCCCCCGCGCGCGCCTCGTCGGGTACGTCGTGATGGCCACGCGCCACGAGGGGTCCGGTCAGGACGCCGACGGCACCACCGAGGGCGCCGACGGCACGGACGCGCTGGCCGCAGCCCTGCGGGGACGGCTGCCCGCCGTCATGGTCCCGACCAGCTGGGTCGTGCTGGACGCGATGCCGTGCACGTCGAACGGCAAGGTCGACCGCGCCCGCCTTCCGGATCCGCATGAGACCGGCACCGGTGCAGCCGGTTTCGAGGCCCCGCTGGGTGAGATGGAGGACCTCGTCGCCCAGATCTGGGTCGACGTCCTCGGCGTCCGGAGGGCCGGTCGGCACGACGACTTCTTCGCCCTCGGGGGTCACTCGCTCCTCGTCACCCAGCTGCTGGCCGAGGTGCGTCACCGCCTGGACCTGGACGTCGCCGTGAGGGTGGTCTTCGACAACCCTCGCCTGACCGACCTGGCTCGTGTGCTCGAGGCCGAGCTGCTCGCCGACATCCAGGAGGGGGGCCTGTGAGCACCGTCGACACCGGCACGGACCTCGTCCAGTCGGCACTCCAGGCCCGCCTGGCCAGGGCCCGGCAGCGTGGCAGCGCAGCCACGGGGCAGGCTCTCCCGAGGCGGGCGCCTGGACCGATCGTCCTGTCCTCGGCGCAGCGCCGCATGTGGTTCCTCAGCCAGCTCGACCCCGGGACGGCCGCGTACGCGATCCCGGTCGCGATCCGGCTGAGCGGACCGGTCGACGTCGCCAGGCTCACCGCACGCGGTGGAGGACCTCGTCCGGCGCCACGACGTGCTGCGCGTCCGCTTCGACGCGACGGCAGGCGACCCCGTCGCCGTCCTGGACGACGCCCCCCAGGGGTCGGTCGAGCTCGTCGACTGCGGGGCTGACGACGACGCGGAGACCACGACCAGGGCCCAGGCGCTCGTGGAGCAGCCGTTCGACCTCGCGACCGACCAGCCGTGGCGGGCCTGGCTGCTGCGCAGGTCACCGACCGACCACCTGCTGCTGCTCGTCCTGCACCACGTGGCCGCGGACGGCTGGTCGGTGCGCGTCGTGCTGGACCACCTCGCAGCCGCCTACCGCGACGCCGGCGCGACGGTCCTCCCGGACGCCGCGCCGGTGCAGTACGCCGACTGGGCGGCCCACCGCGCGAGCGCAGGCGACCGGAAGGAGCGGCTGGCGCACTGGCTGGAGCACCTCGCGGGTGCACCCGGTGTCCTCGCCCTACCGACGGACCGGGCGCGGCCCGCGGTCGCCGACCCGGCGGCCCGCACCGTCAGGCACCGGCTCAGCGACGAGGCGGAGAGGTCGGTCGGCGTGGTCTGCTCGGCGACGCGCACCACGCCCTTCATGGTCCTGACGGGTGCGCTGCACCTGGTGCTGTCCCGGCTGACGGCCGCGGACGACATCGTGATCGGGACGGCGGTCGCCGGGCGCACGCACCGCGACACGGAGGGGCTGGTCGGCTGCTTCGTCAACACCGTCGCGCTGCGCACGCGCTCGGACGACGCGACGACCGTCCGCGACCTGATGGCGCAGGTCAGGGACACGACCGTCGACGGGCTCGGTCACCAGGACGTCGCGTTCGAGGACGTCGTCGACGCCGTGTCCCCCGTCCGGGACGTGAGCACGACCCCCGTGTTCCAGACCATGCTCACCGTGCACACCGAGCCAGAGCCGCGCCTCGACCTGGGACCGGACGTCGCCGCGACGTGGCTCGACCTCACGCCGCAGACCGCGAAGACCGACCTCTCGCTCCACGTCAGCGGCAGCGTCGTCCGGGGAGCGGGGTCCTCACCCGCCGCGACGGACGACGCCGACGGGACGCAGGTCGAGGCCGTGCACCGGTCGGCGCTGTTCGACGAGGGGACCGTCCGCCGGTGGATGGGCATGCTCGACCGGTGCCTCGTCGCCCTGGCCCACGACCTCGACGCCCCGCTGGGCTCCCTCGACCTGCTGACGGGCGAGGACCGGACGGTGACGGCGTCGGCCCAGGGGTCGTCACCGCGCCCGGTCACCGCATCGTCGGTGCACGCCCTGCTGGACGACGCGGCCGCGCGGCACCCCGACGCCCCGGCCGTCGTGAGCCGGGGCGAGACCCTGACCCACCGCGGGCTGCAGGCCGCGTCGAACCGACTGGCGCGCCGCCTCCAGGAGCTCGGCGTGCGTCCCGACGCCCGCGTCGGCCTGCTGCTGGAGCGCTCGTGCGAGCTGGTCGTGGGCATCGTCGGCGCCCTGCGCAGCGGCGGCGCCTACGTGCCCGTCGACCCGCTCTACCCTGACGCCCGGATCGCCTCCGTGCTGTCGGCGGCTCAGGTCGACGTCGTGGTCACCGACAGCCGGCACGCCCACCGCGTCAGCGGTCCGCTGGTGGTGCTGGACGACCCCGCGGACCCGGTCGCCACCACGGACGACGGTCCCCTCGCCGACCGCACGGTGCCCGGCGACCTCGCCTACGTGCTCTTCACGTCGGGGTCGACGGGGACGCCGAAGGGCGTCGCGGTCGAGCACGGACACCTCCTGACCTACCTGGCCCAGGTGCTGCCCGACCTCGACGTGGAGCAGGGCTGGGCGTGGGCCCAGCTCTCGAGCCCGTCCGCCGACCTCGGCCTGACGAACCTCTTCGGCGCCCTCACCACAGGCGGGGTCGTGCACGTCCTGACGTACGAGCAGGTCACCGACCCCGCGGCCATGCGGACGTACCTGTCCGAGCACCGGGTGGACGCCGTCAAGATGACGCCCAGCCACCTGGCGGCTCTCGCCGACGATGACCTGGCCGCCGTCCTGCCCCACCGGGTGCTGGTGCTGGCCGGCGAGGCGTGCCCGTGGGAGCTGGTCGACGCGGCCCGGACGGCCCGCCCCGGCCTGACGGTGCACAACCACTACGGCCCCACCGAGACCACCGTCTCGGTGCTCGGCACCCCGGTCGCCGCGCTGCCCAAGACGTCCCGGAACCGGGGGCCGGTGGTCCCCCTGGGGCGCCCGTTCCGGGGCACGCGCGCCCACGTCGTCGACGCGTCCGGACGACCTGTGCCCCTCGGGGTGCCCGGCGAGCTGGTCATCGCCGGCCCCACCGTCGCCCGCGGCTACCTCGGACGTGACGACCTGACCGCCGCACGGTTCGGCACGGAGGACCCGAGCTGGCCAGGAGCGCACCCCGAGCACCGCCGACCGCACGTACCGGACCGGGGACCTGGTGCGCCGCACCGCGGACGGGGACCTCGAGTTCCTCGGGCGCGCGGACGACCAGGTCAAGATCCGCGGGTACCGCGTCGAGCCGGCCGAGGTCGCCCGCGCCGCCGCCGCGCACCCCGCGGTGCACGACGCCGCCGTGGTGGTCCGCGAGGACGTGCCGGGCCAGCGACGCCTCGTCGCGTACCTGGTCCCGGCGGCGGGGGCCGATGACCCGTTCCCCGTGGCGCACGTCCGGGACGGCCTGCGACGGGACCTGCCGGACTACATGGTGCCCAGCGCCTTCGCCGTGCTGGACGCGCTCCCCCTCAGCCCGAACGGCAAGCTGGACCGTGCCGCGCTGCCGGAGCCCACGGTCGGTGCGCGCTCGGGCGACGCCGGCCCGGTCGAGCCGGCCACACCGACGGAGCAGCGGGTCGCCGCAGCCTTCTGCGAGGTGCTGACGGCCTCCGAGCCCGTGGTCGTGGGTGCCACCGACGACTTCTTCGACCTGGGCGGCGACTCGTTCTCCGCCGTCCGGGCCGTGCGCTGCCTCGGGGGCGACGTCTCCGTCGTCGACCTGTTCACCCACCCGACCGTCCGCGACCTCGCCCTGTTCCTCGACGCCCGTTCAGGGGGCGACGGGCCGTCTGCGAGCGGCGGTCTGCTGCGCCGGCTCGGACGCCCCAGCACCCTGCCCGCCGCCCAGACCGTGCACGTGGTCTGCGTGCCCTACGGCGGGGGAAGCCCCGTCACGTTCGCTCCGCTGGCGGCGGAGCTGGGAGCCGGCGACGAGCTCCACGCCGTCGACCTGCCCGGGCACGACACGGCACGCCCGGACGAGACGACCCGGCCCCTCGAGGAGGTGGCCGAGGCGCTCGTGGCCGAGATCGCCGCCCTCGGCGGGCCCGTCGTCCTCTACGGGCACTGCCTCGGCGGCGCGCTCGCCGTACGGACCGCCCTCGCGCTCGAGGAAGCCGGCGTGGAGGTGCTGGGTGTCGTCGCGGCCGGCACCTTCCCGGCGGCGCGGCTACCGGGTCGCATCGCGTCCCTCGTGCACCGGCTGCTGCCCTCGGACCGCCTGCTCTCGGACCGGGCGTACCACGAGATGCTCCGTTCGCTGGGCGGTTTCACCGACGTGGTGGACGAGCGGGACCGCGCCCTGCTGGTGCGGGCACTGCGCCACGACAACCGCGAGGCCGAGGAGTACTACACCCGGCGCTTCACGGCCCTCGAGCGCGGCGAGCAGCAGCAGCGGCTGCGCGCCCCGATGCTGTGCGTCGTCGGGGAGCGCGACCGCGCGACGGAGCTGTACACCGAGCGCTTCGCCGAGTGGGAGGACTTCAGCGACGACGTCGACCTGGCCGTCATCCCTCGGGCCGGGCACTACTTCCTCAAGCACCAGGCCGACGAGCTGGCATCCGTGCTGTCGTCCCGCATCGAGGCGTGGAGGGCGGGGCGACGTCCGCGCACCACGTCCGCGACCGCGGGTTCCGGCACCGCGTCCACCCGCACCTTCCTGGTGGTGGCGCTGACGCAGATCCTCAGCATGATCGGGACGGGTCTGACGACGTTCGCGCTCGGCATCTGGGTGCTGCAGCAGACCGGGTCGGTGGCCGCCTTCGCGACCATCTCGGTGACGGCCGTCGCGCCCGCCATCCTCGTCTCACCCATCGCGGGTGCCGTGGCCGACCGGTTCGACCGGCGTCGGGTGATGCTGCTGTCGGACGGGGCCGCCGGGGTCGCCACGCTGGCGCTGCTCGTCCTGCTGTTCACCGGGCGGCTCGAGCTCGCGTACATCTACGCCTTCGCGGCGATCGGCTCGGTCGCCAACGCCTTCCAGCGACCCGCCTACCTGGCCGCTGTCGCGCAGCTGGTGCCCAAGCGCTACCTCGGCCAGGCCAGCGGACTGGTCAACATCGGCACCAGCTCGGGAGACCTCATCGCGGCCCTGCTCGGCGGCGTGCTGATCGGGCTCGTCGGCCTGAAGGCCGTCGTCCTGGTCGACATCGTCACCTTCAGCGTCGGCATCGTCGTCCTCCTGCTGGTGCGTTTCCCCGCGCTGCTGTTCGTCCGACGGGAGGAGCCGCTGCTCAAGGAGGTCGTCACCGGCTGGCGGTACATCGTCCGGCGCCCCGGCCTGGTGGCGATGGTCGTCTTCTTCGTGGTCTTCAACTTCCTGTTCAGCCTGCCCGTGGTGCTCACCACGCCGCTCGTCCTGTCGACGTCCACCCCGCAGGTGCTCGGCCTCGTCACCGCGGTCGGCGGCACCGGGGCGATGGCGGGCGCGCTGGTGATGGCGCTCTGGGGCGGAACCCGCCGACGCGCGCACGGCATGGTCGGCGGCACGGGCCTGCTCGGCATGGCCGTCGTCGTCCTCGGCATCCACCCGCACCCCGTCGTCCAGGCGGTGGGGCTGTTCGGGGTCTACGCGATGCTCATGATCGTCAACTCGCACTGGCTGGCCCTGATCCAGAGCAAGGTCGGGCTCGAGCTGCAGGGCCGTGTGCTGGCGACGAACCAGATGCTGGCCATGTCGATGATGCCGCTGGGCTTCCTGTCGGCGTCCGCCTTCGTCTCCGGTGCAGGCGAGGCCCTCGCCGCCACGGGACCGGCGTGGACGGCGCCGGGCCGTGACATCGGCGCGGTGCTCGTCGCCGCCGGGGTGGTCCTCGTCGTGTGGACCGTCCTGGGGCTCGCCTTCCGTCCGCTCCGCCGGATGGAGGAGGCGCTTCCCGACGCCGTCCCGGACGCCACCACCAGTGCGGACAAGGACGAGCTGCAGGCGCTCGCCGACGCGCGCCTCAGGAGCTAGACGCAGGTCCCGCATCTCGGCACCCTCGGTGGCCTCGGTGACTCGAGGGGGCGGGCTACAGGTACTGGCCGGTGTTCGCGACGGTGTCGATGGAACGACCCGGCTCCCGGCCCTTCTTGCCCTGGATGATCGTGCGGATGTAGACGATCCGCTCGCCCTTCTTGCCCGAGATCCGCGCCCAGTCGTCGGGGTTGGTCGTGTTGGGCAGGTCCTCGTTCTCCTTGAACTCGTCGAGGCAGGCGGCGAGCAGGTGGTCGACGCGCAGGCCACGCTGGCCCGAGGTCAGCAGGTCCTTGATCGCCATCTTCTTGGCGCGGTCGACGACGTTCTGGATCATCGCGCCGGAGTTGAAGTCCTTGAAGTACAGGATCTCCTTGTCACCACCGGCGTACGTGACCTCGAGGAACTGGTTCTCCTCGGTCTCGGTGTACATCCGCTCGACCGTCGCCTGGATCATCGCCTCGACGCAGGCGCGCGGGGAGCCGCCGTGCTCGGCCACGTCGTCGGCGTGCAGCGGCAGGTCCTCGGTGAGGTACTTCGTGAAGATGTCGCGGGCGGCCTCGGCGTCCGGTCGCTGGATCTTGATCTTCACGTCCAGCCGGCCGGGACGCAGGATCGCCGGGTCGATCATGTCCTCTCGGTTCGAGGCACCGATCACGATCACGTTCTCGAGTCGCTCCACGCCGTCGATCTCGGCGAGCAGCTGGGGGACGATCGTCGTCTCGACGTCGGAGCTGACGCCCGAGCCACGCGTCCTGAACAGCGACTCCATCTCGTCGAAGAACACGACGACCGGCGTTCCCTCAGAAGCCTTCTCGCGCGCTCGGGCGAAGATCAGCCGGATGTGGCGCTCGGTCTCGCCGACGTACTTGTTCAGCAGCTCCGGGCCCTTGATGTTGAGGAAGTAGCTGCGCACCTCCTCGGTGCCCGACGAGCCGCCGACTGCTGCGCCAGCGAGTGCGCCACGGCCTTGGCGATGAGCGTCTTGCCGCAGCCGGGCGGTCCGTACAGCAGGATGCCCTTCGGCGCCTTGAGCCCGTGCTCGCGGAACAGGTCGGGGTGGGCGAACGGCAGCTCGACCGCGTCGCGGATCTGCTCGATCTGGGCACCGAGTCCGCCGATGTCGGCGTAGTCGATGTCCGGGACCTCCTCGAGGACGAGCTCCTCGACCTCGGACTTCGGGATCTTCTCGTACACGTAGCCCGACTTGGGGTCGAGCGTCAGTGCGTCGCCCACGCGCAGCTTCTCGCCGACCAGCGACCCGGCGCGGCGCACCACGCGCTCCTCGTCGGCGCGGGCGAGCACCAGCATGCGGTCGTCGCCGAGCAGCTCCTTGACGGTCACCAGCTCGCCGGTGCGCTCGTACTCCCGCACGGCCACGACGTTGAGGGCCTCGTTGAGCATGACCTCCTGGCCCGGGCCGCAGCGCGTCGCGGTCGACGGTGGGGCTCATCGCCACCCGCAGCTTGCGTCCCGACTGGTAGATGTCGACGCTGCCGTCCTCGTGAGCCTCGAGGAACGTGGCGTACCCGTTCGGCGGCTGGGCGAGACGGTCCACCTCGGTGCGCAGGGTCACGATCTGCTCGCGTGCGTCGCTGAGCGTGCGCTGCAGGCGCTCGTTCCGCGTCACCAGCTCGTCGGCCTGCCGCTGCAGGGCCGCGGTCCGGTCCTCCAGCGCGCGCACACGAGCCGGCTGCTCGGTCACCCGCCGTCGCACGCTGGCCAGCTCGGCACGGACCAGCTCGAGCTCTCGGGACAGCGCCGAGACGCTGCGGTCGTCGTCGTGGTCGGTCATCGGGCACCTCCCCTAGCGATGAACCTCGACCCTAACTCTCGGGGTCGTCACCGGTCTCGCCGACCCGCCCATCCACCTCGGACGAGCCGGGGCGCTCGCCCGTGACGTCACGTCGCACTCGCCGCACCTTCTTGTCGGACACCGGGCGCTCCCCCAGCTCCTCCGCCGTCCACTCCCGCTCCCCCCAGTGCTCGACCCCGGGCTTCTGCCCCGAGCCCGACTCGGTCAGCTGGGATCCCTTGGCCGGACGTCGTCGCCGGGCCGGCGCGACCACGTCGCCGGCCATCCTCCGCGCCGTGAGCAGGAAGCCCGTGTGGCCCACCATCCGGTGCTGCGGACGGACGGCCAGCCCCTCCAGGTGCCAGCCGCGCACCATCGACTCCCAGGCGGACGGCTCGGTGAACCGGCCGTCGGCGCGCACGTCCTCCGCCAGCCGGGACAGCTGCGTGGCCGTGGCGACGTAGGCGATCACGACCCCGCCCGGCGCCAGCGCGTCGGCGACGGCGTCCAGGCACTCCCAGGGCGCCAGCATGTCCAGCACGACCCGGTCGACCGACCCCGGCTCCTCGCCCGCCGGCAGCGCCTCCGACAGGTCGCCCACCGTGAGCCGCCAGGCGGGGTGGGGGCCGCCGAAGAACGTCTCGACGTTGCCGCGCGCGATGTCGGCGAAGTCGTCGCGCCGCTCGACGGAGTGCAGGTAGCCGCCGTCCCCCACCGCGCGCAGCAGCGACATCGACAGGGCCCCCGAGCCGACACCGGCCTCGACCACCCGGGCGCCCGGGTAGATGTCGGCCATGGTCACGACCTGCCCGGCGTCCTTGGGGTACACGACGGCGGCGCCCCGTGGCATCGAGAGCACGTAGTCCGAGAGCAGGGGGCGCAGGACCAGGTACTCGATGCCTGCGGTGTTCTCGATCACGCTGCCCTCGGGGCCGCCGATGAGGTCCGAGTGGTCGAACATCCCTCGGTGCGTGTGGAACTGGGCGCCCGGGGTCAGGGTGATCGTGTGCAGCCGTCCCTTCGGGTCCGTGAGCTGGACCCGCTCCCCCGCCCGCAGGGGCCCGCGGCGCTCGGAGGCGCCGGTGGGCCCTGCGCCGTCGGTGGCGGACGTCTGGTCGGTGGAGCGGGAGTCAGGCACGGAGACGGAGTCTAGGGTCGCGCACCGGTGAGGGCTGCCACCACCGTCCGCACCGGCAGCACCCCCACGACGACACCCTGGTCGACGACGACGTAGCTGTCGGCCTCCGGACGGGACCGCAGCGCCGACAGCAGTGCCTCGCCCCGCAGCGCGACGTCGAGGACCGCACCGGGGTCGAGGCGGCGTGAGACCGAGCCGACCGGCACCTGGTCGAGCCGCTCCGGTGGCACCTGGGCAGCGGCTGAGGTGTCGAGGAGCCCGACCAGCTGCCCCTGCTCGGACGCCACCACGACCGCGCGACCGGCGGCCACGGCCTGGACCTGCGCCAGCGTCGCGGACACCGGTACCAGCACGGCCGACTGCATCAGGGACGGCAGGCTCACCGACAGGGCACGGCGGTCCACCTCGGCGCTCTTGAGCGCCTGCCCGGCGGCGGTCCAGAGCATCCCGCCGATCATCGCGGCCCACACGACCAGCAGCAGCCTGGGCGTGCCACCCGTCAGCACGGGAGCCAGCGCGAACAGCAGCACGCCGACGGCCACGACGCGCCCGACCCACGCAGCGGCGATGGTGCCGGTGTGGCGCTGCCCGGTGACCTTCCAGATCACGGCCTCGAGCACGCGCCCACCGTCCAGCGGCAGCCCGGGGACGAGGTTGAACACGGCCACGAAGGCGTTGGTGATGGCGAGGCTCAGCAGCACGCGGTACCCGACCCCGGTCACGGGGAGCGCCTGGACGACGAGCCAGACCGCCAACGCCAGGACGCCGTTCGCGGCTGGACCGACCGCGGCGACGAACAGGCTGCGGCCCGGGGACACGGCCTGCGTGGCGAACTGCGTGTGCCCGCCCCAGAGCGTGATCACGATGTGCTGCGGCGGCAGGCCGACGCGCTGTGCGGCGACGGCGTGCGCGACCTCGTGGAGCAGCACCGAGCCCAGCAGCGCGACGGCGTAGAGCGCCGCGATGCCGTAGCCGAGCGCACCGAGCTGGGGGAAGGCGCGCGACAGCCCGGGACCGAAGAGCGCGATGACGAGCGCGGCGATCAGCAGCCAGCTGCGCGCGACGTACACGGGCACGCCGGCGATCCGGCCGAGCCTCCACCCCGGTGCGTCCATCCGGTCAGCCTAGGCGGCGCCCGTTCGCGCGGCCGGTGCGGTGGCCCGGTCAGTCCTCCGGGCTGATCGCCGTCGGGTCGAAGGCGTCCTCGGACGGACGGATCACACCGTCGCGGACCTCCTCGGCCCAGTGGCAGGCGACGCGGTGACCGGCCTCCAGCTCGCGCAGCTCGGGCACCTCGTCGTGGCAGCGCGTGGCCTGCCGGAAGGGACAGCGCGTGTGGAAGCGGCACCCCGAGGGCGGGTTCGCCGGGCTCGGCAGGTCGCCCGAGAGCAGGATGCGCTCGCGCCGGTCCTCGATCTCGGGGTCCGGGACGGGGATCGCCGACATCAGCGAGATCGTGTACGGGTGCAGCGGCCGGTCGTACAGGTCGTCGCTGTCTGCCTCCTCCGCCAGCTTGCCCAGGTACATCACGCCGATGCGGTCCGAGATGTGCCGCACCACCGCCAGGTCGTGGGCGATCACCACGTAGGTCAGCCCGAGCGACTCCTGCAGCTCCTCGAGCAGGTTGATCACCTGCGCCTGGACGGAGACGTCGAGGGCGCTGACCGGCTCGTCCGCGATCACCAGGTCGGGGTTGAGGACCATCGCCCGGGCGATGCCGATGCGCTGGCGCTGACCACCGGAGAACTCGTGCGGGTACTTCGCGGCGGCGCTCTCGGGCAGCCCGACGACCTCGAGCAGCTCGCGTACCCGGGCCGCCCACGCCTCGCGTCCACCCTCGAGCCCGTGCGCGCGCATGGGCTCGGTGAGGATGCTCTCGACGTTCTGGCGGGGGTTCAGGCTGGCCATCGGGTCCTGGAACACCATCTGCATGCGGCGGCGCATCAAACGCATCGGCTCGGAACCCAGCTTCGAGAGGTCCGTGCCGTCGAAGACGACCTCACCGCCGGTGGGCTTCTCCAGCTGGAGGATCGCCCGCCCGAGAGTCGACTTGCCGCACCCGGACTCCCCCACCAGCCCGTACGTCTCGCCCCGGCGGATGTCGAGGTCGACACCGTCGACCGCCTTCACGTGACCGACGGTGCGGTCGAAGATCAGGCCCCTCTTGATCGGGAAGTGGACCTCGAGGTCCCGCACACGCAGCAGCACGTCGCGGTCGGCACCCTCGCCATGGGGCGCCTCGGAGACATCGGTGACGGTCATCGCGGCTCCTCACCGGACGGGTGCGCGGGTTCCTCGGAGGGCGGCACGCCGTCCGGTTCGGCCTGCGGCACGGGGGCGGGATGAAGGCACCGGAGCAGGTGGCCGGGCCGCTCCGCGTCCTCGACCAGAGGGATGTCGGGCGAGACGCAGTCCTGCTCCGCAGCCGAGCACCGCGGGGCGAACGCGCAGGCCTTCGACCACGCGACCGTGTCCCGTGGTGTGCCGGGGATCGGTCGCAGCGGCTCGCCGCGCGGGGAGTCCAGCCGGGGGATGGAGGCGAGCAGCCCCTCGGTGTAGCGGTGGCGCGGGACGCCGAAGAGCTCCGTGCGCGAGGCGGTCTCGACGACGCGCCCCGCGTACATGACGTTCACCTCGTCGCAGAGGCCGGCGACGACCCCGAGGTCGTGCGTGATCATGATCATCGCCGTGCCGGAGTCGACGACCAGCTGGCGCAACAGCTCGAGCACCTGGGCCTGGATCGTGACGTCGAGCGCCGTCGTGGGCTCGTCCGCGATCAGCAACCGCGGCTTGCACGCCAGCGACATGGCGATCAGGGCACGTTGCCGCATGCCACCGGAGAGCTGGTGCGGGTAGTCCTTCAGTCGCCGCCTCGGGTCCGGGATGCCGACCCGACGCAGCAGGTCCTCCGCCTCGTCCCGGGCCTCGTCGCGGCTCGAGTCGGTGTGCGCGTGCAGCACCTCGGTCACCTGGAGCCCGATCGGCACCACCGGGTTCAGTGACGTCATCGGGTCCTGGAACACCATCGCCAGGTCCCGGCCGCGCATCTCGGCGATCTCGGAGTCCTTCATCCGCAACAGGTCCCGGCCCTCGAAGCGGACGGAGCCGGAGAGCTGGACCCCACGCTTCGGCAGCAGGCCCATCACGGCGAGCGAGGTCACGGACTTGCCGCTGCCCGACTCGCCGACAAGGCCGACGACCTGCCCGGGCTGGACGGAGAACGAGACGCCGTCGACGGCAGCGACCGGCGCCTTGCCCCGCCGTGTGAAGTTCACCGACAGGTCGTCGACCTCCAGCAGCGGGGTCTCGCTCCCCGGACGCGCTGCCGTCTCGTGCTCGGTCGTCGTGGTCATGCGCGGTTCACCGCCGGAACTTGGGATCGAGGGCTTCGCGCAGGGCCTCACCGAGCAGCGTGAAGCCGAGCGCGGTGACGGCGATGCAGAGGCCTGGGAACAGAGCCAGGTGCGGGTCGTTCTCGAGTCGCTCCTGCGCCTTGACGAGCATGCGCCCCCACTCGGCCACGGTCGGGCTCGGCTCACCGAGGCCGAGGTACGACAGTGCCGCGACCTCGATGATCGCCGTCGCCAGGACCAGCGTGGCCTGGACGATCAACGGGCCCAGCGAGTTCGGCAGCATGTGGCTCATCACCACCGTGCGTCGGCGCAGCCCGAGGGACGACGCCGCCAGGACGTAGTCCGCGTGCCGTCTGCTGCAGCAGCGATCCGCGCAGCAACCGGGCGAAGATGGGGATCTGCACCACCCCGATGGCGATCATCAGCGCGATCGGCTTGCGGCCCACGACGGCAGCGACGCTGACCGCGAGCAGCAGGCTCGGGATCGACAGCATGATGTCCACGAAGCGCATGGCGATGGTGTCGACGACGCCGCCGATCGCGCCGGCGAGCAGGCCCAGCGCGGCACCTGCCGTCAGGCCCAGCGCGGTCGACACGACGCCGATGATGAGGGACTTGCGCGCCCCGAACACGAGCTGGGTGAACAGGTCGGACCCGAACGAGTCGAGCCCGAGCAGGTGCTCGTCCGACGGCCCCGGCACCGACGACGGGGTGATCTGGTTGTTCCACTGCGCCCCGCCGGGCTCGTACGGGGCGATCAGCGGGGCGAAGACCGCCACGAGGATGAAGACCGACACGATCAGCGCGCCGAAGATGGCCGTGGGGTTGCGTCGCAGGCGGTGCCAGGCACCCCGCCACAGGCTGACGCCCCGTTCGTCCGGCCCGACGTGACCGACGAGGTCGTCGATCGTGACGGCGGACGTCGCGTCCGCCGAACCGCTCGGAGGGGTCTGGAGAACGCTCATGACACACGCACCCTCGGGTCGATGAGGCCGTAGGTCAGGTCGACGACGAGGTTGATCACGGCGTACATCAAGGCGATGAACAGGATGAACCCCTGGAGGACCGGATAGTCGAGCTGCGAGATCGCCTGGAACAGGTACTGCCCCAACCCGTTGAACGCGAAGACCGTCTCGGTCAGCACGGCTCCGGAGAGCAGCAGCCCGGTCTGGAGGCCGATCGTGGTCGCGACCGGCAGCATGGCGTTCCGGAGGACGTGGCGGCGGCGGACCAGGCCCGCCGCCAGCCCCTTGGCCCGCGCCGTCCGGACGTAGTCCTCCCCCAGTACCTCGAGCACCGAGGCCCTGGTGATCCTGGTGATGATGGCGAGAGGGATGGTCCCCAGGGCGACCGCGGGAAGCACCAGGTGCATGAGCGCGTCGCCGGCAGCGTCCCACTCACGCGTCAGCAACCCGTCGAGCACGTAGAAGTTCGTGATGTGGGTGGCGTCGATCCGCGCCCCCTGGCGTCCGGCCGTCGGGAACCATCCCAGCTGGAGGGCGAACGCGTACTTGAGCAGGTAGGCCAGGAAGAACACGGGGATCACGACGCCGACCAGCGAGCCGCCGACGGAGAGGGCGTCGATCGGTCCGCCGTGGTGACGCGCCGCGTAGTAGCCGAGCGGGATGCCGATGACGATCGCGAAGAGCAAGGCCGCCAGCGTCAGCTCGATGGTCGCCGGGAAGCGCTCGAGGAAGCTGCTCACCACCGGTTCGCCGGTGCGGGTCGACTCGCCGAAGTCTCCCTGCAGCAGCGCTCCCACGTACGTGAGGTACTGCTCGACGACCGGTCGGTCGAAGCCGTACTGGGCGTTCACCCGCGCGATCCCCTCGGGGGTCGCGCGCTGTCCGAGCAGGGCCGTCGCCGGGTCGCCCGGCAGCAGGCGGAGCCACGCGAACAGCAGCACGCTCAGGCCGACCAGGACGGGCACCATCAGCGCCAGCCGGCGCAACGTGAATCTCAGCATGCTCAGTCCTTACCCCCGGGTGGGGCCGGGGTGGGGTGGGCGACAGTCCTCGCGGGGAGTGGAGAGTACCCGGGCGGCGACGGGGGCCCGGCGGTACGTACCCGCCGAGCCCCCGTTGCCGGTCGCGGTCGAGCTATCCCTCGATGGTGATGCCGTTCCAGACCTCGTCCTGAACCGGGCTGGACTCGTAGCCCTGGACCTCGGGGGCGAAGGCCAGCGACGGCGTCGGGTGCGCCAGCGGCACGCCCGGCAGGAAGTCCATCACGGTCGTTGTTGATCTCCTCGTAGGCCGGGGCCTGCTCGTCCACGGTCGGCAGCGGCCGCGGCCTCGCTGAGAGCCGAGAAGAGCTCCGGGTTGTTGAATCCCCACTCCGGCTTCTCGCGACCGAAGAAGACGCCCACGAAGTTGCCGGTGTCGTTGTAGTCACCGGTCCACCCGAGCAGGTGCACGCCGTGGTCCGGGGTGCCCTGGATCTTGTCCAGGTAGTCCGGGCTCCACTGGTCGCGCGACCGGCGTCACGGTGATGCCGACGGCCTCGAGCTGCGGACTTCAGCGCGACGAACGTGTCCTCCGGGGAGGGCATGTACGGGCGGGAGACGCCCGTCGGGTAGTTGAACTGCAGGGTCAGGTTGCTCTGCCCCGCCTCGGCCAGGAGCGCCTTGGCCTTCTCCGGGTCGTACTCGTAGGTCGTGACGTCGCTCGAGAAGCCGGCGACGACCTCCGGGATGAACTGCGTCGCGGCGGTCGTGCCCTCGGGCAGCGACTGCGAGATCACGGCCTCCTTGTCGATCGCGTGGGCGATCGCCTGGCGCACCTTGATGTCGGCCAGCGCCGGGTCGGTCTGGTTCATGCCCAGGTACAGCACGTTGAACGCGGGACGCTGCTCGATGGTGAAGCCGTCGGCCTTCAGGCCCTCGAGGTCACCGGGGGCGACCAGGTCGTAGCCGTCGATCTCCCCGTTCTTCAGCGCCTGCAGGCGGGCGTTGCCGTCCGAGATCGTCTGGATGATGACCTCGTCGAGCTTGGCCTTCTCGCCCCAGTAGTCGTCGTTGCGCTTCAGCGTCACCGACTGGGTGCGCTCCCAGCTGTCGAACACGAAGGGGCCGGTGCCCGTGGGGTGCTCGGTGCCGTAGCTGCTGAACCGGACGTCGTCCTCGGTGCCGCCGACGTTGTCGGCGTCGTACTCCTCCATCGCCGTGGGCGACTGCATCGAGAAGGCTGGGCAGCGACAGCGCGGACGGGAACGCCGCGAACGGACGCGTCAGCGTGATGGTCGCCTCGAACTCCGAGTCGGCCGAGCAGGACTCGTAGATGGCCTCACCCTGCGCAGGGTCGTCGTTGGTCTTGAAGCCCTGGAAGATGTCCGAGTAGTAGGCCGTGATGTTCGGCGACTGCAGCAGCCCCGACCAGTTGTACCAGCGCTCGAAGTTCGCGCAGACCGCCTCGGCGTTGAAGTCGGTGCCGTCGTGGAACGTGACGCCCTCCTCCAGCACGAACGTGTAGTTGAGGCCGTCGTCGGTGTTCGTCCAGCTCTTGGCCAGCAGCGGGGCGGGGTCGGCGGTGCCGGGCACCGTGCCGACGAGACCCTCGAACATCTGCCGGGCCACGCGGAACGTCTCACCGTCGCTGGCGAAGGCGGGGTCGAGGACGACCGGGTCGGACGACGCGGCGAAGACGAACGTGCCGCCGCTCGCCTCCGGGTCGTCGGACGAACCGTCATCGCGGCCGCTCTCGGCACAGGCCGTCAGCGTCAGGGCGAGTACGCCACGCCACGCCGGCCAGCGCGCGGGCCGGCCATCCGACGGCCGCCGGAGCTTCTGCTCAGTCGCATCGTTCACCTCATCGTGCAGGGCGCCCAGCCGGGTAGGCCGCGACGCCGGGGCAAGACCACCCGTCCGGGCAGCACCGCCGACCCTAGTGCGAGAAGTTCGGCCCGAGAACGGTCCCGGAGCGCGAACAGACGTCACGGTTTGGATACAGGTGACCGCAGATCGTGCGGTGCCGAGGCCCTCGAGGGAGGCGACGACCCGTCGACCCGCGCGGATCCCACCGGGACCACGTGCGGCACCGCGATGCGTGGCGAGGCCCGCTGCCTCCGCGGAGGCGAGGCCGGTGGGCGAGTCCTCGATCGCGACGGCGCCCTCGGCGTCGACCCCGAGCTCGGTCAGCGCCGTCAGGTACGGCTCGGGTGAGGCTTGCCCGTGCGTGACCCGGTCGCCCGTCACCACCGAGGCGAAGACGCCCGGCGGCAGCTGGTCGACGACGGCCTGCGCCATCGGCAGCCACGACATCGTCACCAGGGCCTGCGGGACGCCCAGGTCACGCAGCCGCACGAGCAGCTCCACCGCGCCCGGACGCCACGGTGCTCCCCGCCGGATGCGCGCGGTCACGTGGTCACTGAGGATCTGCACGATCGCCGCCGCCGGCAGGTCGACGCCACCGTGCTCGATCACGTACTCCGCAGAGACCATCAGCGGGTTGCCGACCAGCGCGTGCGCGTGCGCGTCGTTCCACTCGCCGCCGTGGTCGCGCACCAGCGCGTACTCGGCCTCGATCCACGAGGGCTCGGTGTCGACGAGGGTCCCGTCCAGGTCCCACAGCACGGCGGTCGGCAGGGCTGGCGTCGGTTGAGCGCGTCACGCGGGAGGAACGGCTGGCGGCGGGGCGGTGCTCAGGTGGCATTGAAGTACTTGGCCTCGGGGTGGTGGACGACCAGCGCGTCGGTGGACTGCTCCGGGTGCAGCTGCAGCTCCTCGGAGAGCTCGACGCCGATGCGCTCCGGGCGCAGGAGCTCCACCATCTTCGCGCGGTCCTCGAGGTCGGGGCAGGCCGGGTAGCCGAAGGAGTAGCGCGACCCGCGGTACTCCTGGTCGAGGATGCCCTTGAGGTCACCCGAGTCGTCGACGCCGAAGCCGAGCTCGGACCGGACCCGGGCGTGCCACATCTCCGCCAGCGCCTCGGTCAGCTGCACCGAGAGCCCGTGCAGCTCCAGGTAGTCGCGGTAGGCGTTCCGCTCGAAGAGCACGGCCGTCGCCTGCGGACCACGCGTCCCCCATCGTCACGAGCTGGAAGGGCAGCACGTCCGGGCGGCCCTCGGCCTCGACCTGCTCGCTTGAGCGGAAGAAGTCGGCCAGGCACAGCCGTCGGTCGCGCCGCTGCCGCGGGAAGGAGAACCGCAGGCGCTCGGTGCCGGGCACGCCGTCCGTGCCGTCGCCCTCGTGGTGCAGCACGACGACGTCGTTGCCCTCGCTCCAGCACGGGAAGTAGCCGTAGACCACGGCCGCGTCCAGCATCCCCTCGGTGTGGATGCGGTCCAGCCACATCCGCAGCCGCGGTCGACCCTCGGTCTCGACCAGCTCGTCGTAGCCGGGGCCGTCCCCGCCGCGGGTGGGCCGCAGCCCCCACTGGCCGAGGAACGTGGCCCGCTCGTCGAGGTAGGAGGCGTAGTCGGCCAGCGCGACGCCCTTGACGACGCGCGTCCCCCAGAACGGCGGGGTCGGCACCTCGTTGTCGGTGGCGACGTCCGAGCGGCTGTTGTCGACGGGGGCGTCGACGTCGACCTGGCGGACCTGCCGGACCCGGCGAGGACGCAACGGCGGCAGCGTCTGCGCCGGGCTGCTCGCCCGGGGTGGACCGCGCGGCGGCGACGGCGTCCATCAGCCGCAGGCCCTCGAAGGCGTCCCGGGCGTACCGGACCTCGCCCTGGTAGACCTCGGCGAGGTCGTTCTCCACGTAGGCACGCGTCAGGGCGGCGCCGCCGAGCAGCACGGGCCAGCGGGCGGCGACGCCGCGCGAGTTCAGCTCCTCGAGGTTCTCCTTCATGATCACGGTCGACTTCACGAGCAGGCCGCTCATCCCGATGGCGTCGGCGTCGTGCTCCTCGGCCGCGCGGATGATCTCCGAGATGGGTTGCTTGATCCCGATGTTCACGACGTCGTAGCCGTTGTTCGACAGGATGATGTCGACGAGGTTCTTGCCGATGTCGTGCACGTCGCCCTTGACCGTGGCCAGCACGATCTTCGCCTTCGCCTGCCGCTTGCCGCCGTCCGCCGCGCCCTCGATGTGGGGCTCGAGGAACGCGACGGCGACCTTCATCACCTCGGCCGACTGGAGCACGAACGGCAGCTGCATCTCCCCACGACCGAACAGCTCACCGACGGTGCGCATGCCGTCGAGCAGGTGGTCGTTGATGATGTCGAGCGCGCTGTGACCCTTGTCCAGGGCCGCCTGCAGGTCGTCCTCGAGTCCCTGGCGCTCGCCGTCCACGATGCGCTGCGCCAGCCGCTTCTCCAGCGGCAGCGCGGCCAGTGCGTCGGCGCGCGACGCCTTGAGCGTGGTGGCGTCGACCCCCTCGAACAGCTCGAGGAAGCGGCTCAGCGGGTCGTAGGTGACCTCGCTCTCCCCCGGCTCTCCCGACCAGGTGCGGCGGTCGTAGACGAGGTCGAGCGCCACCTGGTGCTGCTCCGCAGGGATGCGCGCGACGGGCACGATCTTCGCCGCGTGCACGATCGCCGAGTCGAGACCCGCCTTGGTGCACTCGTGCAGGAAGACGGAGTTGAGCACCTGGCGCGCAGCGGGTTTCAGACCGAACGAGATGTTCGAGAGGCCGAGGGTCGTCTGCACCTCCGGGTAGCGCCGCTTGAGCTCGCGGATCGCCTCGATCGTCTGGGCCCCGTCGCCGCGGCTCTCCTCCTGCCCGGTGCCCAGGGTGAACGTGAGCGTGTCGACGATGATGTCCTGGACCCGCATGCCCCACTCGCCGGTCAGCGCCTCGATGATGCGGCTCGCGATGGCGACCTTGTGCTCGCTCGTGCGCGCCTGCCCCTCCTCGTCGATCGTCAGCGCGATCACCGCGGCCCCGTGCTCCTTGGCCACCGTCATCATCCGCGTGAAGCGCGACCCGGGCCCGTCCCCGTCCTCGTAGTTGACGGAGTTGATCACCGCGCGGCCGCCGAGCATCTCCAGACCCGGCCTCGACGACCTGGGGCTCGGTCGAGTCCAGCACGATGGGCAACGTGCTCGACGTCGCGAACCGGCTGATCACCTCGCGCATGTCCTGCACGCCGTCGCGGCCGACGTAGTCGACGCAGACGTCCAGCAGGTGCGCCCCGTCGCGCGTCTGGTCGCGTGCGATCTCCACGCAGGAGTCCCACCGCTCCTCGATCATGGCGTCGCGGAACGCCTTGGAGCCGTTGGCGTTCGTCCGCTCGCCGATCGTGAGGAAGGACGCGTCCTGCCGGAACGGGCACGGCGGAGTACAGGGAGGCGACGCCGTGCTCGGGCCGGGGCCGGCGCGTGGTCAGAGGTCGGCCGCCGACCGCCTCGACCACCCTGGCCAGGTGCTCCGGCGTCGTCCCGCAGCAGCCACCGACCAGCGTGAGGCCGAACTCGGCGACGAACTGGGTGTGCGCCGCCGCCAGCTCCTCGGGCGTCAGGGGGTAGCTGGCCCCGTCCTTCGTCAGCATCGGCAGGCCGGCATTCGGCATGCACGTGACCGGGACGGTCGAGTGGCGGGACAGGTGGCGCAGGTGCTCGCTCATCTCGGCCGGGCCGGTGGCGCAGTTGAGCCCGATCGCGTCGATGCCGAGGGGCTCGAGCGCGGTGAGGGCGGCACCGATCTCCGACCCCATCAGCATCGTGCCGGTGGTCTCGACCGTGACCTGCACGAACACCGGGAGGCTGACACCGGCGGCTGTCATCGCGCGCCTCGCACCGACCACGGCCGCCTTCGCCTGCAGCAGGTCCTGCGAGGTCTCGATCAGGACGGCATCGGCCCCGCCGTCGACGAGGCCGCGCGTCTGCTCCGCGTAGGCGTCGCGCAGCGTGGAGTAGGGGGCGTGCAGCAGCGAGGGCAGCTTGGTGCCCGGACCGACCGACCCGATGACGAAGCGAGGCTTCTCCGGCGTCGACCAGTGGTCGGCCGCCTCCGCCGCGATCCGCGCGCCGGCCTCGGCGAGCTCGTAGATGCGGTCGGCGATGTCGTACTCACCGAGGTTGGCCCAGTTGGCGCCGAAGGTGTTCGTCTCGACGGCGTCGACGCCCACCTCGAAGTACGCGTCGTGCACGGAGCGGACCACGTCCGGCCGCGTGACGTTGAGGATCTCGTTGCAGCCCTCGTAGCCCTGGAAGTCGTCCAGCGACGGGTCGGCGGCCTGCAGCATCGTGCCCATGGCGCCGTCGGCGACGAGCACGCGCTCGGTCATCGCCTGACGCAGCTGGTCGGCCCGTGCCGTCATGTGTCCGTCTCCCGTGGTTCGGGACGCCTCGGTCCTGCGGCGCCCGCCGACTCGCCAGTCTAGGCGGGGGGCAACACGCGGCGAGGGCGCAACCGTAGGGTGGAACACCGTCGGCGGAACCCCGTCGGCGTAGCCCCCGTCGCGGGGTGGGGGCAATGACGAGGACGGGTGGTCCGGGAGTGAGCGAGGAGTCGGTGCCGCAGCTGCGCGACCCGGTGGTGCTGGCGGCCTTCGAGGGGTGGAACGACGCCGCCGAGGCCGCGAGCGGCGCGGTGGCGCACCTGCACGACGTGTGGGACGCCAAGCCCCTGGCCGCACTCGACCCCGAGGAGTACCACGACTTCCAGGTCACCCGTCCGATGGTCGCCATCGCGGACGACGGACGACGGCGCATCACCTGGCCGACGACCCGGCTCAGCTGGGCGCGACCGCCGGGCTCCGAGCGCGACGTGATCCTCGTGCGCGGCATCGAGCCGTCCATGCGCTGGCGCCGGTACACCGACGAGGTGCTGGGGCACCTGGCCGCCCACGACGCGACCATGCTCATCACGCTCGGCGCCCTGCTGGCGGACGTGCCGCACACGCGCCCGATCCCGGTCACGACCACGAGCGCCGACACCGACCTGCTGCAGCGTCTGGCGCTGCACGAGTCGACGTACGAGGGCCCCACCGGCATCGTCGGCGTGATGCAGGACACGGCGACGAACCGCGGGCTCCCCGCGCTGTCGTTGTGGGCGGCGGTCCCGCACTACGTCGGGCAGTCCCCGTCCCCCAAGGCGGTTCTCGCCCTGCTCAGCCGCGTCGAGGAGCTCGTCGACGTGGCGGTCCCGCTCGGGGACCTGGCCGAGGAGGCGCAGGCCTGGGAGCACGGCGTCGACGAGCTCGCCGGGGAGGACGACGAGATCGGCGAGTACGTCCGTCAGCTCGAGGAGGCCAAGGACACCGCGGAGCTCCCCGAGGCCACCGGCGAGGCCATCGCGCGCGAGTTCGAGCGCTACCTCCGTCGTCGGGGCGACGAGGGTCCTGCCGCAGGTCCCACCCGCACCTGACCCCCTCCTCCCCCTCGCAGATCGGCCACTATCTGCGGCGCCGAGGGGGCCCCGAGTCGCAGATCGGCCACTATCTGCGGCGCCGAGGGGGCCCCGAGTCGCAGATCGGCCACGATCTGCGGCGGCGTCCACAGCCTCGACGTGACCGTGCACCTCGTCCACAGGCGACCCGGAGCTCTGGCACGGGCGCCCACCCGGCCCGAGGGTTCGTGCATGACCCGCGGACTGCCCCTCCATCTCCTGCCACCGGTCTTCCTCGGCTCGGCGGCCGTACGGGACGACCTGCTCACCAGCAGCCAGCTGCGGAGCAGGTCGTTCGTGCGGGTGCTCCGGGGCGTCTACCGGCACGCCTCGGTCCCCCTGACCCACGCGCTGGTGTGTGAGGCCGCTGCGCTGCTGATTCCCCCGACGGCCATGGTCACCGGACGCTCGGCCGCCACTCTGCTCGGCCTCGACCTCGCCGGTCCGCGTGATCCGGTCGAGGTGCTGGTGGACGAGCGGCGCCCGTTCGGGCCGTACCGGGGGCTGCTCGTGCGCCGAGCGGTCCGGATGCCCCGGGCCGCACGGACGATCGGCTGCGTGCCCGTCGCACCACCGTTGCGGATGGCCTTCGACCTGGCCGCCAGGCACTCGCTGTCGATGGGCGTGGCCCACCTCGATGCCGCCGCACGCGCGGGGCTCGTCGACCTGGAACAGCTGTCCCCCTGGCTGACGGACCAGCACTGTCCGGACGTGGTGGCGGTGCGGGCCGCCTGCGCACTCACGGATCCTCGGGCGGAGTCCGTGCCCGAGTCCGTCGTGCGCGTGCTCCTGACCCAGGACGGCCTGGACGTCGTGCCCCAGTACGAGGTGTTGCACCACGGCCGGCTGGTCGCCCGGGTGGACCTGGCCCTCGTGGCGCTCCGCATCGCGATCGAGTACGACGGCGCCTGGCACGTCCTGCGAGAGCAGCTCCAGGCGGACCGCCGGCGACTCAACGATCTGCAGGCGGCCGGGTGGACCGTCGTCCACGTCACGGCGTCCATGCTGCACCGGCCCGAGCAGATCGCCGGGGCCGTTCGGGACGCCATGTGGGCGCGATCCGGTCGTCCCGACATGGCAGATCGTGGCCTTTCCGCGGTCTGAACCCACGAAAGAACCGCAGAAAGGCCACGATCTGCGAACCGGGTGGTGACTTACAGCCGGACCCCGAGCAGCGCGTCGATCGCCCGCGCCAGGATTCCGGGGCCGCTCTCAGAGCGGCCGCCGCGGTTCAGCGCCCGGTCGGCCCACCTGTCCACCACCTCGAGGGCGGCGGGGGCGTCCAGGTCGTCGGCGAGCTTCTCGCGGAGCTCGGTCACGGCGGACTCGGCCTCGGGACCGCCGTCGCACGAGAGCGCGGACCGCCAGCGGTCGAGCCGTCGCTGCGCCGCGGCGAGGTCCTCGTCGGTCCAGCTCCAGTCGGAGCGGTAGTGGTGCGAGAGCAAGGCGAGACGGATCGCCATCGGGTCGACACCGTCCGCGCGCAGCTTGGACACCAGCACCAGGTTGCCCTTGGACTTGCTCATCTTCTCGCCGTGCAGCCCGACCATGCCGGCGTGGGAGTACGAGCGGGCGTAGGGCCACGACCCCGTCAGCACGTGCGCGTGGGACGCGCCCATCTCGTGGTGCGGGAACGCGAGGTCGGAGCCGCCCCCCTGGATGTCGAACGGCAGGTCGAGGTGCTCCAGCGCGATCGCCACGCACTCGATGTGCCATCCCGGTCGGCCCTCACCCAGGTCACCGCCGTCCCAGTGCGGCTCGCCGTCGCGCGCGGCACGCCACAGGATCGGGTCGAGCGCGTCCCGCTTGCCCGGGGTCTGCGGGTCGCCGCCGCGCTCTCCGAACAGACGCAGCATGTCCTCGCGGGCGAGGCCGGACACGGCTCCGAAGCGCTCGTCGGACGAGATGTCGAAGTAGACGTCCTCCCCCGGACCGTCCGCGACGGGCAGCCGGTAGGCCGCGTCCGAGGCGAGCAGCTTCTGCACGCCCTCGACGGCCAGCGGGATCGTCTCGACGGCACCGAGGTAGATGTCCGGGGCGATCACTCCGAGGGCTGTCATGTCCTCGCCGAACAGGGCGCTCTCCCGGGCCGCGAGGTCACGCCAGTCGACCCCGGTCGCGGTGGCGCGCTCGAGCAGCGGGTCGTCGACGTCCGTCACGTTCTGCACGTACGTGACCTCGTGACCCGCGTCGCGCCAGGCCCGGTTGATGAGGTCGAACGCCACGTACGTGGCGGCGTGGCCGAGGTGGGTGGCGTCGTACGGCGTGATGCCGCACACGTACAGGCCGGCGACCGGGCCCGGGGCGGTCGGCCTCAGCTGCCCGGTGGCGGTGTCGAACAGCCGCAGCGGCAGCCCGGTGCCGGGCACGGCGGGAAGGTGGGGGGACGGCCAAGGGATCACGGTGCGAGCCTATCTGCGGTCAGAAGGCCGGCCACGGGATGTCCGGTCCCCAGCCGTGCGGATGTGGGAACCGCCCGGTCTCGAGCAGCTCCGCGGCACGGCGCTCCAGCGCGGTCAGCTCGTCGGGGCGCAGCAGCGGAGCCAGCAGGTCGTGCCCCAGACCATCACGCAGGGCGTCGAGCACCTGCTGCACGGCCGCGAGCTGGGTCTCGGGCACCGGCTGCCCCGCCCACCCCCACAGCACGGTGCGGAGCTTCGGCAGCGCATGGAACGTCAGCCCGTGGTCGACCCCGGCGAGTCGCCCCGACCCCGCGTCCAGGACGTGCCCGCCCTTGCGGTCCGCGTTGTTCGCCAGGACGTCGAACACGGCCATCCCTACGAGCCGCTCGTCGTCGGCGTGGCACAGCGTGACGTCCTCCCCGTCGCTGCCGACGGCCTGCAGGATCTCGAGCCACCCCTCGGGCTCCTCGCCCACCTGCACCACGTCGACGACCCCCGCGCCCAGCACCACGGGCTCTCCCGGGGACGGGCCCACCCACCGCTGGACGCTGCCGGGACCGAAGGGGCCCTCTCGAAGCACCGTCGTGGGGACGACGCCCCAGCCACCCAGCTCGCTCAGCCGGTACGCGGCGACCTCGCGCAGGTGGAGGGTGCCGTCCGGGAAGTCGCGCAGCGGTCGCTCTCCCGGCTTGGGCTTGTAGACCACGGCAGTCGTCCCCGCATCGCCGACGAGGTGCGCGTAGAGCGTCGCGTTGGAGGCGTCGACGAGACGGCCGACGACCTCGATCTCGCCGGACGCCAGCAGCTCGGCGTCCGCCGCGGGGTCGAGAGGCGGGACGGGGCTTGGCGTGCTGTTCAGCGTCGGTACCCGTTGGCGCGCGGGCAGAGGTGCCCGGCGGGGTCGAGCGGCTCCGCGCAGAACGGGCACGGCGGACGACCCGCCTCGACGACGGCCAGCGCGCGCTTGGCGAAGGCCCTCGCGGCGGCGCCGGTGATCGCGATGCGCAGGACCTGCCGGTCACCCCCGGTCCCGGCCGGCACGGCGTCCTCGGCCTCCGGGTCCTCCAGCTCGTCCTCCTCCTCCTCATCGGGGACGAGCTCGAAGCACTCGATCACGACTCGCTCGCGGTCGCCGTCCCACACCAGGCTCATCGTGCCGACGCGGAACTCCTCGTCGATGGGGGTGTCGAGGGGGCCGAGGTCCTCGGTGTCGGCCGGGGCGACGGCGGGGACGGACGCCTGCCCGCCGCTGCGGCGGACGACCTCGTCGAGCAGCTGCTCCACGCGCTCCGCCAGGGCCGACACCTGCTGCTTCTCCAGGGCGACGGTCGTCAGCGCGAAACCCCCGCCGGCCTGCACGGAGCCGCGAGCCTGCAGGAAGAAGGTCCGGCTCCCCGGGTCGCCCACGGTGCCCGCGACGAAACGCTCCGGGGGGTCGTAGTCGAACACCTGGCCGGCCATGCGCCCGACCCTATCCAGCCCCGCCGCCGGGCACCGCGTCGGAGGACGCGGTGCGACGACGACGCTTCTTCGGCGGCGCCACGAGTCCTTCGAGGCCGAGCCCGGATCCGTTGGTGCGCAGGACGAACGGACGCAGAGGTGCGTAGCTCACGACGGACACCGAGCACGGGTCGACGACGATGCGCTGGAAGGCGTCGAGGTGCGTACCGAGGGCGTCCGCGAGCACGGCCTTGATGACGTCACCGTGCGAGACGGCAACCCACACGGCGTGCGGTCCGTGCTCGGCCTCGACGGCCGCGTCGTGGGCCCGGACGGCGTCGACGGCGCGCTGCTGGACGCCGCGCAGCGTCTCACCGCCGGGGAACTGGACGGCGCTGGGATGTGCCTGGACGGTCCGCCACGCCGGTTCCTTCACGAGCTCGGAGATCGCCCGTCCGGTCCAGTCGCCGTAGTCGCACTCCAGCAGGCGGTCGTCGGTCGTGACCTCGGGGCGCGGTCTGCGCGTCGTGCCCCCCACGGCGACCAGCGCCTGCGCCGTGGCCAGCGTGCGCTCGAGTGGGCTGGAGACAACCCGGTCCAGGCGGATCCCGGAGAGCTGGGCGGCCAACGTCGTGGCCTGGTCGCGACCCACGTCGTCGAGGAGCACGCCGGGGCTCCGGCCGGCCAGCAGACCGCTCGCGTTGGCCGGGGTCCGGCCGTGTCGGACGAGCAGCACGGTGGGCACCGCGTCAGCCTAGGTGGTGGTCGCGCGGCCTCAGGCGCCGGCCGGTACCGCCTCGAGGACGCCCGTCAGCAGCAGGACCGACACACCTGCCGCCAGCACGAGGCGGTAGACGACGAAGGGCCGGAAGTCATGGGTGCTGACGTACCGCAGGAGCCAGTGGATCACCGCGAGGCCGACGAAGAACGCGACCACGGTCGCCAGCGCGATCGGACCCCACGCCGGCTCGACCGGGTCGTTGGCGATGTCGGTGAGCTTGTAGAGGCCAGAACCCATCACGGCTGGGATGGCGAGCAGGAAGGCGTAGCGCGCCGCCGCCTCACGCGTGTAGCCCATCGCCAGCCCCGCGGCGATGGTGCCGCCCGAGCGGGAGACGCCGGGCACCAGCGCCAGCGACTGGGCGAGGCCGTACAGCACGCCGTGCCGCCAGGTCATGCGGTCGAGCGTGAGCTCGGTGCGGGCGCGCGCGTCGGCGATGCCGATCACGATCGCGAAGCCCGCGAGCATGGCAACGGTGATCCAGAGGTTGCGCAGGCTGCTGTCGATCGCGTCCTGGAACAGCAGGCCGAGGACGACGATGGGCACCGACCCGATGATGACCAGCCAACCCATGCGCGCGTCGGGGTCGTCACGAGGTCCCTTGCCCACCAGTGCCTTCGACCACGCCGCGATGATCCTGGCGATGTCGTGGCGGAAGTAGATCAGGACCGCGGTCTCGGTGCCGAGCTGGCTGATCGCCGTGAACGCCGACCCGGGGTCCGCGTTGCCGAACAGCTGGCCGACGATCGAGATGTGGGCGCTCGACGAGATGGGCAGGAACTCGGTGAGGCCCTGCACGACGCCCAGCACGAAGGCCTCGAACCAGCCCATCAGGTGAGCACACCCGCGGCGCGCGCCGCGTCCTGCACCACGTGAAGGGTCCGTAGGCGGTCGGCCTTCTCACCGGGCCCCGAGCTGACGCTGAGGGTGGTGACCCCCGACTCGGCGTACGCGCCGATCCGCTCGGCGATGCGGGCCTGCGGGCCGAGCAGGGCTGTCGAGTCGATCAGCTCCATCGGCACCGCGGCCATCGCCTCGCGGTGGGCACGAGCCAGGTACAGCTCCTGCACCCTGTCGGCCTCCTCGCCGAAGCCCATGCGCGTCGCGAGCTGGTGGTAGAAGTTCTTGTCCTTGCTGCCCATCCCGCCGATGTAGAGCGCGTAGTACCCGCGCAGGCCGTCCGCAGCCGCCCCCACGTCGTCCGTTGCCACGACTGGCACCATCGCGGCGACGTCGAAGCCGTCCAGCGGGTCGGTGCCGTCGGCACCGTGACCCGCACGCCGACGACCGGTCCGGATGGCCTCGAGGTGGGGTCCGGCGTGCTGGGGGCCGAAGAAGATGGGCTGCCACCCGTCCGCGATCTCGCCCGCGAGCTCCAGGTTCTTGGGGCCGATGGCCGCGAGGTACAGCGGAATGTGCTCTCGCACAGGGTGGACGGTGAGCTTCAGCGCCTTGCCCGGGCCGTCGGGCAGCGGCAGCGTCAGGTGCCGTCCTTCGTACCGGACGGTCTGCCGCGCGAGAGCCATCCGCACCACGTCCACGTACTCGCGCGTGCGGGACAGCGGTGCGTCGAAGCGCACGCCGTGCCATCCCTCCGAGACCTGCGGGCCGCTCAGGCCCAGGCCGAGCCGAAACCGCCCGCCGGACAACGTGTCGAGCGTGGCCGCGGTCATGGCAGTCATGGCAGCCGACCGGGCGGGGATCTGGAACACCGCCGACCCGATGTCGATCTGCCGCGTCTGCGCGGCGACGAACGCCAGCACAGTGGCGGCGTCGGAGCCGTACGCCTCGGCCGCCCAGCACACGGCGTACCCGAGGTCGTCGGCCTCCCGGGCGATCGCGAGGTTGTCAGCGTCGTTGCCCGCGCCCCAGTACCCGAGGTTCACTCCCAGCCGCATGCCCCGAACCCTAGCCGGGCCGGCTCGCCTAGCCTGAACCCCATGGAGCGCAGGAGGGTCGGCCGCAGCGGTCTGCAGATCTCACGGGTGGGGCTCGGCACGATGATGTGGGGTCGCGACACGGACGAGCACGAGGCGCGCGAGCAGCTTCACGCCTTCCTGGAGGCGGGCGGCACGCTGCTCGACACGGCCGGCTCGTACGGGGGCGGTGCGAGCGAGGAGCTGATCGGCGTGCTGCTCGGCCACGAGATCGCCCGCGACGACGTCGTCCTGTGCACCAAGGCCGGCGTCTCGCGCCGTGACGGCGAGCGGGTCGTCGACGCCTCACGACGGTCCCTCCTGGCCGGCATCGACACGTCACTGCAACGGCTCGGCACCGACCACGTCGACCTGTTCCTGGCCCACGCGTGGGACGACGGCGTGCCCCTGGAGGAGACGCTGGCCACGCTGGAGCACGTCGTGACGACGGGACGTGCGCGGTACGTCGGGGTCTCGAACTACAACGGCTGGCAGCTGGCCCGGGCGGCGACGCTGGCGCAGTCCTCCGGCACACCGGTCGTCGCGGACCAGGTCGAGTTCTCGCTGCTGGCGCGGTCGGGCGAGCACGACGTGCTGCCGGCCGCGGAGGCTGTCGGGACCGGGGTGATCGGGTGGTCGCCGCTGGGCAGGGGCGTGCTCACCGGCAAGTACCGTCACGGCACCCCCGCCGACTCGCGTGCGGCGTCGGACCACTTCGCCGGGTACGTGCGTCCCTACCTGGGCGCCCGGTCGGCGCGGATCGTCGAGGCGGTGGCGACCGCGGCCACGGGCCTCGACGCGGCACCGCTCGAGGTGGCGCTCGCCTGGGCGCGCGACCGGGCGGGTGTGGCCGGGGTCGTGGTGGGCGCGCGGACGGCCGCACAGCTGCGCGCTGTGCTCGGGGCCGAGGACCTGGAGCTACCTGCGGCCATCCGCCAGGCGCTGGACGACGTGTCGAGCAGCGACCCGGCCTGAGCCAGCGTCAGCGGGCGCTGGTCTGCTCCGCGGCGCTCTCGTCGAAGTCCTCGTCGATGGAGTCGTCGAAGTCGTCGTCGAGGTCGTCCTCGTCGAAGTCCTCGTCGTCGTCGCTGTCGTCGTCGTCGCCGTCGTTGTCGTCGTCCTCGTCCTCCGGCAGCTCGAACGGCGTCGTCTCGCCGTAGGCGTCGAACAGGGCCTCGTCGTAGGTGTCGAAGGCGTCGGCGAGGGTGTCGTACGCCTGCACCACCGCCGGGTCGGCGTCGCCGCGGCGCTGCTGGGAGGCCACGAGGTGGGACTCCAGGGCAGCCACCAGCCTGTCGAGGGCGGCACGCGGATCGGTGGTCATGCCACGAAGGTAGCGCGGCGCCAGGCACAATGGCACCGATGAGCAGCCGATCGATCGGAGCCGGCCGGTGGGTCAGCCACGTCCGGGTCCGCCCGGCGGTTCACGGGGCTGGATGGACGGGCGCGACTACGAGTTCCGCGTGATGACCCTGCCCCGTGGCACGTCGCGGGCAGAGGCACGCCAGCTGATGACCGAGCACGCCGAGTACGGCCGCTGGGAGCTGGCGCGGGTCGTGGTCTACCTCGGCGGCACGCGGCGGGTGTGGTTGCGCGACGCATCCTCCGAGTGGCCCGAACGGGCTGAGCTGGGTCTAGGGTTTCGGCCGGTCCTGCTGTTCACGCCGGGAGGTCAACCATGTCGCAGTCGACGAAGGGCACCGCGGCCCCGGCGCCCCAGGGCGCAGTTCAGGGTCCATGTTCATCACCAAGTCGGTCGAGCAGTCGGTGGCCGACACCGAGGAGCCGGAGCACGCCCTCAAGAAGAACCTGACCGCCCTCGACCTGACGTTCTTCGGCGTCGGGGTCATCATCGGCACCGGGCATCTTCGTGCTCACGGGCCAGCAGGCGCACCTGAACGCCGGTCCGGGCGTCGTGCTCTCGTTCCTGGTCGCCGCGGTCGCCTGCGGCCTGGCCGCGCTCTGCTACGCCGAGTTCGCCTCGACGGTCCCGGTCGCGGGCAGCGCCTACACCTTCTCCTACGCCACCCTCGGCGAGGTCGTGGCCTGGATCATCGGGTGGGACCTGGTGCTCGAGCTGGCGCTCGGTGCCGCCGTGGTCGCCCGCGGCTGGTCCGCCTACCTGCAGAGCCTGCTCGGCCTGCCGGACTGGCTGGCCGGAGACGCCGCCTCCCCCGACATCGCCGCCATCCTCATCGTGCTGGCCCTGGGGGTGCTGAGCGTGACGGGCACCAAGCTCTCGAGCCGGTTCACCGGGGCGCTCGTGACGGTCAAGCTTGCCGTGATCCTGCTCGTGATCGTGGCGGGCCTGTTCTTCGTCAAGGTCGCCAACTACCAGCCGTTCATCCCTCCGTCGCAGCCCGTCGACGCCGAGAGCGCCGGCGCCCTCGACCAGCCCCTCGTGCAGGCGATGTTCGGTCTGGAGCCCACGTCGTTCGGGCTCTTCGGCGTGGTCGCCGCCGCCTCGGTGGTGTTCTTCGCCTACATCGGCTTCGACATCGTGGCCACGGCCGCCGAGGAGACCCGCAACCCGCAGCGCGACATGCCTCGGGGCATCATCGGCTCGCTGGTGATCTGCACCATCCTCTACATGGCGGTCGCTGCCGTCATCACGGGCATGGTCAAGTACAGCGACGACACCCTCAACACCGGCGACCCGCTTGCCGCCGCGTTCGAGGCCGTCGGCGCCAACTGGGCCGCGACGCTGATCGCGCTGGGCGGTGTCGCCGGCATCACGACGGTGATCCTCGTGCTCCTCATGGGTCAGAGCCGGGTGCTGTTCGCGATGTCTCGGGACAACCTGCTGCCGCGCGGCCTCGCCCGCGTCCACCCGCGCTTCGGGACGCCCTGGATCATCACGGCGGTCACCAGCACCGTGGTCGCCGCCCTGGCCGGGTTCGTGCCGCTCTCGGAGCTCTCGCAGCTGGTCAGCATCGGCACGCTGTTCGCGTTCGTCGTGGTGTGCATCGGCGTCATCGTGCTGCGACGCACTCGTCCCGACCTCGAGCGGTCCTTCTCGACGCCCGCGGTGCCGTGGGTCCCGATCCTCGCGGTGCTGGCCTGCGTGTGGTTGATGCTGAACCTGCCGCTGGACACGTGGCTCCGGTTCGTGGTGTGGATGGTGCTCGGGATGCTCCTCTACCTGGTCTACGGGCGACGCCGTAGCCGGGTCAGGAACGCCGCCCGCGAGCTCGAGCGGTCAGCAGGAGCGTAGGAGCCGGTCCAGCACCCTGACACCGAAGGTGAGCGCGTCGGTGGGCACCCGCTCGTCGATGCCGTGGAACATGCCGGAGAAGTCCAGGTCGGGGGGCAGCAGCAGCGGCGCGAAGCCGTAGCCCCGCACCCCCAGGCGGGCGAAGGCCTTGTTGTCCGTGCCGCCCGAGAGGCAGTAGGGCAGCACGCGGGCACCCGGGTCCTCCGCGACGAGGGCGGCGACCATCGCGTCGGGCAGCGCACCGGTGTACGGCGCCTCGATGGCGTCGTCGCGGTGCACGGTCTCGACGTCGACGCCCTCACCGGCCAGCTCGGCGATCTTCGCCAGCAGCGTCTGCTCCTGCCCCGCGATCGGGCGGCAGTCGATGAGTGCCGACGCGTGCCCGGGGATCACGTTGTGCTTGTAGCCGGCGTCGAGCACGGTCGGGTTGGACGTGTTCCGCAGCGTCGCGCCGACCCACCGTGCGGTCGTCCCCAGGGTGGCGAGCAGCCGGTCGGGGTCGGCGGGGTCGAACTCGACACCGGTGATCTCCGTGACGCCGTCGAGGAACGCCCTCACAGTGGGCGTCATCTCCAGCGGCCACTCATGAGCGCCGATCCGCGAGACCGCCTGTGCGAGACGGGTCACCGCGTTGTCGTCGTTCACCTGGCTGCCGTGTCCCGCGCGGCCGGACGCCGTGAGGCGGAGCCACGCGATGCCCTTCTCGGCGGTCTGCAGCAGGTAGCACCGCTCCCCCGCGAGGTCGATCGAGAAGCCACCGACCTCGCTGATCGCCTCGGTGACGCCCTCGAAGAGCTCCGGACGGTGGCTGACCAGCCAGTGTGCTCCCTCAGCACCTCCGGCCTCCTCGTCCGCGACGAACGCCACGACGAGGTCACGTGGGGGCTTGCGCCCGGTGCGGGCCAGGTCGCGGACGAGCGCCAGCAGCATGGCGTCCATGCCCTTCATGTCGACCGCGCCGCGTCCCCACAGGCACCCGTCGCGCTCCTCCCCCGAGAACGGGTCGACCTGCCAGTCCGGCGCGTGGGCCGGCACGACGTCGAGGTGGCCGTGCAGCAGCAGCGCGTCCCGGCTGCTGTCCTCGCCCTCGATCCTCAGGACGACGCTGGAGCGGCCGGGCGACAGCCTCGATCAGCTCGGGGCCGAGCCCGACGTCGGTGAGCCGCTCCATCACGTACTCCGCGGCCGCGCGCTCCCCCGGGCCGCTCCCGTCGCCGTAGTTCGACGTGTCGATCCTCAGCAGGTCGCGGCAGAGGTCGACGACCTCGGACTCGGCAGTGGAGGCGTCGGCGAGGGGTGACATGCCAGGCACGGTAGCGACCCACCCGGCGGGCAGGAGGACCACCTGCAGCGTGTTAGCCTTGCTGCCGCTCGCACCGATCGCACGGTTGCAGGGCAGACACCTTGTCCGGGTGGCGGAATGGCAGACGCGCTAGCTTGAGGTGCTAGTGCCCTTTAACGGGCGTGGGGGTTCAAGTCCCCCTCCGGACACCCAGTTGACCTGCGGAGACGCTCGCAGATGCCGACCATTCCCAGCCGCGGTCGACATCGGACCGGCCGACACCTCGCCCGACACCCTCGGCGTGGGCCGCCAGCGCAGTAGCGTCCAGACGTGATGCATGGCAGGGACCGCGAGCTGGCTCTCCTGACTGACCTCCTCGAACGTGCCAGGGGCGGCGATGCCACGGCCCTCGTCATCAGGGGCGAGGCAGGCGTCGGCAAGTCCGCGCTGCTTGACGCAGCGAGCGTCGAGGCCGCGAAGGCGGGCATGCGGGTCCTGCGCAGCCAGGGTCTCGAGTCCGAATCCCCCCTTGCCTTCGCCGGCCTGCACCGATTGCTCCGCCCGCTCCTGCCTCGCATCGACCTGTTGCCCGCTCCGCAGGCGCGTGCCCTCCGCATCGCATTCGGCCAACAGGAAGGTCCTGCCGTCGACCCGTTCGTCGTGGCGCTCGCGACCCTCGGGATGCTCACCGACGCCGCCGAGACACGACCCGTCCTCGCCGTGGTCGACGACGCCCACTGGCTCGACGACGCCAGCGCCGATGCGCTGCTCTTCGCTGCCCGTCGCCTGCAGGCAGATCCGGTCGCCGTCGCATTCGCCGCTCGAGACGGTGACAGCCGCACCTTCACCGCGGTCGGCCTCGTCGAGATACGGCTGGACGGGCTGGACGAGGACGCCGGCCGAGCCCTCCTAGCCGATCGACTCGGCACCCAGCTGGCCGACGAGGTGTCACGTGCGCTCCTGGCCCAGACTCGAGGCAACCCCCTCGCGCTGGTCGAGCTTCCCACCGAGCTCACCGACGCGCAGCTCACCGGGTCGGCCCCGATCCCGAGCACGCTCCACCTGACCGAACGGGTCCAGCGAGTGTTCCTCGACCGCTGCCGACGGCTGCCCGAGAAGGTGCAGGCACTGCTGCTCGTGGCGGCTGCGGACGACACCGGTGGCCTCGCCGTCGTCCAGGGAGCCGCTGCCCTCCTCGGTGTCCCGTCCGACGCCGTGCACCAGGCGGAGCAGGCCGACCTCTTGGTCACCGATCGTGAGAGCGTGCGAGTCCGGCACCCACTCGTCCGCTCCGCGATGTACCAGGCGGCGACCGGCCACGAGCGCCGCGCAGCCCACACGGCCCTTGCCGCTGTTCTCGGCGCCAGCCGCGACCCCGACCGGCAGGCCTGGCACCTGGCGGCAGCCGCCGACGGTCCCGACCTCGAGGTCGCCACCGCCCTCGACCGTGTCGGCGAACGCGCGGAACGGGCAGGTGGCTACGTCGCCTCAGCCGCGGCGTATGAGCGGGCCGCCGATCTGACTGCGCCAGAACCACTTCGGGCGCGGCGGTTGTTCAAGGCGGCTCGCTGCGCCTGGGCCTACGGCGATGCCGGTCGCGCCGCGACCCTTGCCCAGGCGGCGAGGATGCTGGCCGACGACCGTCTGCTCCGTGCCGACATCGACCGACTCCGGGCCCGCATCGAGATCAACGTCGGGTCGCCGGCCACCGCTCACCACATCCTCATCAGCGCCGCGGCCGAGGTCGCCGACGACGACCCGGTCAGGGCGCTGGAGATGCGCGTCGCGGCGACGCTCACCCACCAGTACAGCGCAGGCATCCCGCAGGACTCCGCGGACGCGTGGCCGTCGGATGCCCGGCTGCCGGACGACGCCAGGACCCGCTGCCTGCGGGACCTGCTCTCTGCCACGACGGCCGACTCCGCACACGAGTGGGCCGATGCCCTGCTGTCCCTGGCCCGCGCGGCGGAGGCGGTACCCGGGGTCGATGACGCCGACGTGGTCGCGAACGTCGGGAACGCCGCCCTGCACCTCGGTGACGACGACGCCCACCGCCGCTGCTACAGCCGGATGCTCGCCGGAGCCCGGAGCCGCGGGGCCGTCACGTCCGTCCTCTACGCCCTGCCGCGACTGGCCTTCGCCGACCTGCTCGGCGGCCAGTGGGACCGGGTACGCGACGCTGCGGACGAAACCCTCGCACTGGCTGCAGCAGTCGGCCAGAGACCTCTCGCCGCCGCACCGCTCGCCTGGCTGACGCTGCTGGCAGCGCTGCGCGGAGATCCGGGCTACGAGAGCCTGCGGACCCGGCTCGACGAGGCCGAGCGGCAGCACCTCGGCGTCCTGACGGACCCGGTGCACGACCTGTCCCGGTGGGCTGCCGGTATCCGCGCTGCACACGACGGAGACACCGCCGACGCGCTGCACCAGCTGAGCAGGCTGCGCGTCACGCCCATCGCCCGGATGGCTGCACTGGACCGGTTCGACGCCGCGGTCCGCGCCGACCGTCGTTCCCTTGCGCAGCCGTGGGCCCGGGACCTGGCCGGGTTCGCGGACGCCACCGGATGGGGTTGGGCCAGCGCGGCGACCACCTACGGCCAGGCCCTGCTTGCCGAGCCGGCAGAGGCACCGCGACTGTTCGAGGCCGCCGTCGCGCATCACGCGAGAGCGAACCGGCCGTACGAGCTCGCGCGCACGCACCTCGCGTACGGCGAGCTGCTCCGACGCTCCCAGCGTCGGGTCGACGCCCGCGCTCACCTGCGCACCGCACTGACCATCTTCGACGAGCTCGGAGCGCGGCCGTTCGCGACCAGGGCCCGGCAGGAGCTACGCGCGTCCGGTGAGACGGCCCGCAAGCGGAACCCCTCGACGCTGACGGCCCTGACGCCGATGGAGCTGCAGGTCGTGCGGCTCGTCGTGCAGGGTCGGTCGAACAAGGAGGTCGCTGCCCAGCTGTGGATCTCCCCCAGAACCGTCGCGTTCCACCTGCGGGGGTCGTTCGCGAAGCTCGGCGTGAGCTCGCGGGGTGAGCTGGCACGGCTGGACCCGCCCCCTCGCGACGCCAGCCATCCGTCTCGAGCCGGCGGCAGCAACCACTGACAACCCTCCGTCACACCCTGGGCCCTTCATCGGGGACCGGGGCGAGCGGGGACCAGCCTCAGCGTGCGAGAGCTGCCTCGTAGCGCCGTCACGGCAGCGCTCGGTCCCCTGCCCCGGCACGGAGGAAGGAGAGCACGGCGGCGACGCGCCGATGACGCACCGGCTCCTCCGCGATCCCGAGCTTGGCGAACACCGCGGAGATGTGCTTCTCCACGGTCTTCACGCTGAGTGAGAGCACCTCGGCGATCGCGAGGTTGGACCGCCCCTCCGCCATGGAGGCGAGGACCTCGCGTTCGCGAGAGGTCAGCCCCTCCAGCGGGTCGACGCGTCGACGCCGCCCCAAGAGCAGGGACACGACTTCGGGGTCGATCGCCGTGCCGCCGTCCGCGACGTCCCGGACGGCGGCGACCAGCGCGCTGGGGTCGGCCACCCGGTCCTTGAGCAGGTACCCGACGCCGCCGGTCGACTGGTTGATCAGCTCCACGGCGTTGTGGGTCTCCAGGTGGTGCGACAGGATCAGGATCCCCATGGACGGATGTCTCGCCCTGATCGTCCGAGCCGCCTCCAGCCCCTCGACGGTGTGGGTCGGCGGCATCCTGACGTCGACCACGGCGACATCGGGTCGCAACCGGTCAACCAGGGCGATCAGCTCCTCGACGTCGCCCGCCTCTCCGACGACCTCGCAGCCCGCGTCGCTCAGCAGCCGAGCAAGGCCGGCCCGCAGCAGGACGACGTCGTCGGCCAGGACGACGCGGGTCCTGGTCATCGTGCGTGTCCCGGGGCGTGGTCAGAGCCGAGGCCCACGATCGAGTCGAGCGGCAGCTCGACCGCGAGGGTCGTGCCGGCCGCGGGGTCCGAGCGCAGGCGGAGGGTCCCGCCGGCCGCCTCGACGCGGTCCTGGAGGCCCGAGAGCCCGCTCCCACGCCGAGCGACGGCCCCACCGACGCCGTCGTCCGTCACCGCGAGCCGGAGCGTGCCGCCGTCCACGGTGAGATCCACCTCGGCCAGGCTGGCGTCGGCGTGCTTGGCGACGTTGGCCAGTGCCTCCGCGACCACGTAGTAGGCGGTGATCTCGCACAGCTCCGGGAGCCGTGCCACGGTCCCGTGCACCTCCACCGGCAGGGATGCCCGCTCGGCCAGCGCCTCCACGGCGCCGTCGAGCCCGTGCTCGGTGACGACACTCGGGTGGACCCCGCGGGCGAGGTCACGCAGCTCGCTGGTGGCTTCGTCGAGAAGGCCGGCGGCCTGGGCGACGAGCGCGGGGTCGCCGTGGCGCTCCAGGGCCATGGCCAGCATCAGCCGGGCGGTCACCAGGCGCTGCTGCGCTCCGTCGTGCAGGTCCCGTTCCAGCCGGCGCCGTTCCTCCAGATGGGCCGTCACCAGGCGTCGACGCGACCCCTGCACCTCGTCGAGCTGGGCGCGGGCCAGCGACTCGAGCCGCTCGTTCTCCAGCGCGAGGCTTGCGGTCGCGAGCACCGCCTCCATGACCTCCGGCTCGGTGTCCGCGACACCGTCGTGGTCGAGGACGGCGAGGGTCCGACCGTGGGCGGTCACCGCGGCCCGGGCCCGGGAGGGCGCGTGCCCCTGCGTCGCGGCCTCCGGGGTCAGCAGCCTTGCGGTCGGATCTCCCAGGGCACGAGCGAGGAGCGGTTCGAGCTGGAGCCGCGCCACCGCGCCACCTGGGTCGACCGCGCGCACCAGGGACCCGACGTCGCCGGACCTGGCCCGGCTCCGCAGCACGCCCAGCAGGACGCCGGCGGGCAGGAGGCAGAGCACCAGAGGTTGCAGGAGCGTGAGGACCGCTCCGTACCGGTCCAGCACCTGCAGGGCGTCGGCGGCGGCCACCGAGAGGACCGGCGCGCCGCCGAGGTACGGCGCGGAGAGGACCCGCCGCAACCCGAGCCCGGCGTGTCGCCAGCGCAACGCCAGCCGGATCCCGACCGCCACCACGAGGACGGCGCCCGCGGCTCCCCACAGCGTGTCCAGCCGCTCGACCAGCACCGGGTCGTCCCGGACCAGCAGCAGGTTGCCGGGACAGCCGAGCCCGAAGGGGTTCGTGCAGCGGAAGAACAGGTTGGGGGTCACGCTCGACGCGGCCGCGTCGGCGTAGGCGAGCCCGACGAGCACGCGGTCAGCCCGCGTGGCCAGCCGACCCTCCGGCAGCGCGAGCAGGAGGTGGATCACGACGGCGTAGTACGTGCCGGCGATCACGCCGCCGACCGTGAACGGGATCGCGTGGTTGGCGTACGCGAGCAGGGAGACCGCCATGAGCAGTCCGATCGCCACCAGCATCCACGCGATCCTGTTGCCCGGTCGCCAACGACCCACCAGCACCCCGCCGATCGCCGTGGCGGCGCCGGCGAAGAGGACCGGAACGACCTCGTAGGCCGGCGGCGGGACGGGGCGGTTGAGGGAGGTCACCCAGGCGAGCACCGCCACCACTGCCGCGGTGCACACCACCGTGACCAGCTGCGCTCGAGGGCTCACTGCGGCCGACCCCCTCGGTCGCGCGGGTCAGCGCCCATGCCCCCATGCTGGTCCAGGCTCACCGATCCGACCAGAGGGCTGGCCCCCAGTGGTCGCCGTCAGGTTCGCGGGTTGGCCCTGATGTGCCACGCCGTTGTCCGGTGATTGCATCGAGGTCGACCAGGAGGTGCACGATGACCCGGACACGCACGACAGGACGTCGCTCGCAGGCTCGAAGGTGGGCGGTCGCCCTGGCCCTCGGCACCGCGCTCGCAGGGTGCGGGACCGGCAATGCAGGGACTCCGGTCGCCCCTGGGACGACCCGGTCCGGTGACGCAGCGGTGATCGGGCAGGCACGGACCGCTTTCGACGAGGCCGCCGCGGCCTTCGAGAGCTCCGACCCGGAACGCCTCGCCGAGCTCTCCACGGGTGCGGCGGCCGCGTTCTTCACCCATGCCGACCACCTGGCGCGGGCCGCCGGCGACTCCGACGAGGTGTTCCCGAACGCCCGCGCCGAGGCCGGCGAGGCCACCGTCGTCGATGACGACACCGTGCGGTTCACCGGCCCCCTCACCTGGGGGACCAGCGACGGCCCTCCCCCGCGCGTCCTGACCGACCTCGTCTTCTCCGGCGCCGACGACGGCTGGAAGCTCGCGAGCTTCGAACGCAACGGCTTCCCCATCCAACGCTGGGTGACCGGACCGCCGACAGAGCCGACCGTGCAGTACGGCCCGGTCACGGCACGGACGGTCGGGGTGTTCGTCGACGTCACCTGCCTGGAGCGCACCGACCCCGGCTGCCCGGACTTCCTCGCCGACGGCTTTGCGGTGGACTTCGAGGTCACCAACGACTCCGACGGTCCCCTCGAGCCCACCGAGCTCGAGCTCCCGGACGGGACGGCGTCCGCGGCCTGGTTGGAGACGCCCACAGGCACGCCCCAGCCACTGCGTGATGCCGCCCTGCAGGGATTCCCGCCGGGCCAGACCAGTCCGGTGACGGCCATGTTCGGCGGCCCGGACGACCTCGTCGAGGGAGGGACCCTCCACATCGCACTCCGCACCGGGGACGGTGCCGTCCACCCACTCGAGCTCCCCGTCCCGGCGTACCCGGCGACCTGGTAGCCGGACGCGGGTTCACGCGTCAGGTGACGTGACGCGACGACGCGGGCTCGCGGGTCGGCTCCCGTCGTTGGCGGGCAGTCGCCTGGCGGGTCGAGCCCTGTCCGACCGTCCGATCCGCTTCACCGGACCGGTCGGGTTGGTCCTCAACTTCGCGGTCTTCGCGCGACGGCGAGCATCGCCGCGGGCACCACGACGAGTCCGAGCACGGCCTCGCGCATCTCGAGCCCCTAGGTCAGGTCCCCGGCGGCCGAGGACGTCGAGGTTCGGTCGGTGAGGCGTCCGACGGTGCCGAGGCAGTCGCGATCGCCGCTCGCCCGGAGCCCGACGTCGTCCTGATGGACCTGCGGATGCCTGAGGTCGACGGCGTCACCGCCCTCTCCCGGATCCGCTCCGAGCGCCCCGAGGTGAACGTGCTGGTCCTGACGACGTACGAGAGCGACGCGGACATCCTGCGCGCGGTCGAGGCCGGAGCCACGGGGTACCTGCTGAAGGACGCGACCCGCGACGAGCTGCTGCGCGCCGTGCGGAGGGCGGCGGCCTGCGAGTCCATGCTGGCGCCGCGCGTCGCGTCCCGGCTCATCCGCCGGATGCGGGCGCCGGTCCGGGAGGCCTAGGGTCGGGGTGTCGTCCTCGCGTCATCGAGTGGTGGCCGTCCGGAGTCCGACTCGAGGATGTGGCAGTAGCCATGGCAGTCGGCCGGATCGAGCTGCACGGTCCGCGCGGCGACGTCGCGCAGTCGCCGGCGTGTCTGCTGGAGCTCGGTGATCCGTTGCTCGACCTCTGCCAGCCGGTGCTCGATCAGACGGCCGACGTGCTCGCAGGGCTGCTCGCCGTCGTCCTGGATGTCGAGCACCTGGCGGATCTGCCGCAGGGTGAATCCGGCGGCCTGGCCGACCCGGATGAAGCTCAACCTGTCGAGCACGCCGGCGTCGTAGTCGCGGTAGCCGGAGGGGGTTCGGCCGGGGTGCGGCACGAGCCCCTCGTCCTCGTAGAAGCGCAGGGTCTTCGTGCTGATCCCGGCTCGCTCTGCGACGTCTCCGATCCGCATGCGTCCTCCCAGCGCCCTTGACCTTCCGGTGTGCTGGAACGTCTACGGTCTCCTCACTGTTCCCGACGGATCGAGGTAGTGGTGGAGGTCAGGCTTCAGTACTTCGACGGATGCCCGAACTGGGAGGTCACCGACCAGCGGCTGCGCGCGCTGGCGACCGAGATGGGCTTCGAGATCACCTACGAGAAGGTCGAGACCCCCGAGGCGGCGCAGGAACGGCAGTTCCGGGGTTCGCCGACGGTGCTCGTGGACGGACGAGACCCCTTCGCCGCCGGCGACGCGCCAGGCGGCCTTGCCTGTCGCATCTTCCGCACCCCGGACGGCCCCGCGGGGGCCCCGACCGTGGCGCAGCTGCGCGAGGTCCTCGCGTGACCCGCACCTCGACGTCACCAGGAGGCGTCATGGATCTGACCACCCTCACCAGCGACCGTCTCGCGTTGAACGGCTCGGATGCACCGACCACCCGACGGATCGTGGCCTGGGTCTATCGCCTGCTCGCCCGGGGCAGACCGGTCGAGCCCCGCCACGTCGCGGCGTACGCGGCGGCTCCTGTCACGGACGCCGAGAAGGTCCTGGAGGACTGGGGCGGTACCCGACGGAACGGTGACGGGCGCGTCCTCGCAGCTGGCCACGTGGGACGGCGAGTCCGATCTGTCGACCGGGACTGCCTCGTGGCGGGCCTGGCTGCGCCGTTGAGGCGCTGACGGCTCGGGCCGGACGCGACGCTACCGGACTGCTTCGGACTGCTCTCCCGGCATCGAGTAGGCGGGTTCCCGCGTTCCGGACGGGCGCCGGACGCCATCGGCCGCCGGGTGCTCGAACCACTCCGTCACGGCCTGCGTGGTCGTCGCCTCGACCTCGATCGCGGGTCCTCCGGCCGCTGCCTCGACCCGGTCGAGACCCGTGGCCACGGCCTCGCGCAGACCGCCTGCCATGAAGGTGAGCACCACCTCGCGGTATCCGGCTCCTGCCGGCGAGACGACGGGCTCGTAGCCGTGCAACCGCCCCCTGAGCTCGGCGTCGGAGACCGAGGTCTCCACGTTCACCATCACGGTGTACGACAGGTCCATCGCGACCTCCCCAGATCCGTCATACCTGGCGAGTGCAGTGGCTGAACACTCAAGTCCCCGCAATGTAGCCCAAGGAAGACGCGGGTTGAACCCCGGTCTCAGGCCTCGTCCGGAGCCAGGCCGTTCGCGTACCGCGGGGGGATCCCGCGGGCGTCGATCACGTCCTCTGCGAGGTCTCGCAGCTTGATGTTGTGGTCCTGGGAGGTCCTCCGCAGCACCTGGAACGCCTGGTCGATCGTCACCCCGAACCGCTGCATGAGGATCCCCTGCGCCACGCCGATCCGGTGACGGGTCTGGAGAGCGCTCTGGAGCGTGCTGATCTGGTGGGACACGGCGAGTGCTGCTGCCGCGTGTGCCGCGTACACGTGCGCGACCTGCACGTCGTCCTCGTCGTAGACGCCGGGACGTGAGGAGTAGAGGTTCAGTCCGCCGACGGTCAGCTCGTGCGTTGCCAGACGGACGCTGAGGATGGAGGCGATCCCCAGGTCTCGGGCGGCGGGGACCCACCGCGGCCAACGCGTCTCGTCCGCGAGGTCAGGCGCCAGGTACGTGTCATCGGCCCAGATCGCATCGATGCACGGACCCTCGCCCAGGTCGTACTGCAGGTCGTCGGCCCGTGTCACGACCGGGTCGGTGGATGCAGGGGTCTGGAGCCGGCCCCCGCGATGCAGCGTGATGCCGGCCCAGTCACAGCCGTGCACCGTCTCGACGGCCAGGTCGACCACGCTCTGCGGCGTGTGCGCCTCACCAGGTCGAGCCAGCAGCTTCTGGCTCACGCGCGAGAAGGTCTCGACAGACGCCCGTTCGCGATCCTCCACGAGACCCTCCAGGCTCGAAGACCCGGAGTATGTGGGCATGCGCCCCGGCGACCAGACAGCCGACGCTACCCTCTCGGAGCCGGAGCGTGCGTCCGGTCGCTGACGAGAGGACCCTCAGCGGGCGTCCGACTCGTCCCCGTCCGGCACGGTCTGTCCGGCCCGCTCGTCCCGGTCCGCCCACTCCAGCAGCGGCTCGATCGAGAAGACGGCGTCGTCGATGCCCGCGTGCAGGTCACCCACCTGGGAGTACCTGTGCGGGACGGTGGCGATCGTGCAGTCGTCGGGCTCCACGGCATCGACCTCGTCCCAGCGGATCGGCGTCGACACCGTGCCGCGCGCGTTGCCGCGCACCGAGTACGCACTGGCGACGGTGTGGTCGCGGGCGTTCTGGTTGTAGTCCACGAACAGGGCCGCGGGGTCCCGGTCGCGACGCCACCACGTCGTGGTCACGTCGTCGGGGGCGCGCCGCTCGACCTCACGCGCGAAGGCCAGCGCGGCACGGCGCACGTCCGAGAACCCCCAGCGGGGTTCGATGCGCACGTAGACGTGCAGGCCTCGGCCACCCGACGTCTTCGGCCACCCGACGGCACCGAGCTCGTCGAGCACCTCGTGAGCGACGTGCGCCACCCGCCGCACCCGGTCGAAACCGCACTGCGGCATGGGATCGAGGTCGATCCGCCACTCGTCCGGCTTCTCTGTGTCGGCGCGGCGGCTGTTCCACGGGTGGAACTCGACGGTCGACATCTGCACGGCCCACGCCACGCTGGCCAGCTCCGTGACGCAGAGCTCGTCGGCGTGGCGTCCGTACCGCGGGAAGTGGACGCGCACGGTCTCCACCCATGGCGGCGCTCCGCGCGGTAGGCGCTTCTGGTGCACCTTCTCGCCGCTGACGCCGTCGGGGAACCGGTGCATCATGCACGGTCGCTCGCGCAGCGCGTTGACGATCCCGTCGCCCACGCTCAGGTAGTACCGCAGCAGGTCGAGCTTCGTCTCGCCCCGTTCGGCGAAGTACACGCGGTCGGGGTTCGACACGCGGACCGTCCGCTCGCCCACCTCGACCTCCACGGCCGGCGAGCCCGTCCCCTTGCCCATGGGGTCAAACCTAGCCCGCCCGCCGTCGGCCGCTTTGTGCGGAGGACGAGGGATGGGCTTATTCTCCGGACGTGACATCCACTGCGCGGTTCGTCCCCGGTCGCGTCGGGCTCCCCGCATGACCACGGCGGTCGCGGCGCCACCCGAGGTCACGGTCGAGACCGCGGCACCCCGAGGGGCGGACCGCCGGCAGTCCGCCGCTGCGTTCGTCTATCTCGCGCCTGCGCTGGTCGTCTTCGCCGTCTTCATGTTCTGGCCGCTGGGTCGGTCCGTCTTCCTCTCCTTCCAGGGCAGCGACCTGTTCGGCCGGCCCTCCGGCTTCGTGGGTGCCGACAACTACGCCCGGCTGGTCGGCGGAGGTGACTTCGGACAGGTGCTCGCCGTGACGGCGGGCTTCACCGTGCTGACGGTGCTGCCGAGCCTCCTGATCGCGCTCGTGCTCGCGCTGCTTCTCAACCAGCGCATCCGCGCGGTCCGCTTCTTCCGGACGGGTTTCGCCCTGCCGTTCGCCTTCTCCGTCGCCACCGCGTCGGTGGTGTTCGGGGTCCTGTACAACCCCGCGGTGGGGGTGCTGAACGGGCTCATCACGCAGCTCGGTGGCGACCGCGTGCCCTGGCTGACCGACCCCTCCATCGCCCTGCTGTCGGTCAGCCTGGCCACCGTGTGGATGCAGCTGGGCTACAACCTGCTGGTGCTGTCGGCCGGCCTCGGTGCGATCGACGAGGACGTGGTCGAGGCGGCCCGCCTCGACGGGGCCCACGGAGTACGGCTGCAGCGGTCGGTGATCGTGCCGCTGCTGACGCCGCAGCTCTTCTTCCTGGTCGTCACGGGGACGATCACGTCGCTGCAGAGCTTCGGCCAGATCCACATCCTGACGCGCGGCGGACCCGACTCGTCCACCACGACGCTCGTCTACTCGATCTACGACCAGGCCTTCGCCAACAACAACTCCAACTTCGGCTACGCCTCGGCGCAGGCCATCGTGCTGCTGGTCATCGTGCTCGTGATCACCGCCGTCCAGTTCGGGGTGCTCGAGCGGAAGGTGTTCTACCGATGAGGGGACGCCGGGCCGGTCTCGTCGGCACCTACCTGCTGCTGGGCACGCTCTTCCTGGTCGTGCTCTTCCCGGTCTACTACGCGGTCGTCGGCTCCCTGATGGGACCGCGGGACATCAACAGCTTCCCCCCGTCCCTGCTCCCCCTCGACGGCCTGCACCCGGAGAACTACGCCAAGGCCCTCGACGTGATCCCGCTGGTGCGCCAGTACGGCAACAGCGTCTCGGTCGCGCTCATCGTGACGGTCGGGCAGGTGGTGACGAGCGTCCTCGCGGCGTACGCCTTCGTCTTCCTCCCGTTGCGGGGTCGTCGCTTCTGGTTCGCGCTCTTCCTGGCGACGATGATGGTGCCGTGGGAGGCCATCATCATCCCGAACTACCTGCTGATCTCCGACCTCCGGTTGATCGACACGTACGCCGCCCTCGCACTTCCGTTCCTGGCCACCGGTTTCGGGGTCTTCCTCCTGCGACAGGCGTTCCTGGCGTTCCCGAGCGAGCTGCGTGACGCGGCCCGGGTCGACGGCGCCGGACACCTGCGCTTCCTGTGGTCCATCCTCGTCCCCCTGAGCCGGCCGACGCTGGCAGCGCTGGGCATCTACGCGTTCCTGTCCGCCTGGAACATGTACTTCTGGCCGCTGCTGGTCACCCAGCGGCCCGAGAGCCAGACGATCCAGATCGGCATCACGCAGCTGCGCAGCGTCGACTCGGGAGACCCGGGGATGGTGCTGGCCGGGGTGGTCCTCGCCCTCGCCCCCACCCTGCTGCTCGTCCTGTTCGGTCAGCGCTTCATCGTCCGCGGCCTGACAGCGGGAGCCGTCAAGTGAGCCACTTCGACACCCACCGCACCACCACGAGGGAGAACCGATGAGACCCACCCACCGCACGACCAAGCGGCTCACGCTCGCCGCGGCGCTCACCGCGTTGACGCTCGGGCTCGCAGCCTGCGGCGGAGGCACCGGTGGCGGCGGCGGGCAGGCGGAGGCCCCCGACGCGAACGCGCTCGACGGCGTCGAGGGCGTCACCGACGTCACGTTCTGGCACGGCATGGACGGGACCAACGGCGAGGCCCTCAACGCCCTCGTCGACGAGTTCAACGCCCAGAACGAGGGGAAGATCGCCGTCGAGGCCGTCTACCAGGGCAACTACGACGACACGATCACCAAGTACAAGGCGTCGGTGCAGTCCGGCTCCACCCCCGACCTCGTGCAGATCTACGACATCGGCACGCGCTTCATGATCGACTCCCAGCAGGTCGTGCCCATGCAGGAGTTCATCGACCGCGACGACTACGACGTCTCCGACCTCCAGCCGAACATCACCGGGTACTACACCGTCGACGACAAGCTCTGGTCGATGCCGTTCAACACGTCGATGCCCGTCCTGTACATCAACAAGACGCTCTTCGAGCAGGCCGGCCTCGACCCCGAGGACCCTCCGTCGACGCTCGACGAGATCCGCGCGGCGGCCGAGAAGCTCTCGGTGAAGAACGGCGGCCCGGCCCAGTTCGGCTTCGGTGCGGCCATCTACGGGTGGCTGCTGGAGCAGTACATCGCGAGCAACGGCGCCGAGTACTGCAACGAGGGCAACGGTCGTGAGGGGAAGGCGACCGAGGTGCTGTTCGACGGCCCCGAGGCCGTCGAGCTGGCCTCGTGGTGGCAGGACATGGTGGCGGACGGTCTGGCCGCGAACACCGGGCGCGACACCACGGCAGCCCAGGACGCCTTCAAGGCCGGCCAGGTGGCCATGACGCTGGAGTCGACCGGCCAGGTCCGTGGCTTCACGGCCGCCGCCGAAGGTGTCTTCGACCTCGGGGTGGCCTACTACCCCAAGGCCGAGGGCAGCTCGTCCGGCCCGATCATCGGTGGCGCGTCCCTGTGGATCGGCGGTGAGGGGCACGACGCCGCGCAGCAGGAGGCCGCGTGGCGGTTCGTGCAGTTCCTCGCCCAGCCGGAGTCGCAGGCGATGTGGCACACGACCACGGGCTACTTCCCCATCTCGAAGGGCGCGCTCGAGCTCCCCGAGGACGTGGAGTGGCGCGCCCAGTACCCGCAGTTCGACGTCGCGGTCCAGCAGCTCGAGGAGACCGAGCTGAGCCCGGCCACACAGGGGTGCGCGCTCGGTGTGATGCCGCAGTCCCGCAAGGCGAGCGAGGACGGTCTGGAGAAGGCAGTCCTGGGCGGTGACCCCCAGCAGTCCCTCACCGAGGCCGCCGAGGGCCTGAAGTCGGCGATCGAGCAGTACAACTCCTCGACCAGCTGATCGACGGGAGTCCGCCCGCCCGGTCGCACCGGGCGGGCGGACTGCGCGACCGGCCGGGGGCGCAGAGAGATGGCCTCCGAACCCGACGGCTCTGGCCGGGGTCAGGCCTCCTGGCCGTCGGTGGGACGCTTGGGTGGCAGCGGGAAGAAGCCGCTGGTCCGGGCGACGTAGTCGTCGTAGCCGGGGCGTCGTGAGCCCATCCCCTTCTCGAGCAACGGCTTTCCCGACCCCATCGTCAGCAGGTACGTCATGACCAGCGGAGAGAACACGGTGAGGACTCCGGGCCACGCGCTTGCGGCCACGAGGAAGATGCCCCACCACACGCACGCGTCGCCGAAGTAGTTCGGGTGGCGCGTGTAGCGCCACAACCCCGTGTCGAGCACCTGGCCCTTCGAGGCGGGATCGTTACGGAAGCGGGTCAGCTGAGCGTCCCCGACCGTCTCGAAGAACAGCCCGACGCCCCACAGGGCCACCCCGATCCACGCCACCCACCCCAGGGAGTCCGGCGCGAACGACGTGACCTGGACGGGCAGCGAGACCAGCCACATCAGCGCGCCCTGAGGGCAGGTAGATGCGCTCGACGGCGTACACGACGCGGTTGCGGTCGCCGGCTCGCTCGAGCAGGGCGACGTAGCGCGGGTCCTCCTCGCCACCGCGCGAGCGCCGGGCGATGTGCAGGGCGAGCCGTGTTCCCCAGGCGGCGGTCATCACCAGCACGACCCAGCGACGCAGGTCGTCGCCCACGCCGGCCGAGAGCACGAACGACGCGAGCGCGACGAGCACGTACCCCGCGCCCCAGGTGATGTCGACGACCGCGTGCCGCCCGAGACGGAGCGCGACGACCAGTGTCACCGCCTGGGCGAACAGGACCGCGGCCACCGTCCACGGCAGGGCTGCCAGCAGGTCGCCCCACGGGTAGCCGCTCACCAGGCGCGCACCGCCGGGAGGCCGGAGGTTCCGTCGTCCGCGCGGCGCACGGCGAGGATCTGGTCCACGCCCATACGCCCTTCCTCGAAGGCCAACGCTCCGCCGACGAGGTAGAGACGCCAGACGCGTGCCACCTCCTCACCGACCATGGCGACGGCCGTCTCCCAGTTGTCCTCGAAGGTCCGGTACCAGGCGTGCACGGTACGGACGTAGTGCTCGCGCAGGGCGTGCACGTCCCGCACCTCGAGGCCCGCGTCCTCGAGCAGCTCGACCGTCTCCCCCACCGGGCGCATGGTCATGTCGGGGGCGATGTACGCCTCGATGAACGGCCCGCCACCGGGGCGGGTGCGTCGCGACATCTGCTGGATCAGCACCCGGCCGTGCGGACGCAGGAGACGGCGGAACCCGGCCGCGAACGTGGGGTAGTTGTCCTCCCCCACGTGCTCGCCCATCTCGATCGACGCGGCGGCGTCGAAGGGCGGGTCACCGACCTCGCGGTAGTCCTGCAGGCGCACCTCGACGCGGTCACCCAGTCCACGCTCGGCCACCCGCGCCTGCACGAAGGCCCGCTGCTCCCTCGACAGCGTCACCCCCGTGACGCGCGCCCCGTAGTGCTCCGCGGCGTGCAGCGAGAGGGATCCCCAGCCGCAGCCGACATCGAGCAGGCGCATGCCGGGCTGCAGACCCAGCTTGCGGCAGACGAGGTCGAGCTTGTCGCGTTGTGCGTCCTCGACCGTGTACGCGGGGTCGTCGCTCGTCCAGTACCCGCTGGAGTAGGCCATGTGCGGGTCGAGGATCAGCGAGTAGAAGTCGTTGGAGAGGTCGTAGTGGTGGGAGATCGCCGCCCTGTCCCGCAGCTTGCTGTGCAGTCGGCCACGGAGCCGGGCCTGGGAAGCGGGCGCCCCGGGCGGCAGTCCGACGATGCCGAGCTCCAGCGCGGTCCGTGCGCCACCTGCCAGGACGCCCGGGCGTGAGCCTCCCGGTCGCCCCGGTCTCCCTCACGCGCGCCCACACCCGGCGCAGCCCGTCGAGCAGGTCGCCGTCCACGTCCAGCTCGCCGGTGACGTACGCCTGGGCCAGGCCCAGCTCACCGGGGCGGAAGACCATGCGGCGCAACGCGTCCGGAGACCTGAGCACCGCCACCGGCGCGTCCGGCGGACCGGTCTCGCTGCCGTCCCACGCCCGCAGGCGGATCGGGACCTGCCCCCCGAAGAGGGGCGCCACCACGGACCCGAGCCGCTCCGCGACACCACCGCCCACCGCTGCCTCACGCGCCTCGGTGGTGGTCATGGCCGGACCTCGTTGGTGACCTCGGCGCGCCGCCCGGCGTGCACCATGACGATCTGCTGCACGTCCAGGTAGCCGGATGCGAAGCCGGCCTCCGAGTAGGCCAGGTAGAGCGACCACATGCGACGGAAGACCTCGTCGAACCCGGCGGCGGCCACCTGGTCGGCGTTCGCCTCGAAACGGTCGCGCCACGTGCGGAGCGTCCGGGCATAGTGCTGCCCGAAGGCGAGGCGCTCCTGCACGCGCATCCCGACACCGCGGGCCGAGGCGGCGATCGACTTCGTCGACGGCAGGAAGCCTCCGGGGAAGATGTACTTCTGCACCCAGGTGAACGTCTCGCGCGTGGCGAGCATGCGGTCGTGCGGCATCGTGATCGCCTGCACCACCGCCCGTCCGCCGGGGGCCGTGCGGGCAGCGAGCGTGGAGAAGTAGTCGGGCCAGAACTCGTGCCCGACGGCCTCGATCATCTCCACGGAGACCACGGCGTCGTACTCGCCGCTCGTGTCGCGGTAGTCGCAGACCTCGATGGTCACACGGTCGGTGTGGCCCGCCTCGGCGACCCGGCGTCGCGCCAGGTCGGCCTGCTCGACGGACAAGGTCACGGAGTGGACGGTCGCGCCACGGGCCGCGGCACGGAGTGCGAGCTCCCCCCACCCGGTGCCGATCTCGAGCACGGAGCTGCCGTCGACGACACCGGCCGCGTCCAGGAGGCGCTCGATCTTGCGCTCCTGGGCACGGGCCAGCAGCTCGGCCTCGTCCTGCGTACCGTCCTCGCTGGACGGGTCGTAGATTCCGGACGAGTAGCTCATGCCCTCGTCGAGCCACAGCTCGAACATCTCGTTCGACAGGTCGTAGTGGGCAGCGATGTTGCGCCGCGTGTTGTCCTGGCTCCCCCTGTGCGAGAGCGGGTTCGCGTGGACGGCGAGACGTCGCAGGCTCTGCAGGCGCGGCGGGACCAGGGACGACATCTGCTCCGCGAAGACGGTCAGCACACCGGCCAGGTCGGGCGCGTCCCAGTCGCCGGCCATGTACGACTCGCCGAAGCCGATGAGTCCCGCCGCGCCGACCCGTCGGGCGAAGTCCCGCGGGCGGTGCAGGTGCAGCTCCGGCGCGTCCGGTCCTCCGCCCCCGAGCACACGGCCGTCCGGCATCCGCACCTGGACGGCGAGGCGTCGCACCACGCTGTCGAAGAGCCGCTCCGCGATCAGGGCGCGCACAGGCGAGCCGTGCACGGCGGCGACGTCCGGCCATCGGTCGGGATCGACCCGCACGCCGGGTGCGGACGTCTGCTGGCTCATCGGGAGCTCCTCACGGGAACGGGGCAGGTCGCGTTCGCCTGCGTCGGGGTGTGCGTCGTCATGGCTGTCGTCGGGCTCGAGGTCGGTCGGTCGCTGTCGTCGGGTCGTGGGCGGACGCGCAGCCCCCGCAGCCACAGCCGGATCCCCTGCCAGCGGATGAGCGCCACGACGCGCAGGGTCTCGACGGGGCTCGCCGCCAACGTCCTGACCACGTTCACCGTGGTGGCAGGACGTCGCGTCCCGGTCACCGAGGCGGTGAACGGCCTGTCGCCGTCGCGGTGCAGCGTGACGCCGAGCCGCAGGTGACGGCCGGGCTCGGGCAGGCTCATCGTGTAGTGGCCGTCGACCGGGTAGAAGGGCGAGACGTAGAGCACCTTGTCGGTGGCCGCCCGCCCGCGCTCGTCGGTGCGCACCGTGTAGACGTGGCGACCGCCGTAGGTGTTGTGCACCTCGACCAGGACGGCGAGCAGCGACCCGTCGGCGTCGTGGCACCAGAAGACCGACATCGGGTTGAACACGTGGCCGAGGCTGCGCGGGCTGGTCAGGAGGTCGACCCGGCCCCCGCGGAGGTCCACTCCCTCGGTCGCGAGGTGGTCCTCGACGTTCTGTCTCAAGGTCCTCTCGGGGGCGCCGAGGTGGTCCCTCGGCTCGATGCGGACGAACGGTCGCAGCAGCAACGGCAGCGTCGGCAGGTCGTCGACGTCCACCAGCCACCAGGTGCTGCGGTACCGGAAAGCGTTGCGCAGCGGCGCATTACGCACGTGCGAGACCTGCGTGCGGTAGATCGCGGCCGTCACCAGGAGCCGCCCAGTCGCCGGGCAGCCTCGAGGCCGGAGCGCGCTCCGTCCTCGTGGAACCCCCAGCCGTGGTAGGCGCCCGCGAAGGCGATGCGGTCGTCGGCGATCCCGGGAAGACGCTGCTGGGCGGCCACGGACTCGGGCGTGTAGATCGGGTGGTGGTAGACCATGCGGTCGATCACCGTCGCGGCGTCGACGACGTCCGCTCCGCCGAGCGTGACGAGGTAGCGGCCCCGCGCGTCGAGTCTCTGCAGGCGGTTCATGTCGTAGGTGACCCGCACCTGGTCGGCACCGGTCCGGCAGCCGTCCATGCGGTAGTTCCACGACGCCAGCGCGCGGTCGGCCGACGGCAGGACCGTCGTGTCGGAGTGCAGGAGGGTCTCGTTGCGGGAGTACTCCAGGGCGCCCAGGACCTGCCGCTGGGCGTCGGTTGGCTGAGCCAGCATCCGCAGGGCCTGGTCGGGGTGGGTCGCGACCACGACGGCATCGTAGGTCTCGACCTCACCGTCGCCGTCCACCACCTCGACACCGGCCTCCACCCGTCGCAGTGACACGACCGGAGTGCTGGTGCGGACGGCGCTGAGCAGCTTGGCGACCTTGTCGACGTACGTGCGGGAGCCGCCGGTGACGGTGCGCCACTGCGGCGAGTTGCCGACGCTGAGCATGCCGTGGTGCTCGAGGAACGAGAACAGGTAGCGCGCCGGGTACCGGCCGGCCGTCGACGGCGCGCAGGACCAGACGCAGGCGACCATCGGCGTCAGGAAGTGGTCGACGAAGTACCGGGAGAAGCGCCCGGTGGCCACGAACTCGTCCAGCGTCGCGTCCTCCAGGCTCGGGTCCTGGCGGGCGCGCTCCAGCTCGGCGCGGGCACGACGGTGGAACCGGAGCACCTCGGTGAGCATGTAGAGGTAGCGCGGTCGGGCCAGGTTGCGCGGCGTCGGGAACAGCCCGCCCACCTTGCGCGCCCCGGCGTACTCGAGACCACACCCCTCGCACACGACCGACATGCTCATCTCCGACTCCTGCGTCGGCACGTCGAGCTCGTCGAAGAGGCGGAGCAGGACGGGGTAGGTACGGCGGTTGTGGACGATGAAGCCCGTGTCGACGCCGACCACGTGACCGGAGGGGTCCTCCAGGTCGTGCGTGTGGGCGTGACCACCGACGCGGTCGTCGGCCTCGTACAGCGTGACGTCCGAGTCGCGCTGCAGGACGTAGGCCGCCACGAGACCCGCCACGCCGCTGCCCACGACCGCGACGCGGCGTCGCGGAAGGTCGCTCATCGGCTGACCTCCCTGCCGGACGCCCCGTGGCGGACGGCCGACAGCCCCTCGACGGCTCCGGCGCGCGTCAGCCGGTGCCAGGTGGGGAGGTTGCTGAGCATGAAGTGGCCCGATCCGTCGACGCTCGTGAACATGACGTCGGCAGCCTCGGTGCGGGCCCGCTGGGCCCAGGCCCTGCTGGCGCGGGGGTCCGTCCACCGATCCTCACTGCCGTGCGCGACGTGGATGACGCGGCCGTCGACCGACACGGGCTCGCCCGGTGGGAGCCAGGGCGCGAGCGCGACGACGCCGTGCACCGAGGGGTCGTCGGCGAGGCGCAGCGCGGCGCGACCACCCATCGAGTGACCCAGCAGGACGACCGGCACGTCGCCGTGCCGGTCGCGGACGAGGTCGAGCGCCGCTCGCGCGTCCGCGACGGGAGAGGCGTCGGCCCCGTTCCACCCGCGGACCCGGTAGCGCACGGACCAGACGGCGGCCTGCTGGTCGGCGAGGTGGCGGTGCAGGTCCCGGGCGAACGGGACCATCCGGAGACTGGACAGGTGCCACGGGCGTGAGGGAGCGACGCTGGTCGCCCTGCCCCCGTGCAGGACCAGCACGACCGCCCGGGTCTTTCCGGCTGCCGGGCGGATCGTGGGGCTGCGGAAGGGCTCGCGCACGGATGCTCCTGTCGGGTGTGGGTGACTCGACAGTGGTTCGGCGCGCGACCGCTCGCGGATTGCCCGACCGCCTCGACAGGCCCCTGGGCTTGATCGACTCCTGTCAAGCCTTCGTCCTTGACAACTAATGGTCAAGGTTGCATGCTTGACATCCAAGGAGGCACCCGTGCTCGTGCTCACGATCGACCAGCGAGGCAGCAGCACCGACGACGACCGCGTCGCCGACGTGCTGCGCCTCCTGAACCACGCCGACCACGCCACGGGGCGCGTGCGCGACTTCGAACGCACCGCCGGGGACGAGGTCCAGGGGCTTCTCGACGACCCCGAGCTGGCCGTCCGGCTGACCCTGGCACTCGTCCGGGACGGCCACTGGACCGTCGGGATCGGCGCCGGACCAGTCCGCCGTCCCCTGCCGCCGAGTGCCCGGGCGGGGGCCGGCCCGGCCTACCAGCACGCGCGCACCGCGGTGGAACGCGGCAAGTCGTCGCAGGACCGTCTGGCCGTCGAGGGGCCGGACGAGGCAGCCGCGCTCCAGGCGGAGGCCGTGCTCACGCTGCTCAGCGCGGTCGTCCAGCGCCGGAGCCCCGCCGGGTGGGAGGCCGCCGACCTGGTGGCGGACGGGCTCACGCAGACGGAGGCGGCCGACCGGCTCGACATCAGCAAGCAGGCGCTCAGCCAGCGCCTCCAGGTCGGGCTGTGGCCGCACGAGGTGCGCGTGCGTCCCGTGGCGGCAGGGCTGCTCGCGCTGGCCGACACAGCCGCCGAGCTGTGACGAGATGTCCGTGCCGGACGGCAGGATGACCCGGTGACCACTCCCGTCCTGGCAGGGCTCGTCGCCACCGCCGCCTTCGCGGCGATCGCGTGGGTGCTGCCCCTCCCAGACCCCGGGGCCACCCGCGGCTCAGCCCGCCGGCCCCGCGACGCCGGACTGCGCACCGCCCTGGTGCTGCTGCCACCGGTCGCGCTCGCCGTCACGGCCGTGCTCGCCCTCTCGGACGCGGGTCCGGTCGACCTCGTCCCTCTCGGACTGGTCCTGGCCGTGCTCGCCGCCACGCTCGGGGGCGGGCCCGTCACGGCGGCCGTCCTCTCGCTGGCACCCCAGGAGCACCAGTCCGTGCCGGGCACGACTCCCCACTCATCGCCGGCGACGGTGCTGCGGGGTGGTGCCACGATCGGCGTCCTGGAGCGGCTCGCGATCTCCGCGTCGCTGCTGGCCGGCTGGCCGGAGGGGATCGCGATCGTCCTGGCGGTGAAGGGGCTCGGGCGGTACCCGGAGCTGCGTGCCCACGCCGGCACCTCCGAGCGGTTCATCATCGGCACCTTCGCGAGCGTGCTGTGGGCCCTGGCGTGCGCGGGCGTCGTGCTGCTGGTGTGGTCGCGGTGATCGGGTCGCTCGACTGGGTGCCCGCCCTGGAGCGTCCCGACCTGCTGGCGGAACCGGTGGCCCGCGCGCTGGCGGCGTGGCCGGCAGCGCACGAGGCACAGGTCGCCGCGATCGACCCCGGCCTGGCCGACACGGCGGCTCTCGTCGAGGCCTACGACGTGCCCCTGGACGCGTCCGCGAACTGCGTCGTGGTCGCCGGCCGACGCGAGGGTGAGCAGCGGGTGGCGGCCTGCCTCGTGCTGGCGAGCACGCGGGCCGACGTCAACGGCCTGGTCCGCCGCACCCTCGAGGTGCGCAAGGCGTCCTTCATGTCGGTGGACGACGCGGTCGGCCGGACCGCGATGGAGTACGGCGGCATCACACCGGTGGGTCTGCCACCGGAGTGGCTGCTGCTCGTCGACGCGGCGGCCGTCGCCCGCCCGCACGTGGTGATCGGCAGTGGCGTCCGCCGTTCGAAGCTGGTCCTTCCGGGTCGCGTTCTCCCGCAGCTTCCGGGCGCACGGGTCGTCGAGGGGCTGGGGCGCCCACCCGCCTGAACCCGTCGTCGTCAGCGCCCGCGCGTGGCCCAGAACACGACGGCGCTGGCGGCCGCCACGTTCAGCGAGTCCACTCCCCCGGCCATCGGGATGCGCACCGCGACGTCGGCCCGGTCGACCGCCGCTGGGGTCAGCCCGCCGCCCTCTGTGCCGAGCAGCAGCGCCAGGCGGGGCGGCAGGTCGGACGCGAAGTCGTCCAGGGAGACGGCGTCGTCGGTGAGGGCCATCGCGGCCACCGTGAAGCCGTGCTCGCGCAGCAGGCCGAGACCGTCCGGCCAGGCGTCGAGGCGCGTCCACGGCACCTGGAAGACCGTCCCCATCGAGACCCTGACGGAGCGGCGGTAGAGCGGGTCGGCGCAGCGGGGGGTCACCAGCACCGCATCGACCCCCAGCCCGGCGGCAGAACGGAAGACGGCCCCGACGTTGGTGTGGTCGACGACGTCCTCCAGGACCGCCACCCGCCGCGCCGTCGACAGCAGGTCGTGGACGGACGGCAGGACCGGCCGGTTCATCGCCGCGAGAGCCCCACGGTGCAGGTGGAACCCCGTGAGCTCCTGGAGAAGCTCCTCGCTGCCCACGAACACCGGGACGCCCTGCGCCGCAGGCGACGCCAGCAGGTTGTCGTGGTCCTCGAGCCAGCGGTGCGACATCAGGAACGACCTCGGGTCGGTGGCCCGCGTCCAGCGCACGACGGATCACCTTGTTCGACTCGGCGATGTAGATGCCCTCCGCGGGCTCACGACGCAGCCGCAGCGAGACCTCGGTCAGCCGTGTGTAGTCGTGCAGCCGGGGGTCGGTGAGGTCGGCGACCTCGACGACGGGTCCACGGTCCGTCATCCGGCCACGATCCGTGTGATCGCCACGATGCCGACGACCACGATGACGGTCCGCAGGGCCCACGGCGGCAGTCGCCGCCCGACCTTGGAGCCGATCAGGCCACCGACCAGCGAGCCGATGGCGATCAGACCGACCACCGGCCACTCGATCCGGTCCCGCGCCACGAGCACGAACGTCAGCGCCGCCACGCTGTTCACCACCAGCGACAGCAGGTTCTTGATCGCGTTCACCTGCTGCAGGGAGGCCGGCAGCAGGATGCCGAGAAGCCCCACGAGCAGCACCCCCTGGGCCGCGCCGAAGTAGCCGCCGTAGATCCCCGCGCCGTACGTGCCGCCCACCGTGGACGTCGTCCGCCCCGCGCCCATCGCGTGGTGGTCGATGCCCTTCTCCTCACGACGACGTGCCAGTCGACGCTGGAGTCGTGGCTGGATGACCACGAGCACCAGCGAGATCCCCAGCAGCACGGGCACGATCGTGGCGAAGGCCTCGGCGGGCAGGACCAGCAGGAGCGACGCGCCGGTGACGGCTCCCAGCAACGACATCGGGGCCAGGAGCCTCACCCAGCGCCCTTGTCCCGCGAGCTCGGCCCGGTAGCCCCAGGTGCCGGAGACGCCCCCGGGCACGAGGCCGATGTTGTTGGAGATGTTCGCGACGACCGGCGGGTAGCCGAAGGCCAGCAGCGTGGGGAAGGTGATCAGCGTCCCCGACCCGACGAGCGTGTTGATCGTGCCCGCAGCGACACCCGCCGCCACGATGGCGACGATCTCGATCCAGCTCACCCGAAGGCCCGCGCGCTCCAGCGGTCCCCGTGCCGCTCGACGACGAGGGGGAGCCCGAACGTCTCGGAGAGGTTCTCGGCCGTCAGCGCCTCGTCGAGGGGACCGGCGGCGACCACCCGGCCACCGCGCATGAGCAGCGCGTGGGTGAACCCGGGCGGGATCTCCTCGACGTGGTGGGTGACCAGCACCATCGACGGGCGCGGTCGGGTCGGAGGCGAGGGCTGCCAGGCGGCCGACGAGCTCCTCGCGCCCGCCGAGGTCGAGGCCTGCTGCGGGCTCGTCGAGGAGCATCAGCTCGGGGTCGGTCATCAGCGCGCGGGCGATCTGCGTTCGCTTGCGCTCACCCTCGGAGAGCGTGCCGAAGGTGCGGTCGGCGAGGTGGGCGACGCCCATGGCGCCGAGCAGCTCGGTGGCCCGGTCGTGGTCGAGGTCGTCGTACGCCTCCCTCCAGCGGCCGGTGACGGCGTACGAGGCCGTGAGCACGACGTCCGCGACCTTCTCGTCGGCCGGGAGCCTCTCCGCCAGCGCGGCACTGGCCAGCCCGATCCGGGGTCGCAGCTCGAAGACGTCGACCGTGCCGAGGACCTCCCCGAGGATGCCGGCGACGCCGCGGGTCGGGTGGAGCCGGGCGGCGGCCACCTGCAGCAGGGTGGTCTTGCCGGCGCCGTTCGGCCCCAGCACCACCCATCGCTCCCCCTCGGAGACCGACCAGTCGACCTCGTCGATCAGCGCGGACCCGTCGCGGACCACGCTGACCCCGTACAGCTCGAGGACGTCGCTCATGGCCCCGACCCTAGAGGCAACCGACCGAGCCGCCCACGTAGCCTGGCCGGGTGTTGGACCTGCCCCGCTCGGTGCGCCTGGCGCTGTGGGCGACCGCCGTGCTCGACGGCCGCGTCGAGACCGCTCGCGCGGTGGCCGCAGTGACCGGCGACGACGAGCCGCACCGCGTCGATGGTGAGGACCTCCCGTTCTCCGCGGACCCCCTCGGCCCGGGGCTGCCGGACCTGCTGGACCAGCTGCGGGACCGGGACCTCGCGGTCCGCGCCGTGCTGCCGGTGCCGGGTGACGCGCGAGGTCTCGTCGGCCCCCTGGCCGCGACCCGCGCCGCGGTCGAGGCAGAGGAGGCCGCCCTCACCGTGCCTCACGCGGGCGGTGACGGCCGCGTGCTGGTGCCGGACGTGACGTGGTTCGGCTCCGAGCTCGAGCCGGGCTGCCAGGTGACGTGGGTGTCCCACCGCGTCACGGACCCGCCCCCGACTGCTTCCCTCCCCCAGCTCTCCGAGGCGGAGTCGGCACTGAGGCAGGCGATGATCGAGGCCACCGACGCGCTGTCGTCCCTCGACGTCGCCCGGTGGCGCGACGACGCCGCGGACCGCATCGCGCTCGTCCGTGACGGTGGCCTGCCGGCGTCGCTGATCCCTCCCGGCACCGACCGTCGCGTCCTCCGCGTCCTGTCCTCGGCTGTCCGGGTCCGCGCGATCGTCGCCCTCGCCACCGAGGACGACGGCGCGGCGATCACGGGCTGGGAGGCGGACCGGCGCGCTGCGGGGCTCCGCCGCGTCGACCACGTCGCGCGTGCCGCGCTCGTGGCGTCCACCACCCCCGCGCTCCCCCATCCGCTGGTCTGAGGCGCGACGGACCGCCACCACCACCCACCCCCCACCCTCATCGCAGATCGGCCACCTTCTGCGGTCCCAGACCCGTCTGGGACCGCAGAAAGTGGCCGATCTGCGAGCTCGGGGGCGGCGCGTGCAGGGGTCAGGCGCCGGCGGCGCGGTAGACCTCGATCGTGCGGTCGGCGATCGCGTCCCACGCGAAGCTGTCCTCGGCACGACGCCGGCCGGCCTGGCCGAAACGACGCGCCCTGTCCACGTCCGACACCGCGTCCGTCATCGTTGCGGCGAGGTCGGCGACGTAGCGGTCGGGGTCGACAGGCGTGCCGGTGCCGTCCTGGACCTGGTCGATCGGCACGAGCCATCCCGTCTCGCCGTCGACGACCACCTCCGGGATGCCACCGGTCGCGGTGCCGACGACCGCCGCGCCACAGGCCATCGCCTCGAGGTTGACGATGCCGAGTGGCTCGTACACGGACGGGCAGACGAAGGCGGTCGCGTGGCTCAGGAGCTGGCGCAGCTCGGGACGGGGCAGGACGCGCTCGATCCACGTGACGCCGCCGCGCTGCTCCGCGAGACCGGCCACGAGGTCGCTGACCTCCTTCATGATCTCGGGCGTGTCCGGGGCGCCGGCGCACAGCACGAGCTGGACCTCGGGGGGCAGCTGCTCGGCCGCGCGCAGCAGGTAGGGCAGCCCCTTCTGCCGGGTGATCCGCCCGACGAAGACGATCGACGGACGGTCCGGGTCGACGCCCAGATCTCGGACGGCGTCCGGGTTCTGCTCGTGGAACCAGGACGTGGTGTCGATCCCGTTGTGCACCACGTGGACTCGCGCGGGGTCGATCTCCGGGTAGCAGCGCAGGATGTCGCGGCGCATGCCCGCGCTCACGGCGATCACGGCGGACGCGCCGAGGTAGGCCGTGCGCTCGGCGAAGGACGAGCAGCGCGTAGCCGCCGCCGAGCTGCTCGGCCTTCCACGGCCGCAGCGGCTCGAGGCTGTGCGCGGTCACCACGTGCGGCACTCCGTGCAGCAGCCCCGCCAGGTGCCCGGCCAGGTTGGCGTACCAGGTGTGCGAGTGGACGACGTCGGCCGCCGAGGCGTCACCGGCCATCGCCAGGTCGACGCCGAACGTGCCGAGCGCCGCGTTCACCGACGCGAGCCCGGACGGCTCGGTGTACGCCGTCACGCCGTCCTCGTCGCGAGGTTCCCCGAAGCAGCGCACCCCCACGTCGACCCGTTCACGCAGCACCCGGGTCAGCTCCTCGACGTGCACGCCCGCGCCGCCGTAGACCGCCGGCGGGTACTCCTTGGTGAACACCTCGACGCGCATCGTGACCTCCGCTCGACGGGTCGGACCCGGGTCCGGTCCGGTCCTCCCGTCCACAAACGGTAGTGCCAACCAGCCGGTCCGCCCTAGGGTGAGGCCATGGCATCCCCCAAGGTCCTGGCCATCGTCCTGGCCGGCGGGGAGGGCAAGCGACTGATGCCCCTCACAGCCGACCGTGCCAAGCCGGCCGTCCCCTTCGGCGGCAGCTACCGTCTGATCGACTACGCCTTGTCGAACGTCGTGAACTCCGGCTACCTGAAGATCGTCGTCCTCACCCAGTACAAGTCGCACAGCCTCGACCGCCACGTCACCATGACCTGGCGCATGTCGACGATGCTCGGCAACTACGTGACGCCCGTACCGGCGCAGCAGCGGCTGGGCAAGCGTTGGTACCTCGGCTCGGCCGACGCGATCTTCCAGAGCCTCAACCTCATCAACGACGAGCGACCCGACATCGTCGTGGTCGTGGGTGCGGACCACGTGTACCGCATGGACTTCTCGCAGATGGTCGACGACCACATCGAGACCGGGGTCGGCTGCACCGTCGCCGCCATCCGCCAGCCCCTGGCGCAGGCAGACCAGTTCGGCGTCATCGAGGTGGACCGTGCGGACACCCGGCGGATCGGAGCCTTCCTCGAGAAGCCCACCGACCCGGAGCCGCTCCCCGACTCCCCGGACGAGATCCTCGCGTCGATGGGCAACTACGTCTTCACGACCGAGGCCCTCATCGACGCGGTGACGCGCGACGCCGACCGCGAGGGCTCGCAGCACGACATGGGCGGCGACATCGTCCCCGACTTCGTGTCGCGGGGGGACGCGGGCGTGTACGACTTCAAGCGCAACGACGTGCCGGGCTCAGCCGACCGCGACCGCGACTACTGGCGCGACGTCGGCACGATGGACTCCTACTTCGACGCGCACATGGACCTCATCTCGGTCCACCCGGTCTTCAACCTCTACAACTCTGACTGGCCGATCTTCACCCAGCAGCCCCCGCTCCCGCCCGCCAAGTTCGTGCACGGCTGGCACGGACGCATCGGGCACGCGGTGAGCTCGGTCGTCTCGGCCGGGGTCGTCGTCTCGGGTGCGACGGTCGAGAGCTCGGTGCTGTCGCCGAACGTGCAGGTGCACTCGTGGTCCTCGGTGACCGACAGCGTGCTGATGGACTCGGTCGACATCGGACGGCACGCCACCATCCGCCGGGCGATCATCGACAAGAACGTCGTGGTGCCCGAGGGCGCGACGATCGGCATGGACCCCGACCACGACCGCGATCGCGGGTTCCTGGTCACCGAGTCCGGCATCACGGTCGTGGGGAAGGGCCAGGTCGTCACCCTGTGAGGAGGCTGGCCCTCATCCTGGCCGTGATGGCCTTCTGCGGGCTGGTCACCGCTGCCGCCTTCTGGGTACTCGACCTTGCGCTCGGTGACATGCCCCACCCGCTGTGGGGAGCCGTCCTCGGGGCCGGAGCGGCCCTCGCCTCCTACGTGCGCACCGGCTGGTCCGGGCGCCGTCGGGGCCGTTCGGCCTGAGGCACGGGCGACCACGGCCCGTCCCGCCCGTCTCACTACGCTGAGGGACATGCACGTCACCCCGTCCGACCACGGCACGCAGGGTGCGGCGCGTTCGGGTAGCGCATCCCTGGGGGTCGCACCCGACGACCCCACGCTCCTCGTCTCCGTCAGCGGACCGGACCGGCCCGGCGTGACGCGTGACCTGTTCGCCGCGCTGTCCGCCCCCGGCGTGCGTGTGCTCGATGTCGAGCAGGTGGTCGTGCGCGGACAGCTCACGCTCGCCGTGCTGGTCACGGTGGCCGGCGACGCGGGCGCTCTGATCGCGGCCGCGACCAGGGCGGGGCAGGCACTCGGCCTCAAGGTCTCGTGCCTGGCCGGCCGCGGCGACAACCGGCACCGACCGAGGGGACGGCTGGCCGTCACCGTGCTCGGTGCCCCGCTGATGCCCGTCGCCGTGGCCGAGGTGGCCTCGGTCCTCGCCGACAACGGGGCCAACATCGACCGGGTGCGACGCCTGTCCCGCGACCCCGTGACCACCGTCGAGTTCGACGTCTCGGGCGGCGACGCCGACGCCCTGCGGCGTGCCCTCGTGCTCGAGGCGACCCGGCGCGGCGTCGACATCGCGGTCTCACCGGCGGGTCTCGCCCGTCGCGGCCGGCGCCTCGTCGTGCTGGACGTCGACTCGACGCTGATCCAGGACGAGGTGATCGAGCTGCTCGCGACGAAGGCGGGCCGGCTCGACGAGGTGGCCGAGGTGACCGCCGCGGCCATGCGTGGCGAGATCGACTTCGCCCAGAGCCTGCACCGACGTGTGGCCGCCCTCGCCGGGCTCGACGTGGACGTCCTCCGCGAGGTGCAGCAGGCGGTGACGCTCACCCCGGGGGCACGCACCCTGTGCCGCACGCTGCGTCGCCTCGGGTTCACTCTCGGCCTCGTCTCGGGGGGCTTCACCGAGATGATCGAGCCACTGGCGCGCGAGCTCGACGTGCAGTACGTGCGGGCCAACCGCCTCGAGGTCGTGGACGGACGACTGACGGGCCGGGTGGAAGGCCCCGTGGTCGACCGCGCCGGCAAGGCGGACGCCCTGCGGGAGTTCGCGCTGGCAGAGCGCCTACCGCTCGCGAGGACCGTGGCCATCGGGGACGGCGCCAACGACCTCGACATGCTCGCCATCGCCGGGCTGGGCGTCGCCTTCAACGCGAAGCCGGTGGTCCGCCGGCAGGCCGACGCGAGCGTCAACGTGCCCTACCTCGACGCGGTGCTCTACCTGCTGGGCATCAGCCGCGAGGAGGTCGAGGACGCCGACGCGGCTGGGGCGTGAGCGGGCCCGACGTGCCTACCGCGGCGTCCGCAGGCCCATGAGTCGTCCACTGCCGGAGGTCACCCCGCCCCACGGCACCGACAGCTCGACCTGCGCCACCGCGCTGGTCGGGAAGTCGGCCCGCTGCCCGGTCAGCGTGGCCACGACCGCCGACATCGTCGGCTCGTGGCCGACCACCATCACGGTCGAGTGCTCCCCGGCCTCGGCGACGACGTGCAGCACCTGGTGCACCGACGCCTCGTACAGCCCGCCGACCAGACGCAGGCGGCGGCGGGTCGGCGCCGGTCGAGCGCGATCCCCTCCAGGACGAGCTCGGCCGTCTGACGGGCCCGCGTGGCGTCGGAGCTCAGCACCGACGTCCGGCACCCACCCGGCGTCCACGAGCCACGCCCCGACCATCGGGGCGTCCCGCCGACCGCGCCCGGCCAGTGGACGCTCGTGGTCGGGGGTGTCGTCCGGGGACGCGGCCTTGGCATGCCGCATGACGAGCAGGCGGCGACGGGGATCAGGTGACGTGGCCGACATGCGGCGATCCTGCCAAGCCCTCGACGCCGACGCCATTACGGTGGACGCGTGACCACTCAGGCCCAGGCGCTCGCCGGGCCCCGGTGGAGCGTCCACGTCGGGCCCGCTGGTGATCATCGGCGGCGCCGAGGACAAGGTCGGCAAGCGGAGGCTGCTGCGACGCTTCGTCACCCTCAGCGGCGGCAGGGGCCGGGCCCGCATCGTCGTGGTCCCGACGGCGTCGTCGGTGGAGCCCGAGATGTCCGAGGTCTACACCGACGCCTTCACCCGGCTCGGTGCGGCGGAGGTGACGGACCCTGCGTCCGGCCAGCCGGCGCGAGGCCGACGACCCCGACCTGGCGGCGACGACCGCCGGCGCCACCGGCATCTTCATGACCGGCGGCAACCAGCTCAAGCTCTCCCAGTGGGTGACCGGCACCGCGCTCGGCCACGCCATCCACGCGGCGCACCGGCGTGGCGCCGCCGTGGCAGGCACCTCCGCCGGCGCGTCGGTGATGAGCAGCCACATGATCTCCCTCGGCGGCGACGGAATCACGCCACGCCACCGCGAGGCACAGCTCACGGTCGGGATCGGCCTGCTCGACGGCATCGTGATCGACCAGCACTTCGACCAGAGCGGACCGGTACGGCCGCCTGATGGCGGTCGTCGCCGGGCTCGCCGTCCCTGCTGGGCATCGGGATCGACGAGGACACGGCCGCGGTCGTCACCGAGCAGCGGTGGCTCGAGGTCGCCGGCAGCGGGGCCGTCTTCGTCGTCGACGCGCAGCACGCCATCTCCGACGCCCACGAGGCCCGCGCAGGCGCGCCCCTGCTCTTCAGCGGTGCGGTCGTGCACGCGCTGCCGGCCGGCGCACGGTTCGACCTCCGAGCGCCGCGTGCTGGTCTCGTTCACCGAGCGCCACCCCGAACGCGCCCTGCAGGTCTCGCACGCCGACCGCGACGAGGCCCGCGAGCTGGCCGGTCGGTTGCGCGCCCAGCTGTTGCGGCACGAAGATCGCTGAGCCGCACGCCGCCGACCGGAAGGACACGTCCCGGATGCCCGAGGTCCGCCCCACCCCCAGCGGTCCCGCGCGACCCGACCTGTCGATCCTCGAGACACGTGTCTACCGCGGCCCCAACACCTGGTCGTACGACCCGGCGATCCACCTCGTCGTCGACCTCGGCATCCTCGAGGAGTACCCGACCGACCTCCTCGACGACACGCTCCGCGGACGGGTTCACCGACCAGCTGGTCGATCTGCTGCCGGGTCTCGACCGGCACTCGTGCTCGCGCGGTCGGCGGGGCGGCTTCGTCGAGCGGCTGCGTGAGGGCACCTGGCTCGGGTCACGTCGCAGAGCACGTCGCGCTGCAGCTGCAGCAGGAGGCCGGCCACGACCTGACGCGAGGCAAGACCACGGCAGGTGCGCGGGCGCGACGGGCGTCTACAACGTCGTCTACGCCTTCCACGACGAGCGGATCGCGCTGGCGGCCGGCCGGCTCGCCGTCCGCCTCGTCAACCACCTCGTCCAGCCGGAGCCCGACCTCGACCCGATCGAGTCCGTCGACACCTTCCTGCGACAGGCCCAGCGGATGGGCTTCGGCCCGAGCACCCAGGCGATCCTCGAGGAGGCGGTGTCGCGCGACATCCCCTACCAGCGCCTCAACGAGTACTCGCTGGTGCAGCTCGGCCAGGGCGTCCACGCCCAGCGGATCAGGGCGACGATGACGTCGAACACGTCGGCCCTCGCCGTCGACATCGCCGGCGACAAGGAGCTGACCACCCGGCTGCTCGGCTCGGCCGGTCTGCCGGTCCCCCGGTCCGAGGCCGTGCGGACGGTCGAGCAGGCCGTCGCGGTGGCCGACCGCATCGGCTACCCGGTGGTCTGCAAGCCCCTCGACGGGAACCACGGTCGGGGAGTCTGCCTCAACCTCCAGACCGCGGACGACGTGCGTGCCGCCTTCCCCGTCGCACGAGGACGCAGTCGCGCCGCGGCGTGGTGGTGGTGGAGACGTTCGTGACCGGGCGCGACTACCGCTGCCTGATCATCGACGGGCGGATGCAGGCGATCGCCGAGCGGGTACCCGCTCACGTCGTCGGCGACGGCACGCACACGGTCGACGAGCTGGTCGAGATCACCAACGCCGACCCGCGTCGCGGCGTCGGCCACGAGAAGGTGCTGACCCGCCTCAAGGTCGACGACGCGGCGATCGAGCTCGTGCGCGCGCAGGGCTACGCGCATGTCGGACGTGCCGGCGGAGGGCGAGACCGTGCGACTCGCGCTGACCGGCAACATGTCGACAGGCGGCATCTCGATCGACCGGACGCTGGACGCGCACCCCGACAACGTCGAGATCGCCGAAGAGGCCGCCCGTCTGATCGGGCTCGACGTCGCGGGCATCGACTTCATCTGCCCCGACATCACCGAGCCGGTCCGTGAGACCGGCGGCGCCATCTGCGAGGTGAACGCCGCCCCGGGTTTCCGGATGCACACGCACCCGACCATCGGTGACCCGCAGTTCATCGCGAAACCCGTTGTGGACTCGCTGTTCCCGCCCGGTGCGCCGTCGCGGGTGCCGATCATCGCCGTCACCGGAACGAACGGCAAGACCACGACGGTCGCGCATGATCGCGCACATCTTCAAGGGCCTCGGTCGCAAGGTGGGCATGACGTCGACGGACGGCGTCGTGATCGACGAGCGGCTCGTCATCAAGGCCGACGCGTCCGGGCCGAAGAGCGCGCGGATGGTCCTGCAGAACCCGCGTGTCGACATGGCGGTCTTCGAGGTCGCCCGAGGCGGCATCCTGCGGGAGGGCCTCGGCTACGACCGCAACGACGTCGCCGTCGTCACCAACGTCGCCCCCGACCATCTGGGGCATGCGCGGCATCGACACCCTCGAGCAGCTCGCCGCGGTCAAGCGCGTCGTCGTCGAGGCGGTGCCGCGCAACGGTGCCGCGGTGCTCAACGCCGACGACCCGCTGGTCGTGGAGATGCGCCGCTCCTGCTCGGGCGAGGTGGTCTGGTTCTCGATGGCCGAGCCCGGTACCCCGGCGATGGACCGCATCGACGCCCACTGCCGACGTGGCGGCAAGGCGATCGTGCTCGAGACGTCGGACCGTGGCGAGATGATCGTGATCCGCCACGGCAAGCGCTCGATGCAGCTGGCCTGGACGCACCTGCTGCCGTCGACGTTCGGTGGCGCCGCGCGCTTCAACGTGGCCAACTGCCTGGCGGCCGCGGGTGCGGCGCTTCGCCGCCGGCGCCCCGCTGCACGACATCCGTCAGGGCCTGCGGACGTTCGCCACCAGCTACTACCTCTCCCCCGGCCGCATGAACCTGATCCAGGTCGGGACGCCGAACGGCGTCATCGACGTCGTGGTCGACTACTGCCACAACGCTCCTGGGATGCGCGAGCTCGGCGACTTCGTCGACCGGTACTCCGAGCAGAGAGCCGGCGGCGACCTCGCGAGGCCGTCACGCATCGGGATGATCGCCACCGCCGGCGACCGCCGCGACGACGACATGCGCGAGCTCGGTGCCATCGCTGCCGACCACTTCGACGTGCTGGTGGTGCGCGAGGACAAGGCGCTCCGCGGACGCGAACGCGGCTACGTGGCCGACCTCGTCGCCGAGGGCGCGCGCACGCGCATGGCCGAGGGGACGCGCTGCCGCCAAGTCGAGGTCGTGCTCGACGAGACGGCGGCCGTGCGGCACTGCATGACGCGCGCGAACCCGGGTGACCTCGTCGTGCTCTGCGTCGACAAGCACGGCGAGGTGATGAACGAGCTGGAGACGTACGGGCACCACGCCTACGCCGGTGCGCGGGCGAACGACGACGTCGCGTCCGACCCCGACCTCGACCCGGCCGCGATGACCGAGCAGGCGGAGCACGCCGAGCACGACGACGTCGACGTGACCGCTCCGCAGCCAGAGGCGACCCCCGCGCCTCTCGCCTGACGCTGCGTCTGAGAACGCGTGTGACGACCGTCAGGACTCGTCAGGCCGGTCGCGGACGGACTAGCGCTGGCACACCGGGCACCAGAAGAGGTTGCGCCCCACCATCTCCTCGGTGAGCACCGGCGTCCCGCACACGCGGCACGGCATGCCCGTGCGGCGGTAGACGTAGTGGGCCAGCTCAGGGGTCACGCGCCGTGGCCGGTCCTCGGGACGTGTGGTCACGATGCGGCCCGTGCGCACCCCGTCGCGCATCAGCGTCGAGAGGTCGGCCCACATCGCGTCCCAGGTCTCGCCCGGCACGCGGTTGCCCGGGGGTGTGCGGGTCGAGGCCGTGCCGGAACAGCACCTCCGCACGGTAGACGTTGCCGATGCCGGCGAGCACGGCCTGGTCCATCAGCAGCGCACCGATCGCCACGCGGCTGCGTGACATCCGCCTCCAGGCGGGCTCGGGGTCGGCGTCCCGTCGCAGCGGGTCGGGACCCAGACGCGTCTTCAGGGTCGCCACCTCGCCGGCGTCCAGCAGCTCGCAGATGATCGCCCCTCGGAGGTCGACCCAGTGCTCGTCGTTCTCGAGCCGCAGCCGCAGCGCGCCACGCGGTGCCGGGGTCGGCGGCCGGCCCGGTGGTGAACTTGCCGATCAGCCCGAGGTGGACGTGCAGCCAGTCGTCGCCGTACCGGTGGAAGAGGTGCTTGCCGTAGGCCTCGGTCCGGTCGAGGACCCTGCCGTCGATCCGGGCCGCGCCTTCGACGAAACGGCCCTGCGGGCTGGATGCGCGGACGGGCCGTCCGCCGAGAAGGCGGCGGTGCTCGCGGGCGAGCCGGTGGATCGTGTGGCCCTCGGGCACTGGTCGGACTCCTCGCGTCGCTCGCCGGGTCGTCGGACGATAGCCGTCGGGTTGCCGACGCGCGGCGGCGGATATCCGCTGCTGGACGACGGCCGCCCGACGAGTCACGGGGTCAGCGCTTCTGGCCAGCCGCCAGCTTCTCGATCGTCGTGGCGATGCGTCGGTCGCGGGTCTCGGCGGTCTTGGCCGCCTCGATCTGGGCCACGAAGTTGCGCTGGTAGCTCGACGCCAGACCGTCGAAGAACGACCTCGCGTCCGGTGCCGAGGCGAATGCCGTGTCCAGGTCGCCGGGGATGTCGACCTCCCGGGGGGCGTCGTCGAGCGTGAGAGACACCGTGACGTCGCGTCCTCCCGCGAAGCCGGACGCTTTCCGGTGGGCGGCGCTGAACGACAGCATGACCTGACTGCCCATCGACCCCAGCGATGAACGGACCGTGTAGCCGTCGATGTCTGCAAGACCGCAGGCCGCCGTCCCGCTCCGAGCTCGTCGAGTGCCGAGTCCGGGACGGAATCCCGGTGTTGTTGCCGACCTGCCTGATCGTGGTCTGGAAAGTGACAGTCATGGCGTCCCCCTCGACATCTCCTCGGCTCCGAGGACGGTGAGTGCCTCAGGATCGACCCGGCCGAGAATACGTGTCGGTCCCGCCTGGACCCGAGCGCAGGTCCGCGACCCGGCCGGTCTCGGTCGAACCGCGCGGGGAGGCGTGGGACACACTGATCGACCTACGTGTTCGGGTGACGTGCGGCGAGGGGACGAAGTGCCGATGACGACTCGCAGGCGCCGCGGGACGGGCGCGTGAACGACGAGCGACTGCCTGATCCTGCCCTCGTCGTCCTGGTCGGCGCCTCCGGGTCCGGCAAGAGCCACTGGGCCGCGCAGCGGTACCGGGCCGGTCGAGGTCGTCTCGTCCGACGCGCTGCGCGCCGTCGTCGGCAGCGGGACCGGCCGACCTGGACGCGTCCGCGGACGCGTTCGACCTCCTCGACCGCATCGTCGCCGCCCGCGCCGGGCGCCGCCTGACGACGGTCGTCGACACCCTCGGGCTGGACGCGGCCCGCCGTCGCGCCTGCGTCGACGTGGCCCGCGCGCGCCGGTCTGCCGGCCGTGGCGGTGGTGGTGGACGCACCGGCCGCACTGTGCCGGGAGCGCAACGCGGCGCGCGACCGTCCCGTCCCGGCGACGGTGCTGACGGACCAGCTGAAGCGGATGCGGACGGTCCGGGACGACGTCGCGAGCCGAGGGCTGGGACCTGGTCGTCGCGGTGTCGTCCGGCCCGCGCCGACCACCGACGAGCAACTGTCACCGCCTCGGGACCGACCCGGCCGGAGACCGGGCTCGACGTCGTGCTGCAGGTCTCGCAGTTCCCGTGGGGCGAGGACCCGGCGGGCTGGCTGACGGGCGTCGCCGACGTCGCCGAGGAGGTCGGGTTCACCGGGCTCGCGTGATGGACCACCTGATCCAGATCCCCCAGGTCGGGCGCGCCTGGGACCCCCTGCCGGAGCCCTACGTGACCCTCGGGCTGCTGGCGGGTCGGACGCACGACCTGACGCTGGGCACCCTCGTCACGCCGGTCTCGTACCGTGCGCCGGGACTGGTGGCGAAGGCGGTCGCGACGCTCGACGTGCTCAGCGGCGGCCGCGCCTTCTGCGGCATCGGCGCCGGGTGGTGGGAGCGGGAGCACGCCGGCGTTCGGACTCGTTCTCCCGCCGGCCGGGCAACGCCTGGACGACCTCGAAGACGCGGTCGAGACCCTCCGGGCACTGTGGGGGCCCGGTACGAAACCGTACGCAGGGACAACGTGTCCGGCTACCGGAGACGACCTGCTACCCGCGGCCGGTCCACGACGTCCCGATCATCGTCGGCGGAGCAGGACGACGGACCCTGCGGGTCGCAGCAGCGCTTCGGTGACGCGTGCAACGTCCGCTCCGACCCCGCAGGTCCTCGACCGTTCCATGGCACCTGCTGCGGTCGCACTGCGCGGAGGTCGGACGCGATCCGCAGGACGTGGCCGTCACCGTGCTCGACGTCCCCGTCCTGGGCACCGACCGCGACGACACCGCGTCGCGGGTCGAGCGGCTGCGCGGACGGACTGCGGCCGCGACCTTCGCGCGCACCCACCACGCTGGCACCGCCGACGACCACCTCGCCCGCTACCGCGGCCTGGCCGAGCACGGCGTGTCGACGGTGTTCCTGGCGCTGCCCGACCTGGCCGGGCCCGACGACGTGGCGCGCTGCGCACCGCTGCTGCAAGGACTCGCGGGCTGACAGCTAGGGGTGCGACCCACTTCCTGCACTGGACGTGGGAGGTCCGCCGTGGGTCCACGGGCGCGTCGTTCGAGCGCCCCCTTTCACCCAGAACGCAGCGGCCCGGACCGGGACGCACCCTGGCGATGTCGTGCTGAAGCCGACTTCGGCTCTCGTGGCAGTTGGCAACCGAGGGGAGCAACACGCGTAAGTCGATTGGGACCGGAGTGTCGGCTCGTCTCGACCGCTAGTCGATGCCGTCGAAAGAATTTCAGCAACGCACCGACGGCACGGCGCTCTAGCAGGGCTTCTTCATCCACATTGGCGCCCAAGAACCGCGCGAAACTGCGCGAGCCACGAGTCCGTACTTGAGAAGGCAGCCCTGAGCCTGTCGAATGTCTCAGCGACCTCCGGCCTCGAGAATGCCGGACGCTCGCTGAGGGCCGCGGGGGCCGCCGCGGGACCATCCGGCCAGTTCTCGATGAGCCAGACGATGTCGTAGGTCGAACTATCCGGTCTTTCTCCAGGCTCACCATCGGCCGCGAGGACAAGCATGCACCCAGAAGCTCTCGTGTCTGGCTGCTCGGAGGCGCTTGGTAGGGCCGGGTGACCTGACTGCGACGCGATGCCCGCGCCACCGTCAGCAGACCTTCCCGCTGCCCACGGGGCGCAGCGACGAGGATCCCGGTTCGGCCTGAAGCCGCCCGCGCTAGCCCGCCAGCAGACCGGCCAGCGTCATGCCCCAGGCATGCGCGCGCTCAGGTTCGCCGGGCTCCAGCGGGCCCTTCATGCCCGCCACGCGGAAGTGCTCGGCCTGCACCAAGCGCGTCCCTCCGAGTTTCGCCAAGCCCTTCTCGATGCTCTTCGAAGCATGGTCTATCGCCACGACGGCCTTGGGATGCGAGCCGCGGGTGTCATAAGCGACCGTCCGCAGCCCTGGGATGAGGGAGGCGCTCCCGAGCCACTCGCGCACCCCAATCCCCTGGCTGACCAGTGGGATGTCCGCCTTGGCCTCGGCGCTCTCACGAGTGTTGGGTCTCGGCATGCTCCAGGCGTGGTTGGGCGACCCCACGACGAGAAGGTCGACGTCCGAGCCGATTGCAGTCGGGGCGGTACCGACCTCGATCGCCTCGGCTGCAACCCCCGCCTCGACCAGCCCAGCCGCGATGGCCCGCGCCACCTGCTGGTTGTCGCCGAACATCGACTCATAGATCACCACGGCCCGCATACGGCAACTCTATGCCCGCAATGTGGCGAGGGATCGTCACGCGCCGCGTGACGATGCCTTCACGGTCCTGGAGGAACCTCAGGACGACTGTGGAGGGAATCGGAAGATCCGACCCGGTCGACCCGGAAGACCGGGTACTTCGGCGCCACTGCTTCGATCTCAGAGGTCGTCGCATCGGGCTCGATCCCGAAGTAGTGCCGGGCCTCCCCGGTCCGGACCATGGGCCGTCCCCGTGGGGTCGGCCGGTGGATGTAGGCGCGGATGACCTCGGCGCGTTCCGTGACTGGCACCTCGGTCAGGTGCGCGGCATACCGCTGCCCGTCGTGCCGCACGACCACATGGCCGTGGGCCGCGCGCACGTTGCGCACCCACTCAGACTCACCCGCCAGCGCGACCAGGAACCGCTGCCCACCGCAGGCGACCATGACCATGAAACTGCTCCGGATGAGGCCCGTCCGCCGACCCGGCACCTCAAGCCGGACCACATAGTCGGGGGTCAGACCCAGGGCGCTGAACACTGAGGCGACAGATTGCAGGCGCCGGTAGAAGCCTGGCGGTCGACGGTATCGGGTGCGGGCGGCGTAATCGACCGGCCGGAAGAACCCCTCCGGAAGCAGGTGCCGGCGCTGGGCGCTCATGCCACGTCCCGGCGATCGAGCCGCAGGAGCTTCCAACCCACCAGGGCGAACCATGTCGGAAGGAGCAGGCCGTAGAGGAGATAGCCGAACCCGAGCATGGGCTGCAGCGCCTCCGACACAATCCCGAGCGCTCCGGTGACCACGCCGAGGGTTCCGACCGACTTGCCGAAGCTGCCCCTGCGCATGATCACGGACAAGATCAGGATCGCGGCGGCAGTCAGGATCCCGCCCCGAGGCCACGACGACCAGCGCTCGCACCAGTTCGGGTCGGTCCGAGGCCAGATGCAACGCGACAGACCCACCGGTACTCGTACCGGTGGGGAACACCGGCTCACCGAACTCGTCCTCGATCGCGGCAGCCAGATAGCCAGCGATGTCCGACATCGACTTACCGACCCGGAGACCCTGCTTCCGGTTGACCACGTAGACGCGGAAGTCCTCGCTCCACGGCAACGCGCTGGACACGGCCATCCGACGCGCCACGCGACCACTGGTTTCTCATGCTGGGCCGTCAACCCCTGCGCCGCGATCAGCGGTGGCCCGCTCCCGACCGCCAGATAGGGAATATCACCGAGCAGGCCTCTCGATTCCCGCGCCATCGCAGACACCGTCCCCTCGTCCCTCAACCGAACCTACGCCCCCCTGGTCGGCCCGTGGACCTCTGCGGATGAGTTGAACCCCTTCAGAATCAGCCAACCAGCAAGCGCCATCTCGTTCACGGCCAGTGGGATGACCACAATGCCCTCCACCAAGGCATCTGAGGCCCCGGAGAAGGCGTCGAGCAGGACCAGCACGACTCCCGCCATCATCCACAACGCGGCCAGGAATCCCCACGTCGAGAGGAAGCGTGGGACGAGCCTCGACCTGTACAGCATCGAGTAGAGAACCAGTGCGCCAACATCGAAAACAAGGACATACAGAATGAAGGTGCCATCGATACCAGATTGAAGGCCGTCTCCAACGGCTTGGAACGCGGAGGCTTCGGTTTCGGTGGAATCTAGGTAGTTCCGGCTGACGTCGATCAATGAGAGCCGCTCCGCCTCGATGCCAATCAGGAGCACTGCCTCGAGCAATCTGAAGCCGGCATAGGCGAGGGCGAGGCCTTCGTGCCACCTTTTGAGCACGGGAAAGAGCGCTTCACGTCTGTCGGTGAGCATCCGCAACGCCTCGAGCTCGCCGTCGAGGTGCAGTACCCGCAGGGTCGTGGTGCGCACCGCCACCGCAGCGACCGCGTGCGCGTCATGGGCGTCGGTCTTGCGGTTGTGGCCGGTGTCGAAGAGCCGGACCCGGGCGGCCAGCTTCGCCGGCACGTCGACGACCCGCTCGCCGTCCTCGAGCAACCGTTGAGCCAGCGGTCGGCCGGCGCCGTTGCTGCCCTCGACCGCCCAGACCCGGTCCGGCCACGCCCGGACGTAGGCCCGCATCGCGGCGTACCCGGCCCGGTCGGTGGTGAACCGCCCTGACCCGAGCATCCGCTCGTGGTGATCGACGACCTCGATCGTGGCCGACAGCTTGTGGGGGTCGACCCCGACGACCACGTGCTGTGAGTACTCCGTCTGCTCCATGTGTGCCGCTCCCGCCTGTGCTCGATCCGATCTGGACGGCGAGTTGGGCAGTGCTACTACGAGCAGGGCAATCCCTTCTTGAGCCACGCCTCGTCACGGTGACCGGCGGGCCGCAGACCGATAGCGAGCCACACAAGAACAGCCGGTGGGCAGCCGCATGAAGAGCCGCCCGCCGATCACCTGAACCGAGTCTGGCCAGACGCCGGTCCTACGGGAATCGTCTAGTAGCCGCGATTGCGGTGTTGGAGCGTCGGGCGTAGCAGCCCTTTCTCGGCGTCCTTGGACGAGCAGCACGTGCTTGACGGTGTCGGTCGGCGCATTGACCCGCATGAGGCTCAGGCGTCTGGGTGCAACCGGGTGTCTGGCGGGGTGTTACGCCATGACGTGAAGTGGACCGTCAGCCCGGCCCGGGTCGGCGCACAGCAGAACGGCCCTGCAGTGACGGGTGCGGCCGCTTCCAGGGGCGCGACGCGAATGAGCCGCCAGGGTTCGTCCTCAACACGCGCGCGCACGGTGAGCGCGTTGCCCGACCAGCTGCCACGAACGGTCACCAGCCGTCCCGCCCAGTTCGGCACGGGGGACAGGGACCAGTCCGATTGGCCCCGGGTCACGACAGCGCCGAGACTTTCTTCTCCGTCGCTCAGCTCGACGCCGGCCTTGATCCATGATTCGGCATCGACCTTGACGAAGATGCCGGCCTGGTCGAACTGGTCAGTGAAGTCGAGGCGGAACTGCACCTCGAGTGCAGACTCGGGCTCCAGCTTGGTCAGCAGCGCGTGTTCCGTGGAGTGAATGAAGCCGTAGGACGTGAGGCGCCAGGCGTCACTGCCTTTGCGGGCGGTGACGTGGAGGCCATCGGCATCGGGCCAGACGTCGGCGGGTTCGTTCGTCCAGGATCCGTCGCTCCAAGGAACGGTGTGGGCCATGGTCGCCTTTCCGGGGGTGACTGCGGCTGCCGGCTCAGTATGGACGCGAGGATGGCTCCCCCAGCCTTCCGCGGAAGATCTGCTGCACCAAGCGACACCTGCGTTGCCGGCGGAGTAGCCCATTGCGCCGCGAGTGGTCGGCCTTTTCGTCGAGCACGCGTCAGGAGGCCAGAGATCGCGTGTGCTGGGTCGAGGGGCCACTTCGCACCGTACGAACGGTCATACCAACTCATGGCCCACCGCTTAGCGTCCATGCAGCGCGTTCCAACATGGAAGGAAGTCGTGCAACCTTCGCATCAACGGCTTCGAGGGTTTCGGCAGAGTCCAGGAAGCACGGTTCAATTTCGAGACACGCTCCCCAAGCGGTGTCGAGCGCAGGCGCTTCCAGCGGTGACGAACGGGGCTAGTTGTCGTACGGGTTGTCGACCCAGCCTCCGTACACGCACGAGGCCGCAGTGTAGGAGCCGGTCGGGTACCGGCAGATGACCAACCGGGCGGCCTGGTGATCGAACCATTGCGATTCGAGGTACTGCGTACTCGACGTTCCGTACCCGCATTCGTGTCCTCGGGTGCTTACGTACGCCATCGTGCTGTCGTCGCCGTTCTTCATGATCTGCACCCAGGCGGCGACGTAGTGCGCGTCGCCAGGACAGTTGTCTTGAACCGTGATGGAGGCGTACGTCTCGTCCTCGGTGTGAAACGTGACGTGCCCGCTCGCCTGACCCCGGTAGATCCAGAGATAACCAAACTGGTGCTTGTAGGCCGCCCAAGCCGGTATGGCCAGCAGGCCGGTCAACACCATCGCTACAAGCGTCGTCGCCAGCCCGCGCTTCGGCATGAGTCCTCCTTTCGGAGCGTTGTGCACCTACGAGTGTTCCGCACCATAGGGGTCAACGCCGCCGGTGCGCTAGAGCGACTTCAACCCATCCATTGAACCGGTCTCTGGGGCTCGCTCGGAGTCACCATGTTGGTATCTGCATGCTCGAACTGGTCGGGTGCGCTGTCTTGGGATGTGCACGTTGGGCGTGCGTCGAAAAGATGCCGAACGCGAGACTCGACCACCTCGCCGACGACGGGTACCGGGTTGTCGGCGAGCTTTGCGCGGACCTGTTTCGGTGGCAGGCCAGGACGCAGCAGCGCGTCGCCTGCTGAGGCGACCTCCGTTGGTGACTCGGGTCCGCGACCATCGTGGGGCACTTCGCCGCCTGAGCTCCCCCAACAGGATGGGCCTGTCGAGGCACGGTGGCAGGCCGATAGATTCGAATCGTGTCCCGCAACCGGACCCTTGCTTGCGTCTTCGCGCATCCAGACGACGACGCGTACGGGGCTGCGGGCAGCGTCGCGCTGCACGCCGAGGACCCGGACTTCAGGTTCGTCCTGATCCACGCCACACTGGGCGAGCAGGGCGACATTCGAGACGGATTCCCGGCCACGCGTGAAACGCTTGGATCCATCCGCCAGGGCGAAGATGAGGCGGCGTGGCGAGCGCTCGGCCGCGTTCCTGACCGTCACGAGTGGCTCGGTCTGCCGGACGGCGGCGTCGCGGAGGTCGCCTTCGATGACGTTGTCTCGGCGATCGCGCGGATTCTCGACGAGGAGAATCCCATCGTGGTCGTCACGTTCGGCCCAGACGGCATTTTCGGACATCCCGACCACATCGCGATCGGTGCAGCCACCGACGAAGCCTTCGCCCGCCTGCGCGCCGGCAACAGGTCCGGCTTCCAGCGGCTCCTGCATGGCGCGGTCCCGCAGTCAGTGTTCGAACGGTGGAACCGCCAGCGGGCCGAGCTCGGGCTCGACACCTTCGACCCGACGCAGACGTACCACATGCGTGGCATCCCTGACGAGCAGATCCGAGTCACCGTCGACTGTCAAGAAGCCGCCAGCCGCATCGTGGCCGGCCTTCGCGAGCACAAGAGCCAACTGCACGTCATGTCCGATGACCCCACGAACACCGATCAGTGGGAGCGGCGTGTGGGGCGCGAGTGGTACGCGATCGCCTGGCCCGAGTGCGAACGCGATCCATTGATGCTGACCGACCTCTTCGAGGGTCTCAACTGACTCCCTACGCTAACCAGGGCGTGCGCCACATCGCCGCATGCGTCTGACAGGGCCCGCCTGCATCGTGCGATTCCCTTGACGGTCGTCAATGACCTCGATCAAGAGCATCATCGAGGCGTGGACCAGAACGAGGAGTTCGTCACCTGGGTGCGGTCGGTCCTCTTGGACGCAGAGATCGCCGTGCACAACGGTGACGCCGCGCCACGCCGGGCTATCTGGTCCCGGAACGACCCCGTGACCGTTCTGGGCGCGTGGAAGAACGCACGCGGGCAGGAAGAGCTGGACGACCTGTTCACCCATCTCGCCGAGAGTCTCTCGGACTGCACGTCCTACGAGTTCGAGCTCCTCGTCGCCGAGGTACGCGGAGACACCGCTTACACGGTGGGCCTCGAGCACACCTCCGTGTCCGTCGACGGCGTGCCGCGCACCTACACCCTGCGGGTCACGCAGATCTACCGTCGTGAGGAGGGGGCGTGGAAGGTGGTGCACCGGCACGGGAGCGCACCGCCGCAATAGGTGGCCCAGACCCCTCCCCATCCATCGGCGGGCTCATCGAGCAGGAAGCAGCCGACCGGCGTCCGTTCGCCGCGTGAGAACGAGACGTGCGCATCGACGCTCGCAGACCATCTCGGACACGTCCGGCTCAGGCGCCGCTCGGACACCCAGCTCACTCGCCGGGCGGCACCTGGAAGGCGCGGACCTCGATCCGGCCGCCGAGGGCCCTGGAAGCACGGGCAGCCCACCTGAGAGCTGCCTCCTCGTCAGCGACGTCGATCACCCAGAAGCCTCCCAGGTACTCGGGAGCCTCGACGAAGGGGGCGTTGACGGTGCTCAGCGACTCGCCGGTGTTGTCGACGGTGATCGCGCTCGAGGGCGGCATCAGCCCGCCCGCGAAGACGAAGGCACCGGTCGACGTCAGCTCCTCGATGATCGCGCCGGCGGCAGCCATGGCCGCCTCGAGCTCGGCCGGGTCCATGGTCTCCATGGTCGGCTCCTCGTCGGAGTTGTGCGGGACGGACAGCAGGTACTGGCTCATGCCTGGTGTGACCGTCCTCGGTGCAGGAACTCATCGCTCGAGGTCCCGAGGACCCCACGACACCACCCGACGGGCGGGTCATCGCCGTCGGCCTGCCTCAGCTCGACTCCGCCAAGCACGTGATCGGTTCGCGCACGCGCCACGGCGGCAGCCGCCGTGCGAGCCGCCGCCGCCGGCCGATGTGGCCGCGCTGTGCGCCGCTCGTGCAGGGACTCGCCGACTGACAGGCAGAGTGTGGTTCCCACGTCCGGATGGGACCGAGGGATGCCGACCCGTGCCTCCTGGCGTGCGTCCATGCAGCATGGCGCGCAGGAGTGCCAGATGCGTTGAGCCGAAGTCCGGGTGGTGAACAGCGTCAGGCTGCGCGTTCGAACCAGTCGAGTGCGAGGTCTGCGACTGCTGCGGGGGCGTCGTCGGTGATGAAGTGCGCCGCGTCGTCGACGTAGGCGAACTCGACACGATCGGCGTACCGCTCGGGATCGCGGCAGATGCGTCCCATGACCTCCTCCGTGGTGGGGTGGTCGCGGCGGCCGAAGACGATCAGCGTCGGCACCGTGAGCCGTCGTCGGCGGTAGGCGCCGCGCATCAGGCGCATGGCTTCGGGCAGGACCATGCGGCGGGTGAGCGGACGCACCGCGGCGTCGATGTCGGGCCGGCGCAGCGGGGCGAGGTGGGCCTCGACCGTTGCCTCCGACATCGGGCGGGCGGTGTACCTCTCGGAGAAGATCGGGCGTAGTGAGGCTCCTGGACGGTGCCAGATGAACGGGGGCAGGTGCTGGAACGCAGGGATGAGCTTCGGGCTGAACTTCATGAAGGCTGGCCACACGGAGAGCTGCACGGCCGTTCGAACCCGCTCGGGGTGGTCGTAGGTCATCTGGATCGCGGTGATGACGCCCATGTCGTGGGAGACAAGGTGGGCGCGCTCGATGTCGAGGACGTCGAAGAGGGCGAGGAGGTCGCGCAATCGGGTCTGGCGGTCGATCCGAGGATCGTCGGCCACGGTCCAGCCTGCGCCGCGTAGGTCGGGGCAGAGCACGCGGTAGCCGCGAGCGGCGATGACCGGAGCCACGGCATGCCACTGCCACCAGTGCTCCGGGAATCCGTGCAAGAGCACGACGGGATGGCCCTCGCCGATCGCGGCGAGGTGAGTACGCAGACCAGGAGTCTCGACGACGAGATGCTCGAAGCCGGGGGCCTCTGGTAGCGGCGGGGACCAGGCCGAGGTGTCGACGGAACGGGTGATGCGGGGCTCGGGGGTGGTGGACATGGCGACCTCCTGCGCGCGGTGGAGATACTATGTTCATAGTAAACTTCAGGGAAGGCGGTGTCCATGCCGGCTGCCACGCGGGATCGTGGACTCGAGGCGGCCGTGGAGCTGCTCGGCGCGGACGGCGTGCGCGCGTTGACGCACGCGCGGGTCGATGAGCGGGCGGGCCTCCCGCCCGGGTCGACCTCGAACTGGTTCCGCACCCGTCGGGCGCTGCTCGGCGGCGTGGTCGACTGGATCGCCGAGCGCGAGCGCGCCGACTTCGACCCGGCGGCGATGACCGCGATCACCGGAGTCGACGGGCTGATCGAGGGCTTGTGCGCCATGACCGAGCTGCAGACCGGGCCGTTCGCCTCGCGGACCCGCGCACGCTACGCCCTGTTCCTCGAACTAGCCGGCGACCCGGAGCTTGCCGAGCCGCTGCGGCGGCAGCGCCGAGAGTTCGAGCGGTGGGCCGAGCGGATGGTGATCGGCAGTCGGCATCGCCGACCCCGTGCCGGCGACCCGGGCCCTGATGGCGCTCGGCGACGGACTGCTCCTGCACCGGCTCACCGTCGACCCCGAGCTCGACATGCGCCCCGCCATCGAACGCGCGGTTCGCGCCCTCGCGAGTTCCTGACGTGATGCCCGGCACAGCAAGCACACCCCGGTAGGACCGGCCTTCCCTCGCGGAGTACGGCGCGTGTGGTCTGGCTCCGATCTCGAACCGCGAGGCGCCTCACTCCGCCGCCAGTGATTGCTGGGTCAGCGGCAGAGTCGCACGTCCCGGCGCCGCGCCGCGGCGGAGTCGCGCGTCCCGCCCGCCCGGCGGCATGACCGTGCGCTGACCACCGTCCCTCGATCGGTGTCGACCCGAACTCGGCCGTCCGGCGGCAGGCTGGGTGATCTCCACCGTTGATGCTCTTGCCGGTGCCGCCGTGACGCTGCACGCTGTATCCCCGTCCGGCCGGAGGCACCCATGGGCAAGCTGATCTACGCAGCCAACATCTCGCTCGACGGTTACCTCGAGGACGAGGCCGGCTCCTTCGACTGGTCAGTGCCCGACGACGAAGTGCACGCGTTCTGGAACGAGCACGAGCGACACATCGGAACGTCGCTCTACGGCCGTCGCATGTACGAGACGATGCGCGTCTGGGAGAGCGACGACTGGTTGACGACCGAACCGGCCGTCGTCCGCGAATACGCGGGGATCTGGCGCGACGCCGACAAGGTCGTCTACTCCTCGACGCTCGATGAGGTGTCGACGGCGCGGACGAGGATCGAGCGGCAGTTCGACCCCGAGGCGGTACGACAGCTCAAGGAGACGTCCAGCGCGGACCTGAGCATCGGCGGCGCGGCCCTCGCGGCGGAGGCGTTCCGGCACGGGCTGGTCGACGAGTGCGTGCTGCTTCTGTGCCCCGTGATCGTGGGCGGCGGCAAGCCGGCGCTTCCCCGGGGCGTACGACTCGACCTCGAGCTGCTGGACCATCGACGGTTCGGCAATGGTGTGATCTACGTGCGCCAGGCGGTACGAATCGCTTCCTGACACCCGTGGCGGCTATCGCGCTTGTCGGGAAGCGCCCCAGACCAGTCGGCCGGAGGTGCGTCCCTTCTGGTCTGCCTCGCCGCTTCACGACCGGCGTATGCCCCGCAGGCACAGGTAGCCCACCATCCACAGCTCGCCGACGGTGGCGGGCACGATCAACAGGTCGACTGCGAGGCCGGCATCTGGGAGCAGGTAGCTGAGGAGCGCGTTCGCGACGTACGTCACGCCGCCGATCATCAGGAGCCAGCCCAGCAGGCCGGGCATCCAGGCGGACCGACGGGCGAGCCAGCCCATGGGGATCAGCCAGAGACCGAAGAAGATCCCGCCGATGAGCCACAGGTGGCCGCTCGCGACGTACAGCAGCTGCACGGTGGCGGCCGCCCCACCACTCACGGTCAGCGAGGCATCCTGGCTGACGTCGAGCGCGGCCGCGAGCATGGCCGCGCTGCCGAGGATCGCCACGGAGTTGACGAGGCCGAATGCGGCGATCGAGCCGGCGGCGAACGCGTCCACGCTCCTGAAGAGGCGATAGAACCAGAGCGCGACGAGCGCCTGCGTGATCACGACGCCCATCTCGATCACGATGCCGAGACGCGCCAACGTCTCGTGCTCGGTCAGGTTGGCCAAGGTCTCTGCGGGGTCGTCGGCGACAAAGAGCTGGCCGCGGACCAGCAGGAAGCCGAGCAGCCCGGTGACGACCAGCCCGAGGTAGAGAAGGCCGGTGGTGCGTGCCGTGCGGACCAGCTCGGGCGTGGTCGCCTCGGGTCGTGAGCTGCTGGCGGTGGTGATGGTCATCGGAAGCCCTCTTCTGTTTCGCAGCCCGCGTGCACCCTCTGTGATGCGCTGGGCCGATAGGTCATGGACCGGGGTCGCCACCGGAGAGCCCCGCTGGGTGGTGGGCTTTTGAGGGTTTCTCGGTGCCCTACTCGCCGCTGTTGAGGGCGGCGGGCTGTCAGTAGTGACGGCTGGCCGCGTTGGTTTGGTTGGTGCGCATCTGCCCATGGTCGTCGACACGATGATCCGCCGACATCGGGCAAAACCCTGGGACTACCCTGAGTCCCCAGGGATCCGACCGCCTCCTGCGACGGCAGGGTGGTAGGTGAGCTCGCCGCGGTCGCCGAGGCCAAACGCGCACTGACTCGTCGCGAGGTCGCGGTTCGCAAGGCCCGCAACAGTGGGCTCAGCTGGGCCGCGATCGGGACGCTGCTCGACGTGACGCGACAGACGATTCACCGCAAGTACCGGAAAGCGGGCTGACCAGGATCGGCCGGGATGCCGACGGCGTCACGTCGCCGCGACCCGCATGTCCTGAGCGCGCCGACGATCGCGGAGCGGTTCGGAGTGGTCGTCCATCGAGATGCAGCCGGCTCCACATGATGAGCTTCGACAGTGAGTTGCCAGCACACTCGTGACGCTCGTACCATCCACAGATGGCTTTGAATGCGTTCGTACCGAACGGATTTGAGCCGCCGACTTCCTTGGTCGCGGATCAGTTCCGTCTCGAGCCGCTGGGTCCGCAGCACAACGAGGCCGACCACGCCGCCTGGACGTCGAGCATCGAGCACATCCGGGCGACTCCGGGCTACCCACGCGGCGCGTGGCCACCCCTGCACGGCATGCCGCTCGAGGCCAATCTCGCCGACCTGCGCAGCCACGCCGACGACTTCCATGCCCGCACCGGGTTCACCTTCACCGTGCTCGACCCGGCCGACGACGACGTCATCGGCTGCGTGTACCTGTATCCCGCCGACTCCGAGGACTACGACGTCAGCGTGCAGTCCTGGGTACGGGCCGACCGGTCCTTCCTCGACGCGCCGCTCGCCGAAGCTGTCGCAACCTGGATCGCTGCCGAGTGGCCGTGGCAGCGGATGGACCGCTACGGCCGTTGAGGGAGCGTCACTGCCTGAGTGATCGGCACGTCCGCGACCGAGGAGCGCGTTCTGGTCACTCCCACACACGCGACGGCACGGCCGCTCCATCTCCACTGCGGACGTGTGAGGATCGCCTCGTGATGGACGTCGACCTGCCCGACGACGAGGCGGTGCCCCAGCTCGTGCGGTCCTTCGCCGCGTGCCTTGCATCGGTGCTGGAGACGCCCGTCGATGTCGTCCCCCAGCCGCGCGCCGACCTGCAGGGGGCGATCGCTCACTGGCGCAGTTGGCTGGCTGGTCGAGATGCCGGGCTCGTCTCCATCGCGAAGCCCGTGCGCTTCAACTGGCCCGGTTACTGGCTGGCAGTGCTGGGCGACACGGGCCCGGTGGGACGCACTGACCGCCGGACAGCCGTGCTGATGTTCGGTACCCCGTCGGGGGTCGTGCTCAGCCCCCAAGAACCGCACCTCTTGGGAGTAGCTGCGACGGACCTACCCGTTCGCGAGGGCTATGTGGTGTGTGCTCTCGATCCGGCGTCCACTGCTCCCACCTCACGGCTTCGACAGCGCCGAGGCAGGGTCGAGGTGATCGCGCTGGCAGAGCACGCCACAGGACCGATGCGCACGGTCGATCGGGCGCAGGCTCACGCTGCACGTGGCTTGGACGGTGACCGCTACGCCGCCAAGGCGGGAACGTTCACCCCGGCCGACGACACCGCCCGCGGCTACGACCTCACGCTCATCGAGGCCGAGGTCCTCGACGATCTCACCCTCCCCGGCGGGGCGAAGCTCGACCACGCGCAGGCGCGTCGCAATGTCGTGACGCGCGGCATCGACCTCAACGCCCTGGTCGGACGACGCTTCCGCGTCGGCGACGTCGAGTGCCTGGGCCAGCGGCTCTGTGAGCCGTGCTCCCACCTGGAACGCCTCACCACCAAGGGCACCCTGCGAGGGCTGATCCACCGCGGCGGCCTACGAGCCGACCTCCTGACCGACGGAGAGATCGCGACCGGTGCCCTCATCGAGACCATCGACTAGGACGGCCCAGGACGAGTCAGGGTCGGAGCGTGCTTTCGCCGCGGCATCTCCACGGTGCCGCGGCCGACCCGAGGCGACCCTCGGTCGGTCATCGGTCACTGCAGGTTGGCGTGCCGGCTCTGCATGACCTCGCGGGTCTGCCGATCACCAGCATCCAGCGCCAGGGCCGCGGCGTCGAGGACCAGCAGCGCGGTCTGCTCGAACAGGCTGCCGCCGAACTGGGTCGACGTGAGCGCCGGGATGTCGAGCGTTGCGTGGGCCATGCCGCGCAGGGGGCTCTGCGGAGATGCCGTCACGAGCACGACGACAGCGCCGACCTCACGGGCGGTCTCAGCGAGGTGCAGGCTGACCGGGGTCGTCCCCGAGGCCGAGAGGACCAGGAGGGCGTCCGCCCCGGTGATGGCTGGGGCGGTGGCCTCGCCGACCACGTGAGAGCGATGTCCGAGGTGCATCAGCCGCATCGCCGCCATCCGCGCCACGAGCCCGGAGCGGCCCTGTCCGGTGCAGAACCATGTCCGATCCGGTATCCGCAGCTCGGTGACGAAGCGGTCGAAGGCGACACGGTCGACGGCGTTGAGGGTCCGGCTGACCTCGTCGGTCACGACGTCGATGGCGGTCGGCCGCCCGGTCGTGCTCATCGGGTGGTGCCCGTCGGGACGAGGGCGCGGCCGACGACGGCGTACCGGGCGCCGGACTCGTGGACGTGTCCGAGGTTGGCGTCGGTCACTCCGCCGTCGACGCCGGCCGGCCACCCGTGATCGCACGCAGCCCGGACGAGGGGGAGCCGGTCGAGGTCGGCGTGGTGGCCCGGCTGCCCCGGGTGGGGTCAGCATGACCAGCACGCCGTCGGCGCCGGACTGCGCAGGTGCGTGGCCCCCATGGCGTCATGGTGGACGGCGAGCCAGACCTCGTGAGCGTGGCTCCGGCTGCGTCGCACCAGGTCGGCAAGGTCGTCCCGGCCGTCGCTCTGCACGGTCATCCGAGCGATGCCGTGGCTGGGGAGTGCCGGACAGCTCGGCCATCAGGTCGTCGACCATCAGGTGCACGTCGAGTCGGATGTCGGGGATGCGCGCGAGCTCGTGCACCTCCTCGAGGCTCACCCCGGCCTGGCCGCGGAAGGAGCCCTCGATGCGGTCGGCGTGCACCCAGTGGCCGGTGGCCGTCAGCGAGCGGGCATGGTCCAGGCGACGCGCGGGCGGGACGGCGATGACGCTGCCGGCCAGGGTGACGTCGAGGGCCGCGGCGTGCGCGGCGAGAGTGCGGGTCACGGTCGGTCCCCTCCCCGCCACGCGGCGGCGGCGAGGTAGCGGGGGAACAGCTCGGTCGCCGCGCCGCCGGCTCGTGGGTCGGTGTCGGGCACGAGGGCCGCGGCTCTGGAGTCGCGGACGGCGCGGACGTCCTCACCGCTGAGGCAGGCGGCCGCCTGCAGCGCGGCACCGTCGGCCACCGCCTCGACCGAGGTGGACACGTGGACCACGGCACCGGTGGCGTCGGCCAGCAGCTGCCGGTACGCCGGCGACCTGGACGCGCCACCCGTCACGATCACGCGACCCGTGGTGTCCGCCCCGGCCGCTGCGAGCGCGGTCGCGCCGCGGAGCAGGCCGAACAGCACACCGTCGACGGCTGCGCGGGCGACCTGCTCGCGGGTGGTGGCGGTGGTGAGACCGGCCAGGGTGCCGGTGGCGGCCGGCAGGTTCGGCTTGCGCTCCCCGTCGAGGAAGGCGGCAAGGACCGGGGCGCCGACGGGATCGGCTGCGAGCGCGAGCCGGGAGAGCTCGTCGTGGTCCACGCCGAGCAGGCGGGCGAACGTGTCGGTGACCTTCGCGGCGTTCAGGGTGGACACCAGCGGCAGGTAGCCGCCGGTCGCGTCGGCGACCCCGTCCACGGTGCCGGTCGCGTCGTGGGTGGAGGTGGCGCTGGTGGTGAAGACGACTCCCGAGGTGCCCAGGACGTAGACGACGTCCGTGGGACGGGCCCCCAGACCCAGGGCGCTGGCGTGCTGGTCACCGGCGCCCGGCCCGACGACGGTGTCGCGGCGCAGCCCCAGGGTCTCGGCCGCGGCACGCGATACCGTGCCGGCCGGGCTGGACGGGCCCAAGCACCGTCGGCAGCATGGGCGCCCAGTCCACGTCGGCGTCCACCAGGGCCAGGAGCTCGTGGTCGTAGCAGTTCCGAGCGGCGTCGAAGTAGCCGGTGCCACTGGCCTCGGACCGGTCGGTCACGGTCTCGACCGGTCAACCGGAAGGTCAGCCAGTCGTGAGGAAGGAGCACCGTGGCGGTGCGGGCGAAGTTCTCCGGCTCGTTGTCACGCAACCAGACCAGCTTCGAGATCGTGAACGCCGCCGTCGGTACCGAGCCCGTCCGCCGCGCCCACTCGCTCGACCGGCATCCGCTCGATGAGCCGGCTCATCTGCGGCGCGGAGGTGGTGTCGTTCCACAGCTTGGCGGGCCGCACCACCGTGCCGTCGCGGTCGAGGGCCACCAGGCCGTGGCACTGGGCGGCGACACTGATCGCACGAACGTCGGTGGGGGCTGCCCCGGCGGCGACGAGCGCGGCGGACAGGGCCTGACCGAAGGCGGTCCACCACCCTTCGGGGTCCTGTTCGCTGACCGGGGGGAACGTGGGTGGGTGTGCCGCGGAGCCGCGCCCGACGACCGTGAAGTCGTCCTCGTCGTGGAGCACCACCTTCGTCGACTGCGTGGACGAGTCCACGCCCGCGATCAGTCCCATCACTCGGCTCCGCTGCGGAACGTCGCCACGGTCGCGAGCGCTCCGGCATCGACCAACGACGCGCGGGCCTCGAGGAAGGCCGAACGGAAGCGCGGCGTCGTCGACGAGGTCGCCGAACAGGCCCCGCTGCGCCAGGAACGCGGTGGGGTCCTCGGCCTGATCCGCCGCCAGCGCTGGACAGCTCGGCCGCGGCCCGGTCCAGCACCGGCAGCGGCCGCCCCTGGTCGTCGCGTCCCCTCACAGGCGCGGGCCCACGCCGCGCAGGCGAGCGCCGAGGCGCGCACCGGACCGCCCGTGGCCAGGTTGTCGACCACGACGGGCAGCAGCCATGCCGGCAGCCGGTCACTGGAGTCGGTGCGGATGCGGTCCAGCGTGTCCGCGATGGCGGGGTTGCGCCACCGGTCGAGCAGCGCTCCCTTGAACGCGTCCAGGCCGGGCAGGTCCTCCAGCGTGGGCGCCGCCTCGGCGTCGAGGTACGCCGTCAGGTACGCCGCGATGCCCGGGATCGGCGGCGGCCTCGTGGGCGTACTCGAACCCAGCCAGGACCCCCACGTGGCACAGCGCCTGGTGACCCCCGTTCGCCAGCCGCAGCTTCATCCGCTCCCACGGTCCGACGTCGGCGACCACCTCCACGCCGGCGTCCTCGAACGGCGGACGCCCGGCCGCGAAGTCGTCCTCCAGCGCCCACGCGAAGTACGGCTCCGCGACCACCGGCCACGCGTCCTCGACGCCCAGCGTCTGCGTGGTGGCGGCCCGGTCGCCCTCGCCGGTGACCGGCGTGATCCGGTCGACCATCGAGCTGGGGAACCGCACGTGCTCAGCCACCCAGTCGCCGAGCTCGGGGTCGAGCAGGCGGGCGAAGGAGGTGAAGCTGTCGCGGGCGATCCGCCCGTTGTCGGCGAGGTTGTCGCACGACATCACCGTGAACGGTCCCAGCCCGCGGTCCCGCCGCCGCCGCAGACCCGCCACGACCAGCCCGAACGCCGTCCGCGGCGACTCGGGGTGCGCCAGGTCGTGCTGCACCCCGGGGTCCGAGGCCAGAACTGCTTCGAGCCGGGGTCGCGGTTGTAGCCACCCTCGGAGATCGTGAGCGAGACGATCCTGGTGTCCGCGGACGCCAGCCGCTCCACCACCAGGTCAGGGTCGTCGGGTGCGAACAGGTAGTCGACGATGCTGCCGATCACCCGGGCCTCACGCGACCCGTCGGCGTGCTTGGCGACGAGGGTGTAGAGGCCGTCCTGCTCCGCCATCACGGCCGCCATCCGGCGATCCTGCTCGAGCACCCCGACCCCGCAGATCGCGAAGTCACGAGCCTGCCCGGCACTGAGCAGCCGGTCCACCACCATCGCCTGGTGCGAGCGATGGAAACCGCCGACACCCAGGTGCACGATGCCGGTGACGAGTCCCGTCCGGTCGTAGCTCGGGTACCGGAACCCCCCGATCCTTGACCGCGTCGAGCGTGGCTGTGCTCAACCGGGCGGATCGTCATGACGCCTCCTTGGTCGTCTCCGCCTGGCACTCCAGGCCTGTCGTGAGCGCTAGGACGGTGCACGCACACGTGACCAAGCACGCTCATCTGAGCGCAGTCCATGCTCCCGGACGGCTGGCACCCCGGAAAGCGGCAGTGGCCGCCTGGCTGGTGCCCGCCACGCCAGCGCTGCGCGCTCGGAAGGGCGCCTATGCTCATGTGAGCGAGGAGGTGCGTGTGCCTGACGACAGCGGCGCTCGAGGACGACGACCTGCAACGCCGCGCCCTGCTGGCAGAGCTCGCCACGGCGTACTACCTCGACAACGTCTCCAAGGTGGACATCGCCAAGGCGTTCGGCATCAGCCGGTTCCAGGTCGCCCGCCTCCTCGATCAGGCGCGTGCCAGCGGCGTCGTCACCATCGAGGTGCACGACCCGCGCCTGCCTCGATCGACCCGCGAACAGGCCCTGGCGGACGCGCTCGGCATCGACACCGCTCGCATCGTCGTGCTCGACGACAAGGACGACACCTTGCGCGCCGAGCAGTTCGGCGCCGTGGTCCTCACCGCCATGCGGGACGTGATCCGACCCGGGCATGACGGTCGGGATCTCCTGGTCGCGCACCCTCGACCAGGCAGCCCGCTTCCTCCCAGCGCTCCCACCCTGCTCACTGGTCCAGCTCACCGGCGCGTTCGAGGTCGCCGGCAGCGGGACCCTCAGCCGGATGCTGATGCAGCTCGACCGCCGCGCAGGCGTCCAGACCTACCCGCTCTACGCTCCCCTCGTCGTCGACCAGCCGTCCACCGCCAAGGACGTGCGCCGACAACCCGTCGTCGCCGATGCCCTCGCGCACGCCGAGGCGCTGGATCTCGCGGTGGTCGCGGTCGGGGCATGGCTGGCCGGGGAGTCCGCCGTCTGGGAGAAGGTGCCATCAGACGTCCGTCGCGCGTGCGCCCAGGCCGGTGCAGTGGCCGAGTTCTCCGGCAACTTCCTCGACGCCCAGGGCGCAGTGGTCTCGACCCCGCTCGACGGCCGGATCATCGCCGTCGGCCTTCCCCAGCTCCATGCCGCCGAGCACGTGATCGGGTTCGCGCACGGTCCACGGCGCGCAGCCGCCGTACGAGCCGCCGCCGCCAGCGGTGCCTTCACCTCGATGATCGTCGACTCGACGCTCGCCTCCGCCGTGCTCGGCAGCGTTCCGCGGAGTCAGCGGACTCCCGGTCCTTCGCGCGCCGTCTAGCCGGAAGTCAGCCCGTACCGCTCCATGATCGGCACGGTGGCCTCGACATCACCTTCGCGGCCGTATGGTGCGATCACGGGCGCGCCATGGCCCGATGTCAGCCTAGTGCCGGCGGTCAGCGTGCCGGCCGGGGCGTGAGACGCACAGGCAGGTCGCCGCCGAGCAGGTCGGCCAGGCGGCCGGCTTCCCGCTCGATCGCCGCGTCGGGCGGCCGTCGCTCGTCCAGCCAGGCAACCACCAGCTCGTCACCGCTCCGCGCCCACGTCCCGCACACGACCCCGCCGACGATCACCGGGTTGGCCTTGCGGGTCATGAGGTCTCGACGGGACGAGGGGGTGACGTGGACGTCCTTGGTCCCGGGGCCGATCACCCACTGGTCGTGTCCGGGGAGGAACCGCACCGCCTCCGATGGGAGCGTGGCCTCAAGGGCGTCGACGTCTTCGCGCGCGACGTACGCCACGGTGCCTTCGACATCGACCGCGACCAGCCGGTCGCCCAGCTCGGAGAGCCAGGCCTTGAGCCGTCTGCGGCCAGCGCTCAGGCCTTCACCGAGCCAGTAGTGAAGGTGGTCGAACGTTGCCGGTCCATACGTCCGGAAGTACGCGGTGACGGCGCGCGGGCCCGCGTCGTCAAGGTCGGGGATACCCCTCCACCGCGGGTTGCCGTCGAGGCGTTGAAAGGTGGGCAGTCCATCTCGCAGCGGACCGAAGCCCATGTCGCCCTGCCAGGTCAGCGGCTTGATCAGGGTGCCCGCACCCTCGTCGAAGACCGGCTTGAGGTGCCGATACGCCCGGTGCCTCGTCAGCGCTCTGCCGAGCTCGTCGAGGGTCAGCGGTCCGTCGCTCAGCGCCGCGCGCACCGCGGCGCGGAAGTCCGGCCAGTCCGACGGAGACAGCCGGTAGCACTCCACCCAACTCGGCAGCTCCCACTGCCGGCCGGCCGACCGGAGGGCCAGATAGATCCCGCCCTCGTCAGGTGAGAGGTAGTGCACCGCCCCGCGGAACGCGAATGCCTTGACCACCTCCCCTTCGGCCAGAGCCGCCGCGAGCTCGCCTGGACGCGACGCCGCACGTCGAGTCCGAACAGCAAGCTCAGCGAGCGACTCGTCCATGGAGGGCACCGCGCTGAGCCGACGCACGACACCCGCGACCGACTCGGACCCCACCGGATCGAGCAGCTGCCGCTCCAGCCGCCAAGCCAGCGCCTGCGCCCAGGTAGCCGACGCCTCGGTGGGCGTGCTCATGCACGAAGCCTCGCACGGATTCCGAGAGGACCATAGGTCCTGGCCGGAGCGAGCGAGCCGCGCCAGCGTAGGGCGCATGCGACGGCCGTGGCCGAGCTCCGGTCCCGGTAGGTCGCCCGGCAGCGGAAGGAGTCACACCATGCCCGACGTCGACGCGGCGACGGTACGGAGCGACGCACGGCAGTGGCACGGGCTCGTCGTCACGGGGGCGTGGTGCGCCTTCGCGGGTGTCGCGATGATGCTCATGCAGATCGGCACCTACGCCGTCTGGCCACCGCCCGACTCGACGGCGGGGTTCTTCGAGCTGCTGCTCGACAACCCCGTCCTCGGCCTGGTCTCGCTGGACCTGCCGTACATCGTCTCGAACACGCTGATGTACCTGGTCTATCTCGCTCTGGCCGTCGTGCTGTGGCAGGGGGGTCAGCAGGCTCCTAGAACTTCGCGCCCTTGCGCCACGCCATCTCCTGCAGCTCGAATGTGTTTCCGTCAGGATCGGAGAAGCCTGCGCCCTTGACGCCGCCCCCGAATTCTTGGATCTCGCCGATCTCCACACCTCGGCGGACGAGCTCGGCACGCGCCGCTGTGATGTCCTCCACGACCAGGTGCACGCCTCGGAGACTGCCGGGTTCTCCCGCGTACACATCCAGCCCTGTCCCGAAACCGACCGAACAACTCGAGCCCCCCGGTGTCAACTGAACGACACGTACGCCCTCGGTGGGCCGCACGTCAACGTCCTTCGTGAAGCCGAGCTTGTCGGCGTAGAAGGCGATGGCTCGGTCCACGTCCGAAACCGGGATCGGAATCAGTTCCAGCCTCATCTGCATCGGCAGTCGAGCCCCCTCGGTCCGTTCTCGTCCGCGCGATCGTCCCACATGGCCGCCGTGCGTCCCCCGCCGCGACAAGGCACCGGATCATCCGAGATGCGCGCACAGCCCGTTGTGTTCCGGGCGCACAGACGTGTTCCCGACCGAGTCAGACGGGAGTCCGTTGATGGGATGGTGAACGCCGGGGATGTGAGCGGAGACGCACACTTCGTCGGCGCAATCCCTCACGTCTACGAACGCCTGCTCGTCCCGATGGTCTTTCAGGGAGCGTCCACGAGGTTTGCGGCTGTTGTTGCAGCAGGCGCCCTTAGCGAAATCCTCGAGACTGCGGCAGGCACGGACGCACTCACCCGCGCCCTGATCCGCAGTTGCCCGGATGCGAGCATCACCGCAACGGACCTCAACCAACCCCTGCTTGATGCAACGGCGGCGCGAACCCCCAACGCCAGCTTGAACGGCGACAGGCTGACGCACGTGACCGTGACCACGTCGAAGGCCGCGGCGCATGCCGACAGCGTGCTTCCTGTCAGCCCTCGCGGAGCTCCGCCGCGTAGTGCCGGAGCGCCGGCTCGTATCCCTCGGCGTCGGAGCCACCCACGTGCCGCGTGAGCTCGTCCACCGCCTGGGCGACCGCCTCGCCGTGGCGGCCAAGGCTGTGCAGCACCAGCGACCTGAAGGCCGCTCCGGCGGTGGACGCGGGCCGCTCGGCCAGCAGCTCGTCCAGCACCTCCAGCGCATCCTCGTTCTTGCCGAGGACACGCAGCGACGACGCGAGCCCGATCCGCGCGCCGGTGCGGTGCGGTTCCAACAGACCGCCGGCGAGGGCGACCCGGTAGTGCGGGACCGACTCGGCCTCAAAGCCGTTCACGTCGTGGGCGGCCCCGAGCTCGAACGCGAGTCGAGGGTCGCCCGGGTGCCGCTCCGCCAGCGAACGGACTGCAGCCAGCCGCTCGGAGGCATCGAGGGCACGGGCGGCCGCGATCTCGTCCTCGAGCAGGTGCAGCCCTCGCGCGGCGACGGCCTTCGCCCGGACCGCCCGGCTGTCGTCGGGCGTGGCACCGACCGAGCTGAGCCAACCGTCGACCGCGGGACGGTCGGCGTGCACCATCAGGGCCACGACGTCGCCGTCGCCCGCCTCGGCGACCAGCCCCTGCGTGCCCTCGAGCTCGCTCGGGTAGCTCGGGAGGTCGTGCACGCCGACCGATGCCAGCCCCCGCCGCAACCTCTCCTCGAGCTCGTCCGTCGTCGTGCCGCGCAGGTAGCGGTCCTTGTGCACGATGGCGACCCTGTCGGCGCCGATGCCGGCCACCTCGCCGAGCCTCGTGATGAGGTCGTCACTGCGGTCGCCGACGGCCCCCAGTCCGAGGAGAACCCGCGCCCCCGGCGCGACGACTCCGCGCGCGACCGCGAGAAGCGCCTCCAGGCCCGCCTCGTTGTGGGCCAGGTCGACGACGACCGTGCACGAGCCCCGTTGCCCACCGTCGGTTTCTCCGTGGCCGTCCACCGGTAGCGGCACCGTGTACAGGTTCATGCGGCCCGGGTTCAGCTCGGCATCGGGCCGGAAGGTTCGCAGGCCCGCGACGACCGCCTCGGGCGCGAGCCCCAGGCCGAGCGCAGCGGCGGCGCCCGCCAGCGCGTTGGCGACGTTGTGCGCGCTGAGGCCGAAGAGGGTCATCGGCACGTCGACCACGTCGACGAGCCGCTGAGGGTCCCGGCCCGGCGTGAGCACGGTGATCGCGCCGTCCATCACCGTGATCGCCCGTCCACCGTGGTTGAGGGCCTCGCGTAGCGCGGGCGACTCGGCGTCGAGGCTGAACACGAAGGGCTGGCCCGGGGACTCGGCCCGCATCGCCAGCACGCGCGGGTCGTCGCCGTTCAGCACCGTCCAGCCGCGGCTGCGCGTGACCTTCGTGACGACGGCCTTGACCTCGGCCAGCTGGTCGAGGGTGTCGATGCCCTGCATGCCGAGGTGGTCGGCGCTCACGTTCGTCACGACCGACACGTCGTTGACCGTGATCCCCATCCCCTTGAGCAGCAGGCCACCTCGCGCCGTCTCGAGCACGGCGCGCTGGACGCCGGGGCTGGCGAGGACGGTGCGCCCGCCCGCAGGTCCCGAGTAGTCCCCCGGCTCGACCATCTCGCCCTGGACCACGACACCGTCCGTTGAGCTCCAGCCGGTCCGGTACCCGGCGGCCATGCAGAGGTGGGCGACGAGCCGCGTCGTCGTCGTCTTGCCGTTGGTCCCCGTGATGGAGACAACCGGGACGCGTGGGCGGACCGCGGCAGGGCCGCGACCGAGCGGCGCCGACCTGACGTCGTCACCGACCCGGGCGAGCAGCGCCTCCAGCCGCTCGGCGTCACGGGGGGCGTCGACGCAGTGGTCGAGGACCTCGGCGATGCCGCGACCGAGCGCCTCGGCCCGACCCGCGTTGCGCCACGGGTACGCGAGCACCAGCTGGTCGTGCTCCGCTCCGGCGCGGGCCCTCAGCGCGAGGCGGGTGGAGCCGCCCCGGGTGGCAACGCGTCGCGCGGCCGAGCGCAGCAGACGCAGCGAGAACGCCTGACGCTGAGAGGTTCCCGGCTCCCCCGGACGCGAACGCCCCATTCCGAGACTGACAGCCACGGCGGCGGCGGCGTCCACGGGACATCCGGTGAGGCGCGACGCGTCCAGCGTCAGCTTGACCGCTGCCCGCGGGAAGTAGAGGTTCGGACCTTCGAGCAGACGAAGCTCGACGAGTGACCGCGGCTCCTGCTCCCCCACCGGGGTCAGATGCCCATCGCGTGCACGCCGCCGTCGACGTGCACGATCTCGGCGGTCGTCTTCGGGAACCAGTCCGAGAGCAGCGCCACGCAGGCACGCGCCGTCGGCTCGGCGTCCTTGACGTCCCAGCCCATGGGAGCCCTGTCGTCCCAGCTGTTCTCGAAGACCTCGAAGGCGGGGATCGACTTGGCCGCGGTGGTGCGGATGGGACCGGCCGCGACCAGGTTGCAGCGGATGCCCTCGGGCCCGAGGTCGCGGGCCAGGTACCGGGACGTCGACTCGAACGCGGCCTTGGCCACGCCCATCCAGTCGTAGACCGGCCACGCGAAGGACGCGTCGAACGTGAGCCCGACGATCGAGCCGCCGGACGACATCAGCGGCTTCGCCGCCACCGCAAGGGCCTTGAGCGAGTACGCAGACACGTGCAGGGCCGTGGACACGTCCTCCCAGGAGGCGTTCATGAAGTCGAACGCGCCCTGGGGGGCGAAGCCGATGGAGTGCAGCACGCCGTCGAGGCCGTCGACGTGCTCACGCACGGCGTCCGCCAGTCCGTCGAGGTGCTCGGAGTTCGAGACGTCCAGCTCGACGACGGGCGCCGGCTTCGGCAGCCGCTTCGAGATGATCTGGGTGATCTTCATCGTCCGGCCGAAGGAGGTCAGGACGACCTCGGCGCCCTCCTCCTGCGCCAGGCGGGCGACGTGGAAGGCGATCGAGGTGTCGGTCAGGACACCGGTGACGAGAAGCCGCTTGCCGTCCAGAAGTCCCATGTTCAGTGCCCCATCCCTAGTCCGCCGTCGACCGGTACCACCGCACCGCTGATGTACCCCGCACCCGGTCCGGCCAGGAAGACCACCGTGTCGGCCACGTCGGAGACGTCGCCGAACCGCTTGCCGGGAATCGCTGCCAGGTAGGACTTCTGGGTGTCCTCGGGCAGCGCCGCCGTCATGTCGGTGGCGATGAACCCGGGTGCGACCACGTTGGCCGTGATGCCGCGGCCACCCAGCTCCCTCGTCACCGAGCGGGCCATGCCGACCAGCCCCGCCTTGCTGGCCGCGTAGTTCACCTGGCCCGGTGAGCCGTAGAGCCCGACGACGCTGGAGATCAGCACGATGCGGCCGCGGCGCAGGCGGATCATCCCCTTGCTGGCGCGGCGCACGCACCGGAAGGCGCCCGTCAGGTTCGTGTCGAGGACCGACGTGAAGTCGTCGTCCGACATGCGAAGCAGCAGCGTGTCGTGGGTGATGCCCGCGTTCGCCACCAGCACCTCGACGGGGCCGTGCTCGGCCTCCACGCGGTCGAACGCGGCATCGACGGACGCCGAGTCCGTCACGTCGCACGGCACCGCCAGCGCGCCGTCGGGGGCCTCGCCTGAACGCGAGGTGACAGCCACGGTGTCGCCCTGCGCGAGGAAGCGCTCGGCGATCGCACGGCCGATGCCGCGGTTGCCGCCCGTGACCAGCACGCTGCGTGGGTCGCTCATGGCCGTGACGGTATCGGGTCTACGAACGAGTAGCCTCCCGCCGGTGCGAGCCATCCAGATCACCGAGTTCGGCGGGCCCGAGGTCCTCCGTCTGACAGACCTTCCCGAGCCGACCGCGCCGGACGGCTACGACCTCGTGGACGTGGTGTCCGCCGGGGTGAACTTCGCGGACACCCACCAGGCCGAGGACTCGTACCTGGCGCCCCAGCGGCTCCCGTTGGTTCCCGGTGGCGAGGTCGTCGGCCGTCGCCGCGCCGACGGCGAGCGCGTCGTGGCCCTCCTCGCCGGCAGCGGAGGCTACGCCGAGGTCGCCGCTGCTCCCCGGGCCACGACCTTCTCCCTCCCCGACCAGGTGGAGGACGACGCGGCACTCGCGCTCGTGCTCCAGGGCACGACCGCGTGGCACCTGCTCCGCACCAGCGCGCACCTCGCGACCGGGGAGTCCGTCGTCGTGCACTCCGGCGCGGGCGGCGTCGGGTCGCTCGCGGTGCAGCTGGCGAGGCGCTGGGGCGCAGGGCGCGTGATCGCCACCGCGTCCACCGCGGAGAAGCGGGAGCTGGTCCAGGATCTCGGTGCCGACATCGCGATCGACGTCTCCGACACGACGGACGCGGCGGAGGTGGCGGGAAGGCTCCGTGACGCCAACGACGGGAAGGGCGTCGACGTCGTCCTCGAGATGACCGGCGGGCACGTCCTCGACGGCTCCGTCGAGGCCCTGGCGCCGTTCGGCCGGGCCGTGACCTACGGGATGGCCTCGCGAGAGCCTGGTCGCCCGGTCGAGGCCGCGTCTCTGATGGCCACCTCACGGGCCTTGATCGGCTTCTGGCTGGCCCACGCGGTGCGCCGACCCGGCGGGCTGGTTCCGGCGATGGACGAGCTGCTGTCGCTGACGGCCGCGGGCCTGCTGCGCCCGGTGGTCGGCGGTCACCACGCCCTGGAGGACGCCGCCGACGCGCACCGCGCCCTGCGCTCCAGGGGTACGACCGGGAAGCTCGTGCTCGACGTCCAGGGTGGACGAGCCTGACGCGAGACAACCGTGGTGCCAGCGCGAGTGGCCGTGGCGCGGACGTCAGAAGGACGCGTTAGGGTCCCGTCCGTGCGATCAGTCGACGCGGACTTCACCGCCCTGCCCCTGTCCACGCTCGCCGACGCGGCCTTGTCGAGAGCCCGCGAGCTGGGCGCCGAGCACGCCGACCTGCGCGTCGAGAGGAACCGCGACGCGGGGGTGTCGCTGCGCGACGGCAACCTGTCGTCGACCGCGGACGCCACCGACTCCGGTCTGGCGGTCAGGGTGGTCGTGGACGGCACCTGGGGCTTCGCCGCCTCGGCCACGCTGAGCCCCGAGGACGCGGTCCGGGCCGCCGAGCAGGCGGTCTCCATCGCCAAGGTCTCGCGGCCACTGAGCACCGAGCGGGTCGAGCTCGCCGACGAGCCGGTCCACTCCGACGTGCAGTGGGTCTCGAGCTACGACCTCGACCCCTTCGACGTCCCGGCACACGAGCAGGCCGCACTGCTCGAGGGCTGGTCGCGCCGACTGCTGGACGAGGGGGTCACGCACACCGAGGCAGAGTTCCGGGCGGTCAAGGAGCAGAAGTTCTACGCCGACACGGCCGGCACGTCGTCCACCCAGCAGCGCGTCCGCGTGCACCCGTGGGTCGAGGTCGTGCTGGTCGGCGACGACGGCATGGAGACGATGCGCACCGTCGCGCCGCCGGTCGGCCGCGGCTGGGAGTACCTCGTCGGCGACCCGGGCCAGGGCGCGTGGGACTGGGCGGGTGAGCTGGCCACGCTGCCCGACCTGGTCCGCGAGAAGCTCGCCGCGCCGTCGGTCGAGGCCGGGCGGTACGACCTCGTGGTGGACCCGAGCAACCTCTGGCTGACGATCCACGAGTCGATCGGCCATGCCACCGAGCTCGACCGCGCCCTCGGCTACGAGGCCGCGTACGCGGGCACCTCCTTCGCCACGCTCGACCAGCTCGGCACCCTCCACTACGGCAGCGAGCTGATGCACGTGACCGGCGACCGCACCGTCGAGCACGGTCTGGCGACGATCGGCTACGACGACGAGGGCGTCCAGACCCAGTCCTGGGACCTCGTCCGCGACGGGCGTCTGGTCGGCTACCAGCTCGACCGCCGGATGGCCCGGCAGAACCAGCTCGGCGACCCGCCCGGCCGGTCCAACGGGTGCGCGTACGCCGACTCCGCCATGCACATCCCCGTGCAGCGGATGGCGAACGTCAGCCTGCAGCCTGCCGCCGACGGCCCCGACCTCGACGGCCTCCTGTCACAGGTCGAGCGCGGCATCTACGTCGTCGGGGACAAGTCCTGGTCGATCGACATGCAGCGCTACAACTTCCAGTTCACCGGCCAGCGCTTCTACCGGATCGAGGACGGCCGCCTCGCGGGCCAGCTCAAGGACGTCGCCTACCAGGCGACCACCACCGACTTCTGGCGGTCGATGTCCGCGGTCGGCGGCCCCTCCACGTACGTGCTCGGTGGCGCCTTCAACTGCGGTAAGGCCCAGCCCGGCCAGGTCGCGTCCGTCAGCCACGGGTGCCCCACGGCCCTGTTCCGCGGGGTCAACATCCTCAACACCGCCCAGGAGGCCGGCCAGTGAGCGCGCGCAGTGGAGCGACCCCGGAGCAGCTCGTCGAGCGGGCACTGGAGCTGGCACAGGGCACGGACGGACACGCCGGCACCTCGGTCGTCGTCGGCGAGGACTCCACCGCGAACCTGCGGTGGGCGTGCAACACCCTGACCACCAACGGCATGAGCACCGGTCAGACCGTGACCGTCGCGACGGCCGTGCGCACGTCCCGGGGCGTCAGCCTCGGGACGGTCACCAAGCGCGGCGTGGACCTCGACGGGCTGGAGGCGCTCGTCCGCGAGGCGTCGGCCACGGCGTCGGCCGCGCCGCCGGCCGAGGACGCCGCGGACCTCGTCGACGGGGGCGCCGACCCGGGCTTCGCCGCGTCGGGCGAGGACACCGGGCCGCAGGTGCTGTCGCCCTTGGCGGAGGGCCTCGGCCCCGCGCTGGAGGCCGCCCGCGCCGAGGACCGGGAGCTGTTCGGGTTCGCCGAGCACACGGTCCGGACCGAGTGGCTCGGCACGTCCGCGGGCACGCGCCGGCGGCACGTCCAGCCCACCGGCACCGTCGAGCTGACCGGCAAGTCGCACCAGCGGAGCCGTTCGACCTACGTGTGCCAGGCGACGCGCGACTTCACCGACGTCGACATCACCGCCCTCGACGCCGAGATCACCACGCGTCTCGGCTGGCAGGCCAAGCGCATCGAGCTGGAGGCGGGCCGCTACGACACCGTCCTGCCGCCGACGTCCGTCGCCGACCTGATGATCTACCTGTACTGGTCGTCGGACGCGCGGTCCGCCCACGAGGGCCGGTCCGTGTTCTCCCGCAAGGGCGGCTCGGGGACGCGGATCGGTGACCGGATCACCGACGTGCCCCTGACGATGTCGAGCGACCCGGACTACCCCGGGATGCAGTGCTCCCCGTACGTCAGCACGTCGGTGTCCCACCCGTTCGCCTCGGTCTTCGACAACGGCATGGCCTCCCCCGCGTCGACGTGGCTCGACGCGGGCACGATCGCGGCGCTGCCGAGCACGCGGTTCACGTCCCGCCTCGCCGGGGTGGACCTGCACCCGACCGTGGACAACCTCGCACTGACCTCCCCTGACGGGGCGGGCAGCACGGCCGACCTGGTCGCGGGAACGCAGCGGGGGCTGCTGGTCACGTCGCTCTGGTACATCCGCGAGGTGGACCCGATGACGCTCCTGCTCACCGGGCTGACCCGCGACGGCGTGTACCTCGTCGAGGGCGGCGAGGTGCAGGGCGTGGTGACGAACTTCCGCTTCAACGAGTCACCGGTCGACATGCTGAAGCGCGTCGACGCCGTCGGCGGGACCGAGATCGCCCTGAGCCGGGAGTGGAACGAGTTCTTCTCCCGCACGGCCATGCCCGCGCTGCGCATCCGCGACTTCAACATGTCGAGCGTGAGCCAGGGCACCTGACCCGACCTGACCGCGCCGACCCGATGGGGCGGACGTACCGTTGGGGGGTGCGGAACTCCAAGCGGGACGACGCGGCACCGACCTACTCGGTCACGTCGGCGCGCCGCGGACACGCCCAGGACCAGCGGTCGCGCGAGGTCCGCTACCTGGTGTCCATGGGCATCCGGATGGTCTGCATCGTCCTCGCCGTGTTCGTCCCCGGGCCCATGCGGTGGGTCTTCGTCGCGGGGGCGGTGGTGCTGCCGTACGTGGCCGTGCTGATCGCGAACGCCGGTCGCGAGGTCGCCGGCGACGGCATCGTCGACCCCGGCAACGCGGCGCCTCCGTCCCTCGAGAAGGCCGACGATCCCTCTCGACCGGTCACCTGACACTGACACGAATTCATGTCATACTCGTACGGCGCGTCCGCCTCCCCCGTCGGATGCGCCTCGGACGCCGAGAGCCACCCCCCCGTTGGCTCTCGGCGTCCACTTGCTTTCTGGGGTCGTGAGCGCGCTCGCCGTGTTGACCGGGTGGCTCCCTTCCCGTCACCGGCCGGCCGTGACACAGTGACCTCGTGCCTGACACGCAGCACGAACCCCCCGGTGACCTGGTCTGCAGCGCACGTCGCTGCGGTGGCTACGCGCAGTGGGCGCTCCGGTGGAACAACCCCGCCCTCCACACTCCGGACCGGCGCAAGACCTGGCTGGCCTGCGACGAGCACCTCGAGCACCTGACGTCCTTCCTGACCGTGCGCGGGTTCCTGCGCGAGCGGCTGCACGTGGACGAGCTCGCCGAGGTGCAGGCCGCCGGCTGACCCGCCTGTCCTCGGGAGTGGCCCCGGCGGGTCCCGGCGCGCCCGGCGGCCGTACCGTGACGGGGTGTACCGGTTCCTCCTGACGAGGCGTTGGCTGTCCCTGCTGGCGCTGGTCCTCGTGCTCGCCGTCGCGTGCGTCCTGCTCGGGTCGTGGCAGTGGACGCGGCGTGAGGAGCGGCTGGCGCGCAACGCCCTGGTGGTCGGGAACTACGACCGCCCCGCGGTGGCGCTGGACTCCGTCGTTGGACGAGGGCGGAGGTCTGCGTCCCGGGAGCACCTGGACCCCGGTCCGGCTGAGGGGCGAGTACGTCGAGGAGGGCACCGTGCTGGTCCGGAACCGTCCACTCGATGGTCGGCCCGGGTACGAGGTGCTGGTGCCGCTGGTCACGGACGACGGACCGACCGTGATGGTCGACCGCGGCTGGGTGCCCACCGGCAGCACCGGCCAGCAGCCGGACGACGTGCCCTCTCCGCCGGCAGGATCCCGTCGAGGTCGTCGTTCGGGTGCGTCCGGCCGAGCCGACCTCGGACCGGGACGCGCCCGAGGGACAGACGCTGTCGATCAGTCCCGGCGCCCTCGCCCCGGCGGTCGAGGTCGCCAGCGCCGGGGCCGTCGGCGCGTCGACGGTCGTCCCGGGCACCTACGGGGTGCTCGCCTCCGAGTCGCCCGCGCCCGGTGGAGAACCTGGAGAGCGCGCCGCGGCCGACGCTCGATGAGGGGCCGCACCTGTCCTACGCGATGCAGTGGATCGCGTTCGCGCTGATGGCGCTGGTCGGCTTCGTGGTGCTCGCGCGGCGCAACGCCGAGTGGGACGCGGAGGAGGCCGGACTGCCGGCACGCCCCGCCCGGCAGCCGCGCAGACCTCGCGGCCGGCCCACTGCCGAGGAGGAGGAGGACGCGCTCGTCGACGCTGCCGAGCGTGCCGCGAGGACCCCGCATCCGACGCGCCCGTCAACCTGACCACCCGACAGACCGGACGTACGGCACGATGGGGCCATGGATCTTGGCCTCTCCGATCGCGTGTACCTCGTCACCGGCGCGTCCAGGGGGCTGGGACTCGCCTGTGCCCGCCTCCTGGCCGACGAGGGCGCCCGCCTGGTGATCAGCTCGCGGGACCGTGCATCCGTCACACGTGCCGCCGACTCCCTCGGCCCCTCGGACCGGGTGATGGGCCTGCAGGCCGACCTGGCCGACCCCCAGGCGCCGGAGCAGTGCGTGGCCGCGGCGGTCGGTCGGTTCGGTCGCCTGGACGGCGCCCTGATCAGCGTGGGCGGCCCCGTCGCCGGTGACGCGCTCGACGTCAGCGACGACGCGTGGCGCTCCGCGTTCGAGACCGTCTTCCTCGGAGCGCTGCGCACGGCCAAGGCCGTCTCTCGGGGCATCGGCACCGAGGGCGGCTCGCTGCTGTTCGTGCTCTCGAGCTCGGTGAAGAGCCCGATCGGCGGGCTGGCGGTGTCCAACGGGCTGCGCCCGGGCCTCGCGATGACCGCGAAGACCCTGGCGGACGAGCTGGCGCCACGAGCGATCCGCGTGAACGCCGTCCTGCCGGGCCGGATCGACACCGACCGGGTCCGTGAGCTCGACGAGGCGACCGGCGACGCCTCGGCGACCAGGCGCGCCGCCGAGGCGACCATCCCCCTCGGACGGTACGGGTACCCGGAGGAGTTCGCCCGGGCGGCCGTGTTCCTGCTGTCGCCCGCCGCCAGCTACGTCACGGGGACGACCCTGGCCGTCGACGGCGGGGCGCTGCGCACCCTGTAGCCGCGGGTCAGAGCGCGGCGGCGGGGTCCGCGGACCCCTGCGACGCGAACTGCGTGCGGTAGAGCTCGGCGTAGAGGCCGCCGCGCTCCAGCAGCTCCTCGTGCCGCCCGCGCTCGACCACGCGGCCCCCGTCCACGACCGCGATGAGGTCGGCGCCCCGCACGGTCGACAGGCGGTGCGCGATCACGAGCGCCGTGCGCCCGTCGAGAGCGGTGTCCAGGGCCCGCTGGACGGCGGCCTCGGACTCGCTGTCGAGGTGCGCGGTGGCCTCGTCCAGGACGACGACCGAGGGCGCCTTCAGCAGCAGCCGGGCCAGGGCGAGACGCTGCTTCTCACCGCCGGACAGGCGGTGCCCGCGGTCCCCGACGACGGTGTCGAGCCCCTGCGGCAGGGAGTTGACCAGCGTCCAGACCTGGGCGGCCCGCAGCGACTCCTCCAGCTGGGCGTCGGTGGCGTCGGGACGGGCGTAGAGCAGGTTCGCCCGGACGGTGTCGTGGAACATGTGCGCGTCCTGGGTGACGACGCCGATGCGGTCGTGCACGTCGCGCAGGCGCACGCTGCGCAGGTCGACGCCGCCCACGCGCACCGCGCCCTCGCTGGGGTCGTAGAGGCGGGCCACCAGGGACGTGATCGTGGTCTTGCCTGCACCGGAGGGTCCGACGAGCGCCACGAGCTGACCGGGCTGCACCTCGAGGTCCACGCCGCGCAGCACCGGGCCCGAGCCCTCGCGGTCGCCGGAGGAGACCGTCTCGAGCGACGCGAGCGAGACCTGGTCCGCCGACGGGTAGGTGAAGCCCACACCGTCCAGCTCGACCGAGACCGGACCGTCGGGCAGGTCCACCGGGTCGTCCGGGTCGGTGACCAGGGACGGGAGGTCGAGGATCTCGAAGACCCGCTCGAAGCTGACCAGCGCGCTCATCACGTCGACGCGGACGTTCGCCAGCGCCGTGATCGGGCCGTAGAGGCGGCCCAGCAGGGCGGCCAGGGCGAGGAGCGTTCCGATGGTGAGGGTGCCCGAGATGGCGAGCCAGCCGCCCACGCCGTAGACGAGCGCGGTCGCCAGGGCGGCGACGAGAGTCAGCGACGTGAAGAAGACGCGACCGATCATGGCGATCCGCACGCCGATGTCGCGGACCCGTCCGGCGCGGGTCTCGAACTCGGCGTCCTCGTCCGCGGGACGGCCGAAGAGCGTGACGAGCAGGGCGCCGGCGACGTTGAAGCGCTCGGTGGCGCGGGTCGCCAGGTCGGCGTTCAGCTGCATCGACTCCCGGGTGAGCGCCTGCAGCTTGCTGCCGACCGCGCGCGCCGGGAGGTAGAAGACGGGCAGCAGCACCAGCGCGGCGACCGTGATCTGCCAGGAGAGCGCCATCATCGCGCCCGTCACGAGCACCAGGGACACGATGTTCGAGACCACGCTCGAGAGCGTGCTGGTGAACGCCTGCTGGGCCCCCACGACGTCGCTGTTCAGACGGGTGACGAGAGCACCGGTCTGAGCACGCGTGAAGAACGCGATGGGTTGCGACTGCACGTGCGAGAAGACCTGCGTGCGCAGGTCGTAGATCAGTCCCTCGCCGATGCGTGCCGAGAGGAAGCGCTGCACCAGCCCGACGAGCGGCCTCGATGAAGGCGAGCCCGGCCACGATCAGGGCGAGCACCACGACCACCCGCCGGTTGCCGGGCGTGACGCCGTCGTCCACGAGGCGCTGGAGCAGCAGCGGGGTGGCCACGACGAGGGCGGACCCGACGACGACGAGCACGAGGAAGGCGGTGATGAAACGCCGGTAGGGACGCGCGAACGCGAGGATGCGACGGAAGGTCTCGCGCGACACCTTGTGGTTCTTGACGCTCTGATCCTTGCTCAACGAGCGCATCGCAGAGCCCGCACCACCCGCCATCGTCCTCATCCCGTTCCTCTCCTGTTGTCGCGCCACAGCGTCCGGAAGGGGTCGTCTGTTCCCCTCAGCCGTTCGCCGAGAGCCGAGCCAGGTCGCGCAGCCGCCCCGCCTGCGCGAGGCGCTCGGCAGCGCGCTGGTCGGTGGGCGCGTTGTGCACGGCGCCGCGGAGCAGGTGCTTCGTGGCGACGGCCGCTCCTCGCGGTGACGTCATCAGCGAGGCCACGAGGGCGTCGACCGCGTCGGAGAGCCCGTCGGCCGGCACGCTCCGCACGGCCAGCCCCCACGCGACCGCCTCCTGAGCCGTCACGGCCCGTCTCGCCACGCAGATCTCGAGGGCGCGCGGGTAGCCGACGGCGTCGACCAGCGGGCCGGTGCCCGCCAGGTCGGGAACCAGCCCGAGCGACGGCTCGGCCATCACCAGCTGCACGTCGTCCGCGACCACCATGAGGTCGGCCGCCAGGGCGAGCTGGAAGCCGGCGCCCACCGCGTGCCCCTGCACGGCTGCGACCGTCAACGCGTCGCACTCGCGCCACCACGTGAAAGCCTCCTGGTACCGGACGATCGTGGCGTCGAGCTCGTCGTCGGGTGCGGCGGCCAGCGAGAGCAGGCCCGGCTCACCGGGCACGTCGCCGGTGAACATGCGCCGGTCCAGCCCCGCGCTGAACGAGGGCCCGCGTCGCGCTGACGGCACGACGACCCGCGGCGCCCCCTCCTGGACGGCCCGGCCGATGCTCGTCAGGGCGTCCCACGTCGAGGGCAGCTGGGCGTTGCGTCGCTCCGGGGTGTCCAGCGCCGCGTCCCACCGGTCGTCGCCCATCGTCAGCCGGATCCCGGCCTGGCGGCACTGCTCGACGAGGTCGTCCACGCGCGCTCCTTGGTGCTCGTCGCGATGACCGGCGTCATGGCGTGACGTCCAGTGTCCCGGCTGCGGGCCAGGCCCCCGGCGTCACCCCGTCCCCGACCTGCATTCGCCCGAGAATGACGCCGCAGAGGCCCCTCCCCACGCGCATTCGCCCGAGAATGGCGCCGGACGGGACCCCGTCAGGCCAGCGACACCAGGTCGGCGTAGTCGGGACCCCAGTGGTCCTCGACGCCGTCGGGCAGCAGCAGCACGCGCTCGGGTTCCAGGGCGTGCACCGCCCCCTCGTCGTGCGTCACGAGGACGACGGCGCCCGCGAAGGAGCGCAGTGCTCCGAGCACCTCCTCGCGGCTGGCCGGGTCGAGGTTGTTCGTGGGCTCGTCGAGCAGCAGCACGTTGGCGGCCGAGACGACCAGGGTGGCCAGCGCCAGCCGCGTCTTCTCCCCGCCCGAGAGCACGCCGGCCGGCTTGTCCGCGTCGTCCCCGCTGAACAGGAAGGAACCGAGGACCTTGCGGACCTCGGTGTCCCCCAGCTCGGGCGCGGCGGACCGCATGTTCTCCAGCACCGTGCGCGACGTGTCGAGCGTCTCGTGCTCCTGCGCGTAGTAGCCCAGGCGCAGTCCGTGCCCCGGCTCGACCTGCCCGGTGTCGGGCGTGTCCACGCCGCCGAGGATGCGCAGCAGGGTCGTCTTGCCGGCGCCGTTCAGCCCGAGGATGACGACCTTGCTGCCCCGGTCGATCGCGAGGTCGACGTCGGTGAAGACCTCCAGCGAGCCGTACGAGCGGGACAGCGCCGACGCGCGCAGGGGCGTCTTGCCGCACGGCGCCGGGTCGGGGAAGCGCAGCTTGGCCACCTTGTCGTGCTGCCGCACGTCATCGAGGTCGGCGAGCAGGCGCTGCGCCCGCTTGGCCATGTTCTGGGCCGCGACGGCCTTGCTGGCCTTCGCGCGCATCTTGTCCGCCTGCAGCATCAGGGCGGACGCCTTCTTCTCGGCGTTCGCGCGCTCGCGGTGGCGGCGACGCTCGTCCTGCTCGCGCTGCTGCAGGTACGCCTTCCACCCGACGTTGTAGACGTCCAGCACGGAACGGTTGGCGTCGAGGTAGCAGACGCGCGTCACGACGGTCTCGATCAGGTCGACGTCGTGGCTGATCACGACCAGCCCACCCGAGTAGGCGCGCAGGAAGTCGCGCAGCCACACGACCGAGTCGGCGTCGAGGTGGTTGGTCGGCTCGTCCAGCAGGAGCGTCTGGGCCCCCGAGAAGAGGATGCGTGCGAGCTCGACACGACGCCGCTGACCACCGGAGAGGGTGCGCAGCGGCTGCCCGAGGACCCGCTCGTCGAGGGCCAGGTTGCTGGCGATGCGGGCCGCCTCCGACTCGGCGGCGTACCCGCCGAGCGACGTGAACTGGGCCTCCAGTCGCGAGTAGCGGGCCATCGCCGCGTCCCGGGTCTCGTCGTCCGCCGACGCCATCGCGCCCTCGGCCTGGCGCATGCGCGAGATCACGTCGTCGAGGCCGCGGGCCGACAGGATCCGGCTGAGCGCCAGCACGTCGAGGTCACCGGTCCGCGGGTCCTGGGGCAGGTAGCCGATCTCACCGGTGCGCGTGATCGTGCCGGCAGCGGGCTGGCCCTCCCCCGCGAGCACCTTGGTGAGGGTGGTCTTGCCGGCGCCGTTGCGACCCACCAGACCCACGCGGTCACCGGGCCCGACGCGCAGGGACGCGTCGCGCATCAGGACGCGGGCGCCCACACGTAGCTCGACGCCGTGTGCCGTGATCACTGTGGTTCCTCCGCTGGGTGGGCGCGGTCCCGTTGACGCGCCGGCCAGGGGTTGCCCGACTACTGTAACCGCGGGCCGTCGGCTGCCCCGCATCGCACTTTCTCCGGGAGGACGGGCATGACCTTCAACGAGGGCATCCAGGTGAACCCCGGTCGGGCCTCCGGTGGACGAGGGGGTCGAGGCGGCGGGATCGCCGTCGGCGGAGGCATCGGCGGCGTCGTCGTGGTGATCGTCCTGCTCGTGCTGGGAGTGGACCCCGGAACCGTCCTGGGTGGGTCGACCGGCGGCGCGCCCCAACAGGGTGGTGGTGGCGGCGACGACTTCGCCCAGTGCCGGGACGCCGAGGCGGCCAACACGGACGTCGACTGCAGGATCATCGCCACCGCGGAGAGCCTGGACGTGGTCTGGGCCGAGCAGATGGCCCAGCTCGGCCAGCAGTACGAGCAGCCCGGGCTGACCATCTTCTCCAGCCAGACGCAGACCTCGTGCGGGGCCGCCACCTCGGCCGTCGGCCCCTTCTACTGCCCCGCGGACACGACGGCGTACTTCGACTCCAGCTTCTTCGACGTGCTCACGGACCAGTTCGGTTCGAGCGGTGGCCCCCTGGCCCAGGAGTACGTGGTCGCGCACGAGTTCGGGCACCACATCCAGAACCAGCTCGGCCTGCTGTCCGCGAGCCAGGATGACCCCCAGGGACCGGAGTCCGGCGCCGTCCGCGTCGAGCTGATGGCCGACTGCTTCGCCGGTGTCTGGGCGCACCACGCCGCCACCAGCGTCGACCCGGAGTCGGGCGTCACCTTCCTCGAGCCCCTCACCGACCAGGACATCGCCGACGCGCTGTCGGCGGCGTCCGCGGTCGGCGACGACCGGATCCAGGAGAAGACCCAGGGACGGGTGAACCCCGAGGCGTGGACGCACGGCTCCAGCCAGCAGAGGCAGCAGTGGTTCACGCGCGGGTACGAGTCCGGCGACCCGAACAGCTGTGACACGTTCGAGGCGCCCACGCTCTGACTTTCAGCACCTCCGACGTATCACTGCCGGCAGGCGGCCCTCCTACGGGTACCTACCGAGGGGACGTCACCATGGACAGGCACGCCAAGGACCGCTGCAAGCCCGACCTGAACCCCTGCACCGGTGGGGACGACCACGAGGGCGAGCCGCCCCTGGACGTGGACCGCGACCAGCTCGGTGACGGGCTGAGCGGCTTCGTCATCGTCCGTCTCCCCCGCGAGCTCGGTCAGTCCAGGGGACGCGACCTGCGGGGCGTCGCCAAGCAGCACAAGCTGGACGCCTTGGGCAAGGCGCTGGACGCGCTCGGTGGGCCACCGACCCGTCGCCTGGTCACGAGCGTGAAGCCCGAGGAGCTCGCCCGGATGGAGGAGGAGGTCGCGGACAGCCCGTTCCGCCCCCTCAACAGCCTGACCTCGTACTGGCGGCTCGACGCACGTCAGCTCGACAGCCGTCCGGACGAGGTCGCCAAGCGACTGACCGGCACCGACGGTGTCGAGTTCGCGTACGCCGAGATGGTCGTCAGCGACCCCGTGGTCAACGCCGGCAACGACCCGTTCAACGCCCAGCAGGGGTACCTGGACGCGGCGCCCACGGGGATCGACGCCCGGTGGGCGTGGACCCAGGCCGGCGGCGAGGGCCAGGGCGTGGGGGTGGTCGACCTCGAGCAGGGTTGGCGCCTGGGGCACGAGGACCTGGCGGGCAAGGCCCCGACCCTGATCTTCAACAGCAACCGCGACGGCGCCGGCAGCTACGTCGGCAACCACGGCACGGCCGTGATGGGTGAGATCGCGGCGGACGACAACACCGTGGGCGTGGTCGGCATCGCCCCCTCCCTGGCCTCGCTGCGCGCGACGTCCCACTGGGACGGTGCGACCGCGCTGCACGTCGCCGACGCGGCCGTGGCGGCGATGCCGACGATGTCGGCCGGTGACGTCCTGCTGCTCGAGGTGCAGCGGGGCGCCGCCCTGCTGCCGACCGAGACCGACGTGGCCGACTACGACGCCCTCCGGCTCGCCACCGCCCGAGGGGTGATCGTCGTGGAGGCGGCCGGCAACGGCAACAACGACCTCGACGCGTGGACGGACGGCGCCGGTCGCTTCAGGCTGCGGCGGGGACACGCCGACTTCCGCGACTCCGGCGCGATCATGGTCGGTGCCTCACGGTCCGCCGTGGTGGGCGGCACGGCGCACGAGCGGGCCGGGTTCTCGAACTTCGGCAACCGCGTCGACTGCTACGCGTGGGGGGAGAACGTCGCCACCTGCGGGTACGGCGACCTCAGCCCGACGGCGGGTCCGGATGCCGACTACACCGCCACGTTCAACGGCACCAGCAGCGCGTCCCCGATCGTCGTCGGCGCCGCCGTCCTCACGCAGAGCCTGTACCGGACGGCCACCGGCACGCGCCTGTCGCCCGGCCAGATGCGCAACATCCTGTCCAACCCGGCCAACGGCACCCCCCAGGGCACCGGCGTCGCGGGTGCCATCGGCGTGATGCCGAACGTGCGACGGATCGCGACCACGGTGCTCGGCCTGGTGCCCGACGTGTACCTGCGCGACGCCGTCGGCGACACGGGGACCGTGCCCAACGCGGGCGCGCTCAGCGTGAGCCCCGACGTCATCGTCCGTCCGGCGCCCGTCGCCGACCCGACCGCGTCCTTCGGCGAGGGCAGCGGAACCGAGAACGACGCGACGCTCGGGACGGAGGTCGAGGCCGGGCAGGACAACACGATCTACGTGCGGATGCGCAACCGTGGTGGCGCGGCGGCCGCAGGCGTGACCGCCACCGTCTACTGGAGCCGCGTCTCGACCCTGGTCACGCCGGCCATGTGGACCCTCGTGGGCACCACCGTCCCGATCACGGTGCCGGTCGGCGACACGCTCGCGGTCTCCCCCGGCCTCACGTGGCCGAAGTCCGCGATCCCGGCCGCCGGTCAGCACTACTGCTTCGTGGTGCTGCTGAACCACGCCGACGACCCGGCGCCGCCGATCCCGGGTCCGACGGACTGGAACGGGTTCCGCGACCTGATCCGCAACAACAACAACGTGACCTGGCGCAACTTCAACGTCGTCGACGTGCTGCCGGACCCGTCGGCCGACCCGGTGGCCCTGCCGTTCGTCCTGGCGGGCGCCCCTGGCGAGGCGCGGAGGTTCGACCTCGAGATCGCGGTGCACCTCCCGGAGGACGCCCGGCTGTTCCTGGAGCTGCCCGCCGAGGCCCGGTCGGGGCTCCCGGCCACCTGGCTCGAGCGGGCCGAGCGGACGCGGAACGGCGGCCTGTCCGTCGAGGTCCCGCGCCTGCGCAGCAACCCGCTGTGCGGCGTCCGGCTCCACGCCGACGCGGCGCACGAGTGCCGGTTCGTGCTGCACCCGTCCAAGGGGCTCGCCCTCGGCACGCACACGATCGCCATCCGGCAGTTCGACGACGACCTGCAGGTCGGTGGCGTGACGTGGGCGCTGCGGCCGCGGGGCTGAGAGGTGACGCGGCTCGCAGGGACGCGAGCCGCGTCAGCCGTCCAGCTCGGGCGGCACGGCCACGGAAGACCCCGACACCCCGCCGATCGTCCACGATCCGCTGTCGGGAGGCCCCTCCTGGCCGCAGATCGGCCGCGATCTGCGTGGCACGAGGTGCCGACGCGTCGGGGGCCGAAAGCCTCTGGGGTGGTGGGCATCGCTGCCGCACCGTGGAGACGGACACCGAGCGCAGGGAGATGACGGACCATGATGGACGGCAGCTGGTACGGCTGGGGGTGGGGCTGGATGATGCTGATGCCCCTGCTGTGGATCGGTCTGGTCGCACTCGTGGTCTGGGCGGTGATCCGGCTCGCGCGACCGGCCGGCAGCCGCGGTGGACCTGCGTCCCCGTCCGGGAAGCCCGGACCTGGGTGGGAGACACCGCAAGACATCCTCGACCGACGTCTCGCGTCCGGCGAGATCGACATCGACACCTACACCCAGACACGTGCCCGGCTCTCGGGGCGGGATACCGCGGCGTCATGACCTTGCTGCGGGACCGGTGGCTGCCGCTCACCGTGCTGGTGGCCGCCCTCGTCGGTTTGGTCGGCTCACTCGCCTGGGTCACCGGGGCAGCCTCGACCGGTGGTCCGCCGATGGGCTCCGCAGCGGTGATGGGGCCGGTGCTCCGGGGCGACGGTCCGGTGACCGACGTCGCCGGTGCCGAGCGGGCCGCGGACCGGTTCGCCGAGAGGTGGGACCTGGCCGTCGGCGAGGTCATGCAGTTCGACAACGGCTTCTACGCCGAGCTGGTCGACCCGTCCGGGCAGCTGGCCACCGAGGTCCTGGTCGACCCCCGACGCGGCGACGTACGGGTCGAGTGGGGTCCAGCCATGATGTGGAACACCGTCTACGGCATGCACCCCGCCGGCGCTGCTGCGACGACCATCTCGGCCGAGGAGGCACGAGAGGTCGCGGACCGGTGGCTGGCCGACCACCGGGACGGCGAACGCGCCGACGCGGCCGACGCGTTCCCCGGCTACTACACGCTGCACACGATGCGCGGCGAGGACGTGGTGGGGATGCTGTCGGTGAACGGCTCGACCGGTGCGGTGTGGCACCACTCGTGGCACGGCGAGCTCATCGCCATGTCCGATCACGACGAGGCCGGGTAGCCAAGCCCCCTGGCGTCGCTGATCGGCCACCTTCTGCGGTGCGGACGACCCTCCCGCCGACAGATAGGCCGCGATCTGCGAGGACGGAGGGGTGCCGGGAGCCGTTGAGGTCGCCCTCCGGTGGTGCCACCATCGACCCGGACGCACGCACCGTGAGCATCGACGCGCTGGTGGACCGCATGCAGTCGTCTCCTCGCCGGCATGCAGGCGGACGACGACTGCCGCCGGTTCTTCCACGCGACCTACCTCCGTACGACGATCGCTGTGCGGGACGAGCTGCGCGCCAGGCGTTTCCGCGACAACGACTGGGTGGAGCGCTGGGACGTGGTGTTCGCCGACCTCTACCTGGACGCCCTCACGGCGGTCCAGCGGGGCGAGCCGACGGCGGAACCGTGGGCGGTCGCCTTCACGACCACTCCCCTGCCGCCCCTGCGCCACGTGCTGCTCGGGATGAACGCCCACATCAACTTCGACCTCCCCCAGGCGCTGGTGGCCGTCATCCCGAGCGAGGACTTCGACGACCAGGCCGTCATGCGGTCGCGTCAGGCCGACCACCGGCACCTCGACGAGGTGCTGGCCGCACGCGTGTCCGCGGAGGACGACGAGCTCGCCAGAGTCGGCGGCACGAGCCTGACCGACCGGGTCCTGCGACCACTGAACCGGCTGGGCACCATGCGGTTCCTCCGGGAGTCGCGCGAGAAGGTGTGGGTCAACGCGCTCGTGCTGGACCAGGCCCGTCGGCGGGGTCCGGACGCCTACTCACGCGCACTGCGCGACCTGGAGACGCTCAGCGCCCGACGCGTCACGCAGCTGAACGCCCGTGGACCCGTCCTGCTGAACCTGGCCGTGCGCGGGTTCGGGTCCTGTCCGGCTCGCCCCGGTCGGCGGCGATGGGCGATGACGACACCGGCGATGCGACGGATGCTGTGGGTCGCCGGCGTCCTCGTCCTGGCCCAGTCCCTGCCGCTCACGTTCCTGACCACGCGCACCGACCGCTTCTTCGCCTGGACGATCGACGTGCCGCTCACGGCCGCCTTCCTCGGCGCGGGCTACGCGTCGGCGGCAGTCCTGGAGATGGTCGCGGCGCGCCAGCCGGCCTGGTCGCGCGCGCGGGCCGCCGTGCCCGCCGTGATGGTGTTCACGACGCTGACGCTCGTCGTCACGCTCCTGCACCTCGACCGGTTCCACCTGTTCGACCCGGATCCGGTCACGCGCGCCGTCACCTGGGCGTGGCTCGGCATCTACGTCGGCGTCCCACCCGTCCTCGCGGTCGTCCGGTGGCGCCAGGCACGCGCTCCCGCGGCGCCGTCCGCGTCCACGCCGCTCCCCCGGACCCTCCGGCTCGCCCTGGGCGCGCAGGGGCTCGTGATGGGGCTTGCCGGTGCGGTGCTGCTCCTGCGGCCCGAGGACGGCGCGCGCCTGTGGCCCTGGCCGCTCACCGTCCTGACCGCCCAGGCCGTCGGCGCCTGGCTCGTCGGTCTGGCCGTCCTCGCGCTCCACCTGTGGCGGGCGAACCGGCTCGACGCCGGCGCCGCCGCGCTGCCGGCCTGCCTGGTGCTCGCCGCACTCCAGCTGGTGGCGGTCGCCACGGTTCCGGACCCTCGTCGCGTGGGACGACCTCACCACCTGGTTGTACGTGGCCTTCCTGGTGGGTCTTGGTGTCGTCGGCGGCGCCGGTTCGTCCGCCCTGTGGCGTCCGCGGTCACGGGACGCCAAGGCCGTCCCGTCTCAGCCGTAGGGGGCGGTGCTCAGGTACCGCAGCCCTGAGTCGACGGCGACGGTCACCACCGTGGAGGCGGAGTCGAGGCGCTCGGCCACGCGCAGCGCCGCGATCACGTTGGCGCCGGTCGACGTGCCGGCGAACAGGCCCTCCTCGCGGGCCAGGCGCCGCGCCATCTCCTGGGCGTCGGTGCTGGCGACCGTGTCGACCGAGTCGACCAGCCGGCGCTCCCACAGCGGCGGCAGGAACCCGATCCCGATGCCTTCGATGCGATGGGCACCGGTCGGTCCCCCGGACAGCACGGCGGACTCCTCGGGCTCGACGGCGACCACCTCGACGTCGGGGCGATGTCGGCGCAGCGCGTGGGTGACGCCGTGGATCGAGTGCGCGGTGCCGACGGTCTGGACGAAGGCGTCCACCTCGCCACCCGACTGCTCCCAGATCTCCTCGCCGAGCTGCTCGTAGCCGCGCACGCCGTCGTGGTTGTTCAGCTGGTCGGACCACCAGTGCCCGGGCCGCCGGCTGATGTCGGCCGACGTGGCGATCATCCGCTTGATCAGGTCCTCGGTGATGCGTCCCTCGTCGCTCGGCTCGTCGGTGATCTCGGCGCCCAGGGCCAGCATCGTGCGCCGCTTCTCGACGGTGAAGGCGTCCGAGAACACCACGTGCAGCCCGTACCCCAGGGCGGCGCAGACGAAGGCCAGCGAGATCCCGGTCGTCCCGGCCGTGTACTCGACGACCGTCCCGCCGACGGGGAGGCGACCGTCCGCGGCGGCCGACCGGACCACCTCGACGGCCATCCGGTCCTTCATCGACCCGGTGGGGTTGGCCGACTCGAGCTTGACCAGCACCCGGCACCCTGACGAAGGGACGACGCGACGCAGCCGGACGACAGGCGTGTTGCCGACCCCGGCCAGGATCCCGGCACCGTCGACGTCCATGACTCCTCGTCCCGCTCGGCGGCCAGGGGATCCGGAGTGTACCGGCACGCACCATCCGGCCCGGTAGCTCGTTCTCACAGCGACGGCACAGGTGCGTCGGTCACGGTGCATGCGGCAGCGCCCGACCGCCCGAGAGGAACCAGGTTCATGTCGTCCCCCCTCCGTCTGCTCGTTCTGATCGTCGCCGCCGCGCTGTTCACCGCGTCGTGTGCCTCGCCCGACGACGGCGATGCGTCGAGCTCGACCTCTGGCGCCGACGAGCTAGCCGCCACAGCGGGCGCCACGACCGACGGTCTCGATGTCGACTCGTTTCTCGACGGTGCTCTCGTCGAGGAGCCCCTGACGACAGACTGCACGTTGACCGACGGCACCGAGACCTCGTGCTACGAACTGACGATCGCCGGGTTCCCGGCGAACCGTGACACGATCGGGCCCTGGTGTCCGGCGACCACGTCCGACGGCGCCGCCGGGATCTGGTTCGACGGCGAGGCCGTGTACGACATCGACGGCCAGTTCATCGTCGACCTCGCCGACATCTATGGCGACACCACCTGGAAGCTCTACGACGAGGACGGCAACGTCCTGTCGACCGACACCTCCGAGAAGTTCAACGACCTCGTCACCGGCGCGCCCCAAGAGGACGCCGACGCCGGACCGGTGAACCTCTGCGTCTACGGCGAGATCGAGTGGGCCGAAGGCGGGGGGCCGATTCCCACCACCGTGGAGATCCCCGTCACCCCTGTCATGGCCGACACCCCGAGCAGCGCCGGCATGACGCTCGGCGTCACTCTCGACGGCGTGCGCATCGACAACAGCGCACCGATCGACCTCATCCTGGGCAACTACACGATCGGCGCCTTCGACCCCTGCGGCGGTCACGTCAACCCACCAGAGGGCTACCACATGCACGCGACGACGGGCTGTTCGGACTCCACCGCAGACGTGCCCGACGGCGAGACCGCCTTGTTCGGCTACGCCCTCGACGGTTACGCCATCCACGCCCCGTACGACCCGACTGTCGAGACCGACGCCGGCCTCGACCAGTGCAACGGCCACGAGACCCCCGAACTCGGCTACCACTACCACGCCAACCAGGTCGAGGAGAACGCCGTGCTGACCTGCTTCAGCGGCGAGACGACCGAGACCGCGGCAGGCGGACCCGGCGGTGGCGCCGCACCACCCCCGGCCGCGCAGAACTGAACACCGAGTCAGGGCCTCCGGACGGCGTCAGTCACCGATCAGCGTGTCGACCGTCATCACGGCGGCGCCGAGGGCGTGCAGGTGAGCGCTCTCGACGACGTCCGTGTGGAGGATCTCGGACGTCGTCAGCCCGGTCTGGTCGAACTCCTCCACGGCGTCGAGCAGCGCACCCAGCTCGCCCTCGCGCTCCAGCACCGCCTTGGCCACGACATCGGTGAGGTTGGACGACTTGACGACGGTCCCTGCGTCCGCGCCGAGGATGTCGACGACACCGGTGACGAGGCCCGCTGCGTAGGCGTTGCCCGCGGCCACGCCCGGGACGCGGGCTGCCAGGAGCTCGCACATCCGGGCCCGCGTGAGCACGTCCACGGCCTCCTCACGGCCGCCGTCCATCCGGCCGTGGAAGGCGCCGAGCATCACCCAGGCCGTCAGCTGTCGCCGTCCGACCAGCACGATGGCCTGGCGCAGGGAGGTGACCTCGTACGTGGCCCCGCCCGCGGAGTTGGCCATCCCGAGCACGCGCAGGCTCAGACCGGCGTCCGCAGACACCAGCTGCTCGATGAGGTTCGCGGACGTCTCCGGGTCGCTGAGGGCCGCGAGCAGCCGCAGCGACACGAGCTGGGAGACGCTCGTCGCGGACGCGGGCGACGAGCGCTTGTGGAAGTGCGGGCCCTGGAAGAGCGTGAAGCCGGCCGAGACGCAGCGCGCACGGGTCGCCTCGTCCTTCACGCCGTCTGCGAGCAGGTGCGCGGTGGGGGCCATCTCGTGCACGTAGTCGACGAACTGCGCCAGAGCGGGTGCCTCGGGGGCGATGTGCGCGAGGTCGGCGAGGTCGACCTTGACGACATCGACGATCGGCAGCAGGCGCTCGTAGTCGGGGCCGGTGGCCCACCCGTCGACGGCGACGCGGAAGCCGCGCTCCTTCAACCGGATGACGCCGTCGACGATCGCCTCGTCGACCTCGACGTCGCCGAGGATCTCGAGCACCACGTTCTGCGGGCTGAAGGGCATGTCACGACGGGTGGTGAAGAAGGCCCGGGGGGCGTTCACGTACAGCTGGCGACGGGTACCGAAGACCTGCGAGGCGAAGCTGCCGAACGCCGCGGTGATGACCCCCGACGTGGAGGCGTCGCGCGAGACCTCGTCGTCACCCTCCGCGGGGTGGAACAGGAGCTCGTACCCGACGACCTTGCCGCCGGAGTCGATGACGGTCTCGCGTCCGACCCGCGAGCGGCGCCGCGCCGGTGCCGTCGTGTCCATCGCGCTCGACCCCTCCTTCCGCTCTGGGGCGTGTCCGGCCGCGCCTCCTGCGGCCTCACGTGACCATCGGCACGTCAGGCACCGACATGAAGCCCGGGAGCCGCGGTCGAGGGACGTCCGGCACGCCCTACCCTCACAGCCATGACAGCACCGCGGCGCGACGCCTCCCCCACGACACGCCGACGTCTGCCGGCCCGTGACCTCGCGCTCGTCGCCAGCTTCGCCGCCCTCATCGGCGCTCTGGGGCTTCCTGGTGCGATCTCGATCCCGGGCAACCCCGTACCGATCACGCTGCAGACCCTCGGGATCATGCTCGCCGGCTCGATCCTCGGCGCCCGGCGCGGCGCGCTCGCGGTCGTGACGTTCCTGGTCCTCGTGGCGGCGGGTCTGCCGCTGCTGTCCGGCGGACGTGGTGGTCTCGCGGTGTTCGCCGGCCCCAGCGCCGGGTACCTCGTGGGCTTCGCCGTCGGTGCGTTCGTGACCGGGTGGCTGGTGCAGCGCATGCTGCCCCGGTACCCGCTGTGGTGGGGCGGGTTGGCGAACGTCGTCGGCGGCATCGTCGTGGTCTACGCGATCGGGATCCCGGTGAGCGCGGCGGTCGCCGGGACCAGCGGACTGGTCGCCACCGCCGTGGCTGCCGCCGTCTTCCTGCCGGGTGACCTCGTGAAGGTCGTCGTCGCGACGTCGGTCGCCGCGGCTGTGCACCGGGCGGTACCCGACCTGACGCCGGCACGGTCCGCGCTCCCGGGAGTCCGCAGAGGTCGCGTGACGCCCCTGCTGCTGCACGGCCGCGACCAGCGCTCCACGCTCACGGCCTTCACCGCGGCGCTGGACCGAGGCCGGCCGGTCGCCGTCCTCGACCCGACCTGGCCCGACGACCTCGCCCGAGCGGCTCGCGACCAGGTCCAACGAGCGCACGGCAGGGGACTGCTCGGACCGGGGGTGATGGTCCTCTTCACCTCCGGCAGTGCCGGGCGCCCGCGGGGAGTCGTCCGGACCCGGGCCTCCTGGCTGGACAGCGTCGCCCCGCTGACGGACCTGCTCGGCCTGACGGACGACGACGTCGTGTGGACGCCGGGCCCGCTGTGGTCGTCGCTGTCGCTCTACGCGGCCTGGCACGCGACCACGGTCGGCGCGAGGACGGTGCTCGCCGGCGAGGACCCCACCGACGCCACACTGCTGCACACCGTCCCGAGCGCACTCCCCCGGCTCCGGGGGTCCCGGCAGGCGCCGCCCCGTCTGCGGACGGTGGTGCTGGCGGGCGAGCCCGTGACCGACGCCCACCGCGACGCCTGCCTCGCCGAGGGCTGGTCCGTGCGCGAGTACTACGGGGCGGCCGAGCTCTCGTTCGTCGGCTGGTCGGCGGACGGCGGTCCGTGGCGGCCCTTCCCGGGTGTCGAGGTCGCGCTGCGTGGTGGGGACCTCTGGGCCCGCTCGCCCTACCTCGCCGAGGGCTACCTCGACGAGGGCGACGGCCCCCTGCGCACCGACCCGGACGGCTGGGCGACGGTCGGTGACCGAGGTGCTGCGGTCGACGGCGGCTACGTGGTCGCAGGACGCGGAGCGGCGTCGATCTCGACGGGTGGCCACACGGTCGCCGCCGAGGACGTGGAGCAGGTGCTGGCGTCGGTGCCCGGCGTCCGGGCCGTGCTCGTCGTGGGGCGACCCGACGTCCGGCTGGGGAGAGCTCGTCACCGCCGTGGTCGTCGGTGACGCCTCCGCGGACGACCTGCGCGCGGCGGTGCAGCGGCTGCCCGCGCCCTCGCGGCCACGACGCTGGGCGCGGGTGGACGACCTGCCCCGGACCTCCTCCGGCAAGCCGGACCGTGCCGCGGCTCGCGCCGACGTCGCCGAGGACCGCGTGCTCAGCGGTCCGTTGGCCTGACCGGCCTCGGGTGGTCGGCACCTGCTTCGCGCGCCCTACGCTGACGGACGCCATGACCGTCGCCCCCCACGCCGTCCCGGCCCCGGACCGCACTCCCGTCGTCGTCGCCGCCCGCCGCACGCCCGTGGGCACGGCGGGCCACTCGCTCGCAGATGTCGACGTCACGGGTCTGGCCACCCCGGTGCTCGCCGCGCTCCGCGCCGACCTGACGGCCCTGGGCATCGAGGCACCCGTCGACGAGGTCGTCCTCGGCAACGTGATGGGCCCCGGCGGGCAACCCGGCGAGGGTCGCCGCGCTGGCCGCCGGGTCTCGGGACGGCGGTGCCGGGGGTGACCGTCGACCGGCAGTGCGGCAGCGGGCAGGAGGCCGTGCACGTGGGCGCCGCCGCCGTCCTGGCCGGTGCGGCCGAGGTCGTTCTCGCCGGCGGGGTCGAGAGCGCCAGCACGGCCCCGACGAGGTCGTGGCCCGCCGGGCCGGGCGAGCTCCCGGTCGCCTACACCCGTGCGCCCTTCGCCCCGGCCGAGCTCGGCGACCCCGACATGGGCCCGGCCGCGCAGGACGTCGCCGACCGCTGCGGGGTCTCGCGCGAGCGGCAGGACGCCTACGCGCTGCGGTCCCACCACCTGACCGTCGGGGCCGCCCGGGCCGGTGTGTTCGACGACGAGCTCGTGCGCGTCGGTGCGGTGACGGCGGACGAGCGGCCGCGGCCCAGGCTCCGGCCGGACGTCCTGGGCCGGCTGCCCGGTGCCTTCGCACCCGGCGGCTCGGTGACGGCGGGCAACTCCTGTGGCGTCAGCGACGGCGCGGCAGCAGTGGCGATCGTGCCCGAGCACCTCCGGGCGCGCCTCGGACTGCCCGGCCTGGCGGTGCGCGGCTGGGTGGCGCGCGGCGTCGACCCGCGGCTGCCCGGCCTCGGACCCGTGCCCGCGGTGCGGCGGTGCTCGACCGGACGGCGTGCCCGCCTCGACGACGTCGCCGTCCTCGAGATGACGGAGGCCTTCGCCGCCCAGCTGCTGGCCTGCACCGACGCGCTCGGTCTCGACCCGCTGGGCGCCGACGCAGCGCGCGTCTGCCCGACGGGCGGAGCGATCGCCCTCGGACACCCCTGGGGAGCGTCGGGCGCCCTGCTCGTCGTGCGGTTCTTCGGCCACCTGGTCCGTGCCGACGTGCCCGCGGGCACCCTCGGGCTGGCCACGTGCGCGGTCGGTGGCGGTCAGGGCCTGGCGTTGCTGGTGGAGCGCGTCGGATGATCCGCCTGACCGGCGCGGGCGTGCGGTACGGCGAACGGTGGGCGCTCCGCGACGTCACCCTCGACCTGACCGAGCGGCAAGGTCGCCGTGCTCGGGCGCCAACGGCTCCGGCAAGTCGTCGCTTGCCCGCCTGCTCAACGGGCTCGTGCTGCCGACCGGTGGGCTCGGTCGAGGTCGACGGGCTCGACACGCGTCGTCACGGCGCGCGCCGTGCGTCGGCGGGTCGGGTTCGTCTTCACCGACCCGGACGCGCAGATCGTGATGCCGACCGTCGCCGAGGACGTGGCGTTCTCGCTGCGGCGCCTCAACTCACCGCCCGACGAGCGGGTCGCCGGGTCGACCGAGACGCTGCGCCGCTTCGGCCTGGACGGCCACGCCGACCACCCGGCGCACCTGCTGTCAGGCGGGCAGAAGCAGCTGCTGGCCGTGGCCGCGGTGCTGGTCACCGAGCCCGACGTGCTGGTCTGCGACGAGCCCACGACGCTGCTCGACCTGCGTAACACGCGCATGGTCTCCGACCTCCTGCTGGGCCTCGACGAGCAGGTGGTGCTGGTCACCCACGACCTCGACCTCGTCGAGCGGTGGGACCGAGTGCTGGTCGTCGACGAGGGACGGGTCGTCGCCGACGGGTCCGCTGCCGAGTCGGTGGCCTTCTACCGGGCGCTGGTCTCATGAGCGTCGGCACCTTCCGCGCGGGGACGTCGCTCCTGCACCGCGCCCCCGCGGGCGCGAAGCTCGCCGGTCTGGCGGCGTTCACGTCCGTCCTGGTCGCCTGGCGCTCCCCCGCCGTCGTGCTGGTCGGGGCACTGGCGTGCCTGGCCGCCTACGCCGTGGCTGGGTGGTCACCGCAGGTCGCCGCCCGGCAGGTGTGGCCCCTGCGCTGGATCGTGCTGCTGCTCGTGCCCTTCCAGTGGTGGACGGCGGGCTGGCGCGGGGCCGTGGTCGTGGTCGGCACGATCGTCGTCGCGGTGGCCGCCGCCGCGCTGGTCACCCTGACCACCCGCGTGACGGACCTGCTCGATGCGCTGGTGCGCCTGCTGCGGCCCCTGAGGTTGTTGGGTGTCGACCCGCAGAGGGCCGGTCTCGGGCTCGCGCTCGCGGTGCGCGCCGTGCCGGTGATCGCGTCCATGGCGCACGACGTCTCCGAGGCACGCCGGGCCCGGGGGCTGGAGCGCAGCGTGCACGCACTCGCGGTCCCGCTCGTGGTGCGCACGATCCGCCATGCCGAGCGGACCGGCGACGCCCTGCTGGCCCGGGGGGTCGACGACTGAGGCGGTGGCTCGGGTCGCAGGCGAGCCTCGCTCGCAGCCAAGGAGATCGTCGAGGCGGCTCGGAGTCCGACGCGCTCGTGAGCCCCCTGCCGGGGTCGGCCGACGCCCGGTGCGCCCGCCGCGCTCTCAGGTGGCTCGCGGCCTGCGCCTGAGGGACCACCCGGCACGTCGTGCCCGTCGGACCAGCCACAGCCCACCCTGGTGCGCGGCGGCACCGGCCGTCGCGTTGATCGCCCCGACGGCTGCCGCTGCGCCGAGGGCGCCGGCGGTCGAGGCGCCCGTCACAGCCGCGACGACCACCATCCAGAAGGCGGTACCGAACAGGATCGCCGACCTCCACCAGCGTCCGAGGACGAGCCCGAAGACGATCATCGTCGGAACCATGGTGCCTCTTCCCGGACGTGCGCTGTCCCGTCCACCTTGGCACGGCGGCCGCACGGGCGACAGGCCCCGGCTCAAGCGAGCAGGCGAGTCAGTCGGGACCAGTCGGGACCAGTCGGGGTCAGTCGGGCTCGGTCAGGCGCACTCGCACCGACCGGTAGCGCTTGGCGGTGTCGCGCAGCACGTCGAGCCGTGGGTCGCGGACGTCGAGCAGGGGCCCGCGGGGCAGGGCGGCCACGAACGCCAGTCGCGGGTCGGCCAACGCCTCCTCGACCAGGAGCCTGTCCCCGCCGGGGACCAGCACGTCAAGCCGTACGCCCGCCGCGCTCCCGCCCTCACCTCGACCCCACATCGCGACGGCGGACTCCACGGCCGCGAGCACCAGCCCCGCCGCCTGCCCGGTTCGCCGTCTCGCGAAGCGCTGCTGCGACCATCCACCGGCGGCCGTGCGGCTCTGCACGTACCGGGTGCCCACCTTGTGCCGCACGAGCCGGGACCCGTCGGCGACGCCGACCCCGTACCCGCCGCGGCGCACGAGCAGGAGGGCTGCCTGCCGCGGCGTCGCGGCGTGCTCGGCCAGGGACGCGACCGGGTCGCCGGTGAGCTCCACCGGGCCGAACGGCACCTCCAGGTCGGCGACGGCGCCGTCGGCGGCACGGACCACCACGGACTCCCCGACCGTGACGTCGATCTCGCCGTGGCGGTCACTGAAGCCGACCACCCAGCGCTGGAGTCGCTCGGGCGCGATCTCGAGCAGCCGGTGGCTCACTCGCCAGGGTCCGAGGTCACTGTCACGGACGACAGCATCGCAGGCCTCGCCAGGGCGGCAGGTCAGGCCACCGCCGCCTCACGCGCCGGCCCGGCGAGCCGCTCCGACCGCCGGGGCGGCAGGAGGCACAGCACGAGACCGACGACCAGCCATGCCCCCAGGACCAGCAGCGCCCGACCGCTCCCGGAGCCGTCGAAGAAGGCCACCGAGCGCAGGGCCGTGCCCCCGGCTCCGGGCGGCATCAGCTGGCCCAGTGCGCCCCAGCCGGACGGGAGCAGCTCCGGCGCGCTGGTCAGCCCGGACAGCGGGTTGCCGAGCAGCATCATCAGCCCCGCGCCCAGCGCCAGCCCGGCGCGGCCGAGCCACTGCTCGAGCCCGAGCACGAACACGGACGTGGCGGCGGTGGCCAGGGCGACGACCGAGGCGTTGACCCAGTAGCTGCCGTCCAGCGAGCCAAGCCAGAACTGCAGGATCGCCGTCAGCGCGAGCCCGGACGCGACGGCCACGCCCGCGGCGCCGGCGAGGCGGGCCCACCGGCTGCGCACCGCGATCACCAGCGCTGCAGCCGTGGCGATGCCGCCCAGCACGAGCGGCAGCGACCCGGCGGCGAGCCCTGCCCGCGCGGGTCGGACTCCGGCAACGGGACGACGTCCGTCACCGCGACGGGCCGGCCCTCGGCGGCCCCCAGGCCGGCGGCGACCTGCCCGAGCAGCTGGGCCACCACGGGGCTCGCGGCGGACGCCGTCAGCACCTGCACCCCGTCGGGACCCGCCACGACGGCGCCGTACACCTCCCGTGACTCGATCATCAGCGTCGCCTCGGCCGCGTCCGCGGCCGGTCGCACGTCGAAGGCGTCCTCGCCCAGGCGTCCGGAGATCTGGGCGGCCACCTGCTCCGGCGCCGCCACGGCGAGCGGCACGTCGCGCGGCGCGGTGTTCGCCGAGGGCCACGCGAAAGCGGTCAGCAACAGGCAGAGCAGCGCCGTGAGGCCGACGACCGCACCGATGACGTGGCGCGTCTCGTGGGGGGTGTCCTGGTCGTCCATGGCTCCTCCTCGGTTAAACCGAACCGTCGTTCTCTTTGGGCTCAGGCTGCTCCCAGGTGCGTCCGGTTGTCAAGAACGATTGTTCGTTTTACTGTCCTCGACATGCCGAGAGTCAGCGCCGAGCACCGAGCCGCCCGCCGCGAGCAGATCGTGCTCGCGGCGTGGCGCTGCGTCGCCCGCGAGGGCTTCCACAAGACGACGATGGCGGACGTCGTCCGCGAGTCGGGCCTGTCGGCGGGCGCGGTGTACGGCTACTTCCGCAGCAAGGACGAGATCATCGCCGCGATCGCGGACCGTGCCGTCGGCACCATCGACGACGTCTTCGACCAGCTGGCCACGGCCGACACTCCCCCGACGCCCGCGGAGGCGATCCGCGCCCTGACGACGCACGTGACCCGGCTCGCCGCAGTCACCGCAGGGCGACGTCGACGCGGGTCGCGCTGCAGGCGTGGTCCGAGGCGCTGCGGGACGAGGCGATCCGCGTGTCGGTCAGCGCGAAGTACGCGCAGATCAGGTCGAACTTCGCCCGGCTCGTCCGGCGCATGCAGGCGGCCGGGCTACGTCGACCCCCACACCGACCCGGACCTGGTCGCGCAGGCGCTGTTCGGCCTCATGCCGGGCTTCATCGTGCAGCGGCTGATCCTCGGCGACGTCACGCCCGACGGCTACGCCGAGGGCGTCGAGGCCCTGTTCCGACCGCCCGGCCTGCGCGGCCTCGGCGCTCGGTCACGCCGTGACCAGCGCGGCGGTCAGACGTTGAAGCCGAGGGCGCGCAGCATCTCGCGTCCGTCCTCGGTGATCTTGTCCGGGCCCCACGGCGGCATCCAGACCCAGTTGATGCGGTGGCCGGTGACGATCGGGTCGAGCGCCTGCGCGGTCTGGTCCTCGATCACGTCCGTCAGCGGGCAGGCGGCGGACGTCAGCGTCATGTCGAGCACGGCGTGGTTGTGCTGGTCGACGGTGACGCCGTAGACGAGACCGAGGTCGACCACGTTGATGCCGAGCTCGGGGTCGACCACGTCGCGCATGGCCTCCTCGACGTCGGCCGCGGTCGCGGGGGTCGGGGCCGTAGCGGCCTTCGCCGGCGCCTCCGTCTGCTCGGGGGCGACCTCCGGCACGTCCTCGGTCGCGGGGATGTCCTGGCGGGACTCGGTGGTCATGCGCCCTCCTTGGTGGTGGCGGTGAGTACAGCATCGCGCATCGCGGCCCAGCCGAGCAGGGCGCACTTCACGCGCATGGGCAGTTTCGCGACGCCGGCGAAGGCGACCGCGTCCCCGAGGACCTCGGGGTCGGGCTCGGTCCGTCCACGGCTCTGGAGCATCGACAGGACGGCGTCGTACCGCTGCAGCGCGGCGTCCACGGGCTGGCCCGTGACGGTCGTCCGCCATCACGGACGCGCCGGCCCGGGAGATGCTGCAGCCGAGCACGTCGTAGGAGACGTCCTCCACCACGCCGTCCGCGACCCGCGCGCGCAGCGTGATCTCGTCCCCGCACGTGGGGTTCACGTGGTGCACCTCGGTGTCGAAGGGTTCCCGCAGGCCGATGCCGTGCGGGGACCTTCGCGTGGTCGAGGATCACCTGCTCGTACAGCTCACGGACGTCCATCACGCCACCCCGAAGAAGTGGCGCACGTGGTGCAGACCGTCGACGAGAGCGTCGATCTCGTCGGTCGTGGTGTACAGGTACGAGGACATGCGGGTGCTCGCCTGCACCCCGAACCGCTGGTGGACGGGCTTGGCGCAGTGGTGGCCGGCGCGCACGGCGATGCCGAGGGAGTCGAGCACCTGGGCGATGTCGTGGGGATGGACACCCTCGAGCGTGAAGCTGATGGCGCCGCCGCGCTCGACCGGTTGGCCGCCGCGCACCTCCGTCGGGCCCATCACGCGCAGCCCAGGCACCGTGGCCAGCCCGTCCAGCGCGCGGGCGGTGAGGTGCTGCTCGTGCGCGGCCACGGCGTCCATCCCGACGCCCTCGAGGTAGCGGACGGCCGCGCCGAGGCCGACCGCCTCGGCGATCGGCGGCGTCCCGGCCTCGAAGCGGTGCGGCGGGGCGGCGAACGTCGAACCGGCCATCGACACGGTCTCGATCATCTCGCCGCCGCCCAGGAACGGGGGCAGGCCGGCGAGCAGGTCGTAGCGCCCCCAGAGCACGCCGATGCCGGTGGGCCCGCACATCTTGTGCCCGGTGAAGGCCACGAGGTCCGCGCCCAGCGTGGCGACGTCGACCCGAAGGTGCGGCACCGCCTGGGAGGCGTCGACCACGACAAGGGCGCCGACCTCGTGCGCACGGCGGGCGATCTCGGCCACCGGGGTGACCGTCCCGAGCGCGTTCGACACCCAGGCCAGGGAGACGACCTTGGTGCGCTCGGTGATGAGCCGGTCGATCCCGTCCAGGTCGAGCCGCCCCTCGTCCGTGAGCGGGAACCACCGCAGCGTGGCGCCGGTACGGGCCGCGAGCTGCTGCCACGGGACGATGTTCGAGTGGTGCTCCAGCTCGGTGATGACGATCTCGTCACCGGCCCGCACCCCCAGCGGGTCTCCCGTTGCACCGGCGTCCCCGAGCACGCGGGCGACGAGGTTCAGCGCCTCGGAGGCGTTCTTGGTGAACACGACCTCCTCCACCCGGGGGGCACCGACGAAGCGGGCCACGTCGGCCCGGGCGTCCTCGAACGCCTCGGTCGACTCGGCGCCGAGCTGGTGCACGGCCCGCGCCACGTTCGCGTTGTGCCACCCCAGCTGCTGGGCCACGGCGTCGAGCACGGCCCGCGGCTTCTGCGAGGTGTTGGCGCTGTCGAGGTAGACCAGCGGCTTCTCGTCGGCCATGAGCCGCTCGAGGATCGGGAAGTCGGCCCGGAGCCGGGCGACGTCGAGCCCACCACCGGCGCGCACTGCGCGGGCGGTGCCGGTGGTCGGGCTCGTCGTCATGGGAGACGTCAGCTGGTCGCGTTCGCGGTGAGGAAGCGGTCGTAGCCGTTCTCCTCGAGCTCGTCGGCCAGCTCGGGACCGCCGTTCTCGGCGATGCGGCCGTCGATGAAGACGTGCACGAAGTCGGGCTTGATGTACCGCAGGATGCGCGTGTAGTGCGTGATCAGCAGGACGCCGATCTCGCCACCCTCGCGGACGCGGTTGACGCCCTCGGAGACGACCTTGAGTGCGTCGACGTCGAGCCCGGAGTCGGTCTCGTCGAGGATCGCGATCTTCGGGTCGAGCAGCTCCATCTGGAGGATCTCGTGGCGCTTCTTCTCGCCACCGGAGAAGCCCTCGTTGACGTTGCGCTCGGCGAACACGGGGTCGATCCTCAGCGCGTCCATCGCGGTACGGACGTCCTTGATCCAGTGCCGCAGGCTGGGCGCCTCGCCGTCGATGGCGGTCTTCGCGGTGCGCAGGAAGTTCGACACCGTGACGCCGGGGATCTCGACCGGGTACTGCATCGCGAGGAACAGGCCGGCGCGGGCACGCTCGTCCACGCTCATCGCGAGGACGTCCTCGCCGTCGAGAGTGACTGTGCCCTCGGTGATCTGGTACTTGGGGTGACCCGCCACGGAGTAGGCGAGCGTGGACTTGCCGGAGCCGTTCGGCCCCATGATCGCGTGCGTCTCGCCCTGCTTCACGGTCAGGTCGACGCCGCGCAGGATCTCCTTGGTGGTGTCGCCCTCAACAGCGACGCTCACGTGCAGGTTGCGGATCTCGAGAGTGGCCATGTGCGTTCAGTTCTCCTTCGGGGCGGTGACGTCGACGAGGACGTCGTCGCCCTCCACGGTCAGTGGGTAGACATCGATCGGGGCGGTCGCCGGCGGCCCGGAGGGCTTGCCGGTCCGCAGGTCGAAGCGCGAGCCGTGCAGCCAGCACTCGATCGTGCAGCCGTCCACCTCGCCCTCCGACAGCAGCACGTACTGGTGCGAGCAGACGTTGTTGACGGCGTGCAGGTCGCCGTCCTCGTCGCGGACGACCACCACCGGCTCACCGTCGATCTCGGTGCCGAACAGGCCGTCCTCACCGAGGTCGTCCAGCGAGCACGCGCGCACCATGCTCACGAGGCGTCCGAGCCGGCGGTGGCACCCACCTCGGAGACGACTCCGTCGACCGCGGCGGTGACGGTGTCGGACGCCGGGCCCATGTGCAGCGCGAGCTCGTCGTCGATGGCGCCCATCATCTGCTCGGCGATCGCGGGGACGCCGATCTGGGCGAGGATGTCCGCGAAGAACCCGCGAACGACCAGGCGGCGCGCCTGCTCCTCCGGGATGCCCCGCGCCTGCAGGTAGAACAGCTGCTCGTCGTCGAAACGACCGGTCGCCGACGCGTGGCCGGCGCCCACGATCTCGCCGGTCTCGATCTCCAGGTTCGGCACGGAGTCGGCGCGTGCGCCGTCCGTGAGCACCAGGTTGCGGTTGAGCTCGAACGTGTCCGTGCCCTCGGCGACCGCGCGGATCAGCACGTCGCCGACCCAGACGGTGTGGGCCGTGTCGCCCTGGAGGGCGCCCTTGTAGGTCACGTTGCTGGTGCAGTGCGGTGCGTCGTGGTCGACGAACGACCGGTGCTCGAGGTGCTGGCCCGCGTCGGCGAAGTACAGGCCGAGCAGGTTCGCGTGGCCGCCGGGACCGGCGTAGCGGGCGTTCACGTTGAGCCGCACGACACGGCCGCCGAGAGACACCGCCACGTGCTTGTAGCGCGCGTCGCGACCGACCAGGGCGTCGTGCTGTCCGAGGTGGACGGCGTCGTCGTCCCACCGCTGCAGGCTCACCACAGTGAGGTCGGCGCCGTCGCCGACGACCACCTCGAGGTTGCCGGTGTGCTGGCCCGGATCCGACGTGGTCGACGACGACGATGGCCTTGGAGTGCCGGCCGGCCTCGACCACGTAGTGGGCCTGGCTCACGCCACCGAGGCCGCGCACCGTGAGCCGCACGGGCTCCTCGAGCTGCGCGTCCGCAGGGATCTGGACCCGAAGGGCGTCGTCGACGTACTGCGAGCCCAGCGCGGCGGCACGGTCGGCGGGCACCAGCGCCGTACCGCGCGGGGCCTCGCCGCGGCCGATGGTGCCCACGACGACGCCGTCCGAGGAGGTCAGGTCGTACTCGACCGTGCCCGCCTTGTCGGCGGCCTTGTCCTCGAGCAGCTCGTCGAGCAGGTCGATGGGGGTGAAGCGCCACTCCTCCTCACGGCCGGTCGGGCGCGGGAAGTCGGCCACGTGGAACGAGGTCGGCCGCTCGGCTCGCGACTGCTGCGGGACCGGGGAGCCCGGCCCGTGCGAGTGCTCCACCAGGCCGTGCTGGACTGTCTCGGTAGCGATGGTGTTCTCCTACAGGCGTTTCGGGTTGGACGGTGAAGGGCGTGCGGTCAGCCGACCGCACCCTCCATCTGCAGCTCGATCAGGCGGTTCAGCTCGAGGGCGTACTCCATCGGCAGCTCGCGGGCGATCGGCTCGATGAAGCCGCGCACGATCATCGCCATGGCCTCGTCCTCGCTCATGCCGCGGGACATCAGGTAGAAGAGCTGGTCCTCGCTGACCTTCGACACCGTTGCCTCGTGACCCATCGACACGTCGTCCTCGCGGACGTCGACGTACGGGTAGGTGTCGGAGCGCGAGATGTTGTCGACCAGCAGTGCGTCGCAGCGCACCGTCGAGGCCGAGTGACTGGGCGCCCTCGAGCACCTGCACGAGACCGCGGTACGACGTGCGGCCACCACCGCGGGCGACCGACTTCGAGATGATCGACGACGAGGTGTTCGGCGCCGCGTGCACCATCTTCGCGCCCGCGTCCTGGTGCTGGCCGTCGCCCGCGAACGCGACCGACAGGGTCTCGCCCTTGGCGTGCTCGCCCATCAGGTAGATCGCCGGGTACTTCATGGTGACCTTCGAGCCGATGTTGCCGTCGACCCACTCCATCGTCGCGCCGGCCTCGGCGGTCGCCCGCTTGGTGACCAGGTTGTAGACGTTGTTCGACCAGTTCTGGATGGTCGTGTACCGGACGCGGGCGCCCTTCTTGACGACGATCTCGACGACCGCGGAGTGCAGCGAGTCGGACTTGTAGATCGGCGCGGTGCACCCCTCGACGTAGTGGATGTACGAGTCCTCGTCCGCGATGATCAGCGTGCGCTCGAACTGGCCCATGTTCTCGGTGTTGATCCGGAAGTAGGCCTGGAGCGGGATGTCGACGTGGACGCCCTTGGGCACGTAGATGAACGAGCCGCCGGACCACACCGCCGTGTTCAGCGACGCGAACTTGTTGTCGCCGGGCGGGATGACCGTGCCGAAGTACTCCTTGAAGAGCTCCGGGTACTCGCGCAGACCGGTGTCGGTGTCGACGAAGATGACGCCCTTCTGCTCCAGGTCCTCACGGATCTGGTGGTAGACGACCTCGCTCTCGTACTGCGCGGCGACACCGGCGACCAGACGCTGCTTCTCGGCCTCGGGGATGCCCAGGCGGTCGTACGTGTTCTTGATGTCGTCCGGCAGGTCCTCCCACGAGGTCGCCTGCTTCTCGGTGGACTTCACGAAGTACTTGATGTTGTCGAAGTCGATGCCCGACAGGTCGCTGCCCCAGGTCGGCATCGGCTTCTTGCCGAACAGCCGCAGGGACTTCAGCCGCGTCTTGAGCATCCACTCCGGCTCGTCCTTGCGGTTCGAGATGTCCCGGACGACGTCCTCGCTCAGACCGCGGCGCGCGTTCGTGCCCGCGGCGTCGGAGTCGGCCCAGCCGTACTCGTAGGTCCCCAGGCCGGCCAGCTCGGGGTTACGGGCCTCGATGTCCGAGGTGAACGTGCTGGTGGTCGGAGTGCTCATCAGGCGGTCCTTCCGGAGGCGGACGTGCGGTCTTCTGTCAGGTCGTGCGGGTTCTGGGGCGCGGGCTGCTCGGCGGTGAGCTGCCCGGTCGGGACGTGCGTGGTGCACACGTGGGCGCCGTGGGCCAGCGTGGCCAGCCTTCTCACGTCAACACCGAGGAGGCGCGAGAACGTCCTGGTCTCCGCGTCGCACAGCTCGGGGAAGCGCTCGGCGGCGTGCTGCACCGGGCAATGACCCTGGCACAGCTGGACCGCCTGCGCCGGGGTGCCCTCCCCGATCGGGCGGCTGCTCGCGGCGAACCCCTCCTCGTGCAGCGCCGCGGCCAGGGCCGTGGCGCGTGCGGACGGGTCCTCGCCGGCCGCGTCGACCCGCGGCGCGAGACGCGTCTCCAGGTCTGCGAAGCGGCGGTTCGCGAAGGCCTCGACGGCCCCGCGTCCGTGCTCCTCGGCCAGGAACTCGAGCGCCTGCACCGCGAGGTCGTCGTACGAGTTGGACAGCGACGAGTGGCCCGCGTCGGTCAGCACGAACGCCTTGGCGGGACGTCCGCGTCCGCGCCGGGCGCTGAGGGCCATCTCGCGGGCTTCGACCAGCCCGTCCGCGAGCATCGCGTCGAGGTGCCGTCGTACCGCGGCGGTGGTGACGCCCAGCCGGTCCGCGAGGCAGGCCACCGTGATGGGGCCCTCCTCGCCGACGAGGCGCGCGACCCTCGCCCGGGTGCCGGCCTCGGCCGTCCCGGACGCAGGGAGCATCTGACTGGATTCCACAACACCATTGTGAGGTAATTCAGCCACGCAGACCACCCAGGGTGACCTAACTCCTCCGCCGACTGGTCGGAAGTGGTGCAACTCGCCGGGCGTGTCGCGCCATCTCCGACCAGTGGGGGAGGTCGGGCTGGGCGGTCTCTATCCTCAGGGAGTGACCGGCGTCCCAGCTCTCGAGGTCCACGAGCTGGTGAAGTCCTACCGCGGCGCGACCGCTCCCGCGCTCGACGGAGTGACCCTCACCGCGCAGGCCGGTCAGGTGACTGCCCTGCTCGGCCCCAACGGCGCCGGCAAGACGACGTTGGTCGAGTGCGCCGTGGGCCTGCGGTCCGTGCGACGGCGGCAGCGTGCGAGTGCTCGGGGAGGACCCGGGCCGCTCCTGCGACCTCCGCTCCGCGGTCGGCGTCATGCTCCAGGACGGTGGCCTGCCGACCGCGGCCCGCCCGCTCGCCCTCCTGCGGCACCTGGCCCGCCTGCACGCGGCGCCCGCCGACGTCGACTCGCTGGCCGAGCGCCTGGGCCTCACCTCGTTCGCCGGGACGTCGGTGCGCCGGCTCTCGGGTGGGCAGCGGCAGCGGGTCGCCCTGGCGGCGGCGCTGGTCGGCCGGCCGCGGCTGGTGTTCCTCGACGAACCGACCGCCGGACTCGACCCGCAGGCCCGCCTCGTCGTCCGTGACGTGCTGGCCGACCTCTGCTCGGACGGTGTGGCCGTGGTCCTGACGACCCACGACCTCGACGAGGCCTCACGCGCCGCCCGGCACGTCGTCATCGTCGACCACGGCCGGGTGGTGGCCGACGGCTCGCCCGAGGACCTGACCGCCGGGCGGCCCTCCACGGTGCGTTTCACCGCGCCGGCCGGTCTCGACCTCGGTGGACTGCGCCTCGCCCTGCCGGAGTCCGTCGTCCTCAGCGCGGAGGCGCCCGGTCGCTACCTGGTCACCGGCGACGTCGGCCCCTCGGTGCTGGCCACCGTGGCCTCGTGGTGCGCCGCGCAGCAGGTGATGCCGGAGCGTCTCGACGTGCGCGCGCCGTCCCTGGAGGACGTGTTCCTGACCCTGACCGGACGGGACCTGCGATGACCGCGGACGGGGTACGCGGCACGGGCGCCGGACCGCGTAGCCACGCAGGTGCCGCACCGGCGACGGCCCGCGTGCTCGCGCAGGCCCGGTGGGAGGCGCTGGCCGTGCTGCGCAACGGCGAGCAGCTGCTGCTGACCGTGCTCCTTCCCCTCGTGGCACTCGTCGGTCTGTCCCGCAGCAGCCTCATCCCGCTGGCGCTGCCACCTGGTGCGTCGCGCGTCGACGTGGTGGCCCCGGGCGTGCTGGCCGTGGCCGTCCTGTCGACGGCGTTCACCGGGCAGGCGATCGCCACCGCCTTCGACCGCCGGCACGGGGTGCTGAGGCTGCTGGGCACGACACCGCTCGGACGGTCCGGCCTGGTGGCCGCGTCGCGTGCTCGGCGGTGCTGGTCGTGCAGGTGGTCCAGCTGCGTCGTCCTCGGTGCGGTCGCCGCTCGCGCTCGGGTGGGCGCCGGCGTGGTCCGGCGTACCGGCCGCGCTGGTCGTCGGCCTGCTTGGCACGGTCGTGTTCGTCGCGCTCGGGCCTGCTGCTCGGCGGGACCGTGCGCGCCGAGGGCGTCCTCGCGGTGGCGAACCTGGCGTGGGTGCTGCTCGTCGCCGCCGGTGGCGTGCTGCTGCCTACCGAGCGCGCCCCTGCCGGGCTGCACGCGGTGCTGCCGTGGACCCCGTCGGGCGCGCTCGGCGACGGGTTGCGCGTCGCGCTCCTCGAGGGCGGTCTGCCCGTCGCCGACCTGGTCGTGCTGCTGGTCTGGGCGGCGGTGCGCGGTGGCCGCCGCGCGACGCTGGTTCCGCTGGGACTGACCTCCCGGCTGACTCGCACGCGCCGGCCGCTCCTACGCTGGACCCGTGCCCTCCCCGCACCAGCAGCGCACCCGCACCCCTCCCTGGATGAGGGCGCTGCTGCTCGCCAACGTGGTCGCCGCAGATGCTCATCGTCGTCACCGGCGGCCTGGTGCGGCTGACCGGCTCGGGCTCGGCTGCCCGACCTGGCCGGAGTGCGTCCCCGGGCTCGTACGTCCCGGTCCAGGAGCAGGCCGAGGGCTTCCACAAGTACATCGAGTTCGGCAACCGGACGCTGACCGGCGTCGTGGGCCTGACCGCCCTGGCCGCCCTCGTCGTGACGTCCTGCTCGTGCGGGCCGGACGTGACCGGCGCCTGCTCCTGCTCGGCGCCGCCCCGCTGGCGCTCACCGTCGGGCAGGCCGTGCTGGGCGGGATCACGGTGCTGACCGAGCTGCACCCGGTCACGGTGTCGGCGCACTTCCTGGTGTCGATGCTGCTCGTCGCCGTGTCCGTGCTGCTGCTCGAGCGCCTGGGCGAGCCGGACGGGCCGCGCCGTGCCTGTCGTGCGTCACGAGGTCCGCGGGCTCGCGGTCGCGCTGACCGTCGTGGCCGCGCGTCGTCCTCGTGCTGGGCACCGTCGTCACGGGAGCCGGCCCGCACTCCGGCGACGCCGAGACTCCCGCCGCGCTTCGCCCTCGATCCCCGGTCCGATCAGCTGGCTGCACGCCGACTCCGTGATGCTCTTCCTCGGCCTGCTCGGTGGCCTGCTCGTCGCCCTCTGGGCCCTCGACGCACCGCAGAGGGTCCGCGGCCGGGCTCGGCTGGTGCTGATCGTCGCGCTGGCGCAGGGCCTGGTCGGTGTCGTGCAGTACCTGACCGACCTTCCCGAGGCGCTGGTGCTGGCCCACATGCTCGGCGCCGAGCTGCTCGTCGTCAGCCTCGTCCTGCTGCTCACGTCGCTGCGGCACCGCACGGAACCGTCTGCCGACCGTGGCGGACATCGTCCCGCAGGACGCCGTCCTCCAGGGCTGACCTGGGTCCAGGTCAGACCAGGTCGGCGAGCAGGCGCGGCGGCTCGGGCCGCGCCGTCCGCTCTCCACCGGGCGGTACGCGACCTCCCGCCCGATCTCGCGCGCAAGCGCCACGGCCAGCGCGTCCGGGTCGCAGGCCTGCTCGTACGGCAGGCAGCGTGCCGGCGCCGTACCGCTCCAGGCGGTGGCGGACGTGCCGGTTCTGCTCGAAGTGGTGACGCAGCGGCACGTAGACGAACGGGCGTCGAGCCGCGGTCAGCTCCATGCACGTCGTCAGCCCGCCCTGGACGACCGCGACGTCGCAGGCGGCGAGGTGCCGGTCGAGGTCGGGCACGTACCCGCGGACGGTCACGCCCGCGCCTGGTCGGCAGCGATTCGGGGTCGATCCGCGGTCCGGCGACCACCAGGAACCGCAGATCGGGGACCATCCGCCGGGCGGCGGGCACGGCGTCGAGCACCCGGCGCAGCAGCGGCTCGCCGACCCCGGAGCCGCCGACGGTCACCACGCACACCTGCTCGTCGTCGCGGTACCCGAGCTCGGCGCGCAGTCGCGCGCGGTCGGCGTCCGCCGACGTCCGAGAGCCCGGTGACGTAGCCGGCGAAGTCGAAGTTCTCCTCGGTCCACGACCGGATGCTCGGGCAGCCCGGGCCCGAAGGTGTCGTCGACGACGTCGTCGGCGTTGCCGACGAAGACCGACCGGTCGCGCACTCGCGCGAAACGCGCTCGCTGCTCGATCATCTCGGCGTTGTAGTCGGCGGTCAGCGCGACCTCCGCGTCCCGCCGTCCGGCATCGGCAGCCAGCCGACGAAGTCGGTCATCCACGCGAACGCGAACCGCTTCGAGCTCGGGGTTCTCGTGCAGGAAGTAGTCGACGTCCCAGGCCTCGTCGCCGACCACGAGGTCGTAGTGCTCGGCTCCACGACCTCGTCGAAGACCATGAAGTTGTGCGACCAGGATCTCGTCCATCCGGCGGATCGCCTGGAAGGCGTGCAGGTCGTGCTCGCCGGCCTCGGACTCGACGTGCGCGGACTCGTTGGACAGCCAGCGCGAGGCGGGGTGGACGCGCTCGGCGCCTGCTCGAGCAGAGCCGTCACCGGGTGCTGGGCCAGCCAGTCGACCTCCAGGTCGGGATGCAGCTTGCGCAGCTCGTCGGCGATCGCGACGTCGCGGCGGGCGTGACCGAGCCCGATCGGCGACGACAGGTACAGCGCCCGCTTCGGCCGGCCGCGCGGCGCGCGTCCAGGTGCGGCGGCGCGGCGCCGCGGAGGCACGACCGCGTCGACGAACTCGCCTGATCAGCGTGTTGATCCGCACCGGGTCCCGCGCGGCAGCGCCGTGGCCGCCGCCCTCCACGAGCACCAGGGACGCCGCCGGTCAGCTCGGCCAGCCTCTCCCCGGTCGCCGGGACCGCGGATCTGGTCGTCGGTGCCGTGGACGACCGTCACCGGGCAGTGACCTGCACGCACAGGTCCTCGATCGGGGAGCACACCGCGCCGTCGCACCCGATCCGGCCCGCGGTGGTGTCGACGAGGGTCTGCGGCGAGATCTCGTGCGCCCAGCCCACGCAGTCCTCGATCTGCTTGGTGGAGTGCGGCTCGGTGAACATCTGGCCGAAGAAGAACTCCACGAAGTCGTCGTAGCCGCCCTCGAGCCAGTAGTGCTTGTTGTACTTGGCCCAGCCCCGGCTGGTCTCGGTGCCGCGCGTCCCAGGCGAACTGCTCGCGGTGCGGGTCGGTGCACGGTGAACCCGCACGACGGGGAGATGGCGAACAGCCCCAGCACCCGCTCGGGGTGGCCGGCCGCCACGTGCACCGACCACGCTCCCCCGCACGACAGGCTCGACGAGCACCGCCTGCTGTCGGTCCCGGTCGCGTCGAGCACCGCCACCGTGTCGGCGGCGTACTGCTCGTCGGTGTAGGCCGCGGCCCCGGCGGACGGTCGGAGGCGCCGCTCCCCCGGCCGTCGAACGTCACCACCCGGAAGTGCCGCGCCAGGTAGCGGCACCTGGGCCTTCCAGTGCCGGGAGGGGATGATCGACCAGGTCGGCATCAGCAGCACGGTGCGGTCGCCCTCCCCGAACACCTCCCAGGCGATCCGCACGCCGTCGCGCTCGACGACACCGCTCGTCGGTCGGCGCGAGGGCGCGTCGGGCCTCCGGCCGCTCCCGGCCGGTCCACTCCGACGCGCCCGTCACGTCCACAGTCTCGTCCTCTCCGCTCGCTGGACCTGGCCTCGGTCCGGCCGATCCTCAGGGCCGCGCCTCGAGCACGTGGTTGAACGGCGTCTCGGCGGCCTGGCGGAAGCGGGTGAACCCGGCCGTCGTCGTGACGTCCTTGATCCGCGCCGGCCCGGCCTGGGTGCCCAGCGCGAGCCCGACGTCCTGGGACAGCGACGCGGGGGTGCACAGCAGCGTGGAGAAGCCGTAGTAGCGCCGGCCGACCGGGTTGAGGTTGTCCTCCACCCGGTCCCCGGCCATCGGCTCGACGATCAGCCAGGTGCCGTCGTCGGCGATCGTCTCCCGGACGTGCCGGGCCGCGCCGACGGGGTCACCCATGTCGTGCAGGCAGTCGAACATCGTCACCAGGTCGTAGCCCGTGCCGGTGAACCCGGTCGCCGGGGCGACCTCGAAGGTCACGCGGTCGGCGACGCCGGCCTCGGCGGCCCGCGCTCGCGCGGTCTCGATCGACCCGGCGTGGTAGTCGGAGCCCACGAACGTCGACTTCGGGAAGGACCTGCGCCATCAGGATGGTCGAGGCGCCGTGGCCGCACCCGACGTCGGCGACGCGCGCACCGCGCTCCAGCTTCGCGACGACGCCGTCCAGCGCCGGCAGCCACTCGGCGATCAGGTGGGCGTTGTACATCGTGCGGAAGAAGCGCTCGCAGCCCTCGAGCACGTCGTCGTCGTGGGCGTGCCAGCCGACGCCGTCCCCGGTCGCCGCAGCGCGCAGCGACGGCGTCGGTCTCGTGCACGGTGCCGAGGGCGAGCTGGAAGAAGCCGGGCAGGTACGCCGGGCTGGTCTCGTCGGTGAGCGCCGCGGCGTGCTCGAGCGGGAGCGTGTAGCGGTTGCCGTCGACCGTCACGTACCCGCCGGCGGCCTGCGCGCTCAGCCACTCGCGCGCGTACGGCTCGGCGGTGCCGGTCCGCTCGGCGAGCTCGGCCGGGGTGGTCGGGCCGTGCTCGGCGAGGGAGCGGTAGTAGCCGAGCTTGTCGCCCATCACGACGAGCGCGGTGTTCAGGGTGGCGCCGACCTCGTCGACGGCGCGGAACACGAACGCCATCAGCTTGTCGGGGTCGAGCGCGCCGGTGCCTGCGTGGTCTGCCTCGGTGGTCGGTCATGACGGTCCTCTCCTCGGGTGTGACCCGCGCCCTGGCGGCTGGGGCCTGTTCGTGTCACCGACCCTCGTCCGGACGCCCCGTCGATCGCATCAGGGGGCCCCCCTGGTCCTGCCGCCTAGACTCCGCTGGTGCTGGTCGGGCGCGAGCCCGAGCGGCAGGTGATCGAGCGCCTGCTCGCGGGCGCACGGGTCGGCCAGAGCGGCTGCCCTGGTGCTGGTCGGCGAGGCGGGCATCGGCAAGTCGGCGCTGCTGGACGAGGCCGCCGCGGGCGCACGGGATGCAGGTGCTGCGGGCCACTGGCATCGACGCCGACCGCTCCACCGGTTCGGCGGCCTGCTGCAGCTCCTGCGCCCGGCGCTCCACCTCCTGGACGACCTCCCCGGCCCGCAGGCCGACGCCCTGGCGACCGCGCTGGCCCTGCGCCCGGGCGCCGGGGTCGAGCGTTTCGCCGTCGGTGCGGCGACCCTGAGCCTGCTCAGCCGCTTCGCCGAGGAGCAGCCTGTCCTCGTCCTCGTCGACGACGCCCACCTGCTCGACGCGCCCTCTGCCGAGGCGGTCGCGTTCGCGGCGCGCCGGCTGACGGCCGACCCCGTGGCCGTCCTGGCGACGGTGAGGGCCGACCAGGGCGGTGCGCTCACCGAGGCGGGGCTGCCGGCGCTGGTCGTCGGCGGACTCGACCGCGCGGCGACGGAGCGGCTGGTGACGCAGCGTTCGGGCCGGCCCGTCCCGACCGACCTGATGGACCGGCTGTTCCGGTCAACCGGCGGCAACCCCCTGGCTCTGCTCGAGCTGGCCGGTGACGTGGACGGGATCGACAACGAACCCGTGCACGCGCCGCTACCGGTTCCCGAGGCGCTCGTCGAGGCGTTCGCCCAACGCGCTCGCTCCCTTGACCCCGCGGCAGCGACCGTGACGCTTCTCGCGGCGGCGTCGGACGGCGACCTGGGGGTCGTCGGTGCGGCAGCCCAGCGACTCTCGTCCGACCTCGGGGCGGTCGCTGACGCGGAGCGGGCCGGGCTCGTGCTGCTCACTCCCGAGCGCGTCGTCTTCCGGCACCCTCTGGTCCGGGCCGCCGTGTACTCGGGCGCCAGCGCGCCGGACCGCCGCGCGGCGCACGCCGCGCTGGCGGCTGTGCTTCCCGACGAGGCACCGGAGCAGAGGGCCTGGCACCTCTTCCACGCCGCGCTCGGGCCCGACGAGGCCGCGGCGCGTGCCTGCGAGGACGCCGCGGCCCGGGCGGCGGCCAGGGCCGCTCACGACGCGGCAGCCGGAGCCTACGAGCGAGCCGCCGCACTCTCAGCCGACCCGACCGACCGCGTGCGGCGCCTTCTGGCGGCTGGCCGTAGCGCGCTGCTCGCGGGCCGGCCGGATCGGGCCGGCACGCTCGTCGAGCAGGTCGACCCGGCGTACGTCGACGGCGCGGCGGCGGTCGACGTCGAGGAGGTCAAGGGGCGGGTCGCCGCCCGCACCGGATCGCTCCGGCACGCCCGGGACGTGCTCGTCGGCGCAGCGGACGCGGCGGCGCCGGTGGACGTCGACCGGGCGGTGCTCCTCCTGGCCGACGTCGTCCTCGCCTGCTTCTTCCTCGGCGACACCGCCGGCGCGATGACGGTCGCGGAGTCGCTGGAGCGGCTCCTCGGGCGGTCGACGGGCGCACGCGCCCGCCTGGTCGGGACGATGGCGACCGGCGTCGCCCGCGTGATCGCCGGCGAGGGTGGCACCGACTGGATCCGCCGGGCCACGGACCTCTTCGGGGCACCAGACGCCCCCACCGTCGAGCCGTCGCAGGTTGGTTGGCTGATGCCCGGCCCGCTCTTCCTGCGCGAGCAGGGGGTCGGGGTCGACCTGGTGCAGCAGGCGGTCCACGACTCCCGTGGGCGGGCGGCGCTCGGCTCGCTGCCGCTGCTGCTGTTCTTCGTGGCCCGCTACGACGCGACCACGGAGCGGTGGGCGGACGCCGAGGCGGGGTACGTCGAGTCCATCCGCCTGGCACGCGAGACCGGCCAGGCGGCGGACCTGGCGGCCTCGCTCGCGGGTCTGGCCTGGCTGAACGCCCGCCAGGGCCGCGAGGACGCGCTGCCGGGCCGCGGCCGCCGAGGCGCTGGACATCTGCGCCGAGCGGGAGCTGCACACGTTCACGGCGTGGTCCGTGTTCGCCCTGGCCGACCTCGAGCTGGGCCGCGGGGACGCCGAGGCCGCGCTGATCACCCTGCACAGGCTCGACTCCCTGCTCGACGAGATCGGCTTCCTCGACGTGGACCTCTCACCCGGGCCCGAGATGGTCGAGACCATGATGCGCACGGGACGGAGCGAGGAGGCCGAGCAGGTTGCGGCCAGGTTCGGCGCCAGGGCTCGGGCGAAGGGGCGGCCGTGGGCCCTCGCCCGAGCATCCCGGGCTGACGGCATCGTCGGTTCGGACGACGAGCTGGACCACCACTTCGCCAAGGCCCTGGCCCACCACGCGCTGGCCCTCGACCCGTTCGAGCAGGCCCGCACCGAGCTCGCCTACGGCGGGCGGCTGCGCCGGGCCCGACGGCGGACGGACGCCCGTCCGCCCCTGCGGGCCGCCCTGGCCACCTTCGACTCCCTCGGGGCCGCGCCGTGGGCCCAGATGGCCGCCGCCGAGCTGGACGCGACCGGCGAGACCGCCCGTCGGCGCGAACCCAGCACGGTGGACGACCTGACCCCTCAGGAGCGGCAGATCTCCCAGATCCTGGCGAGCGGGCGCACGACCCGGCAGGCGGCCGCGGCCCTCTTCCTCAGCCCGAAGACGATCGAGTACCACCTGCGCCACATCTACACGAAGCTGCAGGTCGGCTCCCGCGCCGAGCTGGCGGAGGCGCTGGGTCGCGGACCCGGCGGCGCGGCGGACAGCGACCCGGCGACGGTCAGAACCTGACGAACGGGTCCAGCCCCACGGCGACGAACAGCAGCGTCAGGTACGTGATCGACACGTGGAAGACGCGCATCGCGCCCACCTGGCCGCCCGGCTCGGCACGGGCCGAGCGACGCCGCAGGATGTACGCCTCGACGAGGAACCACGCGCCGAGCAGTACCGCGGCGACCGCGTACAGCGGACCGGTCGGTGCGACGGGCACCAGCAGCAGCGAGCACGCCACCATCGCCCAGGAGTAGCGGACGATGCGACGCGCGACGACCGCCGGCCGCTCGACCGCACCCAGCATCGGCACGTCCACCGAGGCGTAGTCCTCGCGGTAGCGCATCGACAGCGGCCAGTAGTGGGGCGGCGTCCAGAGGAAGATGACGCCGAACAGCACCAGTGCGGCCCACGACAGCGACCCGGTGACGGCGGACCAGCCGATCAGCACGGGCATGCAGCCCGCCGCACCGCCCCAGACGATGTTCTGCGGCGTGCGCCGCTTCAGGCCGAGCGTGTAGACGAAGACGTAGAACAGGATCGCGCCGAGCGCGAGCACCGCCGACAGCCAGTTGACCAGGACGCCCAGCCAGACCACGGACGCGATCCCGAGCGCGATGCCGAAGAGCAGCGCCTCGGTGGTGGTCACCGTCCCGGTGACCAGGGGCCGGTTCCGCGTGCGGTGCATGACCGCGTCGATGTCGCGGTCGACGTACATGTTGAGGGTGTTGGCGGAGCCGGCCGCCAGCGTGCCGCCGACGAGGGTGGCCAGGACCAGCCACAGCGGCGGGAACCCACGCTGCGCCAGCAGCATCGTGGGCACCGTGGTCACCAGCAGCAGCTCGATGATGCGCGGCTTGGTGAGGGCGACGAACCCGGCCACGCGGTCGCGCCGGCTCACCGGACCGGCAGCAGCGGGGGCCGCGCTGGTGGTGTGGTGCAGGGACGTCACGCGGCCTCGTCGGATCCGTGGGTGCGAGCCACGCGCACGCGGTCGTCTGGACCGTCGGACGGGGCTCCGGGCGAGCCCCATGCTAGCCCGCGGCGAGGGGCCTCCGAGGGCCACCCCGGCCGGGGCGCGGACTGCACAGATCGGACTAGGCTCGGTCGCGTGAGCCCTGACGACACCACCACCGCCCTGACCTGGACCGACCTGGACGACCGCGCCGTCGACACCGTGCGCGTACTGGCCGCTGACGCGGTGCAGAAGGTCGGCAACGGCCACCCGGGGACCGCGATGAGTCTCGCCCCCGCGGCGTACCTGCTCTTCCAGCGGATGCTGACGCACGACCCGTCCGACCCGACGTGGCTCGGACGCGACCGTTTCGTGCTGTCGTGCGGCCACACGAGCCTGACCCTGTACATCCAGCTGTACCTGGCCGGGTACGGGATGACCCTCGACGACCTGAAGTCGCTGCGGACGTGGGGATCCCAGACCCCGGGGCACCCCGAGTACAAGCACACCCCCGGCGTCGAGGTGACGACAGGTCCACTCGGGCAGGGCCTCGCGAACGCCGTCGGCATGGCGATGGCCGCGCGCCGTGAGCGCGGGCTGCTCGACCCCGACGCCGCACCCGGCGAGAGCCCCTTCGACCACACCATCTGGGTGTTCGCCTCCGACGGCGACATCGAGGAGGGCTTGACCTCCGAGGCGAGCTCGCTCGCGGGCCACCAGCAGCTCGGCAACCTCGTCGTCCTGTACGACGACAACAACATCTCGATCGAGGACGACACGGCGATCGCCCTGAGCGAGGACACGGTCGCCCGCTACGACGCCTACGGCTGGCACACCCAGCGGGTTGACTGGACGTCGGCCGGCGGCGGCTACCACGAGAACGTCCAGGCCCTCGCCGACGCCTTCGCCGCAGCGAAGGCCGAGACGGGCAGGCCGTCGTTCATCGCGCTGCGCACCATCATCGGCTGGCCCGCCCCCACCCTGCAGAACACCGGCAAGATCCACGGGTCCGCCCTGGGGGCCGAGGAGGTAGCGGCGGTCAAGCGCGAGCTCGGCTTCGACCCCGACCAGACGTTCGAGGTGACCGACGAGGTGCTCGCCCACGCCCGCGAGGTCGTGGAACGCGGGGCGACGGCCCGTCGCGCGTGGGACACGACGTACGAGGCGTGGCGCTCGGACCACCCCGACCGGGCCGCGCTGCTCGACCGCCTCAGCACCCGGACCCTCCCCGACGGCTGGACCGACGTCCTGCCGACCTTCGAGGGCGGCACCGAGATGGCCACGCGCAAGGCGTCAGGGGCGGTCCTCGGCGCCCTCGCCGACGTGCTGCCCGAGCTGTGGGGCGGCTCCGCCGACCTGGCCGAGAGCAACAACACGACGATGGAGGGCGAGCCGTCCTTCGTCCCCGCCGAGTTCGCCACCAAGCAGTTCCCCGGCGGGCCGTACGGGCGCACGCTGCACTTCGGCATCCGCGAGCACGCGATGGGCGCCATCCTCAACGGCATCCACCTGCACGGCGGCACCCGCGCCTACGGCGGCACGTTCCTCATCTTCAGCGACTACATGCGTCCCGCCGTCCGCCTTGCGGCCCTGATGGAGCTGCCGTCCATCTTCGTGTGGACGCACGACTCCATCGGCCTGGGCGAGGACGGCCCCACCCACCAGCCGGTCGAGCAGCTCGCGGCACTTCGCGCGATCCCGGGGCTCGACGTCGTCCGTCCCGCGGACGCGACCGAGACGGTGTGGGCCTGGCGCACCATCCTCGAGAACACCGACCGGCCGGCGGGTCTGGCCCTCACGCGTCAGAACCTCCCGGTGCTCGAGCGCGGTGACGGACCGGCCGACGGCGATGCGCTGGCCGCCGCCGACGGCGTCGCCCGCGGCGGCTACGTGCTGGCGGAGGCCACCGGCGGCACGCCCGAGGTGCTCCTGCTCGCCACCGGGTCGGAGGTCCAGCTGGCCCTGGAGGCGCGGGAGTCGCTGCAGGCCGACGGCATCGCGACGCGCGTGGTCTCGCTCCCGTGCCGCGAGTGGTTCGACGCGCAGGACGCCGCCTACCGCGACGAGGTGCTGCCGCCGACCGTCCGCGCGCGGGTCAGCGTGGAGGCCGGTGTGGCACAGGGCTGGCGCGAGCTGGTCGGCGACGCAGGTCGCACGGTCAGCCTGGAGCACTTCGGAGCCTCGGCCGACTACAAGCGCCTCTTCGCGGAGTTCGGGATCACCGCCGACGCGGTCGAGGCCGCGGCCCGGGACTCGCTGGCCGACGCCCGCTCGGGCCAGACCCGCCCGGGAGGTCCGTCGTCCACCCCCGGTGGCGGCGGCACGGGCGACCAGCAGCACTGAAGAGCAGGGACGCACCACATCAGGCCGGCCACACCGTCGACCCTTCACCGAGGAGCCCCGATGTCAGCACAGACCGAGTCCAGCGACCGCCTCGCCGACCTCAGCGCCCAGGGGGTGTCGATCTGGCTGGACGACCTGTCCCGCGAGCTGATCGAGAGCGGCGGACTGCAGGAGGTGGTGGACGAGCAGCACGTGGTCGGCATCACCACCAACCCCACGATCTTCGCCTCCGCCCTGGCCAAGGGTGAGCGGTACGACGACCAGGTGCGCTCGCTCGCGGAGCGCGGCGTCACCGTCGGCGAGGCCGTCTTCGAGATCACGACCGAGGACGTCCGGCGCGCGTGCGACGTGTTGCGTCCGGTCTACGACGCGACCGACGGCGTGGACGGTCGCGTGTCGATCGAGGTCGACCCCGGCCTGGCCCGCGACACCGGCCGGACGGTGGAGATGGCGAAGCGGCTCTGGCAGGCGGTCGACCGGCCGAACCTGTTCATCAAGATCCCGGCGACCGTCGAGGGACTGCCCGCGATCAGCCTCGTCCTGGCCGAGGGGATCAGCGTGAACGTGACGCTGATCTTCAGCCTCGACAGGTACCGCTCGGTGATGCAGGCGTTCCTGGTCGGCCTGGAGCAGGCGCGCGAGCACGGGCGCGACCTGTCGGACATCGAGTCCGTCGCGAGCTTCTTCGTCTCCCGCGTGGACAGCGAGGTGGACAAGCGGCTCGAGGAGATCGGCACGCCCGAGGCGCTCGAGCTCCGAGGCAAGGCCGGCATCGCGAACGCCCGCCTCGCCTACCACGCGTGGACCGAGGTCTTCGCGACCCCGCGCTGGAAGGTGCTGGCGGACGACGGCGCCCACCCCCAGCGCCCGCTCTGGGCCTCCACCGGGGTGAAGAACCCCGAGTACTCCCCCACGCTCTACGTGGACCAGCTCGTCGCACCGGGCGTGGTGAACACGATGCCGCACAAGACCCTCGACCTCGCCCAGGAGCAGGCCGAGATCACCGGCGACACCGTCACCGACGCCCACGAGCAGGCCGACGAGGTGCTCGACGCCCTCGAGCGGCTCGGCATCTCCTACAACGAGGTCACCGACCTGCTCGAACGTGAGGGCGTCGAGAAGTTCGACGCGTCGTGGGCCGAGCTCGGCCGCACCGTCTCGGACGAGCTCGCCCGCCTCGCCACCGCGGACTCCGACGAGGAGGCCAACCAGTGAGCTCGGAGCCCGGGGGCGCCGACGAGGTGGCGGCCAGCACCGGACCTCCCGTCGTGCTCGCGGTCGGCGCGAGTGGCGCGGCCGGCGACGCGGTCCGCCGCCTGACCGGCACCCTCGTCGACGACCGCGTGGCCAGTCGTCTGGCCTCAACGGACGCCGACCTGTGGGGCCCCGACGCCGTCGACGAGGCGTCGAAGCGCCTCGGCTGGGTGCACGCCGCGCACGAGTCGCAGCACGTCGTCGGCGACGTCCTGAGGCTCCGTGACGAGCTCAGCGCGCAGGGCGTCGACAGGATCGTGCTCTGCGGCATGGGCGGCTCCTCCCTGGCACCCGAGGTCATCTGCGGCACCGCAGGCGTGCCCCTCGTGGTGCTGGACGGTACGGACCCCAGCCAGGTCACCAGCGCCGTGGGCACCCCCGACGATCTGTCCCGCACCGCCGTCGTGGTGTCGAGCAAGTCCGGGTCGACGGTCGAGACGGACAGCCAGCGGAGGACGTTCGAGGCGGCCTTCACGGCAGCGGGCATCGACCCCGCCACGAGGGTGGTCGTGGTCACGGACCCTGGATCGCCCCTGGAGGCGGAGGCGCGCGACGCCGGGTACCGGGTGTTCACGGCGAACCCCGACGTCGGCGGCCGCTACTCCGCCCTCACGGCCTTCGGGCTGGTGCCCTCCGGCCTCGCCGGGGCCGACATCGAGCGGCTGCTGCACTCGGCGACTGCGGTGGCAGACCAGCTGGCCGTGGACGACGCCGGCAACGCGGGTCTCGTGCTGGGCGCCGCCATGGCGGGCACCGACCCCCGCCGCGACAAGCTCGTGATCGTCGACGACGGTTCGGGTCTGGTCGGTTTCGGCGACTGGGCGGAGCAGCTGATCGCCGAGTCGACCGGCAAGCTCGGAACCGGGGTCCTCCCGGTCGTGGTCGGGAGCACCCAGTCGCCCGAGCTCCGCGAACCGGCCGACGACGTCCTGGTGGCCCGCCTCGTCGCGGACGCCGACGGACCGGACACCGGCGACCACGAGATCCGCGTCAGCGGCCCGCTCGGGGCGCAGTTCGTGCTCTGGGAGACCGCGGTGGCGGTGGCCGGGCGCGTCCTCGGCATCAACCCGTTCGACCAGCCGGACGTCGAGAGCGCCAAGACGGCAGCACGCGGCCTGCTCGACGAGCAGCCCGACTCGCAGGCCCCGGCGTTCGTCGACGACGGGATCGAGGTGCGCGCCACCGACGGCCTGCTCGACGACGTCGACTCCGTCGAGGGGGCCCTGTCGTCCCTGCTGTCCACGCTGCCCGCCGACGGGTACCTGGCGGTCATGGCGTTCCTCGACCGGGAGGGCGACTCCGCTCTCGCCGACGTCCGCGACCCCCTGGCCGCCCGCGCCGGGAGGCCGGTCACCTTCGGGTGGGGCCCGCGCTTCCTGCACTCCACCGGGCAGTACCACAAGGGTGGTCCGGCACAGGGTGTCTACCTCCAGGTGACGGCCGACGCGGGCACGGACCGCGAGGTGCCGGACCGTCCCTTCACGTTCGGTCGGCTGATCGCGGCCCAGGCTGCGGGGGACGCCCAGGTGCTGGCGGAGCACGGCCGTCCCGTGCTGCGCCTGCACCTCACCGACCGCGCCGCCCAGCTGCCTCGGCTGACCTCGATCCTCGGCAGCCGCCCCGCATGAGCCCCGCACGTGTGACCGCTGAGACGAACCCGCTGCGCGACCCCCGGGACAAGCGGCTGCCCAAGATCGCCGGCCCGAGCTGCCTCGTGCTCTTCGGGGTCACGGGCGACCTCGCTCGTAAGAAGCTGATGCCGGCCATCTACGACCTGGCCAACCGTGGCCTGCTGCCGCCGGGGTTCTCGCTGGTGGGGTTCGCCCGACGTGACTGGGCGACACAGGACTTCGCGCAGATCGTCCACGATGCCGTCCGCGAGCACTCACGGACTCCCTTCCGCGAGAGCGTGTGGAACACCCTGGTCGAGGGCTTCCGGTTCGTGCAGGGCGAGTTCGGCGACGACGCCGCCTTCGACACCCTCGCCGAGACGGTCGCCGAGCTCGCCGAGAGCCGCGGCACCGGCGGCAACACCGCCTTCTACCTCTCGGTGCCGCCGAGCCAGTTCCCGGTGGTGTGCCAGCAGCTGGCGCGCTCGGGCCTCTCCGAGCGCGAACCGGGCCAGTGGCGACGCGTCGTCATCGAGAAGCCGTTCGGGCACGACCTCGAGAGCGCGCAGGAGCTGAACCAGGTCGTCGGGGAGGTCTTCCCACAGGACTCGGTCTTCCGGATCGACCACTACCTCGGCAAGGAGACCGTCCAGAACATCCTGGCGCTGCGCTTCGCCAACCAGATGTGGGAGCCGGTCTGGAACGCGAACTACGTCGACCACGTGCAGATCACGATGGCCGAGGACATCGGCATCGGTGGCCGCGCCGGCTACTACGACGGCATCGGCGCCGCGCGCGACGTGATCCAGAACCACCTCCTCCAGCTGATGGCTCTGACAGCGATGGAGGAGCCGGTCTCCTTCGATGCCAACGACCTCCGCGCCGAGAAGGAGAAGGTGCTGTCGGCGGTCCGCCTTCGGCGCGACCTCTCGACCTCGACCGCACGCGGGCAGTACTGCGCGGGCTGGCAGGGCGGGCGCAAGGTGCTGGGGTACCTCGAGGAGGACGGCATCTCGGCCTCGTCGGACACCGAGACCTACGCGGCCGTCGAGCTCGAGGTCGACACGCGCCGATGGGCCGGCGTCCCGTTCTACCTGCGCACTGGCAAGCGCCTCGGTCGCCGCGTGACCGAGATCGCCGTGATGTTCAAGCGCGCCCCACACCTGCCCTTCGAGTCAACGGCCACCGAGGAGCTCGGGCAGAACGCCCTGGTGATCCGGGTGCAGCCGGACGAGGGCATCACCATCCGGTTCGGGTCGAAGGTGCCCGGCCCGACGATGGAGGTGCGGGACGTGACGATGGACTTCGGCTACACGCACGCCTTCACCGAGTCCTCCCCCGAGGCGTACGAGCGGCTCATCCTCGACGTCCTCCTCGGCGACCCCCCGCTCTTCCCGCGGCACGAGGAGGTCGAGCTGTCCTGGCGCATCCTCGACCCCGTGCTGCGCCACTGGGAGCAGCGCAAGGGCACACCCGAGTCGTACGCGGCGGGCAGCTGGGGTCCCCCGTCCGGCGACGCGATGCTGGCCCGGACCGGACGAGCCTGGAGGCGACCGTGATCATCGACCTGCCGGACACCACGACCTCGTCGATCAACAAGCGCATGGTCGAGCTGCGCGAGACCGGTGGCGCGGTGGCGCTCGGGCGCGTGCTGACGCTGGTCATCCTCACGGACGACGGTGACGTCGAGGAGGCGATAGAGGCCGCGAACGCCGCCAGCCGAGAGCACCCGTGCCGGGTCCTGGTCCTGGCGACCGGCTCGAAGCGGGGTGCCTCGCGCCTGGACGGGCAGATCAGGGTCGGTGGGGACGCGGGAGCCAGCGAGGTGCTCGTCCTGCGGATGTACGGCGAGCTGGCGGGCCATCCCGACACCGTCGTGATGCCGATGCTGCTCCCCGACACCCCGATCGTCACGTGGTGGCCCGGCACGCCCCCGCCGGAGCCCGCCCTGCACCCGGTCGGGGCCATGGCCCAGCGCCGGATCACGGACGCGGCGATGGCGAAGCGGCCCTCGGCCGCCCTGGCGAAGCTGGCCGCGTGCCACACCGACGGCGACACCGACATGGCGTGGACGCGCATCACGCTGTGGCGGACGTTGCTCGCCGCAGCACTCGACCAGCCCCCCTTCGAGCCGGTGGTCCGCGCAGTGGTGACGGGCGCCTCGGACTCGGCCAGCACCGAGCTGCTCGCGGCCTGGCTGGCGTGGGCGCTGAGGTGCCCCGTCCAGCGCAAGAAGACCGCATCTGGTGGCGGCATGATCGGGGTGCGTCTCGAACGCGCCTCGGGGGCCGTCGAGCTGGTCCGGCCGAGCGGCAACGTCGCGACCCTGACCCAGCCCGGGCAGCCGCCCCGCAGGGTCGCCCTCGCCCGGCGCCGCACCGAGGAGTGCCTCGCCGAGGAGCTCCGGCGTCTCGACCCCGACGACGTCTACGGCGCCGTGCTGACGAAAGGTCTCGCGCTGCTGGACGAGGCCGGCCGGACGACGGTCGCCGCCGCCACCAAGTCCGTGAAGAAGGCCAAGCGGCCACCCCGAGGCGTCAGTGCCCGCGCGCTCGAGTCGCGGACGGGCGGCCAGAAGCGGGCCGCGAAGAAGGCGCCCGCCAAGAAGGCTGCCACCACGAAGGCTGCCACCAAGAAGGTCTCGGCTCGGAAGGGGTCGTCCTCATGAGCTCACCCGTCTCCGTCGTCGTCCACACCGACGCGACCGTCCTCGCCGAGGCGGTCGCGGCCCGCCTGGTGACCGGCCTCGTGGACGTGCAGAGCGCGCGCGGAACCGCCGACGTCGTCCTGACCGGTGGGTCGGTGGGCATCGCGGTGCTCGCGGCCCTGCGCGACAGTCCGGCACGTCACGCTGTCGACTGGTCCGCGCTGGACGTGTGGTGGGGTGACGAGCGGTTCCTTCCGTCCGGTGACCCGGAGCGCAACGAGACCCAGGCCCGCGAGGCCCTGCTCGACCACGTCGCCGTGGACCCGGCGCGCGTGCACCCGATGCCGCCGAGCGACGGCCCGGACGGTGACGATCCCGACGCCGCCGCCGCCCGCTACGCGGCTCTCTTGGCGGAGCACGCCGGACCGCGCGATCGGGTTCCCGCGTTCGACGTGATGCTGCTCGGCGTCGGCCCCGATGCCCACTGCGCGTCCCTGTTCCCCGGTCAGCCCGGCGTCTACGAGACCGAGCGGACGGTGATCGGTGTCCGCGGCGCACCCAAGCCCCCGCCGACCCGCATCAGCCTGACGATGCCCGCCCTCAACGCGGCGTCCGAGATCTGGTTCGTGGTGGCGGGCGACGACAAGGCCGCCGCGGTGTCGATGGCGCTGTCGGGGGCCGGGCACGTGCAGGTGCCTGCCGCCGGGCCCTCGGGCCAGCGCGCGACACGGTGGCTGCTCGACCGCGCGGCGGCGACCCGCCTGCCGGCCGGCCTGGCGAGGCCGGCGAGCCCGTAGACCGTCCGGCCCCAGGCACCCGCCCTCCCCTCCCCTCCCCTCCCCTCCCCCTCCCCCTCCCCCTCCCGCTCCCCCTCACGGCGCGTCATTCTCGGGAGAATGCGCGTCCCAGAGGCCCACAGGCCGCCATTCTCGGGAGATTGCGCGTCCCAGGGGCCCACTCGCCGTCATTCTCGGGAGAATGCGCGTCGTGGGGGCTGGGACGGGACGACGCCGCCCGTCGGTGGACGGGTCAGAGCGCCACGGCCACCAGCGCCACCAGCGGCGGCAGGCCCTCGGCGAGCGCCCCACCCACGCCGCTCCCCTTCGGCCGCCCCAGCGACATCCGGTCGGACGCGAACAGGGCCACGGCGCCGAGCACCATGAACGAGCAGGTGTAGACCACCAGCGTCCGGCCGACGGTCTCCTGACCCGCGATCCAGGCGAGCACACCGACCGTCGTGCCGGCGGCGAGGAACAGGTTGTAGAAGCCCACGTTGAACGCCCACAGCCGTACCGCGGGGAGGTCCGTCGTCGCGACCGAGAACACGCCGGTATGGACGGCGGGTCGCTCGAAGAGCACTGACTCCCAGAAGAAGACGAGCACGTGGATGGACGCCGCGATCAGCGCGGACACCCACACGACGACCGTCATCGGGCCACCTCCATCCCGAGCACGGTCACGTCGTGGCGGCCGAGCACCTCGGTGAGGGCCCGGCCCACCTGGTCGAAGGGCAGACCGTGCGGAACCGTGGCGTCCAGGTCGGCGTGGAACCTGCCCATCGCACCGGTCAGGCTGACCACCAGGAATGTCGTCGACGGGGTCAGCACGGTGAACGTGTGTGCCGCACCAGGCGGGATGGCCACGCACGACCCCGGCACCAGGTCGTAGGCCTCGTCCTCGATCTGGACCAGCATCCGGCCGTGCAGCACGTAGTAGGACTTGCCCCAGCCCGTGCTGTGGAGCGGCGTCGCGGGGCCGCGCGGCGCCTGCACCTCGAAGACCTCGTACTGGCCCGCGGTGTGGTCAGCGTCGACCTTGACGGTGACGACGGCGTCGGGGGCCACCAGCTCCGTGCCCTCGCCGGCTGCCGTGTGCTGCACCACCTGCCTCATGGGCCCGACGCTAGGTCGGGCGTCGTCCTCGGTCCATCCCAGGAATCGGGGGGTCCCCGTCGCGGCGCGGGGCGTCATACTCGGGGTGTGTGGGAGGACCGGGCCCACCGCGTCCGCCGGGAGGTCGCGGGGCTGTCCGCCGCGGGACTCGGGGTCACCGAGCTCCATGTGCGTGCCATGGCGCTGGTCGGACGATATGTCGGGACGGAGCTGACCTGCTGGGCGGCCATCGACCCCGAGACGCTCGTCATCAGCACGATGGTCAGCGGAGACAACCGCATCCCCCGGCAGTACGAGCCCCGACTGGCCGAGGCGGAGTACTCGGTGGGTGAGCCCAACTCCTTTGCGGCCCTGTCGATCTCCGGGAGGACGACGGCACGGCTGTCGGAGCTGCCGCCCTCGTCACGTCGACACAGCTCTCGGTTGCACGACGTGTGGCGGCCTCTGGGACTGGACCAGGAGGTCCGCGTGCTGTTCACGGCCGACGGTGTCTGCTGGGGCGGGGCGGGCATGGTGCGGGCCGGGGAGGACTTCACGGACCGGGAGACCGAGTTCCTGGCGGCGGTCGCGCCGGCCGTCGGGGCGGCAACCCGGTTGGCGGTGCGGGCCGAGACGGCTCGGGGGCAGGCGGCGGCTCGTCCGGCGATCGTGGTCGTCTCCGACGGCCGGGTCCGCGCCAGCACGCCCGCAGCCGGTGAGTGGCAGGACAGGCTCGACGAGATCGCGCCCGGCAGGTTCGCCGTGATGATGAACCTGATGGCGGTCGGAGCCCGGTCCTCTGCGACGGGCGAGCTCCGCGGCCGGCTCCGTGACGCGCGCGGAGGCTGGGCCTACCTGACCGCCAGCCCGCTGGTCGGCGGCGACGCCGACGAGGTCGCGGTCGTTCTCGAGCCCGCCACGGGAGAGCACCTGGTCGGGCTGCTCCTCACGGCCTACGGGCTGACGCCCCGCGAGCGAGAGGTCTGTCGCGAGGTGCTCGCCGGACTGTCGACGGCCGACATGGCACGTCGGCTCGCCATCTCGGCCCACACCGTCCAGGACCACCTGAAGTCCGTGTTCACCAAGGTGGGTGTCCGCAGCCGGGGCGAGCTCGTTGCCCGGCTGCACCCGCAGGGGGCTGTCACCGAGGTCGCGGCAGTCGCGCGCTCACCGTTCTCGGAAGAACCGGGGTCCTGAAAGGCCCCGGCACCACCATTCTCGGGAGAATCGGCCTCCCGATGGCCCTCCGCACCACCATTCTCGGGAGAATCGGCCTCACGAGGGACTCCCGCACCACCATTCTCGGAAGAACTGCGCCGGCGATGAGTTTCGCCGGGCGGTGCGGTCATCCAGGTGGGCACGACCCCGAGAGACAAAGGAGCCGACCATGTCCTTCCAGGCCTACCTGGACACGATCGAGACCAAGACCGGCCTGACGCCCCGCCAGTTCCTGGAACTGGCCCGCGCGAAGGGCTTCGACGCCTCGACCAAGGCGACGCCGATCATCGAGTGGTTGCGTGGCGACTACGGCCTCGGCCGTGGCCACGCCATGGCCCTCGTCCACGTCATCACGAAGGGCGAGACGATCGACGCGAAGCACGTGGGGACGACGGGTTCGCACCGCGACGAGTCCGACACCCTGTGGCTGGACGGACGGGCGACGAAGCCGACGTCACCCCTGCCGTCGGGGTGAGGGACCTCAGCGAACGATCTTCTTGGCGCGCAGCGCGGCGAGGGCCTCGTCGAGGATGGCTTCGCCGTCGGCGTCGGAACGACGTTCCTTCACGTAGGCGAGGTGCGTCTTGTAGGGCTCGTTGCGGGGCGGGGTCGGAGGGTTCTCCTTGTCCTGCCCGGCCGGGAAGCCGCAGCGCGGGCAGTCCCAGAACTCCGGGGGCTGCGACTGCGGGTCCTCCGCGAAGCTCGGCTGGGTCTGGTGACCGTTGGCGCACCAGTACGAGATGCGCACGCGCGGAGCCGCGTCGCCCCGCTCGGCCTCGCCCATCGGACCGGCGCCGACCCGGCTACCCCGGATCGCGTTGCCTCCTGCCACGCTCAACTCCCTCAGTTCCTACGCTCTGACCAATCTGGTCACGGTCGTTCCGGCGCCCAGCGACGCCCGGGCTGCCGCCCTACTCGGACGGGACGAACCGCTCGATCACGCCCAGCAGCACGATGACGACGGCCCAGAGCAGGCCGAGGGCGACGGTGATCCGGTTCAGGTTGCGCTCCGCGACACCGGAGCTGCCCGCGCCCGTCGACATCCCGCCGCCGAACATGTCCGACAGGCCACCACCCCTGCCCTTGTGCAACAGGATCAGCAGGGTCATCAACAGGCTGGTCAGCCCGAGCAGCACCTGCAGGGTGATGCGCAGTGGGGTCACGGTGTCGTCGTCCTGTCGTGTCGGTCTCGGTGTGGGGCTCAGTTCGGGCGTGCGGGCGCGTCGACGCCCCGCGTTCGGGCCAGGGTACGCGAACGGCCGACTACAGTCCTACCTGGTGGTGCTGGTAGCGGCAGATCGCCGCGAACTCACCCGGCTCGAGGCTCGCGCCGCCGACGAGCGCACCGTCCACGTCGACCTCGGCCATGATCGCGGCGACGTTGCCGGACTTGACCGAGCCGCCGTAGAGCACGCGCACCTGCTCGGCGACGCCCGGCCCGTGCAGGCTCCGACACAGAGGCGCGCACCGCGGCGCACACCTCCTGCGCGTCGGACGGAGTGGCCACCTCGCCGGTGCCGATCGCCCAGACGGGCTCGTAAGCGATCACCGTGACCGCCACCTGCTCGGCGGTGAGGCCGTCCAGCGAGCCGCGCAGGCTGTCGACCGTGTACTCGACGTGCGTGCCGGCCTGCCGGATCTCGAGCCCCTCGCCGACGCAGACGATCGGGATCAGCCCGTGCCGGTGCGCGGCGGCGGCCTTGGCCGCGACCACGGCGTCGCTCTCGGCATGGTGCTCGCGGCGCTCGCTGTGTCCGACGATGACGTACGTGCACCCCAGCTTGGCCAGCATCGCGCCGGACACCTCACCGGTGTAGGCACCGCTGTCGTGCGCCGAGACGTCCTGCGCGCCGTACCTGAGGTCGATCCGGTCGCCGTCCACGAGCGTCTGCACCGACCGCAGGTCGGTGAAGGGCGGCAGGACGGCCACCTCGACGTCCGCGACGTCGTGGTTCGCGTCGTCGAGCGTCCAGGCCAGCTTCTGCACCAGGTGCGTCGCCTGCAGGTGGTCCAGGTTCATCTTCCAGTTGCCGGCCATCAGCGGCGTGCGGCCCTGGTTCTTCGTCGGTGCCATCGGTCAGTCCTCCAGGACGGTCAGGCCGGGCAGGGTCTTGCCCTCGAGGTACTCGAGGCTGGCACCTCCGCCGGTGGAGATGTGCCCGAAGGCGTCCTCCGCGAAGCCGAGGGTGCGGACGGCCGCGGCCGAGTCCCCGCCACCCACGACGGTGAAGCCGTCGCTCTCGACGAGCGCCTGCGCGACGGCCTTCGTGCCGTGGCTGTACGGCTCCATCTCGAACACGCCCATCGGGCCGTTCCAGAAGACGGTCGCGGCGTCGGCGAGCCGCTCGGCGAAGTGCGCGCCCGACACCGGCCCGATGTCCAGGCCGAGACGGTCGGACGGGATGGCGTCGGCCGCCACGACCTCGTGGTCGGCGTCGGCCGCGAAGGCCGTGGCCGCGACCACGTCGGTCGGGAGCACGATCTCGACGCCGCGCTCCTCCGCCTGCTGCAGGTAGCCGCGGACGGTGTCGAGCTGGTCCTCCTCGAGCAGGCTCTTGCCGACCTCGTGACCCTGGGCCTTGAGGAAGGTGAAGACCATGCCACCGCCGACGAGGATGCGGTCGGCGGTGCCCAGCAGGCTGTCGATCACGCCCAGCTTGTCGGACACCTTCGACCCGCCGAGCACCACCGCGTACGGGCGGGCGGGGTCCGCGGTGAGGCGGCGCAGCACCTCGACCTCGGACGCGACCAGGCCGCCCGCGGCGCGCGGGAGACGCTCGGCGACGTCGACGACCGACGCGTGCTTGCGGTGCACGGCGCCGAAGCCGTCGCTGACGTAGGCGCCCTCGGGGCCGACCAGCGACGCCAGCTGGTCCGCGAAGGCGCCGCGCTCCGTGTCGTCCTTGCTCGTCTCGCCGGCGTTGAACCGCAGGTTCTCGAGCAGCAGCAGCTGCCCGTCCCGCAGCGCCTCCGCGCCGGCGCGCGCCGACTCCTCCACCGTGTCGGTGGCGAACGTGACGTCGACGTCGGGCAGCAGCTGCCTCACGCGGTCGGCCACCGGGGCGAGCGAGTACCGCTCCTCCGGAACGCCCTTCGGGCGGCCGAGGTGCGCGCACACGATGACGCGCGCCCCGGCGTCGAGCAGCCGCTGCCACGTGGGCAGGGACGCCCGAATCCGTCCGTCGTCGGTGATGGTCGTGCCGTCGAGCGGCACGTTGAGGTCGCTGCGGACCAGCACCCGGCGGCCGCGCAGGTCGCCGAGGTCGTCGAGGGTGCGCATCAGGGAGTCAGGTCTCCGGCTGCCGGGCTCAGAGACCCTGGCCGACGAGCCCGACCAGGTCGACGAGCCGGTTCGAGTAGCCCCACTCGTTGTCGTACCAGCCGACGACCTTGACCTGGTTGCCGTTCACCTTGGTCAGGCCGGCGTCGAAGATGCACGACGCCGGGTCGGTGACGATGTCGGAGGAGACGATCTCGTCCTCGGTGTAGCGCAGGTAGCCCTTGAGCGCGCCCTCGGCGGCGGCCTTCACCGCGGCGTTGACCTCCTCGACCGTGACGTCGCGACCCACCTCGACGGTGAGGTCGGTGGCCGAGCCGGTCGGGATCGGCACGCGCAGCGCGTAGCCGTCCAGCTTGCCCTTGAGCTCCGGGAGGACGAGCGAGATCGCCTTGGCCGCACCGGTGCTCGTGGGCACGATGTTCAGGGCGGCGGCGCGCGCACGACGCAGGTCCTTGTGCGGGCCGTCCTGGAGGTTCTGGTCCTGCGTGTACGCGTGGATCGTCGTCATCAGCCCGCGCTCGATCGTGAACGCGTCGTGGATGGCCTTGGCCATCGGCGCGAGGCAGTTCGTGGTGCACGAGGCGTTCGAGATGATGTGGTGCGTCGAGGCGTCGTAGTCGCCGTCGTTCACACCGAGGACGATCGTGATGTCCTCGTTCTTGGCGGGCGCTGAGATGATGACCTTCTTGGCCCCACCGTCGATATGGGCCTGCGCCTGCTCGGCCGCCACGAAGATGCCGGTCGACTCGACCACGACGTCGACGCCCAGGTCGCCCCACGGCAGGTTCTTCGGGTCGCGCTCGGCCAGCACCTTGATCGACTTGCCGTCGACCGTGATGTTGTCCTCGCCGTAGCTGACCTCACCGTTCAGACGACCCAGGATCGAGTCGTACTTCAGCAGGTGCGCAAGGGTCTTGTTGTCGGTGAGGTCGTTGACCGCCACCACCTCGAGGTCGGCCCCGGCGGCCATGGCTGCGCGGAAGAAGTTGCGGCCGATGCGGCCGAATCCGTTGATGCCAACGCGAACGGTCAAGGAGCTCTCCTCAGCAAGGGCCGGCTCGTGCCGGCAGTTCGGTCACCTGCAGGTGCGGCCCACCGGTGGTGGACCGCGCTGGGCCAAGCGTCACTGGTTGTCCCACGCCGCGATCGACCCTACGGGATACCCGTGGGTAGCCCGACACGAGCGGTTCCACTTCCGAGACGATCCGTCCCAGGCACTGGAACGTGGAGCCACCGGTGCGGTCAGGCGTCGAGCATGTCGGGCGTCAGGTTGGCCTCGGTGCCCGGCAGCCCGAGGTCCTCGGCACGGCGGTCGGCCATCGCGAGCAGCCGGCGGATCCGGCCCGCGACCGCGTCCTTCGTCATCGGCGGGTCGGCCAGCTGGCCCGAGCTCCTCCAGCGACGCCTGCTTGTGCTCCAGCCTCAGCCTGCCCGCCGTGCGCAGGTGCTCGGGCACGTCCTCGGCCAGGATCTCCAGCGCGCGCTCGACCCGTGCCCCGGCGGCGACGGCCGCCCGCGCCGAGCGCCGGAGGTTGGCGTCGTCGAAGTTGGCGAGGCGGTTCGCGGTCGCCCGCACCTCGCGGCGCATCCGCCGCTCCTCCCAGACCAGCACGGCGTCGTGTGCGCCGAGCCGGGTCAGCATCGCCCCGATCGCGTCGCCGTCCCGGATCACCACGCGGTCGACACCACGCACCTCGCGCGCCTTCGCCGAGATGCCCAGACGCCGAGCGGCGCCCGACCAGGGCCAGTGCGGCCTCCGGGCCCGGACACGTCACCTCGAGGGCCGACGAGCGCCCGGGCTCGGTGAGGGACCCGTGGGCGAGGAACGCGCCGCGCCACGCGGCCTCCGCGTCGCACACCGACGCCGAGACCACCTGCGGAGGCAGGCCGCGGACGGGGCGTCCGCGTCCGTCGAGCAGGCCCGGTCTGGCGCGCGAGCGACTCGCCGTCCTTGACGACGCGCACCACGTACCGCGTGCCGCGGCGCAGGCCCCCCGCCGAGATCACCAGGATCTCGCTCGAGTGGCCGAAGATCTCCGCGATGTCCTTGCGCAGCCGCCGGGCCGTCACCGCCGTGTCGAGCTCGGCCTCGATGACGATGCGACCCGAGATGATGTGCAGGCCACCGGCGAAGCGGAGCATCGACGAGACCTCTGCCTTGCGGCAGCAGGGCTTGGTGATGCTCAGCCGGCTCAGCTCGTCCTTGACCTGTGCCGTCAGTGCCATGCGGGTCATCCTGCCACCGTCCTGTGCCGTGCCCGTCCTCGCGGTCCTCCGCCGTCCATCCCGGTGCCACCGGGCGGAGGCCTAGTCGACGTCACCGTAGCTGCCGTCGAGCACGTCGCGCAGGGCGGCGGCGAGACGTAGCGGATCGTGGCGCGACGAGGCCCCCGAGGGCCCCGACGCCCTGACCTGGCGGAGCACGAGGCGCGCGCCCAGTGCGTCGGCGGCGTCCGCGAGGGCGTCCACGTCGTCGACCGACCCGGGGTCGGCGAGGACGGCGTCGATCCGCAGCAGGGGCGCGTGCGCGTGCAGCGCGACCAGGTGCTCGACCGCGGTGAGACCGGCGGTCTCGCCGGTCGGTGCCGCCAGGTTGAAGACCAGGCAGCGCTTGCGCCGAGGTGCCGATCAGCGCGGCCGCCAGGTCGGGCACGAGCAGGTGCGGCATGACGCTGGTGAACCACGAGCCGGGTCCGAGCACCACCCACTCGGCGTCGAGCACCGCCTCGACCGCCTCCGGGCACGCCTTCGGCTCCGGCGGGTCCAGCCGGATGCCGGTGATGCGTCCACCGGTCGTGGCGACGGCGGACTGGCCGGTCACGACGATCGGGCCGTCCGGCCCCTCGACGTCGGCCGCGATCTCGATCGCCTGCGTGGACATGGGCAGCACGCGTCCTCGGGCCTGCAGGAGCCGGCCGACCCAGTCCAGCCCTGCGACAGGGTCGTCGAGCAGCTGCCACAGCGCCACGATCAGCAGGTTCCCCACGGCGTGCCGGTCGAGCTCGCCCTCGGTGGAGAAGCGGTGCTGCATGACGTCGCGCCACGTGCTGCCCCACTCCCCGTCGTCGCACAGGGCCGACAACGCCATCCGCAGGTCGCCGGGCGGCAGCACGCCCGAGCTCGCGACGCAGCCGTCCGCTCGACCCGCCGTCGTCGGCGACCGTGACCACGGCCGTCAGCCGGTCCGTCAGGTGGCGCAGCGCCGAGAGGGACGCGTACAGCCCGTGCCCGCCGCCGAGCGCGACGACACGGCGCCCACTCACTCGCGCCCCAGGTCGCGGTGGACCGCGGTGGCGCGCACACCCGCCTCCTGCATCCGCCTCGTGATCTCCTCCGTGATCGCGACCGAACGGTGCTTGCCGCCGGTGCAGCCGACGGACACCGTGACGTACGAACGGTTCTCACGCTCGTAGCCCGCGAGCACCGGCTCCAGGGCGCTGACGTAGCGGCTGACGAAGTCCTCGGCGCCCTCCTGGCCGAGCACGAAGTCGCTGACCTCCTGGTCCTGCCCGGTGCTCGCCCGCAGCTCCGGAACCCAGTAAGGGTTCGGCAGGAAGCGCACGTCGACCACGTGGTCGGAGTCGACCGGGATGCCGTACTTGAAGCCGAACGACATCACCGTCACCCGCAGCGTGGCAGGTCCGTCCTCGGCGAACATCTCGGTCGCCTTCGCGCTGAGCTGGTGCACGTTGAAGCCCGAGGTGTCGATCACGAGGTCGGCGCTGCCGCGCAGGTCCCCGACGAGCGCGCGCTCGGAGACGATCCCGTCGAGGATCCGGCCCTCGCCCTGCAGCGGGTGCGGACGGCGCACCGACTCGAACCGGCGCACCAGCGTCTCGTCGTTGGCGTCGAGGAACAGGACCCGGCTGCGGACGCCGGTACCGGACAGCTCGTTGAGCGCCTCGCGCAGGTCGGTGAAGAATCGGCCACCGCGCACGTCGACGACGACGGCGACGCGCGGCAGGGCCTGCGCCGGCACGCGACGCGATCCCCGCGAGCGGAACGAGCATCTGCGGCGGCAGGTTGTCGACGACGTACCAGCCGAGGTCCTCCAGGACGTCGGACACCGTCGACCGGCCGGCGCCGGACATGCCGGTGACGATCAGCACCTCGGGGGCGCGGCTGCTGTCGACCTGGTCGTCGAGCCGTGGTCGGCGCTCTGGGTACGCTCGGCTGCCGGAGTCGGTGGAGTCAGTGGAGTCGGTGGAGTCGGTGGAGTCGGTGGTGTCGGCCGGGGCGGGCTTCGCGTGGTCGCTCACCCGTCCAGTCTCCCAGGTCCGACTCGTCCGTATCAGGCGGACTCACCCACGCGGTCCGCGACGCGGCCCGCGCCGGTCAGTCGTCGAGGACCTCGCCGGTCGCGGTGTTGACCGCCGGGGCGGCCGGCACCCTGCCTCGCCAGGTGGTCGACCACCGCCTGCGCCGTCGCGGCGCCGATGCCGGGCACCTGCGCCACGTCGTCCGGCGTCGCGGCGCGCAGCTTCCTCACCGAGCCGAAGTGCTTCAGCAGGGCCTTGCTGCGCGTGGGTCCCAGACCTGGCACCGCGTCCAGCGCGCTCGTGGTCATCGACCGGCTGCGCCGCTGCCGGTGGAACCTGATGGCGAAGCGGTGGGCCTCGTCGCGGACGCGCTGCAGCAGGTACAACCCCTCGCTCGTGCGTGGCAGGACCGTCGGGTAGGCCTCCCCCGGCAGCCACACCTCCTCGAGCCGCTTGGCCAGCCCGCAGAGCGCCACGTCGTCGATGCCGAGCTCCGCCATGGCGCGGGCCGCGGCGGCGACCTGCGGCGGGCCACCGTCCACGACGACGAGCTGCGGTGGGTACGCGAACCGCGCCTTCTTCTCGACGACGGGCTCGTCGGGACGGTCGTCGTCGGACTCGGCCAGCTCCGGGGTCGACTCGTCCATCCGCTCCGCCAGGTAGCGGCGGAAGCGGCGCGTGATCACCTCGTGGATGGACGCGACGTCGTCCTGGCCCTCGACGCCCTTGATCGCGAACCGGCGGTACTCCGACTTGCGCGGCAGCCCGTCCTCGAAGACGACCATCGACGCCACCACCTCGGTGCCCTGCAGGTTGGACACGTCGTAGCACTCGATGCGCAGCGGCGCCTCGTCGAGACCGAGCGCGTCCTGGATCTCCTGCAGCGCCTGGCTGCGCGTCGTCAGGTCGCCCGGCTCGCCGCGTCTTGTGCAGCACCAGCGCCTGCTGCGCGTTGCGCGCGATCGTCTGCATCAGCGTCTTCTTGTCACCACGCTGCGGCACCCGCACGTCGACGGCCGCCGAGCGCAGCCCGCTGAGCCACGTGGTCATCTCGTCCAGCTGGGTGGGCAGCGTCGGCACCAGCACCTCGCGCGGCACCGCCGTGGCCTCGGCGTCGCCGTAGACCTGCTGCAGCAGGTGCTCGACCAGGCCGGCGGTGGTGAGGTCCTCGACCTTCTCGACGACCCAGCCCGCGCTGCCCTCGCACCCGACCTCGCCGCGCACGTGGAACACCTGCACGGCGGCCTCGAGCTCGTCCTCCGCCAGGGCGAAGACGTCCGCGTCGGTGGCGTCCGGCAGCACCACGGCGGACTTCTCCAGGGCGCGCGTGAGCGCCGCGACGTCGTCACGCAGCCTCGCGGCCCGCTCGAAGTCGAGCTCGGCGGCTGCCGCCTTCATCTGCTGCTCGAGCCGTCGCGTGTGCTTGGCGGTCGCACCGCCCATGAAGTCGCAGAAGTCCTCGGCCAGCTCGCGGTGCTCCTCGGCGCGTCACCCGCCCGACGCACGGGGCCGAGCACTTGTCGATGTACCCGAGGAGGCATGGACGGCCGGTCTGCTTGGCGCTGCGGAAGACGCCGGCCGAGCACGTGCGGACGGGGAACACCCGCAGCATCAGGTCGACCGTCTCGCGGATCGCCCACGCGTGGGCGTAGGGCCCGAAGTACCGCGTGCCCTTGCGCTTGGCGCCCGCGCATCACCTGGACGCGCGGGAACTCCTCGCCCATCGTGACCGCCAGGTACGGGTACGACTTGTCGTCGCGGTACTTGACGTTGAAGCGCGGGTCGTACTCCTTGATCCAGGCGTACTCCAGCTGCAGGGCCTCGACCTCGGTGGCGACGACCGTCCACTCCACGCTCGAGGCGGTCGTGACCATGGAGAGCGTGCGCTGGTGGAGCGACGCCGGGTCGGCGAAGTACGAGTTGAGCCGCTGCCGCAGGCTCTTGGCCTTGCCGACGTAGACGACTCGACCCCGGGGGTCGCGGAACCGGTACACCCCTGGGGAGTCGGGGATCTCGCCCGGCTTCGGGCGGTACGTCGACGGGTCGGCCACGGGTCCAGCCTAGGTTCGTCCTCGGACATCCGGCGACGTGCCAGGGCACCCCCTCCGGGGCGGCGCACCGTCGATCGAGCGCGAACGTCATACTCACGCCATGAGGGTGCCTGCCTTCCTGCTCCAGCAGGCGACCGAGCACGTCGCCCAGCGACCGGACGAGCACTCCGAGGACGTCCACTTCACGGAGTCACTCGCCGACTGGGTGATCGAGGCGACGACGTCGCCGGGTGACCGCGTGCTCGACCCCTTCGCCGGCTACGGGACCACGCTCGCGGTCGCCGAGGAGCTGGGTCGGCGCGCTGTCGGGGTCGACCTGCTGCAGGAGCGCGTCGACACGACCCTCGCCCGGACGAACGGCGGCGCCCGAGGTGGTGCGCGGTGACTCGCGTCGCCTGGCCGAGCTCGTGGAGGGCCCGTTCGACGTCGTGCTCACCTCACCTCCGTACATGGCCAGCGTCGCGCACCCCGAGAATCCCCTGCAGGGCTACGCGACCGACGACGGGCACTACCCGGACTACCTCACCGAGCTCGACGAGGTCTTCGGCCAGGTCGGCGACGCTGCTGCGACCCGGAGGCCACGCCGTGGTCAACGTCGCCAACGTCGTGCAGGGAGAGCACGTGACCCGCTGGCCTGGGACCTCGGGCCACGTCGTCGCGCGGCGGCTGACGTTCGTCGGCGAGACCTTCCTGTGCTGGGACTCGCATCCACCGGGGCTGGCGGGCGACTACCTGCTCTGGTTCCGGCGCGACGCATGCGCGACGTCGAGCCGGGTCCTGCCGCGGCGGGTACCGTCGGCCCGTGACCACTCGCCCGCTGGCCGTCACCCAGCGCCGAGACCGTCCTGCCCGCACCGGACCTCGACGGTACGATCGCGTTCTTCACCGACCGGCTCGGCTTCAGGCTCGACATGATCATGCCGGCGGACGACCCGTCGGTGGCGACCCTCGACGGCCCCGGCGTGCGCGCTGCGCCTCGACCGCGACGGGGGCGGTGCGCCGGGGCGTCTGCGGCTGGCCGTGGACGGGGACGGGGACGGTGGCTCCCTGACGGCACCGAACGGCACCGTCATCGACCTCGTCCCCGCGACGACCCCGCTGGTCGTCCCGGCGCTGGTCGAGGCGTTCGAGGTGAGCCGTCCGGTGGCGCACGACGACGTCGTGGGGCGGGCCGGCATGCGCTACCGCGACCTGCTGCCGTCACGGCTCGGGTGGCCGGTTCATCGCGTCGCACATCGAGATCCCGGACGGCGGGCCCGTGCCCGACTACGTGCACCACCACCGCGTGCGGTTCCAGATGATCTACTGCGCCGCCGGCTGGGTGACCGTCGTGTACGAGGGCCAGGGTGAGCCGTTCGTCCTGCGGGCCGGCGACTGCGTGCTGCAACCGCCGGAGATCCGCCACCGGGTCCTCGAGAGCTCAGCCCGGCCTCGAGGTCGTCGAGATCGGCTGCCCCGCCGAGCACGAGACCCGGGCGGAGCACACGATCACCCTGCCGACGCAGACGCTCGAACCCGGCCGGGAGTGGTCCGGCCAGCAGTTCGTCCGGCACGTGGCCGCCGACGCTGCGTGGGCACCGTGGCGGGCCGGTGGCTTCGAGCACCGGGACACCGGGATCGCCGCCGCAACCAGCGGGCTGGCAGGAGCCGTCGTCGTCCGGCGCGACCCCGGGTAGGGACGTCTGTACGGGTGACCTGCGCCACGACGGCGAGCTGCAGTGGTGGTTCGTCCTCAGCGGATCCGCGGAGCTGCGAGCCGAGGGACAGCACCCCGTCGAGCTGTCGCGAGGTGTCAGCGTGGCGGTGCCGTCCGGGACCGCGCACGCGCTGACCGGCTGCACCGACGGACTTGGAGCTGCTCGAGGTCACGCTCCCCGGCTGACCGGTTCCCGGTCCCAGGGGGTCGGGAGGTCCGGCTCAGCCGATGACGAGCTGGTCGCCGTCCAACGCCACGTCGACCTTCGGCAGCGGGCTCGTCGCCGGGCCGTTGATGACCGAGGCGTCGTCGCCGGCGTCGAATCGGCTGCCGTGGTTGGGGCACGTGAGCACCAGGTCGTCCCCAGCGTCCACGACGGTCCCCTGGTGGGTGCAGTTGGCGGACCAGGCCACGAACTCGCCTTCGGTCGGCTGTGCCACGACGACGCTCTTCCCGCCCGCCTGGACGACGACCGCGTGCCCGACGGCCACGTCCGCGGCGGGGATGGAGCTGCCGGCACCCCCCGCGTCCCCACCGCCTTCCGCGGACGAGCAGGCGGTGAGGACGCCGGGGACCAGGGCGACCCCCCCCAGGGCCAGCAGTCCTCGGAACACGGTCCGGCGCGACGGGCAGAGGTCCTCGATACTGCGGGCTGGCTCGGTCACCTTGATCCTCCGGGGGCTCGGTGGTTCGCCTGGCCCCATTGTCCCCCAGCCGGCTGGTGAATGCTCAACGACCCCTCTCGCCAGCGGTGTCGGGGTGGATCTCGTCGAAGGCGCGGTCGACGGCATCGGCGAAGGCGGCCATGGACGTGCACTCGAGGTCGTAGGTCCACTCGCCCGACGGCTCGGGGGTCGCACCCCAGCCCGGGCGGTCGTGGCGTCGGTTGATCCACACCGAGGGCAGCCCTTCACGGGTGGCGGGAACGTGGTCGTGGAAGAGGCTCTGAGCCACGTGGAGCAGCTCCGAGCGGTCCACGCCGAGCTCGGGCAGGGCGGCGTCCAGCGCACGGAAGTGGTTCTCGGCCGGCTTGTAGGCACCTACGTCCTGCGCGGTGATGACGGCCGCGAAGTCACCGCGCAGGTGCATGTTGCTTCCGATGAAGCCGGCGTTGTGCACGTTGGACACGATGACCAGCCGGTAGTGCCTCGCCAGGCGAGCCAGCGCGTCCGCGGAGTCCGGGAAGGCCGGCCAGTCCGGGACCGTGCCGCCCAGTCGCCGGGCCCACTCCTGGCTCACGGGATGTCCGATCCCCTCGCCGGTGCGGCGGAAGGCGGCGGCCAGAACCTCGGGGTACAGCAGCGTGGGGCTCTCCTGCTCCACCGCTGCCTCGTGGCCGGAGTAGGCGCGCAGCAGCTGCTCGACGCTGAGGTCGAGCCCCTGCTCGCGTGCCCACGGCGAGAGGACGGCCGCGATGCCGGCCTCCCAGTCGATCAGCGTGCCGTAGCAGTCGAAGCTGAGGGCCCGGAAGCTCGTGAGGTCCAGATCGGTTGTCGTGGCGTCAGCGCCTTGTGGACGACTTCTGTGACGCCGCCTTGCGCACCACCGGCGCTCGCGACTCCCGTCGCGTCGGTCCCTTCGCGGCACCCGCCGTCGTGGCGGCCGCCTTCTTCGCCGGTGCCTTCTTCGCCGGCGCCTTCTTCGCCGTGCTCGTGGTCGCGACAGCCTTCTTCGCCGTGCTCTTCGAGGCTGCGGCCTTCCTGGTCGCGGGCTTCCTCGCGGGCGCCGTCGTGGCCGACGACTTCTTGGCCGCCGCCGACGTCTTGGGGCCACCTCGCCCGGTGAGGGCTGCGGCCACCTTGACCGTCGGCCGGAGTCCGCGGTGCCCGTCCGGCAGCATCTCGGCGAGGAACTGCCCGGTGTAGCTGGCATCGACGCGGGCCACCTGCTCCGGGGTGCCCGTCGCCAGGACGGTGCCGCCGCCGGAACCGCCCTCCGGTCCCATGTCGACGACCCAGTCGGAGCTCTTGATCACGTCGAGGTTGTGCTCGATGACGATCACGGTGTTGCCCTTGTCCACGAGTCCCTGCAGCACCTCGAGGAGCTTGCGGATGTCCTCGAAGTGCAGGCCGGTCGTGGGCTCGTCGAGGACGTACACGGTGCGTCCGGCCGACCGCTTCTGGAGCTCGCTCGCCAGCTTGACCCGCTGCGCCTCCCCGCCGCTCAGCGTCGGTGCCGGCTGCCCGAGGCGCACGTACCCCAGGCCTACGTCGACCAGGGTCCTCAGGTGCCGTGAGATCGCCGGGACGGCCTCGAAGAAGTCAGCGGCCTCCTCGATCGGCATGTCGAGCACGTCCGCGACCGTCTTGCCCTTGAAGTGGACCTCGAGCGTCTCCCGGTTGTACCGAGCGCCGTGGCAGACCTCGCACGGGACGTAGACGTCGGGCAGGAAGTTCATCTCGATCTTGATCGTGCCGTCGCCCTGGCAGTTCTCGCAGCGACCACCCTTGACGTTGAACGAGAACCGGCCGGGCATGTAGCCCCGGACCTTCGCCTCGGTGGTGGCGGCGAAGAGCTTGCGGACGTGGTCCCAGACCCCGGTGTAGGTCGCCGGGTTCGAGCGTGGCGTGCGCCCGATCGGCGACTGGTCGACGTGCACGACCTTGTCGAGGTGCTCCAGCCCGGTGACGGTCTTGTGGCGGCCGGGCACCTGACGCGCGCCGTTCAGCTTGTTCGCGAGCACCGTGTAGAGGATGGAGTTCACGAGGGTGGACTTGCCCGACCCCGAGACGCCGGTCACCGCCACCAGGCACCCGAGCGGGAAGGAGACGTCGATCCCCCGCAGGTTGTGCTCGCGGGCACCGACGACGCGGACGGCCCGGTCGAGGTCGGCCTCCCGACGCTCCTCCGGCACCGCGATCGACTCCCGTCCGGACAGGAACGCGCCGGTCAGCGAGTCGGGGTGGTCGAGGAGCCCCTTGAACGTGCCGGAGTGGACGACGTGCCCGCCCCGCTCCCCCGCGCCGGGACCGATGTCGACGACCCAGTCGGCGGAGGAGATGGTGTCCTCGTCGTGCTCGACGACGATCAGCGTGTTGCCCAGGTCGCGAAGCCGCGTCAGCGTCGCGATGAGGCGGCGGTTGTCTCGCTGGTGCAGGCCGATGCTCGGCTCGTCGAGGACGTACAGCACGCCCACGAGACCGGAGCCGATCTGCGTGGCCAGCCGGATGCGCTGCGCCTCGCCGCCGGACAGCGTGCCCGCGGGACGGTCGAGGGACAGGTAGTCGAGCCCCACGTCGAGGAGGAACCCGAGCCTGGCGTTGATCTCCTTGAGCACGGCCTCGGCGATCTGCGCCTGTCGCGCGTTGAGCTGCAGGCCACCGAGGAACTGCGCGCACTCCGCCACCGGGAGGCGGCACGCCTCGGCGATCGAGAGGTCGCCGATGCGGACCGCGAGCACCTCGGGCTTGAGCCGGGCACCGCCGCAGGCCGGGCACGGCACCTCCCGCATGTAGCCCTCGTACCGCTCGCGCGACCACTCGGACTCGGTCTCGGAGTGACGGCGCTTGATGAACGGCACGACGCCCTCGAACCCGCTCGTGTACGAGCGCTCCCTGCCGAAGCGGTTGCGGTACTTGACGTGCACCTCGTAGTTCTGACCGTGCAGCAGGGCCTCGCGGGCCCGCTCCGGCAGCGCACGCCACGGCACGTCGACGGAGAAGCCGAGCTGGTCGCCCAGCCCGCGCATCAGCCGGTGGTAGTAGTCGTTGGTGCCGGTGTTGGCACCCCACGGGGCGATCGCGCCCTCGCTCAACGTCAGGTCCTCGTCCGAGACGATGAGCTCGGGGTCGACCTCCTGCCGCACGCCGATGCCGTGGCAGGTCTCGCACGCGCCGTAGGGGGCGTTGAACGAGAAGGTGCGGGGCTCGATCTCGTCCAGGGTCAGCTCGTGCTCGTTCGGGCACGCCATCTTCTCGCTGAACCGGCGCTCGCGGCCCGGGTCGCCGGGCTCGAGATCGACCAGCTCGGCCACGAGCAGCCCGCCGGAGAGGCCGAGCGCGGTCTCGACCGAGTCGGTCAGCCTGCGCTTGGCGGACTCCTTGACCGCGAGGCGGTCGACCACCACGTCGATCGTGTGCTTGAGCTTCTTCTCGAGGGTCGGCGGGGACGTCAGCGACACGACCTCGCCGTCGACCCGGGCCCGGGAGAAGCCCTTCGACTGCAGCTCGCCGAACAGGTCGGCGTACTCGCCCTTGCGGCCGCGGACCACCGGCGCCAGCACCTGGAAACGCGTGCCCTCCGGCAGGTCGAGCAGGCGGTCGACGATCTGCTGGGGCGTCTGCCGCCCGATCTCCTCGCCGCAGACGGGGCAGTGGGGAACGCCCGCCCGTGCCCAGAGCAGGCGGAGGTAGTCGTAGACCTCGGTGATCGTGCCCACCGTGGATCGGGGGTTGCGGCTCGTCGACTTCTGGTCGATCGAGACGGCCGGCGAGAGACCCTCGATGAAGTCGACGTCGGGCTTGTCCATCTGACCGAGGAACTGCCGGGCGTAGGCGGACAGGGACTCGACGTAGCGGCGCTGGCCCTCGGCGAAGATCGTGTCGAACGCCAGGGACGACTTGCCCGACCCCGACAGACCGGTGAACACGATCATCGCGTCACGCGGCAGGTCCAGGTCGATGTTCTTGAGATTGTGCTCGCGGGCCCCGCGCACGACGAGCTGGTGGGCCGAGGCCTCGGGCGGGGGTGAGGGCGCGCGGCGGGAGGACATCGAGGAGGCGGCAGAAGGCACCCGATCATGCTAGGTGCCGCCACCGACAACGGCTCATCGCAGACCGCCCTGGCGGCTGTCAGAGCCGTCACAACCCTCCGGCCGTCCACGGTGCGGACTAGGGTCGGGGACGTGACCAGCCTGGACGACCTCAACCAGCCGGAGCAGTACGACCACGCGATCACCGTGCTCACGGACGTCACGGACGCCCTGATGGACACGGTGCACACCCTCGACGACGACGCGGTGCGCGCCCCGTCCCTGTGCGAGGGCTGGACCCGGGGGCACGTGCTGAGCCACCTGGCCCGCAACGCCGACGCCCTGCGCAACCTCGTGACGTGGGCGCGCACCGGCACCGAGACGCCGATGTACGCGACGCGCGAACAGCGGGACCGGGACATCGAGGCCGGTGCCGGACGCTCCGCCGCCCACCTGGAGGCGGACGTGGAGGCCAGCGCCGAGAGATTCCTCGACGACCTGCTGGCCCTGCGCGGCCAGTACCTCGGCGAGGTCGTGCGGACGGGCGCGGGACACCCCCTGGTCGCCCACGACCTCCCGCTCAACCGGGCGCGGGAGGTGGTCTACCACCACGCGGACCTGGACACCGGGTACACGTTCGAGGCGCTACCGGCCGAGCTGGTCACCCGCTTCCTCGCCGAGACCGGCGAGCGCCTCAGCGGCCAGGACGCCGGTCCCCTCACCCTGGTCGCGACCGACACCGGGCACCGCATCGACGTCGGTGGCTCCGGGGGGCCCGAGATCTCAGGGCCCGCAGCGGAGCTGCTGGCGTGGTCGACCGGTCGCGGCGACGGGGGCGGCCTCGCCGCGCCGACGGGCGGGCTCCCCGACCTGCCGCCCTGGGGCTGATCGCGTGGACGTGACCGCTCTGGACGGTGCTGAGCTGCGTCGGGTCTCGGTCTCCGAGATGGACAACGACGCCTACCTGCTGACGTGCGCGAGCACCGGCGCCCAGCTGCTGGTCGACGCCGCCGACGACGCCCCGGCACTGCTCGAGATGGTCAGGCACGGCTCGACCGGCAGCGACGGGGGCCGCCTCGACGTGGTGGTCACCACGCACCGGCACTGGGACCACCACCGCGCCCTGGCCGAGGTGGTCGACGCCACCGGTGCCCGCACGGCCGCCGGCGAGGACGACGCGGACGAGCTTCCGGTGGAGATCGAGGAACGGCTCGCCCACGGCGACCGGCTGCGGGTCGGCGACCTGGTGCTCGACGTCGTCCACCTCCGGGGCCACACGCCCGGGTCCGTCGCCCTGGCGTGGACCGACGCTGGGGGCACCGTGCACCTGTTCACCGGCGACTCGCTCTTCCCCGGTGGCCCCGGCAAGACCACGTCACCCGAGGACTTCACCAGCCTGGTCGACGACCTCGAGTCGAGGGTCTTCGACATCTACCCCGACTCCACCATCGTCTACCCGGGCCACGGTGCCGGGACGACGTTGGGCGCCGAGCGACCTCACGTGGGCGACTGGCGTGCCCGGGGCTGGTGACCGCGGCACGAACCGGCACACTGGCGACATGACGCACCGACCGAAGACGACGAAGGCCCGCTGGGCGACGGCGCTGGCAGCTGCCGCCCTCCTGCCGGGGCTGCTGGCGGGCTGTGGCGTACTGGGCGGCGACACCGGCTCCACGGACGGCCAGGGCCAGGAAGCCCCCAGCCTGCGTGACAAGGCGCAGATGGCCGCGTGGCTGGCCGGCGCGAGCTCGGAGCTGACGTCCCTCGGGACCTCCGTGGCGGGGCTCGCGACCGCTGCCCAGGGTGGCGACCTGGCCGCGGCCGAGGCCCAGCTGGACGAGATCGACGCGGACGTCGATGCGCTGCGGGACGACCCCGCCCCCGACCCGCGGATCGACGACCCCCTGCAGCAGCTGCTGACGACCGTGTCGGAGGGGAGCTCGACGGTGCGTGAGGGCATCGATACGCAGGACCTCGCGACCGTCCAGGAGGGTGCTCAGTCGTTCGCCGACGCGCAGACCGAGCTGGACGCGCTGCTGCAGGCTGCTCGGGACTACGCCGGCGCATGAGCGCGGAACAGCCCGGGGCGGGACCCGGCGACACCGAGGTCTGGCGTCCCGACGCGGGGCGGGGAACAGTGCGACCCATCCGTGAGCTCGGCGACCCGGTCATCCGCTCGACCGCGGAGCGGGTGACCAGCTTCGACGACTCGCTGCGACGGCTGCTCGACGACATGTACGCGTCGATGTACGCCGCCGACGGGGTGGGCCTCGCGGCCAACCAGATCGGCGTGCACTACGACGTGTTCGTGTACGACTGCCCCTTCGACGAGGACGACCCCGGTGTGCCCGGCGAGCCGCCCAACCACGGGGCCGGCTACGTGGTGAACCCCGTGCTCGTGGAGACCTGGGGCGAGGAGCTGCGTGTGGAGCGAGGGCTGCCTGTCGCTGCCCGGCTTCAACCGCGACACACCGCGTGCGGACTGCGCGGTCGTCGAGGGCGTCGACGCCCAGGGACGCCCGGTCAGGGTCGAGGGAAGTGGCCTCCTCGGACGGTGCCTGCAGCACGAGAGCGACCACCTGGTCGGCAAGGTCTACCTCGACCGGCTGCCCCGGCGGGAGCGCGGCCGGGCCCTCCGGGCGTACCTGGAGCACTCCGGCGGCTGACCCCCGAGACGCCCCCTCAAGGGGTTGAGGCCTTGGGGCGGGCTAGGGGCGCTGGGCCTTCGGCAGCCTCTGGACGACCGCCGTGTACGAGGCGTCGACCGCCTCGAGGATCTCGTCGTCGCTGATCGCGCCCCCGACGTCGAGCGTGTTCCAGCCGTACCGGCCGATGTACGCCATCACGTGCGCCTCGTCGGGGAACTGCCGGAGCCACTCGTCCGCCTCGTCGCGGGTGCGGCCGCACTTGACGCCCACGCCTCCGCCGGCGCCGAGGAACGCGAAGATCTTGTCGCCGACCTTCGCGACGACATCTCCCTCCCACGGCTCGTCCTCCCAGGCACCGGGCTTGGCGAGGCAGTGGGCCATCAGCGCGTCCCTGTCCACGTGTGCCTCCTCAGGCGTGTCCGGCCCGTTGCATGCCGCGCAGCTCCTTCTTGAGGTCGCCGATCTCGTCGCGCAGCCGGGCCGCCAGCTCGAACTGCAGCTCGGTCGCAGCCAGGTGCATCTGGTCTGTCAGCTGCTGGATCAGGTCCGCCAGGTCGGACGCGGGCAGGGTCGCGAGCTTGTGCTGGCGCTCCCCCGGACGGGACGACATGCCGGGAACGGGTGCCTTGCCGCGCGACTGCTGCCGACCGCCGCCCCGGAGGAGCTGCTCCGTGTCCGCGTCCTCGCGCTGCAGCATGTCGGTGATGTCCGCGATCCGCTTGCGCAGCGCCGTCGGCTCCACGCCGTTGGCCACGTTGTAGGCCACCTGCTTGGCACGGCGCCGGTTCGTCTCGTCGATCGCCATCGCCATCGACGGTGTGATCCGGTCCGCGTACATGTGCACCTGGCCGGACACGTTGCGGGCGGCGCGGCCGATCGTCTGGATCAGGGACGTCCCGGAGCGCAGGAAGCCCTCCTTGTCGGCGTCGAGGATGCTCACGAGGGACACCTCGGGCAGGTCGAGCCCCTCCCGCAGGAGGTTGATGCCGACGAGCACGTCGAAGACGCCCTGACGAAGCTCCCGGAGCAGCTCGACCCGGCGCAGGGTGTCGACCTCGGAGTGCAGGTACCGGACCTGCACCCCCTGGTCGAGCAGGTAGTCGGTGAGGTCCTCCGCCATCTTCTTGGTCAGCGTTGTCACGAGCACGCGCTCGTTCTTCGCTGTGCGCGTGCGGATCTCGTCGAGGAGGTCGTCGATCTGCCCCTTGGTCTGCTTGACAACTACCTCGGGGTCGACGAGGCCCGTCGGACGGATGATCTGCTCGACGACCCCGTCCCCGCGGCCGAGCTCGTAGGCACCCGGGGTGGCCGAGAGGTAGACCGTCTGACCGATGCGTCCGAGGAACTCCTCCCACTTGAGCGGACGGTTGTCCATCGCGCTCGGCAGGCGGAAGCCGTGCTCGACGAGGGCCCGCTTGCGCGACATGTCGCCCTCGTACATGGCGCCGATCTGGGGCACCGTGACGTGCGACTCGTCGATGACGAGCAGGAAGTCCTCGGGGAAGTAGTCCAGCAACGTGTTGGGCGCCGTACCCGGGCCGCGACCGTCGATGTGGCGCGAGTAGTTCTCGATGCCGGAGCACGACCCGACCTGGCGCATCATCTCGATGTCGTAGGTCGTCCTCATCCGCAGCCGCTGGGCCTCGAGCAGCTTGCCCTGCTGCTCCATCTCGGCCAGCCGGTCGGCGAGCTCGATCTCGATGCCCGCGATCGCGCGTTCCATCCGCTCGGGCCCGGCGACGTAGTGGGTGGCGGGGAAGACGTACATCTCGTCCTCCTCGTTGACCACCTCACCGGTCAGCGGGTTGAGCGTGTACAGCTTGTCGATCTCGTCTCCGAAGAACTCGATACGCAGTGCCAGCTCCTCGTAGACCGGGATGATCTCGACGGTGTCGCCCCGCACACGGAAGGTGCCGCGCGTGAACGCCAGGTCGTTGCGCGTGTACTGCATGCCGACGAAGCGGCGCAGCAGCTCGTCGCGCTCGACGACGTCGCCGACCCGCAGCTTGGCCATCCGGTCGACGTACTCCTGTGGCGTGCCCAGGCCGTAGATGCACGACACCGAGGCCACGACGATCACGTCGCGGCGAGTCAGCAGCGAGTTCGTGGCGGAGTGCCGCAGCCGCTCCACCTCGTCGTTGATCGACGAGTCCTTCTCGATGTAGGTGTCCGTCTGCGCGATGTAGGCCTCGGGCTGGTAGTAGTCGTAGTACGAGACGAAGTACTCGACGGCGTTGTTCGGCAGCAGCTCCCGGAACTCGTTGGCGAGCTGCGCGGCCAGCGTCTTGTTGGGCGCCATCACCAGCGTCGGACGCTGGAGCTGCTCGACGAGCCAGGCCGTCGTCGCCGACTTGCCGGTGCCGGTGGCACCGAGCAGGACGACGTTCTGCTCGCCCTGCTGCACCCGGCGCGTGAGGTCCGCGATCGCCGTCGGCTGGTCCCCCGACGGCGAGAACTCGGAGATCACCTCGAACGGCGCCACGCGGCGCGCGAGGTCGGTGGTGGGTCTCATGGCACCACCGTAGGCTCCGCCACCGACAACCGCGTCACGTCGGGGACGACGACCCCCTGGGTCCGTCCCCTGCGAGCTCACGGGCGTCGGGCGACCACCATGTTGACCGGGAACGGCGCATGGACGCCCCCGTCGTCGGCCGTGAACGGAGCCAGGGCCCCGACCGCGCCCTCGCGGAGCCGGCGGTACGCGTCCTCGCTGATGCGCTCCACCAAGGGGGTGCTCTCGACCTCGGTGGTGACGAAGGCGTCGACCGAGGGCGCCCGGTAGGTGCCCACCGGCACGGACGAGGCGGTGATCTCCAGGCCGGCGCCGGCGACCAGCGCCTCGAGCTCGTCCCGCACCCCGCAGCCGAAGTAGGTGCCGAGCAGGTGCGCCGCCTCGTCCCCGGCCACGCCGGCGGCCAGCTCCACGAACGGCGCGAAGGCCGGCTGGTCCTCGAGCAGTCCCGGTACGAGGACGGCGACCGTCCCTCCCGACCTGGCGACGCGACGCATCTCGGCCACGGCGCGGGGCCGGTCCGGGAAGAACATCAGCGCCATCTGGCAGAGGACGGTGTCGAAGAGGCTGTCGCCGAGCGGCAGGGCCTCGGCGTCTCCCTGCCGCCAGTCGATCGACGGCGCCACGCGGCGTGCGACGGTGAGCATGGCCTCGTTGAGGTCGACACCGGTGACGGTGCCGTCCCCGCCGACGAGGCCGGCGGCCTCACGGGCGACGATGCCGGTGCCGCAGGCGACGTCGAGAACGTCCCGTCCGGCGCGGACGTGGGCGGCGCCGCACAGCAACGGAGCCCACTGGGAGAAGAAGGCGGGCACGAAGGCCGCCTCGTAGAGCTCCGCCGCCGCGAGGGGGATCTGGAAGGTGTCGGGGTGGGGGGACGAGGTGGTCATGGCCCGAGGATGCGCCGGCGGGTGGACCCGTGGCATCGGGCAGGTGCCCCATCTCCGGTCCCGGGACGGTCACGCCCTCCGGTCAAGGGCTCCGCGGTCGGCGGCACCGAGCGCCGCGGCGTACGCGGCGGCCTCCGCCCGGTTCCGCAGGTCCAGCTTCGCGAGAATCCTGCTGACGTGGTGCGACGCCGTCTTGCGGCTCACGAACAGCCGCTCGGCGATCTCGGGGTTGGACAGGCCCGCTCCGACGAGCCGCAGCACCTCCTGCTCGCGTCGCGTCAGCGCCCCGAGCGCACGCGGGCCGGCAGGCGGGACCACCCCGCGCTCACGGAGCCAGGCGGACACCTCGTCGGCCGCGGACCTGGCACCGAGGAGGTCGAGGCCGGCGAGCGCCTGCCGAGCCTGGTCGACGGCCGCCTCGGGCGAGCCCCGCTCCACGGCACGAGCGAGGTCGAAGCGGGCTCGTCCCGCCTCGAAGAGCAGGTCGTGCGCGACCCACTCCGACACCGCCGCCTCCAGGCGCCGCACCGCCTCGTCGGCGTCACCCTCCGCCAGGGCCACACGGCCGCGGGCCGTGTCAGCCAGGGGACGCAGCCGAGCGGTGGGCGCGGCGTCGGCGGCTTCGGTGAGCCGCTGCGCGGCCTCGCGCGCCGTCGGCAGGTCACCGCTGAGCGTGGACGCCTCGACGAGCAGCGCCCGGGCCGCCCCCAGCAGCGTCGACGTGGCCGGGCCGGCCACGACCCGCCCCACGAGCCGCGCGGCGGCCGCCGGGTGCCCGTCCACGAGCATCAGCGTCGCACGGACCAGGTCCGCCTCCTGCCCCTCGGCCCCCGTGAGCGCGACCCCCGGACGGGACAGGAGCTCACGGGCCTCCTCCGCCCGGCCCTGCCGGATCCTGAGCGACGCCAGAGTGACGAGGGCCTTCGCGTGCAGCACCGGGCTGCCGTCCTCGGCGATCCGCAGGCCCACCCACAGGTGGCGCTCGGCGTCCTCCCAGCGGCCCTTGCTGACGAGCACGCGGCCGTAGAGGATCCGGCACTCCGCGTAGAGGAACGGGCACCCGTAGGCGTCGACGAAGTCGTCGGCCACGCGGCACCACTGCGCGGCCCGCTCGAGGTCGCTGGTGAGGTCGCAGGCCGTCAACATGTCGCAGCACGCGTACACGACGGTGTCGAGGCTCGATCCCTCACCGGCCAGCGCACCGGCCATGGCCTCGTCGATCAGCGCGAAGCCCGACTCCCCGTCCCCCTGGCCGACGTGGATCAGCCCGAGCTGGGCGCGGGCGACGATCTCCAGGTCCAGGTCCTCGGCGGCGTCGGCGATCTCGAGCGCCTGCCGCGTCAGGAGGCTCGCGGCGTCGAGGTCCGGCAGCTTGTAGGCGCGCGCGAGCGCGGTCCAGCCGTGCAGTGGCCCTGTCGGGCGGCCCTCGAGGAGACGGTCCGCCCGAGCCGTCCAGCCGTCCGATGCCGTGTGGTTGCCGTAGTTCGACTTGTAGGTGATGGCTAGCCAAACCGCGCAGCGCACGGCGTGCTCCGCGTCGCCCGAGCGCCGGTAGAGGGCGTACGCGTGGGTGCAGCGCGCGACGCTGTCGCGGCTCTCGCCGAGCCACCAGAGGGCCGCCGCCACGCCGAGGGACGCCTCGGCCGACTCGTCCTCGGCGAGCACCGCCTCATAGGCGGCCCGCGCGTCGTCCCAGCGACCCGAGCCCAGCGCGGCGGCGCCCACGGCGAGCAGGTCGGCACCGGCCACGCCGACCAGTGTCCTCCGGCACCCGGCGCCCGGCTATGCCTCCGGGTGCCACCCGACCGCCTCGGCCCAGACCTCCGCACGGTCACCAGACTCGCGCACCCACCGCCCTACGGCCTCGCGGTCGATCGTTCCCGACCGGACGGCCGCCTCCTGCCGTCGTGCGAGGTCCTCGCGTTCGGAGGCGTTCGCACGGAGCCAGTCCCGCAGCAGGAGCTGGTGCCTGGACGACCACCCCGGCGGGCGCAGGTGGAGGGTGATCGGCCGTCCCGGGTCACAGCTCCCGTACCGCCGCACAGGCGCCGTGCCGTCGGGCTCGTCGTCGCGCCAGTCACCGGGCACGTGCGCGTAGCCGGCGTGCCCGAGCCTGCGGTCCAGCTTGTCCGCCGACTCCAGCGAGTCGACCACCAGCTGCAGGTCGAGCACGTCGGGGGCCGGCACCCCGGGCACCGCGGTCGGGCCGACGTGGTGCAGCGCGCCGCGGTCGACGCCGGTGGCCGCCGCGACGCGGTCCATCGCGCGCACTGCCTGGTGCGGCCACGCGGGGTCAGGGCGCACCAGCGCGACGTCGGACCGCGCGGCCGGACGCCCCGCCCGCACGTTCTCCTCGTAGGGGACGAGCCGCCACGACCACAGCCGGTCGACGCGGCCCTCGACGTCGGCGCGTGATCCGGCGTTGTCGAGCCAGACGTCGGCGACGTCCCGGCGGTCGTCGTCGGACGCCTGCGCGGCGAGGCGCGCGCGAGCATCGGCCTCCGACAGTCCGCGACCGACGAGCCGGCGGATCCGCTCATCCTCGGGGGCGTGGACGACGACCACCAGGTGGTAGGCCGCCCCCAGCGACTTCTCGACCAGGAGCGGCACGTCGTGCACGAGGACGGCGTCCTCCGCGGCGGCGGCGAACAGCTCGCGCGTGCGGGCCGCGATGCGCGGGTGGGTGATCGACTCCAGCGCCAGGCGCCGCTCGGGCGAGGAGAACGCGACGGCCGCGAGACCCGCGCGGTCGAGGGTGCCGTCCTCGTGGAGCACCGACGTCCCGAACTCCTCGACCACCGCCGCCAGGCCCGGACTGCCCGGCGCCACCACCTCGCGCGCGAGCACGTCGGCGTCGACCACCACCGCGCCGTGCTCCGCCAGGCGCCGCGCGACCGTCGACTTGCCGGCGCCCGCACCGCCGGTCAGCCCGATCCTCAGCATGGGCCGAGGCTAGTGCCGCACGCCTCGGCGGCGTGGTGAGGTCAGGACGCCGGGTGGCGGCGCCGAACCGCGGCCTTCGCCGAGCGAGCCGGAGCGCCGAGGGTCCACACGCTCGACCTGATGGCCGACGAGTACCGCACGTTCGTCCACTTCGACCACTGACGACGGGAGTCGACGCACACGACCTTGGTGTCGACGTGTGCCTCGGGCACCCCGACGTGCGCTGCGACGTTCCGCAGCGTCTGCTGCCAGAAGTGGTCCTCCTTGGCATGGCCACCCATCGTCAGGCCGAGTTCGAAGACGGGGTCGGAGGCACGCATCAGAACCTGCGCCTGCGCCACCGTCCTGCCGCCGATCTCGTTGGCGCTGAACGTGATCCAGCCGGCGAACATGTGACCCTGTGGGGTCATCAGCGTGAACGACTCGTCGTCGGAGTAGAGCACCATCACGCCGGTGGACAGCTTCATCCGGCCGGGCATGGTCAGGCTGAGCACGGCGACGTCGCCAGGCGCGATCCCGGTCAACGGCCCGTAGAACCTGTTGCCGCTCGGCCAGAACCGGGTGAACTCCTGCTTCCACGTGGCGATCACCTCGGCCGGAGTCGCCGCGTCGCCGAGGTCGACCTGGTAGGTCTTCTGCCACATCTTCCCGAAACCCTGGATCGGGCTGGTCAGACGCCGCCCCCCGACGTTGTCCATCGTGCCCTCGGGCACCGACGCGACGTTCAGCTCGGTCACCTTCCTGGCCCAGTTCGTCGTCTCCCGCCCCGGCTGGGGCTCGACCTCGTCCATGTCGCTCTCCCTGTCAGCACGTCAGGCGCCGCCGGCGGCTGCCAGCGCGTCCTGCTCGGTCTCGTGGATGCCGACCGCCTCGTCGAGGCGCGTCAGCTCGAAGATCTGCCGGTAGTGGTCCGAGAGGCCGTACGCGAGCAGTCGTTGGGACCGGCGGTTGGCCCGCACCAGCAGGGTGACGAGCAGCCCGATCCCGCCGCTGTTCATGTACGACAGGTCGGAGAAGTTCAGGACCACCGCGCGCGCGTCGCCCGCGTCGGCGTAGGCGCCCATCAGGACGTCCTCCGATCCGGCCGTCACGTCGCCGTGGATGTCGACGACACTCGCCGGACCCAGCCGGCGGACGTCGAACGTGGCAGTGGCCTCAGTCATCGGAATCCCCTTCCGCGCCGTCCACGGCGCTGTCCTCGTCAGGTGTGATCGCCAGGAAGTCCGCGAGACGCGTGATCTCGAAGATCTCCCGGTAGTGGGGTGTCAGTCCGTAGGCGCGCACGGGAATGCCGTGCGCGCGAGCCCGGGCGAGCAGCCCGACGACCAGGGCGATGCCGGTCGAGTTGATGTAGCCGGTGCGGGCGAAGCTCAGGACGACCACCCCCGGGCGCATCGACGCCGCCTCCTCCCACGCGGCGTCGACCACAGCCTCCGCCGAGGCGTTGACGTCGCCGACCAGCTCGATGACGGCCGCCTGGCCGCGACGTCGGACGGTGGTGGTGGCCTCACGAGTCACCATCGGGGTCTCCCTCCAGCTCCATGGACAGCTCGACGACGTGACCGTGCTCGTCCACCGTCTCCCTGACCGCGTCGACCATCTCCGAGATCAGGAACAGGCCCCAGCCCCGAGGTCGCTGCAGGCCGGCGAGCTTCGCCTCGATGTCGGGCACCTCCGGCTCCCGCCCGGGTGCGGCGCCTGATCCCGCGTCCCGGATCTGGACCCGGACGACGTCTGCCGAGGTGAGGACGCGGACGACCACCGGGGAGCCCGAGTCGTAGTGGCTGCCGTGCTCCATGGCGTTCATGGTCGCCTCGGCCACGGCCGTCTTCAGGCGGTCCAACCGCGACTCGTCCATACCGAGACCCGAGACCACGGAGGCGACACGCTCCAGGGCCAGCCTCTCGTTGCCCTCCGCGCTGGGGACCTCGAACTCGGTGAGGAGCCCGTTCTGAGCCTGGGCCGCACCGCCGTCGGCGTTCTCCGCGGGTGCCCGACGCACCGTCATCATCGTGATGTCGTCCTCCTGGTCGGCGTCGGGACCGGTGTGCTCGTGCAGGTCCTCGAGCACGCGGTCGATGAGCTCCCCACCGCCCGGGTACCGGGCCACCGCCTCCTTGAGGCGCGGGAAGCCGAACATCGCACCCTGCGGGTCATGCGCCTCCACGACGCCGTCGGAGTGCAGCAGGAGGCAGTCGCCGGGTGCCAGGACGGTCTCGCGCTGCTCGTACCCCATCCCGCTCATCAGCCCCAGCGGCATCCCGCGGGCGCGGAGCTCGACGGATCCGTCCGCCGTCTTCACGTAGGGCAGGTCGTGACCCGCGTTGGCGAAGCGGAACGACCCGGTCGAGGGGACGAGCACTCCGTACAGGCAGGTGACGAACATCTTGGACGGCATGTCGGGTACGAGGTGCTCGTTGACCCTCTCCAGCACGTCCATCGGCTCCACCAGACGCTGGGCGGAGGCCCTCAGAACGCTCCTGGTCGCCGCCATCACGAGCGCGGCCGGAACGCCCTTGTCCGTGACGTCGCCGATGACGAAGCCGATCTGGTCGTCCGGGAGCGGGATGACGTCGTAGAAGTCGCCGCCCACCTCCCGCGCGGGGCGGTAGTAGGCGGCCACGTCCCATCCGTCGAGGTCGGGCAGCTTCTTGGGCAGGAAGTTCTGCTGGATCAGACGGGCGACCTCGAGCTCCTGCTCGAACCGCTCGCGCGTGCGCGCCTCCGCCTGCTGCTGCCGGACGAGCTGGCCGACCCGCAGCGCCGGTGCGGCCTGTGCGGCGAGGCTGTCCAGCAGCCGCCGGTCGTCCGCGGAGTACTCCTGCTGGGAACGCCTGGCGCCGAGGTACATGGCGCCGATCAGCTCCCCCTGGCTGACCAGCGGGACGACGAGCTTGACGCCGGATGCCCTCAGCTCGGCCAGCGCGGCCGAGTCGAGGTCCAGCCGGTCGACGTCCACCGCCCCCGTGGCGCTCTGCAGATAGGCCAGCAGCGGGTCGTTGGGCCTGATCTCGACCTGAGGGGCCTCGGCCTCCGGCGACGACAACGGGGAGGCGTCGTCCCGCGCGGTGTGGGCGACGACAGGTCTGCGGACGGTGAGGCGCCGGCGGAACACTCCGGTCAGTGTGGACATGGGCTGCCCTCCTCGTCTGCCGAGCTCACCAGGCTCCCTGGCGTCCAGGTCATCAGGCTTCATCGTGCGCGCACGGCGTCCAGGCATCGTTACGGCTCCCGGAGCCAGAGGGTCACACCGGTCGGGTGGACGGTGTCGCGCACGACCGACCGCAGGTCGGTGACCACGGCCGTGACGTCGAGCTCTCCTCGCAGCCGGGCGCCGAAGGACTCCAGTGTCCGGGTCGTGTCGTAGCGACTGCGGTAGAAGCGACGGTCGACCAGCTCCTGGACGCGACCCCGCAGCGGGCGGAACAGGGCCGCCACCGCGAGCGTGGACCCGGCCACCGCCAGGTCGCTCTCGCCCGCCAGGGGGCTGAGCAGGAGCCGGAGCAGCAGGACCATGCCCAGGTACGTCGTGGCCAGGACGGCTGTGAGGGTGCCGTAGACGAGCGTGCGGTTGATGACCACGTCGACGTCGTACAAGCGGTACCGCAGGATCGCGAGACCGGCGGCCAGGGGCAGCCCGGCGAGGGCCAGCAGACCCAGCGTGAAGGCGATGTCTCCCACGACGCCGGTCGTCACGGTCGTGACCCCCATGCCCACGCCGGCCAGGGCGGCCGCGTAGGTGAAGCCCTTGAGCTGGAGCCTCTCCTCGCCACGGGCCCGCCGCAGGCGAACGACGAGCGCTGAGGAGGCCGCCAGCAGGGTCGGCAGCGCCAGCCAGTCGGTGGCGGCGCCGGCGAACCCTAGGGCGTCCGCGGCCGACCCGGTGGGAGCGAACGGGTTGGACAGTCCTGGCGCCACGTCACCGGGTGAGAACGCGTCCGCCACCGTCGCAAGGGACACGGCCACACCGGCGAACCAGGCCACGGGGCGCCAGCGTCGCGAGGGCAGCCTGCCGCTGGGGAACAGCAGCAGCAGGAAGATCGGCAGGCCGTAGAAGATCGGTATGGACGGCCAGGTGCCGAACCAGCCGGCCACGGCGTCCCCCGGCAGCCTGCCCTGAGTCCGCTTCACGCTCAGCTCCGCGTAGCCCCCGCACGTCAGGAGCAGGCCCAGCCCGGTCCCGAGCGACAGCAGGATCCACCCGTTGGCGTTGCCCGGTACCCGGAGCGACACCAGCAGGCCGGTGGTGGCCGCGCCCACGCCCAGGACGAGGAAGCCCGCCGTCAGGAGCGGGCTCCAGTCGTCCACGGCGGCGATGACTCCTCCGACGACCACCGTCGGGATGGCCAGCCCCCACAGGCTCCAGGCGAGCAGGCGGGTCATCGGTCGGCTCCGACGTGCCGGAGCCACACGGCGACGTGCCGAGGCTGCATGGTGCGGTCCACGACGTCACGCAGGTCGGCTCCGACCGAGTCCAGGTCGAGATCGGCTCGCAGCCGGGTCCCGAACAGGTCGAGCGTCCGCTGCGCGTCGTACCGGCGACGGAAGAAGCGCCGGTCCACCAGCATCTGGATCCGGCCGCGGGCGGGGCGGAACAGCGCAGCCACCGCAAGTGTCGACCCGGCGACGGCCAGGTCGGACGAGGACGTCAGCGGGGTCAGCACGAGCTGCAGGACCAGCACCGCGCCCAGGTAGGCCAGCGCGAGGAGAGCGGTGAGGGCCCCGTAGACGAGGGTGCGGTTGATGACGACGTCGACGTCGAACAGCCGGTACCTCATCACCGCGATGCCGATCGCCGTCGGCAGCAGCACGAACGAGAAGAGGGACAGGGTCTGGAGGGTCTTGACCCAGCCCGGGACAGCGGTGGACGTGGGAGAGCCGAGGAGGCTGACCGACATGGCGACCACGTAGAGCGCGGCGACCACGGCCCCCGCGAGCGTCAGCCACTTGAGCTGCTGGCGGACGACCCCGGTGGAACTGCGGAACCGCACGGCCAGGGACACCGCCGAGGCGAGGATGCTGAACGGGACGAGGGCGAGGAACAGGCCCACCGCCACCGCGAGGGGCACGCGGACGCTCTCCAGCCCCAACGGGTTGGCCATGCCGGGGACAGGACCCTCCTCCAACGGTCCCGGACTGACGGTGATGAGGACCGGCAGGACAACGGTGGTCACGGCCGCAGTCCAGGCCACCGGACGCCAGGCCCTCGACGGCAGCCGCCCGTCCGGAAAGAGCAGGATGAGGAAGGTCCCCATCGCCATGATGAACGGGGCCCATGCTCCCTCGCCGATCGCAGCGGCGACGTCGGCTGCCGGCAGTGAGCCGGGGCGTATGACGAGCCCCACCGTGGCGTAGAGGACGAGGACGAGGTCGAGCACCCACGACAGACCCACCGCCTGGAGCACCCACCCGATCGTCGTGCGTGGGTGCCTGACCAGGATCACCAGGCCCACGAGCGCGAACACGGCCGGGACGAGGTCCTGCCCGGCCAGGACGAGACCTCCGGTCCAGCCCCAGGAGCTCTCGTTGTGCCGACTGGTGAGGTCGAACCAGACCCTGACCACCATCACGGCGACCTGGACCCACCACACCAGCCAGGCGACCCTTCGTAGCGTCCGGTCGGACCACTCACGTGGATCGTGCAGCCTCACGGCGCACCCCGCAGCCACACCGAGACGTTCACGGGCTGCACCGTCTCCGCGACCACGCCCCGTAGGTCCTCCCCCACGGTGTGCAGGTCCAGCTGCGAGCGCAGCCTCCCAGCGAACGCCTCGACGGTCCTCTGCGCGTCGTACCGGCTCCGGTAGAAGCGCTTGTCCACCGCGTGCTGGATCGCCGACCTGGCCGGACGGAACAGGGCGGCGACCGCCAAGGTGGACCCGGCTACCGCCAAGTCAGAGGACTCCGTCAGGGGACGCAGCAGCAGCTGCAGGAGCAGCACGGCTCCCAGGTAGGCCGCCAGGAGCGTCATGGTCACGGAGCCGTAGACGAGCGTCCGGTTGATCACGACGTCGATGTCGAGCAGCCCGTGACGCAGGATCGCGATGCCCACGGCGACAGGCACGCCGATCAGGGACGCGAACAGGAACGTGAACCAGCCCACCGCGCCGAGCAAGTAGGTGCTCTGGACGGGGACGAGCACGTTGACCATGGCCAGTACGAGGGAAGTCACCACGACCATCCCGACGAGCGCGAACCACTTGAGCTGCTGCCGCTCGACACCCCGGGACCGGCGGAGACGCACGGCCAGCGAGGCTGCCGCGAGGACGAACGCGGAGGCCAGGGCGACGTTGCCGACCAGCTCGGCCGTCGCCAGCCACTGCCGGGCTCCCGGCACTCCGAGAGGGTTGACGAGCTGGGTCTCCGGGTCCAGATATCCGGGCTGCAGGGTCGTCACAGCCACCATGAGCGACAGCGCGACCGCCCCGAGCCAGGCCACCGGACGCCAGCGCCGGGACAGGAGCCGGCCGGTCGGGAACAGGAGCGGGACGTACACCGCCGCGAGGACCATCCACACGCTCCACGACCACGAGGAGACCCAGCCGACCCAGGCTCGTCCAGGACGGCCCGGTACGAGGGCGTAGCTCTCGGCGGCGGCTCCGAGGCCCAGCACCACGGAGATGGTCAACAACAGCCAGCCCAGAGGGTTCTCGGGCCGGCGGGAGGCGACCAGCGCACCGACCACCGCATAGCCCAGCGCGACCACGACGAACCACTCGTCCGAAGGATGTCCGGCAAGCAGCTCGACGTACGTGAACACCACCATCGCCACGAAGACTGCGAACAGGGTCCAGGCGAGGAGGGGTGCCCTTCGTCGGCTCACCGCACACCTCTGAGCCAGAGCGACACGTGCACGGGTTGCACCGTGTCCGCGACGACGCCGCGAAGGTCCTCCCCCACCGCCCGCAGGTCCAGCTGCGAGCGCAGCCGCCCGGCGAACGCCTCGACGGTCCTCTGCGCGTCGTACCGGCTCCGGTAGAAGCGCTTGTCCACCGCGTGCTGGATCGCCGACCTGGCCGGACGGAACAGGGCGGCGACCGCCAAGGTGGACCCGGCTACCGCCAGGTCAGAGGACTCCGTCAGGGGACGCAGCAGCAGCTGCAGGAGCAGCACCGCTCCCAGGTAGGCCGCCAGGAGCGTGGCCGTCAGGGAGCCGTAGACGAGCGTCCGGTTGAGGACCACGTCGATATCCAGGAGCCGGTGACGCAGGATCGCGATACCCAACGCCACGGGAATCCCGATCAGCGAGGTGAACAGGAAGGTGAAGTAGCCGACGGTACCCACCGGATCGGTTGTGGGCCCGGGGAAGAGCACGTTCACCATCGCCAGGGTCAGCGCGCCCACGGCGACCATCCCGATCAGGGCGAACCACTTCAGCTGTTGCCGCTCGACACCGGCAGAGCGTCGGAAGCGCACAGCCAGGGACGCAGCCGCCAGGACGAAGGCCAGCGCCAGGAGGACGTTGGCGAGCCCCTCTGCCGGCCCCAGCCACGGTTCGACCGCGCGTACCCCGACCGGGTTGTCCAGCCTCATCTCCACGTCCATCGGTCCCGGTCGGAGCGCGGCCGACGCGCTGACGAGCACCAGGGCCACGGCACCCAGCCAGACCACCGGCCGCCAGCGAGAGGACAGCAGACGCCCGGTGGGGAACAGCAGCGGGCAGGTAGATCGCGACAAGAACCATCCAGACCGGCCAGGTCAACATGGCGACCCACCCGGCCCACTCGCGGCCCGGGCGCTCCGGAACTGCGGCGTACGCCTCCAACGCTGCACCCGATGCCAGAGCCACCGAGATCGCCAGCAGGATCCACCCCACACCGTTCCGGGGCTGACGGGACGCCACGAGAGCGCCGACGAGGGCGTACCCCCCGGCCAGCCCGACGACCCACTCGTCGGAGGGACTACCGGCCAGGAGCTGCCACAACGTGAAGGCGACGAGCGCCACGAAGGCGGCGAAGAGCCCCCAGGCCAGCACCGTCGTCCAGCGGCGGGTCACGGGGCACCTCGTAGCCACACCGCGACGTGCACGGGCTGGACCGTCTCCGCGACCACACCGCGGAGGTCCTCCCCCACGGCCCGCAGGTCCAGCTGCGAGCGCAGGCTCCCCGCGAACGCCTCGACGGTCCGCTGCGCGTCGTACCGGCTCCGGTAGAAGCGCTTGTCCACGAGCCGCTGGATCGTGGTGCGGGCCGGACGGAACAGCGCGGCCACCGCAAGGGTCGACGCCGCCACGGCCAGGTCCGACCGACCGGTGACCGGGCTGAGCACCAGCTGCAGGAGCAGGACCGACCCCAGGTAGGCCGACCCGAGCACCGCGGTAAGGGCGCCGTAGACCAGCGTCCGGTTGATCACGACGTCGATGTCGTACAGCCGGTGACGCAGGATCGCCGTCCCGGCACCGATGGGCAGTGCGCACAGGAGGAACAGGAAGATGACTCCTCCGAGCCATCCCTCCAAGGCGGCGCTCTCGACCCCGGACGCTGTGGCGAGCCCACCCACGGCGACGAACCCGACCATGAACGAGGCGGACCAGGCGAACCACTTCAGCTGCAGCCGCTCGACCCCGCGGGAGCGGCGGAACCGTGCGATGAGGGAGAGGAGTGCCACGACGAGGACCACCGCGCTGGCGAAGGGCGGGTCGACGTTCCCGAACGGGACGGCCCACGCCTGGCCCGCCGGGTTGTCCACCGCCGGGAAGCCGTCGAGCGGCCCGGGCACCGCGGCCTGGTGCAGGACGATAGGCACCGTCGCCAGCACACACAGCCAGACCGCCCACCGCCACGACGTCGTGGCCGGGCGTCCGTTCGGGAAGAGCACCAACGCCAGGCCGATCAGGACCGCCGTCAACGGGTAGACCCAGTCGGACACCCAGGCGGCCCACACGGCGCCCGGCAGCTCCGAGACGGCCAGCGACCGGTGCGCATAGGCGGCCAGCGGCAGGAAGACCGCCTGTACGACCAGCGTCGCCAGGAAGAGCCAACCCACAGGGTTGGCCGGCTCCCGTGCGGCGACGAGAACACCGACCAGGCCGAACACGGCCAGCACCAGGACGAACGAGGCCTCCAGTCCCCAGGTGTAGTCGTGTCGCGCCAGAGCGTCCGCCGGGACGGTGGCCAGGACGGCCAATCCGACCAGGCACGAGGCCAGGGCGAGGGCGAAGGCGCCCCACGCCGTGCGGGCGGGGGTCACGCGGCGCTCCGGAGCCACAGGGACACGTGCACGGGCTGCACCGTGTCGTCGACGACCTCGCGCAGGTCCTCCCCGACCGACCTCAGGTCGAGCTCCGAGCGCAGCCTCCCGGCGAACGCGTCGACGGTCCGCTGGGCGTCGTAGCGCCGGCGGTAGAACCTGCGGTCGACGGCGCGTTGGATGGCGCTGCGCGCGGGCCGGAACAGCCCGGCCACAGCGAGCGTCGAGCCGGCCACCGCGATGTCCGACTGGCTCGTCACCGGTGCCAGCACGAGCTGAAGCAGCAGCACCGACCCCAGGTAGGCCGACCCGAGCACCGCGGTGAGGGCGCCGTAGACCAGCGTCCGGTTGATCACGACGTCGATGTCGTACAGCCGGTACCGCAGGACGGCGAGGCCGATGGCCAGAGGTAGCCCGAGGAAGCCGGTCGCCAAGAACAGGACCCAGCCCACCATTCCGACGGCGTCGCGCCAGCCCCCGGGCCAGAGCTGGCCGAGAAGCGCCATCGACATGCTCGCGAGAACGCCGACCCCGTTGAGAGCGAACCACTTCAGCTGCTGTCGCTCGCTGCCCGTCGAGCGACGGAAACGCACGACCAGGCAGGTACCGGCGAGCAACGAGCGAGGCGGCGAAGCACGCGTAGTCCCCCATCGAGACGATCGACGTAGGATCCCGATGCCGGCCTTCGAAGCCGACCGGGTTGTCGATCCGTGCAGTCGTAAGGTCGAGGTCACCGGGGATCAGCGCGTCGGGGACCACCATCAGCACGAGAGCGACGGCTCCGAGCCAGCCGACACCGCGCCAACGTCGTGAGGGCAGGGTCCCCGTCGGGAATACCAGAGGCAGGTACACCACGATCGCGACCAGCCACAGGTGCCAGGACCAGCCGGTGGCCCACCCGACCCAGACGCGACCCGGGCGACCCGGTACGCCTGCGTAGGCCTCGCCGAAGCTGCCGAAGGCGATCAGCACCGCGATGCGCCAGCACGCAGCCATCCCACGGAGTTCGCGGGCCGGCGTACCGCCACGACCGCTCCGACCAGCGCGAAGCCGACGGCGACGACCGCGAAAGTGTCACCAGTGCCCGTGCCCGTCGCGCCGTCCCAGAAGGCGAACGCCGTCAGTCCGCAGAACGCAGCCAGGAGGGTCAGCGCGAGCACGCTCGTGCCACGCCGGACCCTCCGCCTCGGTGCCCTCACGTGCGGTCCTCGCTCGCGTGCTTCCCTCGTCCACCGGTCGGGACAAGGATGGACCTGTCCGACGGGCCCTGCAGCGACTTCTCGGTCCGAGTGCTGGACGGCATGGACGGGCCGCTCCCTGAGTCGTCGCAGGACCCGCCGGAACACACCCGACGATCGCGGGTCCGCGTGCCAGAATCGTTACGGCGTGCGACCGGACGGGGGCGTCGCCGATGTTCGCCCCGGTGACGAGGTGCAGTGATCGAGATCAGGCTCCTGGGCCCCCCTCAGGTGCTCCGAGACGGCGTCGTCGTGCACTTCGACACGCGCAAGGCGCTTGCCGCGCTGGCTCACCTCGCGCTGGCTGGCGGTCCGCGGCCGCGGGACGCCCTCGCCGACGTGCTGTGGCCGGATCAGGACCTCACCCACGCACGGGGCGCCCTGCGCCGGACCCTGTCGACGATCCGTTCCGTCGTCGGACCAGGTCTCCTGGTCGCCGACCGCGACCACGTGGCGCTGCGGCCCGGCCCGGGGCTGCAGGTCGACGTCCTCCGCTTCCGGGAGCTGGTGCGCGGAGGCAGGGACGCGGAGGCGGTCGACCTCGCCGGCGGGGACCTGCTTGAGGGCTTCGTCGTCCGGGACGCACCGGAGTTCGAGACGTGGGTGGAGGCGCAGGCCGAGGCGGTGCGTTCCGAGCTGGTGGCGTGCCTGGCGCGCCTGACCGAGACCCGCGAGGGCTCGCGCGACCACCACGGCGCCCTGCAGGCCGCCCGTCGATGGCTGGAGCTCGAGCCGCTGCAGGAGCCCGCGCACCGAGCACTCATCCGGCTCCTCGCCGCGACGGGTGACCGCGCCGCCGCGCTCCACCAGTACCGCGAGTGCGTGCGCGACCCTCTCACGTGAGCTCGGGGTGCCGCCACTGCGTGAGACGACCGAGCTCTACGAGGCGATCAGCACCGGCCAGGGCCTGCCCGTGAGCGTCCCCTCCGTTGTGCACGCAGGCGTCCCCCCGAAGGGACGGATCCCTCCCCCGTTCGTCGGCCGCGACGACGAGCTGACCGCGCTCGTGAGCCGAGCACGCGCTGGTCGGTCCCGACGGCAGGGTCGTGCTGGTCCGCGGAGAGGCGGGTATCGGCCGGACCCGCCTCGGAGAGGAGCTGGTCGGCGCCCTGTCCCGTCGGGGCGCGGTCCCCCTCGTGGCACGGGCGTACGAGGACGAGTCCGCGCTGGCCTACGGGCCTGTCATCGACCTGCTGACAGCCCGGCTGGCCGTGTCGCCCGGCGTGCTCGACGGCCTGCCGGACCCGACGCGCCACGACGTCGGCCGGCTGCTCGGCGACGTCGCGTACCCCGCGGTCGACGGGTTACCGCGGCCGGGCGAGGAGGCGCGCTTCCTGGCCTCGCTGTGGGACGCCCTGGTCGCGGCCTGCGCCGGAGGACGCGCCGGGGGTCCTCGTCGCTCGATGACACGCACCTCGCGGACGAGGCGACCCTCGCCCTTCTCTCCTTCGGGGTCCGACGGACGGCGCGGCGGCCCCTGCTCACGGTGCTGACGTGGCGCAGCCCCCACGAGCACCCTCTGGTCCGCACGATCTCGGACGCCGCCCGGACAGGTCGCGGGGCGGTCCTCGACCTCCAGCCTCTGGGTCCGGACGCCGTGGGGCGCATCACCCGTGCCGTGCGTCCAGACGCGACGTCCGAGGTCGTGGGTCGGCTGCACGGAACCACCCAGGGCGTGCCCTTCCTGCTCGTCGAGTACCTGGGCGCGGTCGACCTCGACCAGACCGAGTGGGACGTACCCACGGGCGTGCGAGACCTCGTCCGGGCCCGGCTCCACCGGGTGAGCGAGACGGGCCGGCAGGTCCTCACCGCCGCCGCGGTGCTCGGTCGGTCCTTCGACCCCCGCACGGTGCAGGCCGTGAGCGGACGGTCCGAGGAGGAGTCCGCGGACGCCCTCGACGTGCTCGTGGCGCACGGCCTGCTGCGTGAGGCGGACACCGTCTACGACTTCTGCCACGACCAGGTGCGGCAGGTGGCCTACGACGACGCCGGAACGGCCCGGCGTCGGCTGCTGCACGGCCGGGCTGCCGACGCGTCGGCGTCGTCGCCCGCCACCGCGGCACGCCACCTCGAACTGGCAGGCCGCCTCGAGGAGGCGGCTCGGGCACACGTGGTCGCGGCGCAGAGCGCACGCCAGGTGTTCGCGAACGCCGCAGCCAGGGACCACCTCGACGCGGCGTTGGCGCTCGGGCACCCGGACACCGCCGCCCTCCACGTGGCCCTGGGCGACCTCCAGATGCTCGCCGGCGGCTACACCGAGGCCGTCACCAGCTACGAGACGGCCGCCGCCGCAGCCCCCGCGCCGGCGCTCGGCGGGATCGAGCACAGGCTGGGGCAGGTGCACCACCGGCGTGGGGACCACCGCCTGGCCGAGGTGCACCTGCGCGCGGCGCTGGACGCCACCCCGCCGGACCGCCCCGCGACCCGGGCCCGGATCACCGCCGACCTCAGCGTCGTGAGGTTGATGTCAGGCGACGAGCCGGGAGCGACCGACCTCGCGCTCGGCGCCCTCCGGCTCGCCGACTCCTCGTCCGACCCGGCCGCCAGGGGCCAGGCGCACAACCTCCTGGGGATGCTCGCGTCGGAGCGGTCGTCGCTGCAGGAGGCCCGCACCCACCTGGAGACCAGCCGCGCCCTCGCCGAGCAGCTCGGTGACGTCGCCGCGCGGGTCGCCGTCCTGAACAACCTGGCCCTCGTGCACCGGCAGGCCGGCGACCTGGTGAGCTCCACGGCTCTCACGGCGGACGCGCTGAGCCTGTGCAGCGCGCAGGGTGACCGGCACCGCGAGGCCGCCCTGCACAACAACCTGGCAGACCTGCTGCACGCGCGCGGCGAGACGGACGAGTCCATGCGCCACCTCAAGACGGCCGTCGCCCTGTTCGCGGACGTCGGTGCCGAGGACGAGCCACGCCCGGAGGTCTGGAAGCTCGTCCGCTGGTAGGTCCCATGCGTCCGGAAAGTGGTCCGTCCGGGTGCCCCGGGACCGGATGCGACCTGGGGACACCGGTCACTCTCCGGCACCGGCGGGCCGTGAAACGCGCCGGAACACCCGCTCAACCTCCCCGACCGGAGCAATCCGGTGGACGGCACCGACACGTGCCGTCGATCAAATCGTCAAGTACCCGCCTCCGACGCCGATAAGAACTGCAACGAATACCGCGCGACGAGGTCGGACGATCCCGTCGAGAGAGAAGGACACCATGAAGCTCACGCGCAGGAAGACCCTACGGTCGCCCTTGTCGTCGGCGGAGCCGTGCTCACCGGGGGAATCGCGCTGGCCTACTGGTCGACGCTCGGGAGCGGAACGGGCTCGGCCGGGGTCGGCACCGACAGTGGCGTCACAGTCGCCCAGAACAGCACCGTGTCGAACCTCTACCCGGGAGGTCCCGCGCAGGCGATCGACTTCACCGTCACGAACAACAGCGCCACGGCGCCGGTACGGATCACGAACGTGGCCATCGGCTTCGGCTCCTTCAACGCGGGCTGCAGCGCGGCGGACTTCACCATCGTCCAGCCGTCGAAGCCTTCGGTCGGCACGCCCGTCGAGATCGCCGGCGGCGCCTCGGCGTCGTTCACCTCCGGCGGTGCCGGCCCCACCGGGGCGACCGGCGCGTCGATCCGGATGCTGAACACCGCGTCGAACCAGGACGGCTGCAAGCTCGAGACGGTCAACCTGACCTTCACCGTCAGCTGACCCCGCCGAGTCGCGTCGAGCCAATGTCGCCGCAGGGCGGGCCCTCGGCCCCCCGTCGCCAGCCCTCGGAGCGGGCGACGGGGGTGCTGCGTGCCGCGCTGGTCGGCCTCGGCGTGCTCGGCGTGCTCGATCGTCGGCGCGGCGGCCTCCGCCAGCTGGAGCACCGCCGGCTCGGGCGTCGGCTCGGCTGACGTGTCCTCGCTCGACGCCCCGTCCGCGATCTCCGCGTCGTCGGTCGGCGCCAGCGTCACCATCGACTGGACGGCCGCGACGCCTCCCGGGGAGTCCCTCGACGGCTACACCGTGATCCGCTGGGACGGCGGCACGCCGACGGACGCCTGCGGTACCGACCCCGGGCAGCCCGCGACGTACGTGCCCGACGGCACGGTGTCCTGCACCGACCCGTCGGTCGCCGACGGCACCTACTCGTACACCGTGACGGCGGTCTTCCGCACGTGGACGGCCGAGAGCGCGCCGAGCGCGGACGTCGTGGTCGAGGCGCCCGACCCAGGTCGTCAGCCTCGCGCCCGGGGCCAGCAACGCCAGCTTGTCGGGCACCTCGCTGTACTACCGCTCGGACGTCGCCGGGTCGTTCGCCCTCGTCGACACGGTCACGAGCGTCGACGCCGGGCCCGCCTCCGCGACCTTCCCCGACATCGCCGCGTGGGGCTGGACCCACCCCGCGGAGACGATCAACGCCGGCACCGGAGGTCCCACCACCACCTCCTACGGCTCGTCCACGTACTCGTGGGACCCGTCCCCGGCCCAGCCGGCCGCCCACACGGTGAGCGGACGCGACACGCGGGGCGCGGTCGTCACGACGACCCTCCTGCTCAGCCCGGACGACCTCGGACCGACCGGTGGGGCGCTGACCGTCAACGGGACCGCCGCCAACGGAACCCCCACCACCAGCTACGCGCGGACGGACTTCCCGATCGACCTGCGTGTCGACTACGACGCCGACTCCGGGTCCGGTCTCGCGTCGAGCGTGCTCACGCTGGAGACGGCCCCGCTCAGCGGCCCTGTCTGCGGCACGTACGGCAGCCCTGCCACCATCACCGGGGCGCCGGACCAGACAGGCCTCACGACGGGGTGCCACCGCTACACGCTCCGTGGCACCGACGTGCTGGGCAACACCGCGAGCGTCACGACGGTCGTGGTCTACGACGACGGCGCGCCCTCGCAGACCGTGACGATGGATCCGGGAGCGACGAACGCCTCGCAGGCCGGCACGACCCTCTACTTCCGCGACGCTGCGGGATCGTTCACGCTGACGAGCTCGGTGACGGACGTCGACGCGGGACCGGCGTCCGCGACGTTCCCGGAGGTCGCCGACAGCGGCTGGACCCATGCCGACGAGACGGTGACCGCGGGCAACGGCACGCCTCCGACCGTCGACTACACGTCCAGCGCGTACGCCTTCGCGTCGGGGGCGACGCCGAGCAGCCACACCGTCGTCGGACGGGACGCCGCCGGGAACGCCGTGTCCACCGTCCTCTCGTTCACCCCGGACAACTCGGCACCCACCGGTGGGCAGCTCACCGTCAACGGGGTCGCGGCCACCGGTGGCGGGTCGACGAGCTTCGACGCGAACGGCTCCTTCACCATCGACTCACGCACGGAGTACGTTGACGCCGAGTCCGGCATCGCCTCCAGCGTGCTCACCCTCGCCTCGGCCACGCTGAGCGGCGGTGCCTGCGGCACGTTCGGGTCGGAGAACGAGATCGTCGGCACGCCCGCCCAGTCCGGGCTGACCACCGGCTGCCACCGCTACACCCTCACCGGCACCGATTCCGTCGGGAACACCGCCACCGTCTCCACGACGGTCGACGGTCGACCTGGAGATCCCGACGGGCGGCGCCGTGACCGTCAACGGCACCGACGCGGACGCCATCGAGACGACGAGCTGGAGCAGGACCAACCCCGTTCTGATCAACGCGCGGACGGACTGGACCGACGCGGAGTCGGGCCTGGCGACCAGCACCCTGGTCCGCACCTACGCCACCCTCAGCAACGGCACCTGCGCGGCCTACGGCAACGCGGTCACCGTGACGGGCACGGCCAACCAGACGCTGACGACCACCCGCTGCTACCGGTACACCCTCACCGGCACCGACAACGCCGGCAACGCCGACGCCGTCTCGACCGTCGTCCGCTACGACACGGTCGTCCCGGTCACCGGCGCCCTCACCGTCAACGGCGTGGCAGCCAGCGGCGTCGGGACCTTCTCGTTCAACAAGACCGGCGCCTTCCCGATCAACTCCCGGACCGAGTACACCGACGCCGGGTCGGGGATCGCCACCAGCCAGCTGACGCACTCCGAGGCACCCCTGGCCGCCAACGCGTGCGGCACCTTCGGCGCGGAGACGCCGGTCGTCGGCACCCCCGCGCAGTCCGGTCTGACCACCGGCTGCCACCGTTTCACGCTGATGGGCACCGACAACAGCCGGGAACACCGCCAGCACCGTCCACACCGTCAAGGTCGACCTCGACGCCCCCACGGGCGGCGCCGTCACGGTCAACGGCACCGCCGCCGACGCCGCGGGCACGACCAGCGGCCCGACCAACGCGACGTCGTTCCCGGTCAACTCCCGCACGGACTGGACCGATGCCGCCTCCGGCATCGTCACCAGCGCCCTCACGCGGGCGTCCGCCGCGTACACCGGTGGAACCTGCGGGACGTTCACGGGCAGCACGACGGTGACGGGCACCACGACGCAGACGGGGCTCGCCACGAACTGCTACCGGTACACGCTGACCGGTACCGACAACGCCAGCAACACCGCCGCGATCAACACCGTCGTCCCGGTCGACACCATCGCGCCGACGGCGGGGGCCGTCACGGTCAACGGCGTCGCGTCGAGCGGGGTGGGGACCTTCTCGTTCAACAAGACCGGCGCCTTCCCGATCAACACCCGCACCGACTACACCGACGCCAACTCCGGTATCGACTCGAGCGTCCTCACCCTCGCCTCCGCCCCGCTGAGCGGCAACGCCTGCGGCTCGTACGGGTCCACGTCCGTGATCTCGGGCAACCCCTCGCAGACCGGCCTGGCGACGGGCTGTCACCGGTACACCCTCACCGGCACCGACGACGCCGGCAACACCGCCACGACCACGCACACCGTCAAGGTCGACCTGAGCACGCCGACCGGCGGGGCCGTCACCGTCAACGGCACCGACGCGGACGCCATCGAGACGACGAGCTACAGCAAGGCCAACCCCGTGCTGGTCAACTCGCGAACGGACTGGTCCGACGTCGAGTCGGGCCTGGCCACCAGCACCCTGACCAGCGCCTTCGCGACGCTCACCAACAACACGTGCGCGGCCTTCGGCTCGACGACGACCATCACCGGCACGACCAGCCAGACCCTGACGACGACCCGTTGCTACCGCTACACGCTCACCGGCACCGACAACGCCGGCAACGCGTCGGCCGTCTCGACCGTGGTGAAGTTCGACACCGTCGCTGCCGGTCACCGGGGCCCTCACGGTCAACAGCGTCGCTGCCAGCGGCGGTCGGGACGTCCTCGTTCAACAAGACCGGCTCGTTCACGATCGGCACCCGCACCGACTACACGGACGCCGGGTCGGGCATCGCGTCGAGCGTGCTCACCTTCGCCTCGGCGACGCTGACGAACAACACCTGCGGGACCTTCGGGTCGACGTCCGTGATCGTCGGCAACCCCGCCCAGTCCGGTCTCGCCAGCGGCTGCCACCGGTACACGCTCACCGGCACCGACAACGCCGGCAACACCGCCAGCACGACCCACACCGTCAAGGTCGACCTGGACGTCCCCACCGCGGGCGCCGTGACCGTCAACGGCATCGCGGCCGACGCCGTTGCCACCACGAGCGGCCCGACCAACGCGACGTCGTTCCCGATCGACTCCCGCACCGACTACACCGACGGCACGTCGGGCATCGCCACCAGCCTCCTCGTCCGCGCCTCCGCCACGCTGACCAACGGCAACTGCGGCACCTTCACGGGCAGCACGACGATCACCGGGACGACGACCCAGACCGGCCTGGCCACGAACTGCTACCGGTACACGCTCACCGGCACCGACAACGCCACGCAACACCGCGGCCATCTCCACCATCGTCAAGGTGGACACCACCGCTCCGACGACCGGAGCGCTCACCGTCAACGCGCGTCGCCGCGAGCGGCGCGGGCACGACCAGCACGGTGAACAGAAGCTCGTACACGATCTCCCGCACCGACTACACCGACGCCGCCACCGGCATCGCGTCCAGCATCCTGACCCGGGAGTCGGCGACGCTCACCGGCACGACATGCGGCACGTTCGGGTCCGCGACCACGCTGTCCGGCGCCCCGACGCAGTCCGCACTGCCCCAGGGCTGCTACCGGTACACGCTCACCGGCACCGACAACACCGGCAACACCGCGACCATCTCGACGATCGTCAAGCAGGGCACCTACGCGAGCAGCGTCTCGGTGGTGAACGGCACCGGCACGAGCGGTCGCGCGGACCAGGGCGACCAGGTCGTCGATCACCTTCTCCGACGACATCGAGGTGAGCACCCTGTGCTCGACGTGGTCCGGCAACGGGTCCGACCAGAGCCTGACAGCGAACAACGACGTGACGGTCACCCTGATGAACGGCGGTGGCGGCAACGACAGCCTCACGGTCACCGCCTCCAGCTGCACCTTCAACTTCGGCGGCCTGGCGCTCGCCTCGACGGCGTACGCGACCTCGAACGTCACGTACGGCGGCACAGGTGCTTCCAGGAGCGTCGTCACCTGGAGCGCCTCGACCCGGACCCTCACCGTGACCCTCGGGCAGGCCTCGGGAGCCGGCGCAGCCACCGTGACGGGCAACGTGATCGCCACGTACTCGCCGTCCACCGCGGTGACGAGCACGGCGGCGGTGCCAGCCGGTGGATCGTTCGCGACAGCCTCTGTCAGGCAGTTCTGAGGTTCACCGTCCCGGGTCGGCGGCACGAGCCGCCAGGAACGACGAAGCCCCCGACACCGTGAGGTGTCGGGGGCTTCGTCGTTCGGCTGGTGAGGCAGCCGGCACGGTGGCTCAGGCGCCGCCGGTCAGCTTCTCGCGCAGGGCCGCGAGGGCCTCGTCGGAGGCGAGGGTGCCCTCCGCGTCGTCGCCCGACCCGGACGCCTCGGCGGCGGCGGGGGCCGGCGCCTCGGAGCCGGACGAGTACGAGGTGGACGCCGACTCGCCGGCCTCGCCTGCCTCGGCCTCGGCCTTGACGGCGTCGGTGACCTGCTTCTTGTGCTGCTCCCAGCGAGCGTGCGCCTCGGCGTACTGGCGCTCCCACTCCTCGCGCTGGGTGTCGAAGCCCTCGAGCCACTCCTGCGTCTCGGGGTCGAAGCCGTCCGGGTACTTGTAGTTGCCGGCGTCGTCGTACTCCTGCGCCATGCCGTACAGCGACGGGTCGAAGTCCTCGCTGCTCGCGTCGACGCCCTCGTTGGCCTGCTTCAGCGACAGGGAGATGCGGCGACGCTCGAGGTCGATGTCGATGACCTTGACGAAGATGTCGTCGCCGACCTGCACGACCTGCTCGGGGATCTCCACGTGGCGCACCGCCAGCTCGGAGATGTGCACCAGGCCCTCGATGCCCTCCTCGACACGCACGAACGCACCGAACGGGACGAGCTTCGTGGCCTTGCCCGGCACGACCTGGCCGATCGCGTGCGTCCGGGCGAACTGCTGCCACGGGTCCTCCTGGGTCGCCTTCAGCGACAGGGAGACCCGCTCGCGGTCCATGTCCACGTCGAGGACCTCGACGGTGACCTCCTGGCCCACCTCGACGACCTCGGACGGGTGGTCGATGTGCTTCCAGGACAGCTCGGACACGTGGACCAGACCGTCCACGCCGCCGAGATCGACGAACGCACCGAAGTTGACGATCGAGGAGACGACACCGGAGCGCACCTGACCCTTCTGCAGGGTGTTCAGGAAGTTGATCCGGACCGCGGACTGCGTCTGCTCGAGCCACGCACGGCGCGACAGCACGACGTTGTTGCGGTTCTTGTCGAGCTCGATGATCTTCGCCTCGACCTGCTGGCCCACGTACGGCTGCAGGTCGCGGACGCGCCGCATCTCCACCAGCGAGGCGGGCAGGAAGCCTCGCAGGCCGATGTCGAGGATCAGACCACCCTTGACGACCTCGATGACGGTGCCGGTGACGACGCCGTCCTCCTCCTTGATCTTCTCGATCGTGCCCCAGGCGCGCTCGTACTGCGCGCGCTTCTTGGACAGGATGAGACGACCTTCCTTGTCCTCCTTCTGGAGGACGAGGGCCTCGACCTCGTCACCGACGCCGACGACCTCCGAGGGGTCCACGTCGTGCTTGATGCTCAGCTCGCGGGACGGGATCACGCCCTCGGTCTTGTATCCGATGTCGAGCAGGACCTCGTCGCGGTCGACCTTGACGATGGTGCCGGAGACGATGTCCCCGTCGTTGAAGTACTTGATCGTCTCGTCGATGGCAGCGAGGAAGTCCTCGGCCGAGCCGATGTCGTTGATCGCGACCTGAGGAGTGGTCGTCGTCGTGGTGCTGGCGGTCATGTAGGGGTGGCTCCGATGCGGGCAGTTGGTTGGGACGGCACACCTGGTGGTGAGTCCGTCGGTGGAGACGACCCCGCAGCAGGCGCAACGGAGCCGCGCACAGTTCGTGCGCACGGGCACCCTACCGTCCGGCGAAGAGGGGGGTCAAAGGACGGCGGTGGCGTCCCACGACCCGCGAGGTCCGGCAGCCACGGCGTCCGGCATGCTCGCAGGCATGCAGCTGCCTGAGCCCCCGGACGACCCGTCGACCGGCGACACGGCCGGCTACGGGTCGGTGCCGGCCGGGCGCACGGTGCCGGCGAACCGCGAGTGGTGGGACGCCGAGGCGGACGTCTACTACGCCGAGCACGGCGCGTTCCTGGGGGACGACGACTTCCGGTGGTGCCCGGAGGGCCTGCTGGAGTCGGAGGCCCACCTGCTGGGCGACCCCGCGTCGCTCGCGGGCCTCGACGTGCTCGAGGTGGGCTGCGGGGCAGCGCAGTGCTCACGGTGGCTGGCCGCTCGCGGTGCACGGGTCGTGGGCGTCGACCTGTCGGCGGGCATGCTCAGGCGAGGCCGCCAGATCGACACGTCCCTCGGGGTGCGCACCCCGCTCGTCCAGGCGGACGCCGGACGACTGCCGCTCGCGGACGACAGCGTCGACCTCGCCTGCTCGGCATTCGGGGCCGTCCCGTTCGTGGAGGACCCGGGGGCGGTGCACGCGGAGGTCGCCCGCGTGCTGCGGCCTGGCGGTCGGTGGGTCTTCGCGATCGGCCACCCGGTGCGGTGGGCCTTCCCGGACGACCCAGGTCCCGGCGGGCTGACCGTGCACCGCTCGTACTTCGACCGGACGCCGTACCGCGAGCTCGACAGCGACGGCGACGTCACCTACGTCGAGCACCACCGAACGCTGGGCGACCGGGTGCGGGAGGTCGTCGGCGCGGGACTCGTCCTCGACGACGTCGTCGAGCCGGAGTGGACAGCCGGCCTGACGCAGGTGTGGGGCGGATGGAGCCCTCTGCGTGGTCGGCTGCTCCCCGGGACGGCGATCTTCGTGACCCACCGTCCCGGATAGCCCGGCTCAGTGCTCCCGGGGTCAGAAGACCCTGCGGTGGATCCCGGCCGCGACCCCGGACGCGAGGCCGAACACGAGGACGCCACCGAGTGCGCGCCCTACGTTGCGGTCGTCCTCACCGTCGAGGGCGGCAAGCTCCAGCGAGTACGCGGTGAAGCCCTCCGCGCCCTCGGGCGCCCCGAACGCCATCCCGGCGGTCGAGGCGCGCTCCGCGCCCGCCTCGATCACCGCGTACTTCAGCCCGTAGTCCTGCGCGGTCTCGTCCCCGGCGGCGACGAGAGCCTTGGTGCCCTCGTCCGAGAGCCGCTGGGCGCCGTCCCTGAGCTGGGGTGCACCGTCGGCGGCCTCGACGAGTCCGTCCGCGATCAGGCCCGAGCCGTCGGCCGCGTCGGCCAGCCCGTCGGACAGCTCCCCGGCACCGTCCGACAGCTGCCCGGTGCCGTCGGCGAGGTCGCCGGCGCCGGTCGCCAGGCGACCCGCACCGGAGCGGAGCTGCCCCAGACCGGCCGCGAGGTCGCTGTTGCCCGTCGCCAGCTGACCGGACCCGTCCTGGAGCTGGCCCAGGCCCTCGACGAGCGTCAGACCGCCCTGGGCGATGAGGTCGACCCCGCCCTGCAGCGAGTGGATCCCACCGCGGAGCGTGCCGTCCTCCTTGAGGTCGTCGTCGTCGCCCACGCCGGCCTGCACCGCGTCGCGGGTCTGCGTCGTCAGCTGCGTGACACCGGCGTCCAGCGCCGCGAGCCCCTGCAGCAGGCCCGGCCGAGCTGCGTCGCAGACCCCCGGCAGCGCCGTGTTGTCCAGGCCGCACTCGACCTTGACCAGCGCGGGCACCGCCCCGGTGGACAGGCCGGCGCCGACGACGTTGAGCCCGCCGTACAGCGTGGTCTGGTCGTACTCGTCGGCGCTGTTGTAGAGCTCGGTCCGGCTCGTCGCGAGCTGACCCGAGACCTGCCCGACCAGGACGGAGTTGGGCACGGCCATCGCAGCCATCCCGGGTCGTCCGGAGGGGTAGCAGGGGCTGGCTCCCGGTGCGAGCGCCGACGCACCGTTCACGGCGTCGTTCAGCACGGCCACCGCACAGCCCAGGCTGTCGTAGGACTCGCGGACGCCCGCCTTCATCTGGGTCACCCCGTCGGCCGCCGCGCCGAGCTGCTGGCGCAGCTGGTCCACGGCGTACAGGAGGGTCTGGTCGGTGGTCTTGGTGCCGATGCCGGCGCGCAGCAGGGCGACGCCGTCGTGCAGGGGCTTGGCCTTCGCCGGCAGCGCGTCGATGCTCCCGTACATCGTGACAAGACCCTGGTCCACCAGGGCGAGCCCGCCGTCGACCTGCTCCAGACCGGCCAGCAGGCCGGGCGCCTTGGCACCGGCCGTCACGAGCCCGTCGTCGAGACGGACGGCCCCGCTCGCGAGCTGGTCCGACCCGTCCTTGGCGTCGACGGCGCCGTCCGCCAGCTGCCGCGCCCCGCCGCGCAGCTCCTTCGCCCCCTCGTCGAGCCTCACCGCCCCGGCCGCCAGCTCGCCGGCGCCTGGAGCGGCCTTGCCCACGAGGCCGGCCTCCAGCTCGGCGGCGCCGTCACGCAGCTGGAGCAGGCCGGCCAGCAGGTCGCCTGCCCCGTCCCGCAGCTTGAGCAGGTTCGCGTCGATCTCCGACGCGCCTGCCGTCAGCTCCTGGCCGGTCTCGGCGCCGCCCTTGTAGCTCGCCGCGCCGCCCTTGAAGGAGGGACTGTCGAGCGGGGAGACCGGTAGCGCGGACACGACGGCGCCCGGCACCTGCCCGTCCCGGATCTCGGCCGTGTACCCGAACTCGGCGACGGGGCTGCCGATCGGCGGGAACAGGGTCATCGTGAACGTCAGCTTCGTGCCGCCCCGGCCGTCGCCGGCGACGTTGGCGGACGGCGCCCGCACGTCGGTGAAGCCCTCGGGCAGCGTCACCGTGGTCGAGCCGACCATCGGCACCACGACCTCCGCGGTCGACGTGACCTGCGCGCCGGAGCCGTCCGCGTACGTGACCTGCTGCTCGCGCCCCGGTCACGTTCGCTCACCCTGTACCGGGCCTCCAGCGTGCCGCTGGCGCCGACGACGTCCTTCGCCGGGACCACCTGCCCGTCGAGGAGGTACACGACCTCGACCGACAGCGGGAGGTCCCCGGTGAAGTCGCTGACCGTGCGGAGGCGGTCGCTGCCGTGCACATCGACCGTGGTGACCATCGAGCCGTCCCGCAGGTCGAAGCCGCCGAACGCGTCGAGGTTGCGGATCCCCTCCGTCGAGACGGGGTTCACGACGTCGACCCTGCCGGCGCCCTCGAAGGACAGCTGCTCGTAGACACGCGCCTCGCGCACCTGGCCGGAGGCGTCGAGCAGCGCCTGCACCGTCTCGGTGTTGGTGACCTCGACGCCGTCGACCGCCGCCGCTGCCGGCGCGACCAGCCAGCCGGTCAGGAGGGGGGCGGCCAGGGCCGCCGCGCCGAGACGCACCGACGCGGCGCGGCAGGCTGGAGTGGTGAGTCGTCGGCCCATGTCTCAGACCCCCGTCTTCTCGTAGGTGGTGTCGTCAGCCGGGGCCGCCACGTGGGCGCCGTCCCGCTGGCTCGTGGTGGCGGCCGCCGCCAACGACGCCGCGAGGAAGCCCAGCGCGGCGGTCAGCAACACGGTCGTCGCCCCGGACGGGGACGTCTCGAGCACGCGGGACGGAGCCAGCGCGTAGGTCGCCTCGTAGGAGCCGGCCATCGCGGCGGCACCAGCCAGGAGGGCCCAGAGCGGGAGGCGGCCGACGGTCGCCGTCGCCGCGACGGCGCACAGGCCGACGACCAGGGCGACGACGATCGCGCGGCCGACCGCGGCATCGGGCAGCACGGCGGCCCTCACGACGAACCCTGCCCAGGCGAAGCCCAGCCCCAGGACGAAGGCGCACGCCCGGAGCACGGGGCTGCCGTCGGGCACCAGCCCGACGACTCCGCCCAGCGCCACCCCGAGGAGGGCCGCCGAGTCCAGCTCGAGCCCGAGAGCGGACCCCAGGACGACGGTCAGGGCCCCCACCAGGGCCACCGCGATCCCAGGCAGCAGTTGTTGACGCATCTCCACCCCATCGTGTGTGCGGCGGCGCGAGCGGCTCGCCCCGTGGCCATGTGGCCAGGCGGAGTTCTACCAGTGAGTAACTCCGCGTGTCTGCGCCTTCACCCATGTGGGTCTTGCGATCGTGTCGGGCGACTCCTTCGCCGTAGCCGCCTCGTGAGGACACCGGGCGAGCGCGGACGCCCGACGCACTCACGGCCCGGTCACCTGAACGTCCGGTCGCGCACGAGACCGTGTGGTAGACAGCCGTGATGCGGGGAATCCTCTTGGCCGGCGGAACCGGGACGCGTCTTCACCCCGTGACCCAGGCGGTGAGCAAGCAGCTGGTGCCGGTCTTCGACAAGCCGATGATCTACTACCCGCTCTCCACGCTGATGCTCGCGGGCATCCGCGACGTCCTCGTCATCACGACCCCTCACGAGGCCGACCAGTTCCAGCGGCTCCTCGGGGACGGGTCGCAGTTCGGGATCTCGATCTCGTACGCGGAGCAGGCGAAGCCGGAGGGCATCGCGCAGGCCTTCGTGATCGGCGCGGACTTCGTCGGCGACGAGCCCGTCGCCCTCGTGCTCGGCGACAACATCTTCTACGGGCCGGGCCTAGGCACCCAGCTCGAGCGGTTCTCGGCAATCGACGGGGGCGCGATCTTCGCCTACTGGGTCAAGGACCCGTCCGCGTACGGCGTCGTCGACTTCGACGAGAACGGCCGCGCCGTCTCCCTCGAGGAGAAGCCCGCGCAGCCGCGGAGCAGCTGGGCCGTGCCGGGGCTGTACATCTACAGCGCCGACGTGGTGCCGATGGCGGCGTCCCTGGAGCCCTCCGCCAGAGGAGAGCTCGAGATCACCGACATCAACCGCACCTACCTCGAGCAGGGCCGGCTGCAGGTGGACGTCCTCCCCCGCGGAACCGCCTGGCTCGACACCGGCACCTTCCAGACGCTCCTCGACGCCGGGCAGTACGTCCAGACGCTCGAGGCGCGGCAGGGGCTGAAGATCGGCTGTCCGGAGGAGGTGGCCTGGCGCCGGGGTTTCATCTCGGACGACGAGCTCGCCGCGCGAGGTACCGCCCTCAGCAAGAGCGGCTACGGGGACTACCTGCTCGACCTCCTCCGTCGCGGACGCTGACCCTCCTCAGTCGAGGTCGGCGAGCACGCTGCCGGCGGCCGCACGCCAGCGGTCCTCCCAAGGCCCGATCGGCAGGACGGGTCGGGAGACCACCGACCCGTGGTCGAGGACGGAGTAGGCCGGACGAGCAGCCGGGCGCGGGAAGGCTTCGCTACCAACCGGTCTCACCATCGCGGGATCGAACCCCGCCGCCTCGACGACGGACCGGGCGAAGCCGTGCCAGGACACCTGTCCGGACGACGTCGCGTGGTAGGTCCCGCCCTCGACGCGAGCGTCGACGAGCCGGACGATGTAGGACGCGACGTCCCGCGTCCACGTCGGCTGCCCGACCTGGTCGTCGACGACATGGAGGTGCTCCCGGGTGCGGGCCGCGGCCGCGATTGTCCGGGGGAAGCACCGCCCCGCGGCACCGTAGAGCCACGCGGTACGCACCACGAGATGCTCTGAGCCGCTGGCCCGAACGGCCCACTCCCCAGCGAGTTTCGTGCGCCCGTAGGCCGAGACGGGCCCCACTGGGTCGTCGACGGCGTAGGGCTCGGAGGCCGTCCCGGAGAAGACGTAGTCGGTGGAGAGGTGCACCAGCCGGGAGCCTGCCCGCCGGCACGCCCGGGCGAGGACGTCCGGCAGGACCGCGTTCGCCGCGAACGCCTCGTCCTCGTGCGTCTCGGCACCGTCGACGTCGGTCCAGCCGGCGCAGTTGACCACCACGCCGCCCTCGACCAGGAGCCGTCCGACCGCGTCGGCGTCGTAGATGTCGGTGGTGCTCCGCGACAGGGCCACGACCTCGTGGCCACGCGACGCCAGCTCGTCCACGACGTCCGTGCCGAGCATCCCCGACGCCCCCACCACGGTCCACCTCACGAGCGGAACCGTACTCGACGCAAGGAGGTCCGCCGGTAGGGTTGCGCGAGCCGACGGAGGAGTACCACATGCCGCTCGAACCCCTGCCGATCGCGGGTTCCTGGGTGTTCACGCCCGACCAGCACCCCGACCAGCGAGGGCTGTTCCTCGAGTGGTTCCGTGGTCCCGAGCTCGCCGTTGCGGTCGGGACGCCGCTGGACGTGGCCCAGGCCAACTGCTCGGTCTCGGGTCAGGGCGTGCTGCGTGGCATCCACTACACCGACGTCCCGCCTGGCCAGGCGAAGTACGTCACGTGCGTCTCCGGTGCGGTCTTCGACGTCGTCGTGGACCTCCGGGTCGGGTCCGCCACGTTCGGGCAGTGGACGGGCGTGCAGCTCGACACCACGACGCGACGCTGCGTCTACCTCTCGGAGGGTCTCGGGCACGGGTTCGTCTCTCTCGCACCCGACTCCGCCGTCGTGTACCTCTGCTCCAGCACCTACTCCCCCACGCACGACCGAGGCGTGAACCCCCTGGACGCCGAGCTGGGCATCGAGTGGCCCACGCGGGGTCTGGACGGCTCGGCCCTGTCGTACCAGCTGTCGGCGAAGGACGAGGAGGCGCCGACGCTCCAGGAGGCGGGCGACCTCGGGCTGCTGCCGCGGATGGACGTCCTCGGCGAGCTCAGAGCTGCGCCCGCGCCTTGAGCGGCTCCCACCAGTCGCGCCGCTCGCGGTACCACTCCACCGTCCGGGACAGGCCGTCCGAGAAGGGAACCCGCGGTTCGTAGCCGAGCTCGGTGCGGATCTTGGTGATGTCGACCGAGTACCGGCGGTCGTGCCCCTTGCGGTCCTGGACCGGCACGACCCGGTCCCACCCGGCGCCCACGGCGTCCAGGAGCAGCCCGGTGAGCTCCTTGTTCGTCAGCTCCGTCCCGCCACCGATGTTGTAGACCTCCCCCGCCCGGCCTCCTTCGAGCACGAGGTGGATGCCGCGGCAGTGGTCGTCGACGTGGAGCCAGTCCCGCACGTTGAGGCCGTCCCCGTACAGCGGCACGTCACCACCGTCGAGGAGGTTCGTGACGAAGAGGGGGATCACCTTCTCCGGGAACTGGTACGGGCCGTAGTTGTTGGAGCAGCGCGTCACCATCACCGGCAGCCCGTGCGTGCGAGCGCAGGCCAGCGCGAGGAGGTCGCTCGCGGCCTTCGACGCGGCGTAGGGGCTGTTCGGGGCCAGCGGGTGGGTCTCGGGCCACGAGCCCTCGTCGATCGAGCCGTAGACCTCGTCGGTCGAGACGTGCACGAAGCCGCTGCACCCGATGGCGCACCGCCGCGTCGAGCAGCGTCTGCGTGCCGACCGCGTTGGTGACGACGAAGTCCTCCGCGCTGAGGATCGACCGGTCGACGTGCGACTCGGCGGCGAAGTGGACCACGGCGTCGACGGAACCCACGAGGTCGTCGCACACCTGCGGGTCGCCGATGTCCCCGACCACCAGACGCAGCCGGGGGTCGTCCTCGACCGGCGCCAGGTTCGCCCGGTTCCCCGAGTACGTCAGCTTGTCGAGTACGGTCACCGACTCCGGCGCGTCGCCGTAGTCGCCTGCCAGCACCGAGCGGACGTAGTGGCTGCCGATGAACCCGGCGCCACCCGTCACCAGAAGCCTCGTCATGCGCGGCATCCTCGCACCCGTGGCCCGCCCGTACCCGCCGGTCCCCGCAAACCCGGCGACAGGCAGGGCCGTCTCAGTGCCCGGCGTCGTCCCAGCTGGCCCCGAGCCCGACCGACACCTCGAGCGGCACCGCGAGGTCGGCCGCCGACGCCATCTGCTCGCGCACGAGCGCCTCGACGACCTCCCGCTCGCCGGGCGCGACCTCGAGCACCAGCTCGTCGTGGACCTGCAGCAGCATGCGCGAGCCCAGACCGGCGTCACGCAGCGCGCCGTCGACGCGCAGCATGGCCAGCTTGATGATGTCGGCCGCCGAGCCCTGGATCGGCGCGTTGAGCGCCATCCGCTCCGCACCCTCCCGACGCTGACGGTTGTCGCTGGTCAGGTCGGGCAGGTAGCGACGGCGCCCCATGATGGTCGCCGTGAACCCGTCACGCCGAGCCTCGCCGACCACTCCCCGCAGGTAGTCGCGGACGCCTCCGAACCGGTCGAAGTACTCGGTCATCAGGCCCCGCGCCTCGTCGACGTCGATGCGCAGCTGCTTGGAGAGCCCGAAGGCGCTCAGCCCGTAGGCGAGCCCGTAGGACATCGCCTTGATCTTCGACCGCATCGCCGACGTGACCTCGGCGGGCGGCACCGAGAACACCCGCGACCCGACGAAGGAGTGCAGGTCCTCCCCCGACCGGAACGCCTCGATCAGCGCCTCGTCCCCGGAGAGGTGGGCCATGATCCGCATCTCGATCTGGCTGTAGTCCGCGGTCAGGAGGGTCTCGTACCCCGGACCGACGACGAACGAACGCCGGATCTGCCGGCCCGCCTCGGTGCGGATCGGGATGTTCTGCAGGTTGGGCTCCACGGACGAGAGCCGTCCGGTCGCCGCGATCGTCTGCACGTACGTGGTGTGGATGCGGCCGTCCGGCGCGACGGTCTTGCGCAGCCCCTCGACGGTCTGGCGCAGCCGGATCACGTCGCGGTGCTCGAGCAGGTGCTGCAGGAAGGGGTGCTCGGTCTTCACGAGCAGGTCGGCGAGCGACTCCGCGTCCGTCGACCAGCCCGTCTTGATGCGCTTCGTCCTCGGCATCTCCAGCTGGTCGAAGAGCACCTCCTGCAGCTGCTTCGGGCTGCCGAGGTTCACCTCCCGGCCGATCGCCGCGTACGCGTTCTGCGCCGCCTGGCGCACGCCCTCGTCGAAGTCGGCGGCGAGCCCGTCGAGCACCTCGGTCGAGGCGGCGATGCCGGTCGCCTCCATCCGGGCGAGCACGCCCACGAGGGGCAGCTCGATGTCCTGCATCAACCGCTGCCCGCCACGGTCGGCCAGCTCCTGGTCGAGCACGGCGCTCAGCTCGAGGACGGCCGCCGCGCGCACGGCCGCCTCCCGCGACGGGTCGGGGCCGTCCCCGGTGTCGAGTGCCAGCTGGTCACCGCCACCGCCGGCCGGGCCGGCCGAGCTGTCGCCGTCTGGCCCGAGCCGCAGGTCCCGCTGGAGGTGCCGCACGGACAGGTCCGCGAGGTCGTACGAACGCTGGTCCGGACGGCTCAGGTACGCCGCCAGCGCCGTGTCGCTCACGACGCCCGCGACGGCCAGGTCACGTGCCGCCAGGGCGTGCAGGGCGGGCTTGGCGTCGTGGAGCACCTTGGGGCGCGACGGGTCCGCGAGCCAGGTGGCCAGGTGCGCCCGTCCGGTCTCGTCGATGCCGTCGTCCGCGAGGTCGAACCAGGCGCTCGCGCCGTCGGCGCCGGTCAGCGCCACGCCCGTCGCCCGCCCCAGCACCCGCAGGTCGCCGACGACGGAGACACCGGTCGTGCCGGTGGCGTTCGCGTCGAGCCACTCGCGCACCGCGTCCCCGGCGGGGCGCGCGACCTCGACCTCGAAGCCGCCCTCGGCCTCCGGCTCGGGCGTCGACAGCGTCTCGAACAGGCGCTCCCGCAGCACCCGGAACTCCAGCCCGTCGAAGACCTGGTGCACCTCGTCACGGTCCCAGGCACGCACCGCCAGGTCGTCGGGAGCCACCGGGAGGTCCAGGTCACGCACCAGGGCGTTGAGCCGCCGGTTCATCAGCACCTGGGCGAGGTGGTCCCGCAGGCTCTGCCCGGCCTTGCCGCCGATGGCGTCGACCTCGGCCACGATGCCGTCCAGGTCGCCGTAGGTCGTGATCCACTTCGCGGCGGTCTTCGGACCGACGCCCGGGATGCCCGGGAGGTTGTCGCTGGTCTCGCCCACGAGTGCCGCGAGGTCGGGGTAGAGGGTCGGGGGGATGCCGTACTTCTCCTCGACGGCCGTCGGGGTCATCCGGGTCAGCTCGGAGACGCCACGCACGGGGTAGAGCAGCGTCGAGCGGTCCGTGACCAGCTGCAGGGCGTCGCGGTCGCCGGAGCAGACCAGGACCTCGAAGCCCTGTGCCAGCGCCTGGGTGGTGAGGGTGGCGATCACGTCGTCGGCCTCGAAGCCGTCCTTCTCGACCGTGGTCACCCGCAGCGCAGCAAGGACCTCCTTCACGAGGTCGACCTGGCCGCGGAACTCGTCCGGGCTCTTGGACCGGTTGGCCTTGTACCCGGCGTACTCCTCGGACCGGAAGGTCTGGCGCGAGACGTCGAAGGCGACGGCCAGGTGGGTGGGCTGCTCGTCCCGCAGGACGTTGATGAGCATCGACGTGAACCCGTAGACCGCGTTGGTCGACTGACCGGTCGTGGTGGAGAAGTTCTCGACCGGGAGCGCGAAGAAGGCCCGGTACGCGAGCGAGTGCCCGTCGACGAGCAGGAGCCGCCCGGGCGTCGCGGTCGGAGCGGCAGTGGTCTCGGTGGCTGCTGCGGTCACACCGTCACACTAGGACGCGCCGCCGACCGTTGTTCCCGCCGCCTGCGGATCACCACCTGGTCGAGGCTGATGCGCCGGCGGGACGGCTCGGACGACCCGGACAGCCGACGCAGCAGGCTCGCCACGGGGACGGCTCGCTGGGTGACGACCGGCGCGAACCCGAGCCGCGCCAGGAAGCGGTGGGTGTCGCGGCCCTGCGGCGGCACCGCGCACACGACGTCCTCGAGGCCCCACTGCTCGCCGATCGAGGCGGCAGCACGCAGCAGCGCGCGCGCCACGCCCCGGCGCCGGTGCTCGGGGTCGACCCAGAGCTGCTCGACGTGCACGGACGGGTGGCCACCGAGGGGAAGCAGCTCGCCGTGGCGGAGAACGAGGACGCCGACCGCCACCGGTGCAGGCGTTCCCCGTCCGGCACTGGCCTCAGCCAGGAGCACCTGGACGTCGGGGCGCCCGATCACCTGGAGCACCCGGTCACGGCTCAGCCCCGGGTGGTGGGCCGCGTCGTCGGCCCTGTCACGGCAGAGCAGCGCCAGCAGCACAGGAACATCCGACCCGCCGGCACGGCGAACACCCACGACATGACGAGACACGCCGGGGAGCCTAGGCCACGGCGCATTTCCTGCCCAGTCCCCCCGAGCCATGCAGAACCGCCCGGTCACGGAAGGGACTCGACGCGCGGACCGGGCACCAACGTCGTCCGGTCCGTGGAAAGGTCGGGCTATGCTCACGCGCCAGCCCGATCAGCGTCGACGGGCCAGCAGGTCCTCGACGCCGATCGACGTCCTGCTACCGACTCCCCGCGGAGGTACCGCAGTGCCCCCAGGTACCCGAGTACGCAGAGCCCCGGCCCTCGCCGCCGGCCTGCTCCTCGCCCTCCTGACCATGGTCGCCGGCGCGTCGGCGGCCTCCGCCACGACGACGACACCGTCGCCGACCGAGAGCGCCCCCGCCCCGACCGAGAGCGCCCCCGCGACCGGCGACGGTGAGTCCATCCGGGTCCTGGTCCGCCTCGACAGGGAGCCCGCCGCCGACGTCGAGTTCAGGGTCCTCTCCGGTGAGGACGAGGTGGCGACCGGCAAGACGGACGGCACCGGCGAGACGGTCGTCCCCGTCCCCGGTCCGGGCACGTACTCCGTGGAGATCGACCTCGACTCGCTGCCCGAGGGCACGAGCCTGCGGAACCCCGACCGCAACCCGGCCGAGACCGTGGTGAACCCCCGGCAGATCAAGCCGCTCGCGTTCCCGCTGATCGAAGGCGACGCCCCCCTGCCCGGCGAGGGCGGCACGTCGACGACGTCCCAGCTCGACCAGCTGCCGCAGCTCCTCATCCAGGGTCTCCGGTTCGGACTGATCCTGGCCCTCGCGGCCATCGGGCTCTCCGTGATCTTCGGAACCACGGGCCTCACGAACTTCGCGCACGGTGAGCTGATCACCTTCGGCGCCCTGATCGGCTGGTTCTTCAACGTGGTGGTGGGGCTGCCGGTGCTCGTCGCCGCACCGCTCGCCGTCCTCGCGGGAGCCGGCGCGGGCCTGCTGCAGGACTACGCGATCTGGGCCCCGCTGCGACGGCGCGGCACGGGCCTGATCGCGATGATGATCGTCTCGATCGGCCTCGGGCTCGCGCTGAGGTACTTCTTCGCGATCTCGAGCGTCTTCGGTCCGCAGTCCCTGTTCTTCAACCAGTTCCGGGGCCAGCAGGGCATCGACTTCGGGATCTTCCGGCTCCGGCCGCTCGACATCTGGTCGATGTCCCTCGCGATCATCGTGCTGCTCGTGGTGAGCATCGCGCTGCTGCGGACACGGATCGGCAAGGCGACACGAGCGGTCGCCGACAACCCGGCTCTGGCAGCCGCGTCCGGGATCGACGTCGACCGGGTGATCCGCACGGTGTGGGTCACCGGTGGCGCCCTGGCGGCCCTCTCCGGGGTGCTGCTCGGGCTCGGCCAGGGCATGAACTTCCTGGTCGGCTTCTCGATCCTCCTGCTGGTCTTCGCCTCGGTCACGCTCGGCGGTCTCGGCACCGCCTTCGGGGCGCTGATCGGGTCGATCATCGTCGGGGTGTTCATCGAGGTCAGCACGCTCGTCCTGTCTCCCGAGCTCAAGAACGTGGGGGCACTCGTCCTACTGATCGTGATCCTGCTCGTGCGGCCCCAGGGCATCCTGGGCCGCGCGGAGCGGGTCGGCTGAGGGAGCACCGATGGACTGGGCAAACATCCTGAGCAACGCGGCCACGTCGCTGATCGGCCTCGACACGATCGTGTTCGCGCTGGCGGCGATCGGCCTCAACGTGCACTTCGGCTACGCGGGCCTGCTGAACTTCGGGCAGGCGGCCTTCGTGGCCGTCGGCGCCTACGGGCTCGCCATCACGGTCTCGATCTTCAACCTCCCGACCGTTCTCGGCATCGTCTTCGGCCTGGTGGGCGCTGTCCTGCTGGCGCTGCTCCTGGGTATCCCCACCCTGCGGCTGCGCGCGGACTACCTGGCCATCGCGACCATCGCCGCTGCCGAGATCGTGCGACTGCTCGTGCGCTCCGCGTCCCTGCGCGAGTACACCGGCGGCTCCAACGGCGTCACCGGCTTCGCCAACGGCTTCTTCTCGCTGAACCCGCTGCCGGACGGCACGTACGGATTCGGCCCGTGGCAGTACAGCGAGCGGAACACCTGGGTGCTCCTCGTGGGCTGGACGCTGGTGCTCCTGGCCGTCCTGCTGGTCTACCTCCTGATGCGCTCCCCGTGGGGCCGCGTGCTGAAGGGGATCCGTGAGGACGAGGACGCGGTCCGCAGCCTCGGCAAGAACGTCTACGCCTTCAAGATGCAGGCGCTCATCATCGGAGGTGTGATCGGTGCTGTGGCCGGTTTCATCTCCTCCTGGGGCCGCGCCGCCGTGCAGCCCGACAACTACAGCACCGAGTTCACGTTCTACGCCTACACGGTGCTCCTGCTCGGTGGAGCGGCCCGAGTCTTCGGCCCGGTCGTGGGTGCCGCGATCTTCTGGGCGGTCCTGTCCCTGACGGACACGGTGCTGCGCCAGGCGATCGGCGAGGGGTTCCTGCCGTTCCTGTCCGGTAACGACGCCGGCCCGGTGCGCTTCATGCTCACCGGTCTGGCGCTGATGCTCCTGATGGTCTTCAGACCACAGGGCATCTTCGGCGACAAGAGGGAGATCGCGATCAATGTCCGCTGACCTCGAGAAGGGCCGAGAGACCGGCGCGGCAGGCCCCCGCAAGGAGGCCGCGACCGCGGCCCTCCGTGACGTCGACGCGACGCCGGGCTCCCCGAAGCCCGACCCCATCCTCATCGCCGACTCGGTCCAGAGGACCTTCGGCGGCCTCAAGGCCGTCGACGTCGAGCACGTCGAGATCCAGCGCGGTGCCATCACCGCGCTGATCGGGCCCAACGGGGCCGGCAAGACGACGTTCTTCAACCTGCTGACGGGCTTCGACCGTCCGCAGGACGGCGACTGGACCTTCAACGGCGGCAAGCTCGCCGGCGTCCCCGCCCACAAGGTGGCCCGCGGCGGCATGGTCCGCACGTTCCAGCTCACCAAGGCGCTGTCCCGGATGACCGTGATGGAGAACATGCGGCTCGGTGCGACCGAGCAGAGCGGTGAGCGGCTCAGCAGCGCGCTCTTCCGCGGGATCTGGCGTCGGCAGGAGGACGACATCACCCGCCGGGCCCACGAGCTGCTCGCGCGCTTCAAGCTCGACACGAAGGCGGACGACTTCGCCGGCTCGCTGTCGGGCGGGCAGCGCAAGCTGCTCGAGATGGCGCGCGCGCTGATGAGCCGTCCCGAGATGGTGATGCTCGACGAGCCGATGGCCGGGGTGAACCCCGCCCTGACGCAGTCGCTGCTCGGGCACGTGAAGGACCTGCGCGAGGAGGGCATGACCGTCCTCTTCGTCGAGCACGACATGGACATGGTCCGCGACATCTCCGACTGGGTGATCGTCATGGCCCAGGGCCAGGTCGTCGCCGAGGGCCCGCCCGACGTCGTGATGGCGAACCCCGCTGTGATCGACGCCTACCTCGGCGGGCACCACGACGCCGCCCTGACCGAGGAGGACGAGGCCGAGCAGCTGGCGGAGGCCGAGGAGGCCCTCGCCGCCGAGCGTGAGCGGGAGGCCGCGAAAGCGGACCACCGCGCGTCGAAGGAGGACAAGTGAGCGGATCCATCAGCGCGGACGACGAGTCGACCGCTGCCGAGCGGAAGGCCCACCTGAAGGGGTCCGACAAGGCGCTCCTGCGGGCCGACGACCTGATCGCCGGGTACCTGCCCGGGGTCAACATCCTCAACGGCGCCGACCTCTACGTGAACGAGGGCGAGCTGGTCGGCATCATCGGCCCCAACGGCGCCGGCAAGTCCACCCTGCTCAAGGCCCTCTTCGGCCTGGTCAACGTGCGCAGCGGCACGGTGACCCTGCGGGGCAAGGACATCACCGGCAAGAAGGCCAACGTGCTGGTCACGCAGGGTGTGGGCTTCGTTCCCCAGAACAACAACGTGTTCCCGTCCCTCACGATCGAGGAGAACCTGGAGATGGGGGTCTACCAGAACCCCCGCAAGTTCAAGGAGCGCTTCGAGTTCGTCGCCGACCTGTTCCCGGCGCTGTCCGACCGCAGGGCCCAGCGCTGCGGGTCGCTCTCCGGTGGTGAGCGGCAGATGGTGGCGATGGGCCGTGCGCTGATGATGAACCCGTCGGTGCTGCTGCTGGACGAGCCGTCGGCCGGCCTATCTCCCGCGCTGCAGGACGAGGTCTTCATCCGTACCCGCCAGATCAACCGCGCGGGTGTCTCGGTGATCATGGTCGAGCAGAACGCCCGTCGCTGCCTGCAGATCGTCGACCGCGGCTACGTGCTGGACCAGGGCCGCAACGCCTACAGCGGCACCGGCAAGTCGCTCGCCAACGACCCGAAGGTGATCGAGCTGTACCTGGGGACCCTCGCCAAGGCGTGACCCCCGCGCCACGCGCGCACCGCGAAGGGCCCGGCCGCATCGGCCGGGCCCTTCGTCGTCCTCGTCGCCCCGTCCCTGTCGCCCCGCGGGGCGCAGATCGTGGCCTATCTGCGGTCGGGGACCCCCGCGGGTCGCAGATCGTGGCCTATCTGCGGTCGGGACCCCCGCGGGGCGCAGATCGTGGCCTATCTGCGGTCGGGGACCCCGCCGCGGGGCGCAGATCGTGGCCGATCTGCGACTTTGGGGGGCGGGTGCCTGCGGGAACGGCTGAGGGGCCCGGCCAGTGGCCGGGCCCCTCAGTCGAGACCTGTCGTGCGGTGCCGGATCAGAGCTTGCCGGCGAAGTACTCCAGGTTGGTGTACGTGTTGTCGGCGCCGTACTGGTAGACGCCGATGGTCGCCTCGGTCGGGTCGCCGGCGTCGCTCATCTCGATCGGGCCGGACTTGCCGTCGTAGTCGATGTCCTGGCCGTCCGCGAGGAGCGTCTTGCACTCCTCGAAGGTGGTGCACTTCTCGCCACCACGCGTCACGTCCGGGATCGCCGCACCGATGGCCTCGCCGTTGTCGCTACCGGCTGCCTCGGCGGCCAGGGCGACGACGACGGTCGCGTCGTAGGACTCCGGAGCGTAGGAGTAGTCCTTCAGCGCGGGGTCGACGCCGAGCAGGGCGTCCTTGAAGTCCTGCGTCGCCTCAGCTCCGGGGAGGGTGCCCTTGGAGCCCTCGAGCGTCCCGGCAGCGAAGTCGGCGCTGTAGTCCGACAGGTTGCCGTCCACGAAGTAGACCGGGATGTTCTGCGGCCCGATCCCCTGGGTGTTCAGCGCGGGGATGATCTTCTTGGTCTCCTCGAAGGCGACCAGGACGATGGCCTCGGGCTGAGCTGCGGCCAGAGCCGTCACCTCGGCGTCGAAGCTGGCGGCCTTGGGGTCGTAGATGATCGGGTCGGTGACGAGCGTGCCGCCGCCCTCCTCGAGCGAGATCTGGATGTTCTCGGCGAGGCCCGTGCCGTACGGGTCGTCGAGCGCCATGATGCCCACGTTGAGGTTGCCGTCGTTGACCAGCAGGTCACCCATCACACGGCCCTGGAGCACGTCGGACGGAGCGGTACGGAAGTACAGCCCGTTGTCGTCGTAGTCCGTGAAGTCGGGCGAGGTGTTGGCCGGCGAGAAGTGGACCACGCCGGCGCCGGTGATCTTGTCGATGACGGTGAAGGAGACACCCGAGGAGGCGGCGCCGATGATGGCGTCCACGTTCTCGGAGAGCAGGCGGTCGACCGACTGCGAGGCGATGTCCGTTGACGTGTCACCCGAGTCCGAGTCCGTCTTCACGACGTCCTTGCCGAGCACACCGCCGGCAGCGTTGATGTCGTCGATCGCCAGCTGGACGCCGGCGAACTCCGGCGGGCCGAGGAAGGCGAGGCTGCCGGTCTGCGGAAGCAGGGTGCCGATCGTCAGGGTGCCGTCGCCCGCGGGAGCCTCGGAAGACTCCGAGGTGGTGCCACCGCTGGGCGTCTCCTCATCACCGCCACAGGCAGAGAGAGCGAGTGCCGCTGCACCGAGAACCGCCGTCGTGCGCCAGGCGCGCGAGGATCGGATCATTGAGTGTTCTCCTTCGTCCGGCTGGGACACGAGGGCATCCCAGCGCCGCTGGTGTCGGGAACCTAACTCAGAAGGCGCTGGCAGCGCACGAGTCTGACCCGAGATGCGCAGGTTGTTGCGCACTCGTGACCTCCTTCACCCACCGGACCACAACGAACCGGACGCGACGCCGTCCCCAGCACCGGGAACGACCCGGAGGGCGTCACGCGCGCTTTGCACCTGCCTGGGCGATCACCACGTCGGCGACCTCCCGCATCGACAGCCGGCGGTCCATCGACGTCTTCTGGATCCACCGGAAGGCCTCCGGCTCGCTCAGGCCCATGCCCGACATCAGCAGGCCCTTCGCCCGCTCCACCTGCTTGCGGGTCTCGTACCGGTCGCTGAGATCGGCCACCTCCAGCTCCAGGGCCGTGATCTCCGCGAAGCGACTGAGGGCGATCTCGAGAGCGGGGAGCAGGGCCGAGGCGGTGAACGGCTTGACCACGTACGCCATTGCGCCCGCGTCACGTGCCCGCTCGACCAGCTCGGTCTGCGAGAAGGCGGTCAGCAGGACGACGGGCGCGAGCCTGGCCGTGGCGATGCGCTCGGCCGCCGAGATGCCGTCCAGCACCGGCATCTTCACGTCCATCACGACGAGGTCCGGACGGTGCTCCTCGACGAGCCGGACGGCAGCCTCTCCGTCCCCCGCCTCGCCCACGACGTCGTACCCGGCCTCGTGGAGGATCTCGACGACGTCGAGCCGGATGATGGCCTCGTCCTCGGCGACGACGACCCGTCGGGGGGACTCGTTCGCGGGACCGGGCACCGCCTGCGTCTCGTCGCTCATGTCGGCTAGCCTAGGGGCGCACCGAGAGCCACTGGGCGCGGGGCGGCCGGGTTGGCGGAACAGGCAGACGCGGAGGTCTCAAACACCTCTGCCCGCAAGGGCGTGCGGGTTCAAGTCCCGCACCCGGCACACACCTCGTCGCTTCGTGGACGGTGTCCCCCCACGCCGCGAGTGCTACTCGTCGTCGCGGTACGCCGGGGCGAGCCCCTTGCCGGCGTCCCCCATCACGTGCACGCGCATCGCGTTCGTGGAACCCGGGATACCGGGAGGCGAGCCGGCCACGATCACGACCTCCTCGCCGATCTCGACCCGCCCGATCCCCAGCAGCTGCTGCTCCACCTGGACGACCATCTGGTCCGTGTGCTTGACGGAGGGGCCCAGGAACGTCTCCACACCCCAGCTGAGCGCGAGCTGCGACCGGGTGCGCTGCTCGGGCGTGAACGCCAGGAGCGGGATGGGGGACCGCAGCCGCGACATCCGGCGCGCCGAGTCCCCGGACTGCGTGAAGGTCACCAGGAACTTCACGTCGAGGAGCTTCGCCCACCTGGGTCGCCGCGAGCGTGATCGCGCCGCCCTTGGTGTGCGGGGTCGAGCCCAACGGAGTCATCCGGTCGAGGCCGTGCTCCTCGGTGTTGGCGATGATCCGCGCCATCGTGCGAACCGCCTCGAAGGGGTACTCCCCCACGCTCGTCTCGCCGGACAACATCAGCGCGTCCGCGCCGTCGAGCACCGCGTTCGCGGCGTCGGACGCCTCGGCACGCGTCGGTCGCGGCGCCGTGATCATGGACTCGAGCACCTGCGTCGCCACGATGACGGGCTTGGCGTTGCGTCGGGCCAGCTCCACGGCGCGCTTCTGCACGAGAGGCACCTGCTCCAGCGGGAGCTCGACGCCCAGGTCGCCGCGGGCGACCATGATCCCGTCGAAGGCGTCGACGATCTCCTCGAGGTTCTCCACGGCCTGCGGCTTCTCGATCTTCGCGATGACGGGCACGAACACGCCGACCTCGGTCATGATCTCCCGGACGGGGTCCACGTCCTCGGCGCTGCGTACGAAGGACAATGCGACCAGGTCGACGCCGGTCCGCAGCCCCCACCTCAGGTCCTCGGCGTCCTTGTCGGACATCGCGGGCACGCTGACGGCGACGCCCGGCAGGTTGAGCCCCTTGTGGTTGCTCACCGTCCCCCCGACGACCACCTCGGTGACCACGTCGGCGCCCTCGACCTCGAGGACCTTCAGCGTCACCTTGCCGTCGTCGATGAGCACCAGGTCGCCGGACGCCACGTCACCGGGCAGCCCCAGGTACGAGGTGGACACGCGGTCGACGTCGCCGGGGACCTCGTCGGTGGTGATCGTGAACCGGGCACCGTCGACCAGCTCGACGGGGCCTCCGGCGAAGCGCCCGAGCCGGATCTTCGGACCCTGCAGGTCGGCGAGGATGCCGACGGCACGACCGGTGGCGTCGCTCGCCTTGCGCACGTTGCGGTACGCGGCGCTGTGGTCGGCGTAGCTTCCGTGGCTGAGGTTCAGCCGAGCAACGTCCATGCCCGAGCTGACCAGCTCGAGCACCTGCTCGTAGCTGGAGACGGCGGGGCCCAGGGTGCAGACGATCTTGGCGCGGCGCATGGTCCGAGCGTAGAGGCCTACCGCCGGGTATCGCCGAGTGCGCGCCACGGCGGTACCCGGTATTTCGGAGTGTGGACACTGCGGCGCCCACCACGCCGTGCACGGTCAGCCCGACAGGACCTCGCTCATCCTGCCCAGTCGGCCTGCGGCCGGCCACGAAGTCAGCCGATTTCCTTGCAGCACAACGGCTTCCGGTAGGGCCCACGGGGCGTCACAGACTGCCGCGGCAGGTGGTCAGACCCCCAGCGGCCTCGCGGACGGCGGGATCGGCGCCGGCAGGACCGTGCTGCCGGTCAGGTAGGCGTCGACGCCCGCCGCGCAGGCACGCCCCTCGGCGATCGCCCACACGATGAGCGACTGGCCGCGTCCGGCGTCCCCCGCCACGAAGACCCCTGGGCGAGAGCTCATGTAGACACCATCGCGCGCCACGTTGCCGCGCTCGTCCAGGTCGAGCTCGAGATCCGAGACGACTCCGTGCTGCTGGGGACCGGTGAAGCCCATCGCGAGAAGGACCAGCTGAGCCGGGATCTCGCGACTGGAACCCTCGACCGGAGTGAACCGACCGTCGACCAGCTCGACCTCGTCGAGGCGGAGCGACGCGACACGACCCTCGGCGTCGCCGACGAACTCCGTCGTGGAGACCGCGTAGACGCGCTCCCCGCCCTCCTCGTGGGCGCTGGAGACCCGGTACAGCATCGGGTAGGTCGGCCAGGGGTTCGCGCTCGGCCGCTCGTCGGACGGCCGAGGCATGATCTCGAGCTGCGTGACCGAGCGCGCGCCCTGGCGGAGCGTGGTGCCGAGGCAGTCGGCACCGGTGTCGCCGCCGCCGATGATGACGACGTCCTTGCCCGTCGCCACGACCTGGTTCTCGACCACCTCACCGAGCGCGGCCCGGTTGGAGTCGGGCAGGAAGTCCATCGCCTGCAGGATGCCGTCGAGGTGCCGGCCGGGGACGTCGAGTTCGCGAGGCAGCGTCGCACCGATGGCCAGCACGACGGCGTCGTAGCGGTCGACCAGGGCCCTGCCACTGATCGCGTCGTCGCTGTCGCCGCCGATGTCGATGCCAGGACGGAAGCGAGTCCCTTCGGCCGCCATCTGCTGCAGCCGTCGGTCGAGGTGGATCTTCTCCATCTTGAACTCCGGGATGCCGTAGCGCAGCAGCCCCCCGATCCTGTCGGCGCGTTCGTAGACGGCCACGGTGTGACCGGCCCGCGTGAGCTGTTGTGCCGCAGCGAGTCCGGCCGGTCCCGAGCCGACGACGGCGACCGTGTGGCCGGTCAGGCGGTCGGGCGGCAGAGGCAGCACGGTGCCCGCTGCCATCGCCTTGTCGATGATCGAGACCTCGACCTGCTTGATCGTGACCGCGGGCTGGTTGATGGCGAGCACGCAGGCGCTCTCGCAGGGCGCGGGGCACAGCCGACCCGTGAACTCCGGGAAGTTGTTGGTGGCGTGGAGCCGTTCGATCGCCTCGTCCCAGTCCCCGCGGAAGGCGAGGTCGTTCCACTCTGGGATGAGGTTCCCGAGCGGGCATCCGTTGTGGCAGAACGGGATGCCGCAGTCCATGCAACGCCCCGCCTGCCGCTTGAGCTGGTCGGGGTCCTGAGCCTCGTAGACCTCACGCCAGTCCATCAGACGCACCGGCACAGGGCGGCGCGCCGGGAAGCTCGCGGTCGCGGTGGGTCAGGAAGCCCTTCGGGTCAGCCACGGGTGCCCTCCATGATCCGGGACCACACGAGGTCCCCGTCGGGGTCGAGTCCCTCGTCGGCCGCCGCCGCACGCACCTCGAGCACACGGGCGTACTCGCGGGGGACGAGCTTGGTCACGCGGTCGGGAAGGGACGAGAGGTCCTGCAGCAACCTCCACGCGACCGCCGACCCCGTGTTCTCGCGGTGGTTGCGCAGCAGCTCGGCGACGAGCTCGACGTCGGCTGCGTCGAGGCGGTGCACGCCCAGCTCGCCGGACGCGGCAGCCGCCGGGTTGAGCAGGCGCTCGTCGAGGTCGAGCACGTACGCGGTCCCACCCGACATGCCTGCGCCGAAGTTCCGGCCGGTCGGCCCCAGCACGAGGACCGTGCCGCCGGTCATGTACTCGCAGCCGTGGTCGCCGACACCCTCGACGACGGCCGTCGCGCCCGAGTTGCGGACGCAGAACCGCTCCCCGACCAGACCGCGCAGGTACAGCTCGCCCGACGTGGCGCCGTACCCGATCACGTTGCCCGCCACGACGTTCGACTCGGCGACGAAGGACGAAGCCGGGTCGGGCGTCACGACAAGCGTTCCGCCGCACAGGCCCTTGCCGACGTAGTCGTTGGCGTCGCCGACCAGACGCAACGTGATGCCACGTGGCACGAACGCGCCGAACGACTGCCCCGCGGAGCCCGTGAGTGTGAGGTCGATCGTGCCCGGTGGCAGGCCCTCGGCCCCGAACCTGCGCGTGACCTCGTGACCGAGGATCGTCCCCACCGTGCGGTTGATGTTGCGGATGGCGATCGCGCCGCGCACGGGCGCACCCTGCTCCAGCGCGTCACCACTCATGCTGACCAGCGCGTGGTCGAGGGCCTTCTCGAGCCCGTGGTCCTGACCCACCTGGCGCGACAGGGGCGTGCCCTCCGGCAGCTCGGGGCGGTGCAGGACGGGCGTGAGGTCGAGACCGTCTGCCTTCCAGTGCCGCACGGCCTTGCGCGCGTCGATCAGCTCGACGTGCCCGACGGCCTCGTCGATGCTCCGGAAGCCCAGGGCCGCGAGGTACTCGCGGACCTCCTCGGCGAGGAACTCGAAGAAGGTGACGACGAACTCCGGCTTGCCCGAGAAGCGCTGGCGCAGCTCGGGGTTCTGGGTCGCGATGCCGACCGGGCAGGTGTCGAGGTGGCAGACGCGCATCATCACGCAGCCCGACACCACCAGGGGCGCGGTCGCGAAGCCGAACTCCTCGGCCCCGAGCAGGGCCGCGATGACGACGTCGCGTCCGGTCTTCAGCTGGCCGTCGACCTGCACGGTGATGCGGTCACGCAGCCCGTTCAGCAGGAGGGTCTGCTGCGTCTCGGCGAGCCCGAGCTCCCACGGCGCACCCGCGTGCTTGAGCGACGTGAGCGGGCTGGCACCCGTACCGCCGTCGTGGCCGGAGATCAGGACGACGTCGGCGTGTGCCTTCGACACGCCGGCGGCCACCGTGCCGACACCGATCTCGCTGACCAGCTTCACGTGGACGCGGGCCGACGGGTTCGCGTTCTTCAGGTCGTGGATCAGCTGCGCCAGGTCCTCGATCGAGTAGATGTCGTGGTGCGGGGGCGGGGAGATCAGGCCGACGCCCGGCGTGGAGTGCCGCGTCCGCGCGATCCAGGGGTAGACCTTGCCGCCGGGGAGCTGGCCACCCTCCCCCGGCTTGGCACCCTGCGCCATCTTGATCTGGATGTCGTCGGCGTGCGTGAGGTAGAGGCTGGTCACCCCGAAGCGGCCGGATGCGACCTGCTTCACGGCACTGCGGCGCTCCGGGTCGACCAGGCGGTCCGCGTCCTCGCCGCCCTCGCCGGTGTTCGACCGGCCACCCAGGCGGTTCATCGCCACCGCCAGCGTCTCGTGGGCCTCGGCGGAGATGGAGCCGTAGCTCATCGCACCGGTCGAGAAGCGCTTGACGATCTCGGAGACCGGCTCGACCTCGTCGATCGGGACCGGCGGACGGTCCCCGGTCCGCAGATCGAACAGCCCGCGCAGGGTCATCAGGCGCTCGGCCTGCGCGTCGACCGCGGCGGTGTACTGGCGGTACACGTCGTACCGCCCCGCCCGGGTCGCGTGCTGCAGCCGGAAGACGGTGTCGGGGTCGAACAGGTGCGGCTCCCCCTCGCGCCTCCACTGGTACTCGCCGCCGACGTCGAGGCGGCGGTGCGGTGCCCGCACGCCTGCGGAGGGGTACGCGGTGGCGTGCCGCGAGGCGACCTCTGCGGCGAGGACGTCCAGCCCGACGCCGCCGAGCTGCGAGGTGGTGCCCGTGAAGTACCTGTCGACCATGTCGTTCGCGAGTCCGATGGCCTCGAACACCTGCGCGCCGCGGTACGAGGCCACGGTCGAGATGCCCATCTTGCTCATCACCTTGAGCACGCCCTTGCCGAGGGCGTAGATGAGCTGCCGCACGGCCTTCTCGGGCTCGACGCCGCTGATCTGGCCGCTGCGACAGAGGTCCTCGACCGACTCCATCGCCAGGTACGGGTTCACCGCGGCTGCCCCGTAGCCGACGAGCAGGGCCACGTGGTGCACCTCTCGCACGTCACCGGCCTCGACGACGAGTCCGACCAGGGTGCGGGTCTTCTCGCGGATCAGGTGGTGGTGCACGGCGCTGGTCAGCAGCAGGGACGGGATCGGCGCCAGGTCGGCGTCGGAGTCGCGGTCGGACAGGACGATGAACCGCGCCCCGCGCTCGATGGCCGCAGACACCTCGGCGCAGACCTCGTCGAGGCGTGCGCGCAGGGCGTCGCCGCCGCCGTCGACGCGGTACAGGCCCCTGATGCGGGCGGTGGCGAAGCCTGGGAGGTCCCCGTCCGAGTTGATGTGGAGGATCTTCGCGAGCTCGTCGTTGTCGATCACCGGGAAGTCGAGGACCACCTGGCGTGCCTGGCTGGGCGAGGCGGACAGGAGGTTCCCCTCGGGCCCCATCACGGTGGCGAGGCTGGTGACCAGCTCCTCGCGGATCGCGTCGAGCGGCGGGTTCGTCACCTGCGCGAACAGCTGCGTGAAGTAGTCGAAGAGCAGGCGCGGGCGGGCGGAGAGGACCGCGACGGGAGTGTCGGTGCCCATCGAGCCGATCGGCTCGGCCCCGGCCCGGGCCATCGGGGCCACGAGCACGCGCAGCTCCTCCTCGCGTGTACCCGAAGGTCTGCTGACGGCGGGTGACCGACGAGTGGGTGTGCAGGACGTGCTCTCGCTCGGGCAGGTCGCAGAGGCGGATCAGCCCGGCGTGCAGCCACTCGTCGTACGGGTGCTGCGCGGCCAGGTCGTTCTTGACCTCGTCGTCGTCGATGAGGCGGCAGGCCTCGGTGTCGACGAGGAACATCCGGCCGGGCTGCAGCCGTCCCTTGCGGACGACCGACGCGGGGTCGAGCTCGAGGACGCCCGCCTCGCTGGCCAGGACGACCAAGCCCTCGTCCGTCACCCAGTAGCGCGACGGCCGCAGGCCGTTGCGGTCGAGGACGGCTCCGATCTGGGTGCCGTCGGTGAACACCAGGTCGGCCGGACCGTCCCAGGGCTCCATGAACATCGAGTGGAACTCGTAGAAGGCACGACGCTTCGGGTCCATGTCGGCGTGGTTCTCCCACGCCTCCGGGATCATCATCAGGACCGCGTGCGGGAGGGAGCGGCCGCCGAGGTGCAGCAGCTCGAGCACCTCGTCGAAGGTCGCCGAGTCGCTTCCGCCCGGCGTGCAGATCGGGAACAGGCGCTCCAGGTCGCCGGGGATCAGGTCGGTGGTGAGCTGGCTCTCACGCGCGTTCATCCAGTTGCGGTTGCCCCGCACCGTGTTGATCTCGCCGTTGTGGGCGATGAAGCGGTACGGGTGGGCCAGCGGCCAGGAGGGGAAGGTGTTCGTCGAGAACCGCGAGTGCACGACGGCGAGCTGGGTCGCGTAGCGACGGTCGGACAGGTCGGGGAAGAAGGGCTCGAGCTGGCCCGTGGTCAGCATGCCCTTGTAGAGCAGCGTCCGACTCGACAGCGACGCCACGTACGCCCCCGTCTCGCGCTCGATGCGCTTGCGGGCGCAGAACGCAAGGCGGTCGAGGGCGAGGCCCCGCAGGGGCAGGCCCGACGCCGCGACGAAGACCTGGCGGAAACGCGGCATGCACGCGCGCGCCATCGAGCCGACGAGGGACGCCGTCACGGGCACGTCGCGCCACCCCAGCACGCTGAGGTCCTCCTGTTCGCAGATCTCCTCGATCCGGCGGACGGTCTCGCGGTCCTCGTCGTCGTCGTCGGGCATGAACACTGCGCCGACGGCGTACGTGCCCGCCGGCGGGAGGTCGAAGTCGACGACCTCACGGAGGAAGGCGTCCGGGACCTGGGTGAGGATGCCCGCGCCGTCCCCGCTGTCGACCTCCGCGCCGACGGCGCCCCGGTGGTCGAGGTTCCGCAGCGCCGTGAGGGCGTGCTCGACGATGTCGTGACCCGGTGTCCCGCGCAGGGTGGCGACGAATGCCACCCCGCACGCGTCGTGCTCCTGCGCGCCGTCGTAGAGGCCCTGAGCCGGTGGTCGGCTGGAGAACCTGGTGAAGGGCGAGAGCATGTGCACCGTCCTGACGAGGCGGCTGCTGGGCGCAGCGATGTTGAACCGCCGGACCCGCGGGACCGGGCGGTGAGCCGCCCGGGGGGACCCGACGGCTGGCTGGAGGAGTCGGCGCTGGCTCCTCGGATGCCGTGACGATACACGACGGAAACCCTCGGCACGGTGCACGAAATGTCAGGTGATCTCACATAGCGAGATGCAGCGTCCTGCCCGTTGGGACGGTTGAGCCCCGGGCCGAGCACCTCGCCGACGCCGTGTCACCGGCTGGCCGGAGGCTCCTCCAGGCGACCGCGGGACCCGTCCTCGTCGTCCGCGGTGGCGGGTGGGTCGCCCGCGGGACCGGGTGGGTCGACCACCGCCGGGGCGACGGCGGTGTCGGCCGTGTCGGGCTCGCTCGTCCCCGCTTCGTCCTCCGGACGGAGCAGGACGCTCGCCTCGCGGCCGGGGTGCCGCCGAGCGCTGCGCACGAACAGGGCGAGCGCCAGGAGCAGGACGACGATCGAGGTCCAGATGTTCAGCCGGAGCCCCAGCACACGCTCCGCGTCGTCGATGCGGAGGGCCTCGATCCAGAGTCGGCCGCTCGTGTACAGGGCGACGTAGGCCCAGAACACCCGGCCGTGCCCGAGGCGGTACCGCCGGTCGAGCCACAGCAGAGCCGCGGCGGCGACGAGGTTCCAGACCAGCTCGTAGAGGAAGGTCGGGTGGAAGGTCGCGAACTCCTCGAACCCCGCCGGACGGAACGGCGGGTCGATCGCCAGCGCCCACGGAAGGTCGGTCGGCCGGCCGAAGAGCTCCTGGTTGAACCAGTTGCCGAGGCGTCCCACCGCCTGGGCGATGAGGACGCCCGGCGCCACGGCGTCGGCGTAGGACGACACCCTCACCCCGGCGCGCCGGCAGCCGATGGCGGCGCCGAGGGCGCCGAGGGCGATCGCGCCCCAGATCCCGAGGCCGCCCTCCCACACGCGCAGCGCCTTCAGGGGCTCTCCGCCGGGCCCGAAGTAGGCGTCTGGTGAGCTGACGACGTGGTAGAGCCGGCCTCCGACCACGCCGAACGGCACGGCCCACACGGCGACGTCCGCGACGACGCCGGGGGGGCCGCCGCGCTGCTCCCATCGTCGCGAGCCGAGCCAGATGGCGATGCCGATGCCGAGCAGGATGAAGAGGGCGTAGGCGCGCAGGGGGAACGGCCCGACGTACCAGACGCCCTGGTCGGGGCTGGGGATCACGGAGGAGGAGCGCCACCGGCAGCCCCTGCAGCACGGTCACCGCGACGCCTCGGCCCGCGGGACCGAGGCGACGGCCTCGGCGAGCGCCCGGGTCACCTGGGCGAGGCGCCTGCGCCCACCGGCCTGGTCGTCGTGGCCCGCCTCGGTGAGGCAGCGCACGAGCGCGGACCCCACGATGACGCCGTCGGCGTACCAGGCGACCTCGGCGGCCTGGTCGGGTGTCGAGACCCCGAGGCCGACGCACACCCGCGACGCACCGGCTGCCCGCGTCCGCTGCACCAGGGCCCTCGCGTGCTCACCCACGGACGCGCGTTCCCCGTGACCCCCATCAACGAGGCGGCGTACACGAAGCCCCGGCACGCGGCCACCGTGTCCGACAGGCGCTGCGGGGTGGACGAGGGTGCGACGAGGAAGATGCGATCCAGGTCGTGGGCGGCCGAAGCCTCCAGCCACTCGGGGCCTGCGTCGGGCGTGAGGTCCGGGGTGATCAGGCCCGCGCCGCCAGCCGAGGCAAGGTCGCGCGCGAAGGCGTCGACGCCGTAGCGCAGCACGGGGTTCCAGTACGTCATGACCACGACCGCGACGCCGGCCTGCGCTCCCGCCTCGGCGACCTGCTCGACCGCCTGCAGCACGTGGCGGGTCCTCGTCCCCGCTCGCAGCGCCCCGTCGGCCGCCTCCTGGATCACCGAGCCGTCCATCGAGGGGTCGGAGTACGGCAACCCGAGCTCGATCACGTCCGCGCCTGAGTCCACGAGGACCTTCGCCGCCTCGACCGAGCCGGCCAGGTCGGGGTACCCCACCGGCAGGTAGCCGACGAGCGCCGAGCGCCCGGCGGCGGCCGCCGCGTCCAGGGAGCCGCTGGTCGTCCGACGGACCGTGGTCCCACTCATCCGTCTGACCACCAGACCGACGCTCCTTCAGACCGAGGTCGATCCGGTGCGACCGACGTCCCGATGCTAGTCGGCGGGCTCGGGACGTCGGACGGCACGGGGACCCGGCGCGGGCCGCCGACGCGGGCGGGCGCGCGAGAGGGTCTGCGCGCGGGCGAGCGAGCCCCCACCGGGTCGACGGTCGACACCGTCACGAGGCCGACGGCCAGGAGCACTCCGACGCCGACCAGGGTCAGCACCGGGTAGGACGCGGTCGACGTGAGGGACCCACCATCCACCGCGGCCTGCGCGAGGCCGGAGCCCACCAGCGCCACCAGACCGGCCGTCGCCACGCGCACGAACCGGGGAGCCCACGACGGCACCGGGCGCCCGCGCTGCGGGGCCGCCACGGCGAGCACGGCCGCCACGCCACCCATCCAGCCGGCCGCACCGAGCAGGCCAAGCCCCACGAGCAGCGCTCGCAGCGGGCCTGTGCCCGGCGGCCCCCGGCGGCGGCACGGCCATCGTCACCGACAGCAGCCCCGCGGCCGCCAGACCGGCGACCCGACGCGGACCCACCATCGGCTGGCGGACGAGATCCGCGAAGAACCCTGCCAGACAGGCCAGCACGGCCAGCCGCACGAGGGCTGCCGTCCCCTCACCGGGCGGAAGGGCTGCGCTCAGCGTCCGCTCCGAGAGTAGCCTCGCCACCGGACCGGCCAGGGTTGCCAGGGCGAGCAGGCCGGAACGCCACCCAGCCAGACGGACGAGGTGGGCGTGCCCCGTTCCCGCGGGCCAGACGAGAGCCCAGAAGAGCAGGCCGCCCGCCACCAGCACGAAGCCGACGTGCCCGAGCCCGTCCGCGACCGCCCGTACGCGATCTCGACCGTCGGCCCCGACATCACGGCCCGACCGCGTCCAGCCGGACGACCACCAGCGCCGAGGCGGACCTCAGACCCGGCAGGGTGCGCACCGACGAGCCCTCCGCGACCGCGCACGGCGCAGCTCGGGTGGCAGCAGCGGACAGTGCAGGGTGCGCACCCGCGGGGCCGCTGGTCCACACCACGACCGGGAGGTCCGAGGCGACGTCGCTCAACGGCGCCAGGGCCGCGCCGCCGCCCCGGACGCCGGGGAACCGTTCTCCAGGAGTCGCCGTGGTCAGCTCGTACCGGAGCTCGAAACGCCGCGTCCGGCCGCGAACGTCGACCGCACCGGCGACGCGAGGCCGGGAGTCCACCGCGACGGGTCGCCCGTCCGCGGTGACCTGCACGCTCCCGGCTGTCGTGCGGCCCCCGAGACCGAGGCGTCCCGGCACGGCCTCGAGACCGACGGTGGCCGCAGGGTCACCCCGTCGACGGGCTCGTGCTGCAGCCATACCAGCTCGGACACCTCGAGCGTGGGGCTCCCGAGCGTAGCGGGTCGGGCGCCGCGCTGAGGTAGATGCCCGGCTCCGACGTGCCGGGCCCGTCGGACCACGGTGGCTCGGCGACCTGGGCGTCCGAGACGCTGCCAGGAGGCGGGCGCGGACAGCGAGCGGCACCGGGGCATGCTGGGGCGTGGGGAAGCCGACCGAGCACCAGGCGGCCAGCGGCCAGCAGGACCGACGGGGCCGACCACGCCGAACGCGCGACGAACCGCCGGCCGGCACTCCGCGTCGAAGCCCACGGTGCCTCCCCGTCGAGCCCCCACGGACCGATCAGGTGCACCCGTGGGGGCTCGCTCGTGCCTCACCCCATCGCGGCCATCGTGCCACGCAACCCGTCCGGGTGCGACGCGATCGGGTGGCGCGGGACGCCACCGTGACCGGTCGACGGGCCGTGCGCCGGGGAGGCGCGGCAGTGGGGTGCAGGCCGTGGGGCCTCGGTGTCCTCGTCGAGCAGCGCGAACCAGCGGGCGGCGGTGTCGACGTCCTTGTCGCCGCGACCGGACAGGTTGACCAGCAGCAGCGACCCCGGCCCACGCCGGTGCCCTCGCGCAGCGCACCGGCGAGCGCGTGCGCGCTCTCGATCGCCGGGATGATCCCCTCGGTACGGCTGAGCAGGGCCATGGCGTCCATCGCCTCGGTGTCGGTGACGCCCTCGTACCGGGCCCGCCCGGTGGCGTGCAGCCAGGCGTGCTCGGGGCCGACGCCCGGGTAGTCCAGCCCGGCCGAGATCGAGTGGCTCTCGACGGTCTGGCCGTCCTCGTCCTGCAGCACGAAGGTCCTGGCGCCGTGCAGCACGCCGGGTCGCCACCGCTGATCGAGGCCGCGTGCCGGCCGGTGGAGACGCCGTCGCCGGCCGCCTCGAGGCCGAGCAGCTCGACCTCGGCGTCGTCGTAGAAGGCGTGGAAGATGCCCAGGGCGTTGGACCCGCCGCCGACGCAGGCCGCGACGACGTCGGGCAGCCGTCCGGTGAGCTCCAGCACCTGTGCCCTTGCCTCGATGCCGATCACCTGCTGGAAGTCGCGCACCATCGCCGGGAACGGGTGCGGACCGGCCGCGGTGCCGAACAGGTAGAAGGTGTCGTCGACGTTGGCCACCCAGTCGCGGAAGGCCTCGTTGATGGCGTCCTTGAGCGTGCGCGACCCGCTCCGGACCGCCACGACCTCGGCGCCGAGCAGACGCATCCTGGCCACGTTCAGCGCCTGGCGACGGGTGTCCTCCTCGCCCATGTACACGGTGCAGCTCATGCCCATCAGGGCGGCGGCGGTCGCGCTGGCCACGCCGTGCTGGCCGGCCCCGGTCTCGGCGATGATGCGGCCCTTGCCCATGCGCTTGGCGAGCAGCGCCTGACCGAGCACGTTGTTGATCTTGTGGGAGCCGGTGTGGTTGAGGTCCTCCCGCTTGAGCAGCACCCGGGCGCCGCCGGCGTGCTCGGCGAACCGCGGCACCTCGGTGAGGATGCTGGGCCGCCCCGAGTAGGTGCGGTGCAGCTCGTCAGCTCGTCCGCGAAGCGCGGGTCGAGGGCTGCCTTGGCGTACGCGTCGGCGACCTCGTCGAGGACGGCCACGAGCGCCTCGGGGACGAACCGTCCGCCGAAGTCGCCGAACCAGGGTCCGGGAGCACCGTGCAGCGTCGAGCCGGTCACCGGGGCGCCATCCGCACGGCCGGGTGGGACCCGGCGCTGACGAGGTCGGCGACCGCACCGCGGGGATCGCCTCCGGTCACCAGGGCCTCACCCACCAGCACCGCGTCAGCGCCCTCGCGGGCGTACTCCAGCACGTCGTGGGGCCCGCGGATGCCCGACTCGGCGACCTTGAGGATCGTGTCGGGGATCAGCGGAGCGAACGCGGCGAACGTCGTCCGGTCGACCTCCAGGGTGCGCAGGTCGCGGGCGTTGACCCCGATCACCTGGGCACCTGCGTCGACGGCGCGCTCGACCTCGGTCGCGTCGTGGCACTCGACCAGTGCCGTCATGCCCAGCGAGTGGACCCGCTCCACGAGAGCGGTGAGCGCCTGCCTGCTCCAGCGCGGCCACGATCAGCAGCACCACGTCGGCGCGGTGCGCCCGCGCCTCCAGCACCTGGTAGGGGGTGACGACGAAGTCCTTGCGCAGCAGCGGCACGTCGACCGCGGCGCGGACACGCCGACCAGGTCGGCGAGGCTGCCGCCGAAGCGACGGCCCTCGGTCAGCACGCTGATCCAGGTGGCCCCGCCGGCCTCGTAGTCGCGGGCCAGGGCCGCCGGGTCGGCGATCGCCGCCAGCGCTCCCTTGCTCGGGCTGGACCGCTTGACCTCGGCGATGACCTTGACGATCTGCTGTCCGTCGTCACCGCGGGCACCGAGCGCCGCGCGGGCGTCGAGCGCCGACGGGACCGCCGCGGCCAGCTCCTGGAGCCGGTCGAGCGGAGTGGACGCCTCACGGACGGCCAGGTCCTCGCGGACCCCCGCCACGATGTCGTCGAGCACGCTCACGTGCCGCATCCCCCTCGCAGGCCGGGTGGCCGGGCCGTACGGCCCGACCCGTCGATGCTAGCCCCGGGTGCTCCGGCGCGACCCCACCGGGCCGGGGGCCGGGCGCCCGCGACGCGCCGGGTCGTCGGCCGAGACGGAGCGAGCCGGCCGTCCTCTACGGTATGCCCCGGCGGAGGACGAATCCGTCATCGACTCTGTGGGGAGACAGACAGTGAGCACCACTCCGAACGACCCGAACCAGCCCGGGGGCACCGACCCGTACGCGGCCGGCCAGACCTACGGATCGACCCCGCAGTACGGCGAGGCGGCGCAGCCGGCCTACGGTTCGGCGCCGCAGCCCGCGTACGGCGAGCAGGCTCAGCCGGCCCGGGGCTACGCCCCGGGCGGCGGCGCCGGCACGCCCGGCCCGCCGAGCAGCAATCACCGCCATGGTGCTCGGCATCCTGGCGATCCTGGGGTCGCTGATCCCCGGCGTGAACATCGTCTCGATCCTGCTGGGCCTGATCGGCCTCGTCGTCGGCGCGATCGCACTCAGCAAGATCAAGAAGGGCACCGCCGCCGGTCGCGGCATGGCCCTGACCGGCGTCATCACCTCGATGCTGGCGATCATCATCTCCGTCGTCGTGCTGTTCTTCGTGGCCATCGCTCTTCGGCAGCACCATCGAGAACTGCACCGACCCGAACCTCACGCCCGAAGAGGTCAACTCCTGCGTCGAGGACCAGCTCACCAACTGAGCCCTGGCGCACGGACGGGCCGTCACCCCTCGGGGTGACGGCCCGTCGCCGTCCTGGGCCCAGCGCGTCAGCGGTGGTGCACGCCGGAGGCCGCGCCTGCCACCGGCTCGGCCTTCTGGCCGAAGCCCATCATCGACAGCACCTTGCCGACGACGAGACCGAGGCCGATCACGACCACGCCGAGCCAGAAGAGCCAGACCAGCGCGAAGACGACGGCGAAGCACGCCACGAGCGAGCCGACGAGGATCACGCCGACGGCGACCCAGGCGGCCAGGCTGTTGCCGTGACCGACCGCGTGGTCCCCGTGCCCCTGGACCGTCTCGGCGTCGGGGTCGTCGGATGTGCGGGTCAGCTCGTTCTCGGCCATCGGGTCCTCCGTCGGTGTGGGCGTCTCCTCGATTGTGTCAGTCACCGGCCGGGGCCGTCGCGACCTGGTGGCTCGTGCGTCGGGTCCTCGTCACGGGTCAGCGCGTCCCAGTCGTCGCCGGGGTGCGCCGTGCCGCTCGGCGGTGGGCTGCCGGGCGTCTCGAAGCGCGTCACGGCGTCCCAGCGCCTCGCCTGCGTCAGACCGGCCGTCGCGGCCAGCAGGACCACCGCACCACCCACCACGGCGACCGCGGGCCAGGCGGTCAGGCTCGCCTCGACGCCCTGCGGGTCGAGGCCGCCGAGCACACCGCTGCCCTCCGCCAGGCCGCGGGCGGCGTACTCGGCCGGGGACGACGAGCACCGCCACCGTCGGCGCCACCACACCGACGCCCGCGAGCACGGCGAGCACGAGCGCCACGAGGCGCGTGACGCGACCGGAGAGCGCCAGCGCCCCCGCCGCGGCGAGGGCGACCAGCGCGGAGGCCGTCACCAGAGGGGCGGCCTGCGACCCGGTGACCTGGGCCTCGAGCGCGCCGAGGGGGCTCTCGTTGGCCGCGGCGGCCGCCACCCAGGTGCGGCTTCCGGCGGCGACGGACGCGCCTCCGCCGACCAGGAGCGCGACGACGACGTGCGCGCGTCGGAGCTCATCGCGCGCCGGCCGGCGGGGCGCAGCGTGACCGCCGCGGCGACCGCGCGCAGCACGGCGGCCGCCTTGGCCCGGCACTCGGCGTCCTCGCTCTCGGGCACGGACTCGGCGACGATCCCGGCGCCGGCCTGCACGTAGGCGATGTCGTCGCGCAGCACCGCCGTCCGGATCGCGATCGCCATGTCGAGGTCGCCGGCGAAGTCGAGGTACCCGACCGCTCCGCCGTACACGCCGCGACGCACCGGCTCCAGCTCGTCGATCAGCTCCATCGCCCGCGGCTTCGGCGCGCCCGAGAGCGTGCCGGCCGGGAAGGCGGCACGCAGCACGTCCATGGCCGTTGCGGCCGGCCGCTGGTCACCGGTCACCGTCGAGACCATGTGCATCACGTGGCTGTACCGCTCGACGGACATGAAGTCGACCACGTCGACCGCTGCCCGGCTCGCAGACGCGGGCCAGGTCGTTGCGCGCCAGGTCGACGAGCATGAGGTGCTCGGCGCGCTCCTTGACGTCGGCGAGCAGGTCCTCGGCCAGCCAGACGTCCTCCTCCGGCTTGTCGCCGCGTCGCCGGGTGCCGGCGATCGGGTGCGACAGCACGCGACCGTCCTGCACCTTGACCAGCGCCTCGGGGCTCGAGCCGACCACGTCGATCACCTGGCCGTCCGGTGTCGGGCAGCGGAACAGGTACATGTACGGGCTGGGGTTGGTCGCCCGCAGGCACCGGTAGACGTCGAGGGCGTCGGCCGGGCAGTCGAGCTCGAACCGCTGCGAGAGCACGACCTGGAACACCTCGCCGTCGCGGATCGCCTCCTGGCCGATCCGCACCGCCTCGAGGTAGTCGTCGCGGGCGGTCCGCTCGCGCGGCTCGACCACGTCCGGGATCTCGCTCACCGCCACCGTGGACGGCGCCGGCTGGGCCAGCTCCTCGGTCATGCGGTCGAGACGCGCGACCGCGTCGACCCACGCGAGGTCGACGCGCTCGTCGGTGGCGTCGTAGTTCACGGCGTTCGCGACCAGCAGCAGCGTCCCGTCGACGTGGTCGAGCACCGCCACGTCGGTCGCCAGCGACATCATCAGCTGCGGGCACGTGCAGCTCGTCGACGGCGTGGGTCGGCAGCCGCTCCCAGTGCCGGACGGCGTCGTAGCCGATCACGCCGACCATCCCGCCGGTCAGCGGCGGGCAGGCCCGGCAGCCGCGGCGTGTGCAGGACGTCCAGCGTCTGCTCGAGGGCGTCGAGCGCGGCTCCGTCCGTCGCCACGCCCACCGGGCGGCTCACCGACCCAGTGCGCCAGGCCGTCGACCTCCGTGAGCGTGGCCCGCGAGGCGGCCCCGACGATCGAGTAGCGCGACCAGACCCCGCCGTGCTCGGCCGACTCGAGCAGGAAGGTGCCCGGGCCGGTCGTGAGACAGCTTGCGGTACAACGTGAGTGGCGTCTCGGCGTCCGCCAGCAGCCGCCGGACCACGGGGATCACCCGGCGGTCGCGCGCCAGCTCGCGGAAGGTGTCGAGCGCGGGCCAGACGCCGCCGAGCTCGCGCCCGGGGCCAGCCGTCACGCGCTGTCCCGCGGCGGCCCCGGCTGCGGGCACCGCACCCTGGATCGCGGCCAGGTCGCGGCCGTCGAAGCACGTCCGGGTGCCGGTGTGGCAGGCCGCCCCGACCTGGTGCACCCGGACGAGCACGGCGTCACCGTCGCAGTCGAGGGCGACGGACCGCACGTGCTGCACGTGACCCGAGGTGTCGCCCTTGCGCCAGTACTCCTGCCGGCTGCGGCTCCAGAACGTGACCCGTCCGGTGGTGAGCGTGCGGTGCAGCGCCTCGTCGTCCATCCAGCCGACCATCAGCACCTCGCCGGAGTCGTGCTGCTGCACGACCGCCGCGACGAGGCCGTCGGCGTCGCGCTTCAGGCGCGCCGCGACGGCTGGGTCGAGCGAGGACGGGGGCTCTCAGGCACCGGTCGATCCTGCCAGACGGCTCGGGGACCACCCGCGTCAGACCGAGCGGAGCTGGGCGGACCACGACGCGTGCATGCGCGAGTAGACGCCCCCGGCGTCGACCAGCTCGTCGTGGTGCCCGGTCTCGACGATGCGCCCCGCGTCCACCACGACCACCAGGTCGGCGGTCTCGGCCGTCGACATGCGGTGGGCGATCGTGACGGCCGTGCGGCCGTGCGTGACGCCGGTGAGCGCCCGCTGCAGCCGCACCTCGGTGGCCGGGTCGACCGCGCTCGTCGCCTCGTCGAGCACCAGGAGGTCGGGGTCGGCGAGGTACGCGCGGGCGAGCGCCACGAGCTGCCGCTCCCCCGCCGACAGCGACTCCCCCCGCTGGCCGACGCTCGTGTGCAGCCCGTGAGGCAGGGTCTCCACCCACTCCATCAGCCCGAGCTCGGTCAGGGCGAGCTCGACGTCGGCGTCGGAGGCGGCGGGTCGGCCGTACCGCACGTTGTGGAGCAGCGTGTCGTCGAAGAGGAAGCCCTCCTGCGGCACCATCACGACCCTGTCGCGCAGGCTCGAGAAACGCAGCCGCCGCAGGTCGACGCCGTCGAGCAGCACCCGTCCGGAACCCGGGTCCTGCAGGCGGGTCAGCAGCTTGGCCAGAGTCGTCTTGCCGGAACCGGTCTCGCCGACCACCGCGACCTTGGTGCGCGGCGGGATGCGCAGCGAGACGTCCCGCAGCACCGGCGGACCGCCCGGGTAGGCGAAGCCGACGCCGTCGAACTCGACGGTGATCGGCCCGCGCGGCAGCACCTCGCCGTCGTCACCCGGGTCGGCGACGTCGGCCGGGGTGTCGAGCACGGCGATGACGCGTCGCCAGCCCGCGACGGCGTTCTGCAGCTCGTTGAGGATCTCGGTCACCGACATCACCGGCCCGGTGAAGATCTGGACGAGGAACAGGAAGGCGACCAGCTCGCCGAGCGTGATCGCGCCGCCCACGCCCCACCACGTGCCGGCCAGCACGACGGCCGCGACCACCAGCCCGGAGACGAGCACGCCGGACGAGAAGCTGAAGGACACCAGCGTCTGGGCGCGCACGGCGGCCCTGCGGTGCAGCTCGACGCTGGCGTCGACCCGCTCCGCGGTGCGTGCCTCGATCGCGTAGGCCCGGATCGTGTCGGCCCCCACCACGGTCTCCGAGATGGCGCCGAGGACGTCGCCGATCCGCTCGCGGACGGCGCCGTAGGCGGCCGAGACGTACCGCTGGCTCCAGCGGCCGAAGAGGATGAGCGGGATGAAGCAGCCGAGCACGAGCAGGGTCAACGGCACCGAGTAGAACGCCATCAGCGCGGTGGCCAGGGCGAGCTGACCGATCGACAGGATCAGCAGCAGGCCGCCGTACTGCATGAACTGCGAGATCGTGTCGACGTCGCCGGTGACGCGGCTGACCAGGGCTCCGCGGCGCTCGGTGCTCTGCGTCAGCACCGAGAGGTCGTGCACGCGGCGGAACGCGGTCGTCCGGAGCTGCGCCAGACCGGCCTCCGTGGCGCGGAAGAGCCTCAGGTTGACCACGTACGACGTCGAGGCCCGTGAGCAGCACCACCGCTCCCGCCGCCACCACGAGCAGCGTCACGGCGTGCAGGTTCGGTCCCCCGCCGGCGTTGATGCCGTCGTCGATGGTGCGCTGCACCGTGATCGGCACCACGAGACGTCCCAGCGTGGCGACGGTGGCGAGCGACAGGGTGACCCCGAGACCCTTGCGGATCTGCGGGGAGAGCTCCAGACCGCGGCGCAGCGTCCTCCAGACCGTGGTCTGCGCGGAGGCCTCGATCACGGACCCGACAGGGTCGGTCGGGGTCGACGGGCTCGACCCGTGAGGTGCTCATCGTGCGCTGGCCTCTTCCTCGTAGGCGTTGACGAGGTGGCGGTACCTCGGTTGCCGCTGCGAGCAGGTCGGTGTGGGTGCCGCGGTCGACCACACGTCCCCGCTCGACGAAGACGACCTCGTCCGCGAGGGAGATGGTCGCCTTGCGGTACGCCACGACGACGACCGTCAGGCCCGCGCGTCGCTCGCGCAGCCCGGTCAGGATCGCCTGCTCGACCCGTGGGTCGACCGCGGACGTGGCGTCGTCGAGCACCAGCAGACGCGGTCCGCGCACGACTGCGCGCGCGAGGGCGACGCGCTGTCGCTGCCCACCGGACAGGCTCGCGCCCCGCTCCCCGACCCTGGTGTCGAGACCCGACGGCAGCGAGGCCACGAAGCGGTCCCCCTGGGCGAGCTCCAGTGCGCTCCAGACCGACTCGTCGTCGAGCTCGGTGCCGTCCGGGCCGGTGGCACCGAGCGTGATGTTCCCTCGCACCGTGTCGTCGAAGACGAACGTCGACTGCGGCACGAGGGCGGCGGCCGCGGCGATACCACCGGCCGCGACGTGCCGGGCGTCGACCCCGTCGAGCAGCACCTCGCCGGTGTGCGGGTCGACCAGCCGGACGAGCAGGCTCGCCAGCGTGGACTTGCCCGACCCGGTCGGTCCGACGACGGCCACGGTGCTGCCGGCCGCCACGGTGAGCGTCATGTCGTGCAGCACCTCAACCCGCTCGGTCGCGGCCGTGGTCGTGGTCGCGCCGTCCCGTGCGACGGGCACGTCGGACAGGTCCTCGTCGGCCCCCGTCTCGAAGGCGTAGGAGACGTCGTCGAGGTGCAGCGACAGGGGCCGGCTCCCGCCGAGCGCGTCCGCGCCGTGACGCATCTCGCCGGTCGCGCGCAGCACGGACTCCACCCGTCCCCACCCGACGGCCGCACGCGGCAGCTCGCCGAGCACCCAGCCGAGCGCCCTGACAGGGAACGCGAGGAGGGTCAGCAGGTAGGCGACCTGCACGACGTCACCAGCCTGGGCCGCGCCGGTGTCGACCCGCCACGTGCCGAGCCCGAGGACGACGAGCGTCCCCATCGTCGGCAGCAGCTCGACCAGCGGGTCGAAGACGCCCCGTGTGCGCCCGACCTCGACGTTGGCCGCCCTCAGCTCGTCGGTGGCGGCGGCGAAGCGCGCGGTCTCCTCGCCCTCGCGTCCGAGCGCCTTGACGACCAGCGCGCCGTCGAAGCTCTCGTGCGCGATCGCAGCGACCGTCGCGCGAAGCTGCTGCGACCGGACCACCTTGGGCGACATCACGCGCTGGTAGAGGATGTTCGCGGCGGCGACGGCGGGCAGCACGGTCAGCCCGACCGCTGCCAGCACCGGGTCGGCGGCCACCATCGCGACCCCCGCGATCACCAGCATCACCAGCACGCCGAGCGAGAACGGCAGCGGGTTGAACACCATGAAGCTGGCCTCGATGTCCGAGTTGGCGTTCGAGAGCAGCTGGCCGGCGGGGTGGCGGTGGTGCCAGGACAGCGGCAGCCGCAGGTACTGGCGCGAGACGGCGCGGCGGTACCGGGCCTGGAGGTTCGTCGACGTCACCCCGGCGAAGATGCGCCGCACGGCCACCGCCGCCGCGGTCATCAGCGCGACGAGCGGCGAGCAGGCCGGCGGCGCCGAGCAGCGCACCGCGGTCGACGCGTCCGGCCTCGAAGGCGGGTGTCAGCACCTGGTCCGTGATGCGCCCGACCAGGTACCCCGTGCCTGCGGTCGCGGCGCCGTAGACGGCGGAGCCGACCACCGCGATCGTGAACGTCCTCGGCTCGTCGCGGATGCCGCGGACCAGGACCCCGAAACCCCTCCGCATCGTGCCCTGGTGCGCCGTCGACGGGACGGGGCGATCGGGCACGGGCGAGCCTCCTGGAACAAGTGATGGGATGTCTTCGTAGCCTTCTCACACGGACCGTCAGGCACCGCACCGATTAGCCGCCGCCGAGGTGCGGAGGCAGACTCGACGGCATGAGTCCGCACAGCAGCGACGTCCATCGCTCCCCGCACGACGCCGGCGGCCCCGACCGCGCCGCCCTCGCTGCCGAGCTCGAGGCGGCCGGACCTGACGCGCCGACCCTGTGCGAGGGCTGGACGACCCGGCACCTCGCCGCCCACGTGGTCCTGCGCGAGTCGCGCCCTGACGCCACGCCGGGCATGACCTCGCCGGACCTGCCGCTGCTGAGCGCCCACACCGACCGCCTGATGGACGAGGCGATCCAGGCGTCCGTACGAGGACGTCGTGCACCGACCTGCGCGACGGCCCGCCCGCACTGAGCGCCTTCGCGCTGCCGGGCGCCGACGCCGCTGCTGAACACCTCGGAGATGTTCGTGCACCTCGAGGACGTCCGGCGTGCGCAGCCGGACTGGTCACCCCGCGAGCTCGACCCCCGGCACCGACGAGCGCTGTGGAGCGTCGCCCTGGGGCTCTCGCGTCGCGCGCTGCGCCGCTGCCCGGTGGGTGTCGTGCTCGTGGTCCCGGACGGTCGGCGGTCGAAGGTCCGCCGCGGGACGCCGGCGGTCACGCTCACCGGTCCCTCGTCCGAGCTCCTGCTGTACGTGATGGGCCGGCGCGACCACGCACTGGTCGAGGTCGGCGGCCCGGACGACGCGCTCGAGGCGTTCCAGGGCTGGCTCGCCCCGTCCGACCTCTGAGTGTGAACGGTCCCTCCAGGGGTCCGCGTGCGAGCCATCTGCACTCAGAGGACGAGCACCCGGGAGCGGAGGAGCGCGCTCAGCGGACGGGGTGACCGCTCGCGCGGAGCGCGTCCTTGACGTCCCCGACCGTCAGCTGGCGGAAGTGGAAGACGCTCGCGGCCAGCACCGCGTCGGCGCCGGCGTCCACCGCGGGCGCGAAGTGCTCGACGGCCCCCGCACCCCCGCTGGCGACGACCGGGATCGTCACGTCGGCGCGCACCGCCCGGATCAGGTCGACGTCGAAGCCGGTCCTCATGCCGTCCGCGTCCATCGAGTTGAGCAGGATCTCGCCCGCGCCCAGCCCGGCCACGCGCGCGGCCCACTCGACGGCGTCGATGCCGGTACCGCGGCGGCCACCGTGGGTCGTCACCTCGAAACCCGAGTCGGTGGACGTGTCCCCGGTGGTGCGGCGCGCGTCGAGCGACACGACCAGCACCTGGGCGCCGAACCGGTCCGCGATCTCCGCGACCAGCTCGGGGCGCGCGACGGCTGCGGTGTTGACGCCGACCTTGTCCGCACCGGCGCGGAGCAGGCGGTCAACGTCCGCGACCGTCCTGACCCCACCCCCGACCGTCAGCGGGATGAACACCTGCTCGGCGGTGCGGGCGACGATGTCGTAGGTCGTGTCACGGCTGTCGGCCGATGCGGTCACGTCGAGGAAGGTGAGCTCGTCGGCGCCCTCGGCGTCGTACCTGGCGGCGAGCTCGACGGGATCGCCTGCGTCCCGGAGGTTCTCGAAGTTGACGCCCTTGACGACCCGGCCCGCGTCGACGTCGAGGCACGGGATCACCCGGACGGCGAGGCTCATGCGGCGATCGTAACGACCGGACTGCTCGTCCCTGACCCTCGCTCCGGGGGCGGCGACGCAGGCGCCGCACCGGCCGGGCTTTGACAGCCCCCCGGCCGCGTGGGAGCGTGCGTCCTACTGACACCCACGGGTGGGGAAAGCCGGTCGAAGTCCGGCGCTGACCCGCAACCGTAGGTCTCCGTGCACGCCCCTCACGGGACGGCGCGGTGACGAGCCGGAGCACCGGCCCGAGGGGGTCGGCTCCATCTCATCCGTCGTGGTCTGCGGTCAGGAGCCGGGTGTGTCGCGGTGCCTTCGTGCCCCGTACCTCCCGCCCCCCGCGAGGAGGTTCATCCCCGTGTTCGTCACCCGTTCGTCCCGCCCCGTGCGCACCGCTGCGACGCTGGTGCTCGCCGTCCTCGCCAGCACCGTGGGTCTCGCGCTCACCGCGGGGCCCGCGTCCGCCGAGGCCTACCGCTACTGGGGCTACTACCACCTGACCGACGGAGCCTGGGGCTTCGCGGAGACCGGCCCCGACGGCGCCACGCCCGAGGACGGCGCCGTCGAGGGCTACCGCTTCGCCGTCGCCGGAGCGACCGACTCCCGTCCGCCCCGTGCCCTGCCCACGTTCGCCGACCTGTGCGGCGACACCCCGGTGGAGGACGGCAGCAAGCGCGTCGGCATCGTGCTCGACTTCGGGCGTGACGTGGACGCGGCCCCGGACGACAGCACGCCCGAGCCGCGCGGCGAGTGCGCGGTGGTCGACGCCGCCGCGACCGGCGACGCCGTGCTGGCCGAGGTCGCCGAGCTGCGCGTCGAGGGCGGTCTGGTGTGCGCGATCGACGGCTTCCCCACCACCGGCTGCGGCGACGCCGTGGCCGACGCGGACGTCACCGACGTGATGGCCGCCGCCGACGAGCCGATCATCCTGACCGTCGGGGACTCGACGCCGACCGGGTCGGCGCAGGGCACCGAGGGGGCCGACTCCTCGTCCGACGAGGGCACCGACCCCGCGACAGGGCTCTCGGAGAGCGTGCCCGCCTGGGTCTGGGCGCTGGTGGCCCTGGCCCTCGTCGCCGCCCTCGGGGCCGTCGTGGCTCTGCGCGCCCGCCAGCAGCGGCACGAGAACTGACGGCAGGCTCCCCGCCCATGCTCCGGCCGAGCGACCGCCCGCACCTGCCACGCCTGCTGCACCCGCTGGCGTGGTGGGTGTGGGCCGGCTGCCTCGCGGCGGTGGCGAGCCGCACGACGAACCCCTTCCTGCTCGCGCTGGTCGTGGTCGTCGTCGGGTTCGTCGTCGTCAGCCGGCGCGAGCTCGGCGCCCCCTCCCCCTACGCCGCCTTCCTCCTGCTCGGGCTCGTCGCGATCCTGCTGCACGTGGTCGCGCAGGTGCTCCTCGGTGGCGGCGTGCCGGGGCGGGTGGTCGTCCTCCGGCTGCCCGAGGTGCCGCTGCCGGACTGGTTCGGACCGCTGCGCCTCGGCGGCCCGGTCACCCTCGAGGAGCTGCTGGCCGCCACCTACGAGGGCCTGCGCCTGGCCGCCGTCCTGGCCTGCGTCGGCGCCGCGAACGCACTGGCCTCCCCGCGCAGGCTGCTGCGGCACGTGCCGGCGACGCTCTACGAGGTCGGCACCGCGGTCGTTGTCGCCCTCACCTACGCACCCCAGCTGGTGGACGACGCCCGCCGCGTGCGGACGGCCCGCCGCCTGCGCGGGCACGCCGGACGCACCCCCCGCGAGCTGGCCCGCCTGATGGTGCCGGTGCTGGAGGGGGCGCTCGAGCGCTCGCTCCGGCTCGCCGCCTCGATGGAGTCGCGCGGCTACGGCCGCTCCGTGCACCGCACCACCGCCGGTCGCCGCGCTGCGGCCGCGCTGACCCTCGTGGGGGTCGGCGGGGTCGTGACCGGGCTCTACGGTGTGCTGGACAGCAGCGCCCCACCGCTGCTCGGCTTCCCGCTGATCGGCCTCGGCCTGGCGCTGGCCACCACCGCCCTCTTCGTCGGCGCCCGTCGCGAGCACCGGTCGCGGTACCGCCCGGACCCGTGGGCGCTGCCCGAGTCGGCCGTCGTGCTGACCGGGCTCGTGGCGCTGGTCGGCGTCTTCGCCGTCGCCGCCACGGACCCGCGGCGCTCACCCCGTCGACCGTCCCGGCACGGCTTCCCGCGGTCCCGCTCGTGGCGGCGGCCACCACCCTCGCAGCGCTCCTGGCCGCCGCTGTCGCACCCGTCCCCCCGGTGCGGGCCGCACGGCAGGCCGCGGCCCGCCGCGACGCACGCGCCCCCGATCCCGCCGACCCTCCGACCGAGCAGGTGGCCGCATGATCCGCTTCGAGGACGTCGCCGTCGCCTACGAGGCGGACGGCGGTCTGCAGCAGGTGCTCTCGGACGTGAACCTCCAGGTCGAGGAGGGCGAGCTCGCCCTGGTCGTCGGCCCGACCGGCAGCGGGAAGACGACCCTGCTCGGCTGCGTCAACGGCCTCGTCCCGCACTTCACCGGCGGCACCCTCTCGGGGCGCGTCCTCGTCGAGGGCCGCGACACCCGGACCCACCGCCCGCGCGACCTCGCCGACGTGGTCGGGGTCGTGGGGCAGGACCCGGTGGCGTCCTTCGTGACCGACACCGTCGAGGAGGAGATCGCCTACGGGATGGAGTCGCTCGGGCTCACCGGCGCGGTGATGCGCCGTCGGGTCGAGGAGACGCTCGACCTGCTGGGGCTGGCCGACGTCCGGCACCGCACGCTCACCACGCTGTCGGGTGGGCAGCAGCAGCGCGTCGCCATCGGAGGCGTGCTCGCCGCCCAGCCCCGCATCCTCGTGCTCGACGAGCCGACGTCCGCTCTCGACCCCGTTGCCGCGGAGGAGGTGCTCGCCGCGCTCACGCGCCTCGTGCACGACCTGGGTCTCACCGTGCTGATGGCCGAGCACAGGCTCGAGCGCGTCGTCCAGTACGCCGACCGGCTCGTGGTCGTGGACGGGGGCACCGTCGCCCACGGACCGGTCGCGGACCAGGTCGGCACGTCACCCGTCGTCCCACCCGTCGTGTCGCTCGGCCTGCTCGCCGGGTGGTCGCCGCTGCCGCTGTCCGTCCGGGACGCACGGCGGATGGCCCGCCCGCTGATCGCGCGCCTCTCCTCCACGCCCGCCAGGCGGTCACGCGTGCCGCTCGCCGACGCTTCACCGGAGGCACAGCTGCCGGTGGCCGTCGGCCGTGCGCGGGGACTCCAGGTGCACCGAGCCGGGCTCCCCGTGCTCCGCGGTGTCGACGCGACGGTCGCGGCGGGCGAGGTCGTGGCCCTGATGGGGCGCAACGGGGCCGGCAAGTCCACGCTGCTCGGCGCACTGGCAGGTCAGCTCGTCCGCCGCGACGGCTCGCTGCAGGTCGGTGCCGGCCAGCAGGGCGTCGACCCGGGCGGGACCGCCCCGCGCGAGCTCGTGAGCGGGTCGGTCTCGTGCCACAGGACCCGGGGCTGCTGCTCTACGCGGACACCGTGGACCGTGAGTGCGCCGGGGCGGACCGTGACTTCGGCGCCGCGCCCGGCACGTGCCGGTCGGTCCTGGACCGCCTCGTCCCGTCCGGGGGCGGCCTGCCCGCCGGCGCGCACCCGCGCGACCTGTCCGAGGGGCAGCGCCTCGGACTGGCGCTGGCGGTCGTGCTGACCGGGTCACCGTCCCTGCTGCTGCTGGACGAGCCGACACGAGGACTCGACTACCACGCGAAGGAGCGGCTCGTCGTGCTGCTGCGGGAGCTCGCCAGCCAGGGCCACGGGGTGCTGCTCGCGACCCACGACGTCGAGCTGGCCGCCGAGGTCGCCGATCGCGTGATGGTGATGGCCGAGGGCGAGATCGTCTCGGACGGACCGGCTCCCGCGGTCCTGGCCGGGTCGCCGGCCTTCGCCCCGCAGGTGGCCAAGGTGCTGAACCCCCTGCCGTGGCTGACGGTCGGCGACGTCGCCGCGGCCCTGGAGCCGGCGTCGTGACCGCGGTGACCGAACCGACGGCGCGGCGCTCCGTCGTCGCGGTCCTGCCCCTTGGCCTGGCCCCGGCCGCGACCCTCGCGCTCACCACCGCGGTGGGGGCGTTCTCGTTCCTGTGGCCGTTCGCCGTGTCCGCCGAGGTCGGCGAGCGGCACTCCCGCGACGCGCCCTGGTTGTTCGTGCTCCTGATGGCCCTGATGGCGGCGATCGTGGTCGCCCAGATCGCGTCCGGCGGGCTCGACGCCAAGACCGTCGCGGTCCTGGGGGTGCTGGCCGCGGCGGGGGGCGCGCTGCGCGTGCTCGGCGCCGGGACCGCCGGCCTGGAACCCATGTTCTTCCTGCTGGTCATCGCCGGACGCGTGCTCGGCCGCGGGATGGGCTTCCTGCTCGGGGCCCTCGCCGTGCTGGTCGGCGGGTTCCTCACCGGCGGGATCGGACCGTGGGTGCCCTTCCAGATGTTCGCCGCCGGGTGGGTCGCCCTCGGTGCCGCGTGCCTGCCTCACGCCTCGGGCTGGGCCGAGCGCTGGCTGCTGGCCGGCTACGGCCTGGTGGCGGGACTGGCGTTCGGTGCCGTGATGAACCTGTGGTTCTGGCCGTTCCTCGCGGCGGGTGGCGCCGCGGGACCCGACGGCCTGTACTTCGTCGCCGGGGACGCCGTGGTCGACAACGCCCGCCGGTACCTCGCGTTCTACCTCGCGACGTCCCTGGGGTGGGACCTGCCGCGTGGGCTGCTGACGGCGGTGCTGTGCCTCGTCGGTGCCGGGCCCGTCCTGGCGACCCTGCGGCGGGCCCTGCGGCGGGCGAGCTTCGACGCGTCGGCGACGTTCACCGGCACGGACGCTGCCGGCGACGCGCCTCGCGGTGGTCGTTGATGGACGTCCTCCTGCTCGGCACCGGCTCGGCGGACGGGTGGCCGAACGCCTTCTGCGAGTGCGCGTCGTGCACGTGGGCGCGGCGCACCGGGGCGCTACGGGTGACGACCTCCGCCCTCGTGGACGACGTCCTCCTGCTCGACTGCGGCCCGCACACGGCCTCTCAGGCGCAGCGGGTCGGCGCCGACCTGACGTCCGTCCGCCACCTGTTCCTGACGCACGACCACCCGGACCACAGCTCGCCGATGGTCCTGCTCAGCCGCGCGTGGGCGCGTCGCGCCGAGCCGTTGCACGTGCACGGACCGGACGACGCGCTGCAGCGCTGGCGGCAGTGGGTGGGACCCGACGACCCCGTCCAATGGCACCCGGTCGTCGCCGGTGACGAGGTCGACGCCGACGGGTACCGCGTGCGGGTGCTGGGGGCGCAGCACGAGCCCGGGTCGGTGCTGTACGACGTCACCGCGCCGGACGGGTCACGCCTGCTGTACGCGACGGACACGGGCCCCCTGCCGTCGTCCACGCTCGACGCCTGTGCCGCAGCCGACTTCGACATCGTCCTGCTCGAGGAGACGTTCGGGCTGCGATCGGCGCCCTCCGGAGTGGTCGCGCCCGACCACCTGGACCTCGCGAGCTTCGGGCAGCAGGTCGACAGGCTCCGCGACGTCGGCGCCGTCGACGACGGGACCGACGTGGTCGCGGTGCACCTGTCTCACCACAACCCGCCCGAGCCCGAGCTGACCCGGGCGCTGGCCGGCCTGGGTGCCCGCGCGGTCGCCGACGGCACCCGGCTGGTCGCCGGCGCCCCCGACCAGCGCAGGGTCCTCGTCACCGGCGGCGCCCGTTCGGGCAAGTCGCAGCACGCCGAGGCCCTGGCCGCCGCCTACCGCCGGGTCACCTACGTGGCGCCCGGGTACCCGCCGGATGGCGACGACCCCGACTGGGCCGCCCGTGTGGCGACCCACCGTGCCCGCCGCCCGGCGCACTGGACGACCGTCGAGTCGGCCGACGTCCCAGGCGTGCTGCGCTCGGCCGAGCACGCCGTGCTGCTCGACTGCGTCGGCACGTGGCTCACCCGCGTCCTGGACGACTGCGGCGCCTGGGACGGGCACGACGGCTGGCAGGAACGCGTGGACCGGGCCGTCGACGACCTGTCCGCAGCGTTCCGTCATGCCGCCGTGCCCGTCATCGCCGTGACCAACGAGGTCGGCTCGGGCGTCCACCCGCCGACCGTCGGCGGGTCGCGTCTTCCGGGACGCGCTCGGCACGGTCAACGCGCGCCTGGCCGCCGACGCGGACGACGTCCTGCTCCTCGTGGCCGGGCGGGTGCAGCGCCTGTGACGTCGTCAGGGTCGTCAGGGTCGTGGCGTCCATGCCACCCCCACCCCCCTCGCCGACTGGTCGCATCTGGCGGAGACACGCGGGCGTGTCTCGCCAGATGCGACCAGTCGGCGAGGGGTGGAGGTTGGCCCTCGGCACGCTGACGGTCGTGCCGACCCGCCCGCCCACCAGGCTGGACCGCTCGGTGGCGGGCACCGCGATGCTGCTCGCGCCCGGTGCGGCGCTGCCCCTGGGTGGCCTGGCCGCTGCGGTCGTGGTGGCGACGGTCGCGGTCGGTGTCCCGGCCCTCGCAGCCGCGACCCTCGGCATCGCCTCGCTGGCCCTGGGATCACGTGGTCTGCACCTCGACGGTCTGGCCGACACCGCGGACGGCCTCGGTGCGAGCCACGACGGCGGCCGCGCGCTCACCGTGATGCGGCGCGGCGACGTCGGCCCCCGGCGGGTCGTGACCCTGGTCCTCACCCTGCTGGTCCAGGTCGCGTGCCTGGCCTCGCTGGTCGCGGCCTCCTGGCGGACGGCGACGGCTGCTGGTGGTCGCCGTGACCCTCTCCCGGGCGCTGCTGGCCGCTCGCCTGCGTGCGCGGAGTGCCGCCGCCCGACCGGACGGCCTCGGAGCCGACCGTCGCCGGGTCGGTGGCGCCCGCCGCTGCCGGTGCGGCGCTCGTGGTCTGGACCGGGCTCGTCGACCGCCGCGCTCGTCGCGACCGGTTGGCCCTGGTGGACAGGACGCCGTCGCCATGGCCGCAGGTGCGCTGACCACCGGCGTGCTCGTCCGCCGGTGCGTGCGGCGCCTCGGCGGGGTCACCGGCGACGTGATGGGCGCCGCCGTCGAGATCGGGCTCGCCGCAACGTTTCTCGTGCTCGCTGCCGCGGGCTGACCTCGCTCTGGGCCGCGCTCAGCCCTCGCGCGTCTGGACCTCGACGAACGGCGGCCGGACGACACGGCACCGAACCTGGCGGCCGCGCACGTCGACCGCCACCTCGTCCCCCTCGGCGACGGCGGGGTCGAGCAGTGCGAGCGCGATGCCCTGCTTGAGCGTCGGCGAGAACGTGCCGGACGTCGTCCGCCCGATCACGGCGCCGTCGCCGCCCAGGACCTGCAGGTCGGCGCGCGGCACACCACGCTCGAGGGCCAGCAGACCCCGCGCCACGCGTGAGGGGCCGGCGGCCTTCTCGGCGGTCAGCACGTCCCGCCCCCAGAAGGCGTCCTTCTTCCAGCCCACCGCCCAGCCGACCCGCGCCTGCACCGGAGTGATGTCGAGGCTGAGCTCGTGGCCGTGCAGGGCGTAGCCCATCTCGGTGCGCAAGGTGTCGCGGGCGCCGAGGCCGGCGGCGCGTCCCCCGCGGGCCAGCCGCAGCCTCCAGCAGGGCGTCCCACAGCGGACCCGCCGCGTCCCAGCGAGGCAGCAGCTCGTACCCGCGCTCCCCCGTGTAGCCGGTGCGGCAGACCACGACGGGCGAGTCGCCCCACGTGGTCTCGTCGAACGACATGTAGTCGTGCCCGGTCGGGGAGGTCGAGGTCGCCCAGCACCTCGTCCGAGAGCGGGCCCTGCACCGCGAGCACGGCGTACTCGGTGTGCTGGTCGGTCACCTCGATGCCGTCCGGCGCCGCCGCCGCCAGCCGCCGCACCACCTCGGCCGTGTTGGCGGCGTTGGGCACCAGCAGCACCTCGTCGTCCGAGCGCAGGTAGGCGATGAGGTCGTCCACGACCCCGCCCGTGCGCGTCGTCGCAGCACAGCGTGTACTGCGCCTGGCCGGGTCCGATGCGCCGCAGGTCGTTGCTGAGCGTGGCGTTGACGAAGTCCGCCGCACCCGGCCCCGACACCAGCGCCTTGCCGAGGTGGCTGACGTCGAACACGCCGACCGCGTCACGCACGGCCGCGTGCTCGGCCAGCACTCCGCCACCGGCGAACTCCAACGGCATCGACCAGCCGCCGAAGTCCGCCAGCTTGGCGCCGCCGGCGACGTGGCGGTCGTGCAGCGGACCGGTGCGAGCCGGTGCGGTGGCGTCGGTGGCGTCAGGACATGGCGGGCAACCTACCGGCCCGGCTCCCGACCGGGAGTGGCTAGCATCGGCGGCACAACCCCGGTCGGCACTCCCTGCCGACCTGCCCGACGCCCCCCGGAGGGCCTGCGGCACCGTCGACGCGAGGAGAACCGTGACCACGCTCAGCCTGACCGGCAAGGACGCCGCCACCCTGGCCGCCGACGCGATCGTCGTCGCGGTCGCGGCGACGGACGACGGTCCGCCGCCTGCACCTCGCCGACTCGCTGCCGGCCGTGCCTGCGCCGGGACCTGGAGCACTCGCTGGCCGCGCTGGGCGTCAAGGGCTCGGTCGACGAGGTGCGGCGCGTACCCGCGAGCGACGAGGTCAAGGCGCCGGTCGTCGTGCTGACGGGTGTCGGCACCGTCCCCAAGGGCGGACTCGACCTCGAGACCCTGCGGCGCGCGGCCGGTGCCGCCGTGCGCGACCTCGCCGGGGTGAAGCACGTCGCGATGGGCCTCCCGGCCCGCACCGCCGAGCAGGTCGCCGCCGTGTCCGAGGGCGCGCTCTTCGGTGCGTACTCCTACACGGCCTACAAGAAGCGCACCGCCAAGTCCGGCCCCGACGCCGTCGGCAAGGTCTCCGTCCTCGACCCCCCTGTCGCGGGACGGGGACGCGCGCGCCGCCGTCACCCGCGCCGCCGTCCTGGCCGAGGCGGTCGGCGGGACGAAGGACCTGGTCAACTGCCCCCCGGTCGACCTCTACCCGGCCGCCTTCGCCGACGCTGCCCGCGAGCCTCGGCAAGGAGCACGGCGGTCACGGTGAAGGTGCTCGACGAAGCCGCGCTCGTGCGCGGTGGCTACGGCGGCATCGTCGGCGTCGGGCAGGGTTCGAGCCGCGGTCCCCGCCTCGTCAAGCTGACCTACAACCCGACCGGTGGACGGCGAGCGGCCCGCAAGCACCTCGCGCTCGTCGGCAAGGGCATCACGTTCGACTCCGGCGGCCTGTCGATCAAGCCGGCGGCCGGCATGGAGACGATGAAGCTCGACATGGCAGGTGCGGCCGTCGTCCTGCACACCGTGATCGCCGCCGCCCGCCTCCAGCTGCCCCTCGCGGTGACCGGCTGGCTCTGCCTCGCCGAGAACATGCCGTCGGGTACCGCCCAGCGTCCGTCCGACGTCATCTCGATCTACGGCGGCAAGACGGTCGAGGTCCTCAACACGGACGCCGAGGGCCGCCTCGTGATGGCCGACGGGCTGGTCGCCGCGAGCGAGGAGCGTCCCGACGTGCTCGTCGACGTCGCGACCCTGACCGGCGCGCCAGATGGTCGCGCTGGGCAACCGCGTAAGCGCCGTGATGGCCAACGACGAGGAGCTGCGCGACCAGGTCGTCGACGCCGCCACCAGCTGCGGGCGAGCAGTTCTGGCCGATGCCGCTGCCCGCGGAGCTGCGGTCGTCCCTCGACTCGCCCGTCGCCGACCTGGCCAACATCGGCGACAAGTTCGGCGGCATGCTCGTGGCCGGCGTCTTCCTCCAGGAGTTCGTCGGGCACGCACGAGGACGGCTCCCCCATCCCGTGGGCGCACCTCGACATCGCCGGCCCCGCCTTCAACGGCAGCGGCCCGCACGGCTACACGGGCAAGGGCGGCACCGGGGTCGCGGTGCGCACCCTCCTGACCCTCGCGGAGCGCATCGGCGGCTGAGGGCCGGCGCCCCTCGTCCCTCGTCGTCCTCGAGGGAACTGCGCGTCGGGGGACGCCTGGTCCGCGCGCGCTCAGCTCCCGCCCTGCTTCTTCTGGCGCTCGTTCCACTCCCGCATGCGGGACGGGTACCCGGACAGGTTGATGTCGTACACGTCGACCCCGAGGCGGGCGGCGAAGTCGCGCGCCGCCTGCGGGTCGGGTACGGGACGACGGGTCCACTCCCCGTCCCGGCCACCAGCAGCAGCGTCGTCGGGGTGACCGTCGTGGCCGGCTCGATGTACGCCTCGAGACCCGTGCGCGAGGCGGCGAACTCGGCGAGGTGACGCCGCACCTGACCGGCGTCGCCGCCGATGGGGCCGGTGGACGACGCGCCGGACGCGCCGCGGCCACGCCGCAGGCGTGAGAACAGACCCATCGCAGTCCCTTCGGTCACGGCACCGGTTCGGCCCGGTGTGGTCGGTGGACCCGAGCACCGACCCCACGACCGTAGCGCCACGCTCGGGGGCAGGCGGTCCGGTTGCCACGGGCGAGTCGACTAGTGCCAGGATGGACCCCGGCCCACACGATGGGCTCGGGAGGCTCGGGCAGCACCTCTGCGCAGACCTCCCGTTCACGTGCAACCCGACGCGCAAGGGAGCGGCAGCATGGCGGCCGACGCCACCGGTGAGACCTTCGACATCGTGATCCTGGGAGCCGGCAGCGGCGGCTACGCGTGCGCCTTCCGGGCCGCCGAGCTGGGCCTGTCCGTGGCGCTCGTCGAGAAGGACAAGGTCGGCGGCACCTGCCTGCACTACGGGTGCATCCCCACCAAGGCGCTGCTGCACGCGGCCGAGATCGCCGACAGCGCGCGTGAGAGCGCGAAGTTCGGCGTCCACGCGAACCTCGAGTCGATCGACATGGCCGGCGTCAACGAGTACAAGAACGGCATCGTCAGCCGCCTGTACAAGGGACTGCAGGGCCTCGTGAAGGCGCACAAGGTCACCCTGGTCGAGGGCGAGGGACGGCTCACGTCGCCCACGACCGTCCAGGTCGGCGACCGCACCCTGACAGGCAAGAACGTCGTGCTCGCCACCGGCTCGTACGCCCGCAGCCTGCCCGGCCTCGACATCGCCGGTCGCGTGCTCACCAGCGACCAGGCTCTCGAGATGGACTGGATCCCCGAGAGCGCCGTGGTGCTCGGTGGCGGCGTGATCGGCGTCGAGTTCGCCAGCGTCTGGAAGTCGTTCGGCGTCGACGTCACCATCGTCGAGGCCCTCCCCCGCCTGGTCGCCGTGGAGGACGAGTCCGCGAGCAAGGTGCTGGAACGTGCCTTCCGCAAGCGCAAGATCGCCTTCAAGACCGGTGTGAAGTTCGCCGGCGTCGAGCAGTCCGACTCGGGCGTGAAGGTGTCGCTCGAGAACGGGGAGACCATCGACGCCGACGTGCTGCTGGTCGCCGTCGGTCGCGGACCCAGCTCCACCGGCCTCGGCTTCGAGGAGGCAGGTGTCGAGCTCGACCGCGGCTTCGTGAAGACGGACGAGCGCCTGCGCACGACGGTGGACGGCGTCTACGCCATCGGCGACCTCGTCGCCGGGCTGCAGCTGGCGCACCGCGGCTTCGCGCACGGCATCTTCGTCGCCGAGCAGGTCGCCGGCCTCGAGCCGGCCCCGATCGTCGACTCGAGCATCCCGCGCGTCACGTACTGCGACCCCGAGGTCGCGTCCGTCGGCCTCACGGAGGCTCAGGCCCGCGAGAAGTACGGCGACGACCATGTCGAGGTCATGGACTACAACCTGGGCGGCAACGGCAAGAGCCAGATCCTCGGCACCACCGGCTTCGTCAAGCTCATCCGCGAGAAGGACGGCCCGATCGTCGGATTCGTCGCCGTCGGTGCCCGGATGGGCGAGCAGGTGGGCGAGGGGTCGCTGATCGTCAACTGGGAGGCCTACCCGGAGGACGTGGCTGCCCTGCTCCACGCGCACCCGACCCAGAGCGAGTCCCTCGGTGAGGCCCACCTGGCCCTCGCCGGCAAGCCCCTGCACGTGCACGCCTGACCCGCTGGCACCAGAGTTGCCTTCGCACCACCCGCTCCACCTGCACCGCAGCACACCGCAGCAGCAGCCGACCACCGTCTGATGGGAGAGCCGATGTCCAGCTCCGTCGAGATGCCCGCCCTGGGTGAGAGCGTCACCGAGGGCACAGTCACCCGCTGGCTCAAGCAGGTGGGCGACAGGGTCGAGGTCGACGAGCCGCTCCTGGAGGTGTCGACCGACAAGGTCGACACCGAGATCCCCTCCCCGGTGGCCGGCACGCTGCAGAAGATCCTCGTGGACGAGGACGAGACCGTCGAGGTCGGCGCCCAGCTCGCGGTGATCGGCGACGGTGACGGCGGCTCAGACGAGGGCGGCGAGTCCGGAGGAGCAGACCAGTCCTCCGGCGACCAGCCGTCCGGCGAGCAGTCCCCCGAGCAGACGCAGGACACGTCGCAGGACGAGTCGCAGGACCAGACGCAGGACCAGAAGACGCAGGAGCAGGCCGACCAGGCCGAGGAGCCGGCGCAGCAGGCCGAGGCGCCGTCGACGGACGCCGAGGAGCCCCAGAAGGCGGAGGCCGTGCCGTCCCCCGAGCCCTCCGAGCAGCAGGACACCTCCACCGGCAGCGACGAGCAGTCCGGCGGAGACTCGTCCGGCGGCTCGTCCGGAGGCGGGACGGAGGTCCCCATGCCGGCGCTCGGCGAGAGCGTCACCGAGGGCACCGTCACACGCTGGCTCAAGGCCGAGGGCGACACGGTCGAGGTCGACGAGCCGCTTCTCGAGGTCTCGACCGACAAGGTCGACACCGAGATCCCCTCCCCGGTGGCCGGCACGCTCCAGAAGATCCTCGTGGGTGAGGACGAGACCGTGGAGGTCGGCGCGGCGCTTGCCCTGATCGGCGACGGCAGCGGCGGCGGCGACGGTGACGGCGACGGCGACTCGCAGCAGGAGGCCCCTGCGGCCGAGCAGCAGCCGCAGAAGGACGAGCAGCCGGAGCCCGAGCAGCAGCAGAAGGACGAGCAGCCCGAGCCCGAGCAGCAGCAGGACCAGCAGCCCGAGCAGCAGGAGCCCGACGCCGAGAAGGCGGCGGCCGACCAGCCGTCCGCCGACATGGGCGCCGAGGAGCCGACCGCCTCGGCGGAGCAGACCGGGCAGCGCGCCGAGCAGGCTCCGGCGTCCGGCGCCAAGCCCTCCTCCGGTGGCGAGGCGTCCTACGTGACGCCGCTGGTGCGCAAGCTCGCGTCCGAGCACAGCGTGGACCTGGCGGGTCTGACGGGCACGGGCGTCGGCGGCCGCATCCGCAAGCAGGATGTGCTCGCCGCCGCCGAGCAGGCACGCGCCACCCGCGAGGCCGAGGAGAAGGCGAAGGCCGCTCCGGCCGAGGCACCCGCTCCCGCGGCCGCGTCGTCGGCGTCCGGCGCGCCCGCGTCCCGCGTCACCGTCGCACCGCAGCGGGGGACGACGGAGAAGATGTCGCGCCTGCGCAAGGTGATCGCCTCGCGGATGGTCGAGTCCCTGCAGGTGTCGGCACAGCTGACGACCGTCGTCGAGGTCGACGTCACGAAGATCGCGCGGCTGCGGGCACGTGCCAAGGCGAGCTTCGAGGCGCGCGAGGGCGTCAAGCTGTCGTTCCTGCCGTTCTTCGCCCTGGCGACCGTCGAGGCGCTCAAGGCGCACCCGAAGGTCAACGCGACCCTGAACGACGACGAGATCGTCTACCCAGCGCAGGAGAACCTCGGTGTCGCGGTCGACTCCGAGCGAGGCCTGCTGGTGCCGGTGATCCGCGACGCGGGTGACCTCAACATCGCCGGGCTGGCGCGCAAGATCGCGGACCTCGCCGATCGGACGCGCAACAACAAGATCACCCCGGACGAGCTGGGCGGCGGCACCTTCACGCTGACGAACACCGGCAGCCGGGGCGCGCTCTTCGACACCCCGATCATCAACCAGCCCCAGGTCGGCATCCTCGGGACGGGAGCCGTCGTCAAGCGGCCCGTCGTGGCGAGCGACTCCGAGGGTGGCGAGACGATCGCGATCCGGTCGATGGTCTACCTCGCGCTCTCGTACGACCACCGCCTGGTCGACGGTTCCGACGCCGCGCGGTTCCTCGTGACGATCAAGGACCGCCTGGAGGAAGGCGCGTTCGAAGCCGACCTCAACCTGTGACCACGTCGGTCGTGGACGGGGTCACCCGGTCATGAAGGTCGTGGTCAGCGGGGCGTCGGGTTTCGTCGGCCGACCCCTCGTCGACCACCTGCGGTCGGAGGGCCACGAGGTGCTCCGGCTGGTCCGGCGGTTGCCGAGGACGCCCGACGAGGTCGAGTGGGACCCGGCAGCGGGTGAGCTCGACGTCTCGGCCCTCACCGGGGTCGAGGCGGCGATCAACCTCTCGGGCGCCGGCGCAGCCGACCACCGGTGGACCGCCGAGTACAAGCGAGTGATCCGCGACTCGCGGGTCGACTCGTCGCGGACCCTGAGCACCGCGCTGGCGCACCTCGACCCGCTGCCTCGCGTCCTGGTGCAGTCGTCCGGGATCGACTACTACGGCACGGACTGCGGCGACGCCGTGCTGCTGGAGTCCGACCCACCCGGTGACGCGTTCCTGTCGGATGTCTGCGTCGAGTGGGAGGCCGCGTCCCACCCTGCCGAGAGCGCCGGGATCCGCGTGGCGCACCTGCGCACGGGTCTCGTGCTGGGCCCCGGCGGCGGCGCGCTGGGCCGCCTGCTCCCGCTCTTCAAGCTGGGGCTCGGCGGCAGGCTGGGCGACGGTTCCGCGTGGTGGAGCTGGATCACCCTGCCGGACGTGCTCGGCGCGATGTCGTTCTCGCTGGAGCACGAGGTCGAGGGTCCGGTGAACCTCGTGGCGCCCGAGCCCGTCACCAACGCGGAGTTCACCCGGGCCCTGGCGACGGCGCTGCACCGGCCGGCGATCGCCGTGGTGCCGTCGTTCGCCCTGAAGCTGGGTCTGGGCGAGTTCGCCGAGACCGTGCTGGGCAGCAAGCGGGTCGCCCCGCAGGCGCTCCACGACGCCGGCTACGAGTTCGCGCACCGGGACATCCAGCAGGCGGTCGCCTGGCTGGCCGACGCCTGAGGCGACCCGTCACGTCCCGGCGACGCCGACCACCTGCCAGGTCTCCTTCTCGCGACGCAACGTCAGCGTCACCTCGCGCGGAGCGGACGCCGGCACGGAGCTCCGCACCTCGCCGTCCGTTCGTCCGACCACCTGGTGGGCCCCGGTCACGACGGTCGCCCGGACGACGGACTCGTGCGGCCTGTCGCTGAGCACCACGACGTCGTGGACGGCGAAGGACAGGTCCCGGAGCCACTCGTCCCGCGCCCTCAGCTCTTCGAGCGTGGCGAGGTCGGCGACGAGAGCCGGCGAGCCCGGCGCGCTCGCCGCTCGAAGGGGTTCGACTCCCCCACCCGAGAACGCCTGAGCCCGTAGCTCACTGAGCGCGGACACGGCCTCGGCGGGTGGCAGGTCCGCGGACACCGCTGTCGGCTCCGACCGTTCCGGCGCAGCCGGAGCCGGATGGTGCCGCGCGAGGCGAGGAGCCTCCGCCGACCCGCCGCCCAGCATCATCGAGACGCCCAGCGTGCCGACCAGCAACGCGGCACACGCGACCCCGGCCGCGAACCACCGACGACGCGAACGCGGCGCCGGGTCCTCGGGCTCCGCCTCTGCCACGGCGCGCCGCAGGCGGTGCGTGACGACGTCGGCCGCGTCGGCGCCCACGTCGGTCGGGACCAGACGCACCGGCTCGGCCGGGGCGCTGTCGTAGACGTCGACGGCGAGGGCCGCAGCGTCCGGCCGCATCGCGGCGTCGGGATGCAGGCACGTCTCCACCACGGCAGCCAGGGCGGCCGGGGTGGAGGGCGCCAGGACGGTCAGCGGTGGCCGGTCCGCGGCAGGCTGCGGAGCGCGTCCGGTGAGGGCGAACCACGCCACGGCCCCGAGCCCGTGGACGTCACCGGCCGGCGACGGCATGCCCCCCAGGGCCAGCAGGGGGTCGACGTAGCCCGGCGTGCCGTGCTGCGCCTGCTCGAGGCCGAGGACACGACCGAGGCCGAGATCCGACAGCAGGGGCCTGCCGCTGTCGGCGAACAGGACGTTGCCCGGCGACACGTCCGCGTGCACGAGTCCGCGGGAGTGCAGGTGCGCGAGCGCCTGCGCCAGTGGGGTGAGGACCGTGACGACCTCCCCCGGGTCGAGCGGCCCCCTGGCACCGACGAGCGCCTGCAGGCTCCCGCCGGCCGCGCGCTCGAGGACGAGCACCGTGCGCCCGCAGGCGGACTCCTCGACGCGGACGAGCCGGACGACGTGGTCGTGGTCGATCCGGTGAAGGAGATGGGACTCGCGTCGAGCCTGGTCCACGCGCCCGGGGTCCAGGTCCAGCACCTTGAGAGCGACGGACCGGCCGGACCCCGCCTCGATACCCGACCACACCTGGCCGTGGGCGCCGACGCCCAGCAGGCGTCCGGTCGTCACGCCGGGGAGCTCGGGGGGCCGGTGACCGGGCACCCCCGACGCCGTCGCGCTGGGTGCCGTGTCGATCACCCCACGATGGTGGCCGACCTGGCGGGCTCGCCGCGGGCGTCGTCCACAGGCACCTCGCCACGGGACAGCCGGCTCGGCCACCACACCCGCGGCCCGAGGTCGTAGGCCAGGGCCGGGACCAGCAGGGAGCGCACGACAAGCGTGTCGATGAGCACGCCGACCGACACGATGAACGCGACCTGCAGGAGGAACAGCAACGGGATGGTCCCCAGTGCCCCGAACGTCGACGCCAGCACGACCCCGGCGCTGGTGATGACGCCGCCGGTGACGGCGAGCCCGACCAGGACGCCCGGACGGGTGCCCCGTCCGAGGGACTCCTCCCGCACCCTCGTCATGAGGAAGATCGAGTAGTCGATGCCGAGTGCGACCAGGAAGACGAAGCCGTACAGCGGGATCGCGGGGTCGCTGCCCGGGAGGTCGAGAACCTGGCCGAACACCAGGGCGCTCAGGCCGATGGTCGCCGCGAAGGACACGACGTTGGCCAGCACCAGCAGCACGGGCGCGACCAGGCTCCTCAGCAGGGCGATGAGGACGAGCAGGATGACCACGAGCACTGCGGGGACGATCACCTGCAGGTCACGCAGGCTGGCCTCGCGCACGTCCAGGTTGGCGGCCGTGTTGCCGCCGACCAGCACGTCGTCACCGACGGTGTCGAGGCTCGAGCGCAGCTCGGTGACGACGGCCTCACCCTCGGGGGTGTCCGCCGGCACCGACAGCGTGACGAGGACCTCGACGCGGCCGTCGACGACCTTCGGCGGCGGCGGCCCGTCGGCGTCGGCCGGCGGCCCGGACAGGCCTGCGAGGTCTGGCAGCGCCACGGCGTCGCCGATCCCCTCGACGCCGCCGACCACGTCGAGCACCTGCTCCAGGTCGGCCTCGTCGGCGAGGACCACGGTGGGGCTGCCCGCCCCACCGTCGAAGTGCGCGTTGAGGACCTCGGTGGCCGCGATCGAGTCGACCGGGTCGCGGAAGACCTCCGTCTGCGCCGTGCCCTCGGCCTCGAACGTCGGCGCGAAGGCGGCCAGGCCCAGCAGGACCAGCAACGTGACCACCCAGACCGGACGGGCGCGCCGCGCCACCAGACCGGCGACCCGTGCCCACAGGCCGGCCCCCTGCACCGTCCCGTCGGCGGCGACCACGTCAGAACGGTGCTCGTGGTCGACGGCCGGGATCCTCGGCCAGAACAGCCGTCGTCCGGCCAGCAGCAGGACCGGCAGGAAGGTCAGGACCGACGCCATCGCGGCCACGATGCCCAGCGCGCCGACGGGACCCAGGCCCCGGGTGGAGCCGAGGTCCGAGAGCAGCAGGCACAGCAGCCCCAGGACGACCGTGGTACCCGACGCGAGGATCGGCGGCACCGACGTGCGCCAGGCACGCAGGAGGGCGTCACGCGACCGCCGGTGGTCGTGCAGCTCCTCGCGGTACCGGGCGATCAGCAGCAGCGCGTAGTCGGTCGCGGCACCCACGGTGAGGATCAGCAGGATTCCCTGGCTCTGACCGTTGAGGTCGATCACCCCGTTCTTGGCCAGGGGGTACACCACGGCACCGGCGGCGGCCAGCGCGAAGACGGCCGAGAGCAGGGCGACGAACGGCAGCACCGGGCTGCGGTAGACGAGCAGCAGGATCACGAAGACGACGACGAGGGTCACCTGGAGCAGGCGGCCGTCGATACCGGAGAAGGCGGTGACGAGGTCGGCCAGCACCCCGCCGGGCCCGCCGACGGAGGCGTCGAGCCCTTCGGGCTCCAGGGCCGCGGTCACCGAGGTCCGCAGGGCCTCCGCGACGGAGAAGACGACGCTCTCGCCGCTGTCGAGCTCCCGGTCTGCACGGCCGGCGTCGAGGGGCACGATGACCAACGCAGCCTCGCCGTCGTCCGACACCTGCACGGGCTCGGACGGCGGACCGCTCGACGCGTCGAGCACGAAGTCTCCGACGACCTGGCCACCGGCGCCGGGGACCTCGAGCATCGCGACGCCGCTCTGCCACTCCGTGAGCGCCGCCACCTGGGCGTCCGTGAGGGCGTCGCCCGACGTCGACTCCGCCAGCACGAAGTACGGCAGGGCCGAGTCGTCCGAGAAGCCCGCGGCGAGCTCGGCGACGCGCGTGGACTCGGCCGACTCGGGCAGGAACGACGCGTTGTCGTTCTCCGCGACCTCGGCCAGGCGGCCGACGAGCGGACCCCCGACGCCGGCCAGCCCGAGCCACACGACCGCGACCCCGAGCAGGGCGACGGCCCGCAGGACCGCGTGACGGCGGCTCGTCCGGTGTCGGTGTCCGGTCTCTCGGTCAGGCTCGCGGCGTGGCATCGTGTGTCTCCCTCGAGACGCGGCGGGTGGGCGACCCGATGTTACTCAGCCTGCTGAGTATTCTGCATCCCGGGACCCTCCATCCGCTTCGGGACGCGAGGGCGCACCGCAGGGAGGAGCGCAACGGTGACGGATGAGATCGACGCGGTCGCAACGATTCCCGGCGACGCGCGGTCCGACGACCTGGACGCCTGGGCGACCGGACGCCTGCTGTCGACCGCGGCGCGCCTGGTCGAGCACGCCTGGGACTCGCACCTGTCGGCCTTCGACCTCAACCACGCCAGCTTCGCCGTGCTCTGGTCGCTCGCGCCCGGCCCGCGCAGCCAGCGGGAGCTGGCCGCCGGTCACCAGGTCGAGGAGCAGACGATGAGCCGCGTGCTGGAGCGCATGGAGCGTGCCGGCTACGTCACGCGGGTGCGTTCGACGGTCGACCGACGGCGGATGGAGGTCTCAGCCACACCGGAGGGCCTCGCGGCGGCTCGGGACGCGGCAGCGGACGACAGCGCCGAGCAGATGCTGCTGGCGGCGCTCACGCGAGAGCAGAACGACGCGCTGCGCGGCCATCTCCTGGCTCTGGTGCGCACCCTCGGCAGCCGGCGCTGGTCGTGAACACCATGATCGTGCTGGGCACCCGTTCACCCGCGGCGGCCGGTCACGGCGCCGCGGCGTAGGGTCGCTGCATGCGTTTCGTGCACCCGGGCTTCGTGCCGATGCCGGTCGAGTACACGGCGGGCTGGCGGCTGCAGCGGGACGTGCACCGGCAGGTCGTGGCCGGCGAGCGGGAGGACACCGTGCTCCTGCTGGAGCACGAGGCGGTCTACACGGCCGGCAAGCGCTCCGAACCGCATGAGAGGCCCGTCGACGGCACGCCGGTGATCGACGTGGACCGCGGCGGCAAGATCACATGGCACGGGCCCGGCCAGCTGGTCGGCTACCCGATCGTCCGCCTGCCCGATCCCGTGGACGTGGTGGCCTACGTGCGACGGCTCGAGCACGTGCTGATCGACGTCTGCGCCGAGGTCGGCCTGGCCACGACCAGGGTCGAGGGACGCAGCGGGGTCTGGGTGACGGCCGACCCCGGCGAACCCGGCAGCCAGGACCGCAAGGTCGCCGCCATCGGCATCCGGGTCGCGCAGGGCGTGGCGATGCACGGCTTCGCCCTCAACGCCGACTGCGACCTGGGCTGGGCCCAGGGGATCGTGCCCTGCGGCATCCCGGACGCGGGCGTGACCAGCCTGACCGCCGAGCTCGGTCGCCGTGTCACCGTGGCCGAGGTCGTCCCCCTGGTGGAGCGACACCTGACCTCGGCGCTCAGCCGAGCCGCGGTCTGAGCACCTCCGCAGCCAGGCTGACGTGGTCGAGGTCGACCAGGTCCAGCACCTGCAGGTAGAACCGCTCGACGCCCGCCTCGGCGTACCGGCCGAGGGTGTCGACGGCCTGCTCCGCCGACCCGCCGACGCCGTCCCGCACGGCCGCCTCGACGTCCCGCCCGATCGCCGCCGCGCGCCGGGCGACCTCGGCGTCGTCCCGGCCGATGCAGAGCGGCAGCGCACTCGAGTAGACGAGGTCGTCGGGGTCGCGCCCGATCTCGGCGCAGGCGTCTCGCACCCTGCCGATCTGCCGCGACACGGCATCGGGCGCTCGAGAAGGCCACGTTGAACTCCGTCGCGTACCGGGCAGCGAGGGCCGGGGTCCGCTTCGGCCCGTGCCCTCCGACGATGACGGGCAAGCGGTGACTGGACCGGCTTGGGGAGCGCGGGCGAGTCGACCAGCCGGTAGTGACGTCCCTCGAAGTCGAACCTCTCCCCGACCGGCGTCTCCCACAGCCCGGTCACGACCGCGAGCTGCTCCTCGAGCCGGTCGAACCGCTCGCCGATCTCGGGGAAGTCGATGCCGTAGGCGGCGTGCTCGGCCTCGAACCAGCCCGCACCCAGACCCAGCTCGACGCGGCCACCGGACATCTGGTCCACCTGGGCGACCTGGATCGCCAGCACCCCCGGCTGACGGAAGGTGGCCGAGCTCACGAGCGTGCCCAGGCGCACCGTCGACGTGTCCCGCGCCAGTCCCGCGAGCGTCACCCAGGCGTCGGTGGGTCCCGGCAGGCCGTCCACCGGCCCCATCGCCAGGTAGTGGTCCGACCGGAAGAAGCCGGAGAAGCCGCCTTCCTCGGTCGCGCGCGCCACCGCGAGCAGGTCGTCGTACGTGGCACCCTGCTGCGGCTCGGTGAAGATCCTCAGGTCCATGGCCGGCAGGCTACGGGTCGGGGCCGAGGACGCTGGGGAATGCCGCTCGGTGCTCCTGGCTTAGGCTATGGATGTGACGGTTGCTCCCGAAGGTCGACGGATGCTGCGCCTCGAGGCGCGCAACGCCGAGACGCCCATCGAGAAGAAGCCGGAGTGGATCAAGACCCGGGCCCGCATGGGCCCCGCGTACACCGAGCTGAAGTCGCTGGTGAAGCGCGAGGGCCTGCACACGGTGTGCGAGGAGGCGGGCTGCCCCAACATCTTCGAGTGCTGGGAGGACCGCGAGGCCACGTTCCTCATCGGCGGGGAGCAGTGCACGCGCCGGTGCGACTTCTGCCAGATCGACACCGGCCGCCCATCCCCCCTCGACCGCGACGAGCCGCGCCGCGTGGCGGAGAGCGTCCAGGCCATGGGCCTGCGGTACGCCACGATCACCGGCGTCGCCCGCGACGACCTCGAGGACGGCGGCGCGTGGCTGTACGCGGAGACGATCCGCCAGGTGCACGCCATGAACCCCGGCACCGGCGTCGAGATCCTCATCCCCGACTTCAACGGCGTGCCCGGAGCTCGTCGGTCAGGTCATCGACGCAGCGCCCGAGGTGTTCGCCCACAACGTCGAGACGGTCCCGCGCATCTTCAAGCGCATCCGGCCCGCGTTCCGCTACGAGCGGTCGCTCGACGTCATCACCTTGGGCAAGGACGCCGGGCTCGTCACCAAGTCGAACCTCATCCTCGGGATGGGCGAGACGATGGAGGAGGTCGTGCAGGCGCTGCACGACCTGCACGACGCCGGCACCGACCTCATCACGATCACGCAGTACCTGCGGCCCAGCCCGCGTCACCATCCCGTCGAGCGCTGGGTGCGCCCCGAGGAGTTCGTCGAGCTCACCGGCGAAGCGGAGCGCATCGGCTTCGCCGGCGTGATGAGCGGGCCGCTGGTGCGCTCCTCGTACCGCGCCGGTCGCCTGTGGGCCCAGGCCATGCGAGCTGCCGGACGGCCCGTCCCCGAGTCGCTCTCACACCTGACGGACCAGGCGCCCGCCCGACAGGAGGCGTCCAGCCTCCTGAGGCGTTGACGGGCAGTCTCGTCGTGGTGGACCGCCTCCCGGGACGTCTGCTCGTCACCGTGCTGGTGGCCGCTGCCCTCGCAGCCTGCTCCTCGCCCGCCTCCGAGACCGGCCCGGACCCCTCTACGCCGGCGCCGGCGCTGACGGGCCTGGAGACGTACACCGACCCCGGGGACGGGTGCGAGCAGGCGATCTCCGCGATCGGGTACGCCGACGACCTGCTGGAGCCGCTGGGCCAGGAGCCCTACCAGGACTTCGACGACGCGGTCCGCAGCCGCCTCGCGGCGGTCGAGGGCACGATCGCGCTCGAGATGCACGACCTCCCCTCGCCGCAGGTGGAGGAGCAGGCCACGGTCGTCCAGGACCTGGCGCGGCGTGCGGCCGTCAAGGACGGGGGGAAGGAGCAGGTGCACTCCCTCCTGGAGTACCGCGGTGAGGCCGCCCGGCTCGTGCTGCTGTGTCGCGACGCCCTCGACGAGAGCTGACCCCGCCAGCACCTATCCTGTGGTCCATGTCCACCGACTCCCCTGACACCCCGAAGCGCAGGCGCTTCGGCCGCAAGCCCAAGGCCCCGGGCGCACGCCCTGGGCGGGTCGCCCAGGTCCGCCAGGTCTTCACGATGACGCGCCGGGCCGACCCGGTCGTCGTGTGGTGGATGCTGCTCGTCTTCGCGGGCGTGATGGCCGCCGCGCTCGCCATCGGCCTGCTGACCGGGCACCCGGTCTACGCCAGCGTGCTCGCCTTCCCGATCGCCCTGCTCGGCGCGATGTTCATCCTCGCTCGCCGCGCCGAACGCGCCGCCTACGGCCAGATCGAGGGGCAGGCAGGAGCCGCAGGGGCGGCGCTGCGGGTGCTCAAGCGTGGCTGGACCGTGGAGGAGCAGCCGGTCGCGATCGACCCGCGCACGCAGGACACGGTGTTCCGTGCCGTCGGCCGCCCCGGTGTCGTGCTGGTCGGGGACGGTCCGGCCCACCGCATCGGCAAGCTGCTGAGCACGGAGGAGCGCAAGCTCAAGCGCGTGCTGCCCGGCGTGCCGATCCACCTCGTCCAGGCCGGTGACGGTGACGGTCAGGTGCCGCTGCGCAAGGTGGGCTCGACCGTGATGAAGCTCAAGACGACGCTGACCAAGCAGGAGGTCGACGTCGTGAACAAGCGCATCAAGTCGCTCGGGGGCATGCGCCCGCCCATCCCGCAGGGGATCGACCCGATGCGCGCTCGTCCTGACCGCAAGTCCATGCGGGGCAGGTGACGGTGGGCGAGCAGCCGACCCTGCAGACCCCCCGGACCGACGAGGTCCTGCTCCGGCCCCTCGACCGGACGGACACCACCCAGGTCGGATCCTGGGCGCGGTGCGTGTCGAGGGTCTTCCTCGCCGCCGAGCCCGACGAGGCCGAGGTCGCCCTGCGCGCACGGCACACACGCGACCACCGGGTGACGGTGGGGCTGGACGACGACGAGGTGGTCGCGTCGTTCCGCTCGTTCGACACGTCGCTGTCGCTGCCCGGAGGCACCCAGGCCGCGGTCAACGCCGTCACGGGGGTGGTCGTGATGCCGACGCACCGCCGCCGCAACCTGCTGCGCCGCTGGATGACCGACGAGATGACCCGCGCGCACCGGGCCGGCAGCGTCGCGAGCGTCCTCATCGCCTCGCAGGCGCCGATCTACGGGCGCTACGGCTACGGCGTCGCCACGAGCAGCGCGACCTGGACGATCGACACGAGCCGCGCCGGCTTCACCGCCCCGCGGACCGGGTCGGTCCGGGTCGTCGACGGCGCGACGTGGGCGCAGGACGCGCCGGCCGTGCACGACCGCGCCGCCCGGCGTCGCGCCGGCGCCATCGGCCGCACGGACACCTACTACGACCTGGTCGCACAGGTGCTCGACGGCCAGCCCGACATCGACCGGCGCCGGACGTTCGCCCTGCACCGGGACGACTCCGGGTCGGTGGACGGCGCCCTGGTGTACTCGATCACGGAGGACTGGGACGACTGGGTCAGCAGGGCAAGCCTCTCCGTCGTCGACCTCGTCGCCGTCGACGACCGCGTGGAGGCGGAGCTGCTCCGCTACGCCTGCGAGATCGACTTCGTCGCCACCGTGAAGGTGACCCGTGCCCCCGGCCACCCCCTGCCGTGGCTGCTGACCGACGCGCGCGCTGCGCGGACCGGAGCGGTGGGCGACCAGGTGTGGGCCCGGCTCCACGACGTGGAGGCGGCGCTGTCCGCCCGCCGGTACACGGTCCCGGGACGGCTCGTGATCGACGTGGAGGACCGTGACGACCAGACGACGGGACGGTACGCGCTGGACGTCGACGACCGCGGGGTGGGTCGGTGCACCCGCGTCGGAGGTGCGAACGGGGCCGGGTCCGTCGACCTGGCGCTACGTGTCAACGACCTCGCCGGGGTGTGGCTGGGTGGCGGGGAGACGACGCCCTCCGTCCTCAGCGGCGTCACGGCAGGGCACGTGCGCGTGCGCGACGACGCCACCGCAGCACGGGCGCACGCCCTGTTCTCGTGGCCGACGTCCCCCTGGGCGGCGACGCACTTCTGAGGCGCACTCAGCGCACGGCCGACCCCGTGGGCCCGACAGAGTTCACACGGATGTCACGCCAGGGAACCTGGACGTCACGCACGTCCGATGGACTCCTCCTGCACCACCTCCACCGCTCCGACGCACGCAGGAGGACACCGTGACTCTCCCCGCCTTCTCCGTCTCCCTGGTGTCGAGCGCGTGGGCGCCGGCCCACACCGTCCTGAACCGGACCGACGCCCTGCTGGCGCGCGTCGCGACCCGGAACGCCGCCGCGGCCCTCTACCTGGAGGCGGCGCGCCGGATCGAGTGGCGGTGCGAGGAGAGCGAGTTCCTCGTCATGTCGGACACGGCGGACGTGTTCCGCTCCCGGCGCACCGCCTGAGCCAGTCCCCTCAGGGGGCGCGGTACCCCGTCGGCTCGCCCTCGCCGAGGTCAACGATGGCCGCCACCGGCCCACCGCCGTCCGGGCCCTGGTGGGCGGCGGACACCGAGACGAACACGGCCGGGTCACCGGTCACCGCCGCGGTGACGCCGCCCACGCACGACTTGATCTGGCGGTGCCAGTGCACGTCGGAGTCGTCCAGCATCGCGTTGCGGCGTCCGCGGACGGTGCCGTCACCCGAGACCTCGCACTTGAGGAAGACGTTGACGAGCCGACCGTCGAGGTCGCTGTGGTGCGGCCGCTCCGGCAGGTCCAGGCCGGCGGCCTTGATCGCGTCCCAGATGCCGTCGGCGTCGAGGGCGTCGTCCATCACCGCGTGGCCGATGCGGTACCGGCCGCCGACGCCGCGGGCGTTGCCGACCACCACGACCTGCGCCTGGTCGAGCTCGACGCCCGACGAGCACGAGGCGACGGCGGAGTAGAGGTCGCGGTTGTGCATGACGTCCTCGTCCGAGGGCATCTCGATCTCGCCCAGCGCGACGGCGATGCCGAGTGCGGTGCAGCCGTTGGAGAGGTCCATCGACTCGTGCGTGTGCTCTGTCCAGACCTTCTTGCCGCGCGACTTGGCGTCGCGGATCGTGTGGATCGTCAGCAGCGGCGTCTTCGTCTGCACGTAGTGAACGTCGGCCGGGTCGGTGATGCCCGCCCGCTCCATGGCGATCTTCACCGCGTCGGCGACCTTCGACACCATCGACGTGTAGCCGATGTCCTCGGGCAGCAGCTGCTCGCTCATCGCGAAACCAACGGTGAGGCGCGGCTCGTCGGTCTGGACGGCCTTGTCAGCCGGCACGGTGGCGAAGACGGTTGCGTGCGGGCTGATGACCCCGTCCGTGCCACCGGACCAGACGATCGGGACCTGGGCGACCTCTTCCTGGGGGCGAGACCCCTTCTCCATCAGCACCTCTCGGAAGGCACGGTCGGCGATGATGCGCGTGTAGTCGTTCACTCCCCCGTTGCCCTCGGTCTTGCCGATGACCGCGATCACGCGGTCCGCCTCGATCACGCCGGCGTCGATCAGCTCGGTCAGTCCGGACGCGTCGGCCACGCTCTTGATGGCGACCTTGCGGACCTCGATGGCTTCGGGCACGGCTCCTCCTGGTGCTGGTGTGAACGGGTTGGTGGGGTCTGGATCTCAGGACGGGTCGGGGTGGACGGCGGTGCCGACGTCGCCCTTGACGGCCTCGTCGATGCGGTCGAGGCGCGTGATGACGGCGAGCGACCCGCCCTCCGCCACGAACCGGCGCACCGCCTCGACCTTCGGCCCCATGGAGCCGGACGCGAAGTGGCCCTCCGCGGCCAGCTCGGCGAGCTCGCCAGGCGTGGTGCGGCCCACCGGGCGCGCGTCCGGCGTGCCGAAGCCGACCACGGCGTTCTCGACGTCCGTCGCGATGATCAGCACGTCGGCCTCGACGGCCCGCGCGAGCACGACGGCCGACAGGTCCTTGTCGATCACGGCCTCGACGCCGCGGAGCGAGCCGTCGGGCTCGCGGACGACGGGGATGCCGCCCCCGCCTCCGGCGATCACCATCAACCCGGCCGAGAGCAGCGCGGCGATCGCCGGGCCCTCGAGCACCTCCTGCGGCGCAGGGCTGGCCACGACGCGGCGCCATCCCTTCTCGCCACGGTCCTCCCAGTGCTGGCCGTGCTCGATCAGCACCTCGGCCTCGTCCCGGGGCAGGTGACGCCCGATCGGCTTCGTCGGACGGGTGAAGCCCGGGTCCTCGCGGTCGACGAGGGTGCGGCTCACCAGCGCGGCCGGGCGCACGTCGGACCCCGCATCGGCCAGCGCGTGCTCGAGGGCGTCGAGGAGGATGAAGCCGATGGTCCCCTGCGTCTGGGCGCCGCACCAGTCCAGCGGGACGGGCGGCACCACGGACGCGGCGACCTCGTTCTTCACGAGCAGGTTGCCGACCTGCGGGCCGTTGCCGTGGGTCAGCACGACCTCGTGCCCGGCCACCACCAGGCGGGCGATCTCCGTCGCCGCGCGCTTCACGGCGACGATCTGATCACCGGGACCGGCAGACCCGTCGTCAGCCGTCATCGCGTTGCCACCGAGGGCCACCAGGACTCGCACAGGCCGAACCTACTGTCTCGGACCCCGACGGTGCCCATGTCGACTTGTGCCGTGCGGCCACCTGCTCCTTTGGCACCCCTCCTCGCGATAGGGCGTGCTTCCGGTGTCCTGATGGTTCTCCAGGACCGGGAACACGCCCTATCGCGAGCTAGGGGTGAGGTTGGAAGTCGTCGAGGTAGACGACCGACCTCTGGCGGTCACGCGGGTCGTCCGGCGTCCGGTCGGCCCAGTGGCGGCGCCCGACGGACGGCACCGCTGCGGACGCCACGGTCTCGGCCTCCTGCAGCGCGACGACCAGCTTGTCCAGCGCCTCGCGCCAGAGGTCGTGGTCCAGGGTCCCGGGTTCGGTTCCACGACAACGGTCGTGGGCTTCGCGCCAGACGATCTCCAGACCCGACAGGCTGACCAGGACGTCGTGGCGGACGGCATCTCGTCGGTACATGGGGCACACACCTCCGGGCCTTGTCCGCGGCCGTCCAGGAAGCAGCGTAGATCACGGATCGGTTGCGCGCAGTACCGGACGAGAAGCCGGCCGTGTCCGTCACCCGAGCATGTCTCGCGACGTGGGACGATGACGACGTGACAACCGCCGACGATCACACCGACACCGACTGGGCGGGATGGCTCTCCCGCCGGATGGCCCAGCTGGGCTTCGTCGCCAACAGCGAGCTCGCACGTGCGTCGGGGGTCCCGGACTCGGCCATCTCACGGTGGCGGACGAGCGGCACGATCCCGACCGTCGCCCAGCTGCGCAGGCTGGTCCCGGCGCTCCAGGCCGGTCTGCTCGAGCTCATGGTGGCGGCCGGGCACCTCTCGGCCGAGGAGGCCGAGCTGAACGAGGTCACGGGTCCGGTGCGTGAGCCCCGGACGACGGCCGAGGCGATCGACCTCGACCCCGAGCTGCCGGACGACCTGAAGCACCTCCTGCACGTCCAGCACGAGGCCATGCTCGCGCTGGCCCGGGCGCGACGTGGCGGCGACCTCGCCGACGCCTCGAACGGCTGACCTCCTCCTCACCCCCTTTTGCATTCCCGACGGATCCTGTCGCGCGCTTCCTGCGTCTAGGTACGTGCTGGTGCGTCGTGCGCCCAGGCGATGAACTTTGCCATTTCGCTTGCGCGCACAGGACCACGGCCATACTTTTGCGCCTGAGCGAGGGTAGGGCACCGTCCTAGGAGGCACGGATGGCTCGGAGGGCTGCGGGGGCGCACGTGGCAGCACGTGCGAGGACGACGACGCCGATGTCGAAGACATCCGTGGCCCGTCGTCGGTACGCCCTTGCGCTGGCCCTCGCGGTCGTCGCGGCCATGGTGTCGCTGCCGCAATCCGCTCTGGCAGAAGAGCTGTCACCCGCCGCAGCCACGTCCGAGGCGGCGACCACGGCGGCTGTCGAACCGGACGCCGCAGCGCTCGCCGCCACAGAGGAGCCCGTCGCCGACGAGGCCCCTGCGGAAGGAGCCGTGACCGAGCCCGCGCCGGCCGGCACGCCTCCCCAGCAGGAGACCGAGCCCGACCCCGCGCCGGTGGCACCTACGCAGGAGCCGGCGGAGCAGCCAACGGGCGAGTCCACCCCGTCGGGCGAGGAGGACGGCGCTCCGACCGGGTCCGAGGAGACGCCCGTCGACGACCCCGAGGCTGCCGGGCAGGGCGCGACACCCGCGACCGATGTCGCCCCGCCCCTCGAGGCCGCCACGACGACAGCACCACCACCGGCGGCGGGCGAGCCGACGGCGGCCATGCGAGCCACCGGGTCGCTCAGCCAGTCCGCGATGCAGAGCGTGCTCCGTCGCTACCTCACCGACGTCCTCGGCGAGGCGGGCGTCCTCCCCGGCCGCTACTCCCCCGGATGCTTCTGCGCCGTCTCGGTCGCGGTCAGTCTCGACGGCTCGGCGTCGGCGCGGGCGACCGGCGGTCTGCTGACCGCCGGCTCTCCGAGCGCGGCGGGCAGCGAGCTCTCCACCTCCCGCCACGCAGAGGCCACGTCGGGTCGCACCGGCGACGCGACCGCCATCAGCCTCACGGGCAAGGGGGCAGCCAGCGCCTCCGCCACGAGCGGCAGCACGGGGCGCGTCCTTCCCGGCGGCGGCGCACCGGTCGGTCCCGGTGCCCCGACGTCCGACCGGCGCAGCACGAGCGTCGACGTGGCCGGCCTGGCAGCCTCGGCACGCAGCCTCGTCGACGACATCGCCGGCCTCAGTGGCTCCGCGACCGGGTCTGACACGACCGCGTACGTCGACCAGATGGCACAGGCGCTGCCCTCCCCCGCCACCGGGAGCGCGGACGTCTCCGTCGACGTCTGGGGCGACGCCGACCCCGAGGCGCCGGGAGCGCTGCGATGCGACCTGACCGACGACGGCTCGCACGTGCCGAGCTGCGTGATCGCGGTCGCCGTCTCCGTCAGCGGGGCCTCGAGCGCCCGCGCCGTGCCTCCCGCTCCGTCCAACCCGGTTCTCGGCCCGCCGTCCCCCGGACCGGGGCTGCCCGGTGCCGCGACCGCGGTGGCGGTGGCCCTCGACGGCGCCGCGAGCGCGACCAGCCGCAACGGGGACCACGGGACCGTCCAGCCCACGAGCGCCGTCCGCGCCCTGCTGGAGAGCCTGACGCAGAGCGGCGACGGCCCCGCCGCGGCGGACGCCGGCTCGCGCACCGGGGGGTCGGGGCGGGCGACGGCCGTGGCCTTCACGATCAAGGGCGCGGCCTCGACCGTCGCCAGGTCCGGCGACTCGGGAGCAGCGTCCAGCCACGCGTCGGGCGGTCAGACCCTGAACGCCACCGGCGGTGCCGGGGGGCCCGGCGGTTCCGCGTCCGCGGGGGCCAGCAGCGGCAACACCGGCTCGGCGACGACGTGGAACCAGGCCGTGGAGGGTGCCGAGTCCGATGCGTCCTCAGGACGCACCGGGGACGCGACCGCCGTGGCACAAGGCGGCTCGCAGGGACCTCTGATGCTGAACGGCGTCGCCGTCGCCGGTGCCAAGGCGCCGCTTGCCGGCCTCGTCCCCGGAACGGGCGGGGCCGCGAACTCCGATGCGGCGTCGGGCGACAGCGGGGACAGCCTCACCGTCATCCTCACGGACCGCACAGCCTCGGGACGAGCGACCAGCGGCCCGAGCGGCGCCTCGACGGCCCTGGCCAGCGGCGGTACCGGAGGAGGGCTCGACCAGGACGGCTCGGCCTCCGCCAGCGACGGCTCGGCCGTCGGCGGGACGGGCGGCACCGCGAGCACCGTGGGTCGCTCGGGCACCACCGGCACCGCGGTCGCCGTCGTCGTCACCCCGCTCGACGCCAGCGTCGGCACGACGTCGGGCACCACCGGAGACGTCGACTCGTCCGCGACCGGTGGCACCGGCGGCTGCGTCGGCCCGAGCGCCACGCCGTGCACGCCTCCGGCCCCCGTCACGCCCCCGCCGCCTCCTGCGGCCACCGGCGGCCAGGTCACCGGCCCCGGCACCTCGGTCGTCGTCGAGGACGGTGGCGTGACAGTCCGCGCCACGTCGTCCGGCAGCGCCGCCGTGGTCTGCGGGAGCGGGTCGGCGGACAGCTCGTGCCGCAGCGCCGGCACGTCGGGTGTCTCGGTCCGGGTCCACGTCGAGGGCGACGAGGCCCACGCGAGCTCGTCCTCGTCCGCGGTCTCCGAGCCGAGCGGTCCCCCGTCACCGCGGGCGACCGAGGGCCCCGTCCCCGCGCCGCGTCGGACCGAGGGCAGCGTCGCGCGACCCGCCGTCACCCCGGTCGCCCTCGACCTGACCCCGGCGGCCAGCACCTCGGCTCAGCGGACGAGCCCCTGGCTCGCCGTCGGGCCTGCCGTCCTGCCCGCGGTGGCCCTCCTGGCCATGGCCGTGATGTACGCCCGACAACGTCGGCGACGGCGTGCGAGACGCATGGGGCTGAGGTCCTAGGAGTCCCGCCAACCCCGGTGCCGTCCCAGATGGCCAGCACCGACCGAGTCCGCCGACCGGGTGTCCCGCTCGAACCGCAGGCACCCCACCACACATGAACGGCACCGCATACGCCACCAAGCTTTTGTGAAGGGGAAGTCCGATGACACCTCCATTTTTCGACCTGGCCCTCGCCGCCGCGCTCGCGCAGCAGACCGAGGAGCCCGCCGCACAGCCCTCCAGCAGCATCGTCGCTGAGGAGACCACCGGCTCGGCCAGCTCGGGCAGCAGCTCGAGCTCCTCCTCCAGCAGCGGCAGCTCGAACACCAGCGGCGGGTCGACGGCCGGCAGCGGGACGACCGGCGACGCCTCCGCGGGCGGCACCGGCAGCGCCTCCTCCGGTAGCGGGGGCAGCGCGTCCACCGGCGGCAGCAGCGGCGGCACCGGCGGCGGTAGCGCCGGCGGCAGCGGCGGTGTCGCGGTCGAGGTGAAGACCGGCAACTCCGGTCCCGTCAGCGGCTCGAGCTCCGGTGGCGGTTCAGGCAGCGCGAGCAGCAGCTCCGGTGGCAGCGCCACCAGCGGTGGCAGCGGCAACGCGACCTCCGGCTCGACCGCGACCGGCGGCAACACCGGGAACGCGACGTCGGGCAGCACCAGCAACGCGACGTCCGGCAGCGGCAACGGCGGCACCAGCGGTGGGTCGGGCGACGCGACGGGCACGGCGGACGGCGGCACGAGCAGCGCGACGTCGGGCGGCACCGGCAGCGGCGGTGGCACCGGCAACGCCAGCACCAACACCGACAGCAACAGCTCGGCGTACACCGGAGACTCCACGACCAGCTCGTCCGGCAGCGCCACGTCGGGCGGGACCGGCTCGGCGAACAGCGACCCCAGCTCGTCGGCGACGTCCGGCGCCGGCGGCAACGCCACCGTCGAGGGCACGTCCGGTGACACGGGGTCGGCCTCGGTCACCACGGGCGGAACGGGCAACACCAGCGGCGGCGGCGGCACCGGCGGCCTCGCGGTCATGATCATGACCGGCACGTCCGGCGCGGTCCGTGGCTCCGCCGAGGGCGGCGAGTCGGGCGACGTCGACTCCAACGCCGACGGCAACGCGATCTCCGGCGGCAGCGGCGCGTCCTCCGCCACCGCGGACGCGACCGGTGGCGACTCCGGCAACGCGATCTCGTCGAGCACAGCGACCGGCGGGTCCGGCAGCGGCGACGGCGGCAACTCGGGTGCGACCGGGGTCGCCCTGTCGACCAGCACGAGCGGCTCCTCGTCCGGAACCGCCAGCACCGGCAACGGCGTCACGACCTCCGGGTCGGGCGGCTCCGGTGACGGCGGCGACCCCGAGGCCGACTCCGACACCGGCGACAGCGGCGACGGCGGCGACTCGGGCGACGCGACCACGACGGTCAACTCGTCGAGCAGCGCGTCCAGCGGCAGCACCAGCACCGACGCGACGGCCTCCTCGTCCTCCGGGCACAGCGGCGACGCGAGCACGTCACCGACGGCGCACGCGTCGTCCGGGGCCGGAGGGAACGCCACGGTCCACGGCGTCTCCGGCAACAGCGGCAGCATCGACGTGGTCACGGGCAGCACCGGCAACGCGTACGGCGGCGGCGGCTCCGGCGGCATGGCCATCATCGCGATGACCGGCGACACCGGTGACGTCGACGGCGACGCCACCGGGGGTGCCTCGGGCGCGGCCTCGGCGTCCGCGACCGGAGACGCGACGTCCGGCGACACCGGGAGCTCGACGGCGACCGGGACCGCCACGGGCGGGAACAGCGGCGGCGCGACCTCCGGCTCGTCCGCCACCGGGACCGCAGCGAGCGGTGCGGGCGGCGCTTCGGGCGGTACGGGTGACGCCACCTCCACGGCGTCCTCGAGCTCGGGCTCGACCGGGAGCGGCGGCTCCGGCGCGGCCGGCGACCCGTCCTCGGACGCGACGAGCGGCGGCACCGGCTACGGCGGCGACAGCGGCGACGCCAGCACCGAGGTCGACTCGACCTCGAGCGCGAGCACCGGCTCCTCCTCGACGTCCGCCTCCGGCGACGCGACCTCCGGCCACTCGGGGTCGGCCTACTCCTCGCCCGAGGCCCACGCCTACTCCGGTGACGGCGGGTCCGCCACGGTCACCGGCTACTCCGGCCACAGCGGCGACATCACGATCGACGCGGGCGGCACGGGCGACACCTATGGCGGTGGCGGGTCCGGCGGCCTCGAGATCGTGGCGATGACCGGCAACACCGGCGGCGTGAACGGCACCGCCACCGGCGGCGGGTCGGGCGATGCCACGGCCGACGCCGAAGGCAACGCGACCTCGGGCAACACCGGGGCAGCGACCGGCACGGCCACGGCGACCGGTGGCTCGTCCGGCAACGCCGGCTCCACCTCGACGGCCGACGGCACGGCGACCACCGGTGACGGCGGCGCCTCGGGCGGCTCCGGCGCGGCGGACGCCACGGCCAGCAGCAGCAGCGGCGACACCGGGACGGGCGGCTCGGGCGCATCCGGCGACCCGAGCGCGGACGCGGCCAGCGGCGACACCGGGAGCGGCGGCGACTCCGGTGACGCGGACACGTACGTCGGCTCGAGCTCCGACGCGTGGTCCGGCGGGTCCTCCACCTACGCCTCCGGGTCCGGCAGCTCGGGCTCGTCCGGGGACGCGTCGAGCTCCCCGTCCGCCTACGCGGGCAGCGGCGCCGGTGGTGACGCGTCCGTCCACGGCGCGTCGGGCGACTCCGGATCGATCGACATCACGGCCGCCGGCACGGGCAACGCGTACGGCGGCGGCGGCAGCGGCGGAGCGGTGATCACCGCCCTGACCGGCACCACCGGGGCTGTGACCGGCACGGCGAGCGGGGGCGCCTCCGGCGCCGCCACGGCGTCCGCGGCGGGCACGGCGACCAGCGGTGACACCGGCGACGCGACGGGCGAGGGCACCGCCACCGGTGGCGACACCGGCGCGGCGACCTCCGGGTCCGACGCCACCGGCTCGGCCACGTCCGGCGCCGGCGGCAACAGCGGCGGGAGCGGCGGCGCGACCGCGGCCGCGGACAGCACCAGCGGCGACACGACGGGCGGGACCGCCACCGGCGGATCCGGCGCGTCCGGCGACCCGTACGCGTCGGCGACGTCCGGCGAGAGCGGCTACGGGGGCGACTCCGGCGACGCGAGCACCTCCGTCTGGTCCGGCTCCAGCGCGTACACCGGGAACAGCGACACCTCGGCCAACGGGTCGGCGTCGTCCGGGAACTCGGGCGGTGCCTACACGAACCCGGTGGCCGAAGCAGGCTCCGGGGACGGCGGGCACGCCTCCGTCGAGGGCTACTCGGGCTACAGCGGCGGCGTGAGCATCAGCGGTCCCAGCACCGGCTCCACGGACGACGGCGGCTCGGGCGGCGTGGAGATCACGGCGGCCAGCGGCAACACCGGGGACGTGGCGGGCACCGCCTCGGGCGGCGCGTCCGGCGCGGCCACGGCCACGGCCCTCGGCGACGCGACCTCCGGCACCACGGGCGACGCCACCGGCACTGCCCACGCCACCGGCGGCTCCACGGGCGACGCCGACTCGACGTCCAGCGCGGACGGCACGGCAACCAGCGGTGACGGTGGGATGTCCGGCGGCACCGGGGACGCGGACGCCACGGCCGACAGCACGACCGGGTCGACGGCACCCGGCATCGCGACCGGCGGCAGCGGCGCCTCCGGCCACCCCTCGGCCTACGCCACCTCGGGTGACTCCGGCAGCGGCGGTGACAGCGGCTCGGCGTACACCGACAGCGGCTCCTGGTCGTCCGCCGCCTCGGGATCGTCGAGCACCGACGCCGGGGCCGACGCCTACAGCGGTCACTCCGGCGACGCCGAGAGCACTCCGGTCGCCCTGGCCGGGAGCGGCTACGGCGGCGGCGCCTCCGTCCTCGGCGTCTCGGGCGACAGCGGGTACGTCGACGCGTCGGCCGGCCACACCGGGTCCACCGGCGACGGCGGCTCGGGCGGCATCTCGGTCGACGCGAGCAGCGGCGACACGGGTGCCGTGACCGGCACCGCGTCCGGCGGCGACTCGGGTGACGCCGACGCGTTCGCGGACGGCATCGCGATCTCCGGTGACACCGGCGACGCGACGGGCGGGGCCACGGCCACCGGTGGCGACACCGGCGACGCGACCTCGGACTCGTCCGCAACGGGCGAGGCGACCAGCGGCGCCGGCGGCGACTCCGGTGACACCGGCGACGCCACCGCCGACGCCAGCACCAGCACCGGCGGGACCGGGGCTGCCCCGGTCAGCAACGGGACGGGCGGCTCCGGCGGCTCGGGCAGCGGCGACGCCGAGGCCTACTCCGGGGACTCCGGGGACGGCGGGTCGTCCGGGGAGGCACTGGCCTTCGTCAGCTCCGGCTCGGACGCGTCCTCGGGTGACTCGTGGACAGGCGCCTACGGCGACGCCGGCTCGGGTGACTCCGGGGCCGCGCACACGATGCCGATCGCCATGGCGGGTTCCGGGGACGGCGGCCACGCCGAGGTCGCCGGGTACAGCGGCTGGTCGGGTGACGTGTACGCCACCTCAGGCGACACCGGCTCGACCGGTGGCGGCGGATCCGGCGGCATCGGGGTCGCGGCACACAGCGGCGACACCGGCGACGTGACGGGCACCGCCTCGGGCGGCAGCTCCGGGAACGCCTCGGCCACCGCCATCGGCGACGCCACCTCCGGCGACTCCGGCGACGCCACCGGCACGGCCGACGCCACGGGCGGGTCGACCGGGGACGCGGACTCGACCTCGAGCGCCGACGGGACCGCCACCACCGGCGACGGTGGAGCGTCCGGCGACACCGGCACAGCGGACGCCACGGCGACCACGACGTCCGGCGCGACCGGCGGCGGCGCCGGTACAGGCGGCTCGGGTGGGTCGGAGAACGACGAGCCCGACAGCGACGACTCGGAGGCCTACGCCGACGCGACGTCCGGTGACTCCGGTGACGGCGGCCACTCGGGCGGAGCGCTCGTGTTCTCGGACAGCAGCAGCAGCGCGTGGAGCGGCAGCTCCAGCACCGAGGCGGACGCGGGCGGCTGGTCCGGGAACACCGGTGACGCCGGCAGCATGCCGATCGCCATGGCCGGCACCGGCTACGGCGGCGGCGCCTACGTCGAAGGGACGTCGGGCGACAGCGGCTGGGTCGACGCGGGCTCCGGCGACACCGGCTCCACGGGCGGCGGCGACGACGTCGAGATGCTCGTCCTCGAGCACGACGATGACGGGGACGGCGGGTCGGGCGGCATCCACGTGGACGCCACCAGCGGAAACACCGGCGCGGTGACCGGCTCCGCCACCGGCGGCGACTCGGGTGACGCCGACGCCATCGCGGACGGCATCGCGACCTCCGGCGACAGCGGTGACGCGACCGGTGACGCCACGGCGACCGGTGGCGACACCGGCGACGCGACCTCCGACTCGTCCGCGACGGGCGAGGCGACCAGCGGCGCAGGCGGCGACTCCGGTGACACCGGCGACGCCACAGCGGACGCCAGCACCAGCAGCGGCGACACCGGCGGAACCGGCAGCGGAGGCTCCGGCGAGTCCGGCGACGCCGACGCCTACGGGTACTCCGGGAACTCCGGCGACGGCGGGTCCTCGGGTGAGGCGGCCGCCTTCGTCGGCTCCGGCTCGCAGGCCTACACCGGCGACTCGTCGACCGGCGCCTACGGATACGGCGAGTCCGGCGACACCGGCTCCGCGTACGCGGTGCCGATGGCGCTGGCCGGCTCCGGCGACGGCGGCCACGCCGACGTCGTCGGGTCCAGCGGCTGGTCCGGCGACGTGTACGCCGGGTCCGGTGACACCGGGTCGACCGGCGACGGCGGCTCCGGCGGCATCGACGTCGACGCCCACAGCGGCGACACCGGCGACGTCGACGGCACCGCGACCGGCGGCAGCTCCGGCGACGCCACCGCGTCGGCCGTCGGCGACGCCCTCTCGGGCTCGTCCGGCGACGCCGGCGGCAGCGCTGACGCCACCGGCGGCGACACCGGCGACTCGGACTCGACCTCGAGCGCGGACGGCACCGCGACCACCGGCGGCGGCGGATCGTCGGGTGACACCGGCGACGCGGACGCCACCGCGGAGACCACCTCCGGCTCCACCGGCGGCAGCGGTTCAGGCGGAAGCGGCAGCTCCGGCGACGCGTACTCGGACGCCACCTCCGGTGACTCCGGCGACGGCGGCGACTCGGGCGGAGCCGTGGTCCTGTCCGACAGCTACAGCAGCGCTGGCGGTTCCTCCGATGGGGAGGAGGAGGAGAGCGGCGGGTCCTCCACCGAGGCCGTCGGCAGTGCGTACTCCGGCTCCACCGGTGACGCTCTCGCCATGCCGATCGCGGCAGCGGGCAGCGGCTACGGCGGGGGCGCCTCCGTTGTCGGGACCTCGGGTGACAGCGGCTACGTCGAGGCCGGCTCCGGTTCCACCGGGTCGACCGGCGACGGCGGCTCCGGCGGCATCTCGGTCGACGCGGGCAGCGGCGACACCGGTGCGGTCACCGGTGACGCGACCGGGGGCGACTCCGGTGCCGCGTCCGCCGCCGCGGACGGCATCGCGACCTCCGGCGACAGCGGCGACGCGACCGGTGACGCCACGGCGACCGGTGGCGACACCGGCGACGCGACCTCGGACTCGTCCGCGACGGGCGAGGCCACCAGCGGCGCCGGCGGCGACTCCGGCGACACCGGCGACGCCACGGCCGACGCCAGCGCCGGCAGCGGTGACACGGCCGGCGGCAGCGGTGGGTCCGGCGAGTCCGGGGACGCCGACGCCTTCGGGTGGTCCGGGTACTCCGGCGACGCCGGCTCGTCCGGCGACGCCACGGCCTTCGCGAGCTCCGGCTCGCAGGCCTACTCCGGCGACTCGTGGACCGGCGCCTACGGCTACGGCGAGTCCGGCGACACCGGGTCCGCGTACTCCGTGCCGATCGCCCTGGCGGGTTCCGGGGACGGCGGCCACGCCGACGTCGACGGGTCCAGCGGCTGGTCCGGCGACGTGTACGCCGGGTCCGGTGACACCGGGTCGACCGGCGACGGCGGGTCCGGCGGCATCGACGTCACCGCGAACAGCGGAGGCACCGGCGACGTCGACGGCACCGCGTCCGGCGGCAGCTCCGGCGACGCCATAGCGTTCGCCATCGGCGACGCCCTCTCGGGCTCGTCCGGCAACGCCGACGGCAGCGCCGACGCCACCGGTGGCGACACCGGTGACGCCGACTCCACCTCGACCGCGGAGGCCACCGCCACCACCGGTGACGGCGGGGCGTCCGGCGACACCGGCGCGGGTGATGCGACAGCCGACAGCTCGTCCGGCGACACGGGCTCGGGCGGCAGCGGTGAGTCGGGCGACGCGTACTCCGACGCCACCTCCGGTGACTCCGGCTACGGCGGCGACTCGGGCGCGGCCACGGCCGAGTCCGACAGCCACAGCAGCGCGTGGACGGGCTACTCGGGTACCGAGGCCGACGGCTCCGCCTGGTCCGGCGACACCGGTGACGCCATGAGCGTCCCGATCGCCATGGCCCACTCCGGCTACGGCGGCGACGCCCACGTCGAAGGGGTCTCGGGCGACAGCGGTTGGGTCGACGCCGGCTCCGGTGACACGGGCTCCACCGGCGACGGTGGCTCCGGCGGCATCTCGGTCGACGCGGGCAGCGGCGACACCGGTGCAGTGACCGGCTCCGCAACCGGCGGCGACTCGGGTGACGCCGACGCGTTCGCGGACGGCATCGCGATCTCCGGCGACAGCGGTGACGCGAGCGGCGACGCCACGGCGACCGGTGGCGACACCGGCGACGCGACCTCGGACTCGTCCGCGGCGGGCGACGCCACCAGCGGCGCCGGCGGCGACTCCGGTGACACCGGCGACGCCGCAGCGGACGCCAGCACCAGCAGCGGCGACACCGGCAGCGGCGGGTCCGGCGAGTCCGGCGACGCCGACGCCTTCGCCTACTCCGGGCTCTCCGGCGACGGAGGTTCGTCCGGTGAGGCGACGTCCTACGCGAGCTCCGGCTCGGACGCCTACTCGGGTGACTCGTGGACCGGTGCCTACGGTGCCGGGTCCTCGGGTGACACCGGGTCGGCGTACTCGATGCCGATGGCGCACGCGGGCTCCGGGGACGGCGGCCACGCCGACGTCGTCGGGTACAGCGGCTGGTCCGGCGACGTGTACGCCGGGTCCGGTGACACCGGGTCGACCGGCGACGGCGGCTCCGGCGGCATCGACGTCGACGCCCACAGCGGCGACACCGGCGACGTCGACGGCACCGCGACGGGCGGCAGCTCCGGCGACGCCACCGCGACCGCCGTCGGCGACGCCACCTCCGGCGACTCGGGCGACGGCAGCGGCACCGCCGACGCCACCGGTGGCGACACCGGTGACGCCGACTCCGCGTCGACCGCCGAGGCCACCGCGAGGAGCGGTGACGGCGGCGCCTCCGGTGACACCGGCGACGCCGACGCCACGGCCGACGCCAGCTCCGGTGACACGGGCGGCAGCGGCTCCGGTGGCAGCGGCGAGTCGGGCGACGCCTACGCGTTCGCCACTTCCGGCGACTCCGGCTACGGCGGCCACTCGGGTGACGCCGACGCCACGGCCGGCTCGTCGAGCTCGGCCTGGTCGGGCGACAGCACGACGGACGCCACGGCCGGGGCGAACTCGGGCCACACGGGTGACGCGACGGCCGAGCCCGACGCCGGCGCCTACTCCGGGCACGGCGGCGACGCCTCCGTCGAAGGAGTGTCGGGTGACACCGGCTACGTCATGGCCGGCACCGGTGACACCGGCGACACGGACGGCGGCGGCTCCGGCGGCATCTCGGTCGACGCGGCGAGCGGAGACTCCGGTGCGGTGACCGGCGACGCCACCGGCGGCGGGTCGGGTGACGCCGACGCGACGTCGACCGGCACGGCGACGACCGGTGACAGCGGCAGCGCCGACGCCACGTCGAACGCGACGGGCGGCAACAGCGGCTCGGCGACGTCGCAGTCCACGGCCCTGGCTCTCGCAGCGACGGGTTCCGGCGGAGACTCCGGCGACTCGGGTGACGCGAACGCGTCGGCGAGCAGCAGCAGCGGCGACACCGGTTCCGGCGGGACCGGTGGCTCCGGCAGCGAGGACGACTCCAGTGCAACGGCCGTCACCGGCGACACGGGTGACGGTGGTTCCTCGGGCGGCGACTCGGGCGACTCGGGCGCGGCGGCGGCCACGGCCACGTCGACGTCGGGGGCGACCGGCTCCGGCGGGTCCGGTGAGTCGGGTGACGCCGACGCCGACGCCACGTCCGGCACCACCGGTGACGGTGGTGACTCGGGCGACGCCACCGCGACAGCGGGTTCGTCGAGCTCGGCCGGCTCCGGTTCCTCGGGGACGACCAGCGACGCGGACGCGTACAGCGGTGACACCGGCGACGCCACGGCACACCCGGTGGCGCACGCGTCCACCGGTGACGGCGGAAGCGCCTCGGTCTACGGCGAGTCCGGCCAGACCGGCGACGTCCACCGGTTCTCTGGCCTGGCGACCGTGGGGCCGGACGGTGGGGTGACCATCGTCCTCGGCTCCGGCGGATCCGGGACGGTCGACGGCGGGGCGAACGGCGGGAGCTCCGGCTCCGCCGACGGCCTGGCATCGGCCACCGGCATCTCGGGGACGTCCGGCGACGCGAACGCGGTGTCGAACGCGGTCGGAGGCAACACCGGCAACGCCAGCTCCTGCAGCGTCGCCGTCGCGGTAGCCCTCACGGGCGACGCCACCGGCTCGCTGGCTGCGCCGGCGTGCGGCGGGACCACCACCCCTCCGGGGGGTGGGGGGACCCCGCCCACGCCGACCACACCGCCGACGACCACCACGCCGCCCGGAACCACCACCACGCCACCGGCCGTCGTCGAGGGTGACACCACGACGCCGCGCGGCCCGGCGGTCCTGGGGAGCAGGATTCCCACGGTGGGTGGCGCCGCGGACGACGACGCCGACAGCCTCGCGATGACGGGCGGCAACCAGGGCACCCTGGCCGCGGCCGGTCTGCTCTCGATGCTGCTCGGCGGAGCGCTGACGCGGGCGCGTCGGCGCCAGGGGTCCGGCCGGCACCACGCCTGACCGGCTCTCGGCCCACGGGTGGGGCCGCACTCCCTCTGGGGTGCGGCCCCACCGCCGCGTCCGGACGCCGATCAGCTCGCGGTCGGACCACTGACGAACCGCTCACGGAGACGCCTCTAGGCTGCCCGGGTGCCGACGACCGCCAAGTACGCCACGACCTGCGGCTCCTGTGGCCGGCCGATCCACCCGGGCGAGGAGATCACGTCCCTCGCCGACACAGGACGCGGCAGGTGGGCGCACGGTGACTGCGGCCCGGCGGGGGCTGCGTCACCGGGCGACCCCGCGGACCGGACGGATCCCGCCGGCCAGGACGCGCTCGACCTCGGCGTCCCCCCGTCCCCGGCGACGCAGCGTGCCCACCGCCGACGACGCGTCCGCGACCGAGGTCTGGACCGACGGCGCCTGCTCGGGGAACCCCGGACCGGGGGGATGGGCCTGGGCGACGCGCGACGGCAGGCAGGGCTACGGCTCCGCGGCAGCGACCACGAACCAGCGCATGGAGATCCACGCGGCTCTCGAGGCCGTCCGGTCCCTCGAGGGTCCCCTGGTGGTCGTCAGCGACTCGACGTACGTCGTCAACTGCTTCCGGGACGGGTGGTGGCGCGGCTGGCTGTCCCGCGGCTGGGTCACCAGCGCCAAGAAGCCTGTCGCCAACCGCGACCTCTGGGAGCCGCTGATCGAGCTCTACCGCGCACGGGGCGACGTCTCGTTCCGGTGGGTCAAGGGCCACTCGGGCGACACCATGAACGACCTGGTCGACCAGCTCGCCGTCCGGGCCGGCAAGGAGCGGTCGCACAGCTGACTCAGAGGCCGAGCCGCCGGTAGCGGGTCAGCCGCGCATCGTGCCGCACGGCCGGGTCGGCGGCCATCAGCCGGACCAGCTCGTGCTGCAGCACCAGACCCATGCGACGGCAGAACTCCTCCGGCTCGTCGGCCGCGTCGGGGTGCTCCAGGACGATCCGGTCGACGATCCCGTTGTCGTAGAGGTCCTTCGACCGCACGCCCTGCTCGTCGGCCATCTGCGGCGCGTGGTCGGTGTCGCGGTGGACGATCGCCGAGGCGCCCTCCGGAGGCAGCGGCGACAGCCAGGCATGCTGGGCCGCCACGACCCGGTCCGCAGGCACCAGGGCCAACGCACCACCACCGGTCCCCTGACCGAGCAGCACCGACACCGTCGGCGCCTCCAGCATCACGAGCTCGGCGAGGCACCGGGCGATCTCACCGGCGAGGCCACCCTCCTCCGCGGCCTTCGACAGGGCAGCCCCCGGGGTGTCGATCAGCGTGACCAGCGGAAGGCGCAGCTCGCGGGCCAGCCGCATGCCCCGACGCGCCTCCCGCAGGGCGGCGGGTCCCATCGGCGCGAGCTCGGTCTGCCCCCGGCGGTCCTGGCCGAGCACCACGCACGGCGCACCACCGAACCGCGCTAGCGCCAGCATCAGCCCGGGGTCGGCCTCCCCCTCGCCGGTCCCGTTGAGCGGCAGCACGTCCGACGCCGCGTAGCGCAGGAGCCGGCGGACTCCGGGACGATCGGCACGCCTGGACGCCAGGACGGACTGCCAGGCGGGGAGGTCCGGCACCGCCTCGTCGGGGAGGTCCGCGGCGGGAGGCAGCCCCTCTCGAGGCGCCATCAGCACGTTGAGGGCGCGGTCGAGGACGTCCGGCACCTGCTCGGGCGCCAGGACGGCGTCGACGAGGCCCTTCTCGTACAGGTTCTCGCTGACCTGGACGCCCTCAGGGAACTGCTGCCCGTGCAACGCCTCGTAGACCCTCGGGCCCAGGAAGCCGATCAGGGCCTGCGGCTCGGCGACCGTGACGTGGCCGAGGGAGCCCCACGAGGCCAGCACCCCGCCGGTCGTCGGGTGCCGCAGGTACACCAGGTAGGGCAGGCCGGCGGACTTGTGGGTGGCGATGGCCGCGGAGATCTTCACCATCTGCAGGAAGGCCACGGTGCCCTCCTGCATCCGCGTCCCGCCGGAGACCGGTGCAGCCAGCAGGGGCAGCGCCTCGGCGGTGGCGCGCTCGATCGCGAGCACGAGCCGCTCGGCCGCGGCCCGTCCGATCGACCCTGCCAGGAACGAGAACTCGCACGCGACGACGGCGACGCGACGACCGCGCAGCCGCCCCTCGCCGGTGATGACCGCCTCGTCGACCCCCGATCGCTCGCGTGCCGCCGCGAGGTCCTCGGCGTAGTCGGGACGTGGCGCCACGTCGACCGGAGGGACGTCCCAGGAGACGAAGGACCCGTCGTCGAGGACGAGGTCCAGCAGCTCGTCGGCACGCAGCCGTGTGGGCCGGTCGCTCACGTCGTCGTGGACCCTTCGCCGTCGAGCCAGGCCCTGATGGCGTCGCCCTGGCCGTCGAGCAGCGGCGGCGGGGCATGGTGCTGCTTCGTCGTCTCGCTCCCGTCGGCACCGAAGAAGCGCAACGGCGGTCCGGGCAGGGTGACGGTCCCGAGGGTCGGGTGGTCGACGTCCACGAGCAGCCCCTGCGAGCGTGTCTGCTCCCACGCGTACACCTCGTCGAGCGCCCGCACCTTGCCCGCGGGGACACCGAGCTCCGCGAGCCGGGCCAGCAGCGGCTCGGCATCCCACTCGGCGAACGCCTGCTCGACGACCGCGATGACCTGATCACGCCGGGCCACCCGCCCGGCGTTGTCGGCGAGGCCGTCGGCGGCGGGGTCGAGCCCGAACCCCGCGCAGAGGCGCTGCCAGAGGCTCTCGCTGCCCACGGCGATCTGGACGGCTCCGTCGCGGCAGCGGAAGAGGCCGTAGGGAGCGATGGACGGGTGGTGGTTGCCCTGAGCCCGACCGACCTCTCCCGCCACGGTCCACCGGGTGCCCTGGAAGGCGTGCACCCCGACGATGCCGGCGAGCAGCGACGTCCTGACCACCTGTCCCCGGCCGGTGCGCTCCCGCTCGTGCAGGGCCGCGAGGACGCCGTAGGCCCCCCACATCCCGGCGAGCAGGTCACCGATCGGCACACCCACGCGTTGCGGGTCGTCGGGACCCGGGCCGGTCAGCGACATCAGCCCGGCCTCACCCTGGGCGATCTGGTCGTAGCCGGCGCGCCCGCCCTCCGGGCCGTCGTGGCCGAAGCCGCTGATCGACAGCACCACGAGGCGGGGGTTCAGCTCGAGCAGGCGTTCCATCGAGAAGCCCAGCCGGTCGAGCACCCCGGTCCGGAAGTTCTCCAGCAGCACGTCGGCGCGCCGCACGAGGCGCTCGAGCACCTCACGTCCGTCCTCGCTCTTGAGGTCGAGCGCGATCGACTCCTTGTTGCGGTTGCACGAGAGGAAGTACGTCGACTGGCGCTCGGCGCCGTCGGCAGGAGGGGTGACGAACGGTGGGCCCCAGCCCCGCGTGTCGTCGCCGGTGCCGGGGCTCTCGACCTTGATCACCCGGGCCCCGAGGTCGGCCATCATCATCGCGGCGTGCGGGCCGGCCAGGGCACGGGTCAGGTCGACGACCAGCGTCCCCGTGAGCGGGCCGGCAGGTTCGGTCGCGGACGTCATGGCTCCATCCTCACCAGCCGGCGGAGCGTCCGCCTCGTCAGGTCTCGCCCGATCGGGCCGGCGGCGTTCGGCACCCGCGTCACAGCCACCCGGGTACGACCAGCACCAGCCACGTCACGAGCGGGGCCAGCACCACGAGGCTCATCCCCCAGATCATCAGCTGCCGGAAGACGCCGTCGCGCTGCTCGTCGTCCGCGTTGGCCACGACGAGTGCTCCGTTCGTCGAGAAGGGGCTGCAGTCGACGACCGACGACGAGATGCCCAGGGCGATGATCAGGCCGACGGCACCCACCTGACCGGTCATGAGGAACGGGACGGCCAGCGGGATCAGCGCGCCGAGGATGCCCGTCGTCGACGCGAACGCCGACACCACCGCGCCGATCAGGCAGATCAGGAGCGCCGCGACGAGGGGCGCCCCGACGCCGGCGACCTGGTCGCCCAGCCAGGTGACCGTTCCCTGCTCCTGCAGGAGGTTGACGTACGTGACGATGCCGCTGACCAGCAGCACGGTGCCCCACGCCACCTTGTCGACGGCGCCCCTCGCGGAGTGCGGGAAGGCCAGCGTCAGCACGACGGCCACGCCGATCGCCGTGAAGCCCACGTCGAACTGGAAGACCAGGGCGGTCGTCGCCAGGAAGGCCAGGCCGACCAGGGTCAGCACCCGCTCGGGGTTCAGGTGCCGGTCGTCGCCGGAGTCCGCGTCCGCCTCGGCGGCGCCGCCGCGACGCGCCCGCTCGACGGCCGAGTCGGGCGTGCCCGTGACCGGCCCCCTCGTCGCCGCGCGGCTGGCCGTCCCGGCCTCCGCCGCGACCATCGCCAGCGCGTCCTCGTCACGACCGCGGGCGATGAGGTCCCGACCACCGAAGACGACGAACGCGACGAGCACGATGACGAAGTTGGCCACCATGCTCATCGCCAGCAGGAGACCGGGGTTGCCCGCCAGGTCGTTGTCGTCGACGACGCCGTTGGTGATGGCGCCGAAGATGCCGATCGGTGAGAACGAGCCGCCGGTTGCCCCGAGGACCACGGCCATCCCCATCAGGACGGGGTGGATGCGGTACCGGGCGGCGAAGCCCATCGCCACGGGGGCCACGATGGCCACGGTGGCAGGAGTGGCCGCGCCGATGGCCGCGATGACGGCGCAGATGCCGAACATGGCCCACGGCACCAGCGCCACACGCCCGCGGACGGCGCGCACGCTGGCCTGCACCATCCAGTCGACGGTGCCGTTGTTCTTGGCCAGCGCGAAGAGGTAGGTGACGCCGACGAGGATGACGAAGAGCGTGCCGGGGAAGCCGGCCACCACCTCCGACGGCCCGACGTCGAAGACGGTCGCCCCGACCACGGCCGCCGCCGCGAGTGCCAGCGCACCCATGTTGATGGACCGCACGGTGGCGACCAGGAAGACCAGCACCAGTACGACGAGGGCGACGACGTCGTCCATCGGGAAGCTCCTTTGCTCCAGGCTCATGGGGGCGGCCGAGATGCGCGAACCGCCTCACGACGGACAGATGCCATATCGGACCAGTGGCCTAGCCTCTTGGCCACTGGGCGTCGCTGTCAATAGGCTGGCGCCATGGGCGCGGAGGGGACAGCAGCGCAGCACAGCACGCCGCGTCGCCTGCCACGGCCCCGCCTGTACGAGCAGCTGGCCGACCACATCGCCGACTTCATCGAGGCCCAGGGCCTGTCCCCCGGTGACCGCCTTCCACCGGAGCGACGGCTGGCCCGGGACCTGGGTGTGAGCCGAGCCACGCTCAGCCGCGCACTGGTGGCCCTCGAGGTGCAGGGTCGGGTCGAGGTGCGTCACGGGGACGGAGCAGTCGTGCGCGATCCCGAGGACGCCCTCGAGATCCCCTCGTTGGATGACGCCTCCCCCGCCGAGCTGCGTGCTGCCCGCCTGGCCACGATGTCGGGGATCGCCCGGTCGGCGGCGGCGCACCCCGACCGGACGCTGCGCCAGAGCCTGCTCGGGGCGGACGCGGCCGGACGCAGCCTCGACGAGGTCTGGGCGCGCGTGCTGGGTCTCAGCGAGAGCGGGCGCCTGCTGGTCGGCCTGGACGCGATGCTGGCCGCGAGGCTGTCGCGCGTCGACCCGCTGTCGCCGGACGAGGGCGCCGTGCGGCACCTCGCCGCGGTGGTGGTGGCCGGCCGGGTCGAGGACGTCGAGGCCGCGTGCGCCGAGCTCCTCGTGCGCGATGCCGGTTGACCCGCCCGCGTCCGGCGACGGACGCCGCACGTACGTGATCGGCATCGACGGCCGCAGCGGGGTCGGGAAGACCGACCTCGCGGACGTCCTGGCTGCGCGCCTGGGGCACGGCGCCCGGCCCGTCCCGGTCGTCCACGTCGACGAGCTGCTGACCGGGTGGGAGGGCCTGCGTGACGGCATCGACCGGCTCGTGGACGAGGTGCTGGCCCCGCTGGCAGCGGGCCGGTCCGGGCGGCTGCGTCTGTGGGACTGGGACCGTGGCACCGAGGGGGACGTCGTCGAGCTGCCCTGGTCACCCGTCGTCGTCGTCGAGGGCGTCGGCGCGGGTGCCGCCCGGTGCGGGCCCTACCTGTCGTGCCTGCTGTGGCTCGACCTCGACGACGACGAGCGGTACCGCCGTGCCATGGCACGGGACGGGGACCTGTTCCGGCCGTGGTGGGACGTGTGGGCCGGGCAGGAGACGGCGTACCTCGCCGAGGACCGCCCCTGGGAGCGCGCCGACGTGGTGGTCAGGGTCTGACTGGGTGTGTCCTGTTCGGCGGCGCCGGCTCGACCGTACGGCGCATGACGGTGTTCCTCATCCCCTTGGAGCGGACGAACCCGAAGCCGGCCTCCTCGTACATCGCTCGTGTGCCGTTGTAGACGAAGGAGTTGTTCATCCGCTTCTCACCGATCTCGTGCGGGTATCCCTCGACCACACCGCCACCCTGCGCCGCGATCAGGTCGAGCGCGCCGGCCAGGGCCACCGTGGCGTAGCCCTGCCGGCGGTGACGCTTGTCGACGAAGATGCAGGTGATGCGGTAGTCGGGGACGACGTCGGCCTCGGCGAGGTACTGCTTGCGGTGGTGGATGGTCGGCAACTCGTCCGGAGTGCCGTACTCCGCCCAAGCGATCGCCTCGTCGCCGCGCATCACCAACGCCGCGTGAGCCTGTCCGGCCTCGACGAGCCGCTTCTTCAGTGCGCGGTTGCCCTCGTAACCCTGCCCCCGCTCGGCACAGTCGGGATGGAACCAGACGCACCAGCACCCACCGAAGATCCCGTTGTGCCGCTCCACCAGCCCGGCGAACGCGTTCCACGTGTCGGCGGTCAACGGCTGGATCGAGTAGTCACTGGTCACCATGCCCCCCATCACAACAGGCCATGCGGACGACATCCGTCCGCGTCGTCGGACGATGCGCACATCGGCCGGGAACCGGTGACGGGCTCGTCGCGGCACTCACCATGGAGCGGGCTCATGCCCCACCGACGATCACCAGCTCGTTGCCTTCGGGGTCGGTGACCCGCCAGCGACTCTCCGACTCGTCAAGGAGCTGCCCGCCGGCTGCGATGGTCGTGGCCAGGCGCGTGTGCGCGAGGTCCGAGGGCACAGCGAGCTCGACGTGGATGCGGTTGCGCTGCCGGCGCCGCTCCGTGTCCGAGGAGTCGAGCTCCTGGAACACCAGCACCGGGTTCAGCCGATGCGGATCGTGGATGTCGCTGACCCCCGCGCGCCGGTCCTGGGTGTACCCGAGTGCGGCGACCCAGAACGCGCGCACCGCAGCCACATCGGCGGCGTCGAAGAAGAGCTGGGCACAGCGTGGCAGCCCCGGTTCCGCAGTGGCCCCGAGCTCGCGGGCAGCTGTCTGGAGCTCGGCGGCGAGGTCGGTGAAGTCGAGCTCGAGGCCGTGGGCGTCGCCTTCCCACTGGTCCTTGCCGCTGTCGATGATCACGAGCCCGGGGCGCACGTCGACCAGCAGCGGGAAGCCCGTGTCGTCGGCCAGCGCCGCCGCTGCGGAGACCAGGTCATGCTGCTGCGTCGGCGAGGTGGTGCGGTAGCACGCCATCGCGCTGAACACCGCCTGCCAGTCCGCTGTCCCGAGCCCCTCGCCCAGCGCCGCGCCCGGCACCAGGTCGACCTCGTTGCCGTCGGGGTCGGTGTGGCAGACCCCGAACGGCCCCGATGCCTCACCAGGCCTCGCCTGCTCGACCGCCGCGGCGGGCCGCACCACGTCGAGGTGGATGCGGTTCCGCAACGGCCGTGGCTCGGTCGACTGACGGATCCGGATCGCGGGATCGCGCCGCAACGGATCGGCCAGACCGCCGTCCTCGTCCGGCGTGTAGTCGAGCACGCGCTGCCAGAACCGTCTCACCTCCGGCGGGTTCGCGGATTCGAGCACGACGCTGAGGTGCTGCAGCGCGGCAGGGTTCGCGGCCAGCCCAAGGTCCCGCGCGGCCGCCGACACCGCCTCGGCGCGCCCGTCCGAGTCGAGGCGCACGTGCACACCCGTCGCGCGCAGGTCGACCACGATCTCGGCCGACAGGTCCGCGATGCGCCCGGCCAGCGCAGCCCCCTCGACCAGCGACGGCGCGTCGAACCATGCCGCGGAAGTGCCGTCGATGACCCGCCAATCCGTTCCGAGAGCCGTCATGTCCGGCACTGTAGAGCCCGTTCCGGACGATCTCGGTCCGGACGGGGAACATGTCCGGCCCGTGACGGGGCTCGGCCGGCTCAGCCGCTGATGCGCGACTCACGGTCGTAGTTGCGTCCGAGGAACGCCGGCACGCGTACCCAGCGCAGCGCGAACATCATCACGACGAGCGTCGCCACGAACGGCAGCATCGACACGAACTGGTACGGGATGCCGATGCCCTGAACCTGGGCGCGCAGCGCCAGCACGTCCATCCCGGCGAAGAACGCGGCCCCGGCCACGATGTACTGGGGGCGCCACCCTCCGAAGAAGGTCAGGGCGATGGCGAGCCAGCCTCGTCCGGCGACGATGCCCTCGGTGTACGTGCCGGTGTAGACCATCGGCAGGTAGGCACCGCCGACCGCCATCAGCGCAGCGCCCGCCGTCGTGGTCCAGATGCGGGTGCGGGCGACCGGGATGCCCAGGCTGTCAGCGGCCTTCGGGTTCTCGCCGACCGAGCGGAGGCGCATGCCCGCGTCGGTCCGGTAGAGGAACCACCACAGGCCCACCGACAGCAGGGCCGTCCCGTAGACCATCAGGTCCTGGTCGAAGAACACCGGGCCGACGACGGGGATGTCGGCCAGCAGAGGGATCGGCACGTCGTCCAGCGTCGGGATGCGCGGCGGGGTCAGCGTGACGCCGATGATCACGCGGTACAGCAAACCGGCAGTGCCCAGGCACAGGAAGAACAGCGCCAGCCCGATCACGAACTGGTCCATCCGGCCGTACGTCGTCGTGACCGCCAGGATCAGGCCGGTCACGGACCCGGCCGCGGCCGCCGCAAGCAGGCCGACGAGGTTGCTGCCGACCGAGTAGCTGACCAGGAAGCCGACCACGGCGCCCAGCACCATGACGCCTTCCTGCGAGACGTTGAAGACGCCGGCACGACCGCCCAGCATCGTTCCCTGGGCGACGAGGACGAACGGCACCATCGCCGTGACCACCAGCCCCAGGTAGACCACGACGTCGTTCACAGCCGTCTCCTCAGCCTCGAGGCGAGCACATCGGACAGCAGCAGGAAGATCAGGATCAGGGCCTCCACGATCAGCACGAGCTCGGACGGGACCTCGGCCCGGCGCTGCATCGCGGACGCGCCGACCTCGAGCACGGCGATGCCGAACGCCACGAAGGGCACGGCGACCACGTTCCCCCGGGCGATCAGGCCGATGATGATGCCGAGCAGCAGGTAGTTGCTGCCGATCCCCTCGATCAGCTTGCCCTGCACGCCCGCCACCTCGATGGCGCCGCTCAGGCCGGCGAGGAGGCCGCCCACCACCAGGGCACCCGCCGCCACGCGTGCCGTGCGCACGCCGTGCACGCGGGCGGCGCGCTCGTTGGCGCCCACGGCCCGCAGCTCGTAGCCGGCGGCGCTGCGGCGGACCACGACGGCCGTGCAGACCGCGACGACGAGGGCGATGAGCACGCCGAGGTGCATCGGGGGTCGCCCGATGCCGGGCAGCTCACCCCCGGCGCCGATGCGGATGCTGGCGGCGAAACCGGCTCCGGGGTCGGCCCAGATCTCGCTGGCGATGTAGTCCACCACGGCGAAGGAGACGAAGTTCAGCAGCACCGTGCTGAGGATCTCGTTGACGCCGAACCGCACCATCAGCCAGGCGGCGATGGCGGCCCAGACTCCTCCGGCGAGGACGCCGGCGACCAGGACCATCGGCAGCAGCACCGGCATCGGCAGGTCGGCGAACAGGATGCCGACCGCGGCGGCGCCGCTCGCCCCGAGCAGCAGCTGACCCTCGCCGCCGATGTTGAACCGCCCGGCGGCCAGGGGGATGGCGAACGCGAGCGCCTGCAGCGTCAGGGGGACCCACTTGTGGAACGTCTCGCGCAGGCCGAGGGGCGTACGGAACGAGGTCGTCACCACCGCCTCGAAGGCCTGAGCCGGGCTGTTGCCCAGGAGCGCGACGACGATCCCCGCGACGACGAAGGCGGCGCTGATCGCCACGACGTAGGGCACCGAGGCCCAGGCCAGCGACGCCAGGCGCGACGGGCCCCGGTCGCCCGGTTCCACGGGTGCAGGACCCTTGTCGAGCGTCGCGGTCATGCGCCCTGTCCCACTCCGGTCATCAGCTGTCCGATCTCGTACGGGTCGGCGAGGTGCCGCTCGCGCTCGGCGACGAGCGAGCCGGAGTAGATGACGGCCACGCGGTCGCTGAGGGCCATCACCTCGTCCAGGTCCTCCGACACCAGGACGACCACGCAGCCGCCGGCCGTGGCCTCGCGGACACGGTCGTAGACGAACTGCGTGGACCTGATGTCCAGACCCCGTGTCGGGTTGTGCAGCAGCAGGAGGCGTGGGTGGTGGGCGAACGCCCTCGCCAGGATCACGCGCTGGATGTTGCCGCCGGACAGCTGACCTGCCGCCACCGACGGCCCGCTGGCCTTGACCGCGTACTCGGCGATCACCTTCTCGGTCTCGCGGCGCGCCGCCGCCCAGTCGATGAGACCGTGCCGTGCACGACGACGGTGCTGCCCAAGGACCAGGTTCTCGGTGAGGCTGGCGGACGGCAGGATGCCGTCGCGTCCACGGTCCTCCGGCACGTAGCTGACTCCGCGGCTGAGCCAGGCGGCCGTCTGCAGGCCCTGCAGCTGCTCTCCGTCCACCTCGACCGAGCCGGCGGTCAGGGGGCGCACGCCGGCCAGCGCCTCGACCAGCTCGACCTGCCCGTTGCCCGCCACCCCGGCGATGCCCAGCACCTCCCCGGCGGTGAGCTCGAGCCGGACGTCACGCACGGCCGGGACCCTGTGGTCGTTGTCGACGTGGAGACCGTGCACACGGACTCTCACGTCACGCGCGTCCCGGGCGGCCGACTGGTCGTCGCCCGCGCCCGCCGAGGTCCCACTGACCACCGCACCGGTGCCGAGCGCGCCGGTGACGACGGCGAGGGCGCCCTGAGCCGTCGAGCCCTCCGCCTCGCCCACCATCGTGCGTGCCAGCTGGTCGGGGCTGGTGTCGGCGCGGTCCGTCCTGTCGACGACCTCTCCCTCACGCATCACGGTCATGGCGTCGCAGGCCTGCATGGTCTCGCGGATCTTGTGCGTGATGAGGACGACGGACATCCCCTCGTCCACGATCGCGCGCAGGGACGAGAAGAGGTCGTCGACCTCGCCCGGCGTGAGGTTCGTCGTCGGCTCGTCGAGGACGAGGACCCGCGCCCGCCGGTACAGCGCCTTGAGGATCTCGACCCGCTGCCGCACACCGACGGGCAGGTCGGAGACGATGGCGTCGGGGTCGACGTCGAGCCCGAAGGTCGCGCTCAGCTCGCCGATCCGGCGCCGTGCCGGTCCGAGGTCGAGTCGCGACCTGCCGGCGGGCGTACCCAGCACCACGTTCTCGGTGACCGAGTAGCTCTCGACCTGGAGGAAGCTCTGGTGCACCATCCCGACCCCGTGCCCGATCGCGTCGCGCGGAGACCGGATCTCGACCGGCCGGCCGTCGATCTCGATGGAGCCCGCGTCGGCGGCGTAGAGCCCGTACAGCACGTTCATCAGGGTGGTCTTGCCCGCTCCGTTGCCACCGAGGAGGCCGTGCACCTGGCGGGGCTGGACGACGAAGTCCACACCCACCAGGGCACGCACCGGACCGAAGGACTTGGTGACCCCCGTCATGCGCAGGAGCGGGCCCTCACTCACTCGATCGGCTCCACGTTGCGCTCGACCGTGATCGACCCGTCCTTGAGGCCCGCCAGGGCCTCCTCGGCGGCGGTCCTGGCGTCGGCCGGCACGCCGTCCGCGACCTGCAGCGTCACGCCGGTGTCGAAGCCGAGCGAGTAGTAGCCGGTCGTCGTCCCGTCCGCGATGTCGGCCAGGATCGCCTCCATCGGGCCGGCGAAGTCGTAGATCACGCTGCCCGCGTAGTGGTCGGCGCCGAAGGTCGACTTGTCCGTGTACTTGGCCGTCGTCCAGGTGGTGCCGACCTCCGTGCCGTCCAGCGCCTGGAAGGTGCCGACCGCGCCGAGGTTGAGCGAGCCGACGACCACGTCCGCGCCGTCACCGACCAGCTGCGTGGTGATCTGCTGCGCCTTGGACGGGTCGTTGAAGTCACCGGTCCACACCGGTCGGACGGTCGCCGACGACCCGGCGTCCGCGATCGCCTGCTCCATCGCGTGCACCTCGGAGTAGCTGAACGGCAGCGACGCACCGCCGACGTAGCCGATCTCGCCCGAGGTCGTCAGCGCGTCGGCGAGGGCGCCCACGGCGTAGAACGCGATGTGGAAGTTGCGGTCGATCACCCAGACGTTGTCCGGCTGGTCGGCGGGCTCCCCGTCGAACTCACCGATGAACGTCACGTCGGGGTAGTCGGCGGCGAGCTTGCTGGTCGCCTCGTAGAACTGCGACCCGTGGGTCCAGATCACGTCGTACTCGTCGGCCAGGTACTCGGTCATGACGCGCTCGGCGTCGGCCACCTGGACGCTCTCGGAGTAGGTGGTCTCCGCGCCGTTCTCCTCCGCCTGCTGCAGGGCGAGGAGGCCGAGCGCGTTGTAGTCGGCGTCGGTGGTCGACCCGGAGAACACGGCCGCGATGCGGGGGCCGTCGGTCGCACCCTCGCCCCCGCCGCCGTCCGTGCCGGACCCGGTGTCCGTTCCGCCGTCGTCGCCGCCGCACGCCACCAGCGCGAGCGACACGAGCAGGGCAAGGGGGGCGACCAGCACGCGGGCCAAGCCCCGGCTGGTCTGTCGACGAAGCTTCATCCGTGTCTCCTTCGGACCGATCCGGTCGACGTCACCGATGAGTCGGTGCGTCGCGGCTGGTGCTGCGAAACCCTTCCATCCGAGGCGGCCGAGGACACCTGGGAGTTCTGCCATGTGGTCCGGCCCCGTTCTGTCACAAGTCCCCTATCCGGCGACTCACACCCAGTCGACGTCCGCCGCCGACCGGCCCTCGGCCAGCCGTGCGTACCCGGGACCGCGGTCGAAGAACGGCTCGTCGCCGGTGCGTGCCGCACGCCGGCGTCCCCGCTCGGCGTCGGACGCCTCGACGTCGACGACCGGGTCCTCGTCCGCTCCCGCCTGCGGCCGGAGCACGACGCCGTAGTCGCGCTCGGCGCCCTCGACGGACACCTTGCCCCAGGCCAGGTCCCGAGCGACCTCGTCGTAGGGTCGATCCAGGGGGTCGCCCCAGCCGCCGCCCCCGGTCGTGCGGATGCGGATCACCTCGCCGGCCGTGACCGGCTCGGCGTCCGCGAGCGCGTCGACCACGCGCTCGTTCGGCCCGCCCGGGTCGATCGTCACCGAGAACGGCTGACCGGCCAGGCCGCCGCGGACGCCCCAGCAGGCCAGGATCGACCGGTCGGCGATGGACATGAAGTGCCCGTCCCTCAGCATGCGGATCTGCTTGTCGTACCCCAGCCCGCCGCGGTACCTGCCCGCCCCGCCGGAGTCGCGGGCCAGACCGAGCGACTCGACCCGGAACGGGAAGCGGCTCTCGGTGAACTCGCTCGGCAGGTTCCGCGAGTCGGGCACGACGTGGATCGTGTCCTCCCCGTCGGCGTAGTACCGGCCGCCGGCTCCCCCGCCGAGCACCTCCCGCATGAGGTACGGGCTGCCCGTCGACGTCCTCGCCGTACACGCCGGTGTAGCGGATCGTCTCCTGGTCGGCGGGCATGCGCCCGTCGACGGCCTTGGCGACGACGCCGGCCAGCACGCCGAGCAGCCGGAGGATGACGAACGTGCGTGCGTTCGTCGGCGCCGGGAAGACCGGGTGTCAGCAGCGTCCCCTTCTCGGGGAAGCGCATCTCCAGCAACGGGATCACGCCCTCGTTGACGTCGAGCTCACCCATCCGCTCCGGGGTGTCGGCGAGGTTGCGCAGGATCGGTGCCAGCCACTTCGCGAGGAAGTTTCCGTCCGCGTAGTCGCCGCAGTGGTTGATCGGGCCCTTCGCCTGGGGACCCGTCCCGGTGAAGTCGATGATGAGGCGCTCACCGCCAGGGTCGTCCTCGGCCGTGCGGGTCAGCGTGATGCGCTGGGTGTGCAGCCTGGGCTCGTCCACGCCGTCGTGCTCCGCGTAGTCCTCCCAGACGTACTCCCCCACCGGGATCTTCGACAGGATCTCGCGCCGGTACGTGGCGGTGGTCGCGTCGAGGACCGCGTCGAAGCAGGCCTCGACCGTGTCCACCCCGTAGCGGTCGAACAGCTCTCCGAGCCGGCGGGCGCCCATCAGGCAGGCCGAGCACTCGGCGTCGAGGTCGGCCGCCAGCGAGTCGGGCATGCGGGAGTTGCGCGTCATGATCTTGCAGCGCCGCCTCGTTGGGAACACCCTGGTCCCACAGCCGGATCGGAGGGACCATCAGCCCCTCCTCGAAGACCGACGTCGCCGTGGACGGCATCGATCCGGGCACCGCCCCGCCGATGTCGTCGTGGTGGCCGAAGGCCTGCACGAACGCCACGACCGACGGCTCCTCGTCCCCGGCACGGGTAGCGAAGACCGGCACGGTGACGCAGAGGTCCGGCAGGTGGCCGATGCCACCCTCGGAGAGGTAGACGTCGTTGTGGAAGAACACGTCACCCGGACGCATGGTGTCCAGCGGGTAGTCGCGCGCGATCGGGTGCACGAGCGCTGAGTACGAACGCCCCGTCAGCTTGCGGAGGTTGCGGTCGTGGATGCCGGCGCGGAAGTCGTGCGCGTCACGGATCATCGGGGAGCGCGACGTGCGAGCGATCGCTGTCTCCACCTCGGTCTCGACGCTGGCCAGGTAGCCGGCCACGATCTCGACCAGCACCGGGTCGGGCGTCGGCGTGTCGAGCGCCGTCAACCGGTAGGGCCTGCCCGTCGCCGTCGTCATGCTGGTGCGTTCGATGGTGCTCACCGTCAGGCCACCTCTCGTGTGATCAGGACGTTGCCGAAGCCGTCGACCTCGGCCCGGAAGCCGGGGTGCAGAGGGATGGTCGAGCCGAACTCCTCGATCACGGCGGGCCCGTGCAGCACGTCACCCCGGCCGAGGCTCGAGCGCTCGTAGAGGGCAGCCGTCACCCACTTGTCGAAGTAGGCCTGGCGTGTGCCGGTGCGGGCGGACTCCGCCCCGGAGCCGGCGGGCACCCTCGGCAGGTCGGGTCGCTTGATCGGGCCGACGCCGGTGACGCGCAGGTTCACCCACTCGACGTGCTGGGTCGGGTCGTCGGAGAAGTCGTACCCGTAGAGCGCCCGGTGCTCGGCGTGGAAGGCCTCCGCCGTCCCGGTGGCGAGGGCCTCGTCGAACCGCTCCCCGGCCGGCAGGTCGACCCGCACCTCGAAGGCCTGGCCGTAGTAGCGCAGGTCGGCAGTGCGCACGAACTGTCGCTCGTCCGAGCCGAAACCCTCTGCAGCAAGGGCCTTGTCGGCGTCGGCAGTGAGCTCGTCGAGGACCTGCTGGACGGTGCCGTGGTCGAGCCTGTCGTGCCGGCGCACGTGCGTGCGCACGTAGTCGTTGCGCACGTCCACCGTCAGGAGGCCGAAGGCGGACAGGTTGCCGGGGTTCGGCGGCACGAGCACACCGGCAAGGCCCAGCACGTCCACGAGGCGGCAGGCCAGCAGCGACCCCGACCCCCCGAACGTGACGAGCGTGAAGTCGCGGACGTCGAGGCCGCGCTTGACGCTGATCTGGCGCAGGGCGTTGGCCTGGTTCCACGCCGAGATCTCGAGGATGCCCGCGGCGCACTCCTCCAGCCCCATGCCGAGCCGCTCCGCGAGGGCGGCGACGCCGTCGCCGGCGGCCTCCACGTCGAGCGGGATCTCGCCGCCCAGCAGGTGCGGGGGGATGCGCCCGAGCAGCACGTGGGCGTCGGTGATGGTCGGCTCGGTACCGCCCTTGCGGTAGCAGAGCGGTCCGGGGTCGGCGCCGGCCGACTGGGGGCCGACCTTCAGGGTCCCCTCCGGGGTCACCCACGCGATCGAGCCTCCGCCGGCGCCCACCGTGACGACGTCGATCATCGGGATCTTGGACGGGTAGGCACCCACCGTCCCCTCGGTCGTCAGGGCGGGCTGGCCGTCGACGACAACGGTCACGTCCGTCGAGGTACCGCCGCCGTCGCACGTCAGCACCTTCGAGACCCCCGCCTCGCTGGCCACGAGCGCAGCGCCCAGTGCACCGGCGGCCGGGCCGGACAGCACGGTGGTGATGGGCTGCTTGACGACCTCCGCGGCCGACAGCACGCCGCCGTTGGACTTCATCACGTAGAACGGCACGTCCCGGGGCGTTCCCTCGGTCGTCGCGAAGTCCGCGAGGCGCCTGGCGATGTTCTGCACGTACCGGCGGATGTTCGGCTTGACCGCCGCGTCGACGAGCGTCGTGACGGAGCGCTCGTACTCGCGGTACTCCCGCAGGACCTCGCTGGAGATGCTCACGGTGGCCTCGGGGTGCTCGCGCTCGATCACCTCACGCATCCGCTCCTCGTGCTCGGGGTTCGCGTAGGCGTGCAGGAAGCACACCCCGATCGTCGAGATCCCCAGGTCGCGGAAGAAGCGGGCCGCGGCGACCGCCTGGTCGGTGTCGAAGGGGCGGACCTCCGTGCCGTCCACGGCGAGGCGGCCGCCGACGGTGCGCACGCGGTCCGCCGGGACGATGCGCGCCGGCTTCACCCAGAAGTACGAGTTGCCGTAGCCGTCCGGCACCGACTGGCGCGCGATCTCGAGGATGTGGCGGTAGCCCTCGGTCGTGACGAAGCCGAGGTTCTCGACCTTGCCCTCGAGCAGCTTGTTGGTGGCCACGGTCGTCCCGTGGCTGACCGCGGTGAGGGCCTCGCCGCCGACCGGCTCCCCGTCGGAGGAGAGCCGCGCCAGCACCTTCTCGATGCCGGCGAGGAAGCCCTCCGCGGGGTCGACGGGGGTCGAGGGGGTCTTGGTGGTGACCACCTCGCCCGAGTCCTCGTCGACGGCGACGACGTCGGTGAACGTGCCCCCGGTGTCGATGCCGATACGGATCCTGCGCGTGCTCACGGGGCCTCCCGGCTGCGGCGGGTCGAAGTACCTGCAGGCATTCCACCCCCGACGGGCGGGCAGCACGTCGTCACGTCCTGCCATGAGCGGGCGGTGTTCGTTGGCAGGTCTCCGGACGGCATGATCGTCCGATGGCTCGAGTCGGGTGGCCCCTGAGGAAGCTGGCGGGTGCCTCATCGCTGTCCGGTCGCGTCCGGCAGGTCGTGCGCGACTCGGCGGTCGTCCGCGCTGAGCGACTGCGGCAGCGGGGCTGGCAGATCGGCCAGTGCGCGCTGGCGGCGACCCTGGCCTGGCTGCTGGCGCGCGGCCTGCTGGATCACGCCACACCGTTCTTCGCCCCCGTCGCCGCGGTCGTCGCGCTCGGACTCAACTACGGCAACCGCATCACCCGCGTGCTCGAGGTCGTGGTGGGAGTGGCCGTCGGGGTGGGGGTCGGCGACCTCTTCGTCTCGACGGTCGGCACCGGCGCCTGGCAGATCGCCCTCGTCGTGGGCGCCTCGATGACGGTGGCGGTGCTGGTCGGTGCGGGGGGCGTGCTCACCACCCAGGCCGGGGTGCAGGCCGTCATCGTCACGACGCTGCTGCCGGACCCCTCGGCGGGGCTCTCGCGGTGGTACGACGCCGTCCTGGGCGGTGGTGTCGCCCTGCTCGTGGCGGCGGTCGTGCCCGCGACCCCCCTCCTGCGGCCGCGGCGTCTGGCGGCGGCCGCCGTGACCGAGGTGACGGAGCTGCTCCGGGAGGCCGCGGTGAGCGCCCGCGAGGGGGACACCGAGCGCGCGGGGCGTGCGCTCGAGCGGGCCCGGGCCAGCCAGCGCGTCCTCGACGACCTGAAGGCGGCCGCCTCCGAGGGACTCGACGTCGTGCGGGTGTCACCCCTTCGCCGGCACCACCGCCCGGGTCTGCTGAGGATCGCCGACCTCGTGGAGCCGCTCGACCGGTGCATGCACAACGTCCGAGTGCTGTTGCGTCGGGTGACGGTGACCTCCTGGCGGGAGGAGCCGGTCCCCGACGCGACCGCGCGGCTGATCGACCAGCTCGCCGACGCCGCGGAGCAGCTGTCCCGCGACCTGCTCGACGGCCGTGGCCGGACGTCCGCCGTCGCGAAGCTGAGGGCCGTCGGCGAGGCCAGCACGGCCCTGCCGCGCAGCGAGGCCCTCGCGGGCGACGTGGTCATCGCCCAGCTTCGCTCGGTGGTCGTCGACCTGCTGCAGGTCGCGGGGCTCATGCACGACGCGGCGCTGCGTGCCGTCCCGCCGATGCCGCCGCGGGCGTCGCGGGTCAGCCCCGTCGACCGCGACGAGCCCGCAGGTAGTCGCTGACCACGTAACGTCCGAGATCCTGCGCCGAAGGCGTCAGCACACGCCCGCCTGCGCGGCGCGCGACGGCGTCCACGAACCGCCGCAGCCCGGCGTCCTCACCGAGCATGAAGACGTTGAGGACCGCTCCGTAGCGGGCCAGCAGGTCGACCTGCTCGACGGTCGCCTGGATCGTCGACGCGTGCGGCGGCCACATGAAGAGGGCCTCGCCGTCCGGACCGAGGTGTGCGGTGGGCTCGCCGTCGGTGACGACCAGGACGACGGGGTCTGACGCGCTGTGCCGACGCAGGTGCCGTCCGGCCAGGGCCAGGGCGTGGGAGAGGTTCGTGCCCTGCTGGTAGTCGGGCTCCACACCGGCGAGCTCCACCTGGCTCAACGGCATGGCGTAGCGCCCGAACCCGATGATCTGCAACGCGTCCTGGGGGAAGCGGGTGGCGACCAGGTGCGCCAGGGCCAGCGCGGTCTGCTTCATCGGGCCCCACCGGCCCTCGGCCACCATCGAGAACGACAGGTCGACGCAGAGGGCGACGGCCGCCCCGGCCCGCCGCTCGGTCTCGACCACCTCGAAGTCCGCCACGTCGAGGGCGACCTCCCCGCTCGTGTCAGCGCCCGCCGTGCCGGCCGTGCGGCGCAGCGCGTTGCCGACCGTCCGGACCACGTCGAGGGGCTGGGTGTCGCCGAACTCCCACGCGCGGCTCGCACCCGTCGCGTCGCCCGCTGCCCCGGCTGACCGGACGTCGTGCTCACCACGTCTCCCGCTCTCGAGGTCGGTGAACACGTGCCGCAGTGCCGTGCTGCCCAGCCTGCGCAGGGCCTTGGGGCTCAGGGTCCACCCGTCGTCGCCACGGGTGAGCCAGCCCTGGCGCCGCAGCTCGCTCTCCAGCTCGGCCAGGCGGCGCACGTCGTCCGCCGCCGCGCGTCCGAGCCGGCGCTCGACGGCCGCGACGTCGACGTCGTCGAGCGTGGCCCCGGGGTGCTCCTGCCCGAGCTGCTCGATCAGGTCGTCGAGGTCCGCGAGCTCGCTCAGAGCACCCGCGGCCGCGCCGTAGCCCAGCGGCTCGTCCCCCTGCATCCGTTGCGACCGGTCCCAGGGCAGGTCCGGCCGCAGCGCCCGGAGGTTCTCCTGCAGGGCCGCCATCTGGTCCGCAAGTCCTGACCCCTCCAGCGCCTGGGCCATCAGCTGCCCCAGCTCCTCACGCTGTGCCGGCGACAGGGACCGCATCAGCTGCTCGGCGGCGGCGGCCTGCCGAGCGAGGGAGTCGACGAGCTCCTCTGTGGTCCGGGGGTCCTCGGGGAACAGGTCGCCGTGGCGTTCCATGAACTCGCGGAACGCGTCCGTCGTGTCCTGGCCGGCGGCGTGCTGGGCCAGCAGGTCGTTGAGGTCCTCCAACATCTCGCGCAGCCGCTGGGCTGCGGCGGGGTCGCGTGCCGGGTCCCCGTCGCCGCCCATCGCCCTCAGCGCGTCCCGCATCCCCGCGAAGCGCTGGTCCAGCACCTCGCCGCGCAGGTCGTCGAGGATCTGCTCGTAGGCCGCGCGCGCCTCCTCGGACACCCACGGGTAGTCGGCCAGCTCGCGGACGGCGGCGGCCGTCGACCGCGGCAGCGCGTCGAGTCGTGCCTGGGCGAACTGGGCGTCCAGGTCTGGCTCACCGGTGCCGTCCTCACCGCGTGCGGCAGCCTCCCTGTCGGCCAGCGCGTCACGCTCGGCCGCCAGCGCCTGGTCGAGGAGCGCGCGTGCGCGGGTCACGGTGCCGTCCAGCCGTCCGCGGCGCTGCACGTCGCGGCGCATCCGGCGGGCCCGGGCCTCGAGGTCGTCGAGCCCGCGACCCTGGTCTGTGCCGCGACGCAGCAGGTCTCTCAGCGCCTCACGCAGGCTGCCGCCCGCGAGCACCTCCTCGCCGACCGCGTCCACGGCTGCCCGCACGTCGTACGGCGGGGCCAGCGGGTCCGGCCCGCCGGACCAGGCGCCGTAGCGGTAGCGGCGCTCGTGCGCCCCACCGCCACCGGCCGCGGCCGCTGCGCTCACCCGCCGTACACCGTCCGCCCGTCGTCGGTCGCGTCCTTGGCCAGGCGCCGCGTCAGGTGCAGGCCCTCCAGCACCAGCTCGACGCCGGCTGCGGCGTGGCCCTGGCCCGGTGCGTCGCCGAGGCCGAGACGGTCAAGCACCTTGGCCAGCCCGCTCACCGTGCCGACCTGCGCCATCACCTCCTCGGACGTGACGAGCTCGCCGGTCTCGACGGTCTCCCCCTCCGCGACGAGCGCGGTGAAGCCGCTGAGGTCGACGCCGCCCAGGCGGGCCCGGAACGTCTCCGCCACAGCGGTTCTCAGAAGGTGAGCCAAGACCTCGGTCTCGCGCCCCTCGTGCCCCGACTCGAACTCGACCTTGCCGCGCAGGGTGCCGACGATCGACTCGGTGTCGCCCACACGGGCGACCGCGTCCCGTTCGCCACGCAGGGCGCCGCGGCGGAGCGCCGACGCGGCGACGGTCTCGACGCCGGCGACGGCAAAGCGCGCGGAGACCCCAGACCGGGCGTCGACAGCGGGCGAGTCGCGGACCCCGCGGGCGAAGCGGGCCACCACCTCGACGACGTGGTCCGGCACCTCGGCGACCAGGTCGGCCTCCTGCCGCACCAGGTCCGTCTCGGCCCCGAGCTCCAGGGGGTAGTGGGTGCGGATCTCGGCACCGAAGCGGTCCTTCAGCGGCGTGATGATGCGTCCGCGGTTCGTGTAGTCCTCGGGGTTGGCCGTGGCCACGAGGAGGAGGTCGAGCGGCAGCCGGAGCTGGTACCCCCGGACCTGGATGTCCCTCTCCTCCAGCACGTTCAGCAGTCCCACCTGGATGCGCTCGGCCAGGTCGGGCAGCTCGTTGACCGCCACGATGCCGCGGTGGGCGCGCGGCACCAGGCCGTAGTGGATCGTGTCGGGGTCGCCGAGCGTGCGACCCTGGGCGACCTTCACCGGGTCCACGTCACCGATCAGGTCGCCGATGCTGGTGTCCGGCGTGGCGAGCTTCTCGGAGTACCGCAGCGACCGGTGCCGCCAGGCCACGGGCAGGTCGTCCCCCAGCTGGACGGCGCGGTGCACCGACGCGGGGACGACCGGGTCGTACGGGTGCTCGGCCAGCTCGGACCCCTCGATCACCGGCGTCCACTCGTCGAGCAGTGCCACCAGCGACCGGATCAGCCGGGTCTTGCCCTGGCCGCGCTCGCCCAGCAGCACGAGGTCGTGCCCGGCGAGCAGGGCGCGCTCGAGCTCGGGCAGCACCGTGTCCTCGAAACCTACGATGCCCGGGAAGCGGTCCGACGCCGCCGCCCCGGACGCCATCAGGTCGAGCAGGTTGTGCCGCAGCTCGGCCTTGACGCTGCGGTGCACGTGACCGCTCGCGCGCAGCGCCCCCAGGGTCGTGGGCAGGTGCGCCGGGGCGGGGGACGGGACGAGGGCGGACGTGCGGCTGGACGAGACGTCGCTCATCTCGGCACCGTACGTCGCGGCCCGGCACCCGGCACTCCCGGCCGCCGCCGCTCTCGGCCCGTGAGATGGAGCGGCCGTCCGGGTCCCGCGCGGGTCAGCCCTGCCGCGCCGTCTCCCAGAGCCCGACCGTGTTGCCCTCCGAGTCCGCGAAGTACGCCGTGAAGCCCATGTCGGCCACCGGCGCCCTCTTGACGAGCACACTCCCTCCGAGCTGCTCGACCTTCGCCAGGGCGTCGTCGATGCTGTCGACATCGATCGTGATCATCGTCTGCTCCATGTTCTCGCCGCGCCGGCCCATGCCACCGCCGATGTAGCCGGCCTCGGTGGGGCCCTGCTCGCCCGACGGGCCGGTGGAGAACGTCGTGTACTCCATCCCCGGCATCTCGCTCATCTCCCAGCCGAACGCCTCCTGGTAGAAGCGCTTGGCCCGTTCCGCGTCGTCGTAGGGGAGCTCGCAGTGCACTATTCGCCCGGACATGTCGCATCCCTTCGTCACCGGTGGTTCGGACGCGTTCGACGTTAGTCGCGGCCCCGCGGCCTGCACAGACCGCAAAGCGGCCCAGAGCGGACGGGCTGGAACTGGGCTGCTACTCCCCCGCGCGGGAGAACGGGAACGACGTCTTGGCGGGAGCCATCAGGTCGTCCGCGTACCTCCTGATCAGGTCGAGGTTGCGGTCGGCGAGGTGGTCGAAGCCCTGCTTCACGGACGACCCGGGCGTCATCGACGACATCGCGACGGCCGGGTCGAGCCGTGCGCTGATCCAGCACTCGTGGCTCGCGGCCCGGGCGATGGTGTGCGACGTCGGGTCGACGATGTGGGAGTTGCCGAAGTAGTGCACGCCGGCCGGGTCGGTTCCGGTGGAGTTCGCCGCCACCACGTAGACGTGGTTGTCGTAGGCGCGCGCCCGGCTGGTCAGCTCAGCGATGTCGGCCGAGCGCAGCAGCGCGGACGGACGAGCGATCACCTCGGCGCCCTGCACGGCCTGGATGCGCCAGAGCTCGGGGTAGTCGCCGTCGAAGCAGATCGCCATCCCGATCCGGCCGAGGTCGGTGTCCACGACGGCGACCTCGTCGCCGGGGGTCACCCAGCCACCACGGGTGACGATCTCGGTGCAGAACGGGTGGGTCTTGCGGTAGGTCGAGGTGATCTCGCCGTCGGGGCCGATCAGCACGCTCGTGTTGTAGACGACGCCGCGCTCAGGTCCTCGTTCGTAGGTACCCCACACGAGGTGCGCACCCGTGGTCCGGGCAGCCTCCTGCAGGGTCTCGGTGACCGGCCCGGGGAGCGTGCTCACCAGGTCCCAGAGCTCCTCGGGGAGCAGCCGGGCGTGAAGCCCGTCGACGCGGTCTCCGGGAGCACCACCAGCTCGGCGCCGGTCGCGTCGACGCAGCGGCGCACCCAGTCCGCCGACGTCGCGCAGTTGCGCTCGATCGTGCTCTGCGAGAGCGGTTCGGCGAGCGGCGCCAGCTGCAGGGCGGCCGCGGTGAACGCGCGCATCAGTCCCTCCTCCGTCGTGACACCGCGTAGCCCACGAGGACTCCGGCGAGTGCCCAGAACGCGCCCGCCCCGACACCGGCGAGCACCACCCAGAACGGTACGCGGTTGTCGCCCGCGACCGCGGCGGCCGGTACCCGGACGCCCGCCGACGGGGCGAGCTCCTCGCCCGCCACGGGTGCGGCAGCCTCGCCGACTGCCGGCGCCACCGGGATGCCCTGCGCGATCACCGTGTCGACGGCGCCGAAGAACTGCCCGGCCATCTTGCGCGAGACGCCGGTCAGCATCCGCTGCCCGACGCCACCGATCATCCCGCCGACGATCGCGTCCGCGTCGTAGGCCAGGTGGGTACCCGCGCCGGCGGCCTCGAGCCGGACCCGGACCGTCGCGTCAACCGTTCCCGGGGCACCGGAACCACTGGCGCGCAACGTGAACGAGTCCGGCGGCTGCTGGTCGGCCAGGCGCACCTCGCCGTCGTACGAGCCCTTGATGGACGCGACGCCGGCGGTCACGGTCATCGTGTAGCGGTCCGGCCCGACCTGGTCGAGCGCCTGCACGCCGGGGATGGTGGCGGCCAGCACCGCCGGGTCGTTGAGCGCCGAGAACACCTTGTCCGGCGGGGCGGCCAGGTCGGCGGTGCCGCTGATCTTCATCGGTCCTCCTGCGTTGACGACGTGTGGTGCGGCTCCGCCGGGGGCGAGCCGGCGGCGTGCGCGAGTCGTAGGTGGAACAGCTCGCTGGGCGAGATCGGCATCGCCCGGATCGGGAAGCCCTCGGCGTCCTCGATGGCCGACGCGAACAGCGCGGCTGCGGGGATCACCCCCGCCTCGCCCGCACCCTTGATCCCCAGCGGGTTCAGCGGGGACGGCGTCTCGAGGTGGTCGATCTCGATCCTCTCGGGCACCTCGGACGCGTAGGGCATCAGGAAGTCCATGTACGAGGCGTTGAGCACCTGGCCGTGCTCGTCGTAGACGATCCGCTCGTACAGGGCCCCGCCCACACCCTGCGCGACGCCTCCGTGGATCTGCCCCTCGACGATCATCGGGTTGATCAGCGTCCCGCAGTCGTGCACGACGCAGTACCGCAGGATCCGCACCTCGGCCGTGTCGGGGTCGGTCTCGACGACGACCGCGTGGACACCCGACGCGAACGTCGACCGCTCGGGCGAGTAGTAGCCGGTCGCCTCGAGACCGGGCTCGTCCCCCTCTGCCACCGGCGGCTTCGACGTGTCGCCGACGCTGAACTGGGTGGCCGCCTTCGAGGCCTCGTCGAAGGCGTAGCGCAGCGGGTTCGACAGCACCGCGATGGTCGACAGCGCCAGCTCGGCCCCCGCCGTGCCGGCCGGTGTGCCCTTGACCCGCGCGACCCCGTCGACGAGCTCGAGGTCCGTCGCGTCGACCTCGAGGGCCTCCGCCGCGATCCTCAGTGCCTTGTCCCGCACCTTGCCCGCGGCGATGTGCATCGCCGAGCCGCTCATCACCGCGGCCCGCGACGCGAAGGTGCCGACGGCGTAGCGGAACCGGCGCGTGTCGCCCGTCACGACCTCGACGTCCTCGATCGGCACCCCCAGCTGGTCGGCCACGATCTGCGCGAAGGACGTCTGGTGCCCCTGGCCCTGGGTCGTGAGCCCGGTGGCGACCTTCACCTTGCCGGACGACTCGACGACGACGTGCGCACCCTCGTACGGACCGGGGCCGGTCCCCTCGACGTAGGCCGCCAGACCGATGCCGACGCGGCGCCCCTCGGCCCTGGCCGTCTCCCGGTACTCCTCGAACGCGTCCCAGCCGACGAGCTTCTTGATCTTCTCGAGCCCGGCCGGGTAGTCCCCCGAGTCGTAGACGAGGGGACGGCCGTCCTGGAAGAGGAGCTGGTGGTCGTACGGCATCTCGTCGGGGGTGATGAGGTTGACGGCCCGCACGTCGGTCCGGTCCTTGCCCAGCGCCCGCGCGATCGCGTCCATCGCCCGCTCCATCGCGAACACGCCCTGGGGACGGCCCGCACCTCGGTACGGCGTGACGATGACGGTGTTGGTGTACAGCGAGAAGGCGTTGCAGCGGTAGGCCTTCGGCTTGTACGGACCCAGCACCTGGGTCGACGTGATGATCGGCACGATGATCCCGTAGGGGGTGTACGCCCCGTTGTCGTGCCAGAAGGTGAAGTCGAAGGCGAGCAGCCGCCCGTCGTCGTCGAACCCGACGGTGACCTTCTGCAGCTGGCCGCGCTCGTGGGCCGACGAGATGAAGTGCTCGCGCCGGTCCTCGGTCCACTTGACCTCGCGGGCGATGCCCGCTCGAGCGAGCTGCCGGGCCGCCCACGGCACGATCACCTCCTCCGGCCACGGGTGCATGATCTTGACGCCGAAGCCTCCACCGACGTCGGGGGCGATGCACTCGACCTTGTTCTGCGCCATGCCGAGCTTCGCCGCGACAGCCATCCGCACCGACGTGGCCGCCTGGGTCGAGGTGTAGACGCGGATGGAGTCCTCGTCCGAGTTCCAGATGGCGTAGACGCCCCTGCCCTCCATCGGCATGCACGCGGAGCGCTCGACGGACAGGTCCAGCGTGAGCCGGTGGGGCGCGGACGCCAGGACGGCCTCGATGTCGCCGACCTCCTGCACGAGGTGGGCGGCCACGTTGTCCGGCACGTCCTCGTGCACGGCGTGCTCGGCCGCGCGCGCCGCCTCGACGCCTACGACCACGGGGAGGAAGTCGTAGGTGACCTTGATGCGCTCGCAGGCGTCCTCGGCCAGGTAGCGGTCGGTCGCCACGACCATGGCGATCGGCTCGCCGACGTGGTTGACCTCGTGCTTCGCGAGCACGTACCCGGTGCGGGGCGATGTCAACGCGGGGTGCGGGATGAGCAGGGGCAGGGGCTGCGCCACCGGGGCGTCCGGGTCCTCGGCCAGGTCGTCGTACGTGTAGACGGCGATGACGCCGTCGACGTCGAGGGCGCCTGAGACGTCGATGTCGACGACGCGCGCGTGCGCGTGCGGGCTGCGGACGAACGCCGCCGCGAGTGCGTCGTGGCCGAGGTCGTCGAGGTAGCGGCCCTCGCCACGCAGAAGCCTCGGGTCCTCCTGGCGGCGGATCGGTGCGCCGAACATCTTGGTGGTCAAGCGTTCTCACCCGCCTCGCCCGCAGCGCCCTCGCGCTGCAGCTCGGCGGCGCGCAGCACGGCGGCCTTGATGTTCTGGTAGCCCGTGCACCGACAGAGGTTGCCGCCGATCGCCTCGGTCGCCTCCTCGGGGGTCGGGTCGGGGTTCTCCTGCAGGTAGGCGGCGATCGTCGTGACGAAACCCGGTGTGCAGAAACCGCACTGGAGACCGTGGCAGTCGACGAACGCCTGCTGCACGGGGTGCAGGGTGCCGTCGTCCGGTGTGAGCCCCTCCACGGTCGTGACCTCGCGGCCGTCCGCGGATCCGGCCAGCATCAGGCACGAGCGGGCTGGCCGGCCGTCGACGAGGACCGTGCAGGCCCCGCAGACACCGTGCTCGCAGCCGACGTGGGTACCGGTCAGGCGCAGGTCGTGCCGCAGCACGTCCGAGAGCAGCCGGCGCCCGGGAACGCTGATCTCGCGCCACACGCCGTTGACCTTGACCCTGATGTCCAGGTTCTCGTCCCTCACGCTGCGTGCTCCCTCGGGTCGGCGGTCGCGTCCTGGGCCGCGCTGTGACACGGCCCGCGCGGCCAGGACGCCCACCAGGTGGCTGCGGTAGGCGGCGCTCGCGTGCACGTCGGCGTCGGTGGTCACGAGCTCACGTGCCTGGTCCGCGACGACCTGCCAGCGGTCCGTCGGGGCGTCGACCGCGAGGCCCACGGCTGCGTCCAGGTCGACCACCTCCCCCAGCTCCCCCGCGGAGACGAAGGTGGCCCGGGCAGAACGCACCTGGCCGTCGGCCGCCTCGACCAGCGCGACGACGCCGGCCATCGCGTAGTCGCCGTGTCGGCGTGCCAGCTCCTCGACGGCGGTCCCCTGGCCGTCGCGTCGCGCCGGCACCGTCGCACGCAGGGCGATCTCGCCGGGCTCGAGGGACGACTCGAGCGGGCCGAGGAACAGGTCGGGCGCCGAGATCGTCCGCTCGGCGGCCGCGGACGCGACGGTGACGGTGCCACCGAGCAGGCTGATCACGGCCGGCATCTCGGCGGACGGGTCGGCGTGGATGATCGAGCCGAGCGTGGTGCCCCGGTTGCGGATCGTCGGGTGGGCGACGTTGGCGAGGGCCCGGCGCACGAGGGGCTGGTGACGGGCTGCGCCCTCGTGCATGAGCAGCGTCGTGTGCGTCACCAGGGCGCCGAACGTCACGACGTCCGGGTCGGCCGTCACGCGGTCGAGGTCGGGGATCGCGGAGATGTCGACGACGTGCGCAGGAGCGGCGAGCCGCATCGAGAGCATCGGGACGAGGCTCTGGCCACCCGCCAGCACCTTGGCGTCGGCGCCCAGCTCGTCGAGCAGCCTCAGCGCCTCCTGCAGCGTGGCCGGCCGGTGGAAGCGCAGCGGGGACGGCTTCATCGTCGTGGTCACACCTGCCCTTCGTGGTCGGGTGGCCGGGTCGGCTCCGCCCAGTCAACACCGCCTCGCTCGACGGTGCCGGGCGGTTGGCCCTGCCGGTCAGTGGAGCGGGATCGGGCCGGAGCCGCTCGGGGGCGGCCCCGGCCCGACGTCCTCGTCCTGCCGGTGCGGGCGACGGGCTACTCCGGCCGGTCGACCCGCTTCGTCAGCCGGCTGTGCGCACCGTCCGTCTCCTCCTGGGTGTACATCCCCGGTTCGCCGAGCACGAGGCTCGGGGAGTCCGCGGCGTCCCGCAGGTGCGGCGGCGCCACGGCCCGGGCCAGGTGGTAGGCGCCCACCGTGACGATCGTGCCGAGCGCGATGCCCGCGAGCGAGAAGGTGTCGGAGAACACCAGCGACGTGTTGCCGATGGCGATGATGATGCCCGCGGCGACGGGAACCAGGTTGATCGGGTTGCCGAAGTCGACGTTGTTCTCCTTCCAGATCTTCGCGCCCAGCAGGCCGATCATCCCGTAGAGGACGACCGTGATGCCGCCGAGCACGCCGCCCGGTGTGGCCGAGATGACGGCCCCGAACTTGGGCGAGAACCCGAAGAGGATCGCCACGCCGGCGGCGACCCAGTAGGCGGCGGTCGAGTACACCCGCGTGGCCGCCATGACGCCGATGTTCTCGGCGTAGGTGGTCGTGGGCGAGCCACCGACGGAGGTGGCGATGATCGTGCCGACGCCGTCCGCGGCGATCGCGCGACCCATCACGGGGTCGAGGTCGGCGCCGGTCATCTCGGCGACAGCCTTGACGTGGCCCGTGTTCTCGGCGATCAGGGCGATCACCGCGGGGATCACGAGCAGCACGAACACCCACTTGAACTCGGGCAGGTGGTAGCCGACGATGCCCGCGGCGGTGTCCGTGGCCGGCGGGAAGCCGAACCACGGCGCCGACTCGACGTTGGCCCAGTTGACCCGGAAGTGGGTGGTCACCTCGCCGGCACCCGCGTCGAAGCTGGTGATCTGGCCGAAGACCCGGTCGAAGACCCACGACAGCAGGTACCCGAAGAGGAGGCCGAGGAAGATCGAGATGCGGCCGATGAAACCGCGCAGCCCCACGCTCATGAGGATGACGGCGAGCATCACCAGCAGCGCGATCCACTGGTCCTGGGGCCAGTAGATGTCGGCGACGACAGGGGCCAGGTTGAAGCCGATCAGCATCACGACGGCGCCGGTGACGACGGGCGGCAGGACGCTGTAGATCAGCCGGGCACCGACGAAGTGGATCAGGACGCCGACGAGGGCGAGGATCACGCCTGCCACGAGGATCGCGCCGGTGACCTCCTGCGGCGTGCCCTCCTGCGCGTAGATCGCCGCCACGCCGCCGACGAACGACGCCGACGTACCGAGGTAGCTGGGCACCTTGCCCTGCACGATCAGCAGGAACGCGATCGTCGCGATGCCGCTCATCATGATCGCGAGCTGGGGGTTGAGCCCCATGATCAGGGGGAAGACGAAGGTGGCGCCGAACATGGCCACCACGTGCTGGGCGCCGAGCCCGGCCGTCCTTCCCCAGCTGAGACGTTCGTCAGGTGCGACGACCTCGCCGGGCGCGAGGGTCTTGCCGTCGCCGTGCAGCTTCCATCCGATGGCCATGCCCGTTCCTCTCGATGAGGGACCCGCTGGTGAGAGAGCACGTGCTCGACGTCAGGTGTGACGCAGGGCACGTGCGGTCAGGATGTCGGAACGCTACGTCCCTGTCCGGCAAGCGGGATGGGCGAGTCTTGCCAGCCCGGAAGCCCGGTGGCTAGCAACGACTTCCAGAGCGGTCAGTGGTTGTTGGACAATCCACGCATCGCGACCACCTTGAGGGCCAGGGAGAGGTCGAGACGCAACGTGGGCTCGGTGGTGAACGGTCCGAGCAGCCGCTCGAGCTTGCCGATCCTGTAACGCAGGGTGTTGTAGTGGAAGTGGAGCCGCCGGGCGGTCTCGGCCACGTTGATGTTGGTCTCGAGCAGCACCTCGAGCGTGCGCCGCAGGTCCTCGGCCTCGACCCCGGTCCCGGACAGCTCGCCCAGGGTCTCCGAGGCGAACGACTTCAGCTCCTCCTCGTCGCTGACCAGGCTGAGCAGCCGGTAGACGCCGAGCTCGTCGAAGTGCGTGAGCGCCGAGCCACCGTGCACCTGGCGGCCGACACGGACTGCGGTGCGGGCCTGCTCGTACCCGGACGGGATCTGCTCGACGCCCTTGCACACTCGGCTGACGCCGACGCCGAAGGCACGACGCCCCCCGCCACCGTCCCCGCGGACCGTGGCGACCAGCTCGCGCACAGTGCGTCGCACGTCGCCGTCCGAGGGGACGTGGACGAGGGCGACGGTCTCGGTCCGCAGGCCCGCGACCGCTGCCTGGCCCTCGCGCGCCCGCAGCGCGCCGGCGAGAGCGGCCGCCTGGCGTTCCACCGTCGGGCGGCGCGCAGCGTCGACCTCGGCGGCGTCCGGGGGCAGCTCCGAGGGATCCGGCTCGAGCACGACGACGACGAGGGGGCGGTTGACGTCCCAGCCGAAGGCCTGCGCGTGGGCGACCGCGTCATCGGGCGGGCCGGCCCGCCCGAGCAGCAGGTCGCGCAGGTAGTCGGTGCGGTACTTGTCCTCGACCGCGGCGACGGCGAGGTCACGCGTCACGACGAGCGCGCAGACCGTCGCCGCGCGCTGCAGGGCGTGCAGGTCGTCGGGGCCGAGCTCGCGACCGACGCCGAAGGCGGCGATCCGGCCGTGGTCAAGGGCCCCGGCCGAGACCGTGGCGACCACGCGCCAGACCTCGTCGGTCCGACCCGGGTCCTGGTCGGGGGCGTGGAGACCGAGGGCCGACCCCTCGTCCTCCGTGCGCAGGCGCCCCGTGGCGTCGAAGCACGGCTGGGACCGGACGACCGCCTGCTGCTCCCCCGTCCCCGCGGAGGTGATCTCGCGGCCGTCCGGAGTCGTCACGAGGACGACGGCGCTGAGCACGTCGGAGAGCGCCTCCGCGACGGCCGCCAGGCCGCCCCCGGTGAGCACCACGTCGACGAGCAGCCGGTGCACCCGCTCGGCGCGGGCGAGCGCCTTGGCCTGACGGTTGGCCAGCTCGCCGAGCACGTCGGTCAGCACGTCGTCGAACGAGACGTGGCCGGGCAGGGAGACGACGGGGAAGCCGAGCCGGTCGGCGACGGCGAGGGCGCGCTCCGGCACGGCGTCGAGGTAGCGGCCGAGCTTGATGGCGAGCGCCGTGACACCGCGTTCGTGCAGCCCCTCGATCAGGTCGCCGAGCGAGTCCGGGTCGTCGCGCATCGGGTACCCGACGGTCAGCAGCAGCTCGCCCGGGCGCACCCACGGCTGGATGTCGGGGACCTCCATGACGTTGAGCCGGGTGACCGGACGGGAGAGGCCGCTGGCCCCGGCCAGGACCTGCGAACCGGCCATCACCGGCGCCTTGAGTACCTGCTCGAGCGGCACGCCCCCGGCCTCCTCGAACCCGGCGGCGTGACCCGGCTCGGTGAGGAAGGCCGACTCGGTGTCGCTCACGTGATGGCTCTCCGCAACGTCTCGATCGTCTGTGTCGTCACGATATGGCGTCCAGGGAGCCGATCGTTGGCAACATTCTCCATGTGGGGACGGTAGTGCGTGCACCTAGCGTCGACAACACCCGCGTCGGCGCACCGGCCGAGCAGCGGTCCCCGGTCAGGTCAGCCCGTCGGCCCGAGGAGGAGTCGTGGACGCACGCCTCGCGGACGGAGCCGTCCCGGTGGCGGCCGCCGCGCACCTGCGCCCGCTGCTCACGGGCCCGCCGATGGCCGCGCGCGTCCTGATCTCCGGTCGCCTTGCGGCGTACGTGGGCGTCGCCGGAGTCGGCGACGACCAGGGCCACGGCGCGCGCAGGCTCCTGGCCGTCGTGGCGCCGGAGGCCGTGGTCCCCGCCGGGGCGGTCGTGCTCCCCCGGGGTCTTCGTCCCGACGACGTGCTGCCGACCGGCCGCTCTGTCGTCGTCGGGGAGGGCTGGGTCAGGGGTGCGACCGCACTGAGGGTCGCCCGGTGGTTCGGAGCGCGTCCCGTCCCGACCGGCCGGCCGGACACCGACGCCGTCCGCCTGCTGGCTCGTCGCCTCTCGACGCTGGAGCCGCCACCCCAGGACGTCACCACGGCGCGCGGCGGCGCGCTGCCGGCAGCCCGCGCCCTGCTGGAGGGTCGCCCCGACGAGGCCACCGGACGTCTCGTCGCGGGGCTGGGTCTCGGCCCCGGGGCCACCCCGAGCGGGGACGACGTCGCCGCCGGCGTCCTGCTCGCCGCCCTCGTGGTCGCAGCGGACGGGCCGCGCCGCGCGGCGGTCGGCCGGGTCGCCGCGGCCGTCGCCCAGGCAGCGGCCCGGCGGACCACCGCCGTCTCGGCGGCCCTGTTGACCGACGTGGCGGAAGGCTGGTGCGCCGAGCCCGTCGCGAACGCCCTGTCGGCACTCACCGCACCCGACGCGGTGCGACGCCGGGCCCGCGAGCACCCGTCCGCGGCGCTGGACACCCTGCTCGCGCTGGGACACCACTCGGGGGCCGACCTGGCGACCGGGCTGGTCGCCGTCCTCACCGATGCCGTCGACACCGACCGCACGTCCCCGTCCCACACCACCACCAGGAGGATCGCGTGAGCCACATGCACGTCGAGGTACGGCACGGCCAGTACCACGACTCGGTGACCCTGCTGGGGGTGAGCCGCACCGTGGCGCAGGTGCCAGGGGTCGCGGCGGCACAGGTGGCGATGGCCACCCCTCTCAACCTCGACGTGCTGGCGCAGATGGGGTTCGAGCTGCCACCGACCAGCCCGGACGACCTGGTCGTCGCCCTGCGCCTCGAGGACTCCGACGACCTGGACGCGGCGCGCGACGTCGCGCTCGACGCCCTGCGGCAGGCACTCGCGCCACGCCGTGCCGCCGCGGGAGTGGCTCAGGTGCCACCGGCGACCACCGGGTCCGCGCTGAAGGCCGAACCGACATCGCTGGTGCTCGTCTCCGTCCCCGGTGCCTCCGCCGCTGCCGAGGCGTGGGACGCGCTCGACGCCGGTGCCCACGTGATGCTGTTCAGCGACAACGTCGACCTCGACGACGAGGTGGCGCTCAAGCGCGCCGCCGCGGAGCGTGGGTTGCTCGTGATGGGTCCCGACTGCGGCACGGCCGTCGTGGGGGGCGTCGGCCTCGGCTTCGCGAACGCCGTCCGCCCGGGGCCGGTGTCCATCGTCGCGGCCTCGGGAACCGGTGCGCAGCAGCTGATGTCGCTGCTCGACGCCCAGGGCATCGGGGTGCGGCACTGCCTCGGTCTCGGGGGGAGGGACCTCGGAGCGCGCGTCGGCGGCCTGGCCGCCGAGCAGGCCATGCGGATGCTCGCGGCGGACGAGGGCACCGAGCTCGTCGTGCTGGTGTCGAAGCCCGCCGACCCGGGCGTCGTCACCAGGCTGGAGGAGCTGGCGGAGAGCCTCGGGCTCGACCTCGTCTGGGCGGTCCTCGGCCCTGAGTCCGAGGGGCTGACGGTGGCGGCGGAGCAGGTGTGTGAGCGCCTGGGCCACGAGTTCCCGCTGTGGCCGGCCTGGGGCAGGCCCGTACCCACCGACCGGCCGATCTCGTTCGAGCAGCCTGCCGCGCCTGAGAACGCCCTGCTGCGAGGCCTGTTCGCGGGTGGAACCCTCTGCGACGAGGCGATGGTGCTCGCCTCCCGCTCGCTGGGTGCCATCGCCTCGAACGTGCCGCTCGAGGGCGCGCCGGCGCTGGACGCGTCCGGGCCCGGTGCTCTCGCGTCGTCGCTGGCGTCGGCGGGCCACGCCGTGGTCGACCTCGGTGACGACACCCTCACGGTCGGTCGGGCCCACCCGATGATCGACCCGACGCTGCGGCTCGACGCCATCGCGGACGCCGCCGCGGACCCGCGCGTCCGTGTGCTCCTGCTCGACGTCGTGCTCGGGCACGGCGCGCACGCCGACCCCGCCGGGGCCCACGCCCCGGCCATCGAGCAGGCGCTCGCGACGGCGAACGAGCAGGGCCGCGAGCTCGACGTGCTGGTCACCCTCGTCGGGACGACCGACGACCCGCAGGGTCGCGACGCGCAGGCCGAGGCCCTCGCGGCGTCCGGAGCGCACGTGTACCTGTCGAACGCCCAGGCCACCGCGGCCGCCACCGACCTCCTCCCCCACGTCCCCGCAGGAGCGACCCGATGACCACGACGGACGACAACCCCGCCGCGAGCCTGCTCGCCGGCCCCACGGCCGTGACGACCGTGGGCGTCGACCTGTTCGCCGACGCCCTCGAGGCGCAGGCGGTCACCACCCAGCGCGTCGACTGGCGGCCCCCGCTGACCGGCACCGAGGAGGCGCTGCGTCGCGTGATGGGCGATCCCCGCCGGGTCGACGCCAACCGGGAGGCGGTCCGGCGGGTGCTGGCCGCCGGCGCCGAGCTGGTCGACGTCCGCCCCGCGTCCGAGGCCCTCGACCTGGCGCCCGGCACCTTCCTGCACGCCGGCCCCCCGCTCGACTTCGCCGACGCGTCCGGCCCGATGCGCGGTGCTCTCGTTGGCGCGATGCTCTACGAGAAGCTCGCCGACGACGCCGACGAGGCCGAGCGGATGCTGACCGACGGCCGGCTGCGTGACGGGTCACCGATCACCCTGTCCCCCTGCCACCACCACGCGGCGGTCGGGCCCATGGCCGGCGTGGTCAGCCCCAGCATGTGGGTCTTCGAGGTGCGCGACCCCGGGTCCGGCCGCAGTGCCTTCTGCTCCCTCAACGAGGGCCTCGGCAAGGTGCTGCGGTACGGCGCCTACTCGGCGGAGGTGGTCGAGCGGCTGCAGTGGATGTCGGACGTGCTCGGCCCGCTGCTGCGCACCGCCGTCCGCCGTCGCGCCGCGTCGCCCGCGGGGCCCATCGACATCCGGTCGATCATCGCCCAGATGCTGCAGATGGGCGACGAGGGGCACAACCGCAACCGCGCGGGCACCATGATGCTCGTCCGCGAGCTCGTCCCCGAGCTGCTCGACCTCACCGGCGACGACGCGCCCGACCCGGCGCAGGTCGCCGAGGTTGTGCGGTTCTGCAACGGCAACGACCACTTCTTCCTCAACCTGGTGATGCCCGCCTGCAAGGTGGCGCTCGACGCCGGCCGCGACGTCCCGGGATCAACGCTGGTCGTCGCCATGGCCCGCAACGGCACCGAGTTCGGCATCCAGGTCTCCGGCACCGGCGACCGCTGGTTCACCGGCCCCGCGCAGGTTCCCGACGGCCTCTTCCTCGGCGACTACGGGCCCGACGACGCGAACCCCGACATCGGCGACTCCGCGATCACCGAGACCGCCGGCATCGGCGGCTTCTCGATGGCGGCGGCCCCGGCGATCGTGGCGTTCGTCGGCGGCGACTCGACCACCGCCGTCTCGACGACGCTGCGGATGTACGAGATCACCCTCGCCGAGCACCCGGCGTTCCAGATCGCGTCGATGGGCTTCCGCGGGAGCCCCGTCGGCATCGACGTGACGTCGGTCGCGCGGACGAAGATCCTGCCGCAGATCAACACCGGCATGGCCGGCAAGCAGCCGGGCGTCGGTCAGGTGGGCGCCGGGCTGGTGACGCCGCCGGAGGGCTGCTTCACCGCCGCGATGGCGGCGCTGGCGGAGGCCGTCCCCCGTCCCTAGACCCCTTCAGCCCGTCGCGTCTCGGCGAGGAGCCGCTCGAAGTCCTCCTCGTGCATCTCCACGAGCCGCTCGAGCGCCGTGGTGCGCGCGCGGCGAGCGCGGACCTCGCGGTCGCCCCGCCCGACGACGCCGACAGGCACGGTCCGTCGGCGACCGTCCGCGTCACCCGTCGGGGCCGGCGCGGCACCAACAGCCGGAGCCACCCGGCGGGTGGTCACCTTGGCGGCGCCCGCGCTGCGCGGCGCGTGCTTCGCGGGCCTGGTCAGGCAGCTGACGCACGTACCTGCGTCCCCGTCGAAGTCGTCCACCGAGAGGACCTTCCGACAGGTCTCGCACCTGCGCCATGTTGCGGCCACCGTCCACGCACCCCAGTCCCTCCGGCGCCACCGCCGGTTCGTCGTCCGTCCACCCGACTCCGACCGTCTCGGAGCCGTCACGTCTCAGCGGCGCACCAGCACCGTTCCCGCGGCCCGGTCGTGCAGCCCGCGCTGGTCGCGGTCGAACACCACCGCCGGCACCACCAGGCACAGCAGCACCGTGCGGACCAGCGCCGGGAGCGGACCTGCCCAGCCACCGGAGGCGCGCTGGACGCGCAGACCGAGCAGGGCGTGCCCGGGGCTCGCCCCGACGGTTCCCACCGTCAGCACCTGCAGCGCGGCGAAGACACCGAGCGTCGCCCAGGCGTCCCCGCCGAAGAACGTCGCGGAGACGAGCAGGCACGCGAGCCAGTCGACGGTCACCGCGACGAGCCGACGGCCCACGCGAGCGACCGATCCCGGCCCGGTGTCGGGCAGCCCGAGCCGCTCACCGGGGTGGCCGAGACCCCGCTCGCGGGCGGAGGGAGGTCCCTCCAGCCACGCACCGACGTCCCGACGACCCACCACCACGCCAGGCTAACCCGGGCCTGTCGCGGGTGCTCGGGCGCGGGTGGACGTCGGCCGGCTGCGTAACTCCACCGAAACATCCGGGACACGGCCGAGTAACTGCCCCTCACTAGGGTCGACGCAGCGGACACCCGGTCCGGCATGAGGAGGATGGATGTTCAAGGACTCCGAAGAGGTCGTCTCGTACCTCAGGGACGAAGACGTCAAGTTCGTCGACGTGCGGTTCTGCGACCTGCCCGGCGTGATGCAGCACTTCAACGTGCCGGCCGCCTCGGTGGGTGAGGACTTCTTCACCGAGGGACAGATGTTCGACGGGTCGTCGATCCGAGGCTTCCAGGCCATCCACGAGTCGGACATGAAGCTGATCCCGGACGTGACGACCGCCTACATCGACCCGTTCCGTACGGAGAAGACGCTCAACCTCAACTTCCGCATCGTCGACCCGCTGACGGACGAGCCCTACAGCCGCGACCCGCGGCAGGTGGCCGCCAAGGCGGAGGCGTACCTGCAGTCCACCGGTATCGCCGACACCGCGTTCTTCGCCCCTGAGGCGGAGTTCTACATCTTCGACGACGTGCGTTTCGAGACGAGGTCGAACGCCGGGTACTACTACATCGACTCGATCGAGGGCGCCTGGAACACCGGGCGCAAGGAGGAGGGCGGCAACCTCGGGCACAAGACCCCCTACAAGGGCGGGTACTTCCCGGTGCCGCCGGTCGACCACTTCGCCGACCTGCGCGACGCGATCTGCCTCGAGCTCGACAAGCTTGGCCTCGAGGTGGAGCGGAGCCACCACGAGGTGGGCACCGCCGGCCAGGCCGAGATCAACTACCGCTTCGACAAGCTCGCCAAGTCGGCGGACAAGGTGATGCTGTTCAAGTACGTGGTGAAGAACGTGGCGCACGCCCACGGCAAGACGGCGACGTTCATGCCCAAGCCGCTCTTCGGTGACAACGGGTCCGGCATGCACGTCCACCAGTCGCTGTGGAAGGACGGTGAGCCGCTCTTCTACGACGAGCGCGGCTACGGCGGCCTGTCCGACATGGCCCGCTGGTACATCGGCGGCCTGCTCAAGCACGCCCCGTCCCTGCTGGCGTTCACCAACCCGACCCTCAACTCGTACCACCGGCTCGTGCCGGGCTACGAGGCCCCGGTGAACCTGGTCTACTCGGCCCGCAACCGCTCGGCCTGCGTCCGCATCCCGATCACCGGGTCGAACCCCAAGGCCAAGCGCATCGAGTTCCGCGTGCCCGACCCGTCGTCGAACCCGTACCTGGCGTTCTCGGCGATGCTGATGGCCGGTCTGGACGGCATCAAGAACCGGATCGAGCCGGCCGACCCGGTCGACAAGGACCTGTACGAGCTGCCGCCGGAGGAGCACGCGTCCATCGCGCAGGTCCCCGGCTCGCTCGGCGCCGTCCTCGACGCGCTCGAGGAGGACCACGAGTACCTCACCGAGGGCGACGTGTTCACCCCCGACCTGGTCGAGACCTGGATCGAGTACAAGCGCACCAAGGAGATCGACCCCGTGCGCTTCCGGCCGCACCCGCACGAGTTCGAGATGTACTACGACTGCTGAGGCAGCCGTCGCGCGACGGCGGTCGGCCCCACACCACGGGCCGGCCGCCGTCGGCGCGTCCGCCCCGACCTGCCGGTGCCCGCCCGACCGCTCACGTTCTGTCTCAGACGGCCTCGAGGAGGAAGAAGAGGAAGCCCATGAAGGACCCGCCCCTCATGGGTGGCAGCAGCTCCGGAGGAGTGTCGGGGGCAGGGGGCGGCTCGCTGATGGTCGCGATGCGGAACCCCGCGGCGGCGAAGGCCTCTGCCATGGCGTGCAGTGGTCGGTGCCAGAAGGTCAGGACGACCGCGCGACCGTCCATGACGTAGTCCTCGGAGTACCTCGTCAGCGCGAAGTAGTCGGCCTTGGGGTAGACGATCGGGTAGGCGCAGGGGTGGTTGACCGAGACCATCAGGCGGCCACCCGGCGTGAGCACACGTCGCAGCTCGGCGAGGGGGCCGGCCCAGTCCTCCAGGTAGTGCAGGACCAGGGACGCGACGACGTCGTCGAACGCGGCGTCGGCGAACGGCAGCGGCGCGCCGAGGTCCGCCACGTGCAGGTCGGCGTCGTCACCCAGCCTCTGGCGGGCCAGGTCGACCATGGCCGCGCTCGCGTCGAAGCCGGTGACGGCGGCCCCCCGGGCGCGTAGCGCTGCCGACAGCGGCCCGGATCCGCAGCCCGCGTCGAGGATCCGGCGGCCGGAGACGTCACCGGCGAGGCGGAGCATCTCGGGTCGCTCGTAGTACGCGTTGAAGAGGCTCGACTCGTTCTCCGCCGAGTAGGCGTCCGCGAAGTCGTCGTAGTCGGTGGATGGCTCGATGAGGTCGTTCTCGGCAGGTGGCACGGGGGCATGCCTACCGGAACCACCACGTCCAGGACAATTGACACTCGTGGTCCCTGGTTCCGTCCGAGTGAGCGACCTCACCCCTCTCCGGGCTCCCCGTGGACATGCCAGGCTGCTGGCGGGTGTTCCATGGAGTGAGAGGCGTACACAGAACCCGACGCGACCAGGAGACCGAGCGCGATGGCCGAGACGACGGTCGACCACGAAGGAACCCAGCAGAAGCCGGCGCCCCGCAAGCACGCGGGCAAGCGCACCCGACCGCGGGTGGTGGTCGTCGGTGCAGGCTTCGGCGGGATGGCGGCCGTCCAGGCGCTGCGCTGGGCCGACGTGGACGTCACCCTGATCGACCGCAACGGCTTCAACACGTTCCAGCCGCTGCTGTACCAGGTCGCCACCGGCGGTCTGAACCCCGGCGACGTCACGTACGCCCTGCGCGCGTTCGCGGTGAAGCACCCGAACGCCCGGTACCGGCGAGGAACCGTCGTAGGCATCGACACCGCCGCCCAGCAGGTGCGCCTGTCCGAGGGTGAGCTCGTCGACTACGACTACCTGGTCGTCGGCACCGGCGTGCGGGCCAACTTCTTCGGCATCCCCGGCGCCGAGGAGAACTCGCTCACGATCTACACCCGCTCCGAGGCGCTCGAGACCCGGGACCACCTGTTCCGCCAGCTCGACGAGCTCTCGAGGGCCGAGGACACCCGCGGACGCGGCACCATCGTCGTGGTCGGGGGCGGCGCCACGGGCGTCGAGATGGCGGGCACCCTGGCCGAGATGGTGCGCGGCGCCCTCCCCTACGCCTACCCCGAGCTGGACCCCGACACGATGCGCGTCGTCCTCCTCGAGATGGGCGACGACGTGCTCGCGCCGTTCAAGAAGCGGCTGCGCACCTACGCCGCGAAGGCCCTGCGCAAGCGCGGTGTCGACCTGCGTCTGGGGGCGACGGTCGCGGAGGTCACCGAGACCGAGGTGCGTCTCAGCGACGGCGACGTCATCCCGACCCGATCCGTGATCTGGGCGACCGGCGTGACCGCTCACCCGATCGTCTCCGAGTGGGGGCTGCCCCAAGGTCGTGGCGGACGGATCAAGGTCGGCTCCGACCAGCGCGTCGTCGGGCTCGCCAACGTCTTCGCGATCGGCGACGTCAGCGCGGACGTGGACGACCCCCAGCCCCAGCTCGCCCAGCCGGCGATGCAGCATGGCGCACACGTCGCCGAGCAGATCCGCCGCACGATCGCCGGCATGCCGCCGACCGCGTTCTCCTACAAGGACAAGGGGATCATGGCGACGATCGGACGACGCGCGGCTGTTGCCGAGCTGCCGGTCGGGGTCTCCTTCCGCGGCACGCTCGCCTGGCTCGCGTGGCTGGCGCTGCACGTCCTCGTGCTCCTGAGCAACCGCAACCGCTTCGCCGTCGTCACGAACCTCGGTGTGCGGTACCTGAACTGGCCGCGCAACGTGAACGTGATCGTCGGGCAGTAGTCCCGGAGGCCGGCAGTCCGGTCAGCCGTAGAAGAGCCGCTCCACCACCGAGCGGGCGTGGCGCATCGCGCGCAGCACGTCGTCCTCCAGCGCGCCGACCTGGGTGGGCGCGTACCCCAGCAGCCGCGCGGCGCCGTCCAGGTCGCGACGGATCGTCGGCATCACGTCGGTGCCGCGACCTCGCCACAGCACCAGCGCGTTCCGAAGGCGCGAGGCCGTCGCCCAGGCGTGCTCGAGGGTCTCCGCGTCGGTCGTGCCGACCAGGTCCAGGTGCACGGCCGCCCTCAGTGCGCCCAGCGTCGACGTCGTGCGCAGCGCGGCGTGCTCGCCTGCGTGCCGCAGCTGGAGGAGCTGCACCGTCCACTCGACGTCCGCCAGGCCACCCGGTCCCAGCTTCAGGTGGCGCCCCGGGCTCACGCCGCGAGGCAGACGTTCGGACTCCACACGTGCCTTGATCCGCCGCAGCTCCCTGACTGCGCCGTGCTCGATGCCCGACGCGGGATAGCGCAGCGGGTCGACCAGCTCGCGGAACCCCTCGACCCAGCTCCGGGTCACCCGCGACGAAGTCGGCGCGCAGCAGCGCCTGCGCCTCCCATCCCGCGGACCAGCGGCGGTAGTACTCGGCGTACGAGTCCAGGGACCGCACCAGCGCTCCGTCACGCCCCTCGGGACGCAGGGTCGTGTCGATGTCGACCGTGGGGCTCGCCCCCTGCGCCCGCAGCAGCTTCTGCAGCTCGGTCACCACGGCGAACGCCGCGTCCTGCGCCTCCTGCTCGTCGGCACCGTCCCGCGGCTGGTGGACGAAGACGACGTCGGCGTCGCTGCCGTAACCCAGCTCGAGGCCCCCGAGCCGCCCCATCCCGATCACCGCGACGCGGGTGGGCAGCTCGTCGACCGAGCGCTCCTGACCCACCGTCCGGCAGGCGACGGCGAGCGCACCCTCGAGGGTGGCCACCGTGGCGGTCGACAGAGCGGCTCCGACCTGGTTCAGGTCCACGACCCCCGCCAGGTCCCCGAGTGCCGTGCGGAGCATCTCGCGGGCGCGGATCGACCGGGCCGCGCCGACCGCGTCGGCCGGGTCGCGATGTCGCGCAACGGCCGTGGCGACCTCGGCGCTCAGCGCCGAGGGCGGTCGCGGGGCGAGGTCCTCGTCCGAGCCGAGCCAGCGCGTCGCCTCGGGAAGACGCGCCAGCAGGGTGGCGGCGTACTGACCGCCCGACAGCACCGTCGCGATCCGTTCGGCGCCGGCACCCGAGTCGCGCAGCATCTTGAGGTACCAGTGGGTGGTCCCCAGGGCGTCGCTGACCTGGCGGAACGCGAGCAGGCCACCGTCGGGGTCCGCACCCTCGGCGAACCATCCGAGCAGCACGGGCAGCAGCTGCCGCTGGATCGCGGCGCGCCGGCTGACCCCCTCGGTCAGCGCCTCGAGGTGCCGCATCGCGCCCGCCGGGTCGGTGTACCCGAGGGCCTGCAGGCGGGTCCTGGCCGCGTCCGGTGTCAGCCGGGCCTCGTCGGCGGTCAGGCGGGCGGCGGCGGCGAGCACCGGTCGGTAGAAGAGCCGCTCGTGCAGCGGACGGACGACCGCCCGCGTCGACCTCCACATCTTGTCGAGACCGTCGGTGCCGCCGAGGCGGGCGGCCCGCGCCAGACGCCGCCGGTCGTCAGCGTTCTCGGGCATCACGTGCGTGCGGCGCAGACGGGCCAGCTGCAGCCGGTGCTCCAGCACACGCAGGTCCCGGTAGGCGGTGTCGAGCGCGCCCGCGTCGTCACGACCCACGTACCCGTAGGTGGACAGGAGCTCGAGGCCCTCGAGGGTGTTGGGCGTGCGGAGGCGCTCCTCCGCACGACCGTGCACCATCTGCAGCAGCTGCACGCTGAACTCGACGTCGCGCAGCCCGCCCGGGCCGAGCTTGAGCTGCCGCTCGACCTCCTTGCTCGGGACGTGCGCCTCGACGCGTCGCCGCATCGCCTGCACGTCGCGAACGAAGTTCTCCCGTCCCGCGGCTTCCCACACCAGCGGCGTGATCGCCTCGACGTACTGCCGTCCGACCTGGGCGTCACCGGCCACCGGACGGGCCTTCAGAAGGGCCTGGAACTCCCAGGTCGCGGCCCAGCGCTCGTAGTACGCGCGGTGGCTGGCGACCGTGCGCACCAGCGGGCCGTCCTTGCCCTCCGGCCGCAGCGCGGCGTCCACCGGCCACAGGGTGCCCTCCGACGTGCTCGCCGAGCAGACCCTCGCGAGCGCGGACGCGAGGCTTCGCGCCGGTCGCGAGCGCATCGCCCTCGTCGGTGCCCTCGGCGGGCTCGGCGACGTAGACGACGTCGACGTCGCTGACGTAGTTCAGCTCGCGCCCGCCGGTCTTCCCCATCGCGACCACCGCCAGCCGGCAACCCGTCCCGTGGTCGTGGAGCTCGCTGCGGGCGACGGCGAGTGCGGCCTCCAACGCAGCGGCGGCGAGGTCCGCGAGCTCGAGCGACACCCGGTCGACGACGAGCGCGGGCTCCTGGGCGGCCAGGTCGCGTCCGGCCAGGGCGAGCAGCCGGCGTCGGTACGACACGCGCAGGGCGTTCGAGCGCGTCCGGCACGGCGCAGCGTCGCCACGGGCACCTCCGCCGCGGGGTCGGCGCCCACCGCCTCCAGGAGGTCCTGCCTCAGCTCCTCGGGCAGCTCGGGCTCCGGCGCCGTCAGCGCCGTCCAGTGGTCGGGATGACGCACGAGGTGGTCGCCGAGCGCCGCGGACGCGCCCAGCACCGCCAGCAGGCGGTCCCGGCCCTCGCCCGGCGACCGCACGAGGGCGTGCAGGCGTCCGGGAGCCAGCCGGTCGGAGTCCGCGCCACGTCGTTCGCTCCCGGTGTGCTGGTCGTGCGCGGCGGTCAGCACGCGCACGAGCGCCAGCAGGGCCTGGTCAGGGTCGGCCGTGTCCGACAGCGCGCGCAGCACGCCGTCGTCGAAGACGTCGTCGAACGGGTCGACGAGCCCTGCCAGTGCGTCGTCCTGCAGCAGGGTGAGCGCACGCTGGGGGTCGGTGAACCCGAGCCGGGCGAGCGTCGCGGTCGGGCTCGACTGCCGGTGGCCGGTCCCCCCGGTCCCCATCCGTCTCACCGGACCGACACCGGGCACGGGTTCACGCGACCCGAGCTGAGGCGTGCCGCAGCACGGTGCCTGCGAAGGCCTCGGCGTGCGCTCTCGCGCTCTGCTCCAACGAGTCCCGGGCGGCCGCGTAGATCTCCATCTGCTGCTCGGCGCTGGTTCCGGAGGCGACGAGGAGCTCGTCGTCCTCCTCCATCCAGGCCCGGAAGTCCTCCGCCAGGACCTCCGGGTGGTACTGCAGGCCCCAGGCCCGCGTGCCGACGCGGAAGATCTGGTGCGGGTAGCGGGGCGAGGAGGCGAGCAGGACGGAGTCCGGCGGCAGGACCGTCACCGCGTCGTGGTGCCCCTGCGGTGCCGAGATGCCCGCGCCGAGCGCGTCCGCCAGCGTGCGGGCGAACTCGTCCTCGGTCGCCTCCGGAGCCAGCAGCACGCCGAGCACGCCCAGCTCGGGGCCGTCCGGTCCGCGCTCGACCGTGCCGCCGGTCGCCATGGCCAGGAGCTGGGCGCCCAGGCAGACGCCGAGCGTCGGCAGCTCACGCTCCACCGCCTCGCGCAGGAGCGCACGCGTGGCGGGCAGCCACGGCGCGACGTCGTCCTCCCACGCCGCGGTCGGTCCGCCCAGCACCAGGAGCCCGTCCCAGCCGTCGAGGTCGGCCGGCAGAGCCTCTCCCTCACCGGCGCGGACGAGCACGAGCTCGCATCCGGGCAGGTTCGCGAGCCGGCCAAGACCGCAGTCCCGGCGGTGCTCGACGACGAGCACGCGGGGAGGTGCGACCCGGTCCACGACGTGCGTCACAGGATGGGCAGGAAGCGACGCAGCTCGAACGGGGTGACCTGGAGCCGGTAGTCCTCCCACTCCTGGCGCTTGTTGCGCAGCACGAAGTCGAAGACCCGCTCACCCAGGGTCTCGGCCACCAGCTCCGAGCCCTCCATCGCCGAGATCGCGTGGTCGAGGCTGGCCGGCATGGGCTCGATGCCGAGCGCCCGGCGCTCCGCGTCGGTCAACGTCCACACGTCGTCCTCGGCGCCGTCCGGCAGCTCGTAGCCCTCCTCGATCCCCTTCAGCCCGGCGGCCAGCATCACCGCGTAGGCCAGGTAGGGGTTGCAGGCGGCGTCGAGGGCGCGGTGCTCCACCCGCACCGACTGCTCCTTGCCGGGCTTGTACATCGGCACGCGGACGAGGGCTGAACGGTTGTTGTGGCCCCAGCACAGGTGCGAGGGCGCCTCTCCCCCGCCCCAGAGCCGCTTGTACGAGTTGACGAACTGGTTGGTGATGAGGCTGATCTCGGCGCCGTGCTTGAGCAGGCCCGCGATGAACTGCCGGGCGGTGCGGCTGAGCTGGTACTGCGCACCGGCCTCGTGGAACGCGTTGCGGTCGCCCTCGAAGAGGGACATGTGCGTGTGCATGCCCGAACCAGGCTGTCCCGCAAGGGGCTTCGGCATGAAGGTGGCGTAGACGCCCTGCTCGAGCGCCACCTCCTTGATCACCGTCCGGAACGTCATGATGTTGTCGGCCGTCGCCAGCGCGTCGGCGTAGCGCAGGTCGATCTCGTTCTGGCCCGGGCCGCCCTCGTGGTGGCTGAACTCGACCGAGATGCCCATGTTCTCGAGCACGGTGATCGCGGCTCGACGGAAGTCGTGACCGGCCCCGCGCGGCACGTGGTCGAAGAAGCCGCCGTCGTCCACCGGCACCGGCACGGCACCCGGTTCCGACCCGTGGTGCAGCAGGTAGAACTCGATCTCGGGGTGCGTGTAGAAGGTGAACCCCTGCTCCCCGGCCCTTGCCAGTGCACGCTTCAGCACGTTGCGGGGGTCGGCCGACGCCGGTTCGCCGTCGGGGTTGAGCACGTCGCAGAACATGCGGGCCGTGCCCGGGCCCCCGCTCTCGTCCTGCCGCCACGGCAGCACCTGGAAGGTCGACGGGTCGGGGCGCAGCAGCATGTCGGCCTCGGAGACCCGCGCCAGGCCCTCGATGGCGCTGCCGTCGAAGCCGATGCCCTCGCCGAAGGCGGCCTCGAGCTCGGCCGGTGCGACGCCGACCGACTTGAGGAAGCCCAGGACGTCTGTGAACCAGAGCCTGACGAACCGGATGTCGCGCTCCTCGATGGAGCGGAGCACGAACTCCTCCTGGCGGTCCATGGCACCCCTTCGGTGTGGTGGTCGTCCCGTCCCGCCCGAAGTCTGCCAGCACGAGGGCCGCACTAGGCTCCGGGCATGCCGCAGCTGCGACTCGCCCTCGCCCAGGTCGACCCCACGGTGGGTGACCTGGCGGCCAACGCGGCGATGATCCGTGCCTGGACGGCGAGGGCCGTCGAGGCGGGCGCCCACCTGGTGGCCTTCCCCGAGATGGTGCTGACCGGGTACCCGGTGGAGGATCTGGCGCTGCGCCGGTCCTTCGTGGACGCCTCCCGTGCGGCGGTCGCCGAGCTGGCCCGAGACCTGGCGTCGGACGGGCTCGGTGACGTCCCGGTCGTGGTCGGGTACCTGGACCGTGCCGAGGGGCGCGACGCCGACCTCGACGGCGACGGCGTCAGCGAGGACGGGAAGACCGGCATCCCGAAGGGCATGCCGCAGAACTGCGCGGCCGTGCTGCATCGCGGCGAGATGGTGACCCGGTACGCCAAGCACCACCTGCCGAACTACGGGGTCTTCGACGAGTTCCGCATCTTCGTGCCCGGTCAGCGCCTGCACGTCGTGCGCGTCGCAGGCGTCGACGTCGCCCTCGCGATCTGCGAGGACCTCTGGCAGGAGGGCGGGCCCGTGGCGATGGCCCGCGAGGCCGGTGCGGAGCTGCTGCTCGTGCTGAACGGCTCCCCGTACGAGCGGGACAAGGACGACACCCGGCTCGCTCTCGCGCGCCGCCGGGCGGCGGAGGCCGAGGCGACCCTGGCCTACCTCAACCTCGTGGGCGGGCAGGACGAGCTCGTCTTCGACGGCGACTCGGTGGTGGTGGACGCCGAGGGCGAGGTGCTGGCCCGTGCGCCTCAGTTCGCCGAGGACCTGCTGGTCGTCGACCTCGACCTGCCCGAGTCGCGCCTCGACCTCGACGCGTCGACGGACGAGGTGGACCTGAGCGTGGTCTCGCAGGACCCCGTCGCCGCGTACGACCCGCTGCCGGCGCCCTGCGCGCCGCGGCTCGACCCGGTCGAGGAGGTGTACCAGGCGCTCGTCGTCGGCCTGCGCTCGTACGTCCGCAAGAACGGCTTCTCGTCGGTGGTCCTCGGTCTCTCCGGCGGCATCGACTCGGCGCTGGTGGCCGCGATCGCGGCGGACGCCGTCGGCGGCCCGAACGTCGTCGGGGTGTCGATGCCGAGCAAGTACTCGTCCGAGCACTCCAGGGACGACGCCGCCGACCTCGCGGGCCGGCTCGACCTCGACTACCGGGTGCAGCCGATCGGCACCGTGGTGGCGACCTACCTCGACGAGCTCAAGCTCACGGGTGTCGCCGAGGAGAACCTCCAGGCGCGCGTGCGTGGCGCGATCCTGATGGGCATCTCGAACCAGGAGAACCACCTCGTCCTGGCGACCGGCAACAAGAGCGAGCTGGCTGTCGGCTACTCCACGATCTACGGCGACTCGGTCGGCGGCTTCGCGCCGCTGAAGGACGTGCCGAAGACCCTGGTCTGGGAGCTGGCGCGGTGGCGCAACGGCCGTGCCGAGGCGCAGGGAGAGAAGCCCCCGATCCCGGAGAGCTCCATCACCAAGCCCCCGTCCGCCGAGCTGGCACCCGGCCAGGTCGACCAGGACTCGCTGCCGCCCTACGAGCTTCTCGATGCCGTGCTCGAACGGTACGTGGTCGGGGCCGAGGGCCGGTCCGAGCTCCTGGAGGCAGGCTTCGACGAGGACGTCGTCGACCGCGTGGTCGGCCTGGTCGACCGTGCCGAGTGGAAGCGACGGCAGTTCGCCCCCGGCCCGAAGATCAGCCGCATCGCGTTCGGACGCGACCGCCGGCTCCCCATCACGAGCCGCTGGCGCGAGCAGGACAGCTGAACGACGCCGACCCCCCATCAGGAAGGGCCCCACATGAGTGAGCAGAGCGCGCCGTACGGCAACGGTCCGGCGGCGGCCGGGTCGGGCGCGTCGGCGACCGCGTCCGGACCCTCCAAGGTCCGCATCCACCATCTGCAGCAGATGAAGGAGCGGGGCGAGCGCTGGGCCATGCTCACGGCCTACGAGCAGTACGCGGCCGAGATCTTCGACGAGGCAGGCATTCCCGTGCTGCTCGTCGGCGACTCGGCCGCCAACAACGTCTACGGCTACGACACCTCCCTGCCGGTCACGGTCGAGGAGATGCTGGTGCTCGTGCGGGCCGTGACCCGCAGCGTGAGCCGGGCCCTCGTCGTGGCCGACCTGCCGTTCGGCTCGTACCAGGAGGGCCCGCAGCAGGCACTCGCGACGGCGACCCGCTTCATGAAGGAAGGACGCTGCCACGCGGTGAAGCTCGAGGGCGGCGCCCGGGTGGTGCCGACCGTGGCCGCGCTGGTCGAGGCCGGCATCCCGGTGATGGCGCACCTCGGGTTCACCCCGCAGAGCGAGCACGCCCTCGGCGGGTACCGCGTGCAGGGGCGTGGGGACGCGGCCGACCAGCTGGTGCAGGACGCGTGCGACCTGCAGGCGGCCGGCGCGTTCTCGCTCGTGCTGGAGATGGTGCCGGCCCCCGTCGCGGCCCGGACCACGGATGCGCTGTCGATCCCGACGATCGGCATCGGCGCCGGTTCCGCCTGCGACGCACAGGTTCTCGTCTGGCAGGACATGGCCGGCCTGCGCGGCGGCAAGGCTCCGCGCTTCGTGCGCAAGTACGCCGACCTGCGCGGCACGCTGTCACAGGCCGCGCGCGACTACGCCGACGACGTGCGGTCCGGTCAGTTCCCCGCACCGGAGCACTCGTTCGAGGAGTGACCCCGCAAACGCAGTGGTCAGGTACCGCCCGCACCGACAGGATGGGACCCATGAGCGAGCCGACGAACGACGACAGCGCGGATCAGCCTGCAACACCGCCCGACGTGCCCGAGGGCACCGAGACACCGCAGGACGCGGCACGCCGCAGGTTCCGGGAGGCGCTCGACCGCAAGAAGTACGGCCACCGCGGCGAGGGCATCGCCCACAACCCGGCGGCCCAGCACCCGCACTCGGCGCCGGCGAAGCCGCAGAAGACGTTCCGGCGCAAGTCCGGCGGGGGCGGCTGACCTCCCCCGAGCGCCATTCTCGGGAGAATGCGGGTCCGAGGGGCGCCTCTGACGCCATTCTCGGGAGAATGCAGGTCCGGAGGGCCCCCCGGGCGCCATTCTCGGGAGAATGCGGGGCCGAGGGCTCCTGCTGGATGGGGACGACGCCTCTCGGGCGCCGACTCAGGGCGAGACGGCACGAGCCTGGAGCACGCAGAACTCGTTGCCCTCCGGGTCGGCCATCACGACCCACGACACCTCGCCCTGGCCGACGTCGACACGGGACGCACCCAGCTCGACGAGCCGCGCGACCTCGGCGTCCTGGTCATCGGGTCGGAAGTCGAGATGGAGCCGGTTCTTGACCTGCTTGCCCTCGTCCACGGGCTCGAAGATGAGTCCGGGCAGCCGGTCTGCCGTGGCCCGGATCTCGAACTCGGCGGGGTCGTCGTTGACGACCACCCAGTCGAGCGCTTCACGCCACCAGCGACCGAGCGCCACCGGATCACGCGAGTCCAGGACTGCCTGCTCCCACTCGAGGCTCATGAGCAGGACGATACGAAGGTCGCGCACGTCCGCGTGCGAGGCGCGCTGTTCCCGGCGTTCGGTCAGGAGCACGCGAGGGGACCTTTCGGCGCCGGAGCGGGCGACTCGGACTAGGGTCGCCGACATGGGTGCACAGGCCTTCGGGTACGCGGCGATGCTGGAGCAGTTCCACCCGACCGAGTGCGTGCAGCTGACGGCGCTGGCCGAGCAGCACGGGTTCTCGGGGTGCATGGCGGCCGACCACTTCCAGCCCTGGGTGCCGGCCCAGGGTCAGGCGTCGTTCGTCTGGAACGTGCTCACCGCGGTCGGCGAGCGGACCGAGGGCGACCTCGGCCCGGGCGTGACCTGTCCGAGCTTCCGCTTCCACCCCGTGATCGTGGCCCAGGCCGCGGCGACGCTGGAGGCGATGTACCCGGGACGCACGTGGCTCGGCCTCGGCACCGGCGAGGCACTGAACGAGCACGTGGTGCCGGGCTACTGGCCCGAGGCGGGTGAGCGCTCGTCGCGGATGTGGGAGGCGATCCAGCTCATCCGGCAGCTGTTCGACGCCTCGCTCGAGGGCAAGGACACCAAGTTCTCGGGCGACTTCTTCAAGCACGAGACCGCGCGGCTCTGGACGATGCCCGAGAAGGCGCCGCCGATCATGGTCGCCACCGCCGGACCTGTGAACGCACGCAAGACGGGGCAGTTCGCCGACGGGATGATCACCGTCGGAGCCCCTCTCGAGAAGATCGACATGCTCTTCGGCAAGTTCGCCGACGGTGCCCGCAAGGCCGGCAAGGACCCGGACACGATGCCGAAGGTGCTCCAGCTGCACATGTCGTGGGCAGAGACCGACGAGCAGGCCCTGGCGAACGCCCTGGACCAGTGGCCGAACGGCGGGATGAAGTTCGGCAAGGCCGACATCCGCAGCCCCCACGACTTCGCCGCGATGGCGAAGCTCGTGCGGCCCGAGGACTTCGACGGACGGATGGTCATCTCGTCCGACCCCGACGTGCACCGGGCAGCGATCCAGAAGTTCGCCGACCTCGGCTTCGACCGGATCTACCTCCACAACGTCGGTCGCAACCAGGCCGAGTGGATCGAGGTCTTCGGACGCGACGTGCTGCCCCAGGTGACTCGATGAGCGCCGAGGAGACGCCGACGCCGCAGTCGCGCTACGACGCGGTCGTCGTCGGCGGCGGCCACAACGGCCTCGCGGCGGCCGCCTACCTGGCACGCGCCGGACGCAGCGTGCTGCTGCTCGAGGCCCTGGACCACGTGGGCGGGGCGGCCGTGTCGGCGCAGGTGTTCGACGGCGTCGACGCCCGCCTGTCGCGGTACTCGTACCTGGTGTCGCTGCTCCCCCGCACCATCGTCGAGGAGCTCGGGCTCACCGTCCGCCTGAAGCGGCGCCGCTACTCGTCGTACACACCCGTCCCCGGGCAGCCGGAGGGCCTCGGCCTGCTCGTCGACCACGGCGACGACAGCGCCACCGCGGCGTCGTTCCGCGCGATCACCGGCTCGGACGCCGACCACGCGGCCTGGAACGAGTTCTACGCGATGACCGGACGGGTCGCGAAGCGCGTGTTCCCGACGATGACCGAGCCCCTGCGCTCCGCCGAGCAGCTGCGGGGCGTCGTCGACGACGAGACCGCCTGGCGCGACCTGTTCACCCGACCGCTGGGCGAGGTCGTCGAGGAGCGCTTCGGCAACGACACCGTGCGCGGGGTCGTGCTCACCGACGCGCTGATCGGCACCTTCGCCGCCGCCGACGACGCGTCCCTGCAGCAGAACATCTGCTTCCTCTACCACGTGATCGGTGGCGGCACCGGGGACTGGGACGTCCCCGTGGGCGGCATGGGTGCGGTCAGCGGGGCTCTCGAGCGGGCGGCCCGGGACGCCGGGGCGACCCTGCTCACGGACGCCCGCGTGACCGCCGTCGACCCCGGCTCGGCGTCGAGCCAGGCCGAGGTGACCTGGACCGGCGCGGACGGCGTCGAGCACCGCGTCGGCGCGGACCGCGTGCTCGCCGGCTGCGCTCCGTCGACGCTCGCCCGGCTGCTGGGCGACCCGCCCGGCGACCCGGTCGAGGGCGCCCAGCTCAAGGTCAACATGCTGCTGCGCCGACTCCCCCGTCTGCGCGAGAACATCGACCCGGTGGCCGCGTTCTCCGGCACCTTCCACGTCAACGAGACCGCGACCCAGCTGCAGCGCGCGTACGAGCAGGCCGACGCCGGCCAGATCCCCGACGTCCCTCCCTGCGAGATCTACTGCCACTCGCTCTCGGACGACACCATCCTCGGCCCGGACCTGCGGGCCGCCGGCGCAGCCACCCTGACCCTCTTCGGCCTGCACATGCCGTCCCGGCTCTTCGAGACCGACAACGACGCTGCGCGCGAACGGGCGCTCAAGGCGACCCTCGCGTCACTGGACAGCGTCCTGGCCGAACCCCTGTCCGACGTGCTGCTCACCGCCCCGGACGGCACGCCGTGCCTCGAGGCCCGGACGCCCCTGGACGTGCAGTCGGACGTCGGCCTGCCCGGCGGCAACATCTTCCAGCGCCCGCTGCAGTGGCCGTTCGCCGAGGAGGGTGACGCGATCGGCCGGACGGCCGGCGCGGCCGCGCGCTGGGGGGTCGCCACCGGTCACCCGCGCGTGCTGCTGTGCGGGGCCGGCGCCCGCCGCGGCGGCGGCGTCAGCGCGGTGCCGGGCCGCAACGCCGCCATGGCGGTCCTCGGCCGGTGACAGGAGCGGGCGTCGTCAACGCCGAGGGACGCGACCAGGACGAGGCGTTCTCGGCGCTGGTGATCGACTCCCCCGAGCCGGTCCGGCACGTTGCCGCCGCCCTCCGCGACCTCGTCTACGACGTGCTGCCCGGCACGGTCGAGGTGGTGTGGCCGCGCCAACGGACCGTCGGCTGGGGCGTGGGCCCGAGGAAGTTCACCGAGCAGTTCGCGTACCTGCTGCTCGGGTCCGCGTACGTGTCCCTCGGCTTCTACCACGGAGGTGAGCTGGTCGACCCGCACCAGCTGCTCCCCTCGAAGGGCGGTCACCAGGTCCGGGGCTCGCTGTCGATGCGGAGCCTGCGTCTCGCGACCTCTGACGACCTCGGCCCGGCGCTGCGTGACCTGCTGGCGGAGGCCGTCCGCCACCAGCAGAGGTTGCTGGACGGCTGAGCGCCTCGGACCGCCGAGCGGCTCAGTCCTCGGAGTCGTCCCAGGTGCGGTCCTGCCACTCCTTGTCCTCGCGGTCCCACCGCTCGGTGTTCTCCCGGGCCTTCTCCAGGGCACGCTCGGCCTCGCCTCGGGACGGGTACGGACCCATCAGGTTCGACCAGTCGCTCTGGTGGCCCTCCTCGACCTGCCGCGTGCGCGTGTTGAACCAGTACTCGGTCACGTCAGCCTCCGTGGTCGTCTGCACCGGGGACCCCCGGGACGACCGATGCTGCCCCATCGGACCCCGCGATGCACACCTAGACTCGGTGGCATGTCGTCCAGCACCAGCACCAGCACGCCCCCGCACGTGGGCTCGTTCTCCGAGCCGGCGCCCGTCGGCACGCTGACCCCCGGCAGGGTGGGCGGCCGGCGTCCGGTGCCCGCCTCGATCCCCCGTCCCGAGTACGTCGACCGGCCCGCGCCCTCCGCCGACCCGGGGCCGGACGTCAAGGACGACGAGACCATCGAGCGGATGCGGGTCGCCGGCCGCATCGCGGCGCGGGCCCTGGCTGAGGTCGGTCGCCACATCGTCCCCGGTGTGACCACCGACGAGCTCGACAGGATCGGACACGAGTTCCTGCTCGACCACGGCGCCTACCCGTCCACGCTGGGCTACAAGGGCTTCCCGAAGTCGCTGTGCTCCTCGGTGAACGAGGTCGTCTGCCACGGCATCCCGGACTCGACGGTGCTCGTCGACGGGGACCTCTGCAACATCGACATCACGGCCTACGTCGGCGGGGTGCACGGCGACACGAACGCGACGTTCTTCGCGGGCGAGCCCGACCCTCAGACGCGGGCCCTGGTCGAGCACGCGGAGGCGGCGATGATGCGCGGCATCCGCGCGGCCCTGCCCGGGCGGCAGGTCAACGTCATCGGCAAGGTGATCGAGTCCTACGCCCGCAAGCACGGTCTCGACACGGTGCACGACTTCACCGGGCACGGCATCGGCACGTCGTTCCACTCCGGCCTGGTCATCCCCCACTTCGACGCCGCGCCCCGGCACGCCGAGGTGATCGAGGCGGGTATGACGTTCACGGTGGAACCGATGCTGACCCTTGGCACCCGGGAGTGGGACATGTGGGAGGACGGCTGGACCGTCGTGACGAAGGACCGCCTGCGGACGGCCCAGTTCGAGCACACGATCCTCGTCACCGAGTCCGGCCCGGAGATCCTCACGCTGCCCTGAGCGCGCTCACGCCGCCCGCGACCGACCCGAGGGTCGCGTCGTCAGTTGTTGCCGGACTGCGGCTTCGGGTCGGCGATGGACCCACCGGACGGCGCGGGTGCGCCCTCGGCGGGGGCCGTTGCGGCCGGTGCCGACGGGGGCTGGTTCACCGTCGACGTCCCCCCCGCCGGTGTCCCCTCCGGCGCCGGCGAGGCGTTGGGCGTCGGTGCGGAGGTCGGCGGCGCAGAGGTGGTCGGCGCAGGCGTCGTGGACGGTGTGGGTGTGGCGGACGGCGGGGTCGACGCGGTCGGTGCCGTCGACGGAGCCGGCGGGGTCGTGGTCGGCGTGGTCGTGGGCGCGCTGCTCGACGGCGCGCTGGACGGCGTGGCGGTCGAGGCCGGCGGGAAGGCGACCGGGAAGTCCTGGACGATGCTCACCCCGGTCGGCGTCGGCACGGGCTGGGAAGGCCCGAGGCCCTCGAGCAGCGGCGCACTGGCCGAGGGGTTCGTGGATCGCTGCTCGACCCGGTGGCCGACGTGCTTCGCGACCACGTTCGCGAGGACCTTCGGGGCCTCCTCGACGAAGACCGGGATCCGCGGCAGACGGGAGCCGTCCACACCGAACTCGACGTCGTCCACGTCAGGACCCGGCCTGGAGACGGTGCGGACGTCCTGCTCGGCGGGCTGGGCGACGACGGACGCCGGCACGGGCTGCGCCTGCGGCTCCCGCTGGAGCACGGCGACCACGCTGCCCGCGATGAGCACGGCGGAGACCGCCACTGCCACCGCCTCGCCCGCATTGCGGGGCGCGAGCACTACGCGCTGTCGCATCAGATCCATCCGTCCGGTTCAGCTGGCCAGTCCACCCCTGGATCGGCGCCTTGAGGCTGTTGTCGGCAGGTCTCGCGAAAAACTTGAGAGGTCCTCTCGACTTTTCTTTTCTTGGTTCGGTGACCCGTGGTGCGGACGAGCCAACCTGTACGCCGGGTTCTGTCCCCGGACCGGTCACCCGGTCGCGGGTGGCGACCATCCATCTAGGACGTACGTTGCCGCACGCCTCCAGCGGTCTACCCGGAAGCTCGGGCGGGCAGCCCTCGGACGCTTCCTGTCTGACCTTGCTCCAGGTGGGGTTTACCTAGCCACCTCCGTCACCGGAGGTGCTGGTGGTCTCTTACACCACCGTTTCACCCTTGCCGCGCCGGTTCCGTCTCTCGACGACCCCGTCGTGGCGGTTTGTTCTCTGTGGCACTGTCCCGCGGGTCACCCCGGGTGGGCGTTACCCACCACCCTGCCCTACGGAGCCCGGACGTTCCTCGGCGAGATCCTGTCGCCAGGGCCTCGACGCGGCCGCCCGGTTGGCTCGTCCGCGCGGCCAGCGTACCGCGGGGCGGCCACCCGGTCAGGGTGTTCAGCCGACGACGGCGAACCGGACGCGACGCACCTGCGCGTCGGCCTCGTCGAGCCGCACGCGGACGGGTGCACCGAGGCGCAGGTCGCCTGTGCAGGGCGCCGTCACCGCCGGGTCCTGCAGCTGCACGGCGCCGCGTCCACCGCCGTCCTGCTCGCGCCCCTCACGCGGCTCGTCCACGTCCACGACGACGGCGTCGAAGACCTCGCCGACCCGGGTCTCCAGCACGGCGGCCTCGACCAGGCCGAGCGTCTCGCGTTCCAGGGAGCCGGCCAGTCGGTCGGACCCCGCCATGATCTCGGGCAGGGAGGGCAGCGCCTGCCGCACCCAGTCGGGCACGTCGTCGCCGGTGCACATGGCCTCGCAGACCACCAGACCGAAGCGGTCGACGAGGCGACGCAGGGGCGCCGTGACGTGCGCGTACTCCGCGGCCACGGCTGACTGGACGACGTGTTCGGGCACGGCCCCGTCGAAGGGCGTGTACCCGGCGCCGCGGAAGAGGGCCGCCGACTCGTGGAGCAGCGCCAGCTGCTTCGGGTCCCGGGGGTCAAGGGACCGCAGGAAGTCACCGAGGCCCTGCTCGGCGACCCACGGCGACCCCAGCGCCCTCGCCTGCCGGTGGAACCTGGCCGCCGTGCGCTCGTCGGGGGCCGGCATCGTCCGCAGGACCCCGACGCCACCCGCGAGCATGAGGTCGGCCGCGGCCATCCCGGTGAGCAGCGACAGCTGCGCGTTCCAGTCCTCCACCTCGGAGCGTGGCCGGTAGCGCAGCGCGTACCCGCCATCGACCTCCATCACCTCCTGGTCGGGGATCTCGAGCGCGGCACCGCCTCGGGCCTGCTCCTGGGCCACCAGCGCGCGACCGATCTCGGGCAGCAGCGCGAAAGGGGCCGGGATGTCGCCGGCGTCGAGCTCGGCCTGGACGAGCTGGTACGAGAAGCGTTCCCGGCTGCGGACGAGGGCGCGTCGGACGTCCACCGCCACCGGCTCGGCGTCGGCGTCGAGGTCGATCACCCAGACGAACGCCGGGCGCACCTCCCCCGGCAGCAGGCTGGCGGCGCCCTCGCTGAGCACCGGCGGGTGCAGCGGCACACGGCGGTGCGGGGCGTAGAGGGTCTGTCCGCGTCGGCGTGCCTCCTCGTCGACCGGCGAGCCGGGCCGCACGAACGCCGTGGCGTCGGCGATGGCGTACCGGACCCGGAACCCGTTCTCGCGCCGCTCCAGGTGGAGGGCCTGGTCGAGGTCCATCGACTCCGGCGGGTCCATCGTCACGAACGGCACGTCGGTCCAGTCGGTGGCAGGCAGGTCCGGTGACGCCGCCGCACGCTCCGCGTCCGCCAGGACGGCCGCCGGGAACTCACCATGCACCCCGAGCTCCGACATCAGGGCCTCCAGCGGCTCCTCGAGTCTCGCCGGGAGGATCGTCTGCGCGTGAGTCATGCGCGACACCCTACGCACGGCGGCGGACCTCGGGAGGCCGGCGCGGGAGCCCGTCGACAGCCACCTACGCTGTGCCGGTGCTCGTGCTGCTGCCGCCCTCCGAGGGCAAGTCCGGTCGCGCGCGCGGGCGCCCCGTCGACCTCGACAGGCTCCACCTCGCCGAGCTGACCTCGGCGCGGGTGCAGGTGATGGAGTCGCTCGCCGAGGTCTCCGCAGCGCCAGGCGGCCACACGGTGCTGGGCGTCGGAGAGTCGATGGCCACGGACCTGCAGCGCAACACCCGCTGGACCAGCGAGCCTGCGGTGCCCGTCTCGTCCCTGTACAGCGGGGTGCTGTACGACGCCCTCGGCTGGGCCACCCTCCCGACCGGTGCGCGTCGGCGCGCCACCGCGCGGCTGCTGGTCGTCTCCGCCGCCTGGGGTGCGCTGCGGCCGGACGACCGCGTGCCGCCCTACCGGCTGTCGATGGGGGCGTCGCTGCCCGGTCTCGGGCCTCTGGCGGGCTTCTGGCGACCACGACTCGCCGAGACCCTCCCGCCGCTCGCCACCGGCATGGTGGTCGACTGCCGGTCGTCCACGTACGCGGCCGCCTGGCGTCCCGAGGGGGCCGTGGCCGAGAGGACCGTCGCGGTGCGCGTGCTGCGGGACGAGGACGGTCGGCGCAGCGTGGTCTCCCACATGGCCAAGCACACGCGGGGCCTCGTCGCCCGGCACCTGATCACCCGTACCGGCCGGGACCCGCGCACCCCGGCGGCCCTGGCGTCCGCCGTCGGCGAGGTGTTCGACGTCGAACTGTCGCCCCCGGCGCGCGACGGGAGCCATCGCCTGGACGTCGTCGTCAGGTGAGGCGGTCGCCCGGGGCGGGCCCCGCGGCCCTGACGTCGACGGCGATCTCGTCGCCGAGCCGGCCGCCGCCGGTCAGAACCAGCCCGTCACCGCTCCAGAAGCTGCCCGGGTCGTACGAGTTCGTGGGACGGTCGGGAGCCAGCAGGCCCATCGCCTGGTAGGTGGCCGCGACCACCTCCGCGCAGTACGTGGTCTCCACGGGCGCCGGGCGGCGCACCCGCCCCCGCGCCCACCGGCCCGCCAGCGACAGCGTGCTGGGGAACGGCGTCCCGTCCATCCTGGCGACCACGCGCAGCACCTCGTCCTCCATCGCCGGTGTCACCGGGTGTGAGCAGCTGCCGCAGCCACGCGCGCTGGCCGTACCGGTCCGACCAGACCACGACGGCGTCGCGCAGGTCGTGCAGCTGGACGCCGCGGTGGTGCGTGCCACTCCAGAGGTCGGGCAGCGAGCGGCCCAGCTCGGCGTGCCACATCAGCGGCGGGAGGTCCTCGAGCACGACGGCCATCCCGACGTGGTTCACCGGCGCGTTGGTGAGGGTCCGGATAGCGTGGTCCGCGGGACTGCGTCCCCGGAACAGCCAGAGGTCGCCGGTGCGCGTCAGCTCGACGGCCTCGTCGAGGGTCAGCGACATGGCGGCAGGAGGACTGCGACGGTGAACAGGTGGAAGCTCCTCGGGCTCGCCGGCCTGGCCGGCGTGGCCGCGACAGGTGCCGTGATCGCGCGGGACGAGCGTCGTCGGCGGTCGCTCAGCCCCGACGACGTCCGCGACCGTCTGCGGCAGCGGCTGGACGAGGCGGAGGCCGCGGTCACCGACCGAGCGCCTGCTCGAGGTCGTCGAGCAGGTCGTCCACGTCCTCCAGGCCGACGGAGACCCGGACGACGCCGTCGGTGATGCCGACGGCGCGACGACCCTCGACGCCAAGGCGACGGTGCGTCGTGGTCGCCGGGTGCGTGACCAGCGACTTCGAGTCGCCGAGGTTGTTGGAGATGTCGACGATCCGGAGTGCGTCGAGCACGGCGAACGCCGCGTCCTTGCCCCCGCCAGACCTCGAACGTCAGCACCGTGCCGCCACCGTCCATCTGGGACCGGCGCCAGGTCGTGCTGCGGGTGCGACGGCAGGAACGGGTAGCCGCACCCACCTCGACGCTGGTGCCGCTCCAGGAACTGCCCGATCCGCAGCGCGGACGCCTGGGCGTGGCGCACGCGCATGGCGAGCGTCTCCAGGCCCTTCACCAGCACCCACGCGTTGAACGGGCTCATCGACGGGCCGGTGTGCCGCATGAGGTTCTCGACCGGCCCGCGCACGAACTCCTCCGGGCCGAGGATCGCGCCGCCGAGCGTGCGTCCCTGCCCGTCGATGTGCTTGGTCGCCGAGTAGACGACGATGTCGGCGCCCAGCTCCAGCGGCCGCTGCAGCACCGGCGTCGCGAAGACGTTGTCGACGACGACCTGCGCACCCGCCGCGTGGGCGATGTCGCAGACCGCGCGCACGTCCACGATCTCCTGCATGGGGTTGGACGGTGACTCGAAGAACACCGCCGCCGCCGGGCGTCGACAGCGCCTTCTCCCACTGCGCCGTGTCGGCTCCGTCGACGAACTCCGTGGTGACGCCCCACCGCGGCAGGATCTCGTCGAGGATGACGAAGCACGACCCGAACAGGCTCCGTCGCCGCCACCACCCGGTCACCCGCCGCCAGCAGCGCACCGAGGCGGTGAACACCGCCGCCATGCCGGAGGCCGTGGGGAAGCACGCCTCCGCCCCCTCCAGCAGCCGCAGCCGCTCGGCGAACATCTCGACGGTCGGGTTGCCGTAGCGCGAGTAGATGAAGCGGTCGACGTCGCCGGCGAACGCCGCCTCCGCGTCGGCCGCGGACGGGTACACGTAGCCCGAGGTCAGGTACAGGGCCTCCGCGGTCTCGTCGAACCCCGAGCGGCTGAGACCCCCGCGCACGGCGACGGTGTCGGGGCGCCAGAGTCGACCCACCCCCGGGCTCTGCAGCGCTCGCCCGTCACGACTGCCGCCAGGGCAGCCCCGCCGCCCGCCACCCGCTCGCCGCCGCGGTGGTCGTCGGGGTCGAGGTCCCCCTCGAAGCCGTCGAGCACGTTGAACGACGGGCCGAGACCGGCCGCGGTGGCGGCCTTGGCGGCGGCGATCGACCGTACCCCCGACCGGCAGAGGAACACGAGCGGCCGGCTCGCACCGGCATCGAACCCGGCACGATCGCCTCGAGCGCGACGCGGAGCTCGTCCACGAAGTCAGGGTTCCGCGCGCCGTCGGGGAACCTCTGCCACTGGACGGTGACCAGTGGGCGTCCGGTCGAGGACGTGTCGGGTACGCCGACGTACGTCCACTCCGCGGTCGTCCGCACGTCGACGAGAACGCCCTCGTCCTCGCCCGAGACCACGGCCCACGCCTGCTCGGGGGTGAGGTCGCCCGCGTAGCCGTCGGCCGGGCTGCGCCGCCGGGCTCACAGACCCGACTCCGACGTGCGCACCAGGATGCAGCGGCACTCGTCGCACCGCAGCACCTCGTCGTCGGGGGCCGACCGGATGCGGCCGAGGTCGCTCGCCGTGAGCTCCATCCGGCAGCCCTCGCAGCGCTTGGCCTTGAGCGCGGCGGCGGCGACGCCGCCCGACCCGGCGCGGATCTTCTCGTAGAGGGCCACCAGCGCCGGGTCGAGTCCTGCGGCGATGTCGTCACGTTCGGCCGTGACCTTGGCCGCCTCGTCCGCCGATCTCCGCCAGGGTGGCGTCGCGGGAGGCCGTCACCTCAGCGACCTCGGCCTCGGCGCCGCTCGAGCTGCTCGGCGAGCGCCTCCGCCTCGTTCTGGGCCGTCTCCAGCCGTTCCATCACCTCGAGCTCGACGTCCTCCAGCTCGGCCTGGCGTCGTGCCAGCGAACCCAGCTCGTGCTGGATCGCCTGCAGGTCCTTCGCCGAGCCCTGGCCGGCGTCGAGGCGGGACTGGTCGCGCTGGGCCCGCGAGCGCACCTGCTCGACGTCGGTCTCGGACTTTCGCAGCTCGCGCTGGATGTCGCTGACAGTCGTCCGGGCCACCACGACCCGGTCCCGCAGGGCGGCCACCTCGGCCTCCAGCGCGGTGAGGCGCGCGTGCTCCGGCAGGGACGTGCCCTTGTGCGCGAGCTGGCGCAGGCGCGTGTCGAGCGCCTGCACGTCGAGCAGACGGACCTGGTCGAGCGGGTTCGCGGTGGTCACGTGCGGGGGCCTCCGGTGCTGGGGGTGCTGGCGGTGCGGGGACGCTGGGGGTGCTCGGGACGCTCACGTTCCACGGGTCGGTGGACCGCTCGCTGACGGTCACGGTAACCCCGTCCAGTGTCCGGACGAGGCGGGCGCAGGACTTCAGCCACGGCCACTCGCTGGCCCAGTGCGCCACGTCGACGAGGAAGGGGCGCCCCTGGCCGGCCACCTCGGCCTCCTCGCGCGCCTCGGACGCCGGGTGGTGACGCAGGTCGGCCGTGAGGAAGACGTCGGCCCGGCTGGCGCGGACCGCGTCGAACAGGCTGTCACCGCTGCCACCGCAGAGCGCCACGGTGGAGACCTCGGCTCGCAGGTCGCCTGCGACGCGTACGCCCTGGGCCGTCGCGGGCAGGACCTCGGCGACGCGGCCGGCGAAGGCCTCCAGGGTCATCGGCGACGCCAGTCGACCCACGCGGCCGATGCCGACGTCGGCTGGCCCGCCGGTTGTCACCAGCAGGTGCACGACGGGCTCCTCGTACGGGTGGGCCGCACGGACGGCCTGCACGACGTGGGCACCGGCGCCGGCCGGGACGGCCATCTCGACCCGCACCTCGTCGACCACCTCGCGTCGACCCGGGCGACCCGACCGCGGGCCGCGCGGAGTTCGAGCCGGTGAACGTGCCCGTGCCGGTGGACGTGAAGGCGCAGCGGTCGTACTCGCCGTGGCGACCGGCGCCGGCAGCGACGGCCGCGTCGACGACCGCGTCGACGGCGTCGGCGGGCACGAAGGTCACCATCGTCGAGCCCGGCGTCGGCGGGTGCGGGTCGAGCGGACGCAGGTCGACCAGTCCGAGGAGGTTCGCGAAGCCTCGTTCACGCCGTCGTGGGCTGCGTCGGCGTTCGTGTGGGCCACGTAGAGGGCGCAGCCGGCCTCGATCAGACGGTGGACCAGCGCGCCCTTGGGGGTGTCGGCGGCGACGGAGTGCACTCCGCGCAGCAGCAGCGGGTGGTGGACCACGAGCAGGTCGGCGCCGGTCTCGACCGCCTCGTCGACGACGGTCGCGACCGGGTCGACGGCCAGGAGCACGCGGCGGGCCGGGAGCCTCACGCCGGCCGCAGACGAGCCCGACGGCGTCCCAGCCGAGCGCCGTGCGTTCGGGGTAGGCGGCGTCGAGGAGGGACAGGACGGCACCGACGGTCGGAACTGCCTCGGCTGCCACCGGACGACCCTATCCAGGAGCGGTGGCACCGGGGGTGGAGTGGGCCCGGCCGGGCTCGAACCGACGACGCCCGCGGTGTAAACGCGGTGCTCTACCAACTGAGCTACAGGCCCCGGGCGCGAGAGTATCCGGTGTGTGGACTGCGGCCGCCGAGGTCTCGGGTCGACGACGGCCGCAGCCAAGGTCAATGAAACCGCAACGACCGCCCGGTCGGGAAGGGACCCCACCCCATCGGCACGGCGATTCGCCCGTCCGGGCTGATACCGACGGCATGCCCACGGTGGTCGAGGGAGGCCGAGGAGGCCGAGGGAGGCCGGATTCAGAGCGTGGCGAGCGCCTCGCGGTACGCGGCCATGTCGCGGGCGTACCGGGGTGGCTGACGACCGACCAGCGCAGGACCCCGCCGGAGTCCACGAGGAACGAGGCGCGCATCGCCTTGCCCTCCCCGCTCGTCGAACGCCCCGTAGCGTCGCGCGACCTCGCCGTGCGGCCAGAAGTCCGACAGGAGCGGGAAGTCGTACCTCTCCTGCTCACCCCAGGCACGGAGCGTGTACATCGGGTCGCACGAGACGGCGACCACCTGGACGTCCGCGTCCGTGAAGACCGACAGGTCGTCGCGCATCGTGCACAGCTCGTTCGTGCAGAGCCCGGAGAAGGCGAACGGGTAGAAGACCAGAGCGTCGCGCGGTCGCCGCGCAGGTCGGACAGGGACAGGTCCTCGCCGAACTGGTCGGTGAGCGTGAAGTCGGGTGCCGCGCTGCCGATCTCGGGCAGGCGCGCGGCGGCATCCGGCAGCGTGTCTCCCACCGGCTCAGCCCTTGCGGCCGGGACGAGGGGTGACCAGCCGCGTCCCGGTCCAGTCGGACCCGACGCTGATCGTGCGCGTGCTGTGCAGGCCGGCGGTCGGCGCCGCCTCCTCGATGTCGGACGGCTCCACGTGGCCGTCGCGTCCGCTCTTCGGCGTGAGCAGCCAGATCGGCCCGCCCTCGACGAGGGCGCCGAGCACGTCGACGAGGGCGTCCACGAGGTCGCCGTCGTCCTCGCGCCACCACAGCAGGACGGCGTCGACGACCTCGTCGGCGTCCTCGTCGGCGAGCTCGTTGCCGGTGACCAGCTCGACCGCGTCTCGCAGGTCGTGGTCGACGTCGTCGTCGTAGCCGAACTCCTGCACCACTTGTCCCGACTGGAATCCCAGCCGAGCCCCCAGGCCCGACTCCTCCGCGGCGTCCGCGGTCGTCCCCACTGCTGATCTCCTTCGCCATGGGCAGCCGCCTGGTTGCGTCCCGCCGTCACCCGGCTGACCGGGCGTGGGCACGACGGTAGACCACGCGCGGCGACGCGGGCTACGTACGATCGAGCGATGGGCACCGCGAGCACGAGAGCGCCGACCATCCGTTGGGACCTGGACACCGGTCGTGTCCGTCCGCCGACCCGACGCGCTGGCGGTCGAGGAGCCGTTCGAGATCCGCGTCGGGGGCGATCCCGTCGTCGTCACGATGCGCACGCCGGGCGACGACCTCGACCTCGCGATGGGCTTCCTGCTCACCGAGGGGCTGCTCGCCGGCGCCGTGGGCGACGTCCGCGCCGCCGTGCACTGCACCGACGTCGGCGAGGACGGCCGGCCCGACCTTCAACGTCATGGAGGTCTCCCTCGCGCCCGGCGTCACGGCGCCCGACCTCGAGGGACGTCGCACCTTCGGCATGACCTCGGCGTGCGGGGTGTGCGGCTCGGCCAGCATCGACGCGGTCCGTGCACGCGGCGGCGCCGACCTGACGCAGTCGACCCGGTCGCGGTCGACGCCGTCCCTGCTGGCGTCGCTGCCCGGCCGGCTGCGTGACGCGCAGCGTGTCTTCGACCGCACCGGCGGCCTGCACGCGGCCGGACTGTTCCGTGTGGTCGACAGCGGCCGCGAGGCGGAGCTGCTGGTCGTGCGCGAGGACGTGGGCCGCCACAACGCGGTCGACAAGGTGCTGGGCTGGGCCGCCCGCGAGCAGGGCTGGCCGCTGAGGGGCACCGTCCTCGTCGTCAGCGGTCGCGCCTCCTTCGAGCTGGCCCAGAAGGCCTGGGCTGCAGGGGTCCCCGTGCTGGCGGCCGTCTCGGCCCCCTCGTCTCTGGCGGTCGAGCTGGCGACCGAGGCGGGGATGACCCTCGTCGGGTTCGTGCGAGCGCGGACGATGAACGGCTACGCCCACCCCGAGCGGATCGCCTTCTCCACCAGCGACGTGAGCGTCTCCGGGTAGACCGGCACCTCGGCGTGCGGCAGCTCGTCCAGGGGCCACCAGCCGGTGTCCGACGATGTCGCTGACGCTCCACCGCGGTCCAGCGCGACGACGTCCACCTCGAAGCGGGTCCACGCGCACGACGAAGAAGACCTCGTGCTGGCGGTACGTGCGTCCCTCGAAGGGGAAGTCGATCGTCTGCTCGTGAGCGCGCCTCGCCCAGCCGCGCGGGCTCGAGCGCAGCCCGGTCTCCTCCAGCACCTCGCGGCAGCGCGCCCGTGACGGGCGTCCTCACCGGGGTCCAGACCCCCGCCGGGCGTGAACCACCACCGGCGCACGACGGGCGCCTCGGGCACGTGCGCCTCGAACAGCAGCACCCGGTCAGAGGTGTCGACGAGGACGACGCGAGCGGCCTCACGCGGCGATCGGCTCCAGCACGGCACGGACCCTACGCGCCGGGTAGCGCCCACCCGGATGTGACGCCGGCCCGGGTGAGGGACAGGATGGTCTCTAGCCCTTCGCCCGGCCGGGTCGGTGAGGGCGGCGCGACGGAAGGGACACCTGACGTGGCTGGACGCGACGAAGCCGGACCCATCCTCAACGGGCTGCCGACGAACATGCCGGACATCGACCCGGAGGAGACCGCGGAGTGGCTCGAGTCGCTCGAGGGTGTCGCCGAGACCGCCGGGCGCCGGCGCGCCCGGTACCTGATGCTCGAGCTGCTGCAGCGGTCGCGCCAGCTGGGTGTCGGCGTCCCGTCACTGACGGCCACCGACTACGTCAACACGATCCCGCCCGAGCGCGAGCCCTGGTTCCCCGGTGACGAGGACGTCGAGCGTCGCTACCGTGCGCTGCTGCGCTGGAACTCGGCGATGGTCGTGCACCGGGCGCAGCGGCCCGGGCATCGCCGTCGGTGGCCACATCTCCTCGTACGCCTCGTCGTCCACGCTCTACGAGGTGGGCTTCAACCACTTCTTCCGGGGTCCGGACGACCCGGGCGGCGGCGACCAGGTCTACATCCAGGGGCACGCCTCCCCCGGCGTGTACGCGCGGGCCTACCTCGAGGGGCGGCTGTCCGAGCACCAGCTCGACGGGTTCCGGCAGGAGCTGTCGCACCCGGGCGGCGGCCTGCCGTCCTACCCGCACCCTCGGCTGGCGCCCGACTTCTGGCAGTTCCCCACCGTGTCGATGGGCCTCGGCCCGATGAACGCCATCTACCAGGCGCAGTTCAACAAGTACCTGCAGAACCGCGGGATCAAGGACACCTCCGGCCAGCGCGTGTGGGCGTTCCTCGGCGACGGCGAGATGGACGAGCCGGAGAGCCGCGGCCTGCTCCAGGTCGCCGCGAACGAGGAGCTCGACAACCTCACGTTCGTCATCAACTGCAACCTGCAGCGGCTCGACGGTCCGGTGCGCGGCAACGGCAAGATCATCCAGGAGCTCGAGTCGTACTTCCGCGGCGCCGGCTGGAACGTCATCAAGGTCGTGTGGGGCCGCGAGTGGGACGCGCTGCTGGCCAAGGACTCCGCACGGCGCGCTCGTCCACCTGATGAACTCGACGCCGGACGGCGACTACCAGACCTACCGCGCCGAGAACGGCGCGTTCATCCGCGAGCACTTCTTCGGGCGCGACCCGCGCACCCGGCTCGATGGTCCAGGACATGTCGGACGACCAGATCTGGTCCCTCAAGCGCGGCGGGCACGACTACCGCAAGGTGTTCGCCGCCTACGCGGCCGCGACGGAGCACACCGGCCAGCCGACCGTCATCCTCGCCAAGACCATCAAGGGCTACGGCCTGGGCGCCAACTTCGCCGGGCCGCAACGCGACCCACCAGATGAAGAAGCTGACGCTGGACGACCTCAAGACGTTCCGCGACGGCCTGCGCATCCCGGTCAGCGACGAGCAGCTCGAGGCCGACCCGTACCTGCCGCCGTACTACCACCCCGGGCCCGGACAGCCCCGAGATCCAGTACCTGCAGGAGCGCCGTCGCGCGCTCGGTGGGCACGTGCCGCAGCGCCGCGTGCCGAGCACGGCGGTCAAGCTGCCGGGCGACGAGGCGTACGCCGGGCTCGAAGAAGGGATCGGGCAAGCAGCAGATCGCCACCACGATGGCGTTCGTGCGGCTGCTCAAGGACCTGATGCGCGACAAGGAGTTCGGGCCGCGCGTCGTGCCGATCATCCCGGACGAGGCGCGCACGTTCGGGATGGACTCGTTCTTCCCGACGATCAAGATCTACAACCCGCACGGCCAGAACTACACGTCCGTCGACCGCGAGCTGATGCTGGCGTACAAGGAGTCCGTCGACGGCCAGATCCTGCACGTCGGCATCAACGAGGCGGGCGCGATCGCGGCGATGACCGCGGCCGGCACCTCGTACGCCACGCACGGCGAGCCGATGATCCCGGTCTACGTCTTCTACTCGATGTTCGGGTTCCAGCGCACCGGCGACAGCATCTGGGCGGCCGCCGACCAGATGACCCGCGGGTTCATGATCGGCGCCACGGCGGGCCGCACGACCCTGACCGGTGAGGGCCTGCAGCACGCGGACGGTCACTCGCCGCTGCTCGCGTCCACGAACCCCGCGGTCGTCTCGTACGACCCGGCGTTCGGGTACGAGCTCGGCCACATCGTGCGGGACGGGCTGCAGCGCATGTTCGGTGAGGGCCCCGACCCGCTGGCGGACGGTCAGCACGGCCAGCGGGACCGCGACGTCATGTACTACGTGACCGTCTACAACGAGCCGGCGGTGCAGCCCGCCGAGCCCGAGGACCTCGACGTCGAGGGGCTGCTGCGTGGCGCGTACCTGCTGCGGGCCGCGAGCGACGAGGTCGCGGGCAACGGCGAGCACAACGCGCCGAGCGCCGCGCTCCAGCTGATGGCGTCGGGCGTCGGCGTCGCCTGGGCGATCGAGGCGCAGGGGCTGCTCGCCAAGGACTTCGGCGTGGCGGCGGACGTGTGGAGCGTGACGTCGTGGAGCGAGCTGCGCCGCGACGGCATGGCCTGCGACGCGTGGGCGTTCGACCGTCCCGGCGAGCAGACGCCGGTGCCGTTCCTGGCCCGGCAGCTCGAGGGCCGCGAGGGTCCGGTCGTGGCGGTCAGCGACTACATGCGGGCCGTCCCCGACCAGGTGCGTCAGTTCGTGCCGAACGAGTTCCACTCCCTCGGCGCCGACGGGTTCGGCCTGTCCGACACCCGTCGCGGCCGTGCGGCGCTACTTCCACATCGACGGCCCCTCGGTGGCCTACCAGGCGCTGCGCATGCTCGCCGGCGCGGCCAGGTCGACCGCCTGGCCCCGTCGATGGCCTACGAGCTGTACAAGCTGCACGACGTCACCGAGGGTTCCTCCGGCACCGCCGGTGGCGACGCCTGACCGACCCTCCCCGTCCCGCCGCAGATCGGCCGCTTTCCGCGCGAACCCCCCTCGGGAACCGCGGATCGTGGCCGATCGGCGGGTCGGCAGGCCGATCCACGGGCTGGCGGCGGCTTGTGTGATTCCGCAACCCGTGGCCGTATTCTGACGCCATGAGCCGAGGGTGGACGCGCGGGCGCGAGGGTCGCGCAGCGCGCGCGCCGTGCGGCCGACGGGCACGTCGACGCGTCAGCGCCGCGCGGTCGCGGGCCTGTCGACGGCGGCCCTGCGCCGGCTCGACGAGAGCCTGCCCTGGTACCGCGCGATGGAGCCCGAGGACCGGTCGTGGGTCGGCCTCGTCGCGCAGGCCGGCATCCGCGCGTTCACGTCCTGGTTCGCCTCGCCCGCCGCGCCGCTGACGATCACCGCGGACGTCTTCGGGACGGCGCCCCGCGAGCTGACGCGGTCGATCAGCCTGCGGCAGACCCTCGAGCTGGTGCGCGCGGTCGTCGACGTCGTCGAGGACCACGTCGAGGCGCTCACCGACGACCCGGACGACCCCCGCCAGCTGGCGGCCGTCAAGGAGGCGGTGCTGCGGTACTCCCGCGAGGTCGCCTTCGCCGCTGCCGAGGTCTACGCGCAGGCGGCCGAGACACGTGGCGCCTGGGACGCCCGGCTCGAGGCCCTCGTCGTGGACGCCCTGCTGCGCGGCGACACCGACGACGCGCTGCAGTCCCGCGTCGCCGCGCTGGGGTGGCACGAGCACGCCTCCGTCACGGTCGTGGTGGGCGCCAACCGTCCGGGACCGCCCGAGCAGGTGGTCGACGACCTGCGCCGGGCGGCCCGCACCGCAGCGGACGACGCACTGGTCGGCGTGCAGGGCGACCGGGTCGTGGTCGTGCTGGGGACGAGCTCGGACCCGTCGGCCGCGGCCACCAACCTCGCTCCCCGCTTCGGGCCGGGCCCGGTCGTCGTCGGGCCGACCGTCACCGACCTTCCCGGGGCCGGGTACTCGGCCCGGGTCGCGCTGGCCGGGCTGGTCGCGGCCCGTGCCTGGCCCGCCGCCCCCCGACCGGTGGACGCGGACGACCTGCTGCCCGAGCGTGTGCTCTCCGGTGACGTCTCGGCCCGGCGCGCCCTGCTGGACCGCGTGTACCACCCGCTCCAGGTCGGCCGGTCCCGTCCTGGCGGAGACCGTGGCGGCCTACCTGGAGAGCGGCCGGTCCCTCGAGGGCACCGCACGCACGCTGTTCGTGCACCCGAACACGGTCCGCTACCGCCTGCGCCGGGTCGCCGAGGTGACGGGCTGGGACGCGACCCGTCCGCGCGACGGCTACGTCCTGCAGGTCGCGCTGGCCATCGGGCTGCTCGCCGGGCCACGGACCGTAGTTGGAGGAATCCTCCAACTTTCCGGCTCGATCCTTGTCCGGTTCGGAGCCCGATCGCTGTGCACCCGCACGGGAAGGTGGAGACGTGCTCGTCATCGTCTGCCCCGGCCAGGGGTCCCAGAGCCCCGGCTTCCTCTCCCCGTGGCTGGAGCTGCCCGGCTTCCGCGAGCGGCTCGACTGGCTCGGCGACGGTCGCCGGGCTCGACCTCGTCGCCCACGGCACCACGTCGGACGCCGACACCATCCGCGACACCGCCGTGGCGCAGCCCCTCATCGTGGGCGCCGGCCTGGTGTCGCTGCTCGCCCTGTTCCCCCACCCCGCCGACGCCTTCGCGGTGATCGCGGGCGGCGCCGGGCACAGCGTCGGTGAGATCACCGCCGCGTCGGCGGCCGGCGTGATCAGCGCCGAGCAGGCCATGGTCTTCGTCCGCGAGCGCGGCCGGGCGATGGCCGAGGCCAGCGCGGTCACCCCGACCGGCATGAGCGCCGTCGTCGGCGGCGACCCGGACGAGGTGCTCGCGGCCCTCGACCAGCACGGGCTCACCCCGGCCAACGTCAACGGCGCCGGGCCAGGTCGTGGCCGCCGGCACCATGGAGCAGCTCGCCGCCCTCGCCGACGACGCCGCCGGCCAAGGCCCGCGTCATCCCGCTGCCAGGTCGCCGGCGCCTTCCACACCCGGCACATGGCTCGCCGGCCGTCGACGTGCTCGGCCGCCACGCGCGCGCGATGTCGACCCACGACCCGCGGGCCCTGCTGCTGTCCAACGCCGACGGCACCGTCGTCCACGACGGTCGCGACGTGCTGAAGCGCCTCGTCACGCAGGTGAGCAACCCGGTCCGCTGGGACCTGTGCATGCAGACCTTCGCCGAGCTCGGCGTCACCGGCCTGATCGAGATCCCGCCGGCCGGCACGCTGACGAACCTCGCCAAGCGCGCCCTGCCCGGGGTCGAGACGCTCGCGCTCAAGACGCCCGACGACCTCGACGCGGCCCGCGACCTGGTCGAGCGCCACGGCGTCGGCAGCCCGGTGCAGACCTCACCCGACCTGGCGTCTGGTCGTGGCGCCGGCCAAGGGCGCCGTCCGCCTCCTGACCGAGGCCCGCGCCGGCGACGACGTCGTGGCGGGCAGCGTCGTCGCCCGCGTCGAGGGCCTGCGCGACGGGCACGACGTCCGCGCCCAGCACGGCGGCACGGTCGTCGAGTGGCTCGTCGAGGACGGCGACCCCGTCTCCCCCGGCCAGCCCCTGCCTGCGCCTCCACCCCGCCGGGAGCTCGTCATGACCGGCCTCGTCACGCCCGACCGGGGCTGCGCACGCCCGGCTGACCGGCGTCGGCGCCTACCGACCCGAGCGCGTCGTCACCAACGAGGAGATCTGCCCGTGCATCGACTCCTCCGACGAGTGGATCCGCGAGCGCTCCGGCATCGTGACGCGCCGCTTGGCCGCGCCCGAGCAGACCGTCGTCGACATGGGCGAGGCCGCCGGTGCCGAGGCGATCGCGAACGCCGGGCTGACCGGGGCCGACATCGACGCCGTCCTCGTCGCCACCGTGACGCACCTGTACCAGACCCCCGCGGCCGCACCGCTGGTCGCGCACCGGCTCGGCGCCACCCCGGCCGCCGCGTTCGACATCTCGGCCGCCTGCGCGGGCTTCTGCCACGGCGTCGGCCTGGCCAGCGACATGGTCCGCGGCGGGTCGGCCCGCCACGTGCTCGTCATCGGCGTGGAGAAGCTCTCGGACTTCACCGACCCCCGCGACCGCTCCACCGCGTTCATCTTCGGCGACGGCGCGGGCGCCGTCGTCGTCAGCGCGTCCGACACCCCGGGCATCGGCCCCACGATGTGGGGCAGCGACGGCGCGCAGTGGGACGTCATCACCCAGAACCAGTCGTGGGACCAGCTGCGCGAGCGACCCCGAGCTGCGAGTGGCCCACCCTGCGCATGGCGGGCCAGAGCGTCTTCCGCTGGGCCGTCTGGCAGATGGCCCCGGTGGCGCGCAAGGCGATCGACGCCGCGGGCATCACGCCGGACGACCTGGCCGCGTTCATCCCCCACCAGGCCAACGTCCGCATCATCGACGCGATGGTCAAGCAGCTCGGGCTGCCCGAGCACGTCGCCCGTCGCCCGCGACATCGTCGAGATCGGCAACACCTCGGCGGCGTCGATCCCGCTGGCGATGGACCGGATGCTCGCCGACGGCAGCGCGCCGCACGGCGGGCTCGCCCTGCTGATCGGTTTCGGCGCCGGCCTCGTCTACGCCGCGCAGGTGGTCGAGCTGCCCTAGGGCCGCGCCCGCCACCACTGACTCCCGCCCCGCGCGGGACGCACCACCGTCCGACCGTCCACCGACGAGTCACCACGCAGGGTCCACCGAGGACACCGACAGCAGAAGGAGTTCCAACCATGGCGCAGAGCGAGCAGGAGATCCTCCAGGGCATCGCCGAGCTGGTCAACGAGGAGACCGGTCTGCCGACCGAGTCCGTCGAGCTCGACAAGTCCTTCACCGACGACCTCGACATCGACTCGCTGTCGATGACCTCGATCGTCGTCCAGGCCGAGGACAAGTTCGGCGTCAAGATCCCGGACGAGGACATCAAGAACCTCGTCGACCGTCCGCGACGTCGTCGCCTACGTCGCAGCAGGCCCAGGGCTGACCCCGGCCCAGGCACCCTGGCACCACCCGCACCACCCGCGGTACCCAGCACGAACCGGGTGACCCGCCGGCCCACCGGCCGGCGGGTCACCCGCACCACCCCGGCACCTGGAGGCCACCGCGATGAGCAGCCCGTCCACCGACCGTCGCGTCGTCGTCACCGGACTGGGCGCGACCACCCCTCTCGGCGGGGACGTCCCCAGCACCTGGGAGGCGGCCCTGGCCGGCCGGTCGGGCGCGAAGCGCTCCCTGCCGAGTGGGTCGAGCGCTACGACCTGTCCCGTCCACTTCGCGTGCCGGCTCGAGGTGCCCGACGCCGACGTGCTGCCACGCCACGAGGCCAAGAAGCTCGACCCCATCCGGCCAGTACGCGATGATCGCCGGCCGCGAGGCCTGGGCCGACGCCGGCTCACCCGGAGGTCGACCCGCTCCGCCTCGGCATGGTCATCGCCACCGGCATCGGCGGCGTGTGGACGCTGCTCGACGCCTACGACGTGCTCAAGGACGTCGGGCCCCCGCCGCGTCTTCCCGATGACCGTCCCGATGCTCATGCCCAACGGAGCCGCCGGCGCCGCTGGCCATCGAGTTCGGTGCCCGCGCCGGCGCCCACTCCCCGGTGTCGGCGCTGCGCGTCCGGCGCCGAGGCCATGGCGTACGCGCTCGACATGATCCGCACCGGCCGCGCCGACGTCGTCATGGCCGGCGGCACCGAGGCGGCGATCCACCCGCTGCCCATCGCCGGGTTCGCCGCGATGCGCGCCCTGTCGACCCGCAACGACACCCCGAGACGGCCTCGCGCCCGTACGACACGAGCCGCGACGGCTTCGTGCTCGGCGAGGGCGCCGGCGTGGTCGTGCTGGAGTCCGAGGAGCACGCGGAGGCCCGCGGCGCCCGGATCTACGCCGAGCTGGTGTCCGCCGGCATGACCTCCGACGCCCACCACATCGCCGCCCCCGAGCCCGAGGGCCTGGGCGCGACCCGCGCCATGCGCTCGGCCCTCGAGAACGGCGGCATCGGCCTGGACGAGCGTCGTCCACATCAACGCCCACGCCACGTCCACCCCGGTCGGCGACATCGCCGAGTCCGCGGCGATCTCCGCCGTGCTCGGCGACACGGCCGACCGGGTCGCCGTCTCGGCCACCAAGTCGATGACCGGCCACCTGCTCGGTGCCGCCGGCGCCGTCGAGGGCATCCTCTCGATCCTCGCGCTGCACCACGGCCAGGCGCCGCCCACCATCAACATCACCGAGAAGGACCCCGCCATCAACCTCGACGTGGTCTCCGACAAGCCCCGGCGACATCGGCCCGGGCGTCGCGCTCAACAACTCCTTCGGCTTCGGCGGGCACAACGTCGCCCTCGCGTTCCGGAGCGTTCGATGAGCCCCGCCGGACAGGGAGCGGCGGCCGCGACCGCGGGTCGGACGCCGGTCGACCCGGCGACGGACCCGCGCAACCCGCTGCTGCGCCTGGAGAACTTCTTCGACGACGGCAGCCGTCGAGCTGCTCACCGAGCAGGACGACTCGGGCATGCTCGCCGCCGCGGGCACGGTCGACGGCGTGGCCGCCGTCGTGTTCGCCTCCGACGCCACCATCCAGGGCGGCGCGATGGGCGAGGACGGGTGCAAGGTCATCCTCGTCGCCTACGAGCGGGCGCTGGCCGACGGCGTCCCGGTCGTCGGGCTGTGGCACTCCGGCGGCGCCCGGCTGCGCGAGGGCGTCGTGCTCGCTGCACGCCGTCGGCGAGGTCTTCGCGATCATGACCCGCGCCTCCGGCAAGATCCCGCAGATCTCGCGTCGTGATCGGCCCCGCCGCCGGTGGCGCCGCCTACGGTCCCGCGCTGACCGACATCGTCGATCCTCGGCCCCGACGGCCGGATCTTCGTCACCGGGCCCGACGTCGTCCGTTCGGTCACCGGCGAGAACGTCGACGCCCTGCGTCTCGGCGGCCCGGAGCCCCACGGCCGCCGCTCGGGCGTCGTGCACGTGGTGACCGAGTCGACCGACGCCGCCTACGACCGCGCCCGCGGCATCACGGTGCTGCTGGGCGGCCAGGGCGAGATCGACCCCGGCCTGCCGGACCGCGACCTCGCGGCCCACATGCCCGAGTCGTTCAAGCGCGCCTACGACGTCCACCCGATCATCGACGAGCTGCTGGACGTGCCGCTCGGCGCCACCGAGGCCGGCGGCGCGATCGAGCTGCACCCCAAGTGGGCGCCGAACATCGTCACCGCCCTGGGACGTCTCGGCGGCCGCACGGTCGGTGTCGTCGCCAACAACCCGATGCGCCTGGGTGGCTGCCTCGACTCCTCGTCCGCCGAGAAGGCCGCCCGCTTCGTGCGCATGTGCGACGCGTTCGGCGTGCCGCTCGTCGTGCTCGTCGACGTGCCCGGCTACCTGCCGGGTGTCGGCCAGGAGTGGGACGGCGTCGTGCGTCGTGGCGCCAAGCTGCTGCACGCGTTCGCCGAGGCGACCGTGCCGCGCGTGACGCTCGTGACCCGCAAGACCTACGGCGGCGCGTACATCGCGATGAACTCGCGCTCGCTCGGCGCGACGCGGGTGTTCGCCTGGCCGGGGGCCGAGGTCGCCGTGATGGGCGCCGTCGCGGCCGTCCGCATCCTCCACCGCCGCAAGCTCGCCGAGGTGCCCGACGACGCGAAGGCGCAGGTCGAGTCCGAGCTGGCCGCCGAGCACGAGCGCCTGGCCGGTGGGCTGGACCGCGCCGTCGAGATCGGCGTCGTGGACGAGGTCGTCACCCCCGTCGAGACGCGCTCGGCCCTGGCCCGCGCCATCGCCGACGCCCCGGCGCGGCGCGGCGACCACGGCAACATCCCCCTCTAGGTCCCGCCCGCCCGCGACGGAGGAGGACGGTGCCGCGGCGCAACCGGGTCGACCCCTGGGGCGACCTGCACGCCACGGCCGACCGCGGGCTGCTCACCGGCAACCGCGGCTGCCTGGTGGACTCCGACGAGCAGGTGGTGCGCCACCACGCCGGCCGACTGTGGATCGCGTGCGTGCTCGACCTCCGGGGTCGGCGCGTCGGGCTCGCACGGCCGGGGCGGTGGACGCCGCTGTTCTTCCTCGACGACGCCGTCGCCCTCGCCGCGGGGCACCGGCCCTGCGGGTTCTGCCGGCGGGACGACCACCTGGGCCTACCGCCGTGCCGTGACGTCGGGGAGCGGCGCCTCGTCGCCGGTGAGCGCCGCCGGGCTCGACCGCCGGCTCGCCGGCGAGCGGCTGCGGGCTGGCCGCGGGATGGTGCGGGCCGGTGACCGGATCGTGTGGACCGCGTCCGCCGCCGACCTGCCGTCCGGCACCGTGGTCGTGACCGGGGACGTCCCACACCTGCTCCTGGCCGACCGCGTGCTCAGGTTCGGCTTCGCCGGCTGGCACTCCCCCACGCCCCGCCCGGGCGGAGTGGTCCACGTGCTGACGCCGCCGACCTCGGTGCTGGCCCTGCGACACGGGTTCGCGCCACTGCTCCACCCCTCGACCCGCGTCCTCTGAGTGCGCGGGCGTGGTCCAGCGCGCTCACCCCACGCGGTGCAGCCACCGGACGGGGGCGCCGTCGCCGGCGTACCTGAACGGCTCGAGCTCGTCGTCCCACGCCTGGCCGAGCGCCAGGTCCATCTCGTGCTGCAGGAGGAGCGGGTCACCGGCACCGACGGCCAGGGCGGCGCGGATCCGGTCCTCGGGGACGACGACGTTGCCGTGGACGTCGGTGACGGCGTGGAAGATGCCGAGCTCGGGCGTGTGGCTCCACCGGCCGCCGTCGACGCCGGCGCTGGGCTCCTCCGTCACCTCGTACCGAAGATGGGCCCAGCCCCGCAGCGCTGACGTCAGGCGCGCGCCGGTGCCGGCGGGCGCCTGCCACGACAGCTCGGCGCGGAACATGCCGGGAGCGACGGGTTGCGCCGTCCAGTCCATGGCGACGCGGACGTCGAGGACTCCGCCCGCGGCCCACTCGACATGAGGGCAGAGTGCGCGCGGCGCGGAGTGCACGAACACCACGCCCCGCGTGATGGAACCAGACATACCGACCTCCCTGGTGGCTCGAGGTACGTCTTCCCCACGGACCTCTGTGCTCACCACGGGCGTCGCCTGGTGCGGCGGCGTGCTCCGTCGCACAGTCTGCCTCACCAGCCCCGTGAGCACCACCCACCACGCGGACAGCCCTTCCCGGCCCCTCAAGGCGTCGCAGGGCCCTGCCGATGCAGTGCGCACGGGGCAGACCGTCCCGTACCCGATGGCAGGTGAGGACACCGTGGACGACGCCGAACTGCTCATGTCCGAGGCCTACAGCCAGGGCACCGTCACCGAGGTCATCCGTCCGGCCGCGATCGTCCCCGAGCACGCGGCGCGGGCGATCCTGGTCGAGCTGGCGATGCGCGACGTGCGCAACAACGGGCTCTGGCAGTCTGAACCGAGCCTGTGGAGCCGGTACGACCGGCCCTGGAGCGGCACGACCAACACCACCGGCGCGGAGATGATCGGCAGCATCCAGCTCGCCTACGGCACCCCGAGCCGCTACGAGATCACCCTGTACCGGGTCACCGTCACCAAGTTCGGCTCGGACCACGGCTGGACCGTGGCGACCCTCTGCGACGAGGCCCTCGCGTACGGCGACCTCTCGCTCGACCAGTGCCCTCGGGCCAGGCTCGCCACGCCGCCGCCCGTCGTCAGGATCTGACGTCCACGCGGCGCCTGGCACCATGGGGGGGTGACTCCGGGTCCTGAGGCACCCCGCCCCCGCCGCCCCACCCTGCTGGGACCGGCGGCGATGGAGACGCGGCCCGGGGGGATGGATCCCGCGGAGCGCGAGCAGGCAGCCCATGCCACCGCCCGGCTGCTCGTCCAGGGCGCACGTGAGGACGACGACCCGCAGACGGTCCGCCGCCTCGTCGAGCTGACCGACGAGCACGGCATCGAGCTGCTGGCGCACCTGTGGGCCGACGCGCCCGCCGAGTCCCTCGCCGGCGCCCTGTGGCGCCTCTACGCCTTGCGCGCCTGGGTGCACAGCGACCCCTCGTGCGCCTCTAGCGAGTTCGACCTCGGACGGCGCCTGACGCCGGTCCTCGAGGTCGTCGCGGGCGTCGCCGACCCGCCGGGCCCCGAGCAGGTCAAGGACCTCGTGGACGCGGTGCTGACGGGCGTGTACCAGGGGGACTTCGCCGTGGCGCTGGAGCGTGCGGCGGCGTTCGCCCGCATCGTGGCCGTCGGCCGGGCCCACGAGCCCGACGAGGGGACCACCGAGGTGCAGGGTCTGTCCCAGGACGAGCACTCCGGCATCCACTCCGCCGCGCGCCTGCTCCGGACCGCCGAGCAGCTCGAGACCGCGGCTCGGCACTGGCGGTCGGACGAGCTGCACTGACACGTCGAGCCTGTGCGAAAGGGAACACCGGCGCGGCAGGTCGCGTTAGGCTCGTCGTGCGTCGGGCCGCGGTAGCCCCGGGCTCCACCTGAAGCCGCTTCGAGCGGCCCCGCGCCGAGAGGCGCTCCCGGCCCGACGCACAACTCCTCCCCCGGCACCCGACGCGGCGCGCGGCGACCGGTCCCCGGCGCGCCTCCACCGACGGACGCCCCCTCCGGCGTAGACATGACTCAGGCCCCTCGAGGTATGAGCTCGAGGGGCCTTGTCGTGCCCCGCGTCCCCCGCCCGGTGGCACAGTGAGCCCGTGCGCGTCCTCGTCACCGGCGGAGCCGGTTTCATCGGGTCCCGGGTCGTCGGCCTGCTCCACGAGGCCGGCCACGACGTCGTCTGCCTCGACAGCCTGCGCCCGGACGTCCACCCCCGGGGCACGGAGGCGACGGACGACGCCCGCCTGGTGCACGGCGACGTGCGTGACCGCTCGACGGTCGACCAGGCCCTCGTCGGGGTCGACGCGGTCGCCCACCTGGCCGCGAAGGTCGGGCTGGGTGTCGACCTCGACGACGTGGACGACTACGTGTCGAGCAACGACCTGGGCACCGCGGTGCTCCTTCGCCAGATGCGGCGGGCGGGTGTCGGACGGCTGGTCCTCGCCTCGTCGATGGTCGTCTACGGAGAGGGCGCCTACGACTGCGCCGAGCACGGTCGGGTGGCACCCGCGCCGCGCAGCCCCGACGACCTCGACCAGGGCCGGTTCGACCCCGCGTGCCCCCTGTGCGGACGGACGCTGAGGCCGGCACTCGTCGACGAGGCCGCACCGTTCGACCCGCGGAACGTCTACGCCGCGACGAAGGTGCACTCCGAGCACCTGTGCTCGACCTGGGCACGCGAGACCGATGGCAGCGCGGTGGCCCTGCGGTTCCACAACGTCTACGGCCCCGGCATGCCGCGTGACACGCCCTACGCGGGGGTGGCCGCGCTGTTCCGATCGGCGCTCGAGGCGGGGCGAGCACCCCGGGTCTTCGAGGACGGGCGACAGCGCCGCGACTTCGTGCACGTGGACGACGTGGCGCGCGCGGTGGGCACCGCGCTGACCGCGTCGGCACCGGGCGGGGGTGCGCTGCGCGCCTACAACGTGGGGTCCGGTCGCGTGAGCACCATCGGCGAGGTGGCGTCCGCCCTGGCCGAGGTGATCGGCGGCCCGAGCCCCGTGACGACCGGCGAGTACCGGCTCGGGGACGTCAGGCACGTCACCGCGTCCTCGCGACGCATCGCCGACGAGCTGGGCTGGCGTGCGGCCATCGCGCTCGACGACGGGCTGGCCACCCTCGTGGCGGGGCCGGTCAGCCGCTGAGCAGACTGCGGTCCGTGGCCGGTGCGGCGGGCAGCACCAGCTCGAACCGGCACCCCTCTCCGGTGTTGGCCACCTCGAGCGAACCGGCATGCGCCTCCGCCACGCCCCGGGCGATCGCCAGACCCAGACCCGAGCGGCCGTCGCCGGGACTGCGTTGCGGGTCGCCGCGCCACCCGGTGTCGAAGACCCGGTCGAGGTCCTGGGGCGCGATGCCCCCGCAGCCGTCATCGACCGCGAGCACCACGCGGCCGTCCTCGTCCCGGAGCCCGCGCACGACCACCTCCCCGCCGGACGTGGTGTGGCGCAACGCGTTCGAGATGAGGTTCGAGAGGGCACGCGCGAGCTCGTCCGGGACGCCGTGCACGGCCAGCCGGTCGTCCGACTCGACGACCAGGCGCACGCCGGACGTGCGGGCCTGCTCCTCGCACTCACGTGCCATGTCCTCCGCGACCTCTCGCAGGCTGACGAGCGCGCGCGTGCCCGGGCGCGCATCGGCAGCGAGCCGCGACAGCTCGAACAGGTCGTCCACGAGCCCGTTCATGCGGTCGACGCTGGAGCGAACCTGGGCCAGGGCCGCGGGCACGTCGTCGACGACACCGTCCTCCAGGCCCTCGGCCAGCGCCCTCAGACCGGCCAACGGGGTGCGCAGGTCGTGCGACAGGAAGGCGACCAGCTCGCGCCGGCTCGCCTCCAGCCCGCGCTCTCGAGCGCGGGCCACATCGAGACGATGCCGCGTCGCCCGCAGCTCTGCGTCCAGTGCCGCCAGCTCGGCGGGCAGAGCGGGGCCGGGACGCCCGGTGCCACCGTCCGCCTCGACGACGACGGCACCCTCCGCGGCGCCCAGCACCTGCAGGCCGCGTCCGACGGCCCGGGACCCGGCCACCAGCCAGCGGCCGACCACGACCGCGAGCACGACGGCTGTCACGAGCGCCGCACTGAGAGCGGCGAGCATGACCTGCGTGTCGTGCACCGAGATGAACATGGCCTGCACGTTCACGACCACCGACACCGCGACCGCGACGACGGGCACGAGCACCGCCAGCACGAGGACGACGGTGATGGGACGGCGGCGCAGGGCTCGCAGGACCACGATCCCGACGAGCCCCGTGGCCAGGCACGACGCCACCGTCAGCGCCAGCACCGTCGGCAGGGCACCGCTCATCGGCTCTCTCCTTCGAGCTCGGCGTGCGTGGCGAACCGGTAGCCCGTGCCACGCACCGTGACGACGAGGCGAGGGTCCGAGGGGTCGCGTTCCACCTTCTCCCGGAGGCGACGCACGTGCACCGCGACCGTGGACGTGTCCCCGAAGTCCCACCCCCACACGCGACGAAGCAGGTCTCGCTTGCTGAGGGCCTCACCCGGGTGGTCGACCAGGAACACGAGCAGGTCGAACTCGCGCTGGGTGAGCGACACGGGCTCCCCACGCAGCGACACGACCCGCGCGACCGTGTCGATCGAGAGCGGGCCACGGGTGAGCTGGCGGGGCAGCAGCTCCGTGCGCCGTAGCCGCTCGTCGCGCCGCAGCAGCCCCTGCACCCGCAACAGCAGCTCTCGTGGGCTGAAGGGCTTGGCGAGGTAGTCGTCCGCGCCGACCTCGAGCCCGAGCACGCGGTCCTCGCTGTCTCCGCGGGCCGACAGCACCACGACCGGCGTGCGGTCCCCGTCCGTGCGCACGCGGCGCAGCACCTCGAGCCCGTCCAGCGTCGGCAGCATCAGGTCGAGGACCACGAGGTCGGGCTTCCACGTTCGCCAGGCTTCGAGGCCCTCCATCCCGTCGGCGACGACCCGCGGCTCGAGACCGGCGTGGCTGAGGTAGGCCTGCACGACGTCGGACACCGTGCGGTCGTCCTCCACGATCAGCACGCGGGCGCTCACCTGCTCACCCTACGGACGACAGGCCACGTCGGTGCCCTGCCCGACACGATGCCGTCGCCACGTCAACGAACCGTCATCGGCGCCTGAGGGCTGGGAACCGTTGTGGGCCCTAGCGTCAGGCTCATGTCAAACGGACGGGAGACGGCGGTTCCGGCGTCGGTCGACGTGGTGCTCCCCTGCCTCGACGAGGCCGAGGCGCTGCCGTGGGTGCTCGGGAGGATCCCCCACGGCTACCGCGCGATCATCGTGGACAACGGCTCTGTCGACGGGTCCGCCGACCTGGCGCAGCGGCTCGGTGCCACGGTGGTGGTCGCGTCGGTCCGGGGCTTCGGCTCAGCGTGCGCGCGGGGTCTGGAGGCCGCGACGGCCGACGTGGTGGCGTTCATGGACGCGGACGCCTCGCTCGACCCGGGCGAGCTCGGCAGGGTCGTCGACCCGGTGGTCGACGGGGACGCCGACCTGGTGCTGGGGCGTCGCCGGCCGACGACCCGTCGCGCGTGGTCGTGGCACCTGCGCCTCGCCAACCGCGAGCTGTGCCGCCGGATCCACCGCCGGACCGGGGTGCGAGTCCGCGACCTCGGTCCGATGCGCGCGGCCCGGCGGGAGTCGCTCGTCGTTCTCGACCTCGTCGACCGCCGCTCCGGCTACCCGTTGGAGATGCTCGTCGCCGCCGCGGACGCGCGGTGGCGGGTTCGCGAGGTCGACGTCTCCTACCTGCCGCGCTCCGGACGGTCGAAGGTCACCGGCACGCCGCTGGGAGCGGTTCGTGCCGTCCGCGACATGAGCCGGGTGCTGGCGTCGTGAGGCGCCGTTCCTGGCGGCTCTCCGCGGGCTCGGCCCAGCGCCCCGAGAGGACTGGCACGCTTCTCGTCATCGCCAAGGAGCCCCTTCCCGGGCGTGTCAAGACGCGGCTGCACAGCCGATTCACGCCGGAGCAGGCAGGCGAGCTGGCGGCAGCATCGCTTCTCGACACCCTCGACGTCGTGTCGTCGACGCCCGTCGCGCGACGCGTGCTGGTGCTGGACGGGGCCCCAGGTCCGTGGGTGCCGCAGGGCTTCGAGGTGCTGCCCCAGCGTGGGGACGGGCTCGACGACCGGCTCGCCGCCGCGTTCGACGACGCCGCGGTCGACGGCCCCGGCCCGATTCTCCTGCTGGGCATGGACACCCCGCAGGTGACACCGGCGTTGCTCGACGTCGACTGGACCGGGGCCGACGCCCTGCTCGGCCTCAGCGCAGACGGCGGGTACTGGGCGGTCGGCCTCCGTCGCCCCACGCCCGGCGCCCTCGCCGGTGTGCCGATGTCGACCGACCACACGGGCAGGGACCAGCTGGCCCGGCTCCGCGACCTGGGCCTGCGCGTGCGTCTGCTGCCCGAGCTGTTGGACGTCGACACGCCCACGGACGCCGTCGAGGTCGCCCGGGCCAACCCCGCGACGAGATTCGCCGCGACACACCGCCGGCTCCTGTGCACGGTACCGACAGGAGTGCATCCTCTGGTCCTCTTCGACGAGGCACTGTCCGGACGACAGGTCGTGGTGGACGACGAGGGCCACCGCACCGTGCTCGACACGGAACGGTGGGTCGGGCCGGCCGATGACGTGGACGACCTCATGATCAGCCGCTGCGAGGCGCCGGTGATCGACATCGGCTGCGGCCCAGGGCGTCTGGTGACGGCTGCCTCCGAGCGTGGCCTGGCCGCCCTCGGCGTCGACGTGTCGTCCGTCGCTGTGGAGCTGACCACCAGACGGGGTGCCTGCGTGCTGCGACGCCGGGTCGAGGACCCGCTGCCCGGCGAAGGACGGTGGGGGACGGTTCTTCTCGCGGACGGGAACATCGGGATCGGTGGCGACCCCAGCGCGATCCTCGCTCGCTGCCGTGCCTTGCTGCGTCCCGGCGGTCTGCTCCTCGTGGAGGCCGACCCCGACGACGGGGCAGACTCCCGCGGCCTGGTCGTCCTATGCGCCGACGACGGCCGGACGAGCACCCCCCTGCCCTGGGCCCGGCTCGGTGCCCGCGCGCTCACGGACCTGTTGGCACACCACGACTTCAGCGTCCTCGAGGAGTGGCGCGCCGCGCAGCGCGTGCTGCTCGCGGCGCGGTCACTCCCCTCGGCCTGACCGGGTGGTCCTCCGGTGAGTGACGAAACCCTGACGCCTCGCCGTCGCGACCCCGTGCGGCTCCTGGCGGACTTCGCGAGGGGGCACGGTGGTGCTGTGCCGGACGCCGAGCAGACCCGCCGAGACACAGGTGCCGTCGTGCGGTGGGCCGCAGCCGGACTCGTCTGCGTCGCGGTGTCGGTCGGTCTCGCGCGCCTGGGACGTCCGGCCGAGGACCCCCGTGCCTGGGCCGTCGGGTGGCTGGCGGCCTGGGCGGTCTTCGCCGTCGCCACATCGGTCGGCCTGGCCGGACGGGGGCCGGGTCTGCACCACCGCCGGCTGGCCGTCGTCGTGCTGGTGCTCGGCGCGGTCGGCTGCCAGGTGCCCGGGCTCACGCAGCCGCCACAGACGTCCACCGACGCCTACCGGTACGTCTGGGACGGACGTGTCCAGCTCTCCGCGACCTCGCCCTACCGCTACGCCCCGGCCGACGACACGCTCGCGGCCCTGCGCGACCCCCTGCTGTTCCCCGGCCTCGGGGCTGTCGAGCCCAGCGGACTCGAGACCGTGCGCCCTCTGCCGGACGACCCCGCTGCCCTGCGCGACGTGACCCGGAACGACGACCGGATCGCGATCAACCGCCCGCAGGTACCGACGATCTACCCTCCGGTGGCGCAGGGCTGGTTCGCGGCGGTGGCGCTCGTGACCCCTTGGACCGCGGGCACTCTGGGACTGCAGGTCGGTGCGGCACTGCTCGCAGCCGGCGTGACCGGCCTGCTCGGCTGGGTCCTGCTGCGGACGGGGCGCGACGTGAGATGGGCTGCCCTGTGGGGCTGGTCGCCCATCGTGGCTGTCGAGGCCGGCAACAACGCCCACGTCGACGTGCTGACCACCGCACTGGTCGTCGCCGCCTGTACCGTGCTCGCACTCGACCAGCGCGTGCGCGGCCGCGTGGTGGGTGGCGCCCTGCTCGGCCTGGCCGTCGCGACCAAGGTCGTGCCGCTGCTGCTGCTGCCCGCGCTCACGGTGCTCCGACGCGCGGCACCGGGCGGCGTGCGGCGCCAGCTGCTCGTGCCGCTGGTCACGGTGGGGACGGCGGTCGCCACCTACCTGCCCCACGTGCTGGTCGCCGGGTCCCTGGTGCTCGGCTACCTGCCGTCCTACCTCGTGGAGGAGGGCTTCGACGACGGCCGGTCGCGCTTCGCGGTGATCGCGTTGCTGCCCGTCCCCCTGGACGCACGGTGGCCGATCGCGCTCGTCGTCGCGGCCGTCGCGGCGGCGCTCGCACTGCGGACGGCCGACGTCCGGCGGCCATGGGACACGGCCACCTGGCTGCTCGGCACCGCGCTGCTCGTGGCCACGCCCGCCTACCCCTGGTACGCGTTGCCCCTGGTCGGGCTGCTGGTGCTCGCCCGTCGTCCCGAGTGGCTCGCCGTCCCCGTCGCGGCGGGGTGGGCGTACGTGCTGCAGGACGACGTGACCGCGGCCCGTCTGGGCTGGGCGGTGGCGGTCGTCGTCGTCGTGGTGGTCGCCGGACTCAGGCTCGCCAGGTCGCGGCGCGTCGGGCCCCTGCCAGACTGGGACCAGGCCGTGCCGGCCGTCCACCGAGCCACATGAGGAGCAGCTGACATGCCCCAGCCCACCGGCGCCAGACCTGGACGCCGTGAGGGTACGCCGGGACGAGATCCGTGAGCGGTACCTGCGTCCGCGTGAGGACCGTCCGAGCACCACCGCCGCCGGGATCCACCACGCCGCGTTCATCGCGAAGGACGTCGAGGAGACGATCCGGTTCTACACCGAGGTGCTCGGCTTCCCGCTCGTCGAGCTGGTGGAGAACCGCGACTACGCCGGCTCCAGCCACTTCTTCTTCGATCTCGGCAACGGGAACCTGCTGGGGTTCTTCGACTTCCCCGGCCACGACCATCCAGAGTTCACCGAGACCCTCGGCAGCATCCAGCACCTGGCGATCTCGGTCCCGCGCGAGCAGTACGGCATGTTGCGCGCACGCCTGGACGAGAAGGGCGTCACGTACTCGGGCCCCGAGGCGGGCGTCGAGGAGAGCATGTACCTCCGCGACCCCAACGGCGTCCCGGTCGAGCTGTACCGGGAGGACCTCGGCGAGTTCCAGGGCGAGACGCTGCTCGACCTCGGACCGGAGAGCGCGACCGGGCGCTACTCGGTCTGACGGGACCCGCCTGGCTCCAGCGCCTGGCGCAGGGCGGCCACCTCGAGGGTCAGGGCCGCGACGTCGCGCCGGGTGGCGGTCTCGAACTCCTCCTCGACCTCTCGCACCCGCTCGAGCAGCCACGACGCGAGCGAGGCCGTGACGACCGCGAGCAGCACGACGCCCGCGAGCATCAGACCCGTCGCGACGAAGCGCCCCGTGCCGGTCACCGGGTAGCGGTCGCCGTACCCCACGGTCGTCACGGTCGTCATCGCCCACCACAGCGCGTCGGGGTACGACGTGATGTTGGAGCCCTCGGCACCCCGCTCGGCGTCCAGGACGGCCAGCCCGGCGACGGCGATGACCAACGTGATGGCGCCTCCGACGTAGACGGCGACCTGCCCCCGCAGCGTGGTGGCGGCGTACCTGTGCAGCACGCTCAGCATCATCACCAGCCGCAGCAGCCGCAGCGGACGCAGCAGCGGCAGCGCGATGACGGCGAGGTCGAGCAGGTGGCGCCTGACGAAGTGCCAGCGCCGGTCCGACAGCACGAGCCGCACCACGTAGTCGAGCGCGAACAGACCCCACGTGACCCACGCGACGAGCTGCGCCACCTCGACCCAGCCGCCGCTCAGCGTGGTGTCGAGGATCGGCCAGGCGTAGGCAGCCAGGAAGCCGAAGGCGGCGATGGTCAGCGGCCACTCGGCCACGTGTTCCCACTGCTCGCGTCGGTAGTCGCTCATGTGGATCGAGGATGCCAGCCGGCCACGGCATGGAGGGCCCGGTTCTGAGGGCGTCGCAAACGCCAAGTTCTCCCGACACCATAGACACACCGGACATACCGCACTACCGTTCCCCCACCCCACCCCACCCCACGGTGCGAAACGGAAGGCCGGTCACATGCGCACACCTCTCCTGGCAGCCGGAGCCGCCATCCTCTTCCTCCCCTTGGTGACCGCCCCGGCCGCTTCCGCGCACTCGGGCGGTCCGCCCGGCGGCGAACCCCTGGCCTGCGCCTCGGACAACTACGTCCAGTCGTGCTTCGAGCAGGACGGGGACGACTTCTGGGTCTACGACGCGGAGAAGGACGGCCGGTCGGCCTACATCTCCTTCACCACGTCACGCGGAGGTTCGGGCTCCTGCAGGAACAGCCATGGCTACGGCACGTGGCACGAGTGCACGTTCGAGATGAACGAGTCGAACGCGAACGGGACCCCCAACCGCGTGACCTGGCGGCACTACACGTACGACGCCCAGACCAATGACTACAACTCCATCTCGGGCCCCTACTCGGCCTACGTCAGCAGCAACCCCAGCTGGCCGGTCTAGGGAGCGGCGCCCGCCGCACCGCGGCAGCCGGCCTTCCGCAGATCGTGGCCTATCTGCGACTCCAGACCCCCCGCCCACCGCAGATCGTGGCCTATCTGCGACTCCAGACCCCCCGCCCACCGCAGATCGCGGCCTATCTGCGATCTACGAGCCGGGGGTCAAGGGACAGGGAGGTGTCGCAATGCGTCGGCGACCAGGCCGGGACGAGGGTTCGTGTGCGCGACGCCGCCGATCACCACGGTGGGGACGGTCTCGTCGCCGTCGTTGACGCTGCGCACGAAGGCCGCGCCCTCGGGATCGGCCCAGATGTTCACCCAGGTGGCGCGAGATGCGTACCGACGCACCCTTACCGACAGCGTCAGGCAGTAGGGACAGCCCTCGCGGAAGTAGATCGTGACGCCGTCCGCCGAACGCGCCTGAGCCGCGACGTGCGTGGTGGGCGAGCGACCCAGCAGTCGCTCGATCGTACGCATCCCAGAAGCGTACGCCGCGTCGTAGCCGGCGTCGTTCAGAGACATCCGTGGGGCAGGCGGGGCTCGAACCCGCGACCGAGGGATTATGAGTCCCCTGCTCTGACCGGCTGAGCTACTGCCCCGTCACCCGAACCCTACCGAGCGCCGCTGCCTCGGCGTCACGTCCGCAGCCGCGCGAGCAGACCGGCACGCACGTCGGGCCACTCCTCGGCGACCACGGAGAACAGCGCGGTGTCGCGGACGGTGCCGTCGGCGCGGCGCTGGTACCGGCGCAGCGTGCCCTCGTACCGAGCACCGAGTCTGTCGATCGCCTTCTGCGAGCGGTGGTTCCTCACGTCCGTCTTGAGCTGGACGCGTCCGGCGTGGAGGGTCGTGAACGCGTACTCCATCAGCAGCAGCTTGGTCTCGGGATTCACCGCCGTCGCCCAGACGCTGGGTGTGTAGGCGGTGAAGCCGATCTCGAGCCGCGCGTCCTCCACCGCCACCTCGAGGAAGCTCGACGTCCCCACCACCGCTCCCCGGGGTAGGTCACCCAGGGACCCCCGGAGCCGGATGAGCCACGGCAGCCAGCCGGCGTCGGCCCTCGCCATCACCGTGCGCGCGAGTCCCTGCGGGTCGACGGGTCGACCGGTCAGATGCCTCCACACCACGTCGTGGTCGAGCGCCGAGAAGAGCTCGGCGACCTCGGTCCCGGACGGGTCCACCGGCACGACCTCGACGACGTCACCGCGCAGCACCGTGCCCGGTGCTGGCGGCCACGCCATCTTCGGCCACCTGGTGTCCTCGGGCCGGCTGTCCGGGACGGGGATCGTCACGGCTGGTCCTTGGTCAGGTGCAGCAGCCAGTCTCGCTCGGTGCGGATCAGGGCGTACCGCCGCGCTCCCCGACGCCCGTGGAGCGTGAAGAGGAGCCGCCGCTCGGTGCGGTCCTCCTCCTCCCAGGTGCCGTCGTCGACGATCGACTTGTCGGCGTCCTCGTAGGTCAGGTGCTCCAAGCCGTGGTCGTCGACGGCCACGGCCAGCCGGTCGTGGGACGCGTCGTCCGGCAGCCCCCGAGGCACCGCCCAGCTCCGCAGCACACCGTCCTCCTCGAGGCGCAGGTCGTAGTGCGGCCGGGGCGTCCGGTGGTCGTTGAGGACGAAGCGTCGAGGCGCGAGGTGGCGGTCCACGGGCAGATCGTCTCATCGGCCCGACAGGTACGAATCCACCCGTTCGGCCCTATCCCTCAGGGGCCCGCATGCCGATTGATAGAAGGGCAGCACGGCGGGGAGGGCCGCACATGCAGACGCAGGACAACGCGAGGTGGGCCGGTCGGCCGCGCCTGGCGACGGCTCTACGAGTCGCCATCTTCGTCGGACCCGTCCTCGCTGCGACCGGAGCCGGTTGGGGCGTCGCCCGTCTCATGCCCCCCGTGTCAACCCTCTCGGACAGGCTGCTGCTGGTCGTCTCCGTGCTCGGAGCCGCCACCATCACCCTCTTCGTCGTCGACGGGCTGGCCCGGCGCCTGCTGCCCCTCAGCACGCTTCTCGACCTGACCCTGCTGTTCCCCGACCGCGCGCCCTCACGACTCAAGGTGGCCCGCGACGCCGTGCGCCGGTACTCCGTGGAGGAGCACGTCGCTCGGCTGCGACGCGCCGGCCAGGACCCTCAGAAGGTGGCTCGCGAGATCCTCGTCCTCGTCGCCGCGCTCGACCACCACGACCGCCCCACCCGCGGTCACGCGGAGCGGGTGCGCCTGCTCACCGAGCTGCTCGCGGTCGAGCTCGGGGTGCCGCAGGCCGGCCGCGACCGGCTGAGGTGGGCCTCGCTCCTGCACGACATCGGGAAGCTGACGATCTCGTCCGAGCTGTTGAACAAGCCGGCCAAGCCGACGGACGAGGAGTGGAAGCTCCTGCGGCACCACCCGGTCGCCGGAGCCGACCTGGCCGCACCGCTCATGCCCTGGCTCGCCGAGTGGGGCGACGTGATCGTCCAGCACCACGAGATGTACGACGGCAGTGGCTACCCGGAGGGCCTGCGCGGCGAGGAGATCTCGTACGGCGCGCGGATCGTCTCGGTCGCTGACGCGTTCGACGTCATGACCGCGGCCCGTGCGTACCGTCGGCCGGTCTCCCGCGCTGCCGCCTACCGCGAGCTCGTCCGATGCTCCGGCAGCCAGTTCGACCCCGTGGTCGTGCGGGCCATGATCTCCATCTCGGCACCGCGGCTGCGTCGCGCCCAGGGTGCGATCTCCTGGCTGTCCGAGGTGCCCGTGCTCGGCGTCCCAGACGGTCCCCGCGGCGACGCTGGCCCAGGCTCTCGGCACCGCGGCCCTCGTGGCGGCCGGCTCGAGCGCGATCGCGGCTCCGTTGGACACGACGGGCACCGCCGCGTCGGCCTCCGAGACCTCGCAGAGCGAGCAGCAGCAGTCTCCGCGCGTCGACGGCCTCACCGATGGCACCGCGGTGAGCTTCTCCGACCTCGCCGACGAGGTGCCCCCGACCCAGCGCGCCGCGGCGGCTGCCGGCGGTGCCGGCCCGACCGCGGAGGGCCCGACCGGCCCGTCGGTGCCCAGCGGCACGCCGACCGTGCCACCCATCGTGGGGACGCCGCCCCCCGTCGTCCCGACCCCGGGCGGCGTGGTGGACGTCCTCCCAGGACCGATCGGGCCGGTGGGCGGTGCCGTCGGCGAGGTCGTGGGTGGAGCAGGCGGCGCCGTCGGCGGCGTCGTGGGCGGCACCACCGAGAAGGTCGGCGGAGCCGTCGGAGGCCCTGTCGGCGGCGCGGCCTCCGGTGCTGGCCAGAAGGCCGAGAAGGTCGTCGAGGACGTCACCGACACCGCCACCGGGATCGTCGGCGCGGTCACCGGTGGGGGCAGTGGAGGCGGTCGGCGGTGGCGCCGCACCGGCGCCCAGCGTGCCCCCTGTCGCCGGAGTCGTGGGCGGGCTCGTCGGCAAGCCCTGACGCCGGACGCGAGAATCCCCACGCACTCTCAGCGCAGACGGGCCCGCAGCTCGTCGCGCAGCCGTTGGTGGGCCTCGCGTCCAGCACCCAGCTCGTCCAGACCCAGCAGCGCCGCGCCCAGCACGGGTGGGTCGTCGACCACCAGGACGCGTGCCGCCGGACTCGACCGGTGCACGTGCTCCGCGACACCGTCCATCAGCCGCGGGTGACGTGCCCGTGCCACCCCTCCGCCGAGCACGACGTCCGCCGCTGACCCCTCCAGCCCGAGGCGGGCGAAGGTGACCGCGACCATCCGGGCGATCTCCTCGGCGAGGCGGTCCACCAGCTCCGTCGCGACCGCGTCCCCCCGGGTGCACGCGGCGAGCACCACCGGGGCGAGCTCGGCCAGGCGGCGCACGTCGATCTCTCCGAGGTGCACCCCCTCCCCCACGCTCTGGACGGTGTCCCGCCCGAAGTGCCCGGTGACCCCCGCCTGCAGCACCGTCGCAGGGCCACGGCCGTCCTCCGCGCGGGCCGCGTGCCACAGCGCCAGCTGGCCCACGTGGTGGCCGCCACCCCAGTCGCCGGTCAGCATGCCGAGGGCCGGGAAGGTGCTCGTCCGCCCGGACGCGTTGCGCCCCACGCAGTTGATGCCGGTCCCGCACACCACCGCGGCGGCGTCGGGCGAGTCGGAGCCCGCTCGCAGCAGCGCGAAGGTGTCGTTGGCGACGGTGGTCGTGACACCCCAGGCCCGCCCCTCGACCTCGAGCGTCACGTCGGCGAGCTCTCGCTCCAGGTCGAGCCCCGCCAGGTAGACCGCCGCGTGGTCGGCGACCTCCCCCGACGCCGGCCCGCCGTGTGCGGCGACCTCACCGACCAGCGCGGCCAGCACCCGCATGGCCTCCGGCACGCCGACGTGCTGCGGCTGGCTCCCCGGTCCGCGCGCGTGCGCCAGCACCGAGCCGGTCGTCGTCGACGAGCACCACGTCGGTCTTGCTGCCGCCACCGTCGACGGCGAGCACGGTCCGCCTCACGCCCACGGCAGGTGCTCCCGGTTCGCCGCGAGCAGCAGGTCGGTGAGGCGCTCGGCCTGGTCGACCTGGCCGACGAGCGGGTGGGCGAGCAGCGCTCGGAAGACCCGGTCGCGGCCACCCCGCAGCGCTGCGTCGAGCGCCAGCTCCTCGTACGCGGCCACGTGCGAGACGAGGCCGGCGAGAAGCGGTTCCAGGGGGCCACGTGGACGGGAACCGCCCCCACGGCGCCGATGCGCGCCGGCACCTCCACGACGGCGGCGTCAGGCAGGAAGGGCAGGGTGCCGTTGTTGCGCACGTCGGCGACCTGCACGTCGCCGGTGTCGGACACCAGCGAGGCGACGAGGTCGACCGCCGCCTCGGAGTAGAAGGCACCACCGCGCTGCTGGAGCAGGTCGGGCTTGGTGTCGAGCGTCGGGTCCGCGTACAGGTCGAGCAGCTCACGCTCGATCGCGGAGACCTGCTCGGCCCTCGACGGCTCGGAACGCTGCTCCGTCACCACCCGGTCGTGGTCGTAGAAGTACCGCAGGTAGTACGAGGGGATCATCCCCAGGCCGCGAACGAGGCTCGGCGACAACCGAACTCGCTCTGCGATCGCGTCCCCGTGCTCGTCCAGCATGCCGGGCAGCACGTCCTCGCCGTCCAGGAGGACACGTCGCACCCAGGTGAGGTGGTTCAGGCCGACGTGGTCGAGCGACACGTCGGCAGCTGCGTCGTCCGAGCAGGTCCGCGGTGAACCGCTGGAACCCGATCGCCACGTTGCACAACCCGATCGCGCGGTGTCCGGAGTCCAGCAGTGCCCGCGTCACGATGCCCACGGGGTTGGTGAAGTCGACCACCCAGGCGTCGGGTGAGGCGCGGCGCCGCACGGCCTCGGCGACCCGAAGCACGACCGGGACGGTCCGCAGCGCCTTGGCGAGACCGCCTGCGCCGGTGGTCTCCTGCCCCACGCAGCCGCACTCCAGCGGGAAGGTCTCGTCCGTCCCCCGTGCCGCCTGGCCGCCGACGCGCAGCTGGAGCAGCACCACGTCCGCGCCGTCGACCGCCGCGTCCAGGTCGGTGGTCGTCACCACCCGGCCCGGGTGGCCCTCGCGCGCGAACATGCGCCTCGCCACCCCACCGACGAGGTCGAGCCGTCCGCGCGCCGGGTCGGTCAGGACCAGCTCGCTCACGTCCAGGCGCTCGCGCAGCCGCGCGATCCCGTCCACCAGCTCGGGGGTGTACGTCGAGCCCCCACCGACCACGGTCACCTTCATCGGATGATCACGCGTCCGATCCTGCCCCACTCCCCGATCCTCGGAGTGGACATGGCTGCCATCTCGTCCCCGTAGCGACCACTCGCACTCAGAGGACGCGGGCGGGGGGCTCCTCGGCGGCGTTCTGGCGGGCCCGGGCGCGACGTGAGCGCACCGACCACACAGCCAGCGCCAGGAGCACGACGGCGATCACGGCGAGGACCCACGGGTCGGCCTCGCCAGCGGTGCGGGCCAGGGCGGACTGGACCTTCAGCGCCGTGTCCACCACCGGGTCGCCGGACACGTCGCCGGAGAAGACCCGCAGCTCGTACCAGCCGTAGTAGGCGACGTAGAGGCCGGCGACCACGAGCAGTGCGCCGCTGACCCGGTTGACGTACGGCAGGGCGCGGCGCATGCGGCCGACGAAGCCCTCGCGGGCGAGGGCGACGGCGACGGCGAGGACGCCGACGACCAGGCCCATGCCGAGGGCGAACACGAGCACGACGCCGATGCCACCGAGCAGCGTGTCGACCCGCGTGGTGCTCGTCGCCACCGCGAGGAACGGACCGATCGTGCACGACAGCGAGGCGGTCGCGTAGGCGACGCCGTAGACCACCATGGACCGCAGGGACGTCGTGGGTGCACCGCCGACGGTGGGTGCCCGCAGCAGCAGGTGGCGTCCCGAGAGCAGCCAGAACCCCAGGCCCACCAAAGCGATCCCGATCACGACGGTGACCCACGGCAGGTAGCGCTCCAGTGCCAGGGACAGGGGGACGACGACCGCGGCGAACACGGCGAACACGCCCACGAAGCCGGCCGTCATGGCGGCGGTCATCCGGAGGGCCCGCCCCACCGCCGGCCCAGCCCCCGTCGTGCCGTCCGGGGCGACGAGCAGCGCGAGGTAGGCGGGCAGCATGGCGAACCCGCAAGGGTTCAGCGCCGCCACGGTGCCGGCTGCGAGCGCGATGGCGTACGGGCCGAGGTCCATCAGCCGAAGGTCTCCTTCACGAGTCCGTCGAGGTCGATGTCGCTGCCGTACGCGGTGACCGAGTCGACCTGGCCGTCCGCGCCGACGAGCACGAACGAGTGCTGCTGGCTGATGCCGAACCGGGTGTAGACGGCGCCGTCGGTGTCCGCGAGGTGCCGCAGGCCGCCGACGCCGTTCTGGTCGACGAACCGTCGCATCCCCTCGCGTCGGAGCTCAGGCCGGCCACGCCGACGAACGTGACGTCGGGCGAGCTCTCCGCCGCAGCCGCCACGTCGGCCGCAGACCGGGCGCAGACCGTGCACCACGGCGCCCAGAACCAGAAGACCGTGTCGGTGCCGGCCACGTCAGCGCCCGAGAACTGCCCGCCGGAGACCTCGGTGGCGGTGAAGTCCAGGACGTCCGGGAGCGCCTGGCCCTCGACACCCCCGGCAGCGGGCTGGCCGGGGTCCGCCGGTGGTGCGCTGACTGCCCCGCCCGACGAGGTCGATGCCCCGGGTGCGGACGCGTCCTCACCACTCGTGGCGGACGAGCACGCCGAGAGCATGGCTGCGACGGCCAGGGCGATCAGGGCGGAGCGGTGCCTCGGCGCGGGAAGGGGTCTCATCGACCTATCCTCACCCGATTCCGCGTCCTCCGCCGACTGACGACGATGACGGAACGGTGACCTCCTGCGAGACCACCACGGCCCCGGACGAGTTGGGCCGGGCACGTGACGAGCACGTCCGCGAAGTCCATAGTGGGTCCTGCACGGCACCCGGCTGCCACAGAGAGGTGGGCCATGGACGCGGCGACGCACGGCGGGCACCGATGAACGCCGAGACCGCCAAGGTCCAGCGGGTCTACCTCACCCTCCTGCTCGGCAACACGCTGGCGGCGTCGTTCATCTGGGGCATCAACACCCTGTTCCTGCTGGACGCGGGCCTGAACAACCTCGAGGCCTTCGCCGCGAACGCCTTCTTCACGGCGGGCATGGTGATCTTCGAGATCCCGACGGGGGTCGTCGCCGACACGTGGGGACGACGCGTGTCCTACCTCCTGGGCACGGTGACGCTCGCAGCGACGACGCTCCTCTACTACGTCATGTGGCAGACCGCCGCGCCGTTCTGGGCCTGGGCCCTCGTGTCGATCGGCATCGGGATGGGCTTCACGTTCTTCTCCGGCGCCGTCGAGGCCTGGCTGGTCGACGCCCTCGCCGCGACCGGTTACGAGGGGCTGCTCGAGTCGGTGCTGGGCCGGGGCCAGGTGGTCACCGGCATCGCGATGCTGAGCGGGTCCGTGCTGGGCGGCGTCCTCGCCCAGGTCACGAACCTCGGCGTGCCCTTCCTCGTGCGCGTCGTCATCCTGCTGCTGATGTTCGGCGTCGCCTTCGCCCTGATGAGGGACCTGGGTTTCGAGCGGCGCCCTGCGACCCACCCGCTGCGCGAGACCAGGGCCGTGCTGTCCGCCTCGATAGAGCACGGCCTGCGCAACCGGCCCGTGCGGTTCGTCATGCTCGCGGCACCCTTCAGCTTCGGTGTCGGCGTGTACGTGTTCTACGCCTTGCAGCCGTACCTGCTCGAGCTGTACGGGAACCCGGAGGCGTACTCCGTCGCGGGGCTGGCCGCGGCCATCGTGGCCGGGTCCCAGATCGCCGGTGGGCTGCTCGCCGCGAGGGTCCGCACCTGGTTCCGCCACCGCACCACGGTGCTCATGCTCAGCATCGCCGCGGGTTCCGTGGTCCTGATCGTCCTCGGCGCCGGCAGCAGCTTCTGGCTGGCCCTTGTCCTGCTCGCCGCGTGGGGGCTGGTCTTCGCGGCCTCGACCCCGATCCGGCAGGCCTACCTCAACGACATGATCCCGTCGCAGCAGCGTGCGACCGTGCTGTCGTTCGACTCGCTGATGGGCAGCAGCGGCGGGGTGGTCGTCCAGCCCGTCCTCGGCCGGGCCGCCGACGTCACCAGCTACAGCACGACGTTCGTCGCGGCAGGTCTCATCCAGCTGCTGGCCCTGCCGTTCCTCGCGCTCAGCCGGCGCGAGCGGCCGGCGGCCGACACCGTGACCAGCCCCGCCCCCACCACCCTGGGCTGACCCCGTCAGCGCAGCGCGGTCGCGACCTCGCCGATCGCCCGGACCTGCAGGTCCGGCGGGCGGAAGTACGAGGGCCACCGGGCGCCGGTCCGGTTGACCCACGCGGCTCGCGCCCCGGCGCGTTGTGCCCCGTCGGTGTCCCACGGATGACTGGCCACCAGCATCAGCTCGCCCACGGCGACTCCGCAGGTCTCGGCGGCATAGGCGTAGGAGCCCGCCGCCGGCTTCCAGACCCCTGCGTCCTCGACGGTCAGCACCGCCTCGAAGTGCTCGAGCAGACCGGCGCCGGCGAGCAGCCCCTCGGCCACCGAGCTGGCACCGTTCGACAGCGTCACCAGACGGAAGCCGCTCTCCCGCAGGCGCTCTATCCCCGCCGGGACGTCCGGGTGCAGCTGCAGAAGCGGTATCCCGGCCAGCACGTGACGCACCGCCTCGTCCTCGGGACGGTCCAGAAGCACCTGGCTGAGCACCACCCGCAGCGCGCCCTCGGCCAGCGTCGAGAACGACTCCGACTCCCCTGAGGCCGTCCGGGCGAAGCCGTCCCGCAGCAGCGACGTGAACCAGAGCTGCGCCAGGTGCGCGGGCGCCCCCACCTTCGTGAAACGTCCAGCGAGAGGCGACATGTCGGAGAGCGTCTCGTTCACGTCGAACACGATCACGGCGGGGCGGTCGGGCATGCGAGCCTCCTGCTGGGCGAGCGAGGGGACGACGGTCACCACGACCGTACCGAAGGGCTCTCACGCCAGCTCCCGCGCGAAGTGCTCGAGTCGGCGCACCGGCAGGGGGGCGGCTCGGACCGCCTGCCCTGGAGCAGGGCCCCCCGCACGAGCCGGTGCAGCTCGACCTCGCCACCGCACGTCCAGCACTCCCGCACGTGGACCCCGACGCGCCGGGCCGAGGCGGCACTCAGCTCGCCGTCGGCGAACGCACCGAGCAGGCGCCGCACTCGGAGGTGACGGATCAGGCCCATGGCACAACGAACCCGTCGGCGACGACGTGCGATTCCGTCTCGACGACCTGCCCGCCCGTCGAGGGAATCCTGGCCGCGACCGCGCGGGTTCCGTGACTGCTTGTGTCAGTTTGTCGACGTCGAGAGGTCTCATCATGCGTACGCTGAGCCTGCCCTTCCTCCACCGATTCACCGACCCTGGGCTTCTGCTCCTGCGGCTGGGCGTCGGTCTCGTGTTCGTCGTGCACGGCTGGTCGAAGCTCTCCAACGGGCCCGCGGGCTTCGCGGAGATGCTGTCCGGGCTGGGCGTGGCCGCGCCGGATGTCATCGCCTGGCTGATGACCGTCGCGGAGCTGGGCGGCGGTGCCGCGATCATGCTCGGGCTGCTCACCCGGCTCGCGACGCTGCCCCTCATCGCGATCATGGTCGGAGCGATCGCGCTCGTGAAGGTCGACCTGGGCATCATCGCCCCTGCCGGCGCCGTGATGCCGGGCGCAGAGGTGGACATCGCCCTGCTGGCCGGGCTTCTCGGACTGCTGCTGCTCGGCCCGGGCCGACTGTCGCTCGACCGCACGATCGGTGTCGAGGCTGATGTCGATGCTCAGGCCGGTCGGGACCACGCGATGGTCTGACGGCCAGCATCCGGGTGCGGGCCGGCCCCTGAGCACGTGCTCAGGGGGCGGCCCGCACCAGGCGCGTGTCGGGGTGGAACGCGGCCCAGGCGAACCAGAACGTGTCGATGTGACCGACGCGCTCGAGCTGCTCGCCCTCGAGCTGTCCGTCGACGCCCAGCCCGGTGACGTCCCAACGCGTACCGGTCTCCTCGTCGGTGAAGGCGGCTTCCCCGGACGGGACGAACGTGAGGTCCAGACCCCCCGCTGTCGGCCGGAAGGCTCCGCTGGTGGCCAGTGCGCGGCCATCGCTGAGGTCCTGGGTGTCGAGGGCGGAGCGGAGTCCGGCGACGGCCCACACGACGACGGGGAGGCCACCCACCTCGAGGGCGCGTACGCGGTCGACGGACAGGTCGGTCAGCGGGACGGCGACGGGGTCCTCGGGGTCGCCCAGTGCGATCACGCGCTCCTTGGGCGGGAGGCGGTCGTCGCTCTCGCCGTCGAACAGGAAGGGTGCGCTGTCCGGTTGGTCGTACCCCACGTAGGGGTTGCGTCCGTAGTCCCGCTGGACGCCGGTCTCGCGGCTCAGGACCCAGCCGTCCGGGTGGGCCGTCCGCCACTGCGCCCACGTGACGGTCTGCACGGGGATGCGTGTCAGCTCCTCCCCCGTGAGCACGCCGGCGATGGCGCGCCCCTCGAGCTGCGACCACAGGGACTCGGTCTGCCGGTCGTACATCACGAGATCGGACAGGTAGAGGCTGCCGGACGTCCCGAACGTCACGGTCCGCTCGCCGAGATCCCGCTCGAACGCGAGCGCCGAGTTGCACAGCGGGCAGTAGGTCACCGACACAGGGACGCCGCCGACGGTGTCGTTGACGATCTCGTGCCAGACCATGATCTGCACGGGGTAGGCGCGGTGCTGGCCGTCGACCTCCAGCGCCACCACCGGCTCGTCGTCCGCGAGGAAGCCGACCTCGTCGGGGCGCAGGAACAGGGGGTCGTCGACGGGCGGGATGCCGTCCGGCGGCGGACCACCGGAGATGACGCGGGCGGGGTCCACCAGGGGCTGGGGGAGGCTGGGGTCGTCGAGGCGGAGCTTCAATGCGGACGGCCCCTCCTCCCGGGGGGACTCGTCGACCGCCTCCAGCCGGACGGCGTCACCGTTCGCTACCGACTCCTCCGCCGTGCCCCCCTCGGACCCGCCCGACCCCGGGTCGCCACCGCCGCAGGCCGTCAGCGCCAGGGCCGCGACGCCCAGGACCGCCACCAGGCGTGGCGTTCTCATGTCGAGGCCCCGATCTGGACGGCCGCCTCTCGCAGCGCGTCCTCGCCGAGGGCGCCGCCGAAGAGGCGTGCCGAGCCGTCCGGCGCGACGAACACGAACGAGGGCTGCCCGATGATGCCGAACCGAGCCCACAGCGACCCGTCGACGTCGATCACGTGCTGCAGACCCGAGGTGCCGGTGACGTCGACGAACTCGCGCATGTCGGCGGTCCGGCCCAGCCCGGGGATCCCCAGGATGGTGACGCGCCCGTCGAGCTCGTCGGCCACGCGGGCGATGCCCGGCGCCTCCGCTCGACAGATCGTGCACCACGGCGCCCAGAACCACAGCACCACCGCCTGGCCGTCGAGGGTCGAGACGTCGAGATCGCCTCCGGCCAGGGTCGAGCCCGAGAAGGACAGGGCACCGGTGCCCGCGGGCGCCTGGCTCCGGGAGGCGGCCCCCGTGGCCGCGGGCGCACAGGCGGCCAGGATGAGGGCCGTCACCACCGACACCACGACGAGCCCCGACCTGCGACGTACGGTGGCCACGTGCACTCCCTCGGTCAGCACGGCCGCACGACGGCCGGAGCCGGCCTGACGTACCGCGATCGTTCACCAGCGGAACCCTGTCGACGCCTGCCTCGCTTCCACGCGAGCTCCCCTGGCGCGGGGTGGAAGCCCCCGGGCTCCGAGGCGGGTTCCTGCTTCGACCGACCGACCGCAGACGAGAGGCAGTGATGGCGGACGCACCCTGGGACCTGGTGGTGATCGGCGGTGGTACCGCGGGCATCGTGGCGGCGAAGACCGCGGCGAGGCTGGGTGCCCGGGTGGCGCTCGTGGAGCGCGACCGGACCGGCGGCGACTGCCTCTGGACGGGCTGCGTCCCCAGCAAGGCCCTGCTCGCTGCTGCCGCGGTCGCAGCGGGCGCGCGGAACGCCACTGACCTCGGCGTCACCGTCGACGGCGTGAACGTCGACTTCGGCGCCGTGATGAAGCACGTGCACGGTGCCGTGGCCGCGATCGAGCCGGTCGACTCCCCGGCGGCCCTGGAGCGCGCCGGCGTCACCGTGCTCGCGGGTTCCGCCCGCTTCACGGGTCCACGCAGCGTCGAGGTCGACGCCCGCCCCGTCCCCTTCCGCCGCGCGCTGATCGCCACCGGCTCCTCCCCTGCCGTGCCCGGCATCCCGGGCCTGAGGGAGGCGGGCCCGCTCACGAGCGACACGGTGTGGGACCTCACCGAGCTGCCGCGTCGACTGGTCGTGCTCGGTGGCGGCAGCATCGGCTGCGAGCTCGGTCAGGCGTTCGCACGGCTCGGCTCGGACGTGACCGTGGTGGAGGCCTCGAGGCGGCTCCTGCCGAACGAGGACCCCGATGCCTCGCAGCTCGTCGAGGCGTCCCTGCGCGCCGACGGGGTCACGGTGCTCACCGGGCACCGCGCGACCCGCGTCGACGGGTCACCGGGCGGCTCCGGTCAGCTGCTGGTCAGCGAGGACCACGACGGGGACGGCGGCGGGCCGGGTCGCGCCGTCGCCTACGACGCCCTGCTCGTCGCGGTCGGACGTCGGCCCGGTTCGAGGGACCTCGGCCTGGACCTGGCCGGCGTCGCGGTCGCCGACAGCGGGCACGTGGAGGTCGACGCTCGGCTGCGGACGACCAACGAGCGCATCTGGGCCGCCGGCGACGTGACCCCGCATCCCCAGTTCACCCACGTGGCAGGCGTTCACGGCAGCATGGCGGCGTCCAACGCCGTCCTTGGCCTGCGCAGGCAGGTCGACCTCACCGCGGTTCCGCGGGTCACCTACACCGACCCGGAGGTGGCCGCGGTGGGTGCGCCCAGCTTCGCGGAGGAGGGGCCCGCGCCGACCGTCGTCACGCGTAGCCACGACGAGGTCGACCGCGCCGTGACGGAGGGTCGCACCGACGGCTTCAGTCGTCTCGTGCTCGACCGCCGCCACAAGGTCGTGGGCGCCACGCTGGTGGGGCCGAGGGCCGGTGAGTCCCTCGCCGAGGTCGTGCTCGCTATCCGGAAGGGCCTTGGCACAGGCGATCTCAGCGGCACCACCCACGCCTACCCGACGTACGGGGACGGCCCGTGGAACGCAGCGATCGCTGACACGCAGGCGCGGCTCGACGCCCCTGGAGTGCGGTTCGTGACGAGCGCGCTGACGCGCGTCCGCCGGTGGACCACCCGATGAACCCCGCCACGGCGATCACCAGCGCACGCAGGCGTCTGGCCATGGCGTGGGCGGCCACGGCGCCCGTGCCCCGAAGGAACCGTGAGGTCCTGGACCAGAGGTGGGCCGAGCTGCCCGCGGTCGCCCGGACGCCGGCGCAGGTGCTCGGCCGGCACGCCGTCGGCTGCGAGGGCACGCACGGGGTCTTCCCCCAGTGCAACCTGACGTGTACGCCCTGCTACCACTCCAAGGACGCGAACCACGTCCGGGTGGACGGTGACCACACACTTCGCGAGGTGCGACGGCAGATGGCGTTCCTGCGCGAGCGGCGCGGTCCGCGCGCGCACGCGCAGCTGATCGGCGGCGAGGTGAGCCTGCTGGACGCGGACACCCACGCCGAGGCGCTCGCGGTGATGCGGGAGCACGGTCGCGAACCGATGAGCTTCACGCACGGCGACTTCGACGAGGAGTACCTGCTGAGGGTCGCCCTCGACGGGAACGGCGAGCCGCGCACCAGGAAGCTGTCGTTCGCCGGCCACTTCGACTCCCTGATGCGTGGTCGGCGTGGACTGCCCCGGCCCCGCACCGAGGCCGAGGTGACGCCGTACCGCCAGGCCTTCACCGCGATGTTCGACAGGCTCCGCCGCGAGCACGGCATCCGCTCCTACCTCGCGCACAACATGACGGTGACGCCCTCCAACCTCGACGAGGTCGCGCAGGTGGTCCGTGACTGCCTGAGCTCCACCGGCTTCAGCATGCTGTCGTTCCAGCCCGCCGCCTACGTCGGGGACGACCGACGCTGGCGCGAGGACCTGCACGCCATGACACCGGACGACGTCTGGGCGCAGGTCGAGGCCGGGGTCGGCTCCTGCCTGCCCCACGGCGCCGTGCACTTCGGCGATCCCCGCTGCAACCGGACGGCGTTCGGGTGGATGGTCGGGGACCGCTTCGTGCCGGTCGCGGACGACCGCGATCCCCGCGACCTGGCGGCACGAGACGCGTTCCTCGCCCGGCTCGGCGGGCTGCAGCTCGGCGGTCTCTCGCGCCGGGTCCTGGTGGTGCGGCTGGCGAGGGCGGTGCTCGGCAACCTCGGGGCGCTCCCGGTGGCCGGCGGGTGGCTGCGACGGGCCGTCCGACGCTCCGGTGGCACCAGAGCCCTGGTGACGCAACGTGTCCGGCCGATGACCTTCGTCATGCACGTGTTCATCGACGCGGAGGTCGTCGGCCCCGCGTGGGACCTGATGCAGCAGGGCGTCACCAGCGACGACCCCGGCATCCGGGCAGCACAGGAGCGGCTCGGTGCGTGCGCCTACGCGATGGCGCACCCCGAGATGGACCGGGTCGTGCCTGCGTGCGTGCAGCACAGCGTCCTGGACCCCGTCGCCAACGTCGAGCTCCGGCGGCTGCTCCCGCTCAGCGTGGTGACACGACCCTCTCGGTGACCCGCGCGGGGTCGGGCGGCGCGATCACGTGGCGGGCGGAGACGGGCACGACGACACCCACGGGTCGGCCGTCACGCGGTGCCGGGAGACTCGCCTCGACCACGACGACCTCACCACGGGTCTCGACGCTCACCTCGGTACGCGCGCCGAGTGGACGTGTTCCGACGACGACGCCGACCGCGTCGGCCGAGCGGTCGTCCACGGCGACGAGCTCGGCCGCCTCCTGGCGGAACACCAGCGCCCCGGCGCCGTCGGGCACGTCGCCCGGCAGCGCGAGCGCGCCCAACGCGGAGTGGTGCACGCCGTCGCGCACCTGTCCAGGCACGCAGTTGCGGCCACCGAGGAAGTGGTGCACCCGCAGGTCGGCCGGACGGGTGTAGAGCCCGGCCACCGTGTCGTGCTGGACGATGCGCCCGTCGAGCAGCACCGCGACGGTGTCGCCGAGCACGGCGGCCTCGTGGCGGTCGTGGGTCACGAGCAGGATCGTGGGCTCGACGGCGGCCCTCAGCTCCACCACGAGCTCGTGCATCTCGGCCCGCAGGCCGGGGTCGAGGGCGCCGAAGGGCTCGTCGAGCAGGATCACGTCGGGTCGTGCCGCCAGCGCACGTGCCAGGGCGACCCGCTGCTCCTGGCCGCCCGACAGCGTCGCCGTCCTGCGCGCGGCGAGGTCGGACAGCCCGACCAGCTCGAGGAACCGTCCGCGCGTCCTGGCGCGCCCGCTCGCCCGCTCCCCCTGCCACCACCAGCGGGAACGCCACGTTGTCGAGCACGTCGAGGTGCGGGAAGAGCCGTGGCCGCTGGAAGACCATGGCCGTGTTGCGTCGCTCGGTGGGCACGCCGTCCAGCGGTCTGTCCGTCCGACGAGCATCGTTCCCGCCGTCGGAGTGTCGAGACCGGCCACCAGCCGAAGGAGCGGTGCTCTTGCCCGAGCCGGAGGGGCCGAGCAGTGCCACGCAGCCGGCGGCCGGCACGTCGAGGTCGAGCGCGTCGAGGACCGGACGGCCGGCACCCGGGAATCGGCGTGAGACTGCCACGCAACGACAGGGCCGCCGCTCATCGACCGGGCTCCCCGACGCGCGACCGCGAGCCGTCAGCACCAGGGCCAGGAGCGGGGGCAGGACGGCCGCGACCGACACCGCGGCCACGGAGGCGTCGTTGCCCGGACGCCGACGCGAGCGAACCGACCAGGATCGGCACCGTCACCAGGCTCCCGCCACCGAGCAGCGAGCGTCACGACGTAGTCGCTCCACGCCACGAGGAAGGCGAGGAAGGCGGCCGCGGCCAGCGCCGGGGCCACGAGCGGCAGGTGCACGCGCAGCAGCACGGCCCGAGGCGTCGCGCCCAGGCTACGGGCCTCCTCGTCGTAGCCGTGGTCGTAGCCGGAGTAGGCGGCACGCATCACGTAGGTCGTGTACGGCAGGGCGGCGACGGTCAGCACGATGAGAGACGGAGAGCTCGGTGGGAACCCTCAACCGCAGGGCGACGGAGCCCAGCCCCATCACGACGGCGAACGGCGGCACCGCGACGGGCAGCAGCAGCGCCGCCGCGACGAGCCGACCACCGGCGACCCGGTGCAGAGCCAGGACCCAGCCCGCCGACGGCGCCTGCCGGGGTGGCGAGCGCCGCGACCGTCGTCGCCAGGACCGCCGAGCGCAGCATCGCCGGCACGACGCCCTGGCCCGGCGGCGGCGGCCCACCCGGTGAACCCCCAGCGACCGGGAGCAGCGCCGGGAAGGTCCAGCGATCGGCCAGCGGCCCAGAGCACCAAGGGGCACGAGAGGCAGCAGGAACCACGTCGACGCGAGCGTCGTGGCCGTCGCATCGGCCGATACGACGCGACGAGGGCTCGACCAGGCGGGCCGCGGCGCTCATGCGGTCCTCGGGAGGCGGCGCAGCACGAGCGCGGTGCCGACCAGCGCCGCCGGCGCTCAGGGCGATGGTCACGACCGCCACCGCCACCGCCTCGGGTCGGGTGGCGAGGTCGATGTCGGTGAACAGGCGGTAGGCCAGCACCGGCAGCGGCTCCGGAGAGGTGCGCCCGAGCAGCCAGGCACCTCGTAGGAGCCGACGACGTAGGCGAACGAGATGCCGCCGGTCGCGACGAGCGCCGGCGCCGGCCAGCGGCAGGGTGACGCGACGCAGCCGGGCGAGCGGCGCGCGCCGAGGGTGGCGGCGGCCTCGTCCAGCGCGCCCTCCGTCCGCCGCAGCGCGCCGAGGACGACGAGCGCGACGAACGCCGACTCCTTCCAGGCGTACTCGGCGACCACCGCGACCCACCACGGCCCGGCGACCAGCGCCGGGAAGAGCCGTCGCTCGTCCCCGAAGGGCAGCCGTGCGACGAGACCGAGTCGGCCAGCAGCAACCCGATCGCCGTGGCGCCGACCAGGTGCGGGACCGGCACCGTCGCGACGCCGCGAGCGCGCCAGCACCCGGCCCCCGAACCTGGTGCGCCGTGACCAGCACCGCCACGGCGAAGCCCACGCACGAGCGCGATCGCCGTGCTCACGGCGGCCAGAGACAGCGACAGCACGAGCGACTCGCTCAGCGACGGTGCCGGACGGCTGCCGCGCGGTAGGCGTCGAGGGTCGCCCGGGCGCGCCGACCAGCGGGGCCAGCCCGAGGCTCTGCGACCGGCGGCCACGAGGCCCGCTGCCGAGCACCGCCACCGTGGGGACCAGGGCCGGCAGTCAGCAGCAGCGGACGCGCGCGCCCCCTCACCGAGCCGCAGCACCTGTGCGCGCCAGGTGTCCTCGAGCGGCGCGACCCAGCCCGCCGGAGAGCTCCGGGCAGGGCGCCGCGGCGAGAGCTCGGCGAAGGAGGGCACGACCTCACCGCCGGTGTAGCGCCGGCGAAGTCGGCCGCGACGTCCGGTCGGCAGGCGTCGAGGTCGAGCACCGTGTACTGGCCCCACACGTCGGGTCCGGCCTTGGCGAGCCTGCTGCTCGGGCGCCAGCGCGAGGTCCGCGACGACCATGGCGCCGGCGGCGTGCGACGCGTTCGCCGGCACCGCCAGGAAGCTCGCGTTGCCCAGCGTGCCCCCGTCCAGAGGGAGCACGCGGGTCGTCGCCGGGAAGGTGCCGTCGTCCACGCGGTCCTGCAGCGTCGACGGGCCGTACGTCATCGTGAAGTCCACCTGGTCTCCCGCGTACAGGTCCTCGAGCTGGGCCAGGTCGCGCGGGTACGTCGTCCCCTCGCGCCACAGCGACGGCGCGACGCGGCGAGGCGCTCCCACAGGGGTCGCGGCCTCCTCGGCGGACCGTCGAAGTCGGCCGGGACGTCCTGCGGGCCGCCCGCGACGCCGTACAGCGCCTGGCGCAGGAACGCCGAGCCGGTGAAGTCCGGCGGTGCGGGGTACGTGAAGCGGCCGGGGTTCTGCTCCGCCCAGTCGAGCACGCCCTGCACGCGACGTCGGCGGGTCCTGCACGTCGGCGCTGTCGTAGGCGAGGACGAACTGCGCCTTGTGCCACGGCGACTCACACCCCTCGACGGGCGTGCCGAAGTCCTCGGTGAGCAGCGGGTCCTCCGGGTCGAGGTACTGCGCGTTCGGCAGCGTGTCCGCCCAGCCGCACGCGCCAGGCGTCGGCCTGCTGGCCGCTGCGGAAGTTCTCGCCGTTCACCCACACGAGGTCGACGCTGCCGTCGTCCCGTCCGGCCTGGCGCTCGGTCAGCACCCGGTTCAGACGCGTCCTGGGTGTCGGCGACCGGCACGCGGCGCAGGTCACGCCGAGCTCCTGCGGCGGCCGGGGCGAGCACGTCGTCGACGTAGGCGTTGCCGCGCGTGTCGCCGCCGTACATCCACAGCGAGACCTCCTGGCCGTGCGCCGCCGTCGACGACCTCCGACCAGTCGGGGGCTCGCAGGGCGCCGCCCCGGTCGGCGGCCCGTCGACCGGTGGTGCGCCGCACGCCGCGAGCACGAGGGCCGCGCCGGTGACCACCGCGCACGCGGCGCCGCGGAGTGCGGGCCCCGCCCGGGCGCGGCGGGTCGTGCGGGGCCATCGGGCTCCTCGTCGAGGAAAGAACTCGGTCCACACGGGAACACGCTGGCTCCTCCGCAGGCTTCCCTGTCGTCCGTGAGCTACACCGACGGGTCGTGGCGCCGCGCCGTCCGCCGACCCCATGACGTGCTCGGTCGTCGTGTGCGACCGGGTTCGAGCTGCGTCGACTCTGGTCTGGTGGCGGCTCGCGGCGCTGGCCCTGTTCCTCGCCGCCGGCGTGGTGCTCCTGCTCGTCGTCCCCCTGGACGTCGGCGGCCGTGCGCGCGGCGGTCGACGCCGCGGGCGCGGGGCTGGCCTCGCTTCGTCGTGGGCTACGTCGCTGGCCACGCTGCTCCTGCTGCCCGAAGAACGTGCTGAGCGCCGCGGCCGGGCTGGTCTTCGGGCTCGTCGCCGGCCGTCGGCCCTCGTGTGGATCGGGGCGGTGCTCGGGCGCGCGCGTGGCGTTCTGGGTGGGACGCGCGCTCGGTCGCGACGGGGTGCGCCGGCTCGTCGGCCGGCACCTCGCCCGCCTCGACGGCCTCGTGGAACCGCCACGGCGTGCTCGCCGTGCTCGTCGCCCGACTCGTACCGGTCGTGCCCTTCACCGCCGTCAACTACGGCATCCGGCCTGACCGCAGTGGGCTTCCTGCCCTACCTGGTCGCCACGGCGGTCGGCATCCTGCCCGGTACGGTCGCCGTACGTGCGCTCGGCGCCTACGGGTCCGACCCCGGGTCCTGGCCGTTCCTCGTGGCGGTGGGCGCTCCTCGCCCGGTGCTGCGTCGGCCTCGGGAGCGGCCGTCGCTGCGTCGCGCGACGACCGGCAGGGGTGCCCGTGCTCGACGCGCGGTGCGCCCGCTGCTGGCGGCCCGCTCGACCGGTTCGCCGCCTGGCTCGACCGGGCCGCGGGTGACGCCCGACCGGCTGACCGTGGCGGGCATCGTCCTCGGTCTGGCCGGCGCCGGCGCCGCTGCCGCGACGTGGTGGTGGCCTCGCGCTCGTCGCTGTGGCTGGTGTCCCGCGCTCGCCGACGGCCTGGACGGAGCCTGGCCCGCCGTCGCCGCGCACGGTCCGGCGTGCCGGACACCGGGAGCCGGCGGCTTCCTCGACATCACCGGCGACTTCGCTGGTGTACGGCGAGCTTCGTCGTCGGCGTCGGCGTGGGCGCCGGCGAGTCCCTCCTGCCGTTCCTCGCCGTGCTGCTGGCGTACTACGTCAACGGCGCCGCGTTCCTCGCGTTCTCGTCGATCGCCGAGCGCACCGGCGCACCGATCGACGACGGACGGTCGTTGTCCTTCCTCGGCGGTCTGGCCGAGGGCACCGAGACGGTGGTCGTGCACGCGCTGTGGTGCATCGCTCCCGTTCTGGGCTCCGCAGATCGCGTGGGTCTGGGCCGCTGTCGTCGGGGTCAGCGCGCTGCAGCGTCTGGTCGGTGGCTACCGGGCCCTCGCCCGCGGTGGTGAGGCATGAGCTCTCTCGGACGCGCCCTGCGCGCGGTCACGGGTGCCGTCCACCGTCCCCAGCGTTACACCTCGGCGGCGCGCTGGTACGACCTCCTCGCGGCCGAGCCCGTCTACCGTGTGGGGCGGCAGGACGCGGTCGACCGGCTCGACCTGCGGCCCGGCGACCAGGTGGTCGACATCGGTTGCGGCACAGGGCTGAACCACGCCCTGCTGCAGTGCGCCGTTGGCCCCTCGGGGCGCATCGTCGGCATCGACGCGAGCCCGCAGATGCTGGCCCAGGCCCGCCGTCGGGCGAAGCGTCACGGATGGGACAACGTCGTGCTCATCGAGGACGACGCGACGGACCTCGACACCTCTCGGGTGGCCCACCACCTCCGCGGCGGAGCGGCCGAGGCGGTCATCAGCACGTACGCCCTGTCACTCATGCCGGACTGGGAGGAGGCGTGGCGGGCGGCCGTCGAGCTGACCGCACCAGGGGGGCGGATGGCGGTGGTCGACATGCGGCTCCCACGGGGCCGGGCGGCGTGGGCCGCCCCGCTGGCTCGACTGGCGTGCGCCCTCGGGGGGTCGGACCCTTCCGCGGAGCCCTGGCGTGCCCTCGAGCGGGACGCCGTCGACGTCGCCGCCACCAGCCGTCGAGGAGGGCACATCCAGGTCCGGGTGGGCACGAGGCCGTCAGTCCTCCGGCGGCGCTGAGCCCTTCCAGTCCTCTGCGGTGGGCGGACTGTGTGACAAGCCCTGCGCGAAGCCGTTGAGGCGCTCGATCACGGCCGCGTCCACCTCGGCCGGGTGGCCGTCGGCGATCGCGGCGACGGAGGCCTTGATCGCGCGGTACGCGCTGGCCTCGAGTCCGCAACGGCGGCACTCCTCGAGGTGCTCGGAGACCGCCTCAGCGACTGCCGCGGTCACCTCCCCGTCGAGATAGGCCTGCAGCACCCTGGCGGTACGCATGCAGCGCGCGCGCGATTTCAGCGTCCGGAGCATCACGCCCTCCTCTTGTAGGGGACCACGCCTGCGACCTGCAGCCGGGCCCGGATGCGGGCGCGGGCCCGGTGGAGCCTGCTCATGACCGTGCCCCGTGGGATGCCCAGGGCGTCGGCGGCCTCCTGGTAGGTGAGACCGTCGATGTCGACCAGGGCGATGACGGCCCGGTGCTTGTCGGGAAGCAGCGCCAGGGCGTCGGCGACGACGGCCTCGAACTCGTGGCTGACAAACACGTCCTCGCTGGCGGGCGCGCTGGGGCCGAGCCTCTCCAGCGCCAGCTCGGCGGTCTCCTGCCCCCGCATCAGGACAGGCCGCTGCCGCCGGTTCCGGTTGATGTGCGTGTTCCGCAGGATCGTCAGCAGCCACGCTCGCGGATGGGCCCCGTCGAAGCGCTCGATCGCCCGGAATGCCCGGACCAGGGTGTCCTGCACCAGGTCCTCGGCGTCTGCCGGCTGCCCGGTGAGCGACAACGCCACCCGGTACAGGACGGCGACGTGCGGCAGCACATGACGGTCGAACGCGTCGTGCTGCTCACTCCGGGCGGCCTGGGTCACGGGAGCGGAACCCCCTTCGGGCCCGCGCCATTCCGCTCGGTCGGCACGGGGACCGATCCGGCGCCACCACGCGCGGCGTCGTCCACACCAGTAGCGTGGCAGAGATGGAGACCGAGCGGGAGGCGACCGAGCACGGGCGGCACGCGGGCCACGACGACCGTCTATCGGGGCTGCGCCGCTTCAATCTCGCGGCCGCGCTGCTGCACACCGTGCAGGCGATCGCGGTCGTCGTGCTGTCGAACGGATTCACGCTTCCGGTCAGGGCGACCTACCTCGAGGGGCCCCCTGGTTCGGACGCGGCCTCCCCCACCACGTTGTTCGACAGCCCGATCGGCCTCGCCGTCGCGGGCTTCCTCGCGGTCTCCGCGGTCGCGCACCTGGTGGTCTCGTCGCCGTGGTTCTATCCCCGTTACGCGGCCGGGCTCGTGGCTCACCGCAACTACTTCCGGTGGGTCGAGTACGCGGTCTCCAGCTCGATCATGATCGTGCTCATCGCCCAGCTGACCGGCATCACGGACGTGGCGGCGCTGCTGGCGATCTTCGGGGTGAACGCCTCGATGATCCTGTTCGGCTGGCTGCAGGAGAAGTACGAGGAGCCCGGCGAAGGCGGGTGGCTCCCCTTCATCTTCGGCTGCATCGCCGGTGCCGTGCCGTGGCTCGCGGTCGCGGTCTATGTGGTGTCACCCGGCTCGCCCAGCGCGGCCGCCCCACCGGCGTTCGTCTACGCGATCATCGTCTCGCTGTTCCTGTTCTTCAACGTGTTCGCGCTCAACCAGTGGCTGCAGTACCGCCGGCTCGGTCGGTGGCGCGACTACCTGTTCGGCGAACGGGCGTACATCGTGCTGAGCCTCGTGGCGAAGTCGGTCCTGGCCTGGCAGGTCTTCGGCGGCACGCTCGCGGGCTGAGCGCGTGGCCACCGAACCGCTGACCGACGCGGACGCCGCACCTACGCCTGCACCTGTCGCATGGCGGGCGCTCGCAGCCATCTCCGCCACCGTGTCCGTCGTGCTCGTCGCGACGAGCGGCCGCTACGGGTACCACCGCGACGAGCTCTACTTCCTCCGGGCGGGCCAGGACCTGGCCTTCGGCTACCCCGACCAGCCGCCCCTGACCCCGCTGTTGGCGCGCGTCGCCGACGAGGTCTTCGGCGGCTCCCTCGTCGGGCTGCGACTCGCGTCGGCAGTGGCCGCCGGGCTGGTCGTGCTGGTCACCGGGCTCATCGCGCGCGAGCTCGGCGGCCGCGGGACGGCGCAGTCGCTGGCCGCAGCGGCCATGGGCGTGTCAGCGTTCCTGCTGGCTGTCGGTCACCTCCTGTCCACCAGCACGTTCGACCTGCTGGCCTGGACGACCGTCTCGTGGCTGGTGATCCGCGCCCTGGACCATGGCAGCGCCTGGAGCTGGCTGGCCGTCGGCCTGGTCGCCGGGATCGGCCTGCAGAACAAGACGCTCCTCGTCTTCCTGCTGGGCGCGCTCACCGTCGGCCTGCTCGTCACCGGGCCTCGAGAGGCTCTGCGCCCGCCGTGGCCCTGGGCCGCTGCGTTCCTGACCCTGGCGCTGTGGGCCCCGAACCTTGTCTGGCAGGCCCTCAACGGGTGGCCACAGCTCGAGCTCTCCGCCGCGGTCGCCGCGGGCGGCTCAGGAACCAGCGAGCCGTGGTGGCTCTTCCTGCCCTTCCAGGTCGTGCTGATCAGCCCGTTCCTGCTGCCGGTCTGGGCGGCCGGCCTCTGGCGGCTCGCCCGAGACCCGGGGTTGCGCCGGTACCGCGCGTTCGCCGTCGCGTACGTGCTGCTCGCCGTGGTCTTCATGGTCACCGGCGGCAAGCCGTACTACCTGACCGGTCTGTATCCGGTGCTCCTGGCCGCAGGCGCCGATCCGACGCTGCGCTGGGTCACCGCCAGGGCTCCGCGCCTGCGACGGTTTCTGCTCACCAGCGCGATCGGGCTGTCTGCAGCGGTCTCCGCCGTCCTCATGCTCCCCATCGTGCCCGTCCAGGACCTGGGGGGGACCCCGGTCGCCGTGATCAACTACGACGCCGGAGAGACGGTGGGCTGGCCGAGCCTGGTCCGGACCGTCGCCGACGTCCACGAGCAGCTGCCTGACGAAGAGCGCCGTGGCGCAGTGGTACTCACCCGCAACTACGGCCAGGCGGGCGCGATCGACCGCTTCGGTGGCGCGCTCGGCCTGCCGCACGCGTACAGCGGCCACAACGGCTACGCCGAGTGGGGCCCGCCCCCCGAATCCTCCGCGACCGCGGTCGTCGTCGGCTACGACCAGGCGCGCCTCGGGGCCTGGTTCGCGGACTGCGAGGAGGCGGCACGGGTCGACAACGGCGTCGGCCTCGACAACGACGAGCAGGGCACCCCGATCTGGGTCTGCAGGGACAGGCGGACGGACTGGGGCGACATCTGGCCACAGGTGCGGTTCCTCGGCTGATCGAACCGTCGACGGAGGGAACGACCATGACGCTCACCGGCACTGTCGACGCGTGCGCGGTGTCCCTGGCCTACCCGTGAGCCTGGCCGCGAACGCCTGAGCGGTGCCCGACTGGTCCTGAATCCGACGACCTGCGGCATTGTGGAAGCGTCCTCGTGGGCAGTGCGCCATGATCGACCGGAGGCCCTGACCCGGGGCCACCGGTCGGACACCAGGGGGCTGTCGTGGGCGGAGGCGCATGCACCGTCGGGTCGCCGAGCGGAGCGCCCTGGCGATGACGCCGCCGCGGGGTCCGGCCGGCCCGGGCACGACTCGTGGAGTCGTCGGAGTGCCGGTCGAGCGCGTCCTCGACCTGGCCCGGACCCAGCTGGGCATGGACGTCGCGTGGCTGTCGGACTTCCGCGACGGCAGGCAGGTGATCACCGCGGCCACCGGCGACCTCAGCCTCCTGGGCCTGGAGGTCGGAGACCGCACAGACCTCGCACGCACCTACTGCGTGCGCGTCGTGGCGGGCACCCTGCCACCGGTGATCCCTGACGCCCGCCGCGACCCACGGACCCGCGACCTCGCCGTCACGGCCGACCTGGGCATCGGCGCCTACGTCGGGTCCGCGGTGACGAGGCCGGACGGGTCGGCCGTGGGGATGCTGTGCTGCCTCAGCCGGACACCGAAGCCGAACCTCGACGCCCGGGCGAGCCGGCTGCTCGCCGGGCTGGTCGACCTCATCGCCGCCGCCGACCCGCCGCGCATCGACGAGGACGAGGGACGACGAGAGGCGATGGCGACGTTGCGACGCCTCCGCGAGCGCGCCGTGCGGCCGGTCTTCCAGCCGGTGATCGACCTCGTCACAGCGAGGACCGTGGGGTACGAGGCACTGGCCAGGTTCGACGGGCCTCCCCCCAACGACCCCGTGAGCGCCTTCGCGGACGCACGTCACGCCGGCCTCGGCGTCGAGCTCGAGCTGCTCTGCCTGCAGCAGACCTTCCACCACCTCGAGCGCATCCCGCCCACGCAGTGGCTCTCGGTCAACTGCTCGCCCGACGCGCTGCTGGACGACCGCGTCCGCACGCTGCTGCTCGACCAACCGACCGAGCGGGTGGTGGTCGAGCTGACCGAGCACATCCCCGTCAGCGACTACGACGTCCTGACGGACACGCTGGCCGAGCTGCGGGAGTGCGGCGTCCGGCTCAGCGTCGACGACGCCGGGGCCGGCTACGCCAGCCTCCGGCACATCCTGTTGCTCCGCCCCGACATGATCAAGCTCGACATCTACCTGACCCGCGACATCGACGCGGATCCGGTCCGAAGAGCGCTCGCCTCGTCGCTCGTCTCGTTCGCACGGAGCCTCGGCGCGAGCCTCATCGCCGAAGGCGTGGAGACGACGTCCGAGCGGGAGCGGCTGTCGGCGCTCGGCGTCGACCTCGGCCAGGGTTACCTGCTGGGCAGGCCGGCCCCCCTACCCTGAGTGTCGCGTCGACGTCAGGCCGTGGCCAGGTCGCGCCGGGTGAAGACCGGCGCCGCGGAGGCGACCACGGCCAACGCCAGGCCGAGCAGCACGGCGGACGGCCCCCACGGGAAGCCGTTGAGGATGGGTTCGCTGCCCACGACGTGCTCGATGGGCGTGAGCGCGACCCAGGGCTCGAGCGACGAGACGAACTGTGCCGCGACGTAGAACAGGTACGAGGCGACGGCCAGGACGGACGAGACCATCAGGGCGACCGCGCGTCTGCCGGTCAGCGCGCCGACGGCCAGCGCGATCAGACCGAAGAAGCCTCCCAGCAGCGCCATGCTGACGGACACCGCCAGGACGTTCCCGAACGACAGCCCCATGTCGAAGAGGACCGAGGACAGCAGCAGGCCGACCACCTGGGCCGCGACCAGGACGGCAGCAGCGACCACCACGGTCGCTGCCTGCTCGACCAGCACTCGCCACCGCGCGACCGGCAGGGAGAGCAGGACGTCGAGGGACCCTCGCTCCTCCTCGGAGGCCGGGAGGCGGGCGCCCAGCCCGATCCCCCACGCCAGGTAGAGGATCGGCGCCAGGAGGCTGAAGTACTCGGCGTTGAGGTAGCCGGCCGGGGTCGCCATCGCCTCGATGTTGAAGAGGTCGCTGAGATCCTGCGGGTAGCTTTCGATCAGCTGCTGGAAGTCGGGCATGTTCCTGATCGTGGGCCACAGCGCCGAGAGCAGGAGGGTGGCGGTGATGATGCCGGCACACCACCCTGTGAGGCTCCGCCGTCGGTCCTGGAGCGTCCTGGACATGATCGTGCGGTACATGACGGGCCTCCTCAGTCGGCGTCGTCCACGTAGTAGGTCAGGAAGATCTCCTCGAGGTCCGACTGGTGCGTCATCAGGTCGTCCAGCCCGTGCGCCACGGCCGTCCGGACCAGCTCCCCCAGAGAGCCTTCGACCGACACGTGGGCCGAGGCGCCGGTGACCGCGACATCACGGACCCCCGGTACGGCTCGCAGCTCGCTCTCCGGGACGCGTCCGGCGAACGTCAGGTCGATGTGCCGGACGGCCCGGGCCTTCAGCGCGGACACCTCCTCGACCACGACGAGGCGCCCGTTCCGCAGCATGGCCACGGTGTCGGCCACCTGCTCGACCTCGCTCAGGTCGTGGCTGGAGAGGAACACCGTCTGTCCGGCGGCGCGTGCCTCTCGGACGAGCGTCAGGAACTCACGCTGCATCAGCGGGTCGAGACCCTTCGTCGGCTCGTCGAGGATCAGCAGCTTGGGCCGGTGCATGAACGCCTGGATCACCCCCAGCTTCTGGCGGTTGCCGCTGGAGAGCGTGCCCCAGCGGCGGGAGAGGTCGAGCCCGAGACGCTCGGCCAGCTCCTCGACGAACGGCCACACGGTCTCGTCGGCCCTGCCGCGCTGACCGGCCAGGAACGCCAGGTAGTTGCGACCGGTCATCTGCTCGTAGGCGACGAAGTCGCCCGGCAGGTAGCCGATCTCGGCATGCGCTGTGGTGCGCTCCGACCAGGCGTCGTGACCCACGACCGTGGCGCGTCCGGCTGTGGCGCGGATGTGGCCCATCAGCAGGCGGATCGTCGTCGTCTTCCCGGCACCGTTCGGGCCCAGGTAGCCGAACACGACGCCCTTGGGAACCCGGATCGACACGTCGACCAGCGCCTCGGTGTGGCCGAAGCGCTTCGTGAGTCCCTCGGTCGACACGGCAAGGCCGTCGTCGCCCCTAGCGAGGTGCCGAGCTGCGGTTGCCGTCTGTGTTGCCATCCGGGCCTCCGTCCTGCCTCGACCGCGCGGCGTGCGAGGTCCGTCCTGGAGGAAACCCTCGTCCTCCTGGACGGGCGACCGACAGGGTCGTTCGTCCCTGGCATGACCTGTCGGTGTGGTCGGTCCGCTGCCACGATGGTGCCGGTCCCTCGTCAACGGGAGTCGCGATGCCCGACCGTCCACGCCGCGTGAGCCTGCACGTGACGCCGGGCCTGGCGATCGACGGCCTGGGGCGTGAGCTGGTGCTGACCGAGCCACGCTGCCTCGCCGTCGACCCGGTGCCGTCGCGCACCTGGGCGTACCTCGTGCTCCGCTGGGCGGAAGTCCCGGAAGGTCTCGCACCGGGGCAGGACGGCGACCCGATCGCGCTGTTCGTCGCCGAGGAACCTGCGCCGGACCTCGTCGCGCAGGACGACGTGCCGCACGACGCCGTCCCCCTGGCCCGGCTGAGACGCCGGTGGCGAGGACGACCGGTCTGCGACCGCTCGGTCCGGCGGCGCATCGGTCCGGGGTAGGCGCCCGGACGACGACCTCGACCCGGCGGGCGCGGTCGCCTGCTCGGCCCACTAGGAGCGATGCAGCAGCCGGGCCACGTTCACGCCCCAGCCGAGACCAGCGGGGCGCGGGGTGAAGACCCGTGGATCGTCAGGGTTCCAGTAGGCGGCGCGGAGACGCTCGAGGGTGGGTGGCCGCAGGTCGTACGGGATGCCCGCGACACGACCCTGCCAGGTCCGCTCCTCCTGCGGCGTGCGGAGCTCGCGCACCACGGCGATGGCCAGGAGACCGAGGACCGCCAGCTTGACGGCCCGCGACCACGTGCTCGATCGATCAGTGTCAGCGCTCATCGTCGTCTCCCGGGCGTTGGACTGGACGCAGCTTCTGCACCATTGAACCGCCGGCCGGTGGTATCCGACAGACCTGCCGTGCCCCAGCCCCTGACGAACAGGGGCACGGCAGGTCTGGTGTGACGTCCTCGGTCAGCTGCAGCAGGCGTTGTAGCCGCGGTTCATCCAGAACTCCGTCGGGATCGGGTTGCTCAGCGTGTAGTCGTTCACGCTCGGGGCCGCGGCGGTCTGGCGCCCCGGCCGCATCTCGACGTGCGTGTGCGCTGCACCGCTCGACGACACACCACGCCAGTCCTCGTCGGCGATCTTCTGACCGCGGTTGATGTTCGCGCCCACGCTGAAGGCCAGCGGGTCGCTGTGCAGGTAGACGATCGTCTTGTCGAGGTTGCTGTTGTAGATGGCGAGGGTGGACAGCCCGCCACTGCCCCTGGCGCCCTGGGTGACCCTGGTGACCGTCCCGTCGGTGAGGGAGTGCACGTCAGCGCCAACGCCCTTGGCGATGTCGACGCCCTCGTGCCGGCCGGGCGTGTTCAGGTAGCCGTCGAAGTACGCGGAGATGGTGCCGCCGGACGCCTGGTACAGCCCGAACTGCAGGCTGTCGTTCGTGGCGTCCCCGACCACGTGGCCGGCGTTGTTGTTCTTCAGCGTCGACTTGAGGTTGACCTTGGCACCGGACGGGATCGAGTCGATGGACCCTGCCCAGTCGCTCTTGTAGAAGACCGTCACGACCGCGGACTCGCGGTTCCAGACCGAGGCCGTGTTGTTCTTCACGCACTGGCCCTTGCCGCTGCCGGTCGAGACGAACTCGATGCACCCGGCACCCGTGCCGTAGGTCTTCTGCGAGTTCGCGAGGTCCACCAACGACCCCCCGTGGTCGGAGTTGTAGTAGAGGCAGAACTCCCCCGACTCACACACGCCGTTCTTCGCCGTGGCCGCCTGCGCCGCCGGCGCGGTCAACAGGGCGATGCCCAGCATCGCGGCGCCGAGGCCCGCGATCGCCATCTTCTTCATCTGATCTCCCAACGTGGTGGACGATCCCCCGGCGGAATGCTCCTGGGGGCTGTGGAAGTGCTGAGAACGCCCTCCCGACAGTGAGTTTGTCCAGATCGACCACTGTTGACCGCACCTTGCGCGAACGCGCAAGACCACGCGCGGGCGGGTCGCCCTCACCGGCCCCTAGTGCGGGCACACCGTCGCCAGCTAGGTGACGAGGACGACCGCCCCGGCGACGACGCCGCCCACGACGACGAGCACGGCAGTGCCGACGGCCACGGCACCCGGCCCTGCGTCCAGGTCAGGCAGGGCCACGCCCTCCCCCCTCGTGTACACCGGCGCCAGCCAGCGCAGGTAGTAGTAGAGGCTGGCGACGGTGTTGAGGGCCGCGACCACCACGAGCCACACGAGACCCGCGTCCGCGGCTGCGCTGAAGGCCAGCAGCTTGCCGACGAACACCAGCGTCGGCGGAGTGCCGACCAGGCCGAGCAGGTGGACGACGAGAGCTGCCGAAAGCCAGGGGTGTCGTCGTGCGAGGCCGGTCCAGGCGGCGATGTCACGCGCCGCCGGTGCCGCCGCGAGGACGGCGAAGGCACCGACGTTCGTGACCGCGTAGCCCACCAGGTAGACGACCAGGGCGGGTGTGGCGAGGTCGGTGCCCGCGGACGCGCTGACGATGACCAGGAGGTAGCCGACCTGGCTGATGCTGGAGTACGCGAGCAGACGACGCACGTCGTCCTGTCGGAAGGCCGCGAGGTTGCCCAGCGTCATGGACGCCGTGGCCACGACGGCGAGAACCAGGACGACGTCGACCGGGGCCTGGTCGAACGGCCCGGTCGCCAGCCGCTGGGCGGCAGCGAGCCCGCCCAGCTTGGGCACCGTCGTGACCAGGGCTCCGACGGCGGTGGAGGTGCCCGCCACGGTGTCGGGCACCCAGAAGTGCGCGGGCACCGCGCCCACCTTGAACAGCACGCCCACGAGCACACCGACGACCCCGGCTGCGGCGAGCGCGGGTGGGGCCCCGGCGATCGCCCCCGAGACGACCTCGTACCCGGTCGCTCCCGTCGCGAGCACGAGCACGACGGTGCCGAACAGGAGGCTCACGCCACACAGTGCGCCCATGAGGTAGTACTTGAGAGCAGCCTCGGTCGCACGGGGGTCCTTCACGAACCCCACCAGCGCGTACAGCGGAACGCTCGCCAACAGGTAGGCGGCAGAGAGCATCAGGAGGTCCCCGGCCGCGGCCAAGGCGTTCGCGCCGAGGACGGCGAGCAGCACGAGCGACGTGACCTCGCCCTCGCGCGGGTGGTGGCGGAATGCGGGGGCGCTGACCAGGAGCACCAGCACCGCCGCGACCCCGGCTGCGACGCGCACCGCGCCGGTGAGCGGGTCGACCACCCACGTGCCCTCGTAGACCTCGCGTGGGGCGTCCAGCAGCGGGGGCGCCGACGCCAGGGCCGACAGTGCCGCCGCGGCGACTCCGACCCACCGGACCCGGGTCTGCCGTCGACGGGGCGTCCACAGCGCAAGCAGAAGCGTGCCGACGACTCCACCGAGCAGGAGGATCTCGGGCAGGAGCGCGAGGGGGTCCTCGGTTCCGGTACCCATTCCCACGTCAGGGGCCCATCTGGACGAGCAGCTCGGCGGCGGCCGGGGACACGAGGTCGAGCACGGGCCCGGGCGCGACCAGGCCCAGCATCACCGAGAGCACCAGCAGGCCGGCGACGACGACGACTTGGCGAGGGACGAGATCGACGGCAGCAGATAGGTTCGCGCTGCTCATGTCCTCCGCGGTGCGGGTCGTCCGCTCCTCGCGGCGCACCTCGGCCACCGGGATGCGCAACTCCCCCGTGAGGAGTCTCTGCAGCGCCACGAGGAACAGGCCGGCTGTCACCAGCACGCCCGTGACAGACACCATGACCGCGACCGGGGCCGCCTCGAACGACCCCGCGAAGACGTGGAACTCCGCCAGGAAGCCGCTGAGCCCCGGCAGGCCGAGGGAGCCCAGCGCGGCGATGACGAGCAGGACCGAGAACCGCGGTGCGGACGAGGCAAGACCTCCCCACGCGGCGAAGTCGTACCTGCCCCCTCGCTCCCAGAGGTAGCCGGTGAGGAGGAACAGCGCTCCGGTGAGCAGGCCGTGGCTCACCATCTGCACGACGGCACCGGTCACGGCGACCTCGCGTCCCGCGGCCGGTGCTGCCACCAGCCCCGCGGCCCCGAGGCCCAGCAGCACGTAGCCCATGTGGTTCACGGAGGTGTAGGCGATCATCCGCTTGACGTCGCGCTGGGCGAGCGCCACCAGCGCTCCCCACAGCACGCTGACGACACCGACCACGACCACCACCCACGCCCATCGCTGCCATGCCTCGGGGAGCACCGGCATCGCGATCCGCACGAACCCGTAGGTGCCCAGCTTCAGCAGGACCCCGGCAAGGATCGCGGAGCCCTCAGCGGGCGCGTCCGTGTGGGCGGGCGGAAGCCACGTGTGGAAGGGCACGGTGGGGGTCTTGATGGCGAGACCCAGACCGATCAGCAGCAGCGCGAGCCCCGCCGACGACGGGTCGTCCGCGAGCGGCTGCTGACGCACCAGCTCGACGATGTCGAACGTGTGCGGGGACGACTTCGCGAACACGACCACGAATCCCACGAGCATGACCAGCGACCCGAGGAAGGTGTAGAGGAAGAACAGCAGGGCACTGGCCCGCGGTCGGCCGTGCCCCCAGCCGGCGATCACGAAGTACATGCCGACGATGGTCAGATCGAAGAAGACGAAGAACAGGATGAGATCCAGGGCCGCGAACGTGCCGAGGCTCGCCGTCTCCAGGAACAGGAAGAGCGCCACCCAGCTACGCGGTCTGACGTCCTGTCGCCACGACCACACGGCCGCCGCGAGGAACAGCACGGCCGACATCACCAGCAGCGGCACGGACAGCCCGTCGACCCCGACGTGGTAGCCGGCGTCCACCGACGGGATCCACCGCACGTCGACCTCGGAGCCGAAGCCGCCCGCGTGGCCGGCCCTGTCGGGGAGGGTGATCCACAGCGCGACCGTGAGCACGAGCGTGATGGACGTGGACGCGACGGCGACGAGCCGTGCCCGGCGTGCGGGGAGCAGCAGCGCGAGGCCGGCCGCGACCAGCGGCAGGAAGACGGTGACGGTCAGCAGCACGAGGGGCTCCAGGTGACAGGGTCGCGGGTGGACGGCTTGCCGTTGTCAGCGGGCACGGGTCAGGTGGGCACGGGTCAGGTGGGCACGGTCAGGTGGGCACGAGGAGCAGCAGGACGAGGAGGACGCCTGCTCCGGCGGCGAGCTGGAAGTAGTACTGGTGCAGCAGTCCCGTCTGCGGGCGCCGCGCCTCCGTGCCCAGGCGACGCCCCGCCCCCGCGACGCGCAGGACCACGCCGTGCACCTGCCTGACGTCGAAGCGCGCCGAGGTCACGCCCACCCGGTGAACGGACGCCGCCGACCCGAGCACCAGCGACCCGTGAGCGAGGTCGTCGGCGCTCGCCGCGCGACCTGCGAGCGACCGCACGGTGGGCCCGGCTCGCGCGACGACGCCGCGGTGGCCCACGGCGTCCAGCCGGTCGAGGACGCGAGCCACCGGAAGTGCCACGGACCCCAGGCGGTCCAGAGCCGCGGGCAAGCCGAACCAGCCCTCGGTGAGCCTCGCCAGCGCGCGCCCGGGGGCGCGGTCCCCGAGCGCCGCCGCTGCGAGCGCCCCGATCGTGGCCGCAACGCCGGACAGGGCTGCCAGGGCGAGGGCGGGGGCCGGCCCGACGTACCCGAGCAGCTCCCCCCACCACTCCTCGACGGTCGGGACGAGGAGCAGCACCGCCGGCAGGGTGAGCACGGCCAGCGCCGTCACCACGCCGGTGGCGAGCCGCGACGAAGCCTGCGCTCGGGGCGACGGTCCCGAGGACGGGCTGGTCTCAAGGGGTCTCGCCCAGATCACGGCAACGAGTCGACCGCCGTAGGCACCGGACAGCAGGGTGACCACGAGCAGCACGGCGACGACCGCCGGACCGTAGTCCCCGACGCCGGCCGAGGCGCCGGACACCACGAGGTCCTTGGTCACCCACAGCGGCAGCGGCGGCAGACCGGCCAGGACGAGCGCGGCGAGGGTCGCCGCCACGCCGAGGCCGGGGTGCGCCCGGGCCACGCCACGCAGGTCGCGCAGCTGTCGGCTCCCCGTGCGGGTCAGCCAGAGGCCGGCCGCCAGGAACAGCGCGGCCTTGACGCCGGCGTGGGCCACGAGGTGGGCGGCCCCGCCCCCCACGGCCCCGAGGCCTGCTGCGACGACCACCACAGAGACCTGCGCGCAGGTGCTGGCCGCGAGCAGCTGCTTGACGTCGCTCTGGCCTACAGCCACCAGACCCAGCACCACGCCGGTGGCCAGCCCGATCACGACCGCCGCCTGCGCCACGGCCGGGTACGCGGCCAGGAGTGGCTCGACCCGCAGCAGGAGGTAGCCGCCCGCCGCGACCATCGTGGCGGAGTGCAGCAGTGCGCTGACCGGCGTCGGGCCGAGCATGGCGCGAGACAGCCACCCCGACAGGGGCAGCTGAGCCGACTTGCCGATGGCGGCCACCAGCAGCCCGACGGCCACGATCGCGCCGTAGGGCGACTCCAGCTCAGACAGCCCGGACAGGCTCAGGCTCCCCCCGGCCAGCGCGGCCCCGGCAGCGATGAAGAGACCGAGGTCCGCGGCGCGCGTGGTGAGGAACGCGGTGGTACCGGCGCCCACCCTGCTGGCGTCGCGCCACGCGCTGGCCACGAGCAGGCCGGAGGCGGCCCCCATCACCTCCCATCCCACGACGAGAGCGGGCAGCGACGACGACAGGACGGTGGTGTGCATGCCGGCGGCGAAGAGCAGCAGCAGCCCCAGGAGACGGGGCCGGTTGGTGCCGCTGTCCGGGTCCGTCACCGCGTCGTGCAGCGCTCCCGCGGACGAGACCGCGACGACGGCCAGGAGGACGACGGACACGACGGTGGACGTCACACGTCCCAGGGGGTCGACGGCGAGCTCGAGGCCGGCTCCCGGCACGTCGAGGGCGAGGAACGGCGAGCCGACCGTGGCGCCCTCGGGGACCAGCGCCACGAGGGCGACGCCGAGGAGCGCGGTGCCGACGGCGGCGGCCACCGCCACCCGTTCCCGCTCGCCCGCCAGCCGGCGCCCCGTCAACGTCAGGACGACACCGACCAGCCCCGCGACGACGGGGATGGCCGCGAGCGCGGCGGACGAGGCCGCCTGCCCCTGGAGGATGCCGCTCATCCGCTCAGGTCCGTCGCCATGTCGACCATGTCGACCTGCCGTGACCGGTAGATGGCGACGACGACGGCGAAACCCATGGCCATCTCGACGGCCATCACGACGAGGGCGATCACCACCAGCATCTGGGCGTCCGCGACCCACGGGGAGACGGCGGCCCACGCGGCGCCGCCGGCCAGCAGCACGCCGTTGACGGCCAGCTCGAGGCCCATCATCACCATCACCACGCTCTGCTGGGACAGCGCACCGAACACGCCGACGGCCACCAGACCGGCGGCCACGGTCAGGAGCACCTGCAAGGTCGTGACGTCGACCAGTGGCTCCACCCCGACGGGCGTCATCGCGGCAGTCCCCCGCTCACCGGGTCCGAGGGGCCGGACGCCAGGTCGTCCCCGAACCGGTCGTACCGTCCTCGGTCGGTCGCCAGAACCGTGGCGGCGACGATCGTGGCGAGGAGGGTGACGCCGACGACCAGCATGACGAGCATGTGCGAGCCCATGACCGCGCGGCCCAGCTGCAGGGTCGGGTCCACCATCGAGCTCCCTGTGCCCGCGTCGGGGGTTCCGTCCATGCCCGCTTCGGGCACGTTCGCCGTTGCCAGCGCGACGACGGCCGACCAGTCGACGAGCCAGACACCCGCCACCAGGACGACGAAGACCGCCGCGGCCACCCCCGCGGCGGAGCGCCCGGCGTGGACCATCGTCATCGGCATCAGTCCGGCCGGGTTCATCATGAACGCGACCATGAAGACCGCCATCACGGCCATCTCGACGGTCATCATCAGCACGGTAACCGCCCCCAGGTAGGCCAGGCCGAGCCACCACAGCAACCCGGCCACCACGACGAAGGACCCGAGCAGGGCGAACGTGGCCCGGGCCATGGAGTCCACGACGAACACCGCGACACCGAGGGCCACCGCCAGGGCCCCGAGGGCGGCGAGCCCGACGAGGTCGACGAGGTCGGGTGCGAGAGAGGCGTCCACTCACACCACCCCCTGCAGCGCCAGCACGGACACGACGAGGGCCTGCAGGATGGTCAGCGGCATCACGACCACCCAGGCCACGTCGACGGTCCGGTCGGGCGGCAGCACCGGAAGCCGCCTGGCGGCGGCGACCATCAGCGCGGCCACCGCGACGGTCTTTCCCAGGAGCCACCACCACCCTGACCCACCTGGACCGGCGGGACCACCGAGGAAGAGGGTGGCCGCCATCGCCGCCGCGACACCGAGGAAGGCCGCTCGTCCTGCGGTCAGCGCCAGCCGTGCCGGTCCGCTGGTCTCTGCGAGGACCCCGCCGACCAGGTCGCGGGACATGGGGGCCGCGAAGGGTCCCCAGCACGCGAAAGCTGCTGCAGCAGCGACGAACACGACGGCTGCGACGGGCATGACGACCACGAACCAGAGGTCCTGCTGGGCTGCGACGACGTCGTTGACACGCAGCGAGCCTGCTCCGACGCCGACGGTGATGAGGGCGAACATCAACGGCAGCTCGTACGACAGTCCCTGCGCGAGGAAGCGGTAGGCGCCTACGAGGGGCAGGACGCTGTTCGGTGACCAGCCCGCGCACCACCACGCCACCCAGAGCAGCACCTCGGCCGCGTTGAACCACACCAGGTCGGCCGACGACGACAGCCAGGCCGCACCGTTCCACCCGATCGGGACCACAGCCAGCGCCAGGGCCGCGGCCAGCGGGACGAGGACTGCCGCCACCCGGCCCAGCAGCCTGTCGGGAGCCGGCAACAGGCGTGGCTGCTCCACCACCATCCGCGCGCCACCGCGAAGGGGCGACACGGCCGACCGGTGCTGCAGGACCGGGACCAGCATCACGAGCACCGCGGCCCAGAGCAGGGTTGCGCCCGTCACCGTGGCGCTCCACGGTGAAGAGGGTGGCGGCCCGTGGACGTGGGTATCGCGTGCAGAGCGAGGCTCGCGACCGCGATCCGCGCCCGCGCCAGCTCGGTACCCAGCACGGCGTCGACGGCCTCGTCCGGGTCCACGTCGAGCACCAGGTCCCCCGCGGGGGCCGGGTCCGGGGCGAGCAGCAGGTCGCACCAGTCAGTCATGCGGTCGGAGGCGTCCCGGCCCTTCTGGGCCCCGATCCCCCGCAGCGACCACCGCAGGGTGCGCGACCGACGCACCCGCGCGATCCACCGACGGTGGGAGACGTCGAGGTCCTCCCCGTCCAGCAGCCGGGTCCTGGCCCGGCACACCTCTCGGGACGCGGTCCCCCAGCCGGCGAGGTCGAGCACCTCGGCGACCGCGTGGGCCACTGCGGCGCGCCTGGGGAGGGACTGGGGCAGGTGCGGCGTCGCCTCGACGACGGCGGAGGACACGATGTCACCGGACAGCTCGGTGCGGACGACCAGTCCGACCGGCCAGCCGTGCAGGAACGGACCCAGGCGGTAGGTGACCAGGTCGAGCGCCAGGCCGTCCCGGTCGTCCCCCGTGCCCGCCATCGGGAGCCCGGCCACGTCGCCCATGTCGTGACCCTCGTGCCCGCCCATGTCATGACCCTCGTGCCCGCCCATGTCATGACCCTCGTGCCCGCCCATGTCATGACCCTCGTGCCCGTCGCTCTCGCCCGCGAGCAGCTCCGCCACCTCGTCCCCGCGGTGCGACTCCCGTCGTTGCGCGGGCCAGTCGTGCAGCCGCTCGGCCGCGGCGTCCAGGGTGTCGTCCACCTCGCTCGACCGGCGAACGGTGACGCGGGCCCGGGGAGCGCCGACCTGGTGCCACCACACGTCGGCTGCCGCCCTCAACGGGTCGGGCTGGTCCTCCAGGTCGCCGACGAGCACCAGGAGGTCCGTCGCGCCGGGCGAGGTCGCCAGCTCCCAGCCCGCGCGAGAGGCATGCGCGCTCGACGTCCCAGCCGAGCGTCCGGGCGCTGGGGGTGGCGAGGACGGCGACCCGCGGCAGACCCGAGCGCCCAGCTGCGCGCTCGGTCGACCGCCGCATGTCTCAGGTCCACCGCAGGGCTCCTTCGCGCCAGCAGTAGACGACACCCACGAGGAGGACGGTCAGGAAGCCGAACATCTCGATGACGGCCGCCGGCCCGACCTCGGCCACCACGAGTGCCCACGGGTACATGAAGACCATCTCCATGTCGAACGCCAGGAAGAGCAGGGTCACGGCGTACCAGCGCACGTGGTACCTGCTGACGGCGTGCTGGGTGACCAGCGACCCGGACTCGAACGGCAGGACGACCAGAGGCGCGCGCGAGACGCGCAGCACGAGCCACGCGCCGGTCGCCGCCAGGGCGAGGACCGCCAGCGCTCCGGTGAGCAGCAGGCCGTCGCTCACGGCAGGGGGCGCCCCTCGAGGGCGCCGAGCTGCCCGCGGAGGTCATCGTCCGTGGGCTCCACGAGAACGGGTCCCGACCCGATCACGATGGTGGGGACGCGGCGTGCGCCCTTCTGCAGCGCGCGGACCCGGCGGAGGGCGGCCTTGTCGTCGTCCACGTCGACGTACGTGTAGGTCAGTCCGACCTCGTCGAGAACCGCCCGGCTGCGGCGCACGTCGGGACACCACGACGTCCCGTAGACCACGATGTCCTCGGCAGGTGCGTCGGTAGGCGGTGTGGTCATCTCGGGTGGTCCTCTCGTCGACAGGGACTCCGAACCGGACAAGGCGCCAACATACCCCTCGGGGGTATCTCTGGCAACCATCGGGATCAGGGTCGATCGTCGGTGCTGCACTCTGCCGGAGTGGGCGTGGCCTCGCACGTCACGAGCGCACCGGGCCGACAGCGATCGCCTCGGCGGCGCTGTGCTCGCCAGCGCGCGCGGCGAGGAAGCGCTCGTGATCTCGGGGTGGTCCCCATCGCCAGGGCGATGAGCCCATAGGGTCACCATCGTGAGTCCAGGACTGAGGCGATTCCTCGCAGACGGCAAGGACCCCGACCCGCGGTTCACCCTCGCCAACGAGCGCACGTTCCTGGCGTGGATCCGGACGTCGCTGGCGCTGCTCGCCGCCGGCATCGGCCTGGAGGCCTTCGTCGACGACCTGCCTGAGGGTCTGCGCCGCGGTCTCGCGTCCCTGCTCATCGTCTTGGGGGCAGGGTTGGCGGTCGGCGCCTTCGTGCGGTGGCTGGGCACGGAACGAGCGATGCGTCACAGTCGGTCGTTGCCCCCTCCCGACCTGGCCCCCTGGCTGGCGGCGGGGATCGGTGTCAGTGCGCTGCTGCTGCTGGGTTACGTGCTGGTCGGGCACTGACGCGTGCCCGACCGACCGTGGGACCCCGGTCTGCAGCCCGAGCGGACGACCCTCGCGTGGGTCCGCACCGGCCTCGCGATCTCCGTGGTCTCCCTCCTGCTGACCCGGTTGACCTCCGGCTCGGGGGCGTCGGCTCTGGCCGCGACCTTCGGCGGCCTGGTCCTGGCCGCCGGGGTCGTGAGCGTCCAGGCGGGCCGCCACCGGCGCTACGAGACGCGCCTGCACAGCGGGACGCTGCGCCCCGCCTGGCGCGCCGCGGCTGCGCTCACCGCGGCGACGGTCGCCATGGGGGCCGTGGCCCTCGTCCTGGTCGCAACCCGGACGGCTTGACGGCTTCCCTCCGCACGGGAGGGATAGCCTGTCGCGATGCGCGCAGAGCCTCTCGGGCTCGGACGTGACGGCGTGGTTCAGGACGCGGCTTGCTGCGCGCCACGGCGCACCGAGACCCCGACCGCCGGCCCGGCGGAACCGCTCTCGTCGGCAGGGCGTGCACCCTCGACGCAGGGCATGGTCGCGATCCCCGGCGGAGCCTTCCGGATGGGCGGCGAGGACCCTGACGGCTTCGTCGACGACGGCGAGGGGCCGATCCGCTCGGTCGAGGTCGGTGCGTTCCTCATCGATCGCTGCGCGGTCTCCAACGCCGACTTCGCCACGTTCGTCGATGACTCGGGATACCGCACGGACGCAGAGACGTTCGGCTGGTCCTTCGTGTTCGGGGCCATGCTCACCGCACGTGCCCGACCCGACGTGATGGGTGCCACGGTCCCCGGCGCACCGTGGTGGCGCGGTGTCCGGGACGCGACGTGGCGTCGGCCGCAGGGCCAGGGGTCGGACGTCCGCGCCATCCCGCACCACCCCGTCGTCCACGTCTCCTTCAACGACGCGCGAGCCTACGCGGCCTGGGCAGGCAAGCGACTCCCGACGGAGGCCGAGTGGGAGAAGGCGGCACGCGGCGGGCTGGACCAGCGGCGCTACCCGTGGGGCGACAAGCTCACACCCCGAGGCGAACACCGCTGCAACATCTGGCAAGGCACCTTCCCGTCACAGGACACCGGCGCGGACGGCTACGTCGGCACAGCGCCGGTGAAGGCGTTCCGTCCCAACCGCTTCGGGCTGTTCAACATGGTGGGGAACGTGTGGGAGTGGACGGCCGACCGCTGGAGCCCGGACTGGCACGTGCCCGACACGATCGCCACCCGCATCGACCCGACAGGCCCCCCGGAGGGCGACTCACGGGTCGTGCGGGGCGGTTCCTACCTGTGCCACGACTCCTACTGCACCCGGTACCGGGTCGCCGCCCGGACCCACAACACCCCCGACAGCTCCACCGGCCACACCGGATTCCGGTGTGCCGCCGACGTCGCGTAGCCGCCCGCCGTCTCAGCGGGCGAGCGACACCGTGTGCTCGGTGGTGAACTCGAGCAGTCCGGAGAGGCCACCCTCGCGACCCAGGCCCGACTGTCCGCGCCCGCCGAACGGGACCTCCGGAGTGTTCGGAGCGCCGTTGTTCACACCCACGATCCCGAGGTCCAGCCGGCGTGCCAGCGCGAGCCGCTGCTCAGGGTCGGTGCCGACGACGTAGCCACCGAGGCCGGTGGGCCAACCGTTCACCTCATCCACCACGGCCGAGACGTCGGTGAAGGAGGCGACGCTGAACACGGGTCCGAAGGTCTCGCTGCTCCAGGCGTCGCCGCTGCCCGCTCCGCCCTCGATCACGGTCGCGGGGGCGTACCAGCCTGCGTCGGGCATGGCGCCGAAGGACTCCACCGGGGCACCCGCACGTCGTGCGCCGTCGACCAGGCCCGAGAGCCTCTCGACCTCGCTCGGCCGGATCTGGGGGCCGAGACCGGTGCCGGGGTCGCGCGGGTCGCCGACCCGCAGGTCCGCGAGGCGGTCCCGCAGGCCCGACAGCACCGCGTCGTAGCGGTCGGCGTGCACGAACACGTTGTTGGCCGCCAGGCAGGACTCGCCGTTGTTGCGCAGCTTGGCGACCATCAGGGCGTCGACCGCGGTGTCGACGTCGGCGTCCTGGCAGACGATGAAGGGTGCACGGCCTCCGAGCTCCAGCACCGCGTGGGTGAACTCGCGTCCACACCGCTCCGCGACCACCCGACCGACGCGCGTGGAACCGGTGAACGTCACGACGCGCACGGCAGGATGGTCGATCAGGGCCCCCGTCAGCTCCTCGCCGTCGCCGACGAGCGCGGCGACGAGGCCCACGGGAAGGTGGCGCTCGCACACTGCGGTGAGGACCAGCGTCGAGATGGGTGACCGCTCGGACGGCTTCTGCACCACACCGCAGCCGGCCGCCAGTGCCGCGGCGAGCTTCCGCGCGGGGATGGAGAGCGGGAAGTTCCACGGGCTCACTGCCGCGACGACCCCCGCCGGTCGACGCTCGACCTGGAAGTGGCGCTGCGGCGTCTCGTAGGTCCACCCGTCGATGCGCGTCGCCGCGTCGGCGAACCAGTCGAAGTAGCGGGCGGAGAAGTGCACCTCGGCGACCGCCTCCTCCAGACGCTTCCCCGACTCCGCGCAGATCAGGTCGCCCAGCGGGCTCGCCAGCGCACGCAGGTCGTCGGCCACGGCACGCAGTGCGCGCGCCCGCTCACGCACGTCGGTCCGGGCCCACTCACGCATCGCGTCCGCGGCGTCACGCACCGCACGGTCGACCTCCTGCACCTCGGCCCAGCCGACCGTGGCCACCGTCCGTCCGTGCGCCGGGTCAGGGATCTCGGCGGGTGCACCCGGCACGACCTTCCCCGACACGCGTCCGGCTCCCAGCCCGGTCGCACCGTCTGCCGACAGCCCCAGCTCAGACCACTGCACGGAGATCACAGTCCCTTCGTTCGACGACGTAGCGCTCGAGGGCGTCCCGGTCCAGCTCCACGCCCAGTCCGGGCCCCTCGGGCACCGCCACCCGACCGTCGGATGCGGTCAGGGGGTGAAGCAGGATCTCGTCGCGCAGCGGGTTGGGCCGCGCGTCGAGCTCGATGTAGGCGACCTTGTCAAAGGCGGCAGCCATCTGCACGCTGGCAGCCGTGACGAGGGCGCCCCCGTAGCAGTGAGGAGCCATCGCGACGTCGGGCGGCAGCCCGAACGCCACCTGCCTGGCGATCGTGAAGCCGCCGGACTTCGCCAGGTCTGGCTGGATGAGAGCGACGACACCGGACTCCACGTACCTGCTGAACTCGTCGGCGCCGTAGAGGTTCTCACCGCAGGCGAGTGGGACGTCGACCTTGGCGGCCAGCTCGGCCAGGTCCTCCAGCCGGTTACCGGCCAGCGGCTCCTCGAGCCATGCGACGTCGAACGCCTCACTCCACGAGCAGAACTCGACAGCCCCATCGGTGTCCCACGCCTGGTTGGCGTCTGCGAAGACCTTCACGTCGCCACCCAGCGCGGCCCGGGTCGCGAGGAGGGTCTGCTCGTCCCGCTCCCGGCCGAACCCCACGCGCACCTTCACCGCGCGGAAGCCGGCCGCCCGCGCCAGCTCGCAGTACGTCCCGATCTCCGACGGCCCGATCCCGCTGGCGTAGGCGTCGACGTGGCTACGGACCCCGTCGCCGCCCAGCAGGGCCGCCACCGACACCCCCTGGTGCCGTGCCACCAGGTCCCACAGTGCGATGTCCACGGCGCTCAGCGCCTGCCACATCGGTCCCGGAGCACCCCACTGGCGTGCCGGCCCCTCGAGCAGGCGCCACAGGTCGGACTGCACGCCGACCGGGTCGGAGACGTCGCGACCCACCAGCAGCGGCACCAGCCCGCGCTCGAGCGTCACCAGCCTCTCCTGTGCCGCCCAGGCCGGGTAGTTCACCCAGCTCTCCCCCACGCCCACGAGGCCGTCCGACTCCAGCTCGACGAGCACCATGTCGCGTGAGGACAGCTGGGAGAACGACATGCGGACCGGCTCTTCGAGAGGGACGGACAGCACCGTGAGGCGGACGGCGTCGATGATCACGCCGCGCCGCCGTCCTCATAGGCTCGCAGGACCGCCGAGCTGTCACGGCTGCCCTGGCCGAGATCGATGGCGCGGGTGTTGACCCGGACCACGGCGTCGGCGATGGGCGCCGTCGCTCCCAGCTGCTCGGCCAGCGCCTGGGCCAGCAGGTTGTCCTTGGCCAGCAGCTCGAGCGCGAACACGGGGTCGTCGTCGCCCGACGCGAGTCTGGGAGCCACGTCCTTGAACAGGTTGGAGACGGTGGCGGCCCCGGAGTTGGTCACCGCGTCGATGAAGACCTCCATGGGGATGCCGGACTCGCGGCACAGGTGCAGGGCCTCGGCGGTCACGGCGTTGATGGCCCCGAACATGAGGTTGTTGAGGATCTTCACCGTGGAGCCGGCGCCGACGTCGCCGACCCGCACCACGCGTTTGGCGATGCTGCGCTCCAGCAGTGGGGTGACACGGGCCACCGCCTCCGCCTCGCCACCCGCCACGAGGGTCCAGGACCCGCACCCGGCCGGCCGGCCCAGCACGGGGCAGTCGAGGTACGTGACGCCGTGCAGGCCGAGATCGCCCGCCGCGGCCCGCGCGGTCTGCGGGTCGATGGTTGACAGGTCGACCACCGTCACCCCCGCCTTCGCCTGCTGCAGAGGACCCTTCACGAGCGACTGGACGTGCTCAGGGCGCGGCACCGACACCACGACGAGGTCCGCGTCCTGGAGCGCAGCCTCGGCGTCGTCCGTGACGCAGAGCCCCTGGTCGGCCGCGCGCCTTCTCGCGCTCTCGACAGGATCGAAGCCCACTGCGACGCAGCCGGTGGCTGCCACTGCGAGGGCGGCGCGCCCGCCCATCGTGCCGAGCCCGAGGAAGGCCACCCGCCTGCTCATGTCCTGTCTTCTCCCATCGTCGGTGGTGCGTTGCTGCGCGGTCGGCGGCGTCATCCGCGCTCGGTCGCGAGAGCTCGCTCCCGCTCCTCGCGTCGCTGCCGCTGGCGTTCGGGGTCGGCGACCGGAGCCGCTCCCAGAAGGCTGCGCGTGTAGGGGTGCTCGGGTCTGGCGGTCACCTGGTCGCAGTCGCCCGACTCGACGATCTCGCCGGAGTACATCACCGCGACCCGGTGGCTGACGTGGCGCACGACGGACAGGTCGTGGGAGACGAAGACGTAGGCGACCCCCGTGCGGTCCTGGATCTCGATCAGCAGGTCGAGGATCCGCGCCTGCGTCGACAGGTCGAGGGCCGACACCGGTTCGTCGCAGACGATCAGCTTCGGCCGCAGTGCGAGTGCCCGGGCGATCGCGATCCTCTGGCGCTGCCCGCCGGAGAACTCGCGTGGGTACCGCCGGTCGGCGTCACCGGGGAGCCCGACCTGGTCCAGCAGCTCCGAGACGCGCCGCCGAGCCTCGGTCGTCGGCACCCGCTGCGCCTCCAGGGGCTCGGTGAGGATGTCCGCCACGGTCATCGCCGGGTTCAGCGACGAGTAGGGGTCCTGGAAGACGACCTGGATCTCCGGCGCCAGCCGGCGTCGTTCCCGCCGTCCGAGGTCGTGGATGTCTCGGTCCTCGAAGCGGATCCGACCGGACGCGACCGGGACGAGACCCAGCACGGCGCGACCCAGCGTGGTCTTGCCGGACCCCGACTCCCCCACCAGGCCGACGGTCTCACCCCGCTCGACGTCCAGGCTCACCTCGCTCAGCGCGCGGAAGGGCTTGGCCCGCCACCCCTTGCTCGGGTAGTCGACCGAGACGTCCTCGATCTCCAGGAGGCTCATGCCGGGCTCCCTGCGCGCGTCGCGGTGGTCGGTGTCGGTGGACCCGACCGGGCGCAGCGGTGGCCGCGGGGCCGTGTCGTCCAGGTTCGCCGCCAGGAGGGCCTTGGTGTACTCGTGCTGAGGGGAGGCGAACACGTCACGCGTGGAGCCCGTCTCCACGACCGTCCCGGCCCGCATCACGGCCACGGAGTCGCAGAGGTCGGCCACGACGCCGAGGTTGTGGGTGACCAGCAGGATCGCCAGGTCTCGTTCGCGCTGCAGCCTTCTCAGCAGGGCGAGCACCTCAGCCTGGACCGTCACGTCCAGGGCGGTCGTCGGTTCGTCGGCGATGAGCAGAGCGGGATCCGAGGAGATGGCACCGGCGATGAGGATCCGCTGGGCCATGCCGCCGGACACCTGGTGCGGGTACGAGTCGAACGTCCGCTCGGGGTCGGGGATCCCGACCTCCGCCAGCAGGTCCAGCGCCTTCCTCCTCGCGGCCTGGCGTCCGAGCCCTCGGGCTCGCAGGGGCTCCACCAGCTGGGAGCCGACCTTGAACGCCGGGTCCAGGTTGCTCATCGGTTCCTGCGGGACGTAGGCGAGCGTCGAGCGCATCAGCTCGCGTCCCTGCCGAGGCGAGAGCCGGGTCACGTCGATGCCCCCCACCTCGATGGACCCGCCGAGCACCTCCCCGCCGCGAGGCAGCAGGCCCAGGATCGAGAAGGCCGTCTGCGTCTTCCCCGACCCGGACTCGCCGACCAGGCCCAGCACCTCACCGCGCCTCAGCTCCAGATCGACCCCGTCGACGACGACGGTGATCGAGGAGTCGGCCTGTGGGTAGCCCACGCGCAGCCCCTTCACCGACAGGAGGGCCTCCGGTCGCGGACCGTCGTGCTCGGGGCCCGTCGTCGCCGGAGCGGGCGCCTGTGCCGGGGGCGCCGGTCGGCGTCTCCTTCGCGGCGGTGTCGTCGTGCCCTGCACGGCGTCTCGCAGCCCGTTGCCGAGCAGGACCAGCGAGGCGACCGTGACGCCGATCGCCACCCCGGGCCAGATGATCGCGGTGGGCGCGAGGTAGATGACGGAGAACGCGTTCCCGAGCATCGACCCCCAGGTCACCTGTCCCGGGTCGCCGAGACCGAGGAACTCCAGGCCCGACTGCACGATGATCGCGATGCCCGCGAGGATGGCGGACTGGATGATGATCGGGGCGCGGACCACGTAGAGGATGTGCCGGGCGATGATCCGCCGGTCCGAGAGGCCGGCCACCTTGGCGGCGTCCACGTAGAGGTCGTTCCTGACCCCGATGGTCTGGGCGCGCACGAGCCGGAACAGGTGCGGGGACAGGATCACCCCGAAGGCGGTCATGGTGATCAGCACGGACGGTCCGAACGCCGCGATGACCGCGAGGAGCAGCACCTTGCCCGGCACCGAGAGCAGGACGTCGGCCACCCAGCTGGAGACGGCGTCGAAGGTCCGTCCGACGTAGCCGGCGACCAGTCCGGCCGGCACCCCGACGAGGATCGCGACACCGATGGCGAGCGCGGCGCCGGCCAGCGTCAGCCGGGTTCCGTACAGCAGCCGGGAGAGGATGTCGCGGCCTGCTCCGTCTCCGCCGAGCAGGTGTCCGTCCGTGCCGGGCGCCGCGTTGCGCAGGCGCAGATCCGGCAGCATCGGGTCGTACGGCGACAGGACACCGGCCAGGAGGGCGACGGAGATGAGCGCCAGCAGCACGACGAGGCCGGTCAGTGCCAACGGGTTGCGCAGGATCAGGCCGAGCACGCTCCGCCGTGCGGGTGCGGACGGGGCTGCGGTTGTGGGCATGTCGCTCACGACAGGGTCACCTTCGGGTTCAACCAGCCGTTCACGATGTCGATCACCAGGTTGACCACGACCACGATCACGACGGTCACGGCAACGACCCCCAGCAGCACCGGGATGTCGCCGCGGATGGTGGCGTTCACGGCGGTCGTCCCCAGACCGGGGAGAGCGAACACCTTCTCGATCACGATGGCTCCGCCGAGGAGGCCGATGAACTGGAGCGACAGGACGGTCAGTGCCGGTGACGCCGCGTTCTTGAGGGCGTGCCGGAAGAGGATGGACTTCTCGGAGAGCCCTCGCGACCGGAGCGTCCGGACGAAGTCCGCCTCGAGCAGGTCCATCACCGCACCCCGGACCTGCTGGGTGGCCGCGGCGATGCCGCTCAGCGCCAGCGCTGCGACGGGCAGGGTGATGCTCGCCAACCAGCCGACCACCGAGATGTCCGGCGAGACGTAGCCGGTCGCAGGGAAGATCCGCAGGCTCACGGCGAAGAGCAGGACGAACATCAGGGCGAGCCAGAAGTTCGGCAGCGACATGCCGACCACGGACAGGACCTGCACCGACCGGTCGGCCCAGCCGCCACGGACCGCGGCCAGCATCCCCAGCACCGCGCTCACGATCGCGGTGAGCAGGACGCCGCCGGCGACGATCGACAAGGTGACCGGCGTGCGGCTGACCAGGATCGACGCCACCGTCTCGGTCGAGAAGTAGGACGTGCCAAGGTCACCGGTGACGGCACTCGCCAGCCAGTCGAGGAACTGCGCGACCAGCGGCCTGTCGAGGCCGAGTGCCTCCGCCCTGGCGGTCACCTGGTCCTGGGAGGCGTTCTCGCCGAGGATGTTCCGGGCGATCGTCAGCGGGTCCCGGTAGACGAGGAAGAACGTCAGCGTCGTGGCGAAGAGCACCAGGCTGACGCCGAAGGCGACTCTTCGCAGGACGAACCGGATCACGGCGTCGGACCCCTTCTACGTCGGTCAGGTCGGTCGGGAGGGTGGTTCCCGCCGGGGCCGGTGGGCGGCCCCGGCGGGACCGGTCAGCCCTCCGCGGGCTGGTAGAGCCAGAGGGACGGGACGGCGTTCTGGGCCTGCATCGTCACGTCGGTCCCCTCGGTCACGCCGAAGACCTGGTCCTGACGGAACAGGGGCGCGAACCACGCCTCCTCGACCAGCCACTCGTTCACGGCCTGGAAGGCCGCGTCCTGCTCATCCCCCGTCGCCATCTGCGCCTTCTCGATCAGCGCGGTCAGCTCGGGGTCGGTGGCCTTCTGCATGTTCCACGGCGCCTCGGGGGTCACCCAGGTCTGCAGGTCCTGCCAGGCGCTCGCCGACGCCAGAGGGAAGAACGCGACCGGGTAGTCGCCGGACAGGACCGAGGAGATCGCCTGGTCCGGCGGGACCTGGTCGTACACGACCGTGATGCCGATCTCCGCGAGCTGCGCGGCGATCGTCGGGAACAGGTCGTTCCAGGGGCTGTCCCACTGCGGCATGGTGATCGTGAACTCACCGACGCCGGCCTCGGACATCAGCTGCTTGGCCTTGTCCACGTCGTACGTGTAGGCGTCGTCGAGGTTCTCGTCGTAGGCCTGGCTCGCGGTGTTGAACACCTGGCTGGTCGGTTCCCCGTAGCCGTTCAGGATGAACTCGACCATCTCCTCGCGGTTCATCGCGTAGTTGATCGCCTGACGCACGCGGGGGTCGGCGAGCTCGGGGACCTTGGTGCCCTGGCGGTCACCGATCAGCAGCCCGGCCCACGCCACCGACCTCGTCTCGATCGTCACACCGGACGACTCGGCCTCCTTGGCCACGGCGGGCGTCAGGAGCGCGCCGCTGAGCTGGTCGGTCTTCAGCGCGTTGAGGGTCGGGGTGACGTCGTTCAGCGGACGGACGACGTAGGTGTCGTACGGGAAGGCCTCGGCGTTCCAGTAGTCCTCGTTGCGGGTGTACTGGTACTCGGTCCCCGGACGGCTGGCTGCGGCGTCGTAGACGTAGGGGCCGGAGCCCACCGGCTCCTCGGCGATGCTGCCGGCCTCCAGCGCCGCGGGTGAGGCCATCGCGCCGCCGACCCAGCCGAGGTAAGAGAGCAGGGACGGCACCGGCTCGGACAGCCTGAGCTCCACCTCGGTCGGGGAGCTGACGACGACCTCATCGATGCCGGCGACCATGAACTGGTTCTGCCCCGAACCCGCCTTGATGTGCTCGATGTTCGCCTTGACCGCCTCGCCGTCGAAGGCCTCACCGTCGGTGAAGGTCACGTCATCGCGCAGCTGCAGCGTGAGAGCGGTGTTGTCGTCGTTGTACGACCACTCGGTCGCGAGGTTGGGCTGTGGCTCGGCGTCCGCGTCCAGCCGGATCAGCGTGTCGTAGACCGGCTGCCAGTACTGGATGCGGTTGCCGATCTCGAGGTCCGCAGGGTCGAAGGAGTTGTTGTCCACCCGGGCCCCGATGGTCAGGGTCAGACTCTGCTGCTCGCCGCCCCCATCACCTTCCTCGCCGTCCCCGCTCTGGCCCTCGGAGGTGCAACCCACCAGCGCCAGTGCCATCGCCGACGCCGCCATCAGCGCCGCGCCCCGTCGGGCCCTCGTCCACGTCATGTCTCTCCTCCAGAGTGCGGTTGCCCAGCGATGTCAATGTCCTCACGCTGCGTGGTACGTGCTGCACGTTACATGCAGCATGTTGGGATAGTCTAGCGGCATGACGAACGATGGCGACGCGCAGAGGCGCGAGTCCCGCGACGAGGACGCACGACCGAACGTCCTGTGGATCTCCACGCACGACATCAACCCCGACCTCGGCGCCTACCAGGGGGTCTGGCCCGGCGCCGAGTACGCGGACACCCCGGTACTCGACGAGCTGGCCTCGGACGGGGCGCTGTACACCCACGCCTACGCCAGCGCACCGGTCTGCGCCCCCTCACGGTCGGCGATCATGACCGGCTGCCACCCCACCGCGATCGGGACGCTCCCGATGCGGACCAAGGCGGTCCCGCCGCCGGAGGTGAGGCTGCTCAGCGAGTACTTTCGGGAGGCGGGGTACTACGTCACCAACAACGTGTTCGCCGACTTCCAGGTGCAGACCCCGCCCACCGCCTTCGACGAGTGCAGCACGACCGCGCACTGGCGCAATCGCCCCTCGCCGTCGACGCCGTTCTTCGCGGGCTTCCACAGCAGCATCACCCACGAGTCGCGCCTGTACTACGACGAGGACGCCTTCGCGGCCGAGACCGCCGACGTCGCCGACGAGCGCCGTCACGACCCGGCCCTCGCACCGCTGCCGCCTTACTACCCCGACACCCCGGCCTTCCGCGAGACCTGGGCCCGGTACGGCGACCTCGTGACCCAGATGGACCACTGGGTCGGCAGCCTGCTCGGGCAGCTGGCGGAGGACGGCCTCGAGCGCGACACCATCGTGGTCTTCTGGGTCGACCACGGGGTCGGGATGCCCCGGGCCAAGCGCTGGGCGAACGAGGCCGGGCTGCGCGTGCCCGTGATCGTCCGCTGGCCGGGAGTCCTTGCGCCGTCCCGCCGGCCGGAGCTCGTCCACGTGATGGACCTCGCCCCGACCATCCTCACCGCCTGCGGCCTTCCGGTTCCGGACCACATGCACGGCCGTCCGGTCTTCGACTCCGACGGTCGCTACCTCGACCCCAACCCGGCGGTCTTCGGCGGACGGGCTCGCATCGACGAGCAGGAGGACGCGTCGTTGACGGTCCGGGACAGCCGCTACCGGTACGTGCGGCACGCGCACCCCGACCGGTCCGGGATGCAGCACGCCGAGTACCCGGACCAGTTCGTCACCTGGCGCGAGTTCCGCCGGCTCGCGTTCGCCGACTCCGACGCCATCGCGAAGGGGCTGCCCGCGCGCCATCTCAGCCCGGTCCAGCGCGCTGTCGTCGCGCCCGGGCGACCGGAAGAGGAGCTCTTCGACCACGACGAGGACCCGTTCGAGCTGGTCAACCTGGCGGGCGACCCCGCTCACGCCGAGGCCCTGGACCGGCTGCGGAACCTGCTGGACGAGTGGCAGCAGGCATACGCGAACCCGTGGCCGGCCTCGGAGCGCGAGCAGCTGGAGCAGTGGCGCCCCGGTGGCAGGCTGCAGGTCACCAGCGCACCAGTGGCGGATCTGCGGGACGGCCTGCTGTACGCCTCGTGCGACACGCCCGGCGCCTCGATCGGGTGGACGACCGACCCCGCGGGCCCCGTCCGCCCTCGGACCCAGGTCGAGGAAGTGACCGGCGCCCCGGTCGACGATGGCCGACACTGGCACCTCTACTCCGCACCGGTCGCCGTGCCCGACGTCCCCGTCACCGTCGGGGCGTGGCGCCTCGGCTTCGCCCCGAGCAGGGAGATCCTGGTGGATGCGTCACCTCGCAACGCAGAGGACCGATCAGCCGTGACCAGCCAGGACAGGACGCGCTCATGACCACCTCGAACCACGACGGCGGCCTCGACACCGCGGCCGTCGCGCCCAGCCCGTTCGCCGCGCTCCCCCAGCAGCGCCGGGTCGCCGACAGCGTCTACGAGTCGCTGCGGACCGCGATCGTCAGCGGGCGGCTCGCACCCGGGAGCAGGCTGAGCGTCCCGGTCCTGGCCCAGCAGTTCGACGTGAGCCGCAGCCCCGTGCGGGAGGCTGTCCAGCGGCTCGTGCAGGACGGGCTCGCGACCGAGGAGCCGCACCGGGGTGCGGGGGTCGCCGTCCTGGACCCGACGGAACTCGTTCCGCTGTACCAGATCCGGGAGGTGCTCGAGGGTCTCGCCGCCAGGCTGGCCGCGCTCAACGCGACCCCGCAGGAGCTCGAGATCCTGGCTGAGACCCACCGGCAGCACGCGACCGCTGTCGAGCGCGGGGAGGCGGACCAGCACGTCCCCCTCGACATGGCGTTCCACGCCGTGCTGCGGTCCGCGGCCCACAACGACGAGCTGATGCCGTACCTGGAGCGGGTCCAGGGACGGATCGCGATCGCGATGCTCGGGGGCAAGCCGCTGGTCTGGTCGAAGCAGGCGATCGTCGAGCACCAGGCGGTGCTCGAGGCCGTGCTCGCCCGTGACGCGGACGCCGCCGAGGAGGCGGCTCGCGCCCACGTGCGGCGGGTACGGCACGACATCGCCGCTCTGCACCCCGCCGCCGGCCGAGAGCTCGCATGACGGTCGGGCCCGTCACCGAGGCACTGCACGCGCACCACCCGGAGATCGAGTCACGTCTGGCCGCTCTCGGTCTGGAGACGAAGGTGGCGCTGCTGACCGGCGCCGACCACTGGCGCACCTGCGGAGTGCCCGAGATCGGGCTGGCGCAGATGCTGATGTCGGACGGCCCCGTCGGCGTGCGTGGCGAGCTGTGGGACGAGCGGCGCCCGTCGCTCAACCTCCCGTCAGCGACGGTCCTCGCTGCGACGTGGGACCCGGGGCTTGCTCACGAGTACGGACGGGTGCTGTCGGGCGAGGCGCGGCGACGCGGCGTGCACGTCCTCCTCGCGCCGACCGTCAACATGCACCGGTCACCGCTCGCGGGTCGACACTTCGAGGCGTTCAGCGAGGACCCGCTGCTCACAGCGCATCTCGGGTCGGCCGTCGTCCGCGGCATCCAGCGACACGGTGTCGCGGCCGCCGTCAAGCACTACGTCGCCAACGACTCCGAGACCGAGCGCTTCACCGCCAGCTCCGAGGTGTCCGCACGCGCACTGCGCGAGGTGTACCTGCGACCGTTCGAGGAGGCGGTGCTCAGCGGCGGCGCGTGGATGGTGATGTCCTCCTACAACGCGATCAACGGGGTCACCGCGACCGAGAGCCCTCTTCTGACCACGCCCCTCCGTACGGACTGGGGCTTCGACGGCGTGGTCGTCGGTGACTGGGGTGCGGTGCGCTCGATGGGAGCGGCGAAGGCCGACCAGGATCTGGTGATGCCCGGCCCCCACGGACCGTGGGGGGACGCGCTGGTCGCGGCCGTCCGCTCCGGCGAGGTCCCGGAGAGCGCCGTGGATGAGAAGGTGCGTCGGATCCTGCTCCTCGCCTCCCGAGTCGGTGCCTTGGAGCCGACCGGCTCGACGCCGCCCGAGGAGGACGATCACGCCCCCGACGAGGTGGCGGGGACGGCGCTGGCCCACGACGTCGCCTGCGACGGCATGGTGCTGGTCGCCAACGACGGGCTGCTGCCCCTCGACCCGGAGCGGTACACGCGCCTGGCCGTGGTCGGGCACAACGCCGTCCACGCCCGCACCCAGGGGGGTGGCTCAGCCACGGTCCTCCCCCACCGGGTCATCAGCCCCCTGGACGGGTTGCGGGCCGCCCTGTCCGGTCATGCGGTCGAGCACGCCGTGGGGGCGGTGGTCCAGGACGGTGTGGCGGGGCTGCCCCTGGACGAGCTGCGGCACCCGCAGACCGGTGAGCCGGGGGTACGCGTCACGTTCCGCGACGGTGACGGGCGCGCCCTCCACGAGGAGCACCGGCTCTCGACCGACCTGGTCTGGTTCGGCGGTGACGCGCCGGTCAGGGAGACCACCCGGCTCGACGTCGACTTCACCTGGGTCCCGTCCCGCACCGGTACCGCGCGGCTGGGTTTCGCCGCCGGAGCCCAAGGCCTCGTGGAGGTCGACGGGGACGTGATCGTGTCCGGGACAGGGGCTGTGGTGGGCGACCGTCTCGGTGCGAGCCCGCTGGCGCCTCCCTCGCACTCCGGCGACGTGGAGGTGGAGGCCGGTGTGGCGCGCCGGGTGGAGGTCCGGCTGACCCTGCGTCGCGAGGCGCTCGGGCAGGCCGGCCTGCTGGCGGTCCGGGTGGGCCTCGAGCCCGATGCGACGCCGGCCGAGTACCTGATCGAGGACGCCGTCGCGCTGGCGCGGACGTCGGACGTCGCGGTGGTCGTCGTCGGCACGAGCTCCGACGTCGAGTCCGAGGGCTTCGACCGACGCGACCTCGGCCTGCCCGGCCACCAGGACGCGCTGGTGCGCGCCGTCGCAGCCACGGGAACACCCACCGTCGTCGTCGTCGCGTCGGGCGCGCCCGTGCTGATGCCGTGGCGGCACGAGGTCGCCGCGATCGTCGTCACCCACTTCGGCGGACAGGAGGTCGGCCACGCCCTGGCCGACGTGCTGCTGGGGCACCAGGAGCCGGGTGGTCGCCTACCGACGACGTGGCCCGGAGAGGACGAGCCCCCGGTCCTGGACGTCACCCCGACCGACGGGCGGCTGGAGTACTCGGAGGGGATCCACGTGGGCTACCGGGCGTGGCTGCGGTCGGGTCGCCGCCCCGCGTTCTGGTTCGGTCACGGCCTGGGTTACACGACCTGGGAACTCGACGACGGGGAGGTCCAGGCACCGACCCCTGAGAGTGACGGCTGGGTCCGTGTGCGGGTGCGCAACGTGGGCGCCCGCCCGGGCAAGCACGTCGTCCAGGTCTACCTGGCCGCGCAGGAGGACGACACGGGACGGCCGGTGCGGTGGCTGGCGACCCACCAGGTGGTGCGAGCCGGCGCCGGCGAGGAGCAGACGATCGTCCTGCCCCTGCCGTGGCGCTCGCTGACGCGGTGGGACGACGGCTGGGTCGCCGACCCCGGCACGTACGACGTGCTGGTCGGCAGCTCGGTCAGCGACCTCCCCCTGCGGTGCTCCCTGGTCGTCCCACCAGGCTGACCCTGCCAACCGCTAGCGGTCGCAGCCACCGTCCTTGTCAGGACGGGAGAGCGGTCGGGAGATGTCCGCGACGCCCTTGTACGCGTACGGGTCCTCACCTGCCACGAGGACGACGTCACGGAAGTCGTGCTTGCCGACGTGGACACCCTCGGGAACGCCCTTCCACGGCAGGAGCGACTCGGCGCTCATGTAGTGGTTGGCGAGGGCGCGGCGGTAGCCGTGGCGACCGGAGTTCTGCAGGGACCGGTGCAGCAGGTAGCCGTTGAAGATCACCGCGGAACCCGCCGGAACCTCCACCGGGACGGCGTCCTCGTCACGGTAGGGGAAGTCGAAAGCCTCGATGCTGCAGTCGAACCGGTCGTCGTCCTGCTCCCGATCGGGGTAGAGGACGCCCCGGCGGTGCGAGCCGGGGAGGACCCAGAGGCAGCCGTTCTCGATCGTGGCGTCGTCCAGGGCGATCCACACTGCCGTGAGCGAGCGGTCCCTTGTCGGGATGAAGAACTCGTCCTGGTGCCACGGCTGCCCGGGCTTTCCCTCGGACTTGATGAACAGCATCGACTGCATCGCCTTGACGTTGGGGCCGATGATGCGGGTCAGCGCGTCCACGACGCGCGGCGCGTGCAGCGCACGGCGGGCCACCTCCGACACCTTGTGCGGGTAGTGGATGCACAGGAACCGGCGCATCAGCTCGTCGTCGGACTCGTCACCCACGACGGGTGCGTGGTCGATCTCGGCCAGCTCGCCCCGGCACAGCCGGACCGCCTCGCCATGGAGGGCCGACACCTCCTCCGGCGTGATCGCGTCGCGCAGGACCGCGAAGCCGTCCTGACGCATCTGCGTCGCCAGCTCGTCCGTCACGTCGTCGTGGATGCGGACGTCGGCCGTGCCGGGTTCAAGGGTCGAGGTCATGGGGGCTCCTGTCTGTGTCTGCTGTCCGTCGCGGGCGTTCGTCCCATCCTGTTGCGTTGGCAGGGGAAGATCGATGCCTCTAGGGCGCACGCTAATGTCTGATCGTGATCTCGTCGGCAGGTAACCGCGTGACCGTGAGCTCGCCGGCGCGAGTGGCGGAGTACCCCCCGGGCTCCAGCTACGGACCACGTCGTCTGGTCGACCACGAGTTCGTCTGGGTCCTCAAGGGGTCCGCGCGCTGGCGGGTCGAACGACGCGAGGGCGACGTGACGGAGGTCCTCCTTCGGCCCGGCATGGTGGCCCTGGCGAGAGCCGGCGACCTGGATCGATATGACTGGGACCCCGAGCAGACGTCCTCCCATGCCTACGTGCACTTCCACACGACGTCGGGCCCGGATCTCACCTCTGTGCCACCGGTCCGCAGGCTCGACACGAGCCACGAGCCGCTCGGCGCGTTGTGCGCGCACTTGCTCCGACTCCGATCGCAGAGCGAGGCCACCGCGCTCTTGCGCACCAGCCACGTGGTGTCGCTGCTCCTCGACCTGTTCGTCGACGGTCCCCTGCCCCGTCCGCCGCAGCCGGTGAGCCCGCGGCTCGTGCCCGCCCTCGACCTCGTCCGGCGGACGTGGCGAGCGCAGGGCATGTGCCTGATGCGCAACAAGGACCTTGCTGACGCGTGCGGGGTGTCACCGGCGCACTTCTCCCGCACCTTCGCGCGCGAGGTCGGCACCAGCCCTGCGGCGGCGCTCGAACTGGTCCGCCTGGCCCACGCTGCGACCACCCTGACCCGCAGCAACCTCACGATCGACCAGGTCGCCCGTCTCACCGGCTTCGCCGACGCCTACCACTTCTCCCGACGGTTCTCCGGGGCGTACGGGCAGCCACCCGGTCGGTACAGGACCATGGCCGGGCAGGATCCCTACGACCCGCTGGCCAGAGCCGGCCTCCTCGACCTCTGGCAGGACATCGTCCGGTCGGAGCAGTGAGGTCACCGCCGGCTGGATCAGGACCGAGGCAGATCGGACCGTCACGCGCGTGCAGTCCTCCTACACGATCGCGCGAGGACTCCGGCCCCGTCAGTCCACGACGGCGATCGCCTCGATCTCGATCAGGAGGTCGGGCTCACCCAGCCCGGCCACACTGATCATCGTGGTCGGCTTGGTGGGGTCGATGCCGAGCTCGCCGGCGACGCGCCCGATGCCCTCCCCGAGAGCGCCCAGCTTCGACGGCTCCCAGTCGACGACGTAGATGGTGACTTTCGCGACGTCGGCGTAGCTCGCCCCGGCAGCGCCCAGGCCGGTCAGGACGTTGCGGAATGCCTGCTCGGTCTGGGCGGCGAGGTCACCCTCACCGACCGGGTTGCCGTCCGCGTCGCGCGCGACCTGCCCGGACAGGTAGACCGTCCGGCTGCCGCTGGCGATGGCCAGCTGGCAGTAGTGCTCCGGCTTCGGGAGCCCCTCGGGGTTCATCAGCTGCACGGCCATGACCGGTCCTCCGTGTTCCTTGGGTGTGTTGTATAGCGACGCTATAGCAACGCTATGTATCATGGCAAGCATGCCTCGCACCGCAGATCCCGCACAACGCCTCGCGCTCATCGAGATCGCTGCCCAGCGGCTGGGCTCGGCCGAGCCGGTCACGCTGCGAGCCGTGGCGGAGGCGGCCGGGACCTCGACGATGGCTGTCTACACGCACTTCGGCGGGATGCCGGGGCTGTGGTCAGCTGTCCGCGAGGAGGGTTTCCGCAGGCTCTCGGCCCGACTGGCGCGACTTCGTCCGACCGACGACAGCGTGCGGGACGTGACGGCGGCCGGCGCCGCCTACGTGGGGCACGCGTTGCGCGAGCCCGACCTCTACCGCACGATGTTCGACCAGCGCTACACGCTCACCGACCCGCAGGTCGCTGACGCGCCGTTCGGAGTATTCGTGGCCGCCGTCGAACGAGCCTGCGCCTCAGGGCGATTCGACCGAGACGTCCGAGCGGACCACGCGGCGACCCAGCTCTGGGCACTGACGCACGGCGTGGTCAGCCTCGTGCTGAGCGAGGCTCTGACAGTCGAGGCCATGATCGGCCTCGTGCCGGAGATGGTCGTCGCCGCGAGCGTGGGCTTCGGCGATCACCGGGCCACGGCCACGGCTTCGGTCGCCGCAGGCTGGCTGACTCTCGGACAGGCCGAGCGGTTCATTCGTCTCGGGCGACGGGCAGCTGCACCTCGAGGGCGTGGGTGACGTGCCGCACGTCTCCCCGGGCACCTCGGCGACGATGGGTCGTCTTCGGACGCCTTCGGACAGAACGCTGCCAGCAACCCGTGAGGGGGGCCGGACTACGGCACCCAGCTAGATGATCTCTTCCAGGTGGCTCCCGCGACTGGACTCGAACCCGCGACCGTCCTGTCAGCAGCCAGCACGACAACCATCCGTGCAGTGCCGCCATCGGCCGCACAGGCTCGTGACCTGCAGAAGATCTCCAGGAACGTGCCGGCCAGGACGTCCTGTCGCGGCCTGTGCCGGGCGTCCGTGAGCGCGCCGAAGCGCAACAGAGCCGGCAGGAGCCCTCAGGTCAGCTGTCCGGGAGCGGGTCAGGGTCCGTGGGCCGAACCCCGCTCGTCGCGGACGCTCATCGGGCGGGGGGTGGGTCATCGGGCCGTTGCGGCGCGGTGAATCGAAGCTGTGGCGCCAGGACGTCGTCGACCCGTCGGATGGCGGGAGCGACCTTGGTCCACAGCTCGTGGGTGACCGGGGCGATGCATCCATGCCGGCTGTACAGCACCCGCCCGGCGTCGCTGACCTCGACCCCGACGACGTCGTCGAACAGCACGGTGTGCACGTCGCCGACGCCGTCGACGGCAGCAAACCCGTCGTCGAGCTCGACCAGCCGGGCAGCGCGCGCTTCCTTGCTCATGCCGCGGGCGAGCAGCGGTGGCCTGTACACCCTGCCGACCGGAACGGTGCGCGACCTGGGGCAGCCGCCTTCCGGCACCGGGCGGCCGTCCGGGGCGGTCAGCGACACCTCGACGTCCTCCGGGACCACGACGATCGCGGTGGTCATGGCCTCACGCAGAGCACGCGCGACGTCGGTCGCCGACACCTGGTCCCGGGCAGCCCCGATCTCTGACCGCGAGCGCGCCGAGTAGCCGAACAGCTCGGCACGCCCGGCGCCGTCCAGGTCGATCACGACTGCGCGAGGGTCGCCCCACGTCTCTCGCACCCTGTCGCGTTCGTGCTCGAGCTCGTCCTCGGTTGGGCCGTGCCGGGCGAGCTCCGTGGCCTGTTCCCACATCAGCTCTGCGGCGCGCTGGTCCTGTCCCGGACGGGCGTCCAGGTGCAGCACCCATTCCAGCCGGTCGGCGTCGACCTCCACCCCATCGCAATCCACCTGGTAGCTGATGCCGTGCTCGTGCCGAGCCACGTCCATCAGACGCTCCTGCAGGATGGAGACGGCCATCGCCGACACCGTGTCCCTCGCCGGTGCGCTCAGTCCGAGCCCGGGCGAGGGCACCGAGTCCGCGCACCACATCGGACCACCGCGCTCCACCGGCGGGTTGGCCGGACGACTGGGCCGCTCACCGGGGGGCAGCGACAGGCGCAAACCGTCCGGGGGAGGGCCGGTCAGGACCAGCACGGCGTTCGCCCGGGTGAAGAACCGCCCGACGTGCTCGGCGACCACCTCCGCGCTGACCCCGTGCTCGCCGGGCCCGACCCACTGCGTCAGGCCGAGTCCCTGGACGCCGAACCGCTGCGTGAGCGCGGCCGCTGTCGTCGGGTGCGTGGCCATCCCGCCCTCGGCCTCGAGCACCCCTCGCTCGCTGTCGAGGCGCGTCACGGGCAGGTCCGACAACGCGCGGCAGACCCCGTCCAGGAAGGCAACGACCTGGTCAGGTCGCCCCTCGGCCACGAACTCGGTGGTGTCCAGCCCCACCGAGGCGTTCCGCGGGTAGTGCGCCTTGGGCAGCGTGCCCATCGCCAGGTGCTCGACCATGTGCGTCACCCCGATCGTCGGGAACGACTCGTCGCGGGTACCGCACCCGAACATCAGCGTCGCCGCCAACGGCGCCGGACCCTGCGTCCACACCACCGGAACACCATCCACCACCGTGCGGTGCAGCTCCAGCTCCGTCGCGGAGCGCAGCGTCGCGTCTGTCATGACTCCATTATCAGTACGCATGCCCTCGAAGTAGACACGAACACACCCCTCGGTCGACAGGATCAGCGGACGCTCCGAACCGAGGCAGGGGCCCAACGATGAACCGACCTTCGTGGTCGATATGTGGCTGTCACCGGCACTCCATGCCAAAAGACTCTCTTCGCGCCAGGCCTGGCAGATCCCGGGCCTGCTCGCCGTGAACGGCCGTGCGGGTCCGGATGCTCGTTCGCTACCGACAACATGGGTCGGGAGAACTTCCGAGCGCATTCCTAGCGCCGCGCCGACAACAGCACCCTCCGCAGAAGACTCCGGAAGGCGTTGTCACAGGTCAGGTGGTGCTCCCGCGACTGGACTCGAACCAGTAACCGTCCGATTAACAGTCGGATGCTCTGCCAATTGAGCTACGCGGGACCGCCCCCAGCGGGGCCGGGCAAGCGTAGCAAAGGGTCACAGGTGCTCCGGACCGCCCAAGGTCGATGGCTCGGCACCCACCGAGGAGGCCACCTCGCGCCGTGCCCTGTCGATCCGCGACCGCGCCTCGGCTCCGTCGGTCGCCACCCCCGGGTCGGGGATCTCCTGCAGCATCAGGCCCTCTGGACCCTTGCGCACGGCGACCCGCACCCGGCCGCCCGGCACCGAGACGGCCTGCCAGGTGACCAGCGAGGCCTGAACGCGCTCGCGCACGACCTGGGCGAGCTGCAGGTGCTCCTTCTCGTCCAGCTCGACGGTCAACGCGGCACCGTCGACGGTCACGACCGTCAGCACGCGGTCGTCGCGCTCCCAGGCCACCGCGTCGACCTCGTGCCACGCCCGCGACCAGACGGGCGTGTCCGGACGCAGGACGACCAGGCGCAGCGTGGTGGCGGCGACGGTGACACCAGCACCGAGAACCGCGGACGCCAGCGCCCGCTCCCCGGGCAACAGGTCGACACCCTCCACGGCCGGCGCCTTGCGGAAGAGCGCCATCACACGCCCCGCAGGGCGTGCTCGTCACGCTGCAGCGCCATCAGCTCGGTGTTCGCCTGGGACAGTGCCGCGGCGTCACCGGTCGCCTCGGCCCTCTGCAGCTTGCTGTGCACCTCGGCCTTGCGGCGCAGCAGCTGCCGCTGCCGGGTTCCGCGCACCAGGTCCTCGGCGAACCGGGTGAGGTTGTCCGAGCCGCGCACCGGCAGCGGCGCCACGGCGAGCTCACGCACCAGCTGCTGCACGGCGTTGGGGGCGGCCTCGGTCACCTTCTCCATCCAGTCCTGGCCGGCCTGGGACGGCGTCCCCGCGTCCTGCACCGCCCTGAACAACGCGACGAACGCCGGGTGCGTGAACGACGACTCACTGAGCATCGCGAACGCCTCGTCCGGCACCCGGGACGGGAACTGCAGCAGCACCTGCACCAGCCGTCCCTCGGCCCCCAGCACGGGGTCGCGCAGGTCGGGTCGCGGCAGGACCGGCTCCGGCGGGGTCGCGTGCTCGTCCGCGGGACGGTGGTCGCCGGGAGCCCTCGTCTGCGGCGGCGGGGTCCGGCCGCCCGGAGAGGAACCGCCCGGTGTCGAGAGCCGCTTCGCCGCCTGCGCGACCGCGCCGCGCACCTCGTCGACGTCCATGCCCAGCAGCCCGGCGAGGCGACGGGCGTACTCCGGGCGCAGGGAGGAGTCCCGGATCTGCGCGACCACGGGTGCGGCCGCCCTCAGCCCCTGCACGCGACCCTCGGCGTGGTCCAGGTCGAAGCCCGACAGCGTCGACACGATCGCGAACTCGAACAGCGGCGTGCGGTCGGCGACCAGGGCGGGCAACGCGTCGGGCCCCTTGGCCTGGCGCAGCTCGCACGGATCCATCCCCGACTGCTCGACGGCCACGTACGTCTGCGCGACGAAGCGCTGGTCCTCCTCGAACGCCCGTAGCGCGGCCTTCTGCCCGGCCGCGTCGCCGTCGAAGGTGAACACCACCTCGCCCGACCGGGCGTCGTCGTCGACGAGCAGGCGCCGCACGATCTTGATGTGCTCGGTGCCGAAGGCGGTGCCGCACGTCGCGACCGCAGTGGGCACCCCGGACAGGTGCATGGCCATCACGTCGGTGTAGCCCTCGACCACCACGACCTGACGCCGCTTGGCGATCTCCCGCTTGGCGAGGTCGATGCCGTAGAGCACCGCCGACTTGTTGTAGACCTGGGTCTGCGGGGTGTTGAGGTACTTCGGCCCCTGGTCGTCCTCCAGCAGCCGCCGCGCTCCGAAACCCACTGTGGCACCAGTGATGTCGCGGATCGGCCACACGAGCCGCCCGCGGAAGCGGTCGTAGGCCCCCCGGTCGCCGGCGGCGAGAAGGCCCGCCGACGTCAGCTCGTGCTCGGTGAACCCGCGGCCCTTCAGGTGGGTGGTGAGCGCGTCCCAGGTCTGCGGGGCGAAGCCGACGCCGAACTGGTCCGCCGCGGCGCGGTCGAAACCCCGCTCGGAGAGGAACGTGCGCCCCACCTGGGCTGCCGGGCTGGTGAGCTGGTCGCGGAAGAACGCCTCGGCGGCCGCGTTGGCGTCGAGCAGCCGCTGCCGCTTGCCGTGCTCGGCGCGGTCGGGCCCGCCACCCTCCTCGTACCGCAGGGTGTACCCGAGCCGGGACGCGAGGCGCTCGACCGCCTCCGTGAACGACAGGTGGTCGATGGCCTGCAGGAAGGCGATGACGTCGCCTCCCTCGTCGCAGCCGAAGCAGTGGTACCGGCCGACCTGGGGTCGCACGTTGAACGAGGGCGAGCGTTCGTCGTGGAAGGGGCAGAGACCCTTGAGGGAGCCCACGCCGGCGGTCTTGAGCGTGACGTACTCCCCCACCACGTCCTCGATGCGCGTACGTTCACGCACCGCCTCGACGTCGTCGCGTCGGATCAGGCCTGCCACCGGCCGATCCTAGGCCGGGTCCGTGGCCGCGTGCCGGGCGGATGGACCGGTCACCCCGAGCTGCTGCGCCCAGGCGCGAGCCCTCGCGTCGGTGAGTGCCGCCACCTGGTCGACGACGGCGCGCAGCCGCCCCGACTCGTCGCCGGCCGCCGCGTGGTCGGCCGCGAAGACCGGCTCCAACGCCGACCCGCCCTGGTCGGCCAGCGCCTCGACCAGCCCGGTCAGCAGGGTCCGCTGCTGCACGTACTCGTCCTGGCGGTCGTCGGCCACCATCACGAACACCGCGGCGACTCCCTTGAGTGCGGCGATCTCCACCTGGGTCTCGCGGGGGACGACGACGTCGGCCGCGTACCGCGTGAGGGGGTGTCCGCCGAACTGCTGCCGCGTCGCCTTCTCGGCGGCTCCGCAGAAGCGCCCGATCAGGCTGCTGGTGAGGTTCTTCAGCGCGGCGAGGGCGTGCCGGTCGCCGGCGTACGCGGAGACCCAGAACGGCAGGTCCTGGAGCCGTGCCAGGCCGCGGTGCACCTCGGCCGGGTCGACCCCCGGCAGGTACCACTGACGCACGAGCTCCGCCACGCGGTCGCGCACGTCCGCGTCGTCGAGCTGGCTGAGGTCGACCCATCCCCCGACGACCGCGTCCTCGACGTCGTGCACGCTGTAGGCGATGTCGTCGCTGAGGTCCATCACCTGCGCCTCCAGGCACCGCCTCCATGGCTCGGCGCCTTCGCGCACCCACTCGAACACCTCGACGTCGTCGTCGTAGACGCCGAACTTGCCTCCGGCGGACGGGTTCTCACCTCGCCGCCACGGGTACTTCGTCGCAGCGTCCAGGCTGGCGCGTGTGAGGTTGAGACCCGCGGCGCGACCGTCCGCGCGGAAGACCTTGGGTTCGAGACGCGTCAGCAGCCGCAGTGTCTGGGCGTTGCCCTCGAAGCCGCCGTGCCCGGCCAGCACCAGGTCGAGCGCCTTCTCGCCGTTGTGCCCGAACGGGGGGTGTCCGAGGTCGTGGGCGAGGCACGCGGTGTCGACCACGTCGGGGTCGCAACCGAGCGCGAGCCCCAGCTCGCGTCCCACCTGCGCGACCTCGAGGCTGTGCGTGAGTCGCGTCCGGGCGAAGTCGTCGCTCCCCGGGCCGACGACCTGGGTCTTGCCGCCGAGGCGGCGCAGTGCCGACGAGTGCAGCAGCCGGGCCCGGTCGCGCGCGAAGTCGCCCCGGTCGGTGAGGGACGGGCCGGCGTCGACCCAGCGCTGCCGGTCGGCGTCGTCGTACCCGGTGGACGTGCCTCCTGCCCCCGTCCCCGGATCGCTCACGACGTCAGGCGCTGCAGCTGGTAGTACAGGTACCCGGCGGTCTCGCGGGCGACGTACTTCGTCTGCGCCCAGACGCTGTCGCTGCCGGGCGTCTCGGTCGCGGGTGAGCCGACGGCGTCGACCCCCAGGTCACCGAGCATGGTGACCGAACGCAGGATGTGCGGCGGGTCGGTCACGACCACGGCGGAGTCCCAGCCTTCGCCGTCCATCACCGGCGCGACGGCCTCGACCGACGTGAGGGTGTCGCTGCCGGTGGGGACCACCACGATGTCGGACTCGGGCACGCCGTTCTCCGTGAGCCAGATCTGGCCTGACTCGGCCTCGGTGAACCGGTCGCCGGCCAGCGAGCCGCCGGTCGTGATGACGCGCGGCGCGACGCCGTCGTCGTAGAGGGTCTTCGCGTGCTCGAGCCGGGCCATCAGGACGGGGCTCGGTTCCCCGTCGAACTGTGCCGCCCCCAGCACGACGACGGCGTCGCTGGCACGCCGGTCGTCGTCCCGGCTCACCAGGACGACGCGCGTAGCGGTGACCACGACCAGCGCAAGGGCAAGCAGCAGCACCAGCCAGACGAGCCGGCTCACCAGGGTTCCCACTGCGCGCACGGGCGGAGGCTACCCGCCGCTCACGGACAGCTCGGCCTCGCCGATCATGCGGGCCGCCTCACCGGTCAGGTCGTGCCCGTCGAGCCAGCCCTCGGGCAGGGCGACACGCTTGGCGCCGACCGTGCGACCACGCGGCCCCTCGGACGGCTCACCCGGGTACGGCTGGTCGCCGTCCAGCCGACCCAGCAGGTCATCGAGCTGCTGCTCGGACTCGACCATGCCGAGTCCGGCCCGCAGCTCGTGGCCCACCGGGTAGCCCTTGAGGTACCAGGACATGTGCTTGCGCAGGTCGCGGCAGGCGCGCAGCTCGTCGCCGTAGTGCGCCACGAGGAGCCGCCCGTGCCGACGCAGCACCGCGGCCACCTCACCGAGCGTCGGACGCACCCGCTGGGGCTCCCCCGCGAACGCCGCCGCGAGGTCGGCGAACAGCCAGGGCCGGCCCAGGCAGCCCCGGCCGACGACGACGCCGTCGCAGCCGGTCCGGGCCACCATCGCGACGGCATCCTCCGCCGACCAGATGTCCCCGTTGCCCAGCACCGGGATGCTGGTCACGGTCTCCTTCAGGCGCGCGATGGCGGACCAGTCCGCGACGCCGCCGTAGTAGTCGGCGGCCGTGCGCGCGTGCAGCGCGACCGCCGCCGCACCCTCCTCCTCGGCGATCCGCCCCGCGTCGAGGTAGGTCAGGTGGTCGGCGTCGACACCCATCCGCATCTTCACGGTGACCGGCACCCCGTACGGACGGGCGGCGCCCACGGCGGCCCGCACCACGCGCGTGAAGAGGTCGGTCTTCCACGGCAGGGCCGCCCCGCCGCCCTTGCGGGTCACCTTGGCGACCGGGCAGCCGAAGTTCAGGTCGACGTGGTCGGCGTGGTCCTCGTCCAGGAGCAGGCGGACGGCGGCGCCGACGGTGGCCGGGTCGACGCCGTAGAGCTGCACACTGCGCGGCTGCTCGTCGGGGTCGTGCCGGATCAGGCGCATCGACTCGGGCGACCGCTCGACCAGGGCCCGCGACGTCACCATCTCGCTGACGTAGACGCCGCCCGGACCGAACTCGCGGCAGAGCGCGCGGAACGCCTGGTTGGTGATGCCGGCCATCGGGGCGAGCACCACGGGCGTCTCGACCTCGATCGGGCCCAGACGCAGGCCCGCCGTGGTCGTCGTGGTGGTCGTCATGCCCCCATTGTGGCCTGCTGGGCGGCCAGGTCCGGCCCCGGCTCGGGCGGGCAGGCCGCCTGGTCGGCCGCCGGCTCGTCGCGCCGTCGCCGTCCCGAGGCCAGGGCGGAGCCCCCGACCACGAGGACGAAGCCCGCTGCGGTGGCCCACGTGACCTGCTCCTTGAGCACGACGACCCCCGCGAGGACCGCCACCGCGGGGTTGATGTACGTGATCAGCGTCGTGCGGACCGGCCCGACCTCGGCGACCAGTGCGAAGAAGAGCCCGAACGCCAGGGCGGTGCAGACCGTGGCCAGGGTCACGACGGACGCGGTCGTCTGGACCGAGGGCCACATCCGCGGCGCCTCGAGCGCGCCCGGCACGGCATAGAGCAGCGCCGACATCGCGAGGCTGACGGCGATCACCCCGGACGCCCGCAGGTCGGCCAGGAAGCGGGTCATGATCACCGGTCCGACCGCGTAGCAGACGACCGTGATCCCCAGCTCACCCATCGCCAGTACCTGGGGTCCGCCGCTCGCCACACCGCCCTCGAAGCCGACCAGCAGCGCGACCCCGACGAGGCCGACGAGGAGCCCGAGACCGCCTGAGAGGCCGAGGTTCTCGCTGCGTCGCGTCGCGAGCGAGATTCCCACGCCGACGACCGGCACACCGGCCAGCAGCAACCCGGTCAGGGAGCTCGACAGGTGCTGCTCGGCGCGCGCGAGGAAGAACCAGGGCACGACGATCTCGATCATCGCGTAGGCCAGCACCGGCGCCCACCGACGCAAGGCCGGCACGAGGGCACGGCGTGCGGCCGCCACCGGCAGCATCACCGCCGCCGCGATCGCGGTGCGGGCCAGCACGAGGGTCGTCGGCTCGAGATCGTCGAGGGCGATCTTGATCAGGAGGTACGGGATGCCCCACACCACCCCGAGGCCGATGAAGAGCAGCAGGGCGCGGCGGCTCACCGGCGGAACCCGCGGGGTGCCACCCCAGGACGTCCCATGAATCGAACTGTAGCGGCGGGCTCCGACATCCTGCGCCGTCGGGTCGACTGTCAGGCCAGGTCGGCCAGGACCTCCAGCAGCCTGTCGACGTCGTTGCGGTCGTTGTAGTGCACCAGACCCGCGCGCACGGCCGAGCCGTGGTCGCGGATGCCGAGGAGGGCGGTCAGCTCCCACGCGTACATGTGCCCGGCCCAGACGTTGACGCGGGCTCGGGCGCAGTGCTCGGCCACCTGCTGGGGCTCGTGGCCGTCGACCGTGAAGTAGGCCGTGGCGGTACGACGGGCCGGCGAGCCGACCGGGTGCACGTGCGGGAGGGCGTCCAGGCCGGTCGAGCAGCGTGCCGAACAGGTCCGCCTCGTACGCCTCGACAGACGACATCGACGCCAGCAGCCGGGCGCGGCGGCCGGGTCCGGCGTCACCCGGGTCGAGGGCGGCCAGGTGGTCGACGGCGGCGACGAGGCCCGCGTGCTGCGCGAACGGGTGCGTGCCGAGCTCGAAGCGCCACGGCACCTCGGGCGGCGACGACGCGAGCCGGTCGGGGTGCAGACGCGTGCCAGCAGGGCCGGGTCGGCGGCCACCGCGCCGAGGTGCGGACCGGACCACTTGTAGGCCGACGTGGCGTAGAAGTCCGCGCCGAGCGCGCGCCATGTCGACCGGACCGTGCGGTGTCGCGTGCACGCCGTCGACGTAGGTCAGTGCCCCGACCTCATGGGCGGCGGCGCAGACCTCTCGCACCTCTGGACGGGTACCCACCACGTTGCTGGCAGCGGTCAGCGCGACGAGCCTCGTGCGCGGGCCGATGAGCGTCCGCGAACTGCTCGGCGGGCAGGTCGAGGCTCGGCAGCACCGGGTCGACGAAGCGGACCGTCGCGCCGGCGCGCGTCGGCGGCCTGGACCCACGGCCGCACGTTGCGCGTCGTGGTCGAGCCGGGTCAGCACCACCTCGTCGCCCTCGCCCCAGGTGGCCGACAGGGCGGTCGCGACCCGGTAGGTCATCGCCGTCATCGTCGGGCCCGAGCAGCACGCCCTCGGGGTCGGGCGCCCCGACCAGGTCGGCCACGGCCTGCCGCGCACCGTCGGTGTACGAGTCGGACCGGGCGGACGCCGCGAACGCCCCGCCGTGGTTGCCGATCCCCCGCGTCCACGCGGCCGCGACGGCGTCGATGACCGACTGCGGCACCTGGCTGCCGGCAGCGGCGTCCAGGTAGGCCCAGCCGTCCGACAGCGCCGGGTACTGCGCGCGGATCCGCTCGACGTCGATCACGCCGGGTCCCTTCCCGGCACCGTCACGTCGAGGTGCCACGACTGCGTCGTGTACATCGTCTCGAACCCCATCGACCGGTAGAGACCGTCGGCGCCGGTCGGCGAGTCCGCGTCGACCTCGAGGCCGACCCGGTCCCGCCCGCGCTGTGCCGCATCGGCGATCACGGTGTGCAGCAACGACTTCGCGATGCCACGACCGCGGGCCGACGACAGCACCCCGAGGTAGGCGACGTAGCTGCTGTCCGGCTGCCCGTCCGACCCGCGACGACGATCTCGCCGACCAGGGCGCCGGCGGGCTGCGCGGCGTCGCCGTCGATGAGCTCGGCCAGCCACCAGTGGTCCCAGCGGTGGCCAGGGTCGGCGCGCAGCCGGTCGATGAACTCGTCGAACGTCTCCTCGTGGGAGTTGAAGTGGTCGGCGAAGGAGGCCTCGAGCACGTCGTGCACGGCGCGCAGGTCGTCGATCTCCGGCATCCCGTCCGGTGGCACGTCGCGACCGCGCGGACGACGACTCCTTCGCGGGCCCCGGGGAGCGCGCCCGGCTCGCCCTCGGACGGCTCGACCGGACGCGACATCTGCCACCACGTGCGCACCTTGTCGAGCCCGGCGGCGGACAACCAGCGCTGCTGCCGCTCGTCCGAGGCGTAGGCGCCCATGTCCAGCTGCGTATCGGCCAGGCCGCGCTCGACGGCGATGGCGATCGCCTGGTCACGCGTCCAGCCGAGCAGGTCGGCGGCCACGGGGTCGGCGACGTCGTCGGACAGGTCGGGGTCGACCACCACGGCGGCCAGCACCCGGCCGGCGGCACGGTCGTGCACGGAGGCCCACCCGCGGGCGGTCCCGCTCTCGTCACGGACGAGAAGGTGCCGTCGGGTGGGCGCCCCCGAGCCGACGACCTCCGACTCGACCACGTCCTGCCGCGAGGACGCGGCGCCACGGACGGCGAGCTGGTGCCGGCGGGTCAGCTCGGTCAGGTCGCCGACGTCGCCGGCCCCCGGCCGCGAGGCCGTCCACCCGGGCTGCGGACGCACCCGCGGCGCGTCCGCCGAGGAGTCCACCGTCAGCACCCCGGAAGGCGTGCCGCGAGGTACCCCTCGACCTTGTCGAGCGAGACCCGCTCCTGGCTCATCGTGTCGCGGTCGCGGACGGTGACCGCCTGGTCCTCGAGCGTGTCGAAGTCGACGGTGAGGCAGAACGGCGTGCCGATCTCGTCCTGGCGCCGGTAGCGCCGTCCGATCGCCTGGGCGTCGTCGAACTCGACGTTCCAGTGCTTGCGCAGGTCGGCCGCGAGGGCGCGGGCCTTGGGCGAGAGGTCGGCGTGGCGCGAGAGCGGCAGCACGGCCGCCTTGACCGGAGCCAGCCGACGGTCCAGCCGCAGCACGACGCGCTTGTCGACCCCGCCCTTGGCGTTGGGCGCCTCGTCCTCGGCGTACGCCTCGACGAGGAACGTCATCAGCGAGCGCGACAGCCCGGCCGCCGGCTCGATGACGTACGGCGTCCACCGCTCGCCCTTGGCCTGGTCGAAGTACGAGAGGTCCGTGCCCGAGTGCTTGGAGTGGGTGTCGAGGTCGAAGTCGGTGCGGTTCGCGATCCCCTCGAGCTCACCCCATTCCGACCCGCTGAAGCCGTACCGGTACTCGATGTCGACCGTCCGCTTCGAGTAGTGCGAGAGCTTCTCGGACGGGTGCTCGTACAGGCGCAGGTTGTCTGCCGAGATGCCGAGGTCGACGTACCAGGCCATCCGCTCGTCGATCCAGTACTGGTGCCACTCCTCGTCCGTACCCGGCTCGACGAAGAACTCCATCTCCATCTGCTCGAACTCGCGGGTGCGGAAGATGAAGTTGCCCGGGGTGATCTCGTTGCGGAACGACTTGCCGATCTGGCCGATGCCGAAGGGCGGCTTCTTGCGCGAGCTGGAGGCCACGTTGGCGAAGTTCACGAAGATGCCCTGTGCCGTCTCGGGTCGCAGGTAGTGCAGGCCGGACTCGTCCTCGACCGGGCCGAGGTACGTCTTCAGCATCATGTTGAAGTCGCGGGGCTCGGTCCACGCACCGCGGTTGCCGCAGTTCGGGCAGGCGATGTCGGCGAGGCCGTTCTCGGGCGCGCGCCCCTTCTTCGCCTCGAACTCCTCCTCGAGATGGTCTGCGCGGTAACGCTTGTGGCACGACTGGCACTCGGTCAGCGGGTCGCTGAACGCGCTGAGGTGGCCGGACGCGACCCAGACCTGCCGAGGCAGCACGACCGACGAGTCGAGCCCGACGACGTCGTCGCGGCCGGTGACGACCGACCGCCACCACTGCTTCTTGATGTTCTCCTTCAGCTCGACCCCGAGCGGACCGTAGTCCCAGGCGGACCGCGTACCTCCGTAGATCTCGCCGCTGGGGTAGACGAACCCCCGGCGCTTGCACAGGCTGACGACGGTCTCGATACGCGATGCGGGGGCTGCCACGGCAGGACTCCATCCGGCTGGGTGTCGGCGGAAAACGGGAACGTCCGAGGCTACCGGTCGCCGGTGGAGTCGACGGGGCGGGTCACGACCGCGGTCAGGGCAGGTCGCGCACCCCGGGGAGGCCGTCGAGCGCCCGCTCCAGCCGGACGGACTGGCCCGGCTCGACGGCTGCCGCCCGGAGGGCGCTCACCGCGTCCGCGAGCGTCCCGTCCGCGACGACGCCGGGCGCGGCGCCGTCCACCCCGAACGTCGACAGCCGATCCGCCTGCGCCTCCACGTAGTCGCTGAGTCCCGCCTGGGCCCGCGTCACGTCGTCGTGCCAGGGCAGGACCGTGTTCTCGTCCACGAGCGACTGCTGCGCGAGCACCTGTCGCGCGCCCACGGCGGCCGCCGTGCTCACCAGGGAGTCCAGGTCGGTCGCCAGCCGCCCGGAGGCCTGCCCTGACGCCGACACCGGACGCACGTACTGCTGCATGGCGCTGATCCGCTGGTGGGCGGTGGAGACGGCCACCCCCACGGCCTCCACGTCGTCGATGAGGGCGTCCACCTCACGCTCCCGCGAGAACCGGTCGACGGCGGCGGCTGCCACGAGCAGACCGGCGAGCGCCACGACGACGACCGTCAGCCACCGACGACGGGGCCGGTCCCGTCCGAAGGCGAGGGTCTCACCGGCGGGTTCGGCGTCGTGGTCCATGGGCTCCATCGTCCCTGCTCCCGGTCGCTAGAGCAGGTCGAGCGCCACGACCGGGAACCCGGGGTCGTCCGGCGTCACGGGCCGCTCGAGCAGGTCCTCGACCACGGGCCGCAGCCGTGACCAAGCCCGCGGGTGGGCGGAGGCGTAGCGGCCGATGGCGGCAGCAGCCTCCGCCCGCGACAGCACGCGGGCCAGGGCGGGGGCCGGTCGGCGGCTGCCCAGCTGGACCATGACCTGCGGCGTCGGCGACGACGTTGCGGAACCACTGGGCCCGCTCACCGAGAGCGGACGCCACGAGCACGGTGCCCGGCGCGGGCGGTCGACCACCTCGAGCACCACGGACCGCTGACGGCCGGACGCGCGGCCCGTGTGCCGCAGGAGCAGCAACCGTTGGCCGAGGAGGAACCCGAGACGGGCCCGGTAGAGCCAGATCGGTGCTCGCGCCAGCCATCGCGTGCGGATCAGCGCGGCAGCCAGACCGGTCATCCTGCTAGCGGTCCGGGCTGAGGTCGCTCGGCCGGGAGACGACCGCGCCGTCCACGACGTCCAGCGCCACCTCGTAGGCGCCGGGCTCGTCGATGCACCGGTACATCAGCGGGTGAGCGGTCATCTTCACGTGCGGGTGCGAGAGCGCGCGCCGGTAGGTCCCGACCGACTCCCACTCGGTCACCATCGCGAGCAGGCAGGGGTCGTCCGTCGACCGGGCGGCCCGACCCGAGACGAACCCCGGCCGCTCGGCCAGCGCTGCCAGCGCGACCTCGGCCTGCGGCCAGAAGCCCTCGACGTCCTCGGGCGCGAGGCGGTAGCGGTTGACGACCAGCACGGCTCTCCTCGGGTCGGGTCCCGCGCCGGTGACGGTGACGCGCGGACGCTGCGCCAGGATGCTCCCATGGCACAGCGTCCCGACCCCTCGGCCGGCTCCCCGCAGCAGCGCCCCGCGCCGGGAGCGCCGCTCCCCCGGTGGGCCGTCGTCCTGACTCCCGTGGCCGTCGGTGCGGCGGCACTGGCCGGGCTGCTGCTGCCGGGCCGGTGGCCGGCGCTCCTGCTGCTCGCCGTCCTCGCGGGGCTCGCGTGGCTGACCAGCCGCACGTGGCCGTTCCTCGACCGCGGCGGCCGGCTGATGCGGATGGTGGTGCTGGGCGGCCTGAGCGCACTGGTGATCGCGCGCCTCCTGGGGTGAGCCTCCGGCCGCGTTGACACACCGCCGACTGATATTGAGAATGGTTGTCATGTTGAGGACGCTCGTGACGACCGCCGTGGCCGCCCTCGCGCTGACCGGGTGCGCCGGGAGCGCCGGCAGCACGGAGAGCTCAGGGGGGCCCACCGTGGTCACGAGCTTCTACCCCCTGCAGTACGTCACCGAGCGCATCGCCGGCCCCCGCGCCGACGTCGTCTCGCTCACGCCCCCGGGGGCCGAGCCGCACGACCTCGAGCTGACGCCGCGCGACGTCGCCACGATCGCCGACAGCGACCTGGTCGTGCTCGTGCGCGGGTTCCAGCCGGCCGTCGACACCGCCGTCGAGCAGCAGGCACCCGATCAGGAGCTCGATGTGTCGCAGACCGCCCGGCTGGAGGTCTTCGGCGGCCCGGCCGACTCGGGTCCGGCGGACGAGGGCGAGGACGGGGGCGACGTCATCCAGGGTCTCGACCCGCACTTCTGGCTGGACCCCCTGCGCCTGGCCGACGTCGCCGGAGCCGTCGCCGACCGCCTCTCCGCCCTGGACCCCGACGGCGCGGCGGAGTACGACGCCAACCTCGAGGCCCTGCAGGCAGACCTCGAGTCGCTCGACGCCGACATCAGCGCCGGGCTGGAGACGTGCGCCTCCCGCGACCTCGTCGTGAGCCACGAGGCGTTCGGCTACCTCGCCAGCCGGTTCGCGCTGCACCAGGTGGGCATCTCGGGCCTCAGCCCCGAGGGCGAGCCGTCGGCGCTCACGCTCGCGGAGGTCACCGACTTCGTCACCAACCAGGGCGTCACCACCATCTTCAGCGAGGTGCTCGTCGACCCCGGTGTCGCGCGCACCGTCGCGCAGGAGACCGGCGCTGAGCTCGCCGTGCTCGACCCGGTGGAGGGCATCACCGACGACTCGGCGGGCGACGACTACCTGGAGGTCATGCGCGCCAACCTCGACGCGCTCCGGACCGGACTGGGGTGCTCATGAGCGACGAGAACGCCTCCGCGACACCGGTCCTGGCGCTGCGCGGCGTCCAGGTCGGCTACGAGGGGGTGCCCGTGGTCCAGGGTGTCGACCTGTCGGTGCGGGCCGGTGAGGTCGTGGCCGTGCTCGGAGCCAACGGCTCCGGCAAGACGACGCTCGTCCGCGGCCTGCTCGGCCTGGCCGAGGTGCAGGCCGGCGAGGTCGAGCTGTTCGGACGGCCCGCCACGCGCCTGGCCGAGCGCCACCGCATCGGGTACGTGCCGCAGCGGCAGAACGTCGCCGGGGCCATCCCCTCGACCGTCCGCGAGGTCGTGGCGTCGGGCCGCCTGAGCCGGCGCCGCCTGTTCTCCCGCTGGACGCCGGCCGACCAGGGCGCGGTGGACGAGGCGCTGCGGACCGTCGCCCTGCTCGACCGCGCCTCCGAGGAGGTCGCCTCGCTCTCGGGAGGGCAGCAGCGTCGGGTCCTCATCGCGCGCGCTCTCGCCGGTGAGCCCGACGTGCTCGTGATGGACGAGCCGACCGCCGGGGTCGACGCGAGCAGCCAGGAGGCCCTGGCTGTGACGGTCCGGAGGCTGGCCGACCGCAAGGTGACCCTGCTGATCGTCACCCACGAGGTCGGGCCGCTCAGCGACGTCGTCAGCCGCGCAGTGGTGATGTCGCGTGGCCGGATGGTCTACGACGGGCCGCTGACGGGCGCGCCGGCCGGCGCGCAGGCGGTGCTGGACGACGACGGCCACCACTGCCACGACGACGCAGCCGGCACGGGTCCTTCGTGGGTTCCCGCGCCTGCCAACGCCTTCGACCCGCAGCGGAGGGAACCTCGTGCTTGACGTCCTGGCGTACGACTTCATGGTCCGGGCGCTGGTCGCGGCCCTGCTGGTCGGCCTGAGCGCCCCGGCCGTCGGCGTGTTCCTCGTGCAGCGCCGCCTCTCCCTGATCGGCGACGGGATGGGGCACGTCGCGCTCACCGGCGTCGCGGTCGGTCTCGTCACGGGCACCGCGCCCGTGTGGACGGCCCTCGCCGCCGCCACGCTCGCGGCCGTGCTGATCGAGCTCGTCCGGGCCCGGGGCCGGTCCGGCGGCGACGTCGTCCTCGCGGTGATGTTCTACGGGGGCATCGCCGGCGGCGTGGTGCTCGTCTCGACAGCCGAGGGTGGGTCGCTGGCCAGCCTCAACGCGTACCTGTTCGGCGCCATCACCACGACGACGTCGACGGACCTGCTGGTCTTCGGCGTGCTGACGGCGGTCGTGCTCGGCACGTGCCTGGTGCTCGCGACACGGCTCTTCGCGATCAGCGACGACGAGGAGTACGCGCGCGCCAGCGGACTACCGGTGACGGCCCTGAACCTGCTGCTCGCGGTGCTCACGGCGGTGACCGTCGTCGTGGCGATGCGCGTCGTGGGGCTGCTGCTGATCAGCGCGCTGATGATCCTGCCAGCGGCGGTGGCGCAGCAGCTGGCGCGGAGCTTCCGCGCGACGGTCGTCACGGCGATGTCCGTGGGGGTCGTGGTCAGCCTCCTCGGCGTGCTCACGTCGTTCTGGTCCAACACGCCGTCCGGCGGGACGATCGTGCTCTACGCGATCGCCGCGTTCGGGCTCGCCGCCGTGGCGGGGTGGCTGCGCCGTCGGGTCCGTGCGGCGCACCACGCCCCGACCGAGGACCACCCGCACGAGCACTTCCCCGGGTGCGGCCACCCGGCGGTCCCGCACGACGACCACGTCGACTACGTGCACGACGGGCATCGGCACGCGGCCCACGGCGCGCACTACGACGAGCACTGACGAGTGTCCGAGGAGCACCCCGAGATGGTCTCGACCAGCACCCGCAGGAACACCAAGCAGCGCTCGGCGGTGCTCGACTTCCTGGCTGAGCAGAACGTGTTCCGCAGCGCGCAGGACATCTACGCCCACCTGCGTGAGCGCGGCAACCGCATCGGGCTCGCGACCGTCTACCGCGCGCTGCAGGGCATGGTCGAGGACGGTGAGATCGACGTGCTGCGCACCGGCGACGGCGAGGCCGTCTACCGGCGCTGCGGCACGCACCACCACCACCACCTCGTGTGCCGCGTCTGCGGCCGCACCGTCGAGGTCGAGGACCGTCCGGTCGAGCGCTGGGCGGCGACCGTGGCGGAGCAGCACGGGTTCGTCCAGGTCGAGCACCAGGTCGAGGTGTTCGGGCGGTGCGCGGACTGCCACCGGGCGCGTTGACCGTCCCGGTACCGGTTCGGCTCAGCCTGGCGGTGCGGCGTCCACCGCTCCGCCGTAACGTCTTTCACGGTTGGCGTAGGTCAGCAGCGCGTCCCAGAGGTGTGTGCGGTCGACGTCCGGCCAGAGCGTGTCGATGAAGGCGAGCTCGGCGTAGGCCGACTGCCAGAGCAGGAAGTTCGAGATCCGCTGCTCCCCCGACGTGCGGATGAAGAGGTCGACGTCAGGCATGTCCGGCTCGTCGAGGAAGCGCGCGACCGTCCGCTCGTCGACGCGGTCCGGGTCGATCCGCCCGGCCGCCGCGAGCTGGGCGATGTGCCGTGCGGCGTCGGCGATCTCGGCCCGTCCCCCGTAGTTGATGCAGAGCGTCATGGTCATCACCGTGTTGTCGCGGGTGAGCTCCTCCGCCTCCTCGAGCTCGCGGATCACCGACGTCCACAGCCTGGGGCGCCGACCCGCCCACCGCACCCGGACGCCCCACGCGTGCAGCTGCTCGCGCCGGCGACGCAGGACCTGGCGGTTGTAGCCCATCAGGAAGCGCACCTCGTCGGGCGAGCGCTTCCAGTTCTCGGTCGAGAACGCGTACACCGACAGGTGCTTGACGCCGACCTCGATCGCACCGGCGACCAGGTCGAACAGGGCCTGCTCCCCCGCCTCGTGCCCGGCCGTGCGGGTCAGTCCGCGCTGGTTGGCCCAGCGGCCGTTGCCGTCCATCACGACGGCGACGTGCCCCGGCAGCTGGGACTGGTCGAGCTGCGGGGGCCCGACGCCGCTGGCGTGCGGCGGCGGCGGCTCGACGTCCCCCGTCCGCCGGCGCGCAGGGACGAGCGATCGGCGCGCCCGGCTCACAGCCGCTCGACCATCCGCAGCGAGCGCACCCCGCGCTCCAGGTGCCAGTGCAGGTAGGCCGCGACGAGACCGCTGGCCTCGCGGCGGGTCCGCTGGTCCGCGGCGTCGGCGACCGACCAGTCACCGGTGAGCAGTGCCCCGAGCAGCTGGAGCGTGGTCGCTGCCGGCGCGGCGGCCCCCGGCGGCCGGCACTGCGAGCAGACCGTCCCACCCATCGCGACCGCGAAGGCGCGGTGCGGTCCCGGGGCTCCGCAGCGGGCGCAGTCGTCGAACGAGGCGGCCCAGCCCGCGACGGCCAGCGACCGCAGCAGGAAGGCGTCGAGGACCAGCGCCGGGTCGTGCGACCCCTCGGCCAGGGTGCGCAGGCCGCCGACGAGCAGCAGGAACTGCTGGGTCGCCGGCTCGCGCTCGTTCTCGGTGAGGCGCTCGGCGGTCTCGAGCATCGCGGTGCCCGCGGTGTACCGCGGGTAGTCGGTCGCGATGTGCTGGCCGTAGGCGCTGAGGGTGTCGGCCTGCGTGACGATGTCGAGGGAGCGGCCGGTCCACAACTGCACGTCCACGTACATGAACGGCTCGAGACGGGCACCGAATCGGCTCGAGGTGCGCCGCACCCCCTTCGCCACGGCGCGCACCCGACCCTGCTGACGCGTCAGCAGCGTGACGATCCGGTCGGCCTCACCCAGCTTCTGGGTGCGCAGCACGACGGCCTCGTCGCGGGTCAGGGTCACCCGTCCATTGTGCCCGCCCGCGTGAGGGGGACGGTCCGCACCACTCCGTGGCCGGAGAACCTTCGCAGAGCGCGGGACGTCAGGCCGAGACGACCTGGTCCCGACCCTGGCGCTTGGCGCTGTAGAGCGCCTGGTCGGCCGACGCCAGGACGGTCTCCGCTGCGAGCGACGTGGCGACACCGATCGACGCCGTGACCGCGAGACCCTCCGCGATCCGGTCCCAGTCGTACTCCCGGATCGCGAGGTGGAGGCGGTCCGCCACCGCGGTGGCAGCCATCGGGTCCCCCTCGACGAGCACGACGAACTCGTCGCCGCCGTAGCGCACGATGACGTCGCCGGCGCGGCAGTGCATCAGCAGCATGCCCGCGATCGAGGTGAGCACGCGGTCACCCACCTCGTGTCCGAAGTGGTCGTTGACCCACTTGAAGCGGTCGATGTCGACGAAGATCGCGGACACGACGCCGGAGGCGCGCGCCACGTACTCGACGAGCCGTCGGCGGTTCCCGAGACCGGTCAGCGGGTCCTCACGCACCTGCTGACCCATCCGCTCGGTCTCGGCGATCAGCTCGCGCACCTTGTTGCGGGCCTGGATGTCGGAGAACCGGCTCGACCGGTCCCCGACCATCCGGGCCATCACCTCCTGCGACAGGGCCCGCATGCGGCCCAGCCCGGGATGCTTGCCGTACTCGAGCTCGTCGACGTCGACCTCCGCGACCAGGGCGGTGGCCGCCCACACGTCGCGGCTGGCCTGTGCCGCCGACTGGCGGGCGACCCTGAGGTGCTCACGGGCGTCGACGAACTCCCCGCGCTGGCTCATCACGCGGGCGAGCGTGATGCGCGCGATGTGGCCGTCGCTCAGCTGGTCGCGCACCTCGTACTCCACCAGCGCGGCGCGCAGCCGGCGCTCCGCCAGGCCCGGCTCCCCGAGGCGCTCGTGCACGAACGCCTCGTAGACGCGCGCCCTCAGCCCGAGCACGACCTCGCCCTGCGACGCGGCCAGCGGCTGCACGCGGCAGATCAGGGACCCGGCCCGCACGTACAGCTCACGAGCCTCGTCCCCGCGCCCGAGCAGGTCGTAGGTCGCGCCCCAGTACAGGAGCAGCTGGGTGGCCTCGTCGAGCACGAGCAGGTCCGCGTACAGGTCCTCGCCCCGCACCGACGACATCAGGAGGCGCTCCGCCTCCTCGTACAGGTACATCGCGCGCAGCGCGAGGGAGACCGCCATGCTCGCGGACATGTGGTTGTACGCCGTGGACGGGTTGGCGGCGAGCACGGCGCTCCCCTCGGCGACGGCGTCCATCGCCCGGCTCATCTCGCCCTCGCGCAGCCATGCCTCCGCGAGCAGGGAGAGCGCCTTGGCGCGCCAGTAGGGCTGGGTCTCCGGGTCGATGCGCGACAGCAGCACCTGCGCGTTGACCGCCGACTCGGCGGGCCGTCCCAGCTCGTGGAGAGCGACGCCGATCGTGTAGTGCAGGTACAGCACGGTCGTCGTGTCGTCGGTGAGCCCGACCACCGCCAGCGCGCAGCGGGCGTCGTGGACGGCGACGTCGTGGAAGCCCGCCAGGTACTTCCCGTGAGCCCAGTCGCTGAGGAGGTCGAACGGGCCGAACTCGGACGTCGGCACCAGCTCTCTGCTCAGCTCCACGGCTCCCAGCTCCCCGATGTCATGGCAGGCCGGACCCGAGCTCCGTTCCTCGCCCTGGGACCCTCACCCCCGTGACGCACAGGCCCCCGTACGCGCGAGGGAGAGTGTGACACGAACCGCGTCCGGTTTCGTGTCGAACGCCACAGTCAGCCCCGTTCGGACCTGTTCACCGCCGACACGACCGCCTGCAGCGACGCCGTGACGATGTTCGGGTCGATGCCGACACCCCACAGGACACGGTCGCCGATCTCGCACTCGACGAAGGCCGCGGCGGTGGCGTCTCCGCCCGCCCCCATCGCGTGCTCCGCGTAGTCGAGGACGCGGACCTGCACGTCGACCCCCTCGAGCGCGCTGACGAAGGCGGCGATCGGCCCGTTGCCGATGCCTTGCAGCGTGCGGGCGGCTCCTGCGTCGAGCAGGTCGACGCTGAGCCGGTCGGCCCCGTCGACCTCGCTGTCGGACCGCGTGCCCTTGAGCGCGATCCGGCCCCACGCCTCGCCGGCCTTCGCCGTGTCCGTGGTCGGGAGGTACTCGTCGGCGAACACCTGCCACAGCTGCTCCGCCGACACCTCGCCGCCCGCGGTGTCTGTGCGGCGCTGCACGACCTGGCTGAACTCGATCTGCAGCCGACGCGGCAGGTCGAGGTGGTGCTCGGACTTCATCAGGTACGCCACGCCGCCCTTGCCGGACTGCGAGTTCACCCGGATGACGGCCTCGTACGTGCGGCCAACGTCGCGCGGGTCGATCGGCAGGTACGGCACGGCCCACTCGATCTGGTCCACGTCGGCGCCCGCCGCGTCCGCGTCGGCGCGCAGGTGGTCGAAGCCCTTCTTGATCGCGTCCTGGTGCGACCCGCTGAAGGCGGTGTAGACGAGGTCGCCGCCGTACGGGTGCCGCTCCGGCACACGCAGCTGGTTGCAGTACTCGACGGTGCGGCGAACCTCGTCGATGTCGGAGAAGTCGATCTGGGGGTCGATCCCCTGGCTGAACAGGTTGAGCCCCAGCGTCACCAGGCACACGTTGCCGGTGCGCTCCCCGTTGCCGAACAGGCAGCCCTCGATGCGGTCGGCACCGGCCTGGTAGCCCAGCTCGGCCGCTGCGACGCCGGTGCCCCTGTCGTTGTGCGGGTGCAGGCTCAGCACGAGCGAGTCACGCCGGTCGAGGTTGCGGTGCATCCATTCGATCGAGTCGGCGTAGACGTTCGGCGTGGCCATCTCGACCGTGGCGGGCAGGTTGACGATCAGCGGGCGCTCGGGAGTCGGGTCGATGACCTCCGTGACCTTGCCGCAGACCTCGACGGCGTACTCCAGCTCGGTGCCCGTGTAGGACTCCGGGCTGTACTCCCAGTAGACCTCGGTCTGCGGGGTGATGGCCTCGGCGTACTTCATGGCCAGGCGCGCACCCTGGGTGGCGATGTCGGTGATGCCGTCGCGGTCGAGGCCGAACACCACACGACGCTGCAGGGCCGACGTGGAGTTGTAGAAGTGCACGATCGCCTGGTCGGCACCCCTGATCGACTCGAACGTGCGCTCGATCAGGTGCTCCCGGCACTGGGTCAGCACCTGGATGCGCACGTCGTCCGGGATGAGGTCGCCCTCGACGAGCTGTCGGACGAACGCGAAGTCGGTCTCGCTCGCCGACGGGAAGCCGACCTCGATCTCCTTGTAGCCCATCCGCACGAGCAGCTGGAACATGGCCAGCTTGCGCGCCGGGTTCATCGGGTCGATCAGCGCCTGGTTGCCGTCGCGCAGGTCGACCGCGCACCAGCGCGGCGCCTCGGTGATGACGCGGTCGGGCCACGTGCGGTCGGGCAGGTCGACGCGGAACTGGTCGAGGTACGGCCGGTACTTGTGCACCGGCATCCCGGTCGGCTGCTGGGCGGCCGTCCGCCAGCGCGTGCTGGGCGACGACATGGTGGTGGTGCTGCGGACATCGGGCTGGCCGGTCATCTGGCGATGCCTCTCGAGGGAGCGGGGCGACCGGCGGCGGAGAACGACACCGCGGCGGGGGAACCGGTCTGGTTACAGACCCTCGCCGCGGCGGCCGAGGAGGAGGCTCGCGCGCACGGAACCCACCCTAGACGCGACCGTCGCGTCCGTCCACGGGCCGGTCACTCGTCCCACGATCCGGGAGCAGCCCTCACCGCACGTGCCCGGACACCGACTCCTCGTTCGGCATCAGCACCCACAGCAGCGGGTACAGCAGCAGCTGGCTGCCGGGGACGATGAGGAGAAGCAGCGTGAAGACGAGGCGCGCCGGCCAGGGGTTCAGCCCGAAGCGGCGCCCGAGACCCGAGAAGACGCCGGCGATCACGCGCTCGTCGCGGGGGCGGTAGAGGCCCTGTCGGCCCATGCTCTCGTGGATCCTGCTCATCGTGGTTCATCTCCTGTTCGTGGACTGCGTACCGCCACCCACGATCCCCTGACCACGCTGCCCGCACCATCCGGTGAGTCCCTGAGACGACCCTGGTCCTCCCGGTCGGGGCGGGCGTGGTTCACCCTCGACGCCGGACGAGCTCCTCCGCGATCTGCACGGCGTTGAGCGCCGCGCCCTTGCGCAGGTTGTCGCTCGACACGAACAGCACCAGGCCCCGGCCTCCCGGCACGCCCTGGTCGGCGCGGACGCGCCCGACGATGCTGGGGTCGATCCCGGCGGCCTTCAGGGGCGTGGGGACGGCGTCCAGCACGACGCCCGGCGCCTTCTCCAGCAGCTCCGTCGCCCGGTGGGGGTCGAGGGGGCGGGCGAACTCGGCGTGGATCGCGAGGCTGTGACCGGTGAAGACCGGGACGCGCACGCACGTGCCGGAGACCAGCAGGTCCGGCAGGTGGAGGATCTTGCGGCTCTCGTTGCGGAGCTTCTGCTCCTCGTCCGTCTCGCCGCTCCCGTCGTCGACGACGGAGCCGGCCAGGGGCAGCACGTTGAACGCGATCGGCTCGACGTACGCCTGCGGTTCGGGGAAGTCGACGGCCGAGCCGTGGAACGCGAGCGCCGACGCGGAGTCGGCCACCTTGCGCACCTGCGTGTCGAGCTCGGCGACTCCCTTGCCGCCCGTGCCCGAGACCGCCTGGTAGGTCGCGACCGTGAGCCGGGTCAGCCCCGCCTCGTCGTGCAGCGGCTTGAGGACGGGCATCGCCGCCATCGTCGTGCAGTTCGGGTTGGCGACGATGCCGAGCGGCAGGTCGTCCAGGTCGCCCGGGTTCACCTCGCTGACCACGAGCGGCACGTCGGGGTGCATGCGCCAACCGCTCGAGTTGTCGACCACGACCGCGCCGTGGGCCGCCACCGTGGGCGCCAGGTCGAGCGACGCGGTCTTGCCGTTCGAGAAGAGGGCGATGTCGAGCCCGCTCAGGTCCGCCGTGGCGGAGTCCTCGACGGTGACGTCACCGTCCAACCACGGCAGCGTCGTCCCCGCCGAACGGGCAGAGGCGAAGTAGCGGATCTCGTCCAGCGGGAACGCACGCTCCGCCAGGAGCGTGCGCATGACCCCGCCGACCTGACCGGTGGCACCGAAGACTCCTACGCGCATGCGTGGAGTCTACGGGCGGTGCCCGGGCGTATGCCCGGTCGCGTCGTTCCGGGAGGCATGGCTCTCAGAACCCGAGACGGCGCAGCTGCTTCGGGTCGCGCTGCCACTCCTTGGCGACCTTCACGTGCAGGTCGAGGTAGACCTTGACCCCGAGCAGCCGCTCGATCGCCGGCCGGGAGCTCGTGCCGATCTCGCGCAGGCGCGCGCCCTGCTTGCCGATCACGATCCCCTTCTGCGACGGGCGCTCCACGAACAGGTTCACGCGCACGTCGAGCATGCCGTCGTCGCGACCCTCGCGCGGCAGCATCTCCTCGACGACGACCGCCAGCGAGTGCGGCAGCTCGTCGCCCAGCCCCTCGAGCGCGGCCTCGCGCACGAGCTCGCCGATCATGACGGCCTCCGGCTCGTCGGTGAGGTCGCCCTCCGGGTACATCACCGGCCCCTCGGGCAGCAGCCCCAGCAGCACCTGCAGCAGCGTGTCGACCTGGTAGCCGCCCGTCGCCGACACCGGCACGACGTCGGCCCAGTCCCCCAGGGCCGTGATCGCCACCAGGTGCTCGGCGAGACGGTCCGGCTTGACGAGGTCGGCCTTCGTCGCGATCGCCACGACCTTCGGCGGGCGCTTCCCCTCTGCCGCCACGGCGAGCTTCTCGGCGATGAACCGGTCGCCCGGCCCCACCTTCTCGTCGGACGGCAGGCAGAAGCCGATCAGGTCGACCTCGGACAGGGCCTCGGCGACGAGGTCGTTGAGCCGTTGCCCCAGAAGGGTTCTCGGGCGGTGGAGGCCCGGGGTGTCGACGAGCACGAGCTGGGCGTCCGGACGGTGCACGATCCCGCGGATCGTGTGCCGCGTCGTCTGCGGACGGCTCGAGGTGATCGCGACCTTCTCGCCCACCAGGGCGTTGGTGAGCGTGGACTTGCCTGCGTTGGGTCGTCCGACCAGTGCGGCGAACCCGGAGCGGTGGCTCACGCGGCACCCGGTCCGGCGTCGGCCCGCTCGTCACGCTTCGCGGGCACGGCGCCGCCGTCCGCGTCCTCGGTCTCGCCGGTCCCGCGGGTGTCCGTCACGTCGCTCCTCGTCGTCGGTTCCTGCTCACGCGTCACCAGGACGGTCGCGATCCGGTTGCGGCGCCCCTCCATGCGCTCGGCCGTCAGCTCCAGTCCGGCGACCCTCGCGGCGGAGCCGGCGATCGGGACCTTGCCCAGCGTCTTGGCCAGCAGCCCCCCGACGGAGTCGACCTCGTCCTCCTCGATCTCGACGCCGAACAGCTCGGCCATCTCGTCGATCGACAGGCGGGCGCTGACGCGGAAGACGCCGTCGTCGAGGCTCTCGACCGTGGCGGCTCCGCGGTCGTACTCGTCGGCGATCTCTCCGACGATCTCCTCGACCAGGTCCTCGATCGTCACGAGGCCGGCGATGCCGCCGTACTCGTCCACCACGAGCGCCACGTGCGCCGACTCCCCCTGCATCTCGCGCAGCAGGGCGTCCACGGGCTTGCTCTCGGGGACGAACACCGGGGGCCGCATGGCCCGCTCGACGACGAGGGTCGCGTTCTCGGGGTGGTCGGAGTGCAACCGGCGGGCGACGTCCTTGAGGTACAGCACGCCCAGGGGGTCGTCCACACCGTCGCCGGTCACGGGGATGCGGGAGAAGCCCGACCTCAGGAACAGGCGCATGGCCTTCTCCAGCGGTGTGCCGCACTCGACCGTCACCATGTCGGTGCGCGGCACCATCACCTCACGGACGAGCGTGTCGCCCAGCTCGAACACCGAGTGGATCATCTTGCGCTCGATGGCCTCGATGACCTCCGACTCCGTCGCCAGGTCGACGAGGTCACGTAGCTCGCTCTCGGAGGCGAAGGGGCCTTCGCGGTACCCCTTCCCGGGCGTGACCGCGTTGCCGATCACGACCAGCAGCCGCGCGATCGGGCCGAGGAAGGTGGTCACCGCACGGAGGACGGGGGCCATCAGCAGCGCCACGCGCTCCGGGTGCTGGCGGGCCACCGTGCGGGGGCTGACCCCCACGAGCACGAACGACAGCGAACCCATCACCGCGGTCGCGATCAGCAGCACGACCCACCAGCGCTGCACCTGGGTGTCGACCACCAGGGCGACGCACACGGCGGCAGCCGCCTCGGCGGCCACGCGCAGGAAGATCGTCACGTTGACGACGGGGGCGGGGTCGTCGAGGACCCGCACCAGGGCGGCGGCCCCCCGCCGGCCCTCGGCCTTGCGCTTCGCCGCGTCGACGCGACTCACCCGCACCATCGCGGTCTCGGCGGCGGCGAAGAGCCCTGCGAGGGCCACGAGCACGACCCCGAGCACCACCAGCAGGGCGGACGGGACGGCCATCAACCTGTCCCGGGCTCGTGCGCGGCCGGCCCGACGGTCGGGTCGATCGCCCTGGTGCCCGACGGGATCGCGGCGTTGCCGGGGACTCCGGAGAGGAACGTCAGCAGGAGACGTCGCTGCAGCTCGAACATCTCCTTCTCATCCTCCGGCTCGGCATGGTCGTACCCGAGCAGGTGGAGGATGCCGTGCGTCGTCAGCAGCAGCAGCTCCTCGGCGGTGGCGTGGCCGGCGGTCTTGGCCTGCGTGGCAGCCACCTCGGGGCACAGCACGACGTCACCGAGCAGTCCGGGGTCGCTGGGCGCCCCCTCGCGACCCGGCCTCAGCTCGTCCATCGGGAAGCTGAGGACGTCGGTCGGGCCCGGCTCGTCCATCCACTGCACGTGCAGCGCGGACATCGCGTCCACGTCGACGAGCAGCACCGACATCTCGACCTGCGGGTGCACGTGCAGCGCATCGAGGACGTGCCGCGACAGGGCCACGATCTCGGCCTCGTCGACCTCGTGCCCGGACTCGTTGGAGACCTCGACGCTCATCGGCTGTCACGCAGCGTGCCGCGGCGGCCCGACTGCGCACCCTGCCGGCGCGCCTCCTCGTCGACGTCCCAGCGTCCGTACGCCTCGACGATGTCGCTGACGAGGCGGTGCCGGACGACGTCCGAGCTGGTGAGGTTGGCGAAGTGCACGTCGTCGATGCCGTCGAGGATCTCCCGCACCACCCGTAGACCCGATCGCGTGCCGGTCGGCAGGTCGACCTGGGTGACGTCACCGGTGACGACCATCTTCGAGCCGAATCCCAGTCGCGTCAGGAACATCTTCATCTGCTCGGTCGAGGTGTTCTGCGCCTCGTCGAGGATGATGAACGCGTCGTTGAGGGTGCGTCCGCGCATGTACGCCAGCGGTGCCACCTCGATCGTCCCGGCCGCCATCAGGCGGGGGATCGAGTCGGGGTCGAGCATGTCGTGGAGCGCGTCGTAGAGCGGCCGCAGGTACGGGTCGATCTTCTCCGTCAGCGTCCCGGGCAGGAATCCGAGCCGCTCCCCCGCCTCGACCGCGGGCCGCGTGAGGATGATGCGGGAGACCGACTTGGCCTGCAGTGCCTGCACGGCCTTCGCCATCGCCAGGTACGTCTTTCCCGTACCGGCGGGACCGATGCCGAAGACGACCGTGTGCGCGTCGATCGCGTCCACGTACCGCTTCTGGTTGACCGTCTTGGGGCGGATCGTGCGACCACGGTGCGACAGCACGTTCAGGGTCAGCACGTCCGCGGGCCGCTCGCCGGCCGAGTGCCGCAGCATGCCGATCGAGCGCTCGACCGCGTCGGGGCTGAGGTGCTGGCCACTCCCCAGCACAGCGGTCATCTCGTCCACGAGCCGCTCGACGAGGGCGACGTCGCCGACCGGTCCCTCGAGGGTGACCTCGTTGCCGCGCACGAGCACGTCGACGCGCGGGAACGCCCTCTCGACCACGCGGATCAGCTCGTCGCGGCTCCCGAGCAGCGAGACCATCGACACCTGAGCGGGCACCACGACCGTGTGGCGCGAGCGCCGTTGGGGGCGCGAACCGTCCGCGCCGGCCGAGGCCGACGTGGAGGACGCAGGATCGAGGGCGGGGGCGGAGGGCAGCGCCTCCTGGCCGGGGACGACGCCCGTCGGCGTCGTGTCGTGGTCGTCCTGGTCTGTCATGGGCGGGCCCGGGGGCCCTCGCTCCTCGGATCGGGTGTACGTGGAGCGGCAAGTCTACCGGCCGGGCTCAGCCGGGGGGCCAGGTCATCTCCCGTCCGCCGAGCACGTGCCCGTGGACGTGGAAGACCGTCTGACCCGCCGCCGGGCCGCTGTTGAACACCCACCGCCAGCCGTCCGGGGACTCCCCCTCGCCGATCTCGTGGGCCACCCTGGCCATCTCCGCCAGGACGCCCCCGTCCGCGGCCGCGAGCGCACCCACGTCGACGTGGTGGTCCACAGGCACGACGAGCACGTGCAGGGGAGCCTGCGGGTTGATGTCGCGGAACGCCAGCACCCGGTCTGTGCGCCTGACCTCGTCGGCGGAGATCTCGCCGGAAACCATCCGGCAGAACACGCAGTGCGGGTCGATCAGCCGGCCACGGGATGCCAGTCATCGCGGCAGGTTACCGACCGCTCTGCGGCGGGGCAGCGCCCGAAACAGGTCCGACTGCGACAACCTCGACAGCGACCCGCGCGTGTGAGAGGTGTGATGACGATGACCCGGGAGCAGGCCCGTGGCGCCGACGACCCGGTCCCGACGGACCCGGACAGCGCGCTGCGGATGCTGTACGCCGCGCACTGGGGATCCCTCGTGCGCCTCGCGTCGCTGCTGCTGGGGTCGACGTCCGCGGCCGAGGAGGTCGTGCAGGAGGCGTTCGTCGGCACGTACCGCCGGTGGAGCCGGCTGCGCGACCCGCAGGCGGCCGCCGGCTACCTGCGCAACAGCGTGGTGAACGGGTGCCGCTCCGTGCACCGGCACCGCGTCGTGGAGCTGCGGCACCGGGAGCCGTCGCCCCCCGAACCCGCTGGGCCGGAAGAGCTCGCCGAGCGGCGGGACCAGGACGCGACAGTGATGGCCGTGCTGGCGACCCTGCCGCCGCGACAGAGGGAGGTGCTCGTCCTGCGCTACTACCTCGACGCCAGCGAGGCCGAGATCGCCGACCTGATGGGGGTCAGCCGTGGGTCGGTCAAGAGCCACGCCCACCGTGGCCTCGCCGCGCTCAAGGAGGGTCTGCAGCAGCAGGGGACGGGGGGACGGTCATGAACCCGCGAGACGAGAACGCCTACGGCGACGACGTGGTGGAGCGCATGCTGCGCGACGCCCTGATGAGGGAGGCCGACATGGTTCAGCCCAGCGACGACGGTCTGGAGCGGATCACCGCACGACTGGACGACGGCACGGGTGACCGCGGCGATGACGACGGTTACGGGGACGACGGGTTCGAGACGTCCTCCCGCGGACCGGGCTGGCGCCCCTGGGTCGCGGGGCTGGTGGCGGCCGCCGTCGTCGGCGTCGTGGTCGGCCTCGTCTACGCCGGCAGCCGCGACGACCCGACCGACACGGCCGGCACGCCCACGAGCACGAGCACGAGCACCCCCACGGTGACCACGTCGCCCGAGACACCCACGGAGTCGCCGACGGCCCCGCCGGCCGCCGGCGAGCTGGCAGGTGTGCCGGTGTACTACCTCGGTGAGTCGACCTCGGACGTGTGGCTGTACCGCGAGTTCCGCGACGGTGCCCGACGTCGGCGGCGTGGTGGCGTCGGCCGTCTCGGCGATGGCCTCGGTCGCGCCGCAGGACCCGGACTACTCGTCACCGTGGTCGCCCCCGTCGCACGCTGACGGTGACCCAGGACGGCGACGCCATCACGGTCGACCTCTCCGCCGACGCCTTCGCGAACAGCGACGTCGGCAGCCGGTTCGCGGAGCGGGCGGTCCAGCAGCTCGTGTGGACGGCCACGGCGGCGGCCCAGTCCCCCGGACCGGTGACGATCACCGTCGACGGCGGGGCCTACGACGCCTGGGGCACCGTAGCGCTCGGCGAGCCGATGACCCGCGACAACGACGCCCGCGGCCAGATCTGGATCGACTCCCCGACCGAGGGTCAGACGGTCCCGGCCGGGACGGTCACGGTGACCGGCAGCTCCCGCGCCTTCGAGGCGACCATCCAGTGGGAGGTCCAGGACGCCGGCGGCGCCGTCGTGGCCGAGGACTTCACGATGGGCGGGGCGCAGGAGACCTACGAAGGCTACGAGTTCACGGTCGACCTGGCACCCGGCGAGTACACGCGTCCACCTCTACGAGGACGACATCTCCGGCGGCGAGTCCCCCGAGGGCCCGCGGATGTTCGAGTAGACGCGCAGCATCACCGTGCAGTAGCCGACACCGGTCGTCGGGGCGTCCAGGTCCTGGCGCCCCGGCCCGCTCAGCGGCCGACGAACCTGTCCTTGAGCTTGCCGAAGACCCCGCCGTGGGCGCTGGCCATCCGACCCGTCGGCCGCGTCTCGCCCCGCAGCTCGGCGAGCTGCCGGAGCAGGTCCTCCTGCTGCTCGTCGAGCCGGGTCGGCACCTGCACGTCGACGTGGACGTGCAGGTCGCCGCGGCTGCCGGACCGCAGGCGCGTCACTCCGTAGCCGGACAGGCGGTGCACGGCGCCGGGCTGCGTGCCCGGGACGAGGTCGATCTGCTCGGGGCCGTCCATCGTCTCGACCGTGAGCGTGGTCCCGAGGGCGGCCGCCGTCATCGGCACCTGGATCGTGCAGTGCAGGTCGTCCCCGCGGCGCTGGAAGACGTCGTGCGGCACGCTCGTTGATCTCGACGTACAGGTCGCCCGGCGGACCGCCACCGGGGCCGACCTCGCCCTGGCCGCTCAGCTGGATGCGCGTGCCGGTGTCGACGCCGGCCGGGATCTTGAGCGTGAGGGTGCGGCGGGTGCGCACGCGTCCCTCGCCGGAGCACTCCAGGCACGGCTCCGGGATGACGGTGCCGTAGCCGCCGCAGCGTCGGGCACGGCGCGGTCGTCATGACCTGGCCGAGGAACGAGCGGGCGACGCGCTGGACCTGTCCCCGTCCACCGCAGGTCGAGCAGGCCGCCGGGCCGGTCCCCGGACGGCAGCAGGAGCCCTGGCAGACGCCGCAGACGACGGCCGTGTCGATGCTGATCTCGCGCTGGCCGCCGAAGACCGACTCCTGCAGGTCGACGTCGAGCCGGATCAGCGCGTCCTGGCCGGCGCGCTGGCGGGGCACCGGGCCGCGGGCCTGCGCCTGGCCGAAGAAGCTGTCGAAGATGTCGCTGAACCCGAAGCCGGGTCCGCTGCCACCACCCGACGCGAACGGGTCGCCCCCGAGGTCGTAGGCACGCCGCTTCTCCGCGTTCGACAGCACGTCGTAGGCCCGCGAGACGTCCTTGAACCGCTCCGACTCGGCGGGGTTCACGTCGGGGTGCAGCTGACGAGCCAGCTTGCGGTAGGCCTTCTTGATCTCCTCGGGCGTGGCGTCGCGTGCGACGCCCAGCACCTCGTAGTGGTCAGTCACGGAGCGAGGACCCTCCTGGGTCGTGGGGGGACAGGGCGTTGTCGAGGGGTGGTCAGCTCCCGATGATCCGGGAGACGTAGCGCGCCACAGCCCTCACCGCGGCCATCGTGGTCGGGTAGTCCATCCGGGTCGGCCCCAGCACACCGAGCCGCGCCACGACCTCCCCACCGGGGGTGCCGTAGCCGCTGGTGACGACGGACGTGTCGGTCAGGCCCTCGTGCATGTTCTCGTGCCCGATGCGGACGGCGACACCTACCGCCGGGTCGTCGGCCATCTCGCTGAGCAGCCGCAGCAGCACGACCTGCTCCTCGATCGCCTCCAGGACGGGCCCGATCGACTGCGGGAAGTCCGTGCCGGAGCGGGCCAGGTGGGCGGTGCCGGCGAGGACCACCCGCTCCTCGCGCTGGATCGTGATCGCGTCCTCGACGGCGACCACCACCGAGCGCACCAGGTCGCGGTCCTCCGGCCGGAACGCGGCAGCCACGAGGGTGAGGCGAGGCGCCACCGCCGACAGCCGTTGCCCGCTCGCCGCCTCGTTGAGGCGCGCGCGGAGCTCACCGACCAGGTCGTCCGGCAGGTCGGCGTCGACCTCGACGATGCGCTGCTCCACACGGCCGGTGTCGGTGATGAGGACCACGAGCAGGCGACCGGACGTGATCGGCACCAGCTCGAGGTGCCGCACCGTCGAGCGGCTCAGTGAGGGGTACTGGACGACCGCGACCTGGCGGGTCAGGTGGGCGAGCGCGCGCACCGTGCGGTCCAGGACGTCGTCGAGGTCGACGGCGTCGTTGAGCACCGTGCTGATGGCGCGGCGCTCGGCCTGTGACAGCGAGCGGACGGGGGACAGCCGGTCGACGAAGACCCGGTAGCCGTGGTCGGTCGGGACACGGCCGGCGCTGGTGTGGGGCTGGGCGATCAACCCCTCCTCCTCCAGCGCGGCCATGTCGTTGCGGATCGTCGCCGGCGACACTCCCAGGTGGTGGCGCTCGACCAGCGCCTTCGACCCGACGGGCTCGCTCGTGGCGACGTAGTCCTCGACGATGGCCCGCAGCACCGACAGCTTGCGTTCCTCGCTCACACGGCACCTCGCTCCCTCGTCCGTCGTCGCTCGCGCGTCCTGGCACTCGCGCTTTCAGAGTGCCAGTCTACGTCGTCGCGCCGCGTCCTCCACGTCCGCACGTCCGCCCGGCCATAGCCTGCCGCGGTGAAGCACGCCCCTCCCGCGCACCCCGACCGCTACGGCGCGACGTCCTCGCCGCCGGACCACCCCGCCGCGCCGAGCCGGCCCCGGTGCCCGCCGACGCGGGTCTGGTCGTGGAGGACGCCGAGACGGGCTGGTGCGGCGCCGTGCTGCGCGTCGAGCGGAGCGGCGGGATGCACCTGGTCGTCCTCGAGGACCGGCGGGCCAGGACGCGGTCGTTCCCGCTGGGGCCCGGGTTCCTGCTCGACGGCAGCCCGGTGCGCCTCGTCGCCCCCGCCGGACCGGCTCGCCCTCTCCCGGCCGACCGGACGGCCAGCGGTTCCCGGGCCGTGCACGGCGCCGGCGCACGCGTCGCCCGGGGCTCCCGCCTGTGGGTGGAGGGCCGCCACGACGCCGAGCTGGTCGAGAAGGTGTGGGGTGACGACCTGCGGGTCGAGGGCGTCGTCGTCGAGCCGCTCGACGGCGTCGACGACCTCGCGGCGGCGATCGCCGGCTTCGCGCCGGAGCCCGGTCGGCGGCTCGGCGTGCTCGTCGACCACCTCGTCACCGGATCCAAGGAGTCACGGATCGTCGCCGAGGCGCTGCAGGACAAGCGGTTCCGGGGCCACGTCCTCGTGGTCGGGCACCCGTACGTCGACGTCTGGCAGGCGGTCAAGCCGGAACGGGTGGGCCTGGAACGCTGGCCCGTCGTCGACCGCGGCACGGAGTGGAAGCGCGGAGTGCTCGACCACCTCGGCTGGCCGTCCAGGACCCAGACCGACGTGGCGCTGGGATGGCGACGGATCCTGGGCAGCGTGCGGGGCTGGACCGACCTCGAACCCGAGCTGCTGGGACGGGTGGAGCAGCTGATCGACTTCGTCACCGACTGAGATCCGGGACTTCCGGACGTATCACCCACGTCGCACCGGTCCTCCTCGCCGACGCACCACGTGACGGGGTGGTCGCGCAGTAGGCTGCGACCAACGACCAGCAGATCACGTCAAACAGATGGGAAGTCCCGTGAGCGAGCCCCAGTACGGCAGTCAGCCCGAGCAGTCGGGCGAGCCGAACCTGAACAAGCCGCAGGAGGGCGCCGGCGGCCCCACCCAGCCGCCGCCGAGCTACGGCGCCCCTCAGCAGCCGCAGCAGCCGGGCTACCCGCCGCAGGGTGGGTACCCGCCCCAGGGTGGCCAGCCACCGCAGGGCTACGGGGCCCCGGCCGGTGAGATGGCCCCTGCGGAGCAGCGCCAGTGGGCGATGTTCGCGCACCTCAGCGGCCTGCTCAACATCCTCGGTGGCTGGGCCGTGGTGCCCGTCCTGGTGATCTACCTGGTCACGAAGGACCGCGGCGGCTTCGTGCGTCGCCAGTCGGCGGAGGCCCTGAACTTCCAGCTCACGCTGCTGATCGGCTTCGTCGTCGGGTGGGTCCTGACGGTCGTGCTGATCGGGTTCCTCGTGCTCCTGGGCCTGGTCATCGTCGCGGTGATCTTCGCGATCATGGGCGGCATGGCGGCCAACCGGGGCGAGGAGTACCGCTACCCGTTCAACATCCGCCTCGTGAACTGAGCACAGCGCTCACCAGCCGAGCAGTCGCCGCACCACCAGGTCGGCCAGGAGCCGCCCCCGCCGGGTCAGCACGACCCGGTGCGGGGCGGCTTCGTCGTCCAGCAGCCCCTCGCGCACGAGGTCGTCCACCGTCCTCCCGACGTCCGGCCCAGGGGTCGCGCCGGGCAGTGCCGCCTGCACCAACGCGCTGGTCGGCAGGCCCTCGCGCAGGCGCACCCCGAGCATCACCGCCTCGGTGTGCCGTGCCTGCGGGTCCAGCACCTCGCGTGCTGCGGCAGGGCTCTCCCCCGCGGCCAGGCGGCCCGCGTACGCGACCGGGTGCTTGACGTTCCACCATCGCACCCCGCCGACGTGGCTGTGCGCCCCCGGGCCGACGCCCCACCAGTCGTCGCCGGCCCAGTAGCCGAGGTTGTGGCGGCACCGCGCGTCGTCGCGGGACGTCCAGTTGCTGACCTCGTACCAGTCGTAGCCCGCCGCGTCCAGGGTCTCGTCGGCCGCCTCGTACTTGGCCGCCAGGTCGTCGGGGTCGGGCACCGGCAGCGCGCCGCGGCGCACGGCGGCCGCCATCGCCGTGCCCTCCTCGACGACGAGGGCGTAGGCGGACACGTGGTCAGGCTGCAGGGCCGTGACGGCGTCCAGCGACGCCTGCCAGTCGTCGGGCGACTCGCCGGGGGTGCCGTAGATCAGGTCGAGGCTCACCTGCAGACCCGCGTCGCGGGCCCACCCGACGACGGGCGCGATCCGGTCCGGGTCGTGCGTGCGGTCGAGCGTGCGCAGCACGTGGGGCACCGCCGACTGCATGCCGAACGAGACGCGGGTGAAGCCGCCCGCCGCCAGCTCTGCCAGCGACTCCGGGGTGACGGAGTCAGGGTTCGCCTCGGTCGTGATCTCCACGCCCTCGGCGAGCCCGAAGGCCGAGGCGGCCGCCCGGACCACCGACACGAGCGCCTGCGCCGGCAGCAGGGTCGGGGTGCCGCCTCCGACGAACAGCGTGGAGACCGGCCGCGGGGGCAGCCCCGCCGCGTCGAGCACGGAGGCGGCCAGACGGATCTCCTCGACCGCCGATCCGGCATACCCCGCCGCCGACGCCCCCGGCAGTGACGGTGGTCCGAGCTCGAGCGCGGTGTAGGTGTTGAAGTCGCAGTAGCCGCACCGCACGGCGCAGAACGGGACGTGGACGTACAACCCGAAGGACCGGTCGGAGGCGCCCTCGGCGGCCAGTGCCGGAAGTGCCCCGTCGGCGGGCACGGGGTCGCCCTCGGGCAGTCGCGGCGTCACCCGGCCATGGTGGACCAGCGCGTCGTCCGTAGGCTCGGCGGGTGCGTGCGACAGGACGTCCGGACGAGCCGCTCGGGACGGTCTCGCTCGTCGTCCTCACGGCCGGTCACCCCTTCCGGTCCGTCGTCCTCGACCTGGCGCCCACGGAGGACCAGGAAGCCTTCTCCGGACGCGCCCGCGACACCCTGCCCGCCGCGGACGCGGACCCGCAGCGCACCCCGTTCGCCCTGGCGGTCGGCGGGTCCGCCGTGGGGTTCGGCGTCCTGGACCGGCTCGGCATCCTGCCCGAGCTGGTGGACCAGCCGGAGCGGGCCGCGCTGCTGCGCGGTTTCTACGTCGACGCCGCGCACCAGGGCCGCGGGCTGGGCACAGCGGCGGCGCGCGCCGTCCCCGAGCTGGCAGCAGCGCTCTACGGCGACGTCGACCTCGTGGTCCTCACCGTCAACCACGGCAACCCGGGGGCCGTCGCCGCCTACCGGCGCGGGGGCTGGGTCGACACCGGGGTCAGCTACCTGGGCGGTGACCTCGGTCCCCAGCACGTCCTGGTCAGCCGCGTCCCGCGGCCTGCTCCGCGTACTCCCGCAGGACCGGCGACATCGTGAACCCTCCCGCGTCGGCGCTCGAGAGCAGGACCCGCGCGTCGACGGCGGCGCGGCGGGTGAACCACCGGGTGACGGTCACGCCGTGCCCCGGCCGCGTCACCACCCGGACCTCGTCACCGGCCTGCACGTCACCGGGTCGCACCACGCGGAGGTAGGCGCCGGACAGACCCCGTTCCGTGAAGCGGCGCACCCACGCGGGCTCCTCCAGGAAGCGGCCGAAGGTGGCACAGGGCGTGCGTGGCATCGTCACCTCGACGACCAGGTGGTCGCCCACCTGCCACCGCTCACCGAGCTCGGCCCCGTCCACCGGCAACCCGGAGGTCCGCAGGTTCTCCCCGAGCGCGCCGGGCGGCAGGTCGCGACCGAGCTCGACCGCCCACGCCGCCGCGGACTCGTCCGCGTAGGCGTAGACGGCCTTGTCCGGGCCGCCGTGGTGCTGCCGGTCGGCCTGCACGTCGCCGTACAGCCCGAACGCCCGCACGGCGACCGGACCGTCCACCGGCCGCTTGTCGATCGCGGTCACGCCGACTGAGCCGGGGTCCTGGCGCAAGGCATGCACGCGGCACACGGCCAGCACGCGGCCCGTGGCAGCGCCCGGGGTCACTCCGCGTAGAAGGCGTCGAGCGTGGCCGCGTTCTTCGACTCGACGACCTTGCGCTTCAGCTTCATCGACGGGGTCAGGTCACCGTCCTCGACCGTGAGGTCGCGGGTGAGGATCTCGAACTTCCTGATCGTCTCCCAACGACCCAGGCGGGCGTTCACGGCGTCCACGTACTCCTGGACCATGGCGTGCGCCTCCGGGGACGACACGACCTGCTCGTAGTCCTTGCCCGCCAGCCCCTCGTGCTGCTCGGCCCACAGGGTCATCGCGTCCGGGTCGAGCGCGATCAGGGCGGAGACGAACCGGCGGTTCTCGCCGTGCACGATGATCTGGCTGGCGTAGGGGCAGGTCGCCTTGAACATCGACTCGATCGCCTGCGGCGCGACGTACTTGCCACCCGACGTCTTGATCAGGTCCTTCTTGCGGTCCGTGATCGCCAGCAACCCGTCGTGCGTGAACTCACCGATGTCGCCGGTGCGGAACCAGCCGTCCTCGGTGAAGCACTCCGCGGTCGCGTCGGGCAGGTTGTGGTAGCCCTGCATCACGCCTGGACCCTTGATCAGCACCTCACCGTCGACGTCCAGCCGGACGCTGGTGCCGGGCAGCGGCGGGCCGACCGTGCCGAACCGGTAGTTGCTCGGGCGGTTGCAGAAGGCGGCCGCGGACGTCTCGGTGAGCCCGTAGCCCTCGAGGATCACGATGTTCGCGGCGTGGAACCACTCACCGATGTCGCGGCTGAGGGCCGCTGACCCCGAGATGAAGTACCTGATGCGCCCGCCGAACCGCTCGCGGAGCTTCGTGTACACGAGCCGGTCGAACAGCTTGTACTCGACGGCGAGCAGGCCACCCGGCTCCTTGCCCTGCATGCGCAGGGCCGAGACCTTGCGGCCGGTCGCCATCGCCCGGTCGAAGATGACCTTCTTCGCGCCGCCCTCGGCGTGCGTGCTGCTGACGACCCGCCCGTGGACCTTCTCGAAGATGCGCGGAGCGCCCGCCATCACCGTCGGCCTCACCACGGCGAGGTTCTCGACGAGGACGGTGACGTCGCCGTCGACGGCCGTCGCGAAGCCGATGCGCAGCTGCGCCGCCATCAGCACCTTGCCGAACGAGTGCGACAGGGGCAGCCACAGGTACTGCAGGTCGTCCTCGCGGAGCACGTCGGCCGCTTCGATCGCCAGGCCCTCGTAGACCCAGTTCGCGTGGGTGAGCCGGACGCCCTTGGGGCGGCCGGTCGTCCCGGACGTGTACATCAGCGTGGCGAGGTGCTCGGGCCGGGCCGCACGCGCCGTGCGCTCGACGACCTCGGGGTCGGACGCCATGCTCGCCTTGCCCTGGCGGCGCAGCGCCTCGAGCGTGATCACGCGGTCGTCCGTGCCGGCGGCGACCAGGCTGCCGGGCTCGATCAGGACGACGTGCGTGAGGTCGGGCAGCCGCTCCCAGCACTGGCTGATCTTGGCCAGCTGGGCGGCGTCCTCCGCGATGACGACCCGGGAGCCGGAGTCGGACAGGATGTACTGGACGTCCTCGATGCTCGACGTGGGGTACACCGTCGTGGTCGCGGCCCCCGCGCACATCACACCCAGGTCGGCCAGGATCCACTCGAGACGTGTCCCGGACGCGATGGCCACACGGTCCTCCGGCTGGACGCCGAGCGAGATCAGGCCGGCTGAGATCTCGACGACGGCGGCCGCGGTCTGGGACCACGTGGACGACTCCCACCCGCCCTTGCCGTCGCGGCGACGGAACGCCTCGTGCGAGCCGGACGTGGCGACGCGGTCGAGGAACATCGCTCCCACCGAGGGTGGCGCGTCGGTGAGCGCTGAGGCGAGGGCGGCCTCCTCCGCGGGAGCCGCCGTGCAGACGCCGGCGGGGGCCGACCGGTCCAAGAGGCCGCCGTCGGCACCCGAGGCGCTCGTGCGGTCGTCATGGTCACGGGTCGTGCTCATCGCGGGACCTCCTCGTCCGCGCCGGCCTCTGGTGGCCGACGAGCCCTCAGCCTATGGCGGACGGCTCCGCCGAGGCAGCGGTTCCCCGGTGCCCGCGTCCGCTACTTCTTCGGCTTCTCGCCCTTCACCTCGGCGTCCGAGGAGAGCGCCGCGATGAAGGCCTCCTGGGGGACCTCGACCCGTCCGACCATCTTCATCCGCTTCTTGCCCTCCTTCTGCTTCTCGAGGAGCTTCCGCTTGCGGGTGATGTCACCGCCGTAGCACTTGGCCAGCACGTCCTTGCGGATGGCGCGGATGGTCTCGCGCGCGATCACCCGCGCTCCGATGGCCGCCTGGATCGGCACCTCGAACTGCTGCCGCGGGATCAGCTCGCGCAGCTTGCCGGCCATCATCGTCCCGTAGGAGTAGGCCTTGTCCTTGTGCACGATCTGGCTGAAGGCGTCGACCTGCTCGCCCTGCAGCAGGATGTCGACCTTGACCAGGTCGGCCACCTGGTCGCCGTCGGGCTCGTAGTCGAGGGACGCGTACCCGCGCGTGCGGGACTTGAGCATGTCGAAGAAGTCGAAGACGATCTCGGCGAGCGGCAGCGTGTAGCGCATCTCGACGCGCTCCTCGGACAGGTAGTCCATGCCGCGCAGCGAGCCTCGTCGTGACTGGCAGAGCTCCATGATCGTGCCGATGTACTCGGCCGGGGCCAGGATCGTCGCCCGCACGACGGGCTCCTTGACCTCCGAGATCTTGCCGGTCGGGTACTCGCTCGGGTTGGTGACGACCACCTCGGTGCCGTCGTCGAGGCGCACCTCGTAGACCACCGAGGGGGCGGTGGAGATCAGGTCGAGGTCGAACTCCCGCTCGAGCCGCTCGCGGACGATCTCCAGGTGCAGCAGACCGAGGAACCCCACCCGGAAGCCGAAGCCGAGCGCGAGGGACGTCTCCGGTTCGTACACCAGGGCCGCGTCGTTCAGCTTGAGCTTGTCCAGGGCGTCACGCAGCGTGGGGTACTCGGAGCCGTCGATCGGGTAGAGCCCTGAGAACACCATCGGCTTCGGGTCCCGGTACCCGCCGAGGTCGGTGGCCGCCGGCTTGGCGGCATTGGTCACCGTGTCGCCGACCCGCGACTGCCGCACGTCCTTCACCCCGGTGATCAGGTAGCCGACCTCGCCCACGCCCAGCCCGCTGGTGGGCTCGGGCTCGGGCGAGCTGACGCCGATCTCGAGCAGCTCGTGGTGCGCACGGGTCGACATCATGACGATGCGCTCGCGCGGGCTGAGGTGACCGTCGACGACGCGCACGTACGTGACGACGCCCCGGTACGTGTCGTACACGGAGTCGAAGATCATCGCCCGGGCCGGTGCGTCGGGGTCGCCGACCGGCGGCGTCACCTCGCCGACGATGCGGTCCAGCAGCTGGGACACGCCCGCGCCCGTCTTGCCGGACGTGTGCAGCACCTCGGAGGGGTCGCAGCCGATCAGACCCGCCAGCTCCTCTGCGTACTTCTCGGGCTGGGCCGCGGGCAGGTCGATCTTGTTGAGCACCGGGACGATCGCGAGCTCGTTCTCCATCGCCAGGTACAGGTTGGCGAGCGTCTGCGCCTCGATGCCCTGTGCCGCGTCGACGAGCAGCACGGCGCCCTCGCAGGCGGCCAGCGAGCGCGACACCTCGTAGGTGAAGTCGACGTGTCCGGGCGTGTCGATCATGTTCAGCGCGTACGTCTGCCCGTCGAGCTCCCAGGGCATGCGGACGGCCTGGGACTTGATGGTGATGCCGCGCTCGCGCTCGATGTCCATCCGGTCCAGGTACTGGGCGCGCATCGCACGGTCGTCCACCACGCCGGTGATCTGCAGCATGCGGTCGGCCAGCGTCGACTTGCCGTGGTCGATGTGCGCGATGATGCAGAAGTTGCGGATCAGCTGCGGCGGGGTGGCGGCGGGCACCAAGGGGGTGCGGGCCTTCGGGGACACGGTGGAGCACCTCGTTCTGGGTCATCGTGCGTCGCGGGTCGTCGTGCGCCGCTGGAGGAAGTCCTCATCGTCCCACGCCGGGCCGCTCGTCCCCGACCCGCCGGGTCGTGCCTAGGATCCGCACATGTCTCCCGCCTGGCGCACCGTGCTCGGACGTGCCGCCGTGTCCGGCCTCCGGGCCGCGGTCCGGTCGGCGACGCGGACGGCCACGCGGTCGGCTCCTCGGGGTGGTCGCGGTCCGACGTCGGTCGGCCGGTCGTCCACCCCGCCGGCGGCCGCCTACCCGGGCGACTTCACCGGACGTGCCACGGTCAGCTACGCGCCCGTGCCGGACGGGCGTGCCGACCCCGGCGAGGTGGTGTGGGGGTGGGTGCCGTTCGAGGAGGACGCCGCACGCGGCAAGGACCGTCCCTCGCTGGTGGTCGGCCGTGACGGACGCTGGGTGCTCGCGCTGATGCTGACCAGCAAGGACCACGACCAGCCGGGCCGGGCCCGGCACGACGCCGACGAGGGAACCCGGTGGTTCGACCTCGGCTCGGGGCCGTGGGACAGGCGAGGACGGGAGAGCGAGGTGCGACTCGACCGGGTGCTGCGCCTCGACCCGGACGCGATCCGACGTGAGGGCGGGCGGCTGGACCGCGAGCGCTTCGACCAGGTGGCCGAGCGGCTCTGTCGCCTGCACGGCTGGTCCCGCTGACCTCGCGGTACGCACCGGCCACGCGATTCGGCCCCGCACGGCGCCGCTGGTAGCCTTGCCCCCGTGCGTGTCCGCGTGGTCGTGCGGGCGCCAGTCCCATCGCGGGGCCACCCCGGACGTCCCCACCGTCCGCCAGTGCGCCCAGCAGCCCTCCCGACCTGACCGACCGCGCCGGACAACCGGCAGACCGACAGAGAGACTCTTCGTGGCGAACATCAAGTCCCAGATCAAGCGGATCAAGACCAACGAGCGGGCCCGGCTGCGCAACAAGGCCGTGAAGTCCGAGCTCAAGACCGCCGTGCGCGCCTTCAAGGACGCCGCCAAGGCGGGCGACAAGGACGCGGCCGCCAAGGCCCTGTCCACCGCGTCGCGCCGCCTCGACAAGGCCGTCAGCAAGGGCGTCATCCACAAGAACCAGGCCGCCAACCGCAAGTCGGCGATGGCCAAGGCGGCCGGCAGCCTCTGAGGCGCCGCGCGTGCCCGTCCGCCCCTGGCGCTGACGGGCGCCGCCCCCGATCGACCCGGACCCCCGGTCGCGACCCTCGTCGCGCCGGGGGTTCGTGCTGCTCCCCCGAGGACGGGGCGCGAGCCTGGGTCAGTGGCGCTCGGGGAGCGTGACCCGCAGGACGAACTGCTCGAGCGTGTACACGTTGTCCTCGGACCGTCCGCGCGAGAACGCGCCCACCATCACGCCGCCCTTGAGGGCGACGTCGACGCCGGCGATCGCGACGATGGCGTCGCCGAGGTCCTGCGGGTTCCAGCGGCGCAGGTCGGGCGCGCCTGGTCGACCATCCACGGGGCCATGCCCAGCTCCTTGGCGACCTGAGGGCCACGGCCGGAGGCCGGCTGCGACCTTGGCCATGCTGCGCAGCTTCATGGCGACGGCGGCGACCAGCGGGATCGGGTCGACCCCGGTGTCGAGGGCGCGACGCAGCTGCAGCAGGGCCTTGCCCCGGTCGCGGGCCACCACCGCGTCGGCGACCTCGAACCCGGTCGCCTCGGCTCGTCCGCCGTGGTGCTGTCCTTACCTGCTCCACGTCGATGTCGCCCTCGACGTCGGACAGGAGGGCGGAGCACGCGCTGGCCAGCTCGCGGACGTCGCTGCCGTAGGCGTCGACGAGCGCCTGGGCGCCCTGCGACGAGATCTTGCGCCTGGCGTCCGCGAACTCACCCGCGCACGAAGGACAGCAGCTCGGCGTCCTTCTTCAGCGCGGGGCAGTCGACCCAGACGGCGCCGGGCGCGGCCTTGGCGGTGTCGATGCAGCTTGCTGCCCCTTGGGGCCGCCCGCCGTGCTGGAGGACGAGGACGACGTCGTCCTGGGGGTCGACGAGGTAGTCGAGGGCGTCGATGATCGCGGCGTCGGACGCCTCCGCCAGCCCCGCGCAGCACGATGACGCGGCTGCTCCTCGAACAGCGACGGGCTGGCGAGCACCGCCAACGCGCCCGACTCGTACGCGACCGCGTCGAGCCGGCTGACCTCGACGCTGCTCGTGCTGCGCGCGGGCGCGGCGACCGCGCGCTCGACGGCGCGGTCGGCGAGCAGGCTCTCCGGTCCGGTCACCAGCACGACGGGCGCGACGGTCGCCTGCACGCCACCCGCGGCCGGTCGCGATCTTGGATCCCCTCGTCGCCACGGCGTCAGCCTGCCACGTCCCGGGGACTCCCCGGGTGCCGAGCCGCCGCGCAGGCTCGCGGGACCGCGTGGGTCGGGACCCGCCCCAGCGGTGGGTCAGCCCGAACCGGCCCACCACAGACCGTCCGCGGACCACGCCCACCGCGACGTCACCGTCAAGATCGGTGCGGAGCACCACGGCGCCGACCCGTGCGGCGAGTTCGAGCGCCTCGGGCGCGGGGTGGCCGTAGTCGTTGCCCGCGCCCGAGCTGACGACCGCGACGCGTGGCGCGACGTGCTCGTAGAGCGCCGGCCACTGCCGCGCCGACCCGTGGTGCGCGACCGTCACCACGTCGTACGGCGCCGAGGTCGGGGCGTTCGCGCAGCTCGGCCAGCAGGGCACGCTGCGCCGGCGGCTCCACGTCTCCGGTGGAGAGCAGGCGCGAGCTCCGGCGTCGTCACGGTCAGCACGACGCTGGCGTCGTTGGCCAGCGAACCCTCCGGCGCCGGTCCGGTCTCGCCCACGAGAGCACCGAGGGCCACAGCGTCTCGTACGACACGTCACCGACCTGGCCGCGCAGGCCGGCCCACCCCTCCCGACGGGCATCCCTGCCGCGGCGAGGTCCTCCGGCATGCGCGGGCGGTGTCGGGTGGGTCGCGCTCGCGGGCTGACCACGGCGTCGATCGACGTGCGGCCGTCGAGCGCCCCGGACAGCCCGTCGACGTGGTCGGCGTGGAAGTGGGTCAGCACGAGCACCTCGATGCGGTGGACGCGGAGCCGGTCGAGGCAGCCGTCGACCGTGGCCGGGTCGGGTCCGACGTCCACGACGACGGCCCGGCGAGGTCCGGTGGACACGACGAGCGACGAGCCCTGGCCCGACGTCGCAGGCCACCACCCGCCAGCCGTCGGGCGGCCACGAGACCGGGCGCGGCCCGGCCACACCCGGCGGGCGTGAGGGCCACCAGCAGCACCAGCGCCGTCGCGCACGCCAGACGCCCGACCAGCCGTGGACGGCGGACGAAGGACGCCGAGCGCCAGGGCGAGCGACCGCTGTCCCTGCCAGCGCCAGCGCGCTGACCGCTGCGAGAAGCGCCGCACCGGCAGCGCCGTCGGGCCAGGCGAGGCTGCCGCCGGGCACGTCCGCCGCTGTCCGGGCGACGAGTGCGACCCACCGCACCGCCCAGCCTCGCGAGCCACGCGACGGACGCTGCGCCTGACGGCCACACCGGTGCCAGCACGGTCGCCACGACGCCGAGGACCGTGGCGGGTGCCACCGCCGGCGCCACCAGCAGGTTCGCCGGCACCGCCGTCAGCGGCACCTGCGGGCTCAGCAGGATCGTCACCGGCCCGCAGACGGTCTGCGCCGCCAGCGGCACGGCGACCGCGAGCGCGAGCCAGGTCGGCACCGCACGCGACATCGCCTGCGCGAGAGGGCGTGCCAGCAGCAGGAGGCCGGACGTCGCCAGCACGGACAACGCGAAGCCGAACGCGCGCGCCAGCCACGGGTCGACGACCGCGAGCACGACCACCGCCAGGCAGAGCGCCGGCATGCCCGTGCCCCGGCGCGACCCGACCAGACCGAGGAGGCCGACAGCACCCATCACGCCGGCACGGAGGACGCTCGGCTCGGGACCGGCGACGACGACGAACGCGACGAGCACCGCTGCGGCCGCGACCACCCGTGACCGGCGACGGAGCCCGCACCACGCTGCGACCAGCAGGCCGGCACCGCAGACGATGGTGATGTTGCTGCCGGACACGGCGGTCAGGTGGGTCAGGCCCGTGTCACGCATGTCCTGCTCGAGGTCCGGTGGCAGCCGCGAGGTGTCCCCCACGACCAGGCCCGGGAGCAGCCCGCGGGCGTCCGCCGGCAGCTGCTCGCTGGCCCGCCGCAGGCCGGCCGCAGCGACGCCGCGACGGCGGCCACGGGTCGGCGCTCCGCACCACGACCGGCGGACCGCGTCCGATGAGCAGCGCGGTCACGTCGTCGCCGTCCTCGACGGGCTGCAGCCGTCCGGTGCGCGGACACCTGCTGCCCGATCTCGAGGTCGGTCCATCCCTGACCGCCGATCACGAGCACCGGCGACGCCGCGTCGCCGTCAGCCCCGCCCGGCCACGTGGTCCACCCGCAGCCGCAGGGTCCATCTCTGGGTGCCCGACCGGTCACGTCCCGGCTCCGGCGCGACGGCCCGCGCGCCGAGGACACCTCGCCGACCACGTCGACGGTCGCGCCGTCCGTGAGCAGCGCGCCGCATCGCGCCCTGCCGTCCGCACGTCGCCCTGCACGCCGCCTGAGAGCACCGCGAGGGCTCCGCACAGGCACGGCGACGACGCCGTCAGCGACGGGCGCCCCGCGCCCGGTCGGACTCGTCGCGCCACGAGCGCGCCACAGCGCCAGCCCCGCGCGCCACCGGTCAGTCCGGCCGGCGACGACAGCGTCGCCGTGAGGTCTTGGGCCACGGCCCAGCCGGCGCCCGCCCAGGCCGCCGACGCCGCGGGAAGCAGGCGGAGATCGGCCCGCGCCGGGCTGCCCGGGTGCTCGGTCACCCGATCCGCGCCGGTCACTGTCGATCACCGCCGATCACACCGTCACGAGCGATCGCAGCTGCTCCAGCAGCCTGTCGCCGATCCCCGAGACCTCCCCCAGCTCCTCGACGTCGAGAACGACCCGTGCTCCTGGCGCCAGTCCAGGATCCGCTGGGCCAGGACCGGGCCGATGCCGGGCAGGGAGTCGAGCGCCGCCAGGTCGGCCGCTGTTCAGGCGTACGGGCGTCCCGGGACCGGCCGCTGCCACCGGCGTCTGCCGGGTCCCCGACCTGCCCGCCGACCCGCCGGGCGGGAGCCAGCCGGCTCCCCGGGTCTGGGTACGAGGACCTGCTCACCGTCCACGACCACCGGGCCAGGTTCACCCGCGCCAGGTCTGCGGAGTCCAGCGCACCGCCCGCGCTGCTCGAGCGCGTCGGCGACCCGCGACCCGGCCGGGACCCGCACCACCCCCGGCGACGCGACCTGCCCGACGACGTGGACGAGGAGCTCCTGCCCACCCGAGGCGGCCGACCGCCGTGGTGCCGGCCGCGCGACCGCCGATCCCGTGATCGGCGCTCCGGCGGACGACACCCCGGAGCGACGGCGCCGGCCGTCGCCCCCGCGGCGTCGATCGCACCGGCACCGGCTCCCCCGGTCGTCGCCGACGCGGACCGCAGCACGACGACCCCGGCGAGCGCGACGACGACGACCGCCGCGGCCGCCGCCGCGCGCCAGGAGACGCCCCAGCGCGCCTCGCGCAGGGTCGACGGGACGGCCCGCCCCACCACCGCCGGGCGGGTCGGCCGTTCGGCTCCGGGCCCGCGCGGTGCCGGCCGCGGGGTGGTGGCTCCCAGAAGTCCTCGTCCGGGTCGGGCACCGGCGGAGGCGGAGGCGGGACCCAGCCCGACGGTGGGCGGAACAGGTCGGCCAACCTCCCCTCGGCCTGCGCCCGGGTGTCGCGGTCGCGTCGCGATGCCAGCACCATGGGGCCACGGTGGATGCCCCGACCCGCCCGGGACAGCATCGGCCTCGGTCTGTGGACGACGAACCGCGATCCGCGACCTGTGGAAGGAGACAGGCACCCGCTCGACCCGGACTCCGGCGCGTACGCCGACGCCGGTACGCCGGTACGCCTGACGCGGTGCGCCGTACGCCGACGGACTGGCCGGGTGCTCGACGACGTGAACGGGTTCCAGGTGGTGTGGGCGGTCGCGGTCTTCGTGGCCGCGCTGCTCCTCGCCGCGATGCTGCGCCGGATCCTGGTGCGTATCCTGGACCGCGGCGACTCGGACCGCCACGCCGGTCGGCTCATCGGCCGCTTCATCGGCGTCCTCGTGGTCATCGTCGGGTCGCGTCTACGCGCTGGAGATCGCCGGCGTGCAGGTCGGTCCGCTGCTCGGTGCCCTCGGGGTCGGCGGGATCGCGCTGGCCTTCGCCGCCCAGGACATCCTCGAGAACTTCGTCGCCGGCGTGCTGCTGCAGGTCCGGCGCCCGTTCCGGGTGGGCGACCAGATCGGCAGCGGCGACTTCGAGGGCATCGTGGACGACGTCAACCTGCGCACCGTCGAGCTGACGACGTACGACGGCCTCACCGTCTACCTGCCCAACGCCGAGGTGCTGCAGGCGCCGATCGTGAACTACACCCGCACGCCGTCGAACCGGACGTCGATCACGGTGGGCGTCGCGTACGACGCGGACCTCGACGCGGTCCGGACGATCCTGCTCGACGCCTGCGACGAGACCGATGGCGTGCTCGCGAGCCCCCCGGCCGAGGTGTGGGTGGAGGAGTTCGGCGACTCGTCGATCAACCTCGCTGTCCGCTACTGGCACGACGCCGACATCGCGACGCGATGGCGCGTGCGCAGCGCGGTCGCCGTCTCCGTGAAGAAGTCGTTGGACGACGCCGGGGTGTCGATCCCGTTCCCGCAGCGCACGCTGTGGTTCGGTCCGGGGTCGACGACGCTGAGGGTCGACCCGGGAGAGCAGCCCGACTCCTAGACGAGCTCCGGGGGCGTCAGCCCGGGGCGAGCACCACGCCGACGGTTCCCGGGCCGACGTGCGCCCCGACGACGGCACCGACCTCGACCACACGCACCGGTGGACTGCCGGGCAGCCGCTGTCGCAGGGTCTCGGCCAGCTGCTCGGCACGCTCCGGGTGAGGCCAGGTGGTGCACGGTGACCTCGGGCGGCCGAAGCCGGCGAGCCTCGACCGGCGGCCAGCTCGGCGGCGGCCGCGACCGACCAGCTCGACCAGCCTGGCCAGGGCCCGGCTCGATGTCCGCACCTTCTCCAGCGGCTCCACGCGCCCGTCGACGAGGTGCAGGATCGGCTTGACCGCCAGCGCGGAGCCGATCAGCGCCTGGCGCTGCGCCGATGCGTCCGCCCCGCCGCAGGTGCTCGAGGGTGTCGACGCAGAACCAGACCCGGGTGGCCCGCGCGGTCCGCCTCGGCGCGCCGTCACCACCTCCGCCGCCGTGGCGCACCGGCGCGCGCAGCCCGGCGGCCGCCAGCACGGCGTAGCCCAGACCCATGGCGAGAGAGCGCGAGTCGACGACGTGCACCGGCACCTCGGCGCTGCGCGCCGCGAGCCGGCGACGCCGCGCAGGTCCCCGACACCTCACCGGAGAGGTGGACGACGACGACCTCCTCGGCGCCCGCGCGACCAGCGCCTGCACGCCGGCGAGCAGCGCCGCCGGCGAGGGACGCGACGTCGTCACCGGCACCCACCGCCTCAGCGCGGCGGCCAGGTCGGCGCTCGACGACGTCCGGCTCCGGCGTGGCGCGACGCCGCCGATCACGACCTCGAGCGGCACCACCTCGATGCCGAGCTCGTCGACGAGCTCGTCCGGGAGGTACGCGGTCGAGTCGGTGAGCACCCCGACCCGACCGGACCGGGTGCCGTCGGACGGTCGGCCATCGTCAGGCCGGGACGACGTTGACGAGCTTCGGCGCCCGGACGATCACCGTGCGCAGGTCGCGGCCGTCCAGCGCCGCCACCACGGCCGGCTCGGCCAGGGCGCGGCTGCGCAGCTCGTCCTCCTCGATGCCGGGCGGGACCTCCAGGCGGGCCCGCACCTTGCCCTGCACCTGGACGACGCACGTGACGGTCTGCTCCACGAGCAGCGACTCGTCGACCTCCGGCCAGCCGGCCAGCGCGACGGACGGCTCGTGCCCGAGCCGCGCCCAGATGTCCTCGGCGGTGTAGGGCGCGAAGAGGCTCAGCAGCACGGCGACGGCCTCGACGGCCTCGCGCACGGCCGGGTCGCGCCCGCCGGCACCGCTGTCGATCGCCTTGCGGGTGGCGTTGACCAGCTCCATCAGGCGGGCGACGACCACGTTGAACTTCAGGCCCTCGACCAGCGGCGGCGCTGTCGTGCGAGGGTGCGGTGGGTCAGCGCGCGCAGCGCCGGGTCGCCGGCCGACGGGGTCGGCTCCCGACCGGCGACGTCACGTCGCCCGCCAGCCTCCACGCGCGGGCCAGGAACCGCCGGGAGCCGTGCGGCGACACGTCCGCCCAGTCGATGTCGTCCTCCGGCGGGCCGGCGAACGCCATCGTCAGCCGGATGGCGTCGACACCGTGCTCGTCCAGCTGCTCGGACAGCCGCACCAGGTTGCCGCGCGACTTGCTCATCGTCTTGCCGTTCATGCCGACCATGCCCTGGTCCAGCAGGCGGGTGAACGGCTCGTCGAAGTCGACGAAGCCCATGTCGTGCAGCGCCTTGGTGACGAACCGGGCGTACAGCAGGTGCAGGATGGCGTGCGAGATGCCGCCGACGTACTGCTCGACCGGGGCCCACCGCGCGACCTCCGCCGGGTCGAACGGCACGTCGTCGCGGTCCGGCGAGCAGAAGCGCAGGTAGTACCAGGACGAGTCGACGAACGTGTCCATCGTGTCGGTGTCGCGCTCGCCGGGCCCACCGCACGACGGGCAGTCGACGGCGACCCAGTCGGCGGCGCCACCCAGCGGTGACGTCCCCTTCGGCAGCAGGTCGAGGCCCTCGGCCGGGGGCAGCTCGACGGGCAGCTGGTCGTCCGGCACCGGCACCTCGCCGCAGGCGTCGCAGTGCACGATCGGGATCGGTGTGCCCCAGTACCGCTGCCGCGAGATCAGCCAGTCCCGCAGCCGGAAGTTGGTCGCCTCCGAGCCCAGGCCGCGACCGTCCAGCTCGGCCGTGATCGCGTCGATCGCCTCGGTCCTTGTGCAGCCCGTCGAGCGACCCGCTGTTGACGAGCGCGCCGTCGCCGGTGGTGGCCTCACCGGAGACGACGGGGTCGGGCAGCGACGCCCCGTCCTCGTCGCGCACGTCGACGACGGTCCGCACGGGCAGGTCGAACGTCCGGGCGAAGTCCAGGTCGCGCTGGTCGTGCGCCGGCACGGCCATGATCGCGCCGTGGCCGTAGTCGGCCAGCACGTAGTCGCTGGCCCAGATCGGCAGCCGCTCCCCGTTGACCGGGTTGACGGCGTAGCGCTCCAGGAACACACCGGTCTTCGGCCGGTCCGTGGACAGCCGGTCGATGTCGCTCTCCTTGCGGACGTCCTCGACGTACGCGTCGAACTCGGCTCGCACCGCGTCCGGGGCGTCGGCCGCGAGCTCGGCGGCCAGGTCGGAGTCGGCGGCCACGACGAAGAACGTGGCCCCGAAGAGGGTGTCCGGCCGGGTCGTGTAGATCGTCACGGGCTCGTCCCGACCCTCGATGACGAACCGGACGTCGGCGCCGCGGGAGCGACCGATCCAGTTGCGCTGCATCGACACGACCTTGTCGGGCCAGGTGCCCGTCAGGGTGTCGAGGTCGTCCAGCAGCCGGTCGGCGTACTCGGTGACCTTGAAGTACCACTGGGTCAGCTTCTTCTTCGTGACCGGGGTGTCGCAGCGCTCGCACCGGCCGCCGACCACCTGCTCGTTCGCCAGCACGGTCAGGTCCTTCGGGCACCAGTTCACCAGGGACGGCTTGCGGTAGGCCAGCCCCCGCTCGAACAGGCGCAGGAACAGCCACTGGTTCCAGCGGTAGTACTCCGGGTCGCAGGTGATCAGCACGCGGTCCCAGTCGAAGGCGCACGCGTAGCGGCGCATCGAGGCCCGCTGCTGCGCGATGTTGTCGTACGTCCACGCCCGGGGGTCGAGTCCGCGCTGGATGGCGGCGTTCTCCGCGGGCAGCCCGAAGGCGTCCCAGCCGATCGGGTGCATGACGTTGAAGCCGCGCTGCACCCAGTACCGGGCCAGCACGTCGCCGAGCGCGTAGGCCTCGGCGTGGCCCATGTGCAGGTCGCCGGAGGGGTACGGGAACATGTCGAGCACGTACTTCTTGGGACGGGGGTCGTCGGGGTCGCCGCTGCGGAAGGGCGCCATCTCGTCCCACACGGCCGGCCAGCGGGCCTCGATCGCCGTGAAGTCGTACCGCTCCGGCTCGCCGGACCCGTCGCCCGCCTGCACGTCGGTCGTGTCGGCCTGCGTCATCGTCGTCCTCGTCTCGGTGTGGCTGTCATGGTCCGGACACAGAAGAACCCCTCGCTCAGGGAGGGGTCGCCGCGCTGGTCCCGGCCCCGTGTGCGGGCCTGACGATCAGCGCGGCTGCAGAAGGAGCAGTCCGCGACGCACGGCTCCGAGACTACCGCAGCCCGGTCCCGTCCCCGAGGTCGAGAGCTGCCGCCGAGCCACCGTCGTCTCAACCCGGTGCCTGTTCGCGCCGAAGGAGAGAAGCAGAGCGTCCATTTTCGCGAGCACAGACGAGGGAGCAGCATCACGGTGCGGTCGCAGACTGGCACGTCCGGCACGGGGGAACGGCCGGTGCTCGCGCGCCTGCGTGGGCTGCTGACGGTGCTCGTCACCCTCGCCGTGATCGGTGGCGAGGTGCTGCTCCTCAGCGCGGTCTACCACCGGGGTGACGACGTCCAGGACCAGCGCCTCGTCCACGCCCGGCTCGCCGGCGAGGTGGCGGACGGAGCCGTCGGCGACCTGACGCCGACACTGGACTCCCTCGCGGCCGCCGGCGTGCCCGAGCAGGACCTTCGCGAGCTGCGCTCCGCGACGCAGCAGGTGACCGGCTCCCCGACGACCGAGACCGAGACCCGCCTGCTCGCGGCGACCGACGACCTCGGCACCCTCCTGGCCGGACGGTCACAGCGCATCGACCGACAGGCCGACGGCGTCTACGCCACGCTCATCGTCATCGTCTCGATCGGCTGGTTCGTCTGGTTCCGCCGCCTGGTGCGGCGCCACCGGCACCTCGAGCACGTCGCGACGGAGGCGGAGGCGCTCGCCGCCAGCGAGCAGCGGCTGCTCACCCTGGTGCAGAACGGTTCCGACCTGGTGGCCGTCTTCGACGCCGACGGGACCACGACCTTCGTCAGCCCCTCGGCCCGCGCCGTGCTCGGGCTGGAGTCGGACCAGGTGCTCGGCGGCCGGGTCGCCGACCTGCTGACGCCGGAGGACGTGCCGGTGCTGGTCGGTCTCATGGCCACGCTGCGACCCGACGCCGAGCAGGCCCTGCAGGTCCGGGCCCCGCACGCCGACGGACGCGCGCTCGTGCTCGAGGGCGTTCTCAGCAACCGGCTCGCGGACCCCACCGTGGAGGGCTTCGTCCTGACGGTGCGCGACGCGACCGAGCGCCACGCCCTCGCGGAGCGCCTCGCCTACCAGGCCTTCCACGACGCGCTCACCGGGTTGGCCAACCGGCAGCTGTTCTCCGACCGCCTCGGGCACGCCCTGTCGACACCGCTGGGCGAGGAGCGTCCGCTGGTGCTGCTCTACTGCGACCTGGACGACTTCAAGAACGTCAACGACAGCCGGGGCCACGGCGTCGGCGACGCCCTGCTGACCGAGGTCGGCGCCCGCATCGGCGCCGCCGTGCGGGCGGGCGACACGGCCGCCCGGCTGGGCGGCGACGAGTTCGCCGTGCTGATGGAGGACACCGACCTCGACGAGGGACTGATGGTCGCGGAGCGCATCCTCGCCGACCTCGCCGTGCCCGTGGACCTTGACGGCACCCGGCTCCCCGTCCAGATCAGCATCGGTCTCGCCACCGCGATCCCCGGGCGGAGCAGCGCCGAGGAGGCGCTGCGCAACGCGGACGTGGCGATGTACTGGGCCAAGGACCGCGGCAAGTCGACCGTGGCCGTGTACGACGCGCAGCTCCACGACGAGGCGCTCGCACGGCTCGAGCTGCGCTCCGACCTCCAGCGGGCCCTGCGCGGGCGACCAGCTCGTGCTGCACTACCAGCCGACGATCCACCTGCGCACGGGCGCGATCAGCGGGTTCGAGGCGCTCGTCCGCTGGCACCACCCCGAGCGAGGGCTGCTCTCTCCCGCCGCCTTCGTGCCGATGGCCGAGGAGACCGGCCTGATCGTCGCGGTCGGCTCCTGGGTGCTCCGGACGGCGTGCGCGTTCGCCGCTGCAGCTGCAGTCGGACCTACGTCGCCCGACGATGGCCGTCAACGTCGCGGCGAGGCAGCTGGTGCAGCCCGGCTTCGTGGACGAGGTGCTGTCGGTGCTCGAGTCGACCGGCCTGCCGCCGAACCGGCTCACCCTCGAGATCACCGAGAGCGTCATGCTGACCGAGTTCGAGACGGTCGCTCCCCGCCTCGCCGCCCTGCGCTCCGCCGGGGTCCGGATAGCCATCGACGACTTCGGCACCGGTTACAGCTCGCTGTCCTACCTCAGCCGTCTGCCCGCCGACGTGCTCAAGGTCGACAAGTCGTTCGTGGACGGGATCGCCGACGACGAGCACCAGGCCGCCGTGACGCGCACCATCCTCGAGATGGGCCGGTCGCTCGAGATGAGCACCGTCGCGGAGGGTGTGGAGCACCCCGAGCAGGCGGAGTGGCTGCGCCGCGAGGGGTGCACGCTGGGCCAGGGGTACCTGTGGTCGCGGCCGGTGGAGGTCGCGAGCGTGCACCGTCTGCTGGCGGCGGTCCCCGTCCCCCCGCAGGCCGGGTCGCCCGTGCGGGACCGGCCGATCCTGTCGGAGCCGTCGACGAGCTGACGCGGCCCCACCCGACGGCCGGCCGGTCGCCAGACCGGATCTGGCGGGAACCGTGCCCTCTCTGGCGCCTCCAGGGTGCACGCACGACCGCGCCCAGAACGGAGACACGTCATGACCACGTTCCCAGCCATCGGACACGTCGCCCTCACCGTCCAGGACCTGGACGTCAGCCGGCCCTGGTACCAGCGCCTGATCGGCGCCGAGCCGGTCCTCGACGAACCGACGGACGGCGGCTTCCACCACACCGTCTTCCTCGTCGGGCAGACCCTGATCGGCCTGCACGAGCACCCGGACGCCAGCTCCGGCACCTTCAGCGAGCTCCGCGCCGGGCTCGACCACGTCGCGTTCGGCTGCCCGGACCGCGACGCCCTCGAGGAGTGGGCAGGGCGCCTCGACGACCTCGGCATCGACCACGCAGGCATCGTGGACGCGCCGTACGGCTCGGGCCTGAGCTTCCGCGACCCCGACGGGATCGCGCTGGAGTTCTTCGCGCCCGCCGCATGACGCCGCCAGGGGCGGCCGGAGGCGACGGTCAGGTGCGATCGGGTGACGTACGTCAGGCCCCCCATCCGACCGGATGAAGGGCCTGCGACCTGCGACCACGTGAGTGGAGCTGAGGGGACTCGAACCCCTGACCCCCTCCATGCCATGGAGGTGCGCTACCAGCTGCGCTACAGCCCCGCCGCCCCCCGAAAGGGACTCCGAGAGCATAGAGCAGGCGGCCACGGTCGCACTAATCGCCCCCGCACCTGCCCCGGATCAGGCCTCCGCACCCCCGTGCTGGTGACGGTCGAGCGGATGACCGGGAGCTGAGACGTTCCAGGCGTCCAGCGCCCAGCCCTCACGGTGCGGCACGAGGACCGCCCAGTGCGCGTTGCGCAGCGTCCCGAGGAAACGTCCGTCGACCCCGACCCGCAGCAGGTGCTGCACGGCGCTCCGCAGCGCGCCGCCGTGCCCCACCACCACGAGCACACCGTCCGTGGACGCGGAGTGGCGCTGGATCGCCGCGGCGCAGCGCGCGCCCGCCTCGCTGATCCGCTCACCCCCACCGATGCGCAGGTCCTCCCCCGCCTTCCAGCGGACCAGGTCCTCGGCCCACGACACCTCGATCTCGGCGCGCGTGAGCCCCTCCCAGGCGCCGGCGTCGACCTCGCGGAGGTCCTTGTCCTGCAGTGCCGCCCCACCCGTCAACCGGGTCAGGGCTGCCGCGGTCTCGGCGGCGCGGCTCAGGTCGGACGTGACGACGGCCGCAGGCCGCAGCTCGGCCAGGGTGCCCGCCGCGACGGCGGCCTGCGCCGACCCCAGCTCGTCGAGCGGCACGTCCGCCTGGCCCTGCCAGACCCGGCCGGCGTTGGACGCGGTACGCCCGTGGCGCCAGAGCACGACCTGGGACGCTGGCATGTCGCGGCTCAGCGGGGCGAGCGGACGGAGGCCGGCAGGTCGATCACCGGGCAGTCCTTCCAGAGCCGCTCGAGGGCGTAGAACTGGCGGTCGTCGGCGTGCTGAACGTGGACGACGAGCTCGTTGAAGTCGAGGAGGACCCAACGGGCCTCCTTGAGCCCCTCGCGGCGCACGGGCTTGGCACCCATCTCCCGCAGACGGTCCTCGATGGCGTCGACGACGGCGCGTACCTGGCGGTCGCTGTCCGCCGAGGCGAGCACGAACGCGTCCGTGATGACGAGCTGTTCGCTGACGTCGAGGGCGATGATCTCCTCGGCCAGCTTCTCGGCGGCGGCCTCGGCCGCCGCCACTGCCAGCTCGACGGCTCGGTCGGTCGCGGTCACGGTGCTCCTCTGTGCTGAACGGTGGGGCTGAACGGCAGGGCTGAACGGTGGGGCTGAACGGTGGGGCACCAGCCTCTCACGCCACCGCGGATCAGCCGTCCGAGCGCGCGACCGTCGCGAAGTCGGCTCCCAGCACGACGACGATGTCGGCCAGGGTCGGCGCCTCCAGCCCGACCGCCAGCACGTCCTCCCCGAGGCCGAGGGACTCGGCGACGGCGGTTCCCCGGGCACGCGCGAGCGGCGAGTCCTCCTGGATGGCGACGATCGTCACGTCCTGGCCCAGCTGGTTGGCGTTGCCACCGCTGATGTAGCGGAAACCGTCAGCTACCAGCCGGTCTCGCGCTTCCTCACCGAGGCCGGGCGTCCCGTCCCCGTTCTGGACGAGGACACGTGCCGCGTCCTCCGTCGCCGCGCTCCGTGCCCCGCCCAGGCGCTGGGCGAGCAGCTCGGCCGCCGCCTCGTTGTCGACGCCGTAGGCCACGACGTCGCCGGTGGCGATCTCCGTCGTCGGCAGGACCGTCGCGGCGTAGCGGCGCGCGCGGGCGTCCGCGGCGAGCTGGTCGACGCGCTCGGCGAGCTCGAGGGGGCCGAAGGAGCTTCGGCTGTCGTCGGTGAGCGACGACAGGGTCGAGCCGACGGCGTTCGTGCCCTCCGGCAGGCCCTGGAGCACCTGGTTGAGCACCTGGTCGACGCGGGCGAGGCGGGCTGCCTCGGCCTCACCGTCCCTCAGCCACCCCGCGAACGTCGCGGCCTGCATACCGTCCAGACGCTGGGCGGCGCCGGGGTTGATGCGCCCGTCGGGCCCGTCCACGGGGACGTCGACGTCGACCACGACGCCGCCGATCCCGTCGACCAGCGCGACGAGGCCGTCCAGGGTCACGACCCAGCTGCCGTCGACCCGCACGTCGAGCACGTCGGCCACGGCCTGCCCGGGGGCGTCGGTGCCGGTGTCGAGCGAGTCGGCCAGCAGCACGCGCCCCTGGCCGGCGACGTCGACGATCAGGCGGCTTGGTACCAGGAGCACGTCCGTCTGCTCGTCTCGGGCCATCAGGGCTCCTGCCACGACGGTGCCGCCCCGCGTGGCGACGGTGACGAACGTGGTCGCCTGCTGGGGCGGGGCCGAGGGCTCCGCCGAGGGCGCGGCGTCCGTGCCGGACGACAGTCGCCACACCCCGGTCACGGCCAGGGCGACGACGACGAGCGCCACCACCACCGCCGCAACCAGGCGTCGCCGACCGCGCGGCCGGTGCGTGGGCGGGACCGCCGGCGGGTCGGCCGGTGGGCGCCTCAGGTGCTCGGAGGCGGGGTCGGCGAGCTGGTCGGGATCGAGCGACTCATGGGTGACTCGGCGCTCCCCCGTGCGGCGGTCGGCTCCGTCGCGGCGCTCGGCGCCCCCACGCGCGTCCCACTCGGGGCGGGTCGCACGCTCGGCACGACGGTCGGCACCGGTGCGCCACTCGTCACCGCTCCGGCGCTCCGCCTGACGCCGCTCGCGCTCACGTCGCTCGCGCCGCGTCGCCGGGGGCGGCTCCTGATCGGGCCCCGGCGGCTGGTCCGGGCCGCTCACGAGTCCATGTCCAGGTACAGCCCGTGCTTCCCGATGTACTGCACGACCCCGTCGGGTACCAGGTACCAGACCGGCTCGCCGCTCCGGACGCGGTCGCGGCACGCGGTCGACGAGATCGCCATCGCCGGGACCTCGAGCAGGCTCACCCTGTCTCGCGGCAGGCCGGTGTCGGTCAGGGCGTGCCCGGGCCGGGTGACCCCGACGAAGTGCGCCAGCGACCAGAGCTCGTCGACGTCCTTCCAGGACAGGATCTGCGCCAGGGCGTCGGCGCCGGTGATGAAGAACAGCTCGGCGTCGGGGCGCTCTGCGTGCAGGTCGCGCAGCGTGTCGATCGTGTAGGTCGTACCCGGTCGGTCGATGTCGACCCTGCTCACCGTGAAGCGCGGGTTGGAGGCCGTCGCGATCACGGTCATCAGGTACCGGTGCTCGGCGGGAGACGACCTCGTGGGCCTCCTTCTGCCACGGCCGGCCGGTGGGGACGAACACCACCTCGTCGAGCCCGAACTCCGACTGCACCTCGCTCGCCGCGACCAGGTGCCCGTGGTGGACGGGGTCGAAGGTGCCACCCATCACGCCGACGCGTGTGTGAGCCATGCGTCAGCCGCCAGGGTGCGTGGAGTCGGGGCGAGCGGCGCGTCAGTGCCGCGTCCCGACGCTGCGGAACGCCCACGTCACGAGGAGCAGACCCAGAAGGGAACCGAGGGTGATCAGGCCGTAGGCCTCCGGGAGCCATGGGCAGGCTGTTGTGCGACTCCTCCGCTGCACCGCTGGCCAGGATCGCGCCGATCATCGGGTCCCTCCCTCTCCTGCACGGAGGTGCGGGGTTCGCGCCGCACCGTGCGCACAGTCTGGCAGACGGTGCACAGACCTGCTCAGACCCTCACGCACGGTGCGCCCCGGTCAGCGCGCCGTCGAAGGCCGCGAGGGCGGTCGGCGAGAAGAGCACGAAGCGCACCAGGTCGACGTCCTCGGGGTGGTCGACCCGCCAGCTGCGGACGGCGCCGACCGCCACCGTCGCCACCTCGCCCACGTCCCACCCGTACACGCCGGCGCTGACGGCGGGGAAGGCGAGGGTGCGCGCACCGACCCGCCGCGCCTCGTCGAGGCTGTTCGAGAAGCACGAGGCCAGGAGCCCCGGGTCGGACTCCCCCGCGTGTCGGTTCGGCCCCACCGTGTGGATCACCCAGCGCGCCGGGAGGTCACCAGCGCCGGTCGTCGCTGCGCGCCCGACCGGCAGCCCCTCCGGCCACTCGGTCTCACGCAGGCGCCGGCACTCGGCCACGAGGAGACGACCCGCGGCAGCGTGGATGGCGCCGTCCACGCCACCCCCGCCCAGCAGCGAGGAGTTGGCGGCGTTGACGACGGCGTCGACGCGCTGGGTGGTGATGTCGCCGTGCACGGCCTCGATCTGCATGTCGTCGCACCTTTCGCCGTCGTGCCGGTCCGTCACGTGGTCTCAGGCCCGCACATGACCGTCCCCGTGGACGAGCCAGCGCGTGGTCGTCAGCTCGGCGAGCCCCATCGGACCGCGCGCGTGCAGCTTCTGCGTCGAGATCCCGATCTCTGCGCCCAGCCCGAGCTGGCCTCCGTCGGTGAACCGCGTCGAGGCGTTCACCATCACGGCAGCCGAGTCGACCTCGGCCCCGAACCGCTCGGCCGCCGCCAGGTCCGAGGTCACGATCGCCTCTGTGTGCCCGCTCGACCAGCGCTGGATGTGGTCGAGCGCCCCGTCCAGGTCGTCCACGACGCCCACGGCCATCTCGAGCGCGAGGTACTCGCTGCCCCAGTCCTCGTCGTCAGCCGGGCGGACCGGCACGTCGCGCTCCGCTGCCGCGGCGGCTGCCCGTTCGTCGGCGTGCAGGACCACACCGGCGCGGTGCAGGTCCTCCAGGAGGTCCCCTAGCAGCCCCGTGGACGCACCCGCGTGCACGAGCAGCGTCTCCGCGGCGTTGCACACCCCCACCCGGTGGGTCTTGGAGTTGAGGACGATCGCCCTCGCAGCCTCGGCCGGGGCGCTGGCGTCGACGTAGACGTGGCAGTTGCCGACGCCGGTCTCGATCACCGGGACCGTGGCGCCGTCCACCATCGCCTGGATCAGCCCGGCACCACCGCGTGGGATCAGCACGTCGACCAGCCCACGCGCCCGCATCAGGTGCTGGACCCCTTCACGGCCGTGCTCGTCGACGGTCGCCACAAGATCTGCGGGCAGGCCGACACCCTCCAGCGCCTGGCGCATCACCCGCACGAGCTCGGCGTTCGTGGCCAGCGCCGCCGAGCCGCCTCGCAGCACAGCGGCGTTGCCGCTCTTGAGCGCGAGCACCGCCGCGTCGACCGTCACGTTGGGGCGCGCCTCGTAGACCATCGCCACAACGCCCATCGGGACGCGAAGCTGCCTGAGCCGCAGGCCGTTCGGCAGGGTCTGCCCTCTGACCACCTCACCCACGGGATCCCCGAGTGCGGCAACGGCACGCACCGCGTCGGCCACGACCGGGATTCGAGACGCGTCCAGGCACAGCCGGTCGAGCAGTCCGGAGCTCATGCCGTCGGCGCGACCACGCTCGAGATCCGAGGCGTTCGCCATGGCGATGCGCTCCGCACCCGCCTCGAGGGCGTCGGCGACGGCGTGCAGGGCAGCGTCCTTCTCGGCGCTCGTGGCTCTCGCCAGCGCCCGTGATGCGCGGCGCGCCCGGCGACAGGTCGCGTGCACCGCCTCTCGCACGTCCTGGTCGTCGTCTGAGGCCATGTCACCAGGGTATGTCGGGTCCGAGGGGTCAGAAGGGACGGACGTCACCGATCGCCAGGGGACCCGAGCCGAGGTCTCCTCGCGAGGCCCGGGTGTCGCGGTCGACCACCTCGAGCCCGACGACCTCCCACGCGGGCAGGCCCAGACGGCGGCGGTGGTCGTTCCACACCCGCAGGGCGAGAGCCGCTGCGTCGTCGGCGTTCTCGGCCTCGTCCCAGTACGTGACCTCGGCGCGGTCGCTGCGGTACCGGATCGACGCCAGGAACGGGTTCGCCTCGCAGAGCGCGCGCAGGGCCTCGCCGAGCGGCCCGGGGTCTGCCGCGTCCCCCGCCAGCGTGACCCGCACGTGCCACAACGGCAGGCTGCTCCCGGCGGGCGCAGGAGCCGGCGCGGAGGCGTCCGCGGACGGGGACTCGTCGCCGACCGCCGGCACCGCCGTCAGGTGAACGTCGTCACCCGCGGGACCACCCTCTCTGCCCATGTGCACTGCCTCCCTGCACTCTCCACCCCTGGAGGTCCAGTCGACGTGGTCACCCCTTCACCAGCACGAGGGCGTCCCGGTGCACCACCTCACGGTCGTAGCCAGGACCCAGCGCCTCCGCCAGGTCCCGCGTGGACCGCCCGAGCAGCTCCGGGAGTTCCTCAGACGAGTAGTTGACCAGCCCCCGCGCCACGGCGTTGCCCTTTTCGTCAGACAGGTCGACAGGATCGCCCGCCTCGAACGTGCCGCGCACGGCTGTCACGCCGGCCGGCAGCAGCGAGGCGCCACGCTGCGTCACCGCCCGCACCGCTCCGTCATCGAGCACGAGCTCTCCGGTCGGCTCTGCGGCGTGGGCCAGCCACAGCAGCCGCGTGGGGGTGCGACGACCGGTGGCCGAGAACCACGTCCCCACGTCGCCGCCCGCGAGGGCCTCGCCGACCCGGCCCGCGGACGTCAGCAGGGCCGGGATGCCCGAGGACGTCGACATCGCCGCCGCCTCCAGCTTGGTGACCATGCCGCCCGTGCCGACGCCGGCCGACCCGGTCCTCCCGGTCGTCACCTTGGCCAGGTCCTGCGGTCCGTCGACCCTCGGGATGCGGCGGGCCCCCTCGCGGTGCGGAGGGCCGTCGTAGAGCGCGTCCACGTCGGACAGCAGCACCAGCGCATCCGCGTGGACGAGGTGCGCGACGAGGGCTGCGAGGCGGTCGTTGTCACCGAGGCGGATCTCGTGCGTCGCCACGGTGTCGTTCTCGTTGACGACGGGGATGACCCCGAGCTGCAGCAGGCGGTACAGGGTCCGCTGGGCGTTGCGGTAGTGGCTGCGACGCACCACGTCGTCCGCCGTGAGCAGCACCTGACCCACCCGCAGGTCGTGTCCGGCGAAGGCCGCGGCGTAGCGCGCCAGCAGCTGGCCCTGCCCGACGCTGGCGGCGGCCTGCTGCGTCGCCAGGTCACGCGGACGGCGTGCGAGCCCGAGCGGGGCGAGGCCGGCGGCGATCGCACCGGACGACACGAGCACGACCTCTCCCCCCGCCAGGCGTCGCTCGGCCAGGGCCTCGACCAGGCCTCCCGAGCCGTTCGGGGTCGAGGCCGCCGGCGGCCGTGGTCAGGCTGGACGAGCCGACCTTCACGACGACGCGCCCAGCGGTCGGGAGGTCAGCACGGCTGACGGCCGGCGTCATGGCGGAGTGGCTCAGTCCTCGTCGGGGTCGGTCCAGCGACCCGCTCGGCGGTCGGCCTCGAGCTCGGCGCGCGCCTCGTCCATCAGGGAGCGTCTCTGCGCGTGCTCCTCGCGGCGCTCGCCGCGGCTCTTGCGGCCCGGTTCGGCCAGGCGCAGGTCGCTTCCGCGCGGACCGGCGAGCAGCTCGGCCCCGCCGACCATCGTCGGCTCCCAGTCGAAGACGACGGAGTCACGGCGGGTCCCGATCACGACGGTCGAGCCCGCAATGGCCCCGGCCTCGTACAGCTTCTCCTCGACCCCGAGGCGGGCCAGGCGGTCGGCGAGGTAACCGACGGCCTCGTCGTTGGCGAAGTCGGTCTGGCGTACCCAGCGCTCGGGCTTGACGCCCTCGACACGGAACAGCACCGCGTCCATGTCGTGCGGGTCCTGCTCGCGGGTGACCGTGAAGCCGGCGTCGTCGACGGCGACGGGCCGGATGACGACACGTGTGGCCTCCTGCGCCGGCGCGGCGTCGCGGGCGGCCTTGACGAGGGCCGCCATCGCGAACGACAGGGCCCTCAGGCCGTCACGGGCCGTGGCCGACACCTCGACCACCTGGTAGCCGCGAGCCTCCAGCTCGGGACGTACGAGCTCGGCGAGCTCGCGTCCCTCGGGGATGTCCACCTTGTTGAGGGCCACGATGCGCGGGCGCTCGGTCAGCGGCACGGCGGAGCCGGTCGAGTCCGGGTCGACCGGGTACGCGGCGAGCTCGGCCTCGATGACCTCGAGGTCGCTGAGCGGGTCTCGTCCCGGTTCGAGTGTCGCGCAGTCGATCACGTGGACCAGCGCAGCGCACCGCTCGACGTGGCGCAGGAACTCGAGGCCGAGGCCCTTGCCCTCGCTGGCGCCCGGGATCAGGCCGGGCACGTCGGCCGACGGTGAACCGCACGTCGCCGGCCTGCACGACGCCGAGGTTCGGCACGAGCGTGGTGAACGGGTAGTCGGCGATCTTGGGACGCGCGGCCGACAGCACGGCGATCAGGCTCGACTTGCCGGCGCTCGGGAAGCCCACCAGAGCCGACGTCGGCGACGGACTTGAGCTCGAGGACGATGTCGTCGGCGTGGCCGGGCTCCCCGAGCAGCGCGAAGCCCGGCGCCTTGCGGCGCGCTGACGCGAGGGCCGCGTTGCCGAGTCCGCCACGTCCTCCGGCGGCCACGACGAACCGGGTCCCGGCGCCCACGAGGTCCGCGATGATCCCGCCGCGGGAGTCCTTGACGATCGTGCCGCTGGGCACGCGCAGCTCGACGTCCTCGCCGTTGCGTCCGTGCCGCATGCCGCCCTCGCCCGGAGCGCCCTTGCCGCCGTTGCGGTGCGGGGTGTGGTGGTACTCCAGCAGCGTGGTCGTGGACGGGTCCACGACGAGCACGACGTCGCCGCCGCGTCCCCCGTTGCCGCCGTCCGGCCCGCCCAGAGGCTTGAACTTCTCGCGGTGCACCGAGGCGACACCGTGCCCACCGTCACCACCGGCGACGTGCAGCACCACCCGGTCGACGAAGCTCGCCATGGGCGGCCTCCTGTGTTCATGGTGCGCGTTGCGCGCGTGGCGCGCGCATCTGTTCGGCAACAGGAGAAGGGGTGAGCCGAGAGGCTCACCCCTTCGTCACGCCTGTGCCGTGCCCTGGTCGGGCGGTACCCGGTCGAGCCGGGCCGGTGTCACTCGCCGGCGACGATGTTCACGGTCTTGCGACCGCGCTTCGTGCCGAACAGGACGGAGCCGGGCGTCAGCGCGAAGAGCGTGTCGTCCTTGCCGCGTCCGACGTTCTCACCGGGGTGGAAGTGGGTGCCGCGCTGACGCACGATGATCTCGCCGGCGTTGACCAGCTGGCCGCCGAAGCGCTTGACGCCGAGTCGCTGCGCGTTGGAGTCGCGACCGTTGCGGGTCGAGCTCGCGCCCTTCTTGTGTGCCATGGGTCCTACCGCCGTTTCGTACCTGGGGTGATGGGGGGTGTCGTGGGTGACGTCGAGCCGAGGCTCAGGCGTCGATGCCGGTGACCTTGACCTGGGTGTGCTTCTGGCGGTGACCCTGGCGCTTGCGGTAGCCGGTCTTGTTCTTGTACTTCAGGATCGTGATCTTGGGGCCCTTGGTCGCCGCGATGATCTCAGCGGTGACGGTGACCTTCGCCAGCTTCGCGACGTCGCTGGTGACCGTGTCACCGTCGACGAGCAGGACCGGCTTGAACTCGACGGTGCTTCCGGCGTCACCTGCGAGGCGGTCGACGGTCAGCACATCGCCGACGGACACCTTCTCCTGACGGCCGCCGGCTCGAACGATCGCGTACACGTGTGGCTCACCTTCTGACTCGTTCGGGGTGCTGTCGCGCCGCTCGCCACGGATGGCATCGGCTCGCACGCGGGAGCGCACGCAGCAGGACCGCCTTGCTGGGACCATGCAGGGTCACAGGGGCGGACCGGGCTCCAGAGTACGGATCGCTCCGTGCTCGGGTCAAACCAGGCCGGGCCCGGCCCCGCCTGAGGACGTGCTCAGGCGGGCGGCGCGGGCGGCGGGGTCGTGGACGGCGACGTCGCGCGACGGCGACGTCGCGGTCGGGTCGCCGGCTCGGCCGGAGTCTCCATGGCCGCGGCTGCAGCCTCGGTCGGCGGGCCACCGTCCAGAGACCGGGGCCGTCTCGGCACCGGCAGGAGCGACCTCGACCACCGCGGGGGCAGGCTCCGGCGTGGGCTCCGGACTCGGGACCGATTGCGTGTCGGGCGCCGGCTCGTCCGCCGTGCCCTCCCGCGGCGGGCCCTGGTCGGCCTCGCCCTGCTCGACCTTCTCCTGCTCGGCCTTGTCCTGCTCGACCTTGTCCTGCTCGGCCTTCTCCTGGGCCTTGCGCGCCGCCTCGTGCACCTTCTGAGCCTCGGACGGGCCCTTCCTGGCGGCCTGGTCGCGGCCGTTGCCGCCACCGCCGCTGCCACCGCCACCGCGTCCGCCGCGGTTGGTGTTGCCGCCGTCGTCGGACCCCTTCAGCTCGACCGGCTCGTCGAAGAGCATCACGCCACGGCCCTGGCAGTGCTCGCACGGCTCGGAGAACGCCTCCAGCAGGCCCTGGCCGACGCGCTTGCGCGTCATCTGCACGAGCCCGAGCGAGGTGACCTCGGCCACCTGGTGCTTGGTGCGGTCGCGGCCAAGGCACTCGAGCATGCGACGCAGCACCAGGTCCCGGTTCGACTCGAGCACCATGTCGATGAAGTCGATCACGATGATGCCGCCGACGTCCCGCAGCCTCAGCTGGCGGACGATCTCCTCCGCCGCCTCCAGGTTGTTGCGGGTGACGGTCTCCTCGAGGTTGCCGCCGGCGCCGATGAACTTGCCGGTGTTGACGTCCACGACGGTCATGGCCTCGGTGCGGTCGATCACCAGCGAGCCGCCGGACGGCAGGTGGACCTTGCGCTCCAGCGCCTTGGCGATCTGCTCGTCGACGCGGTGCGCTGCGAACAGGTCCTGCTGCCCGTCCCAGTGGCTGAGTCGCTCCGAGAGGTCGGGGGCCACCTCGTCCACGTACTCCTTGACCGTCGACCAGGCCTCGTCGCCGGTGACGACGAGCGACGAGAAGTCCTCGTTGAACACGTCGCGGATCACCCGGACCGTGAGGTCGGGCTCGCCGTGCAGCAGGGTCGGCGGGTTCGCCGCCTTCGAGCGCTTCTCGATGTCCTCCCAGCGCTTCTGCAGCCGGATCACGTCGCGCTCGAGCTCGGCCTCGCTGGCACCTTCGGCCGCGGTGCGCACGATGACGCCCGCGTGGTCGGGCACGACGGCCTTGAGGATCTTCTTCAGGCGCGCCCGCTCGGTGTCGGGGAGCTTGCGGGAGATCCCGGTCATCGACGAGTTCGGCACGTACACGAGGTACCGGCCGGGCAGCGAGATCTGGCTGGTGAGCCGCGACCCCTTGGAGCCCACGGGGTCCTTGCTCACCTGGACGAGCACCGGGTCACCGGACTTCAGCGCGAGCTCGATGCGACGGGGCTTGCCCTCCATGCCGGCGGCGTCCCAGTTCACCTCGCCCGCGTAGAGGACGGCGTTGCGACCCTTGCCGATGTCGATGAACGCGGCCTCCATGCTCGGCAGCACGTTCTGCACCTTGCCGAGGTAGACGTTGCCGATCATCGACGCCGCGGCCTTGCGGGCCACGTAGTGCTCGACGAGGACGCCGTCCTCGAGGACCGCGATCTGCGTACGCCCCTCGTGCTCGCGGACGAGCATCGTGCGCTCGACGGCCTCGCGGCGCGAGAGGAACTCCGACTCCGTGATGACCTGGCGGCGCCGACCGGACTCACGTCCCTCGCGGCGGCGCTGACGCTTGGCCTCCAGGCGGGTCGAGCCCTTGACACCGACGACCTCGTCCTTCGCCGCGCTCTTGCGGGCCTGGCGCACCCGCACGACGGTGTTCGGCGGGTCGTCCGCGCTCGGCGTCGACTCGGAGTCGTCACCGCCACCACCGCGGCGACGGCGACGCCGGCGGCGACGGCTGCTGCTCGACGTGCCCTCGGCGTCGTCGTCGGACTCGTCGGGCGTGTCCTCGCCGTTGGCGCCGGCGGAGCCGTCCTGCTCGTCGAGCCGCTGTCGGCGTCCGACGCGTCCTCGGCGCCACGGGACCCGCGGCCACGGCGACGGCGACCGACCTCCGATGCCGCTCGTCCGGGAGTCGTCAGGGGGGTCGGCCGTCCGAGCCCTCGGACGTACTCTCCGGGCTGTCGGTGCTGTCGGAGTCGGAGGAGCCCTCGGCGTCGCCCTGCCCCTCGCCCGCGGGCTGCGCTGCGTCGTCGGTCGTCGGAGCGCTTGCGGCGTCCGCGTCCTCCGCGACGGCGTCGACGAGGACGACCGTCGTCGCCGTCGTCGTCGTCCGTCGTCCTTCCGCTCGGCGGCGGCGCCATCACGGCGGCCGGGACTCGCCGGCTGGGGTCCGTCCCGGTCGGCTCGTCCGATGCCCTTCGGCGGTCCGGCGGGACGGCTGGCGGAACGGCGGCGGCGAGGGGCCGCCTCGACCTCGGGTGCCTGGAAGAGCACCGCGATGCCGGGCGGCGGTCTCGGTCGTCTCCCCCTCGGACGCTCTCGTCCTCATCCTCGGCCTCCGTGGACGCGCTGTCGGCCACCGGTGTCTCCACGACCGGGGGCTTCGCGGCGGACTTCTTGCTCGCGCGCTTGCGCGTCGCCTTCTTGGCCGGGGCGGGTGACGCCTCGGCGTCGCCCGTGGGGGCGGTCTCGGCGGCTGCGTCCCGGTGACTGCGGTCTGCGCCGGGGCTGCGGCCGTCTTCTTGGCGGATCGCCGGGTCCGGGTGGCCTTCGGCCGCCGGTTCCTCGGAGCGTGCCTCGGCGGGTGCCTCGGCGGACTGGTCCCAAGGCGCGGCGGCCTTCTTGCTCGCCCGCTTGCGCGGGGCCTTCTTGGCCGGCGGCGCCTGGGCGCCACCCTGGTCAAGGCCCTGCTCGGTGGTCTGCTGGTCAGTGGGCTCGTTGTCGAGCATCACGGGTGTCTCCCGTCATCCCCGGATGCCGGCCACACCTCGCGGCACCGCTGGGGGGCGGTTGTCGCCGTGCGCCCGGACGGGCACCGGCGGAAAGTCGTGGTCGCGCCTCAGTGCTCGCGCTGCCAGTCGCCTGGCGCGCGGCGCTCTGCTGGCGCCGGCGGCGTCCCGGTCCGGGGCCAGAGGGATCGGCCACGGTTCCTGACTCCTCGTCGAGCAGCCCCTGCGCCATGCGCGTCACCTGGGGTGGTGACGCCGGCGCCAGGTCAGCCACCGCGTGAAGGGCGGTCAGGACGTCGTCGGGTCGAACGGCCGGTGTGGCGAGCCGGACGACCAGGTGGAGTATCGCACACACCCGCCCAGAACCGACCGCCGTCCGCGCCAGGTCGCTCCGCGCGTCGTCCGGGAGCCAGCAGCCCCATCCGCACCACGGCCGCGCGGGCGTCGAGCGTCCGGCGACCCTTCTGCGTCACGCGCTCCACCTCGACGGACTCGCGCGCCATGAACGTCCTCGACGGCCGGGGCCGACGGCTCCGGGTCCAGGCCGGGCAGCACGACCTCCCACTCGCCGGCCGTCAGTCGGTCGGCGAGCGCACCCGGCCCGGCCTCGACGACCTCGATCACGTCGAGGCCGGGAGGCAGCGCCTCGTCGAGTGCGGCGCGCAGCGCCTGCGGGTCGCACCGCTCCACGACCGAGATCTCCAGGTACTCGGCCTCGCTCGCGGCCCCGGTGGAGGCGGCGTTCGCGTACGAGACCTTCGGGTGGGGCGAGAACCCGGCCGAGTAGGCCATCGGCACCTCGGCCCGCCGCAGCGCGCGCTCGAGGGCGCGCTGGAAGTCCCGGTGGCTGGTGAAGCGCAGGCGGGTGCGCTTCGCGTACCGGATCCGCAGCTTCTGCACCGCGGGCGGTGGTGGCGGGCCTTCGGGTCGACGAGCCAGCGGACTGCTCCTTCGGACGGGGCGGTGGCGTGCGGACGGCGCCAGTGTGGCGGACCTGACCTCTGGCGACGACAGCGCCCGACCTCGGTGACCGCTGCTCCCGCGTCCGCCTACGATGCACCGATGACCCGTCCCGATCACGCCGACAAGGGCACGGTCGACTACTTCGAGAACCACTCCCACGACTACAGCCCCGCCCGGCTGCGCCACGCCACGGAGATGATCACGGAGCGGATGGAGCCCGGCTCGTCGCTGGTCGACGTGGGCTGCGGCACCGGCAACGTGCTCGCGGTGCTGGCCGGATCGACCGGGTCTGACGGATCTGTGGGCCATGGACGTCAGCGCCTCCGCGCTGGCGGTCGCGCAGGAGCGGGTCGCCTGCCGCACCGTGCACGCCTCGATCCTCGACGGTGCGCAGGTCCGGCAGCACGCCGGCCGCTACGACTTCGCCCTCGCAGCCGCCCTGCTGCACCACCTCGTCGGACGCACCGGCGCGAGCTCGCGGAGCGACGCGGTCGACGGACTGCGCAACGCGCTGGAGCTGCTGAAGCCGGGCGGCCACCTCGTCGTCTTCGAGCCGGTCTGCACGCCCCGCGTCGCTGATGTCCGGCCTCTTCTGGGTCAAGCGCGTGACGACGACCTTCACCGGCAACCGGATCGGGGTGCGCGGCTACTGGAACAACATCGGTGCACCGCTGGTGTCGTTCTACGGGCACGACGAGGTCGTGACAGATGGTCGAGAGCACCGGTCTCGGCGAGGTGGTCGACGCCCGCAGCGAAGACGTCGTCGCTGGGACGGCTCGACACGGTGCTCCACCGGTCCAACAGCACGATCCTGGTGCGCCGGGTCTGACCCGATCGTTCTTCACCCAGCGGACTCATGATCCGTCACGTCGCGGGTTCGAGCCCGCCTGCCCCACGTTTGTGCAGGTCAGAGCGATTTCGGCGTCTGCGTCCACCCGTCAGTAGCGGGATTTCTCACGAACGCGTTCAACTCTGGTGGCACACGCCCAGCCGTCACGCGCCCAGCGGACTGTTGAGGCTTCTCGGACGCCTCCCCTCAGCGTGGCTGAGGTAGCTCGATCCCCAAGTGCGCCCAGGGCCCTTCCAGTCCTGCTTGTGCCGGGCTGTCCGCCGCGGCGAGTGGCCGCGAGGTCGTCGTCTCGGCATCGCGCAGCCGCCGACGGGCGTCCACCGCTGCGGCAGGCAAGGCGAGCACCGACACATGGCTGCGATCCCGCCTGGTCTTGATTTGATCCGGTGACCAGCATGTTCCCTTCCCTGGCGTCTCCCGACCTGCGCCGAGTTGAGTCTTGCGTGAAGCGTCACCATGTCCCGACGTCTAACGGATCCTCTAACACCGATCTACCTGCTCAAGGTGCAGTTGCGCCTGACCAAGCCACACGCGCCGACACGGTCCGGTCCCCCGCACCACGATCCGACACGGCGGGAGACGGACACCGTCTCCACTGCGCCGGGGCGTCCGGGTCGCAGGGAACACGGCGGCACGGGCGGGGCGAGCAGGTGAGGGCTTGCTCGGCAGCCTTCCATGCGCTCCGAGCCCGGCAACGCGACGGTTCCTGCGATAGTCGCTCTGGCGCCGTGTGCAGACAGCTGTACCAGCCGAGGCGGAGCTGCAGGAGGTGGCATGGTCGAGGCACTGCTCGAGGCTAAGCTCCATCTCCCGCAGCCACGTCCGGCACGCGTCGTCCGTCAGCGGCTGGACGAACGGCTCGATCGAGTCTGGACGTCGACGGTGACGCTGGTGTCAGCCCCGGCGGGGTTCGGCAAGACGACCTCGCTGGTGCACTGGTGGGCAGGTGCAGCCGGGCCGGGCCGCTCCCTGGCGTGGGTCTCGCTCGACGAGCGCGACAACGACCCGGTGCGGTTCTGGCGCTACCTGTTGGCCGCCGTGCGGCGGGCGGCACCCGGGACTGGTGACGCGGTAGCTGCGCTCCTGGACACGGCGTCACCGTCGACCGACACCGTGGTGACCGGCCTGCTGAACGACCTGCACGGCCTCGCGGGCGACCTCGCCGTCGTGCTCGACGACTACCACGTGATCGACGACCCGGACGTGCGCGACAGCCTGGCACTGCTGGTCGAGAACCTGCCGCAGCAAGCGCACCTCGTCATCGCCTCACGCGCCGATCCCTCGTTGGCCCTGCCGCGGCTGCGTGCCCGCGGTCAGCTCCTCGAGGTGCGTGCGGCCGACCTGCGCTTCACCACGGAGGAGACCGCGACCTACCTCGACGAGGTCGTCGGGTTGTCCCTCAGCACCCAACAGGTTGACGCCCTCGACGCCCGCACCGAGGGGTGGATCGCCGCACTGCAGCTGGCCGGGCTCTCGCTGCAGGGCCGTGACGACGTCGCAGGCTTCATCGAGGGCTTCGCAGGCGACGACCGGTACGTCGTGGACTACCTGGCCGAGGAGGTCCTGCAACGACAGCCCGAGGACGTGCGGTCGTTCCTGCTGAGGGTTTCGGTCCTGGCTCGCCTGAGCGGGCCGCTGTGCGACGCGGTCACCGGCCAGGGCGGCGGGACCGCCAAACTGGTCGCCCTCGAGAGGGCGAACCTGTTCCTCGTGCCGCTCGACCACCGCAGGCAGTGGTACCGCTTCCACCACCTGTTCGCCGACGTCCTCCGCTCGCACCTGCTCGAGGAGGCGCCGGACCAGGTTCCCGTGCTGCATGCACGGGCCTGCGACTGGTTCGAGCAGAGCGGCGCCGCGGCCGACGCGATCCAGCACGCACTCGCCGGCGGGGACCACGCGCGTGCGGCCGGCCTGGTCGAGCTGGCACTGCCTCGGCTGCAACGTGACCGGCAGGAGGCGACCCTGCGCCGCTGGCTCGAGCTGCTCCCGGACGAGGTCGTCCGCGCCCGGCCCGTCCTGAGCAACGGGTACGCGGGCGTCCTGCTGTCCACGGGGCAGGCCGAAGGGGTCGAGCCGCGGCTGCGTGACGCCGAGCGATGGCTGGCGGGACCGGCGGCCGACGGCCCCGGGGGACGGTCGTGTCCGTCGAGCATGGTGGTCGTGGACGACAAGGGGTTCCGCGACCTGCCGGGTGGGGTCGCGGTGCACCGGGCGGGGCTGGCGCGGATGCTCGGCGACGCGGACGGCACCGTGGCGCACGCCCAGAGAGCGCTCGAGCTCCTCGGCGACGACGACGACGTCGGTCGGGGTGCGGCCTGTGCGCTGCTCGGACTGGCGTGTTGGAGCGCCGGTGACCTCGAGGGCGCGCATCGCCGGTACACCGAAGCGTCCGCCAGCCTCGCCAGGGCCGGTCACCTGGCCGACGTCGTCGGCTGCGCCATCATCCTGGCCGACCTGGACATCGCCCGGGGACGGCTCCGTGCAGCGAGGAGCACCTACCAGCGAGGTCTCGACCTCGCCCTGACCTCCGAACCGGTTCCGCTGCGGGGCGCGGCGGACATGCACGTCGGACTCGGGGCGATCCTCGTAGAGCGCGGCGAGCGCGACGTCGCCGTGCAGCATCTGCGCGCCTCGGACGACCTCGGCGAGCACCTCGGTCTCCCGCAGAACCGGTACCGGCGGCAGGTCGTGATGGCCCGGGCTCGCGAGGTTCAGGGTGATCTCGACGGGGCAGCAGCGCTTCTCGACGCTGCCGAACGCGTTTACGTGGCTGACTTCTCCCCGCCGGTGCGCCCGATCGCGGCGCTGAGGGCAAGGGTGCGGGCGAGGCAGGGGCGCTGGCGAGAGGCGCTCGTCTGGGTGCACGAGCGAGACCTGTCTGCGGACGACGACCTGTCCTACCTGCATGAGTTCGAGCACCTCGTCTTGGCGCGCATCCTGTTGGCTCAGCACTCGTCCGAGCCGCACAGCGGTCACCTCGACGCCGCCCTGGGGCTCCTCGAACGCCTAGCTGAAGCAGGGCGAGCAGGGGGCAGGGACGGCGATCTCATCGAGATCCTGGTCGTCCGGTCTCTAGCGGATCAGGTGCGAGGCGACACCCCGGCGGCGCTCGAGACCCTGCGTCGGGCCCTGGTACTGGCGGAGCCGGAGCACTACATCCGCACCTTCCTCGACGAGGGCCGGGCGATGACCACCCTGCTGCGTGCGGCCGGGACCCGCGGCAGCGTCGGTCAGTATGTCCGCCGGCTCCTGGCCGTCGCGGACGCCCCTGGGTCAGGGACGCACACCGCAGAAGGCTGGGTCGCTCCCCTCAGCGACCGGGAGCGGGACGTGCTGCGGCTCCTGCGGTCCGATCTGGGCGGTCCTGACATCGCCCGAGAGCTCAGCATCTCCCTCAACACCCTGCGAACCCACACCCGGAATATCTACGCCAAGCTCGGCGCGAGCAACCGCCGTTCGGCGGTGCGCCGGGCCGAGGAGCTCGGACTACTGCGTGTCGTGCCGCACGACGCCCGCCCCTGACGAGAAGTTCACCAGCCTCCTCACCACACGTGGTGATGTCCGCTCACCACCTGCGCTCCTACGTTCCCGACCACTGGAACACACCGGCCCGCGATCGAGAACCGATCCGGCCGGCGCAGAAGGAGTGGTGAGGCAGATGCCGGTCGCCGACCAGCACGGACCATCGGTCTACGAGATCCGGGTCCGGGGCCACCTCGAGGCCCGCTGGGCCGAGTGGTTCGACGGGCTCACCCTCACCCGTGACGACGACGGCAGCACCGTCCTGCACGGACAGCTGCCGGACCAGGCGGCCCTGCACGGCGCCCTGCAGCAGCTGCGGGACCTCGGTGTCCCGCTCATCTCGGTCACCGACCTCGGCCCGGACACCCCGGCCACCACCGCGTGACTACCGACCGACAACCGAACGACCCGAGGAGCCTGTCATGGCAACCACCGACGCCGCCCGCAAGACCAACCCACCGTCGCAAGGCCGCGCATCGAGCGGCTCGGCCTCCCGCTCGGCGTCCGCCACCGGCAGCAGCACCGCAAAGCGGCGCACTGCTTTCCTGGGCGGTGCCTTGTACGTGCTGACCTTTGCCTCCTCCATCCCCGCGGTCCTCCTGCTCGACCCGATCCTGAGCGACCCGAACTACGTCACCGGGCCAGGAGCCGACACCCAGATCGTCTTCGCCAGCCTGCTCGACATCGTCAACGCCCTGGCCCTCATCGGCACCGCGGTCGTGCTGTTCCCCGTCATCAAGCGCCAGAGCGAGGTGCTCGCACTGGGATTCGTCACCTCCCGCGTCCTGGAAGCCGCGATCCTGTTCATCGGGATCGTCAGCCTGATGACCGTGATCACCCTGCGCCAGGACCTGGCAGGTGCCGCAGGCACCGACCAGCAGACGCTGGCCACCGTCGCAGCCGCCCTCGTCGCGGTCCGCGACTGGGCCTTCCTGTTCGGCACCGGCCTGGCCGCGGCGAACGCGCTGCTGCTCGGCACCGCGGTGTACCGCGCCCGACTTGTGCCCCGCGTCATTCCCCTGATGGGCCTCGTAGGCGCACCCCTGCTGGTGGCGTCGAACACCGGAATCATGTTCGGCGTCAACGAGCAGTTCTCCGTGTGGTCGCTCATCGCGCTGCCAGGGATCTTCCTCTGGGAGCTGTCGTTCGGCATCTACCTCATGGTCAGGGGCTTCCGGCCGACCTCACCTCTGCTCTCCGGGACCGATCGATGAGGGACGCGGTCTACCGAAGGTTCGGCGGACCCTCCGTCGTTCGAGTCCAGGACGTCGCAATCCCCGCAGTCGGCCCGGACGACGTGCTGGTTCGGGTCCTCGCCAGCACCGTCAGCGCCGCCGACTGTTGGACCGGGATGAACCTGGCTCACGAGCTTGTGACACGTTCGGGCAAACGGAGGTCGGAAGACCGCTGCAAGGAGAGCTCGCGACGCGTGGCGCTGACCTCGTGGTCGGTGCCGGGCCGACGCCTTTGCCCTTGCAGGCCGTCGCGACCCCCCACCAGATCCCGGTCGCCGATGTGGACCTCGTCCCCGAGAAGCGACTGCGTGCGTATCCCGATCAGGCACCCGGTGCAGTGGCTGCGACGGGTGCACCCCACCACGTCGTGGACCGCCAGCATCGGCACCGGGTCCAGCTACCTCGCCTCCGCCGGGCTTCTCGACGGTGCCACGGCCGCCACCCACTGGGCCGCGGCGCAGCGCCTGACCGATGCAGGCATCACCTACAGCCCGATGAGGGTCGTCCGGGCCGGCAAGGTGCTGACCTCGGCCGGCGCCTCCGCTGGGATCGACCTGGCCCTGACGTTGCTCGGCCTCAGCCATGGCCCGGCCGTCGCCCAGGCCGTGCAGCTGGCCCTGGAGTACGACCCCCAACCCCCCTACGACGCCGGCTCCCCGGCGAAGGCGCCCGCCTAGATCGGCGAACTCGTGAGTTCCTACTACGCCCAGAGGTGCCCCTGATGTCCATCACCCAGAACGCGTTCCCCGACACCCACACTCGCCCCTCGGCCGACCGCCCACCTCCGTCCGCTCCCCCCGCCCGCGACGGCCGCAGCCGCCGCCGCAACATGCTCGAGGTGGTGGCGGCGATCGGCCTGGTCGCCACCTGGCTCGCCCTGGTGATCCTGCTGGAGGTGGGGTTCATCGGCGCCGCCATGGTGGGGGTGCTTGTACCGGCCGCATTCGCGACCCTGGTCCGACGACAACCCCTACGAACGCTGCTGGTTCGCGACACGGCCTCGTTCGCCCGCGGGTGGCCCGGAACAGTCCTGGTCGCTGCCGTTCTGATCGCCCTCCCCGTCGCCATGGTGCTGTCCTCGGTGGCCGGCGACCGGTACGGCCGGTACGCCGACGACAGCTGGAAGGCACTGCTTCTGCTCGTCGTCCTGGCCGGCACCTACCTCGCCTCGCGTCGGCTGCTCCTGACCGTGCTGGTGGCGGCGGTCAGCGTCGCGGTTGCGTCCTGGGTGCTGGCGCCGGACCTCGCCACCTCCCGCAACGGCGACCCGACGGTCCTGGCCCACCTGGACCAGCAGGTCAAGTGGGGAGACGAGCTGGCCGGCTACCACGGCGTCGCGGTCGCCGAGGTCGACCTCCACGCGGCCGAGCCAGTGCGGCTGGCCGGGATCGGCGCCGATGACACCACCCCGATGGAGGTCGGGTCGATGACCAAGGTCATGACCGGCCTGGTCATCGCGGACGCCGTGAGCCGCGGCGAGATCCGCATGGACGCCCCGGTGGACACCTACCTGCCCCAGCTGACGGGCTCACCAGCCGGGGCCGCGACCATGCACGAGCTCGTCACGCACACCTCCGGCTACGCCGAGTTCGGCGACGCGACCCTGCGCCATGCGATGTGGGCTGCACCGCTGGGCCGCAACTTCTTCACCGCCGACAGCACCCAGATGACCGAAGAGACTCGGGCGCAGACGCTGACTGGCCGCGGCACCTACGCGTACTCCACCCTGGGCTCGGCAATCGCCGGACAAGCCGTCGCCGCAGCGGCCGGCATGAGCTACCCGGACCTGATGCGCACGCGGCTGTTCGAACCCCTGGGCATGATTGGCACCGCCATCGAGGTCGACGAGGCGCTCGTCCCCGGCGGAAGGTCGCAGTCCGGCCTCGCAGTCCAACCCTGGGTCATGGACGCCTACGCGCCCGGCGCTGCCGCGGTCTCCACGACCGGCGACTTGGCCAAGCTCGCCACCGCCCTCTTGGACGGCACCGCCCCCGGGATGGCCGCCCTCGACCCCACGACCGCCACAGACGAGTCGAACACCCGCATCGGGACCTTCTGGAAGATCTCCACCTGGTCGACGGGTCAGACCGTCACGTCCCACGCCGGTCAGACTGGCGGCTACGCCTCGTACCTCGGTCTGGATCGCACCGGACGCAAGGCCGTCATCGTCCTGTCCGACGTCGCCAACGACGCCGGCGATCTCGGCAGCCAGCTCCTCGCCGACCGCGAGTAGAACCCCGCGTCACAACGCTCGTGGGGCGAGCCCCGCCCGTGTACCTCCGACGTCTGGGTGCTACTGAACCCCGCGACCGGCGACACCGAGCTGCGCCATCGTCCTACCCTGGCCAGGTGCCTCGCCCGATCCCGAAAAGAGGGAAAGGCCGGCGTGATCATCGTGAAACCTCTTCGCCACCGCGCTACCAATCCGCAGCTCCTCAAGCCCGTCCCCGAGCCGGTCGGCCCAGCGAACGATGACGTATTGAGGGTCATCACCGGCGCAGGAGCCCGAACCGTCGCGGCGTGGGGTCCGGCGGCCGCCTCTTCGACCGTGCGACCCAGGTCGCGGCGGTGCTTGACCACCCGCTCTGACTCGGCACGACGCGCCGGGGGCAACCCCGGCACCCGCTTTACGTACGCAGCGGAACCCCGCTCGTCCCGAGGGCGGCGCCTTGATCAGCCTCCTCCGAGGCCTGGTTCCCCCGCGGCAGCATGACGGGCTTCGTCGCGTCGCGGATGGACCCTCGCCCCTCGATGAGGACACTCCCGCGGGCAAGGGCAGGCAGGCCATGAAGTTCGTCCGCCACTGACGGGCGCCACCGGGCTGCCAGGGCGGCGACTGACACCGACAGCCTGTCAGTCATTGCGCGACAATGTGTTCCAGGTCCTCGGCGTGACTGATCCTCCACACCCGAGGGCCGGACGGATCGAACCACAGCAGAACGTCTCAGAGTCGACAGGGGGTCTTGACAGCCACGCGAGCCTGAGTACGTTTCCGCTCCATGGTCTGGTCCCAGACCATTAGCGCGTGGTCGGCCGACGGAGGTCCCTCGTGGAGCAGCAGCGCAGGCAGTCCAGAGTCGAGTACGAGCGGATGGGGAACGACTACCTCCAGAAGCGCCAGCTCAAGCAGGGAGCGGCCGGCTGGCTCCTGCTCGCCGGGCTGGGCGTCGCCTACGTGATCTCCGGTGACTTCGCCGGCTGGAACTTCGGCCTGTCCACCGGAGGGTGGGGCGGGCTGCTGATCGCCACCATCCTGATGGCGATCATGTACACCTGCATGGTGTTCGGGCTGGCGGAGATGGCCTCTGCGCTACCGGTCGCCGGGGCGGGCTACGGATTCGCCCGCCGCGCGCTCGGCCCGCTCGGTGGTTTCGCCACGGGCACAGCGATCCTCATCGAGTACGCCATCGCCCCCGGTGCCATCGCCGTGTTCATCGGTGGGTACGTCGAGTCGCTCGGACTGTTCGGGCTCACGAGCGGGTGGCCGATCTACCTGGCCTGCTACGTCATCTTCATCGGCATCCACCTCTACGGGGTCGGAGAGGCCCTCAAGGTGATGTTCGTGATCACGGCCATCGCGGTCGTGGCCCTGCTGGCCTTCGTGGTCGGCATGATCCCGCACTTCGATCCGGGCAACCTGCTCGACATCCCGGCCACCGAGGCTGCCGGCTCGAGCAGCTTCATCCCGTTCGGCTACGCGGGTGTGCTCGCCTCCTTCGTGTACGGCATCTGGTTCTTCCTCGCGGTGGAGGGCGTGCCTCTGGCCGCTGAGGAGGCACGCGACCCCAAGAAGGACATGCCCAAGGGCATCATCGTCGCGATGCTCGTGCTGCTGGTCTTCGCTGCGCTGATGCTGGTGACGGCGCCGGGTGGGGCCGGATCGTCGATGATCCAGGAGTCCGACAACCCGCTGCCCCAGGCACTGGAGGCGGCGGCCGGCGGGTCCACGGGCCTGTCGACCTTCGTCAACTACGCCGGGCTGGCCGGCCTGGTGGCGAGCTTCTTCTCCATCGTGTTCGCCTACTCCCGTCAGCTGTTCGCCCTCTCCCGCGCGGGCTACCTGCCCCGCGCGCTGTCCGTCACCGGCAAGCGCAAGACGCCCTACCTGGCCCTGATCGTGCCCGGGGCCGTCGGCCTGCTGCTTGCGGGCATCACCAAGGACGGGGCGCTGCTGATCAACATCGCCGTCTTCGGGGCGACCGTCTCGTACGTGCTCATGATGGTGTCCCACATCCTGCTGCGCCGCCGGGAGCCGGGCCTCGAGCGGCCGTACCGGACGCCGGGCGGCACCGTGCACCACCGGCATCGCCCTGGTGCTGGCCGTGTGCGCCGTGATCGCCACGTTCTTCGTCGACGTCAGGGCGGCCGGGATCACCGCCGCCATCTTCGTCGCGGCGCTGGCGCTACTTCTGGTTCTACAGCCGCCACCACCTGGTCTCGAACGTCCCGGAGGAGGAGTTCGCCGCGGTCGCCGAGGCCGAGAAGGACCTGCGGTGAAGCGACACGGACAACGACCGCCGTCCCGGCCTGCTCACGCTGGAGCAGCTGCGCGCGCTGGTGGCAGAGGGCGCCATCGACACCGTGATCGTGGCCCTGACCGACATGCAGGGCCGCCTGCAGGGCAAGCGCTGCGGTGCCGAGTACTTCCTGGACCAGGTGGTCCCCCACTCCACCGAGGCCTGCAACTACCTGCTGGCCGTGGACGTGGAGATGAACACCGTCGAGGGGTTCGCCATGTCGTCGTGGTCGTCGGGCTACGGGGACTTCGTCCTCAAGCCCGACCTGTCGACCCTGCGGCTGCTGCCCTGGCAGGAGGGCACGGCCATGGTGCTCTGCGACGTGCTCTGGGAGGACGACTCCCCCGTCGTCGCCTCGCCCCGCCAGGTGCTGCGCAGCCAGCTCGACCGGCTGGCCGACCCTCGGGCTCACGGCGCACGCCGGGACAGAGCTGGAGTTCATCGTCTTCCGCGACTCGTTCGAGCAGGCGTGGGCGGCGCGGCTATTCGCGGCCCTGCAGCCGGGCAACCAGTACAACGTCGACTACTCCGTGCTCGGCACGTCGCGGGTGGAGCCGCTGCTGCGCGCCATCCGCAACGGCATGACCGGTGCCGGCCTGTACGTCGAGTCCGCGAAGGGCGAGTGCAACCTCGGCCAGCACGAGATCGTCTTCCGCTACCGGGACGCCCTCGGTGCGTGCGACGAGCACAGCATCTACAAGTCCGGCGCCAAGGAGATCGCCGCCCACCAGGGCATGAGCCTCACCTTCATGGCCAAGTACGATGCGGCAGAGGGCAACTCCTGCCACATCCACCTCAGCCTGCGGCGCGACGACGAGCCGGTCATGCCAGGTGACGGGCCGCAGGGCTTCTCCACGCTCATGGGGCACTTCCTGGCCGGGTCAACTGGCCTGCATGGAGGAGCTGACGTACTTCCTCGCGCCGAACATCAACTCCTACAAGCGGTTCGTGGACGGCAGCTTCGCCCCCACGGCCCTGGCCTGGGGCCGCGACAACCGCACGTGCGCCCTGCGGGTCGTCGGGCACGGGGAGTCGCTGCGGTTCGAGAACCGGGTCCCCGGTGGTGACGTGAACCCCTACCTCGCCGTGGCCGCCATGATCGCCGCCGGGCTGCACGGCATCGAGAACCAGCTCGAGCTGGAGCCGGCTTTCGAGGGGAACGCCTACACATCGGACAAGCCGCACGTGCCGCGGACGCTGCGGGACGCGGTGACCCTGCTCGAGGGGAGCACCGTGGCCCGGGGGGCGTTCGGGGACGAGGTCGTCGACCACTACGTCAACGCCGGCCGGGTCGAGCTTCGCCGCCTTCGACTCCACCGTCACCGACTGGGAGCGGGTCCGTGGCTTCGAGCGCCTCTGAGGCGCTCCCCGCAGCACCAGGAGCAGCAGGAGCAGCAGGCATCCGGCCCCGCATCGGCATCACCACCTACCTGGAGCAGGCCCGCTGGGGTGCGTGGGACCAGCCGGCCGTGCTGCTCCCCCACCTGTACGTGGCGGCGGTGCACCGCGCCGGTGGTGTCCCGCTGCTACTGCCGCCGCTGCCGGACGGCGCAGCCGAGGCACTGGCCGGGGTGGACGGGCTGCTGGTGGCGGGCGGTGCCGACGTGGACGCCGAGCGGTACGGCGCCGTCCCGCGCGAGGGAAGCGACCCCCCGAGGCGAGAGCGCGATGCCTGGGAGCTCGCCCTGCTGGCCGTGGCGTTGGAGCGGGGAGTACCGGTGCTGGGCGTCTGCCGCGGCGCCCAGGTGCTGAACGTCGCCACCGGCGGCTCGCTGCACCAGCACCTGCCCGACGTGGTGGGTTCGGACGCGCACCGGCCGGCGCCCGCGCAGCACGGCCGCGTGCGGGTGGCCGTCCAGCTCGGTAGCGCGCTGGCCCAGGCCGTCGGCCAAGCCGTTGACGTGCCGTGCTACCACCACCAGGCCATGGACCGGCTGGGCCGGGGCCTGAGGGCCACGGCCTGGGCCGACGACGGAACGGTCGAGGCGGTCGAGCTGCCGGGCGACGCCTTCGTCCTCGGCGTGCAGTGGCACCCGGAGCTCGACGCCCACGACGACCGGCTGTTCGCCGCTCTGGTGCAGGCCGCCCGCCGGCAGTCCCCCGACCCCTACCCCGCCCCCCACCAGCAGGAGGACCACCGGTGAGCGCCGACACCACCGACCTCGTCAACCCCGCCACCGAGCAGGCGCTGGCGACCGTCCCGTCCGCCACGGCCGAGGACACCGACAGCGCGATCGCCCGGTCGGCCGCCGCGTTGCCGGCCTGGCGGGAGGTCGCTCCCGCCGACCGTGGACGGCTGCTTCGCCGTTTCGCCGACGTGGTTGACGCCCATGTCGAGGAGCTGGCCCTGCTCGAGGTGGCCAACGCGGGCCACACCATCGGCAACGCGCGCTGGGAGGCAGGCAACGTCCGCGACCTGCTGCACTACTACTCCGCCGCTCCGGAACGGCTGACCGGCCAGCAGATCCCCGTCAGCGGCGGCATCGACGTCACGTTCAAGGAGCCGTTGGGGGTCGTCGGCGTGATCGTGCCGTGGAACTTCCCGATGCCGATCGCAGCGTGGGGGATGGCTCCGGCCCTGGCAGCGGGGAACACCGTGGTGCTCAAGCCTGCGGAGCTGACCCCCTTGACCGCGGTGCGACTGGGTGAGCTGGCGCTGGAAGCCGGTCTGCCGGAGGGGGTCTTCCAGGTCGTCACCGGTCAGGGCTCCGTCGTGGGCCAGCGGCTGGTCGACTCCCCGACGGTACGCAAGATCGTGTTCACCGGGTCCACGGAGGTCGGCCGGGCCATCATGGCCGGTTGCGCCCGCCAGGTGAAGCGCGTGACGCTCGAGCTCGGTGGCAAGAACGCGAACATCGTGTTCGCCGACGCCGACCTGGAGCGCGCTGCCGCCGCGGCGCCCGGCGCAGTGTTCGACAACGCCGGACAGGACTGCTGCGCCCGGTCCCGGATCCTGGTGCAGCGCAGCGTCTTCGACCGGTTCATGGAGCTGATGGAGCCCGCGGTGGTCGGGTTCAGGGTCGGCGACCCCGGGGACGAGCAGACGCAGATGGGCCCCCTGGTGTCGGCGGACCACCACCGCAAGGTCTCCTCCTACGTGCCGCAGGATGCGCCCGTCGCCTTTCGCGGCAGCGCACCCCAGGGGCCGGGCTACTGGTTCGCCCCCACGGTGCTGGCGCCCGTGTCGCCGCGTGACCGCGCCTTCACCGACGAGGTGTTCGGGCCGGTGGTGACGGTCGTCCCGTTCGAGGACGAGGCGGACGCCGTGCGGATCGCCAACGACACCGAGTACGGCCTCTCCGGCTCCGTCTGGACCCGCGACCTCGGGCGCGCGCTGCGCACGTCCCGCGCGCTCGAGGCCGGCAACCTCTCGGTCAACTCCAACTCCTCCGTGCGCTACTCCACCCCGTTCGGCGGCTTCAAGCAGTCCGGGCTCGGGCGTGAGCTGGGCCCGGACGCCCTGGACGCGTTCACGGAGACCAAGAACATCTACATCTCCACGGAGGGGTGAGCATGTCGCAACGTCTGGAGGGCCGCGTGGCGGTGGTGACCGGTGGCGGCAGCGGCATCGGAGCGGCCTCGTGCCGCCGGCTGGCCTCTGAAGGAGCCACGATCGTCATCGGGGACCTGGACGAGACCGCCGGCTCCGCTGTGGCGCAGGAGCTCTCGGGCCTGTTCGTGCGCACCGACGTCACTGACGCCGCGGATGTCGAGAACCTCTACTCCGTCGCTCAGGAGCGCTACGGCTCGGTCGACGTCGCCTTCAACAACGCCGGCATCGCGCCCCCGGACGACGGCTCCATCCTGGAGACCGGGCTGGAGGCGTGGCGCCGGGTGCAGGAGGTGAACCTCACCTCGGTGTACCTGTGCTGCAAGGCGGTGCTCCCGCTCATGCAGCGCCAGGGCCGCGGCAGCATCATCAACACCGCCTCCTTCGTCGCGGTCATGGGCGCCGCCACCTCGCAGATCTCCTACTCCGCGTCCAAGGGAGGCGTGCTGGCCATGAGTCGCGAGCTGGGCGTCCAGTTCGCCCGGGAGGGCATCAGGGTCAACGCGCTGTGCCCCGGCCCGGTGAACACCCCGCTGCTGGAAGAGCTCTTCGCCAGCGACGCCGAGCGCGCGCAGCGCCGCCTCGTGCACGTGCCGATGGGCCGGTTCGCCCAGCCGGAGGAGATCGCGGCCGCCGTCGCGTTCCTCGCCAGCGACGACGCGAGCTTCATCACGGCCTCCACGTTCCTGGTCGACGGCGGCATCTCCGGCGCGTACGTCACGCCGGTCTGAGCGGGTGTGCAGTGGCCGGTGTCGAGTTCTGGCGCTCACACGCCACTGAGGCGCTGTTCCGGCCGGTGCGGGCGGCCAACGCCTTCGAGGAGACGGTGGAGCGGTTGCTCCAGGCCGTGCGACTGGGAGTGGTCGCTCCTGGCGAGCGGCTGCCGTCAGAGCGCGACCTGGCGTCCCGGCTGGGGGTCGGCCGCGAGAAGGTCCGCGAGAGCCTGGCGGCGCTCACCGAGGCGGGCTACCTGGAGGTGCGGCGGGGCCGCTACGGCGGCACCTTCGTCCGGAGCGCCGACCCGGAGTCGCCGGCCGCCCCTCCGCGGGCCGGGACAGGACTGCGGGACGCTGCGGTCCTCGTCGACACGCTGACCTTCCGGCACGTGGTGGAGACGGGGGCCGCGGAGGCGGCGGCCGCCACCGACCTGGGTGCGGCGCAGCGCGCGCACCTGCGGAGCCTGCTCAAAGAGACCTCGAGCGCCTCCGACAGCGACTACCGGCGGGTCGACTCGCGGCTGCACCTGGCAGTCGCGGAGGTGACCCGTTCGCCGTCACTGACCGCCGCCGTGGCGGAGGTGCGCCTGCGCACCAACGACCTGCTCGACGCGATCCCGCTGCTGCGCCCGAACATCGAGCACTCGAACAGCCAGCACGAGCAGCTGGTGGAGGCGATCCTCGCCGGTGACTCCGAGCGCGCCCGGAGCGTGATGGCCGAGCACCTCGAGGGCACCGCGATGCTGCTGCGGGGGTTCCTGCTGCGCTGACAGCGGCCTGGTCGGGCCGCGTACGCCGAGCTCAGCGAGGCGACCACCGGCGGCCACTCAGGACCCCTCGAGCACCCGTTCCCGCGCGGTCACCCCACCGCTCACGGTCAGCGGCAGCAGGGTGCGACCCGTCGGGCCGATCTGGATCTCGGTGTCCATCTGCGGGCAGACGCCGCAGTCGAAGCACGGCGTCCAGCGGCAGTCCTCGACCTCGACCTCGTTGACCGAGTCCTGCCAGTCCTCCCAGAGCCAGTCCTTGTCAAGGCCGGAGTCCAGGTGGTCCCAGGGCAGCACCTCGGCGAAGTCCCGCTCGCGTGTGGTGAACCAGTCGACGTCGAGCCCCTGCTCCGCCAGCGCGGTCCCGGCGCAGGCCATCCAGCGGTCGAACGAGAAGTGCTCGCTCCAGCCGTCGAACCGACCGCCGTCGCGCCAGACCGCCTCGATGACCCGGCCGACGCGGCGGTCGCCGCGCGAGAGCAGTCCCTCGACGATGCCGGGCTTGCCGTCGTGGTACCGGAAGCCGATCGCCCGGCTGTACTTCTTGTCGGAGCGGATCGCGTCGCGCAGCTTCGCCAGCCGCGCGTCCGTCGTCTCGTGGTCGAGCTGCGACGCCCACTGGAACGGGGTGTGCGGCTTCGGCACGAAGCCGCCGATGCTGACCGTGCACCGGATGTCGCGCTGTCCGCTGACCTCACGCCCCTTGGCGATGACCTTCTTCGCCATCTCGGCGATCTGCAGCACGTCGTCGTCGGTCTCGGTCGGCAGGCCGCACATGAAGTAGAGCTTCACCTGGCGCCAGCCGTTCGCGTACGCGGCGGCGACCGTGCGGATCAGGTCCTCCTCGGTGACCATCTTGTTGATCACCTTGCGTATCCGCTCGCTGCCGCCCTCGGGCGCGAACGTCAGACCGGAACGGCGGCCGTTGCGCGACAGCTCGTTCGCCAGGTCGATGTTGAACGCGTCCACGCGCGTGCTCGGCAGGCTGAGACCGGTCTGCGTGCCCTCGTAGCGGTCGGCGAGCTGCTTGGTGACCTCCCCGATCTCGGAGTGGTCGGCGCTCGACAGGCTGAGCAGGCCGACCTCCTCGAAACCCGTTGCCGCCAGACCCTTCTCGACCATCGCGCCGATGCCCTCGATCGAGCGCTCGCGCACCGGACGGGTGATCATGCCCGCCTGGCAGAAGCGGCAACCCCTCGTGCAGCCGCGGAAGATCTCCACGCTCATGCGCTCGTGCACGCTCTCGGCGAGCGGCACCAGCGGCTGCTTCGGGTACGGCCACTCGTCCAGGTCCATGACGGTGTGCTTGCTGACACGCCACGGCACGCCCGCCCGGTTCGGCGCCACCTTGCGGATACGACCGTCCGGCAGGTAGTCGACGTCGTAGAACTGCGGCACGTAGACGCCACCGGTGCGGGCCAGCCGGGCCAGCAGCTCGGTCCGCCCACCCGGGCGACCCTCGGCCTTCCAGCCGGCGATCGCGTCGGTGATGAGGAGCACCGCCTCCTCGCCGTCCCCGATCACCGCGGCGTCGACGAAGTCGGCCACAGGCTCCGGGTTGAACGCGGCGTGCCCGCCGGCGAGCACCACGGGGTGGTCCTCCGTGCGGTCGACGGCGTGCAGCGGGATGCCCGCGAGGTCGAGCGCGGTGAGCAGGTTCGTGTAGCCGAGCTCGGTCGAGAACGAGACGCCGAGGACGTCGAAGTCACCGACGGGGCGGTGCGCGTCCACCGTGAACTGGGGCACGTCGTGCTCGCGCATCAGGGCCTCGAGGTCGGGCCACACGGCGTAGGTGCGCTCCGCGAGCACGCCCTCGCGCTCGTTCAGCACCTCGTACAGGATCATGACGCCCTGGTTCGGCACCCCGACCTCGTAGGCGTCCGGGTACATGAGGGACCACCGCACCGTGGCGTCGCCACCGCAGTCCCACTCCTTCACCGTGGCGTTGAGCTCGCCGCCGACGTACTGCACGGGCTTCGAGACCTGTGCCAGGAGGGGTTCGAGCCGGTCGAAGATCGACTGGCCGTGCATGGTGGAACCTTCCGGTCGTCGTGCGGGGACAGCGACCAGGGTACGCCCGCTGCTCAGAGCTCCGAGCCGAACCAGATCTCGATCTCGCGCCGGGCCGACTCCGGCGAGTCGCTGCCGTGCACCAGGTTCTGCTGGACGTTCAGGCCCCAGTCGCGTCCGAGGTCGCCCCGGATCGTGCCCGGCAGCGCGACCGTCGGGTCTGTGGCGCCCGCGAGCGCACGGAACCCCTCGATGCAGCGCTGCCCCTCGATCACGACGGCCAGCACGGGACCGGACGACATGAAGTCGATCAGCGGGCCGTAGAACGGCTTGCCCTCGTGCTCGGCGTAGTGCCGCGAGAGCAGGTCGTGGTCGGCCTCGCGGAGCCGCGCGGCGACCACGGAGTAGCCCTTGGCCTCGATACGGCGCAGCACCTCGCCGATCAGACGACGGGCGACCCCGTCGGGCTTGACGAGCACCAGGCTCCGCTCGATCGGGTCGGTGGTCGGCTGCTCGCTCACGTGCGGTGCTCCTCGCGGCTGGGGTGGTCATGCCGCCGGACGGGAGGCGTCCGGGCGTGGCGAGCCTAGTCGGGCCACGGCACGATGGGGCGCGTGGACATCGTGGACCCGGTCGAGGCCCTGCAGCGGATCGCCTTCGAGCTCGAGCGGCGACGGGAGTCGACGTACCGCGTCCAGGCGTACCGGAAGGCCGCGTGGGCGCTCGCCGACCTGGACCCGGACGAGGTGGTGCGACGGGCGGAGCGGGGCACGCTCACGGACGTGCCGCTGGTCGGTCCGAAGACGGCCAAGGTGGCCGCCGAGGCCGCCGCGGGCAACCAGCCGACCTACCTGACCGAGCTGCTCGCGGAGTCGGCACCGCTCGCCACGGGTGGTGAGGCGATGCGATCCGCGCTCCGCGGCGACCTGCACACCCACTCGAACTGGACGGACGGTGGGAGCCCCCCGCACGAGATGGCCGCGGCCTACGTGCAGGTGGGCCACGAGTACGCGGCGCTGACCGACCACTCCCCGCGGCTCACCGTGGCCCGCGGGCTGTCGCCGGAGCGGCTGCGTGAGCAGATCGCCCTCGTGGCCGAGCTCAACGAGCAGCTCGCGCCCTTCCGGCTGCTGACCGGCATCGAGGTCGACATCCTGGACGACGGCTCGCTGGACCAGGAGGACGACCTGCTCGCCGAGCTGGACGTCGTCGTGGCGAGCGTGCACAGCAAGCTCGGCATGGACCGCGCGGCGATGACCCGCCGCATGGTGGCTGCCGTGAGCAACCCCCGCACCGACGTGCTCGGGCACTGCACGGGACGCCTGGTCACCGGTGACCGCGGTCAGCGCAAGCAGTCCGTGTTCGACGCGGACAAGGTCTTCGAGGCCTGCCTCGCCCACGACACGGCGGTCGAGATCAACAGTCGCCCCGAGCGGTGCGACCCGCCCGACGACCTCCTCGACCTCGCGCTCGGGCTGGGGTGCCTGCTGAGCATCGACTCGGACGCCCACGCACCCGGCCAGCTCGACTTCCTCGACCACGGGTGCGCCCGTGCCGTGGAGCACGACGTGCCCCCGGAGCGCGTGGTCAACACCTGGCCGCTCGACGATCTGCTCGCGTGGTCGCGCGAGAGCTGAGCGCGCGCCCCCTCACCCCGAGGCGCCGACTGGTCGCATCTGGTGCGACACGCTCGGCGTGTCGCGCCAGATGCGACCAGTCGGCGCCTTGTGTGGGTTGTGGGGGTCAGTCCCGCGGGGCGCGATGGCGTCGGCGCCTCGGCTCCGGCTTGCGGCGCACCCTGCGCCACAGCGTGCCCACGTCGTCCTCGAGGTAGCGGCCGGCGCGGTAGGACCAGACGACCTGCAGGCCGAGACCGACCACGAGCAGCACCAGGGCAGGCACGGCGAGGGCCACCGGGAAGGCCGAGGCAGCAGCCGCGACGAGCCCGACTGCACCGGCGGGCGCCGTCCACGAGACCCACCACGGCTCATCGCGCGACAGCACCGCGCGCACGACCAGGAGCAGGGTGCCGAGGCCGGCGACGACCAGGAGGAGGACGAGCGCCCCCGTGGAGGGGTCAGCCATCCACATGCTCGGAAAGTGCCGGACCCGACACGGGACCTGCGCTCGGGCCGGCGCCCGGCCCGGCGCCCGGACCGGCCCCAGGGTCCGCGGCCCAGGCCGCGCGGTCGCGGTCGATCCGTCGACCGACGACGAGGAGCCAGACCCACATCGCGACGAACACAGCACCCATCCCGAACATCGCGGGTACCCAGAAGCCGGTCGCGAGCAGCCCCACCTGGACGACGGACCCCACGACCAGTCCTCCCGGACGACGAGCCACCCCCGCTGCGAGCAGGCACAGCACGGCGAGCGCCGAGCCCGCGACCCACACGACGGTGGGGTCCAGCGACGAGAGCCGGCTCGCCACGAGGGTGGCGAAGAAGACGAGGAACGCCTCCAGCGCGAGCGTCATCGCGGCGAAGCGGCCCGTCACGGTGCCCGCCTGCCTCACAGGGGGCCTTCGGCGTAGCGCTGCAGCCGCTCGTCGAGCGCGGACGGCATGTCGACCGGCGGCGCGCCCATCAGCAGCCGGGCCTCACCGGCGACCGTCACCGACCCGGTGACGAGAACGCCTGCGCCGTGCTCGGTCTCGGCCTCCGCGGTGTTGACTGCCAGGACCAGTGCGTCGTCGAGACGCTCGACCTCGTGGACGCGCTCCTCACCGAAGACGTCGCGGGCCAGCTCGGCCAGCTCGGCCACGGGCACTGCCCGGGGAGACGACGACCTGGTGATGACCACCTCGTCGAGCACCGGCTCGAGGACCCCCAGCATGGCCTCGGCGTCCTTGCCCTCGAGCACACCCACGACGCCGACCAGGTGACGGAAGCCGAACGCCTCGTCGAGTCCGACGATGAGCGCCTCCATCCCTCCGACGTTGTGGGCGGCGTCGACGACGACGGCCGGGCTGGGACGGACGACCTCGAGCCTCCCGGGGGAGGTGAGTGTCTCGAGGGCCTCCACGACGACCTCGGTGTCGAGTCGCTGGGTGCCGTTGCCCAGGAAGGCCTCGACGGCGGCGATCGCGACGGCGAGGTTGTGCGCCTGATGGGGCCCGTGCACGGGCAGCACGAGGTCGTCGTACTCCCCCGCGAGACCCTTGACGGTCACCACCTGACCGCCGACGGCGACCTCCCGCCGGACCACTCCGAACTCCAGGCCCTCGCGCGCGATCGTCGAGCCGCTCTCGACGGCGCGCCGCAGCAGGACCTCCGCCGCGTCGACGGGCTGCTGGGCCATCACCACGAAGCCGGCCTCGGTGAAGATGCCGGCCTTCTCCTCCGCGATGTCCTCGACGCGGTCGCCGAGCATCTCGGTGTGGTCGAGGGAGATCGGCGTCACGACCGCGACGGTGGCATCGGCCACGTTCGTCGCGTCCCACGTGCCGCCGAGGCCGACCTCTACCACCGCGACGTCGACGGGCGTGTCGGCGAAGGCCGCGAACGCGAGGACGGCGACGACCTCGAAGTAGGTCATCGGCGGCTCTCCGTCGGCCGCGAGGCGACCGTCCACCATGGCGACCAGGGGGGCCACCTCGTCCCAGGTGTCGGCGAGCGCCTCGTCGCTGATCGGCCGGCCGTCGATGCTGATGCGCTCGTTGAGCACGTGCATGTGGGGGCTGGTGAAGCGGCCGGTCCTCAGGTTGTGCTCCCGCAGCAGCCGCTCGATGGCGCGGGCCGTCGACGTCTTGCCGTTGGTGCCCGTCAGGTGGATGACCGGGTACGAACGCTGCGGGTCGCCGAGCAGCTCGCACAGTGCCTTCACGGGGTCGAGGCGCGGCTGCATCCGGCTCTCGGGCGCGCGGGCGAGCAGCTCCGCGTAGACCTGGCGCGCCCGGTCGGCCGACACTCTCCGGGCGGTCTCACGGGACTCGAACGCGGCGGCTTCCTCAGCGGGGTTCCTGCGGGGGTTCGGCACCTACCCAGGGTAACGACGTCCACGTAGTGTCGGTCCCGCGTCCGTTTCTGCTGCCAGGCCGAGGAGACACCGTGTCCGACACGTCGACCACCACCCCCGCCGAGGCACCGGACTTCTCGGACCTGCGGGCCATGTTCATCAACTGCACGCTCAAGCCGTCGCCCCAGCTCAGCCACACCCAGGGGCTGGTCGACCTCAGCGCCGGGCTGATGCGGTCACGCGGCGTCGAGGTCGACGTGATCCGCGCGGCGGACCACGACATCGCGACCGGCGTGCAGCCCGACATGACCGAGCACGGGGTCGCGTCCGACGAGTGGCCGGCCCTGTTCGAACGCGTGATGGCCGCGGACATCCTGGTGCTCGCCGGCCCGATCTGGTTGGGGGACAACAGCTCTGTCACCAAGCGGGTCGTGGAGCGGCTCTACGGCAACTCGGCGAAGCTCAACGACCGCGGTCAGTGGGCCTACTACGGACGCGCCGCGGGCTGTCTCATCACGGGCAACGAGGACGGCGTCAAGCACTGCGCGATGAACCTGCTCTACAGCCTGCAGCACCTGGGCTACACCATCCCGCCTCAGGCCGACGCCGGGTGGATCGGGGACGTCGGACCCGGCCCGAGCTACCTCGACGAGGGCTCGGGCGGGCCCGAGAACGACTTCACCAACCGCAACACGACGTTCATGACCTACAACCTGCTGCACCTGGCGAGGATGCTGAAGGACGCCGGCGGCTACCCGGCCTACGGGAACCTGCCCGAGCGCTGGGCCGAGGGCGAGCACTACGGCGCCGACAACCCCGAGTACCGCCCGCGGTCCCGCTAGCCGGGCTCCCTGCTCGGGGTGTTCGCCGCCGGAGGCGCACGGGCGTGGTCTCGCACCCTTGCTCTGCTGGTGCCCCAGCCCCGACGATGACGCCATGACCGCTTGGCGAGGGACGCGGTGGCTCACCGGTCGCCGTCGGCCCTCCTGGCTGCGGTGGCCGTACAGCCGGGTCGGGACCGCGGCGGCCGCGGTCTTCTTCTGTCTGTCGGTCAGCCCGTCCCTGCTGCCGCGCAGTGGTCTGACCCAGGGCGTGATCAGCGGCATCGTGGCCACGCTCGGGTACGGCCTTGGCGTGCTGCTCACGTGGATCGTGACCACGCTGCGCGGCCGTCCGTGGCGCCCGGCCGTGCCGCCGTGGGTCCTTGGCCTGCTCACGGTCGTTGGCGTCCTGCTCGTCGGGGTGTTCCTGGTGATGGGTTCTTCCTGGCAGAGCGGCATCCACCGGTTGATGGGTCAGGACCCCCCCGAGCGGTACGGGTACATCTGGGTGCTCGCCCTGGCAGCGGGCGTCTTCGTCCTGCTGGTCGGGTTCGCTCGACTCCTCCGACTGGCCGCGGGGTCGTTGTCGGGGTTCGCCGGCCGGTGGATACCGGCCCCGGCAGCCCGGATGGTGGGGGGCGGGGTCGTCGCGGTCCTGGTGATCGCGTCGTACAACCAGGTCGTCCTCGGTGCGGCGCTGTCCGCAGCAGACACGTCGTTCAAGGCGATCAACTCGGAGATCGCCCCGGACAGCATCGCGCCTGTCCGGACCACGCGGTCGGGCGGACCCGGCTCGCTCGTGTCCTGGGCGTCACTCGGCAAGAAGGGCCGGCAGTTCGTGACGGGCGGGCCCTCCCAGCGCGAGCTCGAGGCCTTCAACGGGACGGCCCCGATGGAGCCGATCCGCGTCTACGCCGGTATCGAGCACGCAGAGACCGCGGCCGAGCGCGCCGCGGCGGCGGTGGCCGAGCTGGAGCGGACCGACGCCTTCTCCCGGGAGGTGCTGGTGGTCATCACGACCACGGGGACGGGGTGGGTGGACCCCTACGGCGTCGACCCGTTGGAGTACCTCTACAACGGCGACACCGCCATGGTCGGGACGCAGTACTCGTACCTGCCCAGCTGGCTGTCGTTCCTGGTGGACAAGGCCCGCGCGCGCGAGGCGGGGCGGTCGCTGTTCGACGAGGTCTACCGGGTCTGGTCGCAGCGGCCCGAGGGCTCGCGACCGCAGCTCCTCGTCTTCGGTGAGAGCCTCGGTTCGTTCGGCGCCGAGTCAGCCTTCAGCGGCAGCGACGACATGCGCAACCGCACGGACGGAGTGCTCTTCCTGGGGCCGCCCAGCTCCAACGTCCTGTGGTCGGAGTTCACCGAGGACCGCGACGCAGGCACCCCCGAGATCGAACCGTCCTACCGCGGCGGCCGCACCGTGCGTTTCGCGAACGATGCGAGCCGGTTGACGTCGGACGCCGACGGGTGGGGGACCCCGCGGGTGGTCTACCTGCAGCACGCCTCCGACCCGATCACCTGGTGGTCCCCCGACCTCCTTCTCAACCGGCCCGACTGGCTGAGCGAGGATCGCGGCGAGGACGTCCTCCCCGAGATGCAGTGGTACCCCCTGGTGACGTTCTGGCAGGTCACGGCCGACATGGCGTTCTCGATGAGCGCGCCCGAGGGCCACGGCCACAACTACGGCACGGAGTCCGTGGCGGCATGGGTGGCCATCACCTCACCGCCGGGGTGGACCGAGGATCGCACCGCGGCGCTGCAGGACCTCCTGTCGCCGCCCGGCTGACGGGGGCCGGGTCCAGGACGACGCATCCGTCCTCGCCGTGCCGAGCCGGCGCCTCACAGCCTGCTCACGGCCACCCGCACCACGTGGCCGTCACCGACGCGGCCCTCGGTCACACCCTCGCCCGGCGGTAGCTGGTCGAGGTCGCCGGTGGCACCGACGGAGTCGGCCAGCGTCTCGGTCACCAGCAGCTCCTGGTGGTTCACGACGGCCTCCCACACCGGACCCTCCCCCGCGATGGTGAGGCGGATCCGGTCGCTGATCGCCAGCCCCGCGTCCCGTCGCGCCTGCTGCACGAGGCGCACGACGTCGTTGGCGAGGCCGGTCGCGGCGAGCGCAGGCGTGACGTGGGTGTCGAGCACCACGAAGCCGCCGCCCGGGAGCATGCCCACGGCCGTCCCGCCCTCCTCGCCGTCCGGCCCGGCCCCCGAGACGACCGTCTCGAGGGTGAACTCCCCCTCGGCGAGCTCGATGCCGCCGGAGGTCACGACGCCCTCGTCGGTGACCGACCAGTCCCCGGACTTGCTGCCCTTGATGGCGGCCTGCACCGACTTGCCCAGCCGCGGACCGGCGGCGCGGGCGTTGACGGTGAGACGGCGCTCGATGCCGAAGTCCGACTCCCCGACGTCGGCCAGGTCCAGCAGCCGCAGCTCGCCGACGTTGACCTCCTCGCAGAGCAGGTCGGCGTAGTCGCCGAGCTGGGCCGCACCTGCCGATACGACGGTCACGGACGACAGGGGCAGTCGCACGCGCAGCCCGGCGGCCTTGCGCAGCCCGAGCGTCGTCGAGCACGCTGCCCGCACGGTCTCCATCGCCGCCACGAGGTCGTCGTCGGCAGGTAGGTCGTCGGCGACCGGCCAGTCGGCGAGGTGGACGCTGCGGCCCCCGGTCAGACCCCGCCAGATCTCCTCGGTGACCAGCGGCATCAGGGGCGCCGCGACCCGGCAGAGCACCTCCAGCGCCGTGTGCAGGGTGTCGAAGGCGTCGGTGTCCTCGTCCCAGAACCGTTGCCGCGAGCGGCGGATGTACCAGTTGGTCAGGGTGTCGACGTGGCTCCGCACGAGGTCGCAGGCTCCGGCGACGTCATAGGCGTCCATCGCCTCCTGCACCCGCGCCACCAGGTGGTGGGTGGTCGCCATCAGGTACCGGTCCAGCACGTGGGTCGACGCCGTGCTCCACCGGGGCGAGTACCCGGCGCCGCCCTTCGCGGCGTTGGCGTACAGGGCGAGGAAGTGCCACGCGTTCCACAGCGGGATCAGCACCTGGCGCACCCCGTCGCGGATTCCCTGCTCGGTGACGACGAGGTTGCCGCCGCGCAGGATCGGCGACGACATGAGGAACCAGCGCATCGCGTCCGCACCATCACGGTCGAACACCTCGGACACGTCGGGGTAGTTGCGCAGCGACTTGGACATCTTCAGGCCGTCGTTGCCCAGCACGATCCCGTGGGACACGCAGGCCGAGAAGGCCGGGCGGTCGAACAACGCCGTGGCCAGCACGTGCAGCGTGTAGAACCACCCGCGCGTCTGGCCGATGTACTCGACGATGAAGTCGCCCGGGTTGTGGTGCTCGAACCACTCGGTGTTCTCGAACGGGTAGTGCACCTGGGCGTACGGCATCGACCCGGAGTCGAACCAGACGTCGAGCACGTCCGGCACGCGCCGCATCGTCGACCGGCCCGTCGGGTCGTCGGGGTTCGGACGCGTCAGGCGGTCGACGAACGGCCGGTGCAGGTCGGTCGGGCGCACACCGAAGTCCGCCTCGAGCTCGTCGAGCGAGCCGTACACGTCCGTCCTCGGGTACTGGGGGTCATCCGACACCCAGACAGGGATCGGGCTGCCCCAGAACCGGTTACGGCTGATCGACCAGTCCCGGGCGTTCGACAGCCACTTGCCGAACTGACCGTGCTTGATGTGCTCGGGGGTCCAGTCGATCTGCTCGTTGAGCTCGACCATGCGGTCGCGGAACTTCGTCACCTCGACGAACCACGAAGAGACGGCCTTGTAGATCAACGGGTTACGGCAGCGCCAGCAGTGCGGGTAGGAGTGCACGTAGGAGTCCTCGCGGACCACGACGCCCTTCGCGCGCAGGTCGCGAGTGATCGGCGTGTTCGCGTCGAAGACGTGCTGGCCCTCGTAGTCGGGCACCACCGACGTGAAGCGGGCCCGGTCGTCGACGGAGAGGATGGTGGGGATGCCGACGGCCTCGCAGGCCTTCTGGTCGTCCTCACCGTAGGCGGGCGCCATGTGCACGACGCCCGAACCGTCGGTCGTCGTGACGTGGTCGGAGGCGATCACCTGGAACGCGTGCTGCGTCCCGAACGCGTCGGCGTCCGCGAAGTAGTCGAACAGCGGCGTGTACCGGCGACCCACCAGCTGCGCGCCCGTGACCCGCTCGACCACCCTCTCCGCCACGGCCGCGGCGTCGAGGCCGTCGAGCCCGAGCTCCTTGGAGTAGGCGCCCAGCCGCTGCTCGGCCAGGAGCCACCGGGCCCCCTCGTGCTCGACCACCACGTAGTCGATGTCGTCACCGACGGCCATCGCGAGGTTCGTCGGCAGCGTCCAGGGGGTCGTGGTCCACGCGAGCATCCGCTCGCCGGTCTCCAGCTCGACCCACACCGTGACGGCCGGGTCCTGGCGCTGCTGGTAGACGTCCTCGTCCATCCGGAGCTCGTGGTTGCTGAGGGGGGTCTCGTCCCGCCAGCAGTACGGCAGCACGCGCGAGCCCTCGTAGACGTACCCCTTGTCGTAGAGGGTCTTGAACGCCCAGATCACGCTCTCCATGTAGCTGAGGTCGAGCGTCTTGTAGTCGTTGTCGAAGTCGACCCAGCGCGCCTGGCGCCCGACGTAGTCCTCCCACTCGTGCGTGTACCGCAGCACGGAGTCCTGGCACGCCTGGTTGAAGGCCTCGATGCCCATCTCGAGGATCTGGCCCCGCCCGGTGATGCCCAGCTGGCGCTCGGCCTCAAGCTCGGCCGGCAGGCCGTGGCAGTCCCAGCCGAAGCGCCGTTCGACCCGCCGGCCGCGCATCGTCTGGTACCGCGGCACGACGTCCTTGACGAAGCCGGTCAGCAGGTGGCCGTAGTGGGGGAGGCCGTTCGCGAACGGCGGGCCGTCGTAGAAGACGAACTCGTTGGCTCCGTCGGTGCCGGTCACGCGCGCCTCGACGCTCGCCTCGAACGTGCCGTCGGAGTCCCAGTAGCGGCGGATGCGCGCCTCGATCTCCGGGAACCGGGGGCTGGGCGCGACGGTCTCGGCGCCGAACGCCTCGGGGCCGACCTTGGGGTAGCTCATCGGTGCCTCTCGCGGGTCGTGCAGGTCCCACGAGGACGACGACGCCCGGCCGGTCCGGACGGCACCGCGGTACCACCTCGCTTGCCGCCGGTGGGCGCCCACGACGTGGCACCCACGAGCGACCGCTCGTCGCCGGCTGCTGCGCGGGCCGGTCCGCCCGGTTCTACTGGGGGCCGACCCGACGGAGCGGCCCTGTTCTTCCGGAGGCTCGCCGGTGATGGCCGGGTCGACGCCTGTGCAGCCAGGGTAGCGCCAGCGCGACCAGCGCGACCGCCTAGGCTCGCCCCATGGTCTCGACCAACCCTGCCGGCTCCGCCGAGCCCGTCGACGGTGACGCCACGCACCACCACGAGCCCCACAGCCGGGATCTCGCCAGTCGCATGAACTGGCTCCGGGCGGGAGTGCTGGGCGCGAACGACGGCATCGTGTCCACGGCCGGCCTGGTGGTGGGTGTCGCCGGCGCCACGACCGACCGGACGGTGATCCTCACCGCCGGCGTAGCCGGGCTGGTGGCTGGCGCGCTGTCGATGGCAGCCGGTGAGTACGTCTCGGTCTCGACGCAGCGCGACACCGAGAAGAGCCTCATCGCGAAGGAGACCCGCGAGCTCGAGGAGATGCCGGAGACCGAGCTGGCCGAGCTCGCCACCCTGTTCGAGCGCAAGGGCCTGTCCTCCGGCCTCGCCCGCCAGGTCGCCGAGGAGCTCACCGAGGTCGACGCACTGCGGGCGCACCTGGACATCGAGCTGGGCATCGACCTGGACGACAGGGTGCGGCCCTGGCAGGCCGCCTACGCCTCAGCGATCGCCTTCACGTTCGGCGCCCTGCTACCGCTGGTGGCCATCCTGGTGCCCGGTCCGAGCGTCCGGGTGCCGGTGACGTTCGTCGCCGTCGTGCTCGCGCTGGCCCTGACCGGCGTGGTCAGCTCCCGCCTCGGCGAGGCGGCCGACCTGATGTGGCGCGCGATCCGGCGCAACGTGTTCGGCGGCGCGCTGGCCATGGCGGTGACGTACCTGGTCGGTCTGGCCATCGGCGGCGCCATCGTCTGACCCGAGGGCTCCTGCCCCCACCCGTTCCGAGCGCTCACCCACGTCTGGGAGGATCGCGGCATGCCAGTCACCCCTGACAGCCCCCGCACGCCCTCCGCCCCCGACAAGCCGTCGCTGGACGGGCTGGAGGCGAAGTGGGCGCAGGTGTGGGAGCAGCAGGGCACCTACGCGTTCGACCGGACCGCGACCCGCGAGAACGTGTTCTCCATCGACACCCCGCCCCCGACGGTGTCGGGCTCGCTGCACGTGGGTCACGTCTTCTCCTATACCCACACCGACCTCATCGCGCGGTACCAGCGGATGCGCGGCAAGGCCGTCTACTACCCGATGGGCTGGGATGACAACGGCCTGCCCACCGAGCGACGCGTGCAGAACTACTTCGGTGTGCGGTGCGACCCGTCCGTCGCCTACGACCCCGACTTCACCCCGCCGGAGAAGCCCGACCCCAAGCGCCAGCTCCCCGTCTCGCGACGCAACTTCATCGCCCTGTGCGAGGAGCTGACGGCGGAGGACGAGAAGGCGTTCGAGGCGATCTGGCGACAGCTGGGGCTGTCCGTCGACTGGTCGATGCTCTACACGACGATCAGCGACGACTCTCGGGCAGTGGCGCAGCTGGCCTTCCTGCGCAACCTGGCACGCGGCGAGGCGTACTCGTCCGACGCACCGAGCCTCTGGGACGTCACGTTCCAGACCGCCGTGGCCCAGGCGGAGCTCGAGGCGCGCGAGTACCCCGGGCACTACCACCGGGTGGCCTTCCACCGCCCGGACGGCGAGGACCTCTTCATCGAGACCACCCGGCCGGAGCTGATCCCCGCCGTCGTCGCCCTGATCGCCCACCCGGACGACGAGCGGTACCAGCCGCTCTTCGGCACCACCGTCACCTCGCCGCTGTTCGGCGTGGAGATCCCGGTGCTGGCGCACCCGGCGGCCGAGATGGACAAGGGCGCCGGCATCGCCATGTGCTGCACCTTCGGCGACCTGACCGACGTGCAGTGGTGGCGTGAGCTGCAGCTGCCGACCCGGCCGGTCGTCGGCCGAGACGGCCGCATCCTGCGCGACACCCCGGAGTGGGTCTCCGGCGGCCCGGGCGAGCAGCTGTACGCCGACCTCGCCGGCAAGACCACGTTCTCGGCCCGGGAGGCCGTGGTCGGCGCGCTGCGCACCTCGGGCGACCTCGCCGGGGAGCCCAGCCCCACCCAGCGCATGACGAACTTCTACGAGCAGGGCGACAAGCCGCTCGAGATCGTCACCAGCCGCCAGTGGTACATCCGCAACGGCGGCCGCGACGCCGACCTGCGCGACACCTTCATCGAGCGCGGACGGCAGATCTCGTGGACGCCGGACTTCATGCGCCACCGCTACGAGAACTGGGTGGGCGGCCTCAACGGCGACTGGCTGATCAGCCGCCAGCGGTTCTTCGGCGTCCCGTTCCCGGTCTGGTACCCCCTCGACGAGTCCGGCGAGCCTCAGCACGACCGCCCGATCGTGGCAGATGAGTCGTCGCTGCCGGTCGACCCGTCCTCCGACCCGGCACCGGGCTACACGGAGGACCAGCGGAACGTCCCAGGCGGCTTCACCGGCGACCCGGACGTGATGGACACGTGGGCGACGTCGTCCCTCAGCCCGCAGATCGTGTGCGGGTGGGAGCGCGACCACGACCTGTTCGAGCGCACGTTCCCGATGGACCTCAACACGCACGCCCACGAGATCATCCGCACCTGGTTGTTCTCCCGCGTGGTGCGGGCGCACTTCGAGAACGGTTCGCTCCCCTGGACCCACTCCATGGTCTCGGGCTTCGTCGTCGACCCCGACCGCAAGAAGATGAGCAAGTCGAAGAACAACGTGGTGGTGCCGACGGAGATCCTCGACCGGTTCGGATCGGACGCCGTGCGGTGGCGCGCCGCGATGGCGCGACCGGGCATGGACTCCCCCTTCGACGAGACGCAGATGAAGGTCGGACGCCGTCTGGCGATCAAGGTCCTCAACGCCAGCAAGTTCGTGCTGGGCCTCGGCCTGGTCGGCGCGGCGGACGACCTCGAGGCCGTGACGGAACCGCTCGACCGTTCGATGCTGGCCGCCCTCTCGGGCATCGTGTCCGAGGCGACGGCTGCCTACGACGGGCTACGACTACTCGCGCGCGCTCGAGGTGAGCGAGCGGTTCTTCTGGACGTTCTGCGACGACTACCTGGAGCTGGTCAAGGAGCGCGCCTACGCGCAGGGCCCGGCGGCCGACTCGGCGCGGGCGGCACTCGCCGTCGCCCTGTCCGTGCAGCTCAGGCTGCTGGCACCCGTGCTGCCCTACGCGACCGAGGAGGCCTGGTCGTGGTGGCAGGAGGGCTCCATCCACCGGGCCTCGTGGCCCGTCCCGTCCGAGTGCGCAGCCGGCGAGGCCGACCCCGACCAGCTCACGGTCGTGGGGGTGGCCCTGGGGGCGCTGCGTGGAGCGAAGTCGCAGGCGAAGGTGTCGCAGCGCACCGAGGTCACCCACGCGGTGATCACCGGTCCGGCGGGCTCCCTGGACCTGCTGCGGGGCGCCGAGGGCGACCTGCGGGCGGCCGGACGGGTGTCCGCGCTCGAGCTGGCGGTCGACGGCGACGAGCTGGCGGTGCGGGACATCGACCTGGTGCAGGCCGACGCCCCGGCGTGACCGGCCAGGCGCCTAGGTCTCCCATACGGGCTCGACGACGGCCCAGACCCGCTGCCACCCGGCGACCCCGACGCGCCCGGCCTCGAAGGCCGACCGTGCGACCGTGACCAGCCGCCCCACGGCCGGGTCGTAGATGCGCAACCCGTCGTCGTCGACGGACAACGCCAACGTGACGTGCCGCGGCGTGAGGTCGTCCCCGACGTAGAGCACCGCCGGGTTGCCGGCCGCCACCGTCGACGCGAGCGAGCCGAAGGCGGCCAGCCGCTCCGGGCGCGAGTCGGAGTCCACCGCGCGGACGCGGTACCTCAGCCGTGGCCCGAAGAGCCGGGTCATCGCCGATGCCGTCCCCCACGGCGGCGTGCCGAGTGCGCTGGGCCAGGGCAGCTGGAGCGACCCCGCCGGGCCGCGCAGCCCGTTGGTGCTGCGTTTGATCACCTGCTCCTGCGCGGCGAAGCGCTCACGGGCGCCGGGCCCCTTCAGCACCTGGAGCAGGTACGCCTCGTCGGCCAGCATCCGGGCCACGACGAGGGTGGCGGAGCCGCAGGTGGTGGTGGTCGACTGGACGAGCGTCCGCTGGCGCAGCGCACGGTCGAGCAGCACGTGGGTGGCCACGCCGCCCGACGGGACCCCGCCGGGCAGCAGCGTCTCGGGCGTGGCAGGACGGTCGGAGCGGGTGAAGGCGGACCAGGTGCGGCGCAGCAGCACGCCACCCGCGACACGGAGCGGGGCGACGACGTTGGCGGCCACCGGTCGCTACCTCATGCCGTCCGGACGGGCCTCAGGCCGACTTCTCCCCGCGCTCGCGCTTGCGAGGCGCGGCCTTCTCGCGCGGGACCAGGGTCGGGTTGACGTTCTCCAGCACGACCTCGCGGGTGATGACGACCCGGGCGACGTCCTCTCTCGAGGGCACGTCGAACATGACGGGCATCAGCACCTCCTCCATGATCGCGCGCAGGCCACGTGCACCCGTGCCGCGGAGGATCGCCAGGTCGGCGACCGAGCTGATCGCGTCGTCGGTGAACTCCAGCTCCACGCCGTCGATCTCGAACATGCGCTCGTACTGCTTGACCAGCGCGTTCTTCGGCTCGGTGAGGATGCGCACCAGTGCGTCGGTGTCGAGGTTCGACACCGTCGTGATGACCGGCAGCCGGCCGATGAACTCGGGGATCAGCCCGAACTTCATCAGGTCCTCGGGCATGACCTCCCCGTAGACGTCGGCCTGGTGGACCGGGCTGTGCAGGGTGGCCCCGAAGCCGATGCCGTGCTTGCCCTTGCGGTTCTGGATCATGTCGTCCAGACCCGGCGAAGGCTCCGCCGACGATGAACAGCACGTTCGTCGTGTCGATCTGGATGAACTCCTGGTGCGGGTGCTTGCGTCCGCCCTGAGGCGGCACGCTCGCGGTGGAGCCCTCGAGGATCTTCAGCAGCGCCTGCTGGACGCCCTCGCCGGAGACGTCGCGGGTGATCGACGGGTTCTCGCTCTTGCGGGCGATCTTGTCGACCTCGTCGATGTAGATGATGCCCGTCTCGGCCTTCTTGACGTCGTAGTCGGCCGCCTGGATCAGCTTGAGGAGGATGTTCTCGACGTCCTCGCCGACGTAGCCGGCCTCGGTGAGGGCGGTGGCGTCCGCGATCGCGAAGGGCACGTTGAGCATCCGGGCCAGCGTCTGCGCGAGGTACGTCTTGCCGCAGCCGGTCGGGCCGATCAGCAGGATGTTCGACTTGGCGATCTCGACCGCGTCGTCGCCCTTCTTGGGTTCACCGGCCTGGATGCGCTTGTAGTGGTTGTAGACGGCCACCGAGAGCGCACGCTTGGCAGCGTCCTGCCCGATGATGTACTCCTCGAGGAAGCCGAAGATCTCGCGCGGCTTCGGCAGCTCCACCAGGCCGAGCTCGCTGGCCTCGGCGAGCTCCTCCTCGATGATCTCGTTGCAGAGGTCGATGCACTCGTCGCAGATGTACACGCCTGGGCCGGCGATCAGCTTCTTGACCTGCTTCTGGCTCTTCCCGCAGAACGAGCACTTCAGCAGGTCCGCGCCGTCTCCGATACGTGCCACGGACCGGTTCCCTCCTCCAGGGCCCGCGGGTGCGGGCCTTGTGTTCCTCCATTGGACACTACGCGAGCCACGCTGTCAGCGGGCTGGCCCGGCGTGTCCCGCCGGACCGTGCTCGGCTAGTTGTCCCGACCCTTGCGGCTCGGGAGCACCTGGTCGACGAGCCCGTACTCCAGGGCCTGCTGGGCGGTGAGGATCTTGTCGCGCTCGATGTCGCGCCGGACCTCGTCGACCGTCTTGTTGGAGTGCTTGGCGATCGTCTCCTCGAGCCAGTTGCGCATGCGCAGTGCCTCGTTGGCGTGGATCTCGATGTCGGACGCCTGAGCGTAGTCGCCGCTGGAGAGCGCGGGCTGGTGAATCAGCACACGGGCGTTCGGGAGTGCGAGGCGCTTGCCCGGCGCACCCGCCGCCAGCAGCACGGCCGCGGCGGAGGCGGCCTGGCCCAGGCAGACCGTCTGGATGTCGGGCTTGACGTACTGCATCGTGTCGTAGATCGCCGTGAGGGCCGTGAACGAGCCGCCGGGCGAGTTGATGTACATCGTGATGTCGCGGTCCGGGTCGGACGACTCGAGCACGAGGATCTGGGCCATCACGTCGTCGGCGGACGCGTCGTCGACCTGCACGCCGAGGAAGATGACGCGGTCCTCGAAGAGCTTGGTGTACGGGTCCTGGCGCTTGAAGCCGTAGGCGGTGCGCTCCTCGAACTGCGGCAGGATGTAGCGGCTGGACGGGGCGGCTGGCCCGGACTGGGCCGGGGCGCCGGCGGCACGCGCGTAGTCGGCGTGGCCACCAGGGGTGCGGGGGTCGATCACGGGAGCTCCTTCGGAGGTCTTCGTCACGCGAGGCTGGGTGCGGGATGAGGGACGGCGGGGCCTCAGCCCTCGGTGCCGCCGCCTCCGGTGACGGCGCCGGAGTGCGCCTCGACGTGGTCGACGAAGCCGTACTCGAGGGCCTCGTTCGCCGTGAACCAGCGGTCGCGGTCGTTGTCCTTGGAGATCTGCTCGACCGTCTGGCCGGTCTGCTCCGCGGTGAGCTCGGTCAGCGTGCGCTTCATGTTGTTGATCAGCTCGGCCTGGATGCGGATGTCGGTCACCGTGCCGCCGAAGCCGCCGGACGGCTGGTGCATCATGATCCGCGCGTGGGGAGTGGCGTACCGCTTGCCCTTGGCGCCGGACGAGAGCAGGAACTGGCCCATCGACGCGGCCAGCCCCATCGCGACGGTGGCGACGTCGGGCTTGACGTACTGCATGGTGTCGTAGATCGCCATGCCGGCCGTGACCGAGCCGCCGGGCGAGTTGATGTAGAGCCAGATGTCCTTGTCGGGGTCCTCCGCGGCGAGCAGCAGCAGCTGCGCGCAGATCGCGTTCGCGTTGTCGTCGCGCACCTCGGACCCGAGCCAGATGATCCGCTCACGGAGCAGTCGCTGGTAGATGTGGTCGTCGAGACCGAACGGCTGGCCGGTGCTCCGGGCAGCGATGTCGGCACCCGGAAGGCCCGGCTGGAAGTCGCTCACGCTGATGGCTCCATCCTGTCGAGGGACGAGGCCCCTCCCGCGATGCGGGAAGTGCCTCCGTCGGCTGTCGTCGACCCTAACGCGGCCCCCCGACGCCACACTCCCCGGACCGCGCGGTGTTCGCTGTCGGCGCACGGTGCGTCGGAGCGGCCGGCTGCCGGGAACACCGTCGCCGCACGACCCGGAGGTCGTACGGCGACAGGTGGATCGGCCGGGGCCGGTGTCAGACGCGGGGCAGGCTGGCGGGCGAGCTCGCGTCCTCGACGACGACGGTCTCCTCGGACTCCCCGGACCCGGCGACCTCGGTCGCCTCGGCGGAGTCCGTGGAGTCCGCGGAGTCGGGGGAGTCGGGGGAGCCCGCCTCGTCGACACCCTCGTCCTCGGGACGCGGCGGAACCAGGTCGTCCAGGTCCACCGTGGTGCCGGACGGGTCGGTGATCGTCGCCTGCTCCAGCACGACGGCCAGGCCCTTGCGGCGGGCGACCTCGGCGACCATGGCGGGCACCTGGCCGGCCTGGTCGACGGCCTGGGCGAACGCGTTCGGGTCCATGCCGTAGCGGGGCGCCTGGGCGACGAGGTACTCGATCAGCTCGTTCTGGTTCACCGAGACCTCGTGGGCCTCGACGATCGCGTCCAGGACGAACTGCGTGCGCAGGCCCTTGGTGACCTCCTCGGTCACCTCGGCACGGTGCTCGTCGTCCTCCATGCGGTTCTCGCCCTCGAGGTGCGCGTCGACCTCGGCCTGCACGACCTTCTCGGGCACGGGGACCTCCACGGCCTCGAGCAGCGCGTCGAGCACGCGGTCCCGGGCGACGACTCCCTGCTCGAACCTCTTCGCCTGCTGGGCCTGCTCGCGCAGGTCGTCACGCAGCTCGGCGAGGGTGTCGAACTCGGAGGCGAGCTCGGCGAACTCGTCGTCCGCGTCGGGCAGCTGGCGCTCCTTGACGGACACGGCGGTCACCGACACGTCGGCGTCCTTGCCCGCGTGCTCGCCACCGGCCAGAGGCGTCGTGAAGGTGGCCTGCTCTCCGGCGGACAGGCCGGTCAGCGCCTCGTCCATGCCCTCGAGCATGGTGCCGCTGCCGACCTGGTAGCTGATGCCGTTGGCGGAGTCGATCTCCTCGCCGTCGATCGACGCGACGAGGTCGACGGAGACGAAGTCGCCCTCGCCGGCGGCCCGGTCGACGCCGACCAGGGTGCCGAAGCGCTCGCGCAGGGCCTCGAGACGCTCCTCGACGTCGGAGTCGGTCACCTCGATCTCGTCGATCTGGACCGCCAGCGTGGAGAAGTCGGGAAGCGTGACCTCGGGCCGCACGTCGACCTCGACGGTGAACTTCAGGTCGCCACCCTTGGCCGCGTCCGGCACGTCGGTGATGTCGACCTCGGGCTGGCCGAGCGGCCGGATCCTGGCCTCCTCGGCCGCCTGGCCGTAGAAGGTCGGCAGGGCGTCGTTGATGGCCTCCTGCAGCACGGCGCCGCGACCGACCCGCTGGTCGATGATGCGCGCCGGCACCTTGCCCTTGCGGAAGCCGGGAACCTGGATCTGGCTGCCGATCTCCTGGTACGCCTTCGCCATGCTCGGCTCGAGCTCGTCGTAGGGCACCTCGACGGTGAGCTTCACCCGGGTCGGGCTGAGGGTCTCGACGTCGCTCTTCACGCAATGGCTCCAGGGTTCGGGGGTTCAGGGGGACTTCACGCTCGACCCGGCACCAGGCGCACGTCGGCGCCCAGGAAGGCCGGGAACAGCCACCCATGCTAGCCGCCACGCCGTCCCAGGCCGAATGCTGGACGGGCGTCACGCACGACGCTGTCGGGGTACCCGGATTCGAACCGGGGGCCTTCCGCTCCCAAAGCGGACGCGCTACCAAGCTGCGCCACACCCCGCGGCCGGACGTGTCCGGCCAGGTCCCAGGCTACTGCCGCGCTCCGGCACCGGGCGACGGGACGACCTCCGGGAGGCACTATCCTGGCTGCGCGCGCCGGTCCGCCGGCGCTTCGCGGGTGTAGCTCAATGGTAGAGCCCCAGCCTTCCAAGCTGGTCATGCCGGTTCGATCCCGGTCACCCGCTCAGGCTTTCGACGGTAGGCGCTGCGCCTACCTGGTGAGACGGCCCAGTCGCGTCCAGGTCTCGATGACGGAGTCGGGGTTGAGGGACATCGTGTCGATGCCCTGGACCAGGAGCCACTCGGCGAGGTCCGGGTGGTCGCTGGGCCCCTGACCGCAGATCCCGATGTACTTCCCGCGGGCCTTGCAGGCGGCGATCGCCATCCGGAGCATCTCCTTGACCGCGGGGTCGCGCTCGTCGAAGGAGGCGGCGACCAGGCTGGAGTCGCGGTCGAGACCGAGGGTGAGCTGGGTCATGTCGTTGGACCCGATGGAGAACCCGTCGAAGTGGTCGAGGAACTGGTCCGCGATGACGGCGTTGGACGGCACCTCGCACATCATGATCACCTGCAGACCGTTGTCTCCTCGGCGCAGGCCGTGCTCACCGAGCAGGGCGATGACGCCGGCCGCCTCGGCGACGGTCCGGACGAACGGGATCATGATCTTGACGTTGGTCAGGCCCATGTCGTCGCGGACGTACCGGAGCGCCTCGCACTCCATCGCGAAGCAGTCGCGGAAGTCCGGGGACAGGTACCGGGAGGCGCCGCGGTAGCCGATCATCGGGTTCTCCTCGTGCGGCTCGTAGAGGTCGCCCCCGACGAGGTTGGAGTACTCGTTGGACTTGAAGTCCGACATCCGCACGATCACCGGCTTGGGCGCGAACGCCGCCGCGATGGTGGACACCCCCTCGGCGACCCGCTGCACGAAGTACTCGCGTGGCGAGGCGTAGGGCGCCACGGCGGCCGAGACCTGCTCGTGCACGGCCCCGGTGAGCCGGTCGAGGTCGAGCAGCGCCTTCGGGTGGATGCCGATCTGGCGGTTGATGATGAACTCCAGCCGGGCCAGTCCCACGCCCTCGTTCGGCAGCCGGGAGAACGAGAAGGCCTGATCCGGCGTGCCGACGTTCATCATGATCCCCACCGGGATCGACGGCATCGCGTGCATGTCCGTCTCCTCGACGGAGAAGTCGAGCAACCCGTCGTAGACGTAGCCGGTGTCCCCCTCGGCGCACGAGACGGTGACCTCGCGCCCGTCGGTCAGCTCGCGGGTGGCCCCGCTGGTGCCGACGACGGCGGGGATGCCGAGCTCGCGCGCGATGATCGCGGCGTGGCAGGTGCGACCGCCTCTGTCGGTGACGATCGCGCTGGCCCGCTTCATGATCGGTTCCCAGTCGGGGTCGGTCATGTCGGCGACGAGGACCTCCCCTGCCTGGAAGTCCCGCATCTGGGCGGCTGACTCCAGGACCCGCACCGCTCCGGCACCGATCTTCTGGCCGATCGCGCGTCCCTCGACCACCAGCGGTCCGCGCTCGTCCATCCGGTACCGCGACACCACGGTGGCGGACCGGCGGGACTGCACCGTCTCGGGACGGGCCTGCAGCACGTACAGCCGGCCGTCGATCCCGTCCTTGCCCCACTCGATGTCCATCGGCCGGCCGTAGTGCTCCTCGATGACCAGCGCGTGCCGGGCGAGCTCCTCCACCTCGGCGTCGGTCAGGCTGAGCAGCCCCTGCTGGTCGGGGTCGACGTCGACGAACTCGGTGGTCCGGCCCACCGCGGCGTCGGAGGTGTAGACCATCTTGGTGGCCTTGCCACCCAGGCCCCGCTTGAGGATCGCCGGCCGCCCGGCGCGCAGCCCCGGCTTGTAGACGTAGAACTCGTCCGGGTTGACCGCACCCTGCACGACAGCCTCCCCCAGCCCGTAGGACGAGGTGATGAAGACGGCGTCGTCGAAGCCGGACTCGGTGTCCATCGTGAACATCACCCCGGAGGCGCCGACGTCGGAGCGGACCATCCGCTGCACCCCGGCGGACAGCGCGACGGTCTCGTGCTCGAACCCGTGGTGGACGCGGTAGGCGATCGCGCGGTCGTTGTAGAGCGAGGCGAAGACCTCGCGGACCGACTGGAGGATCGCCTCGATGCCGCGGACGTTGAGGAAGGTCTCCTGCTGGCCGGCGAACGAGGCGTCCGGCAGGTCCTCGGCCGTCGCGCTCGAGCGCACCGCGAAGGTGGCGCCGGGGTCCCCGGCGGCGAGCTCCTCGTAGGCGGCGCGGATGTCGTCCTCGACGTCCTGCGGCAGCGGCTGGGCCACGATCGCCTCCCGCACCCGGCGGCCGACGTCGGCGAGCTGCATCACGTCCTCGGTGTCGAGGTCCGCCATCTGCTCGACGATCGCCCGGGCCAGCCCCTCCTGGGCGATGAAGCGGCGGTAGGCATCGGCCGTCGTGGCGAAGCCGTCCGGCACGAGTACCCCGGACGACGCCAGGTTGCCGACCATCTCACCCAGGGAGGCGTTCTTTCCGCCGACCTGGTCGAGGTCGCCCATGCCGAGGTGCGAGAACCACAAGACGTTCGTCATGTCCTGCTCCTGCTTCCGTGTGCGGGTCGTGACCCGAGGGACTGGAGGATGACCGTGGACATCTCCTCCACCGACCGGGTGGTGGAGTTGATGACCGGTAGGCCGTTGGCGCGGTACATGGCATCCGCACGGCGGAGCTCCCAGGTGCACTGCTCCAGCGAGGAGTACACCGAGCCCGGGCGGCGCTGCTCGCGCACCTCGCTCAGACGCGCGGGCGTGGTGATGAGACCGAAGCACTTCTCCCGCAACGGAGCGACAGGGCGCGGCAGGTCGGTGGTCTCCAGGTCGTCCTCGATCAACGGGTAGTTGGCGACGAAGACGCCGTGCTGCAGCGCGAGGTACATGGTGGTCGGCGTCTTGCCGCAGCGGGACGGTGCAACCAGGATCACGTCAGCACGCTCCAGTGCCCGCAGGCTCTGGCCGTCGTCGTGCTCGATCGCGTACTCGATCGCCTGCATCCGGGAGTTGTACCGCTGGATGTCGCCGACCCCGTGCAGCCGGGCGGCCACCCGCGAACCGGAGACGCCGAGGATCGTCTCCACGCGCTGCATGTGCATCTCGAAGAAGTCGATGATCGGGCACCGCGACGTGAGCAGCACCTCGCGCACCTCGTCGGTGGCGGCGGTCGTGAAGGCGAGCGGGGTCACCGGGCCGTCCATCGCCTCATCGAGGACCGTGACGACCTTGCGCGCCTCCTCGGCGGTGGCGATGAACGGGATCAGCCGGCGTTCGAAGTGGAGGTCCGGGAACTGGATCAGCAGCGCGTTCCCCATCGTCTCGGCGCTGATCCCCGTGCTGTCGGACAGGAAGAAGACCGGGATCACGTCGGTCGGCACCGGTGTCTCCCCCCTCGTCGCGTCAGCACCTGATCGGTGCTCACTATGCTCCAGCGCGGCCGAGTCAGGGTGGTCGTGCCACCGCCGACGTGGCGCGCCCGCGGATCACGAGGAACTGCTGGACGCCGGACTGGAAGAGGAACATGCTTCTGGGAGGGCCCAGGAGGTCGCCATGGCCGCTACGAGTGGTCTCGCTGCCGCGAGTGGCGACGACCTGCCGCAGACCCTGCGGGACGCTCTCGACCAGCTGCGGGCCACCGGGGAGATCCTGCAGACGCTGGGGCGATCGGCGTCCGATCTCGACGCGGTCCTCCGGACGATCGGGACGAACGCCCTCCGTCTCTGCCGTGGGGACGCCGTGCAGGTGCACCTGTTCGAGGGCACCACCTACCGGATGGCGTGGTCCTCGGGGATCAGCGACGAGTTCCTGGCCTTCATGGCCGAGCATCCGATCACCGTGAACCGGGCGACCCTCACCGGCCGGGTGGGTCTCGACCGCCGTGCACAGCAGATCCACGACGTCCTCGCCGACCCCGAGTACGGGCGCATCGACGCTCAGCGGCTGGGCAACTACCGCACCATCCTCGGGGCGCCCATGCTGCTCGGCGAGGACGTGGTCGGCGCGCTCTCGGTGTGGCGCAACCGCGTGGCGCCCTTCAGCGCTCGAGCCACCGACCTGCTGGTCGACTTCGCCACGCAGGCCGCCATCGCCGTGCGCACGACACGGCTCCTGCACGAGCTGGAGACGCACAAGGCGGCCCTGACCCGCCGGCTGGACCAGCTCGAGGCCCTGAGCGCGGTCGGGGACGCGGTCAGTGCCACGTTGGACCTCGACGAGGTGCTGTCCACCATCGTGACCCACGCGGTGTCGCTGTCAGGGGCGGACGGTGGGTCCATGCTCGAGTTCGACCCCGAGCTGGACGAGTTCCGGGTGCGCACCACGTTCGGCACCGACCCGAAGCTGGTGCAGTCGCTGCGAGGGATCAGGGTCGGTCTGTACAGCACGCTGGTTGGCCGCGCCGCGCGCGAGCGGCGGCCGTTGCAGGTGGCCGATCTGCGTACGCACGCCGACGACGAGCACCTGCGCCTGCTCCGCGATGCCGGATGGCGCTCGGTGGTCGCCGTGCCCATGCTGCGCCAGGACCGCATCGTCGGCGCGCTGCTCGTGCGTCGCCACACCCCCGGCGAGGTCGACGAGAGCACCTGCCAGTTCCTGGAGACCTTCGCCAGCCAGTCGTCGCTGGCGCTCGCCAATGCTCAGCTGTACCGCCGGCTCGAGGAACAGAGCGCGGAGCTCGCCGCTGCCAGCCACCACAAGTCGGAGTTCCTGGCCTCCATGTCGCACGAGCTGCGCACTCCGCTCAACGCGATCATCGGGTTCTCGGAGGTCCTCCTGGAGCGCATGTTCGGCGACCTGAACGAGCGCCAGGAGGAGTACCTCGGAGACATCCACGCCTCCGGGAAGCACCTGCTGGCGCTGCTCAACGACGTCCTGGACCTGTCGAAGGTCGAGGCCGGTCAGATGGTCCTCGAGATCACGGCGGTCGACGTGCCCACGCTGGTCCACTCGACGGTGGGGCTGGTCCGTGAACGCGCGGAGCGTCACGGCCTCACGGTGAGCGCTGACTGCGACGACGACATGCCGCCCATCTCGGCCGACGAGCTCAGGGTCCGGCAGGTGCTGCTCAACCTGCTCACGAACGCGGTGAAGTTCACCCCGTCCGGGGGATCGGTCACCGTCCGGGCTGCGGAGGAGGGCCCCGACATCGCGATCTCCGTCACCGACACCGGGATCGGCGTCCCGGAGGCCGACCGGGAACGCATCTTCGAGTCCTTCCAGCAAGGCGATCGCATCATGAGCGCCCAGGAGGGGACCGGACTCGGGCTGACGCTGAGCCGGCGCATCGTCGAGCTGCACGGTGGCCGGATCTGGCTGGACAGCGCGGAGGGACGAGGCAGCACGGTCACCTTCACCGTGCCCGCTGACCGTCCCGACGCGGAGCAGGAGTCAGACGGGCGGTGGGGCCACCCGTTCGTCCTGGTCGTCGAGGACGACCGCCGGTCGGCCGACCTCATGACCGTCCTGCTCGAGGACCAGGGGCTGCGCGCCGTGACCGCGGCGACAGGGGAACGGGCGTGGGCGATCCTCGACGAGGAGATCCCGGCTGCCGTCGTGCTCGACATCCGGCTGCCCGGGCATCGACGGATGGGAGGTCCTGGCCCGCATCAAGAGCGCGCCGGAGCTGGCGCACGTCCCCGTCATCGTCGTCTCGATCGTGGACGAACGTGGACGGGGCTTCGCGCTCGGGGCACACGACTACCTGGTCAAGCCCGTCGGTCGCGACGCACTCGTCACCGCGCTTCGGCGGGCCGGGCTCCTTCCGGGGCAGGGGGCCCGCAGGGTCTGGGTCGTGGACGCCGAGGAGGACGTCCGCTCGGTCCTCGTCGCCCAGCTGGAGTCCGGCGGGTTGGGCGGTCCTCGCCACGGGGTCCGTCGCCGAAGGACTCGAGGAAGCCCGGGCGAGACGGCCCGACGCCGTCCTCATCGACCTCATGTCCACGGCCGACGACGGCTTCGACGCGGTGCGTCTCCTGCGGGAGGACGCCCGTGTCAGCCTCGTTCCGGTGGTGGCGCTCACCCCGCCTGGCAGCGACGCCTCTGCCTGGCGGCACCTGGCCGACGAGATCGAGGTCGCCGCCAAGGTCGGCGCGGCGGGCGTCGACGAGCTGCTGCGCTGCTCGACCGGGTGACCGCCACCCGGCCGGGGGCGGCCGGGCGCCAGACGACCGGGCCGGTCCTCGTCGTCGAGGACAACGACCGCAACCTCAAGCTGGTCCGGGCGGTGCTGGAGCACGCCGGCTTCGAGGTCCGCGAGGCCGGCATACCGCCGAGGACTCGTGCGACGGCGACGACGACCCGCCCGACCTCGTCCTGATGGATCTCCAGCTGCCAGGCAGGACGGCGTTGTCGGGCTCGGCGCGCTGCGGGCCGACCCGGCGACCCTGACGGTCCCCGTCGTCGCGCTGACCGCGCTGGCCATGCCGCAGGACCGCGAGCGGGTGCGCGCAGGCCGGCTTCGACGGGTACCTCGAGAAGCCGATCAGCGTCCGGGACCTGCCCGACCAGGTCCGTGCGGTGATCGAGCGAGGAAGGCCGTCGACCATGACCGCGCCCGAACGCGACCAGCGCCGAGCGTCCTCGTCGTCGACGACCTCGACGCGAACATCCGTCTGCTCGACGCGGTGCTCTGCCCGCGCGGGCACCACGTGCGACGGCCTCCGCGCGGCGAGGACGGCGCTCGCCGTGCTCGGGCGCGACGCCGTCGACGTCGTGCTCCTCGACATCCTCATGCCCGGCATCGACGGCTACGAGGTCTGCCGCCGGATCCGGGCCGACGAGCGCACCGCCTTCCTGCCGGTCGTGATGATCACGGCCAGCGGCGCCCAGGAGAAGATGCTGCGCCATCGAGGCCGGGGCCGACGACTTCCTGTCCAAGCCGTTCGACCACCAGGAGCTCCTCGCGCGGGTCCGCAGTCTGCTGCGCGCTCAAGCGCTACCACGACACCATCGAGGTCCAGGCCGCCGAGCTCGCCGCGTGGAACGCCGAGCTGGAGTCGAGCGGGTGAGCGCCAGGTCGACGAGCTCGAGCGGGTCGGCCGGCTGCGTCGCTTCCTCTCGCCGCAGGTGGCCGAGCTGGTGATGACGGTCGGGCGACGACGGCGTCGTCGACGGCCACCGCCGGGAGATCACCGTCGTCTTCGCGGACCTGCGGGGGTTCACCCCCTTCGCGGAGACGGCCGAGCCGGAGGAGGTCTGGTCGGTGCTGCGCGACTACCACGAGGCGATCGGCGACCTCGTCACCCGGTACGACGCCACGCTCGAGCGGTTCACCGGGCGACGGGGTCATGCTGTTCTTCAACGACCCCGTCCCCGTCGACGACGGCCCGGCCCGCGCGGTGCGGCTGGCGGTCGCGATGCGGGCCCGCGTGCAGGAGCTGTCCGAGGGGTGGCGCACGCCCGGGCACGACCTCGCGCTGGGCGTCGGCATCGCCCAGGGCTACGCGACGATGGGCCGGATCGGGTTCGAGGGCCGCTATCGACTACGCCGCGATCGGCACGGTGACCAACGTCGCGGCCCGCCTCTGCGACACCGCCGAGCCGTGGCAGGTGCTCGTCAGCGCAGCGGGTCCGGTCCGCTGTCGAGGGCGTCGCCGTGACTCGACCGTTGGGCGAGCTGCACGCTGCGCGGGACTGTCCCGACCTGTGGCCACCTTCGACGTCCTCGGCCTCGACGCGGCTCGGGTGACACCGTGAGCACCACGGCCCCGCCGACCCTGGAGGCGCTCACCGAGGAGGAGCGCAACGAGAGGTTCGACGAGCTCCAGAGCCGGCTTCCCGCGGTCTGGCGGATCATCGGTCTCAACGAGCCGGACGAGTCCGTCGTCGTCGTCCCGTCGGTGTCGCTCGACAAGCTCGAGGAGCCAGCAGCGGGACCGCGATGCAGGCCAAGGAGGAGCGGTTCCTCGTCCTCCTGCTCCTGCTCCGGCAGTCGCGCCTGCGCATCGTGTACGTCACGTCGATGCCCATCGACCCGACGATCGTCGAGTACTACTTGGCGTTGCTGCCCGGCGTCATCCCGAGCCACGCGCGCGCCCGACTCCACCTGGTCCCCGTCGGGGACGCCTCGGGCCGCCCGCTGACCGAGAAGCTCCTGGAGCGGCCGCGGCTGCTCGATCGGATCACGTCGCTCGTGCCGGACCTGCGGCGGTCCCACCTCGTGCCGTACACGACGACCGAGCGCGAGCGCGACCTCGCCCTGACACTGGGCATCCCGATGTTCGGCGCCGACCCGAGGCTGGCGGAGTTCGGGACCAAGACCGGGTGCCGCCGGCTGTTCGCCGACGAGGGCGTGCGGCACCCGCTCGGGTACGAGGACCTGCACACCGTCGACGAGGTCGTCGACGCCCTGGCCCGGCTGCGGGCAGCGCGCCCCACCGCCGTCGAGGCACTCGTCAAGCTCAACGAGGGAGTGTCGGGGGCGGGCAACGCGCTCGTCGACCTGCGCGGCCTCGGCCCGGCAGGCTCACCGGGGGAGACCGCAGGGCTCCGGGAGGCGGTCCAGCGCATGGTCTTCGAGAAGCCGACGATCCGCTTCGACGACTACGTGGCGAAGCTGGCGGAGCGCGGCGGGATCGTCGAGGAGCGGATCGTCGGCGTCGAGCTGCGCAGCCCGTCGGTGCAGCTGCGGATCCTGCCGGACGGCGGGATCGAGCTGCTCTCGACCCACGACCAGCTGCTGGGTGGGCCGTGCGGGCAGAGCTACCTGGGCTGCCGGTTCCCCGCGGACTACGGCTACGCCCGGCTGATCAGCGGAGAGGCGATGGTCGTCGGGCGCCGCCTGGCACGCGAGGGCGTCCTCGGACGCTTCGCGCTCGACTTCGTCGTCGTGCGCGACGAGGCGGGGGCGTGGGCGACGTACGCCATCGAGATCAACCTGCGCAAGGGCGGCACGACCCACCCGTTCCTCACCCTGCAGTTCCTGACCGACGGCCGCTACGACCCCGTCTCGGCGCTCTTCCTGACCCCGCCGGGCGGGAGCGGCATCTCGTGGCGACCGACCACCTGGAGTCACCGGCGTTGCGGGGGTTGTCGACGGACGACCTGTTCGACATCGTCGCGCGCCACCGACTGCACTTCGACCAGTCGCGACAGGTCGGCATCGTGTTCCACATGATCAGCTGCCTCACCGAGCTCGGTCGGGTAGGGCTCACGGCGGTCGGGCGACTCCCCGTGGACGCCGACGCCCGGTACCGGCGGGCCGAGCAGGTGCTGCTCACCGAAGCCCAGGCCGCGCTCGCTCCCCCGGTTCTGCCCCCTGCATAGCGGGCTCGGCATCGAGCGGTGCGAGATGCACCGGTGCGCGCAGCCCGGCGAGAGCCGTACGCGCATCGGGCACCCACAGCGTGATCAGTGACCCTCCCGCGCGCTCCCGGTCGACGACAAGCCGGACCACTCCGCCCGCCGTGTGGAACTCGGCCGGGCCCGTTGCGGTTCGGTTGTCAGGGTTTCGACCGATGCCGCGGTCGGAAGTCATCGCTCCCGCCGGGGCCCGGGCCGGGACCTTCGTCCCCTCGCCCCTCCGGCCGAGGGGCCTACCGTGAGCGAAGTCGACGGAAGGGGTCCCGTGAGCAGTCACCGAGCAGCACCCGACGGCGTCGTCGCGGAGGCGACCGGGCTGACCAAGCTGTACGGCACGGGCGAGGCCGTGGTGCGCGCCCTCGACGGTGTCGACGTGCAGTTCGAGCGAGGTCGGCTGACAGCGATCATGGGCCCGTCCGGGTCGGGCAAGTCGACGCTCATGCACTGCATGGCGGCTCTCGACCGTCCGACGAGCGGGGACGTGGTCATCGACGGCGTCGCCATCAAGGACCTGAAGGACAAGGCGCTCGCGCACCTGCGCCGTGAGCGCCTCGGCTTCGTCTTCCAGTCGTTCAACCTCGTCCCGACTCTGACGGCGAAGGAGAACATCACCCTCCCCCTCGACATCGCGGGCGCGAAGGTCGACCAGAAGTGGTTCGACACGGTCATCGACACCGTGGGCTTGCGGGACCGCTTGGGACACAGGCCGAACCAGCTTTCCGGAGGCCAGCAGCAACGCGTCGCGTGCGCGCGGGCGATGGTCAGCAGGCCCACGATCATCTTCGCCGACGAGCCGACGGGCAACCTCGACTCGGGCGCGAGCCAGGAGATCCTCGGGTTCCTGCGCCGGTCGGTCGACGAGTTCGGGCAGACGGTCGTGATCGTCACCCACGAGCCGTTCGCGGCCGCCTACGCCGACCGCGTGCTGTTCCTGGCGGACGGCCGGATCGTCGACGAGATCCGGGACCCGACGGCCGACGCCGTGCTCGAGCGGATGCGAGTCTTCGAGCCCTCGGGCCGGAGGACCTGACGTGCTCCGACTGACGCTGAGGAGCGTGCGGGGGCACGTGCTCCGCTTCCTCCTCACACTCTTCGCCGTCGCCCTGGGTGTCGCGTTCGTCGCCGGCTCGTTCGTGCTCACCGACAGCCTCCGCACCACGTTCGACTCCCTGATCGAGACGTCGTCCCAGGGAACGGACGTATCCGTCCGCGGCCTGGAGGGCGGGAGCAACATCAGCGGCGAAGGCCTGATGACGCGCCTGCCGCTCGACCTGGAGGACGAGCTGCAGGACGTGCAGGGCGTCGCCCGGGCCGTGCCCGACATCCAGGGGACCATCCTCATCGTCGGTGCCGACGGCACGGCCGTCCGCGGAGTCGGTGGCGCTCCCACGCTCGGCTTCGCCTACGCCGACGACGACCCGGTGCTGACGCTTCTCGACGGGCGCGCGCCGCGCGGACCGCAGGAGATCGTGGTCGACAGCGCCACGCTGGAGCGGTCCGGCCTGTCGGTCGGGGACGCCACCCAGGCCCTGGTGGGGTCCGAGCCCCGCGAGGTGACCGTCGTCGGCGAGGTGCAGTTCGACGGGCCGCTGGCCGGTGCCACGCTCGCGCTCCTGGACGACCCGTCCGCCCGGGCTGCCTTCTCGCCGGACGACGCCGTCCCCTCGTTCTCGCTCACCGCCGACGAGGGGGTCAGCCAGGTCGAGCTGAGGGACCGCATCGCGCAGGTGCTGCCACCGCAGGCCGAGGCGGTGACGGGCGAGGAGCTGAAGCAGGAGGTCCGCGACCAGGTCGAGGTCGGCCTCGGCTTCGTCAACACGTTCCTGCTCGTGTTCGCGGGCATCAGCCTGTTCGTCGGCGCGTTCATCATCGCCAACACGTTCTCGATCCTTGTCGCCCAACGTGGTCGCGAGCTCGCGCTGCTGCGGGCGATGGGCGCTACCAGGGGGCAGGTCCAACGAGTGGTGCTCGGGGAGTCGGTCGTGGTCGGCATCATCGGGTCCGCCCTCGGGCTGCTGCTGGGCATCGGCCTCGCCGCCGGGCTGCAGCCGCTGATCGGGATCGAGAGCTCGGGCGAGCTGCCGGTGCGCCCCCGGACCGTCGCCTGGAGCTTCGCCATCGGCGTCGTGGTCACCATGCTCTCCGCCCTGGTCCCCGCCGTGCGCGCATCACGGGTCGCACCCGTCGAGGCGATGCGCGACGACGTCATCCTGACCCCCAAGGGCCTGCGGACACGAGGGATCGTCGGAGTCACGGCGACGGTGGTGGGTGTCGTCCTGCTCGTCGTGGGCCTCGGCGACGACGTCCAGTGGCTGCTTCTGGGGGCCGGAGCGGCCATGACCCTGCTCGGGGTCCTCGTGGCCGCGCCGCTGACCACGCGTCCGGTGGTCCGGGTCGTGGCCGCCCCGTTCGTGCTCGCCTTCGGGGCCGTCGGACGGCTCGCGCGCGAGAACTCGCTGCGCAACCCGCGGCGCACCGCCACGACGGCGTCGGCCCTGATGATCGGGCTGGCGCTGATGGCAGCGATCTCCGTTCTCGCGCAGTCAGCGAAGGCCAGCGTCAGCGACCTCGTGCAGACCCAGCTGACGGCCGACTACGTGCTGAACGGCGGTGGCCAGGTGCAGTTCCCCGGCACTGTCGCGGAGCGGGTGGCCGAGCTGCCCGAGGTGGCGTCCGTGGCGACGATCGGCGGGCTCGGGGTCGAGATCGACGACGAGACCACCTTCGCGATCGCGGCGGACGCCGCCGGTATCGCCGACAACGTCCTCGTCTCGATGGCCGACGGCTCGCTGCAGGCACTCGACGACGGGGACATCCTGGTCAACGAGTCCCTCGCGTCCGAGCGGGGCTGGGAGCTCGGCGACACGGTCACCGCGTCCCTGGGCACCCTCACCGGCCGGACCCTGACGGTCGGCGGTGTCTACGAGGACAACCAGGTCATCGGCGGGCCGATGGTGGTCCCGCGGGAGCTCTACCGCGAGGCCGTGCCCGTCCCCGAGCAGGGCGACTTCCTCGTCTACGTCAAGGCCGCCGACGGCGCAGACGTGGCCGCCCTGAGGTCCGGGCTCGTCGACATCGTCAAGCCCTTCCTGGTGGTGTCCGTGCAGGACGGTACGGAGTTCACCGACTCCCAGGCCGACAGCATCAACCAGATCCTCGGCATCCTCTACGTGCTGCTGGCCCTGAGCATCGTCATCGCGGTGCTCGGCATCATCAACACGCTCGCGCTCTCCGTCTTCGAGCGCACGCGTGAGATCGGTCTCCTCCGGGCCGTCGGCCTCACCCGCGGCCAGCTCTTCCGGATGATCACCGTCGAGTCGGTGGCGACGGCCGTGTTCGGCGCGCTGCTCGGTGCGGCTCTCGGTCTCGGTCTCGGCATCGTGCTGCAACGCGCCGTGGCGAGCCAGGGGCTCGAGACGCTCGCGATCCCCTGGCTGACGCTGCTGGCGGTGATCCTGGCCGCAGCGGTGGCCGGCGTCGTGGCGGCGGTCCTGCCCGCCGTGCGGGCCGTGCGGCTCGACGTGCTCCGCGCGATCACGACCGAGTAGGGCCGCCTACCGGCCTCGCTCCATCTCGCGCTGGATCTGCTCCTCGCTGATCGACCGCTCGAAGTAGGCGCCCCATCCGTGGAACGCCAACCCGACGCCCCAGCCGACGATCGCCCAGATCGGCCAGAAGTAGCCCGCCCCCGAGAGGGCCCAGATGGCGATGATCGCGACGTTGACGATCACGTAGACGGCAGCGTGGCCCTTGAAGTCCCGCTTCTCCTTCACCCGCTTCACGGCGGCTTCGCGCCGCTCGTCACTCTTCTCGAGGTCCATGTCGGCTCCCTTGCACGTACGTAGACGGCGGGTTGTCACCCTCCATCACACCCGTGCGCGAGCGACCGGGGTAGTGCCCAACGTCCTGACCCCCTCTTGACGGGTTGACCCCTCACTGTTATACCTAACGGTTATGGGTGCGACATGAGAGACGCGATCCTGGCCCTCGTCAGCAAGGAGCCCGCGCACGGGTACGAGCTGCACCAGCGGCTCTCGGCCGCTCTCGGCGCGGCCGACGGGGAGCTCAACCCCGGCCAGGTCTACGTCACCCTCACCCGCCTCGAGCGGGCCGGTCTGGTCGTCGCCGAGCAGGTCGAGCAGGCCACCCGCGCCGACAAGAAGGTCTACGCCGCGACGGCGGCCGGCCGGGAGCGCGTCCACGAGTGGCTGGCCGACACGTCCTGGACGAAGGCCGCGCCCGTCGACTTCCACCTGAAGCTCGTCGCCGCGGCTGCCGCGCGGCTCGCCGACCCGCTGACGCTGGTCGACGTCCAGCGTCGCGAGCTGCTGCGAGTGCTCGGCCAGGTGCAGCGCGCCCTCGGGGACGCCGACACGACGGAGGACGGCACGTTGCTGCTGGAGGCGACGGCCCTCCGGCTGCAGGCCGACCTGCGCTGGCTGGAGGCCTGCGAGCGCCACTGGGCGACAGGTGACCGGAGGTGAGCGGGATGTTGGAGGCCCACGGCCTCGTCAAGCGCTTCACCGGCGGTGACGTGCCGGTCGTCGCGGTCGACCGTGTCGACCTGACGCTGCGTGAGGGCGAGACCGTCTCGGTGATGGGCCCCAGCGGGTGCGGGAAGTCGACGCTGCTCCACCTGCTCGGGGGGCTCGACCGTCCGGACGAGGGCACCGTCACCCTCGACGGTCGGAGCACCACGGGCCTCGGCGAAGCGGCCTGGGCCAGGCTCCGACGCCGGCACATCGGGTTCGTGCTGCAGGACAGCCACCTGGTGGACGAGCTGACGGCGGTCGAGAACGTCGAGCTGCCCGCCCTGCTCGTCGGGACGACGCGGCCCGAGGCCCGCAGGCGGGCGACCGACCTGCTCGAGGCCCTCGACGTGGCCGACCGCGCGATGCACCTTCCGCACCGGCTCTCGGGTGGGCAGAGGCAGAGGGTCGCGCTCGCCCGGGCCCTGGTGAACGGACCGTCCGTGCTGCTCGCCGACGAGCCGACCGGAGCGCTCGACTCGCGCGCCACCGGTGAGATGCTGGGGCTGCTGGCGCGGGTCCGTGGCGCAGGGCAGGCCACCCTTCTGGTCACCCACGACGCGCGGGTCGCGACGACGGCCGACCGCGTCCTCGGGATGCGGGACGGCTCGATCGTCGACGAGACGCGCCTGGACGGTCTCACGCCCGTCCACAGCGTGATCGGTCTGGACCTGGGATGAGGTGGGGGGCGGCGCTGCGGGTGGCGCTGATCGGTGCCCGGTCCCACCTGTCCACCGGCCTGGTCCTCCTCGTCGCCGTCACCGTCGCGACGACCACGCTCAGCCTGGCGCTGGCCGTCCGGTCCGCAGCCCTCTCCCCGTGGGAGGCCACGTGGGAGCGGACGCGCGGCGCCCACGTGGTCGCCGAGGGCGCGACCGGGGACGTCACGCCGATGCGCGGCGAGGCGGGCGTCGTGGCGTCGTCCGGTCCCTGGCCGTTCGCCTTCGTCACCGTGCACCGCACTGCCGCGGGCACGGGCGACACCGACCTGCTGCTCAAGCTCGTCGGACGGGACACCTTCGACGCGGCCGTCGAGCGGCCGGCCGTCACCGAAGGGGCCGCCGACCTGTCCGGTCTGGTGGTCGAACGGAGCCTGGCTGACGCCCTGGGGGTCTCCGTGGGCGAGCGGCTGACGGTCGGCGGACGGAGCCTGACGGTGACGGGGGTCGCGGTGAGCCTGGCCCAACCGCCCTTCCCCCGCACGGTCCCGGGCCTGGCGTGGACCAGCACGGCCACGGTCCAGGCACTGGCCCGGGACGCAGCCCTCACCGGCGTCCAGGTCCACCTGAGGTTGGCCGATCCCGGCCAGGCCACGAACTTCGCACGGGCGCACGGCGCACCGCCCGTCGGCGCCGAGGCCGGCCGACAGGGTCCCGGATTCAGCACGTGGGTGGAGACCCGCGAGGCCACCCTCGCCGAGGTGAAGACCACCCGAGCCGTGCTCCTGTCGGTGAGTGGTCTGCTGCTGCTGCTCACCTGCGCGGCCGTGGTGCTGCTCGTCCGGGCGAGGACGGCCGCCGACTCACGGCGCATCGGCGCTCTGAAGGCCGCCGGGTTCACGCCGGGCGAGGTGGTGTTGGCGCTCCTTGCCCCGCACCTGCTCATCGCCCTGGTGGCGACGCTGGTCGGGCTCGTCGGGGGCGGCCGGCTCGCGCCCCTGCTCTCCGGGACCCTCGCCTCCTCGGCGGGCACGTCCACCGTGCCACCGACCACCTGGGGCAGGGCTGCGGCGACCACCGTGGCGGGTCTCGTCGTGGTCGCCGCGGCAGCCGCCCCGGCGCTGCAGGGGGTACGCGGCACGACCGTTGGGGCCCTCGTCCCGCGGCTGGGCACGCCACGCGCGCGCGACGTGGTCGGCGACGTGGCCGCTGCGCTGCACCTGCCCGTGCCGGTCCTGCTCGGGGCGCGGTCGGCCGGACGCAACCCCTGGCGCAGCCTGCTCACCACCTCGAGCACCGGCCTCGCCACGGCGACCGTCGTGTCAGTCCTCTGCATGGAGGCCACGTTCGCGCAGGAGGCGCGCACCGGCCGCGGCCCGGCACCCCCGGGGATCGACGTGTCGGTGCTGGCTCAGGCCGACGCGGCCGCGGACGTGCGGCTGCGGACGCTCGTGCTGGTCTGCAGCGCGGCGCTGCTGGCCGTGGCGACGCTCACGACGTGGGGGGTCGGCTACTTCGAGGCGCGGCAGGGCGTGGTGACCGGAGCACGACTGCGGGCCGTCGGGCTGACCCGCCGCCAGGCGGCGGGCCGGCTCGTGACCGGTCAGGTCCTGGCCGGGACGGCCGGTGCGCTCGTCGGCGTTCCGGCTGGGCTCCTCGTCTTCTCGCTGGCCTACGCGGACGCCAACGGAGGCAGCGACGGCGCCGCACTGCCGTCGGTAGGGTGGCTGGCCGCGACGATCGTGGCGGTCGTCGTGGCGATCGGCGCGATCGCCGCCGCGCCGGCAGCGAGGTCACTGCGCGGACCTGTCGGGCCCAGCCTGGCGTCCGAGTGACGCCAGCCGACTAGCCGAGCTTCTGCAGCTTCGAGGCGATCGCCGTGAGTCGCCGTGGGCCCTGCCCGAAGTCCACGTCCACGGTGGTCTCGCCGTCGGTGCCGACCACCGTGCCGAGCCCGTACCGGTCGTGGCAGACGCGCTCTCCCACCGTGAAGTGGACCACGCGCTCCGCCTCGGCACGCTTGGTGTTGAAGGGGCTTCCGGGGACGTGGCGTCGTTGGCCTGGAGGGGACATGTCCTCCAGCATCCCCCATCTCGGGGACGCTGAACACCATCAGTGCCCACCGATGGGTGATCCGGGTGGCGATGCGGGCGTCAGGCCGGGCGCATCGCGGGCAGATCGCACCGGCATCCACCGCGGCAGGACCGCTGCGATCGGCAGCACGACGACGGCGACGGCGGCCATCGTGACCGCGACGCTCGCGAGCACCGGGCCGACCGCGAAGACCGCGAACACACCGAGCGCCACGACCTCGCTGCCGAGGCCGTACGCGGACGTGACCGTGGCCCGCGCGTGCCCCTCGATGGCGTCCTGCAACCGCGCGTCGGCCACGATCGAGGCGTTGGTGACCAGGCCGTACCCCGCACCCAGCGCAGCGAACGAGACCCACGGCTGGCTGAGCAGCGACCCTGTGACCATCAGCACGGCAGCGACGGCGACCATCCACGCCAGGGCGCGTGCCGACAGCCTGGCGGCACGCCCCGCCGTGACGGATCCGAGCACCTGGCCCACCACCGTCACACCGACGAGCAGCGGGACGGTGACCACGTCGACCCCCTGCTCGAGGGCGAGCAGGCCGAAGTACTCGTCGAAGGCCGTGAGCCCGTACAGCAGGGACGCGAGCAGCACTCCACGCCGGACCACCGGCCTGCGTCGGACCTCGGCGAGCCCGCTCGTCAGCGCGTGCAGATATCGCGCGCCGACCCCGGACCGGTCCCCGGGCACGGTGTCGTCCTGTGCGGAGGCCACGCGCTGCGCGGCGGGCAGCATCAGCGCGAGCACGCCCTGGAGCAGCGCAGCCGCGATGCTCGCCGCACCGACGAGGGGGTACCCGCCGAGAAGCATCAGCGGTGCGGCGGCGAGGGTCGCGACGAGGTTGCAGCCCATGGCCAGGGCCTCCGCCCGGCCGATCAACGTGGCGTAGCGGTGAGTCGCCCCGAGCCCGGCCAGCTCGTCGTAGAGCAGCGCCTCGAACGTGCCGGACATCAGCGCCGAGCTGACACCCCACAGCACGAACCCGACGGCGAAGCTGGGGTAGGAGGGGACGAACGTCCAGGCCGCGAAGCAGCAGGCGAACAGCAGGGAGCTCAGCACCAGGAGCGCCCGTCGGCTCACGGTGTCGGCCCACGCCCCGGAGGGCACCTCGACGACGAACGCGACCACCGACCAGATCACGAAGAGCGACGTGATCTCGGTGGTCGTCAGGCCCGTGTCCGCGAACAACACGGCGTACACGGCGTACATCGGGATGAGGTCGCGCACGGAGTAGTACGCGACCGCTCGCCACGACAGCGAGCGGACGGTCAGGGGACCGGTCCGGCGTCAAGGCTGCGCAGCGGTGGACCTCATGGCTCCACCCTCCGCCCGGATAGCGCCGGTGTCAACGGGATTCGGCCGGCTGGCTAGGGTCTGCCCATGTCGCCACAGCGCCCGAACCGGACGGCCACAGACCTGGAGACGATCCGCTCCGCCGCCGCCTACGCCGACTCGTGGGTCGCGCTGCGGCGGCGCACCCTGCAGATCCCCGGCGTCCAGCTGGCCGTCGCCCTGGGAGGCGAGCTGTTGCTCTCCAGCGCGCACGGGCACGCGGACACCGGGCACCGGGGGCGGGACGCGACCGACCTGACCACTGAGCACCTGTTCCGGATCGCCTCCCACTCGAAGACGTTCACCGCGACCGCCGTCATGCAGCTCGCCGAGACGGGTGCCCTGCGTCTGGACGACACCGTCGCCGCGCACGTCCCGGACCTCGCCGGTGCCGGTGTCGCGGACCGCACCCTGGCCGAGCTCCTGGCGCACGGCGGCGGCGTGGTGCGGGACACCCACGACAGCGACTTCTGGCAGCTGCATGCACCGTTCCCCGACCGCGACGCCCTCCTCGCCGCGACCCGGGACGCTGCGGACGTGCTGCCGGCCAACGAGCGGTTCAAGTACTCGAACATCGGGTACGGCCTACTCGGCCTCGTCATCGAGGCCGCCTCGGCGCAGACGTACGCCGACTACGTGAGCGAGCACATCGTGGGCCGGATCGGGCTGCAGCACACCGGTCCTGAGTACGACGCGGCGCGCGCCGACCAGTACGCCACGGGGTACACCGGTCTGGCCTACCTGGACGAGCGCCGACCGATCGACCACGTCGACACCGCGGCGCTGGCCGCCGCGACGGGCTTCTACTCCACCGCGGAGGACCTCTGCCGGTACGCCTCCGCGCACGTCAACGGCGACGAGCGTCTGCTGACCGACGCATCCAAGCGTCGGCTGCATCGTGACGAGTGGCAGGTCGACGGCACCGACGAGCACTACGGGCTCGGCTTCTCGGTGCACCAGCTGGGGGAACGTCGCATGGTCGGGCACGGCGGCGGCTACCCCGGGCACATCACGCGGACGCTGGTGGACCCCCGCGACGGCCTCGTGGTGTCGGTGCTGACCAACTGCATCGACGGGGCGGCCCTGGCGCTCGCGCAGGGGGTGGTGGCTCTCATCGACCTCGCCGTGAAGGGAGGCGCCGAGAGCGGCAACGCGTCGTTCACCGGGCGCTTCGCCAACCTGTGGGGCGTGCTGGACGTGGTCGACCTCGGGGGCACGCTCTTCGGCCTCTCCCCCAACCAACCGGACCCCACAACGGCGCGCACCACCTTCGACGTCGTGGACGCCGACACCCTGCTGATCGCCGACACCGGGGGCTACGGGTCTCCGGGGGAGACGGTGCGGTACCGCCGCGACGCCGGACGGGTGACCGCCGTGCGCGTCGCGGGCGGCACGTACTGGCCCGTCGACGACTACGCGGCGCGCGTGCGGGCGACGGACCGGGTCACGGGCGCCGTCTGAGCCTCACTCGCGCCAGACGAGCACGAGAGCCCGGTCGTCGCTCTCGTCCGTGCGCGTGCCGTCGACGATCCAGTCCGCACCACCGCGGAACTGGCCGCGCCGGACGAGCCTCTCGGCCTGCCCCATGAGGCGGTCGATGCCGAGGTCCAGGTCGCGGCCCGGCGTCTCGACGAGTCCGTCGGTGTAGAGCAGCAGCGCGTCGCCGCGGTCGAGCCTGCCTTCGTGGGCGGGGTACTCGACGCCGTCGATGATGCCCAGCACGGGACCGTGGGCCGTGCGGATGACCTCCCACACCCCGGATCCTGCGTGGTAGTGCGCAGCCGGGGGGTGACCTGCGCTGGCCATCCGGAAGCGGCCCGTCACCAGGTCCAGCCCGAGGTGGACCGCGGTGGCGAAGCCCTCGTCCCAGCGCTGTCGCAGCAGGTAGGCGTTGGCCGCCGACAGGAACTCCTCGGCGGGCATCGCGCCGATCAGCCCACCGAAGGCCCCCGACAGCAGCAGCGCCCGGGTCCCGGCGGCCTGCCCCTTGCCGGAGACGTCGACCAGGGCCATCTCGAGCAGCGTGTCGTCGTTGGACCGCGAGGAGACGAGGAAGTCGCCGGAGAACGAGTCGCCGTAGGCGGACCGCAGCGTGGTCTCCACCTTCCACTGGGCCGGCAGCCGGGGGATCTGCCCCTGGGACCGCAGCCGGTCCCTCAGGTCGACGAGCATCGACTCCCCCAGCGTCCCCTGGACGCCGAGCCGCTCGCGGCTGCGGGCGAACAGGAAGACGAGCACCGCGGTGATGACGATCGTCGTCAGCGTCCCGTAGTTCGTCGTCGTGGTCGTCCCCTGCGACGTGAGGACGAACGCGATGCCCGACCCGATCACGAGGTACAGCAGGGCGATCGACCGCACCCTCAGGAAGAAGCCGCCCAGCAGCAGCACCACCACGATGGTGCTCAGCGGCGTGTACGGGAACTCGACGACCTGCAGGAAGAACAGGAGCACGGCGAGCAGGGTGAGCAGCAGGAGCACGACGGGTTGCGACGTGAGCACCTGCCGCCGCCACACCCGGCCGCGCCACGGCACGCGATGCGACCGGGAGACGGCGGCCGGCTTCACCGCCACGGTCTGCTCCACGCGATGACGATATCCGTCCGCGAGGGTGCAGTCCGCCACCTCCACAGACTGCGCGTGGCTGCCACCCCACCGTGTCAGCGAATATCGGGATGACCCGAGCGGCATCCGCTGCCACGATGGCGCCATGACGGCCACGGGCGCGGTGGGGGGCGTGACGCTGGTCCCCCTCGGCGAGGACCGGCGCCACGACCTGATGGAGCTCGACCAGTGGGTGTGGTCGTTCGACCCGGAGAAGCGCGAGGCGGAGGCCGAGTTCCTCGGCTTCGAGTGGGACCGCACGGTCGCGGCGGAGATCGGCGGCCGCCTGGCGGGCGTGCACTCCGTGTTCTCCCTCGACATGACGGTGCCCGGCGGTGAGGTGCCCGCAGCCGGTCTGACGTGGGTGGGCGTCCACCCGCAGTTCCGGCGCCAGGGCGTCCTGCGGGCCATGATGGCGCACCACCTCGGCGCCGTCCGGGAACGCGGTTCCGAACCCGTCTCGGTGCTCTGGGCCGCGGAGCCCGGCATCTACGGACGGTTCGGCTACGGGCTGGCGACGCACGGCCTGGACCTGACGGTCGCCCGCGGCGCCGACATGGTGGACGTGTCCGGCTCCGACGACCTCCAGGTCCGTTTCGAGGTCGCCGACGTCGATCGGCACACGGCGCTGGTCCAGGACTGCTACGAGGCGTACCGCCGGACGCGCCCGGGCGCCGTGTCCCGGGGCTCGCTCGGTCGGCAGCAGCAGATGCTGGCCGACCCGAAGGGGTGGCGGCACGATGCGGAGCAGAAGAAGGTCCTCGTGGTCGAGGACGGGCAGGGCGCCGTCCGGGGGGTCGCACTCTTCCGCCGCAAGGAGGGCTGGGAGCCGACCGGGCCGAACGGCACCGTCCAGGTCCTGCAGGCCACGGCACTGGACGCGGCCGCCGCGCGGGTGCTCTGGGGCCGCCTGGCCGACATGGACCTGATGTCGAGCGTCACCACCGACAAGCGGCCGACGGACGACCCGCTGATGCACCTGCTCGTCGACGTGCGCGCCGCGAAGGCGCGTCTGTCGGACGGGCTGTGGCTACGGCTGGTCGACCTGCCGGCTGCGCTCGAGGCCCGCCGGTACACCGGCGACGTCGACGTGGTGCTCGAGGTGACCGACGAGATGTGTCCGGACAACGCCGGGCGCTGGCACCTGGTCGGGGGGCCGGAGGGCGCCGCGTGCACGCGCACGCGGTCCGACCCCCACCTGCGGCTTTCGGAGCGCACCCTCGGTGCGGCCTACCTGGGAGGCCGGACGCTCGCCGCGCTCGCCGGTGCCGGCCTCGTCGACGCCGTCGAGCCGCACGTGCTGGAGCGGGCTTCGAGCGCCTTCTCGTGGCACGTGGCGCCCTTCAACGGCAGCGGCTTCTAGCGCCCGCCACCAGGCGCCTCGTAGGCGGAGACCTGGTCGATCCGGCGCTGGTGTCGCTCGTCCCCGGTGAAGTCCTCGGCCAGGAACGCCTCGACGATCGCCACGGCGTCGACGCGGGCGTGCTGCCGGGCCCCGACAGCCACGACGTTGGCGTCGTTGTGCTGACGGGCCAGACGGGCGGTATCCAGGTTCCAGGCGAGCGCAGCCCGGACACCGACGACCTTGTTGGCCGCGATCTGCTCGCCGTTCCCCGACCCGCCGACGACGATGCCGAGGCTGCCCGGGTCCGCGACGACGGCCTCCCCCGCGGCGATGCAGAACGCGGGGTAGTCGTCGAGGGGGTCGAACGCCGCCGGGCCGTGGTCGACGACCTCGTGCCCGGCGGCGCCCAGGTGCTCCTTGAGGTGCTGGACCAGCTCGAAGCCGGCGTGGTCGCAGCCGAGGTGTACGCGCATGGCGCACATCCTGGCACGCGCCCTCAGGAGCCCTACGCGCTCAGTCCTGGTCGAAGACCGGCCCGCGGTCGCGCGTCCGCTTCAGCTCGTAGAAGCCCGGGACCCCGGCAACGGCGACGACGCCGTCCCACAGCTGGGCCGCCATGTCGCCCGTCGGGGCGGGCGTCACCACCGGGCCGAAGAAGGCCGTGTCGCCGACGGCGATGACCGGCGTGCCGACGTCCTGGCCCACGCGGTCGGTGCCCTCGGCGTGGCTGGCGCGCAGCTGCTCGTCGTAGCGGTCGGAGTCGCCGGCCTCGATCAGCTCGGCCGGAAGGCCCACGTCCGCCAGGCCACCCACGACGGCCGCGCGGAAGTCCTCGGCGCCGCCGGGGTGGATGCGGGACCCGATGGCGGTGTAGAGCGGCCCGACGACGTCCTGGCCGTGCTCGATCTGGGCTGCGGTCACGACACGGACCGGCAGCCATGCCCTGTCCATCAGCTTGCGGTAGTCGTCGGGCAGGTCGGCATCCTCGTTGAGCACGGCGAGGCTCATCACGTTCCAGGTCACCTGGACGTCGCGGACCTTCTCGACCTCCAGCATCCACCGTGAGGTCATCCACGCCCACGGGCACACCGGGTCGAACCAGAAGTCCACGCGCGTCCGGTCACTCATGTAGTCCTCGTCTCCTGCTCGTGCTGGAAGTCGGTGCTGTCGGTGGGTCCAGCCCCCGGGGCCGTGGGAGTATTCCGGGCAGGAACTCCGCCCGGCCGTCGCGCCGGGGGCCGGAGCGCAGGCGCCGCCGCGCCGACGAACGACAAGAGCGCGACCAGCGCAGGGACGAGGAGACCACGTGCCAGGCACCAACCTGACCCGTGACGAGGCACGCGAGCGCGCACGGCTGCTCCAGGTGGGCTCGTACGACGTGACGCTCGACGTGTCCACGGGTGACGAGCACTTCGCGAGCACGACCACGGTGCACTTCGCCTGCCGCCAGCCCGGGGCCTCGACCTTCATCGACCTCATCGCCCCGCGGGTGCACTCGGTCGTGCTCAACGGACGCTCGCTCGACCCCGAGCAGGTCGCGGACGGGGCCAGGATCGCGCTCGACGACCTCGCGGCGGAGAACGAGCTCACCGTGGTCGCCGACGCCGCCTACATGAACACGGGCGAGGGCCTGCACCGCTTCGTGGACCCGGTCGACAAGGAGGTCTACCTCTACTCGCAGTTCGAGGTGGCCGATGCGCGCCGTGTGTTCACGGTCTTCGACCAGCCGGACCTCAAGGCCCCGTTCTCCTTCACGGTGAGGGCCCCGCAGCACTGGCACGTCATCTCCAACTCCCCCACTCCAGGCCCCGAACCGCTGAACGGCACCGGCAGCGCCGTGTGGCGCTTCGCCCCCACACCTCCGCTGGCTCCGTACGTCACGGCCGTCATCGCCGGGCCGTACGAGGGCGCCACGGGCCACGTGACCTCGTCGGACGGCCGCAGCATCCCGCTGGGCGTCTACTGCCGTGCCTCGCTCGTCGAGCACCTCGACGCCGACGAGCTGATGGACGTCACCCGGGCCGGCTTCGCGCACTTCGAGCGCACGTTCGACCGCGCCTACCCGTTCGAGAAGTACGACCAGATCTTCGTCCCGGAGTTCAACGCCGGCGCGATGGAGAACGCCGGGGCGGTGACGTTCCTCGAGGGCTACGTCTTCCGGTCCAAGGTCCCGGACGCCACGGTCGAGCGCCGTGCCCTGACGGTGCTGCACGAGCTCGCCCACATGTGGTTCGGCGACCTGGTGACCATGCGCTGGTGGGACGACCTGTGGCTGAACGAGTCGTTCGCCGAGTACGCCTCCACGGTGTGCATGGCGGAGTCCACCCGGTGGGCCTCCGCGTGGACGACGTTCTCCTCCATGGAGAAGTCGTGGGCCTACCGGCAGGACCAGCTGCCCTCGACGCACCCGATCGTCGCGGACATCCGCGACCTCGAGGACGTCGAGGTGAACTTCGACGGCATCACGTACGCCAAGGGCGCCAGCGTGCTCAAGCAGCTCGTGGCCTGGGTGGGTCGTGAGCAGTTCGACGAGGGCGTGCGCCAGTACTTCGCCACCCACGCGTGGGGGAACACCGAGCTCGAGGACCTGCTCACGCAGCTGGAGAAGACGTCCGGCCGCGACCTGCGGGCATGGTCGTCGCTGTGGCTCCAGCGCGCGGGGGTCACCACCCTGCGGCCGCAGGTGACCACCACGGACGGCACCATCGACCGGCTGACGGTCGAGCAGGAGGTGCCGGACGAGCACCCGGTGCCCCGTCCCCACCGCCTGGCGGTGGCCGGGTACGACCTCGCCCCGACCGGACGCATGGAGCGCACGTGGCGCGTCGAGCTCGATGTCGACGGCACCTCGACCGAGGTCACCGAGGCGGCCGGACGGACGGTCCCTGCGCTGCTCCTCGTCAACGACGACGACCTCGCGTATGCCAAGATCCGGCTCGACCCGACGTCGATGAGCACGGCGATCGCCCACCTCGGGGCCCTCGACGAGTCGCTCCCCCGCGCCCTGGTGTGGGGTGCGGCGTGGGACATGACGCGTGACGCCGAGATGTCCCCGACCGACTTCGTGGCGCTCGTCTGCGACAACATCGCCGTCGAGACCGACTCCTCGGTGGTTCTCACCGTGCTCCGGCAGCTGGCCACCACCGTCCGGCTGTACCTGGCGCCGGACCACCGCCAGGTCGCGGCGGACCGGGTCGGTGACCGCCTGCTCGAGCTGGCCGCCGAGGCCGCGCCCGGCAGCGACCTGCAGCTGCAGCTGATCAAGGCTTCCCTCGGCTACGCACGCACCGAGGCGCACCTGACCCGCGTGCAGGGCCTCTACGACGGCAGCGACCCGCTGCCGGGCCTCACGGTCGACACCGACCTGAGGTGGGAGCTGCTCGTCGCCCTGGTCGGCGGCGGCGCCGCCGGCGAGGACGACATCGCGGACGAGGTCGACCGGGACGACACGGCCACCGGCCACCGGGCGGCGGCGGCGGCCCGTGCGGCGATCCCCACGCCGGAGGCGAAGAGCCGTGCCTGGAGGTCGGTCGTCGAGGCGGACGACCTGCCCAACGCCGTGCAGGCCTCGGTCATCGCGGGGTTCTCGCGGGTCCACGACGCGACCCTGCTGCAGCCCTTCGTGCAGCCGTACTTCGATGCGCTGCAGTCGGTCTGGACGTCCCGCACCAACGAGATCGCCCAGCAGATCGTGATCGGCCTGTACCCGGTGGTGCTCGCCGGCCCCGCCCTGCTGGAGCAGACGGACACGTGGCTCGCCTCGTCGGGCGAGGCGCTGCCGGCACTGCACCGGCTGACAGCCGAGAACCGTGACGGGATCCGCCGAGCGATCGCCGCCCAGGAGAGGGACCGGGCCGGTCGCGCCGGCTGATCCCTGCCAGGTCCGGCGCCGCTGAACCTCAGCGCAGGCGGGAGACGGCTTGCGCCAGGTTCAGGGCGCGTGGTCGCGTGATGAGGTCCTCGAGCAGCACCGGTGACCCCGACCCGTCCGCCAGGGGCAGCTTCCAGTTCGGGTACTCCGTGCTCGTGCCCGGCTGGTTCTGCGCCCGGCGGTCACCCACGGCGTCGCTCAGGGACACCCCGATCAGGCACGACGGCGTGCGCGTCAGCAGCTTGTGCAGCGCCTCCACGACCTGGCGCTCGGTGGCGTCCTCCGGCAGCAGTGAGCGGGATCGCACCAGGTCGAGCACCGCGGCACGGTCGGCCTCGTCCACCGCCAGCTCCTCCTCGACCGGGCGGGTGAGCAGACCCAGCCGCTTGCGCAGCTCGACGTGCTCGCCGGCGAGGTAGCCGGCGGTCGGAGGCAGGTCGTGGGTGGTCACCGTCGCCAGGCACAGCTCGCGCCACTTCTCGGGCGCGAGCGGAACGCCGTGCTCATCCTTCTCGAACCAGAGGATGGACGTACCGAGAACCCCTCTCTCGCTGAGGTGCTCACGCACCCAGGGTTCCACGACGCCGAGGTCCTCACCGACGACGAAGGACCCTGCGCGGTGCGCCTCGAGACAGAGGATGCCGACGAGTGCCTCGTGGTCGTAGCGCACGTAGGTGCCCTCGGACGGGAGCGCGCCCTCGGGGATCCACCACAGCCGGAAGAGCCCCATCACGTGGTCGACCCGGAGGCCTCCCGCGTGCCGGAGGACGGTGCGGAGCATGTCACGGTAGGGCGCGTAGGCACCGGCCGCCAGGGTGTCGGGCCGCCAGGGGGGCTGGCTCCAGTTCTGCCCGACCTGGTTGAAGGCGTCGGGCGGTGCGCCGACGGTGACGCCTCGCGCCAGGGCCGAGCCGAGAACCCACGTGTCCGCGCCGTCGGGATGCACGCCGACCGCGAGGTCGTGGACGATCCCGGCACCCATGCCCGCCTCGGTCGCCGTACGCTGCGCCGACGCCAGCTGCTCGTCGGCGACCCACTGGAGCCACTGGTAGTAGGTGATGCGGTCGGCCAGCAGGTGACCGAGGCGGTCCATCTCGGCGGGGTCGTGCTCCCGCACCTCGACCGGCCAGCGCTCGGCCGGAAGGCCGAGGTGCTCGGCGATCGCGCACCACGTCGCGAAGCCGACCAGGCCCTCGCCCTCCCGCTCGCAGAAGGCCCTGAAGGCGGCCTCGCGAGCGGGCGTGCGCGGCTGCGCGAAGACGGTCGTCAAGGCCTCGTTCTTCGCCGACCAGACAGCGTCCCGGTCCAGCTCCCCGTCGAGGGCGTTGCCCTCCCGCAGCGCCTCGGCCTGCCACTCGATCAGCGCGCGGTCCGTGCTGGCCAGGTAGGCCGTCTCACGGACGTCCTCGACGCGGATGTAGAGGGGGTTGACGAAGCGCCGGGTGGTCGGCAGGTAGGGCGAGGGCTCCATGCGTCCCGTGGGCTCGGCCGCGTGCAGTGGGTTGACCAGCACGAAATCGGCGCCGAGGTCACGCCCGCTCCAGGCCGCCAGCTCCGCGAGGTCCGCGAGGTCACCTGTCCCCCACGACTGGTTGGACCGGACGGAGTAGAGCTGGGTCATGAAGCCCCACCGCTGACGGCCGGTCAGGGACTCCGGCAGCTCGAGACGCGAGGGCGTCACCACCAGCGGGCACGTCACGACCCCCGCAGGCACGTGCGCGCTCAGGCGGTGCCAGCCGAGCGGGAGGTCAGCGGGGAGCGCGAACGTCGCCTCACCGACCGGGGCGCCGTCGACCACGCGGGGCGGCACGTACCGGTCGACCTGGTGGAGCACCACCCGTCCACCGGCCTCGAGGTCGACCCACGCGTTGACCGGGTGCCCGTCGGGCACGTGCACGGGAAACGACTGCTCCCGGTCCTGACGCGTCACGAGCACCGGGGGAAGCGTGTCGCGCCACGGAGCCAGCTCGGCCTCGGCGAGCGCGTCCTCGATCTCGTCGTCGCTCATCGCAGGCACCCCGAGGGCGGCCAGCACGGTGACCACCGTGTGCGTCGACACCTGCACGTGGTTGCCCTGCCAGTCCCAGTACTCCGTGGCGACCCCGTACCGCTGTGCCAGCTCCACCAGCCGTCGGCTCGACGGTTCAGAGCGCCCCGAGGCGTCGCTCGGGGCGCTGAGGTCGCTGACGTCGCTCACAGATTCGCTCCGGGTGACGGGTACGTGGTGGACGGGCCGATCCTGCCAGACGGGGCACCTCCGGTCCCGTCGCCGCACCGCCCCTAGGCTTGACGTCCGTGACCGACCTCGCTGCACGCCGCCCCGTCGCCCAGTACCCGCAGGCCGAACGCCTCGAGCTGGTGGAGGACCTGCCGGCGGGCGCGCCCGTCGCCCGCGTGGCCGACCCGTACCGCTGGCTGGAGGACCCCGCCGACGAGCGCACGGTCGAGTGGTCGGCCGCACAGGACGCGCTGGTCGAGGCCCGGCGCGCCACGTGGCCCGCACGCGCGCACCTCGCGGACCGGGTGCGTGACCTGCTGGGGTCAGGCGTCGTCGGACCGCCCGTGTGGCGCGGCGACCGACGCTTCTTCGTGCGGCGCACGGCCGACCAGGAGCACGCGGTGCTTCTCGTCGCCGAGCCGTCGGGGCCCGGCGACGACGCAGCGGTGGTGGAGCGCGTCCTCATCGACCCGATGGTCGTCGACCCCAGTGGTGCCACCACCCTGGACTCCTGGCAGCCCTCCAAGGAGGGCCACCTGCTCGCGTACCAGCTCTCCGAGGGCGGCAGCGAGGAGTCGGTGCTGAGCGTGCTCGACGTGGCGACGGGAGACCTCGTCGACGGTCCGATCGACCGGGCGCGCTACTCCCCCGTCGGCTGGCTGGTCGGCGGCGAGGCCTTCTACTACGTGCGGCGTCTGGCGGCGGACCTCGTCCCCGCGGACGAGACGCAGTACCACCGGCGGGTCTACCTGCACCGGGTCGGCACGGACCCCGACACCGACGTCGAGATCTTCGGTGCCGGCCGCCCGAAGACCTCGTACTACGGCGCCTCGGTGTCGTGGGACGGACGGTGGCTCGTGATCAGCGCGGCCGAGGGCACGGACCCTCGCAACGACGTGTGGCTCGCCGACCTCTCCGCGGACGACCCCGCGGCGCCTGTCCTGGTCGAGGTGGCGGTCGGCCTGGACGCGCGCACCGGCGCCCACGTCGGCCGCGACGGGCGGCTGTACCTGGCCACCGACCTCGACGCCCCCCGGGGACGCCTCGCGGTGGCCGACCCCACCACCCCGACACCCGAGCACTGGCGCGACCTCGTGCCCGAGCGCGAGGATGCCGTGCTCGAGGACTACGTGGTGCTCGACGGCCCTGGGATGGACTCCGCGCCAAGGCTTCTCGTGTCATGGACGGAGCACGCCGTCTCCTCGGTCACCGAGCACCAGCTCGCCGACGGAGCGCAGTCCGGTGAGCTCGCGCTGCCGGGCCTGGGCACGCTGGGCGGTCTCGTCGGACGTCCGGAGGGCGGGCACGAGGTGTGGTTCACGTACACCGACCACGCGACCGTGCCGCAGGTCTACCGGTACGACGCGACGGTCGCCGCCCGGGCCTCCGCCGAGTCGACGGAGGACTCCGTCACCCTGTGGGCGAGCCCGCCCGGGGTCGTGGACGTCCCCGCCGTCCGCGCGCAGCAGGTCGAGCTCACCAGCGCCGACGGGACCACCGTCCGGATGTTCGTCGTCGCGCGGGCCGACGCGCTGGACGAGGACGGCAGTCCCCTGGCAGGGGCCCCGACGATCCTCTACGGCTACGGCGGGTTCGGGATCTCGCTGACCCCGGGATTCTCGGCCGGTCTGCTCGCGTGGGTCGAGGCCGGCGGCGTCTACGCCGTGGCGAACCTGCGCGGCGGCGGTGAGGAGGGTGAGGCCTGGCACCGGGCCGGCATGCTCGGGAGCAAGCAGAACGTGTTCGACGACTTCCACGCGGCCGCGCAGGCGCTCGTCGACGGCGGCTGGACGACGCCCGACCGGCTGGCGTGCTCGGGCGGGTCGAACGGCGGCCTGCTGGTGGGCGCCGCGCTGACCCAGCGTCCGGACCTCTTCGCGGCCGTCGTCTGCTCGGCGCCGCTCCTCGACATGGTCCGCTACCAGCAGCACGGCCTCGGGGTCTCGTGGACGGGCGAGTACGGCGACGCCGAGGACGCGGAGCAGCTCGGCTGGTTGCTCTCGTACTCGCCGTACCACCGCGTCGCCGAGGGAACCCTCTACCCGGCGACGCTGTTCACCGTCTTCGACAGCGACAGCCGCGTCGACCCCCTGCACGCCCGCAAGCTCGCCGCGGCGCTGCAGCACGCCACGACCGGAGACCTGGGCACCCACCCGATCCTGCTGCGGCGGGAGGCTGACGTGGGGCACGGCGCACGCGCGGTGTCGCGGTCCGTCGACCTGACCGCCGACACCCTGGCTTTCGTGGCACACCACACCGGACTGGAGGTCCCGTCATGACGGCCCTCGCCACCGCGCTGCTCGTCGCGCCGACCCCGTCTCCGGGCCCGACCGACAGCGTGATCGAGTCGAACCCGCTCGACGTCGCGTCGCAGGCCTGCGACGAGGGAGCACAGATCTGCGCCCTGGTCTCGAACTGGACCGGCAGCGGCACCGCCGGCGAGTGGGCCCAGCTGCTGGTGGGCACCCCCCTGCAGATCGCGCTCATCATCGTGGTCGGCTTCCTCCTGCGGGTCCTCGTCCACAAGACGATCGCCAAGGTCGTCAGCCGGATCGTCGCCGAGGACCGTTGGGCCCCGGTCGGTTCCGGCGTTCGCCGCCGCGCCAGCAGGTACACCGCCTTCATGGAGGCCAGCCCCCTCGCCAGCGAGCGCCGGGTGCAGCGGGCCAACACGATGGGGACCGTGCTCCGCAGCGTCTCGACCGGGGTGATCGCGGTCATCGTCGTCCTCATGGTGCTTGCGGAGCTCGGCCTCAACATCACCCCGTTGCTGGCGAGCGCCGGGATCCTCGGTGTGGCACTGGGTTTCGGCTCCCAGTCACTGGTCAAGGACTTCCTGGCGGGGCTGTTCATGATCGTGGAGGACCAGTACGGCGTCGGTGACGTCATCGACCTCGGTGAGGCAGTGGGGTCCGTCGAGTCGGTGGGCCTGCGCGTCACACGCCTGCGATCGCTCGACGGCACGGTCTGGTACGTGCCCAACGGGCAGGTCCAGCGCGTCGGCAACCAGTCCCAGGGCTGGGCCCGGGCGGTGCTCGACGTGGGCGTCGCCTACGACGAGGACATCGCCCACGTGCAGACCATCCTCGGTCGGGTCGGCGCCGAGCTGCGGGGCGACCCTGAGTGGGCGCCGCTGGTGATGGAGGACCCGGAGGTCTGGGGCGTCGAGGCGCTGTCCGCCGACTCGGTCGTGGTGCGTCTGGTGGTCAAGACGGTCCCGCTGGAGCAGTGGAAGGTGGCGCGCGAGCTGCGCCATCGCATCAAGGCCGCCTTCGACGAGGCCGGCATCGAGATCCCGTTCCCCCAGCGAATGGTGTGGATGCGGGACGAACGGGGCGACCGGAGCGGACCGGACCGCTCCGCGGACGTCGGGTCGGCGAGCGAGAAACCCGGCGACGCCTGAGACTGGTGGGGTGACCGACACCGACGCCGCCCCCCTCGTCCTGGTCACCGGCGTCACCGGGTACATCGGTGGCCGTCTGGTGCCGAAGCTCCTCGACGCCGGCTACCGGGTGCGCGTGATGGCGCGCAACCCCCGCCGCCTGAGCGACCGGGAGTGGTTCGAGCGCGTGGAGGTCGCGGAGGCCGACGCCGGCCAGCACGACGAGGTCGCTGCCGCCCTCGACGGGGTCGACGTCGCGTACTACCTGATCCACGCTCTCGGCACCGGGCGCCGCTTCGCGTCGAAGGACCGGCACACGGCTCGCACCTTCTCGAGCGCGGCGCGGGACGCGGGCGTCGGACGCCTCGTGTACCTCGGTGGGCTGCACCCCGAGCACGAGGAGCTCAGCGACCACCTCGACTCGCGCAGGGAGGTCGGGGAGATCCTCCTCGCCAGCGGGGTCCCGACCACCGCCCTCCAGGCCGCGGTGATCATCGGCTCCGGCTCCGCGTCCTTCGAGATGCTGCGGTACCTCACCGAGCGTCTCCCCGTCATGGTCACCCCGCGGTGGGTGCGGACGAACATCCAGCCGATCGCCGTCCGCGACGTGCTGCACTACCTGGTCGGCTCGGCGTCGATGCCACCCGAGGTGAACCGCACCTTCGACATCGGCGGACCCGACGTCGCTGACGTACAAGGAGATGATGGACGGGTACGCCCGCGTGGCCGGGCTCCCGCCGCGGCGGATCGTGCCGGTGCCCGTGCTCACGCCCCGGCTGTCGAGCCACTGGGTGCAGGTCGTGACGCCGGTCCCCAACTCGATCGCGCGACCGCTCGTCGACTCGCTGGTCCACGAGGTCGTCTGCTCCGAGCACGACATCGCCGACTACGTGCCCGACCCGGACGGCGGGCTCACCGGGCTTCGCCGCGGCACTCGAGCTGGCGCTCGCCAGGGTCCAGGAGCTCGAGGTCGACACCTCGTGGCGTTCGGCGGCGACCACCGGCGCCCCGAGCGACCCGCTGCCGAGCGACCCGGACTGGGCCGGCGGCTCGCTGTACGTCGACGACCGGTCGACCGTCGTCGCAGGCCGCGCCCGAGCACCTGTGGTCCGTGATCGAGGGCATCGGCGGCCAGCACGGCTGGTACTCGTGGTCGTTCGGCTGGCGGATCCGCGGCCTGCTGGACCGCTCGCCGGCGGGCCGGGGCTGAGGCGTGGCCGGCGGCACCCGTACGACCTGTCCGTCGGGCGACGCCCTGGACTGGTGGCGCGTGGAGGAGATCGAGGACAGGCACCTGCTGCGCCTGCGCGCCGAGATGAGGCTGCCGGGCCTGGCATGGCTGGAGCTGATCGTCGACCACGACGACCAGGCCGGTGAGTACGGCACCGCTGTTCCGCCAGCGGGCGCTGTTCCACCCGCGCGGGCTGGCCGGCCACGCGTACTGGTTCGCCGTCTCGCCGTTCCACGGGGTCGTCTTCGGCGGCATGCAGCGGCAGATCGCACGGGCGGCCGAGGACGTGGCGCGCACGCGGTGAGGAGCCGCGCTGGAAGCCGAGCAGCGCCGGGCGGTCGGTGGCCTGACAGCGGCTCCGGTCAGCGCCGGGTGAGCCAGGCCGCCGCGTAGGGCGGCAGAACGACGTCACCGTCCCAGGCTGTCTGCGCGTAGCGCCCGGTGAGGTGGTCGTGGGCCGAGGTCGGCTCGAGCCCGCGTTGACGCACCCACCACCCCGGCACGGTGCTGCTCCTGCTCCGTCACGTTGTACAGGCCGAGCATCGGCCCGACGGGGTGCTCCCGCAGCACACCGAGGACGTGGTCGCCGGGAGCGGCCTCGGCCCGCGACGACACCGAGGCGTGGAGGTGGGGCAGGCCGGTGCGGGCACGCACCATGGAGCGCAGGCCGTCCCAGACCCTTCCCTGCGGGCTCGTCAGGGTCGGCCTGCGCCTTCTCGACCTCCGCCCAGTCCAGCCGCGGACGATGGGCCCACCGGTTGTCGCCCTCGTGGCCCGGGCTCGTCCTCCCAGTGGGGGTCGCTGAGGGCCGCGATCTCGTCGCCGGACCAGATCACCGGGATCCCGCCCCAGCCGAGCACGAGGGCGTGAGCCAGCAGCACGCGCCGGACGGAGTCGTCCACCGCGCCGGGATCGTCCTCCGACATGGCTCCGTCCGAGGCCCGCCAGGCTGGCGGTGCTGCCGCTGATGCGCCGGTCGCCGGTCGCGGGGTTCTCCTGGAAGACGAGGCCCTCGGCGAACGAGCCGGGGAAGCGTCCGGAGTAGAAGTCGGAGAGGAACCGGCGGTGCTCCGTGACCCGACAGCCCCATCGCGGCGGCGTCCCCGTCGTCGATCGCCCAGCCGATGTCGTCGTGGCAGCGCACGTAGGTGATCCACGCCGTGGTGCTCGGCGACGGCGGGGATGGCCGACAGCGCGTGCGCGGCGAGACCGACCTCGCGGGAGGCGAGCATCGACCACACCTGGACCATGAGGCTGTTGTGGTACGCGAGGTCGCTGACCTTGCCGTGGTGATCGCCCTGTCCCAGGTACGGGACCGAGGTCGTGCGGCCCGACGATGGCCTCGGCCTTGAGAAGAACTGCGGGACAGGCGATCCGAGTGACGGCGTGCAGGGCCTGGGTGATCGAGTGCACCTCGGGCTGGTTCTGGCAGTTCGGTGCCCATCCGCTTCCAGAGGAAGGCGATGGCGTCGAGCCGAAGGACCTCGACACCGAGGCCGGCGAGGAACAGCACGACGTCGGCCATCTCGCAGAGCACGTCGGGGTTGCTCCAGTCGAGGTCCCACTGGAAGGAGTTGAACGTCGTCCAGACCCAGCCGTCGAGCTCGTCGTCCCAGGTGAAGCTGCCGGGCGCGAAGTCGGGGAAGACCTCGGGCAGCGTCTGCTCGTAGGCGTCGGGAAGGGTCCGGTCGTCGAAGACGTGGAAGTACCGGCGGTAGTGCTCGTCACCGGCCCGGGCCGCCTGCGCCCACTCGTGCTCGCGCGCGACGTGGTTGAGCACCAGGTCGAGGCACAGGCTGATCGCCCTCCGCCCGGAGACGGTCGGCGAGCGCGCGCAGGTCGTCGATCGTGCCGAGGTCGGGTCGCACCCGGCGGTAGTCGGCGACGGCGTACCCGCCGTCGCGGGGTGGGGCCGCGGCTCCAGCAGCGGCATCAGGTGCAGGTACCTGCACCCCGAGGTCGCGTAGGTGGTCGACGTGGGTCGCCGACACCGGCCAGCCCTCCCGTCCTCGGCGAAGCGCTCGGTGTAGGCCGCGTAGCCGACCACGTCGGGGCGCTGGAACCAGTCCGGTTCGAGCGACCGTCGAAGGTCGAGCGACTTCAGCTCCGCCGGCCGTGCGGCGAAAGCCGTGCGCGGCCAGGACGAGCAGGCGTCGCGGCCACGCCTCGGGGTCGGCGTACACCGGACGCAGGCCCTCGAGCAGGTCGGGCCACCACCGACTGGCGCGCAGGGCGAAGATCTCCCGCTCGTGCGGTGCAGCCGATCGCGAGCGCCTGCGTCGACCGCAGCGTGGTCGGGTGCGGTCAGGTCCGGCAGCTCGGGGGCGTTGGCCACGTACCCATCCCATCAGACGGGGCTGCGAGAATGGCGGCGTGAGCATCACCTCTCCCGTACCCCAGCCGACCTTCTACGAGCAGGTGGGCGGCCACGAGACGTTCCACCGCCTCGTGCACCGCTTCTACGAGGGCGTCGCCGGCCGACCCGGAGCTGCGGGCCCTGTACCCGGAGGAGGACCTCGGGTCCGGCCGAGGAGCGGTTCCGGATGTTCCTCGAGCAGTACTGGGGCGGTCCGACCACCTACAGCGACCAGCGTGGTCACCCGCGGCTCAGGATGCGGCACGGTCCGTTCATGGTGACGCCCGCCGCACGTGACCGCTGGCTCGCGCACATGCGCGTGGCGGTCGACGAGCTCGGGCTGGCGCCACTGCACGAGTCGCAGCTGTGGGACTACCTCGAGCGCGCGGCGCACTCGATGGTGAACTCGGCCGGGTGACGCGCCTGCGCCCGGGTTCCACGTTCCGGACGCGGGATGTGGCGATTTCTCCGTGCGGCATCAGGGTCTCTACGCTTCCCCGGTGACCTCCACCCCCCAGACGTCCTCCGTCATCGCCGTGCCCGTCCGGTGCCGACCACGAGCTGGTGGCGTGACGCCGTCATCTACCAGGTCTACCCCCGGTCCTTCGCGGACTCGAACGGCGACGGCATGGGCGACCTGCCCGGCGTGACGGCGCGGCTGCCGTACCTCAGGGACCTCGGTGTCGACGCGGTGTGGCTGTCGCCGTTCTACGTGTCGCCCCAGGCCGACGCGGGCTACGACGTGGCCGACTACCGCGACGTCGACCCGGTCTTCGGTGGACCTCGACGCCGCCGACGAGATGATCCGCGTCGCTGCCGACGTGGGCCTGCGCGTGATCGTCGACCTCGTGCCGAACCACACCAGCGACGAGCACGACTGGTTCGCCGAGGCCCTGGCGGCAGGACCCGGCAGCCCGGAGCGCGCGCGCTACCTCTTCCGCGACGGCAAGGGCCCGGACGGTTCCGAAGCCGCCGAACAACTGGCGGTCCGTCTTCGGTGGTGGCGCCTGGGAGCGCGTCACCGAGGCGGACGGGACGCCCGGCCAGTGGTACCTGCACCTGTTCGACCGCAAGCAGCCCGACCTCGACTGGGACAACCCCGAGGTCGTCGCCGAGTTCCACGACGTGCTGCGGTTCTGGCTCGACCGCGGGGTGGCCGGGTTCCGGGTCGACGTCGCCCACGGCCTCGTGAAGGCGAGCGGGCTGCCCGACTGGGACGAGCCGCTCGAGCTCCTGCACGGCACCGGGGACGGCGCGAGCCGGCCGCCGATGTGGGACCAGGAGGCCGTGCACGACATCTACCGAGGCTGGCGGCGCGTGCTCGACGAGTACGACGGCGACCGCATGCTGGTGGCCGAGGCGTGGGTCGAGCCCGTCGAGCGGCTCGTGCGGTACGTGCGGTCCGACGAGATGCACCAGGCCTTCAACTTCGACTACCTGGAGGCCGCATGGCGTGCCGCCGACCAGCGACGGGTGATCGAGCACAGCCTGCGCAGCAGCGCCGAGGTGGGCGCGCCGACCACCTGGGTGCTGAGCAACCACGACGTCATCCGTCACGCGACCCGCCTCGCCCTGCCCGTCGGCGAGCGTCGTCCCGAACGGCATCGGTGCCGAGGACCCGCAGCCCGACGCCGTCCTGGGTCTGCGACGCGCCCGTGCCGCCAGCCTCCTGATGCTGTCGCTGCCCGGCTCGGCGTACCTGTACCAGGGCGAGGAGCTCGGCCTGCCGGACCACACGACGCTGCCCGACGACCTGCGTCAGGACCCGACCTACCCGCGCACCGGCTTCACCGAGCTGGGTCGCGACGGCTGCCGCGTGCCGATCCCGTGGTCGGCCGAGGGCGAGTCGATGGGCTTCGGACCCGGTGGCACGCCGTGGCTGCCGCAGCCCGACGTCTACCGCTCGCTGGCGGCCGACCAGCAGGACGGCGTCGAGGGCTCGACGCTCGAGCTGTACCGTTCCGCCCTGCGGCTGCGGCGCGAGCTGTCGCTCGGCACGGGCGAGCTGGAGTGGGCGGAGTCGGCGCCCGACGTGCTCCAGGTACGCAACGGGTCGCTGGTCGTCCTCACGAACTTCGGGGAGGAGCCGGTCGCTCCGCCCGCGGGCGAGGTGCTGCTCGCCAGCGGCGAGCTCGTGGACGGTGCTGTCCCGACCGACACCACCGTCTGGGTGCGCGGCTAGTCGTTCGCCTGCCCCGACTGTCGGTGGTGGGTGCCACCTGCTCCCATGCGATACGGCATGTGCTCACCGTCGGCACCCCGCGCGAGTTCGCCGACGCGGCGCTGGCCGCCGAGCAGGCCGGCTGGGACGCGGTCTTCACGTGGGAGGCCGTGTGGGGCCAGGACGCCTGGATGACCCTGACCGCGGCCGCGCTGCGGACCCGGACACGATCCGGCTCGGCACGATGCTGACCCCGCTGCCGCGGATCAAGCCGTGGGACCTGGCGGGTCGCGTGGCCACGCTCGACGAGCCTGTCGGGCGGCCGCGTTCAGCTCGCGGTCGGTCTGGGCGCCCCGCACCCGGGCTGGCTCGCGTTCGAGCCGGACGAGGGACGCAGGGTCCGGGCCGAGAAGCTCGACGAGGGCCTGGCCGTGTACGACGGGCTGATGCGTGGTCAGCCGTTCGAGTTCCACGGACGGCACTACGACGTGCACGCCGACGGACTTCCCGCCACCGCCCCGCCCGGTCCAGCGGCCGCGGGTGCCCGTGTGGGTGGTCGGCGCCCACCCGTCCGTGAGGTCCCTCGGACGGGCGGCGCGCTGGGACGGTCTGCTGCCGGCTGTCGTCGGCCGGGCGTCGGGCACGCGTTCACGCCGGACGTCCTGGCCACGGTGGTGGCTCACGCCCGCCAGCTGCGCGACCGAGGCGGGTCTGCCGTGGGAGGGCTACGACGTGGTGGCCGAGGGCGTCAGCACCGCCGGACGCGGCGGGGGTCGAGAAGGTCGCCGCCTACGAGGCGGCCGGCGCGACGTGGTGGGTCGAGTCGGACTGGTCGATGGGCGCCGACGCGCTCGAACGGCACCTCGTCCGCATCGCGGCCGGACCGCCTCGCGCCTGAGCGCAGGGGCTACCGTCGACGTCAGGCGATTCCGGACGGACGGGTGAGGGCTGTGAAGCAGAGTCGGCTGGTCGCTGGGGTCGACAGCTCGACCCAGGCCACCAAGGTCGTCGTCGTCGACACGGTGTCGGGCGAGACCGTCCGCGAGGGCCGGGCTCCGCACCCCGACGCGACAGAGGTCGACCCGGCGCACTGGTGGTCGGCGTGGGAGCAGGCGTCCGATGGCCTGCTGGACGGGGTCGAGGCCGTGTCCGTCGCCGGCCAGCAGCACGGGATGGTGCTGCTGGACGACGATGGCCAGGTGACGCGCCAGGCGTTGCTGTGGAACGACACCCGGTCCGCGTCCGAGTGTGACGACCTGATCGACGAGCTCGGCGGCCCCGGTGCGTGGGTGGATGCGATCGGGTCCGTGCCGGTCGCGAGCTTCACGGTCACGAAGCTCCGGTGGGTACGCGACCACGAACCCGACGTCGCGGCACGTGCCGCTGCCGTGGCCCTGCCCCACGACTGGCTGACCCACCGTCTCTGTCAGACGTCGGGTGGACGCCAGGGCCTGGAAGGCCTGTCGACCGACCGGGGCGACGCCTCCGGCACCGGTTGGTGGTCGGCGTCGGCCGACGACTACCGACCCGGGCTGCTGGAGAAGGCCTTCGGTCGGGCCCTGATCGTCCCGCGGGTAGCCGGGGCCGGCGAGGTCGTGGGCGAGACGGGGTCAGGCGCGCTGGTGGCCGCAGGCACCGGCGACAACATGGCCGCCGCGCTCGGGCTCGACCTGGGGCCTGGGGACGTCGCGGTCTCCCTCGGCACCAGCGGGACGGCGTTCGCCCGCACCAAGGTTCCGTCGAGGGATCCGCACGGCTTCGTCGCGGGCTTCGCCGACGCGACGGGGGCCTACCTACCCCTCGTCTGCACGCTCAACGCGGCGCGGGTGATGACGGCCGGCGCCTCGCTGCTGGGGCTGGACCTTCAGGAGCTCGACGACCTCGCGGCCTCGTCTCCGGGCAGCGAGGGACTGGTGGTGGTGCCCTACCTCGACGGCGAGCGGACGCCATCGCTCCCCCACGCGACCGGCGCGGTGTACGGGCTGACGCGAGCAACCTCCACGCCGTCGCACCTTGCTCGAGCCACCGTCGAGGGGATGCTCTGCGCGCTGGCCGACGCGATCGACGCGCTCCGGGGCCAGGGCGTGCCGGTCGAGCGTGTGCTCCTGATCGGTGGGGCCGCGCGCTCAACGGCTGTGCAGGGTCTCGCGCCCGGTCTGTTCGGGTGCGAGGTCGTGCTGCCCGAGGTCGCCGAGTACGTGGCGCTGGGTGCGGCGCGGCAGGCGGCCTGGGCGTTGTCGGGTGAGGGGCCGCCGTCCTGGAGGCCACGTCGGCTGCCTGCTCCGCGGCCGCTGCTCGACGAGACCGCAGCTCAGGAGGTGCGGGCGCGCTACGCCGAGGTGACGCGCGGATTGTCGGATCTCACGGGACGTCAGCGACCCTGGTGCTGAGGCTGTCGCGGACCGTCGGGCGGACGTTCAGCTGCTGGACAGCAGAGGGTTCCGAGCGAGGACGTGCCCGCGCGACGTCGTGAGCCGCGTCCATGGGCCGGCGGTGAACAGGGCCGCTTCGTCGTGCGCCGTCACGAATCCGAGGGCGTGGGCGACGAAGGCCGCACCGGCGGGGACTCCGGTCGTGCCGGGCAGGACGCGGCCCCACACGCGGGCGCGCAGCGCGGCGACAGCCGGGGCGCCTGCCACATCTGGTGAACCGGCGGCGATCTCGGCGATACCAGCCTCGGCGACGCCGACGACCTCAGCGCCGGGGACGTTGCCGCCTGGCTGCCACCCGGAACGGGGTGGGGCGATCCCGGTCCAGGGCAGTCCCGCCACGGTGGCGGGTGGGACCGGGACGTCGGTCCCGTTCTCTGGCCGGGCGAGGCGGTCGGCCATGGCTGCGAGGGGGACGACGACATCGACGTCGCCGGGTGCGCCTCCAACGTGGGCGTCAGGTTGCGCGAGGGCGAAGGTGCGCAGACCGAGCACCGTCGGACCGCCGCCGCCCACCACCGGGCACACGTACGCGGCGAGGACGGACCGGTGCACCGACAGGCGGACGGCGCCACCCGGATCCGCACGCGACGCACGTCGCAGGTAGGTGCCGAGGTCAGCGACGGAGGCGGAGTCGGCGAGGTGCAGCGTGGGGTCAGCCACCGGCCGGGACGCCTCTCGCGGCCGAGCGCGCCCGGCGCTCCTCCTTGACGCGTCGGCGAAGCGGGACGGGCTCGTCCCAGAGGGCCTTGAGGTTGCTCGCCTCGGTGGCCGTGAAGCGGCGTGGCCGGCCGGAGCCCAGGTCGACGGCGACCATCGTCGACTCGGCGCGGGCGTAGACCGTCGTCGCGCCGTCGCCGTCGTCGAGGACCTCGTACCCCATCTCGAACGTGGCACCGCCCAGCTCACTGACCCACAGGTCGATGGCGACGGGCTGTGGCCGGTAGTGCAGCGGCACGAGGTAGTCGATCTCGTGACGGGCGACCAGCAGTCCGGTGGACACCATCGAGCCGCCGTCGTCGGAGTCGTGGCCGTGGAAGGCGAGGACCCGCGCGTCCTCCAGGAGGCGCAGGAACTGCACGTTGTTCACGTGCCCGTACGCGTCCATGTCGGACCAGCGGAGCGGGGTCATGATCCTCTGACGAGCCATCCGGGCATTGTTGCGCACCTCGTGGGTCGACGGATCGGCAGTGAGGTCAGGCAGGCCGCTGCGGGCCCGTGACAGGTCGGCCGGCCACCGTGCCGGCCAGCGGCGGGACGACGGGTGGTCCTACGACGGTCGTGCGCCCTCAGGGGGCGTGGCGCCCACGTCGGTCCAGACCTCCGTGATGTCACCGATCAGGCCGTCGCGCGCGGTGAGGAAGGTTGCCACTGCGAAGTCCTGGGTCTGTCCGTCGGATGTCCCGGTCACGTGCGCACGGCCGACGGCACGCTCGCCGCAGGCCACCGCGTCCTCCAGAACGAACCTCTGAAAGCCGGGGTACTCGACGTTGAGCCGTACCCAGTGGTCGCGGTCGAACTGCTCGCCGGTATGGACCAGGCGGCAGGTGAACTGCTGATGCAGAAGCGTCGGCAGCTCGTCCCAGCGGTGACCATCGAGCACGTCGGCCAGCTGGTGCAGTAGAACGTCGGCATCCATGAGGACATGGTGCCCACCACCACCGACATCACCCGGCACCGCGCCGTCGATCGTGGACCACCTGCGCGCCGAGCGCGGCGGCATGATCACCACACCGAATGTGTCCGGGAAACGGGCAAGGCTCCATGTGGACAAGATCGCCGAACCCCCGCCTGTGGACGGAGACCCCGCTCGGGCGCCTCAGATCAGCGTCCAGCAACAGCAGCGGCCGCCAGCGCCTTCCGGATCCGCTGCGGAGACACCGGCCTCGGCGTCCCGATCCCCTGCGCGAACAGGCTGACGCGCAGCTCCTCGAGCATCCACCGGACCTGCTCAAGATCGTCGCGCGCGTGGCTGTCGGGAGCCGTCGCAGCCATGGCTGCCCGCCACTCCCCCTCCACCTCCTGCACGACCCAGAGGTGCTGGGCGTCGCGCTGCGGTTGCGTCGCGACCCCTTCGACCCGACGGAGCAGGGCCCGCAGGTAGCGCTGCAGGTCAGGCAGGCGGGACCTGCCGGCCGCCGTGACGAAGCCGGGGTGCACCAGCCGACCCAGGTGCTCGCGCGCGTCGGTCAGGGCCGGCAGGGCCGCCATGGTCGTCGTGTCCTTGATCGCGCCCTCCACCTCCCGTGCACTCGCCAGGATGCGCGCCACGACCTGCAGCACCTCAGCGGTGACGCCCCGGAGATCGCGACGCACGGCAGCCGACAGCTGGTCGAAGCCCGCTGCGTCCCACACCGGACCACCGCACCTCGACACGATGTCGTCCACCGCCGCCCCCACGCAGTCGTACATCAGGGCGGCGAGCGAGGCGTGCGGTGCCCTGGTCAGGGCAAGGCGGTCCGCCGTGTCCCAACTCTCCGTCAGGTCGGCCGTCGACGGCACAGGCACCACCGCCATGAGCAGGCGACGTGTACCCGCACGCATGGCTCGCGACTGCTCGACCTCCGACGGCAGGACCCGGACGTTGACCCGTCCCCCGTCGTCGACGAGTGCGGGATACCCGGTCACCGGCCCTCCGGCGCCCACCCCGTCGAACGTCCGCGAAAGGTCCCCGATCGTCCAGCCACGCAGGTCGTCGACCTCCACACCGACCGACCGAGCAGCCGCCGAGATCGCCTCGCGCACAGTGCCGGCAGCCACACGCCCGACGTCCTGGACGATCTTGCCCGCCGCCACCTCGCGGCCCTTCTCGCCCGTCACCTTGACCCGCACCCGCAGGTGTCCCGGCACCTTGTCCCAGTCGAAGGCGACCGCCGGGACATCCACACCCGCGAGCCGCGAGAGCTCCCGTGAGAGAGCGGGAAGCAGGGGCTCGCCACCAGGGTCCAGCCGCTCCAGGGCCCGGGACGCGTTGTCCGGAGCGGGCGCCAGGTGGCGGCGGACCGGCTTCGGGAGCGAGCGGATCAGTGCCGTCACGAGCTCGTGGCGCAGTCCGGGCACCTGCCACTCGAACGTCTCGTGAGGGACCTGGTTCAGCACCGCCGCCGGGACCGTCACCGTGACCCCGTCGTCGTCAGCTCCCGGCTCGAAGCGGTACGAGAGGGGCAGCTCGAGGCCGTCGAGCACCCAGCGGTCGGGGAAGTCGCTCTGGCTCACTTGGTCCGCGCTCGTGTCGACGAGGTCGTCCTCGGTGAACGTCAGGAGGTCGGGCGTCGCACGACGCGCCTTCTTCCACCACGAGTCGAAGTGCGCTCCCGACACCACGTGCGCCGGAATGCGCTCGTCGTAGAAGGAGAACAGCGTCTCGTCGTCCACGACGATGTCGCGTCGCCGGGCCCGGTGCTCCAGCTCGCCGACGTCGTCGAGGAGCCGCCGGTTCTCGTGGAAGAAGTCGTGCCGAGTTCGCCAGTCGCCCTCGACGAGGGCGTGGCGGACGAACAGCTCCCGGCTGGTCTCCGGGTCGATGCGCCCGTAGGTCACCGTGCGGTCGGCGACGAGGGGGACCCCGTAGAGGGTCACCTTCTCCTGCGCCACCACCGAGCCTCGGCGCGCGGACCAGTGCGGTTCGGACCAGCTGCGCTTCACCAGGTGAGCGCCGATCCGCTCGACCCACTCGGGCTCGACGCGCGCCACGGTGCGCCCCCACAGGCGTGAGGTCTCGACCAGCTCGGCGGCGACGACCCACGCGGGTGGCTTCTTGGCCAGCGCGGACCCCGGGAAGATCGCGAACTTGATGCCCGCGCGCTCCCTGGTACTCGCGCAACGGTCGCCGCCCACCCTGCCCCCCGCGCGCCGACGCCCGCTCGTCCAGCATGCCGACGTGCGAGAGCAGACCGGCCAGGAGGGCCTGGTGGACGCTGTCGGCGTCGACCTCGGCACCCTCGATCGTCGGGTCCGCCGTCCGCGAGACCGTGATCTTGAGGTCCCGGACGACACGACGCAGCTGCGAGTGCAGGTCCTGCCACTCCCGGATCCGCAGGAAGTGGAGGAACTCGCGCTTGCACAGGCGCCGGAAGGCGCTGGACGACAGAGCTTCCTGCTGTTCACGCAGGTAGTTCCAGAGGTTGAGATAGGCCATGAAGTCCGAGCGCTCGTCGGCGAACCGCCGGTGCGACTCGTCGGCTGCCTGCTGGTGCTCGGTCGGCCGTTCCCGCGGGTCCTGGATCGACAGCGCGGCGGCCACGACCAGCATCTCGGCGACGCAGCCGAGACGGTCCGCCTCGAGCACCATCCGTGCGAGTCGGGGGTCCACGGGGAGCCGCACGAGCTTGCGGCCGAGTGGGGTCAGGCCTCCACCGCGACCGACCCGCAGGGCCCCCAGCTCCTCGAGGAGGGCGACGCCGTCACGCACGCTGCGGCTGTCCGGCGCGTCGACGAAGGGGAACGCCGCGATGTCCCCCAGCCCGATCGCGGTCATCTGCAGGATCACGGAGGCGAGGTTGGTGCGCAGGATCTCCGGGTCGGTGAACTCCGGCCGGGACTCGAAGTCGTCCTCGGTGTACAGCCTGATGCAGATGCCGTCCGCGACACGGCCGCACCGGCCGGCCCGCTGCCGCGCGGAGGCCTGCGAGACCGGTTCGATCGGCAGACGCTGCACCTTGGTGCGCAGGCTGTACCGCGAGATGCGGGCCTGCCCGGGGTCGACGACGTACCGGATGCCTGGGACGGTCAGGGAGGTCTCCGCGACGTTCGTGGCCAGCACGACACGGCGCCCGGCGTGCGAGGCGAACACGCGGTGCTGCTCCGCCGCAGACAGTCGCGCGTACAGCGGAAGGACCTCTGTCGCCCGGAGCGTCCCGGCCCGCACCGCGTCTCCCAGAGCGTCTGCGGTGTCGCGGATCTCGCGCTCACCCGACAGGAAGACGAGGATGTCACCGGGGCCCTCGCGCTGGAGCTCGCCGACCGCGTCGACGATCGCGGTCACCTGGTCGCGGTCGGGGTCGGCCGCCGGGTCCCCCTCCGGGGCGTCCGGGTCGACGACGGGGCGGTAGCGCACCTCGACGGGGTACGTCCGACCCGTCACCTCGACCACGGGCGCGTTGCCGAAGTGCTCGCTGAACCGGGCTGAGTCGATCGTGGCGGACGTGATGACGACCTTGAGGTCCGGTCGTCGGGGCATCAGCTGGTGCAGGTACCCGAGGATGAAGTCGATGTTCAGGCTGCGCTCGTGCGCCTCGTCGACGATCAACGTGTCGTAGCGGCGGAGCATCGGGTCGCGCTGGATCTCGGCGAGCAGGATGCCGTCCGTCATCAACCGAACCTGTGTGCCTGCGCTGACCCGGTCCGTGAAGCGGACGGTGTACCCGACGCGGTCACCGAGCCCGCTGCCCAGCTCCTCGGCGATCCGCTCGGCGACCGACCGCGCGGCGATGCGGCGTGGCTGGGTGTGGCCGATCAGGCCGGACTGTCCGCGCCCGAGCTCGAGACAGATCTTGGGCAGCTGGGTCGTCTTGCCCGAGCCGGTCTCCCCCGCGACGATCACGACCTGGTGGTCACGGATCGCCGCCGCGATCTCGTCGCGTCGCTGGCTGACGGGCAGCTCGGGCGGGTAGCTGATCACCCCGGTGGGCGGAGGTGCAGCAGTGGCCTCGGACATCGCGGGGCCAGTCTAGGTCGTGGCTGACCTCCGCCGGAGCGACCCGGTCACAGCCCCAGGTCGCGACCGATGAGCTCCTTCATGATCTCATTCGACCCCGCCCAGATCTTCGTGACGCGGGCGTCGCGCCACGCACGGGCCACGCGGTACTCGTTCATGAACCCGTAGCCCCCGTAGAGCTGGACGCACTCGTCGAGCACGTCGTTCTGGACGTCGGCCGACCACCACTTCGCCTTGGCCGCGTCCACCGCGGAGAGCGTTCCGGCGACGTGCTCCATCACAGCCGCGTCGACGAACGCCTGCGTCACGTCGACCGCGGTGACCATCTCGGCGATCTTGAACTTGTTGTGCTGGAAGGACCCGACGGACTGGCCGAAGGCCTTGCGCTCCTTCGCGTAGTCGATCGTCTCGAGCAGGATCTGCCGCGCGTTCGCGATGTTGCTGACGGCGGCCCCGACCCGCTCCTGCACCAGCCGCTCCATCATGTGCACGAAGCCGCGGTCGACCTCGCCGATCACGTTGGCGACCGGGACGCGGACGTCCTCGAAGAACAGCTCGGCCGTGTCCGACTCCGTCTGCCCGACCTTGTCGAGCTTGCGGCCGCGGGAGAAGCCCTCCATGCCGGCCTCGACACCGAACAGCGTGATGCCCTTGGCGCCCTTGCTCGGGTCCGTGCGGGCCGCGACGACGACGAGGTCGGCGCTGTACCCGTTGGTGATGAAGGTCTTCGACCCGTTGAGCACGTAGTGGTCCCCGTCCCGGACCGCCGTGGTCTTCAGCGCCGCGAGGTCGGACCCGCCCCCCGGCTCGGTCATCGCGATCGCCGTCACCATCTCGCCGCTGCAGAACGCCGGCAGCCACCGCGCCTTCTGCTCGTCGGACGTCAGCTCGATCAGGTACGGGGCGACCACGTCCGAGTGGATGCCGAGGCAGGACGAGACCGCCGCCGACACCTTCGACTGCTCCTCCGCGACCACCACGGCGAAGCGGTAGTCGTCCGCCCCGCCGCCGCCGTACTGCTCGGGCACGTGCAGTCCCAGGAGCCCCTGCTTGCCGGCCTCGACCCACACGTCGCGCGGCAGCGCCTTCGCCTCGATGAAGTCGTCCATCCGCGGCCGGACGTGCCGGTCGAGGAACTCCTTCGCGGCGGCGCGCAGCGCCTCGTGCTCGGGCTCGAAGATGGTGCGGCGCACTGGTCCTCCTGGCTGGTCGCGTCCTGGCGGCCGGGTGTAGCGTCCGGTCATGACTAAGCGCTTGCTTACCGCCAGGGTAACCCGCGCCGCTGCGCCTGGGAAGGACGCGGCCCGCACCGCCCTGCCGGAGGTGCCGCTCTCGCTCCCGGGCGTCAACCCCACGGCGGTGCGCCTCCTGCAGGCGGGGGCCGAGGCGTTCGCCGAGCGCGGGTTCCACGCCACGACCACGCGCGACATCTCCTCGCGCGTGGGACTGTCACCCGCCGGCCTCTACGTCCACTACCCGTCGAAGCAGGCGCTGCTGGCCCACCTGTCGACGGCCGGGCACGAGGCGGCCCTCGACCTGGTCGACCGCACGCTCGGTGGTGGCGGGGCCAGTCACGCGCGGCTGCACGCCATGGTGGCGGCCTTCGTCTCCTGGCACGCCGAGCACCATCTGGTCGCACGCGTCGTCCAGTACGAGCTGCGCTCGCTCGACGCGGAGACCCTCACCGCCGTGAGCGCCCTGCGGCGTCGCATGGAGGACCGCGTGGAGGAGGTCGTGCGCGAGGGGGTGCGCGACGGCACCCTGCGGGCGCCGCACCCGCGTCAGGCCAGTCGCGCCATACTCTCCCTCGCGGTCGACGTGGCCCGCTGGTTCGACCCTCGTGGACGCGACACCGCGTCCGACACCGGCCAGGTGTACGCCGACCTGGCGCTACGGATGCTGGGGTTCGAGCCGAGGGACCAGACGCACACCGACATCACAGCGACCGAGGAGAGGGCTTGACCACCGACGAGACCCGCGACGCCCCCCGCCAGTCCGACGAGGACGTCCTCCGCTCGCTCGTCGCGACGATGGACCTGCGGGACCTCGGCCAGGACGACCGCGGGCAGGACCTCTTCGAGGGCGACAGCCAGCAGCAGCCGCACGGTCGGGTCTTCGGTGGCCAGGTGCTCGGCCAGACGCTGGTCGCCGCCTCGCGCACGGTCCAGGAGGGGCGCCCCGTGCACTCGATGCACGGCTACTTCCTGCGCCCGGGCGACTCCGCCGAGCCGATCCAGTTCGCCGTCGAGCGCCTGCGCGACGGTCGCTCGTTCACCGCCCGCCGCGTGCAGGCGATGCAGTTCGGCAAGCCGATCCTGTCGATGATCGCGTCGTTCCAGGACGCCGACGAGGGTTTCGACCACGCGGACGAGATGCCGGACGTCCCGGGACCCGAGGATCTGCCGACGACAGCCGACCTGCTGGGCCACATCGACCACCCCGCCGCCAAGTACTGGTCGCACGAACGGCCGATCGACCTGCGTCACGTGCAGACGCCGATCTACCTGAAGCCCGACCCGGAACCGGCTGCGCGACAGGCCGTCTGGATGCGCACGGTGGCGAAGCTGCCCGACGACGACCTGCTCCACCGCGCCGTGCTGGGCTACGCGAGCGACTACACGCTGCTCGAGTCCGTGCTGCGACGCCACGCGATGACGTGGATCGCCGGCGTGAAGATGGCCAGCCTCGACCACGCGATGTGGTGGCACCGTCCGGTCCGTGTCGACGAGTGGCTGCTCTACGTGCAGTCGAGCCCGTCCGCGCGGGGCGGTCGGGGTCTCGGCATCGGACGCATCTTCAGCCGGGACGGGCGCCTCGTGGCCAGCGTCGGCCAGGAGGGAATGATCCGGCCACCGCGCTGAGCGGGCGCCGCCTCAGTCGCGGGTGAGCTTGCGGTAGGTCACCCGGTGCGGACGCGCGGCGTCGGCACCGAGACGCTCGACCTTGTTGGCCTCGTACGCCTCGAAGTTGCCCTCGAACCAGTACCACTGCGACGGGTTCTCGTCGGTGCCCTCGTAGGCGAGGATGTGCGTGCAGACGCGGTCGAGGAACCACCGGTCGTGGGAGATGACCACGGCGCATCCGGGGAAGTCGAGCAACGCGTTCTCGAGCGAGCCGAGGGTCTCCACGTCGAGGTCGTTCGTCGGCTCGTCGAGCAGCAGCAGGTTGCCGCCCTCCTTGAGCGTCAGCGCCAGGTTCAGGCGGTTGCGCTCACCGCCGGACAGAACACCCGCCATCTTCTGCTGGTCCGGGCCCTTGAAGCCGAACTGGGAGACGTAGGCCCGCGAGGGGATCTCCACGTTGCCGACCTGGATGAAGTCCAGTCCGTCCGAGATCAGCTCCCAGAGGTTCTTCTTCGGGTCGAGCCCACCGCGGCTCTGGTCGACGTACGAGATCTTGACGGTCTCGCCGATCTTGACGTCTCCGCTGTCGGGCTGCTCCAGACCCACGATGGTCTTGAAGAGCGTGGTCTTGCCGACGCCGTTCGGGCCGATCACGCCGACGATGCCGTTGCGGGGCAGCGAGAACGACAGGTCGTCGATGAGGACGCGGTCGTCGAAGCCCTTGCGCAGGCCGCGGACCTCGATGACCTGCCCGCCCAGCCGCGGACCCGGCGGGACCTGGATCTCCTCGAAGTCGAGCTTGCGCGTGCGGTCGGCCTCAGCAGCCATCTCCTCGTAGCGCGCGAGGCGCGACTTCGACTTGGTCTGACGAGCCTTGGCGTTGGACCGCACCCACTCCAGCTCGGCCGCGAGGCGCTTGGCCAGCTTGGCGTCCTTCTTGCCCTGCACCTGCAGGCGCTCCTGCTTCTTCTGCAGGTAGGTGGAGTAGTTGCCCTCGTACGGGTAGAGCCGGCCGCGGTCCACCTCGGCGATCCACTGGGCCACGTTGTCCAGGAAGTACCTGTCGTGCGTCACGGCCAGGACGGCGCCGGGGTACTTGGCGAGGTGCTGCTCGAGCCACAGCACGCTCTCGGCGTCGAGGTGGTTCGTGGGCTCGTCGAGGAGGAGCAGGTCGGGCTTGCTCAGCAGCAGCTTGCACAGCGCGACGCGGCGACGCTCACCACCGGAGAGCACGCTGACGTCCGCGTCCGGCGGCGGGCACCGCAGAGCGTCCATCGCCTGCTCGATCTGGGAGTCGAGGTCCCACGCGTCGGCGTGGTCCAGCGCCTCCTGCAGCTCGCCCATCTCGCCCAGCAGCGAGTCGAAGTCGGCGTCCGGCTCACCCATCTCGGCGGAGATCGCGTTGAACCGGTCGAGCTTGTCCTTGATGTCCCCGAGGCCCTCCTGGACGTTGCCGAGAACGTCCTTCGCCTCGTTCAGCTCCGGCTCCTGCATGAGGATGCCCACGCTGTAGCCGGGCGAGAGCCTCGCCTCACCGTTCGAGGGCTCGTCCAGGCCCGCCATGATCTTGAGGATCGTGGACTTGCCGGCCCCGTTGGGGCCGACGACGCCGATCTTGGCGCCCGGCAGGAAGCTCATCGTCACGTCGTCGAGGATGAGCTTGTCGCCGTGCGCCTTGCGCGCCTTGTACATGCTGTAGATGAACTCCGCCATGTCCGCCAGGCTAGTGGCGCGCGGCGGCTCGACCGAATCGCGCTCGGCAGCGACCTCACGGGCCGGGGACGCCCGAGGCGATGAGCAGGACGAGCAGGAGCGCGGCGAGGGCGGCCAGCACCGGGCCGGGACGAGGAAGCACCTCGGCAGTGTGCGTCCCTGTCCCGGCGCCGGTCCTGGGTCGCGCTACTCGACCTGGCGGTGGCGGGTGCCTAGACGGGGACCGTCGAGTGCACGACCCCGTCCCGGTCCACCGCGAGACCGTCGACCTCCACGTACTCCCCGGTCGCGAACGGGTCGTCCCCGCTGTCGGCGGTGTCGGCGTCCTCCGGCGCGGGCCCGGACCGGGGCGAGCGGATCACCCGGACGAACCTGCTGGTGCCGAACGTCAGGTCGTGGCCGACCGCGGTCGCCTCGATGTCGACGCTGTTGCGGGTGTGCGTGTCGTCGACCTGGTACTCGCGGACGGAGAGCCGACCGCTGACGACCACACGGTCGCCCTTCTGCAGGCACTCGGAGACGTTCGTGGCCAGGTAGCCCCAGCAGCTCACGCTGAAGAAGGACGTGCGGCCGTCGACGTGCGTCTTCTCCTCGGCGTTCCAGCGGCGCTCGGTGACGGCCACGCGGAAGTTGGCCACCTTGCGTCCGCGCTCGGTCTCGCGCATCACGGGGTCGGCGACGAGGTTGCCGACCACGCTCACATGGGTCTCGTACACGGGTGCTCCTCGAGGGTCAGGACCCGCACCCTGCGGGTCGCCCCGAAGGCTCGTCGCCCCCGCGCGTGCTGACGAGGGCCGACGCGCGCCCTGTGGATGACGGGGCCCTGCTCGGGTCCTGTGGACGGAGAGCCCGGGCGGTCGCTCAGTCGGGGGGCGCGAGCGCCTCGCGAGTGGTCCGGTGGTCGCTCAGCACCCGCGCCACCGGATCCAGCACGTGCTCGCGCGCCACCGTCGACACCGCCTCGCGCAGCCGGGTCTCGACGCGGCGGCGGCGACGTCGGGCCGCCGAGCGCGCGAGGGGGCGTCCCACCGCGGCGATCAGCAGGCCCAGCACCAGCCCACCGAGCAGCAGCAGCGTCGGCACCGGCACCGAGCCGACGCGCGGCGTGCGCAGCTCGGGCAGCTGCAGCCACCCGATCACGCCGAGCACCCCGAGCCAGAGCAGCCCGACGACCGCCGCGGCGGCCAGCAGCACCTGCAACGCACCGGCGACGGCCCACCACCAGGCGGCGCTTGAACGTGAGGTCGACCGAGCCGACGGCCTGGTCGAGGTGGTCGGCGAGGTCCGCACCGGGAGGGGCCGCGGCAGCGCGGACGGAGTCCGCCCACCGCTGGGGCAGTCCGGCGGACGACCGCGTCGCGACCTGCCGCGACGCCAGGTCGACCTGTGCGCGCTGGGCCTGCGTCGGCTCCGGCAGCGAGCTCCGCGTCATCCGGCGGAGGGACTCGTCGGCCTCGGTAGCTCGAGCCGATACGCAGCCGCTTCATCGGGTCGGGACGCAGACGGGCCACCCAGCGCGAGAACGGCCAGCCGAGTCGCCGTGCGGCCTGACGCTGGACGTCGGCCTGCACGGCATCGAGCACGGCGGGCACGCCGGCGGCGTTCGCGAGCGCGGTGACGAGCAGGTCGCGGCCGGCGACGTCGGCGGGGTCGGTCTCGGTGGTGGCCACGCCCGTCCGCAGACGGTCGGCTGCGGCGTCGAGGTCGGCGGCGGACCGCAGCGCGACCGGCCTCGCGTGCGCGCACGGCCTCGACCACGGCCATCCGCAGCTCGGGGACGCCCTGCCCGGTCACGGCGGACGTCGGGATCACCGGCACGTCATGCAGGCCGTCCTGCACCAGCAGCCGCTGAAGGTCGGCCACGCAGGCGGTCACGTCGGCGCCGGACAGCCGGTCGATCTGGTTGAGCACGAGGACGGTGACCGCCTGGTGGCCGCTCAGCCGTCGCAGGTACCGCTCGTGCAGCGCCTCGTCCGCGTACTTCTGGGGGTCGACCACCCACACCAGGAGGTCGACCAGGCCGACCAGGCGGTCCACCTCGAGCCGGTGCGACAGCGTCGTCGAGTCGTGGTCGGGCAGGTCCAGCAGAACCAGCCCGAACAGGTCGCTCTGGTCGGAGCCGTCGAGCGCCGACTCGCGGCTGGTGCGGTGCCGACGAGGGACGTCCAGCCAGTCGAGCAGCGGGTCGGCGTCGTCGCCCCAGACGACCGCCGTCGGACTCGAGGTCGTCGGCCGGCGCGCGCCGACCTGGGCGACCTGGATGCCGGCCAGTGCGTTGAACAGCGACGACTTCCCGCTGCCGGTCGCACCCGCGAGCGCGACGACCGTGAAGTCGGACCCGAGGGCGAGGCGCTCGTCGGTCCGGGCGAGGACCGCCTCGCCTTGGGCGACGGCGGAGGGGTCGAGGCGGTCGCGGCCCGCGTCCAGGGCGGTCCTGCAGATCTGGCGAGGCGTGCGGGGACGTCGGGTGCCCGGCGACGGCGCAGGCGACTCCGCACGCTCATCGGGCCGTCCGGATGGTCTTCTCGATCCGGCGGAGGGCCTGGCCGGCCTCCGGGTCGACGTCGACGCCGTCGAGGAGCCCGAGCAGACGGTCACGCTCGCTCGACAGCAGGTCGTCGACGCGTGCCAGCAGCTCGCTCCTGGCCTTGGCGGCCAGGGTGCGCACGGCCTGGTCCCCGAAGACGGCCTCCAGCAGCTTCTGGCCCACGACCGCGCTGCCGGCGCCGACGCCGAGCTCGGCACCTGTGGGGATGAACGCCGTGCTGGCGAAGACGACGAGCATCAGCACCACGCCCAGCGCGTTGACCCCGAACGACAGCGCCCTCGCCTGGGTGCGCTTCGACTGTCCCTGGCTACGGACGAGGTCGAGGACGTACCCCTGCCAGTCGCGCACGAGGCGTTCGAGCCGCGCGTCGAAGTCGGGCCCGAGACGCGTGCTCTCGGACTCCCGCCGCCAGGAGCGCGTTTCCCGCCGACGACGACCGCCAGCGGCTCACCGCACGCTCCGAGGCGTCCTCCGCCTGGGCGCGGACGAGGGCGAACACACCGGACTGCAGGGCCTCGCCCAGCGGCTCGGCTGGCGGTGGGCGCCCGGTGACCGCGCGCACGACGCGGTCGCGCAGCCGCCCGACCGCCGACTCGAGCCCGCGCAGGAACTCCCCTGTGCCGACGAACTCCTGCCAGCGCGAGAGCACCTCCCCACGCAGCAGCGAGCCGTCGGTGAGGCCCTTCTCGAGCTGCCTGTCAGCCTCCTCGTAGGCCTTGTGGACCTCCGCGCGCAGCGTCTCGGCGGCCTCCGCCTGGGCGTCGGCGGCGTCCGCCAGCGCGGGAAGCCGCACGCCCAGCGAGTCGAGCGCGCCACCGAGCGTCCGGCGGACGACGACCTGGCGCGCCCGGGTGCTCGTCGCGAGCCCGCCCAGCCACGAGCGCAGCTGGGCGACGTCGGAGGGCGGGCAGCAGCCCGTCGACGGTCACGCCCTCGGCGATCGTGAACAAGGGCGCCGTGGCCAGTCCGTTGGCGCGCAGCATCGTGGCGAGATCGGTGCGCACCTCGGCCATGGCCTCCGGGGGGACGCGGTCGAGCACCACCGCGACCGCCGTCCCACGCTCGACGGACGTCCGCAGCAGGTGCCACGGAACAGCGTCGGCGTACCGGGCCGCGGTGGTCACGAAGACCCACAGGTCACCCGCCGCGAGCAGCTGGGCCGCGAGCTCGCGGTTGGCGTCGACCACGGAGTCGATGTCGGGGGCGTCGAGCAGGGCCAGGCCCGCCGGGAGCGCCTCCGCCGCGACGAGACGCAGGCTGGTGATGCGCCGGTCCGTGGTCTCGCGGGACGGCTCGGCGTCGTCACCGGTGAGCCGGGCGAGGGAGGGGAGGACGCGCGGGCTCGTGAACCACTCGGCGTCGTCAGGGTGGTGCACGAGCACGGGAGACCGGGTGGTCGGCCGCAGCACGCCCGCGCGGGACACCTGGCCGCCGACGAGGGAGTTCACGAGGGTGGACTTGCCGGCGCCGGTCGAGCCGCCGACCACCGCCACCAGCGGGGCGTCGAGGCGCCTGATCCGGGGCAGCACGTAGTCGTCCAGCTGGGCCACCAGCTGGTCCCGGGTCCGGCGTGACCCGTCGACGTCGGCGACCTCCAGGGGGAGGTCGAGCCCTCCGGCGATGGCACGCAGCTCGTCGACCGCCGCCAGCAGCACGTCAGCATCGGACCCCGTGGTCGTCGCCTCCTGGGTGCTGCTCACGGGGTAAGACTGCCGTTGTGCAGCCGTGAGCACCAATGGGCGCGCTGCGACCACAGGGACGTGTGTGACGAGTGAGGCCTCCTCGGGGTCGCGGAGACGGTCACCACCGGGGTCTACGGTGGCAGCGTGACGTCGACCCTGCCGCCCCCGCTCCTGATGGCGGTGGACGGCAACAGCCTGCTGCACCGGGCGCACCACGCGCACGAGCACAGCGGCCAGCGGGACCTGTCCGGTCGGCCGACGTGGGGCCTGCGCGGCATGGTCGTGTCGATCGGGTCCGCGGCCGCCCGCCTGTCCCCGGACGCCGTCGTCGTCGGTTTCGACTGCTCGCAGGACTCGTGGCGCAAGGGCGAGTACCCGACCTACAAGGCCGGCCGCCGGGAGAAGTCGCCCGAGCTCGTCGACCAGCTCGCGGGCGCCGCAGACCTCCTGCGAGACGCCGGCTTCGCCGTCGTGCAGCACGAGGGCTACGAGGCGGACGACGTGATGGCGTCCGCGGCAGCAGCGGCACGTGCGGGCGGGTGGCGCTGCACCGTGGTCACGAGCGACCGCGACTCGTTCGCCCTGATCGACGAGACGACGTCGGTGCTGCGCGTCATCGTCGGCGGCATCGACGCCTCGCCGCTGCTGACGCCCGCGCGGCTTCCGGCGGTGTGCGGGGTGGAGGCCGGGCAGTACCGCGACTACGCGGCCATCCGCGGCGACACGTCCGACAACCTCCCAGGAGCCCTCGGCATCGGCGCCAAGACGGCTGCCAAGCTCCTGGCCGCCTTCCGGCGGGTCGACGACGCGTACGAGGCGCTGTCGACCGGCGGCGCGAGCACGACGTCGTGGCGGCCATCGGTCCCGCGGCGACGAAGCGGCTGACCGACCCGGTCGCCCGCGAGAACGTCGCCGCGCAACCTGCACCTGATGGCGATGTGCGAGGACCTCGAGCTGCCGGGCATCGACGCGATGCGCGTCCCGATGGACCTGGTGAGGCTGCAGGCCGGGTTGCGCGAGCGCGACATCCACCTGACGAACTCGCTGTGGGCCCTGACCGGCGGCGCCCCGCCCGGCGGCGACGGCTGGGGGTGGGTCGCCGAGCAGCAGGACCTCCCGGCGCCGGCACGACCCGTGCGCGAGCGTCCGGTCGACGTCGTCGTCGTGGCCGAGGCCGAGAGCGACGAGGACGAGCAGGCGCAGCTCAGCCTGTTCTGAGTCGGCTCCTGGAACCTGCGCGCACGCACTACCGTTGGGCCAGCGCGACGGATGCCCCGCCCCCGTAGCTCAATGGATAGAGCAACGGCCTTCTAATCCGTAGGTTGCAGGTTCGAGTCCTGCCGGGGGCACCCACTCTCGCTCCCAGGAGGCGGCATGGACGCCGGCGCGGACCCGTCGCCGATGGCCGACGGCGCGCGGCGTGGCTCGTCGTTGAGGGGTGAGTGCGGGCAGGGACGAGGCCCGGGGGTCTGCACCCTCGGGCCTCGTCCCTGTCGTACCGGTGGAGCTGGTGGTGTCAGCCCTTGACGCTCCCCGCCAGCAGGCCGCGGACGAAGAACCGCTGCAGGCCGATGAAGACCGCGAGCGGGACGATCATCGAGATGAACGCGCCCGCCGTGAGCAGGTGCCACTCGGTGCCGCGGGTGCCCACCAGGTTGGCCAGGCGGACCGTGAGCGGCGCCGTGTTCGGCGCCGAGCCGAAGATCAGCGCCACGAGCAGGTCGTTCCAGACCCACAGGAACTGGAAGACGCCGAACGCCGCGATCGCCGGGGTGAGCAGCGGCAGCAGCACCTGGAAGAAGATCTTCACGTGGCCCGGCGCCGTCGACCCGCGCCGCCTCGATGAGGGACGGTGGGGATGTCCTTCATGAAGTTGTGCAGCAGGAAGATGGCCAGCGGCAGCGCGAAGATCGAGTGCGACAGCCAGACCGGCCAGAACGACCCGGCGAGCCCCCAGTTGACGTAGTCGGTCAGCAGCGGGATGAGCGTGATCTGGATCGGCACGATCTGCAGCGCGAACACCGCGACGAACAGCCAGTCCCGGCCCGGGAAGTCGATCCACGCGAACGCGTAGGCCGCCAGCAGCGCCAGCGTGATCGGGATGAGCACGGCGGGCAGCGTGATGACGACCGTGTTGACGAAGTACTCGGCGAAGGGGTCACCCGCCGTACAGCACCTGGTTGTAGTTGTTGAGGGTGACCTCGGGGTTGCCGAACCAGTTCCACCAGCCCGTTCGCCTTCACTGACGACTCCGGGCGGATGGACGACAGCAGCAGCCCGAACGTGGGGATCGTCCACAGCACCGCGATGACGATCGCGAGGAGCGGACGCCCACGGGTTGCTCAGGCCCTTCGCCAGCTCGTCGGACCGCGCCGGTCGCGGTGTGCGGGACTTCTTCGCCGCCGCGGGCGCGCCCGCGAGCGACGTCGCCCTGCGTGACCGCCTTGTTCTCGACGGTCTCCTTGGCCTCTCGGCCCGTGGTCGGTGGTGCTCATCGGACGCTCCTCCGAAATCCGCATCTGGCGGACGTTGTAGACGACGATCGGCACCACCAGGATGAACAGGACCATCGCCAGCGCGGCCCCCAGACCCTGGTTGGACTGCCGGAACGCCTGCGTGTAGAACTCGTTGGCCACGACCGAGGTCCCGAACTGGCCGCCCGTCATGGTGCGGACGATGTCGAAGACCTTGAGGCTGCCGATGGCGATCGTCGTGAGCACGACGACCAGGGCCGGGCGGATGGCCGGGCACGGTGACGAAGCGGAACATCTCGATCCCGTTCACGCCGTCGAGCCGCGCGGCCTCGGTGATGTCGTCCGGGATGGCCTTGATCGACGCCGACAGGATCGTCATGGCGAAACCGGTCTGGATCCAGATGAAGACGATGATGAGGAACAAGGTGTTCCACGGTCCGTTGAGCAGGAACTGGTACGGCTCGATGCCGAGCCAGATCAGGATCTGGTTGAGCAGGCCGATCTGCTGGTTCGACACCGATGTCGGCCCGGAAGTCGTAGACGAACTTCCAGATGATCGATGCGCCGACGAACGAGATCGCCAGCGGCAGGAACACCAGGGCCTTGGCGATGGACTCGAACCGGCGACCGGTCGACGACGACCGCGTACAGCAGGCCGAGGAAGGTGGCGGCGAGCGGGACGAGGAACACCCAGGCGAACGTGTTGAAGAGCACCTGTCGCAGGTCGGGCGTTGAGACGAGCTGGACGAAGTTGTCGAAGCCGACGAACTCGGAGCCGTTGCGGTTGAAGAACGACTGGTAGGCGGTGAGGATCGCGGGTCTGACCAGGCCGAAGAGGAGCAGCAGCGCCGCCGGGCCGACGAACGCGAGGGCAGCCACCCAGTTCGGGCACGTTGCGGGGTCGGTCGACGGCGAACAGCAGGATGCGCCATGACGGCGACGAAGAGCGCGATCGCCAGGACCATGACGGTGAGCTTCTCCAGCGGTGTGTCGGCGTTGAGCAAGAAGTCCATGTCCCGGTCACTTCCTCGTGTTCGGCGGCCTTCGGGGTGCTCACGCTACGTCGCGCGAGCCGGGTACGCCGAGGGCCGCGGACGATCTTGTCCACGGCCCCCGGCACGGGGTCAGTTCAGCCGGTCAGCTACTCGGCCACGAGGTCTCGATCGCGTCGAGGACCGCGTCGTCGGCCTTGTCCTCGCCGATCCACGCCGTCATCTCCGACCAGAACGAGCCGGCGCCGACGGCACCCGGCATGATGTCCGAGCCGTCGAAGCGGAACGTGGTCTCCGGGTCGGTGAGCAGCTCGGCCGACAGCTGCTGGATCGGGTCCGGCAGGCTCGGCGGGGTCGAACTCGGTGCTCGGCGGGATGAAGTTGCCGATGTTGCGCCGCGGATCTGGGTGGCGTCCGGCTGCGTCAGGAACAGCTGGAACGCCTGGGTCACCGGGTCGGTCGTTGAACGCGGCGTTGAACTCGCCACCACCGAGCAGCGGCTTGCCGAACTCCTCGCTCATCGGGGGCAGGTAGAAGGCCCAGATGTCGCCGTCCTCGGCCACGTTCGGTGCCCGTCCGGGAACGCCGGTGGAGTAGAACGCCGGCCTGACGGTGCATGAAGCAGTTGCCGTCGAGGATGGGCAGCCCGCCGTCGAGGAACTCGGTCGTCGCGATCGAGCTGCACGCCGCCGATGCCGCCGTTGACGTAGTCGGGGTTCTTGAGGAACCGGCCGACCTCCGCGAGGACCTCGGCGACCTTGGGGTCGTTGAAGGGGATCTCGTGGTTGACCCACTGGTCGTAGACGTCGGGGCCGTGCATGCGGAGCATGACGTCCTCCATCCAGTCGGTGGCGACCCAGCCGGTGGCGTCACCGGAGCCGATGCCGGCGCACCAGGGCTTGATGGCGTCGCTGCCGGCGTTGTCGGCGACGATCTGGTCGGACAGGGCGACCATCTCGTCCCACGTCTCGGGGACCTCGTAGCCGGCCTCGTCGAAGGCGGTCGGGGAGTACCAGACGAACGACTTCGCGTTGGAGCTGTTGGGGCAGGCCGTACAGCGTGCCGTCGACCGTGCCGTACTGCTCCCAGGCCTCGTTGTAGAACTCGTCGAACTGCGCCACTGCCGCCTCGGGGGCCGGTGCGACGATACCGGGGTTGTCGGTGACGATCGACCGCAGCAGACCCGGCTGCGGGATCATCGCGACGTCCGGTGCCTGGCCGGACTGGATGCGGACCAGGAGCTGGGCCTCGAACTCGGCGGAGCCCTCGTAGGCCACGGTGGCGCCGGTGCAGTCCTCGAAGAAGGCGGACCCAGTCGATGTAGTCGGCGTCGTCCGGGGCGCGGACCGGGGTGTACCAGTTGACCGACTCCCCGGAGAGGTCGCCGAACTCCTCGTACGACCGAGCAGTCGATCTCCGCATCGCGCGGCGGCACCACCGCGCGCCGCCGCTGCCGCCCGCCCTCCATCGATGGCATCGGCTCCGCACGCCGCGAGCAGCATGCGTGAGACCGATGCCCGATCCGACGATCGCCGCAGCGCGCCTGTTCAGGCGGTTGCGCATGGATGTGCCTCCTCGTTGATGGCTCTCCGATGCAGCACCGATGCTGCCCGGTTCAGGTTCCTGGCCATGTAAACGTTTGCATGTGACGTTGGACAAGGCGTATCGACCTTCACGCGGGCGTAACGATTGCGCAACGCGGGTGACAGTCGGGTGTGACGCTCCAGTCACGTGCTGGTAGTCGAAGGGCGCCGTCGACCCGCGGACGACGAGCCTCGACGCGAGGTTCTGCGGTGGCGGTGGCGGCCCCGGCTCGGGGCCCGTCCGCCAGCTGTTGCAGCAGCCACCGGGCGGCGAGCTCGGCCTGCTCGGCCACCGGCTGCGACATGGTCGTCAGGTCGTGCAGCACGGCGTGCGGGTGGTCGTCCACCCCGATGATCGACATGCGGCCGGGGACGTCGACCCCGAGACGGCGCAGCTCGTGCTGCAGACCGATCGCCACCTCGTCGGAGGCGGCGACCGCGGCGCTGGGCAGACGTGACCGGGCGACGAGCTCCATCGCCGCGCGGCGGCCCTCGGCGACGGTGAGATCGGCCACGACGGGATCGTGCTCGGGCAGGCCGTGCTCGCGGCACGACGTCGAGGTAGCCGCGGTAGCGCTCGACCTGGGGCGCCCAGATCCCGCCCGGGCCGCCGGCGCCGACGAAGACGATGTCGCGGTGCCCGAGCCCGACGAGGTGCTCGGTGGCCACGCGTCCCACCGCTCACGTCGTCCATGCCGAAGGCCGCGCACGCCGGGCACCCCGCTGCCGACGAAGGCGACCGGGTGCCCCAGGCCGCGGAGCATCGCGACCTCGTCGCCCACCAGCGGCAGGGACAGGACGATCGTGGCGTCGACCCGCTTGCGCAGCAGCTCGGCCTCGAGGCTGGCCCGTTCCGGCGGCAGCGGGTCGACCAGGCCCGGGGGTGACGCGGTCTCCCGGGGGCAGGATGACGAGCAGCACGTCGTACCCGTGCGTGCGCAGCTCGGCCTCGATCGTCTCGATGCAGACGGCGAAGAACCACCGCGCGACGTGCGGGCGTCACCAGGCCGACCGCCCGGGTGCGCCCGCTGGCCAGGCTGGCCGCCGCGGCGGAGGGGACGTAGCCAAGACGCTGCGCAGCGGTCAGGACCCGTTCGCGGGTCGGCTCCGCGACGGAGCCGAGACCCCGCAGCGCGCGCGACACCGTGGCGGTCGACACACCGGTGGCCCGGGCTACGTCCTTGATCGACGCCACGGAAGCCTCCTCGGTCGTGACGAGCGATTGTGCCGGTATCCGAGCAGGTTGCGCAGTACCCGCAGGTCACGCGCTCGTCGCTGTGGTGCGTCCGACGCGGTTCGCGTCCTTGCCCGGCACCGATCTCGGACGCGCTCAAACCCTCGTTTCCGTGCATCTTTCGGCATCGGGCCGTGGGACTCGATCGTCGTCAGGTCATTGCGGACGATCGCGTGGGTCCCGTCGAGCTGCGGCGTCGGTCGGGCTCACGGATGGATCACCACCTTGATGTGCTCGCCGCTCGTGGACGCCTCGAACGCCTGCTCGGCCTGGTCCAACGGGAACTGTCCGGTGATGAAGTCGTCGGCGCGGACGGCCCCGGACCGGATCATGTCGATCGCGGTCGCGTAGTCCTGCGGGACGTAGGTCGCACTGCCCTGGAGACGGATCTGCTGGTCCTGCATGATCCGGACCGGCAGCTCGAAGTCGGCGGCCGGGACACCGACGATGACCACCGTGCCACCCTTGAGCGCCATGTCGATCGCCGAGAGGGTCGTGGACTCGACTGCCACACAGTCGAAGACGACGTCGGCGCTCTCCCCCAGCGCGTCACGGACCCTGGCTGCGACATCGGGGGCCATCGCGTCGACGACGGCATCGGCGCCGAGCCGCGACGCCGCCTCACGCTTGGCAGGCAACGGGTCCGTGACGACGACCCGGGAGGCGCCGGACCACCGTGCCACCGCGAGCATGAGCAGCCCGATCGTGCCCGCCCCCAGCACGACGACCGTGCGGCCCTTGAGCGGTCCGGCGATGCGCCCGGCGTGGACGGGTGTCGACAGCGGCTCGATCAGCGCCGCACCCAGGTCGCTGACGTCGTCGGGGATGACGTGCAGCCGGTCGGCGCGGACCACGAACTGGTCCGCCATCCCGCCCTGCGGGTAGCCGCACCCGAAGAACTGCAGGTTCTCGCAGAGGTTCTCGGCCCCGCTGCGGCAGGGCTTGCACTCCCAGCAGGGCAGGGTCGGCTCGACGACGACCCGGGCACCGACCGCGACGGACGTCACACCCTCACCGAGCTCTTCCACGACCCCGGTGGCCTCGTGACCGGGCAGGTAGGGGATCGGGATGAACGGGTGACGGCCGTGGAAGGCGTGGGTGTCCGACCCGCACACACCGATGTAGGTGCTGCTGGCCCGGACCTCCCCCGGCCCCGGCACAGGGACCGGCTCCTCGCGCAGCTCCATGGTCTCGACGGCTGTCACGACGATGCGGCGGTTGGTGGACATGGCTTCACCTCTGGTGGTGCGGTCGGAGGGTCTCGACGGTGATCCCCTCGGTGGAGTCGGGCGGGTCGGTCAGGGCCGGGGCGACCGTCGTCGGGGAGAGGCATGCGGCCCTGCCCCAGCGCACGGCACGGGCCATCCGGTCCGCCGGCGATCCGGCGGCTGCGAGCCAGCCGGACAGGAGCGCGTCGCCGGCCCCGGCGGTGTTGACCGGCGTCAGGTGGGGTCCGTGGCCGTGCACGACGACGTCACCGTCGGCGAACAGGGCCCCGTCCTCGCCGAGACTGACCAACAGGTGGGCTCCCGTGTCGCGCGAGATGCCTTCCGCGACAGTCGCGAGATCCGCCAGCGAGTCGACGGAGGCGGCCCTCGGGTCGACCTCGGCGAGCTCGCGTCTGTTCGGGGCGAGCAGGTCGGCACCTGCTGAGACGGCAGCCTTCAACGCCTCCCCCGACGCGTCGAGAGCACACCGCGCTCCGTGGACGTGGGCGAGATCGACGAGCTCGCGCACCACCGAGGGGTCCACCCCGGGCGGCAGGGATCCGCAGACGGCCAGCCACAGCTCGTCGTCGGTGACGTCCTGCAGCGCGGACGCGACCTCGACCCGGAGTGCGGCGAGATCGGCGCCGGTCAGCCGCCCGCCCGGCCCGTTGACCTTGGCGGTCCCTCCGCCGCTCACAGCCATCGTCGTGTTGACGCGCGTGGGCGCCGCCTGGACGACGCTGCGGTGCGCGACACCCTCCGAGTCGAGCAGCTCTGACAGGTGATGCCCCGTCGCCCCGCCGAGGGGCAGGACGGCGATGGTACGGAAACCGTTGGCGTGCAACGCTCGTGAGACGTTGACGCCCTTGCCGCTAGCCTCCATCGTCGCGGTCGTGGCGCGGTGCACATCCACCTCTCCCACGGACGACTCGCTCAGCGTGTACGTGAGGTCCAGCCCCGGGTTGAGGGTGAGGGTGACGATCACGTCGGTCGGCCGATCTCGGTGGACACGGGTGGTGGACGTCCCGGGACAAGGCGGTGACCAGCGTCCGGTCGGGCACCGTTCGGCACGTCGTCGTATGTGCTGTACGTCCCGTCCGCGAGTCCCGCGATGAACGCGGCGCCACGGGCGCCGGCCTCCGCGGTGGCTGCGCGACGGAGTGGTCCGAACGCCTCGGCCTTGGCGGCCATCACGGCGGTGCTGTGGGTCCACCCACCGGCCACGACCAGGTCCCGGCGGGGACCGGACGCCCGGTCGAGGGTGTCGCCCAGCTTCTGGGCCGCGTGCGCGACCGCACGGGTGGCCGCGCGCCACACCTCCCCGGGATCTGCGCCCGGACGGACGGTGACCTCGGCACTGTCGGTGATGCGCAGCACGTCCGGGTCGTCCGCCGCCGCGAGCGCAGCAGCGTCCAGTGCGACCAGGCCCCCGCGGTCGACGCCGAGCGCGGCCTGTACCCGGCCGAGGACGAGGCCCCCCTGGGTGGCGCCGAGCAGGCACCACCGGTCCTCGATGGCGTGCCAGCCGACCGTCACGCCCGCGCCGGTCAGGGCGCAGATCGCCTCCGGCGCGAGGCCGGGCGCGATGGTGCGGACGAACGCCTCCGCCGTGCCGCACGAGTCGAGCTCGTCGCCCGCACCGCTGCTGCCGACACCGACGACCGCGGCCTGGTGGTCGTGGCCGGCAATCGTCAGCGTGGCGCCGTCGACGGCGGCGAGGTCACCACCGGTGCGCGCCGTCCCGATCGGTGTGCCCGCAGTCACGAGGTCGCCCAGCATCGCCCTCGGCGCGCCCGACCACGCCATCGACTCGCCCCACGGCAGCTTCGTCGCCAGGTCGAGCCAACCCGTCCGCGAGGCGAGCGAGAGCTCGGTGACGGGGGCGCCGCCGAGCCCTCGGGCCACCCACTCGGCGATGTTGTAGCGACGGGTCGCGCCCCGAGCGACGGGGACGTTGTCGACCAGCCAGCGGTGCTTGGTCAGGCTCCACTGCGTCCACAACGGCAGGCCGGTGCGGAGCGAGAACGTCTCACCACCCAGCCGGGCGACCAGGTCGCGGAGCTGCTCCTCGTCACGGTGGTCGTGCCATGCGATGACCGGCGCGAGCGGGGCGTCGTCGGGCCCGACGAGCACGCCGGACTCGGCCATCGACGCCACACCGAGCGCCGTGACGCGGTCGTCGGGGACCTGCGCCGACGCATCGGCCAGGGCATGGCGGGCGGCATCGAGGATCGACTCGGCCGAGGTCTCGGCGCCGAGCTCGGTGCTCGTCCAGGTCGTGGGCGCCCGGCCGAGGGCGACCTCGTCCCCCTCCGGCGTGAGGAGCAGGGCCTTGACCGACGTCGTGCCGACGTCGAGTCCCGCGAGCAGCTCGCGTCCCATCACTCCCCTGACTGGACCCCCACAGCGATGTCCTGAGGTTGGTTGGAGACTCCTGGGGACACACGTCGAGGATGTCAGAAGGCGGCGCGCCACCGCGCCCGCACGAGTAGGCTTCTCGGCCAGTTCCTCGGTGCGGCGCGTGTCACTACGGGCGGCGGAACGCACATGCAGACGTTGGTGCTCTACGCGCGGGCCGGCTCCTCCCGGGGCACAGCGCCTGCGGACGGGCTCGAGCGGGTCGAGTCGCACTTCACCACGCTCTGGCCGCCCGGCTGGACCCGGAACGGACTCGAGCTCTCCGATCGGGGCCTGTACCTCTGGGACGACGACGACGCCGGCTGCCGGTGGCCGTCGTGGTCCGACGACGGTGACGCCGGCGTGGCGACCCTGTACGTCCCCCTCGGCTACCAGAGCATCGTCGGTGACGTGGCGCCTGAGCGGTCGCCGCAGAGCCTCGCGCGTGCGTTGATCGACACACCTGAGGCCGTCTTCGACCTGACGCCCCCGCTGGTCCTGGCTCGCGCAGGACGGCGCGACCAGCGCCTGGACCTGTGGACGGATGCCCTCGGTGTCGGCCGGATGTTCCAGCTGAGGACGTCCCGCGGCTGGGTGTGGAGTAACCGCGCCGAGGCCGCCTGCCTCTTCGCCGGGACGAACGTGAGCCCCGACCCGATCGGTTGGCGCTACCACGCGGCCATCGACTGGTTCATGGGTGAGACGAGCCCGATAGAGGGCGTCACCGCCGTGTCTCCAGCCACGCACGTCACGGTCTGCGCCTCAGGGTCGCTGCCGGTGATCTCCCGACTCGACCCCTCGACCGTGTTCCGGGCCGGACCCGTGGATTTCGAGGAGGTGGCCTACTCGCTACGGGCCGCAGCGCGTTCGGTCCACGCCATCTGGCCGGGCGTGCCGACGCTGGATCTCACGGGAGGCCGGGACTCCAGGGTCGTCGCGGCGGCCTTCCTGGCCGAGGACGTCGACGTCCGTCTGCACACGCACGACGCGGTGCAGGGCGAGGCCGAGGTGGCCGAGCACCTCGTCGGACTGCTCGATCGGCCGGTCGTCCACGACACCGTCCGGTCGTCGGCGACGGCACGAGGCGCACGGCCGATGGTCGCCGTCGAACAGGTCATGCGTTGGCACCGCTTCTCAGGAGGTCTTCGTCCTCCCAGCTACCTGACGCATGCACCGCAGTCCCTGCGGAACCTGGAGAAGCCTGTGATCGGCGGAGCCGGCGGTGAGGTGGCCCACGGCTTCTACTACCCGGCCAGGATCGCGACGATGGAGGCGCTGCGGGTGACCGAGCGTCTCCCTGCGTTCCGAGACCACCTGGTGAGCCGCCTCGTCCCGCAGGTCGGACCGACGCAGGCCGCCCGAGCCGAGGCAGCGGCTCAGATCGACCGCGTGCTGAGAGTCGGGCTGAGCCTGGGGCTGAGCGACGCCGTCCTGCTCGACTACTTCTACGCGGACGAGCGGCTGCGGCGCTGGGGCATGATCGGGGAGCGCCGAGGACTCATCTCACCGCTGCTCACCCCCGCCTTCGTGCGGGCAGCCTTCGCCCTGGGAACGCAGGACCGGCTCTCCTCGGAGCTGCACCGTGGGGTGCTGAGGCATCTCGTGCCCCAGTGGGCCGACGTGCCCTTCTTCAAGGCCGGTCGCGGCTCCTCGCCACCCATGGGTCGCAGAGCACCACCAGCACCACCGGAGCCCTTCCGGCTCGGGCTGGCCCTCGACGCCGACCGGCTGGATGAGGTCTTCACCCTCGCCAGCCGCTGGTCGGCGGACCTGGACCCGGTTGCCGTCCGAGGGCTCTGGGCGGCCTCCCGGGCCGGCAGCACGACGGCTGGGCAGGAGCTCGTCCTCTGGAGGGTCGTCTGGCAGGACGTCTTTCACGACTACCTCGCCGAGACCCTCAGGGGAGCCGCGGCCCCGCGTCTCGCACCGGCGCCCGAGGTGCCGGCGGCGCACCCTCCCGGGCGGGTCAAGACCTGGCTGATCCCGTTGGCACGCACCCGCCCCGGACGAGCCCTGCGCCACAGCAGGATCGGGAGCAGGCTCGCCGGTCGACTGAGGTGATGCGGCGGTCACCAGCTCCGCGGCTCGAAACCTCCCCTGACCTCCCACATCGACTGCAGCAGGTCCAGCTCGGTCACGTCGGCGTCCGGAGGCGCTGCACCGTGCCGCCTCCGCTCGCGCAGGAAGGCGAGGTCGGTGGCCAGCTCCTGAAAGGTGCGCATGGCGCGTCGCCCCTGCGGACCGGCCACGGTGGCGGCCCACGCGCGGGCCTGTCGCCGCGCCGGGATCGACGCCAGCATCGCCACCTCGGCGTCGCTCAGCCACCCGCTGCCGGCGTAGTCCCGCAGGTGCCGGGCGACGAGCCGCCCCTCGCGCCTGCGGGCCACCGCGGCGAGCGCGACCGCGGCCACGAAGATGGGTAGCTGCACGGTCAGGTAGAGACCGAGGAAGCGCTCGCCCGCAGCCACGACGGCGCTGAGGTTCCACAGCGCGTGCAGCCCGATCGCCACGGCGAGCCCGACGATCGGGTACACCAGCCGGCCCGACCCGCGCGACCGGACGCCAAGGCCGACCCCGACGCCGAACGCCATCGTGAACAGGGGGTGGGCGAACGGCGACATCACCCCGCGTAGCACGAACAGCGTCACCGCCCCCGGCAGTCCACCGTCGAGGAACGCCCCGCCCAGGTAGAGGATGTTCTCCACGAAGGCGAAGCCCAGTCCGACCAGCCCGGCGTAGACGATCCCGTCGACGACGCCGTCGAACTCGTGGCGACGCAGCAGCAGCACCCCGACGACGGCCATGCCCTTCGCGATCTCCTCCACGACCGGCGCGACGAGCACGGCGCTCGCCTCCGGACCGCCGCCGCTCGCCTCGATCACGGCGGCGACGGGCAGGCTCACGATCAGCGTGATGACCACCGCCGCCGTGGCACCCCAGGCGAAGGCGAACACCAGCAGCGACGTCGGCTCGGCCTCGTAGCGGTCGACCCAGAGCAGTGTCGCGGCGACCGGGATGACGGGCATCAGGGCGAGCACCAACCCCACCAGCGCTCCGGTGGAGCCGGTCGACACCCCCACGACGACGGCTGCGATCAGGCCGCAGACGACCAGGACGAGAACGACCCCGGCCCATAGCAGGCTCCGCTGCAGCCGGGGCCTCGCCGGGCTGATCCGGTGCTGGGGCGGCGCGGGCCGGAACGCCGGCATGGTCATGGGCGGGAGCCTAGCCACGCGTCGGACAGGGACATCCCGACCCGCGACCGCCGACCGGTCACCGAGGCGCGGGCGCACGTCAGTAGATTGACGGCGTGCCAGAACACGAGGACCTGTCCGCCCAGCGCATCGTCTGGATCGACTGCGAGATGACGGGGCTGGACATCGTGTCCGACGCCCTCGTCGAGGTCGCCGCGCTCGTCACCGACTCCGAGCTCAACGTGCTCGGTGACGGTGTCGACGTCGTGATCCGTCCGCCCGACGAGTCCCTGGTCCAGATGAAGGACATCGTGCGCGAGATGCACACGAGCTCGGGTCTGCTGGACGAGCTGGCCTCCGGTGTCACGCTCGCCGAGGCGGAGGAGCAGGTGCTGGCGTACGTGCGCGAGCACGTGCCCTCGCCGGGCAAGGCCCCGCTGGCCGGCAACAGCGTGGGCACCGACCGCGCCTTCATGGCCCGCGACCTGCGTGTGCTCGACGACCACCTGCACTACCGGATCATCGACGTCTCCAGCATCAAGGAGCTCTCGCGCCGCTGGTTCCCGCGCGCCTACTTCGCGTCGCCCCCGAAGGCCGGTGGGCACCGCGCGCTGGCCGACATCTGGGAGAGCATCCAGGAGCTGCGGTACTACCGCGAGGCGGTCTTCGTCCCCGCCCCCGGCCCGGACAGCGCGACGGCCCGCGATATCGCGGCCAGGTACGCCGGGACCGACTGACACGGGTTCGGAGCACCGCCGCCGGGCCGCTACACTTTCGCTGCCTGCCGTGCGGTGCTCCGCCGGCACGTGGTGGGTGTAGCTCAGCTGGTAGAGCGCCGCGTTGTGGTCGCGGATGTCGCGGGTTCAAGTCCCGTCACTCACCCCAAGCCGATCGGCCCCTGACCTGCGGAAACGCAGTGCAGGGGCCGTTTCGCTGAGGTCGTGTCAACGAACCGTGTCAACACGAGGTCGGACCGGCCCGTCAGGATGCCGCCATGGCCTCGATCCGGACCCGCACCAGCGCCGCCGGGGCCACCACGCATCGAGTGCTGTTCCGGCACGCCGGCAAGCAGACCTCGCGCACGTTCGAGACGCTGCAGGCGGCGCGGCGGTGGGCGCGCCTGGTCGACCAGGTCGGCGCCGACCAGGCACTCGCGATGCTCGAGGCGAGCTCGCCGGCAGCGACGGTGGCGCCGACCCTCGAGCAGTGGCTCGAGCACCACCTCGACCACTCGACAGGGGTGGCGATCGGCACACGCACCGAGTACCGCCGCCTGGCCGCCAGGACATGGCTGCCGATGCTCGGGGCGATCCCCGTCGACTTCCTGACCCGAGACGACGTCGCCCGGTGGGTCGGCAAGGCCGCCAGCAGCCGAGGCCGCTCGGGGCGCCTGCTGGCCGCCAAGACCATCGCCAACGCGCACGGGCTCCTGTCCGCCGTCGTGAGCTCGGCCGTCGCGGCCGGACTCCGCGCCGACAACCCGTGCCGCGGAGTCCGCCTACCCGCAGGCCGCACGGCCGAGATGGTGTTCCTGACCCGAGAGCGCTACGACGAGCTCGTGGCCGCCATCCCGGAGGACTGGCAGCCGTTCGTCGCGTTCATGGCCGGGACCGGGCTGCGGTGGTCCGAGGCGACGGCCCTGACGTGGGCCGACCTCGACCTCGACGGTCCCTCGCCGGCCGTCCGCGTCACGAAGGCGTGGAAGCGGGCCGACGGGACGGGGCAGACCTACGAGCTCGGTCCGCCGAAGACCGCCCGCGGCGTGCGGACCGTCACCCTGCCCGCCCACGTGGCGGACGCCCTACGCCGGATCCGCGACGAGGCGCGGCCGCCGCGGGCGCAGCTCGTCTTCCGTGCGGCCCAGGGCGGCCAGCTGCGGCACCAGAACTGGCACCCACGCGTCTGGCTCCCCGCAGTCGCCCTTGCTGGCCTCGAGCCGCCCCCGCGGATCCACGACCTGCGCCACTCGCACGTGTCCTGGCTCATCGCCGCCGGAGTCCCACTACCGGTCATCCAGCGCCGCATCGGGCACGAGTCGATCAAGACCACCGTCGACGTCTACGGCCATCTGGACCGCCACGCCGACAGCGCCGCCGCTGCGGCCGTGGACCTGGCGATGAGCTCTCCAGGACGGCCTCAACCTGAGACGAGAGCCCTCCGAGCGGTGCGCTGAGGCGCATATCACGCACGTCTGACACGACGACAGCCGCGAATGCGTGACCCGCGGGTCCAGCGCGACTAGACTAATCGAACACCTGTTCGAATCGTAACGGCGATCTTCGAACACAGGTCGACTGGGAGGCATGACATGGCGGACTCAAGCGCCATCGAGTGGACCGAAGCGACGTGGAACCCCACGACAGGCTGCGACCGAGTCTCAGCCGGATGCGACAACTGCTACGCGATGACCCTGGCGAAGCGGCTCAAGGCCATGGGCCAGCCCCGATACCAGAAGGACGGAGACCCGCGAACCAGCGGGCCCGGCTTCGGCGTGTCCTGCCACCCGGAAGCCCTTGGCCTGCCCTACCGCTGGGCGAAGCCGCGCTTGGTCTTCGTCAACTCGATGAGCGACCTGTTCCATGCCCAGGTCCCGACCGGCTTCGTCCGCCAGGTGTTCGACGTCATGGCCGACACGCCGCAGCACACGTACCAGCTGCTGACCAAACGAGCACGCCGACTGCGCCGCCTGGCGCCTGACCTGCCGTGGCCGAAGAACGTGTGGATCGGAACCTCGGTCGAGGACCAGGCCGCAGTGGACCGCATCGACGATCTTCGGCAGGTGCCGGCCGCAGTCCGCTTCCTGTCGTGCGAGCCGCTGATCGGGCCGCTCAAGAACCTCGACCTCACCGGGATCGGCTGGGTCATCGCCGGAGGCGAGAGCGGCCACCACGCTCGCCCGATGGAGGCCGAGTGGGCCGAGTCCATCCGTGACCAGTGCCTCGAGGCGGGCGTGCCGTTCTTCTTCAAGCAGTGGGGTGGTCGCACCCCCAAGGCTGGCGGCCGAGCACTGGCCGGTCGCACGTGGGATCAGATGCCGACGCGAAACTAGAACTGGATCAACGTCCCATCGGGGAACTGACCGCGGCGCTGCTGGTTGGGCGACGTGATCTTGTCCTCGCGCTGCAGCGGAACCAGTGTCCGCCTCTTCACGTGGTTCGAGCAGAATGGCGTTCGAGCGATGGTGTAGTCGATGACGGCCTGGACGCTGACCAGCTGTCCAGCAAAGTGCTCCAGCAGATCACGCTTGAGCGGCTCGGTATCAACGTCCTCCTCGAAGAGGACCGTCTGACCCGCGTACTGATCGGAGTACTTGAAGTCCCCCGATGGAGCCACGCGCCACATCGCCTGCTTCATGAGGTCGAGGCCCTTCAGGTTCCGGGTACAGAAGAACAGGTAGTAACCGGTGCGAGTCCCGTTGGTGACCATCTCGAAGGACTGGACGTGGTCAAACCCGCACACCTTCTGCAGCTGCTCCTGATAGAGGTTGTGCAGGAAGGGCTTACGTCCCGGGTCGCCGGCCTGGGGAGCGTCCTTGAAGCGATCCGTCCCGTAGAGCGAGGTCATGACGTCGTCGATCTGCCCCGACGTGGCGAACCTCTGCACGGAGTTGAAGTCGAAGTAGATGAACAGCTCACACCGCTTGAAGGACAGCAGGCGGTTGATCAACTCGAGCGGGACGTCCTTGGGGCCGAACGGGTCCAGGAAGGCGAACGTGGGAGCCAGACTCTTGCCCGCCAGCCCCGCGAGCAACTCCTCGGCCATCTCGGAGAACATGGCGCTCTGGAGGAACACCTTCACGTTGTCCGGGAACTTCCCGCGTTCCGCCTCGAGCAGTTGCAGCTGTGGGGATCCCGACGATGGCCTCGGTGCTCGAGGCCGCGGTCGGCCGCGGCTACAACGACGTGCTGGTGCAGTCGTACACGCCGGCGGGTGACCAGGCGCAGATGAACGCGTTCGTCGCGGTGATGCAGGCCGCGCGGCTGCGGCAGCGGATCACGATCATGACGTCGATCTCCGGCCCGTGGCACCCGAACCTGATCCGGATCGCGGGGTGGACGGGCAAGATCGGCACCTACGGGTCGACCGCGGCCAACTGGGCCGGAGCCGGTGCGGGCAAGGCCGCCGACTTCACGACCTACGCCATCACCGTCGCGTTCCTGCCGCCAGGCGCCTACACCGCGAACCGGGCGCACGTCGCGACCCTCATCGCCGCAGGCGTCACCGCCGGGGCCTCGACCGAGAACAGCTCGACGCAGTGGGCTCAGGCGCACGCCGACGGAGTCGGCCTCATGCTGACCGACGACATCGCCGGCTACCTCGCGCTCTACACGCCACCCGCGATCGCGCGCGAAGTCCAGCTCGCCGCCACCCTGCCCGCGCTGACTGCCGCCGGCAGCGCCACCACCCCCATCGGTGCGACCCTGGCGGCCGCCCTGCCAGCGCTGACGGGATCCGCGGCCGCGGCGTCCCCGTGCGCCCCTCGCTCGTAGCGACCTTGCCGGCGCTCACATCGAGCGCCACCGCAGCCACCCCCGTCACGGCCGCCGTCGCCGCGACCCTCCCTGCGCTGCAAGCCGCGGCAACCGGCGCCACCCCGACGAGCGTCCAGCTCGCCGCGACCCTGCCGGCCCTGACCGGATCCGCGTCCGCAGCAACCCCGATCCGTCCCGCCCTAGCCGCGGCCCTGCCCGCGCTGACCGCCGCCTTCAGCGCCGACGTCGTCGACGGCGTCACCGTCGTGATCGCTGCCACCCTCCCGGCGCTGGTGGCCGCGGCCGCCGGCGACGTCCGCACCACCGCCCAGGTGCAGGCCACCCTGCCTCCCCTGGCCGCGGCCTTCTCGATCGCCGACGGTGAGCCGCCGACGACAGCGACCCTGCAGGCCGCCCTGCCAGCGCTCGTCGCTGCAGCCACCGCCGACACTGCGATCAACGCGTTCCTGGCCGCGCTGCTGCCGGCACTGCAGGGACGGCTCGACGCAGGCGGTGGCCAGCACCCGCCCGTCGTCCAGCGCCCCTTCCTGCGGCTCACGCTGCCGCATGCGACGACGACCCTGACCTTGCCGCCCACGACGGAGCTGCCCTCATGAGCCTCACCACCGACCAACCGACCTCGTTCACCGTTGGCGACCTCGAGCCGCCCCTCGCCGGCGTCCTGGAGGACGGCGTCCCCGGTCAGCTGCGACCGGTCGACCTCACCACCGCCGAGGCGATCAGCGTGCACATCATCCGGCCCGACAAGTCCGTCGTCGTGCTCGCCGCGACGATCGTCGACGCCGAGGCGGGCACCTGGATCGCGCCCTGGCAGGACGGCAACCTCAACCTGCCCGGCCGGTACCTCGTCGAGGTGCAGGTCCTCTGGCCCGGAGGCCGACCGCAGACCTTCGGCCGCGTCGCCTTCTACGTGCGACGTGAATACGCCTGACGTCGCTCCATCCCTCGACCGTCCAAGCAGTACCTCTACGCAGTCAGTCCAAGCCATACGGGTGGCTGCCATTGCACGAACGCGGCGGCGTCATGTGGCATACGTCCACCACGGTGCGACGTCGCCACGGGGTCTAGGGGGTAGGTCGTGGGTATCCGCCAGATGACAATGGGTGTCGCAGCTTCGACGGTGATCGCTCTCGCACTAGTTGGGCTCGCGCCTGGGGCTCAGACCCCTGCCTCGGCCAATCGGTCGAGCGAGCCAGAGTGGAGCGGACTAGGCGATCGGAACGTGGTTCCGCCTGGCGAATCGGAGTCGACTGAGTCGTGGCTCGCCGAGCAGGGCGACGAGCAGTCCTATGCAGCGAACGTCGTGTGGGGACAGATCGTCGAGCTTGTCGGGAACGACAACTTCGGCGGCGCACATTGGACTGGTGCGACGGAGCTGAACATCCTCGCCCTCGACCCGGCACGCGTGGCGACGGCAGACGTGGCGGCGCTGATCAACGATCAGCTGACAGCAACGTCGCCCGAGGCGTTGAGAGTGACCGTGACCGCAACGGGTGCGAAGTACACCCTCGCCGCGCTCGATTCCGTGCTGGCTGAAGTGTCTGCCGTTCTCGACGACGCGAACCGTCGAACTGGCGCGACCTCGTCCGCCTCCGTGATCGTCCCCGAGAACGTCGTCAAGGTCATCATGCGTGACGACCTGGCTCGCGAGCTGGCGCCCGCGTTGACCGCCACGCACGGTGATCGGGTCGCCGTCTTGGATGGGCCGGCTGTGAGCGATCTACTGAACAGAGGGATGGACGCCAACCCCTTCGCTGGAGGCGGACGGATTAGGCACTACTCCACACCCAACTACGGTTACGCGACTGTCTGCACGTCGGGCTACACGTGGCGGCTCTGGGGTACACAGACCCGCGTTCAGAGCACCGCTGGGCACTGCTGGACCCGTGGCACCGACGTCTTCAACGCCCAGACCCGGATCGGCACGGTCACCCATCGCGCCGGGCCGTCGGGGATCGCGGACGCTGAGTTCTTCTCAGCGCCCGCGGGTATTTCGTACTCCACCAACATCTGGGTCGGCGCAGTTTTGACGACTACGGCGTGGCCGGTCGTCGGAGCCATCGACGAGACCACGGCTTACATCGGTCACCCCATCGTGACCAGCGGTGGGAATGGCGGCGAGGCGCGTGGCAACGTGACGAGCGTCAACGCCACCACCTGTACCAGCAGCGGCTGCAAGACGGGTCAGACGGAGTTTTCGACGACGTCTGGGGCAGCTGCCCCAGGTGATTCGGGTGGGCCGTGCTTCAGTTCACCAGGAGGTGGCGCGTCAACGGTTCTCGCCAGGGGGACGGTGTCTGCGGGCCAGTCTCCGGGCGGGGTTGGGGCCCTTGTCTGGTGCACCCAAGTCGTCGAGATCAGCGCGATCCTGGAGGCGTCGATCGTTACCCAGTGACCGTCACGGAGCCGACCGCAAACGGCTCGCTGGTGGCGCACGGGTGCTGGCTCCACTCTGAGGACTCGCCGACCAGGCCACCTCCCAGCGCCAGGATGTCCCCGATGGTCGCGACCGGCTCCTCTGTCTCGTCGAGCAGCGTCGCTTCGCCAGCCGGACCGAGGCGAAGGCTCCAGCCGACGGGCCAGATGACGGGCTGGAACACACCGTTCGCCTCGATGCCTGGGCAGCCAGTGGGAGACCCAAGCCTCAGCGCGCCGTCACGTAGAGCCAGGTCAGAAGCGCCAGCCGCTTCTCGCGCGGTCATGATGTCGGGAGTTGTCGGCGAAGGTGGCGTGGTCTCCGTCGGTGAAGGCGCCAGGGTCGCGACCTGGTCAGTCGAATCCACGGCAAGTCTTGGCACACCGATTGCCGCTGCGCCGACGAGCACGACCAGGGCCGCAGTTCCACCAGCGGCGTAGCGCGCGTTCCGCCGGCGTCTCACCCGTCGGTCGACGTTCTGGAGGAGTCGGGGGGTGTCGATGCGAGTCTGCGCGACCTCGTCATCCATCTCCTGCCGCAACCAGTCCTCACGTAGCACGGTGACTCCTTCCATCGTTCATGGGTGTGGCGTGTTCATGTCTCAGGGACTGGAGTGCTCGTGCTGCCTGGCTGCGCACGGTTGATGCACTACACCCGAGCACATCGGCGATCTCGGCGTCGCTGAGGTCTGCCTGGTAACGGAGGACGAGGACAGCGCGTTGACGAGCTCCCAAGGACCGCAGTAGGTCGCTCACTTTGGAGGTCTCGTGCAGTTCATCTGCGCTGGGCGACGTGGGGTTGCCCGGAAGTAGGTGCATGAGTCTGCGGAACCTTTGCCGACGTCTCGCCTGATCCAGGAAGAGGTTCGTCATGATCCGGCGTGCATATGCGTCCGGTGAGTCCATCCGGTCGACTCGTGGTCCCTTGGTCAGCAACCGCACCAAGGTGTCCTGAAGCAGGTCCTCGGCATCTGCGTCGCTTCCCGTGAGGAGACGAGCGACGCCCTTCAGCCTCGGGGCGCTGACAAGCGCCCATGCCTCGAAACCGTCGGTCGTCACGTCCTCACCCCCGCACCCGTTCAGCACTGACATGGAGGTAAACGATCGGGCGGGCTCTCCTGCTGCATCGCCGGTCAAGAATCTCAATCCAGGTGCGATGTGCAACCATCGCTAGTCCAGATCGCTTAGCCGGACGCGGACGCTGCGTCCGATGCGCGCCGCCGACACGACACCGCGCGCGACGCGGCCCTTGAGCGTGTGGAGCGTGAGCCCTGCGGCGTCGGCGGCTTCCTGCAGGGTCAGCAGCTTCTCGGGTTCGGGGACTTCAACCACCACCCGCTCGTGGACGGTGCGCGCCTGTCCGGTGTCGACCCGGCGCACCGGCGTCGGTCCCGGCCGCTTCGGGCTGCGGACTCGGCCGCGGGTCTCCTGGGGCGGCTTCGGTCGGTACGGCGTCGCCACGGTGGAACTTTGCCACGGACGGTGCGGATCGGGGCGAGCCGGGCGTACCCTCCCTCCCACGTCCCTGGGCCGGTCAGCCGACATGGCACGGCCCGGGGACGTCCAAACCTGTTGACCGTGTCAACAGCCGCCCGGTCAACACAGCGGAACTCCGCGTAGCGAGATGTAGCGAAGTGAGCACGACAGGACCGCTCATCGTCTCGTCACGCGGGATCCCGCACGGGTTCAAGTCCCGTCACTCACCCCACAGCCTCGAGCCCCTGATCCGCAGCGATGCGGGTCAGGGGCTTCGTCGTCCGCAGGGGGACGCCGGCTTCCGGCTCAGCTCCTCCTGCTGGCGGCGAGGAATGCGATGCCGAGGACGGCGACCTCCGTCGCGAGCAGCAGCGTGAAGACCATCGACACACCTGCTCCGAGTCCGACCGCGATGGCCGCGACGCCCGTCGCGGGGAACGCGGCGAGGCCGAGGACCGCGAGGGACCGGGTCAGCAGGGCGTCGTCGCGCTCGTCACCGGTCTGGGTCCAGGCCCGCTCGAAGGTGTTGCCCCTGCCCTTCGAGACACGCCAGGCGAGGACGGCGGCCGCCACGAGCCCGAGGCCGGCTCCGAGCAGGAACCCGCCTCCCATGTTTCCCGGAGCGTGCTCGCGAAGGAGCAGGCCGGTACTCACGAGGAGACCGAGGACGGCCATCAGGATGACGATCCCCGCGGCCTTCTGGCGGACGCTCAGGTCAGTCGTCGTCGACATGGAAGATCTCCTCTACTGCCCGCCCGAAGTGGCGAGCGATGGCGATGGCGAGGGGCAACGAGGGGTCGTACCGACCCGTCTCGATGGAGTTGACCGTCTGACGCGAGACGCCGAGGGCCTCCCCCAGCTCGCGCTGGGAGCCACCCGCAGCGAGCCGTAGCTCGCGAACGCCGTTCCTCATCCGTACCCTCGATGTGTCAAGTGGACTTGTCAGTCAAGCATGCTTGACATGTCCGGCTGCTGTCAACCGCGACGGTCCTCCGACCCGGCCCGCCACCGACCGGACTCACCGGTCGCCTCACCAGAGACCCCGGGTTAGCGTCGACAAGTGAGGGACGTGAAGGCAGCGCTCGAGCAGGTGCGGGACGCACCGCTCGTGGTCGACGTGCTGCGAACCGGTGACGTGCTCTCGTCAGCGGTGGCCGGCGACAGGTCCTCCGGAACCGTCCGGCTACTCCTCGACTCCGTCCACGACGCCGACGACGAGCTGACCGCGGTCGCTGCCGTCCACGCCCTGGGTCATGCCGTCGACGACGGGGCCGACGCCGCGCTGTCGGCGCTCCTGTCGCACGAGAGGGCGTTCGTCCGCGAGCACGCGGCATGGGTCCTGGGTCGTCGGCTCCCCCGGCTGGAGGCGATCGGACGCCTGGTGCAGGTCGTCGTCGCCGGTGGCTTCTCGGGGGTCCTGGCCCAGCGGACCCTCGAGACCTGGGCTCCTGCCGCAGCCGACCACGTGGCCCTCGCGCTGGAAGGGGCCATGGCCGCCGGCCCGGCGACGGCCGCAAGGGTGAGGCTCGCCGAGACCCTCGGCCTGACCCGGGGGCAGGTCGCCGACCGGGCAGTCCTCCAGGTGGCGCTCGACGGCGACGAGGACCCCCTCGTACGCCGTGCCGCGGCGTCAGCGCTGGGCGACCGGCGCGGCGACAGGGCGGCGGAGGACGCCGTTGCCGCCCTCAGGGCGCGGCACGAGGGCGACGCGGACCTGGCGTCCGCGGCGCGTCTGGCTGCCCTGGACCTCACGCCCCAGCTTCCGCGGCCGCGAGACCTCGACGCGGGCCTGACGGTCGCCCAGCTGTACCTGCACGCCGACCTCGACCGGGGCCTGACGCGCGCCGGTGCCGGCGACAACGGCGGGGTCGCCACCATGCTCGTGCGCCTCGGCGACGCCCTGGCCGACGGCGAGCGCGTGGATCGGGTCCTGACGCTGCACCGCGGCTCGCCGTCCGACGCGCTGGCGTCACACGACGGCCGCACCCACGTCCACGGCCACCACCTCGTGCCGCTCACCACCGGGCGGCCCTCGAGCGAGCGTCCGCCCACGATGGCGGAGGCGTGGCCGGCTCGGATCGAGGTGCAGCGTGCGGTCAGGCGCGTGCTGGAGCGGATGGGTCCCGTCGACGTCGTGCACCTGCGGATGGCTGACGTCGGCACCCTCGCCGCCGCAACCGTCGCCGCCCGCCACGGGGTACCGGTGGTCTTCACCCTCGCCCCGGACCCACAGGCCGTGATCCACCGGCTCGACATGACGGGTGAGCTGACCCGCGCGAACTTCGGGACCGCCGACGAGATCGAGCACTTCTGGTTCCGGGCGCGCCTCGTCCAGCGCCTTGCCCGCTCCGTGGCCCACCGCGTGCTCTTCCCGCGCCCCCGGCTGGCCGACGACCTCCGCGAGCTCGTCGGCGTCGACGTGAACGCCGACCAGCGCACGAGCACCGTCGTCCCCGAAGGGATCGACCTCTCCATCGCCCGGGCCGCCGAGAGCGACGTGCGCCGGGGAGCAGCGACCGACGCCGTCAGGTCCCTCGAGTCGGTGCTGGCTCCCCTACCGCCCGAGAGGCGCGACCTCCCCCTGCTGGTGACCGTCGGTCGGATCCACCGCGTCAAGGGCACGGCGACCGTCGTGGAGGCGTGGGCCTCGGACGAGTCCCTGCGGGACCGGTGCAACCTGCTGGTCGTCGGGGGCGAGCTCGACGACCCCTCGCCCGACGAGCGGACTCAGCTGGATCGCATCGAGCAGGTGGTTGCCGAGAACGCCGACGCTGCAAGAGGTCTCGTACTGGCCGGGAACCGTCCCCCGGACGTGGTGGCCAGCTGGCTGTCGATCGCCCGCCTGGGCACGCCGGCGCTCGTCGCGCCCGGCGGTGCCTACGTGTGCGGCAGCCTCAAGGAGGAGTTCGGCCTCGCCCTGGTGGAGGCGCTGGCGGCCGGCCTCGTGGTGGTCGCCCCCCACGGGGGAGGTCCGGCGACCTTCGTCCACGACGGCGTGACCGGCGTGCTGGTCGACACCGGGGTCGTCACCGACCTGGCCGCCGGCATGCGCCGGGCCCTCGACCTCGCCGGCGCCTCCGACGCCGGCCCTCGGGCGCTCCAGGCCCAGCAGACCGTCGAGGCACGCTTCACCGTCCAGGCGATGGCTCGCACCCTCGAGGACGTCTACGCCGCGGCTGGTCATCGGACCATCGAGCTGGACGAGCAGCTGGCGGACGAGCTCGGATGACCCTGCTCGTCATCAGCCCGGACTACGCCTCGCACGTGCTCCCGCTGGCGACGCTCGCGACGGCCTGGCGCGATGCGGGCGACGAGGTGGTCGTCGCTACCGGGCCCGCGACAGCACCGGTCGTCGAGGGTTTCGGGTACGGACGAGCCGACCTGCGACTCGGCCGGGGCTCCAACCCGGGTGTCATCAGGCCCGAGGAGCAGGTGCGCGGAGAGGACGAGGCGCTGCGCGGGTTCTTCGAGGCCACGCGCCGCGGCATGGTGGAGACACTCCGCTTCCAGGCCGACGCCCGCAGCACGGACCTGCTGTGGGAGCCCGTGGCGACCGCCCGTGCAGTCCTGGACGTGCTCGAGGACGTGCGGCCGGACCACGTCGTCGTCGACCACCTCGCCTTCAGCGCCCGCCTCGCCCTGCAGGCCGGTGGTGTCCCCCACGCCGACGTCGTCCTCGGCCACCCGTGCGCGCTGCCGGTGGGCGACGAGGTCTACGGGTACCCGACCGCCTGGCCGAGAGCCTTCGCCCCCGATCCCGAAGCGCTGGCCGCGCTCCACACACGCTGCCGCGAGGTGCGGGACCGCTTCACCGGCCGGTGGAACGACGCGCTGGCGCTCCTTGCTCCCGAGGCGCCGGCAGTCGACGACGCGTTCACCCAGCACGGAGACGTGCTGCTGCTGAACTACACCGCCGCGTTGCACCCGCCGACCCGTACAGCCCGGCTGCCGCTGCACGCCTTCCTCGGCTCGTCCGTCCGATCGGAGCAGGCACCGGACGACATCGCCGCGTGGCTCGCCGACGACGACGACCGCCCGCTCGTCCTGGTGGCCTTCGGCTCGTTCCTCTCGGCACGCGGGGACGTGCTCGGGAAGGTCGTCGACGCGCTGAGCCGACTCGACGTCCGGGTCGCTCTCGCGACGGGCTCGGCCGACACGGGGTCGTGGGGGCCGCTGCCCTCGTCCTGGCTGGTGCGCGGCTACCTGCCGCAGGTGGCGATCCTGGCCCACGCGGACGCCGTGGTCAGCCACGCGGGCAACAACACCGTGACGGAGGCGCTCACGTTCGGCGTGCCGGTCGTCGCGCTGCCGTTCTCGACCGACCAGTTCGCCGGCGCCGCGGCCGTCGAGGCCACGGGCGTCGGGTTGGCCCTCGACCCCAACGCCGCGACACCGGCCGACGTCGGCGCCGCCGTGCGCCGAGTGCTCGACGGGGACGCTCACGCGGCCGCGACCCGCCTCGGCGACCAGCTCCGAGCGGCACCGGGTCCCCAGCGGGCACGTGCGGCGATCACCCCACACGGAGCATCCGCCCGGTGACGGTCCCCCCGTCGACGTCGACGCTGCCGTATTGTGCGGCCGAGCGCGCACCCGTTCGCGCAACCTGCTGACGGGGAACGTGTCAGGACATCGGAGGACTCATGAGCAGCGACGGAGCGGACGAGCCGCGCCCGCAGGACCCGGAGACGTCGGACGGCGAGGACGCCGCGGCCGACGCTGCCGGTGCCGCCGCGGACGACGAGGACCGTCAGGTGATGGGTCTGCTCTCGGAGCACGTCCCGCTGTCCCTGATCGTCGACCTCTCCAGCCCGGAGGGTCCTTCCTCCGAGGAGATCTTCGAGACCGAGGGCGTCCCCGCGGACTCGTGGTGGGTCCCCGACGGCGACGACGACCTGGGTTCGGTCGGCAAGGACCTCGGCGAGGGTGACCGGTCCGGCGACGACGACGAGGACGCTCCCCAGGAGTGAGCCGAGGACGTCGACGGTGCCGATTTCGTCCCACTGGCGGGGCGCTGTAGAGTTCTCCGTCGTTGCGCCATTAGCTCAATTGGCAGAGCAGCTGACTCTTAATCAGCGGGTTCGGGGTTCGAGTCCCTGATGGCGCACCATTTCTGACCAGGGCGTTCACCTCCGGGGTGGACGCCCTGAGTCGTTCACTGGCAGGCGACGTCGAGGGCACGGGCGTTGACGGTCGGCGGGGTAGGTTGGTCGCGAGCCTGAGGACGAGGCACACGTCGGGGAGGACCCCAATGCCCGGTGGATCTGCGTACCCCGGATCATCCGCGGCGCTCGAGCTGTACGCCGCGGTCGTCGAGCGCAGCGCATCCGGCGCCTCCGTCAAGGGGGCCAAGAACCCGTACACGTCGCGCAACGGCCACATGTTCAGCTTCCTCGACGGCGACGGTGCCATGGCGCTCCGTCTGTCCGACGAGCTCCGTGAGGAGTTCCTTGCCCGGTACGACAGTGGCCCGGTGATGCAGTACGGCAGCGTGATGCGCGGGTACCTCGCCGTGCCGGACGAGCTGCTGCACAGCACTGACGAGCTTGCCGGCTGGTTCGACAGGAGCCACGACTGGATCGGCACCCTGCCGCCCAAGCCGACCACGAAGTAGCTCAGCAGGCCATCACGGCCGGGATGCAGATGATCGGCCCACCGCTCGGCGGAGGCGACGACGGCGACTCGGACGACGTGGGGCGGGACCTGGGCGGCTGCGAGGTCGGCTGGCCGACCGGCGGTGGGAGAGGTGCCACCGGCGCGGCCGTTGAGGTCGGTGCCGGCGCCGGCGCGGGCGCCGTGGACGTCGCCGCCGGCGAGGTCGTGCTGGTGGTCGGCGTGGTGGTCGGAGACGCGCCGTCGGCGTGCGTCACGGCCGGGGCCGCCCCCGCCTCACCGGTGGGCGCCGCACTGACCGACGGCTCGATCAGGGTGACCTGTGCGGCTCGCGAGCCGGGTCGCTCGGCGGCGCTCTCGGCCTCTCCGGCGCCGAGCGCCTGAAGAGCCACGACTCCTGCGGCCAGGGTGACGGCCGCCACGCTCGTCAGGACGGTGACGGAGGTGCCGCGCGACCGTCGGCGCTCGCGGGCTTGCCTGCGCGGGGACTGCGGCACACGGTGCTGCCGCCCGCTGGTGGTGCTGACCATCGTCGTCCTCACGGTGGATGACCCCCGGACGACGAGACACCCTAGGGGACGATCGGACGATATCGGGTATCGGCAGGTGCCGCCCGTGCTCAGCAGGTGGTCAGCGGGCGGCTCAGCGGGGGCTGAGTCGCAGGGGCAGCCCGCCGTCCGGGCGCAGGGTCACCAGTGCCTTCGTGCGGGGTGGTGGGGCTCCTGGGTCGGCCGGGCCGACGCGGTGCGTGCGGAACAGCGAGGCCAGCATCAGCACCGACTCGGCGAGCGCCACCTCGCGTCCGATGCACAGCCGCGGCCCGGCGCCGAACGGCAGGTAGGTGCCGCGTGGAGGTGTGGCGGCCGCCGGTCCGAACCGCTCCGGGTCGAACCGCTCCGGGTCGGGGAAGGCATCGGTGCGGTGCAGCAGCCAAGGGCTGATGATGACGAGCGTCCCGGCGGGGACGGCGAGACCGTCGAGGTCGTGGTCGGCGGTCGCCCGGCGGGTGATCACCCAGGCGGGCGGGTAGAGGCGCAGCACCTCGTCGACGACGGCCCGGGTCCGCGGCAGCCGCGTCAGGGCGTCCCAGCCGAGCGACGGCACGGCGTCGACCTCGTCGTGGACGGCCTTCTGCACGTCCGGGTGGCGGGCCAGCACGTCGAGGGTCCAGGCCAGCGACGTCGCGACGGTCTCGTGGCCCGCGATCACCGTGGTCACCAGCTCGTCGCGCAGCCCGGTGGAGGTCAGCGCACCGGCGTCGACGGCAGCGAGCAGCACGCCGAGCAGGTCCTCGCCGCGCGCGTCTCCCCTGGCGATCGCAGCACGTCGGCCGGCGACGAGGTCGGCGCACGTCTCGTCCAGTGCCTGGACGGCGCGGCGCGTCCTCAGGTTCCCGGGCGTCGGGGCCCAGCCCGGCACCGGCAGGGGTGTGCGGACCCTGGCCACGACGACATCGAGCGCCGCCAGCACAGCACTGACCACTCGGCGTCCGTCGTCGACGGCAGCGCTGCCGAAGAGGGCCTCTGCGACGACGTCGAGCGTCGCGGTCAGCAGCACGTCCTCGACGTCGACCACGCCGCCGCCTGACGGAACCCTGTCGGCCACAGAACGACCGGCCCGCACCGAGGCGTCGGCCACGGCGTCCAGGCACCCGCGTCCGTAGGCGGGCTGCGACATCCTGCGACGCTCCCGCCAGGCCGGTCCGTCGCTGGTGAGCAGCCCGCTGCCGGTCACGGCAGCGAGCGCCCCGTACTGCGGCGTCCGCTTCGACCAGCCGCGCTCACCCGCGGCCAGCACCTGCCAGGCCGCCGCCGGGCGGTTCACCAGCAGGACGGCACCCCGCGGCAGGGGGAAGGCGACCATGTCGCCGTACCGCTCGACCGTCCGCGCCAGGTACGCGAGGGGGTCGCGCCGGATCGAGGGCACCGCCCGGACCATGTCGGCAGGGATCGGGCCGTCCGCCTCGAGTGGTGTGTAGCGGGCGTTCCGGCGTCGACCTCCGGTGCTCAGAGGTACAGGCCCGTCTGCTCCGGGTCGGCCGCCGGGTCGGCGACGGCATGCAGGTCGCGTTCACGTAGCAGCACGTACGCCGACCCCGACATCTCCACCTCGCCGCGGTCCTCGGGGTCGAAGAGCACGCGGTCACCGATCCTGACCTGCCGCACGTGCTGCCCCGTCGCCACGACCGCACCCCAGGCGAGTCGCTTGCCCACGGAGGCGGTGGCAGGGATGACGATGCCCGCGCTCGACCTCCGCTCGCCCGACTCGTCCGACGTCGAGACGAGGACCCGGTCGTGCAGCATGCGGATCGGGAGGCTCCTGGCGGTCTGGCCTCGCGACGTCACGTCACGACCGTACCCGCCGGGCCCGTTCGAGCCGGGAGCCGGTCAGCCGCGCGTCCGGCGCCAGATCAGCGCGCCGACGATCGCGGCGGCCGCCGCGCTGACAGCCGCGATCCGCTCGACCCGGGGGCTGCCCTTCTCGTCGGTCAGGGCCTCACGCACCTTGCCCTGCACCTCGGCGGCCTTCTCCTTGCCGTCGGCAGCGCTGCGCCGGAGCACCTCCTTGGGGTGCACCCTCCCCGCCAGCTCGTCGACCGTGGCCGCGAGCCGTTCCTGCCGGGCCGTGATCTCGGCCTGCAGCGCGTCCGCGGACGCGGAAGGCACAGGCGTGGTGCCCTGGGTGTCCTGGTCGCCACTCATGTGTCTCCTCCGTCGTTGTGCGTCGGACGAAACTATCGCGACCGGTCGGGCGCTGCCCCCTCGAACCCACCGGCGCCGGGCACGGACAGGGGGTCGAAGCCGTACGGCAGCTCGAGCCGGTGGGCGCGCATCAGCTCGGCGTCACCGAGGAGCTCCCGGGTCGGCCCGTCCGCGACGACCCTGCCCTCGGCCAGCAGAAGTGCTCTGGGACACAGCTGCAACGCGTAGGGGAGGTCGTGCGTGACCATCAGCAGCGTCGTGTCCAGCGTCGCGAGGATGTCGGCCAGCTCACGACGGCTCGCCGGGTCGAGGTTGCTCGAGGGTTCGTCCAGGACCAGCAGCTGAGGGTCGGAGACCAGGACGGTCGCGAGCGCCACGCGACGGCGCTGCCCGAACGACAGGTGGTGAGGCGGGCGGTCGGCCACGTGCTGCATGCCGACCAGCCGTAGCGCGCGGTCGACACGCTCGTCCAGCTCCGCCCCGCGGATCCCGACGTTGGACGGTCCGAAGGCGACGTCGTCGGCGACCGTCGGCATGAAGAGCTGGTCGTCGGGGTCCTGGAAGACCAGGCCGACCCGACGTCGCACCTCTGGCAGGTGCTCCCTCACCACGGGCAGACCGCCGACCTTCACTGTTCCCGAGCCGTACCCGCCGGTCCCGGAGCCGAGGATCCCGTTGAGGTGCAGCACGAAGGTGGTCTTCCCCGCCCCGTTCGGTCCGAGAAGGGCGACCCTCTCCCCCGCCCGGAGCTCCAGGTCGACCCCGAAGAGCACCTGCCGCCCGTCCGGGTAGGCGAACGTCAGCTCCTCGACGCGAACAACGGGCTCAGCGGCCCGCGGGGCCTGGTCGCTCACGTCGCCACCGCCGAGATCCCCACGACAGCAGCGGCCACGGGGAGCGCCGCACAGGCGAGCCACTGGACGGGACGGGCCGACGGCCCGGCCAGGGCGGGCATGCGCCCGGTGTAGCCACGGGCGAGCATCGCGCGGTGCACGCGTTCCCCGCGCTCGTAGCTGCGGACGAACAACGAGCCGACCCCTGCAGCCTCGATCTTCAGGTGACCCACCTGTCCACCGGTGAAACCCCTTGCGGTCCGGGCGATCCGCATCCTCTGGAGGTCACCTGTCACGACGGTCGCGTACCGCACCATGAAGCCGGCGATGGAGACCAGCTGTCGCGGCACGCGGAGCCGGTCGAGGCCCGCGAGGAGGTCGCGGGCCGAGGTGGTGGCCGCGAGGGTGATGCCGGCCACCACGCCGAGCGTTGCCTTCAGCAGCAGGGTGGCGCCCCCGACGATCCCGGCGGACGACAGCGAGACACCCAGCACGTCGACCCGTGGGCCGGCTGCCACCACGGGCAGCAGCAGCGCGAACGCGACGAACGGCAGCTCGACCACCATGCGACGCAGGACGACCGGGGCCGGCACGCGAGCCAGCGCCAGCACTCCCGCGATCAGGACGAGGTAGCCGGCGAACGCCACCCACCGCCCCGACGGGGTGGCGACGACCACCACCACGAAGGCGACGGCCGCCACGAGCTTCGGGTGTGCGGGTAGTCGGTGGACGGCTGTGTCGCGGTCCAGGTACAGACCGTCGTGCGCGACGCCCATGTGTCGCCCCCCTCAGACCCGCGCGCGACGACGGCGCGCCAGGCGGAGAACCGCTACCGCGGCGAGGCCGGTGAGCAGCACTCCGGCCACCCCGGCCAGTCCGGTACCGAGTGCGGCGCCGTCGACTCCCGCCACCGAGTAGCCGGACAGAGGTGAGTCCGCCATCGCCGAGGCCTGCGCGGTCCCGCCGAAACCGAGCTGGGCGGCCACCGACTCGAGACCGTCCGGGCTCCCCGAGGACGCCACCGAGAGCAGTCCCGCCACGGCCAGGCTGACAGCGGCGAGCGCCAGCAGCGGCCCGCGCGGCCCGCGCGCACCAGCCACTGACGGGGCGTCACCGTGGTCGGTGGCCGCGACCTGCCGACCGGAGGCGTCGACGAGCACCAGCCGGGGCGTGAGACCGCGCGCGGCGTCGACCAGGTCGGGACGCGTCGCGACCACCGCCCCGACGACCGCCGCGGTGATCACCGCCTCGCCCACGCCGATGAGCACGTGCCAGCCGAGCATGGCGGCCGTCAGCGTGCCGAGGGGGATCTCGACCGCCCCGCCGAGGGCGTACAGCACCACGAACACGCCGGCAGCGGCGGGCAGCGACAGGAAGGCACCGGCGGCGCTCGCCGGGACGACGCTGCCCGGCCGCTTCGGCAGCAGGGCCAGCACGGCCCGGGTGACGGCGTAGCCGACGAGGACGGTGACCACGCCGATCAGGGTGATGTTCGTCCCGAGCGCGGTGAGGCCGCCGTCGGCGAAGACCAGCGCCTGCACCACGAGCACGACGGACAGGCACAGGACCGCGGTCCACGGGCCCACGAGCACCGCGGCGAGCACGCCGCCGAGCAGGTGCCCGCTCGTGCCCACCCCGACCGGGAAGTTGACCATCTGCACCGCGAAGACGAAGACCGCGGTCAGCCCGGCGAGCGGGGCGCCCGACTCGCGCAGCTCCGAGTCGCTGCGGCGCAGGGCGAGTCCGACCGCGCTGGCCGCCACGACCGCGGTCGCGACCGAGGTCGGGACGTCGAGGAACCCGTCGGGAACGTGCACCACGCCAGTGTCACGTTGTTGCGACACGTTCGCAAGAGCGCTGCGACGGCGTCGCACCACCCGGCTGGGCCGTCATCGGCACCACGTAGCCTCGGCGCCATGAGCACTTCCACCGAGACCGCGCCCGGTCGTCTGGCCGTCGGCGACACCGCCCCCGACTTCACGCTGCCGACCGCTGACGGCACCGACTTCACGCTCTCCGACCACGGCGACCGCCAGGTGATCGTGTACTTCTACCCGGCAGCGATGACGCCCGGGTGCACCACCCAGGCCTGCGACTTCCGCGACAACCTGGCCTCGCTCCAGGCCGCGGGCTACACCGTGGTCGGTGTCAGCCCGGACCCCGTCGAGAACCTCGTCCGCTTCGTCGAGCAGGAGGGCCTGACGTTCCCGCTCGCCAGCGACGTGGACCGCTCGGTGATGACCGCCTACGGCGCGTACGGGGAGAAGACGAGCTACGGGAAGGTCGTGACGGGCACCATCCGCTCGACCGTGGTCGTCGGGACGGACGGCAAGGTCGTGCACGCCGGGTACAACGTCAAGGCGACCGGACACGTCGCCAAGCTGCGCCGCGACCTCGGGGTGGAGTGACGGCATATGAGACGGCGTGAGGCAGAAGGCCTGTGCGCCAGCGCGACCGGCCCGCGTATCGTGTCGGAGCGCGCGGGAGTGGTGTAACTGGCAGCCACGCAGGACTTAGGATCCTGTGTCTTCGGACGTGCGGGTTCGAGTCCCGCCTCCCGCACCGATCGGGTGCACGCAGACCGCCGCTTCCCCCGTGCACGCAGAACCACTCCGGTGCACACAGACCACTCCGGTGCACACAGACCACTCCGGTGCACGACGACGACGGCGCCGCCCCGGCCGGGGCGGCGCCGTCGTACTCGGCTGGTGGTCAGCCGGCAGCCGGCGGGGTCAGCACGCTGTCGATCAGGTAGACCGTGGCGTTGGCGGTCTTCACACCACCGCAGATCACGTTGGCGTCGTTGACCTTGAGGTTGTCGCCCTCACCGGTCACCTCGACGGAGCCGCCCTGGACGGTCTCCTGCGAGCCGACGACGGCCTCGGGGTCGAGCTGGCCGGGCACCACGTGGTACGTGAGGATGGTGCTCAGCAGGTCGCCGTCCGTCTTGAGGGTCTCGAGCGTCGCGGCGTCCACCTTGGCGAAGGCGTCGTCCACCGGCGCGAAGACGGTGAACTCACCACCGTTGAGGGTGTCGACCAGGTTCACGTCGGGGTTGTAGGCACCCGAGACGGTTGCGGTCAGCGTGGTCAGCAGCGGGTTGTTGCTGGCCGCGGTGGCGACCGGGTCCTGCGCCATGCCGTCGACGGAGCCGGCGCCGTCCGGCACGGCCTCCGCGTAGGCGGCGCAGCCGGAGCCGACCAGGCCGGACGCCATGGCGTCCTCGGTCTCGGTGGTCATCGGGCTCGAGGAGGACGACGGTGTCCTCCGACGGGGCGGCGGTCTCGGTGTCGCCACCACTGCTGCAGGCGGCGGTCGTCAGTGCGACCGAGGCGAACAGTGCGGCGATCGCGAGGCGGTTCTTCTTCACGGTGGTTCCTCCAGGTTTGTTCTAGCTCGTGTGGTGTGTTCGGCACACCAGGGGCGGTGGATTGGTGTGCCGCAGAACGTTTTTCAGGCGACGGTGACGTTGACCGAGTGCCAGCCCGCGGCGCCGTCGGGGATCGGGCGCGCTCGCTCGTCCGTCTGCGTCTCGCCTGTCGCGTCAGTGGCCCGCACGCGCAGCGTGTGGCTGCCCGGCGTCGCCTCCCACTGGAAGGACCACTGGCGCCAGGTGTCGAGGTTGGCCTCGGCCGCGAGGGTGGCCTCCTGCCACTCCCCTCCGTCGACCTGCACCTCGACGGCCTCGATACCGCGGTACTGAGCCCAGGCCACACCACCCACGGCCACCGGTCCGGCGTCGACCTTGGCGAACGACGCCGGGACGTCGATGCGGGAGGCGGTCTTGATCGGGGCCTTCTCCGCCCAGCCACGGTCGGTCCAGTAGGCGGTCGCGTCAGCGAACCTCGTGACCTCCATCTCGATGACCCACTTGGTCGCCGAGACGAAGCCGTACAGGCCGGGTACGACCATGCGCACGGGGAAGCCGTGCTCGAGCGGAAGCGGCTCGTCGTTCATGGCGACGGCGAGCAGGCTGTCTCGGTCCTCCTCCTGCAGGACCTCCAGCGGGGTCGACGCGGTGAAGCCGTCGATGCTGCGCGACAGCACCATGTCGGCGCCCTCGGTCGGGCGGGCCCGCTCGAGCAGGTCGCGGATCGGCAGGCCGAGCCACTTGGCGTTGCCGGCCAGCTCGCCACCGATCTCGTTGGAGACGCAGGTCAGGGTCAGCCACGACTCCGTGAGCTCCGACTCCAGGAGCTCGGCGTAGGTGATCTCGACCTCCTCCTCCACCATGCCGAAGACGCGCAGGCTCCACTCGTCCGGGTTGATCTGCGGCACGGAGAGCGCGGTGTCGATGCGGTAGAAGTCGGCGTTCGGGGTCACCCACTGCGTGATGCCGTCCAGCTCGACCTGCACGCCTGCCGGCGGGGAGGGCGCGGGGCTGGTTGGTGTGGGCAGGGAGATCGCACCACGAGCCTCGACGACGTCTCGTGCACGCTGGCCCAGGACGCGGGCGCCGACACCGGCGACCGCAGCGACCGCGGCGGTGGCGCCGGCGGCGACGAGGAAGCTGCGACGGTCGGCCCCGCGGGAGGCGCCGACGGCGCCGTCCAGCCGGTCGAGAAGCCTGTCCAGCACGACGATGCCGGCTGCGGCACCGACGACGCTCGGGAGCACGTCGAGGGGTCCGGCCCCGGCGCGGGTGAAGGCGGCGACGCCGGCGACCAGTCCGAGCAGGCCGACGGCCACCCATCCGAACAGGCGTCGGCGGGCCGCGAGGACACCGGCGGTCGCAGCGAGACCGGCGATGACGACGGACATGCTGAGCAGGAGCACGAGCTTGTCGTTGGTGCCGAAGGTCTCGACCGCGAAGTCCTTGAGCGGCGGCGGCGTGAGGTCGATGAACGCCGAGCCCACGGCGAGGACCGGCGACGACGAGGGCGAGATGATCGCGGCGAGGACCTCAGCGACGCCGAGAGTGAAACCCCCCGCGATGACGCCCGCGAGGGCGGCGAGGATGCGTGGACGTCGTGGGGTGGTCACACGTGGTGTTCGACACCCTCACCCTGCCGGATTGGGTCCGCGGGCGGACCTCAGCCCTGACGGACCACGTGCGTCACCGGACGAGAAGCGGCAGGAGGGATCCGGCGAGCGCCCTCAGGGCCTGGCTCCGGTGGCTGATCTCGTTCTTCTCGGCGGAGGGCAGCTCGGCCAGCGTGCGGCGCTCGTCCACCTGCAGGACCGGGTCGTACCCGAAGCCCCCGTCGCCCCGCGGTGCGGTGGTCAGGGTGCCCCGCAGGTACCCGTGCTCGACGACCTCGCGCCCGTCGGGGTGCACCAGGGCCATCGCGCAGACGAATCCCGCCGCACGGTGCTCCGCCGGCACGTCGCGCAGCTGCGCGAGCAGCAGGTCGACGTTGGTCAGGTCGTCCCCGTGCTTGCCGCTCCAGCGCGCGGAGAAGACCCCGGGTGCCCCACCGAGCACGTCCACCGCCAGCCCCGAGTCGTCGGCCACCGAGGGCAGACCCGTCGCTGCAGCGGCCGCCCGGGCCTTCAGCAGCGCGTTGTCGGCGAACGTCACCCCCGACTCGACGACGTCCGGGGTGTCCAGCCCCTCGAGCGAGACGAACCCGCCCTGGACGTCGGCGTCACCGCCGAGGGCGGACTCGAGGATGGCCCGCATCTCCACGAGCTTGTGGGAGTTGCGGGTCGCCAGCACGACACGTGCCTCCCGGGGCAGGCCGCTCACGACGTGGTGGCGGCGCGCTCGAGCGGACGCGCCAGCGCCTCGGTCTGCAGCCGCGTGAGGTCCGCGCAGCCGGCTGCCCCCAGGTCGAGCAACGCGTCGAGCTCGCTCCGGTCGAAGGGGGCGCCCTCCGCGGTGCCCTGCACCTCCACGAAGAGCCCCCGGCCGGTCGCCACGATGTTCATGTCGGTCTCCGCGCGCACGTCCTCGGCATAGTTCAGGTCGAGAACCGGTGTGCCGTCGGTGATCCCGACCGAGACCGCCGCGACGGAGTCGATCAGGGCGTCGCCCTTGACCAGCTTCTTCGACCGCGCCCAGGTGAGTGCGTCGGCGAGCGCGACGTAGGCGCCGGTCACCGCGGCGGTGCGCGTTCCACCGTCGGCCTGCAGCACGTCGCAGTCGAGGACGATGGTGTTCTCCCCCAACGCCTTGGTGTCGATGACGGCGCGCAGCGACCGTCCGATCAGGCGGGAGATCTCGTGGGTGCGACCCCCGATCCGGCCCTTGACCGCCTCGCGGTCCGAACGCGTGTTGGTGGCTCGGGGCAGCATCGCGTACTCGGCCGTCACCCAACCCTTGCCCGAGCCCTTGCGCCAGCGCGGGACCCCTTCGGTCAGGGACGCGGCACAGAGCACGCGCGTGGCACCGAACTCCACGAGCACGCTGCCCTCGGCGTGGTCGAGCCACCCACGGGTGATGCGGATGTCACGGAGCTGGTCGGGAGCGCGGCCGTCGGGTCGGGAGGTCATGCGGGCGAGCGTAACGAGGGGCTGCGACGCTCCGGACCGGAGGCATAACGTGGGGACATGAACGACTCGACAGCCGACGCCGGCACCCCTGGACTCGCCACCGACCTGCTGCGTCTGCACACGGACCCCGACCTGCTCGTGATGGTCACCGTGTGGGACGCGATCAGCGCGAGAGTGGTCGCCGACCAACCAGGCTGCAGGGCCCTGGCCACGGCCAGCCACTCGATCGCCGCCACGTTCGGCTATCCCGACGGCGAGCAGATCCCGCTCGACCTGATGATCGACATGGTGGGTCGCATCGCGGCGGCCGTCGACGTGCCGGTCTCCGCCGACCTGGAGGCGGGCTACGGCGACCCGGGGGAGACGATCCGCCGGGCCATCGGGGTCGGGGTGGTCGGCGCGAACCTCGAGGACGGGATGCGACCGCTGCCCGAGGCCGTGACCGCGGTCGAGGCCGCGATGAACGCCGCCCAGGCGGAAGGAGTTCCCGACTTCGTGCTCAACGCACGGACCGACGTGGTGCTCAGGGGCGCCGACCGGGACCCCGCCGAGGTGCTGCGGGACGCCATCGAGCGCGGCCGGGCCTTCCTCGACGCCGGGGCGCCGGTGGTCTTCGTCCCGGGCCGCCTGGACCTCGAGATGGTGCACGCACTCGTCGAGGGCATCGGCGACCGCCGGGTGACCACCATCGGAGCACCCGGCAACCCGGCCGTCGGAGACCTCCAGGCGGCAGGCGTCGCCCGCGTCTCGTACGGGCCCTGGACCCAGCGCCTCGCCCTCACGCACCTGGCCGACGCCGCCGCCGACCTGCTGTCAGGCGCCCCGCTTCCGGGAGGAGTGCGCGTCCTCAACTGAACGTCGTTGTCCGGGCAGGCGTCTCACTGGGCTGCGCTACTCGAGCAGGGCCACCTCGAGGTCATAGGCCAACACCACGGCACGCGCCAGCTGGGCTTCCTGGTCACCGCTGAGATTCCCGACGGTGCGTCCGAGGGCGCCCACCGGGACGGTGAGGACGTTGTCCATCGACACCGCGCAGTCGTGGTCCAGCCCGTTGTCCGGCCCCACCAGGACCTCGCTGGACAGCCCCTTGATCGTGCTGGTGATCGGGGCGACCGTCACCTTGGTCATCGCACCCCGAGCGGCCTTCCGCGTCAGGACGAGCGCTGGCCGAGTCTTGTCGAGTCGGACCAGGCAGATCTCTCGCACCCGATCAGTCCTGAACCCTGGCATGGGTGCCGGTCCACTCGACGAGAGCGTCGAGTTCATCCGCGGCGCCCTGGGTGCGAAGGATGTGCGCATCCTGCTCGGCGGCCAGTCGACGCATCTCCCGTTCCACTGCGGACGCGACGAGCGCGGCTCTGCTCGGCGCCTGGCCGGCCGCAACGCTGCGGTCGAGGAAGGCGACCATCTCGTCGGGAAGGCGGACTGCGATCTGCGTGCTCATGAAGCCGAGGATACCGCGGTGCATCCCGAAGTGGGATGCTTGCTGAGGCTGCCGTGGGCGACCTCGAGTCAGAGGTCGATGCGCAGTCCCTGCACCGCCAGGTCGAGCTGACCCGTCCACACCGTCCGCGCCTCGTCGAGGGTTCGCTGCGGGTCGTTCCACGGCGGGAGGTGGGTCAGGACCAGTCGCCCCACGCCGGCGTCGCGTGCCGCCTCCCCGGCACGTAGCCCGGTCAGGTGGATGCCGCGCGCCGAGTCGCGGCCCTCCTGGAAGGCCGCCTCGCAGAGCAGCACGTCGGCACCGGCCGCGGCGCCGACCAGACCGTCGCAGGCGTCGGTGTCCCCCGAGTACGTCAGGGTCACCGGGTGCCCGTCCACCTCGGAGGGTCCGCTCACCCGCAGCGCGTACGCCTGCACCGGGTGCTCGACGCGGTACGGGGTGACGCTCAGCGGGCCGACGGTGACCGGCTCCCCCGGCAGCCACTCCCGCACGTCCAGCTCGGCGCTCATGCCGGGGTTCTCGGGCAGGTCGTACGCGCGGGCGAGGCGCCCGGCGGTCCCCGTCGGTCCGTGGACCGGCACGCGAGCGTGCGGGCCGCCGTCAGGGGCGTACCTCAACGCCACGTACAGCCCGCAGAGGTCGAGGCAGTGGTCGGCGTGCAGGTGGCTGAGGCACACGGCGTCGATGTCCGGCAGCGCGACGTGGCGCTGCAGGGGACCCAGCGCGCCGTTCCCCAGGTCGAGGAGGAGGCGGTAGGTGCGCGACTCCCCCTGCGGTGACAGGCCGTCGGCCTCGACCAGGTAGCACGACGCCGGGGAGTCGGGGCCCGGCAGCGAGCCGGAGCACCCCACGACGGTGAGCCTCACGGCACCACCACGACCGCGGGCTCGGCGACGACCTCGGGGCCGAGGAAGCGCCTGGCCAGCGCGGTGAACAGGTCTGGCTCACCCGTCGTCATGAAGTGGTGCTGCGGGGGCGCGGCCTCGACGGGGCGCGTGGCGTCCGCGCCGGCGAGCACCCGGTAGACCTCCTGGGCCGTCTCCTCCGCGCTGCTCACCAGGGTGACGCCTGGCCCCATCACGTAGGAGAGGGCACCGGCCAGCAGCGGGTAGTGCGTGCAGCCCAGGACGAGCGTGTCGACCTCGGCCTGCACCAGCGGCGCCAGGTACTCGTGCGCCACGTCGAGCAGCTCTGGCCCCGACGTGACGCCGGCCTCCACGAGCTCGACGAACCGCGGGCACGCCTGGGTGGTCACGTGCACGTGCGGTGCGGCGGCGAACGCGTCGGCGTAGGCGCCGGACGTCGCGGTGGCCGTCGTGCACACGACCCCGACCCGTCCGCTGTGGGTGACCGAGACCGCACGGCGCACCGCGGGCCGGATCACCTCCACGACGGGGACCGGATACCGCTCCCTCGCGTCGTGCAGGACGGCGGCGCTGGCCGAGTTGCAGGCGATGACGAGCAGCTTGACGTCGCGCTCGACGAGCTCGTCGAGGCAGTCGAGGGCGAAGCTGCGCACCTCGGCGATAGGGCGCGGACCATACGGCTGCCGCGCCGTGTCGGCGACGTACAGCACCTTCTCGTGGGGCAGCTGGTCCATCACGGCACGCGCGACCGTCAGGCCGCCGAGGCCCGAGTCGAAGATCCCGATGGGTGCGTCCGCCACGGTCGGCAAGCCTAGGTGGCCGCGGTGACGATCGGCGTCCGGCACGACGCGGTGTCGGTCACACCTCAGACGTCCGGTGGACGTCGCCGTCCGTCGCCGTCAGGCGGCAGGGCCTGCAGCAGCACGTCGGTGACCGACTCCTGGACCCAGGTGACGAAGTCGTAGACCATCGCGAGCCAGTCCGTCGGCTCGTCGGGGTCCAGGTCGTCGGGGTCGAGCTCGTGCAGCGCCTCCGCGTCGGCGTCGTGCTCGATGCCGAGGCGCTCGGCCAGCACCAGCCGGACGTCGGTCAGTGACGTCGTCCAGTCGCGGGCCTGCTGGTCGGACATGACCTGCTCGGCCTCGGGCTCCTCCCGCCAGCTCTCCAGCACGGACAGTGCGCTGCGCAGCGCCGCGCGCTTGCGGCCCCGCAGTCCGCGCTCGGTGAACCGCCGGAACTCGGCGGCCGCCCGCTCGTCGTCCCGACGCCCCGACGGCAGCAGGCGCGCGAGCGCGGGGTCGTCGAACTCGGCCGGCTCGTCCTCGGCACCGACGCCCTGCAGCGCGACGTCGTCCAGGCCCAGCTCGGCAGCCCACGGATGCGCGGCGTCCGGCTCGTCCGGCCTCAGGAGCTCCTCGACGTCGGCGAACAGCCTCGCCAGCAGATCCATCTCGGCCGCCTCGAACGAGGCGCCCACACCGCCCGGCCGGCGGGTGAACCGGCGCGCCACTACGGGCCGTCCTGGGAGTAGGTCGCCCACAGGCCGTACCCGTGGAGCGCCTCGGTGTCGCGCTCCATCTCCTCCATCGAGCCGCTCGACACGACGGCCTTGCCCACGCTGTGCACGTCCCGCATCAGCTTCTCGGCCACCGCCCGGGGGTAGCCGAAGTAGCTCTGGAAGACGTACGTGACGTACGACATGAGGTTCACCGGGTCGTTCCAGACGATCGTCACCCAGGGCGTGTCGGGACGGACGGCCTCGTCCCCGGAGGTCTGCTCGACCTCGGAGGGGGCCGTGGACACCGTGAGCACGTGCCTCACTGTAGGCCGACGGGTCCGCGGCGTCGCCGTCGCCTAGGGTGGCCCGCGTGAGCCAGCAGGCACAGCACCCGCCTCGCGAGCGGCACATGCCGACGAGCACCTCCCTGCTCACCGACCGCTACGAGCTGACGATGCTCCAGGCGGCGCTGCGGAGCGGAGCGGCCCAGCGCCGCAGCGTGTTCGAGGTCTTCGCCCGACGCCTGCCGGACGGTCGACGCTACGCCGTGGCCGCCGGATCGGGCCGGCTGCTGGAGGACCTGGAGGCGTTCCGCTTCACCGACACCGAGCTGTCGTGGCTGAGCCGGGAGCGGGTCGTCGACGAGGAGACCCTGCGCTGGCTCGCCGGCTACCGGTTCGGTGGCTCGATCTGGGGGTACGCCGAGGGCGAGTGCTTCTTCCCCGGGTCACCCGTGCTGGTCGTCGAGGGGACGTTCGCGGAGGCCGTGCTGCTCGAGACGATGGTGCTGTCGGTGATGAACCACGACAGCGCGATCGCTGCCGCGGCGAGCCGGATGACCTGCGCGGCCGGCGACCGTCCCTGCCTCGAGATGGGCTCGCGCCGGACCCACGAGGACGCGGCGGTCTCGGCCGCCAGGGCGGCGGCCGTCGGCGGCTTCGCCGGCACGTCCAACCTCGAGGCCGGTCGGGTCTACGGGCTGCCGACGATCGGCACCGCGGCCCACTCGTTCACCCTGCTCCACGACGACGAACGATCGGCCTTCGCCGCGCAGGTCGCGTCTCTCGGGCCGGGTACCACGCTGCTCGTCGACACGTACGACGTCACCGAGGGCGTGCGTGCGGCGGTCGAGACCGCCGGGACCGGCCTGGGCGCCGTCCGTCTCGACTCGGGGGACCTGCTGGTGCAGGCCCACGAGGTGCGGGCCCAGCTGGACAGGCTCGGTGCCACGTCCACGCGCATCGTCGTCACCTCCGACCTGGACGAGCACGCGATCGCGGCGCTGGCCGCCGCCCCGGTCGACTCCTACGGCGTGGGCACGTCCCTGGTCAGCGGCAGCGGGCACCCCACCGCCGGGCTGGTGTACAAGCTGGTCGCCCGTGAGGACTCCTCGGGCGACCTCGTGGCGGTGGCGAAGGCCTCACGCGGCAAGCTCAGCGTGGGCGGGCGCAAGTGGGCTCTGCGGCGCCGTGATCCCTCGGGCACCGCCACCGAGGAGGTGGTCGGCATCGGCCATCGGCCGGAGGACGACGGCGACGACCGCGCCCTGCTCGTTCCCCTCGTCAGCGACGGCGAGGTCGACCACGCGCACACCGGGCCGGACGCCGTGACCCTGGCGGCCAGGCGCCACCAGGCGAGCCGCGCCGAGCTGCCCGCCCAGGCGCTCCGCCTGCAGCGCGGTGAGCCGGCCATCCCCACCACCTACCAGGAGGACCCGTGACCACGCGCCGCGCACTGCTCGTCGTCGACGTCCAGAACGACTTCTGCGAGGGGGGCTCGCTGGCGGTCTCGGGGGGCGCGGCCGTCGCCGGAGCGATCACACGGCACGTCCGGTCCCACCCGGGCGAGTACGACCTCGTGGCAGGGACGCTCGACTGGCACCGTGACCCCGGCCCCCACTTCAGCGACGACCCCGACTACGTCGACTCGTGGCCTCCGCACTGCGAGGTCGGCACCCACGGCGCCGAGTCGCATCCCGCCCTGGACACCGGAGCGGTGCAGGCGTGGTTCCGCAAGGGCGAGCACGCAGCGGCCTACTCGGGCTTCGAGGGTCACGACGGCGAAGGACGCAGCCTGGCCGACCGGCTCGGTGCGGCGGGCGTCACGCGCGTCGACGTCGTGGGGATCGCGACCGACCACTGCGTGCGGGCCACCGTTCTGGACGCCGTCTCGTCCGGCTTCACGACCCGGGTCCTGCTGGACCTCACCGCCGGCGTGGCCCGCGAGACCACCGACGCTGCGCTGGACCAGATGCGTGTGGCCGGAGCCGATCTCGTCGGCACGCCGGTGGTCGCGAGCTGACGCGAGGCTGCCGACCCACCTCGCGGGCGGTGGTTCGTGGGCTCAGTCCGACAGCCCGTCCAGACCCGCCGGCAGCGGCTGGGCGTGCACGACAGCGAGCTGCTGGGTGGAGCGCGTCAGCGCGACGTAGAGGTCACCGCTGCCCTTGACGCCTGCCTCGACGACGGCAGCCGGCTCGACCAGCACGACACCGTCGAACTCGAGACCCTTGGCCTCGGCCACGTCCAGCACGGCGACCTCGCGGTCGAGCGCCTGCCAGCCGGTGCCCACCGTGCCGTCCGGCAGCTCCTCGACCAGGACGCGGGCCAGGCGGTCCCGCTCGTCGGACGTGGCGATCACGGCGAGCCGGCCGCCCTCGAGGTCGGTCATCTGCTGCCTCACCGCCTCGACCACGGTCTTGGGCAGCGTGTCCACGTCGGTGCTCACGGCCCGCGGCGGCCACCGGCCCTCGCGCACGGCCGAGGGGGCCCGGGCCAGCGAGCCCGTGGCCTCCAGCAGCGCGGCCGCCACGTCCATGATCTGCGAGGGCGTGCGGTAGCTGACCGTCAGCTCCTCTGTGCGCCAACGGTTCCCGACCACGGGCGCGAGCATGGTGCCCCAGTCGTCCGCACCGGCAGCGGACCGCGTCTGAGCGAGGTCCCCCACGACGGTCATCGACTTGGACGGGACGCGCCGCGCCAGGAGGCGCCACATCATGGGCGAGAGCTCCTGCGCCTCGTCGACGACGACGTGACCGTAGGCCCAGCTGCGGTCGGCCGCCGCGCGCTCCGCGACGCTCAGCTCGGGGCCGGACTCGCCGAACCGGTCGGCGAGCTGCTCCGCGGACACGAGCCCTCCGGCGCCGGTCATCTCGACGACCCCGCGCGCGAACTCCACGTCGCTGCTCCGCTGCGCCGCGGCAGCCCGCAGCTCGGCGGTCGCGGCGGCGTCGTCCTGGCCGAGCAGCTCGGCGGCCTCGTCGAGCAGCGGTACGTCGTCGACGGTGAAGGCGGCGTCGCGGTCCCGCAGCAGCAGCGCGACCTCCGCCTCCGTCAGCCACGGCGCCGCGTGCCGCAGCCGGCCTCCGTCGGACAGCAGGGTCGAGACCACGCGCTGCGGCGTGAGAGGCATCCACGCCAGGTTCAGCGCGCGCCGCACGTCCAGCGACCCACGCAGGTCCGTGATCAGGTCACCGCGGTCCTCGGGGTCGAACTGCGAGCCCAGCGAGCGCGCCATGCGGTCGGCCAGGTGGACGAGCAGGTCCTTCACGAAGGTCACGCGTGCCTGGTTGTGCGGCTTCCCCGAGCGACGGGCCTTGTCCCGCGCGATCGCGACGGCACGGGGCGTCAGCACGACCTCGTGGCCCTCCACCTGCAGCACCGTCGGCTCAGCCGGCACCCGCTGGCGGGCAGCGATCGCCGCCGCGACGGCGTCCGCCATGCGCACGTCGCCCTTGAGGCGGGCGATGCGGGGCTCGTCGTGGTCTCCTGCGTCGACGCCGGCCACGAGCTGCCCGGCCGGCAGCATCACGACCCCGGTCTCGCCGAGGGAGGGCAGCACCCGCTCGATGTACCGCAGGAACACCGGGCTCGGGCCCACGACGAGCACGCCGCTGCGCGCGAGCCTCTCCCGGTGCGTGTAGAGGAGGTAGGCGGCACGGTGCAGCGCGACCGCGGTCTTGCCGGTCCCGGGCCCGCCCTGGACGACCAGCACCCCGGCGAGCTCGGAGCGGATGATGCGGTCCTGCTCGGCCTGGATCGTGGCCACGATGTCGCCCATGCGGCCCGTGCGCTGCGCGGTGACCGCCGCCAGCAGGGCACCCTCGCCCGAGAGCGCGGAGCGCAGGCCGTCGTCGAGGGCGTCGAGGTCGAGAACCTCGTCCTCGACACCCGTCACCGCCCTGCCTCGCGTCATGAGGTGGCGGCGGCGCACCACGTCGCCGGGGCTGGCAGCAGTGGCCTGGTAGAAGGGCATCGCGGCGTCGGCGCGCCAGTCGACGAGCAGTCGCTGCTGGTCGTCGTCCGCCAGGCCGATCCGGCCCACGTAGCGGTGCTCGCCGGCGGACAGGTCGAGCCGGCCGAAGCACAGCCGGTCCTCGACCGCCCACAGCTGGGCCAACCGGTTCTCGTACAGCGTGGCGAACGCGTCGCGCTCCGACCGGGACTGGTGCGTTCCCGTGGCGAGGGTGCGCCGTACGTCGGCCAGGTCGGCCGCGGTCCGGTCCCGCAGGTCGTCCAGGCGCGCGTAGAGCCGGTCGACGACCTCCTGCTCGAGGCGGGTCTGTGCGGCCGCCACGTCGTCACCCACTGGTCCGGTCCCCCTGCCACCTCGTCTGCACGCACCGACGAAAGACCCTAGACGACGCGTGCTCCCGTCGCCGACCCCGGACCGGGGTCTGCGAGGGTCTTCTCACCCGATGGACGGAGGCTCCGCGGGGTCACCACCACCGCGCACCGGCGTCGTGGGGCCCTGCGGACCGCGACCCGACCACGACCACGCGTAGGCACCGTCGTCGACCGCGGCACCTCCCTCGCCGATCTCGAGCGGCTTGAAGGTGTCGACCATGACGGCCAGCTCGTCGAAGAACTCCTTGCCCAGCGCCCGCTCGGTGGCGCCCGGCTGCGGGCCGTGGCTGTGACCGCCGGGGTGGAGCGAGATCGACCCCTGGCCGATGCCCGAGCCCTTGCGTGCCTCGTAGTCGCCGCCGCAGTAGAACATGACCTCGTCGCTGTCCACGTTCGAGTGGTAGTACGGCACCGGGACGGCCAGGGGGTGGTAGTCGACCTTGCGCGGCACGAAGGCGCAGATGACGAAGTTCCAGGCCTCGAAGACCTGGTGCACAGGCGGCGGCTGGTGCACGCGTCCCGTGATCGGCTCGAAGTCGCTGACGTTGAACGTGTACGGGTAGAGGCAGCCGTCCCAGCCGACGACGTCGAACGGGTGGCTCGGGTGCACGACGACGCTCCCGACCACTCCGGACGGGCCGTGCCCGCGGTGCTTCGTGTAGACCTCCACGTCGCCCGCCTCGTCCACCAGCAGCGGCTCGCCCGGCGCGTGCAGGTCCCGCTCGCAGTACGGAGAGTGCTCGAGCAGCTGGCCGAACCGTGAGAGGTACCGCTTCGGCGGTGCGATGTGGCTGTTCGACTCGATCGTGTAGGCCCGCAAGGGTCCCTCGGTGTCCACCCGGGTCGGGACCCAGCGGTGCACGGTGGCCCGAGGGATGACGACGAAGTCCCCCTGCCGCGCCTCGAGGACGCCGAACATCGTCTCGACGGTGGCGGCGCCGGACTCGACGTACACGCACTCGTCGCCGATCGCGTTGCGGTACAAGGGACTCGGGTCGCGGGCCACGGCGTATCCGATGCGCACGTCGGAGTTCCCCAGCACCAGCCGGCGTCCCAGCACCGCGTCGACACCCTGCCCGGGTGCCTGCCCCACGAAGAGGTCGTGCAGCCTGAGGTGACGGGGCGTCAGGGGGTGGTTGGCCTGCGTCGACAGGTCGGGCAGGTCCCACACCCGGCTGTCCACGATCGCGGAGGGGATGCCGCGGTGGTACAGCAGCGACGAGTCCGCCGAGAAGCCCTCCTCCCCCATCAGCTCCTCGCTGTAGAGCGACCCGTCGGGCTGACGAAACTGGGTGTGCCGCTTGGGCGGCACCTGCCCGACGTGGCGGTAGTGGGCCATGATCGCTCCTGCCGTGCGTGGGGGACGAAAACCGTTGTCCGATAAGCGGTCGTCGCTGTATCGCTGCTGTTACGTTGCGCTACGCTCCCGCGCATGTCAAGGGACCCGCTGTGGCGCCGGCTGGTGGATGACGCCGCGGTCTTCCCACCCGGCAACGCGCCGTGGCCGAGGGCGCTGGACGAGCACCGCTCGCACCGCGCCGCGCCGTACGGCTCGATGGTCGGCCCCCTGCTGGTCCCCGCGTCCGACATCGCGTCCTTCCTGGCGGCGCTCGGGTCCGACGCGGCCCCCCTGGAGATCGGCCTGATCGGCTCCCTTCACGCGATCGACGCCGCCCGCGCCGAGCTCGCGGGGCTCGTCGCGCCACGGTCGACGTCGTCGCTGCGGAGATCCCGCCGGTCGCGGCCGACGCGCTCGCCTCCACGGTCGCCGCCGCCGCGGGGCTCGGGCTGCCCGCGGTGTGGTGCGAGGTGCCCTGGGGTGCGGCCGGGCTGGAGTCCGTCGCCACCCTCGCCTGCTGGCGGGCGGAGTCCTCGGGCGGCGACGTCACCCGGCTGGGAGCCAAGCTGCGTACGGGCGGGACGACGCCCGAGGCGGCGGTACCGGTCGACGCCCTCGCCGCGTTCCTGCGTGCCTGCGTCTCGTCCGACGTGCCCTTCAAGCTGACCGCCGGGCTGCACCACGCGGTGCGGGGACCCGACCCGGTGACCGGTGGCACGACGCACGGCGTGCTCAACGTGGTCGCCGCCGTCGACGCGCTGCTGCGTGGTGCGGACGACTCCGCGATCTCGGACCTGCTGTCCGTCACCGAGCCGGCCGGTCTCGTCCCGGCCGTGACCGCGATCCCCGACGACCGCCGCGAGGCCGTGCGCCGCTGCTGGGCCAGCTTCGGCTGCTGCGGGGTCACCGACCCGCTGCGCGAGCTCGCAGCGCTCGCCATGCTGCCGTCGGACGGGCTGGTCGCCCCGATGGCCACCACCGCCACCGCACCGCTCACCGAGGAGGTCCCGTGACCCTGTCGACCTGGGTACCCGTCCCCGCCGGCTCACCGTTCGGCCCCGAGGCCCTGCCCTACGGCGTCTTCTCGCTGGGCGACGAGCCGGCCCGCGTGGGCGCCCGGATCGGCGACCACGTGCTCGACCTCGCCCCCCTGGCGGCCGAGGACATGCTGGCCGTGTCAGGTGCCGCCTGTCCGAGCCTTCGCTCAACACCCTCATGGCCGCCGGGCCCGCGGTGTGGGCCGAGGTCCGGGCCTGGGTCGTCGACGTCGTCACCGCTGAGGGACGCCGGGAGCAGGCGGAGCCGCACCTCCTCCCGCTGGACGCGGTGACGCTCCACATGCCGTTCCGCGTCGGCGACTACGTGGACTTCTACTCCAGCGAGCACCACGCCACGAACGTCGGACGGCTGTTCCGTCCGGACTCGGAGCCGTTGCTGCCCAACTGGAAGCACCTGCCCGTCGGGTACCACGGGCGCGCCGGCACCGTGGTGCCCTCGGGCACCGACGTCGTCCGTCCCTGCGGCCAGCGCAAGCCGCGCGGAGCCGACGTGCCGGAGTACGGCCCCAGCCGCCAGCTCGACATCGAGGCCGAGGTGGGTTTCGTCGTCGGGGTGCCGACGGCCCTCGGCGAGAGGGTGGCCGTCGCCGACGCCGCGCAGCACCTGTTCGGTGTCTGCCTCGTCAACGACTGGAGCGCCCGCGACCTGCAGAGCTGGGAGTACGTGCCGCTCGGTCCCTTCCTCGGCAAGTCCTTCGCGACCTCGGTGTCCCACTGGGTTCTGCCGATCGCCGCCCTCGACCACGCCCGGGTGGCGCCGCCCGAGCGGACCCACGACCTCCTGGACTACCTGACCGACGAGCCCGACGACCCGTGGGGCCTGGACCTCGACCTCGAGGTGGGATGGAACGGTACGACCGTGAGCCGACCCCCGTTCGCCCAGATGTACTGGACGGCGGCTCAGCAGCTGGCGCACCTCACCGTGAACGGGGCGAGCCTGCGGACGGGTGACCTGTTCGCCTCCGGCACGGTGAGCGGTCCCGAGCCCGCGCAGCGAGGGTCGTTCCTCGAGCTGTCGTGGAACGGCTCCGAGCAGGTGCGGCTCGACGACGGCGGCAGCCGGACCTTCCTCGAGGACGGCGACGAGGTGGTGCTGACCGCGACCGCGCCCGGCCCGGGCGGCGTGCGGGTAGGTCTGGGCGAGGTCCGCGGCAGGGTGACCCCGGCCCGCCGATGAGTTCGCGGTGCCGTCCCGGTCCGACCTGGCACGACCTGACGACCGAAGGAGGACCCGTGAACGACGTCTGGCCGAGTGTGCACGCTGAGCGTGCGGCGTTGATCGACGACCTCGAGCGCCTCGACGACGAGTCGTGGGACCTCCCGTCGCTCTGCGCCGGGTGGACGGTGCACGACGTGGTCGCGCACCTGGTCGACACCGCGCGGACCACGCGCCGCGGCTTCGTGGTCGGGCTCGCCCGGGCCCGGTTCGACTTCGACCGCCAGAACGCCCGTGGGGTGGAGCGCGAGCGCGGTGCGTCACCGCAGCAGACACTGGAGCGGCTACGTCACGTGGCATCGCGGACGTCGACCCCACCCGCGCCGCTCGACAGCCGGCTCGTCGAGGAGATCGTCCACGGTGAGGACATCCGCCGACCGACGGGAGTCACCCGCCCCTACCCGGTGGAGCTCGTCGTCCGCTCGCTCCGCCTGCAGACGCGGACTCCGGCGTCCTTCGGCGGCGCCAAGGAGCTGACGACCCGGGTCCGGCTCACCGCGGTGGACGCCGACGTGTCGATCGGGGACGGACCGCAGGTGCGCGGCACCGCGCTGTCACTGCTTCTCGCCGCCTGCGGGCGTCGTGTGGCGCTCGACGACCTCGACGGACCCGGGGTCGCGGCCCTGACGTCGATGACGTGACGACCCGTCATGAAGCCCTGGGCCGGCGGCGATCGGCCGGTCAGCCTCGGTAGCCCGTGGCCGTCCCCGGCGGGACGGGACCGAACGCAACCCAACCGCGCGAGGCCGGGAACGACCGTGCCAGCTGGACGCCCGGGTGGTCGGGCGGCGCGAGTGGCTGGCGGGTGGTGACGACGACGGTGCCGACGGCCTTGTCGTGCAGGCACTGCACGTGCCGGTCCCACAGGAGCCACAGGTAGTCGGCGAGCGGCGAGATGCCCGCGGTGAAGGACGACGCGAGTGCGGGCAGGCCGACGCGGCCCCAGATCTGGCCGTAGGTGAGCTGGCCGTCCGCGTGGAACGTGCGGATCTTGAGGCCGAGGAGCTGCTTGCCCGGTGAGGCGCCGTGGCTGCGCACCCGCAGCACGAAGGCCCAGACCCAGTAGCCGAGCGACGCCGCCAGCACGAGCAGGTACAGCATCACGATCAGGCCGCCGCCGGCCGCGTCGAAGGAGTCCGACCCGCCGCTCACGCCGTTCGACACGGCGAACGCCAGCAGACCGAACACGAGCCCGAGCACCAGGAGGAGTACCACCGAGACGAGGAACCCGAACAGCATGTCGAGCAGGTACGCGCCCAGCCTGACCCACGGGCTGGCCAGGGGCGTCCCGTCCGGGCAGTGGGTCATCTGCGGTACCGCCGGCTGCTGCTGCGGGTACTGCTGCGGGCTGCTGCTGCGGGAACTGCTGCTGCGGGGTAGCTGCTGCTGGTACCCCGGGGCGTACTGCTGTGGTGCGGCGGGCTGGGCCGCGTACTGCTGCGTGGCAGGCGACGGGGTCTCCCTCTGCAGCGCGACCGTGGGCCGCTCCTGCCAGGCCTGCTCCGGCGACTCCTGGTCCGGCTCGGGCTGCGGCTGCTCCGTCGCAAGCTCGGACGTCTCCTGCGCGTCGGCCCCCGCGACTGGGCGCGTCCGTGGGGTCCGCCTGCTCGGCGCCGCGGTCGGTGTGGTCCGTCCACTGCGCGCCGTCCCACCACCTGAGGGCGCCGTGGTCGGCGTCAGGATGCGGGTCGGGGTACCAGCCTGCCGGGATGCTCATGCGCACAGCGTGCCATCGCCCCTCCGACACCACCGCACGTGGTGCCGCTTCAGACCACGTCGAGAGCGAGCAGGTCGTCCTCGGTCTCGCGGCGGACGACGACCCGCGACCGCCCGTCGCGCACCGCCACCACGGGCGGGCGGGGGACGTGGTTGTAGTTGGACGCCATGCTGCGGCAGTAGGCACCCGTGCCGGGGACCGCCAGGAGGTCGCCGGCGGCCACGTCGGCCGCGACGAACTCGTCCTTGACGACGACGTCCCCGCTCTCGCAGTGCTTCCCGACGACTCGAGTCAGCACGGGACCGGCGTCGGAGCGACCGCGACGCCAGCGTGCACGAGTAGTCGGCGTCGTACAGCGCCGTGCGGATGTTGTCGCTCATGCCGCCGTCGACGGCGACGTAGCGACGCACCCCGCCACCGTCGAGCTCGACGTCCTTCACCGTGCCGACCTCGTAGAGCGTGAACGTCGACGGGCCGGCGATCGCCCGGCCCGGCTCCACGGAGATGCGGGGCACCTCGACCCCCAGCGACGCGCACTCCTTGGCGACGATGTCGGCCATGCCATCGGCCAGCTCGCTCGCCGGCATCGGGTCGTGCTGCGTCGTGTACGCGACGCCGAAGCCGCCACCGAGGTCGAGCTCCGGCAGCGCCAGCCCGTGCTCGGCCCGCACGGCAGCGTGCAGCCCGAGAACGCGTCGTGCCGCGACCTCGAAGCCGGACACGTCGAAGATCTGGGAACCGATGTGGGAGTGCAGGCCCCGCAGCTCGAGCTCCGGACGGGCGAGCACCGCGGCGACGGCGGCGGTGGCCTGCCCGCCCGTGAGCGACAGCCCGAACTTCTGGTCCTCGTGCGCGGTCGCGATGTACGAGTGCGTGTGGGCCTCGACGCCGACGGTGACCCGGAGCAGCACCGGGGCCCTGACGCCCCGGGCCGCGGCGGCGTCGGCCAGCCGGTCGATCTCGGCCAGCGAGTCCACCACGATGCGCCCGATGCCGGCGTCCAGCGCACGCGCGTGCTCGGCGTCGCGACTTGTTGTTGCCGTGCAGCCCGATCCGCTCCGACCGGGACCCCGGCACGCAGCGCGACGGCGAGCTCGCGTGCCCGTGCACGTGTCGAGAGACAGCCCCTCGGCGGCGACCCACCGCGCGACCTCGGTGCACAGGAACGCCTTGCCGGCGTAGTAGACGTCCGCGCCACCGCAGTGGTCCGCGAACGCCGGTCGAATGCGGTGGCGAAAGCCCTTGCCCGGGAACGGAAGTCGTCCTCGTCGAGCACGTAGACGGGTGTCCCGTGCTCGGCGGCCAGCTCGCGCGCGTCGACGCCGGCGACGACCAGCGACGCCCTGCGGGCCGCGCGTCACGTTGGCCGACCACAGCGACGTCACCAGCTCGTTGGGGTCGGTCGGCACCGAGAGCCACGACGGCGCGCCGTAGCCCTCGGCGTGCAGCGCACCTGCCTCGTGAGCCCTCACGACTACATCCGGTCGGGCGCGCCGACGCCCATCATCGTCAGCCCGTTGCCGAGCACCTGGCGGGTGGCGTCCGTCAACCAGAGGCGCGTCCGGTGGGCGTCGGTGACCTCCTCGTCGCCCTGCGGCACGACGCGGCGCTTCGCGTCGTACCACTTGTGGAAGAGCGGCCGCCACGGCCTCGAGGTAGCGGGCGACCCGGTGCGGCTCCCGCAGCTCGGCCGCCTGGGCGACGACGCGCGGGTACTCCCCGAGCGCGGCGAGCAGCGCCGACTCGGTCGGGTCGTCGAGCAGCGACGGGTCGAACCCGTCCTCGGTGCGCACGCCGGCGTCGCGGGCGTTGCGTCCGATGCCGGACGTGCGCGCGTGCGCGTACTGGACGTAGAACACCGGGTTCTCGTTCGTCTGCTTGCGCAGCAGGTCGAGGTCCACGTCGATGTTCGAGTCGGACGAGGACCGCACCAGCGCGTAGCGACCCGGCGTCGACGCCGACCGCGTCCACCAGGTCCTCCATCGTGACGATGGTGCCGGCGCGCTTGCTCATGCGCAGCGGCTCCCCTCCCGACACGAGGTTGACCATCTGGCCGATGAGGATCTCGAGGTTGACCCCGGGGGTGTCGCCGAACGCGGCGCACATCGCCATCATCCGGCCGACGTACCCGTGGTGGTCGGCGCCGAGCATGATGATCGGAGCGGTCGAAGCCGCGCTCGCGCTTGTGCAGGTAGTACGCCAGGTCGCCGGCGAAGTACGTCGGCGTCCCGTCGCTGCGGATGACCACCCGGTCGCGGTCGTCGCCGAAGTCGGTGGTGCGCAGCCACAGCGCCCCGTCGTCCTCGAACATGTGCCCCTGCTCGCGCAGCCGTCCGATGGCGCGGTTCACGGCGCCGGAGTCGTGCACCTCGTTCTCGTGGAAGAACACGTCGAAGTCGACGCCGAAATCGTGCAGCGCCTGCTTGATCTCCCCGAACATCAGGTCGACACCGATGGCCCGGAAGACCTCCTGCGGGTCCTCGTCCTCGAGGGCGTCCGGACGCTCGGCGAGCACGCGCGTGGCGATGTCGTCGATGTAGGTGCCGCCGTAGCCGTCCTCGGGGACGGCCGGCCCTCGGCCCGGGCATGCAGCGAGCGTGCGAACCGGTCGATCTGGGCCCCGTGGTCGTTGAAGTAGTACTCGCGCGTGACCTCCGCGCCCGTGGCCTACGAGCACGCGCCCGAGGCGAGTCTCCGACGGCCGCCCAGCGCACGCCGCCGAGGTGGATGGGCCCGGTCGGGTTCGCAGACACGAACTCGAGGTTCACCTTCTGGCCCGCGCCGGAGTCGCTGCGCCCGTACCGCTCCCCGGCCTCGCACCACCGTCCGGGCCAGCTCGCCGGCGGCGGCCGCGTCGAGGCCGACGTTGAGGAACCCGGACCCGGCCACCTCGACGCTCTTGACTGCCGGCGACGTCGGCGAGGCGCGGCGGCGAGCAGCTTGGCCAGAGTCCGCGGCGGCACGTGCCGGCTTCGCCAGCTGCAGCGCGACGTTCGGTGGCCCAGTCACCGTGGTCGCGGTTGCGGGGGCGCTCGACGCGTGACGTGGTCGGGCACCTCGACGTCGACGTCACCCGCGACGAACGGCCTCGTCCAGGCACCCGCGGATGGCGGCGGACAGCTCGGCTGGGGTCACCGGGCAAGGGTAGCTGCCGCGCGCTCGACACGCGCCTGACCGAGGGACTCGCTCCACCGTCGACGGGCCGGCACGACCACGACGCCGCCGACCATCGCCTGCACCACCAGCGATCACGGTAGGAACGCGAGGCGGTCGCCCCAGTCGCCGGTGGCGTGGCGCAGCACGCCGACGACGACGGGCCGGCGCAGGCGAGCAGGTAGCCGACGCTCTGGGCGAAGCCCGACAGCGCGGCCGTCGCGCCCGCGTGGCGCTGAGCGCAGGTTCACCAGGGTGAGCGCCAACGGGAACGGCGACGGGCCGAGGCCCGAGAGCACCACCCACACCGAGCGTGCAGGCCCTCGGCGACCAGAACAGGCCCGCGTAGCCGGTCGAGCATCGCGGTCAGGCGACGGCCACGACCACGGAAGGGGTTGCGAATCCGGCGCCGGCCAGCGGGGCATCAGCAGCGACATGGGCATGCCGACGCCGGCGTAGAGGGCGAGCATGGTGCCGGCCGCCGCGCGGCGACCCGGCCTCGGCCAGCATCGTCGGGAGCCAGGTCAGCAGCGCGTACGTCGTCAGCGACGTGGTCCCGATCAGCACCGTCAGGCCCCACGCGACGGGTGCAGCGGACGAGGACGCGATCCCGGTCAGCGCCGCGGGGCGCCAGCGCCCGGGCAGCCGGGCGTGCGGCGCCGCGACCGCGTGCGCCGAGTGTCCCACCGGCCACGGGCACCCACGGCCGGCGGCGGCCAGCGCGACAGGACCAGGCGCCGACCGCCAGGCGCCAGCCGCCGACGGACTCCATCGGCACCGCCAGCAGGGCGGGCAGGGCGGTGCCGAGGGCGAGCAGCAGCACGTAGCCGGTCGTCATCGCCGCGAGGCGGTCGGGGAACCAGCGCTTGATCAGCGGTGGCAGCACGACGTTGCCGATGCCCATCCCCACGAGGGCGACCAGGGAGCGCAGCAGGAAGGCCACGGGCTCGCCGGCCGTGGCCCTCAGCAGCTGGCCGGCGGCCGCCACGACCATCGCGATCCAGGCTGCGCGCTCGAGTCCCAGACCACGCACGAGCAGCGGCGTGACGCGGCGAACACCGCGAAGGCGGTCGTCGGCGCGATCCCGACGAGCCCGGCGATGAGCCCCGACATGCCGAGGTCGG